>CAVWNF010000001.1:0-28345 GCA_963756365.1 uncultured Actinomycetes bacterium
TCCCGCTGATCGCTATCTCGGTGGTCCAGATGCTCACGTCCTCCCGGTCCCGATGATGAACGTCCTTAACGGCGGTGCTCACGCGGACAACCTGGTCGATTTCGAAGAATTCATGTACGTGCCCGTTGTGCAGCTCCGTTCCGCGAAGCCCTTGAGTTCGGCGCCGGTTGCTACCACGCATTGAAGAAGCTGCTCGCTGGCAAGGGTCCGACCGGCGTTGGTGACGAGGAAGGTTTCGCTCCCGATCTGCTCGAATCAGGAAGCCGTCGAGTTGCTCCTCGAGGCGATCTCGAACGCCGGTTACGAACCCGGTCGCGACGTCGCGCCGGCCCTCGACCCTGGCCACTCCGGGGTTCAGAGACGGCGATCATTACGTCCTCGCCTCGGAGGACCGACGGCTATCGAGTGAAGAGATGGTCGGTCTGGGCGGACTGGGTCGAGCGTTACCCGATCGTGTCGATCGAGGATGGGATGGACGAAGACGACTGGGCTGGTTGGAAACAACTGACCGACGCGTAAGAGGTGACAAGGTCCAGTTGGTAGGAGACGACCTCTTCGTTACCAACCCCGAGGTCCTGCAGCGAGGGATAGATGAAGGCGTCGCCAACTCGATCCTGGTCAAGCTCAACCAGATCGGCAGTCTCTCCGAGACGTTGTCGTGCATCAGGGTCGCCCATCGGGCCGGGTACACCGCGATGATCTCTCATCGTTCGGGCGAGACCGAGGACGTAACCATCGCGGACTGTCGCGGTGGCAACCAACGCCGGGCAGATCAAGGCAGGTGCTCCGGCGCGAGGCGAGCGCACCGCCAAGTACAACCAATTGCTCCGGATCGAAGAGGACCTTGAAGATTCAGCGCGCTACCTGGGAGCACGAGCGTTCCCGAGGTTCGGCTGATGGCGGTGGCTGCTTCGCGACGAAGGGAGCGCACACGTCCTCGTGGTTCCGGCGTTCTCCCTCGCGTCACGATCGGCGTGCTCATCCTTGGAGCGATCGGCGCCATGGCGATCGACCAACACGGCAACTCATCGATCAACGCAACCGCATCACAGCGATGTCGTCGGACATCCGTTTCATCGAGTCTCAGAATCACGAACTCAAGTCGCGGATCGATCGCTTGAAGGACCCTGACTTCATCGAACAGCGAGCGCGTGAGCAGGGCGGCCTTGTCCTCCCCGGCGAGACCCCGTTCGTGGTCATGCCTCCATCCCGCAAGGCCCAGAAGCGGGTCGACGATCGTGCGGCGGCGGCGGCCGAAGCCGAGAAGAGCGCATCGACCCCGGCCCCCGATCCAGGCCCGATCCAGAGGTTCCTCGACTTCATCGGCTTCTGAGCCCCGCGGACCGCACCTCTCGGCGTGGATCCGGCCACCCTGCGACCGTCGGCACGCCGAGACGGCCAGTGCTCTAGGTTCTTGGGGTGGAACACGTATCCGAACTCATGCATGACCCCGCCGATGAAGCCGTGGTCGAGGAGCAGATGGGGCGACCCCTGAGGGGCCAGTGGGGAGTCGCGGCGCGTCGTGCCACCTGGGGATCCCGATGGTGATCGAGAGCCATCCTCGGCTCGAAGACGGGGCTCCATTCCCGACCTTGTACTGGCTGACCTGCCCCGTCCTGGTGAAGCGCGTGAGCAAACTGGAGTCGGCTGGATGGCTCAAGGACACGAGCGAACGCCTGAGTGTCGATCCTGGACTCCGGTCACGGTTCACCGAGGCGATCGAGCGACTGATAGCTAGGCGCGACGAGCATGATGTCCTTACCGGTCAGGAGGCCCCTCCGGGCGGGGGACCGGAGCGCGTGAAGTGCCTCCACGCCCATGTGGCCCACGAGCTGGCGGGTGGTTCGAATCCGATCGGTGCCCTTGGGCTGGCCGAGACGGGCTGGCCCGATTGCCGCGTTGGATGCGTGGAGTCGGCGCGTTGAGGGTTGCTGCAATCGATGTCGGGACGAACTCCACCCGCCTGCTCGTGGCTGATGGCCAGGGAGATTCGTTCAGGCCGGTGGATCGAAGGATGACCATCACCCGTCTGGGCCAAGGTGTGGAGGCGACCAAGGCGTTGGACAGCCAGGCGCTCCGTCGCACCCTCACCACGATCGCCGATTATGCGGCCGCTTGCGGCGAGTATGGAGTGCAGCGCCTCAGAGTTACGGGCACCTCTGCGGTCAGGGATGCGCGCAACCGGAGCGAGTTCTTCGATGGGGTCAAGTCGTTGACCGGCCAAGAGCCGGATCTGTTGTCCGGTGAGCAGGAAGCGCGCGCCACCTTCCTTGGAGCCACCTCGGACCTCCCGCGCGACCGTGGCGGGTAGTGATCGATATCGGTGGCGGTTCCACCGAGTTGGTCTACGGGATAGATGAACCCGAGCGCCTCGTGTCGCTCGATGTCGGTTGCGTCCGGATGTTCGAGAAGTATCTCAAGTCCGACCCCCCGTCCGAGGAAGAATTAGTCGCCCTGCGCGAGGAAGTCAGCACCGCGCTCACGAACGCTGCGATCCAGCTGGATGTGCCTGCGAATACGCCGCTGATCGGGGTTGCCGGGACCGTCGCCCAGCTCGCGGTGCTCAAGACGGGTATCCCGGTTTACGACCCCGACGTAACTCACCACGCGATCTTGTCGCATGGCGATGTGCGGATGCTTGCGCGGCGGTTGAGAACGCTTCCGTACGAGAAGAGGAAGCGCATAGCGGGGCTTGAACCGGGACGGGTTGATGTGATCGTGGCAGGTGCGGAGATCTGCCAGTTGGTGATGGAGACCTTCGACGCGGCGGAGTTGATGGCGTCCGAGAAGGACATCTTGGACGGATTGGTGCTGCAGCTACTCGGTTAGTTTGAGGCAATGAGCCGATTCGCCTGGGAACCGACGAAGGATCACATCGAGAACGCAAACGTCACGCGTCTGATGCGCAAGCACGGGATCGCTGACTACCAGTCCCTGCTCGAACGATCTCAGCGTGAACCCGAGTGGTTCTGGGACGAGGTCGTGAAGGACCTCGGCCTCGTCTTCACCACCCCCTACGAGGACGTGCTTGACGATAGCCGGGGACCGCAATGGCCCCGCTGGTTCGTCGGCGGTGAGGTCAACCTCACCTACAACTGCGTAGATCGGCACCTTGACGGACGCTCTGACGCTCCAGCGATCGTGTGGGAGGGAGAGGACGGTCACGTCGAGCGTCTTACCTACTCCGATCTCTACCGCGAGGTCAGCAAAGTAGCGAACGGATTGACCGAGATGGGCATCGGAGCAGGTGACACGGTTGGCGTCTACATGCCGATGGTCCCAGAGGCCGTGATCGCGGCCTATGCGGTAGCCCGGATCGGTGCGATCTACCTCCCCATCTTCTCGGGGTTCGGTGCCCCCGCGATCAGAACGCGACTCGACGATGCGAAAGCGAAGGCTCTTTTCGTCGCCGATGGTTTCTATCGCCGGGGCTCGAAGGTACCGATGAAGGGGACCGCCGACGAGGCTGTAGCTGGCTCGACGAGCATCGAGAAGGTCTTCGTGTTCCGCCGCTTCCCCGATGACGAGATCTCGACCACCGACGTCGATGTCACCTGGGACGACGCGTTCGGGGGCAGGGCCGAGAGTCACGAGGCACCTGCACTTGACCCCGAGACACCGTTCCTGATCGGGTACACCTCGGGCACCACCGGCACCCCCAAAGGCAGCGTCCACGTTCACGGTGGCTTCCTCGTCAAGGTTGCAGAGGAGGCCGCTTATCAGACCGATGTGCATCCAGACGACCTCCTCTACTGGGTCACGGACATGGGCTGGATCATGGGTCCGTGGGAGATGGTGGGAGCCCATGCGAACGGCGCCTGCGTCTTCATGTACGAGGGAGCACCGAATCATCCTGGCCCCGACCGTCTGTGGGAGATGTGCGCTCGTCATGGGGTAACGATCCTCGGCATCTCGCCGACGCTCGTCCGAGCTTTGATGCCAGCGGGTAAAGGGCCCGTAGAGGCCCACGATCTCTCGAAGTTGCGGATCCTAGGATCGACAGGGGAGCCGTGGAACCCGGAGCCATATCGTTGGTTCGCTGAGGTCGTCGGTGGGAACCGGTGCCCCATCATCAATATCTCCGGTGGCACCGAGATCGGAGCATGCTTCCTCGGACAGGCACCCGTGATCCCTACCAAGAACTCCTCTCTCGGCGCTCCCGCGCTCGGCATGGCGATGGATGTCTATGGCCCGGATGGAACGCCGGTGCGTGGCGAGGTCGGCGAACTCGTATGTACGGCACCGTGGCCCGCTCAGACCCGAGGCTTCTGGAACAACGAGGAGAGATACCTTCAGTCGTACTGGTCTCGGTGGGAGGACATCTGGGTACACGGGGACTGGGCCTCTATCGACGAGGACGGCTACTGGTTCCTGCACGGTCGCTCGGACGACACCCTGAACATCGTGGGCAAGCGCATCGGCCCTGCCGAGTTCGAGTCTGCTGCCGTTGGGCATCCGGCGGTCATCGAATGCGCTGCGATCGGCGTACCGGATGAGGTGAAGGGTGAGACGGTCTGGTGCTTCTGTATCACCGACGCCGATGACAGGTCCCCTGATCTCGAAAGTGCCGTAAAGAAGGTGATCGCCGATGAGCTCGGCAAGGCATTCACCCCGAGCGCGCATCCTGTTCGTGGACGAGCTACCCAAGACGCGGTCCGCGAAGATCCTTCGACGCGCCATCCGAGCAACCGCTCTCGGGGAGGACCCTGGAGACATGTCGTCCCTCGAGAATCCAAGCGGGCTCGACGCGATCAAAGAGTCTCTTCGATGACCACCTTCTATCTCGTCCGACATGGGCTTACCTCCCACACGGGACACAAGCTCACTGGCTGGGCTCCCGGGGTGCATCTCTCTGAAGAGGGAGTCGCTCAAGCGGAGTCCGTCGCAGACAGGCTGGCGTCGGTCTCGTTCAAAGCGGTCTATGCGTCTCCGATCGATCGCACGAAAGAAACCGCCGCACCGATAGCCGCTCGCCAGGGACTCAAGGTGACGGCCCGCAAGGAACTCGGCGAGGTCCACTACGGCAAGTGGACGGGGCGCACGTTCGGCACTCTGACCAAGACCAAACTCTGGCGTCAGGTGCAAGGATTCCCGTCCGCGGCTAGGTTCCCGGAGGGCGAGAACCTACGCGAGACACAGACCCGCGTTCTCGACGAACTCGAGCGCATCCGGGCCGAGCATCCGAAAGGACCTGTCTGCTGCGTGACCCACGCGGATGTCATCAAACTCGTCGTGGCTCATTACCTCGGCGTCCACATCGATCTCTTCCAGCGCATCATGATCGACCCGGCATCCATCTCGATCGTCGGAGTGTCGGACATGGGTCCGAGGGTCGGTGGCGTGAACCTCCCCGGAGCGACATGAGCAGCGCGACATGAGCGAATCGCAGATCACCCCGGTTGTGTTCACCGCTGACTACCTCGGAAGGCCGGGGGAGCGTGTGTTCTACATCCAGGCTTCCGATCAGTCGGGCGCTCACACCTACATGCTCGAGAAGCAACAGGTCCAGGTCCTCGCCGAGAAGCTGCGCGAGCTGCTGCTGGCTCTTGATCCCGAGGACACGATCCGGGTGACCGAACCGGCCCGCGATCCCGCTCTCGCCCTCACCGCGACAGAAACCCCGGAATGGCGCGTGGGAGCCATGGCTCTAGCGTTCGATGAGCAGAACGATCACGTTCTGGTGGTGATCGAGGAAGCGGGACCTCTAGAGACAGATGACGATGACGAGAGCGAAGACGCGGACGAGGACACGGTGGCTACCAGGTTCGTACTGCGACGGGATCAGGCGCGGGCATTCGTCCTCCATGCTCTAGCGGTCATCTCGGAGGGCCGACCGACATGCCAGCTGTGTGGCCTGCCGATGGACCCCGACGGGCACAACTGCCCGGCTTCCAACGGCCACCACAAGTAGCCCGTGAGTTCCTCCCGGATCCTCGAGGCACTGTCCACGGGATCGATCGAGGTACTGGGTCTGCTCCCGTACTCGTCCAACTACACCTTCCTGGCGCGCGTCACCTCCGGAGACGACGAGGTCCTCGCGGTCTACAAACCGCAACGCGGGGAGCGCCCTCTGTGGGATTTCCCCGACGGGACCTTGGGGGCCAGGGAGCTGGCTTCGTTCCTCGTTGCGCAGGCAGCGGGATGGGACATCGTGCCCGAGACGGTCTACCGCAGCGAAGGCCCGCTCGGTGCCGGTTCACTCCAGCGGTTCATCGAACACGACCCCGACCGTCATTTCTTCATCCTCATGGAGGAACGTCTGGAGGATTTCCGGGTCTTCGCATGCCTCGATGTAGTGATCAACAACGCAGATAGGAAGGCCGGTCACGTGATCGAGGACGGCGAGAAGCGTCTGTGGGGCGTGGACCACGGACTCAGCTTCCACACGGAGAACAAGCTCCGCACAGTCATCTGGCAGTTCGCCGAGGAGTCTCTCGGGCGGTCTCTTCGGGACGGTCTCGAGTCCCTCGGCTCCGCCCTCAGCGACGACGGCGGACTCGGGGCCGAACTCGCAGACCTTCTCTCGCCGGAGGAATCCGCCGCGACCCTGGAGCGCGTCGAGAACCTGCTCGTCGAAGACAGCTTCCCGCCCCCCAGCAACGATCGGCCGTTGCCGTGGCCGCTGGTCTGAGCCTGCGCATCTGAGACCAACTCGTGCCCGGGGTGGGATTCGAACCCACATGGTCCGCAGGGACCAGCGACTTTTAAGGACGCCGTGTATGCCGTTCCACCACCCGGGCGTGGGACCATGAGTATCGGGCATCGGGAACGATTCTCTCAGTACGAGGGGCATCCGAGCCGATATAGATCGGGTGAGCCACCTGAACATCGAACCTACGACCATCCAAGCAACCCCGCTCGAGCGGTCTCTGGCGAGTCTCTGTTCGCGCCTCGGAGCCGAACGATGGTTGCTGTGCCGGTATGACGACGGCGAATGGAACATGCAGGCGACCCACGCGGTGCCCCGTGACCAGGTCTACCTAGCGGTGCTTGGGACGATTGGGGAGCCCGCAGGCTGGTCGCTCGTCGAGTCATCCGAGATCTCGGGGGCCGGCCCCCGTCTACAGGTTGCAGGGGTCGGTTTGCTGGCTGTGCTCGGCGGAACCCTTCGGGGTCGACCCGCCATCGCTCTCTTCGAGAATCCGGATCGTCAGCGGGTCGCCGAGGTCTTCTCTTCGTCGACTCCGCCCGAGTTGTCCGATATGCCGAACCTCATCGAGGGTGAGAGCGCGGCGCTCCCGGCGGATGATCGCTGGGATGGCGAGATGCGGGGTTTGTGGGGATTGCTCCCCATCTTCGGGACACTCGCGTCCGGAACCGTTGACACCCGCTCGGTGGTCGAAAGGACAGCTCAGACCCTCGATGCCCGAGCTCTGGTTGCCCTTACTCCTACCCCCACCGGCATCGCCGCGATCGTGGCGGTCAAGGGCGAGGATGAGTGGCAAGCGCGAACCGCCGGATTGGACCAGATGAATTGGGAGCGCCTTGCTCAAGACCCCTCGGCGGCTCTTGACTTGGGCCTTAAGGAGGCGCATGGGGTCAATATGACCGGCTCGTGGACCGTCGGGTGGGCCGTGGGAAGCCGACTCCTGGTTGGGGTTGCCCCCGGCAGTCGCCGTCCGTCCCAAGAGGGTCTCGATCTTGCCGCAACGCTGATGGGTTGGGGCTTCGGTCAGGCCGAGGGGAGTGCTGCGGCTGGCCAGCACGCACTCCTGCGCGAGCGGTCGCGGATCGCATCGGTGATCCACGAGGGCTTGACCCAGGTAGTGACCAATGTCGCTATCCAGCTTCAGATCCTCGAGCGTCACCTCGACGATCCGGTGAAGGCCAGATCGATGGTGACGGAATCTCGCAGTGCCGTTACCCATGCCTTGGACGATCTACGAGGTGCCATATTCGAGTTGGCTCCTCGGGGGCAAGGCCCCGAGGACTTCGCCGAAGGCCTGGCCCGCTATCTCGATGATTTCTGCGCCCAGTGGGGGCTCGACGTCACGTTCGAAGCGGTGGGTGACGAGCGGAAGGTCGAGCCTGATGTCGTGGCGCTGATATTCGCGTTCGTCCAGGAAGCACTGACCAATCTCCGGAAGCATGCGGGAACCTCCGAGGGCTCGGTGTCCCTCACCTTCGGGGACGGCGTCGTCCGGGTGGAGGTCCACGACGATGGCAAGGGCTTCGATCCTGACACCAAGAAGGATGAGGGTTACCGGCAACATCAGGGACTCGACCTGCTCAGGTCCAGGGTGTGGTTGATGGGAGGACAGATCGACGTTTTCTCGTCCCCTGATGACGGCACCCACCTCACGGTCGAGATTTCTTCCTGATCCGACTGCAGTCCGAGAACTTTCCTGCCGATAGTCGTAAAGAGTCGCCATCTGACGGCCTGCAGATAAGACCTCGGACCATGGGGAGCAGGTACGGTCGGGAGGCGGGAGGTACCACGTAGCCCGACCGGGGATGACCCGAGCCGGACTACCCGACAAGGGGAAGAGCGATGAGCAGCACAGCTGAAGCGGTAGAGAGGAACCAAGAGATGCAGCGTCCTATCCGTGTTCTGCTGGTCGACGACCACGAGGTGGTTCGTAAGGGCATCCGCTTGCTGGTCGAGACCTTCTTCGAGTTCGACGTCTACGAGGCAGGTTCTGCTCAGGAGGGCGTCGCTCTAGCCACCTCTGGAACCTATGACCTCATCTTCATGGACGCTCGCATGCCGGAGTTCGACGGTATCTGGGCGATCCGTCAGATCCGCCAGACCAACAAGGAACTCCCGATCCTCGTGCTGTCGACCTATGACACCGAGGACTACGTCGATGCTGCCCTTGAGGCAGGCGCCAACGGGTACGTCTTGAAGGAGTCGAGCACAGAGCAGCTGCGTGAAGCGGTCGATACCGCGCTGTCGGGTCGAGGTCTGTATCTTCACCCTACGGTCGCCCAACGGGTGTTCGTACGCGGGCGCAGGTCAGAGAAGACCGAGGACACACTGAGTGCAAGGGAACTTGAGGTCCTGCAGCTTCTGAGTGAGGGCGCCACCAACGCGGAGATCGCTGCGCTTCTGTTCGTGAGCGAGAAGACCGTGAAGGCCCACCTCTCCAGCATCTTCCGCAAGATGTCGGTCACCAACCGCACGCAGGCCGCGTCCAAGGCGATCCGCGAGCACATCGTTAGCTCCAAGGATTAAGCATGACGACCGGGGAATCTCTCCCGGTCGTTGCCCCCGGAGGCCCGCCCAATAAGACCTTCGGTCCCTCCGCTACCAACTATCGGGGAGCTCCGGTTCGGACCGTGAGCCCCGGTACTCACTACGAACGCCCGATGCCTAGCAGGCCCCCGTTCTCTACCTTTGCTCTTGTGACCCATTACAGAGGAAAGGCAGCGGATGCACTTGACCTTCGTTCTGGTCGATGCTCGTCCCTCCGCTCGAGCGGCTTTGAGAGAAGTCGTCGAGGAACAGTGGGGGTGGAGCGTGATCGGTGAGGCAAGTGATGGCTTCGAGGCCATTGCCGTTGCTCGTCGAGCGGACGCTGATGTCCTGCTTGTCGATGCCGCTGTCGACGGACTCGATCTCAAGTCGCTCAACGAGCTCATCGATCCTGCCGTCGGCCCGCTGGTCGTCGGGTTACTGGATTTCCCTCATCAACATGCTGCCGCCAAAGGCGTTGCAGTGATGAAGGGAGCTCCACCGGAGCACGTTCGCAACGTGATCATCGGAGCCCTTAGCTCCGCTGGAACGCACAGTAAGGATGAAGGGGGAAGCAGATGACACCTCGGAGAGAGATCGGTTTTCTCCGTTCACTGCTGGGCCAGGAGGAAGACTCCGAGGCCATCGAAAACGCGGAGACACACGAAAGTACGCGATCGAGCGCCCGACAGGAACTGTCCGATATCGCGCAGGCCGACGGCACACGTCGGTTCGAGTCTCCCCCAGAGGGAACCGGCTCCGGTGCTACGGCCTCCCCACCGCCCCTCGCACCGCCGTCCGTGACCCCGCCCGGCATGGTGGCCGGGGTGAAGCCTGAGGGAGCCACCGAAGCAGCTCATGTGATCACCGATGTCGAGCAGTCGCACCAGGACCTCCTCGACCTCGAGTCCGAGGTTCCGGTGGGAACCATGGAGGACCACGAGGTCCCGATGGAGGTACGTGAGATCAACCTCGCGCCGGAGCGCCAGATCCGCCGGCGCCTCAGGTGCCCCAGGTCCCCGAGCCGGTTCTGACGGCAAGCGAGCAACCTGCTGCCTCAGGTCCGTTGGTGACGGCGATCGCCCAGCTCAAGTCGCCGACCGTCGACCGGAGACGGGATGCGCTGCGGGCTCTTTCGAACATGGAGCTCGACAAGTCAGCGATCGCAGCTGTTGCACGCGCCATGCAGGATCCAGAGCACGAGATCCGCTCACTCGCATTGCGCGTCCTGGAACTCGATCCAACTACTGCCCCGCAAGAGGCCATCGAGCAGGCGTCACTCGATTCCGATCCTGGGATCCGAGCTCGTTCCGTTGCCCTGCTTGGCCGTTCTGGCCGGGCTTCGGCTCTAGCCGTCCTCGTGGGCCGCATCGACGGCGAGGAAGATGACGCCGTGATCGGTGCCGCCCTCGGTGGAGCAGCTCGCCTCCTCGAGTCGATCGAGGCCTCGCGGCTTGCCGAGCACACGGCCGAGGGCCTGGCCCGCTCGATCGCCGGATTGTCCGGCGACGTGAGGGCCCGGTACCGACGCGAGATCGGGATGGTGGCTGCCGCTCTGCCAGAGTCGTGGATCGTTGCTGGAGTCACCTCCAAGGACGACAGACTTCGGCTCGGCATGGCAGTGCTTGCACACGAAGGCGCGGGGCCAGCGGCCACAGCCGCTCTCTCGACCCGCGCGAACGACCCTATTGCGGAGATCCGCAGCATGGCCCTCGAGGTCCAGGGCCCCGAGATCGTCGACGAATCCGTCCCCGAGCTGACTCCGGTCATGTCCGACGCTGACGAGAGCAACGGGTACGACCTCGAACTCGAAGAAGTCACGATCCCCGTCCTGATGAACGCCCTCAAGGACCCGCAGCCGGCGGTCAGAGAGCGCGCGGAGACAGCCCTGCGTGCGATCAAGTCGACCCGTATCGCTTCGTGGTTGGTGCCCCGGATCGCATCCTCGGAGCCCAGCGAGACGGCCTACCTCGCAGATGTAGCACTCCGCTTGGGGATCGTCGAAGCCATCCCCGCCCTCGTCGATCACGTTCTCGGGATGGGGCCCGGTCGCGACCGCGATCAACTGAGCTCCGCACTGCGTGGCTTCCCTGGGATCGATGAACTCCTGTCCGAGTGGCAGGACGAACCCGACGCCGAGCGCCGGATCGCAGCGATCCGCCTCACCGGACTCATCAGGGGCGGTTCGGCCATCGATTCTGGGCTTAAGGACCCGAGCGCAACGGTGCGACTCGCCTCGATCGAGGCTGCTGCTCAGGGGCCGATGGACGAGGCCATGTCCGCTGCTCTCCTGTTCGCGATCTCTGCGGATAGCTCCGCTGGGGTCCGTCTTTCCGCGGCCCGAGCCTTCCTTGGTTCCAGCAGCGAACAGCGGACCAAGGCGGCAGAGCTCGCCCTCAGGGATCCTGACGTCGAGCTCCGACGCACCGGCGTGGAACTACTTTCGGGTGTTTCCGGCGGCGAGACATCGCTGCTCGTCAAGGCACTCCAAGACACCGACATTGAGATCTCTGGACGGGCGGCCTCGATCCTCAGCCAAGCCCCCGGGCCGGAAGCTCTGGCGACGCTGTGGAACGCCCTACGGGCATCATCCTCCGAGGTGCGAGCCAACATAATCGAGGCATTGCTTGGGTTCGGACCGGACGTTCTCGGCCGGCTAGCCCGCCAGGCCTACGAATCAGGCGATCCCGCGGAGCGAGCTCTCGGGCTAGCGATGCTCGTTCGCCTCGGGAACGGCGGCGGTCATGACCTCTTGGTCGACTCTCTGTCCGACCCCGCAACGGAAGTTCGCGCCGAGGCACTCAAGGCAATGGTCGGCCGTGCTCAGGCGATGGACGTCGACGCGGTTGGAGCTCGGGTTCGAGACCCACACTCTGACGTGCGTGCGCTGTCCGTGTCTGCGCTGGCATCACTCGACGACGATCGGACCCTTCCCTATCTTCTGGATGCGTCGCACGATCCGGTGGAGACAGTGCGGAACGCAGCGCGCGAGCGTCGATCCTGGCTCGTAGTTCGGCGTCCGTGGCCCACATGCTCATCGATGCGCTCGGCACACCGAACCTCCGGAGAACCGCATCGGAGCTGCTCGTCAAGATGGGCCCGGTCGCAACCGACGTACTAGTCGCCTCCTTGGTGGGGGCATCGGATGACTTCTCGAGGATCGTGGGGGAAACGCTGTCCCAGGCTGGCGCTGCCCCGGTACTGATCGCAGAACTAACCGATCGTTCGGCGGACCGCCGTCGCATGGCTATCCAGGCCCTGGGGGCGATGCGCTCCAGCGAGGCGGTCGAAGCTCCTGATCGCTCGACTTCAAGACCCGGACGGGATCGTGCGGGTTAAGACGGCCGAGGTGCTCGGAGACATGGGTGACGTACGGGCAGTCGAGCCGCTCAAGAGGATCTTCGTCGCAGACCCAGACATGGATGTTGTAGCAGCGACGGAGAAGTCGCTTCGGAAACTGACCGGGCCGCCCCAAAGCGGCACGACGGAAACTAGGAGCTGACGATGGCGGACATCGGACAGGTACAGATGCAGCAGCCGAGTAGAGAGTGAGCGCACGGGTCCTTCGGACCTGCACGTCGTACTCACTACTGAGGGCACGTACCCCCACTTCCGGGGCGGGGTTAGCACCTGGTGCGAGGCGATGATGCGCGGGATGCCGGAGACGGACTTCACTGTCTGGGCTCTGATGATGAACCCGTTCATATCGTCCCAGTACGTGTTGCCCCGGAACGTTAGGCGGTTCGTCGGTCTCCCTCTGTGGGGAACCGAGGAGCCCGTCGAGTACACGTCGGAGGTGCCGGCGGCAAAGGTGATCTACCTTTCGCGGCGCACCCGTGAGGGCCAGGCGAAGGAGGGCTTCGTTCCTCTGCTCAAGCAGCTCCTGGTCGAGATCGGTTCGCCCGACTTCGATCCCGGACACTTCGGACAGTTGCTGTACCAGATGCACCTGTACTTCCGCGACAACGACTACCGCGCCACGTTCCGCTCGCGTGCAACGTGGGACGACGATCACCGAGGTGTTCCTCAACGCGAACAGCGGCGACTCTCCTAGGACGACGACGCCGTCGACCGCGGATGCCGCACGGCGAGGAGATCGTCGAGGACACCAACCCCGAGCGGGGACCGAGCCGCGCCGAGGCACGTGAGATCTTCCGTCAGCTCCGGACCCCGACGAGGCCGCAGCCGCCGAGCAACGGCAACGGCGAGCACCTGCCGTCCCTGAACGACGCGACCGAGGGTCTCCGGTGGCTCTACCGGCTCATGATGCCGCTGAACGTCCCGATCCCGAAGCCGATGTCGTGCACTCGTCGGCCGCAGGTTTCTGTGCGATCCCGGGCATCCTCGCCAAGATCGAGAGCGGAACGCCGTTCCTCCTCACTGAGCACGGCGTCTACATGCGTGAGCAGTACCTGGCGATGGCCCGGTACGGCTTCCCCTACTACCTGAAGAAGTTCCTCGTTCAGATGATCGCCGCGATCTCCCGGACCGCGTTCTACTACGCGGACCAGATCAGTCCCGTGTGCGAGTTCAACGCTCGTTGGGAGCTCCGCAACGGTGCAGAGCGCGAGCGCATCCGAGTCATCTACAACGGTGTCGATCCGGTGTCGTTCAGCCCCCGGCAGGTGTCGCGTCCGTCGGCTCCGACGGTCGTATCGATCGCCCGTATCGACCCGCTGAAGGATCTCGAGACGTTCCTGAGGGTCGCCGATGTCGTGCGCCAGCGCGTCCCGAACGTGCAGTTCCTGCACTACGGACCGGTCGCCGACCGCGACTACGACGCGAAGGTCAAGGAGCTCCACGAGACCTCAACCTGGGGAACACGGTCAAGTTCATGGGCACGACCGACAACCCGGCGGAGGCCTACAACCAGGGTGACGTCATCCTCCTCACCAGCATCTCGGAGGCGTTCCCTACTCGGTCGTCGAGGCGCTCATGTGCGGCAAGCCGGTCGTCTCGACCGACGTCGGTGGCGTGCGCGAAGCGCTCGAAGGTGTCGGACTCCTCGCGAGGCCGAAGGACATCGAGGGTCTCGCCGACGCCGTCCTCCGGTTGCTCAATCTCGATGAGGGAGCGCGTCAGGAACTCGAGGCCGCGTGCCGCGACCGGGCGCTCAACCGCTTCACGATCGACGCAGCGCTGCAGGGCTACCGTCGCACTTACGTCACTCTCGCCGAGGCATACAGGCGTGAGCGTGCTGCCGGTCGCATCCCCGAGCCGCAGCCGGTGCTGCAGCCGCAGCTCACGGTCGTGCCGGACGAGCCCGAGGTCGTTGCACAGGCCCCGACCGTCGACGAGACAGCAGGACGTCATCATCGTCGAGGAAGGCCTCACGGCTCCGCCGGCGCAGATCGCCGAGGAGATCGAGCGCCAGCGCATGATGCCTCCGGAGGAGCTCGAGGTGTTCACCGAGCCTCCGACGGGTGGGTACGTGCCCGATGCCGATGCAGGCATCCTCGAGCCCGACGCACCGATCATCGAGCCCGAGCAGGAGTTCGAGGTTCGTGAGATGCAGCCGGTCGTCGGTCCGTCGCTCACCTCGGACGACCCGACGCGAGCGGCTGGCCGCCTTCGAGGAGGCCTACCGCGTCGGTGGAGCGGATCTGTCGAGTGCGGTCAGGGTCCTGTTGAACGACCCCGACGCCGAGCTCCGTCGCAGGGCGATCTCGCCTTCGGTTACCGCCGAGGCGCTGCCCCGCACGGAAGCGATCCACCTGCTCTCACAGGTCCTGAGTTCTGACCCTGACCCCACGGTCCGGAGCGCGGCAGCAGCCGCCCTGGCCACGGTCCTGGCACGGGAGGAGTCGTAGATGGCGATCAGGAACCCCAGCCTCGAAGAGCTCACCGATGAGCTCTCCCGGAACGCCGGGTGGCTCGAGAGCCCCTTCGAGGCAGCCGCTCACCTAGAGAGCCTCGGGATCAACGACGAGGTCGCCCAGGAGCACTATGGGCAGCCCGACGTTTTCTCCCTGGCCCTCCTGGTCGCCCAGCGCCAGCGTGGTGTTGACGCCGCGCAGGAGGCTGCATGGGAAGAGGAGCGCAGGCGTCAGAAGGAAGAACTCGACAAGTGGGAGCCGCCGAGTCTGTGGTCGGCGATCCCCAGGTTCTTCTTCCGAGGCGTCGCGTTCGGACTCCCGATGGCGATCATGATCTTCTCGATCCTGTTGCTCCTGTACTCGCTGTGGGCGTACTACTACTTCTCCACGGCTCGAGCCACCGCGATCGGCGTGGAGTACGCGCTCAGCTACCTGCTGGCCGGTGGTTTCACCCAGGCGATCGGTAGACGAGGGCTCATGTACCTGAGGCAGGGCATGTTCCTGCTTGCTGCATGAAGGTGGCGTTCTTCTTCGTCGCCGCCGGCGTGCTGATGACCGCCCTGGTCGGCATCATCTTGTACTTCTTCTTCTCGGCGTTCCCGGTCGTGTCCGGGATCGAGAAGGACCTTGCGGTCGTTTACTACTTCACGCTGTCGATCCTGTGGTTGTCGCTGTCGACCCTCTACATGCTCCAGAAGGAGCTGCTGTTCTCGATCGCTATCGCGGTCGGCATCGGAGTGGTCTACATCTTCCGTGAGTGGTTCGGCTGGGACATCGTCCTTGCGCACCAGGTCGGGATCCTCTCGGCCGCGGCGTTCGCGCTGATCTCGTCGGCGGTCCTCCTCGCCTTCCTTCACAACCGCTCGAAGGATCCGAGGTTGCCGATCTCCACGAGGCTGCCGAGGTTCACTCTGTTGCTTTCCTCGGTGGCGCCGTACTTCCTGTTCGGTCTCCTGTACTTCGTGTTGATCTTCGGAGACAGGATCATCGCCTGGACGGGCCGTACCGATTTCCGTCAGACGTTCATCTGGTTCCAGACCGACTATGAGGTCGGGATCAACTGGGCTCTGCTCGGACTGCTACCTGCGCTGGGCGCCCTCGAGTACATCATCTACAGGTTCTCGGGGTTCGTTAAGCCACAGCAGCTGCAGTACACGGTCAGGAGGCCAAGGACTTCCGTTCGTGGTTCTTCGCCTTCTACCGCCGCAGCATGGTGCTGTACTTCGTGATGTCGATCCTCGGAGCCGTCGGCGCCTACTTCTTCGTCAAGTGGCTGGTGCAGTACATCCCCGAGATCGCCATCCTGCTGAACGACGTCAGCGTGTTCGTGTTCATCTTCGGATCGATCGGCTACTCGCTGTCGGCGTTCTCGCTGCTGAACGTGTCGCTGTTCTTCTGGTTGTCTCGACCGAGGCTGGCGATCCTTGCCGTGATTCCGGCTCTGATCGTGGACTTCCTCGTAGGGTTCATCCTGAGCCGGTTGGTCGTCTACTACTGGGCGGTCATCGGGTTCGCGCTGGGTGGGATCGTGTTCGCGGTCGTGAGTTTGGTGCTTGCTTTGCGGGTGCTGACTAATCTCGACTACTACTACTACTCCTCGGTGTAGGTGAGACTATGAATTCGATCGAGATCTTCAAGACGTTCTTCGGGTTCGGGGTGGCTTTCATCCTGCTCCCCTGGCTGATCCTGCCGACCCCGAAGACCGCTCGCAACGCACTCGATGTCGTCGTCATCAACTTCCTGAGATGGGCGGCGATCATCATCATCGTCTCGCAGATCCTCGCCGCCAGCCGCTGTACGAGACGAGGACGCTGATCATCCTGGCGTTGATCGCGGTCTACTTCTTCAAGCTTAGGCCGGCCGGGCGACTCCGGATGGTTCGCGGACCTCGGGGACCGACTGTCGGTGAGGCTTGCGGCTTCGGAGATCGCTTCGAGAGAGGCGAGGCTAAGGTTGCAACGAGGTGTGGCAAGGAGAGCAGCGACCCGTCGCCGTCGAACAAGAGCGATCGGCGCCCAAGTCTGAGGGTCGGGACCATCTGGTGCTGCTGTTCTGATCATCCCCTTCTTGATCGTGCTCGGTATCTCCTATTACCTGCGGGTAAGGTCCCCGCGCTGACATGTATCGCTGAGTCCGTCGGACAACTACACGATCCTCACGTGGACGAAGCTGTTCGAACAGAACCAGATCTTCACGGAAGGTGTGTACCGCACGGCACGCACGCGGTACTGGCGCTCTGGCACAAGTTCAGTCTTGGTCTCGATGTCGCCGACCTGATCCGTTTCGGCGGACCATGCTGACGACGCTGATCCCGGTTGGAGCGATGACTCGGTACTCAGAGTCACCCGCAACGCAGGCGCAGCCGTTTCGCCGGCGCGATCTTCGGAGTGTTCGGCCCGCGCGCGAGTTCATGGTTCCGTTCTCGCGTCAGTCGGCGCCACTCCCGCAGGAGTTCAGCCTCGGCATCGGTCTCCTGACTCTGGCGTTCGTTGCCATGGCCGTGACCACGCGAGAGAAGGGCCATCTCTAGACGGTAGGCGCTGGTCGTTGGCGATGGCGATGATCCATCCGCTGCCATCTTCGTCTTCATGGCAGCTGGCCGTCGCGTCTCGGCGGTCGCAACGGGCATCTTCACGAAGGACGGTATGCTCGCCGCGGCAAAGGTGATCGGAGTGGTGATCCTCGCCGCCTTGATGGCCACTTCTATATCCCGATCGCCCTTCTGTTCGGAAAGGCCATCTTCGCCGGTATCCGATCGAGCTGTTGCCGTTCATCGGGGATCCCTCACCGCAAGCGATGCCCCCAGCGCTGTGCGGTTCAAGGAGGGGATGGGTCAGAACGCGATCTCGATCGGTTCGCTGATCGGCGCTTTCTTCGGATTCTTCGGTGGTTTCGTGATGCTTGCGACCAACAGACGGGCGTCCGGGGCCGCGACGATCGGTCTGTCTGCCGTCGCCGTCCTGGTCGTCGTCCTGTTCGACACCAGCATCCTGGGCCTGGATCCCTTCTATGCGATCCGCCTAGCATGGATCATCGGTCCGATGCTTGCCCTCGGCTACGGAGTTGGCTTGGCTGGGGTGCTGGCCGTGGTTCCGATGCGGTTGGTCTGGTCAGGGTCGCGATCTCGATGATGGTGGCGCTCCTCGCCATCTTGATATTCGCCGGCATGTTTCCCGTTCCAGCTGTAGGCGGCGACCGTCGCCGACCGACTACGAGGCGATCTCCCGTCAAACGAGGGACATCCAGCGTCAGAACGAGCACTTCACGTATACGGTCGTAGGCATCCCGGAACAGCGTCAGCGGATCTCGGTCACGGGTTCTTCGTTGAGCTCTGGGTGTTCGCCCGAGACGTTCGTTCCAGGATGCCGCGCGCCCGGCTACGAGCTCCCGATCGCTACCGAGGACGTCTACATCACCATCGAGAAGGACCTTCGAACCCGGCCTGATCCTCGAACCGACCAACCCAACCAGCGAGTACTACCGCAACGAGGCCAAGCGGGGTCGCATCATGGCGATCGCCTACGAGTGGTGCGAGTCCTACCGCAGGTACCACGATGACATGTCCGTCTACTACGACGACGAGAACGTCCGTATCTATCAGATCCACAGGAACGCCGACTTCCGGCTCGCCGACCAGTCTCTGCAGTTCAAGGACTATGAGTACGACCAGGGCGAGCTGTTCAACTCCGGCCCGACGATCGAGCAGGTCCTCGGCCGATGAACACGAAAGGGCTCCGGTCCTGATGCTGGTTGCGCTGCGTCGTCGCCGGTGCGTGCCAGCCGACCAAGGAGAGGCGCCCGGTCAGTCTCCGAGAGGTGGAGGCACCGACCGGGGAGCTGCCGGGCAAGATCGCCTTCGTCCGCGAACGGCGGGTCGGGGAGAGCGGTCTGTTCGTGAAAGATCTCTGAGCGGGTCCGGCTGAGATCAGTTCCAGGATCGTACCTTCGTCGGTCGCTCTCCCGGGACGGTTCCAAGATGGCGTTCGCAGCGCAGGTGAGGGCCCTCACACATCTGGGTCGCCAACGTGGACGGGGCGGTGCCCAGCAGATCACCGAGGGTGACGGAGTCGACGATTACCCGACGTTCTCGCCCGACGGGAGCGAGATCGTGTTCGCATCCACCCGTGGGGGAGACAGGCGCTGGCACCTCTATTCGACGGCGGTCGACGGGGAGCGGTTGACTTCGGGTGCAGGCGACGAGGTCTACCCGGCCTGGTCACCGACCGGCGCAGGTCGCGTACTCGGCGGTCTGGGGAGCTCCGGGGATATCAGCTGTACTCTACGATCAGATTCGGATCGATGGAACGACTCACCGACGACGATGCGAGCGACCTGTCACCGAACTGGTCACCAGACGGAGACCAGCTTGCGTTCGCCTCGACCCGACTTGATGATGTGTGGCAGATCTACATCCTTGATCTAGCATCGAGGACGTATCCGGCTCATCGGAAGTGACTCGGTAGATCGGTCTCCGGTGTTTTCGCCCGATGGGAAGTTCATAGTGATGGCGGCCGATCACCTCGCGGTCTACACGCGGAGGGAAGATCTTCCGGACGGGAAGCTCCGGTGGAGGCTGACCGACAAACCAGCGCTCTCGCCCAGGTGGGCTCCATGTTAGATGCCGGGCATCGACGGCGGATGAGTTGATAGCGTCACCTCTCGTAAGCGGGTAGCCAAGAATCTCTGAGCCAGATCGTGTCGTTTGGGTTCGCTGGAGGGTCGAAAGCGATCGCCGGAATCATCGTTGCGGGTTCTGGGACCTGAAGGCATCGGAGTCTTCTCGCTCTCGTGGACGCTGGCGGGTACGCTGCCTTCGTCGCCGTCCTTGGGCTCGACAACAGGTTGATCAGAGAACTGGCTCGACACGGAGATGTTCGGGAGATAGAGCGGAGCCTCCCGCTCGCTTGCACGCTGGGCATCGGGCTCGCCGGCCGTGTTGTTCTTGCTGCCTTACATGTTCGATCCGCGGTCCGAGATCGTTCAAGCTCTATCGGCTGCTGCGGCTTTCATCGCGCTCAGCGCTCCGGTCTTGATATTGAGAGCGTCTTTCCACGCGCGCGAAAGGATGGAGATGGAGACCGCGACCGCGGTCCTCGAAGGCGTTGTTGGATTGGCTGGGGCCGGAGCGGCGCTCGCTCTCGGCGCTGGCGCATGGGGAGCCATGCTTGGCTTGACCGTCGGTCGGGCGGCCAACTTGGCGCTGTCCCTGGTACTTTACCGACGCGTCTGGGGCCCGCTCCATATCGAGACACAGACGGGGAGCTGGTCAAAGCTGGTCCGCGAAGGTTGGCCCTTGGCCGTCTCGTATTCGCTGACGGCCTCTTACTTGCGCTTCGATATCCTGATCCTGGCCCTCTTCAGAGATCCAGCGGAGGTGGGCTTCTATGGTGCGAGCGCGATAATCCTTCTCTCAACGCCTTTGATCGTGGTGGCATTCAACTCA
This sequence comes from uncultured Actinomycetes bacterium, assembly GCA_963756365.1. Lineage (GTDB taxonomy): Bacteria > Actinomycetota > CADDZG01 > CADDZG01 > WHSQ01 > WHTI01. Next base: position 20,435 of record CAVWNF010000001.1, read on the forward strand.
GCCCTGTATCCCGTCATAGCCAGGGCGAAGGGGCCAGACGACCCGGAGCTCGTCCGCGTCTTCCGAGCGGCTTCCGGGCTCTGATTGTAGTGAGCGTACCGATGGCCGCAGGTCTCAGCGTGATGGCTCAGCGGGTCGCATCACTGCTCTTTGGGGATGGATTCCACGAGACTGGTGTCCTCCTTGCGTGGATGGCTTGGGTATTGCCCTTCAGGTTCGTTAATCATCTCTACGGAGTCGTGTTAGCAAGCTCCGGCTCCAGAAGGATCACTTTCGTATCTGGCGCACTCGGCTTCAACCTCGTCGTGAGCCTCTCGCTCATCCCAGCATGGGGTCCACGAGGGGCCCTCATCGGGGTGCTTGCGACCGAGATTCTGCTCACTGGCTTCCTTCTGTGGGGCATCCTCCCCCTCAGGGCCCCGATGAAGGGCCCCCTCTCTGAAGCGGCGCTCGTCTCGATCCTGGTTGTCGCAGGAACATCCCTAACCCCGGGGGCCACTGTTGTGCGACTGGTTGTAGGAATTGCTCTCGGCGCGCTCAGCCTCACCCTGCTGCTAGGCAGGCCCAGTCTTGGTCTTACTGTCCACCGAGCATCGCCTAACGAGGAGGAACAAAGTGATCCATAGCAAGGGACACGCGTTCGATCAAGCGTCGGTGGCGCTAGTTGAGAGGGTTCGTGAGCAAGCGATGGCCTTCGCTCAAGAGGACCTCGAGGATCCAGGGATGTTTTATACGTTCGGTGCTTTCACGGATCATCCGGTGGCACGACTCAACCAGAAGCGGCTGGCGCTGACTCTTGACGAGCTTGCCGAGCGAACCACCAAGGGCGCAAGCTTGCTAGATATGGGGTGCGCGGGAGGGCTTTATACGGCAGCATTCGCGCTTGCCGGGTACTCCGCCGTCGGAGTGGATCTTGCTCCTGAGGAGATCGCTCGAGGGGAACGTTTCGCCGACGACTAGGGGTGACGCCATCTCTGTTCGCGGCGGACATCCAAGCGGAGGCATATATGACTCGGACCGAGGACGTTCTCGGCGGCCCCCCCGATGCGGTCTTCTATGGCTACTGCCTACACCACCTTCCCGACGTGGGCGCCCATTTGCGCACCCTCGGGAAGTGGCTCCCGAAGGGACCGTCGTCGTCGTTAATGAGGAGAACCCCCGCTCGCCATCGTGGCTTGTCAAGAACACGGTCAGGAGCGTGGTCCAGCGCGACACGAAGGAGGAGCGACAGCGCTCCTATCGCGGCTGGAGCCGGCTCTTCTCCGCTGCCGGGTTCGAGCCCGCCGGGCCCGTCCGAGGGCTCGATATGCTGCCGGGCGTTCCCACAGCGTTGCGGTGGTCGCAGGTCTACAGCTTCGTCCGATAGGGCTAAGGACGTAGTCAGAAAAATACAGAAATATCCTCCTAGAGTTTCCCTCCCAGAAGGGCCGACCACGCTCTGGTGAACCTACCCTGCAGGCTTCGGAGATCCCACGTGGCAAAGGACTAGTCACTCCTAGTCATTCGTGGAGGATTATCGATAAGCCCCTTGTCTTAGGACCTTTGATGTCCCATTCTTTTCCAGTCAGCCCGAATGGGCTTACGTCTCTTGATTGGACGCAGACACCGCTACTACCTGGGGGATGGTTGGTATGAGCACCACAGCTAGGGGCACCCGGAAGCTCGCCGGATTGTTCACGATCGCGTTGATCACGAGCCTGCTTCCAGGCTTCTTCTCGCCAGCTAACGCGGCCATCACCACCTGGGTCGTGGACGGCAACACCATCGGGACGCCGAGCGATTGCACGGGCACTCCCACCGTCACGCACAACAGCGTCGCGGCTGCGGTGGACGCGGCGAGCGCGGGGGATACGGTGCTCGTCTGCCCGGGAACATGCATCGAGCCCCAGATCCGGGTGGTCGTCGACAACCTGACGATCCAAGGTGAGGGAGCAGGCGTCTCGATCATCGAGCGCCCGGGGTAACCAGTTACGGGATCCACGCCATCGGCGACTCGGTCGCGTTCTCCCCGGTCTATACGGACGCCGGAGCATCCGGCGGAGCCGATGGTCTCGTCCTGAGAGACTTCACGATGGACGGTCAGCGGACCAGCAACACGGACCGCGCGTTCGGCATCAAGGTCGATCCGGGTGCCGACGACGGTGAGATCGACGGGGTCGAGGTCAAGGACTTCTACCGCACCGGGGTCGACATCAACACCGCCGACAACTGGTACGTCCACGACTCTTCGTCGGAGGAAGCGGTGACCGGGAACGGTTTCCAGTCGACCGACGGGACTAACATGACCTACGAGAACATCACGGCAACCACCAACGGCTGGGGTGGGGTCGGCGTGTTCACCAGGGGAGAATTCTCCGGCGTCCCGAACACGAGCGACATCGTCTTCCAGGGCAGCAACACACTCGAGGCCGTCGGAAAGAACGCCGACGTCTACCTCGAGGGTTTCGACGAGTTCGATCAGGCCAACCCCACGCCGATCACGTACTCCACTAACCCGCTCGACGGCGCGGAAGTGACGGTGCAGTCGTACGAGGTCCTCTTCGCCTACGAGGGCCTCTTCGACGACGAACGGTGCGCCGGCGCCCAACCACTACTACTCGGCTCTCTACACGGATCTTTCGGAAGTCCGGGACGCGGCGACCCCGACCAGGTGGAAGGACCTCGACCCGGGCACGATCAGGAACATCGAGACGGGCGAGTACTACCCTCTGGCTCCTGGGACCCGGTCGATCCGGGTCCGGTGAAACCGTTACGACCGACGACGGTGACGGTCAGCCGACGCGTCGAACACCCAGACGACGTCGGTGACGAACCCGAGCCGGTGGACCGGTCACGATCGACGAGACCGACACCCACACCGAGCCGCCTCCAGGGGCTACACGTTCTTCGGGCAGCAGGTGAACATCACCGCAAACCCGACCGCCAACCCGAATCCGCTGGTGATCACGTTCAAGTTCGATGCCATCGCTGGTGACCCGCTCGACCCCAACAGCGTGATCGTGCGGCGGAGCGGCGTGGCGGTCCCGATTGCGATGCCGTCAACGGCACCACGGCCACGCCCGATCCCTGTGTCGAGAGCCAGGGTGTCGACGGCAACGGCGACCTCGTCATCGTGGTCTACACGACCGCGGCCTCGCCGTGGGACTTCATCGTTCCGGTCGCCGCTTGCACGATCACCGGTACGCCTGGTGACGACTACCTCGTCGGTACGCCCGGTCCCGATGTGATCTGCGGACTCGGCGGCAACGACAACATCGTGGGTAAGGGCGGCGGCGACGAGCTCCACGGCCAGGACGGCAACGACACCCTGTACGGCAACGCCGGTTTCGACCTGATGTTCGGCGGCGACGGGAACGATGACTTCTTCGGCGGTACCGGTGGCGACGAGATGTACGGCGGGGTCGGTAACGACCGGATGTGGGGTGGCTACGGCAACGAGGAGATGTACGGTGAGGACGGCGACGACCTGATCGTCGGCCGGCTCGGTAACGACACCCTCGACGGCGGTGACGGCGACGACACCATGATCGGTGGTGACGGCACGACTACGACGTCGATCGGATCACGTGCTGGCAACAACAACGTCTACGGCGGCTAGGGGTCGATGATATCGACGCCGGTGACGGTAACAACCACCTTCGGGGCGTGGTGGTTCCGACACCATCGATGCCGGCAACGGCAACAACGAGGTGCTTGCCGGGAGATGGCAACAACATGGTTAACCTGGGCAACGGCAACAACTACGTCGATGCCGGACTCGGCCAGGACATCATCACCACTGGCTCCGGCAATGACGAGGTGTTCGCAGGGCACGGACAACGGATCAACGTCGGTGAAGGCAACAACTATGTCCACACGGGCCTCGGTCCTGACGATGTCACCGCCGGGAACGGGTGACGACAAGATCGAGACGAACCTGGGCGACAACTTCGTCAACGCCGGCGTCATGAACGATCTGTACCTCGGCCACGGCGTGCACACCGTGTTCACAGGCTCGGGTAACGACTACGTGCTCGGTGGTCCGAGAGAGGACTTCATCGACACCGGTGCCGGAGACGACCGGATCGATGGTGAGCACGGCGACAACGTCATCTTCTCGGGTCCGGGTATCGACTCGATCTTCACCGGCAACGGGAATAACTACATCGATTCTGGTAGCGAGGTGGACTACGTGTTCACCGGAATCGGAGCCGACGAGATCGACGCCGGCAGTGGTGCGGACCTCGTCTTCGCCGGGCGCGGTGCAACCAGATCTACGGCGACGATGGGAACGATTACCTCGTCGGTGGCGAGGACAACGACATCTTCGACGGTGGGCGGACACGGACACCTGTGATGCCGGAGCGGCCGGCATCGATACACAGGTCAACTGTGAAGTGCTGGTCGGGTCATTCCCGTAAAGATGCGATCGAAGGTCCGTTCGATGGAGCCCCGGCGAGGGCCGGGGCTCCAGACAGAGGTGGGGCTAAGCGAGATCTCTGTGAGAAGGAGCGAAGGGTGAAAGTACTCATCACGGGCGGGGCGGGATCGATCGGTTCCCACCTGACAGAGGCCCTGCTGTGGCGTGGAGACGAAGTCGTCGTTCTCGATGATCTCTCCGGCAGCAGCAAAGAGGGCCTGAGATACGTAGAGGGATTCACGGGGTTGAGCTTCGTCGAGGGTTCGTCCCTCGACGAGAAACTCGTCGAGCGTCTGGTCGGATCCGTTGACTCGATCGTTCACCTCGCCGGGGCGGGGGCATCCCTCGACGCTCGTGCTCGCCTGGAAACCAACATCCAAGGTGCCGTCAACGTTCTCGGAGCTGCGGCTGCGCATAGCCGTCCGACCGCGATGGTGCCGAGTCAAGAATGGACGTCCTCTACAGGATCGAAGGCCGAGGAGAAGCTGGCCGTCAGGGTGGCCCAGAAGTGGGGCCTCCCGTTCACGATCACGCGCATCCACAACGTCATCAGCCCTCGAGAAGCTGAAGGCAACAAGACCCTTCTGTCCCATTTCATGCGAGAGCGATGCCCCGATCACCTTTGGGTCGGCAAAGGACGATCTGAACACCGACAAGGTCATCCCGGATGTCGGAATCGAAACGCGGTATCGGAGTTGGGATTTGAGAGTCGCTGGTCGATCTCGGATGGATCGCCGCCCTGGTCAGCGAGCTCGGACGTCCTTATCCGCATCCTCTTGGAGATGTGCAGCGCCAGAGCTACCGAGCCTCATCGATCTCAGAGACGTCGAGGTACCGGCGGTGGAGGAGACGCTCTGCTTCGTCGCCGTTCCGGCGTCGGGTCGGAGGACCAAGTGTCTGCCGGTATCGCGCCTCCAACGATCTCCGTTGTGATGCCGGTCGACAACGAGGAGAAGCTGATTGCAGAGGCGATCAGACGGGTGCCGTCAGGACTGCGTATCCGAGCTGATCGTGGTGGACGACGGCTCCACAGATGGGACGCATGTAGAGCTGGGGAAGGTGCGCGACCTGATCGATCACCTTGTGTCGCTGCCAAAGAACCGCGGGCAGGGCGCTCCGCTCTCCAAGGGAGGGTGTCCGCTACGTCACGGGTTCTTACATCGTGTTCCAAGACTCCGATCTAGAACTTGACCCCGCCGACATCGAACGGTTGGCCGCTCCTCTCCTCAAGGGCGAGGCGGACATCGTTTGTGGCAGCAGGATCCACGACAGCAACCGGTAAGGTCGTGTCGTCAGCGAAGCGCGGTTCGCTAACGGGCGGTAACCGGTCTAGCGTCGATGCTGTACCGGACCAAGCAGTCGGACATGGCGACCGCTGCGAGGGCTCTTTCGAAGGCGATGTGGGACACCTTCGAGATCGAATCTGACCGGTTCGTGTCGAGGCCGAGATCCACGCGTAGTTGGCCCGGGCGAACGCGGATCCTCGAGATCCCCATCGTTTTTCGACCGCGCACCAAGTTCGAGGGTAAGAAGGTCGAGATGGACCGAACGGATCGTCGCAGGCAAGACTCTGTTCCGATACCGGATGTGGAAGCCAGCGACGGAGCTTCAGGGGCAGTCGCTCCTCCACCATTGAGCGTCTATCCGGGCAGATTCGGGGGTTCGCTCCGAGGGCCCCGGTCCAGACACCGCTCGAGTAAGGTCGCTTCAGCCGATCATGTGGGAGCCAGCGATGGTTGGAGTCGCCCCGTCCTCTGTAGCAACCGGCTAGCGACGCTTTACGTAGCGCCAGTACCTCGGATCGAGTGCCAGCGCGGTCGGTACACACAAGGGTGGCCAGCGTGCCACGCTTGTCCTCGCTATCCCATTCCTCTGGTCATCTCGGCAGTCCGGACAAGAATGCCCTGACCGACTCGTGTTGTCCCGGTGCGAGGAGAGGTACCTCAGAACCTCGCCAGGGATCATCCATCGGCACCTGACTTGATCTGGGTAGTCGCCGAGGGCTGCGGTCTCCGTTCCGAGAGCGGCGAGCGCATAGAGGCGTGGGAAATCGACGCCGGGCTCGACGGCCAACTCGAGGCTTCCCCAGAAGCGCGGGTTGATCGAGCAGTTGCCATGCGCCCGAATAATTGGCGCCGCTTCCACCACTGATGGCGATGCCCCGCCAATTGAGTGATTCCAGAAGGGTCGCACTCCATGCTTCGAGTTGAGGTTCGTGGATGCTTTCGCGATCCGTGCTCGGACCCCCGCTCACGGGGTATTGCTTGAGCCGTTGGTGCGTGAGCTGGGGTCAGTCGCGTGCTGCAGGGGAGCCAATAGGAGCGCGACCCCAACGGCTCTGCCTTCCGTGGGGACGCGTTCCTGCACGATCCGCTGGCCCGTGCTCCACCCAGTACTTGCTCCAGGCACCCCTCATCTGTTGTTCGCCGTAGATCACACCACTTGAACCCGACCCAGAACGTGGCTTGACCACGAAGCTTCCCGGCTCCATCGTCGCTACGAGCGACGCCAACCCGGCGGGGTCTTCGGGCGCTTGGGTCACGGGCGGAGGGATAGAAGCTTGAGCGGCCGCGGCGGAGGTCTTACCTTTGTCGAATGCGATCGATAGGGCCTCGGATGAGGGGATCAAGAATCTGGTCCCGTGGGGAAGGGCGTCCCGGTGATCGGCTAGCCACCGGATCGTTCCCCTTCCATCGGAAAGAGGACCGGGTCGTCTAGGGTCGCTAGATGCTTGATGAGCCGTGCTCCGAAACGTCTGGATCGGCGGTCGCGTCGGGGGCCCTGAGCTTGGTGTTCGTGAAGCGAGAATAGAACCCCGTGGTGAACAGCGAGTGTCCTACAACGTGGACATCAGCCCCCGCTTTCCCCAGCGAGCGGATCGCACTCAAAGACTTGCGCCAGAGACCGTCGGTGATGACGACGGGGCGACCCGCGAGCCATGACACTCGGCGAGGCTAGCACGAGACCTGCTCCCAGGGGCCTCTTGACGATCGATGTCGAGGACTGGCATCACGCCAACTTCGCCCAGTTGGACCCCCACCAGGACGAGGTCATGTCGCAACGACGTGCGACGACCTACGACATGGCTCTCGCCATCGATCGCTGGATCGATTGACCGGCGATGCCGGGGTCTCGAGTACATGCTTCGTCCTTGGCGAGTTTGCGGAGAGTTACCCGGCTGCCGTGAGGAGACTGGCCGACGCAGGACACGAGATCCGTCCACAGCTACAGCCACGATCTGATCTACCAGATGACGAGGGCGGACTTCGAGGAGCAGGTGAGACGGTCGGTTGGTGCCCTCGGCGACATCACCGGAGCGCAACCCGTCGGGTTCAGGGCTCCGAGCTGGTCGGTCGATGCCCGCACGCCGTGGTTCACGGAGGTTCTCGAGAACCACGGATTCAGGTACGACTCCAGTGAGTTCCCCATCAAAACGAATCTCTACGGCACCAGCGGAGCGGCTCTGGAACCCCACTTCCTCGGATCTATCCTGAGGGTGCCGGTGACCGCGA
>CAVWNF010000002.1:0-23348 GCA_963756365.1 uncultured Actinomycetes bacterium
TGCCGTTGTACCGGTACCTCGGGGGTCCCGATTCGCATGTCTTGCCGGTGCCGATGATGAACGTCCTTAACGGCGGCGCCCACGCGGATAACTCGGTGGACTTCCAGGAGTTCATGTACGGCCCGCCGGCGCGGCTTCCTTCAGGGAGGCGCTTGAGTTCGGGACGGGCTGCTACCACGCGCTCGAAGAAGCTGCTTGCCGACAAAGGCCTCGCTACCGCCGTCGGCGACGAGGGTGGTTTCGCTCCGGACCTCGGCTCGAACCAGGAGGCGGTGGAACTGCTCATCGAGGCGATCGGCGACGCGGGCTACGAACTGGGCCGCGATGTCGCGCTGCACTCGACCCTGCGACCTCGGAGATCCGGGACGGCGACAGCTACGTGCTGGCGTCGGAGGACCGGAGGTCGTCGAGCGGAGAGATGGTGGAGTTCTGGGCCGATTGGGTCGAGCGCTATCCGATCGTGTCGATCGAGGACGGGATGGACGAGGACGACTGGGACGGGTGGAAGCAGCTCACCGATGCGATCGGTGACAAGGTCCAACTCGTCGGCGACGATCTCTTCGTCACTAACCCCGAAGTACTGCGCCGAGGCATCGATGAAGGCGTCGCGCAACTCGATCCTCGTGAAGCTCAATCAGATCGGCAGCCTGTCGGAGACGCTCTCGTGTATCCGCATCGCTCATCGGGCGGGCTACACGACGATGATCTCTCACCGATCGGGCGAGACCGAGGACTGCGACGATCGCCGACATCGCAGTGGCGGTCAATGCCGGACAGATCAAGGCAGGTGCACCCGCTCGCGGGGAACGCACCGCCAAGTACAACCAGCTGCTCCGCATCGAGGAGGACCTCGAAGACTCGGCCAGGTATCTGGGGTCGCAGGCGTTCCCGAGGTCGGCTGATGGCCGTCGCAGCACGCTCCGCTCCCGCGCGGTCACGTCTTCCTCTCGCGAGCGGTGGCCCCGCTGCTGGCCATGGCGTCATCGTAGCGATGGCCATCGAGCCGACCCGCCAGTTCATCGAGCAGCGCAACCGCATCTCGACGATGAGCGCGGACGTCACGAGATCGAGAGCTGAACGCAGCACTCCGAGCCAAGATCGGTCGGTTGAAGGATCCCGATTTCATCGAGCAGAAGGCACGCGGGATTGGCTCCACGAAGGAGGGAGAGACCCCGTTCGTCGTGATGCCTCCCCCGTAAGCACCAGAAGCGTAAGGAGCGGCGCGCCACAGCAGCAGCCGCAGCGGCGGGAGAGGCCACGCCGGTTGTCGCGCCCGACGTGGCCCGATCGAGGGGTTCCTCAACTTCTTGGGATTCTTAGGGCAGGCAACGGCCTGTTCTCTAGGTTCTCTGTGTGCAACCTTGGAGCTCACCCCCGACGACGAAGCCCAGGTCGAACCGCAACTGGGCAGGCCCTGTGCCGCCCTGGGCAGTCGCCGCCAGATGCCATCTCGGTTTCCCGATGGCCATCGAGAACCACCCTCGGCTCGACGATGGCAGCTCCGTTCCCTACGCTCTATTGGTTGACCTGCCCGGTGCTGGTTAAGCGCGTTAGCCAGCTCGAGGCCGCCGGATGGTTCAAGGCCACAAGCGAGCGCTGGCCACCGATGAAGCCCTCAAGGAACGGTTCGGGCAGGCGATCGGGCGCCTCGATCGAACGCCGGGATTTTCACGAGTCCTCACCGGCCCGGCGCACCCCAGGCGGCGGACCCGACAGGGTGAAGTGCCTTCATGCGCATGTACGCCACCAGTTCGCCGGAGGCGAGAACCCGATCGGTGCGCTGGCTTGGCCGAGACCGGCTGGCCCGATTGCCGCGTGGGTGCGCGGAGGCGCTCGGTGAGGGTCGCCGCTATAGACGTCGGTACGAACTGGCCACGCGGCTCCTCGTCGCGGATGGGTCAGGGTGATCGTTCCGGACTCCGTCGACCGCCGGATGACGATCACGCGACTCGGCTCAGGGAGTTAGAACGGGTCGAACCGCGGTCCTGGATCACGAGGCGCTCGCGCACGGACTCTGGCTACGATCGCCGAGTACGGCTGCGCGTGCGGGGACGTCGGGGTGCAGACTTACGGGTCACCGGAACCTCCGCGGTGCAGCGATGCGCAAATCGCTACGAGTTCTTCGACGGGGTGAAGTCGCTCACGGGCAAGGATCCGGATCGTACTGTCAGGCGAGGAGGAAGCGCGGGCGCGCACGTTCCTCGGGAGCCACCTCTGATCTTGGCCCGGCAGCGGCATGCCAACTCGTCGTGGATATCGGGGGAGGCTCCACGGAGTCTGGTGGTGCGGCACCCGAACCGTGAGCCAGCTCGACTCTCTGCTCTCGACGTCGGCTGCGTGCGCATGTTCGAGAAGTACCTCCACTCCGATCCGCCCCGACCGAAGACGAGTTGGACACGCTCCGAGCCGAGGTGGCGACGCCCTCGAGGATGCGGTCAGGAGCTCGAGGTCCCGGCGGGAACCCCGTTGATCGGTGTCGCCGGGACGGTCGCCCAACTCGCGGTGCTCAAGACCGGCATCCCCGTGTACGACCCAGACGTGACCCACCACGCGTCCTGAGTCACGGGGATGTCGGATGCTGGCCCGCGGCTGAGAACGCTTCCATACGAACAGCGCAAGCGGATCGCAGGACTCGAACCGGGCCGGGTCGACGTGATCGTCGCCGGCGCGGAGATCTGCCAGCTCGTCATGGAGACCTTTGATGCCGCCGATTGATGGCGTCCGAGAAGGACATCCTCGACGGGTTGGTGCTGCAGCTACTCGGTTAGTTTGACGAGATGAGTGAATTCGCGTGGGAACCGACGACCGATTACATCGAGCGACGCCAACGTGACGCAGGTTGATGCGCACGTCACGGCATCGAGACTACCGAGACCTGCTCGCCCGCTCGCAGGATGACCCCGAGTGGTTCTGGGACGAGGTCGTCGACGACCTCGGGATCGAGTTCTCGACCCCGTACGAGAAGGTCCTCGACGATTCGCGTGGCCCGCAGTGGCCGCGCTGGTTCGTCGGCGGCGAGGTCGAACCTCACGCTACAACTGCGTCGATCGCCACCTCGCCGACGACGCCCTGATGCAGCCCGCGATCGTCTGGGAGGGCGAGGACGGGGCCACCGAGCAGCCTCACCTACGCGCAGTCTGCACGCCGAGGTGTGCAAGGTCGCCAACGGGCTCTCGCCATGGGGGTCGGACCAGGCGACGCGGTCGGCGTCTACATGCCGATGGTCCCCCAGGCCGTCATCGCCGCCTACGCGGTAGCGCGCATCGGCGCGATCTATCTCCCGATCTTCTCCGGGTTCGGCGCCCCCGCGATCAAGACCCGCCTCGACGACGCGGGGGCCAAGGCGCTCTTCGTGGCCGACGGCTTCTACCGGCGCGGTTCGAAGGTTCCGATGAAGGCAGACCGCGGACGAGGCGGTGACCGGCTCGCCGAGCGTCGAGAAGGTGTTCGTCTACCGGCGCTTCCCGGACGACGACATGCCGTCGGCGCCCTCGACGTCACGTGGGACGACGCCTTTCGGCTCGCAGCCCGAGACGCATCGAGGCTCCGCCGCTCGATCCCGAGACCCCGTTCCTGATCGGCTACACGTCCGGCACGACCGGCACGCCGAAGGGGAGCGTCCACGTCCACGGCGGGTTCCTCGTCAAGGTCGCCGAGGAGGCGGCCTACCAGACCGACGTCCACCCGGACGATCTTCTCTATTGGGTGACCGACATGGGCTGGATCATGGGCCCGTGGGAGATGATCGGCGCGCACGCGAACGGCGCGTGCGTTTGATGTACGAGGGCGCGCCCAACCATCCTGGTCCCGATCGCCTGTGGGAGATGTGCGAGCGTCACGGCGTCACGATCCTCGGTATCTCGCCGACCCTCGATCCGGGCGCTGATGCCGCGGGTGACGAGCCCGTCAGCGTCGCACGATCTCTCGACCCTGCGCATCCTCGCTTCGACCGGCGAACCGTGGAACCCCGAGCCTTACCGGTGGTTCTCTGAGGTCGTCGGCGGGGATCGCTGCCCGATCATCAACATCTCCGGAGGGACCGAGATCGGGGCGTGCTTCCTCGGTCAGGCCCCCGTGATCCCGACCAAGAACTGCTCGCTCGGCACCCCGGCCCTCGGCATGGCGATGGACGTCTACGACCCGGACGGGAAGCCGGTGCGCGGCGAGGTCGGCGAACTCGTGTGCACCAAGCCGTGGCCCGCTCAGACGCGGGGCTTCTGGAACAACGAGGAGCGCTACCTCCAGTCGTACTGGTCTCGCTGGGAGGACATCTGGGTGCACGGCGACTGGGCGTCGATCGACGAGGACGGCTACTGGTTCCTACACGGGCGCTCCGACGACACCCTCAACGTTGCCGGCAAGCGCATCGGACCCGCCGAGTTCGAGTCGGCAGCGGTCGGCCACCCGCCGTCATCGAGTGCGCAACGATCGGGGTTCCGGACGAGGTCAAGGGCGAGACCGTCTGGTGCTTCTGCATCACCGCGTCGGACGACCGCTCGCGTCGAACTCGAAGCCGAGGTCAAGAAGGTGATCGCGGACGAACTGGGGAAGGCGTTCACGCCGGCACGCATCCTGTTCGTCGACGAGTTGCCCCGGACGCGCTCGGCCAAGATCCTGCGTCGGGCCATCCGTGCGACGGCTCTGGGCCAGGACCCGGGCGACATGTCGTCGCTCGAGAATCCGAGTGCCCTCGATGCGATACGTCGAGCCCTCTGATGACGACCTTCTATCTGGTCCGCCACGGGCTTACCTCCCACACCGGTCACAAGCTGACTGGCTGGGCCCCGGACGTCCATCTCTCCGACGAGGGAGTCGCTCAGGCGGAGGCCGTCGCCGACCGGTTGGCGCCGGAGTGAAGTTCAAGGCCGTTTACTCGTCGCCGATCGATCGCACGAAGGAAACCGCCGCCCCGATCGCGGCGCGCCAGGGTCTCAAGGTACATCACCGCAAGGAACTCGGCGAGGTCGACTACGGCAAGTGGACCGGGCGCACGTTCGGCACCCTGACCAAGACGAAGCTGTGGCGCCAGGTGCAGGGCTTCCCCTCGGCGGCTACGCTTCCCGGATGGCGAGAACCTGCGCGAGACCCAGGCCCGGGTCTCTCGGAACTCGAGCGCATCCGAGACGAGCATCCGAAAGGCCCGGTGTGTGGTGACCCACGCAGATGTCATCAAGCTCGTCGTCGCCCACTACCTCGGCGTCCACATCGATCTCTTCCAACGGATCATGATCGACCCGGCCTCGATCACCATCGTGGGCGTGTCCGACATGGGCCCGAGGGTGGGCGGCGTCAACCTCCCCGGAGGGTGAGCACCGCATGAGCGAATCGCAGATCACCCCGGTCGTGTTCACCGCCGACTACCTCGGGCGACCCGGAGAGCGCGTCTTCTACATCCAGGCGACCGATCCCTCGGGAGCTCACACCTACATGCTCGAGAAGCAGCAGGTCCAGGTCCTCGCCGAGAAGCTGCGCGAGTTGCTGCTCGCCCTCGACGCCGACGACACGATCCGAGCTGCCGAACCTGCTCGCGATCCAGCCCTCGCTCTGACCGCGACCGAGACGCCGGAGTGGCGGGTGGGTGCGATGGCGCTCGCGTTCGACGAGCGAACGACAGGGTTCTGGTGGTGATCGAGGAGGCGGGGACCTCGAGAGACGAGGACGATGACAGAGGAACCGGGAGGACACGGTCGCGACGAGGTTCGTCCTGCGCCGGGATCAGGCGCGGGCTTCGTCCTCCATGCCCTGGCGGTCGTCGCCGAGGGACGCCCGATCTGCCAGCTCTGCGGGCTCCCGATGGACCCCGACGGACACAACTGCCCGGCTTCCAACGGCACACAGGTAGGTCGTGGGTTCCTCCCGGATCATCGAGGCACTGACCACGGGACGATCGAGGTCACTGGGTCTACTCCCGTACTCGTCCAACTACACCTTCCTCGCCCGCGTTACCGACGGCAACGACGAGGTCCTCGCCGTGTACAAGCCGCACCGCGGCGAGCGTCCTCTGTGGGATTTCCCCGACGGGCACCTTGGGGGCCAGAGAGAGTTGGCCTCCTTCCTCGTCGCCGAGGCTGCCGGGTGGGACATCGTGCCCGAGACGATCTACCGGACGACGGCCCCCTCGGTGCCCGGTTCGCTCCAGCGGTTCATCGAGCACGACCCCGATCGCCACTTCTTCGTGCTCATGGAGGAACGTCTCGAGGACTTCCGGGTCTTCGCGTGCCTCGACGTCGTGATCAACAACGCCGATCGGAAGGCGGGTCACGTGATCGAGGACGGCGAGAGGCGTCTGTGGGGCGTCGACCACGGACTCAGCTTCCACACGGAGGACAAGCTCCGCACGGTCATCTGGCAGTTCGCCGAAGAGTCTCTCGGGCGGTCTCTTCGGGCCGGTCTCGAGTCCCTCGGCTCCGCCCTCAGCGACGACGGCGGCCTCGGGACCGAACTCGCAGACCTGCTCTCCCCAGAGGAAGCCGCCGCGACCCTGGAGCGCGTCGAGAACCTGCTGGTCGAAGACCGCTTCCCGCCCCCCAGCAACGATCGCCCGTTGCCGTGGCCGCTTGTCTGAACACCTGTTGAAAGCCACCTCGTGCCCGGGGTGGGATTCGAACCCACATGGTCCGCAGGGACCAGCGACTTTTAAGGACGCCGTGTATGCCGTTCCACCACCCGGGCGTGGGACCATGAGTATCGGGCATCGGGGAACGATTCTCTCAGTACGAGGGGCATCCGCGCCGATAGAGACCAGGTGAGCCACCTGAACATCGAACCTACGACCATCCAAGCGACCCCACTCGAGCGGTCTCTGGCGAGTCTCTGCACCCGCCTAGGCGCCGATCGATGGTTGCTGTGCCGATACGACGACGGCGAGTGGAACACTCAGGCGACCCACGCGTTGCCTCGTGACCACGTCTATCTCGCGGTCCTCGGGACGATCGGGGAGTCTGCCGGATGGTCACTCGTGGAGTCGTCCGAGATCTCGGGGGCCGGCCCCCGTCTACAGGTTGCCGGGGTCGGTTTGCTCGCCGTGCTCGGTGGCACCCTCCGAGGACGGCCCGCCATCGCAATCTTCGAGAATCCGGATCGCAAGCGGGTCACCGAGGTCTTCTCCTCGTCCGCTCCGCCCGAGTTCTCCGATATGCCGCACCTCATCGAGGGCGACGGAGCGACGCTCCCGGCGGACGATCGCTGGGATGCCGAGATGCGTGGTTTGTGGGGATTGCTACCCATCTTCGGAACGCTCGTGTCCGGAACCGTCGACGCCCACTCGGTGATCGAGCGGACGGCTCAGGCCCTCGACGCTCGAGCTCTGGTTGCCCTTACGCCGACCCCCACCGGGATCTCTGCGATCGTGGCGGTCAAGGCTCGGATGAGTGGCAGGTGCAGTCCGCCGGATTGGACCGGATGAACTGGGAGCGCCTCGCGCAAGACCCGTCCGCCGCTCTCGACCTGGGACTTAAGGAGGCTCATGGGGTCAGATGACCGGCTCGTGGGCGGTGGCGTGGGCGGTCGGGAGCAGACTCCTGGTCGGAGTTGCTCCCGGGAGTCGACGCCCGTCCCAGGAAGGGCTCGACCTTACGGCGACGCTACTCGGCTGGGGCTTCGGCCAGGCCGAGGGGAGCGCTGCGGCAGGCCAGCACGCCCTCCTCCGCGAGCGTTCCCGGATCGCATCGGTGATCCACGAGGGCCTGACCCAGGTCGTGACCAACGTCGCGATCCAGCTGCAGGTGCTGGAGCGCCACCTGGACGACCCGGAGAAAGCGCGATCGATGGTCCCGGAATCTCGGAACGCGGTGACCCATGCCCTCGACGATCTGCGAGGTGCGATCTTCGAGTTGGCTCCCCGGGGACAGGGTCCCGACGACTTCGCCGATGGCCTCGCGCGCTACGTGGACGACTTCTGCGCACAGTGGGGGCTCGACGTCACGTTCGAGCCGTGGGGGACGAGCGCAAGGTCGCCCCCGACGTCGTCGCCCTGATATTCGCGTTCGTACAAGAAGGCCTGACGAACCTCCGGAAGCACGCAGGAACGTCCGAGGGCTCGGTGTCCCTCACCTTCGATGAGGATGTCGTCCGGGTCGAGGTCCACGACGACGGGAAAGGCTTCGATCCCGACGCCAAGAAGGATGAGGGCTACCGGCAACACCAGGGGCTCGATCTGCTCCGGTCAAGGGTGTGGTTGATGGGCGGACGGATCGACGTCGTTTCGACCCCTGACGACGGCACCCACCTTGTGGTCGAGATTTCTTCCTGATCCGACTGCAGTCCGAGAACTTTCCTGCCGATAGTCGTAGGGAGTCGCCATCTGACGGCCTGTAGATAAGACCTCGGACCATGGGGAACAGGTACGGTCGGGAGGCGGGAGGTACCACGTAGCCCGACCGGGGATGACCCGGGCCGGACTGCCCGACAGGGGGAAGAGCGATGAGCAGCACAGCTGAAGCGGTAGAGAGGAACCAAGAGATGCAGCGTCCTATCAGTGTTCTGCTGGTCGACGACCACGAGGTGGTTCGTAAGGGCATCCGCTTGCTGGTCGAGACCTTCTTCGAGTTCGACGTCTACGAGGCAGGTTCTGCCCAAGAGGGCGTCGCGCTGGCTACTTCTGGAACCTATGACCTCATCTTCATGGACGCTCGCATGCCGGAGTTCGACGGCATCTGGGCGATCCGTCAGATCCGCCAGACCAACAAAGAACTCCCGATCCTCGTTCTGTCGACCTATGACACCGAGGACTACGTCGATGCCGCCCTTGAGGCAGGTGCGAACGGCTACGTCTTGAAGGAGTCGAGCACCGAGCAGCTGCGTGAAGCGGTCGATACCGCTCTGTCCGGTCGGGGTCTCTATCTTCACCCCACCGTCGCCCAGCGGGTATTCGTGCGCGGTCGCAGGTCGGAGAAGACCGAGGACACACTCAGTGCGAGGGAACTCGAGGTGCTGCAGCTTCTGAGTGAGGGCGCCACTAACGCGGAGATCGCTGCGCTTCTGTTCGTGAGCGAGAAGACCGTGAAGGCCCACCTCTCCAGCATCTTCCGCAAGATGTCGGTCACCAACCGCACGCAGGCCGCGTCTAAGGCGATCCGCGAGCACATCGTTCGCTCCAAGGATTAACCGTGACGACCGGGGGATCTCTCCCGGTCGTTCCTCCCGGGGGTCTGACCGATAAGACCTTCGGTCCCTCCTCTACCAACTATCGGGGAGCTCCGGTTCGGACCGTGAGCCCCGGTACTCACTACGAACGCCCGATGCCCAGCGGGCCCACGTTCTCTACCTTTGCTCTTGTGACCCATTACAGAGGAAAGGCAGTGGATGCACTTGACCTTCGTTCTGGTCGATGCCCGTCCCTCCGCTCGAGCGGCTTTGAGAGAAGTCGTCGAGGAACAGTGGGGGTGGAGCGTGATCGGTGAGGCGAGTGATGGTTTCGAGGCTGTCGCCGTTGCCCGGCGAGCGAGCGCTGATGTGCTGCTCGTCGATGCTGCGGTTGAGGGACTCGATCTCAAGTCGCTCAATGAGCTCATCGATCCGACCGTCGGTCCTCTCGTCGTTGGGTTGCTGGATTTCCCTCATCAACACGCTGCCGCTAAAGGCGTTGCGGTGATGAAGGGAGCTCCACCGGAGCATGTTCGTAACGTGATCGTCGGAGCCCTTAGCTCCGCTGGAACGCACAGTAAGGATGAAGGGGGAAGCAGATGACGCCTCGGAGAGAGATCGGTTTTCTCCGTTCACTGCTGGGCCAGGAGGAAGACTCCGAAGAGACTCTCGAGAGTTCTGAGTCGTACGACAACTCGAGGTCGAGCGCCCGCCAGGAACTGTCAGACATCGCACAGGCGGACGACACCCGTCGGTTCGAGTCATCCGCAGAAGGATCCGGCACCGGTGCGATGGCGTCCCCCCCGCCGCCCCTCGCGCCTCCGTCCGTGACCCCGCCCGGCATGGTGGCAGGGGCCAAGGCTGAGGAAGCCATCGAAGAAGCTCATGTGATCACCGACGTCGAGCAGTCGCACCAGGACCTCCTCGACATCGAGCCCGAGGTTCCGCTTGGCATCATGGAGGACCACGAGGTCCCCGTGGAGGTCACGCGAGATCAACCTCGCGCCGGAGCACCCAGCTGCGCCTGCACCGCAGGTACCCCAGGTACCCGAGCCGGCTATGACGGCCAACGTGCCACCTGCTGGCCCGGATCCGGTGGTGACGGCGATCGCACAACTCAAGTCACCGGCCGTCGATCGGCGACGGGATGCACTGCGGGCTCTTGCGAACATGGAGCTCGACAAGTCCGCGATCGCGGCCGTTGCTCGCGCGATGCAGGATCCAGAGCACGAGATCCGTTCACTGGCGTTTCGCGTTCTCGAACACGATCCGACCTCTGCACCGCAGGAGGCTATCGAGCAGTCGTCACTCGATTCAGACGCAGGCATTCGAGCTCGTTCTGTCGCTCTACTTGGACGTTCTGGCCGGGCTTCGGCTCTCGCCGTCCTCGTCGGCCGCATCGACGGCGAGGAAGACGACGCCGTTATCGGTGCCGCTCTCGGTGGGGCAGCACGCCTCCTTGAGACGATCGAGGCGTCCCGGCTTGCCGAGCACACGGCCGAGGGCTTGGCCCGCTCGATCGCCGGCTTGTCCGGCGACGTGCGGGCCCGCTACCGCCGCGAGGTTGGGATGATCGCCGCTGCTCTCCCCGAGCCCTGGATCGTCGCCGGTGTCACATCCAAAGACGACAGGCTGAGGCTTGGCATGGCAGTGCTTGCCCACGAGGGCAAGGGACCTGCAGCAACGGTGGCGCTCTCGACCCGCACCAACGACGCATCGGCGGAGATCCGCGACATGGCCCTCGAGGTCCAAGGCCCCGAGATCGTCACTGAATCAGCGGCGTCCGCCCCGGTGCGCGCTATCTCCGATGCGGAAGAGAGCAACGGGTTCGATAGCGAACTCGAAGGAGTCACCATCCCCGTTCTGATGAACGCTCTCAAGGATCCGCAGCCGGCGGTCAGGGAGCGCGCTGAGACCGCTCTCAGAGCGATCAAGTCGACGCGGATCGCTACGTGGTTGGTTCCCAAGATCAACTCTTCGGAGCCGGCCGAGACGGCCTACCTCGCCGACGTCGCACTCCGCCTCGGGATCGTCGAAGCCATCCCCGCGCTCGTCGATCACGTCCTAGAGATGGGCCCTGGTCGCGACCGCGACCAACTGAGCGCCGCTCTTCGTGGCTTCTCTGGGATCGATGAACTCTTGGCCGGGTGGCAGAGCGAACCCGATGCGGAGCGCCGCATCGCAGCGATCAGACTCATGGGACTCATCAAGGGCAGCTCGGGCATCGATGCCGGGCTCAAGGACCCGAGCGCAACGGTTCGACTCGCCTCGATCGAGGCTGCCGCACAGGGCCCGATGGACGAGGCCCTGTCGAGCGCTCTCCTTGCCACGATCTCTTCGGACAGCTCCGCCGGGGTCCGTCTCTCCGCCGCCCGAGCCTTCTTGGGTTCCAGCAGCGAGGAACGGACGAAGGCGGCAGAACTCGCGCTTAGAGATCCCGATGTCGAGCTTCGTCGCACCGGTGTGGAACTGCTTTCGGGTGTTTCGGGCGGCGAGACATCACTGCTCGTCAAGGCACTCCAGGACACTGACATAGAGATCTCTGGACGTGCGGCGTCGATCCTCAGCCAGGCCCCCGGGCCCGAGGCTCTGGCCACCCTGTGGAATGCACTGCGTGCCTCTTCCCCAGAGGTGCGGGCAAACATCATCGAAGCACTGCTCGGGTTCGGACCGGACGTTCTTGGCCGCTTGGCTCGCCAGGCTTACGAGTCTGGTGACCCGCAGGAGCGTGCTCTCGGACTGGCGATGCTCGTTCGCCTCGGCAATGGTGGCGGTCACGATCTATTGATCGACTCTCTGTCCGACCCTGCAACGGAGGTGCGCGCGGAGGCACTCAAGGCGATGGTCGGCCGTGCGCAGGCGATGGACGTCGATGCGGTTGGAGCTCGGGTGCGAGACCCGCATTCGGACGTGCGTGCACTGGCGGTTTCTGCGCTGGCGTCGCTCGACGACGATCGAACCCTTCCTTACCTGCTCGACGCGTCGCACGATCCGGTCCAAGAGGTGCGGGAGGCAGGACGTGAAGCGATCCTGGCTCGCAGTTCCGCCTCGGTGGCCCACATGCTCATCGATGCGCTCGGCACCCCGAACCTCCGTAGAACCGCATCTGACCTGCTGGTCAAGATGGGTCCGGTAGCTACCGACGTACTCGTTGCATCCTTGGCGGGGGCATCGGACGACTTCTCGCAGGATCGTCGG
Source organism: uncultured Actinomycetes bacterium (assembly GCA_963756365.1). Classification (GTDB taxonomy): domain Bacteria; phylum Actinomycetota; class CADDZG01; order CADDZG01; family WHSQ01; genus WHTI01. Next base: position 12,283 of record CAVWNF010000002.1, read on the forward strand.
AGACACGCTGGCCCAGGCCGGCGCAGCCCCGGCGTTGATCGTGGAGCTCACCGATCGCTCGGCGGATCGCCGTCGTCTGGCGATCCAGGCCCTGGGTGCGATGCGTTCCAGCGAGGCCGTTGATGCACTTGATCGCTCGTCTGGAGGACCCCGATGGGATCGTCCGCGTCAAGGCGGCCGAGGTTCTCGGAGACATGGGTGACGTGCGAGCGGTTGAGCCTCTCAAGCGGATCTTCGTTGCAGACCCAGACATGGATGTAGTGGCAGCGACGGAGAAGTCGCTTCGGAAATTGACCGGTCCGCCCAAGAGTGGCACGACGGAAGCTAGGAGCTGACGATGGCGGACATCGGACAGGTACAGATGCAGCAGCCCGTTGAGGGTGAGAGTTCGGGTCCTTCGGACCTGCACGTCGTGCTGACCACCGAGGGCACGTACCCCCACTTCCGTGGTGGGGTGAGCACCTGGTGCGAGGCGATGATGCGCGGGATGCCCGAGACTGACTTCACGGTCTGGGCACTGATGATGAACCCGTTCATCTCGTCCCAGTACGTGTTGCCCCGCAACGTTAAGCGGTTCATCGGTCTCCCTCTGTGGGGTACCGAGGAGCCCGTCGAGTACACCTCCGAGGTCCCGGCGGCGAAGGTCATCTATCTCTCGCGGCGCACCCGTGAGGGTCAGGCCAAGGAAGGGCTTCGTGCCCCTCCTCAAGCAGCTCCTGGTCGAGATCGGCTCGCCGGACTTCGACCCCGGCCACTTCGGTCAGTTGCTCTACCAGATGCACCTCTACTTCCGCGACAACGATTACCGCGCCACGTTCCGGTCACGTGCGACGTGGGACACGATCACCGAGGTGTTCCTCAACGCGAGCACCGGTGCGCACGTCTCGAACGACGACGCCGCGACCGCGGATGCCGCCGGCGAGGAGATCGTCGAGGACACGAACCCCGAGCGGGGTCCGAGCCGTGCCGAGGCACGCGAGATGTTCCGTCAGCTCCGCACCCCGGACGAGGTCCAGCCGCCGAGCAACGGCAACGGTGAGCACCTTCCGTCCCTGAACGACGCGACCGAGGGTCTGCGATGGCTCTACCGCCTGATGATGCCGCTGAACGTGCCGATCCCGGATGCCGACGTCGTGCACTCATCGGCCGCAGGTTTCTGCTCCATCCCCGGGATCCTCGCCAAGATCGAGAAAGGCACGCCGTTCCTCCTTACCGAGCACGGTGTGTACATGCGCGAGCAGTACCTGGCCATGGCTCGGTATGGCTTCCCCTACTACCTGAAGAAGTTCCTGGTTCAGATGATCGCTGCGATCTCTCGGACCGCGTTCGACTACGCGGACCAGATCAGCCCTGTGTGCGAGTTCAACGCACGGTGGGAACTCCGCAATGGCGCGGAGCGCGAGCGGATCCGCGTCATCTACAACGGCGTCGACCCGGTCTCGTTCAGCCCTCGTCGGGTGTCCCGACCGTCGGCTCCGACCGTCGTATCGATCGCAAGGATCGACCCGCTGAAGGATCTCGAGACGTTCCTAAGGGTCGCCGAGGTCGTTCGTCAGCGGGTGCCGAACGTTCAGTTCCTCCACTACGGCCCAGTGGCCGATCGCGAGTACGACGCGAAGGTGAAGGAACTCCACAAGAGTCTGAACCTGGCCAACACGGTCAAGTTCATGGGCACTACCGACAACCCCGCCGAGGCCTACAACCAGGGTGACGTGATCCTCCTCACCAGCATCTCGGAGGCCTTCCCGTACTCGGTCGTCGAGGCACTCATGTGCGGCAAGCCGGTGGTCTCCACCGATGTCGGTGGCGTGCGCGAGGCGCTCGAAGGTGTTGGGCTCCTTGCTCGACCGAAGGACATCGAAGGGCTCGCCGATGCCGTGCTGCGCTTGCTCAACCTCGATGAAGGGGCCAGGCAGGAACTCGAAACGGCATGCCGCGACCGCGCTCTCAACAGGTTCACGATCGACGCCGCCCTTCAGGGCTACCGTCGGACCTACGTGACCCTCGCCGAGGCCTACCGACGTGAGCGGGCCGCCGGTCGTATCCCAGAGCCACAGCCGGTGCTTCAGCCGCAACTGACCGTGGTCCCGGATGAGCCCGTGGTTGTCGCCCAGGCTCCGACCGTGGACGAACAGCAGGACGTGATCATCGTCGATCAGGGCCTTACCGCCCCGCCGGAGCAGATCGCCGAGGAGATCGAACGTCAGCGGATGATGCCTCCGCAAGAGATCGAGGTGGTTCCCGGTACTCCGTCAGGCGGTTACGTGCCCGACGCGGATGCAGGGATCCTCGAGCCGGATGCACCGGTGATCGAACCCGAGCAGGAGTTCGAGATCCGCGAGATGCAGCCGGCCGTAGGCCCCTCGCTCGCCTCGGACGACCCGAGAGAGCGTCTGGCCGCCTTCGAGGAGGCCTACCGGGTCGGTGGAGCGGAACTGTCGAGCGCGGTGAGGGTTCTCCTCAACGATCCCGACGCCGAGCTGCGACGGAGAGCGATCTCGCCTTCGGTCACGGCCGAAGCGCTCCCTCGTACCGAGGCGATCCATCTTCTCTCACAGGTTCTGAGTTCTGACCCTGACCCAACGGTCCGGAGTGCGGCCGCCGCCGCCCTGGCCACGGTCCTGGCACGAGAGGAGTCGTAGATGGCGATCAGGAACCCTAGCCTCGAGGAGCTCACGGATGAGCTCTCGAGGAACGCAGGGTGGCTGGAGAGTCCTTTCGAGGCCGCCGCTCACCTAGAGAGCCTCGGGATCAACGACGACGTTGCCCGGGAGCACTACGGGCAGCCGGACGTGTTCGCTCTCGCTCTCCTGGTGGCTCAGCGCCAGCGCGGCGTCGATGTTGCGCAGGAAGCCGCGTGGGAAGAGGAGCGCCGGCGTCAGAAGGAAGAGCTCGACAAGTGGGAGCCTCCGGGCCTGTGGTCCGCGATCCCGCGGTTCTTCTTCCGAGGCGTCGCCTTCGGCCTTCCGATGGCGATCATGATCTTCTCGATCTTGCTTCTGCTGTACTCGCTGTGGGCCTACTACTACTTCTCCACCGCTCGAGCTACGGCTATCGGTGTGGGCACTGCGCTCAGCTACCTGCTGGCCGGTGGGTTCACCCAGGCGATCGGTAGACGAGGCTTGATGTATCTGCGGCAGGGCATGTTCCTCTTGTGCATGAAGGTTGCCTTCTTCTTCGTGGCAGCCGGTGTGCTGATGACGGCCCTGGTCGGGATCATCCTGTACTTCTTCTTCTCAGCCTTCCCGGTCGTGTCGGGGATCGAGAAGGACCTCGCGGTCGTCTATTACTTCACGCTGTCGATCCTGTGGTTGTCGCTGTCGACGCTCTACATGCTCCAGAAGGAGATGCTGTTCTCGATCGCGATCGCGGTCGGTATCGGCGTCGTCTACATCTTCCGGGAGTGGTTCGGCTGGGACATCGTCCTGGCGCACCAGATCGGGATCCTCTCGGCGTCGGCATTCGCACTGATCGCGTCGGTGATCATCCTCGCCTTCCAGCACAACCGCTCGAAGGATCCGAGGTTGCCGATCTCGACCAGGCTGCCGCGGTTCACGCTGCTGCTGTCCTCGGTCGCGCCTTACTTCCTGTTCGGGCTCCTGTACTTCGTGCTCATCTTCGGAGACCGGATCATCGCCTGGACCGGTCGCACCGACTTCCGCCAGACGTTCATCTGGTTCCAGACCGATTACGAGGTCGGGATCAACTGGGCGCTGCTCGGGTTGCTGCCGGCACTTGGCGCACTCGAGTACATCATCTACAGGTTCTCGGGCTTCGTTAAGCCGCAGCAGCTGCAGTACACGGTGAGCGAGGCCAAGGACTTCCGCTCTTGGTTCTTCGCGTTCTATCGCCGCAGCATGGTGCTCTACTTCGTGATGTCGATCATCGGAGCCATCGGCGCCTACTTCTTCGTGAAGTGGCTGGTGCAGTACATCCCCGAGATCGCCATCTTGCTGAACGACGTCAGCGTGTTCGTGTTCATCTTCGGATCGATCGGATACTCGCTGTCGGCGTTCTCGCTGCTGAACGTGTCGTCTGTTCTTCTGGCTGTCTCGACCGAGGCTGGCGATCCTGGCCGTTATTCCGGCTCTGATCGTCGACTTCCTCGTAGGCTTCATCCTGAGCCGTTTGGTCGTGTACTACTGGGCGGTTATCGGGTTCGCACTGGGTGGGATCGTGTTCGCGGTCGTGAGTCTGGTGCTTGCTTTGCGGGTGCTGACGAATCTCGACTACTACTACTACTCCTCGGTGTAGGTGACGACTATGAATTCGATCGAGATCTTCAAGACGTTCTTCGGGTTCGGGGTTGCATTCATCCTGCTTCCTTGGCTGATCCTGCCGACCCCGAAGACCGCCACGGAACACGCTCGACGTGATCGTCATCAACTTCATCAGATGGCTGGCGATCGTGATCGTGGTGACTCAGGTGCTTGCTGCTCTGCGGCTCTACGAGACGCTGACGCTCGTGATCCTCGCTCTCATCGCGGTGTACTTCTTCAAGCTTCGGCCCTCGGGAGTCGATCGCAACTGGTTCTCGGACTTCGGTGATCGCATCTCGGTACGAGCTCGCCGGGATCGGCGACAAGTACGAACGTGGAGAGGCTCAGGTTGCGGTACGCAGCCGTCGGAGCGCGCGGACGCGATGAGTCTACGAACGGCAAGGTCGAGAAGAAGTCGGAGAGTGCTTCGAGTCTGCTGTTCATGCTCGTTCCTCGTCGTCCCGTTCGTCATCGTTCTGGCGATCACTTACTACCTGCGTGTCAAGACTCCGGCGGCTCACGTGTCGCTGAGCCCGTCGGACAGCTACACGTTCATGACGTGGACGAAGTTGCTCGAGACCAACCAGCTGTTCCCGGACGGGATCTACCCCGCTGGAGTCTCTGCGTTGCTCGCCCTGTGGCACAAGTTCAGCCTGGGCCTCGATGTCGCAGACCTGATCCGGTTCGGTGGACCGCTGATGACGACCCTGATCCCGGTGGGTGCCATGTACGCGGTCCTCCGCATCACCAAGAACGCCGGTGCAGCCGTCTTCGCAGCCTCGATCTTCGGGATCTTCGGTGCTCGTCTCGAGTTCGTCGTTCCGTTCTCCCGGGAGTCGGCACCGTTGCCGCAGGAGTTCAGTCTCGCGGTCGGATTGCTGACGCTAGCCTTCGTCGGCCATGGCTGTGACGACCCGTGAGAAGGGCCATCTGTGGACGGTGGTGCCGGGAGCGTCGCGATGGCGATGATCCACCCGCTGCCGCTGTTCGTGTTCCTCGCCATGGCAGGGGTGTCTGGCGGTCACTACGGGAGTCTTCGCGAAGGATGGCCTCGTGTCCGCCGCCAAGGTGATCGGCGTGGTGATCCTCGGAGCGCTGATCGGACACCTCTATATCCCGATCGGCCTTCTCGTTCGGGAAGGACCTGTACGCAGGTATCCGAGACCTGCTGCCGTTCATCGGGAGCGGCGTGACCGCCAACGAAGCCCCGGACCTCGCCAGCGTGACGAAGTACGTGGGCCAGAACGCGATCTCGATCGGCTCGCTTGATCGGCGCCGGGTTCGGTTTCTTCGGCGGTTTCGTGATGCTCGCAACCAAGCGGCGAGCTACTGGAGCGGCAACGATCGGCTTGTCGGCGGTTGCGGTCCTGATGTTCATCCTGTTCGACACGAGTGTGCTCGGCCTGGACGCGTTCTACGCACTCCGTCTGGCCTGGATCGTGGGACCCTCGCTGGCCCTCGGTTACGGCGTGGGCTTGGCCGGCATCCTGGCGGTCGTTCCCATGCGACTTGGTCTCGTGAGGGTCGGCCGTGTCGATGGTGGTCGCGGTGCTCGCATCCTGATCTTCGCGGCGATGTTCCCGATCACCGCGAAGAACGACGACCGGACCGCCGACCGACTACGAGGCGATCTCCGCTCAGACCCGGGAGATCTCCAGAACGAACGAGAACTTCACGTACACGGTGGTCGGTATCCCCGAGCAGCGGCAGCGGATCCTCGGTGACGGGTTCTTCGTCGAGCTGTGGGTGTTCGCACGGGACGCTCGCGTGCAGGAAGCCATGCGCCCCGGGTACGAGTTGCCGATCGCGACCGAGGACGTCTACATCACGGTCGAGAAGGATGCCTTCCCGGCCCTGATCCTCGAACCGACCAACCCGACCAACGAGTACTACCGCAACGAGGTCAAGCGTGGTCGCATCATGGCGATCGTGTACGAGTGGTGCGAGACGTATCGCCGCTATCACGACGACATGTCCGATCTACTACGACGACGAGAACGTGCGCATCTACCACATCGAACGGACCGCGGACTTCCGTCTTGCGGACGAATCGAGCCAGTTCAAGCGCTACGACTACGAGCGTGGCGAGCTGTTCAACTCGGGTCCGACGATCGAAGAGGTGCTGGGCCGATGAAAGCCTCGTGCGCACAGGTGCCTCCCGTGTCCTGATCGCGGTCCTGGCCCTTGGGCTCATCGGCGGTCGGCTGCGAACCAACCAACGAACGTCGCCCCGTGAGTCTGCGTGAGGTCGATGCCCCCGCTGGTGAATTGACGGGCAAGATCGCCTTCGTCCGAGACAGCGGCGTCGGCGAGAGCGGCCTGTACATCAAGGACCTCGTCTCCGGGGGCCGTCACGAGACTCGATGTCCCGGGCGATTACATCTCGTCGCCGTCATTCTCGCGGGACGGGAACCAGCTTGCCTTTGCGTCGGCGACCGGAACCGGTACCTCACACATCTGGGTCGCTGCAGCGGATGGTTCGAACGCGAAACAGGTGACGGACGGGGAAGCTTCGGATGATTATCCGACGTTCTCCCCCGACGGAACCGAGATCGTGTTCTCGTCCACCCGGTCGAGCGACGGCAGCTGGCACCTGTACTCGACGTCCATCGGTGGCGGTGCGATCAAGCAACTGACCTCTGGCCCGGGCGACGACGTGTACGCCGCGTGGTCCCCTGATGGCGACGAGGTTGCGTATGCCTCTCGCGGCGAGGACTCGAGCTACGAGCTCTTCCTGCTCGACCTTGGTACCGGATCTACAGAGCAACTGACCGACGACGAGGTCAGCGACCTGTTCCCGAGTTGGTCACCTGACGGTGATCGCCTGGCGTTCTCGTCCAAGCGACTAGACAACGTGTGGCAGATATACACGCTGGAATTCGCGAGCGGCGACGTGAGTCGAGTGATCGGAAGTGACTCGGTGGACCGGTCGCCGGTCTTCTCTCCCGATGGCGACTACATAGCGATCGCGACGGACCACCTTGCTGTCTATTCCGCAGAGGGGGATCTCCCCGATGGGAAGCTCAGATGGAGGCTGACCGACAAGCCCGCACTTTCACCCACCTGGGCCCCTTAGGGCCCAGGGAACGGGTGTGGAAGAGGAGCTGATCGTGTGAGTGCGCTCGCGCTCTCTAGACGCAAGGTCGCCAAGAACGCCGTCAGTCAGATCATCTCCTTCGGCCTTGCCGGCGGATCCCGTGCGATAGCCGGGATCATGGTGGCCAGGGCGCTGGGGCCTGATGGGATCGGGGTGTTCTCGCTCAGCTGGACGCTCGCCGGAACGCTCTCCTTCCTGGCGGTGCTTGGTCTCGACAATCGACTGATCCGGGAGCTTGCCCGCCACGGCGACGCACGCGAGATAGAGCGAAGCCTGCCGTTGGCGTGCGTTCTCGGTCTCGGAGTGGCTGGATCTCTGTTCGTGCTTCCGCTCATCATCGGTGTCGGTTCCGAGGTGGCTCAGGCTCTGTCGGCAGCAGCCGCATTCATAGCTATCAGTGCTCCTGTCCTGATCCTCAGGGCGTCATTCCACGCTCGCGAGCGGATGGAGATGGAGACGGCCACCGCGATAGTCGAGGGAGTCATCAGCCTTGTATCCGCGGGCATCGCCTTGGGTCTCGGATATGGAGTGTGGGGGGCCATGCTTGGCCTCGCGGCCGGGCGATTGGCGAATCTCGTTCTGTCCCTCTTCCTATACCGCCGGGTATGGGGTCCTCTCAGGATGGACCTCTCGTGGTCCGGGTGGTCGAGGTTGATCCACGAGGGATGGCCCCTGGCCGTCTCGTACTCGCTGACGGCCACTTACCTTCGTTTCGACATCGTCGTCCTCGCGTTGGTGCGACCGCCGGAGGAGGTCGGCTTCTACGGTGCCGCATCGATGATCCTTCTGACGACCCCACTGATCGCGGTGGCGTTCAATTCATCGCTGTACCCGGTGATAGCTCGAGCGACCGGGCCCGATGATCCCGAACTATCTGCGGTCTTCGCCGCTGCATCCCGAGCCTTGATCGTGGTTAGCGTTCCGATGGCGGCTGGCCTCGCTGCGATGTCCGGAGACATCGCTTCGATGCTGTTCGGTAGTGGTTTCACGCAGGCTGGCCCACTGCTGGCAGGGCTCGCGTGGGTCCTTCCGTTCAGATTCGTCAACCACCTGTTCGGTGTCGTCCTTTCGAGTTCCGGCTCGAAGAAGGTCACGCTCGTGTCTGCGGTTCTGGGCCTGAACCTGATCGTGAGCCTCGCCCTGATACCGATCTGGGGGGCCTGGGGAGCGCTCATCGGTACCCTTGTGACGGAGGCTGCCCTCACTGGCGCGTTGCTGTGGGCGATCCTGCCGCTCCGAGTGGAGCTTGCCCGCCCCCTTGGTGAAGCCGCCATCGTCTCGGCCCTCGTGGTCGGAGCGGTGACGATCACCCCGGGGAGCACACCCCTCCGCCTCGTCGCGGGAGCGTGCACCGGCATCCTGGGCATCGCCACCGTGATCGGGAAGCCGGGTCTTCGCGCTCTCCGTCCGCGCCGTCACGACCCTAGGACCGCGGCTCAGCGACTCGACCTTCCTCCAGTTCTTCCCTGCTCACGACACCGTGGTTAACCCGGTTTGGGGCCCTTTGGACCCATAAATACCCTGAGATTTACCTGCCAAAGGTCTTGGAGAAGGTCCGTCGATGGTCTAATCTGGCTCTTGTTCCGGGTATTTCTGGAAGAAATTCTGGGAATAGCTGGAAAGTAACGAAGGTGGTGGGGCGCACGAGACAGAGGTGGGGCGAAGTCATATCTCTGTAAGAAGGGGCACGAAATGAGGGTACTCATAACCGGTGGAGCCGGGTCGATCGGTTCCCATCTCGTGGAAACATTGTTGTGGCGTGGGGATGAGGTCGTCGTCTTGGACGATCTCTCGGGGGGCACTTCTTCCAACCTGCGCTACGTGGATGATTTCGCTGGCCTTGAGCTAGTAGAGGGCTCCGTCCTCGACGAGGAACTGGTCAACAACCTCGTCGCTTCGGTTGACGCCATCGTTCACCTCGCCGGTTCCGCTGCAGAGCAGGGCGAGCGCGGCAGGCTTGAGACCGACGTGCAGGGCACCATCAACGTCCTGAGCGCGGCGCGGCCACCTTGACGAAAACATTGCTCGTGCCGAGCGCCAACTGGACCGCCGCAGCTGGAACGAGAGCAGAAGAGAAGCTGGCGATCAGGATCGCGCGCAAGTGGGGGCTTCCCGTGACCGTGGCCCGTGTCCACAATGTCGTCAGCCCGCGCGATAAAGATTCGAACAAGAGCCTTCTGCCACGCTTCGTCGATGCCGCCGTAAAGGGTGACGCGTTGGTCGTACCCGGCGACGGGTCCGACCTTCTGTCCTTCTGTTACGTGGACGACGTCGTTGCGGGCATGATCCTTGCGCTTGAGGACCCAGGGTCCGAGGGGCGCGTCTACACGTTCGGGTCCGAGGAGTTCGTAACGTCCCTCGAACTCGCTCACCTCGTCATCGAGGCGGCGGAGAAGAGTGTCCCGGTCCGGTTCGACCCAGACAGCTCCCTCCTCAACACGGACACAACTGCGCCCGAGCTTTCCGCCGAGGCAGCTTCACTTGGATACGCGCCACAGTGGTCGGTCAGTGACTCGGTCGGCGCACTCGTTGCCGCCAAGATGGGTCGTCCGATCCCGCGCCCGGTGGGGCGGATCGAGCGCCGGGCGGAGCCCTCAGTTATCGATCTAAGAGATGTCGCGATACCGGTGGTGGAGGAGGCACCTCGACTGTTGGTCGAGGCCGGTTCGGTCGAGGAGGCGGGATCCATGCGCCGCGTCGACGATCCGGTGCCTACCGGTGTCGCGCCTCCAACGATCTCGGTTGTGATGCCCGTTTACAACGAGCAGCGCTTGATCGCTGAAGCCGTGCGACGGGTCAGGGCCCAGGATTGCGTCTCTGAACTCATCGTGGTTGACGACGGTTCGACAGATGCCACCAGGCTCGAGCTCCAGAAGGTCAGAGACCTGATCGATCATCTGGTCCTACTGCCCCGGAACCGAGGCAAGGGTGCCGCTCTGCGTGAAGGCGTCCGCTATGTCACCGGGACCTACATCGTGCTTCAGGATTCCGATCTGGAACTCGACCCGGCCGACATCGAACGCCTTGCCGCTCCGTTGCTCAAGGGCGAGGCCGAGATCGTGTGTGGCAGCCGTATCCACCGAGGGAACCGCAAGGTGGTTTCGAAGGCACAATGGCTCGCTAATCGAGCGGTGACCGGGCTCGCAACGTGGTTGTACCGGACGGAGCTGTCCGACATGGCGACCGCGGCGAGGGCCCTGACCAAGGACATGTGGGACCGACTCGAACTCGAATCCGATCGCTTCGGCATCGAAGCAGAGCTTCACGCCAAGTCTGCGAGGGTCGATGCCCGGATCCTCGAGATCCCGATCGTATTTCGCCCCCGAACCAAGCTCGAGGGCAAGAAGATCAGGTGGACCGATGGTCTAGTGGCGGGTAAGACGCTCTTCCGCTACCGGATGTGGCGTCCCGATTCCTCCCGCCGCAAGGTGTCGCTGCCTCCACCTCTGAGCACCTACGGGGGTGTCCGCGCTCACGGCTCGGTTGAGCCGGCGGTCTCGACGACCACTTCCCGGACGTTCGAACCGGTCATGTGGGAGCCCACGGTCGTGGGGGTAACCCCCTCTGCGGTCTCCGCTGGCTGAGCCTCTCTCACTGCCAGATCTGCTCCACTAGGTCTTTGGTCTAGTTCGCATAGGTAATCCGGTCCGAGCCCCTCCTCCTTTGGGGGGGCTCGTATTCGTACCTACGCCCCCGTGAGTACGGGCGGA
>CAVWNF010000003.1:0-2479855 GCA_963756365.1 uncultured Actinomycetes bacterium
ACGCCTCCGCGTCCTCCATGGCGCTCCAGCAGAACGGCAAGATCGTCGCAGCCGGATACAGCGACAACGGCTCGAACAATGACTTCGCCCTCGCCCGCTACAACGCAGATGGCACCCTCGACAGCACCTTCGGCACTGGGGGGACAGTCACCACCACGATCGGCGCGTCTCAGGATGTCGCGTTCTCCGTGACGCTCCAGCCGGACGGGAAGATCGTGGCAGCCGGATACAGCGACAACGGCTCGAACCTTGACTTCGCCCTCGCCCGCTACAACGCAGATGGCACCCTCGACAGCACCTTCGGCACCGGCGGCATGGTCACCACCGCGATCGACGCGGCTTCGTGGCGATGGAGGCAGCGCTCCAGCCGGACGGGAAGATCGTGGCAGTCGGATTTAGCTTCAACGGCTCGAACAATGACTTCGCCCTCGCCCGCTACAACGCAGATGGCACCCTCGACAGCACCTTCGGCACTGGGGGGACGGTCACCACCACGATCGGCGCGTCTCAGGATATAGCGTTCTCCTTGGCGCTCCAGCCGAACGGGAAGATCGTAGCAGTGGGAGACAGCTCCGCCGGCTCGAACTACTACTTCGCCCTCGCCCGCTACAACGTAGACGGGTCCCTCGACGGCACCTTCGGGAGCGGCGGAATCGTTACCACCGCGGTCGGCTCGGCTGAGAACGCCTCGCGTACTCCATGGCGCTCCAGCCGAACGGCAAGATCGTCGCAGTGGGAGACAGTTCTAACGGCTCGAATTTCGACTTCGCCGTCGCCCGTTACAACGCAGATGGGACCCTCGACGGTACCTTCGGCACTGGCGGAAAGGTCACCACACCGATCGGCTCGTCGTTTGACTCTGCGTCCTCAGTGGCTATCCAGCCGAACGGGAAGATCGTGGCAGCGGGTTACGGCCGCAACGGCTCGAACAATGACTTTGCGCTCGTCCGCTACGACGGAGACGCCCGCGTCTCCCCGCCGCCCCCGACCTACTACGACCTCACCGTTGAGAAGGCGGGCACTGGCTCTGGCGCCGTCGTTTCCGATCCACACATGGGCATCGACTGCGGAGCGGACTGTACCGAGTCGCTGGCCGAGGGCACCTATGGGATCTTGAAGGCCACCCCCGAGGACGGCTCGACCTTCACCGGGTGGTCGGGTGGACCATGTCTCCCTCGGGGTGGATGGTTCGACAAGCCTGATGAGTGCGCGGTCCGGATGGACGGCGACCGCACCGTCACCGCCACCTTCGCCCAAGAGGTCCCCCCGACCGAGTGCGCCGACGATCAGGACAACGATTCCGACGGTTTCACCGACTACCCGGACGACCCCGACTGCACGGGCCCGGATGATGACGACGAGTCATCTCCTCCCCCGGTCCTTGAGGAGCACTCTCGCACCGTGAGCCTCAGCACCCGTCACGTCGGAAAGAAGCTCGCTTTCGATGGCACCTTGAGTTCCTCGCACGCCCCCTGCGCGGCGTCGCAGCAGGTCATTCTCCAGCAGCGCAAGAACGGCGAGTGGAACGATCGCAAGACCACGACCACGGGCGACACCGGGCTCTTCGTCATGAAGGTCAAGGACCGCAAAGGCAAGTATCGGTTCGTCGCTCGCAAGACGACTATCGAGGCCGGACCCCCTCAGATCGACTGTCTCTATGCCTCGAGCGGGAGGATGAGACACCGCCATTGAGGGTGTTTGACGAGGGTCATGAGACCTCGTAGCGTCTATGAAAGGAGCCCCGGAGGGCTCCTTTCGTTTGCTGGGGAACCGAGTTCTACGGAGGTGGGGAAGATTCGAACGCGCTTGGCGCTCGTTGTCGCGCTCGTGCTGCGTCCTCCTCGTCGTCCCCGCTTTCGCCCGACGCCGCGTCCAGAAGGGCGACGCCGTCTACTACGCCAACAAGTACGCCGGGGGCGCGACCGCGTGCGGCGGCACCTACGATCCGAGTGCCAAGACCGCCGCCCATCGCAAGCTTCCGTGCGGCAGCATCGTTCGGGTCAAGAACCTCGCCAACGGCGAGAAGGTCAAGGTCACGATCACCGACCGGGGTCCGTACGGCGACAAGGACACGATCATCGACGTCTCCCGCAAGGCCGCCAAGCGCCTCGGCTTCTGGGAGGCCGGCCGCACCGAGGTCCGCCTGGTCGTCCTCGACTGGGGAGATTGAAGAGGCCCCCGGGTCCCGGGGGCCTCTCTGAACGGCTGCCTAGAAGGGTTCGGCCGGGATTGCCTGAACGCTGAGCACCCAGTTGTCGATGCTCAGTGTCGAAGCCGCGTTGCCGACACGGAACTGCACGGTGATGGGGACGGCACCACTGAAGAAGTCGGTCGTGACCCGTTGCATCGAGTGGGATTCCCAACCGTCGGTCGCGGCGGCGATCAGTGTCGAAGCTCGCGTCGGTGCCTACCGCCGGGTTTAGTTCCTGACCATCCACCATGATCCTGAGTCCGCAGATCGAGCCCGTGCCTCCGGTGCAGGTCGACTCGCCCGAGAACGTGGCGAGGATCGTCCCGAAGAACCCGGGCGGAAGCACGAGCGTCGCGGAGACCCCCGGCGCTGCCACGTACGTGGTTGAGCTCGTTGCGATGATCGTGTCGCCGAAGTCGGTCGCCATATAGGTGGCCCGAGAGCAGGTCACATCACCGTTCTGAGCGACTCCCGTCATCACGTTTCCGAACGAACAGGTCCCGCTGAGGCGGCTCTGAACCACGGACGGATCGACGTTGAGGGTTACGTCCCCGTCGGTGCCTCCGCCGGTGAGACCGGTTCCCGCGGTCACCGATTCGATGTCGCCAGCGCCGGGTTCTCCGACGTTGTCTACGCCGTCGGCGAATCCATCAGGCACGCTCTTGAGCTGGGTCCAATCGACCGGGTTGCCCAACAGGTTGATCGTGCCTGACTTACTGAGCTGCTTCTTCGTGTACTTGTAGGCCTGCTTCAGCTGCTTCTTGCTGAGCTTCTTCGACGCCGCTCCGGACGGAGCCACCAACGCCCCCGCCAGAAGTACGGCGATCGCGAGGATCGGGACGAGCCGACCCACGGTCCGGGTCTTCATAGAACCCCCTATTCCCCAATCGCACTAGCCGCTCCGCCACTCAAACAGAGCAAGCACGAAGGAGCAACCCCGAATCCCAAAACCGGTGTCGCCTCTCGGCGTGAAACCGGAACCCCCGTGGCCGGAAACACGCCGAGACCCCCCAAACTCCTGAACCGCCTTGCTCTCGGCGTGAAATCGGAACCCCCGTGGCCGGATTCACGCCGAGACCCCCAAAGAGAAAGGGCCCCCGGGGAAACCGGGGGCCCTGGTGGTACTTGGTGATCGTTGCTCTTACGGGTACTCGACGTCGATGTCGGTCGTGGCCTTGTCGATGGCCGTGATGACGCCCTGGAGCTGCATGATCTTCATCATGTTGCCCGCGATCTTGAGCTTGCCCTGCATGAAGGCGTTCTGAGCGTTCAGCTCGCGCTGGGCGATCGCCTTGCCGGTCTCGTAGTTCTGGGTGATCGTCGCCTCGGCGCCGTCGAGCTCGCCGAGAGCCACCGTGCCGGAGCCGTCCGCGACCTCGAGGTAGTACTTGACCTCGCCCGAGGGAGCGTCGGTGACGACCTGCTGGACCTTGGCGGACTGGCCGCCGGCGGCCTTCTTGAAGTCTTCCGAAGAGTTGAGGGCCTCGGTGATGGCGCTGGCCCACTCTTCCGTGAGGAACGTGACTGCCACTACTGCCTCCTTATGGTCTGCGGACCTTGTGTCCGCCCTACTAGGGAACCGAGCCACATGTACAGGTGCGAGAATCTACCCCTTCTCGCATGAACTTGACCACGCGGTCCGATAACGGATCTCCCGAACCCCGCCTGGCGGCCACGGTCGTTCCATTGAGGGATACCCAGGACGGCCTCGAGGTATTGCTCACGATCCGCCCGAAGTCCATGCGCTTCATGGGCGGCGCCGCAGTGTTCCCTGGTGGAGCGGTGGCACCGGCCGACCTCGATGACCGGTGGGAGGACCTGTCGCCCGTTTCGGGGGCCGCGGCAGCGGCGGCCCTGGGCGACGACGACCCCCGCAGTGCCCTGGGTGCCTACGTAGCGGCTCTCCGAGAGGCCTACGAGGAGGTCGGCCTGCTGCTGGTCGCCGGTCCTACCGAGACCCTTGAGCGCTCCGATGCTTCGGATGCCGCTGTGTTCCTCGATGAGTGCATAGCCGGGGGACTGCGGCTCTCGACCGATGCGCTGGTTCCGGCAGGCCGGTGGGTGACCCCGATGGGTTCTCCGGTGCGCTTCGACACGAGATTCTTCGTAGCGGTGGTCCCGGACGGATGGGAGCCCGTTCCCGATCAGAGTGAGGTCGAGTCGTGCCACTGGATCAGGCCCCAAGCCGCGCTCGATGACCTCGGCCAGGGCGAGTTGGTGATGGCTCCACCGACGATCGAGATGTTGCAACGATTGGCGGCGTACCGAGACTCTGCCGAGGCCGTCGCGTCCCTGGCTGCCGATCCACCCGACCAGAGTCGCATCCTGAACGCGCGCGTCTCTCCCTTGGTGCGGGTCGTGCTCGCACCGAACGGTGGATTGATGACTGGTCCCGGTACTAACAGCTACGTGGTCGGCACCGGACCGGTAGCGATCATCGACCCCGCGGTTACCGATGCCGAGTACATCGATGCTCTCGTAGGTACCGACGAGGTCGCTCACGTCCTCGTGACCCATCGCCACGGAGATCACACAGGGGGCGTCTCCGCGGTCATCGAACGAACCGGTGCAAGGCTGCGCGCGTTCGGTACCGAGCCGATCGACGGCATCATCCCGGAGCCGCTAGATGACGAGGACACGATCGAGGTGGGGGGAGCCCGGCTGATCGCATT
Source organism: uncultured Actinomycetes bacterium (assembly GCA_963756365.1). Taxonomy (GTDB): domain Bacteria; phylum Actinomycetota; class CADDZG01; order CADDZG01; family WHSQ01; genus WHTI01. Next base: position 4,864 of record CAVWNF010000003.1, read on the forward strand.
GCATACCCCGGGACACGCGAGCGACCACCTCTGCTTCCTCCTCGAGGGAGTTGCCACGTTGTTCGCGGGCGACAACGTCGCGGGCGAGGGCACCGCGGTCATCGCGCCGCCCGATGGAGACATGGGTCACTACATGACCTCGCTCGAACGACTTAGGAGCCTCGACATCGATCGCATCTATCCCGGACATTTCCGACCGCTGGACGGGGGTGAGCGGGTGTTCGAGCGCTACATCGAACATCGCCTCGACCGAAAGAGAGCGATCCTCGCGACTCTTAGCTCCGGCCCCCGGTCGGTCGAGGACATCGTTGCGGCCGTCTACACCGACACCCCGCCCGCTCTACATCCGATCGCGGTCTACTCGGTGCTCGCCCAACTCGAACTCTCGCTCGCCGAAGGCGACGTCGCGACCGACGGAGATGTGTGGAGAGTGGCCCGCTGAGGGGATGACAGGTAGACAATGGTGCGGGCACTTGGGCTAGTGGATAGGTAGACGTGAACCGAGTCATCGGGAAGGTGAAGGTCGCACGTGGTGGGGATCCCGCGCCCCGGGGGAGTTGGGGGTGGGCCGTTCGGATCGCCGAGTCGATCTCCTGGGCCACCGCGCTCCTGATCCTCGCCCTCCTTCTGGTCGCCGATCTATCCGATACGACGCGCGGGGTTGGTCTCGTGGTCCTCGGGGGCCTCGTCGTGTGGTTGTTCCTCCTGTTCCACCTGCTGATGCCCAACGTCGGATCCCGCGGCAGCTGGCTGCTGTGGCTGGGTGTCATCGTGGACGTTGGATTCACGGCTGGCTTCTTCGCCTTGCTCCGCTCGGAGGTCCAGGGCCTTCCCCTCCTGTTCATCCCCACGATCGTCGGCATCGGCCTGATGGGCCGGGTCCGCGGCGCGGTGATGGCACCGATCCTGTCGCTGGCGGCGTACGTCGGGGTCGCAGAGCTGTCCGACGCCCGGCCCGATGCCGGTGCGATCACCCTCGCCGCTGGCGTGTTCTTCATGGCCGGGGCGGTCGCCGGGCTCGTCGCTCGTGAGCTTCGGCTGCATTACCGGGCAGAGCGCGAGGAGCATCGGCTGGCGACCGCGGTCAGGTATCGGTTGATGGCGGTCCTGGACGCGGTGGATGAGGCGATCGTCTTCACCGACCGTTCGGGCATCGTGCGTGTGGTCAACCGGCGTGCGGGCGATGTCTTCGACCTCCGCCCTGACGAGTACCTGGGCCTTCCGGTCGTTCAACTCCAGCGCGCCTTCGCCCGCAAGACCGAGGACCCCGAGGGGTTCATGGAGACCTTCCAACATCTCCGAGACGAACCCGAGGCAGAGATCCGAACCGAGATCGAACAGATCCTGCCCGAGCTTCGGCAGCTGCGGCTCTACTCAGGTCCGGCTCTCGATGAACACGGAGCTTTGGTCGGTCGCATCGATGTGTATACGGACATCACTGCGGCAGTTAAGCGTGCCGCCGAGATCCAGGGGCTCTTCGAGCGTGCCCGAACCACGGCGGAGAGTTACCAGCGAAGCCTCCTGCCGAACGCCGTCCCATCGCTACCGCGCGTGAGTTTCGTGGCGCACTACATCCCAGCCGCGGGTCGGCGCGCGGTGTGCGGTGACTTCTACGACTTCGTGCAGTTCTCCGATGGGAGGGTCGGGATGGTCCTTGCAGACATGGTGGGGATCGGGCCCGATGCGGTGAGCGACGCCGCCCTCACCCGCTACACACTCAAGTCGTTCGCCGGTGACAACCCGAACCCGGGCCGGTTGCTCGAACGCATGAACAATCACTTCTTCGACGACGTGAACCCGGATCGGTTCGTGCGCCTGTTCTTCGGCATCCTCGACCCGGAGCGAGCCGTGCTCGAGTATGCCAACGCAGGTCACGTGCCACCCGTCGTCTACCGGAGCTCTTCTGGCGAGGTCGAGTGGCTCGGCGAGGGTGGCATCCCGCTCGCGGTCGAGCCGGATGCAACCTTCAAGGTCGGGCGCGTCGAACTCGAGCCTGGTGACACGTTCGTCCTGTACACCGATGGCGTGACCGAAGCGCCCCGTGCAGGTCGCCCATTCGGCCAGTCGCGTTTCCTCGACGTCATCGAGCGCTACGGAACCGGCACACCGGGTGAACTGGTCCAAGCGATCCGCCGCGGGGTCGACGCGTGGGTCGCAGAGGGCGAGTTGCGAGACGACCTCGCGCTGCTCGTCTGCCAGGTCGTACCTGACGCGACGATCGATGAGCCGAGCCGTGAACTGGTTCTCCCGAACGAGTCCTCCAGGCTCTCCGATGTTCGTGCGTTCGTCGCTGGTTTCCTCGCCGATATCCGCGCCCCGATCGAAGTGGCCTCCGAGGTCGAACTCGCAGCGGGAGAGGCGGCCGGCAACGCCTGCCGTCACGGGCTGAAAGCCGAGGGCTGGAGCGAGATAAGGGTGCAATGCTCGCTCGATAAGCGCGATGTCGTGGTCACGATCGCCGATGACGGGCCCGGGTTCGATCCCGAAACGGCCGCCAAGAAACTTCCGGACAAGTTCGCCTCCGGGGGCCGAGGCCTCTACCTGATGAGCCTCCTCATGGACGACGTCACCTGGACCACCTCGCCCGATGGCACCACCGTCAAGATGACCCGCAACCTCGACTCCGGCCCCAAGGTCCCCCACTAACCCTCAACCCCTGTCACCTCTCGGCGTGAATCCGGCCACGCGCCGACCGTCTACACGCCGAGAGCGATCGCTTCTGGGCGACTCAAGCGACACCGCCGCCCCTCCAGTCGCCCAGAACGTGAACGGGACAGCCCTGGAACTTCTGGGCGACTCAAGCGACACGCGCCGCCCCTCCAGTCGCCCAGAAGGGGGCTTCTGGGGTAAACTTGACCCCTCAGTCAAGTTTCTGACCCCCGTAGCGATTGGAGGGAATGACGTGACACGCGAAGCCGTGATCGTCGATGCCGTACGGACCCCGATGGGCAAGCGGGGAGGCAAGCTGAAGGACCATCATCCGGTCGATCTCCTCGCCGAGACTCTCAAGGAATCCGTCGCTCGAACCGGGATCGATGCCGGACTCGTCGACGACGTCATCTGTGGGTGCGTCTCGCAGATCGGTGAGCAGTCGTTGAACGTGGGCCGTAACGCGTGGCTCGCGGCAGGGCTTCCCGAGGAGGTTCCGGCCACGACCGTCGATCGCCAGTGCGGTTCGTCTCAGCAGGCAGCGCACTTCGCGGCGCAGGGTGTCATCTCCGGTGCATACGACATCGCGATCGCGTGCGGCGTCGAGAACATGACCCGGGTTCCCATGGGTTCGTCGGCACAATCCGGAGGATTCCCGTTCCCCGAGTCGCTGATGGCGCGCTACGAAGGCGGACTCGTGCCCCAGGGGATCTCGGCCGAGATCATCGCCGAGAAGTGGAGCATCTCCCGTGAGGACGCCGACAAGCTCGGTGCGCGGAGTCACGAACTCGCAGGCAAGGCCACCGAGAACGGCTGGTTCAAGAACGAGATCCATGCGATCAAGGTCGAGACCGAGAACGGCACCGAGCTGTTCGACACCGACGAGGGCATCCGCACTCCGAACCTCGAGAAGATGGCGATGCTCCCGACCGCGTTCAAGGAAGACGGCATCGTGACCGCGGGGAACTCGTCGCAGATCACGGATGGTGCCTCGGCGATCATGATCACGACACCTGAGAAGGCCAAGGAACTCGGCCTCACTCCGAGGGCCAGGTTCCACACGTTCGCTCTCGCTGGCACCGACCCGATCACCATGCTCACCGGCCCGATCCCGTCTACGAAGAAGGCGCTCGAGCGCTCGGGTCTGTCGCTCGAGGACATCGACATCGTCGAGATCAACGAAGCGTTCGCAACCGTCGTGCTTGCGTGGAAGAAGGAACTCGGCGTCTCTGATGACTGGTTCGACGAGCACGTCAACGTCCACGGCGGAGCGATCGCACTCGGTCACCCCCTCGGCGCATCGGGTGCCAGGCTCATGACCACGATGCTCGGCGCGCTCGAAAGGACCGGGGGCCGCTACGGTCTCCAGACCATGTGCGAGGGCGGGGGCCTAGCCAACGCCACCATCATCGAGCGCCTCTCCTAACCCCAGAGCAACTCTCGGCGTGAAACCGGCCACGTGGGGGCCCTATTCACGCCGAGAGTGACTATCTGGAGTTTTCTGGGGTACCCGGTAGACATGCTGGCCCGCTGTAGGGCACAGTTGGGCGAAAACGTGGGGAAAGGGGCCAAAGATCATGAAGGCTGAGCGGATAATCCTGTCGATCGCCACCGCAGGAGCACTGGTGTTGCTCTTGCCGTTGCTCTCGGGAGTCAGCATTGCAGAGACTCCAGTCATGTACACCTTTAACGAGTGCGACGAGGGTTGGACCACAGATGGTGTCCCCCCGGTCGAATCGTGGGAGCGGACCGAGGGTGGGCGGAACTCGTCGATGGCCTTCTCGACAGGTTCATACTCTGGACTTCAAGACCTGACCTTGACCTCCCCCGTGCACCAGTGGACGGGAGGCAATGCGGCGATCACCTATTACACGGCCCATGAACTGGCCGCCGGAGACGTCCTCGCATTCGAGTGGTCCAAGGACGGCACGACCTGGACGCGCGAGCAGGAACTCACCGGCACCAGCCAGGGCTATCCCAACTTCTCGTTGCAGTCAGGCTCGATCCCGATGCCAGCCGGCCCGATCCAGATCCGCTTCGTGCTCGAGACGGGTGCTCCGCTACCGAATGTCGACGGGGCCAAGATCGATGACGTGACGCTGCCCATGGCGCGTCCCGCCGGGGCGGCCTGCCCGACCCCAACCCCAACGGGCACCCCTACACCAACCGGGACTCCAACACCGACCCCGACCGTCACACCGACGCCAACCCCGACACCCACTCCAACGCCGACTCCCACTCCAACCGATACCGAGCACAAGCGCTCGATCAGCGTGAAGTTGGGCGAGGGCAAGAAGCTGACCGTGAAAGGCACGGTCACCGTCAACGACGGGTTCGACGAGTGCGCAGATCGCGTCCCGGTGAAGGTGCAGCGCAAGGCCAACGGCAAGTGGTCAACCAAGGCCGGCACGATCACCGACAGCCAGGGCGATTACAAGGTGAAGATCAAGGACAAGGCCGGCAAGTATCGGGTGAAGGCAACCAAGTTCACCGCCGGTAGCGGCCACGACATCTGCTCAGGCGCCAAAGCGACCAAGCGCCACCGCCACTAGTTACGTCTGGTCGCGCTGTGAGCGCACAAGGACCATGGGCTCCATGCAGTGGGATGGAGCCCGGTCCTTGGCCGCTATCTCGACCTTGAGTTCGAGTCCGCACATCGTGCAGACGTACCTGAGGCCGTACTCCGAGACGTCGGCTATCTCTGGTTCAGGGGGCGAGGTTACGGCCGAGCGGATCCAGCGGATCCCGAACCGAGCGATCAGGAGGAAGAAGGCAACCGCGGCCACGGCCCGCCAGTAGCCGAACTCCTGACCCAGGCCCACGAGAAGCCCGACGGCGAGGACGAGCACTCCCAGCCCGACAGGCCCCGCTCTCGGCGTGTCCTCGGTCACGGGGTGGCCGTTTTCACTCCGAGAGGCGCCGGGGTTATCCACAGGGATATCCACGAGAGTGGATAAATGACATGTTTGTGATTCACCTCCGGAGCGCGACGAAGCGCTCCATCACTTCGAGTAGTTCGTCGATCTTCTCTTTGCCTTCGTCGGTGGTTATGGCCCCTTGGATGCACCCTTGGACATGGTCCTCGAGGACCCTGAGGGCGACCTTGTCGAGGGCCGCCCGCACCGCTGAGATCTGGGTGAGGACGTCGATGCAGTACTTCTCCTCGTCCACCATCCGGGTGACGCCCTTGATCTGGCCCTCGATGCGACTGAGGCGCGCTAGCAGTTGCTTCTTCTGCTTTCCGTATGAACCAGTCAGCTCATCCATAGATACCCTCCGGGGGTATCTTACTCCACTTCTGGGCGACTGGAAGGGCGCCCAGAGACGCCGTGGTCGCCCAGAAGGGATGAGGGGTGGGTCAGTGCCACTGGGTGGACAGCACGAACGCACCCGTGATCAGGCCGAGGCCGTAGAACAGGCGCCAGTTCGCAGTTCCGCCCGAGAAGGCGGCCACGTAGTTGGCGATGATCACCAAGATCCCCACCCCCATGAGGATGAAGAACATCACCCCGATCCACTCTGGTGAGTGCTTGGGCTTTGGCTTTGGTGGTGGCTGTTTCTTGGCTCGCTTCGATTTACTCTTTGGCATAGACGGGGATAGTAACGGGGATATCGTGCCTCGCGAGATGTCCATCCTCAGAGTGGTCGGCAAGTTCCTTATCTCCGTCGGGATCGGCGTGCTCCTGTTCGTCGCCTGGATGCTGTGGGGCACCGGCATCTCCACGGGGAATCAGCAGGAGCGCCTCGCCACTTCCTTCGAGCAGATCCCCGAGATCACTTCCTCAACACCTCCGGAGAACTTCAGACCCGAGCCCGGCGACCCTGTCTTCCGGCTCGAGATCCCAGCGATCGATGTGGATCACATCGTCGTGGAGGGTGTCGGGGTCGAGGAGCTCAAGCTCGGGCCTGGTCACTATCCGTCGTGTCGTGAGGGGTTCGAGCCTCCTCTCTGCTTCAAGGACGAGGGTGCCTCGTGGCCCGGCCAAGAAGGACAGGTCGTTGTCTCCGGTCACCGCACGACCTACGGCGCCCCCTTCTGGGATCTCGACAAGTTGGAGAAGGGCGACAAGATCACCGTCACGACGAAATGGGGCACGTTCGAGTACCGGGTGACGAGCGAGAAGGTCGTGGACGATCAGGCTGGAGTTCCACTGAGCGCCTCCGGTCGCAGCGAACTGCTGCTCACGACGTGCAACCCCAAGTTCTCTGCGGACCAGCGCTACCTGGTGTGGGCCGAGTTGGTGACCTCATGAAGAGACGACTACTCGGGTTGGCCGGATGGGCAGCGGTCTCGATCGCCACCGCGCTGCTGTTGATCTACGCGTCCGATCACTGGCTCCCGGCGAACTTCTAGCGCGGGCGCTTCACGCGGGTCGTCCGGAGTATCGGGCGTGCCAGTAATGTCGGGTCATGAAGCTGCTGCTCGTCGATAACTTCGACTCCTTCGTCTACAACCTGGCGCAAGCTTTCGGCGCGCTCGGTGCAGAGCCGGTCGTCGTGCGAAGCGATCATCCACTCGACGAACTCGTTGACCTCGAGCCTGATGCGGTCGTGATCTCACCCGGGCCGGGGACTCCCGCCGATGCCGGGGTCTCGATCGAGGTCATCGAGCACTTCGCCGGCAAGGTTCCGGTCCTGGGAGTGTGTCTCGGCCATCAGTGCATCGCCGCTGCTTATGGTGGAGCGATCGACCGTGCTCCGGTCGGTCCCGTGCACGGGAAGACTTCCGAGATCACGCACGACGACTCGGGCGTCTTCAAGGGCCTTCCGTCCCCGTTCATCGCGACGAGGTACCACTCACTCGCTCTCGAAGGCGAGGTTCCATCTAGCCTCGAGGTCACCGCCCGCAGCTCCGACGGGGTGGTCATGGGTCTCCGTCACAAGGAACTCGACGTCGAGGGCGTCCAGTTCCACCCGGAGTCAGTCCTCACCATCGAGGGCCCCAAGCTCCTCCAGAACTTCCTCACCCGCGCCTAACCCCAAGCCAACCCCCTTCTGGGCGACTGAAAGGGCTCTGGGTGTCGCCTTTATCGCCCAGAAGCGCCAGTGGGTTAGGGGGTGAAGGTGATCGGGAGGGTGACCGCTCGTTCCCGGCCCCCTTGGACCGAGGAGAGGGTGATCGAGCCGGCGCCGAACAGGTCTATCGCCCGGGGGACGAGGATCACGCCGGTACCGGACGAGAGCACATCGAAGTACTTCTGGCCGCTGGCCTCGAGTTCGATCTCCACCTCCTTCTCTCTTCTGAGTGTGACCTCGATGTGGAGCCCTCGGGGCGTGACGGTCGCACCGGGCGTGGGGCTGATGACGTCGATCCACGGGCGATGGTCCCTCATATCTCGCCGGTCGAGGGGGCCTGGGTCGCCCGCGATCGCCAGCGCCGAGCCGCCATCCTCGAACCTGACCGAGGTCACGCCTTCGAGCCCCGTTAGCGCGAAGACGATCTGGGCCGCTCGCTCCTCGACCTCAGCGTCGCTGCCGTCGAGGAATCTCGGGCCCACGTCGATCGTCACCACGTCCTCAGCCCGGCTCGCGTCTTCGATCGAGTCCCCGGTCAGATCTGTCGAGAGCCCGTCCGGCGCCGGTTGCACGATCGCCAGAGCCAGAGCGGCGACCTCTTCACCCGGCCGCAACTCGACGTAGACCGGCATCAGGCCGCCATCGTCGTAGTAGTAGACGGCACCGGTTGGGACCTCGGCCCCCGTCTCTCCGGGAGAACAGCTCAGCAAGAGAAGCAAACCAGCGCAGAGGCATCCCATGACGCGCATCGAGCCGTCCTATCGGAAGAAGCCGAAGAAGCCGAAGAAGAACCGGGAGAAGTCCAGAGCGGCGCCTCCGCCTTGGACGTAGAGGGTCGCCGAGTCACCGGGCGAGACCTCGGTCCCGGACGAAGGATCCTGGCGACAGACGTTGCCCGGGGGCTCGGGGCACGGTTCGGTCTCTTCGACCTGCTCGACGTTGAGTCCGTAGTCGGCTTCGAGCATCGATTCCGCAGAATCCGCATCCTGGCCGGTCACGTCGGGCATCGGGCGCGATTCCTGGCCCTCGGAGACGAGCAGCGTGACCGTGTCGCCCTTCTGCACCTCGGTGCCACCAGCGGGATCCTGTTCGATCACTGTCCCCTCGGCCGCATCGCTTGGCGTGTAGTTCACCTGGACGGCGAGGTCCAGCGCCTCGAGGTTCGAGCGGGCCTGCTCCTCGGTCTGATTGGTGACATCGGGAACGATCACGTTCTCGCCGGAGGACACCTTCACGTCGACCTCGGAGTTCTTGTCGGCCATCCCTAGCGACGTCGGATCCTGTTCGAAGATGGTGCCGACCTCGGCCTCGTTGGGCTCCTCGACGACCTCTCCGAGTTGGAGTTTCGCCTCCTCGAGCGCGACCTCGGCTTCTTCGACCGTCATGCCGGTGAGATCGGGGACCTCGACCTGTTTCGCCCCACCCGAGACGGTGAGCTTGACGGTGTCGCCTTCCTGCGCGGTCTCGCCCTCCTCGGGATCCTGGGCGATCACCTCACCAACCGGCTTCTTACTCTGCTTGGTCTCGATCTCGGTCTTGAGGCCGACCTCTTCGAGAGTGTCCCGTGCCTGGCTCTCGGTTAGGCCAACGACTCCAGGAACCTCGACCTTGGCGCCCCCGAACAGGCTGTCGGCGAACAAGAACGCGCCGAGCCCCACGATCAGGAGAATCGCAAGCGTGATGCCGACGTACCACCAGGCCCGGCTTTCGCTGTCCTCCTCGTAGAGGGCGTCGGTCTGGCTGAGTACCTGAGTGCCGCTGGCCGCCATCACCGATGTCTGTGCCGATGTCGCCGGAGCCGCGTGCACGCTCTGGCCCCCGAGGAACCGCTGGAGGTCGGCCTTCATATCGTCGGCGCTGTTGAATCGAGCCGAGGGTTCCTTCGCCATGGCTTTGAGCGTGATCGCGTCGAGGTCTTTCGGCACCTCCGCATTGGCGCGCGACGGAGCCGGAGCGTCTTCGCGCACGTGCTTGTAGGCGATCGATAGTGGGGTGTCGCCGGTGAAGGGAGTCTTCCCGGTCAGCATCTCGTAGAGGACGACTCCCAGCGCATACACATCCGAGCGCGCGTCAACCGGCTCACCCTGGGCCTGCTCGGGCGACAGGTATGCGGCGGTCCCGATCACCATGCCGGCCTGCGTCATGGTTGCGTCTCGTTCGCTGCTGAGAGCGCGCGCGATACCGAAGTCCGTCACCTTCGTCTGACCCGAGTCGGTGATCATGATGTTGCCGGGCTTGATATCGCGGTGAACGAGTCCACTGGTGTGCGCACGCTGAAGGGCGGCAGCGACATCCGATGCGATCTCGGCCGCGCGCTCGGGCATCAAGGGTCCGTGCTCTCTGATCACTTCGTCGAGGGTGCGGCCCTCGATGTACTCCATGACGATGAAGTAGGTGTCGCCCTCGGAGCCATAGTCATAGAGGGAAACGATGTTCGGATGACTCAGCCCGGCAGCCGACTGCGCTTCGCGCCGGAACCTTTCGACGAACGTGGGATCGCGCGCGAGCCGCTCGCTGAGGACCTTGATCGCGACCTCTCGACCCAACAACTCATCGCGGGCGCGGTAGACCTCGGCCATGCCACCAGAGCCAACCGGCTCGATGACCGCGTATCGGCCTCCATAGGTGCGTTCGGGACTCACGGGGTTCTACGGCCTCCTGCTGAGAGAGCTAATCGTCGTCGCCCTCTTTGTCGTGGCCTTTCGGTTCCTTCGCAACGTACAGCGTAATCTCGTCACCGGGCTGCACGGTGGAGCCGGGCCCTGGGTCGGTGTCGACGACGGTGTCCTCTGCGACCTCGCTCGTCTCGACGTCCTCCTTCTTGACCTTGAAGCCAGCGTCCTTGAGGAAGTCCTCGACCTCTTTCGCATCGGCCCCGATGATCTCGTCCGGGATAACGAAGCCCTCGGGGGTCGGGGTCGGTGTGTCTTCGGTCTCTTCGACCACCGGCTCAGGGGTCGTGCGTCTCCGCGACGGGTTGCTTGGCGGGCTCGTCGCGCTCCTCCGGCTAGAACCTTGTACCCGAGGAGGACGAGTGCCAGGACGGCTAGGCCCGCGAACACCAGCAGAACCTTCTTGCCCAGACTCTCGGGGTCCCACCTGTCTCCGGGGATCGGCCAGACGGTCCCAAGGACTTCGGTGGTGCCGTCGGTGCCCATGCGGTTCGGTTGCGTCTACCGCCGCCCCACCGAGAGCCCCAGCGAGGGCTCCGGCCATAGCTGCCCCAGTGGGCCACCGCTCCCCAGGCTCCTTGGCCGTGGCGCGGGCGACCACGGCATCGAGCTCGTCCGAGACCTCGGGGGCAACGGATGAGGGGACCGGGGTGTCGTCTTTGGCGTGTTGGAGCGCGACCGACACCGCCGAGTCGCCGACGAACGGGACCTCGCCGGTCAACATCTCGTAGAGGACGATCCCGATCGAATAGATGTCCGAAGTGGGAACGACCTTGGTGCCCATCGCTTGTTCGGGTGACAGGTACTTGGCAGTGCCCATCACGAGACCCGTGCCGGTCATGGTCGAGTCTCCGACCGTGCGAGCGATGCCGAAGTCGGTGACCTTGACCCGATCGTGCGAGTCGAGGATCACGTTGGCTGGCTTGATGTCCCGGTGGATGATCCCTGCCGCGTGGGCGTGATCGACCGCGGCGCATATCTGAGAAGCGATGGCGGCGGCGCGTTCGGCAGGAAGCCGACCCTCCTGTGTAAGGACGTCTGACAGATCCCTGCCTTCCACGAACTCCATGACGATGTAATGACGCTCGTCGTCCTGTCCGTAGTCGTAGATGTTCGCGATGTTCGGATGCGAGAGTGACGCGACCGCTCGCGCCTCGCGCCTGAACCGTTCGACGAACTGAGGATCGCCAACCAGGTTCTCCTTGAGGATCTTTACCGCGACGCTACGGCCGAGGCGCTCGTCGGTGGCCCTGTAGACGGTGCCCATGCCCCCCGACGCGACCAGGTCCCCGAGTTTGTAGCGGCCGTCGAGGAGGCCACCGTCTACCACCCGCGCAACCGGCGATCGAGCTCGAGGATCTGTTTGGCCATCGGAGCGGCCACGAGTCCACCCGTTGCCTCGGCTCCGAAAGAGCCGCCGTTCTGGACGAAGACAGCGACGACCAGCTGAGGGTTGTCGGCAGGGGCGAACGAGATGAACCATGCATGGGGATCGGCCCCCTCGGCGCTCTGCGCCGTTCCCGTCTTACCCGCGACCTTCACACCAGCGATCTGTGCGTTAGCACCGGTTCCGTCGTCGACGACCGCAACCATCATGTCCTTCACTTGCGACGCGGTATCGGCCGACATCGCTTCTCCGAGCGACTCGGGACCGGGTTCGGCGACCACCCCAGCGGATGCGTCGATGACCTTCTCGAGCAGGTGCGGCTTCGGCACGACCCCTCCGTTCGCAACGGTCGCGGCAACCATCGCCATCTGGAGCGGTGTCGCTACGACATCGCCCTGTCCGATGCCTGCATATGCACGCAGGGGGGCCTGGTCGTCGGGGACATCGGGGAACGAGCTTGCGGCGGTTCCGATGTCGAGAGGGATCGTTTGGTTGAACCCCATCTTCTCGGCCATCTCGAAGATCTCACCCGGGATCTGGAGACCGATCTTGGCGAATGTCGTATCGCACGAGATCTTGAGAGCGGTGAAGAGGTCGATCTTCCCGGTCCCGGTGCAGGATCGCTTCGAGTAGTTGGTCAAGGTCTGGTCGGTCAGTGGCAACTCGATCTGATCAGGGTCATCGAACTGCGTGTCCGACTTGTATCTCCCGGACTCTAGGGCCGCAGCCGCGGTCAATACCTTGAACGTCGAACCCGGAGGAAAGCCCTGTGAGGTAGCGCCACTGATCAACGGGCTGGTGGGGCTTTCTGGCTTCAGCGAACCCCAATGTGAGGTCGCTACGTCCGAGTCGAACGAGGCGAGGGGGGAGGGATCGTAGGACGGGCTGCTGTACATCGCCCGCACGCCACCGGTGGTGGGATCGAGAGCCACGATCGCGCCGACGTTGTTACCGAGCGCTTGCTTGGCAGCCTCTTGCAACCTGGAATCGATCGTGAGGACGACGTCGTCCCCGCGCGTTCCGGCTCCCAAGAGGCGGTCCTGGATGTCTTGCATCGACAGCACGCCACCTTCGCCAAGGAGCTGGTCGTCGTAGGCGGCCTCGATGCGCGAGCGCCCATATAGGACCGAGAGGAAACCGGTGATGTGTCCGTAGAGCTCGCCCTCGGGATACGTGCGTTCGAACTTGTACTTGCCTTTCGTGGCGACGCTCTGGGCGATCTCGACACCGTCGGTCGTGACGATCGAGCCGCGCTTCACCGAGTACTGCTTGATCAGCGCTCTTACGTTGGCCTGATTGTTGGCGATGTCGTTCGCGTCGAAGATCTGAACGTAGTTCAGTTGCGCGAAGACGAGAAGGAACAGCACGATAAGTGCCAGCCCGACGCGCCTGATCTGGCGTTCCATCATGCCCGGCCCCCGATGAGGATCTCTGACGTTGCAGCCGGGTCAGGAGCGGCGGCTGACTGGTGCGAGATGCGTAACAACAGCGCGATGAGGATGAAGTTCGACAACAGACTCGATCCCCCGTACGAGACGAACGGCAAGGTGATCCCGGTGAGCGGGAGCAGCCGGGTGACGCCGGCGAGGATGATGAACGTCTGGATCGCGAGCGTCACGGTCAGGCCGATCGCCAGCAGCTTCCCGAAGTCGTCGCGCGCGTTCATAGCGACCCTCAGACCCCGAGACACGATCAGCATGAAGATGACGAGCACCGCGACCGTCCCCATCAGGCCGAGTTCCTCGCCCAGAGCGGAGAACACGAAGTCGGTCTGAGCGGCGGGGATCAGGTCGGGACGGCCCTGGCCCAATCCGGTTCCGAACAATCCACCCGTAGCGAGGGCGAACAACGACTGTGCGAGTTGGTAACTCTCCCCTTGGATCGTCTCCGGGTTGAAGACATCGAGCCACACCCGCACGCGTAGCTGAACGTGGGAGAACTGCTGATACCCGATGAACGCTCCGACGAAGAACAGCAAGAATCCCGAGGCCATGTACACGAATCGGGCCGTGGCGATGTAGAGCATCACTAAGAAGATCGAGAAGAACAGCAGTGAAGAACCGAGGTCCTTCTCGTAGAACATCACCGCCAGCGACACTCCCCACATCACGAGCAAGGGGCCGAAGTGCTTCAGGTCGGGGATGTGGAACGAGAGCACCTTCTTGGAGGCGATGGCGAGCAGTTCCTTGCGCTCGGCGAGGTACGCGGCGAAGAAGATGACCAAACAGATCTTGGCGAGCTCGCCAGGTTGGAACGAGAACCCGCCGAACTGGATCCATAACTTGGCACCGTTGATCGTGCGGCCGAACGGAACCGGCAACAGCAGCAAGCCCAGTCCGACGAACCCGATGATGTACTTGAAGCGCGCGAGCAGGTTCGTGTCTCGAACGATGTAAAGGGTGCCAACGAAGAACACGAGCCCGACGATCGTCCATGTCACCTGGGTCGGCCCCGAACCCTTCGGAGACAGGCGGTAGATGACGGCTAGACCGATCGCGTTCAGCGAGGCCGCGAGGGGAAGGATCAAGGGATCAGCCTGCCTGGCGACATGGCGAACGACGAAGTGAGCGCCGACGTACCCCACGACCAGGAACACCATGAACGGGATGACCTCGGCGAGGCGGTCGGTGCTCCGTGCGACAGCGGCGAGGGCCAGGGCACCGGTACCGACGATGAGGGCGAGGATCAGCAGCGAAAGCTCGGAGTTCCGCCGTCTAGCGGCTTGCATCACTGCCCGTCTTTCTTCTTATCACCGGGGGTACTCGAGCTCTGGACCAGGTCCTCGATGTTTGCAACGGCGGCGCGGGCTTCCTCGAGCGAGTCTGTCTTGATCCCATCGATAACGTCCTGGCGTTTGAACGCCGGAACGTCGTCGATCAGGATGTCGGTCTCTTCCTCGACCTCTTTCAGACTGAATCCGAGTACCTCTTCGGGCCGCCCTTGGAAGATCGTGACGTGATCGGAATCGCCAACGCCCACGAACCACGAGTTGTTCAGTGAGTACCTGATCGCTCCGTAACCGGCCCCCGCGATGATCGCCAGGATCACCAGCGCCACTAGCGATCTCCGGAGGAATCCCCTGCTCGATCTTCGATCGTCATCGGGCGTCTCGCTCGGAGGCGCGCCAAGCGGAGCTTTCGTCGACCTACCGGTCGCCTTCTCGATCGGAGTACTGGGCGGAGGCGGGGGTGGTGAGGCTTCGTCCGGTGCCTGTGTCGTGGCGACTGCCGCTGGCACGGGAGGTGCTTCGCCGCCTTGGTTGTCATCGCTTCCGGTATCGAGGATCACGACGGTGATGTTGTCCTCGCCACCGGCCTCGTTAGCCATGTCCACGAGGCGATCGGCTGCGTGCTGGGCCTCGGACCCGTACGAGAGGACCTCACTTATCGCTGACTCGGAGATCATGCCCGTGAGACCGTCCGAACAGATCAGATAGCGGTCACCGGGCTCGATCTCGAAGCTCTCGAGATCTACCTGCACGTCCTTCTCGACGCCGAGGACCCGGGTCACGACACTTCGCTGAGGGTGTCGAGCGGCTTCGTCTTCGGTCAGCCGTCCGTCCTTGACCATCCGTCCAACCAGAGTGTGGTCCTCCGACAGGCGCGTTAGCTCACCTCCACGGAACCGGTAGGCGCGGGAGTCGCCGACGTGAGCGAGGTGCAACTTCGTTCCGTCTACGAGAACGATCGTGCAAGTCGTTCCCATCCCTTCGAGAGAGTCGTCACTCTCGGCTCGGTCGATGATCGCGTTGTTCGCGTCCCGGACCATCTGCGCGAGCGAATTCGGGTCGGACCCGTCGGCCTTCGCCGCATCCCTGGTCAGCACCTCGACCGCGATGCCCGACGCAACTTCACCAGCAGCGTGGCCGCCCATCCCGTCCGCCACTCCAAACAGCGGGTCCTCGACGAGGTAAGAGTCCTCGTTCCCTTCCCGGACCTGCCCGACGTCTGTGCGGAAACCGACCTTCATCTTCATTTGCGCATCTCCATGACCGTGCGGCCGATCTTCACCTTGTCGCCGCGCTGAAGCTCTGTCGGAGCCGTGATCCGCCGTCGGTTGAGATAGGTGCCGTTGGTCGAGCCCAGATCCTCGAGCATGCACTTGCCATCTCTAGCGAAGATCCGCGCGTGTTGCGATGAGACGTAGGAATCGTCCAGGGTCAGCCCGCAGCTGTCTGCCCGCCCGATGAGCAACTCGTCGGTCACCGTGAAGGTCTTTCCCTTCTTCTCTCCCTCGACGACAGCCACAGTGCTCGCCCCCTTCTTGGACCGCTTGGGGGCCTTCGAGGACTTCGACGCCCGAGGGGCCGGCCCCGAGGCGGGCTGAGGCTTGAGCTCGACGTATACGGCCTTCACCGCGCGGGCGAGGAACAGATACAGGATGGCGAGGAAGGCGTACTTGAGGATGTCCAGAACCAGGACCGGCATCCGTCAGTCTCCCTTCGTCTCGAATTTGAGTTCCGTGGAGCCGAACGCGATCCGGTCGCCACTCGACAGTGTGTGTTCCCTTGCAAGCTTCCCGTTAACCGAAGTTCCGTTGGTTGATCCAAGATCGACTATCAACCAACGCCCACCTTCGTGCCTCACTTCGGCGTGCTTCCGAGAGATGTTCTGATCCGATAGCACGATGTCGTTGCTGGACATCCGCCCGATCGTCACAGGTGCCTTGGTGATCGAGATGCGTTCGCCTTCGCTCCCGCCCTCGAGAACCACTAGCGTTGCCCCCTCACTCTGGATACCGAGCCTGTCGGCCGTCCCCACCGGTACCGCTCGCGTCATGGAGGGGTCGTCCTCGGACGGTTCCTTGGTTGAGACCCCCGCGCCAGGGACGTTGGCATCCGCCGATAGGGCTGCCTCGACCTTGAACTGACCCTTCTTGAAGCTCTCCTCTTCTTCGAAGGAGATGCGGGGCAACCCCATCAGGTTCCACCGATTCTCCTTGGCAGCCTGGATCACGATGTCGGAGAACTCCCGTTCGAGACCGGCTGCCATCTGCGAGAAGCGCGCGAGATCATCAGGCCCCATGAGGACCTGGAACTCGTTGGGGGCATAGACCCTGTTCACGGAGACGGTCTTGTTCTCGCCCATCTCCCGGAGGATCCGCCGCCCAACCTCTATAGGCTGAAGTCCCGATCTGAAGACCTTCGTGAAGAAGCCTTCGACCAGACCTTCGAGCCGCTCTTCGATGTTCTTAGCTACGCCCACGACGGCAGATTATCCCCGCGCGCGGGGTTCTTACCCCTTGATACCCTTGGGACCCCGCCGGAGACCCTTTTGGCGGGCACCCGGGCGAGTGGTGGAACGGCAGACACGCTGGCTTCAGGTGCCAGTGCTCGCAAGAGTGTGGGGGTTCAAATCCCCCCTCGCCCACCCTGTGACGTCCCGGGGCATCGTGGAGGATGTCGCACCTAGAGGATCTGGGACAGGAACCTCTTCGTCCGCTCTTCTTTCGGGTTCGTGAAGAAGTCATCGGGCGTTGCCTCCTCGACCAAGAGACCCTCGTCGAAGAACAACACGCGGTCCGCGACCTCGCGCGCGAAGCCGATCTCGTGCGTGACACAGATCATGGTCATCCCGGACCGAGCGAGGTCCTTCATGGCATCGAGGACCTCTTTGATCATCTCGGGGTCGAGGGCGGAGGTGGGCTCGTCGAAGAGCATGATCTTCGGCTGCATCGCGAGTGCTCGGGCGATCGCGACCCGCTGTTGTTGACCGCCCGACAGCAGCGCCGGGAACTTCTCGGCCTGCTCCGGGATGCCCACGCGCTCGAGAAGTTGCCTGGCGATCTCCTCGGACTTTGTCTTCGACCAGTGCCGGACGTTGCGGGGCGCAAGCGTGACGTTTTCCAGCACGGTCAGGTGCGGGAAGAGATTGAAGCTCTGGAACACCATCCCGATCTCGCTACGGACCTTTTCGATGTTCCGGATGTCGTCTGTGAGCTCGATGCCATCGACCACGATGCGGCCCTCGTCGTGTCGCTCGAGCCGGTTGATAGTCCGGATGAACGTGGACTTTCCGGAGCCCGACGGTCCGATCACCACGACGACTTCGCCCTGCTTGACCGTGACCGAGATCCCCTTGAGGGCCTCGAAATCGCCGAAACGCTTCGTGACGCTCTCGGCCACGATCATCTCGGTGGTGCCATTGGTCGGTGCCGCCTGGTCCGCCATCTATCTCTCCCCTATCCCGAGTCTCGTCTCGACGCGCTGGCTCCAGCGCCCCATCGCGAAAGCGACGATGAAGAACAACATGGCCGCGGGAAGCAGTGCCTCCAGCGAGTTTCCGGCTTCGCCTAGACCGGCCGATGCTCGCCGCGCCGATCGCAGTGCGTCGGTGAATCCCCCGATGATCGCCAGCAGCGACGTGTCCTTGAACAGGCTGATGAAGTGGCTGATCATCGCCGGGATCGTTGACCGCAGCGCCTGCGGCAGGATGACCAGGGCCATCATCCGGGTTGTCGAGAGACCGAGCGCCTTGCTGGCCTCGTACTGACCGGCATCGACGCCCTGGAGTCCGCCGCGGACGACCTCGGCTACATAGGCGGAGCTGAAGATCACGAAGATCGCCATCGCCCTGATGATGAGCGGGATATCGCTCATCCCCGGCGGGAGCAACAGCGGTAACAGGAAGGCACCGGCGGTCAGCAAGATGTAGAGGGGGTTGCCGCGCACGAGTTCGATCACTGCGATCGAGAACCACCGCACCGCGGGGAGACTGCTCCTGCGCCCGAGTGCGAGCATCAGCCCGATCGGGAACGACACGAAGATCGCGACGATCGCGACGATCATGTTGAGCATGAAGCCGCCCCATAACCGTGGCGGGACGCCACCGAATCCCCGGATCAGGATCATCATCAACGGAAACGCGACGATCCACGCGACCATCACCGGTCGAAGGAGGCGGGTGCCAGCCAAGCGTCCCGCGTGGTTCCCCGCCACGACGAGACTCGGAACGGCCAGCGTGAGGATCCACACGAGCGTCGTGTCCACCACGTAGGCGAAGACGAAGACGCCGAACCCACCGACGATCGCGGATGCGATCCACATACGGCGGGTCGGCTTGAACTCGATCCCGAGTGCTCCCCGCGACACTCCAGCAAGGAAAGCCACGGCGTACACGCAGGTCCACAGCCGCCACATCTCCTCCAGGGGAAAACGGCCGGTCATGTAGGAGCGCGCGTTGTGCTCGAACACACCCCACTGGCCGGTGATGAAAACGAACTTGAGGATCTGAAAGGCGACAAAGCCGCCAAGCAGGCCGAACACGAGGGTGAGCGTCGAATTGAAGGGGGTCGAGAACAGGTTCTCCTTCACCCATTCGCGCGGGGTCGCCGGCTCCTTGTGCGGGGGCCGGACGAGGGCGACGTCGTCGTCATGAACGTGCACCACGTCCTCCTGGAGCCCGGGTCGGTCAATCACGACGTTCCCCTTTGGCGGTGACGCTCCGGTTGATCACGTTCATCAGCGCGGAGATGACCAGCGAGAGACCGAGATATGTGAACAGGACCAGCACGAGTACCTGGAACGACCGACCGGATTGGTTCATCATCGTCTTCGTGATACCGGCGAGATCCGGGAAGCCGGCAGCGATCGCGAGGCTCGAGTTCTTGGTCAGGTTCAGGTACTGGCTGTTGATCGGCGGGATCGCGATCCTCAGGGCCTGGGGAAGGACGACCAGTCGCAATTGCTGGAGGGGACGCAAACCGAGGGCCTCGGCCGCTTCCTTCTGCCCCTTGGAAACCGCCTGGATGCTGCCGCGGATGATCTCCGCTATGAAGGCGCTGGTGTAAAGAACGAGACCGACGACCACCGCCGCTAGTCGGACGCTCGCGACCAACCCACCTTCGTAGGCGAACCCGCGCTCGTTGATCGAGGGGACGCTCAGGTCGACCGGCCCGGACAGGACGAAGGCTCCGAGGATCGCAACACCGATGAAGGCGACGAAGCCGAGCGTCTTCCCGTACTTCGGGTCTCCTGTTGCCTCCTCCCGTTTAAGCCTTAGCTTGGCGACCGCGACCCAGACGCCGACCCCGACTGCAAGGAACAGCAACCACAACCCGAAGTTCTCCTGCGGCGCGAGGTAAGTGAGCGCGACGCCACCGGTGGTCGACATCCGGGCGATCCCAGGGATGACGATGTCGTTGTCGATCCTCGGAAGGTTCGAGAACACTCCGACCGCGAAGATGACGATGATGACGAGGACGGGAACGTTCCTGAGCGATTCGACATAGATCTGCGAGAGCTTCCTCACGATCCAGTTGGTCGATAGGCGACCGACGCCAACGATCAAGCCCAGCACGCTTGACAGGATGATCCCGGGGATAGCGATCAAGAAGATCGAGTTGGTCAGTCCGACGAAGTACGCACGGAGATAGGTCTGGTTGGGCCCGTAGTCGAGTAATGACTCGCCGATGTCGAAGCCGGCCCGCGAACCAAGGAAGTCCCACGAGGTCGAGATGCCCTGGCGACTGTAGTTGTAGTCGAGATTCAGCCAGATCTGCTGGAGAACGAATGCGATGAGCAGTACGAAGATGATCTGGCCCACGATCCTGAGGACGCGTACATCACGCCAGAATGGTGGTCGTGTGGGACGAGGGATCGTCGCCATAGCGTTGGAGAGTAGACGAGGGGGCCCGAGAGGGCCCCCTCGTTACGACTCTTCTTCGATCCCTACCGGACCGGATGGGCGTACTGGATACCGCCATCGGTCCACAGCGCGTTGATGCCGCGCTCCAAGCCGAGCGGAGTTCCGGTTCCCAGATGCCGGTCGAACACCTCTCCGTAGTTGCCGATCTCACGCAAGACGTTCTGCATGAAGTCCGCCGGCAGGCCAAGGCCGGAATCGATCGGCTCCCCCTCTTCGAAGGGCACACCGAGGAGCGCCGCTACCGACGGGTTGTCGGGGTCGCTGATCTGGCCGTCGACGTTGTTGCTGGTCACGCCGAGTTCCTCGGCGAGGATCATGCCCTCGACGACCCAGTTCAGCGCGTCGTGTAGTTCGTGCTCGCTGTCGAGCGTGCCCGGTGCCAGGGGCTCCTTGGACATGATGTCCTCGAGGATCACCAGCGATTCGGGACCACCTTGACCATCGGGCCACTGCGAGCGGATACCGGCGAGCTGGCTGCGGTCGGAGGTCCATCCCTGGCACTGGCCGGAGATGAAGGCTTCCTGTAGCTGAGGGTTCTCGGGGAATGTGACCGGAGCGATCTCTACGCCTACGGACTGTGCGTAGTCGGCGAGGTTGAGCTCGGTCGTGGTCCCAGTGGTCACGCAGACGCTGGTTCCATCCATGTCGGCTACCGAGTCGAATCCCGAGTCGGCGGAGACCATCATGGCCTGGCCGTCGTAGAAGTTGACGTGCATGAAGTCGACGCCCTCGGCGCCGTCACGGCTCGACGACCAGGTCGTGTTCCTGACCAGCACGTCGTACTCACCTGACCGCAATGCGTTGAACCGGTTGTCTGCGTCGATAGCGGTCAGCTCGATGGCGTCCGGGTCGCCGAACAGAGCGGCCGCGAAAGCCTTACAGAAGTCGATGTCGAAACCGACGATGTCGCCGCCTTCCTCGAAACCGAACCCTGGCACCGTGTTGTTGACACCGCACTTGATCGAGCCACGTTCGAGGATCTCGTCTAAGAGGCTCCCACCTTGCGCCGCCTTGTCGCCGTTCGAGTCGGCGTTGTCATCGCTGCGGTCACATGCGACCGCGAACATCGCCAGGCACATGATGAGTGCACCCAGCTTGAATGAGATGCTCCTGTGCATCCAGAATCCCCCCTGAGGTCTGCCTACCCGTCTCCGGCCGTAGTCCAGTGCCAGCCGATTCCACAGCGTAACAAGCTATTTGCCCCGATTTGCCCCATCCTGTGCGATGTAGGGCCATGGGGCCAAGGGGTGCCAGAAGAAGGTGTTTCCCCTGATCGAGGCATTCCTCGCCAGGAGCGGGGAGCCCGAGGAGCAGGAATAGGCCATCTAGGGGCGAATCTCCCATCACTTGATATGGGAGGAACCATGCGCCGCCGCACGTTGAGCTTCGTCGCTTTCCTGTTGGTCGCTTCGATCGGACTCGCCGCGCCTGCGGGGGCCGGGCTGATCAGCGCGCCGATGCTGAGTACGTATGCGACGACGGTCACCGTCCCCGTGACGATCGACCCCGGCCACCCGGGCACATTCAGTATCGGGAAAGTCGTGGGCGAGACCAAGTTGCTCGACAGCACTCTCGACAAGGTCCTAGGCACAGAGTCCTTCGTCCCGGTGATCGCCCCGGCACCGAGTTCGGGCCTGTCAGCGCCTTCCGGTGAGAAGTTCAACTGTGGAGTCGATCAGAGTGCGCCGGGCCTCACGGTCTACGAACCCCTCTACTCGGAACACACCACGAACAAGTACTACATGTCGTGGCTGATGGCCCTCTACTCGCAGCGAGCGGCGCGGATCGTGGCCGGTCAAGGGGCCACCTTCCAGGTCGAGGAGTGCACCGCCGGCGGCGCGGACGCGAAGAACGGTTACCGGGCCACCAAGTCCGGCGCCGCGGTCGCCTACAAGGACACCGAAGCCTGTGTGGTTGGGCTTCAACTGGGCCAAGGGTCTGAACCAATCGACGGCCTCATCGAGCCACTCCTTCCAGTCACTGGCGCTTCCGGTGACCGTCACTGGGTCGGTCGAGATCGCGTCGGTTGCATCTCAGAACACCGGAACCAAGGGGACTGGCCCCGTCTCGACCTCCCTCGATCCTTTCTCCGTGAACGAGGCAAACGGGTGGTGGCAGTCGGCATGCTCTAACGTCATCTCGTGCGGAAGTCCTCAGTGGGAAGGAAGCGTCGTTCACGGGCTCTGGGAGTTCCCCGAGGCGCTCGAGCATCCGCTCACATTCGCGATGGTTCCGTGGATCGTCTACCACTGCGGCAACTCCTCCGGAGTGTGCAACTGAGGCACCGCGTCACCCTGTTCTGCGCGCTCGTGACGATGGTGATGGTTCCTACGGCGTGTGATCGTCAGGCAGTCACCGAGCAACCCGCGGCCGGGGTGAAGATCGATTCGGGTCGCCTCTTCCTGATGGCCGGTCCCTCGCCGTTCGATGCTGACGTCTACCGCGCCGATCCAGGTGATCGGGACCTGGCGCGAGTCACCACAGGTGCTCGAGTGTCTTCGATCGGTGGCTTCGGTACCGACCTGGTGGTGGCAACCGCTCGCCAGCGGATCGATCACCTCGAGATCCTCACGAGCGGGGGCTTCGAGCCGGTTCCCCGCCTTGGTCGTCCCCACGCGTTCACGCCCGCCTTCAACGAAGGACGCCTCGCGTTCGTAGCCCCGGTGGGGCAGGGAGATGAGGTCCGGTTCCAGCTGAGGATCCTCGAGCCGGACGGTCGGTTGGAAACGGTCTATCGCTCCCGCGAAACGCTGTCGTTCCCAACCTGGAGCGACGGGAAGCTGTTCGTCCTCGAGGGGGCTTCGGAGGAGGCCCGGATCATCGCCGTCTGCCAGCAAGGTCCTCGTAGCGCCCGCTCCCGGAGCGACGATCCTGACGTCATCGGGTGGGGTCCTCGCGTGGTCGGCCTTCGACGGGTCGTCCAGCTTCGTCGATCTCTCCGAGGCGGAGACCTTCGATCTAGAGGGGTGGAATGTCCTCTGTGGAGGGCTGACGAACGAGTTCCTCGTCGGGAACGGAGATGCGCTCGCCACCTTCTCTCCTGGAGAGCCGGGGGCCTCTCCCATAGGTCGTGCGGGTGTGGGGCCCGTCTACGACTGTGAGTGGTTGCCTTGATCCGAGAGCCATCCTGCGGGCACCGCGATTCGCATGTACATTACGCATCGCCGGAGCGCACAAGGGGGGCGCCACGGTGGGTCTTTACGGAGTTACGACTGCTGTAGTAGGCTCCCCCTGCTCGGAGTCTCGTTCTGTGACTTCGTGGGGGAAAACATCGGGGAGATAAGACTTGGCACAGAGTGCTATCGATTTCCAACCGACGGGCGGTCCGCCTTCCGGGGAAGATGGCGAAGGTCCGGGCATCGTTGCTAGGACTCCGCGCCAGATCTTCTGGGCAAAGTTCAAGCAGGACAAACTCGCCATCGTCGGAGCACTCCTCGTCCTACTGATGATCCTCCTGGCGCTCAGCGCCGGCGTCTTCTCCAAGCTCACCGATAACCCCTTCGACAAGCAGTTCCGCGATATCGGCCTCAACACTTTCGGTTCCCCATCACCCCCCGACTCGAGCCACTGGTTCGGTTTCGACGACCTCGGTCGTGACCTCTTCGTGAGGGTTCTGTATGGGGCCCGCACGTCTCTCAAGATCGCGATCATCGCCACTGGTTTCGAGCTCGCGATCGGTGTCTTCATCGGGATGCTGGCCGGTTACCGACGTGGCTGGGTCGACACGCTCCTGTCCCGACTCACCGACCTGATCCTTTCGATCCCGTTCCTGCTGCTCGCGATCTCCTTGTCCGTCGTGCGCGGCGGCAGCGAGGGCATGGTGATCTTCCTGATCACCTTCTTCGGATGGCCGTACATCGCGCGCATCGTGCGTGGTCAAACGCTCTCATTACGCGAGACCCAGTTCGTGGAAGCGGCTCATTCAATGGGCGCATCGACCCCGTGGATCATGTTCCGGGAGATCCTGCCGAACCTCGTTGCGCCGATCATCGTCTACGCGACGCTGATCATCCCGACCAACATCGTGGCGGAGTCTGCTCTCTCGTTCCTCGGTGTCGGGATCCAAGAGCCGCAACCCTCATGGGGCAAGATGATCTCTAATGCAACCCAATACGTCACTTACGGCGCAGCCTGGTGGTACATGTTCTATCCGGGCCTGCTCCTCTTCTTGACCGTTCTCGGATTCAACCTGTTGGGCGATGGGCTACGTGACGCGCTCGACCCGAGAACGAGGGAGTAACTGATCGAACGGAAGGGGGTTCGAGGGCAGCACCTTAAGTAGGCAACATGCACCGCAATGCAGTACTGCAGCACGCAGTAAGGAAGTATCGGCAGAAATACGGGAGGGAAGAGTATTGAGTAAGAAGCGATTCATACGGCTGTTTGCCGTACTTCTCGCGCTGTCTCTCATCGCAGCCGCTTGTGGCGGCGGGGATGATGAGCCCAGCACGGGTGGTGGCGGTGACGATGTAACAGAGGACGTACCTACCGGTGGCACGTTGCGCATCGCAGGAACGTCAGACGTTGACTATATGGACCCAGCGTCCATGTACTACACGTTGTCTTGGACCATGGCGCGAGGCGTGTTCCGCACGCTCGTGACCTACCCAGCGGTCCCTGACTTCGAAGAGCAGAACGTTCTGGTGCCCGACCTTGCGACGGACACCGGTACGCCTAACGAGGACTCCTCGGAGTGGACCTTCACGCTGAAGGACGGGGTCAAGTTCGGCCCGGCCCTCGGTGGCGAAGAGGTTCCTGGAGTCACGGGCGAAGAGATCACCTCGGCGGACATCAAGTACGCGCTTGAGCGCGTCTTCATCCCGTCGGTCGGTGGTGGATACCCGTTCTACTACGACGTCATGGAAGGTGCCGCTGACTTCGCTGCCGGTAAGGCAGACGAGATCACCGGTATCGAGACGCCTGACGACAAGACCATCATCTTCCACCTGACCGAGCCGACCGGTGACTGGCCGTTCCGTATGGCCATGCCCGCGTCTGCCCCGGTGCCCAAGACCTACGCGGAGCAGTTCGACAAGGAGAAGGACTCGGACTACGACAACCACGTTGTCGCTTCGGGCCCCTACTACGTCGCAGAGTGGTCCCCTGAAGAGCACATCCAGCTCGAGCGCAACGAGCAGTGGGACGCTGCAACTGACGACGTCCGCAAGGCATACGTTGACTCCGTCGATTGGAAGCTTGGCTTCGACAACGACGTGGGTGTCAGCAAGGTTCAGGATGGCGACTACGACATCGGTCTTGACGTTTCGCCTCAGGGTCCTGCTCTCGAGCAGACGCTTAACGACCCCGAGCTCAAGGACCGTCTGATCAATGAGCCATCGCTCTGCACCCGTTACCTCTTCTTGAACACCACGATCGAGCCGTTCGACAACCAGGAAGTGCGTCAGGCTGTCAACGTTGCTATCGACCGTGCGAACCTGAAGACCCTGCAGGGTGGACCAATCACCGGTGAGATCGCTGCCAGCATCCTGCCTCCGGGCATGGCTGGTTACCTGTCGCCGGAGGAGTACAACCCGTTCGAGACGGACGGGATGGCTGGTGACATCGACAAGGCCAAGCAGATGATGGCCGACGCCGGTTACCCGGACGGTTTCGACGGAGAGCTTCTCTTCGTCGGTGCCTCGGACCCGCCTCACGACAAGTACGCCGAGTCGGTCCGTGCTGACCTCGAGGCGCTGGGCTTCACGAACCTCGATGTGAAGACCCCTGCGTTCCCGAACCAGTACACGCAGTTCTACGGGATCCCCGACAAGGAAGTCGCCATCGGAACGTCCGCTGGTTGGTGCAAGGACTACAACGACGCCTTCACCTTCCTGGACCCGCTGTTCTCCGGTGACAACATCCTCGAGTCGGGTAACCAGAACTACTCGGAGATCGACGACCCGGCACTGAACGATGCGATCGCAGCTGCGTCGCAGACTCCGTTCGGTGACGAGCGTGTCGCAGCTTGGGAAGAGGCCAACCGCCTCGCCACCGAGAGCGGCGCGTGGGTTCCGTGGACCTGGGACAACGAGACGATCATCTACTCAGAGCGTCTCGTTAACCCGATCTACAACACCTTCATCTCGCACATCGACTGGGTCGTAGTTGGGGTCCAGGAGTAAGCACCACCGCAAGATGAAATAGCAGTATGTGATTGGGTGGGGCCGGTTCCGACCGGCCCCACCTTCACCCGGGATCTGGTCCCGTTCGCGGGAGGCGACCAGGCCCCGGTTGAAGGTCGAAGAACGTTGAAGATGTATCGATCGGTAAGGAGAGGGCCATGTTTCAGTACGTAGTCAGGCGACTCTTGTGGTCGGCCGTGATGCTCGTGCTGGTCATCGCGGTCGTGTTCCTGATCTTCTTCGTTCTCCCCGGAGGCAC
Source organism: uncultured Actinomycetes bacterium (assembly GCA_963756365.1). GTDB lineage: Bacteria > Actinomycetota > CADDZG01 > CADDZG01 > WHSQ01 > WHTI01. Next base: position 31,614 of record CAVWNF010000003.1, read on the forward strand.
GGGCCGGCAAGAGGATGGTCGCGCCAGCCCGGTGGCCGTGATGATGGCCGGCCGTAACCCGCGCCCCGCACTGGTCAAGAACATCGAGGAGCGTCTCGGACTGGATCGCCCGGTCTACGTTCAGTTCGGCAGGTACATCGGGAACGCTCTTCAAGGTGACCTCGGCTACTCGTACCAGTCTCAGATCGACGTGAGGGAGGCCGTGTTCCACCGACTCCCGGCGACGATCTCGTTGGCGTTCGGTGCATCGATCGTGTGGCTGATGATCGGCATACCTATCGGTGTCATCTCCGCCTTGAAACGAAGATCGTTACTCGATCGCGGGTCGATGCTGTTTGCCCTTGCTGGGGTGTCGATGCCGACGTTCTGGTTGGGTTTGATCGCGATCTTCTTCTTCGACTCTCGATTGAACGTGTACGACACGGGAAACTACGCGTCCCTGACCTCGAATCCCGGACAGTGGCTGTCCACGATGTGGCTGCCGTGGATGGTCCTCGCCGTGACCTTCGCCGCCTTCTACACGCGGATGGTGCGCGGCAACATGCTCGAGGTTCAAGGCGAGGACTACATCAGGACGGCGCGCGCCAAGGGTCTGAAGGAGCGTTCGGTTATCCGCCACGTCCTTCGGAGCGCCCTGACACCGGTCGTCACGATGTACGGACTGGACCTTGGGATCCTGCTCGGCGGAGCGATCATCACCGAGCGCATCTTCAACATCCCGGGGATCGGTCTGCTGGCGGTCGATGCGATCACGAGTTCGGATCTTCCGATCATCCTTGGCACGACGGTGTTCGCTGCGTTCTTCGTGATCCTTGCCAACCTGGTCGTGGACATCGTTTATGCGGTCCTCGACCCACGCGTGAGGTACTCGTAAAGACATCCGGTAACGACTATCTGGGGAGAGTCCGAACCTTTATGCTCGGTCAACGATGACTACTGAAACGCTGCTTGAAGTCAAAGATCTGCGTGTCCATTTCCCAACGGGGGACGGACTTGTAAAGGCGGTTGACGGGCTGACCTTCAGCGTGAACCGACGTGAGACGTTCGGGATCGTTGGCGAATCTGGGTCGGGCAAGAGCGTTACCAACCTGACCGCGCTCGGTCTGACAGACCGCAACGCGGCCGAGATCACAGGCGAGGTCTTGTTCAAGGGACGCGACCTCCTCAAGTTGCCCAAGGAAGAACTCCGGAAGGTCCGCGGCAAAGAGATGGCGATGATCTTCCAGGACCCGTTCTCGTGTCTGCATCCCTTCTATCGCGTCGGCGATCAGATCGTCGAGGCGATCCTGTGCCACGACAAGGTGCCGAAGAAGCAGGCGGTAGAGCGAACGATCGACATGCTAGGTGCGGTCGGGATCCCCAAGCCTAGGGAACGCTTCAAGGACTACCCGCACCAGTACTCGGGCGGGATGCGCCAGCGCGCGATGATCGCGATGGCTCTGGTGCACAACCCCGACCTACTGATCGCAGACGAGCCCACGACCGCTCTCGATGTCACGGTTCAGGCTCAGATCCTCGAACTGATCGATCGCATCAAGAGCGAGTTCAACATCGGCGTGATCCTCATCACTCACGACCTCGGCGTCGTTTCCGACGTAGCTGATTCTGTGATGGTGATGTACGCGGGGCGGGCGGTCGAGCGGGGATCGCGCGACAAGGTCTTCAAGAATCCTCAGCACCCCTACACGTGGGGGCTGCTCGAGTCGATCCCGCACATCGATCAGAAGGGCTCGAAGCTCGTTCCGATCGAGGGCTCGCCGCCGTCGCTTGATCAAGGTTCCGAACGGATGCTCGTTCCACCCTCGCTGTCCCCACAGGTTCGATCCATGTAACAAGGACGATCCGATGATCGACAATCGCGGGTCGGACCACATGGATGCGTGTCATCTCTCCGCTGAAGAGAAGAAGAAGATCTGGGCGGAGCGTCAATCCCGCAGAACGAAGGCGGCATCATGAGCGAAGTTCCACAGCCACTCGTGGAGACCGACGGGGCGTTCGGCGACCGGCGATCCGCTGGTGGCGGTCGAGGGCCTCACCAAGCACTTCCCTATCACCTCGGGCATCATCTTCCAGAAGGAAGTGGCCGCGGTTCACGCGGTCGAGGACATCACCTTCACTGTTCGCCAGGGCGAGACCCTCGGGCTCGTGGGGGAATCCGGGTGCGGTAAATCAACCACCGCCCGTCTCCTGCTCAAGCTCCTCGAACCCACTGCAGGCAAGATCTGGTTCGAAGGCGAAGAGATCTCGGGCTACAACCGTTCTCGGATGCGTCCGCTCCGCCGCGAGATGCAGATGATCTTCCAGGACCCGTACGCGTCGCTGAACCCACGCCAGACGGTCGGTCAGATCGTCGGCTCCCCGTTCAAGATCCACAAGACGGAGGGCGAGGTCAAGAAGAAGGTCCAGGAACTGATGGATCGCGTCGGCTTGAACCCAGAGCACTACAACCGCTATGCCCACGAGTTCTCTGGTGGTCAGCGACAGCGCATCGGCGTTGCCCGTGCTTTGGCACTCAGGCCGAAGCTGATCGTGTGCGACGAGCCGGTGTCGGCGCTCGACGTCTCGATCCAGGCCCAGATCCTCAACCTGCTCGAGGATCTACAGGACGAGTTCAACCTCACCTACGTCTTCATCAGCCACGACCTCGGCGTCGTTCAGCACATCTCGGACAGGATCGCGGTCATGTACCTGGGTCGCATCGTCGAGATCGCCAACTCGACCGAGCTGTACCAGAACCCGAAGCACCCGTACACGGCGGCACTGTTGTCTGCCGTCCCCAAGGGCCACTCTGACTCGGACATGTCGCAAAGGATCGTCCTCGAGGGTGACGTGCCGTCGCCGATCGATCCCCCATCGGGATGTCCTTTCCACCCGCGGTGTCCGAAAGCGAAAGAGATCGGGGGCCCGGATGGAGTGCCGGAGAACTGCAAGTCTGAGTTCCCGCCGCTCGCTGAGGTCGACAAGAATCACGTCGGCGCTTGCTGGTATCCGCTGCAGACCGGCGAGAAGATGCAGAAGGCCGCACACGTCTAGGCCGCGCCGGTGACCTTCTCGATCGTCGCCTGGGATCCGAACTCGGAGTCAGGCCCCGAGTGGGGAGTTGCGGTCGCATCCAAGTTCCTCGCGGTGGGCTCCGCAGTGCCGTGGGCCGCCGCCCAAGTAGGCGCGGTGGCCACCCAGGCCCTCGCCAACCTTGCGTACGGACCCGACGGCCTCGAACTATTGACTGGCGGGAAGAACGCAGACGATGTCGTCGCCAAACTCACAGGTGACGACGATGACCGCGACCATCGCCAACTGGGCGTCGTAGATGGTTCGGGCGGTGCGGCGACCTACACCGGAGCCGAGTGCCTCGATTGGGCTGGCGGTCGCACCGGCGACGGCTACACGTGCCAGGGCAACATCCTCACCGGGCCCGAGGTGGTCGATGCGATGTGCGCAGCCTTCGAGAACTCAACGGGGGAGCTCGCCGCTCGCCTCCTCACGGCCCTGGCTGCGGGTGATGGGGCCGGCGGTGATCGCCGGGGACGTCAATCGGCGTCGGTCCTCGTGGTGCGAGAGGGCGGAGGCTACGGGGGTGGCATCGACAGGGCCGTTGACCTGCGGGTGGACGATCATCCGGACCCCGTCCCCGAGCTCAAGCGCCTCTTCGACCTGAACCGCCTCTACTTCCCCCGCCCCGAGGACCTCGATTTCGTGCCCCTAGACGATGAGCTCCGGAGCGAACTCTCCGCCAAGCTCGAGTCCCTCGGCTACACCGGTGAGCTGAGAGACGCCCTCTACGCCTACTCGGGCACCGAGAACCTCGAGGAGCGCTGGTCCGAGGACGAGAACGTCCTCGAGCGAGGCATCATCGAGCACCTCCGCTCCACCTAACCCCCACCCCCTTGCACCTCTCGGCGTGAATCCGGCCACGCCGCGACCGTTGGCACGCCGAGAGCCCCGTTTCTGGGCGACTAAAGCGACACCATGACGGCGTCGCAGTCGCCCAGAAGCGCTTAGGTTCTAGGGGGATACCAACGATCACAGGGAGGTTCGGGATGTCGGTTCAGAGGAGTGCAACGTGCGTCGTGGAAGGGGACCCTGTTCGAGGGGTCCGGGTCGTTCACCGTCGGGACCGGGGCTATCCCGGAGCAGCCGGTCAGCTGGCCAGCGCGGACCGAGAGCAGCGACGGGAAGACGAGCCCAGAGGAGCTGGTGGCGGCGGCCCACGCATCGTGCTTCTCGATGGCGCTCTCGAACCAACTGGCCCAGAACGACACGCCGGCCGACGAACTGACGGTCACGGCCACCGTTGATTTCCATAAGACCGACGCTGGATGGCGTATCAAGTCGGTGCACCTCGACGCGTCAGGCTCAGTGCCAGGGATCGAGGACTCGGTGTTCCAGGAGAAGACTCAGGCAGCGAAGACCGGCTGTCCGATCTCGAACGCCCTGAGCGATTCGATCGAGATCACTCTAGAGGCCAAGCTCGTCTAGAGAGTTCTCCTGGCCTTCTCTACGGCCTCGGAATAGACATCCTTCAGCGGCCGCCCCAGGGCGGTCGCTGCGCGTCTGGCATCCTCGAATTCCGGGGCCAGGTTGACGACCTCACCCGCGAGCAGCCCCAACTTCACCGAGACTGCGTGGCCGTCGATCGAGACCTCGATCTGGCTTCGCTCGAGTGCGCGGCGTTCGGTGGGTACGACCCGGAGCCCGAGGGTCGAGGTCTCTCGGAAGACGATCTCGCTCAACCGGTCGACGTCGATCACCTGGCACAGGACGCTGAGGGTTTGAGCGTTGCGGCCCTTCTTCATCACGACCGGCGTCACCCATGCATCCCTGGCCCCCGCTTCGATCAGCCGATCGATGACGTAGGGGAACAGCTCCGGGTTGAGGTCGTCGAGGTTCGCTTCGATGAGCCGCAGTTCCTCGGGAGCAGGCAGCGTCGAGGCCCTGCCGATGAATACCCTCACGATATTGGGCCACTCCAGCTCGCGGCTCCTGCCCCGCTGCCCGACGCGTCCAATGTCATCGCCGGAAGCTCGCCGAAGCCGACGCAATGGTGAGCCACGAGTGCGGCGCCGGTCGGGGTCGCCAGCTCGACCTCTCCACGTCCCACGATCGGGATGCCATCCAACAGCGCGACGACCGCCGGTACGGGAACGGGCATGTGACCGTGGTCGGTGCTCACGACGCCGCCGCCGACCGCGACGGCAGAAGCCGTTACCCGATCGGGGGCCAGGTACGCGATGGCGGCGCACACGCCCACGACATCGATCAGTGCGTCAGTCGCGCCGATCTCGTGGAGGTGGAGATCGTCGAGCGGAACCCCGTGAGCGTGTGCCTCCGCTGCGCCCAGCCGATCGAACACGGCGAGGGCGGCATCTCCAACCGCACCGAGCCCGGCTCGTTCGATGACCGCGACTATCTCCTGGAACGAGCGAGCGGGTTCGTCGCCGATCTTCACTTCGACCCGACCAGCACGGATGCCGCCGCGATCGACGGTGGTGATCTCGAGGCTCCACTCCGGAACGTTGAGTTCGGCGAGTGGCGCACGGACCGCGTCTTCCGGAACCCCCGCATCGAGTAACGCGCCGAGGAGCATGTCTCCGGCCACTCCACTGCTGCAATCGAGATGGAGGAGTTTCATCGGTGGATCCGCGTGATCAGTCGGTGAGCGAAGGTCGCAGCGCCGAATCCGTTGTCGATGTTCATCACCGCAACGCCCGCCGCGCACGAGTTGAGCATCGCCAACAGAGCGGCGAGGCCTTCGAACGACGAGCCGTATCCAACGCTCGTCGGCACCGCCACCACCGGGACCGATGCGATCCCACCCACGAGGCTGGCGAGCGCACCCTCCATCCCGGCCACAACGATCACAACGTCGGTGTCGTGGAAGCGATCCTGGACCTCGAGCACTCTGTGGAGTCCAGCTACGCCGACATCTGTGATCTGGTCGACCGCGATACCGAGAGCCTCGGCCGTGCGCGCCGCCTCTTCGGCGATCGGGAGGTCCGAGGTCCCCGCCGAGACGACGGTCACGTTCCCGACCTTGGTGGTAGCGGCTCTCAGAACCACGAGCCGTGACGCTGCGTGATGAACAGCGGTGGGGAACTCGCCAAGGAGCAGCTTCGCGGTCTCTGGCGGCGTTCTGGTCGACAGGACGGCGGCTGTGGTGATCTCGAGGAGACGAGCGGCGATCGCTACAACCTGTTCGGGGGACTTGCCCTCTGCGTAGATCGCCTCGGGCGCGCCCTGGCGCAGCTCCCGATGGAGGTCCAATCGGGCGACACCGATATCGTCGACCGGAACGCGCCGCAGCTCTCGCAGCGCGTCGTCCACCGACGTCCTGCCTTCCTCTACCTGCGTGAGCAGGTCTTTCACCTCTTCGGGACGCATATGGGGAGTGTAGGATTTCCCACCGTGTCTGACCTCACTAACCAGCAACTGACGCTCCTGGCCGTCATCGCCGCCTCTGTGGCCGCGATCGCATTCCTGATGGCGATCTTCCTCTTCTTCAGGCTGCGGAAGCTCTCTCGACAGCACAAGGTCATCCGTGGTGATGGGGACGAACGGGACTTACTCACCACCCTGGCTGGCTGGAACGACAAGCTCTCCGATTACGGTCAGCGGCTCGATTCCGTGAGCACCGACCTGAAACGCGAGATATCAACCCGGAGGCTGGCCCTGCAGCGGTTCTTCGTGGTCCGGTACGACGCGTTCGAGGAGATGGGCGGTCGGCTCTCGTTCTCGGCGGCGTTCCTCGACGACCACGGGGACGGTCTTTTGATCACCTCGATCAATGGCCGCACCGAATCGAGGACCTATTCGAAGGCGATCCGCAACCTCACCTCGGAGCACAACCTGTCCGAGGAGGAGCGTGAGGCGATCTCGAAAGCCATGGCGGGGGCCGGTCGGAGCGCCTCGGAGCGCAAGCAGGCCAGGATGGTCCCCGAAGGTACGGATGATCGATCTCAGGCGGGTTAGGGACGATCTCGATTCCGTGCGGACGGCTTACTCCCGCCGTGGAGGGGTCGAGGGACTCGACCGTGTCGTCGAGCTCGACGAGCAGCACCGGGCCCTTCTTGGCAAGGTTGAGGCGCTAAGGGCCGATCACAACCGGGCATCGAAGGCGATCGGGAAGTCTTCTCCCGAGGATCGCCCGACGGCGATCGAGGAGGCCCGCGTCCTTGCCGAGCAACTGAAGGATCTAGAACCCCAGTTCGAACAACTCGAAGGCGAGTTGAACCAAGCCGCGTCGTTCCTTCCCAATATCCCGCACGAGTCGGTACCTGCGGGGGCGACCGAGGATGAGAACGTCGTCGAACGCACCGTCGGCGAGCCCAAGAAGTTCGATTTCGCTCCGAAGGACCACGCCACGCTGGGAGAGGAACTCGGACTGTTCGATAGCGAGCGTGCGGCGAAGACCTCGGGGAGTCGGTTCGTTTACCTCACCGGCCGAGGTGTGCTGCTCGAGTTGGCACTCGTCCGTTTCACCGTGGACTTCCTCCTCGAACGGGGTTTCACCCCGGTCATCACCCCGGTTCTCGTACGAGAGCAGGCGATGTACGGGACAGGGTTCTTCCCCGCCGAGGAGTTCGAGTACTACCGGATCGAGAAGGATGATCTGTATCTCGCGGGCACCTCTGAAGTCGCGCTTGCGTCGATGCACTCGGACGAGACCATCTCGGCCGACGATCTCCCGATCCGCTACGCAGGGTTCTCGACGAACTTCAGACGCGAGGCGGGCAGCTATGGGAAAGACACCAAGGGCCTGATCCGGGTTCACCAGTTCGACAAGGTCGAGCAGTTCTCGTTCACCCACCCCGATGATTCGTGGGATGAGTTCGCCGCTATCCGCACCAACCAGGAGAGGATCCTCCAGATGCTCGAGATCCCTTACCGGGTGCTCGTGATGTGCGGCGGCGATCTCGGACAAGTGGCTGCGAAGAAGGTCGACAACGAAGCGTGGATACCGGGGGGCGACCGCTATCTCGAGCTCACCTCCGCGACGAACGCGACCGACTATCAGTCGCGGCGTCTCGGTATCAGGTTCAAGGGTGCCAGCGACAAGGGTCTTGTCCACACACTGAACGGCACCGCATGCGCGGTCGGTCGGACGATCGTCGCGCTACTCGAGAACCATCAACGAGCGGACGGTGGGATCGACATCCCGGCGGCGCTACGGCCGTACACCGGGTTCGACGCCATCGACCCGCTCTAGATCGCCAGCGCGTTCCTGATCGTGTTCACGGTGGTTGGGTCGACCCGGTAGAAGACCCACGTCCCCCGCTTCTCTCGGGACAGAAGCCCTGCTTGGTTCAGGAGCTTGAGGTGGTGGCTGACGGTCGGCTGGCTCAGCCCCACCGGCTCGATCAGATCGCAGACGCAGCATTCCCGGTCCGGGTGGGCGGCGATCAGGCTGAGCAATCGGATCCTGGCCGGGTCGCTCAGGAGCTTGAAGGCCCCGGCAAGGGTCTCGGCGTCGCCCTCACCGATCGGCTCCTTCATCAGCGGCGGGCAGCACTCCTGGGTGATCACATCTAGTAGCTTCATCAGCACATATTGACAGCCATCGATGTCTTGTGCAAGTATCGACCTCGTTCGATATAGATGGTTGTCGATATAGCCGAAACAGGAGGTAAGCCGATGTCGCGGGTGCAACTGGCGTTGAACGTGAGTGAGATCGACGGAGCGGTCGAGTTCTACTCGAAGCTCTTCAAGACCGAGCCGGCGAAGCGTCGACCGGGTTACGCGAACTTCGCGATCGCCGATCCGCCGCTGAAGCTCGTGCTCATCGAGACTCCCGGTAATGGAGCCACGCTCAACCACCTTGGCGTCGAGGTCGAGACGACCGAGGATGTCCACGCTGCCACGGCTCATCTGACCGAGCAGGGCATGTCTACTGCGGAGGAGCACGGAGAGTGTTGCTACGCCCTCCAGGACAAGGTCTGGGTCAAGGACCCGGACGGTGCGCCGTGGGAGGTTTACACGGTTCTTGCCGACTCGCCCAAGATGAGCTCCGAAGGTTGCTGCGGGAATAGCTCGGTTGATGCAGGATGCTGTGCGTGAACGTCTTGTTCGTGTGCCTCCACAACGCTGGCCGCTCGCAGATGAGCAGCGCTTTGTTCGAGCGCGCCGCTGAAGGAGCGCACGCAGCCCGTTCGGCTGGGACGACCCCCGGCGACCGGGTTCACCCCGAAGTCGTCGCGGTGATGGGCGAACTTGGGATCGATCTGACGGATGAGGTTCCTCAGCTACTCACGACCGAGCTCGCCGAGTGGGCGGACGTGGTCGTGACCATGGGATGCGGGGACGCGTGCCCGGTGATCCCTGGAACGCGCTACATCGACTGGGACCTCACCGATCCGAAAGGCAAACCCGTCGACGAGGTTCGAGCGATCCGAGATGAGATCGCCCGCCGCGTCGACGGGTTGGTCGCCGAACTCTAGGGACGTGTCTGAAGCGGACCCGGAAGGTTGAACTCCGCTGCCGCTGCCGACATCTGTGCGCTGGTGAGGACCGTCTTGCCAGACGGACTCAGGTAGGACTCGAGCCTCGGCGTCGAGCCACCCTCGAGGAACTCGGTGCGGTCGAACGTGAGGAACGGCAGCGTGATCGAAGCAGAGGTAACGGTCACCGTCGATCGGGTTCCGATCGCTCTGAAGTCATCCGAGTCTCCGCTCGACAGCAGCACGCCGATGCTGTGCCCCGCTGCGATCGGCCAGTCCTGGCCATATAGCTCGAACGTGAACTCCCGGACCCCGTTGCCCGTGAGCAACTGGATACCCCGCGAGATCATCACGACCCGTCCGTCGGGAGCGATGTCGTAAACGTTCGCCGAGAGGTTGGCGTTGGGCAGCGCGTCAACGGTGGCGGTGATCGTCGGGGTGCCGGAGAACCACACGTCATGCGTGAGGGGCTCCGAGATGCTCCAGATCCCTTGTGTCGCGGTCGGCCTCGTTCCGCTCCCTGAGCCGGTGTCGCTGTACGTGCCGGTGTTGAGGGCAGTGGTGTAGCCCTCCGCGTCGGATGGGGGCCAGGACGCCTCTCCGCGCCACCGACCTAGCGAGTCCTGCACCTCGACCGCCGGGTCCTCGACCGCAGGCTCGATGCCCTTCAGGTGCTCGTCGAAGAAGCGCATCAGTTCGTCCATGAACGTCGATCGGCCGGTGTGGAAGCGGCTGCCGGTCTTCTCCCAACCGCGGACGTGGTCGTACTGCCCGAACCACCCTCGGTTGTCGGTCCCGGCCAGCGAGTTGAAGTATCCGAAGGCGCCGTCGGGGCGCGTGTTGGTCTCGAGGAAGCCCTGCATGAGGAACAGCGGGGTGGTCTTTCCCTCAGCCGTCGGGATCAGGTTCCGCTCCGCCCAGTAGATGCCGTCCTCGGCGTTGTCTACGTTGTGCCCCGCGATGTTCACCGGGTAGCACCACGCCTGTGGAGCGCCGTTGATGTTGTACTTGGGGTCGTCGGTCGGACGCCCTGGCATGGCGTCGATCGCAGTGAAGGATGCACCGTAGGGCCAGTTGGTCCGCTGGACCCCGTTCATGTAGATGTAGCGGTAGCCCGAGTAGACGGGCTCCATCGCAGCGACGGCAGCGAGACCCTCGGGCTGCTGGGCGATCCCCATCAGACCGGTCCACCCGTCGTAGGACTTGCCGATCAGTCCGACCTTTCCGTTAGACCACGGCTGGGCAGCAGCCCACTCGACCGCGTCCTTGACCGCCGCCTGCTCCCTGAGGCCACCCCAGTCGTTGCAGCCTCCCGAACCACCGTCGCCCGGCAGATCCACCATCACGTACGTGTAGCCCTGCTGGAGCGCGCCGCTCAGGTCGAGGAAGTCGTAGAACCGAGGACTCGGCCCGGTGGCCGTCAGTTCGGTGGTCTTTGGCGTGGTGTCACCCAAGTGGTTCGTGTACGGGCTGACCGTGAGGATGACGGGGGTCTCGACGTCCATCGCAAGCCCCTGGGGCCGCAGAACGTCGGCGTGGAGCTGGTTGATGCCGTCCGAGGACGGGAAGTAGAACTCGTAGTGGTCGGCGTCGTTCCGGGGGGCGCCGAACGCAGCCGTGCTCAGCAGGGTGAGGACGACCACAACGGCCGCGAAGATCTTCGTACGCACCAGGTCCCGCCTTTCGGGTCGGATTCGGGGCTCTACCTGGCAGTTCGCCCCACCCGGGCGGCGTTCCTATGTGCAGATGCACAGTCCTGCTGCGCTTTAGGCTAGGCGGCGGAGGGCTACGGTAACTGGTAACCGAACGGTCTTGAAAACCGTCGTCCGCAAGGACTTAGGGGTTCGAGTCCCCTGCCCTCCGCTGTCAGTCGGCGGGGCCGTAGACGAGGTCGAGGACCCCAGTCTTGAAGGTTGCCGATGAGATCAGCTTGAGTGGGACCGGTGCGTCCAGGCCTTCGAACAACCGGGTGCCCTTGCCGAGGGCGATCGGGTGAACCAGCAGGTGAAGTTCGTCGAGGAGTCCGGCGGCCAGCAGCTGGCGCACCACCGACGGAGATCCGCTGATCGCGATATGTGTTCCAGACTCCTCCTTGAGGGCTCTGACCCCGTCCTCCAGTCCGCCCTTCAGGAGTTCGGAGTTACGCCAGGGCAGTTCGATGTCCTGGTTCGAAACGACGATCTTGCGGCAGTCGCCGAGGTGCTTGGCGAACTCGTCGCCGTCGGTTTCCCGACTTGGCCATGCGTCGGCGAAGCCTTCGTAGGTTTCGCGTCCCAACAGGAGGGTGTCAGTGCTGCTCCCGATCACCCGGTCGACGGCGGCCCCCATCTCGTCGTTGAAGTACGGGAAGTGCCACTCGTGGGGCGCCTCGACGACATCGTCGAGCGAGCTGAACATGGTCGCGAGGATCTTTCTCATCGTTCCCTCTCCTTCGGTCGCTGGATAACGGTAAGACGAAGCGAGGTCGCCGAACTCATCGGCAATCAACGATAGTTTGAGGTTGTCGGGGCGAGTTGCGGGGACGATGCGCCACGGGAGGCGTCCGGATCCGGCTAGAGGCCGGGGTGTCAGACCGATGACTTCTCGGTCGCTCTGAAGTCTTAGGGTTATGGCTATGACCCAGAGCGATATCCAGACTTCCGACCTCGATCCCGAGTTCGAACAGCACAGGCGTGAGCTGACCGCATATGCGTACCGGATGCTCGGTTCAGCCTTCGAGGCCGAGGACGCGGTCCAGGACGCGATGCTCCGCGCGTGGCGGAGCTTCGACAGCTTCGAGGGGCGTTCCTCGGTCCGCTCGTGGCTCTACCGGATCACGACCAACGTTTGCCTCGACATGCTCCAGAGTAGCCAGCGGCGGGCTCGACCGATGGATCTTGGTCCGGCCCAAAGCGCGGATACACCCCTACCTGAGCCGCTCCCCGAGGTGACCTGGATCGAACCGATACCAGACGATCGAGTGATGCCCGAGTCGGGCGACCCGGCAGAGGTTGCCGAGCTCCGGGATTCGATCCGCCTCGCGTTCATCGCTACCTTGCAGCACCTTCCCCCGAAGCAGCGGGCCGTGCTGATCCTCCGTGAGGTGCTGCGATGGAAGGCGACCGAAGTCGCCGAGCTGCTCGATACCTCGGTGCAGTCGGTGAACAGCGCGCTCCAGCGGGCCCGCGCATCGATCGCCGAAAGCGGGCTCAACGCGGAGAGCGCACCAAGCCCGATGAGCGATGAGGACGCGGCGTTGCTGGATCGTTACGTCGACGCCTTCGAGAGTTACGACCTCGACTCTCTGACCGCCCTTCTCCACGAGGACGCGACCTGGTCTATGCCACCGTATGACCTGTGGCTCCAGACGCACGAGGACATCAAGAAGTGGTGCTTCGGTCCGGGGATCGGGTGCAAGGATTCGCGCCTTGTCGAGGTCGAGGCCAACGGCACGCGCGCCTTCGGCCAGTACAAACCGGCCCCCGACGGCGGGTTCGAGGCATGGTCGGTCCAGGTTGTCGAGATCTCGGACGGTCGCATCAGCGGGATCTGCTTCTTCCTAGACACCCCGCACCTATTCCCGCTCTTCGGTCTCCCGCTCACCCTCGCTGAGTGAACCGAGCCCGCCGAGTTCGCGTGAGACCCGCCAGCTCGATGAGTTCGGCCAGCCGTTCCGAAACCTTAGTCAGTTTGAACTCCAGGCCGCACCGGCGAGCCGACAGCATCAACCTGGCAAGCGCGTCAACGGTTCCGGCATCGGGCGCGACCAGTTCGCCCACGTCCACGACGAGGATGGATGCCCCTACTTCCCTGATGCCTACCTTCTCCATCGCCAACTAAGACAGCCCGGGAGACCCGGAATTCATCTATGCCCGGAACCGGGGTTACGTTGGTGAGCACGTTCACTTCAGGAGGATGACCCATGGAATACACACATCTCGGCCGTAGCGGACTCAGTGTTTCGAGGCTCTGTCTCGGGACCATGAACTTCGGCCCGGAAACAACCGAAGACGATTCCCACGACATCATGGACAAGGCCCACGAGATGGGCGTGAACTTCTTCGACACCGCGAACGTCTACGGGTGGAAGAAGGGCGAAGGGATCACCGAGCAGATCGTGGGCCGATGGTTCGCGAAGGGCGGGGGCCGGCGCGAGAAGACCGTGATCGCCACCAAGCTCTACGGCTCGATGAGCGATTGGCCCAACGACACTTTCCTGTCCGCCTACAACATCCGGCAGGCATGTGACGCGTCGCTCAAGAGGCTTCAGACCGATCACATCGACCTGTACCAGATGCATCACGTCGATCGCGAGACACCGTGGGACGAGATCTGGGAAGCGATGGAGGTGCTTCGCCAACAGGGCAAGATCCTCTACGTCGGCTCCAGCAACTTCGCCGGGTGGCACATCACCCGGGCCCAGGAGCAGGCAGCGAGGCGCAACTTCATGGGCCTGATCTCCGAACAGTCGATCTACAACCTGGCAACGCGTGACATCGAGCTCGAGGTCCTTCCTGCTGCCAGGGAATACGGCCTCGGCGTTATCGCCTGGAGCCCACTCCACGGCGGACTTCTAGGGGGCGTCCTCAAGAAGGAGTCCGAAGGTAAACGTCGCTACACCGGCCGCGCCAAGGACGCGCTCGAGGAGATGAGACCGCAGATCGAGGAGTACGAGGACTTTCTGCGAGGACCTCGGTGAAGAACCGGCACACGTCGCGCTGGCATGGCTCCTTCATCAGCCAGGGGTCACCGGACCGATCATCGGTCCCCGCACGATGGAGCAGCTCACCTCGGCGGAGCGCGCGCTCGACATCGAATTGGGCGAGAAGGAACTCACCCGCCTCGACGAGATCTGGCCCGGTCACAAGACCGCGCCCGAGGACTACGCCTGGTAGCGATCGCCCGGGGGTATCACTCGGGTATCCAGTCCTCTAGTTCGATACCTAGGCCGTCTGCGATGCGGTTCGCGTACGCGTAGTACGCGGTGACTTCGCAAACATCGAGGATGTCTCGATCTTCTGAGACCCTGCGCGCGCAATGGATCGAGATCGGTCTTCTCCATCGACCATGGCGTGCGGGTGAGCTTGACCGCGTAGCGAAGGATCGCGAGCCTTCGGTCATCGAGCCCAGCGGTCTCGTAGTCGTTTTCGATCCGCGCGAGGAGTTCGTCGTCCTTGAGCAATCGGCGCAGACCGCGCCGGTGATGGGTGATTCAGTAATGGCATTCGTTGATCTTGCTGACGACCAAAGCGATCATCTCTCGGTCAACCTTGCGGAGTGTCTTGGTGCTCCGCATCACCGCGCCATAGACGGCGGCATGTCCTTCGAGCCCCTCTTCGTGGAGCGAGTGGATCCGCATGATGTTGTCGACGCGTCCGTACTTGGGATCGACCATCTGACGAGTAGAGCTTGGCGAGTCGACCTTCGGCGTCGCCCTCATCGATCATCTCGATCCACGACACCGTGCGGTCACCTCCGGCTCGACGGTTACGAGCCGTACCGTACTGCGTTCAGGCGAGACGTTCGAGGACGCGTCCATCGGCTTCAACCGCGAGGGCGGTAGGCACGATCGACACGTGGTACTTCTCGGCGAGATCGCGTCGCTTCGAGACATCGACCATCACCAATCGGTGGCCATCGAGTGTGAGCTGGCGCTCGACCTCGTGGCAGCCGGAGCAGAGCGGGTGTGTGAACTGAACGACGACCTGACCCCCGTCGCTAGCGCCCCCGACCTCGGCAAGGTCGATGTGCTCGACACTTCCGGGCTTGATCCCGCGCAACCTGGCAACGAACTTGTAGATCTCGCAGCCAGCGCAGAAACCGGTGGTGACCGCGAGGGTTGCGAGAGCGGCCACCATCCCGCCGAGTATCTGGCCGAGTCCGACGAACCCAAGAGCGAACGAGATAGCCGAGGCTGACAGGAACACCGCACCCATCTGGTTGGCGAGACGCGGGGGACGAGCGTCCTCGACCTCGCCCTCGCCGAAGCGGGGCTGGATGAACTCGAAGTAGAAGACACACGGGAGGCACGCCCGGCGACCGAACCTAAGGCCGACGATCAGTTGGAGCCCCATCAGGGCGATCAATCCCCACCAACCGGACAACAGACCGATAAGGGTCACGGTAGCGACGGTTGCTTGGTTGAAGCGGGGGGCCCGCGGCATCGATGACCTGGGTGTCCCGGTACGGATCGGCGGTCCTCATGTGTGCCACTGCGACATCGGCCATCTGCGGGTCTCCTGTATTTGCACTATTAACAAGGGGTGAACGATACCAAATCCTGACGTCGTGGGTAACCAGTCACCCGGAGCCCCCTATTCCGTCACACTGATGCGATGTCTACGGCCCCTGTAGAGGACCCCTCCGCCGCCCCTGGCCGCCACCGAGCCCTGTGGCTACTGGCCCTGGCCCTGGTGCTCTCGATGACCACCTGGTTCTCGGCCTCGGCGGTGATCCCTCAGCTGAAGCTCGAATGGGGGTTGAGCCGATCCGCTGGCTCGTGGCTCACGATCGCGGTCCAGGTGGGCTTCGTGATCGGAGCACTCGTCTCAAGCCTGTTCAACCTCTCGGACCTGATCCCCGCCACTCGGTTGATCCTGCTGGGCTCGATCGGAGCGGCCGGGGTGAACCTTGGACTGGTGGCCGCAGCGGGCGCCGCAACGGGGATCCCTCTCCGATTCGCCACCGGGTTCTTCCTCGCAGCGGTCTATCCGCCGGCTCTCAAGCTGATGGCGACCTGGTTCAGGAAAGGAAGAGGAAGTGCGCTCGGCATCCTCGTGGGGGCGATCACTCTCGGTTCGGCCGCGCCGCACCTGGTCAATGGCCTCGGTGGGCTCGACTGGGAACTGGTGATCGTCGTTACTTCCATCCTCACAGTGACGGGCGGACTCATCGCGGCTCTGTTCGTGGGAGAGGGTCCGTTCCCATTCCCCCGCGCGGTTTTCGATCCCTCCAAGGCGCGCATGGTGTTCCGCGATCGTGGCGTGATGCTCGCATCGCTCGGCTACTTCGGACACATGTGGGAGCTGTACGCGATGTGGGCGTGGTTCGTGGTGTTCTACGCGGACTCGCTCGCGGCTTCAGGCGCGGCCGCACCGCGGTCGGCCGCCTACGCGGCGTTCGCAGTGATCGGGGTCGGCGCGTTCGGGTGCTGGGTCGGCGGCATCCTCGGTGACAGGTGGGGACGAACGCAAGTGACCTCCGCGATGATGATCACCTCCGGTCTCTGTGCGATCTCGATCGGGTTCTTCTTCGGAGGGTCTCCCGGCATCGTGCTTGCGATCGGTCTCGTGTGGGGCTTCTCTGTGGTCGGTGACTCGGCTCAGTTCTCGACGATGGTTACGGAGTTGGCGGATCAGGCCTACGTCGGTACCGCCCTAACTCTGCAACTCGCGGCGGGCTTCACTCTTACCGTAGCGACCATCTGGCTGATCCCGATCTTCGTCGAGCACTTCACGTGGCGATGGGCTTTCGCTCTGTTGGCGCCAGGTCCCGCCTTGGGAACCTGGGCCATGACGAGATTGAGAGGGAGCCTCACGCCGGATAGGTGACGATCTCGGTCGCTTTCACCGACACCCAAACGACGGAGCCGACCGCCAAGCCGAGTTCGGAGCGCGCCGCGGGAGTGATCTCTGCAGCAACCTCTACATCGCCGTCGGTTACGACCCTCAACCGCTCGCCCTCGTCGTCGATCGAGGAGATCGTTGCCATCCATACGTTACGAGGGGTGCCCTCGGGCCGGGAGTTGTGGAGCGCTACCGATCGCGGGTGGATAGCGACGAGGACGTCACCGCGTTCGGCTCCCGGCACGGAGAGGACCAACCCCGATACGTCTACGCTCCCCTGCTCCGCTTGCCCTCTCAAGAGGTTGATGCCCACGACCCCGGCGACGTACTCGGACCGGGGCTGCGCTCGGAGGTCGGGTGGCCGCCCTTCCTGAACGATCTCGCCGTGCTCGAGGACCACGAGCCGATCGGCTAGGACGAGCGCCTCGAGTGGGTCATGGGTCACGAGCACCGTCGGGCCCCCGAACTCCCTCATGTGTCGGGCGAGGGTTCGTCTCACCTCGATCCGAGTGGTCGCATCGAGAGCCGAGAAGGGTTCGTCTAGTAACAACGCATCCGGCTCCCCCACCAAGGCTCGGGCCAGGGCGACGCGTCTGACGCTCGCCACCCGAAAGGCGCGTCGGTTTCTCCGCCCTCATGTCTCGGAGGCCGAAGCGATCGAGGCAGGCCTCAACCCTAGCGAGGCCTTTGTGGCCAGCCCATCGAGCGGCGAGGGCGACGTTCTGCTCGACCGTCAGGTGAGGGAACAGCAAGAGGTCCTGGAACACGACTCCGAGACGGCGTTGCTCGGGCGGAACCCACCCACCGGGACCGTCAAGGGTGCGGCCTCCCAGTTCGACGAGGCCCACCGGTCCAAGCAGTCCGGCGATAGCACGCAGCATCGTGGTCTTTCCCGCACCGTTCGGGCCCAGCAGCACCACGATCTCGCCTGGATCTGCACGCAGCGTGCCGTTAAGGCGAAGGGACCCGTGCTCGAGTGAGATCTCTGCTGAGAGACTCATGGCCGCGGGAGCCATCTATCTCGAAGCGCGACGATGATCGCCAACGAGATCGTCACCAAGATCAGACTGAGGACGATCGCAGACTCGGGGCGCGTCTGGAGCGCGATGTACACCTCGACCGGCATCGATGTTGTGATGCCCGGAAGGTTCCCGGCGAAAGTGATCGTTGCGCCGAACTCCCCTAAGGCCCGTGCCCACGCGAGCAGCGCGCCTGCCGCGAGCGACGACCTGATGAGCGGGACCGTCACCTTCGTGAAGATCGACAACCGAGATGCCCCCATCGTTGCGGCGGCCTCTTCGTAGCGAACGTCAGCGCTGCGCAACGCCCCTTCCGCGGTTAGAACGAGGAACGGCATCGCCACGAATGTCTGGGCGACGATCACTCCAGCGGTCGTGAAGGGGAGCGAGATACCGAACGCATCGAGCAGCAACTCGCCCGCGATACCGCGGCGCCCGAACGCCAGCAGCAATGCTAGGCCCCCGACGACAGGCGGGAGCAGCAGGGGCAATAGAGCAAGACCGCGCAGGAGGCTCCTGCCAGGGAGGTCGGTGCGAGCGATCAAGAAGGCCAGGGGAAGCCCGAGGAGAACGGATAGCCCGGCGGCGGCGAGCGAGGTGATCATCGACACGCGGAGAGCGTCGAGCACCCCAGGTGACGAGGCTTGCCCCCAAAGATCGCTCCACGGCGCCTTGACGACCAGCGCGATGAGCGGCAGTGCCAGGAAGCCGATCGCGAGGATCCCGAGAACCGCCAGGGGGAAAGGAGCACTCCTTCTCATGGTGCGAGGAACCCCCTCCCCTCGAGAAGCGCGAGGCCGTCCTCGGCGAGCACGAACCGGACGAACCTGAGCGCAGCATCAGAATCGACCACGCTTGCGATCGGATAGAGAGCGGTCACGTTCTTCTCGTCTGGGATCACTACGGTGCCCACACCGCTGCCTGCGGCCCGTGCGTCGGTTACGTACACGATGCCCGCGTCTGCCTCGCCCAGGGCGATGCGCGTGACGACGGCCTTCACGTCCACCTCTAGTGAATCGGGTGAGAGCTCGATCCCCTGCTCCTCAAGCAGCGCCGCCGCATACCTTCCCGCCGGCACGTCCGGAGCGGAGAGGGCGACGATGAGCGACTCGTCCGCCAGGTCTTCGAGCGTCGCGATCTCGAGTGGGTTGCCGGGCTCGACGATGATCGCCAACTGGTTGCGCGCGAAGACCTCCGGGGTTCCGGTGATCGCCCCGGAGGAGACGAGCCGTTCCATGTTCACCTCGTCTGCGGCGGCGAATACATCGGCTTGTGCACCTTGGTCGATCTGGGCGGCAAGTTCCGAGGTCGCGCCGAAGCTGAGGATGACGTCAACATCGGGATTCTCGGCTTCGAACCTCTCGGCGATGTCGGTGAAGCTCTCGGTCAGAGACGCAGCCGCGAATACGACGACCCGTTCCCTCTCGCGTTCCCGGAGCACCCGATCAGGAGTAATGCTGCCACCGAGGCACAGAAGAGACGCCTCAATCGGCTCCTCGTTCGATGACGACGTTCGTCGCTTTGATCGAGGCGACCGCGGTGACCCCCGGCTCGAGCTGGAGCTCATCGGCTGCT
The DNA here is from genome assembly GCA_963756365.1 of uncultured Actinomycetes bacterium. Classification (GTDB taxonomy): domain Bacteria; phylum Actinomycetota; class CADDZG01; order CADDZG01; family WHSQ01; genus WHTI01. The sequence continues at coordinate 51,186 of CAVWNF010000003.1, forward strand.
TCCCTAGACATCAACGAGACGATCCGGTGAGGACCGGCCTGGATCTCGACCTGCGCCATCACCGTGTCTCGGGTGACCTTCGTGACTATCCCGGGCATCCGGTTGCGCGCCGAGCGAGCGGCGATGAGTTCGGGTTCGGGAGGACCCGAAGACTCGGTGGCGAGCCGAGCGAGATCGGCACCGTCCACGATCCTGTGCCCCGCGTCGTTCCGTGTCGTGCTCACCCGTCCGGAGTCCGCCCACCGCCGGACGGTGTCCGAACTAACCCCGAGAAGGCTCGCTGCCTCTCCGATCGTGTATCCAGGCATGCAAGCACGATAGCGTGTTTGCCATCGCAGTTGCACCCTCACCTAGGCGGTCGCTGCCTTGCAGCAGCGATCTGCCGTGATTGAACTGCTATGTGTTTCCTGTACTCCTATGTACCCTTCCGCGATGAAGCGCCTTGCACTCGCACTCCTCGTTCTGATCGGGTCTTTCCCCGTGGCAACTGCCGTGGGGGCTGAGCCACCCGTCAGGATGAGCCCTCCCGGTCAGGTGAAGATCGTGACCGTCAATGCCCACCAGAACGGCATCCTTGGCATCAAGCGCTTCGAAAACATGTACGAACTGAGCTTTGCGCTTCGGCGCCGGCCCGCTGCCTTCGATGGCGGTTACTCCAACGGAGTAGCTGCTCCAGGCGTGATCGTCGTTCAGGAGATGCGCACCACCAACACAGAGATCTTCACGCGTCTGATGCGACAGAGGTTCCAACACAAGTATCAGATCGTCGGTCCAGACGACGCCGTGTCCCAGATCATCTATGACCCAGAGGCGGTAACCCCCCAGGGGGAACCGGAAACGTGGACGGATGACTGTGCTGGCGTAGTTACGGGCGGGAACAAGACGGGCCGCATCTATCAACTGGCGCGCTTCATCGAGAACAGGTCAGGCGCGGCCTTCTCTGTCGTCGCGATCCATCTGAAGAAGAACTACGAGAGCACGGGTGAAGAGGATTGTTACCAACGGAACGCGGCGCTCATAGGGGATCGGGTCAGGGCGGAGACCGACGCCGTCTTCGTTGCCGGCGACTTCAACCGACGACCGGTTCAGGATCGTCTGTTCTGCGATGAGCGTGAGGCTTCGGCCGAACAGCCCTGGTACCGAGACATGACCGATCCGACCGATGGGCTCGGCTTGACCGATACGGCTCGGAGCGCGGCGCTCTCCGAGGGAAGGTCGATGGCGACCCAGTGGACGCATGAACAGAAGAGGCGGAAGCCGACCGGCTGCGGAGGAAGAGCGCTCCTTCGCAATCGGATCGATTACATCTTCGCTAGGGGAGCGAGGGTCGCCGAGGCGGGTGCCGACGATCCTGGATGGGCAGGCGAGAAGGCGGGGACCGTTGCCGACGGCGAACATCGCTACTCCGATCACCGTTTCGTGTGGGCCCGCCTGGTCCTCGAGGGACCGGGACGTCCCGAGAAGCCGGGAGGTTCCCTTGAGAAGGGCGGCGCCGTCCGGCTGAACTGGGCACCTGTGCCCGGGGCTACCGAGTACCTGATCTATCGGGCGGTCGCCGATCACGGGGCCTCCCGCATCGCGAAAGTCCCAGCGTCAACCACGACGTTCACGGACCTCGACACGAGGCACGGCTTCAACTATCTGTACTCGGTGGCGGCGTCGAACGGGGATGGCCAGGGTGTGGAATCTCGCCCGGTATCGCTCGTGCCCGACGCCAAGGGACCACGGATCAAAGGGTTCTCTCCCGCCGATGGGGCACGCGGCGTCGACCCGAGAACGATGGTGACGGTCGACTACAACGAGGATGTCCTTGCATCGAGCGTTGGTCGCTCGACGATCTCGTTGTTCCTCGGCAACTCGAAGGTTCGCGGCCGGGTCACGCAGATCGGGGTTCGTACGATCAGATTCAACCCGCGCTACCCGCTCAAGAAGGGCAAGACCTACAGGCTCGAGATCAAACCCGTTCAGGACTCGCTGGGCAATGTCGGTGGAGCGAGATACGACATCCGGTTCAGCATCAAGGCGAAACGCAGGTCAAAGTAGCGCGCACCTGCTCCTTGTGGGTTCAGCCCCCGAAGACGTGGAAGGTGATCGTGCGGGCCTTCGGCTCGTCTAGTTCGAGAAGGAACAGCCGCTGCCACATGCCCAGCATCGGAGCGGCATCGGCTACCGGGATCGAGTGCGAGGTTCCTCCAACGATCATCTGAAGGACGTGGGCATGTCCGTTCTGGCGCTCGTCCTCGACGATGTTCTGAGTGCGCTTGGTCATGTCGTCGTGGGCGTAGTACCCATCGATGGGAGCGACGGCATCTAGCTTCTGCTTGAGGTCTTCGAGGGCCCCGTCCTCCCACTCGTTGATGACGAGCGAGCAGGTCGTGTGGGCAACGAATGCCACCGCACAGCCTGTAGAAACTCCAGAATCCTTGATCGCCCGCTGCAGCTCGTCGGTCACGTCGACGCACCCCAGGCGGGAGGGGGCGGTCACCTCGATCGAAAAGGTCGCGGATCTCACGCGGTCTCCTTGGGTTAGGTACTTGGGTGGGTAGGTGGCCCAGTGTAAGGGCCACAGATGCCTTGGAGGTTCGGGCGCTGTGGAGATTCCGTGGAGATGGAGGGCGCGATTCCGAGGCCCCTAGGCCCCCGGGGATTAGGCTCGTGCGTGGGCCGGAAGGCTCTTGTCCACTCATGACCGGAGGTCCACAGACGTGATGCAGAGCTCGAGACTTGCCGCCTGGGTCGCCGGGGCGGTCATCTTCATCTTCGGCGCCCTGTTGTTGCTCCTCCCCGACGCCGCCGTTCGGCTCGACGAACTGTCGGTGGGAGGAGAGCGCGATTCGACGCAGGGCGTGACCGTCGAGTCGGTGACCGAAACGACCACCGACGCCGCCGGCACGACGACGACCACCACGACGGAAACTATCCGGCGGGATCAACTCGGCAACCCACTCATCAGGTTCTTCGGGAGCCCGGCGGTCCTGTTCCTCCTGCGCGTCTTGTTCATCGCCGCGCTCGCCTACTCTGATCGCCGCCCTCGTCTATCGAACCGCGATCGCACGATTCACGGTCAGGGGCTCACCATGGCTGGAACTCGCCGAACTCGATCGCCAGGACGCGGTCGATGCGCTCGACGATCTCCTCCGCGGGACCCCCAGGCTGCTGGAGAAGGTGGAGGGGCTTCGGGCGGTGTCGAAGGAGAAGATCCGCCGGGGCGCTCCCGGGCTCCAGGTCGATCGCACGCTCGAAGACGGAACGCTCCTGGCGGGGCTGCCGTATCCCATCTCCAAGGTCTTCGACGACCCCAACGTTGCGATGAGTTCGTTCCGGATCGAACTGGAACAGCGCCTCCGCAAGCTGGCCAACGCCCGCGCTATCGACCCCACCCTTAATCTGAACGACCTCTTGAGCGAGATGGCTTCGGACGGCATCCTCGAGGACACGGCGGTGCGGGGATTCGGGAACCTGGTTGATCTCGGAGACCGCTCGGTAAGAGGATCGGGGATCGATGCTGGGATCGTCGATTGGGTCCGTGACGATGGCGTGCCTCTTCTCGCCGCGTTGGATTGGCTCGCCGCAACCCCCGCTGGGGAAGCTGACGCCTGAGCCCGGCTTAGCATCGAGCGCGTGACTGGACCAGATCCGCGGGCTTGGGGAATCGATGAGGGCTATCACGACTTCCGGGGTGAGTGGGCTTCCTCCCCCGAGGGGTCTGTCGCCGCATTCCTGACTGCGATGGGGGCTACCGACGAGCGCCCTCCGGGTGAAGGGCCGATCGTCGTGCACCTGAACGACGAGACCGGGTTGTCATGCGAGGTAGTTCTCGAGGATGGATCCGAAGCGAGGTTAGAGGGTCGGGTCGAGTTACCACTCGGCTATCACTCGATCGAGATCGACGGGGTCGCCCGCACCCTGATCGTGTCACCGGGAGCGTGTCACCTTCGCGCCGACATGCGGACATGGGGATGGGCTCCGCAGTTGTACGCCCTGCGCTCGTCGGCATCATGGGGCATAGGCGACCTCGCCGATCTTCGTGAGATGGCTCGATGGTCAGCCGAGCAGGGGGCAGGGGCCACATTGGTGAACCCGCTACACGCGACCTACCCGGAGCAGGCGAGCCCCTATTTCCCATCGAGCCGTTGCTACCGGAACCCTCTTTATCTCCCGGTGGACCTGCTTCCCGGCGCATCCGAGGTGGACCTCTCGGAGGCGCGACGGGCAGGGATCGCTCTGAACTCTCGTCGCACGATCGATCGTGCCGAGGTTCACAAGCTCAAGTCAGACGCATTCGCTGCGCTGTTCGAGCGCGCTCCTCGCCACCCCGCCATGGATGCGTATATCGAGAGCGAGGGTGAACTCCTGAAGGCGTACGCGGCGTTCGTGGTTCTAGCGCGCCAACATGGCACGGACACGCGGTTGTGGCCCTCGGCTTTCAGACGTCCCGATGCCGCGCGGATCGAACGGTTCGTTGACAGTCATCCAGATTGCCGACTCGAGATGTGGTTGCAGTTCCACCTCGACCGTCTGCTCCAAGATTGTGGGGAGCACCTTGAAGTGATCCAGGACCTTGCGGTTGGGGTCGACCCGGGTGGGTTCGATGCCTGGTACTGGCAGGACCAGATAGCGCCGGGCATCTCTGTCGGAGCCCCTCCGGATGAGTTCAACCTCGCCGGGCAGTCGTGGGGGGTCGCTGCGTTCGATCCGTGGGCCTTGCGGGCGGCGTCGTTCGAGCCCTTCATCAGGACCATCCGGGCGAACCTCAGTGCCGGCGGGCTCCGGATCGATCACGTGATGGGACTGTTCCGCCTGTTCTGGGTGCCGCCCGGAGGAGACGCATCACTGGGCACCTATGTTCGGTATCCGGCGGCGGAGCTGCTCGACATCCTGGCCCTGGAGAGCCATCGCGCGGGAGCGTTCGTCGTCGGTGAGGACCTCGGAACGGTCGAAGACGGGGTGCGGGATGAGCTGGCGCGCCGACGGATCCTTTCGTACAAGGTGCTGTGGTTCGAGCCAGGCCCTCCCTCCGACTATCCAACGATGTGCCTCGCGACGGTGACGAATCACGATCTCCCGACCGTTCCGGGGATGTGGACCGGAGCGGATCTGCGTGCGCAGAAAGCGGTAGGCGTGGTCCCGAACGAGGACTCGGAGCGTGCCGTTAGAGACAGACTCCGAGAAGTGGCGGGGATAAAGGACGGGGCGTCGGTCGAGGCCGTGGTCGATGCCGCCTACGGGCTCCTATCCGAGGCTCCCAGCATGTTCCTCACGGCGACCTTCGAGGATGCCCTCGGGGTAGAGGAGCGACCGAATCAGCCGGGAACAGCCGACGAACGCCCCAACTGGGCTCTGGCGCTGCCCTACTCGTTGGAGGAGATCGAGAGTCACGATGGACCCGCCCGGATCGCCGCCGCACTTGGGCGCGGGGTTGAGTCCGCTGACGGATAGGTAACATCCGGTCATGACTCAGCCTAAAGAGACACCCGAACCCGCCGAAGAGCCGTCCGAACGCGAGGACATGCCCGAGCTCGAAGATGCGCCCGACGGCGAAGCTGTGCAGCATCCGGCGAAGGTCATGCGGATCGGGACCATGGTCAAGCAACTTCTCGAGGAAGTGCGAGCCGCTCCCCTGGATGACGCGAGCCGCAAACGCCTCAAGGAGGTCTACGAGTCGTCGGTGAAGGAACTTGCCGATGTGCTGTCGCCTGAACTCAAGGACGAGCTAGCCCGTCTGGCCAGTCCGTTCGAAGAGGCCGCCACTCCGTCGGACGCCGAACTTCGGATCGCCCATGCACAGTTGGTTGGATGGCTAGAGGGTCTGTTCCACGGGATCCAAGCGATGCTCTTCGCTCAGCAGATGCAGAGCCGTGCCCAACTCGAAGAGATGCGACGAAGCCTTCCCCCAGGAAGTGGGCCCGAGGGCGGCGGCGTGGGGACGTACCTCTAGTTATCTCTTGACGATGCGGAAGATCCCGTCCGTCGTCATGAAGTACGGCCACCCTCCCGGTCCTTTGGAGACATCAGTTATGCCCGACGTCCGGTAGACGATCCGTTCCTTCTTCACTGCGGTCCCATTGTTCTTGAACTTGAACGCATGCAGATCGCCGTGGAAATCTCCCATCAGGAGCTCGTTGTTGAGCATGTCCAACCGACCCGAGTACCACCACAGGTCGGTCGGGACGATCACGCTCCCGTAGCGGCGGAGGGGGCCCTTCGGATCGGAGCCGACACCACTGGTGCCGCACTGATAGTTAGATCCCCACCCGTAGTTCCGTCCCTTGCGGATCAGGTTCAACTCGTCGTCGCAACTGGGTCCATTCTCGGTCTCGTAGAGGAGCGATGTCCCTGGGCGACTAGCGAGCCCGAATGGGTTCCGGTGCCCGTACGACCACACTTCGTTGTTGAACGGGTTCCCGTTGGGCACGGAACCGTCGGCGGTTAACCGCAGGATCTTGCCTAGCCGTCCTTCGGTGTCTTGAGCTGCCGCGGGATCGTGGGCCTCGCCCACGGACACGAACAACTTCCCCTTGCTGAACTCGAGCTGGCCCCCGTTGTGATAGCCCCCGCCATATCTGATGCCCTTGATGATCGTCTTCTTGTTGGTGCAGCGATCGTTGACGACCTTGAAGCGGGTGACGCGGTTCTGAACCGGGGAATCGTCCGTCCAGTAGACGTAGAGAAGGTGGTTCTTCTTGAAGCGCGGATGAAGGGTTAGCCCGAGAAGCCCACTTTCGCCGTCGGAACGGACGTCAAGCTTCACGCACGCGCGATCCAGAAGCCTCTTGCCCTTGAGGATCCTGATCTTGCCAGTGTTTTTCTCGGTGAAGAAGATCTTCTTCGTGCCATCGACCCAGGCCATGTCGATCGGGAAGGAGAGGCCCCCTTTGTAGGTCTGGACCTTGTGGCCCTTGGGCAGAGCCGCCGCGTTTCCTGGCACCAGGGCGATCAGGATCGTCGCCGCCACCGCAGCGATCGTACGTTTCATGCCGCCTCCTCGCATAATGTCCGAATCATCATGTCAGCCCCAGCGAGGTACAGGTCGCCGAAGGTTCTGGTCACGATCCTTGTTGGCTTGTTGAGCGCAGTCTCGTCGCTTGTGCTTGCCCGTCTCATCCCGTCGGTACACCACGACCTCGGCCCCGCGGTCGTATCGGCAAGTGCGAGGTTCGGGCCCGGTTCCACGACGATCGTTGTGCCACCTCTTGGAACCATCAGTGCCGATACCCACTCCTCGTTCCTCAACCTCAGACTCTCCATCTCCGAGATCGACCCCGGCCCGTTAGCCGACGCGGTGGGTGCCTTCTCTGCGCGCGGAGATCTGATCGAGAGCATCGAGGCCGACCTTCGCTCAACGTTCATATCTAACGTGTTGCGGTTGATCCTCGGTGGGCTGGTGATAGGCGTGATCGTCGCTGCAGTGCTTCCTCATCGAACGCGCGCCACGTTGATCGCAGGCGCGGTCGGTGGAAGCGTAGCGATGGCAGTGACCCTAGGGATCACGGCGATGACGTTCAAGGTCGAGGCGTTCGAGGAACCGAAGTTCACCGGTGCACTCGAGCGCGCTCCCCAGGTGATCGAAGCCGTCAACCGGGGATTCGGTTCGTTCGACGAACTACGGTCGCGCTATGAGGTGCTCGCTGCTCGGCTGTCCGAGCTGCTCACGCTCGCCGCTACCCCGGTCAGTACTCCCGAAGAAGACTCGGTAGCGATCCTCCACGTCAGCGATATCCATTCCAATCCGATCGGTGTCGAGATCGCTCGTGACCTCGCGCTCAAGTTCGAGGTCGACGCGGTGGTGGACACCGGTGATCTCACGTCCTTCGGGCAGGGGGTGGAGGCCAGGATCGGCTCGCTCATCGAGGACATCGGGGTGCCTTACCTGTACGTGCCGGGCAACCACGACTCGGATGCGAACCGTCGAGAGATCGCTGACGTAGACAACGTGCAGCTGCTTGACGGTGACATGGAGATAATCGACGGAGTGAGGATCTTCGGGATCGCAGACCCGACGTTCACCGCAACCAACGAGACGTCCACGTCGGAGGCGAACGAGACGAAGTTCGCTCTGGCCCCCGAGGTCGCTGACCTCATCGATCGGAACGACCCCGATGTTGTTGCCGTCCACGACGTTCGACAGGCGAGTGAGAGCTTCGGGCTGATACCGCTGATCCTGGCAGGGCATACCCATGAACGATCCTTCGTCCAGGAGAACGGCACCACGATCATGACGGTGGGTTCGACAGGTGCGACCGGCATCGGATCGTTCCTGGTCGAAACCGAACTCGATTACGAGGCCGAGATCATCTATTTCCGCGACGGCGAACCCATCTCGTACGACTACATCAGTTTCGACGGGCTGGGCGGCGACTTCACGATCGAACGTCGCAAGATCGAAACACTCGAACTGACCCCTCCGCCCGCTGATCTGGACACCCCGGAGCCAGAACCGACCCCCTAAGCCGGGGACTCGATGCCAGACTGGGCACGCCGGAACTCAGAAGTGGATCGTCTCGACGATCCGCCAAACAGAGCGGAGGCGAAGGGATTTGAACCCTTGAAGGAGGTAACCCCCCTTAACGCATTAGCAGTGCGCTCCCTTCGGCCACTCGGGCACGCCTCCACGGCGCATCATAAACGTGCCTCCCCCTGAGTTAGGCTCTGCCCTCATGCGCCCGTAGCTCAGTGGATTAGAGCGTCCGGCTACGGACCGGAAGGTCGGGGGTTCGAATCCCTCCGGGCGTACCAATCTGATGTCGATTCGCGTACCCTGCTCCCACGGAAGGACAAGGGGTGGAGCGGGGACCTGTTGGGGCTTTGGCAGCGCGTATCGGACAAACGGAACGAACAGATCCTGGATCACGCGCGCCCTCACATCGAAGAAGACGAAGAGATCGTCAAATGGGTCAGGGTCAGGCGGGCGCACGGAGGCCGGGGAGCCGGCTTCATGTTCCTCACCAAGCGGCGATTGATCGTCCAGTGGGTTCTGGGGAAGAACCAGACCGACGTTGTGGAGTTCGAGAAGATCACGTCGTGGGGTGTGAACAAGTCCGCCTCTATCGGGCCGATCCTGGGGATCGAGACGAACGAAGAAGCGCACTTCCTGCAGATCCCGACGATGACGGAGCCGACGGCGGGCGAGGCGTCGGAGTTCCTAGAGTCGTTCGCGACCGAGGCGCCTGAGCCCAAGGAGTCGCTGAGCGCGTCGCACGAACTTGGTTCCTTCGAGCTCCCCGATGCGTACAACGTCGATGAAACGACGCAAGACTCTGGTCGGGATGACTCGACGCATCCTGGTCACGATCGGTGGGGTCGTGATGATCGTGGTCGCCATGCTGATCATCCCGTTGCCCGGTCCGTGGTCGATCTTGCTGACCATCGCTGGCCTGGCGCTGCTGAGTTCCGAGTACGACTGGGCCCAGGACATCCTTGTCTGGGTCAAGAAGAAGTACGAGGCAGCAAAGGAGAAGATCGCGCAGCGGAAGAACTCCTCGTGACCGACGAGGAAGTGATGCGGATCGCGCTCGAGGAGGCGGCCGCAGCCCTCGAGCATGATGACGTTCCGATCGGCGCCGTGATCGTCAAGGACGGCGAGATCATGGCCCGAGCGCACAACGAGCGCGAACTGCGGGGCGATCCCACTGCCCACGCCGAGGTGCTCGTCCTCCGGTCGGCGGCGGAAGAATCGGGGTCGTGGCGGCTCAACGGCACGACGATGTACGTAACTCTCGAACCGTGCTCGATGTGCGCTGGCGCGCTCGTCCTCGCGCGGATCGAACGTCTCGTCTACGGCCCCCAGGACGAGCGTGCGGGGGCGGCTCTCTCCCTCTACAACATCCCGCAGGATCCACGCCTGAATCACAACGTAGAGATCACCGCGGGAGTGCTTGCCGAGGACTGTGCAGCGCTGCTTCGGACCTTCTTCGAGGCCCATCGTCAGTAGAGCGGTGGGGGTGGGATTTGAACCCACGGTGGGCTTGCACCCACAAACGCTTTCGAGGCGTTCCCGTTATGGCCACTTCGGTACCCCACCTCGGCGAGTGAGTATAAGAGGAACCCGGCCTCCAGAGCCCCCGCTAAACTCCGCCGTGGAGGCGTGCGAGAGCGGCCGAATCGGCACGACTGGAAATCGTGTGATCCGAAAGGATCCAAGGGTTCAAATCCCTTCGCCTCCGCCAGTATCCTGAGGGCGGCCGTGCTAGGCGGGGGGTTAGGGGTCCCCTGTACCGGAAACCCTCTTCACGCCGGGCTGAATGCTCGCTTGCGGCCTTTGTACGACCGGGCAGTCCCCGGTAAGCAGCGTTGATGGTCGGGTCCTGCGCGACTCGGAACCGCGAACCCGGTCAGGCCCGGAAGGGAGCAGCCGTAAGCGGCCTCCCGGGAGTGCCGCAGGTTCGCCCGGCCGGAGCCGGCTACCGGTAAGGCGTCGGCCGTATGAAGGTCCAGAGCGAGTTGCACGGTCGCTTTTGTTTGGCGGATCGTCGAGACGATCCGCTTCTGGATCTCAAGCTCCCTGGCGTGGTGTGCGAGCGCAGCGAATGGGTTTCAGGCTCGGGTTGGTTCGGCTCCTTTTGTGACGGCGGGGCCAACTAGGATGGGGGGCGTGGCTTATCTCTCCCTCTATCGCAAATATCGACCCCAGACGTTCGCCGACATCCTCGGGCAGGAGCACATCTCCTCGACGCTCGTTAACGCGATCACCGAGGACCACGTCGCTCACGCCTATCTGTTCACGGGGCCGCGCGGGACGGGCAAGACCAGTACCGCCAGGATCCTTGCGAAGGCGCTGAACTGCGAGAAGGGCCCGACGCCCACCCCTTGTGGGGTGTGCAACTCATGTGTATCGATCACCAACGGCTCTTCGCTTGACGTCATCGAACTGGATGCGGCGTCGCATTCCGGTGTCGATGACACGCGCGAGATCCTGCAGGGCGTGTCGCTCGCATCGGCGGGTGGTCGGCGCAAGGTCTATGTGATCGACGAGGTCCACATGCTCACCACCCCGTCGTTCAACGCGCTGCTGAAGACGCTGGAGGAACCCCCGCCCCACGTCGTGTTCATCCTCGCGACCACCGAGGCGCACAAGGTCCTCCACACGATCCAGTCGCGGACGCAGCGATTCGACTTTCGCCCGGTTCCCTCCGAGGTGATCGCGACGCACCTTGCAGACGTGGCCGAGAAAGAATCGATCGACGCGGAACCAGATGCCCTCGACATCGTTGCCCGCCACGCGGAAGGTGGGATGAGAGACGCGCTCTCGACCCTCGACCAGTTGTCCAGCTTCGGGCGCAAGGTCACCGCGGAGGACGTCGAGAACCTGCTCGGTGGACGTCAGCAGGAGGCCTACGTCGGTTTGTTCGAGGCCCTCGCTGGGGGCGACCTCGGAGGCGTGTTCTGGTCGATCCATTCCATCGTTGCCCAGGGTGCCGACGTGCGTCAGGTGGCGCGTGGGGCCCTTGGCTACGCTCGCTCGCTTCTGCTGGTGGCAACCGCGCCGGATCCGGATCGTCTCATCGAGGCTTCGGCTGCAGATCGGGCGGCCATGTCGTCGATCGCGGGCCGTTTCACCCCCTCCCAGTTGCTTCGGATCGTTGATCTCCTGGCGAAGTCCCTGACCGAGATGCGGGAGGCCCCTAACCATCGGCTGTTGCTCGAGGTCGCGCTCATCAGGGCAGCCGCCCCGGAGACCGATCCTTCCGCCACTGGATTACTAGGTCGGATCGAGCGGCTCGAACGCCGTATGGGGATAGAAGGCGCACCGTCGGAGTCCCCGCAGCCAGCCCCTCAAGGGCAAACTCGGCCTGCGCCGACCGAAGCGGCTCCTCCACAGCAGCAGCCGAAGAAGAAGGAGAGCGCTGCACCCGCTGCGTCCGTTCCAGCCCCGGAGGCAGCTCCGGCCGCGACCCAGGCAGCTCCGGCCCCCTCACCCGCCGTTCCGGCAGAGATCGGGTTCGGACACATCAAGGATTCCTGGTCCCAAACGCTGCGCGAGGTCTCGAAGGCGAGCAAGAGGGTCCACGCGCTTCTGAATCCATCTCGCCCTCTCAACTTCGACGAGGGGATCGTGACGGTCGAGGTCCAGTCGGACTTCCACGCTGAAGAGATGGGTTCCGATCGGAACCGGACGATGTTGATCGACGCGCTCCATGCTTCGCTCGGGGTCAAGCCGCGCGTTGCCTTCGTTGCCGTTGGGCAACGCAAGTCAGCCGCGTCGGGCACACCCACCGATCCGGCAGATGACGAGGCAGCATCGATAGACGTTGCGGACACATCGCCTGCGGACGCGACTCATGATCCGATCGAACTACTGAAGAAGGGTCTCGGCGCCGAGGTTGTCGAGACGGAGACCGATAGATGATGCGGAGGCCTCGATGAAAGACATGCAGAAGATGATGAAGCAGGCCCAGAAGATGGCCGCCGAGATGCAGAAGGCCCAAGAGGCACTCGCAGATGTCGAGGTTGAGGGTCAGGCTGGCGGCGGCGCGGTCAAGGTCGTCGCGACCGGTGATCAGCGGATAGTGCGTGTGGAGATCTCCGACGACATGTTCGACGGCGAACCCGACGCCGACGATATCGAGATGCTCGCTGACACGCTTACGGCAGCCGTGAACGACGCGCTCGACAAGTCTCGCGACGCGCAAGCAGAAGCTATGGGTCCACTAGCCGGTGGGATGGGCGGCATGGGCCTGCCCGGTATGTAGCGGGTGGGGATGCTGTACGCGGGTCCCATCCAGGACCTCATCGACGAACTGTCACGGATGCCGGGGATCGGACCGAAATCGGCGCAGCGAGTCGCGTTCTATCTCCTGCAGGCCCCCACCGAAGATGCCAAGCGCCTCGCCCACGCGATCCTCGAGGCGAAGGAGAAGGTCCGCTTCTGTGAGCGCTGTTTCAACGTGTCGGACCAGGACCTGTGCGAGTACTGCCGATCGACTCGTCGTGACGAATCGATGATCTGCGTGGTGCAGGATCCTCCGGACATCGTTGCGATCGAGCGCACCCGCGAGTATCAGGGGCTGTATCACGTGCTCCAAGGCGCACTGTCGCCGATCGAGGGGATCGGCCCCGAGGATCTGCGCGTGTCAGAACTGCTCAGACGACTGAAGACTCCAGCCGATGGTTCCAGCGGGGTTCAAGAGGTGATCGTGGCTACCAACCCGAACATCGACGGGGACGCGACCGCGATGTACCTAGCGAGATTGATCTCTCCCCTAGGGGTCACCGTGACCCGCCTAGCGAGCGGTATGCCGGTCGGCGGCGATCTCGAGTACGCCGACGAGGTCACCCTCGGACGGGCGATCGAGGGGCGAAGGAAGCTCGAAGGCTAGTCCTCAGGGGGAAACCCGGTACCGTCTAGATATGCCTCTGATAGTCCAGAAGTACGGTGGAACCTCGGTGGGTGACGCGGCTCGGATCAAGAGCGTCGCCGAACGTGTGGTGGCCACCCATGCCGCGGGGAACCAGGTCGTCGTCGTCGTTTCGGCGATGGGGCACACGACCGATGAGCTTGTCGAACTAGCAGGTCAGATAACCCCAGAGCCGGCATCGCGCGAGATGGACATGCTCTTGACGGCCGGAGAGCGGATATCGATGGCCCTGCTGTCGATGGCGATCAACGAACTGGGCGACCGTGCGATCTCATTCACCGGTTCCCAAGCAGGGATCGTGACCGATACCTCACATGGAAGCGCCAAGATCATCGAGGTGAAGGCGGATCGTGTGCGGGAGGCCTTGGCCGAGGACAAGATCGCGATCGTGGCGGGCTTCCAGGGCGTGTCCACCGATTTCGACGTCACCACCCTGGGGCGAGGGGGCTCGGACGCGAGCGCGGTAGCCCTGGCGGCTGCGTTGCAGGCCGACGCATGCGAGATCTGGACCGATGTCGAGGGCGTGTTCACCGCTGACCCTAGGGTGGTTCGGGAAGCTCGCAAGCTCCACGCGGTTTCATACGAAGAGATGCTCGAACTGGCCGCCGGTGGGGCTGGTGTCTTGATGCTCAGGAGCGTTGAATACGCTCGTAACTATGGAGTGAAACTCCACGTACGCTCGGCCTTCTCAGGCGCCGAGGGAACGTGGGTCACCGAGGAGGACGAACGGATGGAACGGGCGATCATCTCTGGGATCGCACACGACACATCGGAGGCGAAGGTCACCGTCAGAGGTGTGCCAGACACACCCGGTGTCGCGTCGCGTGTCTTCCGCCCCCTTGCAGACGAGGGGATCAACATCGACATGATCGTCCAGAACGTCTCGGACGATGGGCGTACCGATATCTCGTTCACGCTGCCGAAGGCCGAACTGGCGCGAGCGCTGCCGGTCCTCCAGGAAACCGCGGACAACGTGGGGGCCGAGGAGGTCAGGACCGACGACGATGTTGCCAAGGTTTCGCTGGTCGGAGCTGGGATGAAGAGCCACCCGGGGGTCGCCGCGGACATGTTCGATGCGCTCGCCGAGGCCAAGATCAACATCGAGATCATTTCGACCTCGTCGATCCGGGTGTCATGCGTAGTGCGTGCGTTCGAGGTCGAGCGTGCGGTCCAAGCGATCCACGACAAGTTCCACCTATCCACGGACGTTATCTATCGCGAGACCCATCCCCAGACCATCACGGGCGAGCTTCACGTGGTCCGTTCCGAGGATGACAAGTGAGGCTCGTCGTCGTGGGAGCGACCGGTGCCGTTGGTACCGAGATCATGCGCATCCTCGAGGAGCGTCCCTTCGAGATCGACGAGTTGATCCCGGTTGCCTCAGCGCGCTCCGCAGGAAGGAAACTCACTTTCCGCGGAGCCGAGGTCACCGTCCTAGAGCTGTCCGAGGATGTTTTCGAGGACGCGGATATCGCACTGTTCGATGTTCCCGATGAGGTGTCCCTCGAGTGGGCTCCGAAGGCAACGGCGAAGGGCGCCATCGTCGTCGACAACTCCGCGGCATTCAGGATGCATGACGAGGTGCCTCTCGTCGTTCCAGAGGTGAATCCCGAGATGGCCGTAGCGCCTCCGATCGGGATCATCGCCTCGCCGAACTGCACGATGCTCGCGATGGTCGTGCCGATCGCAGCGCTCCATCGAGAGGCGGGTCTCGAGCGGATCATCATGAGCTCGTATCAGGCGGCATCGGGGGCCGGGAAATCTGGTCAGGACGAGCTTCTCGATCAGATCCGTGCCGCCCTCAAAGATCCGGAAGCCGTGCACAGGGGCCTGGGGCGCGACGTGATCTCGGTCGGCGAGGTCTTCTCACACCCGCTGGCGATAAACGTCATCCCCCAGATCGGCGGTGTGCGAGCCAATGGTTACACCGGCGAAGAGCTCAAGGTTGGCGACGAAACCCGCAAGGTGCTCGGCCTACCGACCCTTCCGGTCACTGCGACCTGCGTGCGCGTCCCAACGATGGTCGGACACGGGGTTTCTATCCACGCCGAGTTCGAGCGTTCGATCACCCCGGAGGAAGCGCGGGACATCCTCGAGAAGGCAGATGGTGTCGAGGTTCTCGACGACACTGCGAACGGCGTGTATCCCACACCGCTGATCGCAGCGGGTACCGATCCTTGTTACGTCGGGCGCATCAGGCAGAACATGTTCGACGACAACTCCCTGGAACTGTTCTCGGTGGCGGACAACCTCCGCAAGGGAGCTGCTCTCAACACGGTCCAGATCGCAGAGCTACTTCGGTAAGGAGTTCCTCGGCGCGTAGCGGGTCGAACGACCCCGCGGCGATCGTTTCGCAGCTAGCGCCGGCCATCGCCATCCCCCGCGCAACGGCATCGTCGATCGTATGACCGGCCGAAAGCTCGTAGGCGATCCCGGCGACCATGCAGTCACCCGCGCCGATCGAGTTGACCAACTTGACTGGAGGGGCGTCGAAACAACGTGCGCCCTCGCCATCGACCAGGACCGCTCCATCGGCCCCCGACGAGACCACCACCGACTTCGGGCCCCTGGTCAGCAGGGCATGTGCCGTCTCCTCTGCTCGCCGGAGCGCATCCGGGTCTCCTTCCACCGTCTCCTCCGTGTGACCCGAGAGCACTCCCAGGGCCTCCGCGAGGTTCGGCTTGATGACGTCGGGTTCCGCGGACAGCGCTACATCGAGGTACATCCGGGAGGTATCGCACACGGTCGTACATCCGAGGCCGTTGGCGATCTCGATCATCCGGGCCGCCGCATCGAATGGGGTTCCAGGCGGGAAGCTCCCCGAGCAAACGAAGATGTCAGCGCCTTCGAGTAGATCTGGAAGAAGGGCCTCGTAGCGCTCCCAATCGGCAGCGGTGACCTCTGGCCCCGATTCGTTGAAGACGGTGATCTCATCGCCGCCTATGACGGTCAGGCACGAGCGCGTCTCTCCCTCGACGGAGATGCCCCGCGCCTGGACTCCCTCTTCGTCGAGCAACCCCCTTACCGCGGTCCCGGTGTGGCCCGCGAGGATGCCGACCACGAGAGAGTCCACTCCGATGTGGTCGAGGGCCCGGGCGACGTTCACTCCCTTGCCCCCACCCCTGACGTCCCCGGTCCTGGAACGATGGATGTGTCCAAGCCGTGCGTCGGAGACCTCGATAGTGCGGTCCAATGAGAAATTCGGGCATGCGATGACGATCCGGTTCATTGTCGGGAAGGCGGGATTTGAACCCGCGACCTCAGCGTCCCGAACGCTGCGCGCTGCCAAGCTGCGCCACTTCCCGTAACAGGCCAGAAGGATAGCCCACGACCCAACCTCAAAGGCCACACCCCGCAGTTCACGCGCCGTTCACCCGGGGTCCTCTGGTCCGCCACATGCCGTTGCTACGTTCCGCGCCGTAAGTGGGTTCATGGCGGACCCCCAGTACCTACAGAGGGAGACCAGATGCGTCACGGACGGAGCCTGCAAGTGGTCCTAGGGGCCACGGCTGTTGCTCTGCTAGCAGTGGCTTGTGGGGGCGGGAGCACCGCCGGCGGCGAAGGAGTAACCGGTTCGATCGCCGTTTCGGGATCCTCAACCGTCGAGCCGATCTCGAGCGCCAACGCCCAGAAGTTCGCGCTCCTCAACCCGGACGTGGCGATGACGGTAGACGGACCTGGCACCGGAGATGGTTTCGCCCTGTTCTGCGACGGCGAGACCGACATCTCGGATGCATCTCGCTCGATAAAGCCCGAAGAAGCAGATATCTGCAAGCAGAACGGCATCGAGTTCATCGAGCTCAAGGTCGGGATCGACGGGATCACGGTCATGACCTCACCAGAGAACGATGCGGTCTCATGTCTTGACCTCAACGATCTTTACGCCCTACTAGGGCCCGAGTCAGAAGGATTCACGAGTTGGTCCGACGCCGATGCGCTCGGCACGGAGATCGGAGCCAGCCACGTCCCCTATCCGGACGCTCCTCTGGTCGTGACCGCTCCAGGCGAGGAGTCGGGAACCTACGATTCGTTCGCTGAGTTGGTCCTTGAGCCCGTCGCAGTGGATGAGAGGGGGCAGCCCGAGGACGGGCCGTTCGTGAGAAGTGATTACCAGTCGAGTCCGAATGACAACGTCATCATCGAGGGGATCTCGTCTAACCCAACCTCGCTGGGTTGGGTCGGGTTCTCGTACTACGAGCAGAACGCAGAAGTGGTGAAGGCCCTCGAGATCGACGGCGGATCAGGCTGCATCGCTCCTACTGCCGACACTATCTCTGCGGGTGACTATCCGATCTCCCGGTTCCTCTACATCTACGTGAACGCGGCGGCGATCGCGTCGAACCCAGCGCTCGAGGCGTACGTGGACTTCTATCTATCCGACGACGGCGATCCAGACCGTTACCGAGGTCGGGTACGTGCAGTTGCATCCCGACGACCTGGAGTCATCTAGGGCGGTCTGGGAGAGCAAGGAGACGGGTTCCCGAGAGGGCTGAGTCAACAGCGCGTGAACTTTGCGCGAACAAGGCCAGCCCATGAAACCCCTACGAGTAGGTTCGATGCCGATGGCACAAGCGGTCCCCACACTTGAAGACGGTGGAGTTGGAACACTCGCCGGAGATCCTTCTCGACGTCGTCGAGAAGTGATCATCAAGCGCATCTTCTTCTCGGCGGCGGCAACGTCGGTCGTCATCTCGGCAGCGATCGTTCTGTCTCTTGTCGGGCGCGCGACGGCGTTCGCTACCCAGGTCGATCTCGGTGCGCTGTGGACCGATGGCTGGTTCCCGCGACAGGGGATCTATGACATCAAGACGATCGTTGCAGGCACACTTGTCGTGTCCTTCATCGCGATGGCGGTTGCAGCCCCACTCGGACTTGGCGCGGCGATCTATCTGTCCGAGTACGCGCGGCCTCGCGTGCGCCGAGCCCTCAAACCGATCCTCGAGGTCCTTGCGGGTATCCCAAGTGTTGTGCTCGGGTTCTTCGCCCTTACCGTCATCAGTCCGACGATCGTGCAGCGTTTCTTCTCTGGAGCTGAGTTCTTCAACCTGCTGGCCGCAGGGATCGGCGTCGGCATCCTGGTAACCCCGCTGGTTGCGTCCGTGTCGGAGGACGCGCTCAGGTCGGTTCCTATGGCCCTTCGAGAGGCATCATTCGGCGTCGGCGCCCGCAAGATGACGACGACGATCCGCGTGGTGATCCCGGCCGCCGTCTCAGGCATCGTCGCCTCTTTGATACTCGGGATCTCTCGAGCGATCGGCGAGACGATGGTGGTGGCGATCGCGGCGGGAGCTACCGGTGGAGCAGCTTTCACGCTCGATCCAACCGCTGGCGGGCAAACGATGACGGCCGCGATGACGTCGCTGGCGATCGGGAGCGACCGTGTGAAGGGCGCCGAGTTGACCTTCGAGAGCCTCTTCTTCGTCGGCTTCCTCTTGTTCCTGATGACTTTGGTGCTCAACGTCTTGAGCGAGCGATTCGTGCGCAAGGTTAGGCAGAAGTACTGATGGCTATGTCGAGTTCGCCGACCACGACCGATGTCGTGAAGGCACGCCTGAGCGGCAAGAAGGTGGACGTCAAGGGCGTCGCGTTCGAGGGCGCCCTCTTGTTCACCTTGCTGTTGTCGCTCCTCATCCTGATCGCACTCATGGCGGACATCATCGGTGGGGGAATGGGCGTTCTCGCCGACAAAGGGGTTGGGTTCCTTCAGGCCCCGATGTCGACCTTCTCGGCCGATCTGGCGGGGGTGAAGCAGGGTCTGGTGGGGTCGTTCATGACCCTCATCTTCGTCGTCGTTGTTGCCTTTCCGCTCGGTATAGGTGCTGCCGTATATCTCGAGGAGTACGCACCGAACTCTCGGTTCAGCAGGTTCGTGAACGTGAACATCCGGAACCTCGCCGGGGTCCCTTCGATCGTCTACGGCTTGCTGGGATTGGCGATCTTCGTTGAGGTGCTCAACCCTCTGACCGGGGGAAAGAGTGTGATCTCGGGGGGCCTGACCCTGGCGGTTCTGGTCCTGCCCATCGTCATCATCACCTCGGCAGAGGCTTTGAGGGCGGTTCCTGATGGGATCAGAGAGGCCGGGTACGGCGTCGGGGCCACCAAATGGGAGGTCGTTCGTAGTCACGTCCTCCCGTCGGCTGCGCCGGGGATCCTCACCGGAACGGTGCTCTCGATGTCTCGCGCGTTGGGTGAGACCGCGCCCGTCCTCTTGGTGGGGGCCGTGACCGGACTACTCGTGACCGGGAATCAGTCGTTCCTCGAGCAGATGCGGGGCAGCTTCACAACCCTTCCAACGCAGGTGTTCTCCTACGCTCGGCTCCCGAACGCGGACTTCAGAGCGATCACCTCAGCGACCATCATCGTGTTGCTGGCCGTGATCCTTACAGCCAACGCGGCGGCGATCTTCCTTCGCAATCGCTACGAAAGAAAGTGGTGACGAACGTGTTCGTGAGAGCGACCGACGCTGAAACCCGTAGGTTCGAAGTCGACCTGATGCACGGTCGATCGACCAGCGACCCCACCGCGAAGCGCGAGGAGGTCTTCACCCTCCAGGAGATGTCCGTGTACTACGGCGACTTCCGCGCGGTGAGGGACGTGAGCCTGGGGGTGTTCGAGAAGAACATCACCGCATTCATCGGACCTTCCGGCTGCGGGAAGACGACCGTGCTCCGGAGCCTTAACCGCATGAACGATCTGATCGAGATCGCTCGTGTCGCGGGAGGCGTGCACTACCGGGGAGTAGATCTTTACGACAAGCGGGTCGATCCGGTCGAGGTCCGGCGGCGTATCGGGATGGTGTTCCAGAAGCCCAATCCGTTCCCGAAGTCGATCTTCGACAACGTCGCCTTCGGGCCCAAGATCGCTGGCTACAAGGGCGATATGGACGAGATCGTGGAGGCGTCCCTCACCAAGGCGGCGTTGTGGGACGAGGTCAAGGACCGCCTCAAGGATTCGGGCATGTCCCTCTCTGGGGGCCAGCAGCAGCGCCTCTGCATCGCCCGATGTATAGCGGTCGAGCCGGACGTGATCCTTATGGACGAGCCTTGTTCCGCGCTCGATCCGATCGCGACCGGGAGGATCGAGGACCTGATGCAGGAACTCAAGAGCGAGTACTCGATCGTCATCGTCACCCACAACATGCAGCAAGCCGCGAGGGTCAGCGACATGACGGCTTTCTTCACAGCAGAGGTGAACGAAACGCAGGATCGGCGGACCGGGGTCCTGGTCGAGTACGACCGTACCGATCGGATGTTCACCAACCCGTCAGACGAGCGAACCGAGAACTACGTCACTGGGCGGTTCGGCTAGACCTAGGGCGTGAACTTGTAGCCAAGCCCCCGGATCGTTACGAGGTGTTTCGGATCTTTCGGATCCTCTTCGCACTTGGCGCGAAGACGCTTGATGTGAACGTCGAGCGTGCGCGTGTCTCCGAAGTAGTCGGAGCCCCAGATCCGATCGATCAGCATGTCCCGGGTAAGCACGCGGCCAGGGTTCTGCATCAGGAGTTCTAGTAGCTCGAATTCCTTACGAGGAAGGTGGACGTCCTCGCCGCGGATCGTGACCTCGAACCGGTCAGCATCCAGTCGGATCCCTCCGGCTTCAAGGACCCCGTCGCTACCCATCCCCTCCGAAACCGAGCGCCTGAGCACTGCCCTTATCCGGGCGATCAACTCTCGGGTACTGAATGGTTTCGTGACATAGTCGTCCGCTCCCAGTTCGAGTCCGACGACCTTGTCTATCTCGGTGTCGCGAGCCGTGAGCATGATGATCGGGACGGCCGAGGTCTTACGGATCTCTTTGCAGATCTCCTCACCAGACAGGCCAGGCAACATGAGATCGAGGATCACAAGATCCGCACCGGCGTTCTTGAAGTGTTCCAGTCCCTCGGCCCCATCGGTACGGCGCGATACCTCGTAGCCCTCTTTGGCCAGCTGGTACTCGAGAGCTTCGCCTAAGCCGATCTCATCTTCGATCAACAGAACCCGTGGCACTGGTGCTCCTCTCAGCCCGCGACGGTCCGGACATCGGAGCCGTCCGTTCTCGAGCGGGGGATGGTTACCGTGAATCTCGTCCCTCGGCCCAGCTCGCTGAACAGTTCGATCTTTCCACCGTGCGACTCGACAGCATGCTTGACGATGGCAAGACCGAGACCGGTGCCGCCCATGTCCCGGGACCGAGCCCTGTCCACTCGATAGAACCTCTCGAATATCCGCTCCTGCGCTTCGAGCGGGATACCCATACCGGTGTCCGCGACGGTCATTACGACGTTGCCATTGTCGTTCTCGAGGGTGGTTTCGATCATGCCCCCGCGCGCGGTGTATCTGACGGCGTTGTCGAGCAGGTTCCGGATCATCAGGGACAGCTGACGGCCGTCACCGTCAACTTCGACCCCTGAGGCGATCGAGGTTTTCAGTCGGATCACCTTCTCGCCGGCATCTCCGGCGACCGCGTCCAGTTCTGCGGCGATCGTTCCGGAGAGATCGACGCGCTCGATGTGGCTGATCGGGAGCATCTTCCAATCGGGAGAGGTCCAGGAGATCGGCGATCAGTCTGCTCAAGCGCTCCGCGTTCTCGACCATCATGAGAGCGAACCTCTCCGCCGCGGTGGAGTCGTTCGGCAGAGCATCAGCGACGGCCTCAGAAAGCGCCTGCAGACTCGCCACCGGACTCTTCAGTTCATGGGAGGCGTTAGCTACGAACTCACGCCGAACCCTCTGCGCCCGGATCTCTTCGGTGACATCTTTGATGACCACTACCACCCCACCTTGGTCCCGTAGTGGCGACGCGCCCACCCTCAAGTGACGACGAGACGGATACCAGGTGGCGACCACCTCTTCGATCTCCCCACGAGACCGGTGTGCCCTCCTGGCAACCGCAGCTACTTCTTCCGACGGGAGGCGTGGCGGAAGGTCCTCGTCGTGGAGTCCAAGCGTCGTTCGTGCAGCTCGATTGACCAGGACCGGCCTCAATCTTGCATCTACGACCACGATCCCCTCCGACATCCGCTCGAGGATCTCGTCCGCTCGACGCCGTTCTTGCTCGAAATGCGTCAGATCGACGTGGGGAGCCGTCCGCCTGCCCCCTGCTGCCCTCAGCCGATAGGCGAGGACGACCACGGCGCCGACAAGGATCCCGCACGCCAGGATGAGAACTGTCACGAGCATCGTGGATTCACCTCGGATGGATTCTAGTTGGGCACTGCGAGTCGAAGGGCCCCGGTAGCGGTGTGTCCACATGCAGTTCGCGGTGGAGTTCGCGGTGCGGACAGACCCACGCGTGATGCTCTGTCCCATGAGCAGCCAAGAGGGCCACGATAGGGTGGGCGAGATGGTACGGACGACATTCCATGACGAACTGAACGCGGCCGAGTCAGACCTCCTCGAGCAGGGGGGACTCGTGAAGCGGCAACTAGAGGCAGTAGTGGCCGCTGTTAGCGCGCGCGACGCCGTCAAGGCGCAGGAGATCATCGACCTCGACGACGGCATCGACGCGTTGTACATCTCGACCCAGTCGCGGATCCTGAACCTGCTCGCCCTCCAGGCCCCCGTAGCAAGGGACCTGCGACTCGTCAGCGCGATCCTCCACTCGAATATGCACGTCGAGCGGATGGGCGACCTGTGCGTCAACATCGCCAAGTTCGTCAGGAACGAGCAGCCCTACCCACCCGACAGCCCGATCGTGACCAGACTGACCGAGATGGGGTCGAGGGCCGCAGAGATGCTCGATCTGGCACTGTCGGCGTTCGCGCAGCGAAGTGTTGAGCTTGCGGAGCAGCTTCCCGAGCGGGATAACGCGATAGACCGTCTGAACCGCGGGATGCTCGATGACCTCAAGAGCTACGTGGACGACGACGAGACCTTCGAATGGGCGACCAACCTCGTTCTGGTCGCTCGTTATCTGGAGCGGTTCGCCGACCACTGTGTAGACATCGGCGAGCAGATATCTTTCCTCGTAACCGGCGTGTTCCGCGAGTTCACTGACGCGTCGGACTAGCTCTAGACCAGCTCTAGCAGGGTGGCCTCGGGACGCGCCAGGAACCTGATCGGCGTGAATCTGCCCGTACCCAGCCCGGGACTAACGTGCAACCACCCACCCCCGATCTGATGTAGACCGCCTGCCAGCTCCAAGGGCAGAGTGCAGTTAGACATCAGCGCGCCCACGAACGGCGCCCGCACCTGACCGGCGTGCGTGTGGCCTGCGAGCACGAGGTCGAATCCGTTGAGCATCCACTCGGACACAACATCGGGTGCGTGGACGAGAGCGATAGCGAGGTCGTCATCATCGTTCCTCGCGATGTGATCGGTTCGATGCCTGTTCAGGTACGGGTCGTCGGTCCCCGATAGTCGGATCTGAAGATCCCCGGCAGTGATGGTCTCGGTTCGATTCAGAAGGCTCGTCCATCCATCGTCCTCTAAGCCCGACACCAAGCGCCCCGTGGAGTTCTTCACCGCCAGGACCTTGTCCCTCTCGAGCCTGAACAGCGCCCGAGCCGCCCCCCCGATGGCTCTCAATGAGGACTCGTAGTAATCGTGCGAACCGAGTACGAAGAACTTCCCGTAACGGGGAGCGAGCCCATGCAGGGCATCTAACAGGGGGTCGATCCCAGAGTCGTCTTCGATCAGATCCCCTGTAGCTAGGACCAGATCCGGAGAACCCCCCATCGCCGAGGGCAGTTCTTCGAGGAAAGAGATCAGCCTCCGGTTGGAGCCCATCAGGTGGGTGTCCGAAAGGTGCAGGATGCGCAGTGCTCCAGCGCCAAGCGGGACCTCATGGCGGGTGAGCCGATACGACTTGGCTTCCGCGACCGCGTAGGCGGCACCGCCCGCTGCCGCGAGGGCTGCGATGCCTAGGTTTCGGGCTGTAAGGACGGCTGGCACAGCGTCGAGGATACTGTCGGGGTGAAACTCTCCCTCCGCTGGAAGATCATGGGTGGGTTCGGCCTCCTGGTGCTGTTCATCGCACTGCTCGGTTGGGTCACGCTGTCGCTGTTCGGATCGGTCAGATCGGTCCAGCGCAGGGTGTTCCAGGAGTCGATCCCGGGCCTCGTCGCCGTTGACGAGATCGTCCGCTCCTATACCGCTCAATCCGCCGCCGTCAGAGGCTCCCTGATCGGTTCTCAGGCGACACTCCTCGAGCGTTATCAGAGTGAGGTCGCCAGTGCTGACTTCTGGGAGTCCGAAGCTCGGAAGCTGTTCAAGACCGGACGGGAACGCGAACTCCTCAACCGCTTGACCGATGCAGGTCGCCAGTTCCACGCACTGGTGGACGACAAGGTCGTGCCCAAGGCGACGGCCGGGAACCGAACCCAGGCATTCCTCATCCTCGACCAGGAGGGCTCGAGGCTGATCCAGGACATCGAGATCCAGGGCGAATTGCTCAGAACCCTTCAAGAGAGACGGGTTCAGCAGACCGAAGACGAGTTGAGCTCCCGCACCAGACAAGCACTCATCATCCTGGTCGTCGTCCTGATCGGCGTAGGTGGGGCTGGGGTCGCGCTGGCGTTCCTCCTTCCCAGGCGGCTATCTCGGAACCTCTCCCGATTGGTGGAGGCGACCCGGGCTATCGGCCGGGGTGACTTCGAGCAGGAACTCAACATCCATTCGCACGACGAGGTCGAGGAACTGGCGATCAGATTCACCGAGATGCAGGCTGGGCTCCAGAGACTCCAACAATTGGCGCTTCAGGACCGTGAGCTCGAGATCGCAGCCTCGATCCAGCGGAACCTCCTGATCCGGAAGATCCCCGACTCTCCGGGCCTGACCATCCTCCCGCTCCAGCGCCAGGCGAACCTGGTCGGAGGCGATTGGTACGACATCGATGTCTCCCCCCGCTCAGCCACGATCGTCGTCGGGGATGCATCCGGCAAGGGCATCGCCGCGGCACTGATGGCGACGGTGGCTCTGTCCTTCCTCCGAGCGGAGAAGGGCCTCGGATCGCCGCCCAAGACCGTCGTGTCACGCACGAACGATGCGCTTCTCGATGCGACCGATCCAGATTCGTTCACGACGCTCATCTATGCGGTGGTCGACAGCAATACGGGCGAGGCCCGGTGGCTGAACATGGGTCATCCGGCCCCGTTCCTCCTGAAACAGATCGAGGCTGATGGCGACGCTGGACGCGGGTATTACGTGGAGGGGCCACGGAACCGGGTGCTCGGGTGGTTCGAGGATCCAGGGCTGAACGTGACCGTGACACAGATGTCGCGGGGCGACAGACTGGTCTTCTTCACTGACGGATTCCTCGAGGCGAAGTCCCCTGAGGGTGAGGTTTTCGGAGAGCATCGCTTCGCTGAAGCGCTCATGAGGCTTGCCCCCGTGGGGCCGGATCAACTAGCCGAGCTCGTGGTGGGGGAAGTGGAGAGCTTCGCTGCCGGTAAGCTCGATGATGACCTCACTATGCTGATCGTCGGATATGAAGGCGTGGGGGCCGAGGATGCGGCAGATGAAGCATCGGCGACGATCTCGGACCATGCAGGGATGCAGACAGGAGAGGACGAGTGGCACAGCAGAAGGTAGAGATCGAGATCACTGACGCGGGCGGGCACCGCGTCTTGAAGCCCACAGGCGACCTCGACGTCTACACGGTCGGCTCCCTCAGGGATGCGATCGGGAAGATGATCGAGGAGGAGACGCCGAAGGTGGTGGTCGACCTCGACTCGGTGCCGTTCATGGACTCCTCTGGTCTCGGCGCCCTTATGGGTGGTGTCCGTCGCTTGCGAGAGGCGGGCGGTGATCTCGCCATCGCATGCACCCGCGAACAGCATCTGAAGCTGTTCGCGATCACGGGATTCGGCGAGGGTGTTTCGATCGCCCCAACTACCGAGGAAGCGGCGCAGGGCTTCCGGGACTAGCCCCTCGCCTACCCGCATCGAGTGGAGAGCTTCGACACGTTCCGTGAGATCGCGTCGCCCATCGCACGTTTCGGCTCTTTCGCCTCCAACGCGATCCTGTTCGGCCTGGTTCCGATACTGCTGCTTGCCCTCCGTCCGGGCTTCCAGGCGCTGGGCGAGACATGGGAGCAGGCGCGCGCTGCCGTCGCCGACAGACTCGAGGGCCTGATCCAGGGGGCGCTCCTCGCATCGGCCTTCTCGACCTTCTTCCTGATCCTGATCCAGGCCATGCAGATCGCGGAGATCCGCGACTCTCAGGTGGATGCTTCGGCGATCGCGTCCGTGTTCGACTCGTCATACGGAACGTGGCTTGGCTTCCGGATACCCCTTCTGATCTCGTTGGCCGTGCTCCTGGTCGGTACGGTGAAGGCTCGAAGTCTGAGGGATCTCACCAGCCGTTACCTGTGGGCGCTGTGGGGCGGCGTGGGGCTCGCCCTGCTGATGACCAGCACGTTCTCGGGCCACGCGGCAGTGGCGACACCCAGGGTGCTGTCTGAGATCAACGACATCATCCATCTCGTCTCGACCGCAACCTGGTTCACCGGGATAGTGGTCCTAGCGTGGGCTCTTCCGATCGCGTGGAGATACGTTCCCGAAGGATCGCACCACGAGCTGCTGACTCCGGTTGTTACGCGATTCTCCAGGCTGGCGGTGGTCTCGATATCGGTGATCATCGTGACCGGGTCGCTTAACTCACTCCTGCATGTTGGCGCGCTGAACGACCTCCTGGACACCGGCTATGGCCGGACGGTGGCGGTGAAGATCCTCCTTCTCATCGGGATCCTCGGTCTTGGTGCGGTCAATCACTTCGTGGTGCGCCGCAGACTCGAGAGGGCAACCGGGGACGGAGCCTCGACGAGGCGGCTCTTCAAGAGGACGATCGTTGCCGAGTTGGTCGTCGCGATCGCCCTGATGGCCGCGACTGGGCTGCTGACCGATCTTGCTCGGACGGGACCGGTCCCGACGGTTACATCGACCACCTCCGTTCAGAGATAGGGGGCCCAGGCAGTAGTGGCTAGAAATAGCCACTACCTAGTCCGGGGGCTTGCTTCGCTATGACCCTCTAAGGGGAACGCTCATGGCGCGCAAAGAGGGTCGCTTTGGGCTATCGGAAATGCGGTTCCGGTTTCGTATCGTGCCTTGATGTAAGGAGTTGCGGTCTTTAGACCGGATTGAAACGGGGGTAGTACCGAGCGTGGCGATTGCTGCATCAGAACTCATTGACCTAACCGATCAGAATTGGCGCGCTGTAGGGCGCTGCGCGGGCACCGATCCAGACCTATGGTTCGCGGTCGGAGCCAGTGAGCACAAGATGGCGAAGATGATCTGCCGTTCTTGTCCCGTGCGGAAAGAGTGTCTCTCTTACGCTCTCGAGGCTCCGGTGGACCACGGTGTCTGGGGTGGGATGACGGAGCGGGAGCGTCGACGGCTCAAGCGCCAGGCTGGGGACGGCTGGAGAGCTTCCTTAGCTGCGCAACGTTAGTTCGAGGATCACGCACTCATCGCGCCACCGGCGCGCCGTTTCCTCGGGCAGCCCGGGGATGTTCAGTCGTTTCTCGGCGATCTTCTCAGCCCGTTCATCCCACTCGTCGCCCTGGGGAAGAACCCGCACGTTCGCAGCGATCTCAGCGAGTCTCACGTTCTTGCCCTTCTGACGGAAGATCACGTCGCACGATCTGATGTGCTCCGCTCCAGGCAGGGTCTGTTGGCGTTCGCCCGAGAGGACGAAGATCTTGCCGACCTTCTGGTCGTAGAGGTACCAGACCGGCATCTGCCGTTCGACGCCAGAGTCGTCCCATCGCATCCACACGATCGTCGACTTCTTCAAGGACTCTTGGACCCCAGGCGCCAGCGAGGTCGGAAGGAGAGTCTCGCGCCCTGCGTCGAGATCGAAGCCTTCGGGAACCGAATACGAAACCTGATCCCACGTCGTGTCGGTTGCGGTCAGCGTGTACCACTCTGCGAATCCGAAGAACGAGTCAACGGCCTCGGACGGCGTCGCGTAATCGCGGTAATACGCCAACTGGACCTCGCCGTCCTCGCGCTCGAAGAAGTACAGCACCCAGTTCCGTTGGTCTGGCGATAGGTACGCCTCGGCCCAGTGAAGTCGAGGTAGCGGAACGTCGAGACGGAGGGCGATAGATGGGCCGACGATCTCGATCTGGAACGGCGTCCAGTACACCTGGACGATCCTCTTGATGTTGTCGCGGCGCTCGATCGTGAAGGTTCCCTTGGGGCTGGGTCCGTCCTTCGTTGCTCCGGCGCGCTGCAGCCCCCGAGCGACATCCTGGACGATGCCGTCCAGCCCAGAGGCGCGACCTTCTTGTCGTAGTGCCATCAACCGAAGGGTGACTCGTGGAAGGCCGAGCGCAGCATGAAGAATGCGGCCGGGGCGAATGCGATGAGTGAGAGCGCGAACTGTGCGTACGCGAACCGCTTCTGGTGCAGGGCCATCTTCGGCCAGAAGTCGAAGATGATGATCCGCAGTCCGTTGAACGCGTGAAAGACGACCGCGGCGATCAACCCAACCTCGAACGGTTTGAACCACCACTGCTGATAGAGGCTGATCGTCTCGTCGTAGAGCTCGGGCCCGAAGCCCACCGCGAAGGTGTCGAGGATGTGTCCGAACAGGAACGCGAGCACCGCAACTCCCGTGACCCGGTGCGCTGCCCACGACCACTGGCCCACCCCGCCCTTGTAGGCAGGGCCTTTGTCCTTGTCGCGTAACCGGAAGAGCATCACACCGAGGTAGGCAGCGAACAGCGCCGTACCCACGGTCATGACGAAGACGAATCCCTCGATCAGTCTGGCTGCGATCACACCGGGATTCTAGACGGACTCAGCATCCCCGTCGAAGAGGCGGTCACCGATCAAGACCAGCCCGTCGAAGTCAACGGCTTCCTTCTCGAGATACGGCACCCGCACCCACAGGTGCCTCGGGATCTTCCTCGACAACCCCTCAAGGTTCTTCTCCTCGAGGCTGACCAGCGACCGGAAGCTCCGCTCGTTCCGCAGGAGCTTGGCCAGGACCCGATCGCGCTCATCACCTTCCTCGAGACGCTTCAACTGGCGGGGGGTGACGTCGATGGGATCGCCGATCGAAGGGTGGACCCGGTTGACCACCAGGGCACCGAACGGCAGCCCCGACTCGTTCAGCCTCGACGCGAAGAATGTCGCCTCGGCCACGGAGTCCTCGGCCGGTGATGTGACCACCACGAACGAAGTCACGTCTGACCTGAGGAGAGCCGCGACATCGAGGGCGCGCTGCTTGAAGCCGTCGTACATGCCCTCGAGGTTGCCGAAGAACTCAGCGGTGTCTTCGAGCACCTCGCTGCCGACGATCTTCTTCACGATCCTTAGGAAGGTGGTCGCGGCAACGTTCGCCATCTTGAGGAACCCACCTGAGGCCTTCATGTAGGGCAGGAGGAACCATCTGAGTACGCGGCTCTCGAGGAACCCGGTGAGCCGTTTAGGGGCATCGAGGAAGTCGAGCGCGTTCCTCGTGGGTGGCGTATCGATGACGATGAGGTCGTAGCCGCCATCCGCGTGGAGTTCATAGAGTTTCTCCATCGCCATGTACTCCTGCGTGCCGGAGAGTGTTCCGGAGATGTTCCGGTAGAAACGGTTGTTGATGATCTTCTGTGCCTGCTCCGCGGTTGGCGCGTACCTCAGCACGACCTCGTCGAAGGTGGACTTGGTGTCGAGCATCAGAGCGTGGAGTTCACCCTTCGGCTCGAGCCCGGCGGCGGTGAACTTGCGCTTGGGCACCTTGGTGGGTTCGTTGGAGAGTTCCTTCAACCCCAGCGACGAGGCAAGTCGCTTCGCAGGATCGATGGTGAGAACCGCCGCCTTCTTGCCTTGGAGCGCGGCGCGGAGCGCTATCGCAGCCGCGGTCGTGGTCTTGCCGACGCCCCCAGACCCGGCGCACACGATGATCTCCTTGCGTCCGACGATGTCGTCTATCGGGTTCATAGGACCTCTACCTCTGATTCGATGCGATCGGCGAGCGATTCGATGTCGGGAAGTGACAGGCCGGCCGAGAACAGGAACGGGAGGTCGACGATGGCCTCATGGGCACCCTTCTTCAGGGTGGCGAGATGTTTCTTCTGGATCGCTCGTCTCGACTCGAGGAAAGACGCGTAGCCGTTCAGTGCATCTAGGTCGCGCCCATCGAGCGAGATGCCGACGCGGTCCGCTGCCGCGCACAGTTCGTCTATCGATCCGTCCTCTGCTATCTGGTCGAACAGAGCCTTCTCTGTGTCGTCCAAGAGAGGTCGGTAGGCGGCGTTGGCGAAGATGCATCCGGTGGCCACTCCAACCTTGTTGTTCAGCGCGTCCGCGGTCTCGAGGGTCTCGCTCACCGGCATCTCCTCGGGCAACGTCACCAGATGGATGCGCGAGCGCGCGGGATCCCTCAGCATGTCGACCAGCCACTCTGACTGCCTCTTGATCGGCCCGACCCGAACCGCATCAGAGAGCCCCATCGGGGCCGACAGGAACGTCAGCATGTGCCCGGCGGCGGGTGCGTCGACGATGATCGTGTCGAAGTTGTGCTCGGTGTTGCGTCCTTTCTCGAGGAACCAGATCTTCCCCAAGATGAGGATGTCTTCGAGTCCGGGTGCCGCGGTCGCGATGTAATCGACGAAGTGGGTCGAGGTGAACACCTTCGAGATCCGCTTCATGTGGTACTGAACCTCGAGATATTCGGCCAGGGACTTCTCGGCCGTGATGTTCGCCCCCCACACACCGGGGGTCAGCTCCTTGGGTTCATAGGTCGCCTCGCGACCGCCCAGCAGTTTCGTGAGCGTCCCCTTTTGGTCGACCTCGACCACGCACACCTTGCGGCCCTGGCGCGCGGCTACGAGCGCTAGAGAGGCGGCCACGGTCGTCTTTCCGACGCCGCCCTTCCCGGAGACGATCAGGATCGTCGGATCGAGGAACTCATCCAGTCGCATGCGGTCGTTCTACACCCAGCGCGGGAGGTAGCCCGCACCAGCCCGGATAGTCTCGACGGCGATGAAACCGTGGGTCCGCATCACATTCCTCCTGATGGTCCTCGGAGCGCTCGTGGGCGCCCCGACGATCGGGTCTGCGCAGGGTCAGGGTGAGCCAGTGGATCTGATCCAGATCAAGGGCCTGATCGATCCGATCCAGGCCGACTACCTGATCGACCGCGTGGCCAAGGCGTCAACCGACGGTGCCCAAGCGGTGATCATCGAGATCGATACCCCAGGCGGCCTCGATATAGACCACGAGGCCCTCACGGGATCGATGTCATCCGGGACCGTACCCACGATCTGCTGGGTGGCACCTCGTGAAGCCCAGGCCGTAGGAGCTGGGGTCTCGATCTTGTTGGGGTGCACCGCCATCTACGTGGCCGAGGACGCAACCCTGCCATCCGGACGCCATCGAGGGCGAGATGATCCGAGGCGAGGTCTCGACATTGGACCAATTGCTGCGAGAACTCGATGGACAAACGTTCGGAGACGTGACCCTCGAGACTTTCGATGAGGACACCGGGTCGATCAGTGCGCCGGTCCGGTTCCAGGGCATGGGGATCATGCAGAGGTTGCTGCACACGGTCGTGAATCCGGACATCGCCTATCTGCTGCTGCTCGCCGCGCTGTTCGGGCTGATCTTCGAGATCTACAACCCCGGCATCGGGCTTGCCGGGCTGCTCGGGGCCGGCGCTCTCGTGCTGTCGCTGTACGGCCTGAACACGCTTCCGACGACCTGGCCAGCGGTGCTGCTGATCGTCGCCGGCGTCGGGGGATTCCTGTTCGACCTCCAGATCGGTGCCCTCGGGCTGTTCACCATCGGGGGCGCGGCCGGGGTCGCTGCGGGTGGGGCACTCCTGTTCCGCGGGGCCGATAGCGAGTTGCTCGTCGGACCATGGGCGATCGTTGCGGCTCTCGTATCCACGATCCTGTTCTTCGTATCTGTGATGACCGCCGCCCTCAGGGTCCGCCTGAGGCGGCCGGTCGACGCTGCGGACTCCCCCGTCGGGACCGTCGGCGAGGCTCAAACGGATATCGCCCCTGAGGGTACGGTTCTTACGAAGGGGGCCGTGTGGAGGGCCAGAACTATGGAGACCGGCATCGCAGCCGGGTCCAAGGTCAAGATCATGGCCACCGAGGGACTGGTCCTACTCGTCGAACCGTTCCACGAGCAGAGGAAACCCCAGCCGGGGACTCGATGCCAAGGTAGGCACCGGGGATACAGAAGTGGATCGTCTCGACGATCCGCCAAATAGGTGAGGAGAGCTAAGTGATTTATGCGATCGGGGTTGTAGCGATCCTGTTGCTGGTGATCTTGTCTGCGTCCATCCGGATCGTTCAGGAGTACGAGCGAGGTGTGATCTTCCGCTTGGGCCGCGTTATCGCCGGGGCAAAGGGGCCGGGCCTCTTCTTCATCATCCCGATCATCGACCGCATGGTGAAGGTGAATCTTCAGATCATCACCCTCGACGTGCCGCCTCAGGACGTGATCACCCGAGACAACGTGACCGTGCGTGTGAACGCGGTCGTTTACTTCCAGGTCTTCAATCCGGTGAAGGCGATCGTCGAGATCCAGAACTACCTTTTCGCGACGTCACAGATCGCTCAGACCACGCTGCGCGCCGTCCTTTCGAAAGCGGATCTGGACCAGATCCTGTCCGAGCGCGACCGTCTCAATGACGACCTCCAGCGGATCATCGATGACCTCACCGATCCATGGGGCATCAAGGTTGCGCTCGTCGAGATAAAGGATGTCGATCTACCGACCGAGATGCAGCGCGCGATGGCCAAGCAGGCGGAGGCCGAGCGTGAGCGTCGCGGCGAAGGTCATCCAGGCCGAAGGCGAGTTCCAGGCAGCCGAGCGATTGGCTCAGGCAGGCGAGGTGATGGCGCGGCACCCGCTCGCCTACCAGCTGCGTTATCTGCAGACGGTGACCGACGTATCGGCCGAGCAGAACTCGACGCTCGTGATCCCGATCCCCGTCGAGCTGCTGCGTGGTTTCGAGGCGGCGTTCGGGAACCTGCTCCCCAAACCGTCCGACACGTAGCTAGCCGGAGCACTCCCCGCAAGTTCCATAGAGCTCCGCGAGGTGATCGACGGATGTGAATCCGTGCCGCGTGGCAACCTTGGCCGCCCACCTTTCGATCTCGTCGCTCTCGATCTCAACGGTTGCGCCACAGGCCTTGCACACCAGATGGTGATGGTGCTCATCGCTGTCGCATCGCCGGTAGATCGCATCCCCCCCGGGTGCTCTGAGAACGTCGATCGTCCCTTCCTCGCTGAGGAGTTGAAGCGTGCGATACACGGTGGTCAAGCCGACCTGTTCGCCGGCTGAGCGGAGCTGGTCATGGAGTTCTTGGGCCGTTCGGAACCCGTCGGCGTCATCGAGCGCCCGGGCGACCGCCGCTCGCTGCTTGGTGGCCCTCTTCTGAACAGTCTTCTTCTGAGCCGCTCTCTTCTGAGTCGGGGTCATCCCCTCACCTTCCCCACCGTAGCGGCGATGCCGAACACCAGGATCGCTCCCAGGACGATCGTGGCAGCCGGATAGACATCCCCGTAGTAAGCGACAGTGAGCCCTCCGATGCTCTCGAACGCTCCTATCCCGATCGCGAGCCACACCGTCGCGCGGAAGCTCCGGGTCAGCTGCTGTGCGGCGGCGACCGGCAGGACGAGCATCGATGAAACGAGCAGGATGCCCAACGACCTTCATCGTGACCGCAACCGTCACGGCGGCGGTTACCGCGATCAGGATGTTCATCCACCGAACCTTCAGCCCTGAGACCCGGGCCACGTCCTCGTCGTAGCAAACCGCGAACAGCTCCTTGCGCAGGATGAAGGTGACCCCAAGGACGCCGACGGCCACGGCAACGCTGAGCAGGACCTCGGTCGTATCCACGTTTACAACCGAGCCGAATAGATACGAGACCAGCTTCGTCCCCGAGGAGTTGGATAAGGAGGTCATGAAGACTCCGGCCGCGATCCCGCCGTAGAAGATGAGGGCGAGGGCGACGTCTCCGGCGGTGCGTCCCTTCTCTCGCAGCAACTCCAAGACCACTGCGCCGAGGACCGCGGCGATCAAAGCGGTTGCCACAGGAGCGATGCCGGTCAGGAATCCGGCGGCAACTCCCGCGAACGCGACGTGTCCGATCCCGTCTCCCATCAACGAGAGCCGTCTCTGCACGAGGAACACACCGATCGCCGGCGCCGCGATCCCGATGGCGAGAGCCGCGATCAGCGCCCTCTGCATGAAGTCCCACTGACACATCTCGAGGCGACACAACTCGAAGGCGGCGTTCATCGCTCGTCCTCGATATCGGGATGGTGATGCACATGCTCGATGTGGAAGTGTTCGTCGAGAGGTGGCCCGTCATAGGCCACCGTTCCGCCGTCCATCACTACGGCGCGGGACACGAGTGGTTTCAAGGCCCCCAGCTCGTGAGCGACCAGAACGACCGTTCGTCCGGAGCGGTTCAGATGGGCGAGCGTCGCTGCGAACACCTCCTGGTGCTTGTGATCGACCCCGGAGACGGGCTCGTCCAGCACCAGGACGTCCGGATCACCAGCCAGCGCTCGGGCGATCAGAACACGCTGCTGCTGTCCGCCGGAGAGCTGGTCGATAGGGTCTCCCGCGCGTCCCGAGAGGTTCACGGACTCGAGGGCAGCAGCCGCCGCCTGATGGTCAGCCGGTCGGTAACGCCGGAACCTGGGGGCCTGTGCGACGCGGCCCGAGAGAACCACCTCACCCACCGTTGCCGGGACTCCGGTGGTTGCTGAGAAACGTTGCGGTACGTAACCGATGCGGGACCAATGGCGGAACCGTTCGATCGGTTCTCCAAAGAGCCTGAGTTCTCCAGTAGCCAGGGGAAGAAGTCCCAGCAGAGCCTTCACGAGTGTGGTCTTTCCGGAACCGTTGCTGCCGAGGATCACGGTGAACTCACCGCCGCCGATCGAGACGGAGACATTCTCGAGGATCCGCGTGCGCCCGATCTCGACCGCTCCGCCTTCAAGTTCGAACGGACAGGTACTCATCGGCATCCGAGCGCATCTCTCAGGGTCGCGAGGTTGGAGCGCATCGCGTCGATGTAGTCGCCGTCCGCGGGCTTGGTCTCGATCGGATCCAAGACCGCCACCTCGAGTCCGATCTCCGACGCGATCGTTTCGGCTACATCCGGCGACACCAGGGTTTCGAAGAAGATAGTGGTAACTCCCAGCGAGCGAGCGAGCGTAGCGACCTCGGCGACCCGCTGCGGCGACGGCTCCCCCTCCGGACTGACCCCGGAGATCGGCACCTGGTCGAGCCCGTAGCGATCGGCGAGATATCCGAAGGCGTCGTGACTCGTGACGATCTCGCGTCGCTCGCAGTCTGCTAGGCCGCTCTCGATGTCGCTATCTAGCGTTCGGAGGTCGTCGCTCAGTTCAGCAGCGGAATCGCGGAAGCGCGCGCCGTGTGCCGGGAACCGATCCGTGAGCGCGTCGGAAACGAGGTCCACAACGTCGATGAATCGCAGCGGATCGAGCCACACATGCGGGTCGGGGGTTCCATCCGCGGTTAGAAGATCCGAGGCTGCGAGTGTGTCGAGGGCGCTCTCTGGATCTTCGAGGGCGATGTCCTCAACCGCTGGCTGGAAGCCCCCTCCGATGAACAGGACCAGATCGGCCTGAGCGAGTGTCTTGACCTGTGATGGGGTCAGTTCGAGATCGTGTGGCTCGACCCCGGGTGGGGTCATCTCGGCGACCTCGATGGCGCCGCCGCCGACCTGCTGGGCGATCCACTCGAGGGGATAGAAGGAGGCGGCTACGAGCGCGCGATCGGCCCCGGCGGCATCGGTCCGGCACGCGGGAGCGAGCATGGCGATGGCTGCGAGCGCGACAGCGAGGAGCGGTTTCATCGCTCCAACCTAGGCTAGATGAAAATGATTTGCAATTTCGTTAGGGGGGCAGAGGCGCAACTACGGGTATCCGACGACTGGCCCGCTAGTCTGCGGTGGTGTCTAGGGACAGGAAGCGAAGCTCGGGGAAGTCCTCCGATTCGACGCGCTTCTGGGAGACGGTTGACGATGACGACGTCTGGGAAACCGGGGCCGACCGCAGCGGCTCGAGAGTCGAAGAGTCCGGAGGGTCCGAGCGCCCACCTGACGAGGATTCGCTTGCCCGGATAGCAGCTCGACGGGCCGTCCGCAGGATGAAGGACGATGCCGAGACCCCCGAGTTCGGTCGGCTGCTCCTGTACCAAGCAGCAGGTGCCGCGGGGGACGCCCTGATCGCGATCGCTCTGGCTGGCACGCTGTTCTTCTCGATCCCGACCGCGGAGGCGCGCGGTCGGGTTGCCTTGTACCTGGCCCTCACCGTCGCACCGTTCGCGATCGTGGCGCCGTTCCTCGCGAAGTTCCTTGACAAGAGCAAGGGACGTTTGCGGGCGGTGATGGTGATAGCGGCCCTCGGTCGAGCCGTCCTCGCATGGTTGCTCGCCACGCGCATCGAGTCGCTCCTGTTGTTCCCCATCGCGTTCGGCATCCTGATCCTCAGCCGCACGGTTCTCGTCGTTCGCGGGGCGGCACTCCCCCAGTTGATCCCCGAGGGCAGGACGCTGGTGGCTGCAAACTCGTCCTTGACGCGCGTGTCCGCGGTGGCGGGGATGGTCGTAGGGCTCCCCGGGGTCTTACTCCTGAGATGGCCGGGGGTTGGCACTGAGTTGCTGCTGTGCTCGGCGGTGTA
Source organism: uncultured Actinomycetes bacterium (assembly GCA_963756365.1). GTDB lineage: Bacteria > Actinomycetota > CADDZG01 > CADDZG01 > WHSQ01 > WHTI01. Next base: position 88,143 of record CAVWNF010000003.1, read on the forward strand.
TCTGATCGGGGCGGGTGCCGCGATCGGGCTGCCCAAGGTCAGAGGGCGTCACGACTCGGAGGCTCAGCAAGGAGCGCGTGCGAAGGCCCGTACCGTCTCGATCCGCCAGGGGTTGGTGGCGGTGTCTGCGATCCGGTTCCTCGTGGGGTTCCTCGTATTCCACCTCGCGTTCTCTTTCAGGAGAGAGTCCGCAGGCTCGATAGGGCTGGGTCTGCTCGTCGGGGCGGCCGCTACGGGAGGATTGTTGGGCGCGTTGGTCGCCCCTCGCCTCAAGAGGATATTGAAGGAGGAGGGCATCCTGGCCCTCGCTCTAGTCATCTCTGGGATCACCGCGATCGTCGTTGGATTGAGGTTCTCAACCCAAAGCGCGGCAGCCCTCGTACTCGCGTTCGGGATCACTTCGGGCTCCGCCAAGGTCGCGTTCGATTCGATGGTGCAGAGGGAGACCCCAGAAGGTGGACGCGGGTGGGCGTTCGCCAGGTTCGAATCCGGGCTCCAACTGGCGTGGGTTGCCGGAGCGCTGATCCCGGTCATGGTCGCCGTTCCCGCGGGGCCGGGGGTGTTCGCTGCCGGCGTCGTGGCGGTGCTCTTCTCGGTTCTCTACACGGTTGGGCGTCACAAGGTGAGGTCGGGTTCCATCCCGTAACATCCCTCCATGAACATCCTCTTCTCTGGGTCGGGTGAGCCGACGCTGGGGGCCGAGATCGAGGTCCAGTTGGTGGACGACGTCGGCGCCCTCGTCACGGATACCGCCGCGACGAAGATCCTTTCCGAGTTGCAGGGTCACCCCGGTTTCAAGCACGAGTTGCTGGAATGCACCGTTGAGGTCATCAGCGACGTTCAGAAGGATGTCGCCGGGATCAGGAAGGACCTCCAGGACAAACTCGACAGACTGATCGAGACCGCCGGTAAGCACGACTACAGGGTGCTGTGCTCGGGAACGCATCCGTTCTCGACGTGGAGCGATCAGACCGTGTCGCCCGATCCCCGATACCACCGCTTGATCGAAGACTGTCAGTGGACAGCGCGGCGATTGCTCATCTTCGGCGTTCACACTCACGTCGGGCTGTCCTCGGGGGAAGAGGCGATAGCCGTCGGGAATAGCCTCGCTACGTTCATCCCACACTTCCTGGCGCTGTCGTCTTCGTCACCGTTCTGGCAGGGCCGCGATACGGGCCTCGAGTCGATCCGATCCAAGATCTTCGAATCGCTCCCCACCGCTGGCCTTCCGTACCAGATGGAGAACTGGGGTCAGTTCCAGCGGTTCATGCGCACTCTCGTGGGGGCCGGGACGATCAGAACCGTGCGCGAGGTGTGGTGGGACATCCGTCCGCATCCCGGATTCGGGACGATCGAGCTGAGGATCTGCGACGGCATCTCGACGCTCGAAGAACTCGAGCGCGATCGTTGCGCTGTCCCAGTCGCTAGTCGTGTGGCTGGCCGAGCGCTACAACCAAGGGTTGGAGATCCCACGTCATCAGGCATGGACGATCCGCGAGAACAAGTGGCGCGCCGCTCGCTACGGACTTGACGCCGACATCATCCGGGACGAGGAAGGCAACCTCTTGTCCCTCCGCCGTTCGATAGATGACCTTGTTACCCGCCTCGAGCCAACCGCAGATCGCCTTGGCTGCGCGGAGGAACTGCAAGGGATAACCAGGATCGTCGAACGAGGTACGTCCGCGACCAGACAACGCGAGGTCTATCGGAAGACCAAAGACCTTGAGAAGGTTGTGGACCACCTGGTCTCGGAGATGAACTCAGGATCTCCCGAACCTCTTCCCGATGACGATCTGGTCGGGGGCACCGTGGTCCGTGGCGACCCCCTCGCGGGCGAAGATATCTAGAGGTTCACTCCGGCGATCCGTAGGTCTCCGCGCCGTCTCGTGATGCCTGCCTGGTCCATCCACTCGCACAGAGGCACCGCGTACTTCCGTGTCGTCCCCAACGCGTCCCGGATCTCCGCAACCGTTGCGCCGTCGCCGACGAGCAAGGGCCGAACCGTGTTCTTGAGGTCCGCGATCTGAGAGCCGGTGAGATGGAAGTCGCCGATGCGAACCAGATCTCCGGACGATTCGAGTGCCTTGAGGATCGAACCTTCCAGCCCAAGTTCTGTAGTCGAGGGCGGGGTGAACCCGGCGACCCTTAAGCGCTCCATGACCGTGTCGCGCGCGGCCTGCTGCTCCGCCGTGAGGGCCACCGAGTGGGCAGGCGCGCGTACCAGAGCGCCGTCGGTCACCAACCCGCTGAGCTCGAGCAACTCGGTCAGCTCCGGGCCCATCAGGCCGATCTCTGCGGCGAGGGCTTCCCGGGGGAACCCCGTTTCGAGTGGCCGCTCGGCGTGATGCGCAGCGACTCTGCGCTCGGCCTGTTCGACGAGGCCCGCCACATGAGCTCCCGACATGATGGTCCTGCCGATGACCACTGCACCTGTGACCGTGGTGGTCCCGAAACGCGCCTTCGCTTCCGCTGCTGGCATCGAACCGCGTTCATCGAGTTGGAGTTTCAGTGCGCCCGCGTCGTCAAGGCGCGCCATCGCCTCGATCAATGCGAAGTCCGGCCTTCCTAGGGGGCCCGGATCGACGATCCTTCCGCCACCGAACGTGACCCCGCGCCCCGGATCCCTCAGCACGAACCGATCACCGCGCGCTAGCGGTAGGGGGTGCCGCAATCGGAGCCGCGCTGGGCCGGACGAACCGGGGGTCATGCGTTCTTCGCCCAGGGTCACTCGGACATCGGTCTCCGCCGATCCGACGTGCATGAGGTGGCTTCCCTTCCTCGTCAGGACGTAGTCGTAACCGGTGAGTGCTTCGGGTAGCACCTCGATGATCACGTCGCTCAACTCCGTTGGTTGCGGTCCGTCAACAGTGCTCAGCGAGACACCGCGACCGATCCCGGACTTCGGTGTGCCGCTTAGGTTGAGAGCGACCCTGCTGACTGGGATGGCTTCCGACACTTCGTTCTGGTGAGTCTGGATGGAGCGGATCCGCACCGCACGGTCTGGATCACCGTCGATCAGCAGTTGAGTGCCGGTGGTCACCGGCCCCCCGGTGAGAGTGCCGGTGACGACCGTTCCGGCACCTCCGATCGTGAACGATCGGTCGACCCACATCCTCGGGACACCGCTCGCAGGAGGTGCCTTGGCCGCCACTAGGCGGTCGAGTTCCACGATGAGCTCATCGAGCCCGGCACCCGTGACCGACGAACACGGGATGACCTCCGCGTCCTCCAACGAGGTTCCGTCGAGTCGGTGTCGGATATCGAGGGTGATGCTGGCGAGTTCTTCCTCGTCCACGAGATCGCTTTTGGTTAGCGCAACGAGACCTTGCAACCCCAGCATGTGTACCGCCGAGAGATGCTCGGCCGACTGCGGCATCCATCCCTCGTTGGCGGCGACGACGAACAGGCATGCGGATGAACCACCGGCCCCTGCCAGCATGTTCCGAATGAACCGCTCGTGTCCCGGGACATCGATCACGCCGACCTCCGCTCCGGACGGGAGCGTCAACCAGGCGAACCCGAGATCGATGGTCAGACCGCGCCGCTTCTCCTCTTCGAAGCGGTCGACATCGATCCCGGTAAGCCTCTCGACAAGCGTGGACTTCCCGTGATCGACATGCCCAGCGGTTCCGATCACATGCATCCCAGAACGATAAGGGGACCACGACTCCACATCTAGACTAGATCCCGGACATCGAACCGATAAAGGAGCTGCATCAAGGGGTATGGCCACGAAGAAGAGCGCCAAGTCGTCCGCGCTGCACCCCGCCGATAGCCACGATCTGATCCGCGTTCACGGCGCGCGCGTGAACAATCTCAAGGACGTCAGCATCGAGATCCCGAAACGTCGGCTGACTGTGTTCACCGGCGTATCCGGCTCGGGCAAGAGCTCTCTCGTCTTCGGCACGATCGCGGCCGAGTCGCAGCGGATGATCAACGAGACCTACAGCGCGTTCGTGCAGGGGTTCATGCCGAACCTGGCCCGACCGGATGTTGATGTTCTCGATGGTCTGACCCCGGCGATCATCGTGGACCAGGAGCGGATGGGGTCGAACCCTCGCTCCACGGTCGGCACCGCGACCGATGCGAACGCGATGCTGCGGATCCTGTTCAGCCGGTTGGGAAAGCCGCACGTCGGCCCGCCGACCGCGTTCTCGTTCAACGTCCCGACGAGGACGGCGAGCGGGGCTATGACTACCGACAAAGGCAAGGGCAAGAAGACCGTGGTGCGCAACGCCGTCTATATGGGCGGGATGTGCGCTCGCTGCGAAGGGATGGGTTCGGTTAGCGATTTCGACCTCACCCAGCTGTACGACGAGAGCAAGTCGCTGAACGGAGGCGCGATCACGATCCCTGGCTACAGCATGGACGGGTGGTACGGGCGCATCTTCAGGGGCTGTGGGTACTTCGATCCAGACAAACCCATCAAGAAGTTCACCAAGAAGCAGATGGACGACCTCCTTTATAAAGAGCCGACCAAGATCAAGGTTGAGGGCATCAACCTGACCTACTCGGGGCTGATCCCGACGATCCAGAAGTCGATGTTGTCCAAGGACGTCGACTCGATGCAGCCACACATCCGCAGGTTCGTCGAGCGGGCAGTGACATTCACGATCTGCCCCGACTGCGACGGCACGCGCCTCAACGAGCCGGCCCGGTCGGCGAAGATCAAACGGAAGAACATCGCCGAAGTCTCCGCGATGCAGATCAGCGACCTGGCCGACTGGATCCGGGAACTCGACGAGCCCTCGGTCGCTCCCCTGCTGGACTCGCTCCAGCACCTCATCGACTCATTCGTCGAGATCGGGCTCGCTTACCTCAGCCTCGATAGGCCGTCAGGCACGTTGTCGGGGGGCGAGGCACAGCGCGTCAAGATGATCCGCCAGCTCGGCTCGTCACTCACCGATGTGACCTACGTCTTCGACGAACCCACCACCGGTCTCCATCCGCACGACATCCAGCGGATGAACGACCTGCTGCTTCGGTTGCGGGACAAGGGGAACACCGTGCTTGTTGTCGAGCACGAACCGGAAACGATCGAGATCGGCGATCACGTTGTCGACCTCGGTCCCGGCGCTGGAAGTGAGGGCGGCACGGTCTGCTTCGAAGGCACCGTGAAGGAACTGCTGAAGAGTCACACCACCACCGGCCGTCACCTCGGCGATCGCACCCCACTGAAGGATGAGGTGCGCGCGCCCACAGGCGCGCTTGAGATCCGCGGCGCCAACACCCACAACCTGAAGAACGTCGATGTCGACATCCCGCTCGGGGTGGTCGTGGTCGTTACGGGCGTCGCCGGCTCGGGCAAGAGCTCCCTCCTGCAGGGCTCGATCCCTGCGAGTGACGACGTGGTCGTGATCGACCAAGGGTCTATACGTGGCTCTCGAAGGAGCAACCCAGCGACCTACACCGGAGCGCTCGAGCCGATCCGGAAGGCATTTGCCACAGCCAATGACGTGAAGCCCGCGTTGTTCAGCGCTAATTCCGACGGCGCCTGTCCCACCTGCAATGGCGCCGGTGTCATCTATACCGACCTCGCGATGATGGCCGGGGTGGCCGCACCGTGCGAGGAGTGCGGAGGCAAGCGCTACCAGGCTGCGGTGCTCGAGTACACGTTCGGGGGCCGGAACATCGCCGAGGTGCTCACCATGTCGGTCGCAGAGGCGGCGGAGTTCTTCGCCGAGGGCGACGCGAAGACCCCGAAGGCGCACGAGATCCTCGGTCGCCTCGCCGATGTCGGGCTCGGCTATCTGAGGATCGGTCAGCCACTCACCACGCTCTCGGGCGGGGAGCGCCAGCGTCTCAAGCTCGCGACCCACATGGGGGGCAAGGAGAGTGTCTACATCCTCGACGAGCCGACGAGCGGCTTGCATCTTGCCGACGTTGAGCAGCTACTCGGCCTTCTCGACCGGCTTGTCGAGGACGGCAAGTCGGTCATCGTGATCGAGCACCACCAGGCGGTTATGGCGCACGCCGATTGGATCATCGACCTTGGTCCGGGTGCCGGTCACGACGGGGGCCAGATCGTCTTCGAAGGCACTCCCGCGGATCTTGTCTCGGCCAGCTCCACCCTCACCGGCGAACACCTGGCCGCTTACGTGAGTACCTGAGGTCGACCTCCGGGACCGCCCTCGCTGAGCGTCTCTCAAGTCGGGCCATTCACGGGCCGATTACCAAGGCACGGGAGGCGACCGCCTCTACGAAAGGGCAAACCCGCCGCGAGGTGGGGACGCAAAGCCAGGGGTCTCCTGACGGAGATCGCCCAGCTGCCGAAGGGAGGAGAGCGATGTCACAGCATCGGATCGCCCCTCGGTCTCTTTTCGTGGATCGGCCCTCGCATGTGAGTCCCATCTCCGTCCGGGACGAAGCCAGCGAGGATCGATAACGAGGTCCCTTCCAGCGCCGCACAAGGCGCTTGGTGGCTCCGGGGACCCTTCCCTCGGGCCGCTGTTCTAGAAAGAAGCGACCGTGCCCCCGGTCGCTTCTTTCGTTATGGACCGAGCACGGACCTGATCCGTGCGAGGAGCTCCCCATCGTCGGCCTCGGGGATCGCTCTCAGATCGAGTACGACGACATCGTCGGCCACTCGTGCGATCACATCTTGGCGCCGAAGCGCTCGCTGCAACTCCGCGGCACTACGCTCGCCGTGAGAGATGACGACCGCCCGAGACCCCATCTCCGCGGCTGGCATCGATCCCCCACCGGCTACGGACGAACTCGGACGAACCTCGATCTTGATCCCGGCTTCGATCTCGGATAGGCGGCGCACGATGGCGGTAGCTCTCTCATCGAGTGCTTCAGTGGACGCGGTCGCCATCTTCCATAGGGGGATCTCCGAGAGGCGATCCTCGAGATGGAGATCGATCGTCGCCTGAAGAGCGGCAAGCGTCATCTTGTCAGGCCGCACCGCCCGCATCATCGGATGACGTGCGATGCGCTCGATGAGTGCCGAGCGTCCCGCTATGACACCGGCCTGGGGACCTCCGAATAACTTGTCGCCAGAGAAAGTGATGACGTCGGCCCCCGCCTCGATGGCGAGGCGTGCGTCGGGCTCATCATGGGTCCACCCATCAGGAACAGTTGAAACGAGACCTGAACCGATGTCGTGGACGAGCAGTACGCCGCGGCCGCGAGCAAGCTTCGCTAGCTCACGCGCTGTGGCTTCTTCGGTGAAACCCTCGATCCGATAGTTCGACGGGTGCACCTTGAGGATGGCGGCCGTGGTGGGTGCGATCGCGCGCTCGTAGTCAGCCACCCGGGTCCGATTCGTCGTCCCAACCTCAACCAGACGTGCTCCGGAAGCTTCGAGAACATCGGGGATCCTGAACTCGCCACCGATCTCTATCAACTCGCCCCTCGACGTGATGACATCTTTCCCCGCACACAACGCGGCCATCGTGACCAGCACGGCTGCAGCGTTGTTGTTCACAACGAGCGCGCTCTCGGCCCCCGTCAGCGTCGCAAGACCGACGGCGGCGTGTGAGTAGCGGTTCCCGCGTCCACCACCGGCGAGGTCGTACTCGAGGTTGGAGTATCCCGACGAGATCCTTCGCACCGCGTCGAGCTGCACTTCGCCGAGGGGCACCCGACCGAGATTGGTGTGGATCAGAACCCCGGTTGCGTTCAGCACGGCCCGTAGCTCTCTCCGCGATGCGTCCGACGCGCGCTCCCTGATCAGATCGGGAAGTGACTCAGATGGGAGTGGTCGCCCCTGCCTGATCGCTGACCCGTGCCCGATCGAGGATCTCTCGAGCCGCGTCGCGAGCGACGTGATGTGGGAGTTCGGGAACCGACCCGATGAGGTGATCGACCGATGGAAGTGCCCGCAGGAGCCGAGCTGATTCGTCCTGGGACGACATCGTTCAGCTCTGGTCGAGCAGTCTGCGCCGCATCGCTTCCTGGATCGCGGACACGCGGTTGTTCACGTGGAGCTTCGAGTAGATGTTCGCGACGTGCGTAGTCACCGTTCGCTCCGAGATATTGAGTCGGGCTGCGATCGTCTTGTTCGGGAGACCGTCGCTCATCAGCTGGAGGATCTCCTTCTCGCGCGGGGTCAGCGGCTGGTAGACCTCCGAAACCTCGGCCGTCTGGTAGGTCTGGAACTCGGTAAGAACCTGGCTGGCCAGCGCGGGATCGAGCTTCGCCTCGCCGCGGGCCACTGACCGAACCGTTGCGATGACCTCGTCGAGCTCGGCGGTCTTGAGGAGGTACCCGGACGCCCCGGCTTTGAGGGCGTCGAAGATGAACTGTCGCTCGTCGTGTCCCGAGAGGACCACGACTCCGACCTTGGGGAACGAGTCCTTGATCTCCTTGGTGGCCTCGATCCCGTCCTTGTTCGGCATGATCACGTCGATCAGGACGACATCCGGCATGGTAGCTTTCGACCAGTTCGAGCGCTTCTGAGCCGTCTGAGCCCTCACCAACCACCTGCATATCGGGCTCGGATTCCAGCATGGTCTTGATGCCCCGACGGAGCAGATCGTGGTCATCGATCAGCACCACTCGGCAGCTGGACTCGGGCTCGGCAAGGTTGCTCATGGGTCCGATGATAGATGCAGGGGGGAGTAAGGGCTAAATGCCCGCAAGGGGCGTGACTCTTGTAATTCAAGATTCTTCCAGTAATTCCCGAAAACTTCCATATGAGTGCGACGCGCCGGGTGGCGATCATGGCGGTCTGCCTCGGGGTGGTGGGCGGTTCCTTGGCCCTCACCCCGAGCGCGGGAGCCTACGGATTCGAGAAACGTCTTAAAGCGGGCGATTCGGGCTCGGACGTGAAGGCACTCCAGATCAGGATCGCCGGATGGTTCCCCGCCGATGACCGGACACTGTTCGTCATCGACGGCGACTACGGTCCCCAAACAGAGGCGGCGGTGGCTGCGTTCAGGAAGTTCCACGGTCTCACGCCGAACGGGAAGGCAAGCCTCAAGGTCCTTTCTCTGATCGAGGAACTCGAGGATCGCGATGGTTCAACCTCGAACTTCGACTGGACCGAGTTCACCCAGAACGGGAACTCCGGGTGCGGTGCTCAGGCCAATGGGTACGAGGGCACCTTCGCAGGAGGAAAGGTTGCCCCAAGCGCCGTGAAGAAGAACGTTCGGCGGTTGATGTGGCGTCTTGAAGCATTGAGAGCGAAGGCAGGTCATCAGCCGGTTGGGATCAACTCGGGTTTCAGAAGCGTCGCCTACAACGACTGCGTGGGCGGAGCACGTGCCTCGCAGCACCTCTACGGCACCGCTGCCGACAACCGGGTCGCCAAGGTAGACAACGGGAAGGTTCGAGATCTTGCCCGAGCGAGTCAGTTCGAGGGCATCGGCTGCTATTCGAGCCTGACCCACAACCATCTCGATCTGAGGATCGAGAACAAGGACCTCGAAGGAACCCAAACCTGGTGGTGGCCCGATCAAGACAAAGCTGGCCGCGACCTCGATGATTCAGGCTCTCCCTGCTGGGGCGAGAAGAAGTCAGGGGCGAGCTCTCCTGCGTCCACGATCGCCCGGGTCCTACGAGGGATCCCCGGCATCGGGTCACTCATACCGAGTGCGGATGAGATCCGTGCGTTCGAGCAGGCGGGCGAGGTTATCGGCCTCGGCGGCTTGGACTAGGAGATGTCGACAGGCCGCTACTCACTGTTCGTCATCCCACTCCTGATCGTCGGGACGATCTTCGCCTACGTTCGGACGCTGGACATGCGAGCTGGTGAAACACGAGCTCGACGCGATGGACGGTCGACCAAGGAGGAGGGCCCGGCACCTCAGTCCCTCGAAGAGATCGATGAGGGCCCCGCTGTGGCCGAGCCTCCTGTCAACTCCGGAACCCTCCTCTATCTCCAGGGCACCGTCCTGCGTTCCCTCACCCTCGATGATTCCCGAACCCTCGATGACCTCGGAACGGAGGACGTGTTCGCCGCCCCCTTGGGTGACGTCGTGGCAACGGTCGAGGCTCCACTCGATGGTGACGGTGATTTCGCGGCGAGCCCGATGCTCAAGTTGATATCGCTCCCGGGTGGCAACGAGGTTCCCCTCGGTGAAGGGTTCGCGCCTCATTGGGATCACGACGGGAGGCGCGTCGCATACCTCCACCCGACCTCGGAGCGCGATTGCTTCGCGGAAACCTGCGAGGGCACGACAGAGGTGGTCGTCTCCGACCTAACGGGCAGCAGGAAGATGCTGAGTGGCGAGGGGGTGTGGTCGATCCTCGGATGGCTGGGGGACGAGTTGATGATCGTCGACCTGGACGATCCGAGCCGGGTCTCCCTCGTAGGCGGACGCACCGATCGCTTCCTCGATATCGCTCCCGGATCGGTGTGGGGCGGGTCCCCCGACGGTCGCTGGTTGATCGTCTACGACGATTCGGGGGCCAGGGCCCTCGCGATGTCCAACGGGAGCCCCTCCGGGGAGGTACTCCCGATCGATACCGGTGGCCGCCCACTCGGCCAGGGTGGATGGACGGGCGACTCGTCGGCCATGTTCGCGGTGGTCCTCGATGGGTCGCTCACCGGGGCCAGAAGCACGGTGATCGAGTTCCGCCCGTCCTCGGGAACTGTGCTTCAGGTGCCCGGGTCAAGGGGTGCCATGGGCCAGGTCCTCCCCGTTGACGGCGGGGTGCTCTTCGCTGCCATCGCTCGCCGAGGAAGGCTAGAGGCCAGGCTGTGCCTCGCCCAGGGCTGCGAGGGCGTCCTCGCCTGGCGTCGAGACGTCTCGCTCCTCTCGTTCCACTAGCAGACCGAGCAGGAGTGGGGGATCCCCCGTAGAATCCCTCCCCTTAGGGCGCCTTTATCTCCGCTGTGGTTCCATCGGCTCGCTTCTGGGATTGACAGGGCCCCTAGAATCTTGTGAGTTGCTCTGCTGTTTCATGGCTGTGTGATTGCTGTGTGATTGGTTTGGGCGCCGAGGTCTGCGGAATAGTTGATCTACGGCCCTAGTTACCGCAAGCAGAGGGTAGTTACCCGAGCGAAGTGAGACACCTAGATGCTCACATTCGCACAAGCGTGTAGAAGGAGGGAACGGCTCGCCCTAGGCGCAGCCGGACGAGAATGGACTGGCAGGATTCTTCAGCCTGCAAGGAATACGACAACGTGATGTTCTTCGGCGAAGAGGGCGAATCCGAGCTCGAGAAACAGGCTCGTGAGGCCCGCGCCAAGGCGGTTTGTCAGCGGTGCCCGGTCTCTGAACCGTGTCTCGAGTTCGCTATGGAGACCAATCAGAAGTACGGGATCTGGGGCGGCCTCACCGACAAGGAACGTGCATCGCTCAAGCGCCGCAGGGCTCGCGCCCGTCGCGCCAGCTAGCCCGTTAGATCTTCCGACAGCCTGAGCGCCATCTCTTCGTACCTAGAGACCGGCACCAGGTGGACCCCGTCGAAGCATCCCGATTCCTTGAGCGTTTCGATCTGAGCGCAAGCCAGGTCGATCCCCACGCTCGGGTCGTCGTCGAGCTTGTCGACTATCCGCTGTGGGATCCGGATCTCTGGGATCGTGGCGTTGATGCGCGCCGCCATCCTTGAACTAGCGAGGACGATGACCCCGGCGTAGACGGCTCCGTCGAAGTCGAGTTCCTGTCGCCACGCGATGAGCCTGTCGAGGTCGAAGGTGATCTGCACGAAGAGGTAGTCGGCGCGGGACCTCCATGTCAGGGGCCGTCCGGTCCGAGCGGTGGTCCCGATGCGGAAGTCCGGGTAGCCCTGGAACAGGGGGCCGGTGCCGTACGAGTGAACCTCGTCGATCATCCCTCGGACGGTCAGGTCTTCGGCTCTCCGCCCCTCCTTGGGGGCATCACCGTAGACGAACAGGAAATGATCTACCCCGTATGCGGCGGCGGTTAGCAGGTCGCGTCTGAAGCCCAAGAGGTTGCGGTCCCTAGCGTTGATGCACGCGATCGACAGACCGCCCATGTAGCTCACCTCGTGGGCGACGGCGACGCTCGACATGGTCGCCCTACCAAGGTGGTTGTCGGGGATCAGGAAGCCGTCGGCAACCGGCTTCAGCGTATGGATCTGCTTCCGCACGTAGGCGATGTCGGGCTTCCAGGACGGTTGGATCTCGCACAGGACTTGGAACCCATCCCGATCCAAGAAGGATGTGGGGGGCGTGGGGGGCTGAGGAACTCCGGTGTCGTCCTTTGCCATGCTCGGTTGTACCACTCTCTCTTAGAGCCTCACCGGCCACTGCTGCTCCAAGGCGACGTTGCCTCCGGATTGAACGTGCGTTCAGAAGAGTCGAACGCTTGCCCAATGTCCTACTACACAGACTAGGCGAGAATGCGGGCGTGGTTCACTTCAAGGAGTTTGAGACGAAGACCGGCGGCCGCCTGGATGCCCTCGATATCACCGAGGAGGTTCACGAGGTGGTGAGCGCATCGCGGATCTCTACCGGCAACGTGCTCGTGTTCTCCCCGCACACCACCTGCTGCGTCCTGATCGCACCGTCGGGGGCCGGGATGCTGGCTGCGATGGAACGAGCCATGGACACGATCGCCCCCACCGACGGCTACTACGCACACGACGACCTCGGCATCAGGACCCAGAACCTCGTTGACGATGAACCAGCGAACGGACCATCGCACATCGTGCATGCGTTCCTCGGGAAGGCGTCGGAATCGATCCCTGTGATCGACGGAAGGGTCGTCCTTGGGGAGAGGCAGCGAGTGCTCTTCGTAGAACTCGATTCATCACGCACGCGCCGGTACTGCGTTCAGGTGGTTGGCGAGTGAGGCTCTGATGGAGTACCCGGGATGGCTCAAAGATGAAGTCGGGCGCGTCGAGCGACCTCTTGTTGGAACGGGCGGGACGGTCGCCGAGTCCGCTCGTCGCTGAGGCATCGACCCATCTGATCAAGGCGGGTGGGAAACGGGTCCGTCCTGCTCTGGTGATGCTGGCCTCTCACGCCGGTACCCCTGGCGAACCAGCGACGGACCTCGCGGCTGCTGCCCTGGAACTCGTTCATCTTGCGACGCTGTATCACGACGATGTCATCGACGAGACGGACACGCGGCGCGGATCGCCGACCGTGCACTCGAAGTGGGGGATAGAGGTCGCTGTCCTCGCAGGCGATTACCTCTTCGCGAACGGCTCGTCGCTCGGCGCCGAAGCCGGAGGAGAGGTTCCCGGGATCCTCGCCCGCGCCATCGCCGAAGTGTGCGAGGGGCAGATCGTCGAGACCTCAACTGTGAACGATCCCGATCGGAGCATCGATGAGTACATGAGTACGATCGGTGGCAAGACGGCCGCTCTCTTCCGAGCTGGCTGTGAACTGGGCGCTGCGACCTCGGGCGCCGTCTCGGAAGATCGCAGCTCCCTGATGATGTTCGGAGAGAACCTCGGTCTCGCATTCCAGATCGTCGACGACCTCCTCGACATACTTGGCGACCCAACGGTGACCGGGAAAGTACTGGGCACGGATCTCCACGAAGGCGTTTTCACACTTCCCGTTCTGCTCGCTATCGAACGCGATGGATCACTCAAGACGCGTCTAGCGGAGGGCGAGCGGAACCTCGACCGGATCCTTCCGATACTGCGGGCCACCGGCGCTCTCTCCAGACCCAGCAGATCGCGAGCGATCACATCGATCGTGCTCTCGCCGCGTTGCAAGGACTTCCCGAAGGTGAGTGGCACGTAGCTATGAAGGCGCTCGCAGGGGGAGTGCTTTCGCAGGTACCGGGCGGGGCCTAAGGAACAGGTCGGGGGCCCGGCCTCCCGGTCCCGATCCTCTTCACGAACATCTCAACGAGATGCTCGATGTACACCTGCTCGTCCGCCGGAAGCAGATGCTTCCCGCCCAGGATCTCTTGCTCGACGAAGAACGCGAGCAGTGCGTTGAAGAAGAGGCGAGATGCCACTTGGGGATCAACCTGGGAGCGAACGCGTGGGGTCATCCGCTCCTCGAGTATCCGTCCCAGTTCGCTGATCGATTCGCCGACCGCATCGGCGAAGAAGGCCTCTTTCTCTTCGGGGAAGACCTGAACCTCCTGCAGCAGGATGCGCGTCAGCTGCGTGTTCTGACGGAGGACGTCGAAGAAACCGCGGGCCAGAACGAGTAGCAGTCCGCGAAGGTCAAGCTGCGCGGCTAGATCGGGGAGCGTCCTGAGGAGCGGAAGGAACGAGTACTCCTCGATGATCGCGGTGAAGAGCTCTCGTTTCGAGGCGAAGTAGTGGTAGATGAGACCTTCTGTGATGTCCGCGGCCTTCGCGATGTCGCGCATCGAGGTGCCGTGGAAGCCCTTCTCGGCGAACAGGTTGAGGCTCGCCTGGAGGATGTCCTCGCGGCGGTCGCGCCGTGGATGAAGCTCTCGTTCGGTCACGTCCCCTTGACGAACGAACTGTGCCCCCCGCGCGAGCGATCCTTGATCTGCCGGAGGATCTCTTCACGCGCCTCCCGCACCGCTTTGCCCATGTCGCCGTCGTCGGCCTTCGCGATCAGGTGGTTGCGGCCGTAGTCGAGTTCGAGGGTGACGCGGAACCCATCGCCGTGCCCACCGTGGTCGTTTATCCGCACCGACGCTTCGACATCGTCGTAGTCGCTCAGCCGCCGATCGATCTTCTCGAGATCTCGTTCGATCTTGTCGATCTCGTTCGCTCTGAGCTGGCTACCGGGCGATGCGACCTTGATACGCATGAGGCAAGTTCCTCCTTCAGCGGGGCCAAAGTGCATGTCCATCGTACGTGACTCAGGAGAGCCAGTCCCTAAGTCCTTCGGGCAGGTCTCGGTCCGAGAACTCTCTTTGAACGTGCTCCCGACCGGCCTCGGCCATGCGAGACCTGAGGGCCGCGTCGGTGAGGATCGACACCGTTCTGTCGACCAGAGCGACACGGTCCCGGGCATCGACGACGAAACCGGTCTCGCCATCCAGGACGGCCTCGGGGGTGCCACCGGAGGTGCCTGTGACACAAGGGGTTCCCGCGGCCTGAGCCTCCAGTAGCACGACTCCGAGACCCTCGATCTCGAAGCCACCCCATCTATCCACCACCGGAAGGACGAAGACATCGGCGGCCGCATAGAGCCCCGGGGCGCCCTCATCCGGGACCCGTCCGGCGAAGATGACCGGGGCAGCGGTCCTATCGGCGAGGCGTCTGAGTTTCTTCCGCTCGGGCCCGGTGCCGGCGATCACGAGGGTCGCGTTCGGCACCCGCAGCCGGATCTCGGGCATCGCGGCGATGAGCCTGTCCACGCCCTTGCGCGGCACCAGTCGCCCGAACACAAGGACCAGGGGAACGTCCGGCCCGATCGAGAGACCATCCTTCGCGGCGACCGTATCGGCCTCTGGTGAGAATCGATCGAGATCAACCCTCGCCCTCAGCACCTCCGTTCGTGGAACTCTCTTCCCCGACCGCTCGATCAACTCGCTCGCTTTCCGTGCCGTGTAATGGCTGACCGGGTAGGAGCAGGTCGGCACCGGCGAGCCCCCGAACGACGCGCGCCCTGAGTCCCGCGATCGCGCCCGGGACGAGGAGCTCTGCACCATGGATGATGACCGCGTATCGCAATCCGGCGCGTTTCGAACCTGTCGGCCATCAGGATCAGTGGCCAGGGAGTCCCGAAGAGGATCGCGGTCCGTAGCGTGTGCCGCGGCCGCTTCGATCACCGCCGTGGCTAGCTTCCGTGAAGGCACGAGCATCGAACCCGGGTATGGCACGGTCTCGTAGGGGAGATCGCTCGGGAGGGGAACACCACCACGCTTGCCGGCCGCCATCACGGCAACGCGTGGAGCAAGCTCTGTGCAGAGTTCATCGAGGTAGCTTTCGATCCCTCCTCTGCCCGGAAGGAAGGATGAGGTAATCATGAGCGCATCTGCCATGCGCTGATTATGAGCTAGACCTGTCGAACCTCGTGATCGAGGATGCGGATCGTCCGATGCCCGTTCGAGACGAGTTCTCCAGCCTCGAAAGCGTCGCTCGCTGCATCGACCATCAGAGGGTCGAACTGAGTGCCAGAGTGTCTGGCAAGTTCGCGATAGCGCCTCCTCGGCGATCGAGGATCCGTCCGTAGGGTCTTTCAGTCGTCATCGCGTCGAATGCGTCGGCCACCAGAAGAATCCGCGCCTCGACCGGGATCTCGATAGCTCGGAGTCCGTTCGGGTATCCGGTTCCGTCCCATCGCTCGTGATGGTGGAGAACGATGGGGATCAAGCGCTCCGTGCCTTCCATCCGGGAGAGGATGCTCGCTCCTAGAACCGGGTGGAGCCTGAGCAGCTCGATACTCTTCGTCGGTCAGGTCGCGGCTCTTGCGAAGGATGCGATCCGGGATCCCGATCTTCCCGATGTCGTGGACGAGCGCCGCCTGTCTGGCGATCTCTACGTGAGTAGGCGGATAGCCGAGCGCTCTAGCGATCGCCGCCGAGTAGTCGGCCGTGCGATAGGAGTGACCGCCCGTGTAGGTGTCATGCTCGTTCACCGCCGAGATCAGGGATTCGAGCACCACGGCGGTTTCGGTGAGCCGGTCGTCCGGGCCTGCTAGGGGTGAGCCTGTATCCATGTGCCGCCACTCCGAGTTGGGTCGATGACTAGTCCGTTCTGACTATCGGTTCGTCCCCACCGCAGCTTTAGGCCTGCTAAGCAATTCTTACCAGAAAATGCCGAAACAAGCCAATTAGTGGAAGTTTGTCCCCCCTACGGCGGAGCGAAGATCGCCGCCTGCCGATCGTGGCTTCGACGCTTCACCAGGAACAGGACGAGCACCGAAGCCGACGCCAAGATGCCTGTCGTGGCGGCGATCTCGGCCGGGATCACCCTGAGCATCTCGTAGGACAACGCCGCGATCAGTGCCGAGCCCGGGATGGTCAGCACCCAGGCGTACAGAACCCTGCCGGTGAGTCCCCACCTGACGGCCGAGAACCGGTTCGTGGTTCCCACCCCGATGATGGCTCCTGTGATCGTGTGCGTGGTCGAAACGGGGATACCGAGGTTGGCCGTGGTGAACAAGGTGACGGCTGCCGCAGACTCCGCTGCGAACCCTCCTGCCGGATGAAGTTTGGTGATCTTCGAGCCCAGGGTGTGAACGATGCGCCACCCGCCAGACAACGTCCCTAGGGCGATCGCGGTGTGTGCAGAGAGGACGATGGGAAGCGTGATCGCGAGCTCTCCGCTTGCCCCACTCCCCGAGTCGATCAGCAGCACCGCGGCGATGATCCCCATCGTCTTCTGCGCGTCATTGGCTCCGTGACCGAGTGAATAGGCCGCCGCCGAGACCAACTGGGCGCGCCGGAAGCCGGTGTTCGCCTTGCTGAGTCGACCGGGCTTCCTACTCTTCGTGAAGTTCTTCCCGAACAGTAGGACGAGGTTCATCATCACGACCGCGATCGTGAAGCCGACCAACGGAGATACCACGATGAATATCGCGATCTTCGTTATGCCAGAGGACACGAGCATGTCCGTGCCGCCGTACACCAGGGCCGCTCCCACAAGCCCTCCTGCGAGGGCGTGAGAAGAGGAAGTTGGAAGCCCGAAGTACCAGGTGATCAGGTCGAAGATGATCGCCCCCATCAGGGCCGCCAGGATCACGTTGAATCCGTCCGCCTGGGTCTCGACAAGAGAGATGTCGATGATGCCCGAGCCAACCACTTTGGCCACCGCGGTTCCGAAAACGGCGAACGCGATGAAGTTCCAGAAGGCCGCCCACGCAACCGCGAGGCGAGGGGACAGCACACGGGTGGACACAACGGTCGCGATCGAATTGGCGGCGTCGTGGAAGCCGTTCACGTAGTCGAACGCCAGGGCAACCAGGATGATCACGCCAGCTTCGTAACTGAACGACATCAGCTGTGCTTCAGGGAGATCGACTCGATAGTGTTCGCTACATCCTCGAGACGATCGAGGCCATGCTCGATCTCTTCGATGATCTCCTTGAACTTCAGCACGTCCATCGCCTTGTAGTCACCCGAGAACAGCTGAGCGATCGTTCGGCGATATGACCGGTCACCCTCATTCTCGAGACGGTTGATCTCGACCCAGTAGTCCTCGAGATCCTTCATCTTGCGAAGGCGAGGCATCGCTTCAGCGGTCTTCGCGGCTGCCTGGGCCAGCGTCTGGGCCTGCGAGATCATCTGCGGCAACGGAGCCTCGATGCGGTACAGCTGCAGTTGCTCGGCGGCCGCCTCGATGTGATCGAGGACGTCGTCGAGGCTGGAGGCCAGCGCGTGGATGTCCTCGCGATCGAAAGGTGTGACGAAGGTTGTGTTGAGGCGGCGGATGATCTCGTGAGTGATCTCATCGCCTTCATGCTCGGTATCGAGCACCCGCCCGGCCTTGCGGTCTAGATCGTCGTAGTTGCTAAGGAGATCGAGGAGTTCATCGGCCCCCTGCTTCACCTTGGCCGCCATCGCCTCGAAGAGGTCGAAGAAAGTGGCATCGCTCGAAACAACCCGAAGGCGCATCTGCTCCCCTGTCCATGACCGGATGTGAACGGATGCGACGATAACCCCTTGCAAGGTGGGGTAGAAATCAAGGATGAGTGACGAGGCGGCAGACGCGTCCGGAGTCGCATCCGGAGACGTATCCAAGGAAGCGAAGCAGCAGGCGCGAGGATCTCAAGCTGATCCGACAGGCTGCTCAGGTTCTGGGCGAGATCGACCGCAACCAGGGACTTGCGGACGTACATGCGGATGTTCTCGCAGCCCTGAGGATCAGGATCGAAGGGAAACCCCGCGGCGAAGCTCGAGGATCTTCTATCTGCGGCCGGTGACATCGGTGGCAAGAAGGACCTAGGCGACGTGATCGGTTCAGACGAGCCGTCGGGCAGTTCCGAGTGGCCCGTGGTCGAAGAGAAGAAGAGAGACTGGCCCGGGGCCTAGCACCTGTCCGCAGGGTCCTCCGGCTCAACCACTTTCCCGAGGACGTCCACCAGGTTCGCGAGGTCGGATGGCTCGAGAAGATCGATGAAGACCTGCCTCACGGTCTCGAAATGACTCTCCGACAACACGGCCAACCGAAGCGCTCCAGCCTCCGTTAGCACCGCTTCGGTACCGCGCGCATCGCCGAGACAGCGTTCGCGCGTTACCAGGCCTTCGGCCACCAGGGAGTCCACGAGGCGCGTCACCCCGCTGCGCGACAACATCACCCGGTTCGCCAGTTCGGACATCCTCATCCGGCCGGCGGACTCACGCTCCAGCCACCTAAGTACCTCGAAGGCGGACAGGCTCATCCCCTCCTGGGAGAGAAGCTCCGAGTCCAGCTTCCGGACGATCTGGTAGTGAGCCCGGAGGAAGGAGCGCCACGCGCTGCGCCTCCAGGTCATCCAGACCCTGGGTCCTCGTTGCGGGAGCACCATCTGTTGCTGCCATCCCCCCACCCTAGGGGAGCGAAGGCCCGGCGCCCAGGAAGCTGGCGGTGACCGGAGATAGTTGAGTAGGAAATAATTGCGTACGCAACGATGTTCCTCAGGGTAAGAGGCGCCTGAAGCGGGCGCCGGTGAGCCAAGGGGAACGACATGACGACAGCAACTGAGCTAGCGACGAGGGATCTCACTGGGACGTGGGCGATCGACGCCGTTCATTCGAGCCTCGGATTCAGCACCAAGCACATGGTGATCACGAAGGTTACCGGCAGCTTTCAGAAGTTCGAAGGCTCCTTCAGCATCGGTTCCGAGCCGTCCGAGATGTCCGCGACGGCAAGCATCGACGCAGCCAGCATCTTCACTGGATCTCAGGATCGAGATGCTCACCTCAAGAGCTCGGACTTCCTCGATGTCGAGACATTCCCGACGCTTGCTTTCGCAGCAACCTCCGTCGAGCTTCTCTCGGACAAGACCGGACGTGTCACCGGCGACCTGACGATCAAGGACGTCACGCGGCCCGTGACGTTGGACGTCGAACTTGAAGGCATCACCACCGACGCGTTCACGGGCGCATCCCGCGTCGCTTTCACCGCGACCGGCAGCTTCGATCGCGAGGAGTTCGGCCTCACCTACAACAAGGTCCTCGAGACCGGTGGGGTACTCGTTGGCAAGGAGATCAAGTTGACCCTCGACATCGGAGCGGTCAAGCAGTAGTACTGCTACTCGCCAGGCTCCCTTTCCCGGAGGAAGCGCTCGAACTCGGCAGCGAGCGCGTCTCCGGACGGGAGCTGGGTGGGGTCTATCGGGTCAGGCTCGTCCGGATCCTCGTCCATACGGCTCTCAAGGAGATGGACGTACTCCATGATGTCGTCGTCTGAGTTCACCATCTCGTCGACGCGCTCTTCGTAACCTGCTGTGGCCGCGACGAGGGGCCCGATGTCGGCCGGAAGCCCGAGCAGCTTCGTGGCGCCGTTTACCAGCGCCAGCGCTGCCTTGGGGTTGGGCGTCACGGCAAGGTAGTGGGGGACCGCCGCCCATAGGCTGGCCGAATCGATCCCCGCCGCCGCGAAATCGTGGTGGATCGACTCCGACTATCCCTGTCGGCCCCTCGTAGCGAGAACGCTCTAGATCCAGCTCTTGGATGAGACGTGGCTCGACCCCGGTCGCCGTCACCGGTACCGGACGAGAATGCGGGACGTCGGCGAGGAGTGCCCCCAGCGTTACGACGAGGGAGACGTTGAATCTCTGCCCGATCTCGACCACCAGGCGGGAGAAGGTCTGCCACTTCAGGGACGGCTCGGTGCCAACCAGGATGAGGGCATCCCGGTCGTGTCCCTCAGAGGGTTGCAGCGAACAGTTCGTTCTGAGGCCACGAGATCTTCCGAGTCATCTCGTCGGTAAGCGTGATCTCGGGACGGACGTTCTGGAAATCGAAGAAGTCCTCGGGATCGATGGATCCGATCTTCTGAGCACCCCAGGTGGTGCTCAGGTGTCGAGCGGCGAACGTCGCCGAGTCGCCGGCATCGTTCCAGCCGCGGAACGCCAGCACGAGGATGGGCGAGCGAGGCTCGATGCCGTCGAGGTCGAGGGTGACGCGGGGGTCGTTCACGACCATCAGGCTACCCGGAGCCGGTGACAAACCTGGTGGCTAGGAAGTGGCGTCCCGGCTGTCGATGTGGCGCTGAAGCTTGCGCTTGATCCGTTGGAGCGCATTGTCGATCGACTTGACGTGGTTACCGAGGACCCTGGCGATCTCCTCGTACGACTTGCCATCCATGTAGAGCGTGAGCACGTCGCTCTCGAGGTCCGTCAGGTTCTCCTTCAGAGAGGCCTTCAGGGCTTCGATCTCCTCGGAGGAGATGACCAACTCGACCGGATCGGCAGTCTTGGACGCGAGCAGCGTCTCGCCGATGGAGCCGTCCGAAGGATCGTCCCCGCCGTATGCGGGTGCATCCAGCGACACGGATGAGTTGAGCGGCTTGTGCTTGTTGCGGTTGGCGGTCTTGATCGCGGTGAGGATCTGGCGGGAGATGCAGAGTTCGGCGAACGCTCGGAACGGAGTGTCCTGGTCGAGGTCGAAGTCGCGGATCGCCTTGTAGAGGCCGATCATCCCTTCCTGAACGACGTCCTCTTTGTCTGAGCCTGCCAGGAAGTAGGAGCGGGCCTTCGCCCTGGCGAATCCGCGGTAGCGGCTGAGGAGCCCTTCGAGGGCCCGCTCATCGCCGTCCCGGACCTGGGCGACCAGAGTCCGATCCTCAGATTGTTCGAGGTCCGGTACAGCAGTGGTCCTGGCTACTCCAGTCATCTACGACTCCCCCGCCGTCGCTGCTACAGCGCCCCGCCGCGACGACACAGTCTCGATCCTCTGGAAATCAGGTTATTTATCCGATTTGGTATCGGACAATGCCCCATGTGGGTGGTTGATGCCCCTCTAGGATAACTAGTCCAGAGATCTTCACCGTGCCCACATCCGATCTTTACCCCGTCCCCCGCTTACTATGCCCCTTCGGAGGTGCGGGCATCGATGGTTTCTGCGTGAGATCGGCACAATCCTCCTAGGATCCGAGATTTTTTCGCGGTCTGGAGGCGAAAGGGGACTGGTGTCCCTCCCGGTCTTCAAAACCGGTGCGCCGGGCAACCCCCGGTGGGCGGGTTCGATTCCCGTCCGCCTCCGCTTTCGCTCCGGCGGACCCGCCGAGCCGCGGCGGGTCCGATGACCGTCCGCCTCCGCTTTCGCTCCGGCGGACCCGACCTCAGATCTCTATGCGGGAAAGCGTGCCGTCGGTTTCGTTCGTTACCCAGACGACTCCGTCGAGCTCGACCATCTCTCTGGGTCCTCCTCCGACCGTGTACACGGCCTCGATCTCAAGGGGGTCCGCACTGAGGACGGTGACGGTGCCATCCGCTTGGTCGGCCACCCATACGCGCCCATCGATCACTTGCACTTCCACGGGGCCGGAACCGGTCTCTATCGAATCGACGACATCGAAGGTCTCGGGATCGACGACATCGAGTGTGCCTGCTGTGAAGGCGGCGACCCACACACGTCCGAGCCCGACCGCGACACCGTCCGGGCCGAAACCAACCTCGCCGGTACCGACGACCTCCCCCGTGTCCGCATCGACCACGGTGATGCTCGAGTCGTAGTACCCGGTAGCCCAGACCAGCCCATCTGCGGCCGCGAGGCGGCGGGGCTCTTGACCCACATCCACTGTCGCTACGACTTTGTTAGTGGTTGGGTCGATCTTGGCGATGCGGTCTTCCCCTTCGATCGTGACCCACATGGCGTCATCGGCCACTGCTAAGCCCTCGGGTTGCTCACCCACATCGATCTCGGCGACCTCTTTCTCCGTCGCTGGGTCGATCCGCGACACGGTCCCGGCCAGGTGGTTAGCGACCCAGACAGCGTCGTGTCCGAAGGCAACGTTGAGAGCCCCCGCGCCGGTCTTTATCGTCGCGGTCACCGTGCCCGTAGCGGGGTCGACCCTCGAGATCCCATCGGCCTCCCATGAGGCGACCCACAACGAACCGGCCCCCGCGGCGATCCCGACCGGGCGCCCGGCGACCTCCGCCCCCACCTCGGCGTCAACTGCGGCCGGGCTCGACGGCGCGGGTGTTCCCTTGGCGGGCGGCTCCGCAATGTTCTTGTCGCCACCGCAGGCGGATAGCAGCAGTACTGCGAAGACGGCGACGGCTCGTCGCATGGGGTTCCCTTCTCTCTACTACGCCGGTAGTAGATCATGCCGCGACCGAGGCTGCTAGAGCCAGTCGGTGACCTCATGCACGGTCTTCTTGGCGATATCGGGCACGTGGGCATCGTCGGCCTGTAGGCCGGCGGTCACGATCAGATAGGGGCGCTCGGTGCGGGGCCTGTTCAAGACCTCGCGCAGGAACCCCATCGGTGAGGGGGTGTGGGTCAGCGTGGCAGAGCCCCGCGTGATGAAGGGCCGCCAGCATGAACCCCACCGCTATCCCTACCGATTCCTTGATGTAGTAGCCCTTTGGGCCCCCACTCCCAGGGTGAACCTCGAATACGACGATCAGATAGGGGGCGGTTTCCAGGTGCTCCTTGGTCCAGTCTGTGCCGAGTGGGGCAAGGGCATCGAGCCACTCCTGGGAGGCCCTGCCTTCGTAGAAGGCGCGTTCCTCGGCCTCTGCGCGCTGCCTGATCTGACTCTTGATGTCAGGGTCCTCGACGACGACGAATCGCCACGGCTGGATGTTGGCTCCCGATGGGGCTGAGTTCGCCACCGCTAGGGCATCCTCGATCAGCGAGCGGGGCACGGGCTCTGTCGAATAGTGCCGGATCGTGCGTCGGCTGAGCATCCGTTCCCGGAATCTCGAGGAGACCTCGGCCGCCTCGGAAGGAGCTACCGCGGGGGCCGGCGCCGGGATCGTGCGGTACCTACTGTCCCTATCCATGGACCGAGGTTACTCAGCGGCGCGGCATGGGGGTGGGAATGTGTCCTCCCTCCCCTTTAGTGTGGCCCTCGTGGCACATGCGGAGTCTCAGCCCAAGAAGAAGAGGACGTCCACGGCGACCTCCGCCTTCGGCGTGAGCAAACGCGAGGGCCATGACGCGAGTGGCTTCTACTCGCGCTTCGTCCCGCCGGAGATATCGACCGACGAGACGGTCAACCCGACCGAGGCGAACATCCTCGTCGAGGGGGATGCCCGCGCGATGGATCGGGTCGCGGACAACTCGGTCGCGCTGGTCGTCACGTCTCCTCCGTATTACGTGGGCAAGGAATACGAGCAGGCCTTGGGTGAGGGCGAGATCCCTGGCTCGTACCTCGAGTACCTCGCACTTCTTCGAGACGTGTTCGCCGAATGCCGTCGGGTTCTCGAGCCCGGCGGGCGCCTGTGCGTGAACGTTGCCAATCTCGGGAGGAAGCCGTACCGGAGCCTCTCGTCGGACGTGATCACGATCCTTCAAGACGACCTCGGACTGCTCCTTCGTGGAGAGGTGATCTGGCTGAAGGCCGACGGCGCCTCGGGGTCGTGCGCATGGGGGTCGTACCGGAGCGCATCGAATCCGGTGCTGCGCGACACCACAGAGCGGATCATCATCGCAAGCAAGGGCCGCTTCGATCGCGCCGGATCCAAGGGGGCCAAGAAGAAGCGCAAGGCAGCTGGGCTCCCCCACGAGGACGACATCGAGGCCGAGGAGTTCACTCAAGCGACGCTCGACGTATGGCGCATCCGTCCCGAGTCGGCCAAACGCGTCGGGCATCCAGCACCCTTTCCTGTCGAGTTGCCGGAGCGGTGCATCCGTTTGTTCACCTATGTCGATGACATCGTCCTCGACCCCTTCGTTGGCTCGGGGTCGAGTTGCGTCGCCGCCGTGCGCACCGGCCGCAGGTACATCGGATACGACCTCGATGGTTCCTACATCGAGTTGGCCCGAGAGCGCGTGGATCGCGAACAGCCGGAGCCCGCCTAGTTTGGTGCAGTTGGCGGAATGCCTTGCCACTCCGTATGTCTCTGCATCAGGCTGTGAGAGACATGCGCCGCATGAGGCGCATCTGGATGAGGGAGGCGCGCTCGTGGCCGATCATTACGATGCAGAGGTCAATCGGGGAGACCTGGACGTCGGTTCTCTTACGAAGAAGCTCAACAAGAGACATGACGAAGGCTGGAAGCTCGCTCACATCTTCGAGCAGGCAGGTAACACCGTGATGATCTGGCAGAAGGAACGCTAGAGACCCAGCACGCGAGAAGGGCCCGGCATGTGCCGGGCCCTTCTACTTCCGTCTGTTGCGCTCAGCGCATGATGTTGTACGAGTAGCCAAACGGCGTCGTCGCTATCGGAGTGGTACCCGAAACGATGATCACTGTTCTCTCGCCACCAACCTTGCCGGGCTTCTTCATCTGCAGTCCGGTCTCGGTTGCGTTGAACTTCTTGCGGGTCAGAACCAGTCGCTTCACGTTGTTGCCGGAGATGCGGAGCACCTCGATGAGCGGCTTGTTCTTCGCCGTCGGCTTGATGCGAAGCCACTTGTTGAGACCGTCACCGCCGAAGTCGAACGACTTGGCTGCCTTGTTGGTCTCGAAGTCCGTCTTGTTCCACAGGGTGGTCTCCCCATCCTTCAGGGTGACCTCGTCGACGACGTAGCCGGGCTCGGTAACCGCCTGGTCAGTGTCGTACTCCCAGCGGATCAAGATGTCCTGGTCGGCATATGCGGTTAGGTCGAGTGCACAGTCCTGCCACCCACCAGAGTCGCCGGTGATGCCGCCGCTCTCCGTCACCGCCCGGTTGTTCCCGTTCGGGTCAGTGGCGCGGCCGCCGCAGGCAGACGTGTTCTGGTACTCCCAGGTCTTCCCGTCGTCGCTGGACACGAGCACGTAGGCGTAGTCCCAGTCCTCTTCGATCTGCGTCCAGTACTTGAACTGGAGCGAAGGTGCCGTGGTGCCGGTCAGGTCGGCCTCTCGCTGCAGCCAGGTGATCATCTCGTCAGCCCTGTTGCTCCAGGCGAAGTAGCCGCCCTGCGGGTCTGGCTGTCCGTCCTGGGCAGGGATGATCGTGACTGGATCCTCTGCGCTGGTATCGATCGTTCCCTCGCCGGTGACCTCGTAGTAGTCGGCACCGAACGGGAACACGGTCGCGTCTTCGGCCGAGCTGTCGTCCTCGCCCTCCAGAGCGACACTCACGTCACGGTTCGAGTAGCCGAACTGGCCAACGTTTGCATCAGGCATGTCGAGGTAGTTGGCAACGATGTAGTCGCGGTAGACCTTTCCGAACCCACCCTTGCGGTAGTACCGGTTCAGCTTCTTCTTCAGCTTCTTACTCCGCGAGCTGATGACCTTCGAGATCCCGGCCGAGCCGTCCGCGCTGGTGCGGGTCAGAAGCTTCGCAAGGCCGTAAGCCTCGAGGCGCTCCGTTGACTCGTTCTCCGGTGCGCCGTAGTGGTTGAAGAGATAGTCGAAGAAGAGGAACGCCTGGCCATAGTCGTCAACCGTGCTGCTCCAGTCCTTCAGGCTCTGGTCGGGCTCCGCCTCGTAACCCGAGACGTGACCCTCGACGATGTCGCCGAAGCCGTTCACTACCGCGGCGATGTCGGCCATCCCCTCGTTGACCCAGGTCTCCTCGTTGTAGTCGTTCGAGAACTGGATCATGTGGAAGAACTCGTGCGCTAGAACGCCGGCGTAGGTGTCGTCGCCTGGGTTAAGGAACAGCGAGTTCATGAAGAACATCTCTGCCTCGTTCGAGTACGGCGACTCGTGCTCACCGTTCCCGTTGGGGTACTCGTGCTCCGAGGAGAAGTAGCCAGCGATGTAGCCGAGGGCGCCGTTCGCCCCAGGAGCGTCGATCGGGAAGTTAAGGATGTGAACGCGCTCATCACAATCCGCGTCCCGCCAGTTCTTCGGGAGCCCGGGAGCAAGGTTCACAGCGTTGTACTTGGGGTTGGGTTCCTTGCCGAAGTAGGAGCGGTTCGTCTTGTAGATCTTGTCCCAGTCCTCCGCTGCGGCCTGAGCTTCGTCGTCCATGACGAGCCCGTCTTCAGGGATGCCCGGAAGGGTGGGGACGTAGAACTCGTTCTGGACCCAGACGTAGCCGTGCTTCGACTTGGCCGCGAGGGTCGCCATGATCTCCTGGTTCCCGGTCTGCTGCTGGGAGACCCAGAAGCTCCGCTGGTCGCCGACCTCGTAGGTCGCTCCCGGCTGGCACCCCTTCTGTCCGTACCCAGAGTCGGGCGCGGGGCGGGGGCTGCCTTCCTGGGAAGCAACGAACCTGCGGGCGCGCTCCACCGCGGGGTAGTCCAGGTGGTTGATCAGGTGGTCGTTGAGGTCGAGTCGGCCGTTCGTGGCCCGTTCGGGGGCCGGTGTAGCCGAGACCCCAGAGATAAGCAGCAGGCTGGCGCTAGCAGCGCCCACCGCGATCTTCATGAAACGATTCATATGGTGTGTCCCTTCTTGTCGATCATCATCGATCCTTCTGGATGAAGGTTCTCCGGTCGCCCTCGACACCCTTCAAGCGTCTTCTTCCCCAGCAGGGGCCCATAAATCCCTCATGCGCCTATCCTTTAGTTATCTGGATGCGGTTCGAGGGCAACCTTCCGCCCATGGCGGACGTCTCTATATGCGAGCAGACGCAAAGAGGAGCAGGGATTGGGTCACGTTCCGAACGATAGAGAAGCTGCGGATCAGGCGACGAAGTGGGTTATAGCCCTCGTTATCGCCCTTGTCGCGCTGTTCGGGATCGTCGTCCTGGCAGCCATCTTCGTGGCAGCACTGGAGCCGCCAGGATGGCTCGGCGCCCTACTCGGCATCGTTCTGGCGATCGGAGCGACCGGGTTCGCATGGCTTCTTGCCAGCGCACTTATCAGCTCTCCGTCGCCGTCAGAGGAAACGCCCCCTTCGGGGATCCCTCGCATTCGCCAGCGCTAACTCCGTCACGCGCTCTCGGCCTTGGGCAGGATCACCTCTTGGAAGACCAACTTCAAAGACGCCGCAACGGGGATCGCCATCAGCGCACCAACGAAGCCAAGCAGACTCCCTCCGATCAACGCGGCGAGGAGGACGGCGGCGGGCGAGATGTCGACCGCCTTGGTCATGATCTTGGGAGCGATGACGTAGTTCTCGATCTGCTGATACACGATGAAGTACGCAAGGACCGCGATCCCCTGCCCCGGTGAGGTGAAGAACGCGACGATGACGGCCGGGATCGCTCCGATCGTTGCTCCAACCAGCGGGATCAGTGCCGAGATGGCGACCCACAGTGCGAGCGCCACCGGATAGCTGACTCCGATGATCGCAACGGCGATGAAAGCCAGAACGCCGGCCAGGAGAGCAACGGCGATCTGTCCGGCTACGTAGCCGCCGATCTTCTCGAGGATCGGGTCCATCAGTTCGTTGACGCGCTTACGCCTGCTCTTGGGGACGAGTTTGAGAGTGCCCTCACGCAGATTCGAGAGACTCGAGAGGAAGTAGATCGTCAGGATGAGAACGGTCAGACCGTTGAAGATGACCGACAGTACCGACCCGGCGATGCCAACCACGTTACCCAGTGATCCGCTTATCGCTCCCGGGATGTCCGACACCGCCGAGCGGAGCTTCTCGGGGATGTCGTTATCGGTGATCCATCCTTGGATCCGGGGGTTGTTCTTCGCGATGTCCCTCACGTAGTCCGGAAGGTTCGCTGCGAAGGCAGAGATCTGCTCTATCAAGGGAGGTACGACCGCCAGTGCGAACGCAGCGATGAAGGCGAGCGTGCCCAAGAAGATGAGGGCGATCGCGAAGCCGCGCCGCATCCCTAGACGTTCGAAGCGTCGAACCGCGGGATCGAGTCCGAACGCAAGGAACATCGAGACGATCACGAGCACCAAGACGTGTCGGACGACGTAGATGCCAACGAACAGTAATGAGACAACGAAAGCAACGGCCATGCCCACGGCGACGATCCGGACGACGGCGGCGTTGGACGGCCCCTCTCGACTGCCCGACCTGGTCGCCATTGAGAACAGGCAATCACCGTCCACGACTGGTATGGCGGATTTTCTGGCCTCCTCGTACACCCGGGCGGCTGGAGACGTGCCCAAGTGGAAGGGGCAGCGGTGGGTCGCCCTCGTTAGGGTGTTCCGAAGTCCAAGGAGGAGATCATGTCCGACTCGAAGTCACTGCTCGCCCGCCACCGCAACGTCATGCCTAACTGGATCGCCCTGTACTACGACGATCCGATCGCTCTCGACCACGGTGAAGGCATCAAGGTCTGGGACGTAGACGGAAACGAGTACCTCGACCTCTTCGGAGGCATCCTGACGACCGCCTCGGGACACGGAGTGCCTGCCGTCCTCGACGCCGTAAAGGCGCAGGCGGACAAGATGCTCCATTCGTCGACCGCCTACCTGATCGAACCGGCCATCGAGCTGGCCGAGAAGCTCGCGGATCTCTCGGGTATCCCCGACGCAAAGGTGTTCTTCTGCAACTCGGGTACCGAGGCCAACGAAACGGCGCTCCTGATCTCGTCCACCTATCGTCGTTCGAGTCAGGTGCTCGCCCTTCGGAACAGCTACCACGGGCGCTCCTTCGCGACCGTGGCGATCACCGGGAACCGCGGATGGTCTCCGTCTGCGAACAGCCCGGTGAACGTCAGCTACGTGCATTCTGGCTATCGCTACCGGAGCCCGTTCGGACATCTTGACGATGCCGGCTTCATCGAGGCGTGTACGGATGATCTGCGCAACATCCTCGAAACCACAACCTCAGGTGATGTCGCGTGCATGATCGCCGAACCGATCCAGGGTGTTGGTGGTTTCGCCACCCCACCCGACGGTTTCTTCAGATCCGATGAAGGAAGTCCTCGATGAACAAGGGATCCTGTTCATCTCGGACGAGGTTCAGACTGCGTGGGGTCGGACCGGGGATCACTTCTGGGGCTACCAGGCGCATGGCATCACGCCCGACATCATCACGTTCGCGAAAGGGATCGGGAACGGACTGGCTATCGCCGGAGTCATCGCTCGCGCCGAGATCATGGACTCCATCGCAGCGAACTCGATCTCGACGTTCGGCGGTAACCCATTGTCGACTGCTGGGGCGCTGGCCAACCTCGACTTCATGCTCGAGAACGATCTGCAGACGAACGCGAAGAAGATCGGTGAGCACATGTTCGGTCGGTTCCGCCATCTCGAGGAGAGCAACAGCATCGTCGGCGACGTGCGGGGCAAGGGCTTGATGATCGGTATCGAACTCGTTGAGCCTGGTGGAAAGTCGCCGGCCCCAGAGCGCGCCGCTCGTGCGATGGAAGAGGCGAAGTCGCGCGGCGTGCTCATCGGCAAGGGAGGTCTCTACGGCAACACCCTTCGGATCACCCCGCCCATGACGATCTCCATGGAGCAGGCCGACGACTGGCTGCGACCGATTGATCGAGTCGATCGAGGCGGTGTCGTGACGACTGTTCCCCACTGGTTGAACGGCGGCGCCGATGAGGGCGCCCCGGAGAGGGTCGGCGATGTCTACGACCCATCGACGGGAGACCTGACGAAGCAGGTCGCGTTCGCAACACCGGAACTGGTGGATCGAGCCGTTGCCGGAGCGAAGGCGGCGTTCGAGACGTGGCGTGCGTCGTCGATGACTCAGCAGGGCGAAGATCCTCTTCGCCTACCGCAACCTCATCGTTGAGCGCCTGGACGACATCGTCGAGCTGATCTCGGCCGAACACGGGAAGGTCCCTTCCGATGCTGCTGGCGAGGTCAACCGTGGGCTCGAGGTCGTCGAGTTCGCGTGCGGTATCCCTCACCTACTAAAAGGAGAGTTCTCCGAGAACGTGTCGAGGGGGGTGGACTCCTATTCGATCCGCCAACCGCTCGGCGTTGTGGCGGGGGTTACTCCATTCAATTTCCCGGCGATGGTCCCCATGTGGATGTACCCCGTAGCTATCGCGTGTGGGAACTCCTTCATCCTCAAACCGTCCGAGAAGGATCCGTCTGCAGCGAACCTTCTCGCCGAACTGTTCACGGAAGCCGGACTTCCCGATGGTGTCTTCCAGGTCGTGCACGGCGACAAGGTCGCGGTCGACTCGCTGCTCCACCATCCTGATGTGGCGGCGATCAGCTCGGTCGGGTCCACTCCTGTAGCGCGCTACATCTATGAGTCAGCGGCCGCCGCCGGCAAGAGGGTGCAGGCTCTCGGGGGCGCCAAGAACCACATGATCGTGCTGCCCGACGCCGACATGGATCTGGCCGCCGACGCGGCCGTCTCCGCTGCGTATGGCTCGACGGGTCAACGATGCATGGCGATCTCTGCCGTGGTCGCGGTCGGGGACGCGGGTGACGCCCTGGTCGACAAGATCCGCGACCGGGTCGAGATGCTGAAGGTTGGCCCGGGCTCGGACCCCGAAGCGGAGATGGGTCCTCTCGTCACGGCCGCCGCAAGGGACAAGGCGGCCGCGTATATCGAGTCCGGCCTTACCGAGGGCGCCGATCTCC
This sequence comes from uncultured Actinomycetes bacterium, assembly GCA_963756365.1. Classification (GTDB taxonomy): domain Bacteria; phylum Actinomycetota; class CADDZG01; order CADDZG01; family WHSQ01; genus WHTI01. The sequence continues at coordinate 119,331 of CAVWNF010000003.1, forward strand.
CGATCGATGGTCGGGGCCTGGTGATAAAGGGACACGAAGGCGGGTATTTCCTCGGACCTTGCCTCTTCGATCACGCTACCCCCGAGATGTCGATCTATAAGGAAGAGATCTTCGGACCCGTTCTGGTGATGCTTCGCTCCGATACCTACGAGGACGCGCTCGGCATCGTCAACTCGAACCCTTACGGGAACGGCACCGCCATCTTCACGAACGACGGGGGGCGGCGCGGATGTTCCAGCACGATGTCGAGGTCGGCATGGTCGGAATCAATGTTCCGATCCCAGTGCCTATGGCCTTCTTTTCGTTCGGCGGCTGGAAGGCGTCTCTGTTCGGGGACAGTCACGTCCACGGGAAGGAAGGAGTCAACTTCTATACCCGTGGCAAGGTCGTAACTGCCAGGTGGCCCGATCCCTCTGAGCGCGGCGTGAACCTCGGCTTCCCCCAAACCTAGAAAACCCCCTTCTGGGCGACCGCGGCGTCACGTGGCGGCGCTCGAGTCGCCCAGAAGTAGATTGCCTCGATGGTCGAGAGGCGCACGACGACGGGGCCATGGGCAGAGATCGCCCTTCTCGGGATCGCGATGGTGTGGGGACTCACGTTCCCGATGGTTCAGGATGCGATCGGTTCACTTCCCACGTTCGCGTTCCTCGCCTATCGGTTCATCCCGGCGTCGCTTCTGATCGCGATCATCTTCAGGAAGCAGCTAGCGACCCTTACGCGCAGCGGTTGGATCGCCGGGGCGTTCATGGGCGTATTCCTGACCGGTGGATACGCGTTCCAGACCCTGGGACTCGACCGCACCACGTCCTCCAAGGCGGGCTTCATCACGGGATTGTTCGTGGTCCTCACCCCGATCTTCGGAGCCATCTTCCTCGGCCAGAGAGCGGGGAGGTTGGCGTGGGGAGCGGCGGTCATATCGACGATCGGTCTCTACCTATTGTCTGGCTCGGGCGGGGGATTCAACTCGGGCGACGCTCTCGTTCTGGTGACCGCTTGTTCGTTCGCCTTGCACATCCTCGTCACCGGTCGGGCAGTGGCGCACCACGACGTCGGAGCACTCCTGGCGATCCAGCTCGGGGTGTGCGGAGTGTTCTCGTTGATCGTTGCTGGGATCGGCGGAGACGTCGTGGTCCCGGACGAGACTCAGGTCTGGGTCGCCCTGTTCGTCACCGCGTTCATCGCCAGCGCTCTCGGCTTCTTCGTGCAGACCTACGCGCAGCAGCACGCTCCACCCGCCCGCACGGCCCTGATCCTGGCCGCCGAGCCTGCGTTCGCTGGCCTGTTCTCGTGGCTGCTTAAGGGCGAGACCCTGAGCCCGACCGGGTGGGCGGGCGCTGCCCTGATCCTCGCCGCGATCGTGACCGTGGAACTCGTGCCGTACCTCCGTACCAAGCAGCCGCTACCCGAACACTGAGGCAAATCCCAAGGTTTTCGCGTTCTCCTCGATATCGTCCGAACGTACGGTCGTGCGGGAGTCACCCGTCGTGCGAGTTACTAGATGTCTTAGGAGGAGCCTCATGGGTAAGCGAGACGAGATCCTGGAGAGAGCGGTGGCGATCGCCTCGGTGGAGGGACTCGCGGGCCTGACGATCGGGCGTCTCGCGTCCGAACTCTCGATGAGCAAGTCGGGGCTCTTCGGCCATTTCGGATCCAAGGAAGAACTGCAGCTCGCCACGATCGCCCGCGCCGCGGAGGTCTTCGAGACCCGAGTCATCGAGCCAGCAGCGAGCGTCGAGGCGGGTCTCGATCGCGCGGTGGTGATCCTCGAGAACTGGCTCGGTTACCTCGCCGACGGCTTCGAGGGAGGGTGCTTCTTCCACGCCGCGTCACTCGAGTTCGACGGCCGCCCGGGAAAGGTGAGGGATGAGATCCAGCGACTCACCGGACGCTGGTACGTGGTCGTCGAGGAGCAGCTGCGCAGGGCCGTCACCCGGCGCCAGCTTGATCCCGCGACCGATGCCGCTCTGCTCGCTTTCGAGGTGCATGCGTTGCTCGGAGAAGCCAACTGGGCGTATCGACTGTTCGGCCGTCGTGAGGCGATCGAGCGGGCGCGTACCCTTCTCCACTCGAAGCTTCCACGCCCGGTGAGCGAGCGCCGCACAGCCTAGAAAGGCCGAGCTGGGCCGATTGACCACTAGCGAACATATGTTCTATAGTTGGTCCCATGAGCGGAGATCGCCTCTTCGAGATCGGGCGGCGGACATTCGATACCCCCGCGTTCCGGGGGATCGAGTTCATCGAGGTCGAGGCCAAGTCGATCATCAATCACGTCCCGGGCAACTACCTCCCGTTCAATCACACGATCAACCCCTACAGGGGATGCAGCCATGCGTGCAGTTACTGCTTCGCTAGGTCGACACACACGTTCCTAGACATGGATGCGGGGCGCGATTTCGAGACCAAGATCGTCGTCAAGGTGAACGCGGCGGAACTCCTGCACAGAGAGCTACGCAAGAAGTCGTGGCTGGGAGAGGGGATCGCCATGGGCACCGCGACCGATCCTTATCAACGAGCCGAGGGCCGCTACCGACTGATGCCCAAGATCATGCGCGAGCTGATCGCGGTCGGCAATCCGTTCTCGATCCTCACCAAGGGGACGCTCCTCCTCCGCGACATGGACCTCCTCCTCGAGGCTGCCGAGGTGACCGACGTTTCCACCGCATATTCGGTCGGAACGCTCGACGAGGAGGTATGGCGAAAGAGCGAGCCTGGAACTCCGCACCCACGCAAGCGCCTTGATGCCGTAGCGCGGCTCAACGCGGCGGGCATCCCGTGCGGGGTGCTGATGGCACCGATCCTGCCCGGGATATCCGATTCACCTGAACAGATGCGAGCCGTTGTGGAAGGAGCTCTCGATGCCGGTGCGACCCACGTCTCGCCGATCCTCTTGCACCTGCGACCCAAGGTCAAAGACGTCTACTTGGGATGGCTCGCCGCCGAGTATCCGGACCTCGTTCCTCGCTATCAGGCGATGTATGGGACCTCGGCGTATGCATCTCGAGCCGAACGGAAGGCGTTCGGCGCCCAGGTGGGCGAGATCATCCGAGACGTTGGTGCTCCACGGCGTGTCGATGCCCCGCGCCCCGCCAGGTTCCCGAAGCGGGCCGACGACTCGGCGGCGCGAGCGCGCCGTGAGCGCGCCGAGTTAGAGAGCGAGCAGTTGTCCCTGATCTAGAACAGCTGTGGCGACCGCAGGCGCTCGATGCGCTCTTCGACCGCCGGGTGCGTTGAGAACAGTTTCGCGAACTGGGCCTTGCGACCGGTGAACGGACTGACGATGTAGGCCTGTTCCATCGCTGGGTTGACGTTCATCGGTGTGCTCTTCGCAGAGGAGTGCAACTTCTCGAGCGCCCGAGCCAGGGGCTCTCCTGAACCCGAGAGCCGAGCGCCCTCACGATCCGCTTCGAACTCGCGGGACCGTGAGATCGCCATCTGGATCATCATCGCGGCCATGGGAGCGAGGATCGCCATGGCCAGCATGCCGAACGCGTTGCCGCCACCCTCGTTGTCACGGCTGCCGCCACCGAACATCGCGCCCCACATCGCCATCCGTGCGATGAACGTGATGCCCATCGCGACGGCTGCGGCTACCGAGCCGATAAGGATGTCTCGGTGCTTCACGTGCGCCATCTCGTGAGCGAGCACGCCTCGAAGCTCGTCTTCGCTCAGCAGGCTGAGGATCCCTTGTGTGACCGCTACCGCAGCGTTCTCTGGGTTGCGGCCTGTGGCGAAAGCGTTCGCTTGCTGATCTGGCGTGACGTACACCTTGGGCATCGGAAGGCCCGCCGAGGTGCTCAGTTCCCTGATCAGTCGATATAGCTCTGGCGCTTCCTGTTCGGTGACCGGCTTGGCGCGCGACGCTTTGATCGCGAGTTTGTCCGAGAACCAGTAGGAGCCACCGACGAATACGAGGCCGATCGCGAGCCCGATGAAAGCGCCGGTTCCGCCATTGAGGCCCCCGCCGATCAGGACGAGCAAGCCACCTAGGGCGGCAAGAAGTGTGTAGGTCTTCAGTGTGTTCTTCAGCATGGTCTCATTATCATCCGTGGGCGTAGATAAGTTCTCCATAAGGGTTCTCACCGCCGACCTGGAGCTGGCAGAGAAGTTCACGATCGCAACCGAATCGTGGGACTCGGCGAGCAACGTCTTCACGATCATCGAGTACGGCGGTCACCGCGGGCTCGGTGAAGTCTCACCCGACCCGCGCGGGGGCGACACTGCCGCTTCGGTGGTCGAGGAGATCGAAGCTGTGGATCTCAATCTGCTCGACGGCCCATTCGATCTTGAAGGCTTAGCGGAGCTCATGCCGGCGTCGGCTGCACGCTGCGCTATCGACATAGCGCTCCATGACCTCGCCGCAACGACGGCAGGTCTACCTCTGACCTCGTATCTCGGCCTTGCGGGTCGAACGATCCCCGAGACGTCGATGACGATCCCCATCGGTGACCTCGATGTGATGGTCGAGCGGGCGAAACTGCTGTCGGCATTCCCGATGCTCAAGCTCAAGGTCGGATTCGACGGCGACGTCGCGGCCGTTACCGCGATCAGGGACGTGTTCGGGGGCCGGATCAGGGTTGATGCCAACGAGGGATGGAGCGCGTCGGACGCGATCGATCGTCTCGGAGAACTGGCTCGCCTGGATATCGAACTGTGCGAACAGCCGGTTCCGAAGGGGGATCACGAAGGCTGGGCCCGGGTCAAGGAAGCTTCGTCGATCCCCGTTTTCGCCGACGAGGACGCCGAAGACGCCGCGGGTGTCGCGCGTCTAGCGGGCCTCGTCGATGGGGTGAACCTCAAGCTCCGGAAGGCCGGCGGTATCAGGGAACTGGTGAAAGCTGCCGCGACCGCTCGTTCTCTTGGGATGAGCGTGATGATCGGTTGCGACCTCGAGTCCGGGATCGCCGCGTCGGCGGGAGCCAGCGTCGCGTCGCTGTGCGACTTCGTTGACCTGGATGGACCGACGCTCCTGGCAACAGACCCCTATCCGGGCGTTGCCTACGACGGCGCGCGACTGGTCCTTTCCGAGCGACCGGGCCTGGGTGTCGAGGTCATCCCCGGTGCCTAGGTGCTGGCTGGTTCTCGCCGACGGGTTCCTGACCGAGCGGAACGCAAAGACCGCTCACGGCGTACTGCGGTACTCCGAGGATCCGATCGCCGCGATCGTCGACCGCGATCATTCCGGCAAGGACCTCGCCGATGTGATGCCCGAACTAGGTCGCTCTGCCCCGATCGTGGCGTCGGTGAAAGAGGGACTCGAACTAGGAGCGACGGCCCTTTTGCTAGGGGTGGCGACGCCGGGCGGGTGGCTTCCGGATCACTGGAGGCAGTGGGTCGAAGAGGGTATCGCAGGGGGGTCTCGAGATCGTCAACGGTCTCCATGGATTCCTCAACGAGGATGCCGCGCTCGTCGCGCTCGCGGCAGAGCACGGTGTTCGTCTGTGGGACGTCCGAGAGCCTCCAACGGATATCCCACTCTTCTCGGGTCGAAGCCTCGAGACACCGGCGCGATCGGTGCTCACCGTTGGGAGCGACTGCGCGGTAGGCAAGATGACGACCGCTCTCGAGATCGTCAAGGCGGCGCGCGACGGCGGGACGAAGGCCGAGTTCATCGCCACGGGTCAGACCGGGATCATGATCGCGGGCAAGGGCATCGCGGTTGACCGGGTCATCTCAGACTTCACGGCTGGAGCCGCCGAGACCCTCGTCATGGACGCTTCTCCCGATTCCGAGTTGCTCATGGTCGAGGGCCAGGGGAGCTTGTGGCATCCGGCTTACTCGGGCGTGACCCTCGGCCTGCTTCACGGCACCGCGCCGGAAGCTCTCGTGTTCTGCCACCAACCGAACCGTACGCGCATCGAGGAGCCCCCCTTCACCCAACTGCCGCCTCTTCCGGAGATGATCGAGACCTATGAACATCTGGCCCGGTTCCTCCGTCCGGCCCCCGTGGCGTGCATCTCGTTGAACACACGAGGTCTCGAGCAAGACGTCGCCCGGTGGGCGATCGCCGAGATCGAGGAAACAACCGGGATCCCAACGGGTGATGTCTTCAACGGAGATGCGCCGAAACTCTGGAGAGCCCTCAAAGAGCGTCTCGGAGAGAAAGAGATCTAGGTTTCCGGGGCCTCGGCGGTGTCGAGGATCTCGTCCAGTTTGATCAGGTCTGATGTCGCGACGATCCCCGCGAGATTCCCGTCATCGTCCACGATGGGCAACGCGTCGGCACCTGCCGTTTCCATCGCCTCGACCGCTTGTTTGATCGTCCACTGAGGCCGTCCTACCGGAAGATCGGATGCCATCGCCTCCCCCACCGTCGTGGAGGCCCATCGCTCGCGTTCGATCGCTTCTAGTTCCTCCATCCGCATCAGGCCCAGATAGCGGCCCCCGTCGGTGACGGGGACCGACTTCCGGCGAGCTCCGATCAGGTGGTAGGTCAAGAATTCGTCGAGGGTCGCGGTTGGAGGGATCGTGTACACGTCGGTCTGGATCGCCGCCGAGATCGGCAGCGAGAAACGTCGTTCGAGGTGGCCAGCGCGAGCCGCACGCTGGTAGGTCGAGACACTCGCCCGACCCATGAAGATCTGGGACACCGCCGCGGCGATCAGCGCGGGGACCACGTAACCGGCTCGGCCGGTCGATTCGGCCACGAACACAACGCCAGCGAGTGGAGTCCTGTAGCCAGCGCCTAGGAACGCTGCGATACCCAGCATCGGGAAGAATGTCGTCGAGGTCGTCCCCACGAGGTTCCCGACGAGCCGCCCCAGCAGGGTGCCCTGGACGACGAGAGGGATGAAGAGCCCGCCAGTGCCCCCACCCGCGAGGGCCGCGGTTGAGACAACGCCCCTGATCATGAACAGCGCGATGACGAGCCACGATCCTCGCTCGAACCCAACCGCCCAATCAACGCTCTCGTACCCGGGGCCGAGTCCGAGCGGTTGATGGAACAACGCGTCCGATGCGACCACCGCAAGAGCGATCACGAGTCCGGCGATCACCACCCTTAGTGCCGGATGACCCTTGCCGGAAAGCTCCTTGGACGCTTTCAGGATCCGGGCGAATCCTCTAGCCCCCAACCCTGCGAGCAGTCCTAGGATCACGGCTCCGCCGAGGTCCCTCAGATCGAAGGGAGGGGAACCGGCGACTCGGAAGAGCGGCTCGGTGCCCGAGATCCCCGCGAAGACGACGTAGCTGGTCGCCGATGACACGAGCGCGGGGATCAGAGCTCTCCGAGCGAGGTCGGCTTGGAAGGGCACTTCGAGGGCGAAGATCACACCCGTCGCGGGAGCCTTGAAGATCGCGGCGACACCTGCTGCCGCGCCAGCGACCAGCAGCACGTTCGCCTCGTCACGGCCGAAGAGTCGCGTGAAGCGGTGTTGCAGCGATGCGCCGATCCCTGCACCCGCGTACATCGAAGGTCCTTCGAGTCCTAGTCCACCTCCGCTGCCCAGCGTCGCGATGCCCGCCAAGAGCCGCGGCGGAACCTTCGCCAACTCGAGTCGCTTGTGACGGTCGTGATACGCCTGGATGTAGGCGTCCGAGGTCATGGGGCTCAGTCCACCGGGTGGGAAGTAGCGCAGGATAGTGACCGCTACCGCGAGGCCGATACCAGGCAGGACCGCCTGGAGCCACAGGGGCTGCTCGAACAGTCTCCGGAGAGAGACCTCGAGGATTATCTCCTCGAATCCCGCCACAACTAGTCCCGTGGCGATGCCCGTGACGAAGGAGAGCAGGACGACTTTCTGCCATCGACGTTTGAAGTCGATGAATGAGTCGGCAGAGAGGAACGACGGGAGTCGGTTTCTCATCGATCGATCACCCGAGACTCCGTCCACACGTACTTACTAACCCACGCGGGGCGGACCCGTTCAGGGGGAGGGGTTGTGGGCGTCGTAGCGAGCGAACTGTGGGAGTCGCCACGCCATCAGTCCCACCCCGAGGCAGCACAGGACACCGCCCGAGACGACCGCGGTTCCAAGCGTGGTGAACGAGGCCACGACCCCTGCCTCTAGGTTCCCCAGGCTCGGGCCGCTTGCGACGACGGCAAGCTCCAGGCCGCTGAGTCGCCCGATCATGTGATGGGGGGTCGAGGCTTGCAGGATCGCGCTCCGGAAGATGGCACTGATGTCATCGGCCGCACCGGCCATGGACAGGAAGATGACACCCAGGACGACCGAACTGGAGAGTCCGAACCCGATCAGGGAGACTCCCCAACCGAGGACCGCGATGTAGACCACCAACCCCTGGCGCCTGATCTTGCCGGTCCAACCACTCGTCGCCGACGCGATGAGGGCCCCGGCGGCTGGCGCCGCGTACAGAACTCCGAGCACGGCCGGACCGCCGCCGTATCGTCCCAGAGCGAACGCTGGAAACAGGGCCTCCGGCATCCCGAACACCATCGCGTTGATGTCCACGATGAAGGAGCCTTGGATGACCTTCCTTCCCTTGAGGAACCTCAGGCCGTCGAACACCGAGCGGAGACTGACCGGATCGGCATCGTCCATCGGGGGTATCGGTCGGCATCGGTAGACGCACATCATCGAGATCAGGAACGTCAGCGCGTCGATGGCGTAGGTGAGGGGCAAGCCGACCACGGCGATGAGTGTCCCGGCAATCATCGGGCCGATGATCCCGCCGAGGCTATGAACGGACCCGCTCAGAGCAGCCGCCGCGGGAAGGTGCTTCTTCTCGAGGAGGAGCGGTGTTGCCGATCGGAGCGCGGGCGCCCCGATCGCGTAGAGGGCCGCCCCTGATGCCGCGAGCACGTACAAGACGATGACGTTCCCGTGATCGAGAACGGCGTGGGTGACGAGGATGAGCGATGTCAGAGCGAACAGAGCGTCGGTGACCAGCAGCAATCTGCGGCGATCGACCGCATCGGCGATGGCCCCTCCAACCAACGAGAGGAACAAGAGGGGAATCAGCTCGAAGAGTGCGGTGATCCCCACCGCAAGGGTCGAGTTCGTGATCTTGAAGACCTGGTAGGGGATAGCCACGAAGGTGAGCTGGCTCCCGAGGAAAGAGATCCCCGAGCCCGCCCACAGCAGTCGGTAGTCGCGCGACCTTCGCAACGGTGTGATGTCCATCGCGACCCCGCGCACCCGTTGATACCAACTACGGGACGGGGGTGGTTCGGGCTCTAGCAAGTCTCTGTCGTCCACTTCGTCACTGTAGAAGTTCGAGTAGGGCGGACCCTGTCTGACCGGTGACATATCCGACCGCCCACGAGTCATAACCTCACAGAGTCGACCTGCCCTTCGTTTAGTAGGTGAGGGGTCGCTTATCGGCTCGGATGGCAGGCTTCACCTTTCTTCCTTCAGAGTTCTGCCGCTGAGGAATCTCAGGCTTCCAGAGAGGGTTCTGCGAAACATGGTGACGACGAGGAACGGGACCGAGCACGACGCTCCTTCGTGGCTGGTGTGGGTGGCCCTGTGGACGGTCTATGTGGTGTGGGGCTCGACCTATCTGGCGATCCGGATCACCGTCGAGACACTTCCTCCCTTGCTTACCGCTGGAGTGAGGTTCCTGGTCGCCGGTTCGATCGTTCTGGGGATCATCCGGTGGCGCAAAGGCAGGGACGCTATCCGCCTCACCCGGGCCGAGCTCCTTTCCTGCTGTCTGATCGGTGGCGGGTTGCTCATGGGTGGTAACGGCCTCGTCGTACTCGCCGAGCAGGAGGTCCCATCGAGCCTCGCTGCACTCCTGATCGCGGCCGTTCCGTTGTGGGTCGTTCTGTGGCGCACGGTCACGGGCGATCGGGTTCAGGGCGGAACGCTCATCGGCGTCGCCGTGGGCTTCGTCGGGGTAGCGATCCTGGTCCTGCCGGGCGACCGGCCGAACGGAGCCAGTCTTATGGGTCTAGGGATGGTGATCCTTGCCTCCCTTATATGGGCGACGAGCTCGTTCATGTCTCCTCGGGTCCAACTCCCTCGCGATCCGTTCCTGTCCACCGGTGTCCAGATGCTGTTCGGCGCTGGGTGGTTGTTCTTCTTCGGACTCATCGGCGGTGAGGCGTCGGGTATCGATGTCTCGACTTTCTCTACGAGATCGATCCTTGCGCTCGTTTATCTGGTCGTGTTCGGTTCTCTCTTCGCCTTCACGGCCTACGTGTGGCTATTGCAGAATGCTCCGATCTCAAAGGTCGCGACCTATGCCTATGTCAATCCGGTGATCGCGATCTTCCTCGGGTGGGCTGTGCTGAGTGAGAGGCTCACGGGCTCGATGATGATCGGGGCGACAGTCATCGTTACCGCGGTCGCTTTCATCGTGACCAAGGAAGGTCGCGCGAAGCGCCCCGATCTCATCGAGGTGCCACCTACGCTGGTAACCGCCGACATAGATTGATCCGAACCGCAACCTGGCGCACGTGCTGTGCGTCTCTTGGGGTGACATGACACCAGCCTCTGATCGCGACCGCAGCTTCTCGGTGTTCTTCGCCGCACATGCGGAAGACGTCCGCCGACTTGCAGTCTTTCTCACCAGCGACCCCGAACAGGGCCGCGATCTCGCTCAGGAATCACTCGTACGCACCTACAGGGCGTGGGAACGGATCGAAGGAGACCCTTTCCCGTACTGCAAACGGGCGCTCGTGAACCTCGTGAGGAGTGCTCACCGGCGGAAACTCGTTGCCCTCAAACACACTCGGGCGGCCGCCACCGCAGAGGTTGAAGGATCTCGTGCCGCGTCAGTGGAGGATTGGATCGTCGTTCGAGACGCTCTCGCCCAACTTTCTCCCGTTCGCCGCGCTGCCGTTGTGATGCGTTTCTACGAGGACATGAGCGAAGCGGACATCGCTCGCGCCCTCGATCGTCCGGTCAACACGGTGAAGTCCGACATCCATCGCGGCTTGAAGGCCCTCAGGCCGCACCTCGAAGAGGCGGTGAGGACATGAGTTTCGAAACGGACCTGAAGGACCGGTTGGCTCGTGCATCTGACGCGATGCCGGGAGCTCCCCTCGAGTTGGGGGAGGTACTACCCAGGGCTCGGCGTTCTCGCCGGAACCGCATGGTCGTGATGGCATCTGCCGCAGTGCTTGTGGTCGTCGGCGGCATCACCACAGGGGTGATGCTCATCGGGTCAGACGACTCGCGTCCCCCAGTCATCAAGCCTGCTGGTCCGGGCCCCTCAGAGAGTGCCCCTGTCGAAGGGGGCCAGAGCTACGACAGCGCGGCCTCGACCGTCGCCAGGTTCCTCGACGCGATCGGCGTCGATGGGGAACGGGCACGGGCGGAGGCGATGTGGGAGTTCTTCAGTCCGGTGACCAAGGCTCATTTCCAGAACGACGTGAACAACTTCGATCCCGTGTCGTTCAACGGCGAAACGCTGGGCGCATACGCCTACGCCGAGTCTCGCAAGATGAACCTCGTCATCATCTCGTCGTCCGATCAGGAAGCCGCGGGGGTGGTTGTCATCAGCGGATCGGTCACCCGTGAAGGTTCCACCGAAGAGGATGCATTCGCGATGCCCGTCAGGATCGTCGACGGCGAGACGACGATCGAGCTCTTCTCAGATGCCTCCTATCCGGAGGCGAAGGTCCCCGAGATCGGTGCCTACCCGACCCCTACGCTCCGCCCACGACCAACGTTCGAAGTGATCGTGGATGACAGTAAGAGTTCGGAAGTGGTGTTCTCTCTCACCGGTCTGTCAGCCGGATCCTCGTCGCAGAGCGCTTCCGAGTACCACACCGCGAGCAGTGCTGCAGGCTCTCGTGCCGTCTACTCGTGGACCCCGGAAGAGGACCTCTTACCTGGCAGCTACGTGATCACTTTCGTGAACGTCGGCGAAGCGGGCGGCTTGTCCGCTTCCTCCGAGCTATTCACCGTGGAGTAGCACCTCGATCGTCAGGAGTCGGAGTCACCGCGGTTCCGCCACCACCAGAAGGCGGCGAGACCGAGGATGATCGCGGCCGTAGCCGCGCCGTTCTCAACCGATACCTCAGGTTTCGGGAGGTGCAATCGATCTCTCAGGGGGACGGGATCCCGGAAGAACTCGATCTCCCAACCGCGTTCCTGGGCGATCTTGCGCAGGTCGCGGTCCGGGTTCACTGCGACAGGGTGCCCGACAACTTCCATCATCGGCAGGTCCGTAGCTGAATCCGAATAGGCGAAGGACGAATCGAGATCGATGTCTAGCTCGACCGAAAGTTCTTTGATCGCTTCTGCTTTATGGGGTCCGTACGCATAGAAGTCGAGTTCACCGGTGTACTTGCCGTCGACGATCGTGGGTCTGGTCGCTATCCAGCGATCAACGCGAAGCATCTCCCCGAGCGGAGCGACGATCTCCTCTGGCGAGGATGAAACGATGCAGACCAACCGCCCTGCCGCGCGGTGGTCGTGCAACAATTCCAAGGCCTCGGCGTAGATCAGGGGAGATAGGACCTCTTCAAAGACCTCCGTCACCACCGCCCTCACCTTGTCGGCTTCCCAGCCAGCAGTGAGCTTCGCTCCCTCTTCACGGATCCGGTCCATCTTCTGCTCGTCCGCGCCCATCAGCTGGAACACGATCTGCGCGTACATGGATTTGAGCAGGGTGGACCGGTGAAGGAGCCCCTCGCGCATGAACGATCGGCCCAGCGCGAGAGGGCTCGATCGAGCGATGATCGTCTTGTCTAGGTCGAAGAAGGCAGCTTCCATGCCCTGGATTGTCGCGCCGAAAGTGATGTGGGCCACCGGATCACGTACCGGAGGCACGCACCATCTGATCCATGGACCTCATTCGGGTGGGCCTGGTCGCCTCTAGCCAGGAGGAACGAGAAGGGCTTGCGACGGCTTTCGATCACGCCCCTATCTCGTGGGATGTGTCGTTCTTGGAGGACATCGATGGCGATACCGATGTCGTAGTCGGCTGCAGCGCGTCCGATGGGATCGACATCGTCTTCGATCCGTCGAACATCGAGGCGATGTTCTCCCAGGTGGCGCTTCTCGCCGCGCGCCCGACAACGTTGATCGTCGTGACCTCTGCATGCGGTGGGGTGGGTGTGACCACGATCGCTGTCCACCTCGCTCGGAGCATCGCCGCGCGAGCCGAGGTTTGCTACGTCGACATCGATCCCGAGGGTGGCGGAGCGGCGCGACTTGGCATGCCATCCGATGTCTGCCGCTTCCACCCCGATGAAGAGCTGAGGACGGTTCCACACGAGGGCTTCCGATGTGTGTTCGCTTCCAGAACTCCGAGCGCTGCGGTTACGGCGGCCGTCGAACTGTTTCCGGTCGTGATCGTGGATGCGCCGCGTTGTGCCTGGTCGGAGGTCGCTGATCTTGCGGCGACCTCGATCGTGGTCACTCCTCCGACTATCCCTGGGGTGGTGCGCACCAAGGTCTTGCTCGAGCGCATCCCGTCACCGAGGATCGTGGTGTCGAATCGCATAGGCCCCGGCGGAGATCGGACCGACAAGGAGCTCGCCCGCGAGTTGGGGTGCAGCTTCGATCTCCGCCTCGCCACCTGCGCCCGGCTTAGAGACGCCGAGGATGCCGCCGACCTGGTGTGCGGTTTCACATCTCGGTGGGCACGTTCACTCGAGAGGTTGGCAGTGGCGGTGTCATGACGACTCCCACCGGATTGATCGCCGACAACCCGCATCTCGCTGACCTTGATCCCGCTGCCCGTCGACTCGAGGTCAGGCGGCTCCTTGCGGAGGGGCAAGACGACCCGAGCGCGGACATCCAGGCGATCGTCGATGACCTCGATGGCTACGGTCCCCTCGGATGTTTGATGCGCGACGAACTAGTGACCGACGTACTGATCAACGGGCCTCACGATGTCTGGATCGAGAGAGCCGGCATGATGGAGCGAACCGAAGTCTGCTTCGATGATGTCGACCACCTCAGGACCTTCATCCTCAGATGGACGTCGAACGCCGGGAATCGTGTCGATACTTCTAAGCCCGAGGCCGATGGATCGATGCTCGATGGTTCCCGCGTGCACATCGTCCTTCCGCCGTTGGCGCCAACGGGGCCGCTGGTATCGATCCGCCGATTCCCAGCGAAGCAACTTTCTCTCGAGCGCTTGGCCGAGCTTGGGCTCATGAACGAGCGCGATATGCGTTCGCTCGAGGACGCAGTAACGCGACGGTCATCGATCGTGATCAGTGGGGCGACCGGTTCTGGGAAAACCTCGCTACTGGGTGCGCTGTTGTCGCGCTGCGCCCCCGATGAACGGATCGTGACCATCGAGGAGGCGGCCGAACTCCGTCCGTCTCACCCACACATCGTTCCTCTGATGACCCGTAAGCCGAACGTAGAGGGGATGGGCCAGGTGGACGCCACTGCCTTGACGCGGGCTGCGTTGAGGATGCGTCCGGATCGGATAGTCGTTGGGGAGGTGCGTGGTCCAGAAGCACTGCCGGCATTGATGGCGATCTCCACCGGCCATGAGGGCTCGATGATGACCGTTCACGCCAGCTCGGCCGCCGCCGTGCCGGGGCGACTCGTTTCGCTGTGTCTACAGGCGGACTCGGGAGCTGACGAGAACTCTCTGCGCCGGATGGTGACGGATGCCTTCGATGTCTACGTGCATCTGGAGCGACGCGACGGGGTTCGGCGCGTGGTCGAGATCGAACACAGGGATGGATGAGCCCGAGCGAGCGGCCGCGATAGGGGCATTGGCCGGCTTGGTGCGGGCGGGTTTTCCGCTGCTTGCCGCGCTTCACCGATGGCCACATGGGTCGTCCGGTAGGAACGCGCCAGAGATCGGCGCTGTCGCTCGACGGGCCGTTCTACCGCTCCCGCTGCGCGAGGTCCTCCGCCCGATCGAAGCAGCGTGGGGATCCGACGGCGCCGCTCTGGTCGAGACGGTTGTGGCAGGAGCCGCCAACGGGGATGGCCTCGCCGAGCGGTTGGATCACCTAGCGCGCCGGCTCGAAGACCGAAGGTACCGAGCGAGACGGTCGATCGCGGCTTCGGCAGGAGCAGGAGCGTCGAGCAAGATCATCCTCGGCCTGCCGTGCCTAGCGCTGTCGGTCGCCGGCTTCACGCGGGGCCCCGCTCTCTTCACTCGGCCGAGCCTTCTCGTGGGCGTCGCGCTTGGAGTGGTGGGACTGTGGTGGATAGATCGGTTACGACCTTCGGTGGAGGCAGACGATGTGCTGTCGATGGCGACCCATCACATCGTCCACGCCCTGGCCTCTGGGGCTGGTGTCATCGCTGCGCTCGATCGTGCAGCGCAGGTAAGCGCCGGGGATATCGGGGATCGGTTGGCGAGATGTAGCGCATCGATCGCGCTGGGGATGGATGTCGTGACCGCGCTCGAACATGAAGGCCTAGGTGATCTGGCACCGGCGATCTCGGCGGCCCTGGATCTTGGAACTCCCGCGGTAAGGACCTTGATCGCTGCCGATCACCGACGGAATGAAGAGCTCGGCCTCAGATTCGATGCTTCGATCCGACGCGCCCCGGTGCTGATGGCTCTACCGCTGTCCCTATGCCTCCTCCCTTCCTTCGTTCTCCTCGGGGTCACGCCGTTCCTTGGACCGTAGTGAACCCACTCGAGTCGCGAGTGCGCGAGGGTTCCCTCATGCGTCTCCGACCGGCGATCCTCATCAGCCTCATGGTGGTAGGAGCCTCGTGCGGTCCCCTGAGATCGACGTCCGAGCCCTCAGCCCCACCCGAGACGATCGCTCCCAGCCCGGAGGCCCCCTTCAAGTCGGCAGCGGTCTTGATCGACACCGAGCGCGGCTCGGTCATATTCGAGGCCGAGGTGGCACAGACCGAGGCCGAGCGGCAGCAGGGGTTGATGGGACGCGACGAGCTCGGCGAGGGAGAGGCGATGTTGTTCGTCTTCTTCGAGCCGACCTCTGGTGGCTTCTGGATGAAGGACACGAAGATCCCGCTTTCCGTGGCGTTCTTGAGCCGTGACAGTCGGATACTTCAAGTGATCGACATGGAGCCTTGTGAGAAGGACCCGTGTCCGATCTACGCGCCTGACGAGCCGTACGACGCAGCACTCGAGGTCAACCAAGGGGCCTTGGACGCCGCCGGGGTGTCGGTAGGGGATCGCGTAACCGTCAGTTTCTGAAGTGACCCGCGCCACCACGCGCTCACAGGGTTCGTCGTGTGATCGAAGGAGACCGGAGCGGTCCGGTCCCGATCACACGGAGGTGTCGAGTGGATCGTCTGCGGTCGATCTGGATGGGCCAAGGTGGGCAGACAACGACCGAGTACGTGACAACCCTTCTGGTTGTCGTGCTCATCACCGGAGCACTGGCGGCGTTCGTCAAGAGCGGCGGTCTCGATGGGTTGTTCGAATCCATCGTTGAGAACGTGATCAAGCGCGCTCAGGGCTAACGGGATGCGGAGGACAGCGAGAGGACACGACGGTCAGGCGACGGTGGAACTTGCCCTCGTCCTGCCGATCCTCGCAGTCATCGTTCTCGCGTTCCTCGAAGTCGCCATGCTCGGTGCGGATCAGATCAGGGTCGTCCACGCGGCTCGGGAAGGCGCTCGGGTAGCGGCTGTCAAACCCGGGACCACAGATATCGAGGCTGCGGTTGAAGCGAGCGGGCTCCCCGGAGCTTCCGTCGAGGTTCGACCACCCGAGGCCGAACGCAGGCAGGGTGGAGCCGTCACGGTCGAAGTGACCTACGGGCCCGAGGCGAGGATCCCACTTATCGGCGCGTTGTTCGATGGGGTCACGCTCTCGTCGGTGGCCACCATGAGGGTCGAGCAACCGTGAGTCTCGTCGCTACTCTCATCACCCTCGTGATCCTGGCCTCCTCGGGGTCATTGATCGTGGGGATGACCGGAGCCGCATCGGATCGAGCGCGGGCTCAGACCGCGGCCGACGCTGCAGCACTCGCTGCCGCGGCGGAAGCAACGTCCTATGGGGGCCAGAGTCCGTACTCGGCCGCCTCAAGGTTCGCCTCGCTGAACGGCGGGCACCTAGATGGATGCTTGTGCGGATCGGGGGCCTCGGCCTTCCAGGTCGAGGTTTCCTATGGCTCCACAACGGCCACTGCCAGGTCCGTCATCGAAGCAGATCGGATCGTTCCGGGACATGTGGACGGGCTCCACCCCGCGCTTTCGGAGGCTGTCGATCGCCTGCTGGCCGCGGGAGGGGGTCGCTACTGGATCGTTTCCGGGTTCAGATCACCTGCCGCGCAGGAAGCCTTGTGGACCGACGCTCTGATCCGGTACGGCAACCCAGAAGTGGCGGACGACTGGGTCGCTCGTCCTGGGACCTCGAATCATGAGCGGGGATTGGCGGTCGATCTCGGTGGGGACGTTGAGTACGCAGCAGAGATGGTGGAACGCTTGGGATTGCCGCTGAAGCGTCCGATGCCCTGGGAGCCGTGGCATCTCGAACTCGAGGGGCACGGATGAGCGCTGGTTCACAAGTAAGATGCCGCCGTCCATGACCAGGAGGGGTTGTTGTCCGAATCGTCGAGTCATCTGGCCGAGCGCCTGCAGGAACAGATCAAGTCTCTCGAGGTGCCGTTCCATGAGGCGTATTGGGACTCTCAGATCGATGCGAGTGAGGCGAACGAGCGTCGTCGTTCGGACCTTGAGCTCGCGCTCCGTCAGGTCAAGGGCGATCCCCAGAACCTGATCGACGTTGAGGATGCGCTCTCATCCGACCTCCACGACCCGACCCTCCACCGCATGCTCACGGTTCTGCGGCTTTCGCTCACGGGAAACCGGATGGACGACGAGCGCCGCACAGAGATCGTGGAGCTCTCGAGTGCTGTAGAGAGCGCCTTCGCAAACCACCGCCCGATCGTGTCGGGCAACGAGATCGATGACAACGAGATCAGGGAGATCCTGCGTTCTTCTGATGACCAGGATCTGCGCCGGGAAGCTTGGCAAGCATCTAAGGAGATCGGCGGGATCGTTGCTGGCAGGGTGGTCGAATTGGCGCGACTCAGGAACCAAGCGGCGCTCGACCTGGGCAGGTCTGATCACTACCGCTTGGCGCTGGAGCTCCAGGAGATGGACGAACGCTGGCTCTTCGATCTACTCGACCGCGTCGAAGCGGAGACGCGCGCACCGTACGAGCGTTGGAAAGCCAAACTCGACCACAACCTCGAGAAGCGCTTCGGCACCGACGAACTACGACCATGGCACTACGCGGATCCCTTCTTCCAAGACCTGCCTCCCGACGGACGCCTCTCACTCGATGACCATTTCGCTGACACCGACGGTTCTGCCATGGCTGTTCAGACATTCGAACAGTGGGGGATCGATCTGACCGGGGTCATGGCCTCGAGCGACCTGTTCCCGCGCCCGAACAAGTGCCAGCACGCGTTCTGTATCGACATCGATAGATCGGGTAGCGATGTCAGGATCCTCGCCAACGTCGTCCCCGGCGAGCATTGGACCGAGGTGATGCTGCACGAGTCCGGTCATGCCGCTTACGACATCTCCATCGATCGGGCGCTCCCTTACCTGTTGCGAAGAGCCACGCATACCTTCACAACCGAGGCCGCCGCGATCCTCTCCGGACGTCTGGTTAGAGATCCGGTGTGGTTGAGGGAGATCCGAGGACTCGATCAGTCCGAGGTGGCCGCCGTTACAGACGATCTCCGAGAGGCCAACTCGGCTCAGATGCTCTTGTTCGCGAGATGGGCTCTGGTGATGGCTCACTTCGAGCGACGCCTCTACTCCGATCCCGAGGGCGACCTGAACGCGGCCTGGTGGGAATTCGTCGAGCGGTTCCAGCTCGTTTCCCCGCCCCCCGACCGCGATCACCCTGACTGGGCAGCGAAGATCCACGTCGCGACTGCTCCCGTCTACTACCACAACTACTTGCTCGGAGAGCTGCTCGCGTCCCAGCTAGAGGACGAGTGCGTTCGCTCCTTCGGGGGGGTGGTGGGCGTTCCAGAGGCGGGCCGCTTGTTGATCGACAGGATCTTCCGTCCGGGGGCATTGCTCAGGTGGGATGCACTCGTCGAAGAAGCTACGGGAAAGGGCCTTGACCCGACCCCCTTCGTTGCACAGATCGACCTGTAAGGCTGCCCTGTATACGTATCGACGTGTGATGGAGATCCTCCCCACACTTGGTCCTGTGCTTAGGAGAGTCAGATAGCTATCCCCAACATCTTCCTCGGCGAGCGGCTAAGGACGACAGAACGAGTGATCGCCCTGATCCGGATCGCGATCGTCGTTTTCAACATCGTCGTCTACTTCACGCTTGCTCCCGTAGAGATCCGCCCCGAGCTTGCCAGGGCGATCGTCTTTCTCGCCCCCATCTATGCGGCGATCACGTTCCTGCTCGCGGCGCGCACGGACCAGCATGCGGAGAGGGGCGAGATGAAGCGGATCCTCCACATCTCGCTGATCAGCACCGTCGGCGACCTGCTCCTCATCGCTCTGTGGATCTATGCGACCGGGGGCCCGGACTCGCCCTTCTACCTCCTGTATCACGCGAGTGTCGCAGCATCGGTCGGCAGGTTCGGGGTGATCATCGGCGCCGTGACAACGATCGCTTCCGCCCTCGCCTACGTCACCGTCGTATTGATCGATGGGGGCGCTCCCGTCTATCCGATCCTCGTGAGGGTCGGATACATGTTCTTCATAGGAGCGTTCTCCGGTTATCTGGTCGAGGTCATGCGCCGCTCGGAACGAGCTGTCGCAGCAGCCGATGCGTCCGCGCGCTCGTATCGCGAGATCAACGACCTGAAGAGCGCTTTCGTCCAGAACGTTTCGCACGAGTTGCGCACCCCGCTCACGGTGATCCGTGGTGCCTCCTCGACGCTTCGTCGCAAGCACACCGCGCTAGATGATGATCAGCGCAGCGCCCTGCTCGAGATGATCGAGAAGCACTCGGCGCACTTCGGTCGGTTGATCCAGGATCTTCTCGACTTCGCAACCACGAACCGGGGCGAGATGGACCTGGCGCTGTCGGATGTCGAACTATCGGAGCTCGTTCGCGCGGAGATCGAGATCGTGCAGCCAAACATCACCCAACGGATCCATCTCGAAGAGGAGGAGCCCGTCCAGGTGCGATGCGATCGCCCGAAGATCGGACGAGCGCTCCACGGTTTGCTCGATAACGCAGCGAAGTTCTCCCCGCCGGGCGGCGATATCTACGTGCGGATCTCCAACCGAGTCGGGATGGCGATCGTTGCCGTCACCGACAAGGGGAAGGGGATCGAGGGGCACCTTCAGGAGAAGGTGTTCGAGAGCTTCTTCCAGATCGATCCGCCGCCCCAGGGCGGAGCCGAGGGAACCGGTATCGGGCTCCACGTGGCCCGCGAGATCGTTCGCCTCCATGGCGGGGAACTGTCGGTGGAGAGTGCGCCGGGGAGCGGTTCGACCTTCTCTATCCACCTTCCGGTGAAGACAGACGACGAGGCTACAGGCTCCCTGTCCGCTTGAACTTCGCGTAGATGCTCCGCGCTGCTCCCTGGATGAACACCACGCTCGCTGCCCCTACCGATCCGATGCTCACCGGAACGGTACGGAATCCAACATCCTTGGGTTTGACCTGAGAGGTCAGCACCGAGAGCCGGAACAACTCGTCTAGCCCGAGGTCTAGGCGCGTGTTCTTCCTGGTTGTCGACACCCATTTGAGAAGGTTGGCCGGACTCTCCGCGACATCCATCCGAAGCTTCCGAAGCATCGCGATCAAGAACTTCGCCTGGTTGGTCGTCCGATCGATGTCTCCTCCCGAGAACGAGTGTCTCGTGCGCACGAAGGCGAGGGAGTTGAGCGGCCCCAGGTTCTGCTTCCCCTTCTTGAGGTTCGCACCCGAGCCAGTCGGATCGCTGATGTTGAACGGGATCTTGTAGGGGATCCGCCCCACGTCGTCGATGATCTTTCGGAAACCCTCGAAGCCCACCATCACCCAGTAGTCGAGTCTGATCCCCGTCTCGTTCTCGAGGGTTTGAGCAAGGAGCTGAGGTCCTCCGCTATAGAGGGCCTCGTTCATCTTGGAGGTGCCGCGACCCGGGATCGGGACCCACGAGTCGCGAGGGAAGTTCAGGATCCCGCCCTTCATCGTCTTGGTGTTGATCCCGGCGATGTGGATCGCATCGGCTCGCGACCGATCGGGGTTCCCCTCGCGCGCATCGTTCCCGATGATGAGGACGAAGATCTTCCCCTTGCTCGGGTTGAAGGTCTTGTGCACCTTCCCGATGGTTACTCCGCCCAGGGCGGCATCTTGGGTCCCCACCAGTGGAAGTAACGTCGCGACGAGGCCAACGAAGGTCAGCAGGAGGAGCAGTCGGCTCTTCATCGTGCAGGCCCTTGGTTAACCTCGAAGGCGATCACCTTCCACCTGCCCTTGGACTTCTCGAGCCACAGGGTCGCTCGGTGCGTAACGGTGAATGTCTTGTCGGACAAGCGACCCTTGGCCTTGACGAGGACCTCGGCCGCCGCCAATCGTGTAGTGGCGGCCTCGATCCCGATCGAAGCGGTTCTTCTCAAGGTCTTTACCTCCTCGGCTCCCACCGGGACCCCAGGCTTCTTCTGGCGTAACAGCGCGGTGGCAGCCGATGGGATGAATCGGGAGGTGATCGCTTTCTTGGAGCGATCCGGCGACAGGAAGAGGGTGTCGTAGAGGTCCCGGATCACGAGCTCGACATCCTTGCCGCGCGTGCGGATCTTGTTCTTCTGCTTCTTGGAGAGTCGTTTGTGGCCGGGAGCGATGCTCACCTTGGTCTTCCACCGCGCTTGCTTGATCTCGGGCTGGGTTGCGGTGTGCCCATCCGATCTGATCAACGGGAGCGCTCTCAGGGTCGCACGAGGCGCCGAGGAGCAGGGCGCAGGAGAGGCAGATGAGGATCGTTCTCGTACGGCGGGACGCGTTGTTACGCACTGTTCCTCCTTCCTGGTGGCGTTCCTGACGGTGGGGCATAGACCCTAGCGAAGGTTGCTCGAACAGCCTGACATCCGTTTCGAGCCTGGGCTCTGGGGGGATACCGGCTCGGGAGGGCGGTACCTCGGCTGTAGGATGCCGATTCAACCGCCGATATCGAGTTACCCAAGGGAGGCCCACCGATGGAGCTAGGCCTGGACGTTAGGAAGATCGGGTCGCACTCGGTCGTAGACGTCAAGGGAGAGATCGATGTTTACACCGCGCCGAAGCTGCGCGAGAAGCTGATCGAACTCGTCTCTGAAGGTTCATATGACGTTGTCGTCAACCTCGAAGGCGTCGATTTCCTCGACTCCACAGGGCTGGGAGTTCTGGTCGGCGCCCTGAAGCGTGTGAAGGCCCATGAGGGCGGCCTTTCGCTCGTCTGCACGCAGGACAAGATCCTCAAGATCTTCAAGATCACGGGGCTCACCAAGGTCTTTCCGATCCACGACTCCGTAGAGGATGCAACCGAAGGTTCGGAATAGTCCGATGCCGAGCGTTGGTCTCGAGATCCCGCCTCGAACCGCCTACGTGGGCGTCGTGAGGTTGGTCGTCTCTTCCCTGGCCAGGGCGGCTGGACTGGACGAAAGCTCGGTTGATGACCTGAAGATCGCTGTTTCCGAGGCATGTGCGAACGCAGTTATCTCGAACGATGAGGTTGGCTCCACGGAACCTGTTTCGGTCGAGTGGCTCGAGGATGATGATCGGGTCCGGGTGAACATCTCCGACAACGGCCCTTCGCTCAGCGACCACACGGATGAC
Organism: uncultured Actinomycetes bacterium; assembly: GCA_963756365.1. GTDB lineage: Bacteria > Actinomycetota > CADDZG01 > CADDZG01 > WHSQ01 > WHTI01. The sequence continues at coordinate 141,876 of CAVWNF010000003.1, forward strand.
GCGACGGGCGGTCGCCTGAGGATGTCTATGGCCCTTCTAGGGAGCCTTGTCGATGACTTCGAGTTCGAGGTTCGGGACGGCGGCGGCATGACGGCCACGCTCATCGTCCGGAAGTGATCACAGATACCTCTCTAGGAACCTGACGGCTTCGGCCCCCGCCTTCCTCTCGAGGTGATCGAGGAACGACTCGGTGGTTCCGATCGATCGAGCGTTCGACTCGTAGTAGCCACGCAAGACCTCACGGAAGCGCCCCGCCCCGATCAGGGCCCGCAATCGAAGGAGAACCTCGGCCCCCTCCCCATAGATGGCATCCGTGTAGGCACCGTTCGAGTCGAAGTCGTCGATGCCCGCCCCGAGCACGCCCGGTCGGGGCTCGACGTCGCCCTCGAGGGTAGTCATGCGGTGGATGCGATCGTCGCCGTCCCTGTCGAGTAGCCAGAGCCGCGTGCTGACCTCTGCCAGCGACTCATCGAGCCACGGCTCCCTCACCTCATCACTACCAACGGCCGAGTACCACCATTGATGAGCGACCTCGTGTCCGATCACGTAGGTCCGTTGCGCATCAACGAATCCGGCATGCTCGAGTAACTCAGGGATCAATGGAACCCCTTCCAGGAGTTCCTGGTCCCCCGAGACGAAGACCACGCCGGGGTACTCCATGCCCCCGAACGAGCCGCCGGTCTCAACGACATCAACCTCGTCGTAAGGAAGCGGACCGAATCCCTCTTGGAACGCCGCGACCGCAGAGGCGGCCACTTCGAGTTCTTCAGCCCCGCGGATCCGCGCGTCTGTGGGAACCCAGGTCCGCACGATCGTCCCATCCACTTCGGTTTGGAACCCGCTCATGAATCTCCCGACGGCGAATGCAGCATCCCGCACCCCGTTCGCCTCGAAGCGCCACGTCTCCCGACCCGGTCCCGACCTCTGGACCTCGGTGAGGATGCCGGTTCCGACGACGCCACTGGAGTCTTCGACATCGAGTGATACGTCGTAGTCGGCGGTGGACGAGAAGAAGGGGTCACCCACCTGACCGAAAGGATCGAGTCGCCACGAACCGCGCTCTCGTTCGGCGGCGACGGGGATCCAGTTGCCGAGAAGGGTGAGGTCGCCCCACACACCGAATCTCTCAGGGAATCGAGGCAGCCGGGCCGTTGCCTCGATGGAGAGGGACACGGTCGCACCCGGTGCTAGGGGTTCGGAGAGAGGAACCGTCAGCGAGGAGTCGTCGAGGGTGAAGATCTCGGTCCTTTCTCCCTCGATCGATATCTCCGTAACGTCGAACGTCCCGGACCTCGCCGCACGTGCGAACGATCCGTTGACATCGTTGGCGGCGATGTCTCGTGCGAGCGGGATCTCCGACAGGTCCCGCGTGTAGGCGGCGGGGTACAGATGGATCCCGAGATCGATCAACCTCTCACCGGTAGCGTTCATGTAGTCGATCCGGGTGGTCCATTCCAGCTGATCGTCTTCGAGCCGCGCGTCGACGGTGTAGCTCGTTGAGCCGAACGGATCGGTGGTTGTCGTTCTCGACGCGTCCCTCGGGCTCGATCTCCTTCGCTGCGAGGCGCCGGTTCTGCGCAGCGAGCGACCCGCGATAGCGTCCGTCGATGAGGGTTGCTCCGCCATTGGCGATGAGAACGAGCACGACCAGTGTCGCCAGACCCTTGATGACCCAAGGGTCGCTTCCTGCCCGCACATCGGTGCGGGGTTCTTCTCGGAGAGCGTCCCCTCCGAGATAGACAGCGGTCCACACTCCGAACGAGAGCGACAACAGGAACGCCTCGAGTGGGACGGAGTAGACGAGGTGGAGGATCTCTCTGGCGTATCCGTAACCGCTGTCGCTTGGAAACGCGAACAGGGTGTCTTGCAAGACGGGGGAGATCAGGCGACCGCCGATCCAGATGCCCACTCCGGCGGCCATCAATGTCATCCAGGCAGCGATGCTTTCGCTTCGCCGTTCCCGCAGGATCGACACCCCGGTCCGCCACGCATCGAGGTGGGGTTCACCACCAAGGGTGCACGCCCGCAAGGACAGAGACATCACGATCCGGATAACGGATCGGATCGCCACAACCGTTCCGATAGAGAAGAAGACTCCGAACGATCCCCCGGCCGCCTCGGGAGTCAAGATCATGAGGAACAGCACCGCACCGACAACTACCCCGATCGCGACTAGCCCTTCTAGGTAGACCAGATAGGCCGGGCCCCACCGAGAGCGGGTAGCGCCGAATGCCTCTCTGAGGCTGGCGTCTCCCTCCCGCGAGAGCCAGAGAGCGACCACGTAGATCCGGGTCCAGATCGCAAGGAGAGCGAGAGCGCCGACGCCGACCCCGACCCACGCGACGATCCCGGACGCGGCCGCTTCCGAAAGGGGGCCGGGAAGTAGATCGACGGCAGCCAGCGGATCCCCTGCCAGCAGCAGGGCGGTCACCGGTGCGGCGAAGAAAGTCGCTGCCAGGAGTCCAGGGAGGCCGGCAAGCGCGGCTAGGACCGTGGTCGGGAACCACAGCGCGCGCCGTCGCGTAATGAGCCGCCACGCATACCCCAGCATCCCGGCATTCTCCACCCCCCTGGTTCGAGCCCGGGAGAAACCCGATAACCACTTCGGGTTTGACAGTTTCGACAGGGCGAAACTAATATTCCGACGCTCTGAAATCTGTTTCGTGCCCCGCCGAATCCCAAGTTGTAATCACAGAAAGGACCTCCGCTGATGCACGACCTCATCCTTGCCTCCGAGGGTGGCTACCAGCACTTCGCCCTCAAAGGGGGCGAGTTCTTCTGGCTCTTCTTCTCGGTTGCAACCGCTTTGATCGCTATCGCCGTTGGATTCCTGTTGATGCGTGGAGTTCTCGCGGCAGACCAAGGAACCGAAAAGATGAAGGAGATCGCCGCCGCGATCCAAGAAGGCGCGCTTGCCTATCTCCGTCGCCAGTTCAAAACGATCGCAGTGATCCTGATCCCATTGGTGGTGATCGTGTTCCTCACTTCGGTTGCGGTGGTTAAGCCCAACGGCACGGAGGCTCTGAGTTTCGTTGAGTCAGGGATCTTCCGGACCCTTGCGTTCCTCGCCGGCTGTCTGATGTCTGGTCTTACAGGGTTCATCGGGATGAGCCTTGCGGTTCGAGGCAATGTGCGCACTGCCGCGGCAGCGCGATCGGGCTCCCTGCCTGCCGCGTTGAAAGTTGCCTTCCGCACGGGAGGTGTCGCCGGCATGTTCACCGTGGGGCTGGGTCTCCTTGGTGCAACGCTGATCATCCTCATCTTCCAGAACACCTCTTCCGCGATCCTGATCGGATTCGGATTCGGTGGTTCCCTCCTTGCTCTTTTCCTCAGGGTCGGCGGTGGGATCTTCACGAAGGCGGCCGACGTTGGCGCGGACCTCGTCGGCAAGGTCGAAGCTGGGATCCCCGAGGATGATCCGCGCAACCCCGCAACGATCGCCGACAACGTCGGTGACAACGTCGGTGACTGCGCCGGTATGGCGGCCGACCTCTTCGAGTCTTACGAGGTCACCTTGGTCGCTTCGATCATCCTTGGGGTGGCGGCTTTCGATTCGATCGGCGCCAACCCGGCTCTGGGCCTCATCTTCCCCGTGATCGCACGCGCGATCGGAGTGCTCGCGTCGATCGTCGGCGTCTACGCGGTGCGGGCAACCGATAAAGACAAGAGCGCGATGGCCCCGATCAACCGCGGGTTCCTCACCGCTGGCATCTTGACGATCATCGGGACGTTCCTCGTCGCGATCTTCTACGTCGGTAACGACCACGGGAACGAAGGTTGGAAGGTGTTCGCTGCAGTCGTCGTTGGACTCGCTCTCGCCCAGGTCGTCTCTCGACTTACCGAGTACTTCACGTCCACAGAGAGGAAGCCGGTTCGGGAGATCGCCGAAGCGACCAGAACCGGACCAGCGACGACGATCCTCTCTGGTTTCTCCTCTGGACTGGAGTCATCGGTGTGGGCGATCCTCGCGATCGCTGCTGCTCTCGGTGTCGCTATCGCGCTGGGCGGCGGGAACCTCCAGTTCTCTCTCTACCTGGTCGCACTCACCGGGATGGGCATGCTCGCAACGACGGGGGTGGTCGTCTCCGAAGACACCTTCGGGCCCGTCGCTGACAACGCTGCCGGTATCGCGGAGATGTCAGGGGAGTTCGATGGCGAGCCCCAGCGGATCATGGTGAGCCTCGACGCGGTCGGAAACACGACCAAGGCAGTGACCAAGGGGTTCGCGATCGGCTCCGCCGTCATCGCGGCGGTTGCGCTGTTCGCCTCGTTCATCGAGACGATCGGGAGCGAGTTGGGCCTCACCAAGGTTGGCTCCGCCCTGTTCCGCGATCCGCTCACGCAGATCAACGTCGCCGATCCGAAGACGTTCATCGGCCTTCTCATCGGCGGTTCGGTTGCGTTCTTGTTCTCCTCGTTGGCGATCCGGGCCGTTGGCCGGACCGCCGCCGTCGTGGTCGAGGAGGTCCGGCACCAGTTCAGGACCAAGAAGATCATGGAGGGGATCGATCGACCCGACTACGGAGCGGTCATCGACATCTGTACTGCGGCATCACTGCGGGAGCTGACCACGCCGGCACTGTTGGCCGTGCTGACCCCCGTGATCGTCGGGTTCGGCATCAACTACTTCGCGCTCGGCGCCTTCCTTGCGGCGGTGATCCTGACGGGCCAGCTGATGGCGAACTTCCTCAGCAACGCTGGTGGCGCGTGGGACAACGCCAAGAAGTACATCGAGGATGGACATGAGGGCGGCAAGGGCTCCGAAGCCCACAAGGCGGCAGTCATCGGAGACACGGTGGGGGACCCCTTCAAGGACACCGCAGGGCCCGCCTTGAACCCGCTGATCAAGGTGATGAACCTGATCTCGCTCTTGATCCTGCCCGCGGTCATCAACCTTCAGGACAACGATGGTGCTCGGTTCGCGATCGCAGGTCTGGCGCTAGTAGTCCTGGGCGTCTCGATCGCGTTCTCCAAGCGGTCGACGAGCGTCGCTCCCAAGGCTGCGACCTCCTAAACATCGGGGTCATCCAGAACGGGGGTCCTACGGGGCCCCCGTTCTTGGTTGCCGATCAGTCCAGGTGGTAAGTGACGCTGGCGGCGACGACGCCCTTCATGAATAGAAGGTGTCGCTTGACGATCAGGGCCGTTTGCCCGTGCAGGATCTGATGGCGCTTGTTGGGGACGACGAACTCCGGGATCACTACCGTCACGACAAGGTCGTATCCATCCGCATCGAACCTGGAGAGGTAGCGGTGCAACGCTCCGCCGATATCGCGGAATGGTGCTGCTTCGATCTCGAGTGGATGGGGGATGCGTTCCGATAGCCACGCCTCGCCAACCTCGCTCATGTCGCTCTCGTCGACACCGATCGACACGGCGTGGAGTTGGGATGGTCGCAGGGTCTCCGCGTACTCGATCGCTTGGAGCGTCGCGTTGTGAACCCCGGATACGAGCACAACTGCGATGTGTCGAGCTGGTTCGTGGGTCGGGATCCTGCTCCGGCGGAGCGAAGTCGTCGACCACCACGGGCAGGTTGAGAACCTGGATCCCTCGCTCACGCAGTAGCGACGCCTTCAGTCGCTGGCGACCGAAGTTCTTGAGGATCTGAAGGATGCTCCGCGAGCCAAGTGTCTCCGGGATGATGAGGCTGAGGAAGTCGTCTTCCTCGACCGTCGACCGGAGCGAACGAAGATGCTGCTTCACCTTCTCGCGCCGGGTGCCGTTCCCCTCGAGGACCGTCAGTGCGATCTCGGGAGCGAGGATGCTCCAACCTTCGATGAGTGATGGGTCGTCGGTCACGGCAGAGACGGTGCGGGGCCGGAGGTGCCTCGAGTACCCGACCGCGCGCCCCGTTGGGCGGTCGAGGTCCGTAACGAGGATCACGATGTTCTGGTAACCGGCGCGCCGATCGACCGGACGCCGGTCGGCGTCCTCGAGTTGGGTTCCAAGGTCCGCGTAGTGCTTGTGGATGGCTCGCATCATGAAGACGAGTACCGGGATGGAGGCGATGACCATCCACGCCCCTCCACTGAATTTCGTCACGACCACCACGACGAGGACGACTCCGGTGATGATCGCTCCGATGCCCGAGACGACGACCGTGCGTTGCCACCCCTTCGGCTTGAGACGACGCGATCGAAGCACCATCCCGGTCTGCGAGAAGGTGAACGAGATGAACACTCCGACGAGATAGAGCTGGATCAGGCGGGTGAGCTCGGCATCGAAGGCGAAGATCAAGAACCCTGCCGCCAGAGCAAGGATGATGATCCCGTTCGAGAAGACCAGACGGTCTCCCCGGCTCGAGAACTGCTTCGGCATGAAGTTGTCACTCGCGAGGATCGATGAGATGCGCGGGAAGTCCTGGAACGCGGTGTTGGCTGCGAGCAACAGGATCAGCGCAGACATGATCTGCAGGATGTAGAACGGCGCTCCGCCAGAGAAAACGGCATGGGCGATCTGCGCGACGACCGTCCGCTCGGCGCCCTCCACGTAGACGACGCCGGTCCGGTGGGCGAGGTACGAGATCCCCAGGAACATCGAGATGGATAGCACGCCCATGATCGCCAGAGTGGTCGCGGCGTTCTTCGATTGTGGATAACGGAACGCGCCGACGCCGTCGGCGATCGCCTCGACGCCCGTCAGGGCGGTGGTGCCTGCCGAGAATGCCTTGAGGATGAGGAAGAAGGTCAGCAGGTGCTCGGGCTCAACGACCGTTCCCGCGCTTTCTGCGGGTGGGCAGTTCACGGCGCACCTGACGACTCCCGTAACGAGGAGCGCGAACACGGAGAGCACGAATCCGTAGGTTGGGATCGCGAAGAGGATGCCGGATTCCTTCGCCCCCCTCAGGTTGGCCAAGCCAACCAGGACGACGAAGAACAGAGCCAGCGGGACCCGGTACTCCGTCAGGGAGGTAGCGGCCGACAGGATGGCATCGACCCCTGCGGTCATCGACACGGCCACGGTCAGCGCGTAGTCGATCAGACAGCGCGGACGCAGCGATCAGCCCCGGATACATCCCCAGGTTCTCCTTGGAAACCCTGTAGGCGCCTCCCCCAGATGGGTAGGCCTTGACGGTTTCCCGGTACGAGATGATGACGATCGCGAGGAGCGTTGCGACCGCTAGTGATATCGGGATGATGTGTTGCAATGCTCCGGTCCCTGCCAGAGCCAGGACGATCATCGCCTCCTGGGTCGCGTAGGCATTCGAAGAGAGCGCGTCGGACGAGAAAACGGGAAGGGCGATCGACTTCGGGAGCAAGGTGTGCTCCATCTCGCCCGACGACATGGGACGGCCGACGAGAACCCGCTTGAACGCTGCCCCGATCCTGCTCATCCGTGTTCGGGCCCCGGGACCAGGTTCCATTCGGGGTTGATCATCGTCGGGATACCGCTGGAGTCTCCGACTATCCCTTCCACGATGAGTCCCTTTCCGAGACCGACCCCGAGGAGAGAGGAGCGGCCCAGCCACCGGACGATCATCCGCCCGGTTCCGTCGATGATGGTTGCCTCGATCGAGTCTTGGCCCTCCCGAGGATCGATCCTGATGTTCTGGATAACGCCTGCGGCGCGGCACCGTGTCCTCGGTTCCAGTGCCCCCAGGGGGGTGACGTCGCTGATGGTGGCCGCCCAGTGCGCGAGGTTCTCAGACCTCGTCTCTTCTGGGGGCTTCATCAGACCGTCTAGGAAACGTTTGAACCACGCCACAGCCGGCAAGTATGGCAGTATCCCGCCGGAGAGAAACGCATCCGGGGCGGTCCGCAGACCGCCACCCCGAATCGAAGGAGCGTGCTGAAGAAGTGCACGTAGTAATCGTGGGTTGTGGACGAGTCGGGTCCGAACTCGCAACGAACCTCGAGAGGCTCGGTCACTCGATAGCGATCATCGACAAGTCGCACGAGGCCTTCGAACGCCTAAAGCAAGACTTCAAGGGTCAACGAGAGGTCGGCTTCGCGTTCGACCGGGATGTTCTCTTGAAAGTGGGCATCAAGGAGGCCGATGCGTTCGCCGCAGTGACTTCGGGCGACAACTCGAACATCCTGTCGGCCCGCGTCGCCAAGGAGCACTTCAGGGTCGGTCATGTCGTTGCCCGAATCTACGACCCGCGCCGTGCCCAGATCTATCAACGCCTGGGTATCCAGACGGTTGCGACCGTCAGATGGACCACCGATCAGATGCTCCGGTTCATCCTGCCCGAGGACGTTCCCGTCGAGTACACGGTCGATAACGGCGAGGTTGTCATCACGGCGCTCCAGACGCCTGCGGAACTCGTTGGAAAGCATGCCTTCGAGATCGATCTCGAAGGCCGCCGCAGGGTGGTGGCCGTTAGTCGCTTCGGCGTCCCGAGGGTGCCCGACAAGGACCTCACGATCCAGGATGGCGACATCCTTCACGTCTCGGTGGCTCGTTCCGAGGCCGCTGATCTCAAAGAGGAGCTCAAGAAGGTAGGGATGCCAGAGTGAGTCAAGAGAGCATGAGGATCGCCATCGCCGGAGCCGGCAACGTCGGGACCTTCGTGGCTCGCGATCTGCTGTCGAAGGGTCATCAGGTGACCCTGATAGATCAGAGCAAGGAAGCGATCGAGGGTGTCCGCGACGCGATCGAGGCCAACTTCGTGGTTGGGGACGCGTGCGAGCTCCACACCCTCGATGAGGCTGTCCTCTCTTCGTGCGAGGTCATGGTCGCGGCAACCGGGGACGACGAGGACAACCTGGTCATCTCGTTGCTCGCCAAGCAGGAATTCGCTGTTCCCCGAGTTGTGGCGAGGGTCAACCATCCCGATAACCAGTGGTTGTTCACCGCGTCGTGGGGAGTAGATGTAGCTGTCTCGATGCCACACCTGCTGACCTCGCTGGTCGAAGAGGCGGTGTCGGTGGGAGATCTCGTGAGGCTGCTGAGCCTCGAGCAGGGGAAGGTTGCACTCGTGGAGCTCACGCTGGCTGATTCTTCGCCCGCAAGCGGCAAGACGGTCGGAGACCTGAACCTCCCGACGGATTGCACTCTCGTGGCGATCGTCAGAGACCGGCATGTGCTGGCGCCGAAGGATGAGACACCCCTTCACCCGGGCGACGAGGTCCTGGCTCTGTCGTCTCCAGAGGCAGAAGCGGACTTCCTGAAGACCCTCGCGGGGCCCTCATAGCCGCTCCTTCCGTTCCTCGGGAACAGCGCGTCCTTCCTCATCGTTAGGTTGACAACGAGGCCCAAGGGCGCATACAAGGGTCGCCCTGCCTAACCAAGCTGCTACCGAGGAGTTGTGTGGCGAAGAATCTTGTGATCGTGGAGTCGCCAGCTAAGGCGAAGACGATCGAGAAGTACATGGGCAAAGACTTCAAGGTCGTTGCTTCCATGGGCCATGTCCGGGACCTTCCGAAGTCGGCATTCGGCATCGAGGTGAACGGCGGCGTCCAGATCTCGTACGAGCCGATCACTCGCGCCCAAGCAAAGAAGGCCGTGTCGGCGATCCGTAAAGAGATGAAGGACGCCGAGACCGTATGGCTCGCGCCAGACCCCGACCGCGAGGGCGAAGCCATCGCCTGGCATGTTGCCGAGCTGGTGAAGATCCCGCCGGAGAAGTCGAGGCGTGTCACTTTCAACGAGATCACGAAGAAGGCGGTCACAGAGGCGTTCGCCCAACCGCGTGAGATCGACATGAACCTCGTCGACGCGCAGCAGGCTCGTCGGGCCGTAGACCGGATCGTCGGTTACCGGTTGTCGCCACTTCTGTGGCGCACCGTCGGCCCGAACCTCTCGGCGGGACGCGTCCAGAGCGCGGCCCTACGGTTGGTCGTTCAGCGCGAGCGTGAGATCCGTGCGTTCGTTCCCCAGGAGTTCTGGGACGTGACGGCGACGCTCGCGACTACGGACGACTCGACGTTCGACGCGATGTATCCGGTTGGCGAGAAGAGCAAGTTCGAGCTCTCCGACGAAGGTGGAGCGACGGCGCTCGTCGATCGTGTCCGCCCCGGGCCTTGGACCGTGGCTGCGGTAAGGAAGGCCGAGCGCCGAAGGAAGCCACCGGCGCCGTTCAAGACGTCGACGCTCCAGCAAGCGGGTTCTTCCAAACTCTCCTATCCAACCTGGAAGACGATGCAGCTCGCCCAGCGCCTCTACGAGGCCGGGCACATCACCTATATGCGAACCGACTCGACGAACCTGTCGAACGATGCTCTTGGTGAGATCGGGCGTGTTGTCGAGTCTGAGTTCGGCAAAGAGTTCCATCAGGTCAGGAAGTTCACGGCCAAGTCCAAGGGCGCGCAAGAAGCGCATGAGGCTGTTCGCCCATCGTCCGTGTCGACGTCCCCATCGATGCTTGCGGGTCAGGTCGAGCCCGATCAGTTGAAGCTGTACGAGATGATCTGGCAGCGCACGATGGCTTCGCAGATGGCCGAGGCCATCTACGACGCGACGTCGGTCGATATCGAGTCCAACGAGGTGATGTTCCGAGCAACGGGGCAGACCCTCAAGTTCGAGGGTTACCTCAAGGTCTATCTGGCGCGCGGCGACGATGAGCCCGAGGAACTGGACCGCATGCTCCCCGAGCTCAACGAGGGAGACGTCCTCGATCTCCGCGACCTGGTGCCCGAGCAACACTTCACTCAGCCACCACCGCGGTTCACCGAGGCCACCCTCGTCAAGGAGATGGAAGCTGTGGGGATCGGTCGCCCTTCGACCTACGCCCCGACGGTTCGCACCCTGATCGACCGGGAGTACGTGATCTCCGAGTCGCGCCGCTTGTTCCCGACCCCGCGCGGAGAGGTGGTGACCGAGCAGCTCGAGGCCCACTTCCCGGATGTGGTCGACCTGACCTTCACGGCTCGCATGGAGGAGCAACTCGACGAGATCGCTGTCGGCGAGAAGCAACTCTCGCCGGTGGTGAGGGACTTCTTCAACGAGTTCGAGGCTCACCTTGCCGAACAGAAGGACAAGATGACCCGCCCCGAGCGCCCGACAGATCAGATCTGTCCCGACTGTGGACGGCCCGTCGTCAAGAAATTCGGCAAGCACGGCCTTTGGTTCCTCTCGTGCTCCGGGTGGCCGGAGTGCAAGTGGTCACAGCAACTCGACGCCGAGGGCAACCCGCTCCCCGATCCTGAGGGAACGGGCGAGGAGTGCCCTGAGTGCGGGAAAGAACTCGTGGCCAAGACCGGGCGGTTCGGCCCCTTCGTGGGGTGCTCCAACTACCCCACATGCAAGTACATAAAGAAGGAACCGCCGAAGGAGACGGGCGAAACCTGTCCCGACTGCGGCAACCCACTGGTCGAGAAGCGGGGCCGGTTCGGCCCCTTCACTGGGTGCTCGAACTATCCAGACTGCAAGTACATCAAGAAGAAGCCCAAGAAGACCTCGGCCAAGAAGACCTCGAAGAAGACGACCAAGAAGAAGTCGAGCGCAAAGAAGAAGTCCACCGGTCCGAAGTCAACCCCCAAGTCAACTTCCTGAGGTCGGCCCCAGTCCGTAGGATGGTCCCGTACCCACGGGGGTAACGGGAGGGCGCACCGATCCAACCTCAACGCAGCAAGCCGGAATTACAACTGGTTGCCTCGTCGAACGATGAGGTCACCTTTCTCGCGCTGCTCAAGATCCGCGCGTTCAGAAGGTTGTTCTTCGCCCAGACCGTCTCCAGCCTCGGTGACTGGATCGGAGTCATCGCGATCGCCGTGTTCGCGGAGCGCATCGGAGGCAACACTGCTGTAGGAGCCGTGATGACGGCCCGTGTGCTTCCAGGTTTCGTGGCCGGACCGATAGCTGGGGTTATCGCCGACCGATGGGACCGACGGAAGACGATGGTTACGGCCGATCTTCTCAGGGCGTGCGTCATCTTCTCGCTACCGTTCTTCCCGTCCCTTCCTTATCTTCTGGTCGCATCTATGGCCCTTGAGAGCCTGACCCTCGTGTGGGGGCCAGCCAAGGACGCCTCGCTTCCGCATCTCGTTCCCACCACCCATCTGACCCACGCCAATTCACTGAATCTGATCGGCGTCTACGGACCGTGGCCCATCGCCTCAGTTGTCTTTGCACTCATGGCGCAGATGGCTGAGTTCTTGTCGAGAGCTGTCCCGGCGCTGTCGGGGCTCGCATCGAACCAAGATGCGCTCGCCCTGTGGGTGAACTCGCTCACGTTCGTGTTCTCGGCGTTCATGATCTACACGCTCACCATCCCGGGCTCTCGTCCCCGCGCCGGCCGACTCGATCTTGGCGAGGTGAAGAGAGATCTTGTGGAGGGCCTCACGTTCATCCGTGATGACAGGCAGGTGCGCCCATGGCTATTGGGGATCGCGTTCACCTTCACGGCTGCGGGCGGCGTCTTCTCCCTCGGGGTCGGCTTCGTGAAGAATGTCTTGGGGGGTGGCGATACAGGATTCGCATTCCTGATCGGGTTCCTTGGGCTGGGGATGATCGCCGGGCTCCTTTCCGTCGGGATCATCGTGAAGCGGGTGCCCAAGGATGTGGTGTTCTCGTCCTCGATCGTGCTCCTCGGCTTCTGCCTGGTTGGCCTCGCGAGCCTGAACGCCCTCGGTCCAGCGATCCCCGTCGCCGCAGCGCTCGGATTCTTCGGCGGCGGCGCGTACTCAACCGGCTACGCACTGATCCACGAGAAAACACGCGATGACCTCAGGGGACGGACGTTCTCGGCCGCTTATACGGTGATCCGCATCGGTACGCTCGTCGGGCTCGGGTTCTTCCCGTTGTTCGCCGGCGCGATCGGCGACAACACGTTGTCGCTCCCGTTCGCAACCCTGGATCTCCCCGGTTCGCGGGTCACGTTGTGGCTAGCTGGCTTGGTGGCGACCGGGGGCGGCTTGCTCTCGATGCGAGCGATCGACCGCCGGGGTCGCGACAGAAGCCCTCGGAAGCGTACCGATGATGGTTACTTCATCGCATTCGAGGGCGGCGAGGGCGCTGGCAAGTCCACCCAGATGGCAGCTTTCTGCGAGTGGTTGTCCTCTCGTGGCGCCGATGTCGTCGTCACTCGCGAGCCCGGAGGCACCGCGATCGGCACACGCATCCGCGATCTGCTGCTCGACAAGGACGCGGACGAGATGGATCCGCGCTCGGAGGCACTTCTCTACGCCGCTGATCGGGCTCAACACGTCGCCCAGGTGATCCTTCCGGCGCTCGAGGCCGGCAAGGTCGTCGTCTCGGACCGCTTCGTCGATTCTTCGCTCGCGTACCAGGGGATAGCGCGCGGTCTTGGGATGGACGAGATCTATCAGATCAGCGACTGGGCAACGGGTGGCGTGCTCCCCGACCTCGTCTTCTATCTGCGCCTCGACCACCAAGACGGCCTCAACCGGGCCGGAGCCAAGCAGGATCGTCTCGAGAGCGCGGGAGATGACTTCCATGCTCAGGTTTCCCGCGCCTACCTGGAACTCGCCAATAGGTTCCCGGATAGGTTCGTGGTTATCGACGGAGCAGGCACCAAAGAGAAGGTTCACGAAGAGATCGTGCGCGCCTACGGAGAGCATCTGGCCAAGAAGCCCTCTAGCGCGTCCGCTCCCCGCGAGATTGGCCCACCGGGCCCGCCGGTGCCCCGATGAGTGCGTGGGATCGGCTTCGAGGCTCGGAAGCTGCTGATCGCCTCAGGTCGCAGATGGCATCCGAGGAGGTCGCGCACGCGTGGCTCCTTCTCGGTCCGACCGGATCCGGCAAGGTTGCCGCGGCGATCGCTATGGCTTCATCTCTCGATTGCCAGGTGGCGCCCGGTGAAGGGTGTGGCACCTGTCGGACGTGTCTCCGAATCTCCCGCCGGCATCACCCGGATGTCCACCACATCGTTCCCGAGGGACCTCTGATCCCGGTCGGGACGATCCGCGAAGCGGTCATCCCTGAGGCATCGCGGTCGCCCTTCGAAGGACCGTTCAAGGTGTTCATCATCGAAGAGGCCGACCGGATGAATGACGAAGCGCAGAACGCGCTGCTCAAGACGCTCGAAGAACCACAGCCCGACACGGTCTTCATCCTGCTGTCCGAACATGAGCAGGAGCTCCTCGACACTATCCACTCGCGCTGTCGGGTCATCCGGCTCGAACCCGTTTCGGAGGAGCGCATCATCGCGATGCTCGTCGAAGAGGGAGCGTCCGACATCGGAGCGTTGCTCGCCGCTCGCGTCACAGACGGTGACCTGGAGCGCGCCCGTACCGTCGCCCTCGAAGATGCAACCTCGGAGCGACGACGGTTCTGGCTCGGTATCCCCAGGCGCCTCGCGTCTCCGGTAGATGCGCTCGACTCGGCGGCAGAGATCATCTCGGAAGCGAAGGAGGTCGTCGGTCGGCGGGAGGCGGCGCAGAAGGAAGAGGTCGTCGAACTCGCCGAAGCCCTCGGCGAAGGCAGGGGAACAGCAACCGCTCGTAACGCCCTCGCCACCCGACACAAGAGAGAACTGCGCCGGCTCGAAGAGGAGATGCTCGGCGAGGCTCTTCAGTCCGTCGCGTCCTTCTATCGGGACATCCTGGTGATCCGAGCGGGAGGAACCGATGCTGTCGCTAATCTCGACGTCCTCGAGGAACTGGAATCCTGGGCGAAGGCAGAAGACATCACCGACCGAGCGCTCGTCGAGATCGTCGCTCGCTGCATAGCCACGAGAGCAGTCCTGAGCAAGAACGCGAACGCCGCTCTGCAGATGGAGGCGGTCCTCCTGGAGATAGCCCGCCTCGCCCCGGCCCCCTCCAGGATCGGATCGTCCTGGTAACCGGGTATCCCCCCAGCACTTCACCAACTACAATCGCCCACTGTCCCGGGTGCTCCCGGGCTCGCCGGGGTAGCTCAGTCGGTAGAGCGATTCACTCGTAATGAATAGGTCAGGGGTTCGATTCCCCTCCCCGGCTCTGCGAAGCGGTTCGTGCGGAGCAGAGACGAAGCGGGAGGGGCGAGAAGCGCCCCCGCGCCTTCGATTCCCCTCCCCGGCTCTGCGAAGCGGTTCGTGTGGAGCAGAGACGAAGCGGGTGGGGTGAGAAGCATCGAGGCTATGGACGACGCTGACGTACTCATCGAGGAGTACAGCCCCGACTGGCCGATGGCCTATGAGCGAGAACGGGAGAAGCTCGAGACGCTCCTCCGGCCCTGGGTGATCGAGTTTCATCACGTCGGGAGCACGGCGGTCCCCGGCTTGGCGGCCAAGCCTGTTATCGACATGCTTGGTGGCGTAAGGAGTCTTGAGGACTCGAAGCCGGCAATCGAAGTCCTCGAGGGCGCCGGCTGGTGCTATTCCCCGTATCAACCTGAGATCAAGCATTGGTTCTGCAAGCCTTCGCCGGCGTACAGGACACATCACCTTCATCTGCAGCCAGTCACCGGCCAAGACTTCGCCGACAAGATCGCCTTCCGGAACCACCTGCGCTCGCACCCGCCGGATGCGCATCGCTACGAACGACTGAAGCGCTCGCTCGCTGAGCGGTTCAGAGATGATCGTGAGGCGTATACGGAGGCCAAGTCGGGCTTCGTTGCCGAGGTCCTCGCAAACGCCACCCGGCTGTAGATCCAACTCTTCGTCCCTCTACCACGCACACCAAGTCACCCACGGGTCGGGCGGCGGGCCGATCCACTGGCCATGCCCCTGCGGGTTCGTGCAGATGCACAAAGGAACCGAGCCGATCCGGGGGGTATCTCACGGTAGCGAGCCCCCCACAGGGGCCACCGAATGATGGGGGCATTCCCATGTCTTTTCGCAAGAGATTGATGGCGCTGAGCATGGCGCTTGGACTTGTGGCGGCGGTAGCTGCGCCGGCTCTGGCGCATCACACGCCCGAGGGCGAGGTCTTCGTCCCGGTTTACACGGAGACTCCCGTGTACCTGCATTGCAACGGCGCGACGAAGGTGTCTAACCTCCACGCGCTGGTCGATGGGGCGAACGTATCGTGGGACGAGACCAAGCCGACCACGTCGTACACGGCTGGGGGCGGGTGTGGGACGGCAGACACCTTCCTGGAGGGCACCGCGAACCAGAACCCTGCCTACGATTTTCCGATGACCGGCTACTACACAGGAAACATCAAGAACATCACGATCAGGCTGTGGGGGATCGACGCCTCGGGCTCCCGAGCGTTCAACGAGTGGGACGTCGACCTACACCTCATGATCGACGGTGTGGACATCCTCGCTCGTCCGACCGTGACGACCGTGCCCATGATCGAGTCGAGCACGGGACTATCTCGCCTCTACGAGGTGACGATCACCGACATCGGTCTGTCCAGCAAGTGGGATCACGAGGTCGAGCATGAGGTACAGCTGACCGTCTACCCGAAGTACATCGATGGCAGTGGCGTCGTGGCGTGGGTCTACGACGCAGCTGAGATCGACTCGGGGCTCGTGTTCAACGACACCACACCAGCGGCTTACACCATCCCCAGAACCTAGGTCCGCTCCTGAGAAGCAAACGAGGGGGCCGCTCAGCGGCCCCCTCGCTCTATCTATCTATCTAGACCCGGCGTGCGAAATACACGATGCCGAGGATGAGCAGGATGATCAACAAGATCGTCACGATGTTCATCTGAGTCCACCTTTCCGGTCGGTCGTTCCTAGCGATTCGCTTGATCTCTGATGCGTACCCATCCAGAGGGCGATCCATGCCACCTGGCGATCCCTCGCTCCGTCGGCTTCAGACGTGCCCCCTCAGGGGCCGATTGTTAAGCATGAGGTCCTCACCCAACCGCGCCTTCGCCGCCTTGATCGGGCTGGCCCTGATCGCTTCCGCCTGCACCCCCCGGGGTGCCGATTCGAGCGCGCCAGATGTCGAGGTGGACCCTGCAACGTGTTCATCACCTACGCTGCCCGAGATGCTGACGACCCTCTCCTCCGATCCGGAAGGTCGGATCACCTCGCTGTCCGCAGGGATGAGCGGGGTGGACCTAGCGACCTCCGAGTTCATCTTCGTTCGCGCTGAGGTAGCCGCCGGTGAAACGCTCGAGCGGATCCTGATCGATACCGATGGGGACCGGATGTCTGGGATGTGGTCGCTCCAATCGCATCTCTCAGGATCCGGGTGGAACTACCTGGTGGATGCCGCAGGTTCGGTTCACCGACACCGTGGGCCGCCGACGAAGTGGAACTTCGAAACGGTGGGGGATGCAACGGTGCGCGACGACAACACCTTCTGTATCCCGATCTCGCTCTTGGGCAAGAAGCCACCCTCGTCGGTTGGCATCGCAGTCGAAACGAAGGAAGGTTCCCTACCCGGGCGATTCCTTAGGGGAGCTTCGTTCCCTCCGGGGACGGAGGAGCTTGCGACCGTACCGTTCAAGACGCCCGGGAGGCTCGCCTTCAACTACTCGGGCTTCCCGTGGCTGATCGACGGTTGTCCCGACAAGCGCCCTACTCCGGATGCACTGAGGTGCGCGGTCGAGGTCTACTCCAAGTTCGATCAACTCGTGATCGACGCGGACTTCACCTCGTCCGCCGTCCCCGGCCTCGAGCGGATGATCAAGCTCCTCGCTGCGAAGAAGCCCAGCCTCGAGGTGTGGGGCTACGTCTCGATCGTGGGATCGACCAAGGGGGAGGACGGCATCCGCGACCGCGTGTATTCGCCATCCGATATCGCCAACCTCGCTCAACGATTCAAGGCACTCGGGGTGTCGGGGATATTCCTCGATGAGTACGACGTGTGTGATCCGTCGTTCGAGACATGCCAACCGAGCGCTGATGGTGTTGGCATCCCCATCACCCGCGCGAAACAGGTCGAAGTGGTGGAACTGCTCCATTCCATGGACCTTGCGGCATTCGCCAACGGTCACTCGGTGGTCGATGCCCTCGGCGAGATCGATGGTGTGCCCACTCCACTAGGGCCAGGTGTCGGCAACCGCCCCGCGGACCAGTACCTCCTCGAGAACCCGACGCTCGTATCGGGAAAAGTCATCGGAGGTATCGATGGCGAAGGATCGACCGCCCGATTCCTGCAAGCGATCGAATTGACCGGCGCAACCGGCGTTCGTCTAGCGGTTCTCGACTCCGCCGGAGCAAGGGTCACAGTCGATGCGCTGACAGACCCCGGCGCCAACCTTGCTTGGTGGCGGGCCGCTCAGGCGGGAGCTAGCGCGTTCGCACTCTCTGCTGGCGATTCACATCTGACCGGGAGTACCTATCCGGCTCTTCGGCTTCCCGCGGGCGCCGCTGGCCTCCAAGGAGGCTCGTTCGCCCCGACTCCGGCGGTTGTGGGGCGTGGCGGCCGCAACGTGAGCCGTTCACTCCTCGACTGCAACGGTCAAGAGATCGGGGCGATTGCGGTGTCGCTGGGCGATCCGGGCTCCTCCGGATTCATCCCTGCCGGCGCAACTTCAGCCTGCTGAACCGGTCCGTTTCCTCCCCAAACATCCCCTAGGAACTTCCAGTTCCTTGTGCCAGAATATGGCAGCGGTGGGGGCTGCTCACGGGGCGTGAGCGGTTGGGGCCGATCCGAATGGGGCGCAGCGTTTAGTGATCTATCCATCGCGTAGTGACTGCCGTGGTGACGGCTGCGGTCCGACCACCGGGCCGAAGGGGCTTCGATGACCGCCCTCGCCCGGATCGAACGGGCCACCGCATGGCGCAAAGAGATCCCGGGTCGGATCCTCGTGGGCATCCTCCTTTCCGTTGCGCTGATAGCGCCGGTAGGCGTGGGCGGGGTCGCCAGGGCGGGCGGGTCTTGCGACCGGTCTGTCTCTTGGAAAGATGTCCCCGCGGCAGCGACTGGGAACGGTGGCATCGACTCGATCCAGGTCACGTCTTCCACAGGCAAACTCTCCGGCACTCTATTCGTGCGCGTCGACGTCGATCCTGGGATCGAGATCGATCGTCTCTTGATCGATTCCGACGAGGACTGGATGACCGGCATGTGGACGAGCCAGTCGGACATCTCGGCCGCTGGTTGGGATCGCCTGATCGATGCCTGGAGCGGGCTCTACTCGCACCAAGGTGATCCGCGCAAGTGGAAGTGGAACCGGCTCGACTCCTCAACCTCCGTCGAGCGGGCATCTAGCGGTTTCCGGTACTGCATCCCGATCGGTGCTCTCGGGCTGGGCAACTCGAAACGGTTGAGGATCGCCGCGGAGACTGAGGAGATATCTCTTCCCCTCAGATTCGTTCCAGGGGTTCCGTTCCCGCCGACCGATGATGGCCCTGAGGGCGAGGCCGTCGAGGTGCCAGAACGGATGGTCTTCAACTACTCGGGGATCCCATGGAGCGTGAGGAAGTGTGCGGACAAGCTCAAGCGGCAGAAGGGTTGCGCCGCCAAGGCGTACAGCCGCTTCGGCCATCTCATCCTCGGAGCGCGGCTTGAGGAGCCGGATCGTTCGGGGCATGACGGGACCACTCAGCTGATCCGAAAGATGAAGCGGCGCGCTCCCGATACCGAGGTCTGGGGTTACATCTCGATCATCGGTTCCCCGAAGGACTCAAGCGGAGTCCATCCGGTTGTCTATTCCGTCGACGATTACCTGGACCACGTACGTGCGTGGGCCGAGATGGGCGTCACCGGGATCTTCATCGATGAATACGACGTGTGCGATCCGTCATACGAGAGATGTCAGGAGGGGCCAGCCGGTCCGGTGGCTATAACTCGGGAACACCAGCGACGCGTGGTCGATGGGATCCATGCGCTCGGACTGGCGGCATTCGTCAACGGTCATTCGCCGATGGACGCGATGGCGAGCTACATGGGCGCACCATCCCCCCTTGGCGACGGCGACGGCGAGCGCCCCGCAGACATGTACCTCCTCGAGAACCCCACCGTTCTCGATGGCGGCTATCACACGGGTATCGATTTCGAGGCGAACCTCGCCAAGTTCATGAATGCGATCCGGTTCAAGCAGGACCTAGGAGTACGGATCGGGGTCCTCGACAGCATGCCGGGCGTGATCCCGGATCAGGCATCGGGGTGGCCTACCTACCAGCTCGGCTGGTGGCGTGCCGCCCAGGCCAATGCCGACGGCTACGCGTTCTTCTCTACCGCTGTCCACGATGGCAAGGTGCCTATCCTCGCCCCACCGCCAGGGGCACTGGTGGATGCGCGGGCGTCGTTCGAGGCGAACGGCATCGAGGCGCTGAGCAACGGGTGGGAGACCAACCGTTACGTGGAGGACTGCACCGGCGCTCGTATCGGCTCCGTGACGGTCGAGCGATTGTCTGCGGA
This sequence comes from uncultured Actinomycetes bacterium, assembly GCA_963756365.1. Lineage (GTDB taxonomy): Bacteria > Actinomycetota > CADDZG01 > CADDZG01 > WHSQ01 > WHTI01. Next base: position 161,971 of record CAVWNF010000003.1, read on the forward strand.
CGGGACCGCCGTGGGGGGGTTCGTCAGAACCGCGGCATCGGATCCATCTTGCTGATCCCCTGGTGATGCCGGGCCTCCTGCCCTAGATTCGTAGCGTGAAACTCTGTCCGTCATGTAGCGAGGAGAACCTTCCCCGCGCTCGCTTCTGCCACGCATGTGGCCGTTCCCTCGACGAGCCGGTCGCCGAGGCCCTCGAATCGCGCCGCACGGTCACCGTGGTCTTCTCCGACATCTCCGGTTCGACTTCGCTATCCCAACGTCTCGATCCCGAGGTCTTCCGACGCGTCATGAGCCGCTACTTCGAAGAGATGCGCATAGTTCTTGAGCGACACGGGGGTCGGGTCGAGAAGTTCATCGGCGACGCGGTCATGGCGGTGTTCGGTATCCCGACGATCCACGAGGATGACGCGCTCGAGAGCCGTCCGCGCGGCGGTCGACATGCGCTCGGCACTTGAGGTCCTAAACATCGAACTGATGGAGGGGGCCGGGGTGACGATGTCTCTGAGGACCGGAGTCAACACCGGTGAAGTGGTCGCGGGTGATCCGTCGGGAGGAACCCTGGTGACTGGCGACCCGGTCAACATCGCAGCGCGCCTTCAAAGTGCGGCGCGTCCAGGCGAGATCCTGGTCGGTCATGACACCTTCCGTCTCGTCAGGGATGCGGTCCGGACCGAGCCTCTCGAACCACTCACTTTGAAAGGGATAGCGCGCGAGGTCACGGCCTACCGTTTGCTCGAGGTCATCCCCGGTGCGGTCGGTGCCCTCCGACGGATGGACGCACCGCTCGTGGGACGAGATGGTGAGATCGCGTCGTTGCATCGCATCTTCGAGGAGACGGTGGCGACGAGATCGCCGCGCCTCGTAACTCTGCTTGGGAGTGTGGGGGTCGGTAAGTCTCGGCTGAACCTCGAGTTCGCTCGCCGCGTGGAGGACGACGCGCTGGTTCTCCAGGGCCGGTGCCTGTCCTATGGCGAAGGTAGAGCGATGTGGCCGCTCGCCGAGGTCGTCAAGCAGGCGATGGTCATCCGAGACGATGACTCGGAGGAGGACGCCCGGTCGAAGATCCAGAGTTTCCTGGCTGGCGCGGACGATGCCGGGGAGATAGCGCGCGAGGTTTCCGAGTTGATCGGCCTGACAGAACGGAGATCACGCGAGGGCTCGGGGTACGCCGCGGTCATCGATCTCTTCGAAGCATTAGCGCGCCGCCGACCGTTGGTGCTGATCTTCGACGACATCCACTGGGCCGATGCTTCGTTCCTCGAGCTGGTGCGCGAGATCTTCGCCGGAGCGGAGGACGCTCCGATCATGTTGCTGTGCGTCGCGCGTTCGGAACTGCTCGATGGCAGACCGGAATGGGCCGATCCCAAACCAGGTAGCTCGACGATCACACTCCCGCCGCTGGACGACGAGGAATCGCGCAGGCTTCTGGGGTTCGTCCTAGGGAAGTCGTCCTCGGAAGAAGCGCAGCAGCGGATCATCTCGGCCGCTCAAGGCAACCCCCTGTTCCTCGAAGAGATGTTGGCCATGCTGATGGAAGAGGGCCTGTTGCTCAGGGGTGACGGTCGCTACGTCCTCGATCTCGATCCTGCATCGATCAAGGTTCCCCCCTCGATCCAAGCCCTGCTCGCTGCTCGACTCGATCGTTTGGGCACCATCGACCGGTCGATCATCGAGGTTGCGAGCGTGATCGGAGAGGTGTTCCGCGAAGACGAGGCGTCCGCGCTCCTCCCCGAGGGGGTAGCGGTCGGACTTGGCGGGCGCTTGAACGGTCTCGTCGGGCGCGAGTTCATCCGGCCCGAAACGGCTGGCGTGGCGAAGAGCGGGTCGTTCCGGTTCCACCACACACTCGTGAGGGAAGTTGCATACGAGGCGGTGCCGAAGGGCCGCCGGGCCGAGCTCCATCTTCGCTTCGCCGACTGGCTCACCTCGACAACGAGAGCGTGGTCACGATGGCTTGAAGAAACGATCGCTTACCACCTCGAGACCGCGTACTGGTTGCGGCTGGAACTCGGCCCGTTCGATAGCGCAGCGCGCCAGTTGGCCGAGAGGGCGGCAGATCAGCTCGCGTCGGCGGGGCGCAAGGCGTTCGCGGCGAGGGATATGACGTCTGCCGCAAGTCTGATGCGAAGAGCCGTGTCGATCGCCCCCGAGGGCCTACCAGGACGGCTGGAGATGTTGCCGATCCTGGCTGAGGCACTGGTTGAGACGGAGGAGTACGAGGAGGCGAGCGCGGTCGTAGCGGAAGCGATCGAGCAAGCCCGCGCGGTGGGACATCGCGGGGTCGAGTCTCATGCCTTGATCGTGATGCTCAAACTCCCGCGTCGCCCCGGGTTCACCGTGTCCCTCGGGTACGGGATCAGCGGTGGCGGTGAGGTTCGGAAAAGGGGTCGGGACGAGTAGCGCGCCTCAGCCCGGTGGGGCTTGGGGTGGCTTGATGTAGTCGCGGGCCGTCTGTCGAGCGGCTCCAGTGGCCGCTCCGATCAGCCCGATCCATGCTGCTTTCTTGCCGATCGACGCGGGCTCGTCTGCCTGAGGAGGTTCCTCCCGGGTAGCGAGTCGCCACCCGGTGGTCACGATGTAGGTCACGAGTTTGACGGCAAGGATCCCAGCGATCGTCGCCCCCAGCGTTCTGATGAGAGATGTCTTCTGCTGTTCCTCGTCCACGACCATCACCCTTCTAGCTTCCGATTCCGGCTCGCTCCTCTCAGAGCGACACCGCCTCACGTTCCATACCAAGCATCTCATCGAGTTCCCCGCCACCTTCGACCGGCCCGATCGCAACCACGCGATCGCCCGCCATCAGGCGGAAGCTCGGCTTCGGTCTGTACGTCCACCGTCTTCCCCGTTGGACCGCCAGGACGAACATGCCTGTCTCGGTCTCGATCTGCAGTTCCTTGATGGAGTGTCCGTCCGACTGCGAGTCCTCGCGTACCAGTCCCTCGTACCCGACCTCATCACTCTCGATCAATGCGGCAGCGATCACCGGGTGGAGTTCTTCGCCGGCCTCGACCAGCCGCGTCATCTCGCGTGCCGAATCGAAGATGGACTCAGATGCGCTGGCGAGACGTAACAGGCCCCTGAGGTCATCGGGGTTACGCGCTTCCTGCGCGCTTCTGAGCACCCAGGATTCGAGTTCGTCGTGAACCGCGTCGGAGCGGCTCTCGAGGTTCGTGACCTCGGCCGCAAGGGACCGGTCGTTCAGAAGTAGAGCGGAGTATGCGAGCCCCACGGCGACCTCGGCCGAGTTCTTCATCTCGACCAAGAGGTCCACGGCACGGTCCAGGTCCGACAGAACGAGCTCCGTTTCGGGTGGTTCCGGTAATGGAGGCGCGCCCATGAGTTGCCGGGCGAGATCGACGCCGTCTTCGGGCCCCTTGATCAACAGAACGTCGCCTTCCGAGATGATGAATCCGGGGCCGGGATCGAGGTTCCAGTCGCCTTCGTTGCGGGTTGCGATCACCCACATGCCGATCTCGACGGGCATGGCGAGCTGCGCTAAGGACTGGCCGATAGCAGGTGCGCCGTCTCGCACCTTCACGCGAGAGACGATCTCGTCTGCGTGCTTCAGGTCGGCCCGCAGTCCATCGACGATGCCCAATCCCGAGTACACGACGTGAGCGATGTCCTCGGCGGCATCGGCGATCTTCTCGACGGCGGAGGCGATCGAGAGCACTCCCGCCATGTGTTCGGCGTCCTCAGGACTCCGAGCGGCGAGGATGGCGAGCTTCCGCAGGGAATGGATGTACTCGTACATCCGCTCCTCGAGACGTCGAACCTCTTTGGCGAGGTGTTCGTCGCCGAAGAAAACCGCCGCGTACGCCAAGTCCACCATCAGCTCTGAGACGTCTTTGATCTCGGCCAAGAGGCCCTTGACGGTATGCGGACCTTCTCCGTTACTCACGCTGCGATTCCCCCTTATCCATGCCTTCTCAGGCTACTCCGAACAACACGAGCGCCACCACGAGACAGATCACTCCGAGCAGGTCCATCCCACTCGAGACCAACGGGATCGTGTGGTTGTCGGGATCGAGCCCCAGACGGAAGGTGACGATCGCAGCGTAGTAACCGATGCCAGCCGCCACGAACGTTGCCATCATGCCCCCGACCATCACCACTCCGATGAATCTGTACGCGCCTGGGTAGTCCGCCCCGATCACCTGGGCCGCGATGAGCGTCGTGACGGCGGTGATGCTGTAGACGATCACGCCCAGGACGAGGGCGATCGTTCCATCGAGGAGCGCCGCCGCATCCGGTCTGGCGGTCGGGGTGACGGCGCCCAGGTGGAGCTTGGATCCGAGTCGAGCGGACAGGATCGAGCCGAGCGCGCCCGTGTTCTCAAGGAACCCGGGGATGATCATCAGGAACGCTGGGAACGGCTCGAACACGTTCCCGAACCTAGGTTCGACGACCGTTCCCGCGAGCACATCGAGCACGATCGCGATCGTTAGGACGGGGAAGCTCTCACGGACCACCCGTCTCACGACCGGCATCGCACTCCGCCATCCGAGGATGAGCGACGCGATGGCTGCCACTACCGAAACCATCCCTATCGCTGGGGTGATGACGTTGATCGCTACTAGGTAGGAGGCGATCAGGAGGCACGGGAGCGTGACGATGTCGCCGACCGTGGTGATCAGGATGGCGCCGACGGAATCGAGGTCCCACCCCCTTTTGTACGAGGTGATCGAGAGATAGATCGTGAACGCCAACACGAACGCCGAGGACATGAGCCCGCCGACCAGTGCCACCGCGATGAAGTCCCAGGTAGAGACCGTGGAGATCCCGAGCAGCCCAGCGATCGAGCGAGCCAGTATCCCCATGGTCACCGAGGTCGAGATCGTGAGGAGGGTCGCCGAGTAGACGTTCTGGAAGAGAGCTCCCTCGCGATCGGACGAGACCTCGAACAGTCCCGTATGGATCGATGTCCCTAGCCGCGCGGCCAGCGCTCCGAAGATATTGCCCCTCATCCCGATCGAGACGGGGATGAGGACGAACAGGCCCTTGATGTCCGCTAGGCGCCCATCCATCGCTGCGAGGGTGAGACCGGCCACGAGCGAGGTGACGGCCGAGATGACGATCGCGACCATCGCTTGCTTGACCGTTGCCCTCTCCGAGGCCCAGTAGTCGGCGACCTGCCGAGCCGGGTCGGCCACCCGCCGAGCGGTGCCCCGTAGGGCCCGCGCTGGGCCTAGGAGGGCTCGAACGAGGCCTCCGAGCAGCCTCAGGGGCCCATCGAGGGAAGAACGGCGGCGATTCCGTCGTTCTTCATCCATAGGAGGCAACTCCAAACCGTTCTGGGACGTCATAACGAATAGAGGACGACAGCAGTATCCGCCCCCCACTCCCACGGGGGCACGCTCCTCGCTTCGGCGAGGGCATAACGAGGGAGAGGAGCACCGATGGGATCTGAGAAACCGGCGATCCGAGGCCAACGGCCACTCGGCCTCCCTCGGGCGTCGCAGAAGTATCCGGAGGGCCGGATCTGTGCGTCCGAAGGATGCGAGACGAGGTTGTCGACGTACAACCGCCGAGAGCGATGCTGGGCACACGCGGAGATGAAGGTGCCACGGCTACGGGGCCGCAAGCCCGCTGCCGGTTCTGCCTGATCCTCGTTCTCGGCCGGTCACTAACGCCGGGCGCGCGGCGATATATCCTGAGTCGGTTCCTGCTCCGTAAGGAGCCGGACTGCAATCACAGGTTGATCTGTCGATGGAGGCATAGCTATATGCGCGCACGGCTCGCCATTCTCCCCGTTCTTCTGGTCGCAGTCGTGGCTCTGATGCCCACGGGGGTCGCTAACGCGTCCTCGGGCCATCCGACCACTGTTGCGCAAGCTGAGTCCGGCGATGAGGCAAACACCGACCCCGCTGCCGAAGAGACCGGACCACTGTGGACCTACCAGATGGCGCGTATCTCGCTGGCGATGTTGCTGGTCCTATTCATGGGGGCCGGCCTCTGGTACTACCGCCTCGTCGTGAAGCGCCAGCGAGGCGAGATCTGATCTTCGCCGTGTCGCTCGGCTAGCTATGGCCTCTCCCAAGCTAATCGAACCCATGGTCGCGCGGCAGGTCGCACGCCGGGTAGCGGGTGATCCTCACCCTGGCTCGTATCTCATGGATCGGCTCGAGCGCGATCTGTCTGTCGCCGTTCCGCGCTCGGAGGGTTTGGTAGCCGAGATCACCCGTATCGCTCCTCCTCCATCTGTGAACTGGAAGATCATCGATCGCCGGACATGGGCGGAAAGCAACATCCAGAGCATGCAGCAGATGCTCGCCCCCGTCGCCGACAAGATCGGCCACAAGCTAGACAAGGCACCTCTTCCGATGCGGATCGCTCAGCGAAGCATCCTCTCGGTAGAGGTCGGCGCGTTGCTCGGCTACGTGTCGCGACGCGTGCTCGGGCAGTACGACCTTCTCCTCGGTGGCGGTGATGCCGATCGAGGTGCCGCCGACCGGGGGGTCCTCTACTTCGTGGGCTCCAACATGGTCGAGACCGAGCGCCATCTTGGATTCGTGCCCGAGGACTTCGCTCTGTGGGTTTCGGTTCACGAGGTAACGCACAGGTTCCAGTTCGCCGGGGTCCCGTGGTTGCGCGAGAGGTTCTTCGATCTCATGGGTGAGTATCTCGACACCGTGCAACTCGACCCTCGAAAGCTGACCGAGAGAGTGAAGGAGGCGGCCGGCAAGCTCCGCGATCGCTCGAGTTCTCCGGATGAACGCAACCCCGTCTATCTGCTGTCGAGCCCCGAGCAGCGGGTGGTCATGGACAAGATCCAGGCCCTCATGTCGGTCGTCGAAGGGCACGGGAACTTCGTCATGGATGCGGTCGGAGAGGACGTGATCCCTTCGTTCCGGCGCATGCGTCATGTCTTCGAGGGACGGCGGAAGCAAACGGGGATCGCCCAACGGGTCATCAACAACGTCCTGGGCCTCGAGATGAAACTGCGTCAGTACGAGGTCGGACGCGAGTTCTGTGACCGGGTTGCAGAGCGAGGCGGACTCGATGCGGTCGCACACATCTTCGAAGACGCAGACTCATTCCCGACGATGGCCGAGCTGAAGGCACCTGACCTGTGGTTGGGGCGGGTCGCGTGACGGAGAAGCCGTTCGGAGGTCCGGGGTTCCCGGTCGTCGAGGCCGCGCAGTCGATGATCGAGCGGTATCAGATGTTCGAGAAGAACGAGACGCTCGTGGTCGCGGTGTCCGGGGGGCCCGATTCCGTTTGCCTGCTCGACGTTCTCCAGCGGATCTCATCTCGCCTCGAGCTCACGCTGCATGTAGCCCACGTCGATCATGGACTGTCGGAGGACTCCGAGACGATCTCCGGTCGCGTTGCGACCCGGGCTGCCGAGGCCGGGTTCGACGTGCACGTGGTGCGCGCACCGGATCTAGCTGGTCCCAATCTTCACGCCCGAGCGCGCGAGTTCCGCTACGGGTTCTTCGACATCGTCTGCGAACAGACAGGAGCGCGCCGGATCGTTACCGGCCACACCCTCGATGACCGGGCGGAGACCACGTTGTCCAGGTTGATCCACGGCGCTGGAACCTCAGTGCTGGCCGGGATCAGACCGCTCGATGGGAACCGCGTCCGCCCGCTTCTCGGTACGCGCCGAGCTGCAACCAGGGCCTACTGCGAAGAACTGGTGCTCGAGTTCCACGACGATCCAGGGAACGAGAACATGCGCTTCGACCGCGCGGCGATCAGGCAGAAGCTCATCGCTCCACTCGAGGACCACTGGGGCGAAGGGGGAGTGCGAGCGATCGCCACGAGTGCGGCCAGGCTCGCTGAGGATTCCGATGCTCTGGAAGCGATCGCCGAGCGTCTCTACGCGGGACTGGCACGAGGTGATGGACCGATCACCCTTGAGCGAGCTTCGTTCGAAGCCGCACCGACCGCGATCAGGCGGCGTCTGCTCGAGTCCGCTGTGGGCAGGATCCGGGATCGCTCGGCGGGGATCGACGCGGCCCTCGAGGCGTTCACTCGTGGAGCCAAGACCGGCACCAGGTTCGCCCTCCCCGGGGGGAGGGAGATCGTGATCGAGAAGGACATCGTCGCGGTGACCGGGATGCCCCCATCGCAGACCGAGACCGAGCCGACCGAGGAATAGGATGTTCCGATGACCGATCAGCCGCATCCGGATATCGAGAAGGTCCTGATCACCTCCGAAGAGATCGACGAGATGATCGTCGGACTTTCGAAGCAGATCACCGAGGACTACCGGGGCAAGGATCTCCTCTTGGTCGGTGTTCTCAAGGGCGCGTTCGTGTTCATGTCCGACCTGGCGCGCAACATCGACCTTCCCATCGAGTTCGACTTCATGGCGGTCTCGTCATATGGATCCGCTACGAAGTCGTCCGGCGTTGTGCGCATCCTCAAGGACCTCGATTACGAGATAACGGGTCGGCACGTCTTGCTCGTCGAAGACATCATCGATTCGGGGCTCACGATCAACTATCTGCTCCGTTATCTGGAGGCTCGCCAGCCCGCGTCTCTCGAGATCTGCTCCTTGTTCTGGAAGAAGGGCGAGCAGGCGGTTCCGATGGAGGTCAAGTACCCGGGGTTCGAGATCCCACCGGTGTTCATCGTTGGGTACGGCCTCGACTACGCCGAGAAGTACCGCAACCTGCCCTACATCGGGGTCCTGAGGCCATCCGCGTACGGGGCTGACGAACCTCCTGCGTGATCTGAAAAGGAGGGACCTGAAGCTGGTTCCCTATGAAATCGTGGCTGCTACCCTTGAACGACCATGAATCGAATCTTCAGATCTGCCATCTTCTATCTCGTCCTCATCGTCGCCGTGGTCTGGGTGTTCCAGCTCTACCGCGGGGGTGCAGACCGTCCCGAGCAACTCGAGTCGGTCAACGCCTGGACCGGCATGATCGACGACGGACAGGTACGGAACGCAGAATTCCTCACCAAAGAAGAGAAAGTGGTTGGCACCCTGGCCGACGGCTCGAAGTACGAGTTGTATCTCCCCAAAGACACGGTTGACGAGTTCTCAGAGTTCGCTCGCACACAAGGGGTAGAGGTTTCGGCTGACCCGCAACAGGGCTCGGTGCTGCTGTCGGTCCTCTTCCAGTTCCTCCCCATCCTGATAATCGTCGGGTTCTTCTTCTTCCTCATGCAGCAGATGCAGGGCGGCGGGAACCGTGTGATGTCGTTCGGCAAGTCGAAGGCTCGTCTGGTGTCGAAGGATTCGCCGAAGCTCACGTTCGCGGACGTAGCCGGGCTCGACGAGGCGATCGAAGAACTGCAGGAGATCAAGGAGTTCCTCGAATCTCCACAGAGGTTCCTCGCGATGGGGGCCAAGATCCCCAAGGGCGTGCTGCTGTTCGGGCCTCCGGGGACCGGCAAGACCCTCCTTGCGCGTGCCGTTGCCGGCGAGGCCGGCGTCCCGTTCTTCTCGATCTCCGGTTCGGACTTCGTTGAGATGTTCGTCGGCGTCGGAGCGAGCAGAGTCCGAGATCTCTTCGAGCAAGCGAAGGCGAACTCTCCCGCGATCATCTTCATGGATGAGATCGACGCTGTCGGCAGGCACCGCGGTGCCGGCATGGGCGGCGGTCACGATGAGCGCGAGCAGACCCTCAACCAGTTGCTGGTCGAGATGGACGGTTTCGATGTGAAGTCGGGAGTCATCCTGATCGCCGCTACCAACCGCCCCGACATCCTCGACCCGGCACTTCTCCGCCCGGGCCGGTTCGATCGCCAGATCGTCGTCGATCGACCCGATCTGAACGGACGTATCGGGATCCTGAAGGTTCACACCAAGGGCAAGCCCCTCGGAGACGAGATCGATATCGATGTCCTCGCCCGCCGAACCCCTGGGTTCACGGGAGCAGACCTCGCCAACGTCGTGAACGAGGCTGCCCTCCTCGCGGCGCGCTTCAACAAGTCCGAGATCGCGATGCCAGAACTCGAGGAGGCGATCGATCGGGTGCTCGCGGGGCCCCAGCGTCGCAGCCGGGTGATCTCCGATCATGAGAAGCAGGTCATCGCCTATCACGAGGCCGGTCACGCTCTCGTGAGCCATGCGCTGCCGAACGCCGACCCGGTCCACAAGGTCTCGATCGTCTCGCGGGGTCGCGCCCTCGGCTACACGCTCACCCTTCCGACCGAGGACCGGTTCCTCGTCACTCGCAGTGAACTCATCGATCAACTCGCGATGTTGCTTGGCGGCCGTGTCGCCGAGGAGCTCATCTTCGATGAGCCGACCACCGGCGCGTCCGATGACATCCAGCGCGCTACCGGGATCGCCAAGCAGATGGTCATGCAGTACGGCATGTCCGAGCTCGGCCCTCTCGCGCTGGGCGAAACCGAATCTCAGCCTTTCCTGGGGCGCGATTTCGGGCACATCAAGGATTACTCGGATGATGTCGCTTCCAAGATCGACCGCGAGGTGCGCCGCTTCATCGAGGAAGCCCACGACGAGGCGCGCGAGATCCTGACCAAGTACCACGACAAGCTGGTCCTGATGAGCGAGAGGCTGCTCGAGAAAGAATCGCTCGAGAAGGAAGAGGTCGAGGAGATCCTCCAAGAGGTGGCCAAGCAGTCGCCCGACAATCCAGTGGAACGTGCTCGTCTCCGTCGGGAGCAGCGCGACGCGAACCCGGGTGATCCCCAGCCGGCCGGGAACCCGAAGAAGTCTCGGCTCCCTCGCCTGAAGCCCGGCCTGGGAGAGGCGTAGCCGAACCCGAGCAGGAGAGGGCCGATGCGGCCCCCTCCTATCCGAGCGCTACTTGATCTGGTTGAGCAGTTCGATCGTCGTCTCCAGATCCATGTCCCCGATGCATCTGTCGATCGCGTAAGAGTCCTCGTAGTTCACGATCAAGACTCCGCCGGCTACGAATCCGAGTCCTTGTTGACCCACCGGGTTGATCTCGAAGCTCTGCGGCATGTACCCGAGGGCGTCGTTCGCTTGCGCGAGGGGCATGGTGACCGCGGCCCCTGACTTCTCCTTGAGTGTGTTGGTGAGGTTCGAGAACAGTTCCCCCGGACCCGCCGTGAGAGCGAACAGATCACCGATCCGTGCCGCAGTGGCAGGGATCGTCACGGACACCGGAGAGCTCGACTGACACGGAGCGGTGTCTGGCGACTTCCCGGTCTGGATCGAAGCGGGCGTCTCCTGGAACCGGTGGTCGAAGAATCCAGGGAGACCGAGAGCAGTGAGCGGTGCGTTGGTGACGGGCTGCTGCCACTCGCGCTGAGCGAACCGAACGTCGGTGTTCTCGAGGGCGATCCCACCACCGCTCTCGGGGATCAGGGCGGCAAGCTTCGCGCCCATCGCGGTCCCGCCGGATGCGGACATGTTCCCAAGGCCAGACATGAAGTGAAGTCCGATGCCGCCGAAGCGGTCTTCGAGGGTTCTCTCGAAGACACCGACCCAGTCAGCGCTTGCCTGACCGCCGTTGGTGCCCTTCGTCGTCGGATGAGCGGCGAACGCCCCGAGGGTCGCGATGGTCTCTCGACCGCCGCCGCCGCCCCCGGGTACCGAGGTGGCCCTCAGCCACGTGACCTGCTGCTCCTCGGCCGACCTGTAAGTGTCTCGGCGATCCGAGTTGAACGGGCGGGCCAGTTGCTCGCCAGCCTCCAGGGTCGCGGGTTCCATCCCCTGCACGGCTTCGGTGATGCTCTGCTTGATCGAGTCCTCGATCTGGGTCATGTACCAATCTGGAACGAACCCCCACCCACCGATCAGGTCGGGTGACGCGTGGCTGTGGGTCGCCGCGATCACGATCCCGCTTGGATCGAGACCTAGATCGGCGGCGATCTCTTGGGCGATCGCCTTGGAGCCGCAGGACTCGCACTTGTTGCCGTACTCCCAGAAGTAGCCCTCGGCATCGATCACCGTCAAGACGAGGGTGTCGGCACCGTCACCCACTGCGAAGGTCCGAACCCACAACCCGAGGTCGTCATCCCACGAAGTGATGGGATTCATCGGGCCGATACCGAAGCCGCCCATGTAGAGGCAGTTCGGATTCTCCGGCCATGGACTACCCGCCGATGCGAGGTGGGCGCCGCTCCCGGGCAACTGGGTGACGAAGTTCTCCGAGAGGGTGGAGCACTTCGCATGATCCTTCTCCCACGTGCCGTTGTAGTCGGCGGGCCGGGGTCGGATCGAGACCTTCGATGCTCCCGCCAGAACCTGACCTGCGTCGGGAGAGCCATGTGCTGGTGTGGTGTTGCCCTCCGGGTCGTTCGTTGCCTTCCCTACGGAGGCCGATGACTCACCGGTCACCTCTCCGAGTTCGGGGGTTGGCACAGGCCGTAGCCCGGCCCCCGCCCACGCAGCCCCGGTAACCATCGCCCCCACCAGGGCGGAGGTGAGAACCGCCCGTCCGATCCTTCTCATCGCTTACTCCCTCTTCGTGGATGTCTGTGAAGAAGGATTCGCCGTGTATGTCCGAAATCATCCCTGAGGGAAGAGGAAAGATCTCTGGGTGTTTAGTCTGATGAGATGAGTGAACCGGTGATCGCCGATATCAGCCCGCAGCCGTCGATGGACAGAGAGGCTCTGATCGCCGCGGTGTCCTCGATCCTCGAGGCGATCGGTGAGGACCCCACGAGGGAAGGTCTGCTCCGGACCCCCGAGCGGGTCGCCGACATGTACGCCGAGATCTTCGAGGGTGTCGGAAAGGACCCCGTCGGTGAACTGGATGTGCTGTTCGAGGCGGATCACGACGAGATGGTCATGGTGAAAGACATCCCGCTGTACAGCGTCTGTGAACACCATCTGATCCCGTTCATCGGGACCGCTCACGTGGCCTACATCCCGAACGACTCCGGCAAGATCACTGGACTCTCCAAACTTGCTCGCCTCGTCGACGTCCTCTCCAAGCGCCCGCAGGTACAGGAACGCCTCACCACTCAGATCGCGGACGCGGTCGAGAAGGCTCTGCAGCCGAAGGGCGTGCTCGTGGTCGTCGAGGCGGAGCACCTGTGCATGTCGATGCGTGGCGTGAAGAAACCGGGGGCAAGGACCGTCACCTCGGCCGTCCGCGGGATCTTCAGGAGGAACGAGGCCACCCGCGCGGAGGCCATGGCGTTCATACGTCACTGAGCCCGCAGACCTAGACTCGGCAGATGGATCTTGCTTATAGGGATCGCTCGATCTCGCTCGATAGGTGCGTCACCATGGGCGTCCTCAACGTCACTCCGGACTCGTTCTCTGACGGTGGCCTCTGGTTCGACCACGCCATGGCGATCAAACACGGACTCGAGATGGTCGCTCAGGGTGCTGGCATCATCGATGTCGGTGGGGAATCGACACGACCTGGGTCACACCCGGTTGATGAGGAAGAGGAACTTCGACGAGTCATCCCGGTGATCGAGGCGCTTGCCAGCGAAACCGATGTCCCGATCTCGATCGACACGAGGAAGCCGTCGGTCGCGGCGCTAGCGGTCCAGGCTGGAGCCGGGATCGTCAACGACACCTCGGGCGAAGCAGCTGACATCGAGATGGACGTCGTTGCGGCAGATACCGGTGCGGCGCTCGTGATCATGCATTCGCGCGGGTCGCCAGCGACGATGCGGTCCTTGACCGACTACACGGATGTGGTCACCGACGTTGGGACCTTCCTGGTGGATCGGGCCCATGCAGCGGAAGAGCGGGGGATACATCGCGAGCGCATCGTCCTCGACCCCGGTTACGGCTTCGCCAAGACCCCCGCCCAGAACCTGACGATGCTCAGGCGGATAGACGAGCACCTTGCACTTGGATACCCGGTGCTGGTCGGGACGTCCCGCAAGTCCTTCATCGGTGCGGTTCTCGACGTTCCGGAGGAGCAACGTCTCGAGGGATCGACCGCGACCGTGGCGTGGGCCGTGGCCCATGGCGTTCGGCTGGTGCGCGTTCACGACGTCGAGGCGACCGTTCGCACCGTTCGGATGGTCGAAGCGATCGTGGGGGCCGGATGAACGATCACATCAAACTCACCGCTCTGACGGTAGACGCCCGGATCGGCGTCACGGACGAAGAGCGTGCGATAACCCGCCCGATACGGATAGACATCTCGATCGCGACGGACACGCGAGCGGCTGGTCAGAGCGACGATCTCGCCGACACGATCAGTTACCACCAGGTCGCCACCGATATCGCTGAACTGGCCCGCTCCAAAGAACGGAGGCTGCTCGAGCACCTTGCGGAGGAGATCGCCGCTCATATCCTCACGGATAAGGGCGTTGCCTCCGTTACGGTAGAGGTCGAAAAGGGAGACCCTCCGATCGAGGAGGAGATCCAGGCGGTTTCAGTGCGCATCACAAGAGATGCGGAGACGGGGTGATCGATCGGTGACTGCGGCCTACATCGCGATCGGGTCGAACGTGGGGGAACGTAGGACGTTCTGTCGCTCCGCGGTCGCGCTGCTTGATGAGACGGACGGCGTTTCCGTATCGGCAACCTCGAGCCTGTACGAGACCGAACCCGTCGGGGGCCCGCCCCAGCGCTCATTCGTGAACGCGGTCACCCGCATCGAAACGTCGCTCGAGCCGCGCTCGATCCTTGAGAGGTGCAAGGAGATCGAACGCAAGCTCGGCCGTGAGGAACACGAGGTGCGGTGGGGCCCCAGGGTCGCCGATCTCGATGTCCTGCTGTACGACGATCTCAAGATCGTCGAGGCCGACCTCGAGATCCCGCATCCCAGGATGACGATCAGGGCGTTCGTACTCATCCCGTTGCTAGAGATCGACCCCGACGCGGCCGATCCATGGGGTATGCCTTACGCGGATCTCGTGGACGAAGCCGCTGGCGAGGTTCGTCTCATGGAGCCGTTCTAGCCCCCTCGCACACTCAAGTTCCCTGTCCGTTCTGCCGTTTACATCCCTAACGTCCCGCGCCGTTAGGAGCCGATGAAAGCCACGGTTGTAGGCCTCTGTGCTGCCGCCGTCGTCCTGGTGACCACTCCCGTTGCTGCGGGTGGGCAGGGCGATGTCCCCTCGCCGCGCCGAAGTGCTCGCCGCGCTCTCGCGTCGGCTCTTCACGTGGTTGCGCCGGCACGAGCCGAGAAACGCTTCGGAGAACTTGGGGCGAGCGACGGGAGGGAACCAACCCTCCTCTTCCGCGACCTAGCGCTGCGTCTGGATGACTTGTCGGATGCCGAGCGGGGTCTAGCGGAACAGGTTCTTGCTCGTCCTGGAGCAGCGGGCAGTTCTTTCGGGCGCGGCGATCCCGACAGGAAGGTATGCAGTGATCGGTTGTGCATCCACTGGTCTTCCACGGGGATCAACGCTCCACCCTCCGCTGACAGGGATAACAACGGTCGACCAGATCAGATCGACGCCACGCTCGCAAGTTTCGAGCACGTCTGGACCGTCGAGGTGGAGCAGATGGGGTTCCGCGCACCACTCAAGGACCTGGCGTCGCCCTTCAACGGTGGAGATGATCGACTCGACATCTATGTTGAGCATCTGGGGACCGGCTACTACGGATGGTGCACGTCCGACGACCCGCACCTCTTCGGGGCGTATCCGTACAGAGATGTGTCTGCCTACTGCAAGGTGGACAACGACTACGCGGGCTTCTCCGGAGCACCGCTCGACAACCTTCGCGTTACCGCCGCTCACGAGTTCTTCCATGCGATCCAGTACGCCTACGACTTCGCTGAGGACTCTTGGTTCATGGAGGGCACAGCGACCTGGGTCGAGGATGAGGTCTACGACGCGATCAACGACAACTACCAGTACCTGCGCGATTCGGCGATGGCGGATCCACGCTCGCCCATCGATGAGGGGATGGGCTATCGGCCGTACGGATCGTTCCTCTACTGGCGGTATCTAGCTGAATCGATCTCTGAAGGACCGGGATTGATCCGAAGGATCTGGGAGCGCGCCGACGGGTCCCTCGGGGGCCGCGATGCCTACTCGCTCCAGGCGGTGATCGAGTCGTTGCCGGAAGCATTCAGTACATCTCTCGCTCGGTTCTTCGTGTGGAACTACCGGCCCTCGTCGTTCTACGAGGAGGGCCGAGGGTACGAAGCAGCGACCCGTCCTAAGTCCAGGTCGGCGCGCCAACTGTCGGTGTCCCGAGCGCGGACCCGCTCAGGTTCGTTCGCCCTCGACCATCTCGCCGGTTCCTATGTGCGGTTCCAGCCGCGACACAAGAGGGGCCGACTCAGATTGCAGGTGGATGCTCCTCCGGGGTTCGGGGTGGCACGAGCCCTGGTGGTTGGCAAGAACGGCGAGAGGCGTGTACGAGCCTTCCTTCTGGACGCGGCGGGATCGGGAACGATCACCACCCGATTCTCATCCAGGAGCATCCGTGAGGTGGTTCTAGTGCTGGTCAACTCCAGCACGGTCTTCGAATGCTCGAGCGTTACGCCCTACTCGTGCTCAGGGATCCCGCGAGACGACGAGCGACCGTTCTCGTACTCGGCGTCGTTCGACCGGAGATAGCTCCTACTTGATCTTCCCCACCCAGGCGAACCGTTTGTTGTCGTCCCGGCTGAGTCCTCCGCACGAGAACGCATAGCCGCTGAAGCAAGCGTGGTACCGGATGCTGGTGTTGGAGAGGGACAAGACGACAGAACTTGCTGCGCCGAATCTCTTGATCGTCTTGCTCCCATCGCCTTTCGAGTTCAAGGAGATGGCCTTGACCACCGGAGCACCGGAGGACTTGAAGATGATCACCCGAGCGACGGGGGCCGACTTCGCGTTCGGCCCGCTCACCCTGATCTGGAGTTTCTTCGACCTGCCGACACTCGATCGGGGCCGGAAGACGACATTCGTGGTCGAAAGATGGTGAGTCTTCTTACTCTGGGCATACTTCCTGCCGTTCTTGACCCTGTAGCTCACCGCCGCCCATGGGTCCGGATCGAAGTCGTTATCCCTGAGCCACTGGGCATAGGCAGCGCCCTCTTCGTAGAAGGTGCCGGGCATCCAGTTGGCAGCAGCGAAGTCGGCGAAGGTCTCGGTGAAGTCATGACCGCGGCCCTTCAACTCGTTCTTGACGGCCTTGATCGAGTAATCGTCTCGATCCTCGGGATGCGCGGCGCGGAACGCAGCCCGTTCCCACATCATCCTCACCGCGTCGTTCGCTACCGTTGTCCCTTCCGCGAGGTACTCAGTGATGAACCGGAAGTAGAGCCAGCCTCCGTACACCAGTAACGGGAACTCATTGCTGTCCCAGTCGATCGGAAGATCGGGATAGGTGATCGCCGATTGCGAGAGGTACTGGTAGTTGTCGTTGACGTCGTCGTAGAGAACGTCTTCGATCCACGCGGCGGTTGACTCGAAGAACCAGCCGTCCTCGCCGACGTCGTATCCGAATTGGATCGCATGGAAGTACTCGTGCGCAGCGGTTACTTGGAGGTTCTCAGTGGGCGTGTTAACCGGGAACTGACTGGGATGGAAGTCCTCGTCGATCACGCAGTACGCCGAGACGTCCCATCCCTGGTAGCTGTCTCCGATGTCCTGGAGATTCGGATCGTCGGTGGTGCAGTAACCGTAGATCCCGTTGTCACCGATGTCTGCGAGGTAGACATCGGCGATGCCGTTGCCCCCGTTGTCTTCGGATGCCTCGTCTGACTTCACCCTCTGATATCCGAGAGCGTCGGCATCGGTGGTGATCACGTAGGTGTAGGTCTCCACGACCGTTTCGATCCAATCGGGGACCCCGTCGGTGTCTGCATCCGTCAGATCCGGTGCGTTGGCACCCGATTCGACCCAGTGGACGCAGATGTCGAGCGTGCAGATGGTCTCGTCCTCGATCCCCTTGTAGTCCGCGCCGTAGTCGGTCTCGAAATCGTCGGGGCTCGTGGGCCGGGCGAGGATCGATGTGGCGTCGTCGAGATCGTCGCCCTTCAGCTGGTCCGTTCGCAGAGCTAGGTCGCGGAGCAGGGTCGTGGCGGATCGAGGATCTGGCTTCGCGACGCTTCCGTAGCGCGCGCGAACCTCAGCCCGGGAGAAGAGAGACCGGGCGCGCTCGAGTACGTAGGTGGCTTCGGTGATGTTGTTGCGCTCGAGTGCACGAGAAAGCCCATCGTCCGCGACTGACACCGGAGCCGGCAGCGGTCGGGTGGGGCGCCCCCCAGCAGCTGCGACGGACACGGCCGCCGGGCCGATCGTCGCGAGCGCCAGGAACAACGTGAGGCTGGTTCGGATGAGCTTGGGCACGATTCTCCATCTCGTGTTGATCGACGTTCTGGGGATCGATCTCCGGGCAGGGTATCTAGAGCGGACCGCTAATGGAACGGCTACTGCCGAGATATGGGTCGGAGCGATTATGCTCTTGCCCCCGACCGGTACCCCAGTGGACTGGAGCGAGTGATGAGCGCGATCCCTACCCCCTTCACGTTCGTGCTCATCGGCGCGGGCCGCGTGGGGACGGCGGTGGCGTCGTTGCTTGCTGGAGCTGGCCACAGACCCCTCGCCGTGAGCTCGAGATCCGAGGCGTCGAGGGATAGAGCGGCCGAACTGCTCGGGATCCCCACGGTTGCCGTCGAGGACCTGCCTACTGCCGATGTTGTCTTGCTCGGTGTCCCCGACGACGCCATCGCAGAGATCGCCAGAGCGATCGATCCTGGGGCCGTCCTCTGGCACTTCGCCGGATCCCTCGGCACGTCCCCGTTCGCCGAGGCTCATGGGAATGGCGTCCGAGGCGTAGCCCTCCATCCGGTCCAGGCCTGCCCTTCGGTCGAGGCCGGTATCGACAGACTCCCTTCATCGGCGTGGGGCACCACCTGTACGGAGGGACTAGAGAAGTGGGCGCACGGGGTCATCACTCGCGATCTCGCGCGGCACTCCGGTCGCGGTCGCGGAGGAGGCCCGACCAGCGTGGCATGCGGCTTCGGTCGTGACGGCCAATGGGATCTCTGCCTTGTTCGCCGTGGGGGAGCAGATCCTTGAGTCGATCGGGATCGCCGATCCCGCTACGGTCCTCGGGCCTCTGGCAGCCGGCGCGGTTGAGAACGCCCGTTCATCGGGTGGCGGGCGCGCGACCCTCACTGGGCCAGCAGTGCGTGGAGAGACCGCAACGATCGAACGACACGTGGCAGCGCTTTCCGAAGAGGCCCTAAGGGGCTACGCGGCGGCGACGCGGATGATCGTGGAAGCAGCGTTGTCCGGAGGACGGATCGAGCAGTCCGTGGCTGCCTCGATCGAGGCCGTGGTCGAGCGATGAAGATCGTTCGATCCGCCGCCGATCTAAGGGAGTCGGTGCCAGAGGGGGCTCAGGTTGGTTTCGTGCCGACCATGGGGGCCCTGCATGAGGGTCATCTCTCTTTGGTGCGCCGAGCGCGCGCTTCGAATGATGTGGTGGTCACCAGCATCTTCGTTAACCCACTCCAGTTCGGCCCGACCGAAGACCTTGCGTCGTACCCGAGGGACGAAGCCGCGGATGTCGACCTGCTCGAGGGCGAGGGGACCGATGTCGTGTTCGTCCCTGCGCTCGAGGAGATCCATCCTGCGGACCGCGCCACTACCGTCTCGGTAGGGGGCATCGCCGAGGTGCTCGAGGGAGCCCAACGCCCAGGGCATTTCGACGGTGTCTGCACGGTGGTGTCCAAGCTGTTCAATCTGGTGCGTCCGAACAAGGCCTATTTCGGCCAGAAGGACGCCCAGCAGGTAGCCGTCATCAAACGGATGGTTATCGATCTCGGATTCCCGATCGAAGTGGTCGTCTGCCCGATCGTGCGCGAGCCCGACGGGCTCGCCCTCAGCAGCCGGAATGCCTACCTGTCGGCGGAGGAACGAGAGCAGGCGACCGCTCTCTACAAGGCGCTCGTAGCTGGCCTGCCACTCGCTCGGACAGGTGAGAGCGAGGCGGCGGAGAAGGAGATGTGGCGCGTGCTCGAAACCGCTGATGGGGTCGAACCCGACTACGCGCGAGTCGTAGACGTGGATGACTTCACGACTCCCCATCCTGGGGGCAAGGACCTGATGGTGGTGGCCGCGCGCGTAGGCCCAGCGCGACTGATCGACAATCTCTTGGTAGCGAAGGAGGACGAGAGTGCTTAGAACGATGATGAAGTCCAAGCTCCACCTGGATCGGATAGAGGCCTAGATGCTCCTCGCCGTAGATGTGGGGAACACCCAGACGCTGATCGGGGTATTCGGGAAGACGAGCCTTGAGCACGAGTGGCGCGCCTCGACCGACCCGACCCGCACGGCCGACGAGCTAGCCCTCTTGTTCGGAGAGTTCCTCCAGCTGGCCGATCTGTCGTTCTCCAGGCAGATCACAGGCGTGGTCATCTCCTCGGTGGTCCCCAAGGCGACCCAGGAGCTGCGCGATATGACACTCAGATACTTCGGCTTCCCACCTGTGGTCGTCGAACCTGGAGTCAAGACCGGTATCGCCGTACTTACCGATAACCCACGCGAGGTGGGGGCCGACCGGATCGCCAACGCGGTCGCCGCTCACGACATGTTCCCGGGTAGAGCGGCAGTGATCGTTGACTTCGGAACGGCGATCACCGTCGATGCCGTTTCGTCCGAGGGTCAGTATCTCGGTGGCGCGATCGCCCCCGGCGTAGAGACAGCGGCCTCTGCCCTGTTCTCTTCCACGGCTCAGATCCGTAGGGTTTCCCTATTGGCCCCCGACAGCGCGATCGGGAAGACCACGGTAGGCGCGGTTCAGTCGGGGATCATGTTCGGAACGGCGGCTCTCGTCGATGGATTGGTCGAGAGGGTCACCGAGGAATTGGGGGGCGACGTCGAGGTGATAGCGACCGGGGGCCTGGCCCCACTCATCATCGAACATTGTCGTTCTATCGAGCGGTTCGATCCGATGCTTACACTCAACGGGTTGCGCCTGATCTTCGAGCGCAATATCGCCGAGTAACCGAGGAGCATCGAGCGCCCGTGACCCCCGATAACGACTACCCCTACTCCTACGAACGCACCGCTCTGGCCGCGACCATCAAGGCGGAGCACGGCTCGCTCGAAGCCCGGGCAAGAGACCGGCGCGATCGTCGGTGTTGCTGGAAGGGTACGGACCGTGCGCACCCACGGGAAGGTGGCGTTCGCGGACGTTGAGGATCCGAGCGGCCGCGTCCAGCTCTTCGCAACGATCGGAGTCCTTGGCGAAGAGGGGATGGAGCTTTTCGCGAGCATCTCTGTAGGCGACATCGTCGGAGCCACCGGTGAGGTTGTGATGACTCGCCGGGGAGAGCTGTCGGTGAAGATCACAGAAGTCGTGATCTTGGCGCCCTGCGAGCGCTCGATGCCCGATTCGTGGCACGGGGTATCGGACGTCGAGGTGAGGTATCGCCAGCGGTACCTCGATCTGATCTTCAACGAACAGACCAGGACAGCTCTCGAAGGACGGGCCTCTGCGAATCGAGTGATCAGATCGTTCCTCGAGGAACGCGGGTTCCTCGAGGTTGAGACCCCGCTGTTGCAGCCGATCGCAGGGGGAGCGGTAGCCCGTCCATTCACGACGCACCACAACGCGCTGGATATCGATCTCTACCTGAGGGTGGCTCCGGAGCTCTATCTCAAGCGATTGCTCATCGGTGGGGTCGAAAAGGTCTACGAGCTCAACCGGAGCTTCCGCAACGAAGGTGTATCAACCCAACACAATCCCGAGTTCACGATGCTCGAGGCGTACGAGGCATACGTCGACTACCACCACACCACCACCCTGGTGGAAGGACTGATCAGAGCGATCGCTGTCGAGGTCACCGGAGGAACCACGTTCGAGACCGCCGAGGGAACCACCGATCTCGCCGAGCCGTTCGCGCGGGTAACGATGTTCGAGGCGATCGCCGAACACGGTGGCCCGGACCTGCTCGCGCCCTGGACCGACGGGAACGCATCGGCCATCACCGACGCGGCGTCGTCCCTCGGCATCAAGACGGATCCGAGATGGACGCGGGGCAAGGTCTTGATGGAGATCTTCGAGGAGGTTGCTGAGCGCAAGCTAGTTCGCCCGACCTTCGTGATGGGGATGCCGAAGGAAGTGTCACCGTTGGCGAAAGACCATCGCGAGATCACTGGGTTCACCGAGCACGCGGACCTCATCATCGGTGGGATGGAGATCGCTCCCGTCTATTCCGAACTCAATGATCCCGCCGAACAGCGTCGTCGTTTCGAATCCCAGGCCGCGGCGCGCGCCGCTGGTGACGACGAGGCGACGCTCCCGGACCTGGATTTCCTCGAGGCGCTCGCCTATGGGATGCCTCCTGCGGGCGGATTCGGCCTGGGGGTCGACCGGCTACTCCGCCTGCTCCTGGGGGTCGGCTCGCTCCGTGACGTGATCATGTTCCCAACCCTCAAGCCCGAAGCACCCCACGACACCTGATAGCCGGGAGTTGATGGCAGGATGCGGCTCATGAGCGGCCGGCATCTGGCGATCACTATCGCCCTCTTGGTTTCTTTCGTCGCGAGCGCGTGCGACGAACCGGTCGATAACGTATTTCCCTCCCGGAGCCCCGTCGGTCGTCCCCTGTCGTCCGAAAGCCTCGTGATCGGACTTGTCGCCACCCTGACGGGGCCAGAGTCGTGGCGAGGTGAGGACGCGTTCGAGGGAGCGGACATCGCCGTGCACGCACTCAATCAGAGTCTCCCTGACGACGCGATGCCGTTCGAACTCGTTGCTCTCGATGATGAGGGTGATCCGCAGAAAGCGCGTTCGAGGATCGAGGAATTGGCCGGGATCGAGCGTTCGGTGGGCATCATCTATGCCGGCCCCGAAGGAGTGCTCCCCAAGACCGAGGACCTGCTGGCGGCGCGCGGTATCGCTGCCATCTCGATCTTCGGCGACCTCTACGCGCGCGAACAGCTCACGGATCACGTGTTTCAAGCGGGCCCCTCGAAGATCTGGGAAGCGAGGAGGCTCGCGTCGTACCTGGCCCGCGATCGCAGGTACCGATCGATCGGCGTCATAGTCCCGAGGACCAAGGACGGAGAGGCGGCGGCCGACGCGTTGGCCGACTCGCTCCCTGCGCGGGTCGAACTGGAAGTGGTCACGTTCGAGGACGGAGGATCTGTCCGCCCCGGGCTCATCACTCTGAAGACCGCCGGGGTTGAGGCGGTGGTCGTGTCGGGTTCACCAGCTCGATTCTCCGAGGTGATCCAAGAACTCGAGTCCGCGGATGCCCTCTATCAAGGCACTGCCGATGCGCGGATCGCATCTGCGCCCCCCCGTCTCGAAAGACAGCGGAGGAAGACGGGCTGGTGGCATCCGCAACTTGCGGGGTTCGATCATGCGATCTCTGTATCGGATGTGGATGTCCCAACGGGCACCGTCGCCTCAGACACCTACGCACGCGGAGCCCACTACCTGCCCGTGCCCAGCCTGCGCTCGTTCAAGGTTGCCTTCGTCGAGTGGTGGGACGAGCGACCGACGGGCAGGGAACAACGCTCCTACGACGCAACCCGTCTGATCGGGTGGGCGGTGGCCAACTCCGAGGTGGGGGCGGACCTCGCCGAGCAGATCGAGAAGATCGAAGGGCGGCGTTTCGGAGGCCTCGACATCACCCTCGGGCCCGACGATCACACGCTCGTGGATCAGACGAGGGTCGGCCTGTGGGTCGTGCCCACCGATGCCCAGGCGGTGAGGGAGAGAGGCAAGCTGCCCGAGGGGCTCCCATGGGTCCCGCTCGCTCGGGGGTTCTCGATCAACGGCAAGGTCACAGACGTCGCTCCCAACGACTGGGGTTACCTGTTCCGGAACGCCCCTCCGACCGATGCCCCGGCTCCGCGAAACACCACCTGGCGCTTCGGGGTCGCCTCCCCTCGATCCGACCCCTACTCGTAGAACGCGAAATCTTCGGGCCCCTCAGGAAGGCCCCTCCGGATGCCGAAGAATCACCTAAGGGGCGCCATACATCCCTGCCATCGGTTCCGAACGATGGGTAAGGAATGCCCCGAGGGAACTATTAGGGACCCTCGGGCGTTCTGATAAGAGACGGGCCGGAGTTTTGTAACAACCCGTCCGTATAATCAGAAGTAGCCAGGGACGCCTCGACGGGTTCCGCAGCACTTAAGAAGAAGCGGATCGTCTCGACGATACGCAGAACAAAGGGAGGCGTGGCCCAGAGATGTTTGAGCGGTTCACTGATAGGGCCCGCAGGGTAGTCGTCCTCGCTCAGGAAGAAGCGAGGCTTCTCAACCACAACTACATCGGTACCGAGCACATCCTGCTCGGGCTGATCCACGAAGGCGAAGGCGTTGCCGCGAAGGCACTCGAGTCGCTGGGGATCTCTCTAGAGAAGGTCCGTCAGCAGGTCGAGGAGATCATCGGGGCTGGCCAATCGCCGCCCTCGGGACACATCCCATTCACCCCACGTGCCAAGAAGGTGCTGGAGCTCTCACTCCGTGAGGCTCTGCAACTTGGCCACAACTACATCGGTACCGAGCACATCCTGCTTGGCTTGATACGCGAAGGCGAGGGCGTCGCCGCCCAGGTCCTCGTGAAGCTTGGAGCCGACCTCGGTCGGGTTCGGCAACAGGTCATCCAACTGCTGTCCGGATACTCGGGCCAGAAGGGCGAACCGGCTGCAGCTGGCACCGGCGGAGGCGGGGAGTCCCCACAGGGATCACTCGTGCTCGACCAGTTCGGACGGAACCTCACCCAGAACGCGCGCGAGAACAAACTCGACCCGGTCATCGGGCGCGAGAACGAGATCGAGCGCGTGATGCAGGTGCTGTCACGGAGGACCAAGAACAACCCCGTACTGATCGGCGAGCCGGGCGTAGGCAAGACCGCCATCGTCGAGGGGCTCGCCCAGGCGATCGTCAAGGGAGAAGTCCCAGAGACACTCGAGAACAAGCAGCTCTACACCCTCGACCTCGGAGCATTGGTCGCCGGGTCCCGTTACCGCGGTGATTTCGAGGAGCGCCTCAAGAAGGTTCTCAAAGAGATCAAGACCCGTGGCGACATCATCCTGTTCATCGACGAGCTCCACACCCTCGTGGGTGCTGGTGCGGCAGAAGGCGCGATCGATGCCGCCAGCATCTTGAAGCCGATGCTGGCTCGCGGCGAGCTGCAGACGATCGGTGCTACGACCCTGGATGAGTACCGCAAGCATCTCGAGAAGGATGCTGCCCTCGAGCGCCGGTTCCAGCCGATCAAGGTTCCGGAGCCGTCGGTTGCTCACACGATCGACATCCTCAAGGGTCTTCGTGACCGCTACGAGGCCCACCACCGGGTCAACATCACCGACCAGGGTCTCGTCGCTGCGGCCAACTTGGCGCATCGGTACATCGCGGACCGCTTCCTGCCGGACAAGGCGATCGATCTCATCGATGAGGCCGGTTCGAGGCTCCGGATCCGAAGGATGTCGGCACCGCCCGACCATCGTGAACTCGAGGACAAGATCTCCGACGTCCGTCGCAAGAAAGAGGAGGCGATCGAGCAGCAGGACTTCGAGCGCGCAGCCTCGTTCCGCGACGAGGAGAAGACCCTGATCGACGAACGGTCGACCAAGGAGTCCGAGTGGAAGACCGAGCAGGGCGATGCCTTTGCCACCGTCGACGAGGAACAGATCGCCGAGGTCCTATCGTCCTGGACCGGCATCCCAGTCACCTCTCTCACCGAGGAAGAGACCGCCAAGCTGCTCCGGATGGAAGACGAGATGCACAAGCGGATCGTCGGCCAACACGATGCGATCTCCGCGGTATCCCGCTCGATCCGCCGTACCCGGGCAGGACTCAAGGACCCCAAGCGCCCGGCCGGTTCGTTCATCTTCCTCGGCCCCTCAGGTGTCGGTAAGACCGAGACCGCTAAGGCGCTCGCCGAGTTCATGTTCGGTGACGAGGACGCGCTGATCCAGCTCGACATGTCCGAGTACATGGAGAAGCACACGGTCAGCCGACTGGTCGGCTCGCCTCCGGGCTACGTTGGCTACGAAGAGGGTGGGCAGCTCACCGAAGCGGTGCGCCGCCGTCCTTACTCCGTGGTTCTTCTCGACGAGATCGAGAAGGCGCACCCCGATGTCTTCAACACCCTCCTCCAGATCCTCGAGGATGGTCGTCTCACCGATGCCCAAGGCAAGACGGTGGACTTCAAGAACACCGTCATCATCATGACCTCGAACCTCGGGACCCGCGATATCCGCAAGCAAGCGATGGGCTTCGGGCAGACCGCTCAGGAACTGACCTACGAGAAGATGAAGGAGAACGTGAACGAGGAGCTCAAGCGGAGCTTCCGTCCCGAATTCCTGAACCGGATCGACGAGGTCATCGTCTTCCACGAGCTGAGCAGGGAAGAGGTCCACTCGATCGTCGACCTCCTCATCCGCCGGGTCATCGAGCACCTCAAGAGCCAGGATGTCGAGATCGAACTCACAGAGGCCGCAAAGGACAAGCTGGTGAGCTCTGGCTACGACCCAAGCCTCGGTGCCAGACCGTTGCGCCGAGCGATCCAGAGGTTCATCGAGGACCCACTGTCCGAGAAGATCCTGTGGAAGGAGTTCGAAGCTGGCGACGCGATCATGGTCGACGCGGAAGGCGAGGGCAAAGATGCCGAGATCGTCTTCCGCAAGGCGGAGCGTTCGCCCGACATCATCCCGGTTGAACTCGCCGGAGCCGGAGCGGGCGCCGAAGATTCGGATTCCGCCGAGTAGGGGATAACCAAGCCTCACCGGGCACCCGCCAAGAGGGCGCCCGGTGGCACCGACCCGGTTCTTCAGGAGCCGGGTCGTTTCGCGCCCGGTTCTGTCGTACCCGCTGACTATGGTCTGGGCATGGCTAAAGAACGCATCTCACATCATTGCTCGCAGTGCGACTTCTCCAGCCCCAAGTGGTTCGGACGCTGTCCCGATTGCGGGGCGTGGAGTACGGCATCCGAGCGCTCGTCGTCTCCATCTCGAGAGATGTCTGCGGTCGGCACCCTCGGGTCCACGACCGCAGCGCCTGTTCGGCTCGCCAGCGGGTCTCACGAGATCGACCGCGTGCTCGGGGGAGGCCTCGTGCCGGGGGCCTGCCTGCTACTCGCGGGTGAGCCGGGCATCGGGAAGTCGACGATCGTCCTGCAGCTGCTCGCCGGGCTGATCGCATCAGGGCGCTCCACTCTGCTCGTGACCGGTGAAGAGTCCATCGATCAGGTCGCTCTCCGCGCTCGCCGCCTCGGCATCGACTGCGGATCGTTCCAGCGCGACAGCCACGAACTCACTCGAGGCCGTACTCGACATCGCACGGAGGGATCTGCCGGACGTGCTGGTGGTCGATTCGATCCAGACGATCGAGTCGTCGGGAGCCGAGCAGGGCGCCGGGTCCGTGGTGCAGGTTCGGGACTGCGCGATGTCCCTGGCCCGGCACGCCAAGGCATCGGGAAGCGTCGTGATCCTGGTCGGGCACGTGACGAAAGAGGGCACTGTCGCTGGACCCAAGACCCTCGAGCACGTTGTTGATGTCGTCCTCAACCTTGACGGCGATCGAACATCGTCTGTGAGGCTCCTCCGCGCCGCGAAGAACCGCTTCGGCTCGTGCGAGGAGACCGGCGTCTTCGTCATGGGCGAGAACGGCCTTGAGGCAGTGGAAGATCCTTCGTCGATGCTCCTGGCCGACCGCCGTGCGGGGGTGCCAGGCTCGATCGTGTTCCCCGGTCTCGAGGGCACTCGTTGTGTCTTGGTCGAGATCCAGGCGCTCTGCTCCAGCAGCGAACTGGCCAACCCCCGCCGGGTCCCCATCGGCCTCGACGCTCGACGACTGGCGCTGCTCCTAGGGGTGTTGACCACCCACGGGAACCTAGAGCTGTCCAAGACGGATGTCTTCGCAGCCGCTGCTGGGGGACTGACTATCAAGGAACCGGCGGCCGACCTAGCGATCGCGACTGCTCTCGTGAGTGCCGTCGGTGGCACTTCCGCTCCCGATGACATGGTGGCGCTCGGCGAGATCGGGCTAGGAGGCGAGGTTCGCCGCGTTCCCGGAACCGAGCGCCGTCTCGCGGAGGCCGCTCGCCTCGGATTCACGAGTGCGCTCGTCCCGCGAGGCGTGGTGAAGGCGCCTGCGGGGTTGCGCGCGATCGAGATATCGGATGTCTCCGGTGTGATCGATCTTCTGAAGCCCAAGCTGGCGAGCGTCGAGGCCGGATAGAGCCCCTTTCGCCCAAGGAGTCCAAGGTGCTGCCGTGGTAAACTCTGGATTCCGCACAGGCCGTGATCGGCCCATGTCTCGGGTTTGCAAAGGGCGAGCGAGAGTGCGCGCCGGAATCGGGTAGGAGGTATTCCACGTGGGATTCAAGGTAGGGGACAAGGTCGTTTACCCCCATCACGGGGCTGCAGTGATCGAGCGGCTCGAAGAGAAAGAGATGTTCGGTGAGACGCGCGAGTACTTCATCTTGCAGCTTGCCTATGGGGAACTGACCCTCATGGTTCCCACCGACTCTACGGAGGAGGTCGGCCTTCGGGAAGTGACCCCAGCCAAGGAGATGCCCAAGGTCTTCAAGGAGCTGCAGAAGAACGAACCCACCCAGAACACGACTAACTGGTCCCGCCGCTTCAAGGCGAACGTCGAGAAGCTCCGTTCCGGTGACATCTACAAGGTCGCCGAAGTCGTAAGGAGCCTCCACCAGAGGGACAAGGAAAAGGGCCTGTCTGCTGGCGAGAAGCGCATGCTTACCAAGGCGCGCCAGATCCTCGTTTCCGAGCTCACCTTCTCCAAGAACTGCAACGAGGAAGCCGCCGAGGAGATGCTTGACGAGGTTCTCGGATAGGAACCTCCGCGATCCTCGTCGCAGGCGGCAGCGGCCAACGGGCCAGAGCGCTAGGCGACGAGACGCCCAAGCAGTTCCGATCGCTCGGTGGCCGTCCGGTGATCTCGTGGTCGTTCGAGGTTCTCTGCTCGTCTGGGTGCGATCCTGTCGTCGTCGTCGCCCCCGAGCAACACTTCGATCTCGCGCGTTCCGCCCTTGGGAAGGACATCGTCCTTGCTCCGGGGGGCAGAACGAGACAGGCGTCGGTCGCGAGCGGGCTCGCTCTCGTCGATTCCGAGTACGTCGTCGTGCATGACGCGGTTCGACCTTTCGTAACGGAAGCCATGATCACCGGCGCGGTCGATCTACTTGCGACTCACGATGGAGCAGTGGTGTCCGTTCCGATCGACGAGACCATCAAACGGGTTGCTGGCGAGGTGGTTACCGGAACGCTGGATCGCACCGACCTGTGGCGCGCTCAGACCCCACAGGCGTTCCGCACTGACGTTCTCAGGGATGCGCACGCTAAAGCGACCGCCGACGAGGTCGAGTCAACCGACGATTGCCAGTTGCTCGAGAACATGGGCCGGCAGGTGGCGGTGGTGATGGGAAGTCGCACCAACATCAAACTCACCTATGCAGAGGACTTCGTCCTCGGCGAAGCCTTGATCGAGGCACGCTCATGAGGGTGGGGCAGGGGTTCGACGCTCATGCTTTCGGCGACGGTGACTCGGTCGTTATCGGTGGAGTCGAGATCCCTCACGCCAAGGGCCTATCGGGTCACTCCGATGCAGACGTGCTGTCCCACGCCATCACCGATGCCCTGCTTGGGGCCGCTGGTGCCGGGGATCTGGGAGACCACTTCCCGGCTTCCGACCGATGGGAGGGCGCCTCGAGTCTGGCCATACTGACCGAGGCAGGCCGCCTGATCGGTGATGCCGGGTACGTGATCCACAACATCGATGCGACCGTGGTTGCAGCTGCTCCGAGGATCGCTCCTCACCGGGAGCGCATGAGGGAGAACATCGCAAGCGCACTCGGTCTTGACCCCCGCGTCGTGTCTATCAAGGGCACCACGACCGATGGTCTCGGCTTCACAGGTCGGAGCGAGGGCATCGCAGCCCTGGCCGTTGTGCTCATCGACGGCTAGATAGGGTGTGACGATGTCTATCCGGATCTACGACTCGAAGGCCCGCAAGGTCATCCCGTTCACAACTAGGGAGCCTGGCAAGGTTGCCATGTACTGCTGCGGGCCGACCGTCTACAACTACATCCATATCGGGAACGCGCGCACGATGGTCTGGTTCGAGTTCATCCGTCGCTACTTGACCTATCGCGGGTTCGACGTGACGTACGTCATGAACTATACGGACGTCGACGACAAGATCATCGAGCGGGCCAAACTCGAGAAGCTCCCTCCCGATGGCATCGCTCTCAAGTACACGAAGGCGTTCGAAGAAGACCTCGCGGCCATGGGTGCAGCAGGTCCCGACATCGTGAGTAAGGCAACCGACCACATCACAGACATGGTGACGGCGATCGAGGGACTGATCGCGAAGGGATCGGCCTACGAGGCGGACGGCAATGTTTGGTACGCCGTCGAGAGCTTCGAGGGTTACGGGAAACTATCTGGAAGGTCCCTCGAGGACATGCGCGCCGGCGAGCGCGTCGAACCTCATCCTGGGAAGCGACACCCTCTCGACTTCTCCCTATGGAAGGCCGCCAAGGAAGGTGAGCCATCGTGGGAGTCCCCGTGGGGGCCGGGCCGTCCCGGATGGCACATCGAGTGCTCGGTGATGTCCACGCGCTACCTGGGCATGGGCTTCGATATCCACGGCGGCGGAACGGATCTGATCTTTCCTCACCACGAGAACGAGATCGCGCAGGCGGAAGGACTGGAACCGGGGGAGTTCGTTCGTCACTGGCTGCACGCAGGGATGGTTCAGATGGGCAGCGAGAAGATGTCGAAATCGTTAGGCAACGTCATGCTGGCTCACGATGCCGTCGAGCAGATCGGCGGTGAGATCCTCAGGTACTGGGCGCTCTCTGGTTCGTATCGGACCCAGGTGGCGTTCTCTGAGGCGGTTCTCGAGGATTCGCGCAACGCCTACGAGAGGTGGGCGACGTTCCTGGCTTCTGCTCGACACGCTCTGGGTGACCAGATGCCCCGTGGGGACGGGGCGACGCGCGATGGGGAGACCGACGAACCGTTCATCTCGAACTTCATCGAGGCCATGGACGATGACTTCAACTCCGCAGGGGCGTTCGCTGCGGTTCATGATCTCGTCACCGAAGGGAACAAAGCCCTCGACGCACACGATGAGCCGGGCGCCCGGGGGCGATTGGTGGAGCTCACAGCTGCATTCCTCGAGCTCACCGGGGTGCTGGGGTTCCGTTTCGCGACTGAAGGCGCCGATGACGAGCTGCTGTCTGGGCTCGTGGAGTTCTTGCTCCAGCTGCGTGACGATGCTCGGGCCGAGAAGGCGTTCGACCGTGCGGACGCCATACGGGACAAGCTCGCCGGCCTCGGGGTGGTTGCCGAGGACACACCTTCCGGAACCAGATGGCGTATCGGTGCCTCGGGGTCGTAAGCCGGACGACGATCCCGCGGTCGTCGCGGGTCGGCGCCCGGTTCTGGAACTGCTGAAGAACGGTCGCCCGGCCGAGCGCGTCCTCGTAGCTCAGGAGCTGGATCCTTCCTCGACGATCGGTGCGATCAGGAAGGCTGCCGGTGCGGCCGGGGTCCCCATCCGCACCGTCCCCCGTGCCGAGATCGAGAAGTTGGCTCGCGGGATCAACCATCAAGGTGTGATCGCGGTGGCGGGGCCGTTCAAGTACACGAAACTCGAGATGCTTCTCTCCGTCGCTGAACCGAAGCTCCTGTTCGTCGATAGCGTCACCGATCCTCACAACCTGGGTTCTCTCCTTCGCTCGGCCGACGGGGCCGGGTTCCACGGCGTCGTGATCCCGACCCATCGGGCTGCATCGGTCAATGCCACGGTGAGACGAGTGTCCGCGGGCGCCGCCGAGGTGGTGCCGGTAGCAAGGGTCACGAACCTCGGTCGCGCGATCGACGAGGCGCGCTCTGCGGGGGTGTGGATCCTGGGCCTGGATGAGAAAGCCGAGCAAGACATCTGGTCGAGTGATCTCGCCGAACCGCCGGTTGGTCTCGTTTTGGGGGCCGAGGATCGAGGCATCTCGAAGTCGATCGTGCAACGTTGTGATCAGTTGGTCGGCATCCCCTCGGCGGGGAAACTGGGTTCCCTGAACGTGGCCGTGGCGGGAGCGGTCGCGATGTTCGAGATAGCGCGGAGAACTCACACGTAGCCCCGAGGGCTAGCTTCCGCTACGATTTCGAGGGCTCCCCGTCAGGGCAGCCGTCCTACGCGGGGGACCCCTGGGGGGAGAGGTCGAGATGTCCGGGACTCGTGCACCTCATAAGGAGGCTGCCGACGAGGAATTGGTCGCACGGGTGCGCGGCGGGGACGATCGCGCTATCGAGACCCTCCTCACTCGCTACCGGCATTACGCCAGAGCCAAGGCCCGCACCTACTTCTTGGCGGGCGCCGACCGTGAGGACATCGTCCAAGAAGGGATGATCGGGCTCTACAAGGCGGTCAGGGACTTCGACGGAACCAAGAACGCCTCGTTCCGGGGATTCGCCGAACTTTGCATCACGCGCCAGATCATCACTGCCATCAAGACCGCTACCCGCCACAAGCATGCCCCGCTGAATTCGTACGTCTCGCTGAATCGCCCGCTGGGGGGCGACGATCCTGAGGCTCCTCATCTCGAGGAGATCATGGTGTCTCGCACGATCGACGATCCGGCAGACCTATTGGTGTCCTCGGAAGAGCTTGCCCGGATACAGACCTCGATGGCCGATACCTTGTCGGGCCTCGAGTCTGATGTCCTACATCTCTACATGGATGGCAAGTCGTACCTTGAGATCGCCGATGTCCTCGGCCGGCACGTCAAGTCCATCGACAACGCCCTTCAGAGGATCAAGCGCAAACTCGAGGAGCGACTCGGCGACGGTTCCGCCCATCATGCAGGCTGAGGTCCCGTCGCTGCCGTGGCGGGGGGATACCCTTTGGGAGATGCTGGAGTAGCTCAGTTGGTAGAGCAGCCGCCTTGTAAGCGGCAGGTCGCAGGTTCGAATCCTGTCTCCAGCTCGAGCGACCGGACCAGAGACCGGATCAAAGACCGAACGACAACGGAGTCGACTTGAGCCAGAAGAGCCCCGCGCCGAACAAGAAGATCGAACCGCCCCCTGCCCCCAGCGATGACGCTTCTCAGGAATCTCCGTGGGAGACGGCTCTCTCTCAGCTCGATGAGGTCGCGGAGTTGATGGGTCTCGCTCCCGGGGTCCACGAGATCTTGCGCACCCCGAAGCGCGCTCTCATCGTTTCGGTTCCGTTCCGGATGGACGATGGGTCTACGCGCGTTTATCAGGGCACCCGCGTTCATCACAACGTCACTAGAGGGCCGGCGAAGGGCGGGATCAGATATCACCCCGATGTTGGTCTCGACGAAACGAAGGCCTTGGCGATGTGGATGACGTGGAAGTGCGCTATCGCCGAGATCCCGTTCGGTGGGGCGAAGGGCGGAGTAGCGGTGAACGTGCGTGATCACAGCCGTGCCGAGCTCGAGCGCATGACCCGCCGCTACGCCTCCGAGATCCTTCCTTTCATCGGGCCAGAGAAAGACATCCCAGCCCCGGACATGAATACGGACGAAGAGATCATGGCCTGGATCATGGACACGTACTCGCAGAACCAGGGCTACTCCGTCCCAGGTGTCGTGACGGGAAAGCCAGTTTCGATCGGTGGTTCTAAGGGTCGAGGCGGAGCAACGTCCAGGGGCGTGATGTACATGTTGTTCTCCACCCTCAAGCGTCTAGGTCTCGGGATCGAAGAGGTCAGCGTGGCTATCCAGGGTCACGGGAAGGTCGGTGGCTTCCTCGCTCAGCTGCTCCACGACGCCGGGTGCCGAGTGGTTGCGATCTCTGACGTCGAAGGCGGTATCTACAAGGAATCTGGCCTCGATCCAGAGGCGATCAATCGGCACAAGCGCGAAGCGGGCTCGGTCATGGGGTACCCGGGCGCCGACCCGATCACGAATGAAGAGCTCTTAGAGATCGAGTGTGACGTGATCATCCCGGCAGCGATCGAGGGTGTGATCACGATCAAGAATGCCGACAAGATCAAGGCCAGGGTTGTGTGTGAAGCCGCCAACGGACCGGTCACGTTCGAGGCGGACAAGGTCCTGGCCGATCGCGGGGTTTTCGTCGTCCCCGACATCCTTGCGAATGCCGGCGGGGTGACCGTCTCCTACTTCGAGTGGGTGCAGGACATCCAGGCCTATTTCTGGAGTGAAGAAGAGGTCAACGACAGGCTCCGCCTCATCATGGAGAGGGCGTTCGATGAGGTCTACGACCTCGCCGAGGCGAAGGGCCTCTCGATGCGCCAGGCCGCTCACTGGATAGGAGTCGGTCGAGTGGCAGAAGCCCACCTGACCCGCGGTCTGTTCCCCTGATCTCAAAGGGATCGACCGAGCCGCGAAACCTGGGAACCCAAATCCACCGCTCGCGCCCCACCCGCCGCTACCCTGAGCCAATGGATGAGAGCATCAATTTCAAGGGCCAGGAACTCGCCGAGCGGGATATCGACATCCTCGATTTCGAGCGCTCGTGGTGGAAGCACGCAGGCGTCAAGGAGCAGGCGATCAAAGAACGCTTCGACATGTCGGCAACCCGCTACTACCAGCTCCTGAACGAGCTGATCGAGCTCCCCGCCGCCATCGCCTACGATCCGATCCTGGTGAAGCGTCTCCAACGACTCCGGACCTACCGCAAGCGCCAGCGCGTCGCTCGGTTGCTCGGTACGGAGTACGCGCCCAGCACCAAGCGATAGTTTCTCGCCCATATGGGGCGCCACTCTTCCTCAGAGCGCTGGCCATTGGTTCGGTCATTCCTGGCGTGGGCCTTGCCGTGGCTGGTCGTTGCCGTCGTAGTGGCGGGGGCCGTTTGGGTCGCGGTTGATACGGTCGGCGGCGATGAGGCTGCAGCGCCGAGCGCCCCCTCTCCGACCCCGACCGAAACGCCCCTGGAAGAGCCGACCACGCAGCCGACCCCGGTGGAAACATCGAAAGGCGCCGACGACCCGCTGGTCTCGTACGAAGGCATCACCGCTCAGGTCCTCAACGCGAC
The DNA here is from genome assembly GCA_963756365.1 of uncultured Actinomycetes bacterium. Taxonomy (GTDB): domain Bacteria; phylum Actinomycetota; class CADDZG01; order CADDZG01; family WHSQ01; genus WHTI01. The sequence continues at coordinate 196,749 of CAVWNF010000003.1, forward strand.
CGGCGGCGTCGAGGGCGCTGCTCAGCGCATGGCCGACCGACTAGCCAAGCTCGGGTTCGACATCGTGGCGATCGATACTGCGCTGGGCGCGTTCGAAACCACAACCGTCTACTGGGGCTCGCCCCAGGTCCGTGACGTCGCCGAAACCCTGGCGGCCGACAACGGATGGGTAGCAGCGAAGAAACCGGATGATCTCTCCTCGGATGTCCAACTCCATGTCATCGTCGGCAAGGACGAAGCTGGCTGATCATTCGGTGCTGATAGCGCGGAGCACGTCGATCTTCGCTGCTCGGCGTGCGGGAAGCACCGCTGCCAGAACCCCAGCAAGGCCCGCTATCACGACGTAGAACAGCAGTGACCCGAACGGGATCTCGAGCGCGGTGATGCCCTGATCGGATAGCGCGATGACCATCGCCCATCCGAAGAAGATGCCGATGGCGAGCCCGAGGACTGCGCCGAGTACGGCGACGATCACCGATTCCCAGCGGATCATCCGTTTTACCTGAACCCGCGCCATCCCGATCGCCCGAAGCATGCCGATCTCGCGGGTTCTCTCGAAGATCGACAGGGCGAGGGTGTTCACGATCCCGATGAACGCGATGATCAACGCGAGTCCGAGGAGAGCAGAGACCAGTCCAAGTAGTTGATCGATCTGCTCTTCCTGAGATCTCAGATACTCGGTCTTGTTCTGAACCTCGACGTTCGGGAACGCTTCCAACTCGCTGTCCACGGTACTTCTCAGCGACTCGGGGCTCGTGCCCTCTGTCCCCAGGATCAGAACCACGAAATCCTGTTGAGTGACGAACGCATCCTCGAACTGACTGAGGCCCATCACGTAGTTGCCCGCGAGGGGATTGCGTTCGTAGATCCCCTTGATCTCGAAGTCCCCCGCTGGTGATGACTGGAACTCCATCGTTATCGTGTCACCGAGGGTCCATCCGTTGGTGTCCGCCTCTTGCTCGCTAACGAGAACGCCGGATGACGCTGCATCTGCCACCTCGCCGCTGATCATGTCGAACGTCAGAACGTCGCCTGCGGCAGTCAGCTCTGCCGCCTCGACGGACACTGTCTTGCCGTCGATCCTGGCTTGCCCCGCCCTGAATCCCACTGCAGTCTCAACCCCGTCCAGGCCACCGACCGTGGCGGCTACCTCGGGACTGAATCCTGTGAAGCTCTTGGACTGGACGATCAGATCGAAGTTGGTCGAACCGTCGATCAGCTCACTGGTCGACGCTTTGATAGAGGACGCGAACACGGTCACGAATCCAACCAGCGCGACTCCGATCATCAGCGCAGCCGCGGTCGACGCGGTGCGCTTGGGATTCCTCATCGAGTTGTCGCGCGCTATGCGTCCCGGTACGTTGAACCATCTGGCGAAGGGTGCTCCGATGCCGCGCGCCAACGGCACTGCAAGTACTGGCGCTACAGCCGCCACCCCCCCGAACACGAGCAGGGCACCGAGACCAACCGACTGGACCGCGTCGTCCCCGCCTCGGAAGAGACCGAAGAAGAGGAGCGCTACCCCCACAACGAGGATGACGAGCCCACCGACGATCCGCTTCTTGCCGGCGCTCGAGGGCACAACGTAGTCCTCGCGCATCGCAGCGACCGGTGGAACCTTGGTCGCCCTCCTAGCGGGAGCGATCGAAGCCATGACCGTTACTCCGATACCGATAAGCGGCGGGATCAGGTAGGTCTTGGCGCTGATCACGAGGGGACCGCTTGGCAGTTCCAGGCCGAACGCGGTGAGAAGTTTCTGGAGCCCCAGAGCGACGAGGATCCCGAATCCGATCCCGACGATAGAGGCGAACAGTCCCGTGATCACGGCCTCGGCCACGATCGACGTCATCACCTGCCGCCGGCTCGCACCGATGGCTCGGAGCAGGGCGAGTTCCCGTGTTCTCTGCGCAACGATGATCGAGAAGGTGTTGGCGATGATGAACGAACCGACGAACAGCGCGATGAACGCGAACGCGAGCAGCGCGGTGCTGAAGAACGAGAGACCCTCCTTGAGCTGCTCGCTGTTCTCCGCGGTGACCTGGTTTCCGGTTGCGACGTCGTACTCGTTGCCGATCGCGTCGGCGATCCTGTCTTGGAGCTCCCGCGGAGAGACGCCCGGCTCAGAGGTCACATCCACGGTGTCCAACAGTCCCTCTTTATCGAAGAGCTCTTGGGCGGTGTCGACATCGAAGACGGCCAGCGTTGCGCCGGCTAGGTTGTCCAAGGCGCCGAATCCCACCACCCCGGAGAGGGTGAACTCCCGCTGGGGCCCCTTCGTGATGACCTTCACCGTATCGCCGACGACGAAGCCGTTCGCTTCGGCCGTGCGAGCATCCATCGCGACCTCATCGTCTCCATCGGGAGCGCTGCCGCTTCGAAGGGTCAGCGGATTTAGGTCATCCACGTTCCCCCAAGAAACCCCCAGCGTCGGTGGGCCGGTCGGGATGATCGCCTCGCCACCCTTGTCAACGAAGGCAGCGATCCCGGACACGGAACCTTCCGCCTCGTTAACTCCGTCCACCCCTCTCACCTGCTCGAGCAGTTCCTCGGGGAGGGGTGGCCTCTCGTCCGGCTGTTCCTGACCCGCGCTGACCTCGAACGTCTGGGCTCCCCGCACCGTGACGTCCACCCCGGAGTACACATTCTGGAAGAGGTTGTCGAAGGTTGAGTTGAGGGTGTCGGAAAGGACATAGGTGCCAGCGACGAAGGAAACTCCAAGCACGATCGAGAGCGCCGTCATCAGGAGCCTCAGCTTGTGCGAGATGAGACTGCGGAGGGTTGCTTTCAGCATCTCCTAGACCTCCAGGTGCTTCATCCGCTCGAGAACGGTGTCGGCGGTGGGGTCGTTCATCTGATCGACGATCCGTCCGTCCGACAGGAACACGACACGGCTCCGCGTAACTGGCAGCAACAGCATCGTGGGTAACCATGACGATCGTTTGCCCCAGCTCGTCGACCGAGCGCTTGAGGAAGGCGAGAACCTCTGAGGACGACGCGGAGTCGAGGTTCCCCGTCGGTTCGTCGGCGAAGATGATCGCGGGGCGGCTCACGAGTGCCCGGGCAGCAGCTACGCGTCTGTTGCTGTCCTCCCGATAGTTCGTTGGGACGATGCGATAGTCGATCACCCAGACCGATAGCACCGATCACTTCGTCGAACCATGCTTGGTCGGGCTTGCGCCCGGCGATGTCGAGCGGAAGGGTGATGTTGTCAGCCGCCGACATCGACGGAAGAAGGTTGAATGCTTGAAAGATGAACCCGACCTTGTCGCGCCTGAGCTGTGTCAGTGCCTTGTCCTTGAGAGCAGTCAGGTCGGTTTCGTCGATGAAAACCTTGCCACTCGTAGGTGAGTCGAGCCCGGCCATGCAATGCATAAGGGTCGACTTCCCCGATCCGGATGGGCCCATGATCGCTGTGAACCCACCGACCTCAAGGGAGAGATCGACCCCTTTCGAGCGCGTCCACTGCGGTTGGTCCGGAGCCAAAGGTCTTGACCAATGACTCTGCTCTGGCCGCGTATCGAGTCGGTGATGAGCCGGTCATCGATGCGTCTCCCTTCCCGTCGGTCACGACTGTTCGAGACTCAGTTCCAACTTGAGATTCAGGGTCCCGGTGATGGGCAAGCCGCCTTGCGGGACAGCCCGAACTTCGAAACGTCCGTCGGTCACCGATGTGGCCGACCGAAGCAGCCCCGTACCGATATCGAACCGTGCCGAGGTCGATGTCTCGGCCGATCCCGTTAGCTCGGCTTCACCCTGGGGCAATCCCGTCGTCCACACAAGGGGGCCGCCGCCCTCGTACTGGATCTGGGCGATGTCTCCCTCGGCATCGACGGACAGACGCCGGAGCACGCCATCGGTGGTGATCTTCTGGAACACCTTCCCGAGTTGGACCTCTTGCCGCGACCGCCACCGGTCACCCAGTCCAACCTTCTCGAGGGGGAGAGGGGGCCTGAAAGTGCCGATGAAACTGAGTTCGTCCGGACGCAGCTCTGCGGCGGGCACACCGTCAACGTCGATAACTTCTCTGACCTCTCCGTTAGACCCGATCAACAGAGTGAACGATCGATCGACGGAACCGGGTGATGGAAGCCCACGCTCCTCGACCTCGAGGGGGTGCATGGTCACTGCCACGACCGCGCCGTCGTCGTCTTCCGAGATAGTCGTTTCCGTGATCTCGAAGCGGATCCGGTACGAGCCCTCGCCTTCGCCACCGAGGTCCCATCGAGCGTGAGCGTTCGCTGTCATGAGATAGACGTGCACGCTGCCTTCGTCGTAGCGGTAGGCAAGCGAGATCTCCTCGGGGCGGCATGACGCGCCTACCAGAAGAAGTGCGATACATGCGAGGGCCCGGGATCTCACTTGTCCGAGTTTAGGGTGGCTCTGTGGATGCAGATATCACGGCCCCATTCCTGGAATCCCCGGCGACTGCAGGATTGTTCTTCGATTTCGACGGCACACTTTCCGATCTCGTCGATCGCCCGTCGGACGCGCGGCCCGTCGCCGGAGCGAAAGGTGCCCTGACCGCCCTGGGGCAGAGGTTCCGCTTGGTTGCGATCGTCTCCGGGCGAGGTGCCGGAGAGTTACTGAGCTGGCTCGGAGATGGGATCGAGATCTGGGGGGTACACGGCGCCGAGCGCACGAGCGAGGGCGCGGTGATCCTTTCCGAGAGAGCCGAGCCATACCGAGAGCTGATCGCGAGAGTCAGACAAGACGCTGCCCGCCGGGTTCAAGACCTTGACCTTCCCGGGGTCATCGTGGAGGACAAGGGCGTGATGTTCGTCCTTCACTATCGAGCGGCCACCGACCAGGCGGGAGCGGCGGCGGCCCTCGAAGGTCTCGCCCGTGAACTTGCCGAGGGATATGGGATCACGGCTTCTGCCCACAAGATGGCCATCGAATTTAGGCCCCCGGTCGAGTTTTCGAAGTCGCAGGTGCTCCTTCAGCGGTCGCGGGAAGCGGGATTGAAAGCGGCGGCATTCGTCGGAGACGACGTGGTGGATCTCCCGGGGTTCGACGCTCTGGATCAACTCGCCAAGGAGGGCCTCTCGACACTTCGGGTGGCCGTCGCCTCGGATGACGCCCCGAGCGAATTGCTCGAGCGCGCCGATCTCAGACTGGAGGGCACCGCGGGGGTTGTCAGATGGATGGAGTCGCTGGCGTCAGGGGCGCCTCACCCCGGCTGATCGCTTCCAGGTCTTCGAGCTGTGCTTCGATCCAATCGCTGGGCTTACTTCTCTCGACCTTCGCTCTGAGCGATCCAGCGCGCCGCGATCTCTCGGCGGCGTCCATCTCGATGGCGAGTTCAAGGGCGCGCGCCGTTTGTTCGAGATCGAGTGGGTCCTCGATAACCACCGCTTCGTCGCCCAATTCCGCGTGCGATCCGGCACCCTTGGAAAGGACGAGGACACCGTTCCTTTCGTTCACGGCCGGGCCTTCCTTCGACACGAGATTCATCCCGTCCATGATCGAGTTGACGAGCAGCACGTCGTAGACGCGCAGCGCACCCAAGGTCCTGTCGTAGTCGTCCTTGAGGAACAGACGGATCGAATCCGGGTGACGGTCGTTCACCTCGGCAACCGCCTGCTGGATACGGTCGGCGTGGTCCCTGTATTCGGGCATCGACTGTCGCGACGGGTAGAGACAGGCGACGAAGTGAACCTCGCCGCTCAGATCCGGTCGTCGGTCCAGCAGGAGACCGAACGCCTCGAACCCCCGGACGATGTTCTTCGAGGGCTCCGTGCGATCTGCCCGCACTATCAAGGGCCCGTCGGCATCCTCCCTGAATCGTTCAGCCCACCCGGATGCTTTCGCTTCGCTTGCCCGGTCCTGGATCTGCCCCGCGTCGATCGGGATCGGGTACGACCTGACCCACGTCTTCCGCCCACCGTGGACCACCGTGCCGGTAGCCCTATCGACCTCAGCTCCGATCTCCTCACAGCACCGGAAGAACGCGTCGCACCAGGGGGGTACGTGGAAGCCCAGCAGGTCGGCGCCGAGCATCCCCTCGATGATCATCCGGGGAACTGGCGCGGGGCAGCGATCGAGTCCTTTGGGACCGCAGAACGAGGAGTGGGTGAAGTGCGAGATCGTGTGCTCGTCACCGAGGCTCCTGAGGTGTCCAGGTGCGGTCGCCAGGTGATAGTCCTGGAACAGGACGAGCGCATCCGGAGCCGCGGTCTCGAGGACCTTCCGGGCGAACATCTCGTTAACCGGCTCGTACGCCTCGTTCCACGCTCGAAGCTCTTCGTCCCCGAAACGGTCGATCCCTAGTTCGTCCCACAGGCAGTGGTTGGCGAACCACAACATGCGATTCGAAACGTCGTTGTAGTAGAGGTCGTAGGTCTCGGGATCGATGTCGACCATCTCGATCGGATAGCCGAGTTGCTCACGAAGCTGGGGCACGATCCCTGCGTGGAGCGCCTCCCGGTCGATGTCGGACGCCGCTGCTGCGATCCACACCGCGTGATCGTGAAGCCTCCGCGCTACGGGGTCGAGCGCTCCCGCGAGCCCCCCGGCCCCTCGCTTGGTGTCAAAGGTGCCATCCGCGGCCCTCGTGAACGACACAGGGCCGCGGTTCGAGACTAGGACGATGTTCACCTGATCACTCATTAGCTCCGTACCTTAAGGGGGACATCCGTTGGGAATTTGACGTGCGGGAGCGGTGGAACTCCTCCGGGGCCGGGCATACTGAGTACGTGCCTGAGCCACTACCTCCTCCAACGCACGCGGGCGAGAGACTTCGCCGCTGGGGGGTCGCGTCCTGGTCCCTGATCGGCATCATCATCCTGCTGGGACTGCTCTTCTGGGCACTCCTCAAGATCCGGGTGATCTTCGCTCCGATGGTTTTGGCGCTGCTCGTCATCTACATCCTGAACCCCCCGATCACCTGGCTCGAAGGACGGGGTCTTAACCGCGCGGTAGCGGCGATCGGCGTTTATCTGGCGGTCGCTGCGATCATCGTGGGACTCGGCTTCCTGCTGACGCCGTTCGTCGCGTCTCAAGTCGACCAGTTCGGGGACGATTGGCCCGAGTTCCGATCCGAGATCGTCGCGTTCACGGAGGACACAGCCGCTTCCCTCGAAGATCGCTTCGGGGTCGATCTGGATACCTCTGGCATCTCGTGCATCCTCGGTGATGCCCAGCGCGTCGACGGGCGTGACTGTGATCACGTAGCAGAGGTGTTCAAGGAGCAGATCGCTGGAAGCACTTCTCGGATCACGCGCTGGGGACTTACGGTGCTCGAGGGTCTGCTCGTGTTCATCCTTGCCCCGCTGCTCGCCCTGTACCTACTGATCGATCTCCCTCACCTGAAGCGCGACCTCGTCAACCTGTTCCCCGAGCGCCACCGGCCCGAGGCTGTCGACCTCGGACAGAAGATCGCGAAGGCGGTCGGCGGGTTCTTCCGGGGCCAGTTACTCGTCGCCCTCGCGGTCGGGGTGATGTCTGCCATCGGATTCAAGATCATCGGTCTGAAGTTCTGGCTTCTGATCGGTGCTATCGCCGGATTCTTCAACCTGATCCCGCTCGTGGGTCCGTTCATCGGTGGGGGACTGGGGTTCCTCGTCGGTGTGGTGACGGGTGGGGTCGGGCTCGGGGTCCAGGCTGCCTTCGTTGAGCTGGTGGTGCAACAACTGGACAACCACATAATCAGCCCACAGGTCATGAAGCGGACGGTCCGTCTTCACCCAGCCACGGTGATGATCGCCCTGCTCGCGGGTGGCGCGCTCGCTGGGTTCTGGGGAGTGCTGCTGGGCGTTCCCGCGGTTGCCGTGGGGAAGATCCTGCTCGGCCATCTATGGGCGACCCGCTGTCCTCGGTGAGGACGTCACTCCATTCACTCACCACCACCGCCCCACGTCGTCGGGCGAGGCTGAAAGGAAGGGATCTCCCTAGTCGGTCACGGTGCACATCGGTGGTCTGACGACGAGAGGTCGCGTGGAAGGCATCGGGGCTGGCCCGTCTGCTCCGGGCATGAACTGGATCAACTCCGTCGGCAGGGCGTCACGCACAGCGAGTTTCCCGATGCTTTCGAGTTTCGTGAAGAAGGCGTGCATGATCTCGTGGGACATACGCCCGAGTTCGAACGTGTCCCTGTTCCGGTGAACCCGGAGTCCCAGATCGACTTGCGCGAGCGCGTCCAGCGAGAACCGCTCAACGAAGTCGATCAGAAGACCGATCTCGACGGCGTATCCGGTGAAGAAGGGCAACTGGACGAGAGCGCTCCTCCGTCCCGCGTACTCCCCCGATAGGGGTTGGACGAGACCCGTGAGTGGTGGGTAGAGGAGATGCACGAGAGGACGAACGACTAACTCGGTGACACGTCCCCCGGACGCGACAGGTTCCGGAACGCCCTGGATGTGACGTCGATAGAAACCCTTGGTCAACAGGATCTCGTCATCGAGGAAGAACGGCGTGATGAGGTTCGTAACGAAACAAGGATCGAAGTTCGTCACGTCGGAATCGAGCCACACGATGATGTCCTCGTCTGCCACCGCGAGTGACTTCCACAGCGCTTCGCCCTTCCCGGGGTGATCGCCCTGGTCGGGGAGCACATCCGCAGAGCGATACACGGTTGCCCCGGCCGCGCTGGCCACCTCGCTGGTGTCGTCGGAGGAACCCGAGTCGATGACGATCAGCCGGTCCACGAGGTCGGATCGATCCATCAGCTCTCGAGAGATCGTCGAGCAGATCGCTCCGATCGTCGGCGCCTCGTTCAACGCAGGGAGACAGACGGCGATCGTCTGGTTGGTGGATTTCTTGCGAGCAACGAGCTCATCGAGATCGATCCGAGAGGCCTCGAAGGTCCTTCGGTCGAACCACGTTCCGATTAGAGGTTGCGGGGTTGGTTGGCGCACGTACTCAGCCTATTCGGGCACGAGGACTAGGCATCAAGCTCGTGAGTGACCATGCCGATAACCCGAGAAAGGGGACGAGATATACCCGAACGGGGAGAGGGTCACAGTTGGGAAAGAGGTCTAATCAAGTCATGGCTCGCGTGTTGATCGCCGAGGATGACGCCGACATCAGCACGATCGTTTCGCACCTTTTGGGCGAAGAGGGCCACGACGTCTCGGTGCTGGCCGACGGGGATTCCGTCGTGGAGCGCTTGTCATGGGCTCCGACCGATCTCCTCATCCTGGACATCATGATGCCTGGCCTCGATGGCTACGAGATCCTCGAGAAGATGAGAGACGGAAGCGTTCCTGGGGATACCAGAGTGCTTGTCCTCACCGCACGCAATCGCGAGAGTGACTGGAAGCGCAGCTACGAGCTCGGGGCCACCTTCCACATGACCAAACCCTTCGATCCGGAAGAGCTGGTCGCAACCGTCCGCAAGGTGCTTGAGATGACCGATGACGAACTTGCGGACCTGAGGGAGCACGAGGCGGGTCGAGCGAGTCTTCTGAGCCAGATCGAGCAGGTCTTCGGCGAATAGTCCGCCGCCACCCCCCTGTAACCTTCTAAGCAGTGGAACGTCAGAAGAGCACCGGCGATAGAGCCGAGCGGGAACTTGTCTCCTCAGAGTTGATCGAGCGCTGCAAGGCGGGCGATCAACAGGCCTGGAGTCAGCTCGTCGAGGCCACTTACCGGGACGTATACACGCTGTGTCTCAGGATCCTCAGGAACCCCAACGACGCCCAAGAAGCAACGCAGGACACCTATCTGAAGGTGTGGCGGAGCCTCTCGAGCTTCAGGGGCGACGCGATGTTCAGTACGTGGCTGTACCGAGTGGCCAGCAACACGGCCATCTCGAAGCACCGGAAGCGGAAACGACAGCGGACGAACGAATCGGGAGCCGACGATGAAGCACTGGCTCAGATCCCTTCCTCCGGCTCTGTCGAGTCTGCCGCCGGGGCAAAGTTCGAGGTCGAACGACTGGAGGAGGCCCTACGACTTCTCCCGGAGGGGCCTCGAGAAGCGGTTGTGCTTAGGGACGTGTACGGGTTGAGCATCTCCGAGATCGCCGATCAGCTGAGGATCTCGGAAACGGCAGCGAAGGTTCGAGTGCATCGTGGTCGTAAGAGGTTGAAAGAGATCATGTTCCCGGACGATCCGGGACCACAGGCGGAGGAACGCGACATGAGGTGTGAAGAGGTCAAAGAGGCGCTCCCGGCTCATCTGAAGGAGGGCTCGGACGATCTAGCGGTTCGCCGCCACCTGTCACGCTGCCCGGAGTGCAAAGCCGAGCTCGCTCGTTACGAGACCGTGATGGCTGGCCTCCGGGGCCTTCAGACCCACACGATCTCGGCTCCCGCCGGCCTTTACGATCGCTTGCTCGAGATCCCCGCTCGATCGTCTCGCCTTGAGCACGCACGCGAACACGTCGTCAGACATCGGAAGGCATACGTGGGCGGTTCGTTCGCGGTGCTTGCTGGTGCCGGCGCGGCCGTCTTGTGGCGAAGCCGCGGGCGTCGCACCCTCGCCGCGTAGGGGTCCTCGTGGGTCTGCGACAATCGCGGCCATGAACGAGACACTTTTTGCGGAACTCGACGAACTTCTGCGCATCCCCTCGATCTCATCGGGTGGTGGCGATCCTCAGGATCTGATGCGTGCAGCCGAATGGCTGACTGCAAAGATCGAACGAGCCGGTGGCACCTGCGAGATCGTGACCACTGCTGGCAATCCATTGGTGGTTGGTGACCTGCCGGGACCCCCTGATGCACCAACGATCCTCATCTACGGGCATTACGACGTGCAGTCTGCGGATCCCGTCGAGGAGTGGGACAGCCCTCCGTTCGAGCCGACGATCCGCGACGGACGTCTCTACGCGCGCGGAGCTTCGGACGACAAAGGCAACTTCTTCCCGATGTTGTTCGTCGCCTGTGAGTTGGCTGAGGAGGGGACCCTCCCAGTCAATGTGCGGATCATCGTCGAGGGCGAGGAAGAGGTCGGCTCCGACAACATCATCAACTTCATCCGCAACGACGAGCGTGGTGCCGATGCATGCGTGATCTTCGATTCAGTGATGGTCAATGAGGAGACGCCATCCATCACCCTCGCCGGGCGCGGGATGGCGCTGTTCGAGATCGAGGTCAAGACCGGAACGCGGAACCTTCACTCGGGGATGTACGGGGGAAGCGCTATGAACGCGATCCATGTCCTCAACCATCTGTTGGATCAGGTGAAGCCCGGACCTGATGGACGACTCCGGCCCGAACTCCGTGAGGGGTTGTCAGATCCAGACCCCAGCGAACTCGAAGCGTGGGCCGCTCTTCCGGCGGGAGAAAGTGTTATCCGGGACGTCGGCGGGACGCCCGATATGGGACGGATCCGGCGATGACTACTACATCCAGAATTGGGCCGACGCTTCTCTCGACATCCACGGGGTCGCAGGAGGCGATGCGCAGCAGGTCCGCACGATCCTCCCGGTTACCGCCAATGCGAAGTTCAGCATCCGACTCGCTCCCGACCAGATCGCCAAGGGCATAGCCGATACCGTGGTCGAACTACTGGAGGCGGCGACCCCCGAGGGCGCCGAAGTCTCGATCAATGTGCATTCGATGAACGACCCGGCGCTGATTCGCCGCCGATTCGGCCGCGATGAAGCTCGCGATCGGAGCCTTCGAGGAAGCGTGTGGCAAGCGCCCGGTGCTGACCCGGATCGGCGGAACCCTTCCCATCCTCGTTGCTCTGGCCGAGCGAAACATCCCGACGATCGTTAGTGGCTTCGCCCTTGCCGAGGACGCTATCCATGCGCCGAACGAGTCCTATCGCCTCGAAAGTCTGGAGCTCGGCGAGAAGACCGCCCGTTCGCTGTACGCGGCATTCGCTTCGCTTCCAACGGATTGAGTCCACAGTTCGGGCTCACGGTCTAGACTTGCTCCCTCTAGGGCGGTAGCTCAGTCTGGCCAGAGCGCTGGTCTCCAAAACCAGTGGTCGGGGGTTCGAATCCCTCCCGCCCTGCTGATCCGGTACGTCAGCTAAGCATCTCGGCGACCTTCGTCACGGTCCTCCAATTGCGGAAGGTCGAGCTGGCTGGCGTGTCTATCTTGCCCACCGCTTTCATCAGTGGGCTCTTGTACATGCCCTCGGGGCACCACGCGTAGATCTCCTTCCGGCTCTCCGCCACGACGAATCTCTCTTGTCCCTGAGCTTCGAGACCATCGAGGGCCGAGGCCCTAACTGCCGCCGAGTAGAAGATCACGAGGTACCTCGACGGGTCGGTTGCCTGCTCCCCCAGTGGATCGGCGCGCACGGTTGCCCTGAGATCGGCGGCCTTCCTGGTCACAACGTCGATCTGCAATCCGAAGCGTTCCTCGATCAGCGCAGAAAGGTCCCGTGCGAGACCGGAGGAGCTACCGCGCAGTAGGACGTTCCCACTCTGGAGATGCGTACGGACATCCTCGTAGCCGGCGCCATCGAGAGCGTCCCTGAGGTCGGCCATCCGGATCCGGTTCCGGCTCCCGAGATTGATCCCCCTCAGGAACGCAACCATCTCTCCCACGGCGCGGCCTCCTCTGGATTATTCGGCGAGCTTGGGTACGATGACGGTACCGGACGGGGCGAGGACATCGCCATCGTGCTAACCTTGGCCTTCGTTTTCTCCCCCACGGAACTGACCCTTACGAAGCGCGTCCCGGAAGTCCGGTTCGGCTCGGAGGGTCGCTAGGAAAGGGTTCCCGTTGAACAGGCAGTACAAGCGAGCGATGAAGAAGCAGGAGTCTGCCCAGAAGAAGGCCCCACAGGTCAAGCCTCCGGGCGCTCCTTCCAAGCGTGAGCGCACCAAGCCGCGCCAGTTCCTCAAGGAAGTCATCGCCGAACTTAGGAAAGTGGCGTGGCCGACCCGGCAAGAGGTCGTTGCGTACTCGCTGGTCGTCGTTGTGGCGACCGTAGTGATCGCGACGATCATCTTCGGACTCGACTTCGTCTTCACCAAGGCCGTTCTGGCACTGTTTGGAGTCGATTCATGAGCGAGACCCACACGCACGAAGAGACCGACGAGACGACGGAGCCCGAGGCCACCGAGGCCACCGAGGCCACCGAGGTCGACGCCCGAGGTCGAGCCCGAGGTCTGAGCCCGAGGCGAGCCGAGATCGCAGACTCCCGAGGTCGAGACCGAGGCGGCAGACACCGAGACTCCCGAGACTCCGGAAGCCACAACTGAGGCCGAAGCCGAGACACGAAGGCCGAGGACACGAAGGCCGACGAGGACGAGGAAGAGGTCTACGAGTTCGAGGAACACGTCATCCCTCCGACCGAGCGTCCGGGCGACTGGTTCGTGATCCACACCTACGCGGGCTACGAGAACAAAGTGAAGACAAACCTCATGTCGCGTATCTCCTCGATGAACGTCGAGGACCGCATCTTCGAGGTCGTCATCCCGATGGAAGACGTCATGGAGATCAAGCAGGGCAAGAAGCAGGTTGTTCAGAAGAAGGTCTTCCCTGGCTACCTCCTATGTCGGATGTACCTCGACGACGACTCCTGGTACGTGGTTCGCAACACTCCGGGAGTGACCGGTTTCGTCGGTTCCGGGGCCAAGCCCACGCCGTTGTCCGACCGCGAGATCAACAAGATCCTTCAGGTCAAGCCCGAGGATAAGAAGAAGCTCCGTCCCCGCCTCGAGTTCGAGGAGCAGGAATCGGTCCGGGTCACCTCTGGTCCGTTCGCCAACTTCACGGGGACGATCTCCGAGATCAACGTCGACCAGTCGAAGCTCAAGGTGCTCGTCAACATCTTCGGCCGGGAAACCCCCGTCGAACTTGGCTTCGACCAAGTAGCAAAGCTCTAGACTCAAGAGCAGAACAAGAGCATCACCAGATCGGGGACGCTTCGACGGGTTCCGGACCGCGTCAGCAGAAGCGGATCGTCTCGACGATCCGCAGAACAAGAGGGAGGCAGGCGAAGGTCGTCTGTCGTTCGGACCTCACGTAGGAAGGAAACGAGATGGCACAGCCGTCTGGCGGCAAGCGTAAGAAGGTCGCCCAGGTGCTGAAGCTCCAGATCCCCGCCGGTCAGGCGACCCCCGCACCTCCGGTGGGTCCTGCCCTGGGTCAGGCCGGGATCAACATCATGGACTTCTGCAAGCAGTACAACGCTGCGACCCAGCAGCAGACGGGGACGATCGTTCCCGTTGAGATCACCGTGTACGAGGATCGCTCGTTCACATTCATCACCAAGACCCCGCCCGCGGCGGTCCTCCTTCGTCAGAAGGCTGGCCTCGACAAGGGTTCCGGTGAGCCGAACAAGACCAAGGTCGGTTCGGTCACCAAGGACCAGGTGCGAGAGATCGCCGAGATCAAGATGCCCGACCTGAATGCCAACGACATCGAGGCTGCGATGAAGATCGTCGAGGGCACTGCCCGCTCGATGGGCATCACGGTCGGTTGACGGGAGAGGACTTAGAGATGCCACAAGGAAAGCGTTTCAGCGAAGCAGTGAGCAAGGTCGACCGCGACCACCTGTACGGCCCGCGGGAGGCACTTGGGATCCTCAAGACCTTCCCATCGGCCAAGTTCGACGAGACCGTTGAGGTCTCGATCCGACTCGGCGTCGACCCGAGGAAGGCCGACCAGATGGTGCGTGGGTCGCTCTCTCTCCCCAAGGGCACCGGCAAGACGATGCGGGTCGCCGTGTTCGCCAAGGGTGAGCAGGCGACCGCAGCCCGAGAGGCGGGCGCTGACGAGGTTGGCGACGATGACCTCGCGACCAAGATCAACGGTGGCTGGACCGACTTCGACGCCACTGTCGCAACTCCAGACATGATGCCGACGGTCGGTAAGTTGGGTCGTGTCCTCGGACCTCGCGGCCTCATGCCTAACCCCAAGTCCGGCACGGTGACCGATGACGTCGCCAAGGCGGTGCGGGACATCAAGGGCGGGATGGTCGAGTACCGCACGGACAAGAGCGGCAACCTTCACATGATCATGGGCAAGAAGAGCTTCGATGAGACCGACCTGATCGAGAACTACGCGGCCATCCTGGACGAGATCGTCAGGGCGAAGCCAGCCGCCTCTAAGGGTCGGTACCTGAAGAGCATCACGATCTCCTCGACCATGGGCCCCGGCATCAAGATCGATCCGCTCCGGAGCCGTGACCTAGAGGAGCTCGCAGAGATGGCCGCCGTGGCTGCATCGGATAGCGCGGATGCGGCTGCTGCAGCAGCAGACGAGACTCCCGAGCCAGCGGAGGCAACCTCGTAGCACTGTTACTATCCCCAAGCGGATCACTGATCCGCGTGTTTCAGCCCGAGACCGCCGGTGGGCGCAAGTCCTTAATCACCCGGCGCAGGCGCAACCGAAAACGTTAATCACGTTCACACGGTCGCCTGTCAATCGGGCGACCGTTTTTCGTTGAGGAGCCGGTGACGCCTCGAAGGCGTGACCACTGGAAGACGCAGACGCGGATCGTCTCGACGATCCGCAGAACAGAGAGGTGCGTATGGCGAGACCCGAAAAGGTCGCGGTGGTGGAGGAGATCCGAGAACGGTTCGAATCCTCCGATGCGGCCCTGCTTACCGAATACAGAGGGCTTGGTGTCGGCGAGATCGCCGAGGTCAGGAACGCCTTGCGCGAGACGGGCGCCGAGTACAAGGTGCTCAAGAACACGCTCGCTCGTCTTGCGGCGAAAGAGGTCGGCCTAGACGACCTCGTCGGGATGCTCGAAGGCCCGACCGCCATCGCCTTCGTGAAGGGCGACGCGGCGGCCGCTGCCAAGGTGCTCGACGAGGCGGCCAAGAAGTTCCCCGTGTTGATCATCAAGGGCGGTTTCCTCCGAGGCGGCAAGATCATCGATGCCGAGCAGGCGAAGGTGCTGGCAAGCCTCGAGCCCCGAGACGTCCAGCTCACCAAGATCGCCATGTTGTTCAACCAGCCAGCTCAGCAGGCCGTCAACGTGTTCTCGGCTCTCTTGCGAGACCTTGGCTCGATGCTGGGTCAGGTGCTCGAGAAGAAGGGCACCGGCGAACTGCCTGGTGGGATGGGCGAGGCCCCGGAGGCCCCAGCCGCAGAGGCACCAGTCACAGAACCTGACGCAGCCCCGGTGGCAGAAGAGGCCCCGGTGGCAGAAGAGGCCGGTACATCCGACGAGGCCGACGAGGCCAGCGAGGCCGAGGCTCCCAGCGAGGAAGCCGCAGCAGCAGAAGAGGAACAGTCCGGATCAGAGAGTGAAGAAGAGTCCGCCAACGGCGGCGAGAAGGAAGAGGAGGAGCAGTAGATGGCAAGCAAGACCCTGTCACAGGAAGATGTGCTCGAGGCGGTAGCCGGTTGGACCGTGCTTGAGCTGTCCGAGTTCGTCAAGTCGTTCGAAGAGAAGTTCGGTGTCTCCGCAGCAGCCCCGGTCGCCATGGCGGCCCCAGCTGGCGGCGGCGGCGATGCTGGTGCAGCCGAGGAGAAGGACGAGTTCGACGTCATGCTCATGGCTGCCGGCGACAAGAAGATCCAGGTCATCAAGGAGGTCCGTGGGCTTACGAGCCTCGGTCTCAAGGAGGCCAAGGACCTCGTGGACGGCGCTCCCAAGCCCGTGCTCGAGGGTGCGACCAAGGAAGCTGCCGACGAGGCCAAGGCAAAGCTCGAGGCTGCAGGCGCAACGGTCGAGCTCAAGTAAGACCCGCACGATCTGATCAAGGGGCCCTTCGGGGCCCCTTTTTCTTTGGTCTGGCTCTCTTGGCTACCGGTCGGCGGGATGCGAGGGGGGTCCGCTCGTCTCGGACGCAACCTTTAAGTCCTCGCCTCGGGACCCCCCTCGCTCCGCCTCCCTATCGGGATGCGATGGGCCACCCTCGCTCCGCCTCCCGTCGGTCGGGCTACGGTCGGCGGAGCGAGGGGTCGCTCGTCTCGGACGCAACCTTTAAGTCCTCGTCTCGGGACCACCCTCGCTCCGCCTCCCTATCGGGGTTGGTGCGTTTGCACAAAGGGGGTGGGGGCCCCGGTGCGAACGGTCTAGGGGACGGGTGATCGAGGCTTGGAGGGTGAGCGGATGAGGCTACGGAGGATGTTGGGGGCCGCTGCTGCTATCGGGATGTTGTCTGTGGCGGTGCCGTCGGCCGGGGCCCCCTCAGCTCTGGGGGTAGGGGCGGGCCTGGTTCCGGTGAAGTGTGCAGCTACCGACATCACCCCCGATGGGCGGGTGTTCCCCGAGCCTCAGGTGAGCGCCACCTTCCTGAGCTTCAGCGATTTCCGGTGCGGGATCACGCTGCTCGACAACCTTCACCCCAACTCCATCGAGATCGGGATCCGGGGCAGATCTGCGAGCGACCACCCGATCTACGACGTCCAGGTCACCGATGAGAGCATCCCGGCGTCCGAGAAGCGCCACCTCTTCATCCTCAATTCGATCCACGGGAACGAGCCCGCCGGGCGCGAAGGCGCAGCCCGGGTGATCGAGGACATGGTCGATGAGCGGTTCATGGCGACCGAGGGTTTCATCGGCGAGACGATGGATCGATTCATCGTTCACTTCGTCTTCCCCAACCCTGACGGCTGGGTCAACGGAGACATCTACGGGCACGACGATGCCGGGCTCACGCATACCCGGGCCAATAACGGGGGCCGGGACCTCAATCGCAACTTCCCCGTCCAGGGGTTCCTACGGGCGAGCAACGGAACGCTCGATCAGCCTGAGGGTAGAGCGGTCAAGGATCTGTTGCTCCAACACGCGGACACAACTCACGACGTCGACGACCCGGCCAACCGCGGCTGGTACCTCGGTACCGACAATCACGGCCAAAGCGTCAAGCCGGTAGCGGCTTCGGGCCTCCAGATCGTCGGTCAGTTCGATTTCCAGAAGTCTGAGCGCCTCGCTCACTTCGCCGACGGGATCGAGGGCGCGATGGCGGAATACGGGGTCCTCGACGTGCTCCAGCAGCTGAACACCCTCACGGACGGAGAGGTGCGCCCATACGAATGGGGCACGCTCTACGACATCTTGGGCTACTCGGCATCTGGCTCGGGGATCGACTACTACAACACTCCCGGCGTGGTGGAAGGCACCGGGTTCGCCACCGAGATGACTGCCTCGAACGCTCCTTACAACTTCCTCGCATACCCACACCTCCTCAACCAGATGTGGGTGAACTCCACCCGGGCGATCAACTACACGATGATGCGCGAGGCGGTCGATCCGCCGTCGGTCACCTACCCGACGGGGGGCCAGGCGGCATACGTCTTCGATCCGGCCGTAGTGACCCATGACGACGCGGATGCCTTCGGGTCTGGGAATGCAACGATCCCCTCGGGCTTCACTGGCAATCTGCCCGAGGTTGACCCCGATTTCGAGTTCGAGCCCTACGAGGTCACGAGGATGAGGTTCTTCGAGGATCTCAACGACTACGCCGATCGACCACTCGACGCCCTCGAGGTGTCGGCCGTCCTGGCGGATCCATCGATCCTGGACGACTACGACTCCCTCGTTCTCGCCGACAACCCGATGCCTGGCGCCGGAGATCGTGCCGCCTGGGTGGCCGCCCTCGAGCGGTTCGTCACTTCGGGGGGCAACCTGATCGTCACCGACGGCGCTGCACCGATCCTGGCCGACCTCGTAGCACCGATAGCACCCTCAAACATCACGATGACCCGCTCGAACGTTGGCTATGTGGACTTCGGCGACCGAACCCACCCGCTCAACGCAGGACTCCGTGGGGTGGCGTCCCAGACCTACGACGTCATACCGATCGGATATCCCGACAACGCGGGGCAGGCCCCCAACTGGCGGGTGGCCACATCCGTATGGAACGCAGCCGGCGGCTACACGGCTGGCACGACCGGGAGCAACCAGACCAGCTACGGCGAACTGTCCCTCGGTGCCGGAAAGATCCGCTTCCTGGGTGCCTTGTTGCCCCAGCCGACCGAGGCCTATTTCCACCCTTATGGTCTCCAGAACTACGCGGTCACCTACACCGGCTACACGCTTCTGGCGAACATGCTCGAGTACTCCAGGCCCTAGGCGGGGGCCGGGGAATCGTGAGACTGGTTTGAGCGTTACAGGTACTGGAAACGGTTGACCCACCCGGACCGGGGGTCTACGCTGACCTCGGTCCACCAGAGGAGTACTCATAGAGGCTTCGTTCGGATCAAGCATCCCGCTTGACGCCAGTGGAGGCTGCCGCCTACACTGGCTGTTTGCTGTGCCAGAACCCGTTCGTTCCCCTCGCCATGTCGCGCGGCTAAGAACCGCCCAAGGCGTACCGAACGGGAGTTGGGGCGAAGGTCGGATCCTCGGGTCGGTCTCTTCCTCCAGTCACGTAACCGTCTGATCAGGACACATACAGGAGGCTCGCTTGTCGTCGTCTAACGCTCTGCGCGAACGCCGTTCTTTCGCCAAGCTCGACGAGGTTCTCCCACCGCCGAATCTGATCTCAGTTCAGAAGGAGTCGTTCGATCGGTTCATCCAGACCGATCTGCGTACGACGCTGAACGAGATCTCGCCGGTCGAGGACTTCACCGGGAACCTGGCTCTGGAGTTCCTCAAGCACGAGTTCAAGGATCCCAAGTTCGATGAGGACGAGTGCAAGGAGAAGGACATGACCTTCTCTCGTCCGCTCTTCGTCACCTGCGCCTTCATCAACAAGGAAACGGGTGAGATCAAGGAGCAGACGGTCTTCATGGGGGACTTCCCGATGATGACCGACACCGGAACCTTCATCATCAACGGCACCGAGCGGGTCGTCGTGTCGCAGTTGGTGCGGTCCCCGGGCGTCTATTTCGATAAGAGCATCGACAAGACGACCGACAAGGACATCTACACCTGCAAGATCATCCCTGCCCGTGGCGCCTGGCTCGAGTTCGAGAGCGACAAGAAGGACATGATCGGCGTACGGGTGGACCGGAAGCGTCGTCAGAACGTGACGGTGCTGCTCAAGGCCCTCGGCTACGGGAACGACCAGGAGATCCTCGACCTCTTCGATGGGGCCGAGTCGATCGCTGCGACTCTCGAGAAGGATGCGATCGAAACCGAGGAAGACGCCCTCATCGATATCTACCGCAAGCTCCGTCCGGGTGAGCCCCCGACGGTTGAGTCGGCGCGGTCTTTGATCGAGAACCTCTTCTTCAACCCCAAGCGCTACGACCTCGCAAGGGTCGGTCGTTACAAGGTCAACAAGAAGCTCGGCATGAAGTACGGCGAGAAGGACATCGACGAGATGGGCACGGTGCTCCGCAAGGAAGACATCCTCGCCACGATCCAGTATCTCGTTCGTCTCCACGCCCAGGACCCTGAGGTCGAGACCGACGACATCGACAACTTCGCGAACCGCCGCATCCGTCCGGTAGGTGAGCTGATCCAGAACCAGATCCGGGTCGGCCTATCCCGTATGGAGCGTGTCGTACGCGAGCGCATGACCACGCAGGACGTCGAGGCGATCACGCCTCAGACCCTGATCAACATCCGGCCAGTGGTGGCGGCGATCAAGGAGTTCTACGGGTCGTCTCAGCTCAGCCAGTTCATGGACCAGACGAACCCCCTTACAGGACTGACCCACAAGCGTCGTCTGTCGGCGCTTGGCCCAGGTGGTCTGTCTCGTGAGCGAGCAGGGTTCGAGGTCCGTGACGTTCACTCGTCGCACTACGGCCGCATGTGCCCGATCGAGACACCTGAAGGCCCGAACATCGGCCTTATCGGTTCCCTCTCGACCTACGCACGCCTCAACCAGTACGGCTTCATCGAGACCCCGTACCGCAAGGTCGAGAACAACCGAGTAACCACCAAGATCGATTACCTGACCGCCGACCTCGAGTCGCGTGCGGTGATCGCTCAGGCCAACGCCGTGCTCGACGACAAGGGCAACTTCATCGACGACAAGGTGCTGGTTCGTGGTCGCCAGAACGAGATCGAGTACACGACGCCCGACCGCGTCGACTACATGGACGTGAGCCCGAAGCAGATCATCTCGGTGTCTACGGCTTCGATCCCGTTCCTCGAGCACGACGACGCCAACCGAGCCTTGATGGGCGCCAACATGCAGCGTCAGGCGGTTCCTTTGGTCCGCCCCCAGGCCCCCTATGTTGGGACCGGGCTCGAGTTCCGCATCGCGGTTGACGCCGGCGACGTGATCATCTCCCAGGAGGCGGGCACCGTTGAGGAAGTCTCGGCCGCCCGCATCGTCGTCAAGGGCTCCAAGAACACGAAGACCTACAAGCTCGACAAGTTCCGCCGCTCCAACCAGTCGACCTGCATCAACCAGAAGCCGGTCGTCAAGGAAGGACAGAAGGTCAAGGAAGGCGACGTGCTCGCTGACGGACCTTCCACCGACCAGGGCGAGCTGTCCTTGGGTGCCAACCTCATGGTCGCGTTCATGTCGTGGGAGGGCTACAACTTCGAGGACGCGATCATCGTTTCCGAGCGCCTCGTCAAGGAAGACGTCCTCACCTCGATCCACATCGAGGAGTACGAGGTCGACGCCCGCGACACCAAGCTCGGGGCAGAAGAGATCACCCGTGACATCCCCAACGTCTCGGAAGAGGTCCTCGCTGACCTCGACGAGCGCGGGATCATCCGCATCGGTGCCGACGTTGGCCCCGGCGATGTTCTCGTTGGGAAGGTCACTCCCAAGGGTGAGACCGAGCTGACTCCAGAGGAGCGCCTGCTGAGGGCGATCTTCGGTGAGAAGGCGCGTGAGGTCCGTGACACCTCGCTCAAGATGCCGCACGGCGAATCGGGCAAGGTCATCGGTGTGCGCGAGTTCTCGCGTGACGCCGGCGACGAACTGCCTCCCGGCGTCAACGAGCTGGTCCGTGTCTTCGTCGCTCAGAAGCGCAAGATCTCCGAGGGCGACAAGCTGGCTGGACGCCACGGGAACAAGGGCGTTATCTCCAAGATCCTTCCCGAGCACGACATGCCATTCCTCGAGGACGGGACCCCGGTCGACATCATCCTGAACCCGCTGGGTGTGCCGTCCCGGATGAACCTCGGTCAGGTCCTCGAAACCCACCTTGGTTGGGTAGCGAAGATGCGCTGGGAGGACAAGGACAACAAGGTCGAACCAGGTAAGTGGGCGCGCGACGAACCGACTTTCGTCTCGACCCCGGTGTTCGACGGAGCCAAGGAGGACGAACTCCTCGAGGCTCTCGACATGGCGTCCAAGCGACCCAGCGAGTATCCGCTCGTGAACTCGGTCGGTAAGGCGCAGCTCTACGACGGTCGCTCCGGCGAGCCGTACGACAACGCCATCACCGTCGGCTACATGTACATCCTGAAGTTGAGCCACATGGTGGATGACAAGATCCACGCTCGGTCCACCGGCCCGTACTCGATGATCACCCAGCAGCCTTTGGGTGGTAAGGCGCAGTTCGGTGGCCAGCGGTTCGGCGAGATGGAGGTCTGGGCACTTGAGGCATACGGAGCGTCGTACTGCCTGCAGGAGTTGCTCACGATCAAGTCCGACGACGTGCTCGGCCGCGTGAAGGTCTACGAGGCCATCGTCAAGGGCGAGAACATCCCGACCCCGGGGATCCCCGAGAGCTTCAAGGTTCTGATCAAGGAGATGCAGTCCCTGTGCCTGAACGTCGAGGTTCTCTCGGCTGAGGGTGAAGAGATCGAGATGAAAGAGATCGACGAAGACATCTTCCGCACCGCTGAAGAGTTGGGCATCGATCTGTCCCGTCCTGAGAAGTCTTCCGTCGAGGAGGTATGAGTTAAGTGCTAGACGTAAACCACTTCGACGAGCTGCGCATCGGCCTCGCGACCGGCGATCAGATCCGCGCTTGGTCGAACGGTGAGGTGCGCAAGCCCGAAACGATCAACTACCGAACCCTCAAGCCTGAGAAGGACGGACTCTTCTGCGAGAAGATCTTCGGCCCGACCAAGGACTGGGAGTGCTACTGCGGTAAGTACAAGCGTGTCCGGTTCAAGGGGATCATCTGCGAGCGCTGTGGCGTAGAGGTCACCAGGGCCAAGGTGCGTCGTGAGCGCATGGGCCACATCGAGCTCGCCGCTCCCGTGACCCACATCTGGTACTTCAAGGGCGTTCCCTCCCGTCTGGGTTACCTCCTCGATATCGCTCCCAAGGAGCTCGAGAAGGTCATCTACTTCGCGGCGTCGATCTGCACCTCGGTCGATGAGCCCAAGCGCCACAAGGACCTCCCCAAGCTCGACGAGGAGATCTCCAAGGAGATCGCCCAGATCGAGGCCGATCGGGACCGCAGGATCGACGAGATCCTGAAGGAGACCGAGGATCGTCTGGCCGAGATGGAGGGCCGCAAGGCTCGTTCCTCC
The DNA here is from genome assembly GCA_963756365.1 of uncultured Actinomycetes bacterium. Taxonomy (GTDB): domain Bacteria; phylum Actinomycetota; class CADDZG01; order CADDZG01; family WHSQ01; genus WHTI01. The sequence continues at coordinate 219,897 of CAVWNF010000003.1, forward strand.
GAGAAGACCGCGGCTAAGAACCAGGCAGAGCGCCAGCAGAAAGAGGTCCGCGAGCGAGCCGACCGCAACATCGGCCTTGTTCAGGACACGATCGAGACGTTCCGCGATATCGGACCCAAGCAGATCGTCGACGACGAGGTGCTGTGGCGCGAACTGAAGGATCGCTACGGCGACTACTTCCGTGGCGGCATGGGTGCCGAGGCGATCCGCGAGTTGCTCGCGAACCTCGACCTCAAGACCGAGGAAGAGGAACTGCGTGACGTCATCAAGAACGGCAAGGGCCAGAAGCGTCAGCGCGCGATCAAGCGCCTGAAGGTCGTCGCTCCGTTCAACGACACCACGAAGAAGAACAGCCCGATGGGCATGGTTCTCGACGCGGTGCCGGTGATCCCGCCGGACATCCGTCCGATGGTCCAGCTCGATGGTGGCCGGTTCGCAACCTCGGACCTGAACGACCTCTACCGTCGTGTGATCAACCGGAACAACCGACTGAAGAGGCTCCTTGACCTCGGCGCTCCCGAGATCATCGTCAACAACGAGAAGCGCATGCTCCAGGAGGCCGTCGACGCTCTGTTCGACAACGGCCGTCGTGGACGTCCGGTCACTGGACCGGGCAACCGTCCGCTCAAGTCGCTCTCGGACATGCTCAAGGGTAAGCAGGGTCGTTTCCGCCAGAACCTCTTGGGGAAGCGGGTCGACTACTCGGGTCGTTCGGTGATCGTTTCCGGCCCGACCCTCAAGCTGCACCAGTGCGGGTTGCCGAAGCAGATGGCGCTCGAACTCTTCAAGCCGTTCGTCATGAAGCGCCTCGTCGACCTGGGCCACGCCCAGAACATCAAGTCGGCGAAGCGGATGGTCGAGCGGTCGCGCAGCCACGTGTGGGACGTGCTCGAGGAGATCATCCACGAGCACCCTGTCCTGCTGAACCGTGCACCGACCCTTCACCGTCTCGGGATCCAGGCCTTCGAGCCGATCCTCGTAGAGGGCAAGGCGATCCAGATCCACCCACTCGTCTGTGTGGCGTTCAACGCCGACTTCGACGGAGACCAGATGGCGGTGCACGTGCCGTTGTCGAGCGAGGCACAGGCCGAGGCCCGACTGCTGATGCTGTCAGCGCACAACGTCCTGTCTCCGGCTTCCGGCGACCCGACCGTCACTCCTACCCAGGACCTCGTCCTAGGGGCGTACTACCTGACCGTCGAGCACGAGGGCGAGGCGGGCGAAGGCAAGTCCTTCTCCAGCGTTAATGAAGTCCTGAAGGCATACGACGCCAAGGTCATCGGCATCCACGCCAAGATCCACGTGCGCGGGCTAAAGCGCTTCGAGGACGAGTCCGTCGAGGACTACGAGGCGAACCCAGGGCGCCGGATGGAGACGACCGCAGGTCGGATCATCTTCAACGAGGCGTTCCCTCAGGACTTCCCGTTCCAGAACTCATTGCTCAAGAAGTCAGAGCTGCGCTCCTTGGTTGACCGTGCGATCCGCATGTACAACAAGGCCGAAGTGGCCCAGATCCTCGATGCGATCAAGGACACCGGATTCGAGTACGCGACCAAGGCTGGCATCACGATCGGTCTCGAGGACGTCGTCACTCCGCCGGACAAGCCACGCATCATCGCCGAGCACGAGAAGAAGGCCGAGAAGGTCGAGTCCCAGTTCATCAAGGGTGTAATCACCGAGGACGAGCGCCGTCAGGAGCTCATCGAGATCTGGACCCAGGCAACGGACCAGGTCACGGAAGCCATGAAGGCGAACTTCACCGAGCTCAACTCGATCTGGATGATGGCGAACTCCGGAGCCAAGGGGAACGTTCAGCAGATCCGCCAGCTGGCGGGTATGCGAGGCCTGGTGGCTAACCCGAAGGGTGAGATCATCCCTCGACCGATCCGGTCGAACTTCCGTGAGGGCCTCACGGTGCTCGAGTACTTCATCTCGACTCACGGCGCCCGTAAGGGTCTGGCCGACACCGCGCTGCGAACCGCTGACTCGGGGTACCTGACCCGCCGTCTCGTGGACGTCAGCCAGGAGGTCATCGTCAGGGTCGAGGACTGCGGTACCGACCGCGGCATCCGCGTCGATATCAATGCTCAGCGCCCGCACCTGAAGCAGAAGCTGCTCGGGCGTGTCCTCCTTGAGGATGCGATGGCTGGCAAGAAGGTCGTTGCTCCGGCTGGAACACCCGTCGATGGGGCGGTTCGTGACTCCATCGAGCAGGGTGACGTCGAAGAGGTAGTGGTCCGCAGCGTCCTGACCTGCGAGTCGAGGTACGGCGTGTGCCAGGCTTGCTACGGCGTGTCGCTAGGCACCGGCCAGCTCGTCGAGCTCGGCGAAGCGGTCGGTATCGTCGCCGCCCAGTCGATCGGTGAGCCTGGAACCCAGCTCACGATGCGTACCTTCCACACGGGTGGTGTCGCAGGTGAGGACATCACGCACGGTCTGCCTCGTGTCGTCGAGCTGTTCGAGGCCCGCACCCCCAAGGGGAAGGCCGAGATCGCCCAGGCGACCGGACGTATCCAGATCGAAGAGGACGAGCGCACCCGCAAGCTGACGCTGGTGCCCGACGACGGCAGCGACCCGATCGAATACAAGGTCTCCCGTCGTGCTCGCCTCCGGATCAAGGACGGGCAAGAGGTCGAGGCGGGAGAGTCGCTCACCGAGGGCTCCAAGGATCCCGACGAGATCCTCGAGGTGCTCGGCACCCGCGAGGTCCAGAACTACCTGGTCAACGAGGTACAGAGCGTGTACCGAAGCCAGGGTGTTCCTATCCACGACAAGCACATCGAGCTGATCGTGCGCCAGATGCTGCGCAAGGTGACCGTTATCGAGCCAGGGGACGCAGAATTCCTCCCGGGCCAGATGGTGGACGCCCGCCAGTTCGCCGAGTCGAACGAGAAGGTCGTCTCGGGCGGTGGCGAGGCAGCAACCGCTCGCCCGGTGCTGATGGGTATCACCAAAGCATCGCTCGCCACCGAGTCGTGGCTGTCGGCCGCCTCCTTCCAGGAGACGACGAGGGTCCTGACCGAGGCTGCGATCAACGGCAAGTCCGACCCGCTCTTGGGTCTCAAGGAGAACGTGATCATCGGCAAGCTGATCCCGGCCGGTACGGGGATGACCCGCTACCGCTCGATCAGGGTCAACGCCGCCGGCGAGAACATCTCCGACGAGGAAGCGAGAGCGATGTGGGGCCTGCCACCGAGGGAGGTCTCCGACGAGGAGGCCGCCGCGGCCGCCCGCGAACTACTGGGCGGAGGCACCCTCTCGGCGGTACCGGACGAAGAGGCCGAGGTCGAGGCCGAAGAGGTAACCGCAGCGAACGAGTAGGCGACAACAGGAGCAAGCTGAAGGGGGAGGACCGCGGTCCTCCCCCTTTTGCCTTCCTGAGATCTAGAGAGCGGCCGGTACCACCGAGGTGTAGCTACACACCTGGGCCTGGCATGCCCTCACGTAGACCGTGTTCTTCGAGCCCGAGAGGCCTGAGATGGTCCCAGTGAAGTTTCCGCCGCTAAGCGTCGCTGTCTGCGTGTAGGACTGCACTGCCGGATTCTGGCCTGGAGCCCCGACGGCAAGTTCGACCACGCCGCCAACGAAGTACGGGTCCCATCCGTTGATGAAGTCGCTGGTCGTGGTGTTCCCGATCACGGCCTGGAACGCGGCGGTGATCGACATGCTGGCTTGGAGGCTCTCTATCAACACCGCGCCGGGCTTAAAGTCCGGAGCGACTACCCGTCCGAGGTTGTCTTTGGTCTCGAACGGCAGATCGACCGTGATCTTCTTGCCGGCAATATCAAAGGTCCCGTTGAGCCATGCGAGGTGGTAGCAGCCGGCAAGGGGGGCCCCCTGGTACGAGGCCTGACAGGCGCCGCGCAGCTGGAAGAAGTTCTGGCTCGCGTGGTTGAGGTGACCGATCGGATCCTCGGCGGTGGTGACCGATCCGAGATTCGTCCGCTTGGCTTGGATCTGATACGTGTTCGTGCCGATCGCGAATGCCCACGTGTAGCGGACACCCTCGGGCGGTACCTCGGCGGGCATATTGGTGACTTCCCAGATGAATCTCAGGCCCCCCGAGATGGGCTCGATCTTCGCGTCGGTAAGGTTCACACCCGCCGCATCGGCGACCGCAGTCTGCGCGAAATCTGTGTTGCCTCCACCTACGGAGGCAGCGGCTCCGGGCTCGAAGGCCGCCGTACCCGTGACCGTCGCTACCGTGCCATTAAGAGAGGCCCCGGCGATCGCGACAGAAGGAGCTGCCCCAGCAGGGACGGTGATTGCGCCCACCAGGGCCACCAGTGCCACAGCGGTGAGAAGCCGAGTCGAACGATGCATGCTTACCTCCCTTATGGGCCCAAGTTCCTCGTGACGATTTCCGCGGCGGGGGGCAGCGCCCTTTGTGCATCTGCACCAAGTAAGGAGTAGGCAGCGTCCGTTTGACCGGGTGGGGGAGTTCGCCTATCCTCTCCCGTCTACGCCCCTCCGGGGGCGTCAACCGCGCGGGAACAGATCTTGCGCCGCAACGAAGCATCACCCCCAGTTCGGTGAGCTTGGATAGGCCCGGTTGCCCCGGGAACCGTCTCGAGTAGGGGTTCATCGCCGAACGAACGTGTCGCCGAGAGGACAAACCGGGCCACGCCCGGCACCTATCTTTCGGCCAGACCACGGGAAAAAAGGCCTTCCGGCCGCGACCTGCTCACGCGGGGGTCGTTCGGGTGGCCCATAGAGGTGAGACGAGTTGAAGTCCGGCTGTGCCCGGGCACGGAGAAGAAAGGACGGTCGTGCCGACCATCCAGCAACTGGTTCGTCAAGGACGAGAACTGAAGAAAGACAAGTCCAAGTCGCCGGCCCTCAAGGGCTCGCCACAGAGGCGTGGTGTCTGCACCCGCGTCTACACGACCACGCCGAAGAAGCCGAACTCGGCCCTCCGCAAGGTCGCTCGTGTACGTCTCACTTCTGGCATCGAGATCACTGCCTACATCCCAGGCATCGGCCACAACCTCCAGGAGCACTCGATCGTGCTCGTTCGTGGTGGCCGAGTTAAGGACCTTCCGGGCGTTCGCTACAAGATCGTCCGTGCCGCCCTGGACACCTCCGGGGTCAAGGACCGGGTCCAGTCCCGCTCCAAGTACGGAGCGAAGAAGGGTGGTGCTGTCTGATGCCTCGTAAAGGACCAGCATCCCGCCGTGAACTGCTTCCGGACCCGATCTACAACTCACTCCTCGTCACCCAGCTGACGAACCGACTCCTGACCAGGGGCAAGCGGTCGATCGCAGAGAAGATCGTCTATGACGCCCTCAGGAAGGTCGAGGAGAAGTCCGGCAAGGAGCCCCTCGGTCTCCTCAAGAAGGCACTCGACAACATCAAGCCGTTGCTCGAGGTCAAGTCGCGCCGCGTTGGTGGCGCTACGTACCAGGTCCCGGTCGAGGTTCAGGCCCGGCGCGGTACGACCCTGGCGATCCGTTGGATGGTCATCTTCTCCCGCGCGGCGCGAGCGAAGCATGGCTGACCGCCTTGCGGGAGAGATTCTCGATGCATCCGGTGGCGCTGGCGCCGCGGTGAAGCGTCGGGAAGACATGCACAAGATGGCCGAAGCGAACAAGGCGTTCGCTCATTACAGGTGGTAGCTAGAACATGACTCAGGCAGCTCAAAAATCGAAAGCGGAGATCCGGGAGTACCCGCTTAATCACACGCGGAACATCGGGATCATGGCCCACATCGACGCGGGCAAGACCACCACGACCGAGCGCATCCTCTATTACACCGGCAAGACCTACAAGATCGGTGAGGTCCACGAGGGTGGCGCAGTCATGGACTGGATGATCCAGGAGCAGGAGCGCGGCATCACGATCACGTCTGCCGCCACCACCTGCAACTGGAAGGGCTACTGGATCAACATCATCGACACGCCCGGGCACGTTGACTTCACTATCGAGGTCGAGCGTTCATTGCGCGTGCTCGACGGTGCGGTCGCCGTTTTCGATGCCGTCGCCGGGGTCGAGCCACAGTCCGAGACGGTGTGGCGCCAGGCGGACCGCTACCGGGTCCCGCGCATCTGCTTCGTCAACAAGATGGACAGGACGGGCGCCGATTTCTATCGCACGGTCTCGATGATCGAGGACCGCCTGAACGGCAAGCCGGTGGTTATCCAGCTTCCGATCGGCAGCGAAGAGAACTTCCACGGCGTCGTAGACCTCGTGACGATGGTCGCTCACTACTGGCCGTCCGATGGGATGGGCGAGGAGTGGGAAGACCGCGAGATCGCCGATGACATGAAGGAGCAGGCAGAGAAGTACCACCACGACCTGCTTGAAGCCATCGCCGACCACGACGAAGAGATCATGGAGAAGTACCTCGGTGAGGAAGAGATCTCACCCGAGGAGATCCGTAGGGGGCTGCGAGCCGCCACGATCAGCAACTCGATCACCCCGATCCTGTGCGGCACGGCGTTCAAGAACAAGGCCGTCCAGCCGCTGCTCGATGCCGTGACCTTCTATCTCCCCAGTCCGATGGACATCCCTCCTTACGAAGGGTTGCATCCCCAGACCGGCGAGAAGCTCGTCCGTAAGGCCGATGACCTCGAGCCGTTCTCTGCCCTCGCATTCAAGATCATGAGCGACCCGTACGTCGGGCGCCTGACCTACATGCGGGTCTACTCGGGCTCGCTCAAGAGCGGCGACACGGTCACGAACGCCACCCGGGATCGCAAGGAGCGCATCGGTCGTCTCCTACAGATGCACGCGAACCATCGCGAGGACAAAGATGCGGTCTTCGCAGGGGACATCGTTGCCGTGGTCGGTCTCAAGCAGACCCTCACGGGTGACACCCTGTGTGACCCGAGCGAGCCGGCACTCCTTGAAGAGATGACCTTCCCAACGCCCGTGATCGACGTTGCCATCGAGCCCAAGTCCAAGCCGGACTCGGACAAGCTCGGCAACGCGCTGCAGCGTCTCTCGGAGGAGGACCCGACGTTCCGGGTCCACACCGATGAAGAGACGGGCCAGACGATCATCTCCGGGATGGGCGAGCTCCACCTCGAGGTCCTTGTGGACCGTTTGATCCGCGAGTTCAACGTCGGAGCGAACGTCGGTAAGCCTCAGGTCGCATACCGAGAGACGATCAAAGAGCCTGTTCAGAAGGTCGTCGTCAGGTATGTGAAGCAGACCGGTGGTAAAGGTCAGTACGCCCACGTCGTCATCGACATGGAGCCGACGGGCCCTGGTGGCGGTTACGAGTTCATCAACAAGATCACCGGTGGAAAGATCCCAACCGAGTACATCCCGGCGGTCGACCAAGGGGCTCAGGAAGCGATGGCCTCCGGTGTTCTCGCCGGATACCCGATGGTGGACGCCCGGATCACGCTTACCGATGGCTCGTACCACGACGTGGACTCCTCGGAGATGGCGTTCAAGATCGCCGGATCCATGGTTCTCAAGGAGGCGACGCGCAAGGCTAAGCCGGTGCTCCTCGAGCCCGTCTTCGACATCGAGGTCGTAACCCCGGACGAGCACATGGGCGATGTCATGGGTGACCTCTCCAGCCGCCGCGGCAAGATCGGGCACATGGAGCAGCGCGGGACCGACCAGATCATCAAGGCCCAGGTGCCCCTAGCGGAGATGTTCGGGTACGCAACCGAACTTCGGAGCCGTACGCAGGGACGTGCCACACACTCGATGCAATTCTCGTCGTACCAGGAAGTACCGAAATCGATCGCTGATGAAGTGGTCGCGCAGGTTCGTGGTGAATCACCGGAAGACAAGTAGCGGAAGGAAGAGGGAGAGAGGACGATGGCAAAGGCCAAGTTCGAACGCACTAAGCCTCACGTAAATATCGGCACTATGGGTCACATCGACCACGGTAAGACGACTCTTACCGCGGCTATCACTAAGGTTCTGCACGACAAGAACCCAGATGTTGCATTCACAGCGTTCGATCAGATCGACAAGGCTCCGGAGGAGAAGGAGCGTGGCATCACGATCGCCATCGCTCACGTCGAGTACGAGACGGACGCCCGTCACTACGCGCACGTCGACATGCCGGGTCACGCCGACTACATCAAGAACATGATCACGGGTGCCGCTCAGATCGATGGCGCCATCCTCGTGGTCTCGGCGGCGGACGGTCCCATGCCCCAGACCCGTGAGCACGTGCTTCTCGCTCGTCAGGTCAACGTCCCTTACATCGTCGTCGCCTTGAACAAGGTCGACATGGTGGACGACCCCGAGCTCCTCGACCTCGTCGAGCTCGAGGTGCGTGAGCTGCTCAGCGAGTACGAGTTCCCCGGTGACGACACCCCTGTCACTCGCGTCTCGGCGCTGAAGGCGCTTGAGGGCGATGAAGAGGCTGCCAACGGAATCATGGAACTGATGAGCACCGTCGACGAGTACATCCCGAACCCCGAGCGTGACACGGCGAAGCCGTTCCTCATGCCCATCGAGGATGTCTTCACGATCACCGGTCGTGGCACGGTCGTCACCGGCCGTGTCGAGCAGGGTGTGCTCAAGGTCGGTGAGGAGATCGAGATCGTCGGTATCGAGCAGCAGACCAGCAAGACCACGGTCACCGGTATCGAGATGTTCCGCAAGATGCTCGATGAGGCGCAGGCAGGCGACAACGCAGGCATCCTGCTGCGAGGCACCAAGAAGGATGAGGTCCAGCGTGGCCAGGTGCTCTGCAAGCCGGGGTCCATCACGCCGCACACCAAGTTCACCGCTCAGGTCTACATCTTGAGCAAGGACGAGGGTGGCCGTCACACGCCGTTCTTCAGCAACTACCGTCCCCAGTTCTACTTCCGGACGACGGACGTGACCGGGTCGGTCGCGTTGCCGGATGGCACCGAGATGGTCATGCCTGGTGACAACACCGAGATGACCGTCGAATTGGGTCAGCCCATCGCCATGGACGAGGGTCTTCGGTTCGCTATCCGTGAGGGTGGTCGCACCGTCGGCGCTGGTCGTGTCGTGAAGATCCTCGAGTAGAGAGAAAAGACTTTGGCGAACGGAATGAAGATCAGGATCAGGCTCAAGGCGTATGACCACGAGGTCATCGACCAGTCGGCACGCAAGATCGTCGAGACGGTTACTCGTACAGGCGCCAGCGTGAACGGCCCGATCCCCTTGCCGACCGAGCGTTCCGTGTACACGGTCATCCGCTCGCCGCACAAGGACAAGGACTCACGAGAGCACTTCGAGATGCGTACGCACAAAAGGCTCCTCGACATAGTTAATCCGACGCCCAAGACGGTCGATTCGCTTCAGCGTCTCGACCTCCCGGCCGGCGTCGACATCGAACTGAAGCTCTAGGCAGAGAAAGAAGAGGAAGCGAGACATGACTAAAGGCATCCTCGGTCGCAAGATCGGGATGACCCAGGTCTTCGACGAAGACGGACACGCTGTACCGGTGACCGTCGTGGAGGCTGGGCCGTGCCGGGTCGCACAAGTGAAGACGCCGGAGAAGGACGGTTACACCGCCGTCCAGCTGGCGTTCGGCGCGCCCAAACGGGTCACGAAGCCTCAGGCGGGTCACTTCGCCAAGGCGAACATCGACCCCGCCCGTCACGTCGTCGAGTTGCGACTCGACGACCTGGGCGAGTACACGCTCGGTTCAGAGATCCTCGCCGACGTTTTCGAGGCCGGAGAGGCCGTCGACGTCGTGGGCGTGACCAAGGGCAAGGGCTTCGCTGGTGGGATGAAGCGTCACAACTTCTCCGGTCTGAGTGCCAGCCACGGTACTCAGAAGAAGCACCGTTCCCCCGGTTCAGTGGGGGCCTGTGCAACGCCAGCCCGTGTCTTCAAGGGCACGCGCATGGCCGGCCACATGGGTCACCGAAGGGTCACGACGTTGAACCTGAAGGTCATCAAGGCAGATCCCGAACGCAACCTCTTGCTCCTAAGAGGTGCTGTTCCTGGCCCGAAGGGTGGACTCGTGATGGTGCGATCCGCGGTTCGGGTCAAGCAGCGCAATCAGGGAAAGAAGGCGTCGTAGATGGCAAAGCTACAGGCGAACGTCATCGATGGAGCTGGCAAGTCAACCGGCAAGAAGGACCTCCCCGAGGATCTGTTCGGCGGAGGTATCAACGAGGCCGTCATGCACCAAGTGGTCCGAGCCCAGCTTGCTGCCGCTCGTTCCGGCACGGCGTCGACCAAGACCCGGGCAGAGGTCCGTGGTGGAGGACAGAAGCCGTGGCGTCAGAAGGGAACCGGTCGTGCCCGTCATGGTTCGACCAGGAGCCCGATCTGGGTTGGTGGTGGTGTGGTCTTCGGGCCTCACCCGCGCGATTACACCCAGCGGGTGCCCAAGAAGATGCGCAAGGCGGCGCTTCGCAGCGCCTTGGCCGACAAGGCCGGAGCCGGGCGCGTATGGGTCCTCGATGGGTTCTCGAGCACCAAGACCAAAGATGCAGCAGCTTGTTTGAAGGCCGCCGGGCTGGAGGGCCGCGTTCTGTTGGTCCTCGATCCCGACGAGCAGTCCTCTACGCAGGTGGACCGTTCGTTCCGCAACCTGAAGCGGATGGCGTTCTCGTTGTTCCGATCGCTTTCCACCTATGACGTACTTGTCGCCGACGACGTGGTGTTCACCAACTCGGCTTTCGAGCACTTCGTCAAGAACGAGAAGGCGCCGGTTAAGCGTGTGGCCGATGACGACTTCGTCGTCGAAGGCAAGGCGGTCAAGTCCGACAAGGGCGAGACCACCGAAGAGTCGACCGAGGAGGTGTCGTCGTGAGTGGTTCCACCAAGAGAGACCCGCGCGATGTGATCCTCGCACCGGTCGTGAGTGAGAAGTCGTATTCGCTGCTGGACCAGAACGCTTACACGTTCAAGGTCCATCCGAGGGCGAACAAGACCGAGATCCGCCAGGCCGTTGAGAAGATCTGGGGGGTCAAGGTCATCAATGTGAACACGATGAACCGCAAAGGGAAGGTCAAGCGGTTCCGCTTCGAAGAGGGCAAGCGCTCTGACTCGAAGCGAGCCATCGTGAAGCTCGCTGAAGGCGATTCCATCGAGATATTCGAGCAGCAGGCCTAAGGGGACCACGAACATGCCTATCCGTAAATCGAAGCCGACTTCACCGGGACGTAGGTTCCAGTCGCACTCGGATTTCTCCGAGGTGACGCGGGATCGTCCTGAGAAGTCGTTGCTGGAACCGAAGCCGAAGAAGGCCGGACGTAACAACTACGGCCGCATCACAACGCGCCATCAGGGCGGCGGGAACAAGGTCATGTACCGCAGGATCGACTTCCGGCGCATCAAAGACGGTGTCCCGGCCAAGGTCGCTCATGTCGAGTACGACCCGAACCGCAACGCGCGCATCGCGCTGCTCCATTACAAAGACGGCGAGAAGGCGTACATCCTGATGCCGAACAAGGTGAAGGTGGGCGACGTGATCCAGTCGGGCCCGGGTGCGGACATCCGCCCTGGGAACGCCTTGCCACTGCGCAACATCCCTGTCGGTACGGTCGTGCACAACGTCGAGCTCAAGCCCGGTGCTGGCGGCAAGATGGCGAGGAGCGCAGGCTCTTCTGTCCAATTGGTTGCCAAGGAAGGCAAGAGGGCAACACTTCGACTGCCGTCCGGCGAGATGCGGATGGTTCCGATCGACTGCCGTGCAACGGTGGGCGAGGTCGGGAACGCCGAGGCTGAGCTGATCTCGATCGGCAAGGCTGGCCGTAACCGGTGGAAGAACAAGCGCCCGAGCGTCCGTGGTGTCGTCATGAACCCCGTAGACCACCCCCTGGGTGGCGGTGAGGGTAAGTCCTCGGGTGGTCGTCACCCGGTTAGCCCGTGGGGCAAGAAGGAAGGCCGCACGCGCAAGAACAAGAAATCCGACGATCTCATCATCCGTCGGCGCGGTAAGAAGAGGGGACGGTAGCTAGATGCCTAGAAGTCTGAAGAAGGGTCCCTTCGTGGATGACCACCTGTTGGTGAAGGTGGTCGAGATGAACAACAAGAACGAGAAGCGCGTCATCAAGACGTGGTCTCGTCGTTCGACGATCATCCCCGACATGGTCGGTCATACGATCGCCGTCCACGACGGACGCAAGCACGTGCCCGTGTACATCACCGAATCGATGGTGGGTCACAAGCTGGGCGAGTTCGCCCCCACCCGCGCCTTCCGTACCCACGGTGGCTCGGCCGAGCGCGCTACAAGGGCTAAATGATGGCTCGAAAGATCGCTCCAGACGCCCAAGAGGCCATCGCCACGGCACGGTTCATCCGGATGTCGCCAACGAAGGCTCGCCAGGTGATCGATCTGATCCGCGGTCGTCACGTGGACGAGGCTCGTCGCGTTCTCGCGTTCAACCCGCGGGCAGCAACCGAGCCGGTCGCTAAGGTGCTCGAATCAGCGGTGGCTAACGCCGAACACAACCGCGGCCTCGACGCCGAGGAACTGATGGTCGTCCGGACATGGGTAGACGAGGGCCCGACCCTCAAGCGCTTTCGCCCTCGCGCGATGGGACGCGCCACCCGCATCCGCAAGCGCACCTGCCACATCTCCGTGGTCGTAGGGCGGCCCGGTTTCGATGACATCGACGTTCCGGTCGTGAGCGAGGACGAAGTGACTCCGGCCACGAAGAAGTCAACCGCCAAAAAGACGACCGCCAAGAAGACGACTGCGAAGAAAACCACGGCGAAGAAGTCAACCGCCAAGAAGACGACTGCGAAGAAGACGACTGCTAAGAAAACAACGGCTAAGAAATCAACCGCCAAGAAGACGACTGCTAAGAAAACCACGGCGAAGAAGTCAACCGCCAAGAAGACCGAGGAGGGAGAGTCCTAGATGGGTCAGAAGGTCCACCCTTACGGCTTCCGCCTCGGGATCCACACCGATTGGAAGTCGCGCTGGTTCACCGAGAAGCAGTACCAGGAGTACCTGATCGCCGATCTTCGGATCCGTGAGTACCTCTTGGGCGAACTGCCTCACGCTGGGATCAGCCGTATCGACATCGAGCGAACGCGCGAGCGGGTGCGTATCGACGCCCACACCGCGCGTCCCGGCATCGTCATCGGACGGCGCGGGTCAGAGGCCGAACGTCTCCGTTCTCACCTCGAGAACATGGAGTCGAAGATCTCCGGCAAGCCCACCGATGTGCGCTTCAACATCATCGAAGTCAAGCAGCCAGAGCTCGACGCAACCCTGATCTCTCAGGGTGTCGCGGAGCAGCTGGCCAGCCGCGTCGCCTTCCGTCGCGCCATGAAGAAGGCGGTCAGCAGCGCCATGCGTCACGGCGCGAAGGGCATCCGCGTTCAATGTGGCGGCCGTCTAGGTGGCGCGGAGATGAGCCGCACCGAGTGGTACATCGAGGGCCAGATGCCACTGCACACACTCCGTGCTGACGTGGACTACGGGTTCTCGGAGGCCAAAACGACTTTCGGCCGCATCGGGGTCAAGGTCTGGATCTACAAGGGTCCCTTCCAGGACCTGTACGCATCGGCTCGTGACACCGCCCGTCTCCGCCGTGAGGCCGCTCTCGCCGCTGGCGAGACCGTGGGCCGTGGTGAAGAGGAGCGCAAGGCCGCCGAGGCGAAGCCCGCGGGCACTACCGCCCGGGGTCGTTCGCGCCGCAAGCCCAAGTCCGATGAGACCCCGACCACTCCTGCTGAGAAGACAGCCGAGAAGTCAGCCGAGAAGACCGAGACCGCAGCCAAGCTCCCGCCCGACGTCAAGGTCACACCTGCGGCGAGCACCGAGGAGTCCTCTCCCGAGGGGAGTGAGTCCTGATGTTGCAGCCGAAGCGCACCAAACACCGTAAGCAGCAGCGCGGACGCATGCGCGGACAGGCCAAGGGCGGGACGACCGTCAACTTCGGTGACTTCGGCCTCATGGCCGTCGAGCCGGGCTGGATCTCGAACCGCCAGATCGAGGCGGCTCGTATCGCCATGACCCGTCACATCCGTCGTGGTGGGAAGGTCTGGATCAACATCTTCCCGGACAAGCCGTACACGAAGAAGCCCGCCGAGACCCGTCAGGGCTCCGGTAAAGGAAACCCCGAAGGCTGGGTCGCAGTCGTGAAGCCAGGCCGAGTGATGTTCGAGATCGCCGGTGTTCCTGAGGAACTCGCCCGCGAGGCGATCCTCCGCGCGGCTCACAAGTTGCCGATCAAAACGAAGTTCGTAGCTCGCGAGCAGACCCTGGAGGTTCAGTGATGTCGAAAGCAGCCGAACTCCGGGACCTGACGGTCGAGGAACTGATTCTGAAGCTCGCGGAGACGAAGGAAGAGCTGTTCAACCTGCGCTTCCAGAACGCCACCGGGCAGTTGGACAACTACAACCGACTCGGTGAACTGAAGAAAGAGATCGCCCGGCTCAACACGCTGCTCCGTCAGCACGAGCTGGATGAAGTGGAGGCTGAAGGATGAGCGAACCGCAGGAGACAGAGGTGAGGGGCAAGCGCAAGTTCCGCCTCGGTCGCGTCGTGTCCGATGCAATGGACAAGACGGTGGTCGTGGACGTGCTTGATGCTGCGAAGCACCCCACCTACGGCAAGATCGTTCGTCGCGACGTGCGCCTCAAGGCGCATGACGAGAACAACGAGGCCGGTGTCGGTGACACCGTTCGCCTCTCCGAAACGCGGCCGCTTAGCAAGACCAAGCGCTGGCGCGTGGTCGAGATCATCGAAAAGGCCAAGTGAGGACTAAGTGATCCAGCAAGAGACCAGGTGTCGAGTTGCAGATAACACGGGGGCCCGTGAGGTCCTTGTCATCAAGGTGCTGGGCGGATCGCGCCGCCGCTACGCGGGCGTGGGCGACATCGTCGTTTGCACCGTCAAGGACGCGATCCCCGGCGGCGTCGTGAAGAAGTCGGAAGTCGTCAAGGCGGTCGTTGTGCGCACGGCTAAGGAGCGTCGTCGAGGGGATGGCTCGTACATCCGGTTCGATGACAACGCGGTCGTGCTCGTCGATGCGCAGATGCAGCCCCGGGGGACCAGGATCTTCGGCCCCGTGGCTCGTGAACTTAGGGAGAGACGTTTCATGAAGATCATCTCTCTTGCTCCGGAGGTGTTGTAGATGCCGGGTACCAAGATCCGTAAGGGCGACGAGGTCGAGATCATCTCGGGCAAGGACCTGGGCGCACGTGCACGCGTCCTCGAGGTCAATCCGAAGAAGGGTCGCGTCCTTGTCGAAGGTATCAACAAGGTCACCCGTCATGAGCCGCTGCGCATGTCTCAGGGACGTGGCGGAACCGAGGGCGGGATCATCCATAAGGAAGCATCGGTAGACATCTCGAACGTCGCGTTGATCTGTCCGACCCATGGCCCGACCAGGGCTGGTTACAAGGTCGAGGACGGCACCGACGCCAAGATTCGAGTGTGCACGAAGTGCGGGACGGAGATCTAGACATGGCCACTAGTACGTACACCCCGAGGATGAAGGAGAGATTCAACTCCGAACTCCGCGAGAAGCTCAAGGGCGACTTGGACCTGGGCAACATCATGCAGGTGCCGTCACCACTGAAGGTCGTGGTGAACATCGGTGCGGGCGATGCCCACAAGGACGCCAAGATCCTCGAGGGAGCGGTCCGCGACCTGACCACGATCACGGGCCAGAAGCCCTCGATCCGTCGGGCCCGCAAGTCGATCGCAACGTTCAAGATCAGAGAGGGCATGCCCATCGGGGCCGCAGTCACGTTGCGCGGCGACCGCATGTGGGACTTCCTCGATCGCCTGATCGCGATCGTGCTACCTCGCATCAGGGACTTCCGGGGCTTGAACCCCAAGTCTTTCGATGGCCATGGCAACTACACGTTCGGTGTCAACGAGCAGCTCGTGTTCCCAGAGATCGACTACGACGATGTCGATCAGACGAGAGGCATGGACATCACGATCGTGACCACCGCAAAGACCGATGACGAGGGTCGAGCGCTCCTGTTGGCGCTCGGATTCCCCCTCAAGCAAACGGACAGGAACCAGTAGGAAGGCTGGAGGCAAGATGGCAAAGAAAGCTCTGCGAAACAAAGCCGAGCGCAAGCCCAAGTACAAGGTCCAGGCTTACACGCGCTGCAAGCGCTGCGGCCGACCGCGCGCGGTCTACCGCAGGTTCGGCCTCTGCCGTCTGTGCTTCAGGGAGATGGCTCACAACGGTGAGATCCCTGGCATCACGAAGGCGAGTTGGTAACCCATGTCGATGACAGATCCGATAGCGGACATGTTGGCGCGGATCAGGAACTCCTCTACGGCTATGCACGAAGAGGTACTGATCCCCGCGTCGAAGATCAAGGAATCGATCGCCAAGATCCTCATGAGTGAGGGTTACGTTGATGGTGTCGAGCGGACCGAGGATGGACCGCACCCCGCGATCAAGATCAAGTTGCGTTACTCCGAAGAGCGCGAGCGTGCCATCTCCGGTATCCGACGGATATCGAAGCCTGGCCGCCGCGTGTATCGAGGTGCGCAGGAATTGCCCAGAGTGCTAGGTGGCTTGGGCATAGCGATCGTCTCGACGTCGCAAGGAGTCATGACAGATAAGGAAGCCCGCCGGGCGAAGGTCGGCGGCGAGATCCTCGCCTATATCTGGTGATGGTAAGGAGCTAGAAGATGTCTCGAGTAGGCCAAGCCCCGATCCCCGTACCCTCGGGCGTCGAGGTCAAGATCCAGGGGTCCAGCGTTTCGGTCAAGGGGCCGAAGGGCGAGCTGACCCGCGCCATCCCGAAGGGCATCTCCGTCGCCGTCGAGGGCTCTGAAGTGCGGGTTAGTCGCACGTCCGACGTCCGCGACGTCAAGGCGCTTCACGGCCTGATCAGGAGCCTGGTCGCCAACATGGTGACCGGTGTCACCGACGGTTACGAGAAGCGTCTCGAGATCCACGGTGTTGGTTACAGGGTTGCCAAGCAAGGCAGCGACCTCGAGTTCCAGGTCGGTTTCTCGCACTCCGTGCAGAAGAAGGCGCCCGCGGGTATCGAGTTCGAGGTTCCCCAGCCCACGAGGATCACGGTCAGGGGGATCGACAAGGAACTCGTCGGCCAGACCGCCGCTGAGATCCGTGCGATCCGGAAGCCCGAGCCCTACAAGGCCAAGGGCATCCGGTACGAAGGTGAGTACATCCGCCGCAAGGCCGGTAAGGCCGCGAAGGCCGGAGCCTAGGAGATGACGATGCACAAGAAGATGGCAGCGAGGAACAGACGACACCGCCGGGTGCGCAAGAAGGTCAATGGCACCCCCGCGCGTCCGCGCCTGGCCGTGTATCGCTCATCGCGACACATCTACGCTCAGGTGATCGACGATTTCGCCGGCCGAACGCTGGCATCTGCGTCGACGCTAGCGGTAACCGATGGTAAGGACCCGAAGGAGAAGGCGAAGGCCGTCGGCAAGGCACTGGCCGAGAAAGCCAAAGCTGCTGGGGTCGAGAAGGTGACGTTCGACCGTGGTGGGTTCATGTTCCACGGCCGCGTCGAGGCACTAGCGGAAGGCGCCCGCGAGGGCGGCCTGGAGTTCTAGGGACTAGGGAGAGGTATTTCTATGGGACGTGGAGGAGGACGAGGACGCCGGGACGACGACCGGAACCAGTACGAGGAGAGGGTCGTCTCCATCAACCGTGTGTCTAAGGTCGTCAAAGGCGGTCGCAGGTTCTCGTTCACCGCGCTCGTTGTCGTCGGCGATGGTGCCGGACAGGTCGGCGTCGGATACGGCAAGGCACGCGAGGTTCCGGCGGCCATCCAGAAGGGCATCGAGGAGGCCAAGCGCAACTTCTTCAACGTGCCGATGATCAAGCGGACGATCGTCCACGAGGTCACAGGCGAAGACTCGGGCGGCGTAGTGCTGCTCAAGCCCGCGTCACCCGGTACCGGTGTTATCGCCGGGGGCCCGGTCCGCGCGGTCGTTGAGTGTGCGGGGATCAAGGACATCCTGTCCAAGTCTCTGGGCTCAGACAACCCGATCAATATCGTTCACGCCACGGTCAAGGGCCTGAAGAGCATCAAGACGGCCGAGTCCGTGGCTAAGAAGCGCGGCAAGACTCCCGAGGAAGTTGCGCCGCCCTATCTGCTCGGTGCTGGTGTTCCGTCAGCTATCGAGTCGCAGAGCTAGGGGATCGAGATGGCGAAACTCAAGGTGACCCAGGTGCGCTCCGCTCATACGCGTGGTGCCAAGCAGAGAGGGACCGTGCGGGCCCTGGGGCTCAAGCGATTGGGCCACTCGGTAGTGCACGACGACAGGCCCGAGATCCTCGGCATGATCAATGCCGTTGCGCATCTCGTCGAGGTTGAAGAAGTCGAGGAGAAGAAGA
The DNA here is from genome assembly GCA_963756365.1 of uncultured Actinomycetes bacterium. Classification (GTDB taxonomy): domain Bacteria; phylum Actinomycetota; class CADDZG01; order CADDZG01; family WHSQ01; genus WHTI01. Next base: position 238,103 of record CAVWNF010000003.1, read on the forward strand.
AGTCATGAAGCCGCATGAATTGAAGCCCCCCGAGGGCAGCCACCAGACCAGCAAGCGCAAGGGGCGAGGTGACGGGTCCGGCAAGGGGAAGACAGCAGGACGAGGCACCAAAGGAACGCGCGCGAGGGGCGAGGTCCACATGTTCTTCGAGGGTGGTCAGATGCCGCTGGCTCGGCGTGTGCCGAAGCTGAAGGGCTTCACTCCTCCCAACCAGAAGATCTACGAGGGCGTGAATGTGAAAGATCTCGCTCGGATCGAAACCGCGAACATCGGTCCGGACGAACTGAGGAAGGTGGGTCTCGTGAACCACCGTGTGGGCTTGGTCAAGATCCTGGGAACAGGTGAACTGGATCGCGCTCTAACGGTTCGTGCCCACGCCTTCAGTGCGTCGGCGCGTTCGAAGATCGAGGCCGCTGGTGGTACCGCCGAAGTTATCGAGGTCGTTCCGGCCGGAAAGAAGGGATCTAAGAGGTGAATCTCCTCTCCACGTTCGCGAATGCCTTCAAGGTCCCAGACCTAAGGCGCAAGATCCTTTTCACGCTGCTGATCATCGCCGTGTATCGGCTCGGGGCACACATCCCGACTCCGGGCATCGACGTTCAGGCGGCCCAGGACCTAAGGCGTCAGGGGTCGGAAGGCGTGTTCGCGTTCATCAACCTCTTCTCCGGTGGGGCGCTGACCCAGATGGCGATCTTCGCCCTCGGGATCATGCCGTACATCACCAGCTCGATCATCATGCAGCTCCTTACTGTCGTGATCCCGAAGCTCGAGGCGTGGCAGAAGGAGGGCGAGTCCGGAGTAAAGAAGATCAACCAGTGGACCCGTTACCTGACGGTCATGCTCGCGATGCTTCAGTCCACGGGTATCGCGTTCCTCTTCCACAACGGTGGCGGCGGACAGAGCGGTAGCGGGTCTGCGCTCGAGGGGATCGACCTGATCCCGAACTTCACCGCGCCACGGGTCGGATTGATCGTCCTGTCGTTGACCGCTGGTACGGCTCTCATCATGTGGCTCGGTGAGCTGATCACGGCCAAGGGGATCGGTAATGGGATGTCGATCCTGATCTTCGCTTCTATCGTCTCGACCCTCCCATCCGAGGGGAACTCGATCCTGCAGCAGAAGGGGATGGGGAACTTCCTAGCGATCCTCGCGATCGGTGTCGGTGTCGTGATCGCCATCGTCATCATGGAGCAGGGCCAGCGCCGGATCCCGGTCCAGTACGCGAAGCGCGTGGTGGGTCGCCGGATGTACGGCGGGGGCCAGGTCTATATCCCCTTGAAGGTGAACCAAGCGGGCGTTATCCCGATCATCTTCGCCTCGAGCGTCCTGTACATCCCGACGCTTCTTCAGAACACGATCCAGAATCCGTCGATCCAGAGCTTCATCAACAACAACCTGGTGAACGCTACGTCTCCGACGTACATGATCATCTACGGAACGCTAGTGATCTTCTTCAGCTACTTCTATACGGCGATCGCGTTCAATCCCGTCGATCAAGCGGACAACATGAAGAAGTACGGCGGATTCATCCCCGGGATCAGACCGGGCCGGCAAACCGCCGAGTACCTCGATCGGATCTTGACCAGGATCACGTTGCCAGGTGCGCTGTTCGTGGCCGCCATCGCGTTGATGCCGTCGATCTTCCTGGCCACGCAGAACATCCAGCAGTTGCCGTTCGGAGGTACCTCCATCCTCATCACCGTCGGGGTCACACTCGAGACGATGAAGCAGATCGAGTCGCAGCTGATGATGAGGCACTACGAAGGCTTCTTGAAGTAGATGCGGCTCGTCGTATTCGGCCCCCAGGGGGCCGGAAAGGGCACGCAAGGGAAGAAGGTCGCCGAGAAGTTCGGGATCTCTCCCATCGCGACCGGAGACATCTTCCGCTGGGCGATCTCGCTGGAAACGGAACTTGGCAAGAAGGTCGAGGAGTACGTCGATTCCGGACAGTTGGTTCCAGATGAATTGACGATCGAGGTTGTCCGCGAGCGGCTCAGCGAAGACGATTGCAAGAACGGCTTCCTGCTCGACGGGTTCCCCCGTAACGTCCATCAGGCCGATGCCCTGGACGAGATCCTTGCCGCCCAGGGCCACAAGCTCGACGCGGCGCTCGTGATCGAGGTTCCTCAAGAGGTCTCCGAGCGCAGGATCCTCGGCCGACGCATGTGTGCGAACTGCGGACGCAACTACCACATCGACACGCCACCGCAGAAGAACTGGACCTGTGACGTCTGTGGGGGCGACGTCGTTCGTCGAACCGACGACGAGGACGACGAGAAGGTGCGGGAGCGTCTCCGGCTCTATCACGAGCAGACGGAGCCCCTGAAGCAGCACTACGCGAAGAAAGGCATGCTGCGGGAGGTCGAGGGCGTGGGGACCATGTCCGAGGTCTTCGCGCGCATCACGGCGATCCTGTGATCTACAAGAAGAGTCCTCAGGAGATCGATCTCATGCGAGCGGCCGGCAAGATCCTGGCGACCACCCTGGACAAGATCGAGGCTGCGCTCGAGCCCGGGGTGACCACCTCGGATCTAGATGCGATCGCAGAGGAGTCCATCACCGGTGCTGGAGCGAAGCCCTCCTTCAAGGGCTATCGAGGGTTCCCTGCATCGATCTGCTCTTCGGCTAACGAAGTGATCGTCCACGGGATCCCGGGGCCGCTCGCACTCAAGGACGGCGATGTGGTCTCGATCGACGTGGGGGTCTTCCACCAGGGGTTCCATGCGGATTCTGCATGGACGTTCCCGGTGGGAGACATCTCGGATGAGGCCGCCGACGCTCCTGAGGGTGACCGAAGCGTCTCTGTGGGCGGCGATCGAGGCGTGCAAGCCTGGGAACCGGGTCGGCGATATCGGACACGCCGTCGAAGAGGCCATCAAGCCCCACGGGTACGGCGTGGTTCGGGAGTACGTGGGCCACGGCCTGGGGCGAGCCCTGCACGAAGAGCCTCAGATCCCCAACTACGGGCCTCCTGGGCGTCGAGAGGTGCTCTCGGAAGGGATGACGCTCGCTATCGAGCCGATGGTCAACCTGGGAGGGCCCGAGACAGAGGCTCTCGAGGACGGCTGGACCGTGGTGACCGCAGATCGCTCCATCTCGGCACATTTCGAGCACACGGTAGCGGTCACGGCGGACGGTCACGAGGTCTTGACCAGGAGGGACAGGTGAATGGGTCCGGGAGCCTACAACGGCTCGAGAGTTCGGTTCGACCGGGCGGGTTACCCCTGTTATCATGCTTTGCCGGTCCAGTCTCGGGTTTCGCGCGCGCCCCTAGGGGGCGCTTTTCGTGGCCTAGGGCACATCAAGATCGAGAGTGAGCGGGGTTTTGCGCGTGGCCAAGAAGAACAAGGAACAGTCCTCTGGCAAGGAAGAGGGCATCCAGGTCGAGGGATCGGTTATCGAGCCCTTGCCGAATGCCATGTTCCGAGTCGAGTTGGACAACGGCCACAAGGTCCTCGCTCATATCTCCGGGAAGATGCGGATGCACTACATCCGGATCCTGCCGGGGGACCGGGTGCTGGTCGAACTGTCGCCATACGACTTGACCAGGGGTCGAGTCGTGTACCGGTACAAGTAAGCCGAGGAGAACGATGAAGGTTCGTCCAAGCGTCAAGAAGATGTGTGACAAGTGCAAGGTGATCCGTCGCCGCGGTGCGGTCATGGTCATCTGCTCGAATCCACGACACAAGCAACGACAGGGATAGGAAAGGACACGCGTGGCACGTATCGCTGGGGTTGATCTGCCGAGAGAGAAGCGTCTCGACATCGCTCTCACATATATCTACGGCGTTGGGAGCACCAAAGCCGTCGATACATGTGTCGGCGCGAAGGTGGACCCCTCCACTCGCGTCCGTGACCTCACTGATGAAGAGGTCGTTTCTATCCGCGACTGGATCGACAAGAACTATCGCGTCGAGGGTGATCTTCGTCGTGAGGTGAACCTGAACATCAAGCGCAAGGTCGAGATCGGTTGTTATCAGGGGCTACGGCACCGCCGTGGTCTCCCGGTACGAGGCCAGCGCACGCACACGAATGCTCGAACCCGCAAGGGACCGAAGAAGACGGTCGCGGGCAAGAAGAAGCTCAAGAAGTAGCGACGCGAGAAAGCAGAGGGATCCTTGGCACCTCCTAAGAAGGCGAAGAAGACTCGCCGTAAGGAAAAAAAGAATGTCGTCCACGGTGTGGCTCACATCAAGTCGACGTTCAACAACACGATCATCTCGATCTCGGACCTCGAGGGGAACGTTCTGTCGTGGGCTTCCGCCGGCAACGTCGGCTTCAAAGGCTCACGTAAGTCCACCCCCTTCGCCGCGCAGATGGCGGCCGAGGCTTGTTCGCGGCGCGCCCAAGAGCACGGTGTGAGGCGCGTCGATGTCGAGGTCAAAGGACCGGGTTCCGGTCGAGAGACCGCGATCCGCTCGCTCCAGGCTTCCGGCCTTGAGGTGATCGGCATCAAGGACGTCACCCCGGTGCCGCACAACGGCTGCCGCCCTCGCAAGAGGAGGCGTGTCTGATGGCTAGGTACACAGGTCCCGTCTGCAAGCTGTGTAGGCGCGAGAAGACCAAGCTGTTCCTGAAGGGCACCAGGTGCGAGTCGCCGAAGTGCCCGATCGAGAAGGGCAAGCCCCCTCCCGGCCAGCACGGTCGCGGGCGGGTACGCGAGTCCGAGTATCTGCTTCAGCTCCGCGAGAAGCAGAAGGCGAAGCGTTTCTACGGGATCCTCGAGAAGCAGTTCCGCAGCTACTACGAGGAAGCCGTTCGCTCGAAGGGTGTTACCGGTGAGGAGCTCATGCGTATCTGTGAGTCTCGCCTGGACAACGTCGTCTATCGGGCAGGGTTCGCGATGAACCGACCGATGGCTCGCCAGATGGTGTCCCACGGACATGTCGAGGTCAACGGTAGGAAGGTGAACATCCCTTCGTTCCGGGTCAAGCCCGGCGATGCCGTCTCGGTGCGTGGTCGATCGAAGACGATCGGTCGCATCGTCGAGAACGCGTCGTACGCCGAGGGCCGACCAGCCCCGGATTGGCTCAGTTCGAACCTGAAAGAGCTGACCTGCGAGGTCCGCTCGCTGCCGGAACGTGGGCAGATGGACATCCCGGTTCAAGAACAGCTCATCGTCGAGTACTACTCGAAGTAAGCGCTGAGAGGAGCTTCATGGATCTTCTAATAGTTCAGCGTCCTCAGATCTCCGAAGAGGAGATCTCTGACGTCCGTTCCAAGTTCACGATCGAGCCGCTGGAGCCTGGTTTCGGCTACACGCTGGGTAACTCTCTTCGGAGAACCCTGCTGTCGTCCATCCCAGGGGCAGCCGTGACTCAGATCAAGATCGACGGTGTTCTGCACGAGTTCTCAACGATCGACGGTGTAACCGAGGACGTAACCGATATCGTTCTCAACCTCAAGGAGCTCGTTGTTAAGAGCGAGAACGAAGAGGCCACCAACGTGCACCTGCGCGTGACCGGACCTGCTGAGGTCACCGCCGGCGATATCGAATTGCCGACCGGGGTCGAGATCCTCAACCCCGACAAGCACATCGCCACACTCAACAAGAAGGCGACCCTTTCGATGGAACTGCGCGTCGAGCAAGGCCGCGGCTACGTTGCTGCCGACTCGTCGAGGTCCGACTCCATCGGAGTCGTCCCGATCGATGCTCTGTTCTCGCCTGTATCGCGGGTGACCTATGTGGTCGAGCCCACCCGGGTCGAGCAGATGACGAACTTCGATCGCCTGATCCTCGATGTCGAGACGAACGCTGCGATCAAGCCGTCCGATGCACTGTCGTCCGCTGGTGCAACCCTCGTCGAGCTACTCCAGTTGTTCTCTGGGGTCGGCGAAGGTACGCAGGGCCTCCAGCTCGGCCCTGAGCCGGGCGAGGAAGAGGCGTCCGGTGTATTGGCCCAGCCGATCGAGGAGATGGACCTCACGGTGCGGTCGTACAACTGCTTGAAGCGTGAGGGCGTCCAGACCGTTGGCGAGCTCGTCGAGAAGACCGAAGAGGACCTCCTTGAGATCCGCAACTTCGGGCAGAAGTCGATCGACGAGGTCAAGGCAAAGCTCGAAGAGCTGGGTCTCGGCCTCTCCAAGAAAGACTTTTAAGAGGAGATAGGACGATGCCCCGACCGAAGAAGGGTGCCCGCTTAGGGTCCAACCCTGCTCACCAGAAGCTGATGATCTCGAACCTCGCCGTGTCGTTGTTCGAGCACGAGAGCATCACGACGACCGAAGCCAAGGCCAAGGTCCTCCGACCGTTCGCCGAGAAGATGATCACGAAGGCCAAGAAGGGCAGCGTCCAAGATAGGCGCGTCGTTCTTCGCCACATCGAGGATCGGGACATCGTCCACAAGCTGTTCAGCGACATCGGACCTCGTTTCGCCGAGAGGAACGGTGGCTACACGCGCATCTTGAAGCTCGGCCCCCGCAACGGTGACGGTGCCCCTATGGCTCTGATCGAACTGGTCGAGGGCGAGGCAGTGGTAGGCGGCAGCGACGACGATGCACCATCGACCTCCCGCCGCCGCATCCGCCGCCCCGGGAGCCCGAAGGCGAGCGCTTCTGAGCCAGAAACTGAGGCGACCGAGACCGAGGCCACGGCCGAGGCAGAAGCCGACGAGCAGCCGGAAACCGACGAGCAGCCCGAGGCTCCCGAGGCAGAAGCCGAGACCGAGGTGGCAGCCGAGGCTCCCGACACCGAGGCTGACACCGAGACCGACACCGAGACCCCTGGGGACGCAGATTCTGAGACCTCCCAGGACGAACCCGGCGACACCGAGAAAGACAGCTGAACCTCCGCCTCGATCTCGCGTACGACGGCACACCGTTCCACGGGTTCGCACGCCAGCCCGACGTAAGAACGGTCCAGGGTGATATCGAGGAAGCACTCTCGAAGGTGTTCGCGCGCCCTGTCGATTCGGTCTGCGCGGGTCGCACGGATGCTGGCGTCCATGCGCTGGGGCAGGTGATCTCCATCGCCGATGCGCCTGATGACCTTGATCTTGCTGGCCTGCGCGGAAAGCTCAACGGCATGCTCGGCCCCGTGATCGCGTTCTCGGCGGTGACCGAGGTGCCGGACGGATTCAGCGCTCGGTTCTCCGCTAGGTCGCGTTGCTACGTCTATGCATTGAGCGATGCCGACGTTCCAGACCCTTTCACCGCCCGGACGACGTGGCACCACCGCGGGAAGCTCGATATCCGAGCCATGAACGAGGCGGCGGGGCACCTGGTCGGAGAACGGGATTTCCGCTCATTCGGTCGGCTCCCCGATGCCGAGGCCTCCCCGGTACGGCATCTGTATGAACTCAGATGTTCGAGGGAAGGCGATCTCATCAGGGTCAGGGCGAGGGCGAATGCGTTCATCCAGCAGATGGTGAGATCACTCGTCGGGACGCTGGCTGAGGTGGGCACGGGCAAGATCGAGCCGAGCGCGATGGGCGAGATCCTGTCGTCAGGCGACCGGGCGAGGGCCGGAAAGGTCGCCCCCCCGCACGGGCTCTGCCTCGTAGCGGTCGAATACGACGAGGGCTGGAGCAGACCGATCGACGCCGACTCGTAACGGTGCCAAACAGGTCGTTTGACCTGCCCAAATAGGGAAGTTATCCTGCCCGTTCCCCGCTACGGCCCGTGATCCGGGCCGATCTGGAAGGAAGAGATGAAGACCCATTCGACAAGGCCTAGTGAGATAACGCGCGACTGGCACCTGATCGACGCCGATGGCGTTGTTCTTGGGCGTCTCGCATCCGAGGTTGCGAAGCTCCTCCGCGGCAAGCACAAGCCGTATTTCGCTCCCCACCTCGACACCGGTGACCACGTTGTCATCATCAACGCTTCGAAGGTCGTCCTTACTGGGCAGAAGCTGCTCCAGAAGGTTCGTTACCGTCACTCCGGTTACCCGGGTGGTCTCCGCGAGGAGTCCTATATGAAGCTCATGGCCGAGCGTCCTCAGCTTGCTGTCGAGAAGGCGATCAAGGGCATGCTGCCGAGTAACAAGCTCGGCGATCAGATGTTCACGAAGCTCAAGGTCTACGCGGGACCTGACCACCCGCACAGTGCTCAGTCCCCCAAGGAGTTCGACGTGAAGTCCGTCGCCGCTCCGAAGGACCCCGAGCAGGCACACACGATCGAGGAGGTAACCGGTGGCTGAGGCACTAGCGAGGGCGACCGGTCGCCGGAAAGAAGCTGTCTGTCGCGTGCGTCTGCTTCCCGGTAGTGGCCGTTGGGAGATCAACGGGCGTCCTCTTGAGGACTACTTCCCGAGCGCGACCCACCGCATGATCCTGTCCGAGCCCCTGCGCCTCACCGAGACCGAAGGGCGCTACGACATCATCGCCTCGATCGACGGTGGCGGTGTTGCAGGCCAGGCTGGTTCTCTGCGCCACGCGATCTCCCGCGCTCTGATCGACATGGATCCGGATCTTCGCCCCGCACTAAAGGCGGCCGGGTTCCTGACCCGAGATGCTCGCGAGAAGGAGCGCCGCAAGTACGGGCTCAAGAAGGCCCGCAAGGCGCCTCAGTACTCGAAGCGCTAAGACACACCACCAAAGGCCCCCGGCGACGGGGGCTTTGTTATGTCATGAAGCAGACAACACGCTGCCGGTATGTCTGAATAGGCTCAACGATGGCAGTCATCGAAGCACGCCAACTCTCGAAGTCGTTCCCAGGTCGGGGCCGCAAGGCTGCGCCGGTGGTCGCGGTGCGCGACGTCACCTTCTCGATCGAGGCGGGGGAACGCGTTGCCTACATCGGTCCCAACGGCGCGGGCAAGTCGACGTCGATAAAGATGCTCACCGGCATCCTCCACCCGAGCGCGGGTGATGCGTCGGTCCTGGGCTACCAGCCGTGGACGCAGCGGCAGAGCCTCGCGCTGCGCATCGGGACCTTGTTCGGGCAGCGCTCGCAACTGTGGTTCCAACTGACGGCCAGGCAGGCCTACCGGCTCCTGGGTGACATCTACGGGCTCACCCGTGGCGGCGTCCGACGAGCGCGTCGAGGAACTCGGCATGATCCTCGAAGCCACCACGCTGTTCGATCAACCCGTCAAGTCTCTGTCGCTCGGACAGCGGATGCGTTGCGAGTTGGCGGCCAGCCTCCTTCACTCACCCGAGGTGATCTTCCTCGACGAGCCGACGATCGGCCTCGACCTGGTCGCGAAGCAGCGGTTCAGAGAGATGGTCGTGCGCCTCAATGAAGAGAAGGGGATGACGGTGTTCCTCACCAGCCACGACGTGGCCGACATCGAACACGTCGCCCGGCGCGTCATCGTGATCAACCACGGCCACGTGATCTACGACGGGAAGGTCTCGGACATGAGACGGCGGGTGCTCAACCACAAGCTGGTGGAGGTCAGGTTCGACAGCGAACCCGGTCGCCTCGAGATCGACGCGGTCGAGATCCTCAAGCACTCGGGCCTCGGCTACAAGCTGATGGTCGATACGACAGCGCGCCCGATCAAGGCGGTTCTCGACGAATTGCTCGACCGTTTCCAGGTGGGAGACATCTCGGTTGAGGATCCGCCGCTCGAGACGGTCATCGGCAATATCTACGAGACACCTCCGTCATGAGGTGGAATGTTTACCGATCGGCGCTGGCCTCGGGGGCCCGCCAGGTCGTGGCCGAGCGCGCCGAGCTCGTGATGCGCCTGTTGTTCTACCTCGTGATCCTCGTCGTGTTCGAGGCGCTGTGGACCGCGGCCACGGAGGCATCGGGTGGCGCGATCGACACTTACGACCTCGCCGCTTTGATGTGGTACATCGCCGCGACCCAAGCCGCCGTGATCGCGCTGGAACCGCGGCTGATCGAGATCACAGGAGACGAGATCGGCAACGGGACGATCGCTGTAGAGATGCTGCGGCCCGTTTCGGTCGTCGGGTTCCGTATGGCCGTTGCGGTCGGCGGAGGGATCGTGAGGGGCGGTTCGGCCCTAGTGGTCGGCGCAGCTTTCCTGCTCGTGACGGTTGGTCCTCCGCCCAGTGCTGCCGCTGGGATGATCGGGATCCCCAGCGTCCTGCTCGCGCTGGTAGCGAACATCGCCAGCCAGCATGTGTTCGCCGCGGCCGCGTTCTGGGTCGAGGACGCCAAGGGCGCCTGGTTCCTGTACCAGAAGCTCGTCTTCCTCCTCGGTGGGATGTTGATCCCGCTCGAGTTCTTCCCCAGCGCTCTAGAGACCGCGTCACGGGTCCTCCCGTTCTGGACCATGGCGTACGCACCGGGTCGACTCATGTCGGGCCACGTGGAGCCGTTGCTGCTCGTGGGCCAAGCCGCGTGGATAGTGGTCCTCGTTGCTCTCGCTGTCGTCACGTTCCGCGCGGGAGAGCGCCGGATGCAGGTGGTCGGCGGATGATCGTGGCAACGATGAGGACGGCGCTCCTCGAGGCGTGGACGAACCGTCGCTCGTTCTGGCTCCAGGTTTCGATGATGATCGCGAACGATCTGGTCTGGATCGCCTTCTGGGTGCTGTTCTTCAACCGCGTCGGGAGCGTCAGAGGCTGGGACGGGAGCCGGATCATCTTGCTCTACGCGATCCTCACCACCGGAGCCGGAGGAGCGCTAGGTCTCCTCGCCAACTCCCGGCGGATCGGCCGCATCGCCGCAGGAGGCGAGCTCGATCCCGTACTGACACTCCCGGTCCGGCCGCTCGCTTATCTGTTGTGTCGGCGGGTCGATACCTCGTTGCTCGGAGATCTCTTGTTCGGGCCGGTTCTGTTCCTCGGGTTCGCCGGACCCACCTTGGAGCGGTTCGGCATCTACCTGATCGGATCGTTGACCGCGGCGATCGTGATCGTTTCGTTCCTTGTCTTCCTCGGGTCGTTGACGATGGTCGCCGGCGGACGAGGCGAGCAGGCGGACCTCGGCTTCCAGGCGATCCTCATCTTCTCGTCGTACCCGCTCGAGATCTTCGGGGGCCCGACGAAGCTGATCCTTTTCTCGCTGATCCCAGCCGCGTTCGTGACGGGATTGCCGGTGCGCCTGATGACCGACTTCGAGATGACCACGCTCGGAGCCATGGCCGCCGGTGCGGCAACCATGGCCCTCCTCGCCGTGGTGACGTTCCGCGCGGGCCTGAAGAGGTACTCCTCCGGTGCACTCTGGACGACGGGCTAGTCCTCGAGCATCCGCCTGAGAACGTAGGTCAGCACCCCACCGTTCCGGTAGTAGTCGAGCTCGACGGCAGAATCGATGCGGGCCTCGACCTCGAACGTCTTGGTACCGGCAGTCACGGTGAGGGTTTTGTGAGGTTCGAGTCCACCGGAGATGCCGGTGATCGAGAAGGTCTCCGTGCCGTCGAGTCCCAGGCTGTCGGCGTTCTCGCCGGGTAGGTACTGAAGGGGGAGGATCCCCATCCCGATCAGATTGCTGCGATGGATGCGTTCGAACGATTCGGCGATCGCCGCCTTCACACCTTGCAACAACACTCCCTTGGCCGCCCAATCTCGTGACGAACCGGAGCCATACTCCTTACCCGCAAGGATCACGAGCGGCGTCCCATCGGCGATGTAGCGCTCCGCCGCATCCCAGATCGGGATCACCTCACCGGTCGGAAGGTGCTTGGTCCAGCCGCCCTCCTTGCCGTCGGCAAGGTCGTTGCGTAGCCGGATGTTCGCGAACGTTCCCCGCATCATGACCTCGTGGTTCCCGCGCCGTGATCCGTAGGAGTTGTAGTCCTTAACCTCGACGCCCTTGCTTTCGAGGTAGCGGGCAGCGGGGGAGCCGATAGCGATCGAACCTGCAGGTGAGATGTGGTCGGTCGTAACCGAATCGCCCACCTTCGCAAGCACGTTGGCGCCGTGGATATCGACGGGCTCGGTGATGTCTCCGAGTTGCTGGAAGAAGGGAGGCTCGCGGACGTAGGTGGAATCCGGTGCCCATTCGTAGAGATCACCGGTGGGAGAGGGGAGTTCCTTCCACCGCTCATCACCCTCGAAGACCTTCGCGTATTCCTTCTCGAAAAGATCGGTCTTCACCGCAGCCATCGCGGTCTGGATCTCTTCGTTGCTCGGCCAGATGTCCGCGAGGAAAACGTCGTTGCCGTCGCGGTCCTGGCCCAAGGGCTCGGTCGTGAGATCGATCTCCGCGTGCCCGGCGAGTGCATATGCGACGACGAGCGGAGGAGACGCTAGGTACGAGGCCTTGACCTGCGGGTGGATGCGACCTTCGAAGTTCCGGTTGCCCGACAGGACCGAGACGACCGCGAGGTTGTGTTCCTCGACGGCGTCGGCGACCGGCTGGGGCAAGGGGCCGGAGTTCCCGATGCAAGTCGTGCATCCGTACCCAACGGTCTGGAAGCCGAGCTTGTCCAGGTATGTATCGAGACCCGCGCCTTCGAGGTAACCGGTGACGACGCGCGACCCGGGGGCCATAGAGGTCTTGACCCATGGCTTAGATCGGAGCCCCTTCTCGACCGCCTTCTTGGCGAGTAGTCCGGCCCCCAACATGACCGAAGGGTTAGAGGTGTTCGTGCAAGAAGTGATGGCTGCGATCACGACCGCGCCGTGGCTAAGGTGCACGGGACCGTTGAGTACGACCTCGGCTTCGGCGGACGGGTCCACCTCTTCCGGCGTTTGCGGGCTTTCTGCACTGCCGCCCTCACCCAGCCAGCGTTCGACCTGGATCTCGACCTTCTTGCCGGGCGAGTCGAGGTCTGGCCCATAGACATCCTGGAAGCTCTTCCACACGTTCGGCAACGTGACCCGGTCCTGTGGGCGCCTGGGCCCGGCCGTGGACGGCTCGACCGTCGAGAGGTCCAACTCGAGGTTCTCTGTGTAGACAGGGTCGGGGGTGTCGTCGGTGCGGAACAGGCCCTGCTCCCGGGCGTAGCGCTCGACGAGATCGACCGCGTCCCTTCTACCCGTCAACTCGAGGTACGCCAGCGTCTGCGCGTCGATCGGGAAGAGGCCCGCAGTGGCCCCGTACTCCGGCGACATGTTCGACAACGTGGCGCGGTCGGCAACGGTGAGGCCGGAAAGACCCACGCCGTAGTACTCGACGAACTTCCCCACAACGCCGTGCGAGCGGAGCTTCTCGGTCACGGTCAGAACGAGATCGGTCGCGGTGACGCCCGCGGGAAGCGAACCGGTGAACTTGAATCCGACGACCTTTGGGGTCACGAGTGGCAACGGCTGGCCGAGCATGGCGGCCTCGGCCTCGATACCTCCGACGCCCCAGCCAAGCACTCCGAGGCCGTTGACCATCGTCGTGTGCGAGTCGGTGCCGACCAACGTGTCCGGCACGGCGAGGTCACCGTCCAGAACCTGAACCACCCTAGCGAGGTGTTCGAGGTTGACCTGATGCACGATGCCCATGCCCGGAGGCACTACCCGGAACCCGGCGAACGCTTGCTGAGCCCAGCGGAGCAACGAGTAGCGCTCGTGGTTGCGTTCGTACTCGCGTTCGACGTTGATCGAGAACGCCCGGTCGCTCGCGAACGCGTCGACCTGCACCGAGTGATCGATCACGAGATCGACGGGCACGAGAGGGTCGACCTTCGATGGGTCGCCGCCCTCCCGCTTCATGGCCGTTCGCATAGCGGCGAGATCAACCACGGCGGGTACGCCGGTGAAGTCCTGGAGGATCACGCGCGACGGCGAGAAGGGGAACTCCTTCTCATCGAGTGGTTTCTGCCCCCACACCGAAAGGCTAGCGACGTCCTCCTCGGTGGCGAAGTCTGTCCCGGCCTGACGAAGCAGGTTCTCGAGCAGGATCTTCACCGTGACGGGGATCCGGTCTAGCTCGGCGAGACCCTCGTCAACGAGGGTGCTGAGTCGGTAATAGTTCAGTTCGCCGCCAGCGGTCGCCAGCTTGCTCCTCGATCCGAACGCGTTCGGTTGTGCGGACAAAGTCATCAGCCTCCGAGTTGGTCCGCGAGGTCCGGGCACTCTGCCTCGAACTGAGATGCGACCTGGTCGATCACTTCCTGCGGCTGGTCTGCCAACTGGGTTGCCAGCTCAGCGCAGATGTCCCCGGGTACCGGTGACGTTTCGGACGATTCCGACCCTGCGAAACCCTGGAACAGGCCCTGGAAGAGCTGCTGGAAGTCAACAGTTGCGGCGTCTTCGGGAGCTTCGATCGCATCCGTGAACTCCGCTATCCCCAGCGTGAGGGCGAGCTCGTTGACGCCTTCGGGCATCGGATCGTCCGTGAACTCGGCCAGCTGCGTGAAGTCGAACTGAACCTGGGTGAGGTCTCCACCATCTATCCAGACGTCGATGGCAACTTCGCCCTCGGGGATATCCGATCCGGGCGGAAGGGCGGTGCCTGCGGGAAGGTTCCCGAGTTCGCTAGCGAATGCGGAGAACGACTCGAACGCCTTGCGGATGTCGACCGTGGCGACCAGATTGGTCCCCGGGCCTTCCTTGTCGCCCTGCGTCACTTGCGCTGCATCGGCAAGGGCGTCGGTGAGTTGCTCGATGGCCTTCGTGTCTTCTTCGCTGGGGGTCTCTGTCGCACCGACCGCACCGGTGAGGGCCTTCATCCCTTCGGTTAGGCCGCTGATGCCGATCCACTCACCTTCGAGTGCCGGTCCCACGAACTCGAATCCAGGCTGGGACGCTGCTTGCGCGGCGAAACCGTCGATGCCCGCGGTGTCGGCTCCGAAGGTGCTCGCCAGACCTTCGACGTCGCCCCTCACATAGAGAGTGTCGCCCACAGCCTTGAGCTCCACCGCATCTTCGATCCCCGCGATGTTGGCGGCGAGCTCGAACTGCGAGTCGGCGGGGTCGTCAGCGGTCTTCGAGCGGATCACGAGCGAGGAACCGAGCACCTGCTCGGCCGTATCGGCATCCAGATCGCCCTCACTCAAAGCAACGAGACTCTCGGCATCGGACGACAGTCGAAGGCTCATCTCTACGCCCTCGTACTCGGCGAGACGCTCGAGAGCGGCCCTAAGGGCGCCATTCGGGTCGTCGGCCGGGTCGGGCCCACTTCCGCCGCCACACGCCACAGCGCTGAGCGCTAGGGCCATAGTTAGTGCGATCAACTTGCGCATCCGCCTGCCTCCAGATCTTCGAGCTAGTCGAACCCAAGGTGGGTTGCTCCAACGATATGCCAGGGTAGGGGACACGGAGAGATAGGAATCCTGAGGAGGTCTAGTTGTCCCCGCTCACTTGGTCGATCACGGGCAGTGCCGCGGCGCTCGATCCCCCCGATCGACTTGCCGTGGGCATATGGGGGAAAGATCCTGATCTGTGGGCCGCGGGCGAGGATGACCCGGCTGAGAGACTCGGGTGGCTCGATCTGCCGTCCTCGATGCGAGCGTTCTTGGGAGACCTGAAGGCGTTAGCCGATGACGTTGCCGATGCGGAGCGCATCGTCCTCCTTGGGATGGGGGGCTCCAGCCTCGCCCCGGAGATGTACGCCACGCTCCTGGGCTCCGCACCCGGGAGGCCGAGCCTCGAGGTGATCGATTCCACCCACCCGGCCGAGGTTGCTGCCGCGGACGAGCGGATCGATCCTGACAGAACGGTGTTCGTCGTCTCGAGCAAGTCTGGCGGAACCGTCGAAACGATGTCGCTGTACCGGCATTTCGCGGAGATCGCGGCACCCGAGCGGTTCGTGGCGGTTACCGATCCAGGCACCTCGCTCGAGGAGCTAGCGCGGGAGCGCGGGTTCCGCAAGGTTTTCCTCAATCCCCCCGATATCGGGGGCCGGTTCTCGGCACTCTCGTTGTTCGGTCTAGTCCCCGCTGCAGCCATCGGAGTCAACATCGAGGGACTCCTGGACTCCGCATCCGAGGGAGCGGAGTCGTGCAGACGAGAGGGCGCCGACAATCCCGGACTCGCCATCGGAGCGGCGATGGCCGACTGGGTGGCGCTCGGGCGCAACAAGCTCACGTTCAGAACCGATGGGACGCAAGCTGCATTCGCCGACTGGGCGGAACAGCTGATCGCCGAGTCGACCGGAAAGAACGGAACGGGTGTGGTTCCGATCGTTCGTGAACCGGTCGCGCGAGACCTACGGACCGGATCGGGCGTTCGTCACGCTCGATGACACCCTCGCGGAGTCTGCCGGGATCTCGATGCCACTGGCAACGGCTGACCTAGGAGCCGCGCTGTTCGTCTGGGAGTTCGCCACCGCGGTCACCGGATCGATGCTCGGGATCAATGCGTTCGATCAACCCGATGTCGAGGCGGCCAAGAGAGCGGCGAAGGAGGCCCTCGGCGCCACCCAACGGGAGTGGCCGGACGACGATCCGGGCGCGTTGTTCGAGGGGATCGCACCTGGCGAGCTTGCCTGCCTGCTTGCGTTCGCCCCACGCACCACTCACAACGACGGGGTCATGAAGGCAGCGCGCGCGAAGCTTCTGACGACCACTGGGGTCGCCACCTCGGCTGGGTGGGGCCCCCGCTACCTGCACTCGACGGGCCAGCTTCACAAGGGAGGCCCCGGCCCCGTCCGTGCGCTGGTCGTGCTCGATCGAAGTGGGGGAGACGTTCCGATCCCCGGAGCCGAGCATGGTTTCGCGCGGTTGATCGCCGCGCAGGCTGCCGGTGACGCCGACGCACTGACCGATGCTGGCCGTACCGTGGCGCGCTGCGGTTGGGATACGTTCGAACGGTGGGCGACCTCGTGAGCGATCGCGTGTGTGGATCACACGGTGGATCACACGATCGTGATCTTCGGAGCCAACGGAGATCTGTCGAAGCGGAAGCTCCTCCCGGCCCTGTTCCATCTGTTCCTCGAAGATCTCATGCCAGCGGACTTCCGCGTCGTTGGCACGTCGCGGAGTGAGGTCTCGACCGATGAGTTCCGCATCCTGGCGAGAGATGCGGTCGAGGAGTTCTCCCGCTGCGATGCGATCGACGACGAGCGCTGGAGCCAATTCTCTTCGAGGCTCTCCTATCGATCGACCGAGTTCAAGCCGGGGGATACGGACGACCTGGCGAGTGCCGTAAAGGAAGCCGAGAACGAACTAGGAGGAGAGACGCTTCGACTGTTCTATCTCTCGGTTCCCCCCGCTGCGTTCTCGGACATCACGAGGGGCCTTGCATCATCCGGTCTAAATGTCGGTGCCAAGGTCGTCTTCGAGAAGCCCTTCGGGTCCGACCTTGCGTCGTTCAAGGAGCTCGACGCCACGGTCAAGGACTCACTCGACGACGGGCAGGTCTTCCGGATCGACCACTTCATCGGTAAGGAACCAGTACAGAACATCCTCGCTCTCAGGTTCGCCAACGGCATGTTCGAACCAGTGTGGAATCGGCAACACATCGATCACGTCCAGATCGATGTGCCGGAAGACCTGGGCATAGGGACGCGGGCGGGGTTCTACGAGAAGACCGGCGCGCTGAGGGACATGGTCGTAACGCACCTCTTCCAACTGCTCAGCATCGTTGCGATGGAACCGCCCGCGTCGTTCGACTCGAAACAGTTGATCGACGAGAAGGTGAAGATCTTCGAATCCATGCCCGAGGTGTCCCAAGAGGCCGTGGTGAGAGGTCAGTACCGCGGCTACCGCGACGAAGACGGCGTGGATCCCGATTCCGAAACGGAGACCTTCATCGCGATGGAGCTTGCCGTCGACAACTGGCGGTGGCAGGGCGTGCCGTTCTATCTACGCACCGGCAAGAAGATGGCGGAGCGTCGTTCATCGGTAACGCTCGCGTTCCGCAACCCCCCGAAGATGATGTTCCCTGGCGTTGCAACTCGCAGGTTCGGCCACGATCATCTGACCCTCGACATCGGACCCAACGAGGGGATCACGATCAGTTTCTTAGCCAAGGAACCGGGCCCTACGATGGAGGTCGCTCCAGCTCACATGCGCTTCGACTACGAAGGCAGGTTCGGCTCGAACCTCATCGAAGCCTATGAACGCTTGATCCTCGATGCCCTGCTGGGAGAACGCCAGCTGTTCACCCGCGCCGATGGCATCGAGCGGACCTGGGAGATGGTGCAAGGGATCATCGAGGACCCGCCGCTCATACATCCATACGAGCCGGGGTCGTGGGGGCCGGATGCGGCGGACGAGTTGATCGCGCCGCGACACTGGCACCTACCCGCGAGCCACTAGAGCGCTGCGATCACTTCTTCCACTGGTCGCCGGATGCCCGTGAAGAACGGGAGCTCCTGCTTGGTGTAACGACGAGCTTCCGTGGCGCGCAACGTTCTGATCAGATCAACGATGCGATCGGGTGAGGATGCTTCGAAGGCGAGGATCCACTCGAAGTCACCCAATCCGAACGCGCTGGTCGTGTTCGCCCCTACATCCTTGAAGTCGGCCGCAGCCAACCCGTGCTCGCGCAACAGGCGTCCCCTGTCGGACGGGTTCATCAGGTACCACTCGGCGGTGCGGACGAACGGATAAACGTTCAGGTATTTCTGCGGCTCGCGGCCCTGCACGAATGCAGGTTGGTGATCGGGCGTGAACTCTGCGGGTCGGACGAGGCCGAGGAATGCCTCGACGGGATCCAGCGCCCGTCCGATCTGGGTCTGGCGGAACTCCGAATGGATCCCCTGGATGGCGTCGACATCGGTCGCCACCCACCAGAACATCAGGTCCGCTATGGGCGAGAACCCGATCGTCGAGTACGTCCCGCGGGTTGTTACCCGGTCGCTCCACGCTTCGAGCAGCGCACTTACTTCCTTGGCGGCGACCTCGCGATCGACGCCCTCGAGGCGGTCTGCGTTGGCCTTGAAAGTTGGGTAGCTGGCGAAGATCAGTTCCTCGGTCACAGTCGCTCCTCGTGGATCGTTAGCGGGCCGAACCAGGGTAACGCCGGATGCTCGCCTAAGAGGCTGCGAGAGTGCGTGCCGCGTCCAGAGCCGACGTGATGCAGTCCGGGATGCCCGAGCCCTTGTATCCGGCTCCGGCCAGCGCTACGGGGGGTAGCCCACTGAGCGCCCGCTCGGCTCCCTGCACCAGGGCGGCATGCCCTACTCGGAACACAGGCAGCGCTCGGTCCGAGCTCATGAGGACCTCGGCCGCAACCGGCTCCGCATCGATCCCCATGATCTCCGAGACCTCTTTGGTCACCGCGTCGATGGCCTCGTCGCCAACCGCATCCCCGATGAAGCACCTGACAACGTGTCCTCCATCTCCGGAGCGAGCATGGGGCCACTTCGAACTGAACCATGCTCCTGCGGTGATGGTGCGCCCCTGAGAGGAGGGCACGAGGCAGCCCGACAGATCTCCCGGCGGTTCGACATCGCCCGCGCGATAGACGAGAGCGACCACCGTCGCCGGGGCGAACGAGATCTCCTTCAGCCTCAAAGAGGCCTGATATGCGATCGAGTGCAACAGCTCTGAGGCGATGAACGGAGGTACGGCGAGGACCACCCCGTCGAAGTCGCTTCCCGTGCCGTCCGCTTCGATCCGCCAGCCATCGAGAGTGGCGCTCAGACTTTCAACCCGCGTCGACGTGCGTATGTCGCCGAGTGAGGAGGCGAGCGCGGTGACCAGTCGCTCCATCCCTCCCCCGATCCCGAAGAAGGGAGAACCTTGGGACGCGTCACGGTTCGCACCCAGAGCCTTCATGATGCTCTTGCTTCGGCGCGCCACCGCGTCGACTTCCGGCGCCCCGACCGCGAGGCTGATCTCGTCAACGCTCCCAGAGCGTGACGCCGCGATCATCGGATCGACGATGCCATCCACGATCCGATCCCCCAACCGTTCCCTGAGGTAGGTGCCGATGGCTACGTCGTCGCCTTCGAGGGGCCCTGGTTTGTAGTAGTCGGCTACCGCTCCGAACGCTCCCGCGATAGAAACGAGCCCGGAGCGCCACGCAGCCCACGGAGACGTCGGGATCCCCCTCGTGAATCCCCTCGGAAGCGGGATGAGTTTCCCACCCCGGTAGATCGCCGCCCCCGAGACCGCGGGCTGCACGAGATCCTCTCCGAGACCGAGGTCGCGGCAGAGATCTACGGCACCTGGGTCGCGGGTGATGAACCAATCGGCGCCTCCCTCGACGAGTGCTCCGGCGAGTCGATGGGTCCGGATGAGACCCCCGACGCGGTCCGACGACTCGAAGAGGACAACTTCGTTTCCGGCACCTTCCAGCGCACGGGCCGCCACCAAACCGGTGATCCCGCCCCCGATGACGGCGACCTTCACGTGGCTAGGTCACCGCCTCCACGCGTGCACGTGGTCAACGAGGCGCGCGTAGACGTCCGGATCGGAGGTGGGTAGGACCCCGTGCCCGAGGTTGAAGATGTGACCGACCCCAGCACCCCGTCTGAGGATGTCCGTGGCCCGTTCCTTGGTGGCGTCCCAGCCCGCCAGGGGAACGACCGGATCGAGGTTTCCCTGGAGGGCCACCGTCCCGCCGGTCCGCTCGCGCGCGACATCGATGGGCACCCGCCAATCGACCCCGACGACGTCCGCGCCCGAGGTTGCCAGCAGCCCGAGGAGTTCACCCGTGCCGACACCGAACACGATCCGCGGGACCGACAGATCTGACAGCCCTTCGAAGATCCTGCGGACGTACGGGAGAACGTGCATCTCGTAGTCGGCGGGCGCCAGGCTTCCTATCCATGAGTCGAACAGTTGGACCGCATCAGCCCCGGCCTCCACCTGGGCCCTGAGATACCGGAGGACCGCCGCGGTAAGAGCCTCCATCAGAGCGGCCCACGTCTCCGGCTGCGAGTACATCATCGCTTTCGTCTTGGCCTGGTCCTTGGAGGGTCCTCCCTCAACGATGTACGAGGCCAGCGTGAAGGGGGCACCGGCGAACCCGATCAACGGCACCGACAGTTCGGCTTTCAGTGACCGGATCGTTTCGAGGACGAACGGCACCCCCTCCTCCGGCACCAACGGTCGCAACGCTGCGACCGCAGCCTTGTCCCTGACCGGGTTGGAGATGACGGGACCGATCCCGGGCTCGATCGTCAGGTCGATCCCCATCGGCTGCAGTGGGATCACGATGTCCGAGAACAGGATCGCGGCGTCCACCCCGTAGCGTCTGACCGGCTGAAGGGTCACTTCGGTCGCGAGTTCCGGCGTCCGGCACAACTCGAGGATCGAGCGGGTTTCTCTAAGCGCTCGATATTCGGGAAGGCTGCGGCCCGCCTGCCGCATGAACCAGACGGGGACGATCTCGGTCTCTTGTCCTCTGCACGCGGCGAGGAAGGGGCTGTTTTCCACGGGTAATCTCATCCTATGGGCTTCGATGGAACCTCTGGTTTCGATGCGGTCGTGCTTGCCGGGGGCAAGGCTCGCAGGTTCGGGTCCGACAAGTCACTGGCCGAGGTCGATGGTCGAACCCTCCTGCAGCGAGCGGTCGATGCTGTTGCAGGGGCTCGTCGGATCGTCGTTGTCGGCGAGGAGCGCGCCGACATCGAGGGGATCACCTGGACCCAGGAATCACCTCCAGGTGGTGGCCCCGCGGCCGGGCTGGCTGCAGGCCTGGCGGTCCTCGGGATGGAGGCCGAACCACTCGTTGCAGTGGTGGCTTCGGACCTCCCCCTGATCGACGCCGACGCGGTCGCTCGACTGTTCGACGCCGCCGCGGGCAA
The DNA here is from genome assembly GCA_963756365.1 of uncultured Actinomycetes bacterium. GTDB lineage: Bacteria > Actinomycetota > CADDZG01 > CADDZG01 > WHSQ01 > WHTI01. The sequence continues at coordinate 259,538 of CAVWNF010000003.1, forward strand.
GGACGGTGCCGCGTCCGAGGATCCAGAGGGCCGGGTTAACCCGCTACTCGGCGTCTATCGCACGAGACGGCTCAAAGAGGCGCTGTCCGCTAGCCCCTCTTTGGCTGGCGTGGCCTTGACGAGGGCACTCTCAGCGCTCGACCTGGCTTCCGTCCAACTCGACGCGGCGGTTGATGCCGACACCCCAGAGGAGCTCGAACGGATCGAGCGAGGACCCAGCGCAACGTGAAGGCCTTGATATTTGGGAGGATGGCCGGATGCCGAAGCTGTTCGGGACCGACGGGATCAGGGGGGTTGCCAATCGCGACCTGACTCCTGACCTGGCGTTGGCCCTTGGGCGCGCCGCTGGCCTCGTTCTCGCTCCGGGTGGGAAAGAGGTTGTGATCGGGCGGGACACTCGCCTGTCGGGTCCCATGCTCGAAGGCGCGCTCGTCGCCGGACTGTGCTCGGCCGGTGTCAGTGTGCGAACCGCTGGAGTCATCCCCACCCCTGGGGTTGCGTTCCTCACCATCGATGAACGAGCGCGTGCCGGGGCAGTGATCTCTGCGTCACATAATCCGGTTCCGGATAACGGGATCAAGTTCTTCTCGGACATGGGTTTCAAGATCCCGGCCGACGCCGAGGACGAGATCGAAAGCATGATGGCGAACCCTCCGGAGCTTCCCAAGGGGACCGAGGTGGGTCGCTCGGAGCCTCTCCAGAACCCAGGCGATCGATACGTTGACCATCTCCTCGGTGCCCTCGAGCATTCCCTGTCGGGGGTGCGGGTCGTGCTGGATTGCGCCTTCGGTGCCGCGTGGCACGTCGGCCCCCGGGCCTTTCGAGAAGCGGGCGCCCAGGTCATCGCGATGAACGCCGAGGCGGATGGCACGCGGATCAACGTCGACTGTGGTTCGACGAACCTAGCTGCGTTGGCCCAGCGGGTCAGGCAAGAGGGTGCTGACCTCGGGATCGCGTTCGATGGAGATGCGGATCGCGCGCTCGCTGTGGATGAGACGGGCGCCGAGGTCGATGGCGATCGGATCATCGCGATGACCGCGATCCGGATGCACGAGACCGGATCGCTTCCCAAGAACCTCGTCGTCTCCACGGTGATGGCCAATCTCGGGTTCCGTCGGGCCCTCGCCGAGAGGGGGATAGAGGTCGTTACCGCGCAGGTCGGCGACAAGTACGTGGTGGAGGCGATGCAAGAGCGGGGAGCGGCCCTCGGCGGCGAACAGTCGGGCCACGTCATCTTCGGCGAGCACTCGACCACCGGCGATGGCGTCCTGGTGGGCCTCAAGGTGGCAGAGATGGTCCGGACCTCGGATCGACCCCTCTCCGAGATGGCCGACGTGTTCGAGACCTATCCCCAGGTGCTGATCAACGTGGCCGTTGCGAACAAGCATCTTCTCGATGACGCCAGGGATCTGTGGGACAAGGTGACCGAGGTGGAGTCCTCACTCGGGGCCGAGGGGCGGGTTCTGTTGAGGGCATCGGGGACCGAGCCTCTGGTCAGGGTCATGGTCGAGGCCTCCGAGCAGAAGGTGGCCACCGCATCCGCCGAGGCCCTCGCCGAGGTCGTCCGCAAGGAGCTGGCTTAGCCCCCCGGGAGCCCCCGGGCCTGATGGGACCCCCGGTACCGCAGAGTGGGCCCTTCGGCCTATTCCGGGAAGGTTTGCCCTTGGGTATCCTGGCTGGGAGAGGAACGGGCCCCGGATGACCGGGGGCCGGGATGAGAACGGACCTAGCGCCGGGACTCGCTTGGAGGAGCGAGTTGACGAGGTAGGGGATCTCGGAAGTGGGCTCGAAAGAGTCCCGATTCGGCGGGTGACCCTCGGCACAGCACTGTCGTAACGATGCCGACAAACCCTGGGAGCGATCTCGGGTCACAAACAGGCATCGGAGTTGCTCCTCTCGGAACAGCAGGCGTCTTAACCGCGCCTGTTCATCTGATGTAACGAGGAGGTAGCTATGTGCGGGATCGTCGGCTATGTGGGCGACGACCAGGCCCTGCCTGTCCTTCTGGACGGCATGAAGAAGCTCGAGTACCGGGGTTATGACTCCGCGGGGATCGCAGTGATCAACGGGACGATGACGGTCGAGCGCAAGGCAGGCCGGATCACCGAGTTGCTGTCGGAACTCGAAGGACGCACGATCAAGGGATCCATCGGCATCGGCCACACGCGCTGGGCTACCCATGGGGGCCCGACGGATGGCAACGCTCACCCTCACCGGGATTGCTCCGGAGAGATCGCGATCGTCCACAACGGCATCATCGAGAACCACGACGTCCTTAGGGAGAAGCTGCGTGCCGAGGGGCACACGTTCAACTCCGAGACGGACACCGAGGTGGCCGCTCACCTGATCGAATCGATAATCAAGGACAAGGGCTGCGATCTCAGGGCCGCCGTCCTCGAAGCCGTGAGCATCCTGGAGGGCGCGTTCGCTCTCGTGTGCGTTTCGGTGCATGAACCCGACAAGATCATCGTCGCGCGCCAGGAGCCTCCGATCATCGTGGGGGCGTCCGAGAGTGCCGGGCTGGTCGGGAGCGACATCCCCGCATTGCTCGCCTACACGCGCGACGTCATCCCGCTCGACAACCGTCAGGTCGCCGAGGTCAAGGCTGGGAGTGTCCGCGTCTGGGGATTCGACGGTGTCGAGGTCGAGCCCGAGGTTGTCCATGTCGAGTGGGATATGGAAGCCGCCGAGAAGGGTGGCTTCGAAGACTTCATGCTTAAGGAGATCTTCGAGCAGCCCGAGGCAGTGCGGAACACGATGCGTGGCCGTATCGATGACAGCGGGAGGGTCACGCTCGACGAGGTGTCGTGGTCTGGGGACGAACTCAAGACCATCGACAAGATCGTCGTGGTCGCGTGTGGAACCTCGTTCCATGCCGGGATGGCGGCGAAGCACTCGATCGAGCATTGGACGCGCATCCCGGTCGAACTTGATATCGCTTCTGAGTTCCGCTACCGCGATCCCGTACTGAACGAACGCTCACTAGTCATCGGCATCGGCCAGTCGGGCGAGACGGCAGACACCCTCGCCGCGATGAAGTTCGCCCGCGAGATGGGGGCCAAGGTCGTGGCGATCACCAACGTGGTCGGCTCATCCATGACCCGAGAGGCCGACGCGGTGCTCTTCACTCACGCGGGGCCCGAGATCGGCGTCGCCGCGACCAAGACGTTCCTCGCCCAGTTGGTGGCGTGCAACATCTTCGCCCTCTACCTGGCACAAGAGAGAGGCACGATGTACGGCGACAAGCTCAGCGAGACCGTTGCCGCCATGAGGGCACTTCCCGAACAGATCGAGGAGACGCTTCTGTGCCAAGACGTTGCGGCGCGAGCTGCGAAGCGTTACTCGGACGCGCGTGACTTCATCTTCATCGGTCGTGGAGTGGGCAACGCCGTCGCGATGGAAGGCGCACTCAAACTCAAGGAGATCTCGTACATCCACGCCGAGGGCTACGCGGCAGGTGAGCTCAAGCACGGCGCGATAGCGCTCATCGAGGATGGGGTTCCCGTCGTCGCGATCCTGACCGGCCAGTCCCTCTACGAGAAGATGCTTTCGAACGTCGAGGAGGTCCGAGCCCGTGGTGCGGACACGATCTTGATCGCGCACCAAGGTGATGACCGTGCTCGCGCACTGGCGAACGAGCTGTTCGAGGTCCCGGTAACCAAGCCTCTCTTGACCCCGATCCTCGACACCGTTCCGCTTCAGTTCCTGGCCTATTTCATCGCCAAGGACAAAGGCCTGTCTCCAGACAAGCCGAGGAATCTAGCCAAGAGCGTGACGGTCGAGTAGCGGCGACTTAGCATCGAGAACATGCGGTCTCGGGTCGCGGTATCGGTGGTTTCAACTGCCCTGTGTCTCGCGGTCTTGGCGCCGCCCGCGTTGGCGGGGTGGCGACCGGGAACAGCTCCAGCGTTGCGCTATGCGTCGTCCAGAGCGGGGTCGATCAGTTTCGCCGTCAAGGCCCCCAACGGCCGGATGTTCGCGTCGAACGGACGGAGGAGGGTGCCCGCTGCCTCGGTCCTCAAGGTCATGTTCATGGGCGCGTACCTGCGGAAGTTCGCTCCGCACCGGAAGCTCACCGGCGACGACAGGTCGCTGCTCAGTCCGATGATCCGGTGGTCCGACAACACCACCGCGTCGAGGATCTCGGATCTGCTCGGCCCCAAGCCGATGTATCGCCTCGCCCGGGCCGCAGACATGAAGGACTTCTCGTTCGTCCAACACCCATGGGGGTTAAGCCAGGTCAGTGCCCGGGATCAGGCCCGATTCATGTTCCGTCTCGAGCGCTATCTCCCGAACCGCCACGAGGGCTATGCCCGCTACCTCCTGCACCACATCGTTCCGGAGCAAAGATGGGGCATCGGCCGTCTCAAGCGGCCCGACTGGAAGATCTTCTTCAAGGGCGGCTGGGGCTCCGGAACCGGGTGGGTGAGCCACCAGGTGGCGTTCCTCGAACGTGACGGCATGCGCATCTCCGCGGCGGTGATGATCCGTGACAGCCCGAGCCATGCCTACGGCACCGAGACCCTGAAGGGCATCTTCGCCCGACTCCTGCGACGCCTGCCGAAGGCGCGAAGCACTTCATGAGACGCATCCTTTCTCCCACGGATATGGCCCGGGCGGACCGGGCAACGATCGATTCGGGCATCCCCGCTCGAGTGCTCATGGACCGGGCCGGACGGGCGGTGGCCAGGGCCGCGATCCGAGTTGCAGGCGGGCGCTACGGCCGTCACGTGGTGGTCATCTGCGGCAAGGGCAACAACGGAGCGGATGGCTTCGTCGCGGCGCGAGTGCTCGCCGATGAGGGGCTGCGGGTCCGGTGTTTCGTAACGTTCGATCCCGGAGCGGCTGAGGGCGATGCCGCGCATCACCTCCGTCTGATGGAAGCCGCTGGGGTAGCGGCGGAACGATTCGATGCAGAGACCTCGACGCGCGCCGACGTGTATATCGACGCTGTACTCGGCACCGGCACCTCTGGCGCTCCACGAGACGAGGCGGCGGGCGCGATCGCGTTCCTCGCCGGCTGCGCTCCGGTGGTTGCGGTCGATATCCCCTCGGGTGTCGATGGTGCGACCGCCGCGGTTCCCACCGAGGCGGTGTGGGCTGAGGTGACCGTCGCGATGGCGGCGGAGAAGATCGGAACAGCCTTGCCCCCGGGATCGACGCACGCTGGCGATGTTGAAGTGATCGATATCGGGATCGTCATGCCGGAGGACGGGGACGCGTTCGTTGAAGCTCCGGACCACCATGACATCGCTCTCTTGCTGGGGGAGCGATCGGACGACGCTCACAAAAGGAGCGTGGGCTCGGTGGCCGTCGTCGCCGGTTCGGACGACATCCGCGGAGCGCCGCTGCTCACTGGTCGAGGCGCCGTTCGGATGGGGGCCGGATACGTGACCCTGTGTACGACCGAGGCGGTGGGGCGCTCCGCCGGTCGGTTCCCCGAGTTGCTGGTGCGAACCGCGGGCGAGGGAACCCTTTCAGGCGATGCCTTGGACGCGATCGCGGACGTTCTGGATCGCGCTGACGCGATAGCGATCGGCCCCGGACTCGGTTCGGGCGAGGGACAGCGTGAGCTCGTCGAACGCATCCTGAGAGACTTTGAACTGCCGCTAGTGCTCGACGCCGATGCCCTTAACGCCATCGCGGACGACCCCTCCGCTCTCATCGAGCGGACCGCTTCGACTGTCCTGACCCCTCATCCCGGAGAGCTAGCGAGGCTCCTGGGGGTCACCAACGGAGAGATCACTGCGGATCGCCTGGGTGCGGCACTGGAGGCATCGCGGCGCTTCCCCCACGCCGTGGTGGTAGCGAAGGGTCACCGGACAGTGATCGCCTCGGGGGCAGGGACGCGCGCTGTCATCATCCCGACCGGAGGGCCCGAACTGGCGACCGCAGGCACGGGTGACGTTCTCACCGGGGCTGTAGCGGCATGCCTTGCGCGCATCTCGGATCCGGTCCTGGCCGCGGTTTGTGCGACTTACATCCACGGCCTAGCAGGAACGATCGCAGGGGAACGGGTGGGGTCCTCGGGCGTTGCGGCCCTCGACGTGGCGGAGGCGCTACCGGCCGCGGTCGAGGTGGTTCGCAGCGCCGATAGTCTCGCGTCGTGACCCACATCTCGAAGGATCTCTTGCAGGAGCGCGGCCACCCCGTGTGGGCTGATGTCGACCTGTCCGCGATCGCTGACAACATCCGAGCGATCGCCGAACGGGTCGCCCCCGCCGAGGTGATGGGGGTCGTCAAGGGATACGGCTACGGGCACGGGAATCCTGAGAGCGCGGAGGCGATGGTCGCCGGCGGCGCCACCCGGATAGGGGTTGCACGAGTAGCTGAAGCGATCCATCTACGGGAGGCGGGCCTCGAAGCCCCCATCCACGTCTTCACCGAGCCTCCACCGGACGCGGCTGGGACGATGATCGATCTGGACCTGACGCCCACCGTTTACACGACCGGGTTCGCGAGCGCTCTTTCCGAAGCGGCTCAGACGAGGTCCACGACGGTCCCGGTGCACGTGAAACTCGACACCGGCATGCATCGAGTTGGAGTGCCCCCAGATGAGGTGCTTGCGACGTTCGAGGCCCTTCGCTCGCTGCCCGGGCTTGAGATCGAGGGCGTGTGGAGCCACCTGGCGGTGGCCGATTCGATCGGACACCCGTTCACAACCAAGCAGCTCGAACTTTTCGGTGACCTCCTCGAGAGGATCGCCTCTGCTGGCGTCTCCCTCCGCTATAGGCACATCGCCAACTCGGCCGCGGCTCTGTCGTTGCCCGAAGCGCGGTTCGATCTGGTCCGCTGTGGGATCGCGTCCTATGGTCTCTATCCGGGCCCGGACTTCCGCTCACTCGTCGAACTGCATCCGGCTCTCGCGTTGAGGGCCCGGATCAACATGGTCAAAGAGGTTCCGGCGGGCGACCGCTTGTCGTACGGGTTGAAGTACCGGCTCGAGAAGGACGCGCGCGTGGTGACGATCCCTGTCGGTTATGCGGACGGTTATGCCCGCGGGTTCTCGGGGATGGCGGACGTGTTGATCAAGGGGACCCGCTACCGCGTGTCGGGCACGGTGTGCATGGATCAGTTCATGGTCGATGTGGGAGACGACGACATCAAGATCGGAGACGTGGCGACATTGCTAGGCCCTGATGGTGACGACGCGATCACCGCCGACGAGTTGGCCGAGATCCTCGGGACGATCAACTACGAGATCGCTTCTCGGATCCCATCCCGCGTTCCGCGCTTGTACGAGGGCCCGTGATGGCGAACCGCAAAGGGTTGCTCGCGCTGGCCGGCACCGCCGTGGGCCTCGGGGTTGGGATCGCGGCAGAACGCTCGATGCTCAACCGGCGCCGTCGCAACGACCCCGAGGGCGGGGTGAAGTTCGGCACGAGGAGAGGTGACCGCTCCCATAAGTTCGCTCTCAGGGATGGCGCCTCGACGTTCGTCGAAGAGTTCGGGCCCGAGTCCCCAACGGGGGTGGTGTTCGTACATGGTTCGGCGCTCCGGACGGACCTGTGGCACTACCAGATGGATTCGCTGGCTCACAGGCATCTCGTCATGTACGACATGCGAGGCCATGGGCTATCGGAGCGCGGTACCGAAAAGTTCACGATCGAGACCCTCGCCGATGACCTGCTCGAGGTGCTAGATGAGACCGGTCTCGAAGAGGCCGTCATCGTCGGCCACTCGGTCGGGGGCATGGTGGCCCTCGACTTCGCAATCCGTAACCGCGCTCTGCTCGGAGACCGGATCAAAGGCCTGGCCTTGCTCAATACCACCTACGGACCTGCGGTCGAGACCCTCGCTGGCGGCGCGGCCGTGTCGCGCTTCGAGCGAGTTACTCGCCGTCCGTTCGACATGCTTGGCACCCAGGCCGAGAAACTCCAGCGCCTTCGTAAGGTGATCAGGCCCTCGGACGCGATCTTCTGGGGCGTGGCTTTCACCGGCTTCGGTCCCGGGTGCTTCCGCCAAGCAGATCGACTTCACCTACGACATGCTCTCCGAGACCGAGGCGGACGTGATCTTCGATCTGATCAAGTCGTATCGGGACTTCGACGTGCGAGGGAAGCTCGATCTCGTCACGGTTCCGACCCTCGTGATCGGCGGATCGAACGATCGACTCACTCAATCGCACGCCTCTGAGTACCTCGCATCCGAACTTCCGAAGGCCGACCTTCACATCCTGGAAGGATGCGGACACATGTCCATGCTGGAACGTCACGGAGAGGTCGACGCTCTCCTCGAGAGATTCTGCGCGGATACCCTGGACGGATCATGAAGGATGAAAGGGTCGAGAAGCTCGCCGACGTACTCGTCGACTATTCGGCGAAGGTGAAGAAGGGCGACACGGTTGAGATCCGCGGCTCGATGCTCGCCGAACCCCTCATCCTCGCCATCTACGAACGTTGCTTGAAGCGGGGCGCGCACGTAAGGATCAAGATCCTCTTCCCACATGCCGACCCGATCTTCTACGGCACCGCAACCGATGAGCAACTGTCGTATGTGTGGGAGACCGACAAGTGGCTGATGGAGAATCTCGACGTTTCCTTCTACATAATCAGTGAGGTCAACACCCGCCAGTTGTCTAACGTGGACCCGTCGCGCATGGTGATCTCGACGCAAGCGCGCAAGCCGTTGATGGATACGTTCATGCAACGAGGAGCGACCGGCGAGTATCGCTGGATGGTCACGCTATTCCCGACCGAGGCCCACGCGATGGAAGCATCGATGGGACTTGCCGAGTACGAGGACTTCTTCTTCGACGCCTGTCTCGTGAACAGTGACGATCCCGTGGCCGAGTGGCGGAAGTTGGCCGAACGCCACCACCGCATGATCGAGTGGATGGCGGGACGCAACGAGGTCCACATCGAGGGCGAGGGCACCGATCTTTATCTTGAGGTTGCCGACCGGATCTGGATCCCAGCCGACGGCGGCGAGAACTTCCCCGACGGTGAGATCTTCACCGGCCCTATCGAAACCGCCACGAGAGGGCACATCACCTACAGCTTCCCGGCGATCTATAACGGTGTCGCCTGTGAGGGGATCCGTCTTGAGTTCGAGGCGGGTCGCGTTGTGGACATCAGCGCCGAGAAGAACGAGGACTATCTCGTAAAGACACTCGACACCGATCCCGGCGGACGCGTCCTCGGCGAGATCGGCATCGGCACCAACTACGGCATCAAGGAGTTCTCGGGCGAGATCCTGCTCGATGAGAAGATCGGCGGCACCGTCCACCTTGCCCTCGGCGCCTCGTACCCGGAGACCGGCGGCACCAACGATTCATCGATCCACTGGGACATGGTCTGTGACCTCCGCAAGGGCGGCCGCATCACTGTCGACGGCGACGCCCTGATGGAGGACGGCAAGCTCTTAGTGTGAGCACGTCGAACAGTCTGGAGTAGCCCGCAAGTTCACCCAGCGTTGGGAGATCGGGCGGACGATCGAGGGGAACGTCTGGTGGCGGGATGCCTGGTTGGTATCGCATCCCACCTGGCTTGAACCAGATCGGGCCGCCATCCTCATCAAGCATCACGTCCCAGCCGTACTCGTGAACGAGGTCGTGATGGTGACCGCAGATAGTGATGAGGTTATCGAGGTCAGTGGGGCCCCCGCGAGCGACCCAGCGGATGTGATGCGGGATCAAGAACGAGCGAGCCTCGCATCCGGGAAAGGTGCACCGGTGATCGTCTCGGTACAGCATCTGGTTACGTAGCCACCGCGGCACCACCCGAGAGGCGTGTCCGATGCCGAGGGCATTGCCGTCTTTCCCTTCGAGCACAACGCTCAAGCGAGCGTCACAGCTGAGTCGATGCACGGTGTCTTGGTGGAGCAACGCGTCACCGAACCTGACTCGCCCCTTGGGATCGTCCGCGAGATCTTCGAGCGGAGCATGCAGCACGATGTCGTGAGCGACCTCACCAGAGGGTGCGCCGATCGCTAGGTGCACGAACGCATCGGCCCGGCGTTGGTCGAGGTTGCTGGCCGCACCGTCGGCCGCGTACTCGGGATGATCGGGCAACCGCCGAGCCAGAGCAGTGATCGCCGCGTCGACCAGCGCGCCCTGTTCGGGAGGGAGCATCCCCTCGAGATGGTAGGCACCGCCGTCCCACGCCATCCACCCCTTCAGGTAGCGGGAGCGCCTGATGTGCAATGGCTCTTCGTCGGGCGCCACTCGTGCCTCGGCGCGCTTGCGGATCCCCCCGGTAGTGACTCGCGCGGCCCACTTGACGAGGGCTTTCTCGGTCTCGGGCGTAGCGAACCGGGTTAGTTCGATGACCTTGTCGAGGTGCAGCGAGCCGTTCTCCAGAGCGGTTCTGATGAGGGGGAGGGCTTCGAGGGCGGTCGCGGAAGCAACGATCTTGTGGGCCTTCCAGCAGGAGATTCCAAGCGCGGCAGCGACATACTCGCCGCTGGTTCGATAGCCCTCGTGGCGATGGAGTTCCGCCCGGGTACATGCCTGCACCATGTCCATCAAGTGGGCGTGCTCCTTGCCGATCCGAGCGGCGGACTCCTTCATCGCAGCGCGGAGATCGGATCGACTCGCCACGATGGCGGCGGGAAGGTCATCGCGGGAAAGCTCTAGGAGCGGTGCAAGTCCGGTCTGTCCCATAAAGAGATACTATCGAACGTATGTTCCCTAGTCAAGTGTTTTCCTACGTTCGTGTCCGTTTTCCTCGCGTGGACCACGGGCGGTCAATTAGGCTCGCATCATGTCCGAGACCCTCCCCTCCGGCGCCTCGATCGAGGACGTCAAGGCCCAGGCCCTCGTTTGTACGAAATGTCGCCTGGCCGAGGGGCGCACGAATGTGGTGTGGGCGGATGGGAACCTCGACGCGGACCTGCTGTTCATCGGCGAGGGTCCGGGCTTCCACGAGGACAAACAGGGCATCCCGTTCGTAGGAGCTGCCGGACAGCTGCTCGACAAGCTCCTGGCTGACATCGGACTCGATAGGAACTCGGCTGCGATCGTCAACGTCGTCAAGTGCCGGCCCCCTGGGAACCGAGACCCCCAGCAGGATGAGATCGACGCGTGCCGGCCCTATCTCGAGGCGCAACTGGGTCATATGCAGCCGACCGTGATCGTGACCCTCGGCAATTTCGCCACCAAGTTCATCCTCGACAGCCAGGTCGGTATCACCAAGGCGCGCGGCAAGAGGTACGAGGTCCGCGGGGCGACGGTGATCCCAACGTTCCATCCGGCCGCCGCGCTTCGGGGTGGGAGTTTCGGGGGCATCAGCACGATGGATGCCCTGAGGCAAGACATGGCCCTCGTTCGCCAGGTTCTCGACGAGGCGTCGGCGGCTGCTCCGGCACCCGACGAGTCGTTCGACCAGTTAGGCCTCTTCTGATGGCCAAGTTCCTGTCGGTCACGTCCACCTCCCCCGAGGAGACCAGGATCATCGGAGCTTCCCTCGGTCCGGTCCTCCTGCCCGGAGACGTTGTTTCGCTCTCGGGCGACCTCGGGGCTGGCAAGACCGTGCTCGTCCAAGGGATCGCCGCATCACTCGGGGTTCGCGGCCGGGTGACGTCCCCGACGTTCACGATCGTTCACGAGTACAAGGGGCGCTACCCGATCCTCCACATGGACGTCTACCGGCTGGACTCGTTCCAAGAGGTCATCGATCTAGGGTTCGAGGAGTTGCTCGACCCTGGTGCCGTTCTGGTGGTCGAGTGGGGCGAGGCTGTGTCTCCGATGCTTCCGGATAGGCACCTGGTGATCGACATGCGTGCGGGTGAAGCAGACGACGAGCGGACCCTCTATTTCAAGCCGCATGGCTTCGAGTGGGGGCGCAAGCTGGAGCAGGTGCGCACGACGGCCGAAACCCTGCTCGATGCGGCCAGCACCGGCGAGTCTTCCGGCCCCCGGTTCGAGTACGCACCGGCCCCTCCGCCACGCGGCGATACTGACGATCCCTTGAACGGCCTGGAGGCCTGATGTTGGTCCTCGGTATCGAGACCTCGACGCCCCAAGCGAGCGTCGCCATAGGAAGTGAGCAGGGCGTTGTCGCCAGCGCCATGGTGTCGCGCGGCGCGTCCTACAACGAGTTCCTGCTGCCAGCGATCAGGTTCTGCCTCGATGAGGCGGGGCTCGATTACCGAAACCTCGGCGGCGTCGCCGTCAGCCTCGGCCCGGGTCTGTTCACCGGGATGCGTGTCGGGGTCGCAACCGCCAAGGCACTGGCCCAGGCGCTCTCGGTGCCGATCTGTGGGATGCCGAGCCTCGACCTGGTCGCCTACGAGGTCAGGTACTCACCCAAGACGATCTGCGTAGCGCTCGATGCTCGCCGCGGCGAGGTGTTCACCGCGTTCTACCGGACCTCTCCGGGCGGTATCCAGCGCATGAGTCCATACGGGATCGAGAAGCCAGAGCAACTGGCGATCGGCCTTGGCTCCCGGATCGAGGACGTCCTCCTCGTCGGCAACGGAGCGCTCCTCTACAAGGAGATCTTCGAGGACCTAGGTTCGGTCGTGGAACTGGGGACGATGAGCCACGCGTTCCCCAACGCGCATGCACTCGTCGAGTTGACGGTGCCTCGGATGTTCCGCGAGGACTTCGATTCGCTCTACGACCTCAAGCCGCTGTACCTCCGCCAGTCAGCGAAGCGGATCCAGTGGGAGAAGATCCGTGGAAGCAGGTCGGCGTGATGGCACTCGCCCGGGGGCCGCAGCCGTTCGAGGTTCCGGAGATCGAGATCACCCGGTTCCGCAGATGGCACGTCCGCAGGGTCCTAACGATCGAGCGGCGCGTCTACCCGCGGCCGTGGAGTGCGGCGTTGTTCTTCTCGGAGCTCGCCCAGAAGAACACCCGCTCGTACGTCGTCGCCAAGCACATGGGCGATGTCGTCGGGTACGCCGGGATGATGTTCACCGGGCTCGAGGCTCACATCACCAACATCGCGGTCGATCCCGACTATCACGGCAACAAGGTCGGCTCGCGGATGCTCATGCGGATGATCACAGAAGCCGTTGCCCGCGGGGCGGAACAGGTATCGCTCGAGGTCAGGGTGTCCAATCACGTGGCACAGGCGATGTACGAGCGGTTCGGGTTCGAGGTCGTCGGTACCCGGCGCGGCTACTACGTCGAGACGAACGAGGACGCGCACGTCATGGTGGCCGACGGTGTGAACACGACCGAGTATCGGCGTCGCCTCGAAGCGATCCGCGCGACGCTCCCCACGCAGAAAGAAGGTCCTGAGAGTGTCTGATCCCGTGTGGACCGTTCCCGAGACCGCGATCAAGGAACTCAAGATCGGGGACTGGGACGAGGACACGCTCGTCCTCGCGATCGAGACCTCCTGCGACGAGACGTCCGCGTCCGTCGTCAAGGGCGGGCGCGACATCCTCAGCAACGTGATCGTGTCGCAGGTCGACCTCCACGGCGAGTACGGGGGCATCGTGCCCGAGATCGCGTCGCGCGCTCACGTCGAGGCGCTCACCCCTGCGATCGGTGAGGCGCTCAGGGATGCCGACCTCACGTTCTGGGATGTCGATGCGATCGCCGCGACCATCGGGCCCGGTCTGATCGGCTCGCTCCTCGTCGGAGTCGCGGAAGCTAAGTCGATCGCCGCCGTTCTCGGGGTCCCGTTCGTTGGCGTGAACCACCTCGAGGGTCACCTCTACTCCAACCTGCTGTCCGATAGCGAAGCTGCATTCCCCGCGCTGGCGCTGATCATCTCCGGCGGTCACACGATGCTGGTCCACGTCCGTGGCAACGGCGACTACAAGGTGATGGGCGGGACGATCGACGACGCCGCCGGCGAGGCGTTCGACAAGGTCGCACGATTCCTGGGTCTCGACTATCCGGGAGGCCCGGAGATCGACAGGCTCTCTCTGCTCGGCAACCCCGAAGCGATCGCATTCCCCCGGGCGATGATCGCCGAGGAGGGATACGACGTCTCCTACTCGGGACTCAAGACCGCTGTCATCAATCACGTCCGCAAAGCCGAGTCCCGGAACGAACAGATCTCGATCGAGGACGTGGCCGCCTCGTTCCAGCAGGCGGTCGTCGACGTGCAGGTCTTCAAAACGATCGCCGCAACCAAGGCAGCCGGGATCCACCGGGTCTTCCTCTGTGGGGGAGTGGCCGCCAACTCGGGCCTCCGCCAGGGCCTCGCCGAGGCCTGCCAGAAGGAGGGCTTTTCCCTCCACGTTCCCCCCATGGAACTGTGCACCGACAACGCTGCGATGATCGCTGCCTGCGCCACCGCCATGCTCCGTAGGGGCCTGACGACCAGCCTCGATGCCGCCCCAGACCCCAATCTGGGTCTCTGAGAACGGCCATTTGACGAGGTTCTTGGGCTCGCGCTATCGTTAGCACTCGTAACCAGGGAGTGCTAATCGGTTTCTCCCTGCCCGTTGGAACGTTCAGGAGGTAGAGATGGCAACTGGTCTCAAGACCAACATCAAGCCGCTCGAGGATCGGGTTCTGGTCCGTCCGGAAGAGGCCGAGCAGACGACCGCATCGGGCATCGTGATCCCCGACACGGCCAAGGAGAAGCCCCAGGAGGGCACCATCCTCGCCGTAGGTCCGGGCAAGCGCAGCGACACCAGTGGCGAACTCGTCCCCTTGGACGTCAACGAGGGCGACAAGGTCATGTACTCGAAGTACGGCGGCACCGAGATCAAGGTCGATGGTGAAGACCTCTTGATCCTGTCGGCGCGCGACATCCTCGCCGTCATCGGCTAGTTAGACAGCAGTCAACCCGGGCCCCCGAGCGGGGCTCTTCGAGAGGAGCAACAAAGAATGTCCAAGATGATCAGGTTCGATGAGGAGGCACGACACGGCCTAGAGGCCGGAGTCGACCGTCTCGCCGCCGCGGTGCGCGTGACGCTCGGTCCCAAGGGCCGAAACGTCGTCCTCGACAAGAAGTGGGGCGCGCCCACCATCACCAACGATGGTGTGACGATCGCCAAGGAGATCGAGCTCGAGGACCCGTGGGAGAACATGGGCGCCCAGCTCGTCAAGGAAGTTGCAACCAAGACCAACGACGTCGCCGGTGACGGAACGACCACCGCGACCGTCCTCGCCCAGCAGCTCGTCAAGGCTGGGCTTCAGAACGTCGCCGCTGGCGCCAACCCGATGTCGCTGAAGCGCGGTATCGAGAAGGCCGTCAAGGCTGCGGTCGAGTCGATCAAGGCGCAGTCCCGTGATGTCGAGGGCCGCGAGGAGATCGCTCACGTCGCGTCGATCTCGGCGAACAACGACACCGAGATCGGCGAGATGGTCGCCGAGGCGATGGACAAGGTCGGCAAGGACGGTGTCATCACCGTCGAGGAGTCGAACACCTTCGGTATGGAGCTCGAGCTCGTCGAGGGTATGCAGTTCGACAAGGGCTACATCAGCCCCTACTTCGTCACCGACCAGGACCGCATGGAGGCAGTGCTCGAGGACCCGTACATCCTCCTCGTGCAGAACAAGATCTCGAACGTCCGTGATCTGCTTCCGATCCTCGAGAAGGTCATGCAGGGCGGCAAGAGCCTGCTGATCGTTGCCGAGGACGTCGAGGGCGAGGCTCTCGCCACGCTCGTCGTCAACAAGATCCGTGGAACCTTCAAGGCCGTTGCCGTCAAGGCTCCGGGCTTCGGTGACCGCCGCAAGGCCATGATGGGCGACATCGCCATCCTGACCGGGGGCCAGGTCATCTCCGAGGAGATCGGCCTCAAGCTCGAGACCGTCGACCTCGACATGCTGGGCTCGGCCCGCAAGATCGTCGTCACCAAGGACAACACCACTGTTGTTGAGGGTGCTGGCAAGGACGACGAGATCCGCGGCCGCGTCGAGCAGATCAAGTCCGAGATCGAGCGGACCGACTCCGACTGGGACCGCGAGAAGCTCCAGGAGCGTCTCGCCAAGCTCGCCGGTGGAGTTGCCGTCCTCAAGGTCGGAGCTGCGACCGAGGTCGAGCTCAAGGAGAAGAAGCACCGCATCGAGGACTCCGTCTCTGCGACCCGTGCGGCCGTCGAGGAGGGCATCGTCCCCGGTGGTGGCACCACGCTCGTGCGCAGTGCCGAGGCCGTCGAGGCCCTCGAGCTAGAGGGTGACGAGAAGGCCGGGGCGTCCATCGTCCTCAAGGCCCTCGAGGCACCGCTTCGCTGGATCGCTCAGAACGCCGGCTACGAAGGCGGCGTCGTGGTCGACCGCGTGCGCAACGAGAAGCCGGGTCACGGCCTCAACGCCCAGACCGGCGAGTACGTCGACCTCATCAAGAACGGTGTCATCGACCCGGTTCGCGTGACCCGTTCGGCACTCGAGAACGCGGCATCGATCGCGGCACTGCTGCTGACCACCGAGGCAGCCATCGCCGACAAGCCGTCGGACGAAGACCCGATGGCCGGTGGCGGACATGACCACGGTATGGGTGGCATGGGCGGCATGGGCGGCATGATGTAGGGAGTTCTCTCACGAGAACTTCAAGGGGCCCGGTCGAAAGACCGGGCCCCTTTCTATTACCGTTGAGTCATGGACGTGGCGGCGGTATCAGACTGGGTCGAGCGCTACCGGGTGGCGTGGGAGAGCAACGAGCGCGCCGACATCGAGGGCCTGTTCACCGAGGACGCGCACTACCTCGATGCGCCGGGCCGGGAGCCGTGGACCCCGCGTGACGAGATCGTCGCCAAGTGGCTCGACCAGAAGGACGAACCCGGCGACACGACCTTCACGTTCGAGGTGATCGGTATCGCCGGTGACGTGGCGTTCGTCCGGGGAGTCAGCGAGTACCACACCGAGCCCCACAGGTTCTACGACAACCTGTGGGAGATCACCCTCGACGACGACGGGCGCTGCTCCCGGTTCGTCGAGTGGTACATGAAGCGCGACTAGTCCGGGAAGCGCTCCCACTCGAAGTGCATGCCGTCGGGGATCGGCCACGGTCCGCCCCACGTGAATCCCCACCTGCGCATGATCCGTACGAGCCTTCCGTCCTGATGAGGTTCCTGGCCGAAGCCGTTACCCGATGTGTTGATGTCGAGTGCGATGCCCCACGAGTGGCGGGAGAGCCTGGTGCCCGGCGGGACCGCGGTGAAGCGCGCGTTGTAGCACCCCGCGTACTCGCTCGGGCGGATCAGATGAGACAGGCCCTTGCGGCGGAGTTCCTCCAGCGCGCCGCGCAGTTGCGGGAACAGCTTGCGGTGGCAGGTGACGTTGCCGAGGATCGGGACCGCGTCCGTGCGGATGTGACGACCGACCCACTTGCCGAGGATACGGAACGAGCCTCCGTCGGCGGGTTGTGCCGGGAACTCACCGAACGCCGCCTTGAAGCGGGCCAACGGGCGAACGCTGGCGGCATAGCGGAGATGGCCTTCGCCCGCACCGGCGATCCCCATCGGGACGTCGCCTGCCGCGTCCCGCACCGCCTCTCTCAGATCCGAACGCTCGATGCGATCGGTGCCGCGCACGAGGAAGTATCTGACGGAGTGCTTCCACTTGGACGGGGCGGGTGACGCGAACAGCGCCTCGTAGGCCATCGTGGCCGCATCGGGGACCACCGCGGTGACGTCCTTCCGCCCACTGCGGTAACCGAGACGGAGTCCCTCGCCGGCGCCGCGCAGCCGCGCCTCGGTCCTCGACACGATCGCCTCGTCGCGCCCGAGGGATGCGACTTCGTCTCGATACTCGGTCGGCACGAAGTGTGAGAACGCACCGGGCTTGATGACGATGACCTCGCTCGGATAGCCGTAGCCCTTCGGGGGCCGATCGATCTTGGTGCCGTCCCTCAACCACGAGCGCATCAGCCAGTCGGTCGTGAGCAGCACCGGGGTCGCTGCCTTCACTCCGGGAGCCGCCTCGAGATGTCTCTTGGTCTTCGCCGGCAGACCGCGCGGCGACCACACCACGAACATCTTCTTGGTGCCAGCGTCGGCACGGCGTTGATCGCCGCCCGGGACCACGGCGATGCCCGCTAACAACACCACGACCAGCAACCGCGCGACCGCCCTCATCCGAGCACGATACGCCGCTAGTTGGCGACATCTATCTCGCCCTTGTGCAAGTGAACAAAGGGGGATCGGGGCCCAGGGCCGAATCGAACGTCTAGGGAGGCGAGCACTCACCGCGAGCCCACAGTCCCCTCTGGAGGCCCCAGATGTGCACCGATCACACTGCCGGTAGGAGCGAGCTGATCCCGCAGGGAACTCATGAAGCGCGCAGGGCTCTCGGCTACAGCTCTGTCCGCCGCTCGACTGTTGACCGGTGCCTCACCCGCCGCGGCAGCGACCACGACGGCCGCGCGTTCGGCCCTCAAGGTGGCGGTGGTTCATCCCAGGTCGGTGGCTCAAGCCGCCGCTCTTGCCCGTTTCGATGACACCCACGCGCGGCCCGGCGGTGGGGTCGAGCTGCTCTTGTGGCCCGGCGACGAGCAGCGACTCCGTGACCTCGAGATCCCCTTCACGGTGACCGTCCCCGACGTCGAGGCGGCGGATGCGGCCCTGCGCCGAAGCGCGAGCCTGAAGTTGCTCCCGCAGCCCGGGCCCCAGATCACCAACTACCGGAGGCTGCCGGACTACGTCGAGGAACTCACCCAGCTCCCGAACCAGTATCCGGGGCTGGCATCGCACTTCACCCTTCCGGAACCCACCCTCGAGCGGCGCCAGGTGCACGGTGTACTGATCGGGAGCAAGCCGGACGCGACGGACGGTCGCCCGATGGTCTACATCGACGGGATCCATCACGCTCGCGAGTGGCCGGCAGGTGAGTACCCGATGATCTTCGCCCACCACCTCCTCGAGAACTACGGGACTGACCCTCGCATCACCGCGATCCTCGACAGCGCCACGGTTGCGATCGTGCCGGTGCAGAATCCCGACGGGTTCAACCACTCGCGCGAGTCGCAGCTCGAGAACTCGAACCTCGGGGTGGTCGCCGGGGGCCAGGGTGCCTACTGGCGGAAGAACCGCCGAGGGGCGGTCGGGGCGTACGTAGACGCGACCGGACAGAACGCCGATGCTTTCGGGGTCGACCCCAATCGCAACTACTCGTTCCTGTGGGGCGCCACCACCGACGGCATCCCGACCAACGAGACGCCCGTGCTCGCCAGCACCTCGCCGAACCCGCTCGACCAGACCTATTACGGGACCGACGCGTTCAGCGAGCCGGAGACCCGCAACGTCTCAAGCTTCCTCCTGAGCCACAACGTGACGGCGATGATCACGAACCACACCCAGGGCAAGTTGGTCCTGCGTCCGTGGGGTCACACCGCGGAGGACCCCGTCGATGTCGACGTCCTCAGGGATCTCGGTGACGAGATGGGCGTGATCATGGGCTACACCTCGAAGATCGGTCTCGGGCTCTACCCGACGACCGGAACCACCGACGACTGGTTCTACGCCGCGACCGCAGGGATCGGCTACACGGTCGAGCACGGTTCCACCGGGTTCCACCCGGCCTACACGTCGACGGGGGCCGTGAACCGCTTCTGGCCCAAGGTCATGGAGGCCTACCTGGCACTATGCGACGCGGCGATCGATGACACCAAGCACTCGGTAGTGACCGGGACCGTAGTGACCGCAGGCGGAGCGCCTGTGCCCGCGAGCCTGAACGTTCGCAAGGAGTTCGACACACCGATGTGGCCGAAGGGTGCCGACGGCATCGGGCCCATCCTGGTCAACAAGGACGCCACCCATGAGGTTCTCGATATCTCTGCCACGACGAGCGGCGACGGAACGTTCGAGTGGCATCTGAACCCAAGCACCCGCCCGCTGCCGGACAAGGCAGGCCAGAAAGAGTCTTACCAACTGACCGTAAGCGCGGATGGCCTCGCTCCTCACACGCGGGCGGTCGAGGTGTCCAGGGGACAGAGGCTGGATCTCGGACAGGTGGTACTGGGGGGCTAGTCGCCCGCAGCTAGCGCTGGCTCTTCTTCCTCGAGGATCTCTACATCAAGTTCCTCCGCGGGGGCGATGACGCCTTGAGCCGCGGCGAGCCTCAGCTGGATGTCGAGTACGAGCCGGGAGGCCTGTTGATGCGGATCGAGGCCGGTTAGCTTGCGCACGCAGTCGAGTCGGTAGCGCAGGGTGTTGCGATGGATGAACAGTCTGTCAGCGGCCTCTTTGGCTCGACCCGAATCGAGGTAGGTGATCAAGGTCTCGACGAGCCGGGTGCCGTTCACGACATCGTGCTCGGAGAGCTTCTCGACCGCGGAGGAACTGCGGCCGCCGCACGCGAAGTCAAAGGGCTCTAGCCATGCGTCGGTGCCGAGGTCGTCGAAGTGGATGACGCTGTTGGGACCACTCTGCTGCACCCCCACGCGCGCCGCCCAGCGCGCCTCTCGGAATGAGCGGAACAAGCCTTCGACACCGGGGTGGAGGTTGCCGACGCCGACCATGATGTCGACATCCTTCATCGAGTTGCGGGACTTGAAGAGCAGTCGAGCCGGGATGGACGAACCCGTCAGCCCGATGCTCTCGGTGCCGACCACGAGTCCCTCATGATTGAGGGCGGTCGAGAGGGGATCTTGCTCGAGCAGTTCGGTAGCGACCACCTCTTCGAGCTTCGTCAGCTTGGGCGCATCGATGAGGGCCATCGGCTGTACGACGATGATCCGTGTGGAACCACCTAGGTCCATACCGATGCCCTTCGCTTCACGCTCACCGATGTCCACCCGGCCGTGCTTGTCGAGGATCTGGGCGAGGAGCCTGCGGCGCGAGGATTCGGGATCTGGGGTTGCGGAGAAGCCGGGGTGGAGATCGAGCAGCGGCTGGAGCACGGCCGGCCACTCGAGTTCACGAGGCTTCAGGATGATCGGGAAGTCGCCGGTCGATGCGGGCAAGGGGGCATCTATGTCTCGGCTAGTTACGAGCCCGACCCCACCGCGACGTTCGATCTTTGCTGCGAACCGGTCGATCGAGGTGAGCGTCTTGCCAGCAGTGCGTCCGAGCGCCACCACAAGGCTGCCCGGCCCGAGACGCTCGAGGTCATCCGCGTCCTCGACGAAGACGACCTGCTTGAAGCCTTCGAGGGGCCGATCGACGGTCCCTTCACGTCCGACCGCAAGGCGCCCGTCGGAAGTGAGCTTGAGTTCCCAGAACGTTGTTCCCAACCTAGCTGCCCCCTGCTCGTTGGTGATGTTGAGTTCTGTCTTGTATGGGTGATTTGACCTCTACGGGAGGTTTCCCCTCTTTGGGCGGAGTTTTGTACCTGAGATACAACAGAACGAGCGGAGGGGAAGCGCGCTAGCGCTTGCGGATGACCCGGATGACGACCCGGCGGCTAACGCCGGCGAGGGTCTCGTCGCTCGATGGCGTCTTCACACGGAACTTCAGGCGCTGAGCCTTCCTGAAGCAGAGAGGAAAGGCGTAGTTGGAGCGGTCGTGGAGGGTCGCCTTACGGATCTTGCGCCACGTCCGGCCCTTCTTCTTCTGAAGGACGACCTTGTGGCCCGGCTGCTCGGGTGCCACGGTCCCGCTGATCCGGGTGCAGTGGTTCCGGCGCACGTTGGAGCGAGACGCAGCGGCGAGCACCTTGGCCTTGACGCCGACGAACGTGGCCCGGCTGGTCGCCCCGGTGCAGTTGTTGTCCTCCTGGATCGCTGCTCTGTAGCTGGCGTTCCGCTCGGGGGTGAAGCCGTAGGTCCACCCGCCACGCGAGTTGGTGGGCACCTGAGCAACTGCCTCGAAGGCCCCGTCGCCGATCTGCCGCTGGATCTCAAGTGCATCGACCTCGCAACCGTCGTCGGTGATGACCTGGCCCCCGATCGATGCGCTCCGTCCATATCGCACGGCCTCTCGTCCGGAGGACATCGAGATGTAGCGGCCACCGACGCTCGGTGGTGGGGGAGGCGGTGGAAGAGCGCCTTGCAACCAGGTGCGGTGGAGGCTGTCCTGAGAGGGGTCGTCGAACACCGGAGAGCCGTCGGCATCCTGAGCCTCGGTCTGCCCGAGGAAGAGGTCGTCGTTCGGCGTGTTGTCGCGGTCGCGATCGATCCAGACCTGGAGGTCCTCATCATCGGTCACGGCGGTTGAACGGTAGGAGATCTTGCAGGTGCCATCCGCCGCCGTGTCGCACTGGCCGAGCCACCCCTCATTCGGGCCGCTCGTCGCTCGGATATCGACGTTTACACCCTCGATGTTCGCAGGGGCTTTGGTGTCGAAGGCACTGCCGAGTTCCTTCACGCCGACAGAGACGACGTTCGGTTCGTCCGTGGTTCCAACCGACGTCTCCGGACCGGCCTCGAGTTCGATGTCTGCGCCTTCGGCGGTCCATCTGACGGTAACGACGTCTTGGCGGTCCGGTGTGTTCGAGTCGGCGGGCTCGGCCGCGGGTGGCTGGCCGGCATCGATGAGCCAGGCCTGGAGCGTGTCGAGGCCCGTGGCGTTGGAGCGATACGAGATGGTGCACGAACCATCGGCCTGAGAGGTGCAGATGTCGATCAGTCCTGGAGTGGAGCCCTGTCGCTTGCTCGCCGGACCCGATACCGCGCGCATGCCCACCGCGGCGCCCGAGACAGGATTACCAAGTTCGTCTTGGACACTCAGCTGCAGGGTGTAGTCGCGGGCGACGGCCTGGGTGCCGGTCTCTGGCTCGAGATCGACCACGAGGGCGATCGTTCCTTGGGTCGTGAGCGAAGTGAAGGGTTGTAGTTCGTTCCCGGCCTGGTCGGTGTAGTCGCCGCCGGACCATGCAACCTGCGTCCCATTGGGGATGAAGGTGCCAGATGCTAGTTCGAGTACCCGGGTATCACCCGAGCCGGTCACGTTCTGCACCGCGCAATCGCCCGTGCACCCTGTGACCGTCCAGTCGGCGGCCCGGTTGGTGCCGGCGAGGGCCTCAGTGAAGGTGACCGCGATCTTCGGCCCGTTAGCGCGTGCCTCTAGCTCCTTGGGGGCGACGCGATCGAGCGTGTAGATGACGTCGTCTGCCGCCGCGCTGCCGCCGGAATCCTGGCTGCGGTTGCCATGGATGTCGACGGCCGTTGCGTAGAGCGTGTACGAACCGTCGCTCCCTAGCGCTGGGATCTGGTCGAAGGTGACTCCGTCCGCTCCGGCCACCGCGGTGGCGAGCTTGGTGTCCTGGCTGGGATCGAAGCGTGGGGTGGCCGAAGACTCCCGGTACAACTCGACCGTGTGGCCTTGCGTGGCACCCTCGACAACGACGGACGGGGTGTCATCGGGGGCCGATACGGGCGAGGACGCATCTTTGCCAGCGACCTCGGTGATCTCCGGGATGGCGGGCGGGATCTTGTCTGCGGCGACGAATTGGGGGATCTGGCCACCCGTCGCCAGAGAGTTTCCAGCGCAGTCTTTGTAGTCACCATGCGTGGGGATCGGCTTGTATCTGACGAGGGGCTCCTGGTCCTCCCCCAAGCTCTGGGAGGTGCTAAGGGTCCGAGACTTCCCGCTGCCGTTCATCAAGAGCCCCGGTTGCCCATCCACGAGCCAGTCGGGCCCGAAGTCTCCATCGGCCGAGCTAACTGGCTCGGAGAACTCGACGACCACGGAGCGCACCCCGACGGTCCTGGCTGAAACGTATCTGGGCGCTGTCGCGTCGTAGAGGACACCTTGGGACTCGCCCGTCGCTTCAACGCCGTCCTTGGTCACGATGATGACCGTCCGGATCTCGGCGAGCCGAGACGCGTCGCGGAACGAACCCACCGTCGTGCTCCCGCTGATCGTGCCATCGGGAGACAACTGGACGACGTTGCGAGAGGTGATGTCCCTGAGTTCACCGATCTGGGCACCCTGAGCGTCTACGTCTTTGAAATAGACCTTCGTCAGGGTCGACCCAGGGGTTGCGGAACCACTGAAGGTGACCGGATCGTTCCCACTGCTGACCGCGCACTTGCCTCCGGTAGGGGTCAGGCGGGGGGAGACCGTGGGAGAGGTTGCGTCAGCACCAAGGGCAGGGAGGGTCGAGGTCGCGAGCACCGCGACTAAGCAGGCGATGCCAACTGCCCATCGGTTCTGGATCGTCCGGTTCCGGATCGTCTCGAACACGCTCATCCCTCTGTAGGCATCCCGTCTATAGGCCTCCACCTGTCCGATTCGCCACCGGAGGCGATGTCCCTTCTCCCCAAGAGAAAAGGGGGGCCCGAGGGCCCCCCTTTTGAATCGTTGTCGCTACGGCGCCAGCATGTCGAAGTCGCCGAGGTAGTTGCCTGCCAGGTCCCGGTAGCGCTCGGACGGAAGGCCGTTGAACGAGAACTTGGTCTCGCTCGCCGATCCTGTCCAGCGGTCCTCGGTCTCGGCGATGTGGATGTCGCGGGAAGCCCCGGCACCGTCCACGTTTCCGACGACCAGACGCTTGCGCACACCGTTCACCAGCGTGTAGACGAACCAGTCTTCTGCGAAGTCCCGGCCCCTGTTGACGCTCTCGTCGAAGGCGACGGAAACGGTTCGTGTGGCGGCAACCGACGAGAAGCCGGTAGCGGCTGGTGCGACCCGGTCAAGAACCAAGGTCTCGGGACGACCGGTCTTGCCAGCGAGCGTGCCCGAGCGACCGCTCGACAGGTTGCCATCAGCATCCGTGGAGGAGATCAGGATGTTGTAGGTGCCGTCGAGGCTGATCCCGGAACCGTCGCAATCGGCGGTGGCGCCGCTGGACTCACATTCCGTGAGGACCTGGTCGGTGCCCTCGTCGTAGTTCCCGTTGCCGTTGTTGTCGATCGAGACGATGGCCGTGTAGCCGGCCCCGAGCCCAGTGATCGAGAACGTCGGCGTGGCGTCGTTCGTGTAGAAGGAGCTGCCCTGCTTGCCGACCGGCTCGGACACCGGCGAACCGCTGTTGTCGACGCCGTTCTGACTGACCGCTCCCAAAGAGGGAAGGTCGGGGACGATGCCGTCGATCGTGTCCAGCGCGCCGTCGGCAAGGTTGTTCTTCGGACCGTCGGCAGGACGCGTCCTGGTCGGGAGGGCGTTGAACTCGTAGACGACCGCAGGTGTCTCGTCCTCGCCGATCGCTTGACCGAGGGTCAGGATCGCGAGGTCGCAGAACTGTGCCTGCGTGCACGGCGCAGCCAATGAACGGCTGTCCCGCATGTCTGCCTTGACGACGATGTTGTCGAACACCGAGAAGTCGGCGGCATTCAACTGGTCAGAGCCCTTGGTGTGCTCGCTGAGTCGCACCCGGATCGTCGAGAAGTCGTCGCACGTGGCACTCGCTGCACGTCCCGCTGCGCCGCAGCCGGTCGTCGCGTCCGTGAGGGCGGGCGCCACGTTGTCGATCGCAACGAGGTTGGACGGGGTAAGGCCGGAGCCGTTTCCAGCCCCATCGGCAGCAGCGACGTCGAGACGGACGAACCCTGCAGGGACACCGAGTGAAGCGGGTGCCTGCGAACCGGTGATGTTGCCACCAGTGTTCTTGCAGACCGTGAGAGGAACAGCGGTGCGAGAGACCTCGGCGAGCGCAGGGCTCAGAACGACCAGGTCGCATGCCGTGATGGTGGCTGACGGGTCGGCAGGATCTGCTGCGCCAGGGCCCTTCTTGATCGTGCCACCGAAGGTCAAGGTGTTCCCGTCCTTGACGACGGGCTGGTTGTCAGGGTTCACCTGGCCGCTGGGGGCGCTGAGCGTGGGAAGCACCACCGGGATCAGGTTGTCGATCTCGAAGTTGTTGGTGATGGAGACGGTGCGGGAGACGGCTGCACCGTTGTCGTCCGTGCCCTTGAGGGTCAGCTCAGGGGTCCACTGCCCGTCGTAGGCGGTCGGGTCACCACCACCGGGAGTGGGGATGGTCACCGGAGCGAACTGGAGTCCAACCGACTGCGTGCCGTTACCCGTGGCGGGGGCACTCGCGAGGGTCGTGGAGAAGGACGGTAGACCAAGCTTCGAGAACGTGAGCACCGACTGGGAGTAGTCGAACGTCACGCTCGGGGGATTGGTCTTATCGACCGACAGAGTGAAACTGCGCGAGACGCCAGATGAGGATGCGAGCGGTGACAGCGTGTTCGCCTTGTAGGCGAACTGAGCCGCTGGCTGAATGACCAGGTTGGCGCTCTTCAGGTCCACTGCGTCAGCGCCCGATGCGGTCGCATCGGCGGTGAACTGACGGGTGCCTGCATTGCCAAGCGTGACGGTGAAGGGGAAGGTCTGGTTGGCCCCGGGGTTGATCGTCGTCGGAGACGGCGAGGACGTTACCGAGTCGCCCGACGAGGAGAGCGTGGGCGTAACGGTAAGGGGGGCGCTTCCGTGGTTCGAAACGATCGACTGGTAGCCAACGCCGGTCTGGTTGGCGGTGGCGGTGCCGTCGAGCACGCCGGCAGGAGCCGAAGGAGCGACAGAGTCGACCGAGAGGACCCGGATGGTGGTGGTCAACGCCCCGACGGTTGCCGGTCGCTGCTTCACGATCTGCTGTCCGTTGTTGTCCGAGACTTCAACGAGCCAGTCGCCAGCGAGGTCTGTGGCCGGAACCGCAGAGCCCGTCGTGAGGGTGAACTGCTGGCTCTGCCCGGGAGCGAGGGAGCCGGCACGGAACCTGGCGTTGCCTTCGGAGTCGATGTCGAAGGTCCAACCGGCGGCGGTCCCATTGGTGATGTTGAAGGCGCCGGGGGTGTCACTTCCGATCCTCACGTAGTTGACCCGAGGATCTCCGGGGAGCGACGCCACCGGTACCGGGGGCTCCACCGTTGGTAACGGTGAACAGGAGCGTGTTCTGCGTTCCCGCGATCACGTTCTTCAGGTCCACACTGGCGGTCCCTTGAACGGGTGCTGCGTGCGCGGGTAGCGCCTGGGCAAGTAACCCGACCAGCATCGCAAGCGAGAGCGCTAGCGATCCGAACCTTCTATTCCTGCTCATGTCCCTCTCCTTCATCCCGTAACTCGCTTTCGTCGCGAATGGGATTTCTCGGTTCGTCTCGTCATTCCTTCAAGACGATGACGAATCGTTCGACTGGATCCCCATCACCTCTTCTCTGAGCGTTAGCCGCGTCCGGTCGG
This sequence comes from uncultured Actinomycetes bacterium, assembly GCA_963756365.1. Lineage (GTDB taxonomy): Bacteria > Actinomycetota > CADDZG01 > CADDZG01 > WHSQ01 > WHTI01. The sequence goes on from CAVWNF010000003.1 coordinate 286,394, forward strand.
CGCCCTTTGTGCATATGCACGAAGACAGCCTTTGTGCAGGCGCACAGCAGGAGGTCGAGCACTCGGGACGAAAGTCGAGTTGCGGTGGTTCGTGCCGGTATGTCCGTTACAGCGGGGGAGAAGAAGAGTGAGACACAAGAAGAGATTGGCGAGTGGGGTCGCGTTGTTCCTCGCTCTGGCGATGATCGCGGGGCCTGCGATGGCCGAGGATCCCGCCGGGCTCGCTCGATTCCCGGACCCGGTCGATCCGCAGTCATGGGTGCTTCCGGAAGACATGACGTGGGACGACTACACCCCCATCCCCGGCGTGAACTGGAACGACCCGCAATACCAGCCGGCGAAGAAGCTGCGCGCCGCCCTGATCGTTGCCGACTACCAGGATGAGGGCTTCGTCGTCGCTCAGCCCGAGGGCTCCGATCTGATCGGCAACCCGCAAGGTGTCGGGAGCGTTCCCCGTGAAGACGTCGCCGATTTCTACAGCCGGTTCCTCATCACCGAGCCACAGCCGCTGAACCGGTTCCACACCGTCAACGAGTACTGGCTCGAGAACACCTACGGGCTCATCGGGGTTGATGCCGAGGGTTTCGGTCCTTACAAGATGGACTTCAAGGGCTACCAGTACGGACTCGGTGGTGGAGATGCTGGTGGTGCCGCCAACGCGTGCCCACAGGGACAGAGCTGCGGCAAGGACTTCGATACCGAACTGCTCCAGAAGTCGCTTGCGGATGTGACCGCCGGTCAGATCGCGAATGGCGAGGACTACGACTTCAGGTTCCTCCTCCATGCCCAGTACGACGAGTCAGGCACCTGGCAGGAGTTCGGCGAGATGAAATTCCTCGACCGCGATGCAGTGTCCGACGAGTTCGGACCGACCGAAGGTAACGGGAACAACTACGCGGCGACGCGCTATGTGCCGTGGACGTCGTGGTTCTCGGCCAAGGGGATCTGGTCACATGCCACTCCGGGCGTCATGTCCACCCAGGGCGAGAACGATGGAGCGTCGACCTACGCTCACGAGTTCAGTCACATCCTCGGCGTCCTGGACAACTACAACAACCCCTACGGGAACCCCGTGTCGCGTTCGTACTCGGGACCGTGGGACATGATGAGCCGCGGGACGTTCAACGGACCGGGCGGGCCGCACAATCGCTGGCAGGTGCCGGGAACCCTTGGCGGCACGATGGGCTCGCAGCACATGTTGCGCAACAAGATCCGGATGGGATTCGTCCGCCCGGATGAGGTCCTGACCATCGAACGTGAGGCGCTCAAGTACACGGGGCCGGTGTTCGCCGACATCTGGGCCCGCGAGGTGCCCCTCGGTCCGACGTGGCCGCGACAGGGCCTGCACGGCATCAACATCACGATGGCGAACGGTGACAAGACTCCGTCCTGCTCGCTGGCGACCGACTGGCGCTGCGACCGCGGTGGCTACCAGAACTACACCGTCGAGGTCGTCGATCGCATGGGCTACGACTCGTTCACCCCAGACCACGGGGTCCTCATCGCCAAGACGAAGAACGCCGACACCGCGCCGTTCATCTGGGTGGCCGACGCTCACCCGGAGGACATCGACAAGACCGATTTCGTGCGCCCTGACGACTCCGAAGCCAAGGTATCGAAGGGCGACTTCCGGCAACTGGCCGATGCACTGTTCCACGCTGGCACCGGTGAAGGAGTGGTGTCCGAGTACGTGGACGAGCCCAACCGCCTCCACTTCTATGTGCTCGCCAACGAGCGGGACGAGGACGGTGTGCTGTCTTACCGGGTCGCGATCAGATCTCTGGACGGTGCTGGGTTGCTACCCGCCAACCTGTCGCTCGCACAGGGGACCTCTGAGCCAGCGGCCCCCGGCCGAGTGGCGGTCTACAACTACGAGGTCTCGAACCCGGGACTAGGGACCGATCTGATCCGCCTATCGGCGACCACGACCGACGGCTGGGCGACCACTCTTCAGCACAACGTGATCGAGGTTCCGGCCGGAAGCACGGTGACGGTTCCCGTCTACGTGCTCGTCCCCGAGGGTGCGACCGCACCGACCGACCTCACGCTCACAGCAACTTCCGAGACAGACGTATCCCGCACCCAGGCCTCGACCCGCACGGTCGAGCCGGTCAACTAGGAGGCTCCGATGTTCCGCAGGTTAGCGACAGCAACAGCGGCACTTGCCACGGTCGGCGCCGTCCTGGTCCCACAGGTGCCCGCCGGCGCGACGCCGGTTTGCACCGACGGCTATAAGGGCGGCCCCCCGCTGGCAGCGTGTGACGGGCGCATCTTCCCAGAGGCCGCCGTGGCACGAGACTACGTCCAGTACGACGCGGACCCAGCTGGCTTCATGGAGTACCGCCACGGGATCGAATACCTCGCGCAGAAGTATCCGCGCTGGGTGTCCGTGTTCACTCTTTCGCAGCGCTACGCCGACCCGCGCGCGGTGTCGGTCGGAGGCGACCGCCTGCGGTCATACGAGCCCGGAGACACAGGTGATGGGCGCGAGATCCTCGTCGTCAAGCTGACGGACCATGAGGTGCCGGATGCGGGCAAGGACACGTTGCTGTTCTCGCTGTCGATCCACGGTGACGAGAAGGGTGGGGTCGAAGGCGGACTCCGCGCGGCCGAGGACCTAGCGATCGCTGCTACGGATGGCGGGACGATCTCTGATGGCGTCGAGGGCTACGAGTCCACGACCGGCAACACTCCCGAGTTCCACTCCTATGAGGTCAAGGATGTCCTTGCGAAAGAGGCCGTCTACCTCGTCGACTTCAATGTCGATGGGTGGGCGAACGGCGACAACTACGGAACGCCTGGCCTTTACTCGCGGGGCAACTCACTCGGAACTGACCTCAACCGTCAGATGCCGACGGTCGGTCGCATCGATCCGTCGCGCAATCCGCTCGAGGAGTCAGAGGCTCTCTATGGCCACCGCTTCATGCACGAGATCGCGGATGAAGGTATCGGGGGCCGCATGGCCTACGGTGCGGACGTTCACGGCGAGTCCAACTCGCGCGCGTGGGTCGACATCATGTACCCGGCTGGTCAGTTCAACTCCGTTAAGCACCGTCAGTTGATGGCGATAGCCGAGCGCACGAAGTCTGTCATCGACGAAACGCTCTTCGAAGGTATCCCCAACGCGATCGAGGAGCTGACCGGCGGCGACGCCGGCGAGGGGATCGAGGACTACACCGGGGCACCCAAGAACACGATCCCGACCAAGCCTGCTCGATGGGGGACCGTCTGGGACACGCTTGGCTATACGGACACCGGTTTCGTCGGTGACTACATGGCTTCGGAACTCGGCATCACAGGAATGGACTACGAGATCTTCCAGAATCACGCGGACTCTAGGGCGGTGGGCCGACCGTGGTCTGTCGCTCTCCAGGAGAACTACATCAACGCCACGCGCGGGATCGTCAAGACCGCGATGGCCTATGCCCTGACCGTGCGCGAGGAGTTCAACGCCGACACGGTTCGAATCCCGACCGGTGGTGGGACCGCTGGCTACGTTTACAACCCCGAAGTGGTAACCGACGCGGACGGTGCCGGTCGCCTGCCCGGTCCATCCGGCGACGGGATCGGACGGAACGGCCGTCCGGTAGACCAAGCGCCGTACTCAGCAACGAACATGGGGTTCTTCGAGGAGGAGGCTCCGTTCGTTGAAGGCGGACTGACGCCGGTTTACGCGGCGGACATCGCCGACGACCCGACCGCGCTCGAGGGGTTCGACAGCTTGGTGCTTGCCGACTTCACGGTTCCCGCCGATGCACTGGGGCGCCCTGTCGATGCCGCTTCTTACAAGGCTGCTCTGAAGTCATGGGTCGAGGACGGAGGCAACCTGGTCCTAACCGACCGTGCCCTGCACCTGCTGGGTGACTTCGGGATCGTTGCGCCAGCGGCGGTCAAGGACATAAAGGTCTACCAGCCCTACGCCAACATCTCGGATCACGAGCACCCGATGGTCGAGGGCCTGCGAGGGAACGCCCGCCAGTTGGCGGAGGCAACTCTCGTCGGGTACGGGATCGGCAATTCGGCGTCCCCTATGACGGTCGTCACCACCTCCGCGTTCGAGGCGGCAGGCGGACACGTCGTCGGAACCACGGGGAACAACTCGGGGTCATCGGATGACGGAACGCAAACCTCGGTTGGAGAACTAGCCGTGGGGGCCGGAAAGATCAGGATCATGGGTGGCGGGCTCCCGATGCCGACCGAAACGCAGGATCACCGCTACGGACTCAAGGACTTCGCACTCTCGTACTCAGGCCTCTACATCCTCGAGAACTCCCTGAACCACAACTCGGAAGCACCGAACGGAGCTGAGCTTCCAGGGGGTGTGCTCCTTCTGATGCTCGTGCCCGTCGGAGTCATCGGGGTGCGGCGTAGGAGGCTCGACACCAAGGACTGAAGTTCTGCCGGGACCGACGCTCCACGGAACATCGTCGTTCTGGACTCCCCGCTCGACGGCTCTGCCCCAGGGTCTCAAGCATCTTGGAGCGTTGCTGGGGGGCCGGCCGCCCCGCCGCCTCCCAGCCCCGGTATCTCTCTTCTTGCTTTAGGGCAGGTAGGGCATCGGATCCACGGGGTTACCGTTGATCCGGATCTCGAAGTGCAGATGGTCGCCGGTGCAAGAACCCGTGCAGCCGACCGAGCCAAGACGATCACCCTGGCTCACCGATTGCCCGTTGCTCACGGCGAACGCCGACATGTGTGCGTAAAGGGTCGAGTAGCCGTTCCCGTGATCGACGATCACGGCATTGCCGTAGCCGGAGTAGTACTCGGCCAGGATCACGGTGCCGCCCTTGGATGCCACGATCGGATCACCGGTGGTGCCGTCGATGTCGATCCCGGTGTGCATCCGACCCCACCTGGGGCCGTAAGGCGAAGTAACGCTGCAGCACAGCGGCCAGATGAATCCCTGAGACGACTGTCCCAGATCCGTTGGGTCTGGATTGGATGACGAAAGGATGTGGGCTCGGATGCGGTCGTTCGCATCCTCGAGCGAGCCCTCTTGATGCTTGAGGTGGGCAACCTTTCCGGCGATCTCTTCGTAGATAGCGGCTGCCTCAGCCTTCTTGTCGCCGAGTCTGGCGAGGATCTTGTTCTGCGCGCCGAGCTTCTTGTTCAGTTCCGCTTTCTTGGCGAGCAGGCGTTGGTTCTGGTCCTGGATAGCGGCCTTGAGTCGCCCGAACTTGATCAGGGCTCCGTTGTTCTCCTCCGAGGCGATCCCGAGCATCTCCATCTTGGCGTCGAGCTCGGACAGCGAGGTCGAGCTGAAGAGGGTCTCTAGGATCTCGGTCGATCCGGCCTTATAGAGGGACACGGCCTGGTCGGTCGCCCGCTGTTCGACCTTGTTGATCTCGCCCTGGGTCTTCTTGATCTCTGTAGTGATCTCGCTGACCTCGGAACGAACCTTCGAGACTTCGTCTTTCAACCGGTTGGCGATCACCGAGTAGTGGGTGATCTCCTTCCTGAGTGCGTCGAGGCGCGCTTTGGCCGAGTTGGCCTTCGGGGTGATCTTCTCGAGCTGGCCCTGGATCTGATTCAGCTTCTCGTTGTTCTGCTCGATCTCTGAGGAGGGGTCTGCCGTCGAGCCAACCGCTGGGATCAGAAGGGTGGCGAGTACCGTCGCCGCGATCGCTACGCGGCTGATCGGATGTCGCTGCAAAACGTTTGCTCCCCTTGGTAGACGACGGGTCATCTTCATCGAGCCCGGAGGCCCCTGGCCTCTACTGCCGTCTCGGATCTTCCGAGCCGGGCCGTTGCGCATACTGTCATACGACTCGCGTGGGAATCAACAACCCGAAGTGATGGTTCTCGGGTAGTTCCACCGTACAGGCGGGGGCCCATGAGTATTTCGTGGTCCACGTCGGAATCCCTTTAGGGCGTTTTGTGGACAGTGTCGAACGGGTCGCGAAGAAAAGCTTGAAAAACGCGAAGAATCCTTCCCCTTGGGCCTTGCGCTCGGTTCGTGGGACCGCTTATCGTCCTACTCGCACCCGTTGAGCTGTAAACCGGTTTCGGCCGGGATGAAGGTTCAGCGGGTGCATTTCTGTGCCCGGATCCGGGCGCCCCTCCCTTCTGCAGGTTTCGGCCTCCGCTGTTATGGTGAGAGTGTTATAGGAGTGTCGCCGCAGGCGCCCCCTTTGCGGGCGAGATCCCGGTCCGGCACCCCTTCCCAGTCAGAGGAACCACCTACGAATCGGAGGAAAGTCGTGCCCAACTCATTGAAGGACGTCCCCGGTGCCCAGCCTCACGGCGGTGCGCTAGAGATCCGGATGGCTGCGGACGACGAGGTCAAGGGCCTTCTCGAATCCGCAAGTTCGCTCCCGACGATCGAGGCCAAGAGCCGACGGGTCCTGTCGGATCTCGAACTACTTGCGGTCGGTGCTGTGTCGCCGAACCGAGGGTTCATGTCCAAGGCTGATTACACGAGCGTCGTCGAGGACATGCGCCTCGCCAACGGTCTCCCGTGGGCTCTTCCGATCACGTTGTCGGCGACCGACGAGGAGGTCGCGAACCTCAAGAAGGGCGAGCGCGCCGCCATCGTCCACGAAGGCAAGATCGTCGCCGTCATCGACGTTGAGGACATCTACGACTACGACATCGCCAACGAGGCTGAGAAGACCTACCGCACCACGGACAAGGACCACCCCGGTGTCGCGTACCTCCACGAGCAGGCTCCGCACTACGTCGGCGGCGAAGTCACCGTGCTCGAGAACGTGTTCAGCCACGAGTTCGCCGAGCACCGCTTGACCCCACTGCAGCTCCGCGAGCAGATCGCCGAGCGCGGGTGGAACACGGCGGTTGCATTCCAGACCCGTAACCCGATCCACCGTGCGCACGAGTACCTGACGAAGTGTGCCCTCGAGATCACCGACGGTCTGGTCATCCACCCGCTCGTCGGTGGCACCAAGGGTGACGACATCCCCGCCGAGACGCGGATGAAGTGCTACCAGGTCCTGATGGAGAACTACTACCCGAACGAGCGAGTGATCCTGTCGGTGTTTCCGGCGGCCATGCGCTACGCCGGCCCCCGTGAGGCGATCTGGCACGCGTTGCTCCGCAAGAACTACGGCATCAGCCACTTCATCGTCGGTCGGGACCACGCTGGCGTCGGTGACTACTACGGCACCTACGACGCGCAGAAGCTGTTCGACGAATTCGACCCGGCAGAGTTGGGCATCGCTCCGCTGAAGTTCGAGCACTCGTTCTGGTGCAACAAGTGCGAAGGCATGGGTTCGGACAAGACCTGCCCTCACACCAAGGAAGACCGCGTCTTCCTGTCGGGCACCCAGGTGCGCCAGATGCTCCAGGACGGGATCGAGCCGCCGCAGGAGTTCTCGCGGCACGAGGTCGCTCGCATCCTCATCGAAGACGCTCGCAAGAACGCGTAAGGAGATCTGATGGCACTGTTCGGCAAGAAGAAGAAAGAAGAAGGCGGCGCAACCAAGAAACGCAAGGTCATGGTGCTCGGTCTCGACTGTGCGCCCCCGCAGCACATCTTCGATGAATACAAGGACGAGATCCCGAACCTCACGAAGCTGAAGGAGAACGGGGTGTGGGGCGAGCTCGAGTCGATCACGCCCCCGATCACGGTTCCTGCGTGGATGTGCATGATGACGTCCAAGGACCCGGGCACGCTCGGGATCTACGGTTTCCGTAACCGCAAGGACCACACCTACGACGGTCTCGAGTTCGCGACCAGCTTCAAGGTGAAGGAACCGACCGTGTGGGACATCCTCAGCGAAGCCGGCAAGGATTCGATCGTCGTTTCCGTGCCCCCGAGCTATCCGCCCAAGCCCCTCAGGGGCGTCCAGGTCGGCTGCTTCCTAACGCCGACCAACGAGGCGGAGTACACCTATCCCAAGGAGCTCAAGGCCGAGATGGCGGCGGGGGCCGGAGAGTTCATCTTCGACATCCGCAATTTCCGTACCGACAACACTCAGTACATCCTCGATGAGGCCTACAAGATGACCGAGGCCAAGTTCCGTAACGCGAACTGGCTCCTCGAGAACAAGCCCTGGGACTTCTTCGTGATGGTCGAGATGGGCCCGGACCGCCTGAACCACGGCATCTGGAGCTTCATCGACCCGGACCACCCCCGCTACGAGCCCGACAATCCGTACAAGGACTCGCTGCGCGAGTACTACCGGTTCCTCGACGGCAAGATCGGCGACATCCTGAAGCACGCGGATGAGGACACGACCGTGCTGGTCGTTTCGGACCACGGCGCCAAGGCCATGATCGGTGGCGTCTGCTTCAACGAGTGGCTCGTTCAGGAGGGCTACCTCAGCTTCTCCGGTGGCATGCCCGACGAGATCACCCCGAGCAACAAGCTCGACATCGACTGGTCGAAGACCACGGCGTGGGGTGACGGCGGTTACTACGGTCGTCTCTTCCTCAACGTCGAGGGCCGTGAGCCGGAGGGCATCATCCCGGCCGCGGACTACGAGAAGGTTCGTGACGAACTGATCGCCAAGATCGAAGCGATGGTCGACCACGAGGGCAACCCGATGGGGAACAAGGCCCACAAGCCCGAGGATCTCTACGAGACCCAGAACGGCGTCGCTCCTGACCTCATCGTCATCTTCGGCGAGTTGCGCTGGCGCAGCGTCGGTTCGCTCGGTCACGGCTCGATCTACACCTTCGAGAACGACACCGGTCCGGACGAGGCGAACCACGCCGAGAACGGCATATTCATCATGCACAACGCTCCCGGCGCCACGCCGGGTCCGAAGGAAGGTATGCACCTCTGGGACGTGCACTGCACGATCCTCGACCTGTTCGATCTACCCCCCGCACAAGGCGCCTTGGGCACCTCTGTGCTCAAGAAATAGGAGGCTCACTTTGAAACAGGCAAATCAGAGATAGAGGAACCGTTATCTGGTTCACCGGGCTCTCGGGCTCCGGCAAGACGACCGTCGCCCAGATCGTCGAGGAGAAGTTGCTCGACGCTGGTGTTCCGGTCGAGATCCTCGACGGCGACGTCGTGCGCGAGAACCTCAGCAAGGGTCTCGGGTTCTCCGAGGAGGACCGCAACACGAACATCCGCAGGATCGCGTTCGTGGCGCACCTGCTGCAGCGCAATGGCACGTTCGTGATCACCGCAGCGATCTCGCCTTACCGCGCGATCCGCGACGAGGCCCGTTCGATGATCAAGGACTTCGTTGAAGTCTTCGCCGACGCACCCCTCGAGGTCTGCGAGGAGCGCGACGTCAAGGGTCTGTATGCGAAGGCCCGCGCCGGTGAGATCAAGGGCTTCACGGGCATCGATGACCCGTACGAGGCTCCCGAGAACGCCGAGGTCGTCATCAAGACCGGCGAGCAGTCTCCAGAGGAGTCGGCGCAGCAGGTCATCGACAAGCTGATCGAGATGAAGTTCATCGAGGCCTAAGTGCCGATCGATCTTCATTCACACACGACCGTTTCGGACGGGGGGGATTCCCCGTCCGAACTCGTTTCTAAGGCCCACTCGAAGGGTCTCACCGCGATCGCAGTTACCGATCACGACAACGACTCGGGCTGCGACGAAGCAGTCTCGAAGGGTAGGGAACTCGGCATCGAGGTCATCCGGGGCGTCGAGATCTCCTGCGACGTCGACGACCTGACCGAGAGGGGCTACGAGCCCTCTGAGAGGCCCACCATGCATCTTCTGGGCTACTTCGTGCCTGCCGGCGATAACCCGCTCTCAGCGGCTCTGGCGGACCTGCAGTACCACCGTGCTAATCGGAACCAGATCATCGTGGAGCGTCTGAACGAGCTGGGGATCGGGATCACCTTCGAGGAGGTCGAGAACGAGGCCGGAGGCCCTGGATCGCAGATCGGTCGGCCACACTTCGCCGCGGTGATGGTTCGCCACGGGGCGGTGCCCGACTACCAGAGGGCGTTCGACGAGTATCTCGCCAAGGGGGCCAAGGCTTATATCTCGCGCAAGCTCTACAAGCCGATCGAAGCCATCGAACTGATGCGGTCGGCGGGCGCGGTTCCGGTGCTCGCTCATCCACTCACTCTCAACCTGAACGCCGCCGACCTCGAATCATTCGTGGATGACCTGCTCGATGCCGGTCTCTCGGGCATCGAGGGCTATCACGGCGACTGGTCGCTTGAGGATCAGGAGTTCGTCCGAGCGCTTGGCGAACGCAAGCACCTGATCGTGTCCGGCGGCAGCGACTACCACGGCTCGATGCGTCCCGACCGAGACATGCCGGGCGGCAAGCACGGGGTTACGGTTCCGGATCAGGTGCTCGAAGAACTTCGAGCCGCAGCCGGGAATTAGACGGAGGTAGGGGAGTGTTCATCACGCGTGCCACGCGGCACGATCATGCCGACATCAAGGAGCTGCTCGCCACCAGAGGGTGGGAGGACGCTGACCTGAAAGAAGGCACTGCCTACTTCGCGCGCTCAGGCTCCGTGGTCGGCTGCATCAGGTTGATCGAGGTCGCGCCCCAAACCCTCGTGCTCGACAGCGTTCTGGTGCTCGAGGAGAAGCGCGGCACCGGCGTCGGTCGTGCGCTGATGGAAGCCGTCATGAACGCCAAGGGCGGCACGATGTACCTGTGCTGTCACGAGGAGAACCTCGGCTTCTATGGGAAGTTCGGGTTCGAGTCGGTTCCCTTGGAGAACTGTCCTCCCGAGGCGACCGCCTATTGGGAGAGGGTCGGCGATGTCCCGGCCCCCGAGGGCCACAAGCACTTCTATCTAAAGGCCCGCTGACGGTTCGAGTAGCCCGGGCCCGAGGGTAGCCTGCCGGCCATGTCTACCCAAAGCAGCACCTCATCGACGTCCGCCGTGCGCAACCTGCGCCTCGTTTCGATACTCGAGACACTCTCGTTCCTCGTGCTTCTCGGCATGATGATCGCTCGGAGCGAGAGCGGGGTCTCGATCACCGGAGCGATACACGGATCCCTGTTCCTCGGCTATGCCCTGTTGATCCTGAAGGACCGTGAGGTCTTCGGATGGTCGTGGGGCTTCGCCGCCCTTGCGATCCTGACGGGACCGGTCGGGGCGATCATCGTGCTCGAGAAGCTGCGGAACTAGGTCAGGCGCAGTTAGGCCAGCGGCTCGCCTGGCCAGCGGCGATCAAACGTGCCGCCGTACGAGCCTGTGCGGTCGGGTCGTAGATCGATCCGTAGCCGTAGGCACTCCAAGTGCCTTGGTCGAACTGGAAGAGTCCGTAGTAACCGGCCGGATTGGTCGCCTGCGGGTTGAGCGTTGACTCGCAGTGCGCCACCGATACGAGGTAATCGCCACCCAGTCCGAACTCGGCAGCAGCCGCGTAGATGATGCTGGTGATCGAGCCTGCGGGGGCGACTGCGACGGTTGCCTCCGTCGCCTCAGGGGAGGCGTTCGTTTCTTCTGGCTTCGGGGTGGGACGAGTGGCGAAGACCTGCTGGCGGAACTTGAGCATCGACTTCGTACTCTCCGAAGTCTCGACCCCGCCAACGTTCGATGCCTGGCCGATCGAGCTCGCTCCAGTGAAGCGGCCGATGAGTCGCCACCCGAGGTCCATGCCTGGGATGCCAAGCATCGCAGCGATCAATGAGATGACCGCGAGAGATGTGAGGCGGCGTTTAAGACGATCACGTCGCCGCGCTCGCGCGCTGAAGTGCAGGTGTTCCATGTCGTTGAATCCTCCTTGGGAGACTGGTCTTCCCGGTGCCCCGGCCGTGTACCGGCCATCTGGTGTCACCTTTATATCGGCACCGGGATTCACTAGCTCTACCCGTAAGCTCGCCACGCTAACATCTGCGAGCGCTTGTGAAATGGTTCACAAGTTCGCTTGTGAAGGGACAAATCGCCCCTCTGGGGAGTGAACTTCCAGGTCAGGGGCCATATTCCTGCTCCCGAGGGAGACCGTATCCACAGCGTATTCTGTGCCGATGGACAAAAAAGCCCTCATCACAGGCGTCACGGGACAGGACGGTTCGTACCTCGCAGAACTCCTGCTGGACAAGGGGTACGAGGTGCATGGGCTGATCCGCCGGGCGTCGACCTTCAACACCGGCCGCTTGGACCCCATCTATAGGGACCCGCACGAGCGAGGGGTCCATTTCCTCATGCATTACGGCGACCTGTCCGATTCCGGGTCGCTGGTCAACCTGATCCGGAACCTGGAGCCTGACGAGATCTATCACCTGGGCGCCCAGAGCCACGTGAAGGTCTCTTTCGAGATCCCCGAGTACACGGCGGACGCGACCGGGATGGGGACGATGCGGATGCTCGAGGCGATCAGGGCGTCCGGTGTCGAGACCCGCTTCTATCAAGCGTCGTCGTCAGAGATGTTCGGCGCCGCCCCGGCACCGCAGAGCGAGTCGACCCCCTTCCACCCGCGCAGCCCGTACGGGGTGGCGAAGGTGTTCGCCTACTGGGCGACCGTCAACTACCGCGAGGCGTACGGCATGCACGCGAGTAACGGGATCTTGTTCAACCATGAATCCCCACGGCGCGGCGAGACGTTCGTCACTCGCAAGATCACGCGCGCCGTCGCGCGGATCAAGGCCGGGATCCAGGAGAAGCTCTATATCGGGAACCTCGATGCCGTAAGGGACTGGGGCTACGCGCCCGAGTACGTCGAGGCGATGTGGCTCATGGTTCAACACGACGAACCCCTCGACCTCGTGATCGCGACCGGTGAATCTCACAGCGTGCGCGAGTTCTGTGAGGTCGCCTTCGGTCACGCCGGGCTCGATTGGGAGGGCCACGTCGAGGTCGATCCCAACTACTTCAGGCCCTCCGAGGTCGATTTCCTCCAGGGGGATGCGAGCAAGGCCAAGGAACTCCTCGGGTGGGAGGCCAAGGTGAAGTTCGACGAACTAGCCAAGATCATGGTTGACGCCGACATCCAGCTACTCGATGACGAGATGGCGGGCCGTCTGGTGCGCGAGGACCGCGACCTATAGGTCGACGAAACACGGGAGGCATGCCGACCGGGGCGGTAGCATCTGCCTCTTAGGTACATATCAGGGAGGCTGCTGGTGGAGATCGAGATCGGAATCGGAAAGTCTGGTCGAAGGGCCTACGGGTTCGACGACATCGCTATCGTCCCCTCGCGGAGGACCCGCGACCCCGAGGATGTCGACCTCTCGTGGGAGATCGACGCCTTCAGGTTCGAGCTTCCGTTGCTAGCCTCGGCCATGGATGGGGTCGTGTCGCCGAAGACCGCCATCGAGATCGGACGCCTTGGTGGGCTCGCCGTACTGAACCTCGAGGGTGTGCAAACCCGTTACGAGGACGCCGATTCGATCCTCGCGGAGATCTCCGAACTCCCGACCGAGAAGGCGACCCAGCGGATGCAGGAGCTGTACCAGGCCCCCATCAAGGAAGACCTGATCGCTCAGCGGATCAAAGAGGTCAAGGCTTCCGGATACACGGCAGCCGCGTCGCTCACGCCTCAGAAGGTCGAGCGCTTCCACAAGATCGCGCTCGAGGCCGAACTCGACATCCTGGTGATCCAGGGCACAGTTGTTTCGGCAGAGCACGTTTCGACCCACAGCGAGCCTCTGAACCTCAAACAGTTCATCGCCACCTACGAACTTCCGGTGATCGTCGGAGGCGTGGCGTCCTACTCGACCGCTCTCCATCTGATGCGTACCGGGGCGATGGGTGTGCTCGTGGGAGTGGGTCCGGGGGCGGCGTGCACCACGCGAGGCGTGCTTGGGATCGGGGTGCCGCAGGCAACCGCGATCGCTGACGCCGCCGGAGCCAGGATCAGGCACCTCGACGAGACCGGCCGCTACTGCCACGTGATCGCCGACGGCGGGATGCGAACCGGGGGTGACATCGCCAAGGCGATCGCCTGTGGTGCCGACGCAGTGATGATCGGCTCGCCGCTAGCGGCCGCCAAGGAGGCGCCGGGACACGGGTTCCACTGGGGGATGGCAACGTTCCATCCGACGCTGCCGAGGGGGGCCAGGGTGCAGACCTCGACGATCGGAAACCTCGAGGAGATCCTCACGGGTCCTGCCCACGAGAACGATGGGCGGCTCAACCTGTTCGGCGCTCTGCGGACGTCTCTTGCGACTTGCGGCTACGCCAACCTCAAAGAGTTCCAGAAGGCCGAAGTCATGGTCGCTCCGGCCCTACAGACGGAAGGAAAGTCCCTCCAACGCTCCCAGCAGGTGGGGATGGGCCGCTGATTAAGGAAATGAAGTAGAAACACCATCTGCTTGAGGTTCATAAGGAAGAAGCCCCGACGACCGGGGCTTCTTTCGCGTTCTAGGGGATTTCCTTTGGAATCATTTGACGTACGAAGGCGAGAGCGCTATTCTTTGTTCTGTCAGTAATGGAAAACACTTAGGAAGAAGGTGGTTGTGGTGCTTCAGGGCCTTGCAATCTTCGTAGCCGGTCTGGGAGCCCTCGACATCCTTGCTGTAACTGCAGGCAAGGACTCCCGGGACGGAAGTGACTGGATGACCCACAGGGACACCCACGCACGATGAACTCGATGCTTCACACGATCTTCAAGCTGGACCCGGCGCTTGCTCCGGTGCGGTCCCTCCCCCGGGCCGCACGTCGGATCCCCGCCAGGTCGATACGACGAGGCCGGTAGCTATGCCTACCGGCCTCGACGCTATCGACCGGAAGATCCTCACGCTCCTGCGTGAGGACGGCCGGATGCCACACGCCTCGATCGCTAAAGAGGTCGGGCTCTCAGCTCCCGCGGTCCACGAACGCGTTCGCAAGCTCGAGCAGCGCGGCATCATCGCCGGGTACCACGCGGTGCTTGCCCCGGAATCTCTCGGCAAGGTGCACGTTGCCTTCGTCCAAGTGACACTCGCCGACGGTGAAGAGTTCGCGATCGACGATCCGATCGTCGCCCGCATCTGTGAAGAACCCGATGTTCTGGAGTTCCACCGCATCGCGGGTCAGGACTGCTATCTGGTGAAGGTCAGAACCTCGACCAACCGCGACCTCGAGCAACTGCTCCGCCGCATCCGGATGATCCACGGGGTGTCCCGTACGCGGACCACGGTGGCGCTCTCGACCGAGCTTGAGAAGCCGTCGATCGAGGTTCCGCTCGACCAGCCGACCGCGGACGAAACAACTTCCCAGATCTAACGCTCCCGTTGGTTCCGAAGCCTTAGAGTCCCTCGGATGAGCGAACCCAAGTCCGTCACCCAACTGATCGACGCCGCCGAGCGCGTGCTTGGCGACTCATCCCACATCTTCGAAGATCACGACAACCGTATGGAGGCCGAGGGCCTCATGTCGTACGTGCTAGATGTTGACTTCGATGATCTCGACGACGACGAGGTCCCGTCTCGAAGGGAGCGAGAGCGTTTCCTTGCGCTCGTTGCCCGGCGAGCCGCCGGTGAGCCATTCCCGATCCTCGTCCGGTCGATCGAGTTCTACGGGCTGCATCTCGAGGTCAGGCCCGGTTCGTTCGTCCCTCGCCCTTCTTCCGAACTGACCGTCGATCGTGCCGTACGCCGGATGAAGAAGCGTAAGAAGCCCGTCGTCGTGGACGTTTGCACCGGGGCGGGGCCGATCGCCCTTGCGATCGCGTCGGAGCTTCCGAGGGCTGAGGTGTGGGGGACGGACATCGATGCGGACGGGTTGGCTCAGGGCCGACGTAACGCGACCTCCCTTGACCTCGACAATGTGACGTTCAGGAAGAGCGACATGTACGCGTCGCTCCCGGCGAAGCTCAAGGGGAAGGTCGACCTCATCACCGGGCACATCCCTTACGTACCGCCCGATGAGATCGATGACCTTCCCGCCGAGGTGAAGGATCACGAGCCTCTGTTCACCCTCAGCGATCTGTCGGCCGATGGTCTGGGGCTGATCAGGGCGGCGGTCGAGCAGGCCCCTGAGTGGCTTGCTCCGGGTGGCTGGCTCCTCCTCGAGATCTCCGATGACCTCGTTAAGAAGGTCCGTCGCCTGTGCACCAAGGCGGGCTTCGAGGACAAGGGCGTGGCTTCTGACGACGACGATCTCTCTGTCGTGGTCGAGTCCCGACTCCCCTAGATACGGCGCGGTACGCTGCGGTATGGACACGGTCTTGGTGGTCGACTTCGGAGCTCAATACGCTCAGTTGATCGCACGCAGGGTGCGCGAATGCCATGTCTATTCCGAGATCGTCCCGCACGACATCTCGGTTACCGAGGTGATGGCCAAGAGGCCAGCGGGGATCATCCTCTCCGGAGGACCCAAGTCGGTCTACGCGCCAGAGGCACCGAGTATCGATGAGGAGATCTTCCGTCTCGGCGTCCCGGTCCTCGGCATCTGCTACGGCCAGCAACTGATGGCACGCGCTCTGGGCGGAGATGTAGCGCGCACCGGCGTTGCCGAGTTCGGTAAGAGCGATCTGAGCGTCGCGCACACCGATTCGGTCCTGTTCGGAGAGCTCCCCCGGGAGCAGACCGTGTGGATGAGCCATAACGACGCCGTCACGGGCTTGCCGGACGGCTTCCACGTCACCGCTTCGACCGCAGCCGCGCCGGTTGCCGGGTTCGAGGATCACGAACGAGGGTTCTACGGGATCCAGTTCCACCCGGAGGTCGCCCACACGCCCTACGGCCAAGATCTCCTCAAGAACTTCCTCTACGACGCGTGCGACCTCCTGCCGAAGTGGACGATGACGTCGATCATCGACTCTGGGATCGAGGAAGTGCGCGACCAGGTAGGGGATCAGAAGGTCGCGTGCGCCCTGTCCGGCGGTGTCGACTCGGCCGTCGCCGCCGCGCTGGTCCATCGCGCGGTTGGGGACCAACTGACGTGTGTGTTCGTCGATCACGGCTTGATGCGCGCGGGCGAAGCAGAATCGGTCGAAGAGACCTTCCGCCGGCATCTAGGTGCCGAGTTGATCCATGTCAAGGCTCAGGATCGCTTCCTCGAGAGGCTGGCCGGCGTCACTGACCCAGAAACGAAACGTAAGACGATCGGTGAGACGTTCATCCGCGTGTTCGAAGAGGTCGCCCGAGACGAGTTGAACGATGCGAAGTTCCTTGTTCAAGGGACGCTCTATCCCGATGTGATCGAATCCGGGACCAAAGATGCGGCCAAGATCAAGAGTCACCACAACGTCGGGGGCCTGCCCGAAGACATGGCGTTCACGCTCGTCGAGCCGCTAAGGAACCTCTTCAAGGACGAGGTTCGCAGGGTCGGCGAGGAGCTGGGACTCCCAGAAGAGATCGTGTGGCGTCAGCCGTTCCCCGGACCGGGCCTGGCGGTGCGGATCATCGGAGAGGTGACACCGGAGCGACTCGACCTTCTGCGTGCCGCCGACCAGGTCGTGTTCCAGGAGATCAAGAGAGCGGGTCTCCTGCGCGAGATCTGGCAGAGTTTCGCGGTCCTCCCAGCCGTTCGCTCGGTGGGCGTGATGGGTGACGAGCGGACCTACGGGTATCCGATCGTGCTCAGGGCGGTCACGAGCGAGGACGCGATGACGGCCGACTGGGCCCGCCTCGACTACGACCTGCTCGAGCGCATCTCGAACCGAATCGTCAATGAGGTTCCGGGCATCAACCGGGTCGTCTACGACATCACCTCGAAGCCCCCCGGCACGATCGAATGGGAGTAGCGCCTCCTAAGAAAGGGGGCAATGACTACCTGACGATCCTGTCGGGCGCGTCGCAGAACATCGTCGGGATCGCCATCGCCGCGCTAGCCACCTTCGCCGCACAGATCCTCATCTCCCGCACCCTCGGTCAGTCCGCGTTCGGGATCGTCACGGTCGCGACCCAGGCCGCTTTCGTGCTGTCGTTCGCGACGAGGGCAGGCATGGACATGGCCGTGTTGCGCGGGGTTGCCGTCGAAGTGGGGGAGGAGCGCCTCGGCGACATCCGTGCGACCGTCGCGCGTGCGGTGACAATAGCGACCATCGTGAGCGGGCTGGTCGCGCTCCTCGGCGTTATCGGTGCTTCTACGGTCCGGTCCGCATTCTCGATCGATCCTGACGAAGGCCGCTGGGCGATCGAGTTCGCCGCCCTAGGACTGCCGTTCCTCGCTCTCACGAATGTGTGGCTGTCCGCGACGCGCGGACTCAAGATCATGCGCTACACGCTGTACGTCTTCTTCGCAGGTCAGCCGACGCTCTGGGTGATCCTCATGGTGATCGGCTGGAGGTTCTCGGAGACCGTCGGTACCGCGGCGGCGACGTACTCGCTCTCGTGGGCGTTCGCCGCAGTCGCCGCGTGGTGGTTCTGGCGGAAGGAAAGTCGAACCTGGGAGCGTCGGCCGATGGCTCCGGGGGCGACCGGAACCTTGATGCGTTACGCGGGCCCTCGTGCCCCGGCCGCGCTGTTCTCACAACTGTTGTTCTGGACCGACCTGTTCGTCCTAACCCGCTACGCCTCCGACATCGATGTCGGCATCTACTCCGCCGTGCTCCGCGCCGGGCAGGTCGTCGTGCTGTTCCTCACGTCGGTGAACCTGATGTTCAGTCCGTTCGTCGCAGATCTGCACAACCGTGGAGAGCGCGACCGGCTCGACAAGTTGTTCAAGACACTGACGAGGTGGACGCTGGCAGCGACGCTTCCGGGGTTCCTTCTCCTCGCCGTCGCTCCCACCGAGATCCTGCGGATCTTCGGTTCTGGTTTCGCGTCCGGTGAAACGGCCTTGCTGATCCTCCTCGGGGGCCAGCTGATCAACATCGCCACGGGGAGCGTGGGGTTCGTCTTGATCATGACCGGCCGGACGGGGTGGGATCTGGTGATCTACGCGTTCTCTCTGGTGCTCGACCTGAGCCTCGCGTTCATCCTCGCTCCGCGCTACGGGATAGAGGGCGCCGCGATCGCCAACGCAGTCACCTTCGGAGTCTCGAACACGCTGAGGATCATCCTGGTAAAGCGGTTCGTCGGGATCCAGCCTTACGACCGGAACTACCTGCGGATGATCGTCCCTGGACTCATCTCGGTCGCGGTGATGATGCTGGTCCATGCCGCCGCCGGGCCACAGTGGCTCCTCTGGCTGGTGCTTACTGCGGCCGCCGGGATCGTGGCGTACGGCCTCTCGTTCCTGCTTCTCGGCCTGACCGCGCAGGAGAGGCGCGGATTGTCGGCCCTCATGACCAGATTGCGCCGGTGACCACTTAGTCGTCCGGAACCATCGAGCGATCGGCGACGTAATGAGAGGTAAGGATGTCTCCGTGGAGGGCCGACCACTGGAAGACGCGGAGTTAGTCGAGCGCGCGAAGCGGGGCGAGGTGGAGGCGTACGAGGATCTGGTGCAACGTCACCAGGACGCCGCCTTCCGGACCGCCTACCTCGTCGCGGGCTCGGTAGGTGAGTCTGAAGACGCGGCCCAGGAAGCGTTCGTGAAGGCCTATAGGGCGATCGGAAGGTTCCGATCGGGGGCTCCGTTCAGACCGTGGCTACTGGCGATCGTCGCGAACGAAGCCCGCAGCCGTTTGCGGTCCGCATCACGGAGAGAGGCACTGAAGTTGAGGTTGACGGAGAGTCGCCTCTCGGGAGATGCGGCCCCATCTGCCGAGACGGCGGCTCTCGGTCGGGTCGACAAGGAGCGTGTTCTGACGGCGCTTGGTGCATTGGGCGAGAGCGACCGACTGGTGATCGGCTACAGATACTTCCTGGATCTCTCCGAGAAGGAGATGGCAACCGCGTTGGGAGTGAGGCAGGGCACCGTCAAGTCCCGATTGTCACGGGCGCTGGAGCGACTCAAGAAGACGATGGAGAGTGAGGTGGAACCATGAGCGAGGCGAGGCACGACGAGCTTTCGGCGTTGCTCGAAGCGGTTGCGGTAGAGACCGACTTTCCGGCGACTCCCGATCTCCGGCTCGCGGTGCGCGCTCGGATAGCAGCCCCGCCGTCGCTCAGAGAGCGTTCGTTCTTCGCCCGCCCCGCCGTCGGCGTCGCCGGGATCCTCGCTGCGCTCGTGGCCATGGTGTCGGTGTCGTTGCCCGCGCGTCAGGCGGTGGCGGATCGGCTCGGACTCGACGGCATACGCATCGAGTTCGACGAGATCGACCCTCAGGGACTCGATGGGCCCGGGTTGTTCATGGCCTCTCTGGGACGCAGGGTCACTGACGCCCAGGCTCAGGAGGCTGTTGGGTTCGAGCTTCGTGGTCCGGACGGTGCGGTTGGGTCGATCGCCATCTATCTGGATCCGACGATCGGCGATGGCGGGATGGTCTCGACCGTCTTCCGGTCCGTCGAGGGTCAACGGCTTCGTCTTATCTCCGAGTTCAGGGCCTCGGTCGAAGGCAACTACCTGAAGAAGATCGCGGGAGGCGGGACCGATATCAGCGTGGTTGCCGTCGGAGGAAGTGAGGGCTATTGGATCAGTGGCTCGCCTCATGCTTTCGGATACGTGGATGGCAACGGTTTCCACGAGGAAACCGTTCGACTCGCGGGCGATGTCCTGTTGTGGGACAGCGACGGGATCACCTATCGGGTCGAAGGAGCGGATTCGCTCGGCGAGGCACTGGAGATCGCGAGAAAGATGGGTTTCTAGGGAACCGAACCCATGCGGGGGGCGTATCAGAGACATCAGCGTCCAGGTATCCGTCCAGGTATCAAGGAGGTTCCGATGTCCCGTCGTCTCGCAGCGGTTCTCGTTCTCACACTAGCTATAGGCGTCATGCTCCCACTTGGGATGGCGGAGGCAGGAGGGGGCTGTCACTCAGCGTCGGGTGAACTCACTTCCTCGACGGATCGCACGGTCGCCATAGCCGGATGCAGCTTCCAAGACACGGTTACCTTCATCGAGCCAGGCGTGCGCGTTTCATGGGTGAACGCCGATGAGATCCCCCACACGGTAACGGGAGCAGCGGGTTCCTGGGGCGATGACAGCTATCTCGACCGGGGAGACAGGATCGCGTACACGTTTGAGGACGAGGGCGTGTTCCCGTACTACTGCGCACTCCACCCCTCGATGGTGGGTGTCGTCGTCGTTGGTTCACCTTCGGCTGATGCGGCGTTGATGCCGGGT
The DNA here is from genome assembly GCA_963756365.1 of uncultured Actinomycetes bacterium. Classification (GTDB taxonomy): domain Bacteria; phylum Actinomycetota; class CADDZG01; order CADDZG01; family WHSQ01; genus WHTI01. The sequence goes on from CAVWNF010000003.1 coordinate 307,271, forward strand.
GGCATCGAGCAGTCCATGGCTGGAGCCGATGCGAGCGACACGATCACCGAAACCGCAGCATCGTCCGACTCGGGTTTCCCCGTCTGGATCCTGGCACTGGGTGCAGCCGCGGTACTCGGAGCAGCAGCGTTCTTTCGGGCCCGCCTCCGAGCGGTACGCCTGCGCCCCGTCGGCTAACGCCGTGCGGGGTCCCTGCGGGTACGCCCTGATAATGGAGGTATGGACCCAGAGCATCTCCTATCGCTGAATCCTGTCCAGCTCGAGGCCGTCGAGCACAAGGGCGGGCCGATCCTCATCGTGGCGGGGGCCGGCTCGGGCAAGACCAGGGTCCTCACCCATCGGATCGCGTACCTGATCGAGAACGGGACCTCGCCGTACTCGATCATCTCGATCACGTTCACTAACAAGGCTGCAGGCGAGATGAAGGAGCGGGTGGTCGATCTCGTCGGGCGGGTCGGGGAATCGATGTGGGTCTCGACGTTCCACTCGGCGTGCGTTCGCATCCTGAGGCGTGAGGCCCACAGGCTGAACTATCGGTCGTCGTTCTCGATCTACGACTCGTCGGACTCGCAGCGACTCGTGAAGATGGTGATGAAGGATCTGAACGTCGATCCCAAGCGGTTCCCGCCTAGAGCCGTGCTGGGTTCGATCGGCGACGCTAAGAACAAACTCGTGAGCTCGGGGATGTATGCGGACTTCGCCTCGAATCCGTGGGAGCGCCGGATCGGCGAGATCTACAGGGAGTACCAACGCCGCTTGATCGAGAATTCGGCGATGGATTTCGACGACCTCATCATGCAGACGGTGGATGTCCTCGATCGCTTCGACGACGTGCGCGAGATGTACCAGGAGCGCTTCCAGCACGTCCTCGTGGATGAATTCCAGGACACCAACTTCGCGCAGTCACGGCTGGCGACCCTCTTGGCGACGAAGTGGCGGAACATCTTCGTCGTGGGCGATGCCGATCAAGGCATCTACGCGTTCCGTGGCGCGACGATCAAGAACCTTCTCGACTTCGAACGTGATTGGCCAGACGCCCGTGTCCTGACCCTCGAACAGAACTATCGATCGACCAAGACGATCCTCTCGGCGGCGAACGCGGTCATCCAGAACAACACCATGCGTAAGCCCAAGGATCTGTGGACGGATCTCCCTCAGGGAGAGCCGATCCGGCGCTATCGGGCACAGAACGAGCACGACGAGGCGGCCTGGGTCGCGGAGCAGGTCTCGGCCCTCAAAGACCACGGCCATGCCCTCGCCGAGGTCGCGATCTTCTACCGAACCAACGCTCAGTCGCGCGTCCTAGAGGAAGTGTTCTCGCAGCACGATGTCGCATACCGACTCGTCGGCGGGGTCGGTTTCTACGAACGGCGCGAGATCAAGGACCTGTTCTCGTGGCTCCGGGCGGCGATGAATCCCGACGACTCGGTGTCGGCGGCGCGCGCTGCCCAGGTCCCACGCCGGGGGATCGGAGACACGAGCCTCCAGAAGCTCACCGCGTTCGCGCGCGATTCCAAGGTCCCCCTGGGCGAGGCGTTCGGGCGTTGTGAGGAGGCGGGCACCATCTCCAAACGTGCTCGCGGGGGCATGCTCGAGGTAGATCGCATCTTCGATCGCATCAGGGAGGGCGCCGAGTCTCGGACCCCGATCGCCGAGATCGTTGAGATGACATGGACCATCACAGGGCTGATGGAGGAGCTGCAGGCGGACCGCACGTTCGAGTCGTTGTCCCGCCAGGAGAACCTGAAGGAACTCGCCGGGGTGGCGCGCGAGTACGACGAGTCGGCCGACGAGCCGACGTTGGGTGAGTTCCTCGAGCGCATCGCCTTGATCACCGACACCGACACGACGGAAGGCGAAGAGCAGGGCGTCACGTTCATGACCCTCCACAACGCTAAGGGCCTCGAGTTCCCGATCGTCTTCATCGTGGGCCTCGAGGAGGGCGTGTTCCCTCACATCCGCTCACTCACCGACCCGGATCAACTCGAAGAGGAGCGGCGGCTCTGTTACGTCGGGCTCACGCGCGCGAAGGAACGGCTCTACGTCGTCCACGCGTGGGCGCGGAGCCTGTGGGGCGGGACCAACTACAACCCGCCGTCGAGGTTCTTGGCCGAGCTTCCTGTCGAACTGGTCGAGGTTGTGGACGAGCGCAACGCGCACTCCTCCCCTCGACGGGCAGGGTCCCCCCGGGGGGCACCTCGTCCCCTTCACGATCCTCATCGATTCAAGGTGGGCCAACTCGTCGAGCATGCGAAGTGGGGCCAAGGGACGATCATCGATATCAACCGGTCCGCGGTCGGGATGGAAGCGACGATCCACTTCCCTTCGGCGGGGGGCGACAAGCGCCTCGATCTCACCCTGGCTCCCTTGACCCCCGTCGGTTAGCGTGGCCCGGTGTCCAAGAAGGAGTATCCGCCGGGTTCCCTGCGCCAACGAGCGAGGATCCTGAAGGGCCAATACCTGAACCACCGCTTCGAAAGGTCGTCTCCGCTCCCGCCGCTTCCGGCCGCTGCACTCGAGAGGATCCAGAGCGTTGAGGTCGTGCTCCCGCCGCCACGGCTATTGATGGCGCCTGGGACGCAGCCGACCGAAGGATTGTTGTTCCTGGCTTCGATCGCGAGGGTGCTCCCAGCTGCGACGACCTTCGAGATCGGGACGCTTACCGGGCTGACGAGTTGGACGCTCGCACGCAACGCTGGCGGAGACGTGCACACGCTCGATATCCCACCAGAGGCCGAAGCAACCCTGCCGCTCGAACGCAGCGATGAGTTCCATCCCTTGCCCTCGGCTCCGATGGCATATGAGGAGATCGCACTGCCGGAGGGATCCGTTACCCAGCACTGGGGGGATTCTGCACTGTTCGATTTCGGTCCATGGCGGGACTCGATCGATCTGATCTACATCGACGGGGCTCACTCCGATGCCTACGTCACGAGTGATTCACAGAACGCTCAGATGATGAGTCGAGAAGGGAGCGTCATCGTGTGGGACGACTATTGGCGCCAGTCACCTGGCGTCAGCCGGACCTTGAACGCGATGCGGAGCGAGCGCGATCTTTACCGTGTGCCGAACACCCGGTTGGTCGTGCACTTCTCGCCAGTTGCTGAGGAGCGCTTCCTTATTTCTCGATGATCTTTATCGAGTTGATGAATGCCGGGCTGATCGGCGTGGAAGCGGTGGGAGAGTCGGCACCGCCCTGAGTCTCGAGTTCGTTCAACTTCTTGAGGACCTCGAAGCTTGAGTCTGTCGCCTGCCCGTAGATCGAGTACTGCTTCGGTAGCCCCGCAGGCTCGCCGTCGTGCGTGATGATGAAGAACTGGCTTCCGCCGGTATCGGGGCCCGCGTTCGCCATCGCCAGAGTGCCGAATACGTACTGGTTCGACTTCTTCGGGAGTTCATCTGGGATCGAGTAGCCGGGTCCGTCTGGTGGAGTGCCGTTGAGGCCATTGGGGTCTCCGGCCTGGATCACGAAGTTCCGCTCGACCCGATGCCAGATGAGCCCATCGAAGTAGCCCTCTTGGGCCAGGAAGACGAAGCTGTTGACGGTCTCCGGTGCCGTGTCCTCGAACAGATCGACCTTGATGTCACCGCACGACGTTGAGATGACCGCCTGGTAGTCGACGCCTTCCTTCAGGACCTGCTTGGGCTTCTTGTACTGCTGCGAGTTGGCCTCTGCTGGACGGTCTCCTCCACAGGCAACCTCGCCGGAGGTATCTGCCTGGGTGGGGGTTGCGTCGGGGGTTGGCTCGTTCGTGGGCTGAGCGCCTGGTGAGTTGTCGGAGTTGCTGTTGCCGCCTCCCAAGGAAGAACCGATCGCCACGGCGAGCACGGCGATGAAGGCGACGACGCCCACTATGCGGTACAACCGCTGGCGCCGGTAGGCGGCATACGCCTCGGCTCTCTTCTGGTTCTTCAACTCTTTGTGTCGTGCCCGCTTCTCGTTAGCCACTCAATTCCTCCAACGCTCTCTCCGTGCGGCCGCCCGCCCCCCGTTGGGCGTGCCGTCCTTCACCAAACCGTCGAGATGATAGGCGAGTAGTGAACGGAAGGATTCGGCTTCGAGTGGAGCGGGCGCAAGATGGTCCGCGATCCCGAACCCCAGCAGGTCGTGGGCCGTGAGCTTCAGCAGCGACGCTGCCTTCTCTCCCTTGGTCCCATCGCGCCACAGGATCTCGGCGGCGGCCTCGGGGCCGATCACGGAGAAGATCGAGTCCTCGTATGCCACCAGCACATCACCGGTGGCGAAGGCCAGTGCGCCCCCGCTCCCGCCTTCGCCGGTAACTACGCTGAGGACGGGCACGGGAGTCTCAAGGAGGGCCTCGAACAGTGCCGCGATCTCCCATGCGATGCCAGATGCCTCCGAGTCCTCGGATGGATCCGCCCCCCGCGTGTCGACGATCGTCACGATCGGGAGATCTAGCCGCTCGGCGATCTTCACGGCACGACGAGCGAGCCTGTACCCGGCCGGTGTGGGAGCGTGGTCACGATCGAGGGCGATGAGCACGGCTCGCCTTCCGGCCACCCGACCGACGGCGGCGAACACACCAGGGTCCTGCGCTCCTGCCCGGTCGCCCCTCAGCTCGACATGCGGGTCCGATGCAGAGCGGGCTAGTTCCGGTGCGCTAGGGCGATCGGACGATCTCGCTGCTTGAACCGCATCCCACGCGAGTGGCGAGTTGTCGACGACGACCTCGGCAGGTTCGGGTACGGGCTGCGGGTCGTCGGACGAAAGCGTAGCCAGCACCCCAGCGACGAACGAGTGGACGTCCCCCTCGGAGATCACATTGTCCACGAGCCCATGTCTGAATGCAGAGGTCGCGGTGTGGGACTTCGGATCCAGTTCGCGGTCCATGAAGCGAGCCGCTACGCGGGGCCCAGCGAAACCGATCGTTGCCCCGGCGATAGCGATCGTCACGTCCGCGAGCGCGCCGACGCTCGCGAGCACCCCGCCCGTGGTGGGGTTTCCGAGGACGACGATGAGCGGCTGGTGAGCTTCGGCGAGAGCGAGTCGAGCCGCGACCACGCGCGGCATCTGAACGAGCGAGCGCATCCCTTCCTGCATACGAGCCCCGCCCGTAGCCGTCTCGAGAACGACTGGGACGCCGCGCTCGGATGCTCGTTCGAAGGTCCGAGCGATGCGCTCTCCGGCAACCTCGCCCATCGAGCCACCCATGAATGCGAACGAGAACGACACCAGTTCGACCTCTCGGCCCCCGACGGTCGCCGGCCCTGCCACCACCGATTCGTCGGTCCCGGCGCGCTCGTGCGCTGCATCGAGAGACGCCCGGTAGTCCGGATAGTCGAGAGGGTCGCGCGAACTCAGGCCGTCCGAGATCGGCTGGAATGAACCTTCGTCTGCTAGTCCGCTCACGCCTGAAGCCCCCGTCTGACCTGCTAATCTCCGGTGGGAAGCGGGCGGCTCGCCCTTCGGCGTAGGCCCCCGTCCCCCAAGATCGACATTCGGTTCTCACCGATCGACCATCGGCGCAACACGGTAGCAGCCTTGCCGTGTCGGACACCAAGGGGTGATCTCGAAGTGGCTCAAGCCAGAGCGCGCATCCTCGTCGCGAAGCCTGGATTGGACGGGCACGACCGCGGCATCAAGGTGGTCGCTCGAGCCCTGCGTGACGCCGGTATGGAGGTCATCTACACGGGCCTCCATCAAACCCCGGAGCAGATCGCATCGGCCGCTATCCAGGAAGATGTCGACGCGGTTGGACTCTCGTGCCTGTCCGGGGCTCACATGACGCTATTCCCAAAGGTTGTTGAGTTGCTCCGTGAACAAGGCGCATCGGATGTCCCGGTATTCGGAGGCGGCATCATCCCCGATGCGGATATCCCCAAGCTCAAGGAAGCAGGCATCGACATGATCTTCACCCCCGGGGCGACGACGACGGCGATCGTCGACTGGGTCAACGAACACATAGCCGCCGATAAGCAGGAGGCGTAGTGGATCTATTCGAGTACCAGGGCAAGGAGGTCCTCCGACGGTTCGAGGTTCCCGTGCCCGAAGGCAGGGTGGCCAAGACCGCCGAGGAAGCAGAAGACGCAGCGCGCCACCTGGGCGGCAAGGTCGTCGTCAAGGCGCAGGTCCAGGTGGGCGGGCGCGGCAAGGCGGGCGGGATCAAGCTCGCCGAGTCCCCGGAAGAAGCCCGTACCGTCGCCGAGCAGATCATCGGCATGGACATCAAGGGCCACGAGGTCAAGAGGGTCCTCGTCGAGCGGGCCGGTGACATCAAGGACGAGTACTACGTCTCGTTCCTGCTCGACCGTTCGAACCGCAACTTCCTCGGGATGATGTCCGCCGAAGGCGGCGTCGAGATCGAGGAGGTCGCCGTCACGAACCCGAAGGCGATCTCTCGTGTCCACATCGATCCGCTGCTGGGCTTCTCCGATTTCCACGCACGCAAGCTCGTGTTCGGTGCCAACCTGGCCCCCGAGGCGCGCAAGGGTGCCATCGCGATGCTCCCGAAGCTCTACAAGGCGTTCGTCGAACTCGATGCTTCGCTCGTCGAGGTGAACCCCTTGATCCTGACCGGCGACGGCAAGGTCGTGGCGCTCGATGCGAAGGTCACGGTTGATGAATCTGCTGCCTATCGGCACCCGATCTTCGAGGAGCTGAAGGCGGCGCACGAGGTGCCCGAGCAGGAGCGTCTCGCGAAGGAGAAGGGCCTCAACTTCATCAAGCTCGATGGTGACGTCGGGATCATCGGCAACGGTGCTGGTCTCGTGATGTCTACGCTCGATGTCGTCAAGGATGCCGGTGGCGATCCCGCCAACTTCCTCGATGTCGGCGGCGGCGCCGACGCCGACGTTCTCTCGGCCGGTCTCGAGGTCATCACCTCGAACCCCGAGGTCAAGAGCGTCATGGTCAACATCTTTGGCGGGATCACGCGCTGCGATCTAGTCGCTGCCGGGGTCCTCGATGCACTCAAGCGTTTGGACATGAAGGTTCCGCTCGTGGTCCGTCTCGACGGCACCAACGCAGTAGAGGGACGCAAGATGCTCGCCGAGAACCCGCACGACATGCTGGTCACGGCCGACACGATGCTGGGCGCCGCCGAGAAGGCCGTCGAGCTGGCCCAGAAAGGAAATTAGTCGTATGTCGATCCTGATCGATGAGAACACCAGACTCGTGGTCGCGGGACTGACCGGGCGCGAGGGCTCGTTCCACTCGCTGCGCAACCGCGACTACGGCACGAAGCTCGTTGCTGGAGTGACCCCGGGTAAGGGGGGCCAGGACGTCGACGGCGTGCCGGTCTACAACACGTTCGCCGAGGCCGTTGACGACACCGATGCCAACACCGCGATGGTGTTCGTGCCGGCCCCGTTCGCAGCCGACTCCTCGCTCGAGGCGTACGACGCGGGCTGCTCGACCATCATCACGATCACCGAGAACATCCCCGCGATGGACATGGCGCGGGTGGTTCCTTACATCCGAGCCAAGGGCGATGCCACGTTGATCGGACCCAACTGCCCCGGGGTCATCTCGCCGGGGAAGGCAAACGTCGGGATCATCCCGGGCGAGATCTGCTCGGAAGGCTCGATCGGTCTCGTGTCCCGTAGCGGCACGCTCGTCTATCAGATCGTTCACGAGCTGACCCAGAGCGGGCTCGGCCAGTCGACGTGTGTCGGCATCGGTGGAGACCCGATCCCTGGGAGCGACTTCATCGACATCCTCAGCAAGTTCGAGGCCGATCCGGCTACCGAGGTGGTCGTCATGGTCGGCGAGATCGGCGGCGATGCAGAGGAGCGGGCCGCGGAGTGGGCGAAGGAGAACATGACCAAGCCTGTCGTTGCCTATATCGCAGGACGCACCGCCCCCGAGGGCAAGCGCATGGGACACGCCGGCGCGATCATCTCGGGCTCCAAGGGAACCGCCCAGGCCAAGACCGAAGCGCTCGAGGCCGCGGGGATCAAGGTCGGCAAGAATCCAACCGAGGTCGCCAAGCTCGCCGCCGAGGTCCACGCGAAGCTGTGAGTCTGAAGGAAGTAGACGGGCTCCCCGGAGCGCCGTGGGATCGGGAGTTGCTCGGGAACTTCGAGAAGCTCACCGTCGAGTCTGAGTTGCTCGCGGGTAACCCGCTCGGCGATCCCACCCGTCGTCCGCTGTACGTGTACACGCCGCCGGGTGTGTCCGCGTCGGAGACCTATCCGTCGGTCTACCTGATCCAGGGCATGACCGGGCAGCTCGACATGTGGCTCGGGCGAAGCGCGTTCGAGCAGAACATCGTCGAGCGCGTCGATGAGATGTTCTCGGATGAGAGCGTCCCTCGGGCGATCGTCGTGTTCGTCGATGCGTGGACCAGTCTGGGTGGGTCGCAGTTCATCAACTCGACCGCGACCGGGCGGTACATGGACTACCTGTGTGACGAGGTCGTCCCGTTCATCGATTCGCGATATCCGACGGATGCCGAGCCGGGCCGCCGGGGCATCACCGGAAAGTCGTCGGGTGGCTACGGGGCGATGGTGGTCCCGATGATGCGGCCCGACGTGTTCGGAGCGCTCGCCTCGCACGCCGGGCGATGCGCTCTTCGAGGTCTGCTACCAGCCCGAGTTCCCGATGGCGGTCCGGTCGCTCAGAGATCACTTCGAGGGGTCCTACGAGGTGTTCTGGGAGGCCATGAGGGCCGCCGATCGCTTCGACTTCAACCGCTTCGGTAGAGCGCTAGATGCCTACACGATGGCCGCTTGTTACTCGCCGGATGAAGACAACCCGGGGAAGGTGATCCTCCCGTTCGAGATCGACACCGGTCGCCTGATCCCGGAAGTCTGGGAGCGGTGGCTCGCCTGGGATCCGGTTCGCATGGCCCCCGACCAAGATGGACGCCCTCAGGTCGATGAAGGGCATCTACCTCGACGGGGGCCGGAGCGACGAGTTCTATCTCGAGCTCGGTGCCCAGGCGTTCTCGAACGAGCTCACCAAGGGCGGCATCGACCACACGCTCGAGTTCTTCGACGGCACCCACGGGGGCCTGACCTACCGCTACCCCGGCGCCATCCGCTTCCTCGCCGAGTCCCTCACCCCCTAAACCCTCACCCCGGGCACCTCTCGGCGTGAATCCGGCCACGGGGTGGCCGATTTCACGCCCAAAGGGCCCGTTCTGGGCGACTGAAGCGACACTCGCCGCCCCTTTGGTCGCCCAGAAGTGATCAGTCGGCGATGAGGGTGACCGGGATCGAGACGATGTCCATCGGCTCTCCGTTCTCCGCCGAGAACTGGAGCACCTCGACGGTGCCCGGCTGGTCGTTATCGATCGCTTCCCGGAACTGAGCCTCGATCGAGTAGGTGCCACGGCATCCCGACCCGCAGGTTGCCGTGGCGAAGCCGTTGGCGATCTCGACCCCGTTCTCATCGAGGATGCGCCACGAGACGTTGGCCTCGAAGACGTTGGCGGTGCCTTCGATGACGCCCGAGGTCGAGCTGAATTCCCAGCCGTAACCGGGGGTGGCGACCGTGATCGCCGGCATGAGGTCCTCGAAGGTGTCTCTTATCTGGGAGTTGTTGAGGTTGAGCCCTGCGAAGGTGCCGACCGACTTGCCGTCCATCTTGAACATGACGCTTTCGACCTCGTCGAACTGGGTGAGCGCGTAGACCACCTGGGCCACGCGGAGACGGAGCACGGTGTCGGTATCGCCCGCGGCGAAGAACTCGCTGCTGAGATCAACGGTGGCGTTCGCCTCGGCGATGTTGAGGCTCCTGACCTCGGTCCCCGAGGGGATCTCCGAGGAGGTACCTCCGACCCTTAATGCGCCATCCCCGCCGATGATCCGCTTGAGCGCGGCCATGCCGACATCGTCCGTGCCCTCGTAGTGGAAACCGTCCGAGTACAGCTTGTCGTCCTTGACGAGCCACGCCTCGAGGTCTGCCTCGACGACGGGCCCTGGCTCGGCGGTTGGGCTCGGCGACTCACCGGCGAGGCCCGGGCCGGCGGGGACCGGACGGTTCTCGTTCGAAAGCATGTCCGGTACGACGATCGCTGCCCCCACGATGACCGCGGCGGCCACCCCGGCAGCCATCACCAGCTGGAACGTGCGACGTCTGCGTGCTCCGGCAACTACCTGCATCAGATCCTCCTCGATGTCCGGGTTCACCTGGTCGGCCGCTTGGACGAGGCCCTGGCGGAGTCGTCCGTCAAGAGACATCGGCAGCCTCCTCTCCGAGTCGTTCTGCGAGACGCTTACGGGCGCGGTGGAGATGGACCTTGGCGGTCGAGGTCGAGCAGTCCATGATCTCGGCGATCTGGGCGACCGGTCGGTCCTCGAAGTAGAAGAGGACGACTGCAACGCGCTGGGCCGGAGGAAGGTCGGCGACCGCGTTCATCAGGTCGGCGTCGTATAGCTGTTGCTCGGGGGCGGCGAGGTTCTCAGGTACCGCGGCGAGGTGGAAGCGGCGCTTACGGATCACGCTGATCGCGTCGTGGACGGCGACCTTCCTGACCCAAGCATCGGGGCGGTCGTAGCGAGCGACCCGCCCCCAGTGGGTGAAGGTTTTCATGAAAGCTCCCTGGGCAACGTCAGCGGCGCTCTCCTGGTCACGGAGGATCAGGTAGGCGGTGCGAACCACCCCCGGATACTCGGTCCGGAAGAACATCGCGAACTGGGATTCTGCGTCTCTATCCATCAGATATAGAGAGGCCGCAGGGGCCACAAAGGTTTACGGGTCGAGGCGCCATTCATTGTCGATGATGATCGGGACCTCGCTGCCGTCCTCGGTGACGCCGTGCACCGAGACCTCGGGGCCTCCGATCATGGTGTCGGTGTGGACGCCCGACTGGTTGAAGCCCATGGCATCGCGGTCCTCCTTGGACTCGGGGAGGTCGTCGACGGCGAAGTGGAAGCCCGCCCCCCACGCGATGTGGCAGGTGGCGTTCTCGTCGAACAGCGTGTTGCCGAACACGACGCCGGTCTTGCCGACCTCGGACGTGCCGTCCACAAGCGCCACCTCACCCAAACGGCAAGCCCCCGGGTCGGTGGCGATCTCGCCCTCGACCGCAGCGCCGTTCGTGTCCGCGGTGACCGAGGTGATCTTGCCGCCGGCGAAGGTCAACTCGAGGCCCTCGACGATCGTGCCCCGGAGGTAGAGGGGGCGGGTGCAGCGCACCTTCCCTTCCGTCTTCCGGTAGTCGGGGGTCGTGAAGACCTCTTCGGTCGGCATGTTGGCGACGTGCTCGATGCCCGCAGATGACTTCATCGAGCCGGAGATCCAGCGGCCCGCCTTATGGAGGCCGACGCGCAGGTCGGTACCCGGTCCCTCGAAATGGAGCCCCGAGAAGGCTTTCCCTTCGAGCGACAGAGCCCTCTCTCGGAGCCTGGCGATGTGGTCCTTCCACGCTTGGACGGGGTCGTCGTGGTCGAGGCGGATAACGGCTCCGAACAGATCCCAGAGCCGGTCGACATCAGGTTCGCCGAAGATGCGGTCGGCCCACTCCGGCAGAGGGCCGCCGACGATCGTCCAGTTGGCGTTGCCACCGAGCGAGAGATTGAGGGCTGAGGGCGTGCTCGGCATCCGGTCTCGCCGCAGTTTGTCGCCGTCGATCCCGGCGTAGATGTCGGGGGTCGCGTCGCCGGTGATCGAGATGACCGCTCCCTTGGCCTCATCGTGATCGTTCAGCGACTTGTCCCACCACGCCGGGATGTGATCGAGGCTGTCGTCAGGTGCGAGGTTGAGACGATGGAGTTTCTGGATCGGGTCCCAATAGATGATGTGTGCGTAGTGAGCCCCGGCCTTGTAGGAGGCCTCGACGACAGCGAGAGCCAGCTCGCGGTGCTCTACTGAGCATCTGACCAGGACGTCCTGTCCCGGCTGGACGTTTGCCCCTACCCGGACGGCTAGTTCGGCGTAGCGCTCGATTCGGTCGTTACCCACCGTGCCTCCTCGGATCGGTTCTGTGGTCTTAACCCCTCGCAAGGAACCCTATGTCCATCCGTGCTCCTCGGCTCAGTCGCCCTCTCGGTAGGGTGTCGGCCATGGCGGCGAAGATCGTTGTTCTCGTGTCTGGTTCTGGGTCCAATCTGGAGGCGCTCATATCGGCGTGCCAGGCGGGCGAGGTTCCGGGCGGGGTCACCCTCGTCGTTGCCGACCGCAAGTGCAGAGGTCTCGAGGTGGCCGAGGAACGTGGGATCCCCGTGAAACTGGTCGAGTTCGCGGCATTCTCGGCACGGGACGAGTGGAACGAAGCCGTCCGGGACGCGGTCTCGGCGGCATCCCCCGATCTCGTCGTTCTTGCAGGGTTCATGAGGGTCCTGTCCCCGGCCTTCGTCGACACCTTCGAAGGAGCGCTCATCAACATCCATCCATCCCTGCTTCCGTCGTTCCCGGGTGCTCATGCAGTCAAGGACGCCCTTGCGTTCGGAGCCAAGGTGACGGGCTCGACGGTGCACATGGTCGATCACGAGGTCGATCACGGCACGATCCTTCTGCAGGAGGCGGTTGAGATCGAGGATGGCGACACGGAGGAAACCCTCCACGAACGCATCAAAGCGGTCGAGCACCGCATCCTTCCGGCCGCGTGCCGAACGATGATCGAAAGGGGCAGTTGATGCCGGAGTTGAAGGTTAGGCGCGCCCTATTGAGCGTGTCCGACAAAGAGGGGATCGTTGAGTTCGGCAGGTCCTTGTCTGAATTGGGCGTCGACATCATCTCGTCCGGAGGAACCGCGACCGAGCTGGCGCAAGCCGGCGTAGCGGTCACGAAGGTCGCTGATGTGACGGGGGCACCGGAGATCCTCGGGGGTCGGGTCAAGACCCTCCACCCGAAGATCCATGGCGGCATCCTTGCTGACCGCCGCAAGCCCGATCATCTGGAGCAACTAGTTGCGCAGGGGATCGAGCAGATCGACCTAGTCGTCTGCAACCTCTATCCGTTCGAGCGCACGGTCGCTCACCCGGCGGTCACCGAGGACGACGCCCTCGAGCAGATAGACATCGGGGGCCCGGCGATGGTGCGGGCCGCAGCGAAGAACCACCCGTCGGTAGCAGTCGTCGTGAACCCGGCCCGTTACCAGGAGATCGTCGATGAGATCGCCGCGACGGGTGAGGTGTCCCCTGAGATGCGGCGCGCCCTGGCTCATGAGGCCTTCCGGCACACCGCTTCGTACGACGCTGCTATCGCTGGATACTTCTCCCGCGATGAGGGTCACCCGCCGTTCCTCATCTTGGCGGGCGAGAAGGTGAGCGACCTCAGGTACGGAGAGAACCCTCACCAAAGCGCTGCCTTCTACCGGTCGGGGGGCGCTCCGCGCGGGCTCGCCGCGGCCGAGCAACTCCATGGCAAGGAGCTCTCGTATAACAACCTTCTCGACACGGACGCGGCGTGGCGCCTCGTCCTCGAATTGGATGGCCCCGCGACCGCGATCATCAAACACTCGAACCCATGCGGGGTCGCACAAGGGCCCACCCTCGCGGAGTCGTACGGGCGCGCGCTCGACTGCGATAGGACCTCCGCGTTCGGGGGCATCGTCGCGCTTAGCGACGGCTGCGATGCCGAGACGGCCCGGCAGATAGCCGAGGTCTTCACAGAGGTGGTCATCGCTCCGGCATTCACCGACGACGCTCTCGAGATCCTCACGCAGAAGAAGAACGTGAGGCTCCTCCGGGCGAAGCCCAGCTACCCGTCCGAGCCCGAGGTGCGGAGGGTGGCCGGGGGATTCCTGATCCAAGACCAGGATGGTTCGGACCCCTTGGACGAGCTGCAGGTGGTCACCGAAGCGCAACCGTCCGACGAGCAGTTGGCCGACCTGCGGTTCGCCTGGACCGTCTGCAAGCACGTCAAGTCGAACGCGATCGTTCTCGCGAAGGATCTCACCGCGGTTGGGGTGGGGGCGGGGCAGATGAGCCGGGTCGAATCGACCCACCTGGCCGCCCTAAGAGCGGGAGACCGAGCCCCCGGAACCGTGTGTGCATCGGATGCCTTCTTCCCGTTCAGGGACGGACTCGATGCCGCGGTAGACGCGGGGGCGGTGGCGGTCATCCAGCCGGGCGGGTCGGTGCGAGATGACGAGGTGATCGCGGCGGCGAACGAGCACGGGATCCCGATGTTGTTCACCGGTCGCAGGCATTTCCGTCACTGAACACCAAGACGGAAAGCGAGTCGCCGCCGTTCTAGACGATCGCTCGCCTGTTCCTCGGACACCTCCGAGAACCAGGCAAGTGATCCCGAGAGCGAAACGACGTCACCGATAACTACAGTGGCCGGCGCACTGAGTCCCGCGGCGCGGATCTTCGTTGCGATATCCGCGAGGGTCCCGATGACCGTTCTCTGATCGTCGTGGGTCGCCCATGCGATCGCCGCTGCCGGGGTCTCGGCAGCGCGCCCGCCGAGCATCAGTGCGCGAGCGATCGCCGCGAGATGTTTCGTGCCCATGAAGATCACCAGAGTGTCTACCGACGTAGCGAGCCCGGTCCAGTCGGGTTGCTCCCGACCAGGTCGCTCATGTCCGGTGACGAAGGCCACGGACGACGAGAACCGGCGATCGGTTACCGGGATGCCCGCGTAGGCCGGAGCCGCCACCCCCGAGGAGATCCCCGGCACGATCTCGAACGAGATCCCGTGCGCGGCGAGGGCTGTTGCTTCCTCACCCCCGCGGCCGAACACGAAGGGGTCGCCGCCCTTCAGGCGGACCACCCGCTCGCCCCCCATCGCATGGGCAACAAGTGCACGGTTGATCTCGTCTTGTGACATCGCCGCCTGCCCCCGTTGCTTCCCGGCATAGATGAGGGTCGCTCCGGGAGCGGCGTGACCCAAGATCTCGGGATGAACCAGCCGGTCGTAGACGATGACGTCTGCGGCCGCGATGCGATCCCGCCCGCGGAGGGTGAGCAGGCCGGGATCCCCCGGACCGGCTCCTACGAGAGAAACCATCGCTGATCGCATGTGGTGACTTTACACTATTATTCCAGTGGTAAGGTGCTCACCTTCCAGACGCACGAAAGGGATCACCGATGTCGAGGAGCGAGGGGCAGTGGGCGCTCGGTTACACCGAGCCACTCAACGCGGCCGAAGCCGTCAAGCGAGAGGACGACGGGCTCAACGTCCGGGCCCGGATCGAAGGCATCTATGCGAAGAAGGGGTTCGGGTCGATCTGGCCTTCCGATCTGAAGCAGCGTTTCAAGTGGACGGGCATCTACACCCAACGGCCCGAGGTCGACGGCTACTTCATGATGCGGATACGCGTTCCCGGTGGAGCACTCAGTGCCGAGCAGACGCGGGTGATAGCGGACATCTCGAAGCGGTTCGGTCGTGACGTAGCGGACGTCACCGACCGCCAGAACATCCAACTTCACTGGATACGGATCGAAGACGTTCCCGCTATCTGGGCTGCTTTAGAAGATGTGGGACTCTCGACGATGGAGGCATGCGGAGACGTTCCTCGGAACATCCTCGGCTGTCCCGCTCGCCGGGGTTGATGGGTCCGAGATCGTCGATGCGTCGGAGGTACTCACCGCGGTCTGCAGAGAGATTGCTCGTAGATCCCGAGTTCTCGAACCTTCCTCGCAAGTTCAAGATCTCGATCTCGGGCTGCGCCCATCAATGTGGTCAGCACGAGATCAACGACGTCGGTCTCACGGGGGTACGGGGCCCCGGGGGCGAGCCAGGGTTCGATCTGTGGGTCGGCGGCGGGCTGTCGACGAACCCCATGTTCGCCCAGCGGCTCGGTACGTTCATCGCACCGGATCAGGTTGTCGATGTCGTCGTAGGCGTGACCCGGATCTTCCGCGACTGGGGCTACCGGCGAGCGCGTAACAGAGCGCGTCTCAAGTTCCTGATGCGTGATTGGGGGCCGGAGAGGTTCCGCGAACAGCTCGAGAAGGAGATCGGATACGCGCTCTCCGATCTCGAGGAACCGAAGTCGTCGGTGATCACCGGCCGCGAGCACATCGGACCGTGGCCCCAGAAAGATGGCCGCTACTACGTGGGGTTCGCTCCGAAGGCGGGTCGCATCTCGGGACATCAGCTGGCGGCGGTCGCAAGGCTCTCGGAGCGTTTCGGGACCGGCCGTGTCCGCACTACTACCCAGCAGAAGGTCGTGATCCTCGACGTGGACGCGACGCAGATCGATGCCCTGATCGAGGAACTGGACGCGATCGATCTACCGGCGCGCGCCAGTGCGTGGCGGCGCGGGACGATGGCGTGCACGGGCATCGAGTTCTGCAAGTTGGCGATCGTCGAGACCAAAGGGCGCGGCTGCGGAGCTGTATCGATACCTCGAGGAGCGCATGCCGGGGTTCGATGAGGACGTTCGGATCAACGTGAATGGGTGCCCAAACTCCTGCGCTCGCTACCAAACGGCTGACATCGGGTTGATGGGATGCCAGATCTCCGAAACGATCCATGAGGTGGATAGGGATGGGAACCAGATCCCGACCAAGAGGAAGGTTGAGGCGTTCCTCGTCCATCTGGGTGGTCATCTCGGCGACGACAAGGCCTTCGGCCGCAAGGCGAAGGGGGTCAAGGTCCTGGGATCCGAGGTCGGGCCGTACGTGGAAACGCTGATCCGCCGGTATCAGAGGCAGAAGGCAGAGGACCACGACTTCGGATCTTTCATCGCGTCCCTGAGCGACAAGGAACTGGCCGAGTTCGCAGCGAAGCCGACCTTCGCGCAGGCACCGCCTGCATCGAGCGCGATCGCGGAGCCGCGCGCCTCGTGAGAGAACGGATCGCATCACCAGACATCGCGTACTCGGATCTGGAGGGTGCCCACCCGAGGGAGATCCTCTCGTGGGCGGCCGGCTCCATAGATCGGTTGGCGATAGCCACATCGTTCCAGGCATCGGGCATGGTGATCCTTCACATGGTTCGGGACATCAAGCCGGACATCCCGGTTCTGTTCCTCGATACCGGGTTCCACTTCCCTGAGACGCTCGAGTTCCGGGACCGGATCACGTCCGAGTGGGATCTGAAGCTTGTGGATCTGAGGGGCGAACACGGTTCAGCCGAGGGCCAGGCCGAGATGTACGGCCCCCGACTGTTCGAAGCCGATCCAGATCGCTGCTGCCACATCAACAAGGTCGTCCCACTCCAGGATGCGCTCGAGGAGTACGACGGATGGATCTCTGGATTGCGACGAGATCAGTCGCCGCTCCGCAGCGCTACCCCCATCGTGGAGGCGCAGATGCTGCCCTCGGGTGACGAGATCCTCAAGGTTCACCCACTGGCGCGGTGGAGTTCCACCGACGTGCTTGAGTACGCGGCCGCCAACGAGGTCCCCGTCCACCCGCTGTTCGGAGCGGGCTACACCTCCATCGGTTGCAGCCCGTGTACACGGGCGGTAACGGAAGGGGAGCACGAGCGGGCCGGTCGGTGGGACGGCACCGGCAAGCTCGAATGTGGCATCCACACCTTCGGCAAGCCTGGGGGGCCGGTCGAAACCGAGGCGGAACAATGAGCCTGCGAGCCGCTCCACTCAACTGCCCCTACTGCGGTGAAACCTCTCTGGAACCGATCGGTGAAGGACGTGCGTACTACTGCTCGTCGTGCGATCGCCGCTTCGAACTCCGGTTCCTTGGAACGGGCGAGGACGAGTGATGGACAACCGTCTCTATATGGCGTGTCTCGACTTACGTGACGCGCGAGCACTGGTGGTCGGAAGTGATGCGATCGCGCTCGAGAAGGCTCAGGGACTTCTCGCGAGCGGCGCTTCGGTGGTGGTGGTCTCCCCCGAGGAGCCGCACGAGGGACTGCTTGAACTTGGGGTCGAGGTCCGCCCCTACATGCGGTCCGATCTCGATGGGATGTTGCTGGTCGTGGTTGCGACCGAGGACATGGAGTTGGCTCGAGCGATCCACGCCGATGCGGTGGAGCGGCCGATGCTCGTCAATGTTGCCGACGTCCCTGAGCTTTGCAATTTCATCCTGCCGTCGATCCATCGGGAGGGCACGATCGCGATAGCGGTCTCTACCGGGGGTGCGAGCCCGGCCCTCGGGCAACGCATCCGTGACGAGATAGCGAGCACATTCGGGCCGCCCTTCGCGACGCTGGCGGAGGAACTCAGGAGGTTGAGACCGTGGGCTAAGGAACACCTGCCGACCTACGCCCAGCGACGTGATCTGTTCCGATCGGTGGCCCGAGGGGTCCCTGATCCGATCGAACTGATCTCGGCTGGAGACATGGACGGCTTCGAGGCTCTGGTCGAGGAGCGGAAGGCCCAGGCGTTCGGGGACTGACTACCCTTCGAACGTCCACGGTGGCGTCGGGGGAGGTGGTGTTTGAGCGAGTCGATCTCCGCGTGGCCTCAAGTCCACTTCCGGCTCGGGTTCTACGACCGGCGCGCTCTCGGGGTCGAGGACTCCCGGGATGAACAGGAACGAGATCAGAGCGATCGCCCCAAGCAGGCCGGCGACCACGAGGGTCGTGTCCTCACCGATGGCGGACGACAGCGGACCGGTGATCGCTAACGAGATCGGTATGAGGCTGGTGGACACCAGCCAGTCGAGGCTCGATACGCGCCCCAGGATCTGGCCCGGCACGAATCGGTGCATCGTCGTGTTCCACACGATGATGCCTGTGGTGAACATCGCCTGGAGGAAGAAGCTCGCAGCTGCAGCCTGCCAGAGGTTCTGCGCCAAACCGAAGCCCACGAGCATCAAGGTTCCGGTCGCCATCACGACGTACATGAGCGTGAGGCTCCGCCGGGGAAGGTCGCGCTGTCCGATGAATAGCGACGCTCCAAGTGCCCCGATCCCGCCCACCGCCAGAACCAGACCGAAGTCGGCATCGCTGCCACCGAGCTTGTGGGTGATGAGATGTGGAACCAGCGCCTGCCATGGCCCGTAGAAAACGAGAAGACCCACTGCGGAGGCAAGCAATGCTCCCCATAGCCAGCGATGTTCGGCAACGAATCTGAACCCCTCCCGTGCATCCGAAAGATGCAGGACCTCGCCCTCACCGAGTGGCTTCCTCGGTTGCATCATCAGTAGGAAGACGTTGGCGATCCCGAAGGTGACCGCATCGATCAGGAAGGCCTCTCCGATGCCGAAGAGCGCCACGATCACACCCCCGAGAGCGGGCCCGAGGACCCTCAAGGACAACGGCCGCGAGAGGTTGTCGAGCGCGTTCGCCTCGACCAGAAGTTCCTGCGGAACGACGTCAGGAACGATCGCTCCGAATGCAGGCCCGAAGAGTGCCTCGGCTCCGCCGTAGACGATGACGGCGATCGCGATGTGCCACAGAGAGAGGTCTCCGCTCATAGAGAGCAGGCCGATGACTGCGATCGCTAAACCCTGAAGCAGGTTCGACAGGACCATCATGTGACGTCGATCGAAGCGGTCCGACATCACCCCGCCGGGGATCAAGAAGAGCACCAGTGGGATCGTCCAGGCCAACAGGATCAGGGTATAGACGGAAGCCGAATCCGAAAGCTTGAACACCTGCAAGGGAAGCGCAACGAAGAAGATCCCATCGCCCAATAATGAGACGGTGAGGCCCGTCCACAGTAATGAGAAGTCTTTTATCTTCAGGGGTCTGAGTATCTTGGGCCCCGCACGCGACCCCTCAGGCCCTCCAGTGTCTGTCCCCAAACGTCCCCCAACGCATCCCGCGGATCCGTTCGCAATCAGTATCACAGCATGAGGTATGACCCTCGGACGCAAGTAGGATCGTGCCCCGTTGCAGTCGATCGAACGGGGGCCCAGGTGACGGCGAGCATCATCGATGGGAAGGCCATCGCCCAGCAGGTCAGATCCGAGGCCAAGCAGAGGGCGACCGCTTTGCGCGAGAGGGGCGTCACGCCCGGGTCTCGCCACCGTCCTCGTGGGGGATGACCCCGCGTCGAAGATCTACGTATCGGCGAAGCAGAAGGCGTGCGCCGAGGTAGGTATCGAGGTGTTCGATCATCCACTCACCGCGTCAACTCCGGAGGGTGAACTCCTCGACCTGCTCGCCGAACTCGATGCCGATCCCGCGGTGAGCGGGATCCTCGTGCAACTTCCGCTCCCCGAACACATCGACGAGCAGAAGGTCCTTCTTGCGGTGTCACCAGATAAGGATGCGGACGGATTCCATCCGACGAATCTCGGCCGGCTCCTCGCCGGTGACCCGATCGTGGCGCCAGCTACGCCAGCCGGCATCCAGGAGATGCTGATCCGATCGAACGTCGAGACTTCGGGGGCGGAGGTCGTCGTCGTGGGCCGCTCGAACATCGTCGGGAAGCCGATAGCGGCCATGCTCATGCAGAAAGGCCCCGGAGGGAACGCGACCGTAACCGTCTGCCACACCGGCACCCAAGATCTCGAGGCCCACACCGACGCGTGCCGACATCTTGATCGCGGCGATCGGCCGCGCCCATGCGATCACCGGCCCGATGCTGAAGCCAGGCTCGGTCGTGATCGATGTGGGGATGAACCGCACCGAGGATGGCCTCAAGGGGGACGTGGACTTCGAGGCGGCCCTCGAGATCTGTTCTCAGGTCACCCCGGTGCCTGGGGGCGTGGGTCCGATGACGATCGCGATGCTTCTCAGCAACACCGTTCTCCTAGCGGAGCGCGGCCTGAGTAGGACTACGACCAGGGATAAGTGCTACGAGGACCAACTAGCCCCGGTCGCTCACCGGGGTCCAGGTGCGTGGGTCCGGGCCGACATAGCCGTGGTCGGGACGGATCAGACGGTTGTCTGCGTACTGTTCGCGCACGTGAGCGGTCCAGCCCGCAACCCGGCTGCAGGCGAATATCGGAGTGAAGAGATCGGTGGGGATCTGTAGGTACCCGTAAACGGACGCGGCGTAGAAGTCGACGTTCGGGTAGATCCCCTTCTCGTCCATCACTGTCTTTTCGATCACTTGGGAGATCTCCCAGTTGCTTGGATCCCCAGTCTTCTCGGCAAGTTCTTCGGCCATGCGACGAAGGTGCGTGGCCCTCGGATCCTCGGTCTTGTAGACGCGGTGACCGAACCCCATCACCTTTTCCTTGTTCTCGAATTTCTTGATGATGTAGTCACGAGCCTTGTCAGGCGTCTGGATCTCTTTGATCATCTTCATCACTGCCTCGTTGGCGCCGCCATGAAGCGGACCCTTCAGAGCAGCGATCGCTGCTGTCATCGCCGAATGGATGTCCGACAGGGTTGCAGCGCAGACGCGCGCAGCGAAGGTTGAGGCGTTCATCGTGTGATCCGCGTGAAGCGTCAGGCAGACGTCAAAGATGTGCGCTGAATCGTCATCGGCCTTGTCTCCCTTGAGCATGTAGAGGAAATTCGCTGCCTGCGAGAGGGTCGGGTCGGGCGAGATCAGCTTCTCGCCCTTCCTGAGCCGGTCGTAGTACGCAACGAGGGTGGGGAACACGGCGCAGAGACGGATCGCTTTGCGGTAATTGGCTTCGGGGGAGGTGTCCCATCCATCCGGGTCCTTGGCCGAGGACGCCGACACGGCGGTCCGTAGCATCGACATCGGAGCCGTGTTCTCGGCAAGTGTTGGGAGCAGTTCGGTTACGAAGGCATTTGGCTCCCGCTCAGCGGCAAGCTGTTCGGTGAGTTCTGTTAGCTGAGCGTCGGTGGGGAGTTCGAGGTGGTGGAGGAGATAGATGATCTCCTCGAAGGTGGCGTGATCGGCGAGGTCGTGGATGTTGTAGCCGACGTAGGAAAGAACGCCCTTCCTTCCCATCGATGTCGCTGAGGGCGGTTTCGGCGGCTACTACGCCCTCGAGACCCTTGCCGGCCGTTGCCATCAGGCGATCGCACCCCTTCCTGAGGTCGCTAACTGGCACTGTGCTTGCCTTACGGATCAAGGCTATCAGGTAGCCTAGGCGGGCCTTTCCGCAGGTCAGACACCCTTCGAAGGAGACTTCTTAATATGGCAACGACGCACCGCGTAACGCTCATCCCCGGCGATGGAACCGGTCCCGAGATCTCCGAAGCGACCCGTCGGGTCCTTGAAGGAACCGGAGTCAAGTTCGACTGGGACGTACAGGACGCGGGCGTCGATGTGATGGACAAGTTCGGCACTCCGTTGCCGGATCAGGTCCTCGATTCGATCCGCGACACCAATGTCGCTATCAAGGGACCGATCACTACCCCCGTTGGCACGGGCTTCCGTTCGGTGAACGTTGCACTCCGCAAGGAGCTCGACCTGTACATGTGCTTGAGGCCCTGTAAGTCGTACCCAGGTGTCAGGTCACGTTACGAGAACATCGACCTCGTCATCGTGCGCGAGAACCACGAAGACCTGTACGCGGGGATCGAGTTCGAACAAGGGAGCCCCGAGGCGGCGAAGCTGATCGATTTCATGGCCGACCTGGGATGCCCGACGTATCCGCGAGGACTCTGGTATCTCGATCAAGCCCATCTCGATCACCGGTACGCAGCGCATCGTGCGCGGCGCATTCGACTACGCCGTGAAGAACGGTCGGAAGAAAGTAACGGCGGTGCATAAGGCAAACATCATGAAGTTCTCGGACGGCCTGTTCCTCAAGACCGCACAGGAGGTTGGCGAGGGCGAGTACGGCGACACTGGCGTCGAGTTCGAAGAGCGCATCGTAGACAACATGTGCATGCAGCTCGTTCAGAAGCCAGAGCTCTACGACGTGCTTGGTACTCCCGAACCTGTACGGCGACATCATCTCGGACCTCGGTGCTGGCCTGATCGGGGGCCTGGGCGTCGCTCCCGGCGGCAACATCGGCGATCACGCCGCGGTGTTCGAGCCGACCCACGGCTCGGCCCCCAAGTACGCGGGACAGAACAAGGTGAACCCGATGGCGATGATGCTGTCGGGCGTCATGCTGCTCCGCCACCTCGAAGAGTTCGGTTCTGCCGACCGCCTCGAGAAGGCGATCGCAGCCGTTATCGCCGAGGGCAAGTCGGTCACGTACGACATGAAGCCAACCCGTGACGATCCCACTGCCGTGGGTACGTCACAGGTTGCGGACGCGATCATCGAGAAGATGCAGGCGGACGCCGTCTAAACGGTCTCGCACGAGAATGAAGGGATAGACATGACCAAGAAGGTCACGGTCGTCGGCGCGGGCAACGTCGGATCGAACACGGCCCGTCGCATCGCAGAGAAGAACCTGTGCGACGAGGTCGTCATGATCGATATCGTCGACGGACTGCCTCAGGGATTGGCACTCGACATCAACCAGTCGGCGCCGGTCGAAGGATTCGAAACCCATGTCACCGGCACGAACGACTACGCAGACACGGCGGACTCCGACGTGTGCGTGATCACCGCGGGCCTTCCTCGACAGCCGGGGATGAGCACGGATGGATCTCCTCGACAAGAACGCCGCGATCGTTGGCGGGGTTACCGAGGAGATCGCCAAGAACTCACCCAACGCCATCATCATCGTGGTCTCGAACCCGCTCGATGAGATGACCTTCCTGGCGGCGCTGGTTTCCGGCTTCCCGAAGGAGCGCGTCATGGGCATGGCAGGGGTACTCGACTCGTCGAGGCTCCGCTACTTCATCGCCGAGAAGCTCGGCGTGGCGCCCCCGAAGGTCGAGGCCATGACGCTCGGCAGCCACGGTGACCAGATGGTCGCCCTCCCTCACCACGCGACCGTTGACGGCAAGCCGCTCCCGGAGTTGGTTTCCGAGGCCGACCTCGAGGAACTGTTCCAGCGCACCCGAGACGGCGGTGCCGAGATCGTCGGCTACCTCAAGAAGGGGAGCGCGTTCTACGCACCGTCGACCTCGGTAGCGACCATGGTCCGCTCGATCCTCGATGACTCGAACGACGTGCACCCGACGTGTGCGTGGACCAGCGGGCGAGTACGGCGTTTCCGATGTCTACCTCGGCGTTCCTGCGAAGCTCGGCAAGGGTGGCGTTACCGAGATCGTCGAGTTGGACCTCACCGATGACGAGACCGCCAAGCTCAAGGAGGCGGCAGAAGCGATCCGAGCCAAGTGCGACGAACTCGAGTCCCGCCGCTAGAGTCCGTTCCGTTCGGAGCCCGGCGCACGACCTTGCCGGTCGGTGTGCGGGGAGATCGCTCGACCATCTCGATCGCCCGCGGACACTTGAACCCAGCGAGTCGTTCTCGCGCCCACTTGCGGAGCAGTTCGGACCTCGAGCGGTTGGCCGGGGGCCTGTACAACGAGGGCCCTGACCTCCTGACCCCATTCCGGATGGTCGGCTCCGTAGACGGCGACCTCAGTACCGGCCGGGTGAGTGACCAGGACGTCTTCGACCTCACGGGGATAGACGTTTACCCCGCCCGAGATGATCGTGTCGTGGCGACTTCCGACGATGAAGAGGTAACCGTCGCGATCGAGGTAGCCGAGGTCGCCGAAGGTGATGGCACCATCACGGCGCGTGGCCCCGGTTTTCTCGGGATCGCCCCAGTACTCGAACGGCGGTGCAGTCACGATCCCTCACCCAGATCTCACCGACCTCTCCCGGGAGGAAGAAGCGGGAACCATCGGCGATGAGGATCTCGACGCCACCTGTAGGCTCTTCCAACACTTCCAGGCTTCTGATTCCATTCCTCCGTCGAGATACGGGTTGCCGCCCCCTCGGTGGCTCCGTAGAACTCCCACACGGAGCCGTGAGGGAACAGCGACGATCGTGGACCCCTTCGTCTCCTCGCGGATCGGGGGCTCCCGCGTGGGCGAGCAGTCGGATCGAAGAAAGATCGTGTCGTCGGATCGTTGATGGATCAAGAGCGATGATCCGCTCGAGATGAGTTGGGACCATGAAAGTAGATCGTCGCCGAGTACATCTCGATGGCGGCGAGCGTTTCGGCTGGGTCGAATCGGCGCTGCACGACGACTGTGCCACCGGCCTCCAGTGTGCGGATCGAATACCTGAGAGGAGCGGAGTGGGCGAGCGGCGAGCAGATCAGGTGGGTGTCGTCATCAGTGAGACCCCAGAGGCGCTGGAAAGCACTCGGAGGTGGTGGCCGCCTTGTCCTGCCCTTGTGGGGAGACCCATACGCCTTTCGGTCGCCCGGTAGTGCCTGAGGTGTAGTGCATCGGCTTGCCGAGAGTGACATCGGCGATGTTTATGGGCTTGGCTTCGTGCAGGGATCGTTCGTATGCGTCGCCGAAGCTGACAACGCTTCTTACGCCGGGTGGAACGTCCACCGGTCGATCCGTGAACAGAGCGAGTGCTCCGGAGTCCTCGAGCAGATAGTCCACCTCGGACCGGGTCAGCAGCGAGTTGATCGGCACCGGAACGATGCCCATCCGTAACGCTGCGGCTGACTACCTCGAGGATCTCGGTGCGATTGGCCGAGTACACCGCGATCCGGTCTTTGGGGCGCAGACCGGCTTCGGCGAGGAGTCCGGCGATCTGGGTGCTGCGGCGGTCCAGGTCGCCGAACGTGGTGGCACGAGTCCCTTCGATGATCGCCGTCTTGTCGGGTGCCGTGCGAGCGAACCCACCGATGCCGGCCATCACTCGCCCCCCGCGTCGAGCCCCCTTGCGAGCGGGGGAAGGTAGTCGTCTGGTTCGCGGGACCACTCCTCAGGTGCGGGTGGCTCGGGCACTGCTTCGGGTTGGAAGGCGAGCCAGCGGGCCACCACTCCCGCCTGTCGGAAGTACCACGCCCCTTGAGCGAGGGCCAAGAGAGGGAACGGTACGTAGCCCCCTCGGAGGCCCGTCAGGAGGAAGATCGCCACTCCGTAGACGATCGTGAGACAGGTGATACCGGCAGCGTTCCGAGATACCGACCGAGCGATCCGGTCGCGGGGCAAGGTTCTCCAGGCCCCGTCGGCGTCCATCGCCTTGCGCACTCGTTCCGGGCGGAGGATCGCCGTTCCCGCATAGAGGGCCTGGATCGACGGCCACGGCCAGGATCAGCCTGTAGGCCCACCCTGCTGAGCTATCCGAGAACGGACTGTTGTTCCTCAGCTGGACGACGAATGCATCCGTGAGCCGAAAGACGGCCAGCGACACGATCACCACGAATGCCAGTGCGAACAAGAAGGGGACCGGGTGTCGGCGCACAGCAGATTTCACTTCTCGAGCGTACCCGGCAATCCAAGTCGCAGGCGGGAGGCGAACTACAGACGAGATGGAAAACGTTGTGAAGGACCGATATGGACACCTGGGCGGTGTTGGCACTGCCCCGGGCTACCATCGGGTCCCTATGGGACCGGACGCGGCGCTTGCTGGCAGGCTCCTTGAACGTGAGGAGGCCGCTCTCCGCGAGGTGATGGCGACCTACGGAGGCGTTGTGTACGGCATGGCCAGAAGGGTCGTAGCCGATGCTGCCCTCGCTGAGGAGGTGGCCCAGGACGCGTTCCTGGCTCTATGGAGGCGCCCAGGTGCTTTCGATCCAGAGCGAGGGACGCTCCAGTCGTTCTTGGTTGGCATCGCTCGGAACAAGGCGATCGACATCGTGCGCCGAGAGGAATCCCGGCGACGAACGAGGGATGCACTCGTTTCGGAGGCTGAAGCGGCTCCTGTGGCGGTCGCAGACCCGGCCTCGGCAGGTATCGGGGAGCGCCACGCTATGAGAGATGCTTTGCGCCAACTCTCCGAGGTGCAGAGGGAAGCGGTTGTCCTTGCGTACTTCGGGGGCCGAACCTACCGGGAGGTTGCCGAGGAACTCGGGATCCCCGAGGGCACGGCGAAGACGAGACTGAGAGACGGCCTCATCAGGCTGAGAGAACTGATCGGAACACGAGGGAGCGGATGATGGACGAGCGCGAGCACGAGAGGATCAAGTCGCTTCTGGCGCCGTACGTCCTCGGTGCCGTCCCCGATGACGAGCGGTCCGAGGTGCGACGACACCTCCTCATCTGCGAGGACTGCATGCTCGAGGCGGATCGTCTTTCCGATGTGGAGGGATCGCTCGCCTACTCGGTCGAGCCTGTCGCACTTCCGGATGGATTCGCCGACCGCGTGATGGCACAGATCGAGACCGATCGTCCGGATGCTGCCCACGCTGCCAGACGCACTTGGTGGAGCCGGGCGTCCGGGCTCGCCGTCGCCGCCATGCTTCTCGTCACGGGCGTGATGGGTGCTTCTCTCTATCAGAGCAATCAAAGGCTGAACGAGCGCACCGAGGCGGCCAGGAGACTCTTGCCCGGCGGAGGGATGAAGTTGCAGGGGCCGGGAGCGCTCGCGGCCATGGTTCCAAGCAACGGCGGCGCATTGTTCGTGGCCGAAGGACTAGCTCCGATCTGGATGGCGATCGGGTCTATCAGGTGTGGCTGATGAAGGGCGATTGCGAGCCCGGCTCCACAGGGACGTGCGAGATCGAGGGGGTCGGGACCTTCGAAGCGAGTGACGACCTCACCGTCGTCCAGATCGACAGCCCTCTCGAGGGGTACAGCCGCAGCGCGGTGACGATCGAGCCGACGGGTGGATCTCCTCAGCCGACGAGCAACCCGATCATCGACTCTGCGGCGGCTTGATGTCGAGCCCCAACAACTCGTAAGGGTAAGGACGGTTGGGGAAGTGGAATGCGGTCTTGACCGTCTGCCACCCTCGGCTCGCGATAGAGAGCCAGGGCGGCCGAGTTCCCACTCTGGGTCGATAGAACCGAGGCTCGGTTCGGCACTCCTTCGAGCAGTAGGTCGTGTAGGCGACCTCCGATCCCTTGGCCCTCGCGCTCCCTCGAGGACCGCCAACTCGACGAACTCGTAGCTATCGGAGAACCACCGATCGCTGATCTCGGGGCCGAGCGACATCCGTCACCATCTCTCGCCACCACCCTCCCGGCTCGCTGGTGTAGCCATAGGCGAAACCAACGAGGGGACCACCCTCAACGGTCCGGGCCGAGACGAGTTTGAAATTGCCGCGCGATAGATGGAGTTCAAGCACGGCGGCGAAATCGCGGATCTGGTGTTTGGTCGAGCGCGTAGCGGGTCGAAGCCCAAGTGTCGCCGTAGGTCTTGACCACCTCGCTTCGGATCGTCGCCGCGGAGCGGGCATCGAGGGTTTCGATCACCATCGATCGAAGAGTTGATAGAGGATGATCGAGCCGACCTCGTGCACGAGTTCCTTCGCTTTGGTTAGCCGGCTCCGGTTGAGATCGACGTATGAGGCGGGACTGGCATAGGCGTTCTCGAATCCAAGATCGCCAGCGATCCGCTTGAGCCTCTCGGAGTGCATCGGATCGGAGACCAGTAGGAGCGAGTCGATGTTGTTGTCGTCGGCGATCTCGCGTACCCGTTCCAGGGACTCGAGGGTCGTGCGACCCTGATCTTCCTCGAGGATCGAAGTGGCGGGCACCCCCTTCGATTGCAGGTAGTGACTACCCGCCGAGGCCTCCGTGAAGCGGTCCCCGGGTTGATTCCCGCCGGTCACGATCACCCTCGGAGAGAACCCTTCGTTGTAGAGGAACGCGGCCTGATCTAGTCGGGCCTTGAACACGGGTGAAGGATCGCCGTCGTACTGCGCTGCGCCCAGCACCACGATGGAGTCGGCGGGTCGCAACTCGTCCTGGCGCGACTGCGACCACACCTGGACCCCGATCCAGCATGGATAGACCACGGCTATGACGGCGAGGATCAGGATCGGAGTGCGGATACGTCGGAACATCACCTCAGGCTACCTAGCTCTGAGAACTTCGGGTTCTAGAGCGACCCGTAGAGAGCGGCCTGCTTCACCTCTTGGATCGCCAGCGTCACCTTGATGCCCCTGCGGGCAGGCTTCGGTGCAGTTGAACGCCGTGCGGCACTTGAAGGCACCGTTCTTAGAGGAGAGGATCTGGAGACGCTCGGCCGCGCCCGAATCGCGCGAGTCGAAGATGAACCGGTGCGCCTGAACGATCGCTGCGGGGCCCACGTACTCCTCGTCCGACCAGAAGATCGGACACGAAGTGGTGCAGGCTGCGCACAGGATGCATTTGGTCGTGTCATCGAACCGCTCGCGCTCTTCCTGACTCTGGATGCGTTCCCGCTGAGGCTCGTGCTCGTGCTCGTCGGTGATGAGCCATGGCTTCACCGCGCGGTAGCCGGCGAAGAAAGGTTCCATGTCCACCACTAGGTCCCGGATGACGGGCATCCCGCGGATCGGCTCGACGGTTATCTCGGAGGGGAGGTCCTTGACGAGGATCTTGCATGCGAGGCGGTTCACCCCATTGACCACAACCGCGTCTGAGCCGCAGATCCCGTGGCCGCACGATCGTCTGACGGCGAGCGAATGATCTTGGTACCACTTCACTTCGTGCAGAAGATCGAGGAGACGGTCCATCGGATCGGCATCGACCGTGTACTCCTCGAAGTGACCCTCGCTGTCGGTCTCGGGGTCGAACCTGAGGATCTTGAGCTTCACGTCAGCCACTAGTACTTCCTTTCGACCGGCTCGTACCGCCCCAGCGTCACTGGCTTGTAGGCCAGATGAGTGTCTCCCTCGGAGGTTCTGTTGATGAACGTGTGCTTGAGCCAGAACTCGTCCTCGCGCATCTGATGATCCTCGCGGTAGTGACCGCCGCGCGACTCGGTTCGAGCCTTGGCCGAGATGGCTAGCGCTTCTGCCATGTCGATCATGAATCCGAGTTCGATGTGTTCGACGAGTTCCGTGTTGAAGACCTTGCTCTTGTCCTTCACGCGCGCCTTCGCGTAGCGCTCGCGCAACTTCCCGACCGTTGCGATCGCCTGCCCCAGGCCCTCGTCGGTGCGGGACACGGATGCCTTGTCCCACATCTCTTCCTGAAGATCCTTGCGGATCGCCGCGATCGGCTCGGCCGATTCGCCATCGCTCAAAGACCTCAGCCATTCCTCGGCAGGTTCGTGCACGTCGTCAGGGATGTCGGTGAGCTTCGTCTGGTTGGCGTGCTCCGCCATCTGAAGTCCTCCGCGCCGTCCGAACACGACGATGTCGAGGAGCGAGTTGGTTCCGAGACGGTTCGCCCCGTGCACGGAGACGCACGCGCATTCGCCAGCTGCGTAGAAGCCAGGGACGATATCTCCGGAGGCATTGCGCAGAACCTCGGCGTTCACGTTCGTCGGGATGCCGCCCATCGCGTAGTGGGCTGTTGGCGTCGTCGGGACGCCCTCCTTCAGCGGGTCGACGTCGAGGTATGTACGGGCGAACTCGGTGATGTCCGGCAGCTTGGCCTCCACCACCTCCGGATCGATCCCGGTGAGGTCGAGGAGCACGTAGTCCTTGTTCGGTCCCGCTCCTCGTCCCGCCTTGATCTCGAAGAACTCGGCACGCGACACCATGTCGCGTGGGGCGAGGTCCTTGATGGTCGGGGCGTAACGCTCCATGAAGCGCTCACCGTCGCCGTTCCTGAGGATGCCGCCCTCGCCTCGAGCCGCCTCGGAGAGAAGGATGCCGAGCCGGTACAGGCCCGTCGGGTGGAACTGGAAGAACTCCATGTCTTCGAGCGGGAGGCCCTTGCGATAAACGACTCCAGGGCCATCGCCGGTGAGCGTGTGGGCGTTCGAGGTGATCTTGAACATCTTGCCGTAGCCACCGGTTGCGAACAGCACCGACTTCGCGTGGAAGACGTGAACCTCACCCGTCGAGATCTCGTAGGTAACGACCCCTGCGCAAACCCCGTCTTGGATGATCAGATCGAGGACGAAGAACTCGTTGTAGAACTCGACGCCCTGCTTGTTGCATTGCTGGAAGAGCGTCTGCAGGATCATGTGCCCGGTGCGGTCCGCTGCGTAGCAGGCGCGCTTGACCGCCGCCTCTCCGTGGTTCCGTGTGTGACCGCCGAAGCGGCGCTGATCGATCCTGCCCTCGGGGGTGCGGTTGAAAGGTAGTCCCATGCGCTCGAGTTCGAGGACCGACTCGACGGCCTCCTTGCACATCACGTCGACCGCGTCCTGGTCAGCGAGGAAGTCGCCGCCTTTGACGGTGTCGAACGCGTGCCACTCCCAGGAGTCCTCCTCGACGTTGGCGAGGGCCGCGCACATCCCGCCTTGAGCTGCGCCGGTGTGGGATCTGGTGGGGTAGAGCTTGGATACGACGGCGGTGTTGCAGTGTTTGCTCGCCTCGAGGGCGGCCCTTAGACCTGCTCCGCCGGCACCGACGATGACGGCATCGTAGACGTGGACATTCTTGTGCTTGCCGCTCATCTAGCCTCCGACCTCGGGTGTGAACGTGATGATCACCGCAGTGCCCATGATCATGAACACAACGGTTGCGGTGTAGAGGGTTGCCTTGACGGCGGTTCGCACCGCGGGGCGCTTCACGTAGTCGTCGATGATGATCCTCAAGCCATTGGCTCCATGGAGCAAGGCGAGGAACAGGAGGGTCCAGTCGAACGTCTTCCATCCGACGTTGTCCCAGCGATCCGCCACGAATTCGAAGTTGACCCGCTCAACCCCTGAATCCACCAGATGCATGATGTAGAGATGGATCAGCACGAGGAACAGCAGGACGATCCCTGAGAGCCTCATGAAGAACCACCACCACACTTCGACCTTCGAGGGGTTGCGGTCCGCTTCGAACGCCTTCGGCTTCTTCTTGCGATAAACCTCTTCGATCGTGGCCATGGAGGCGATGTTAACCCCCGGCGGAGATGCTTCCGAAGCGAGCGAATAGCATCTGGGTATGAGCGATGAACGGGTCACCGACTCAGGGATCGAGATCGAGCCTCTATACGACGGCGCCTCCCATCCGGTGGACGATGCCCATCTCGGTCGTCCCGGGGAGTTCCCCTTCACCCGAGGCGTCTATCCAGGGATGTACCGCGATCGTCTGTGGACCATGCGGCAGTACGCGGGGTTCGGGTCTGCCGAGGAAACCAACGAGCGCTTCAAATACCTTCTGAAGGCGGGCCAGACCGGCCTGTCGGTTGCCTTCGACCTCCCGACCCAGATGGGCTATGACTCCGACCACCCCAAAGCACAGGCCGAAGTAGGGCGAGTAGGAGTTGCGATCGACTCTCTCGCCGACATGGAGATCCTGTTCGACGGGATCCCCCTCGATGAGGTCTCGACCTCGATGACGATCAACGCGACGGCATCGATCCTGTTGCTCCTCTACGAACTTGTAGCCGAGAAGCAGGGGGTGGCAAAGGACAGGATCTCAGGGACCACGCAGAACGACATCCTGAAGGAGTACACGGCCCGGGGGACCTACATCTATCCGCCCAAGCCATCGATGCGGATCATCACGGATCTGTTCGGGTACTGCCGAGACAACCTCCCGAAGTGGAACACCATCTCGATCTCGGGCTATCACATGCGCGAGGCCGGAAGTACGGCGGTGCAGGAAGTCGCGTTCACGATCGCGGACGGGATCGCGTACGTGGAAGCGGCCGTCGAGGCCGGGCTTGATGTTGATGACTTCGCCCCGCGTTTGTCGTTCTTCTTCGCCTGCCACATGAATTTCTTCGAGGAGATCGCAAAGTTCAGGGCCGCTCGGCGACTGTGGGCGAAGGTCATGAAGGAACGGTTCGACGCCAAGGATCCGAAGTCGCTGATGCTCAGGTTCCACACCCAGACAGGGGGAGCAACGCTCACGGCCCAGCAGCCAGAGAACAACATCGTGCGGACCGCCCTCGAGGCACTGTCGGCGGCGCTCGGCGGAACGCAGTCGCTGCACACGAACTCATTCGACGAGGCGCTGTCCCTGCCGAGCGAGAAGGCCGCGACGATCGCGCTGCGGACCCAACAAGTGATCGGCTTCGAGTCGGGGATCGCAGATACGGCCGATCCGCTGGCCGGGTCGTGGTTCGTCGAGTCCCTGACGGACGAGATCCAGGCAGGGGCGGAGGAGTACCTAGCGCGTATCGACGAGATGGGCGGCGGGGTCGAGGCTGTCGCCAGTGGGTGGATGAAGGGCGAGATCGAAGAGGCCGCCTACCGGATCGCTCAGGGGATCGAGTCGGGTACCCGCCCCGTCGTCGGGGTGAACCGTTTCGCTAACGATTCAGAAGAACCGGTCGAAGTGATGAGCATCGACCCTGAGCTGGCGGCCCGTCAGGTTGCGAGGACGGTGGAGGTACGGGCATCTCGGGACCAAGGTGCGGTGGAGGTTGCCCTCAAGGATCTCGAGACAGCAGCCCAGGGCTCAGACAATCTGCTGATCCCGATGCGAGAGGCACTCGCCGCCTACGCCACTCTGGGTGAGGTATCGGATGTCCTACGCGGCGTTTTCGGCGAGTACGAGCCCGGGGTCCACTGATGGCTCCCACGAAGGTCGCGGTCATCGGAGGTACTGGCGACGAGGGTTTCGGACTCGCCAGCCGGTGGGCGAAAGCAGGAATCGATGTCGTGATCGGATCGCGTGCGCAGGAGCGCGCCGAGGATGCTGCGAGCAGGATCGTGGGTTTGGTAGGTGGCAGCGTCTCGGGACTCGAGAACAAGGCAGCGGTGGCGGCCGCATCGATCGTGGTGGTGACCGTCCCATTCTCGGGCCAGGCCGAGATCTACAGGTCGATCAGCGAGAGCGTCGGGCCCGATTCGATCGTCGTCGATGCGACCGTTCCCGTCGGGGCCGCGGTGGGCGACAAGGCAACGCACGTCCTCGGGGTGTGGGCCGGATCGGCCGCACAGCAAGCGCAGAGCATCCTGCCCAAGGGCACGATCGTGTGTGCGGGATTCCACTCCCTTGCCGCGGCCGCGCTCAACGATCTGGATTCGGTCCTCGATGGCGACGTCCTCGTGTGTGGAACCAAGAAGGCGGCGCGGGAGGCGGTTGGTGAGCTCGTCACCGCTATCCCTGACCTCGGCTACGTGGACGCTGGCCCGCTCGAGAACGCACGGATCATCGAGCCGATCACGGCCCTCTTGATCGGGGTGAATCGCCGCTATAAGACCGACCGGTCGGGCATCAGGATCACGGGTCTGGGCTAACTGGTCCCTACGGGCCATTTCAATCATGGCTCCACCTGGCTAACTTGCCACCATGTCCCTTCGACGTTTCCTCGCGCCCGTCCTCTGCTCGGCCCTGGCGCTCGGCGCCCTAGCTCCGATCCCGGCAGCGGCCGCGGGGAAGGCGCGCTCGGACTACTCGGTGGAGAAGGCGTTCGATGTCGAAGCTTCGCCCCAGTTCCTCGATGTCATGCCGGTGGTCAAGCATTGGTTCGGGGGGAAGAAGCCCGGAACTCCCGCCGTCGTGATGATCATGGTCCCCGGCTTCTTCGGCGGTGTGGGGAACTTCTCCTACACCGGACAGCGGCTGGTCGAGCGAGCCCACGATCTCCAGGTGTGGGTGGTGGAGCGGCGGAACAACCTGCTCGAGAACCGCTGTGGGATGGAGAAGGCGCAGGCGAGCGACTATCAAGCGGTCCAGCTGGCGGCTGCCTATTACGTCCAGGGCGCCACCTCGATCCTCGGTGACGATTGCCCCAGCGACGATCCCGACCCCGACACGTGGAACGGCTCCTCCAGCGAGTTCTTCCTGTCCCAGACCGAGGCGGCGGGGCTCGGGATGGGCGAATGGGGGCTCAAGACCGAACTCGAGGACATCCGTCGGGTCGTCAAGGTTGCGCGCAAGACATACCCGAAGGCGAAGATCGTTCTCGGGGGTCACTCTCTCGGCGGGATGACCACGCAGTTGTTCGCAGGGTGGAGGTTCGGCAAGAAGGCGCGCTCGGCCGGTTGGAAGATGCTTGATGGCCTGGTGCTGATCGACGGGGCGGTGAACGGCGACGAGTGGGAAGGCGAGATGGTCCCCCAATCGTTCGACACACGCGCTCTCAAGGACGAGGGTGGGCAGTACTACTGGGACGATCTACTGAACGGTGGCAGCTTCCTCTTGGGGCTTCTGGCTGAGATCGGAGGTCTGGCGGCCGTGAAGGCCCCCGATCTCGAGTCGTTCCTCTGGTCTGGCTTACCTGCTCCGCTCGACTGGCCGGACCCAACGACCTGCCCCACCAACAAGGCGGTGTTCGCGGGGCTTACCGACGATCAAACGGGTTTCTCACCGACCTTCCTGTTGCACCAAGGGACGGTGGGGCCCCCGATCCTCAAGGACGGCAACGAGATCCCCTGCGCAGGTGCCCATTCGGATCGCTCCCTGGTTGGCTGGGCTGACTTCGATGACCCCCTGAATGCTGAAGGACAGGAGATCTCGTCGACCGATGTCTGGGCGCACTCGATGTTCGATCTCACCGAGAGCAACGCGGTCGAGTGGTACTTCTCAACGGTCCTCAACGCCGACATCGACATCGCCTCGAACCTAGACACCAAGGCCCAGTTCACTCACGGGGATCTGACTTCGACCGCCTCGGATGAGTACGGCCTCCGAGAGTTCGATACGGCAAGGGTGAAGCTGCCCGTCTACGGGTTCATCTCTGCGTTCTGTCGAGACAACTACGACTGGTACCGAGACCAGGCAGTGTCCGTGACGAGCTTCACCTACAAGAACCACTCGGCGGAGTTCTGCGCTCAGCCCTCCGACGATCCTTACTCCCATGTCGACCCGTTGTTCGCTGCCGACACGGACGGACACTCCAACGCGTTCTTCTCTTCGCTGATCCGCTGGGTCAAGAAGAGGGTGCGCTAGGCGCGAGACTCCATCTATGGGAGTGACGATCCAGTGGCGGCACGACCCCGCGGGCCGGACCGAGCGGCGCTACGGCGAGACGGTTGTCTTCGGAGGCGGCATCGGTCGGTGCTCCGGCTATCTGTCCCATTCGGATCGCGTCGGCCCGGGAGTAGTCGTGATCTCCGATGCGTTCGGCCTTCACGAGCGACGTGACGAGGTTCTGTGACGACCTCAACTCGGAAGGGTTCACCGCCCTCGCCCCCGACCTGTTCGACGGGAGAGTGGCGACCTCCGACGTCGAGGCTGCGGCGCTCTGGGCGGCCCTCGACCTCCCGCGGAGCCGAACGGAAGGCCACGGAGGCCGTCACATTCCTCAGCGACAACTGGCACCCGCGCGTCGGTGTGGTGGGTCTCGGAGCGGGGGCTGAGATCGCTGGCGTGATCGCTGCGTCCACACGGATCGATGCGCTCGTGACCTGGGGGCCAAAGGTTGTCGCAGGGGTGCCGACGCTGGCTCTGCCGGACTCGACGGCGGACGCAGATGAGATCTTCGAGTTCCTCGCCTACAACCTCTCCTGAATCGGCAGGTTTGCTTCGGAGCCCTCACGCCCATCATGATGGGATGACAGGGCGGACAGGAGGCTCGAGTGGCAGTTGATCTGAGAGTGAACGTACCGAATCGACCGGGCGCGTTGGTGAAGGCTCTTCAGGCGTTGTTCGACGCTGGGGTTCAGGTCGAAGCCGCATCGGCGGACAACAGGCCGGGTGAGAAATGGGCGTACATCCACGTCCTTGTCACCGACGAGGCTGCAGCAAAGACCGCTCTCGAAGCTGCCCACATAGAGATCACAGGCATCCACGAGGTCGAGCTGCGCGAGATCAAGCATCGCAGCGGCGTACTCGTCGACCTCTTCGACGAGTACTCCTCGAAGGGAGACAACATCGAGGTCTTGTACATGGCTCCCGACGGCCGTTGGGTCATCGGGACCGAAAGCATGAGGCGCGATCGCTTCGGCGTCAGGATGGATAAGGCGAAGTACTAGGACCCGATGCGCGTAGCGGTTATCTCGGACATCCATGGCAACGCGACCGGTCTCGACGTCGCGCTCCATGATGCCGCTCGGTTAGGCGTGGATCGATTCGTCTGTTTGGGGGATGTGGCGGCGACAGGACCTCAACCGGTGGCCACGATCGAGAGGGTGGCCGAACTCGGTTGCCCCGTGGTCATGGGAAATGCCGACGCCTTCCTATTGGGCTCGGACACTACCAACCACCGACGACGATTTCATGGCCCGGATCTTCGAGATCGATGCGTGGGCGCGCGACTCAGCTTGGTTCTGCGGGTCTCGAGACGCGTACGGACGTACAAGCCGACAGTGGCCCTCGCAGACGACGCGATCTGTTGCTTCCACGGATCACCAGCCTCGTTCGATGAGGTGATCGACATCGGGGCCCGGGGACGATGAGCTGCGCTCGGTACTGACGGGGCAGCCTCCGTCTTCGTCGGCGGCCACACCCACTTCCAGACCTTCCGGCGCTTCGACGATCGCTTCTATCTGAACCCTGGGAGCGTCGGGATGGCCTACGACCGGACCTCTGGGGACGTGAAGCTGATGCCCGGAGCCCAGTACGCGGTCCTCGAGTTCACCAGGGGCGAGTTGCGAGGTGCAGACCTGAGGACGGTTCCGTATGCGCCCGAACCGTTGTTCAGGGCCGCCCTGGGGGTGGAGATGCCCCATGCGGAGTGGTGGATCTCTGAGTGGGGCTAAGCAGGAAACCAGCCGCTAAGGGGCGAATGTAGCAAATCAGGCAAATAGTCCTGTTGGCTGGGTGGAAGGAATCCAAAGTGAGAAAGATCGCCTCTCTGGCGGCGCTGTCGCTGGTTGCTGTTCTCTTGGTGCCGGGGATGGCGTCCGCCGACCCGGGGGACACCGTCGAGCAGGTTGTCGTGAAGAGCGACGCAGATGGAACCGACATCGCTATCACCGTGGCGAAACCGGCCGAAGCGTCGACCTCTGCGCCCGTACCGGTGATCCTTCACAGCCATGGCTGGGGCGGGAGTCGGACGACCACCTTGAGTGGTGACGTGGCTGCGTTCGTGAACGCCGGCTTCGGCGTCGTCAGTATCGACCAGCGCGGTTTCGGAGCCAGCGGTGGTGAGGCGAACGTCGAGGACCCCGATCTCGAGGCCGAGGACATCGATTCGGTTATCGACTATGTCGCGACGCTGGACTGGGTTGCCCTGAACGAAGACAACAACGGCGACCCGATCGTCGGAGACCCCGTGCTGGGTGCGGTCGGCGGCTCGTACGGGGGTGGCTACCAGACGATGGCCGCTTTCGACGAGACCCAGGAAGAAGGATCGACGAGATTCGACGCGATCATCCCGGAGATCACCTGGTACGACCTCAACGAGAGCCTCGCACCGCAGGGCGTCCCACGTACCGCGTGGACGACCGCACTGTACGCAGCAGGCGCCAGCGCTCTTCCCCAGTACGTCCACGAAGGCTTCGCGTGGGGCGCCGCCACGAGCCTGTGGCCCGATGGGACGATCCTTGGCCAGGCCAACGAGAACGTCCCGGATCTCGATTCGGAGTTCCACGAGCATGGCCCCGTTGCATTCGTTGAGCGCGGTGTCTTGCTGGACATCCCGATGCTTCTGCGTCAGGGAAGTTCGGACAACCTCTTCAACCTGAATCAGGGACTGCACATCTTCAACAAGGGCCTCACCCCTGCAGCTCAGTCCGAGAGCCTCTTTGTCGGATACAACGGGGGCCACGCCCTGCCCAACGCGTTCCCGCTCGGTAAGGCCAGCGGTACCGACTCTTGTTCCGGAGACTGGACAGCACTGAGGGTCGCCTTCTTCAGGGCCGTGTTCGATAACGACCCGGCCACGAACCCCGGCTCGCTCCTTCCCAGCCGGTACAACGTCACCGACGTGAATGGGAAGTGCCTCAGATACGACACGACGGGTGCGACCAAGATCGCGGTCAACGAGTCCCTCGACCCGACCGGGAGCAACGCGATGATCTCCACGCTCGGTCTCGGTGCCCCGATCCACATCCCCCTCGACACCGGTGCGATCAAGATCGCCGGGATCCCGACCCTTTCGGGCGACGTCTACTCGTTGACGCCTGAAGCCCGCGTCTTCTTCGGCCTTGCGATCGGCACCACCCCGGCGGATGCCCAGGTGATCCAGAACAACCTGATGCCGCTTCGCCAGGTGCTGATGATCCCCAACGTCGGACAGAGTTTCGAGATCGAACTCCCGGGCGTTGCCGCTGACGTTCCCGAGGGCCAGAGCCTGTTCCTAACCATCACCCCCACCTCGGACATGTTCGCCGGACATGGGAGCCGCATCCCAGGCGGGATGCTGTTGACCGACCTCGAGTTGACACTCCCGACCCACTAGCCGGGTTCGCAGTTCGATAGGGGCCCCGATGGGGCCCCTATCATTGCGAGCATGATCAATATCTGCGTTGCCGGCGCGACCGGTTGGACCGGAAGCCCACTTGCTCGTTCCGTGATCGATGCCGACGACCTTGCACTCGTATCGGCGGTGAGTCGAAGCGCTGCCGGTAAGGACCTCGGTGAGGCATGGGGCGGTGACAAGTTAGGGGTACCGGTGTTCGCCACCGTGGATGAAGCCCTCGACGGTGTCGATGTCTTGATCGACTACACGTCCCACGATTCCGTCAAAGCCAACACTCTTGCGGCAGTGGCTAAGGGAGTGGCCGTCGTCATCGGCTCCTCTGGCTTAACCAGCGCCGACTTCGACGAGATCGAGACTGCGGCAACCGCTCAGGGCGTGGGCGTCATGGCAGCAGGCAACTTCTCGGTGACCGCCGCCATGGCTCAGGCGGGCGCTCTCCTCGCTGCTCGCCACCTTCCGCAGTGGGAGGTCATCGACTACGCGTCGTCGACCAAGCCAGATGTCCCCAGTGGCACCGCGCGCGAGATGGCAGAACGATTGAGCGCGGTCCGGCGCCCAGAGATCGGCGTCGCCGTCGACAAGATCGCGGGACCCCAGGAGGCGCGAGGGGCGGATGTGGACGGAACCCAGGTGCACTCGATCCGACTCCCGAGCTTCGTGGTCTCAACCGAGGTCATCTTCGCCCTCCCCGACGAACGACTCGTCAT
This sequence comes from uncultured Actinomycetes bacterium, assembly GCA_963756365.1. Lineage (GTDB taxonomy): Bacteria > Actinomycetota > CADDZG01 > CADDZG01 > WHSQ01 > WHTI01. Next base: position 346,682 of record CAVWNF010000003.1, read on the forward strand.
CCGTCACGATGCCGGATCGTCGCCGGATCCGTACGTGACCGGGACGTTGATGGCCGCTCGCGCGATGCCCGGCAGGGTTGGCGTGACGCGCGGCTTAGACACCCTCCTGCTCGAGGGCTGACGGGGGCTCGTGGCGGCCGAGCCACTTACCGACAACCTTCGACATCCCCACCTCCTCACGCTGGAACCCTAGGGAGCGGTAGAGGGATTCGGCATTCTCTGTGAACAACGCAACGTGCTGACCGGGGATCGTGAGTAGCAGTCGATCGACCATGTCCGATGCGATCCGCCGCCGTCGATAAGACGAGTGCGTCCAGACGTCGATCAAGTAGGCGTTGCAGACCCCGTCGGATATGACCCGGGCGGTTCCGATGCAATGGTGTTCATCCCAAGCGAAACAAGAAGCATGAGAGTTGGCGAAAGAGGCTTCTAGCTCAGCAGGCGTTCTCAGGTTGTCGAAGTCATCCGCCTTGAGGTCGTCCTTCAGCGCGGACCAGTCGAGCTCTCCGGGGGTGGATGTAAAGGTGAGCGGCTCCATCCCCGGAACGTTATCCCTCAGTCCTCGAAGGCGCGGTCCCATCCGTCGGGCACTGCACCGAAGGTCGTCGTCGTCGCTCCTAGCCACTTGCCGAGACGTTCTAGGGCTCGCTTGACCCGGGCCCCCACCGCCGATCGTTCCGCCGCGTGAGGTTCGGCGTAGACGTTGGCGACCTCGAAGACACCTGGTCTTCCGGTCCATCTTCGAGTCAACGCGCCCGACGATCCGGTCGCCATCGAGGATCGGGAGCACGTAGTAGCCGAAGCGGCGCTTCGCCTTCGGGACGTAGATCTCGATGGTGTAGTCGAAGTCGAACAGCATGACGTCGCGCGCCCTGTCCCGGATCAGGTTGTCGAACGGCGAGAGCAACTCGGTCCGACCTCTCCATCCCGTCCCGGTCGTATCAAGCAGCGGGAGGTTGTCGCGATGGACGTACCACTGCTCGGGTAGACCCTTGATCTCGAACGGGATCAACTCTCCTCTCTCGACGAGGCGAGCCACGATCCCTCTCGTTCCGGCCATGATCCCGGCGACGAAGTGACCCCGGATCTGCTTCTCGGTGCCGATGCCGATGGCGCGGCACGCCAGAGCGGTTGCACGGTCGAGAGCCTGTTCTTCGGAGAGCCTGTCGCGGAACACTTCCTTGGGGAACCAGTCGTCAGAGCGCGCCCACAACCTTTCGAGTCCCCTGCGCCCCGCGATCATGATCTCGCCGTTCGTCCACATGAAGTCGAGCATCCTGGTGATGGTTTGACCCTCGGTCCACCCGGACGAGGTCCAGCCCTTCAGGCTGAGGCCCTCGAAGTCCTTCGAGCGCATGACTCCGTTGGTCTTGAGTTGCCGCAGGATCTCGCGCCGTGCGTCTCTGTTCGCATCCAAGAAGGTGTGGATCCGCGTCGCCCAATCGCCCTCGCCCGGCCACTGATCCATGTGGTACCGGTGCAGCGGGTAGTCGTCTGTGAGCACGAACGAAGCTGCGTGGGCCCAGTAGTGGAAGAGCGAACGGTCTTCGAACAACGCGCGATCCAGGTCTGCCGGATCGAACGTCCTCCCCAACCGGGCGTGGAGGACCAGTAATTGGGTGCGCGCCACATGGTTGATCGGATCGAACTGAACGCAGCGGATCCGGTCCATGAGCGAATTCAGGTCGGGCACCCTCGTTCGGCCCAAGCCTTGAGCCTCGATGGAGACCCTGCGAGCTTGGGCCTGGGTAAGCGTGGTCACTGAGCGACTACGTCAAACGGTTCTACGTACCCGGCTTGACGGTCATCATGAAGACCGCGACGAGCAGGATCAACAGCTCGATCCTCGAGATCATGATGAGCTTCTTCATCCGGCTCTGGACCTCGGGGTCCGTCGGTCCCTTCTTCGGTCATCAATACGCCGAGTTTTCCACTCTCCGGCCCTAGGTAGGCGGCGCCGGTGATGGCCGAGATAGCGATCGCTGCGATGCCGTAGACGACGAACGGGTCACTGAATTCGAATCCCGTCTCGGTCACGAGGAGTATCCCGAACAGCAGGGTCAGGATCGAAGCGGGCATGAAAACACGCTGACCGACCTTCTCGGCGGTCTCTCCGAACGCAGCCATGAGCTTGGGATCCTGGGCACTACTGAACTTGGCGCCGAAGATCTGGACGATAACGCCGCCTCCGACCCAAACGACGGCGGCGAGGACATGTGCGAAGAGGTAGAACTCGAAAGCGCTCAAGGTGCTCCTCCGTGAAGATAGGGGGCCAGCCACCCGTCACGCTCGCGCCGTGGTGCCGGGCAGTCAACCACCCACTGTCACCGGATGACCGCGAGAACCGCCCCGGTTTCGACTGACCTGCCGGCTTCAACCTTGAGATCTTCGACGGTGCCGTCGGCGTGGGAGAGGATCGAGTTCTCCATCTTCATCGCCTCAAGGACGCAGATCACATCGCCAACCTTCACCTTGTCGCCCTTAGAGACCATGACCTTCACGATCGTGCCCTGCATCGGAGCGGTGAGATTCTCGCCCGATCCCCCGACCGCGGCTCCCAGCTTCTTCGGAGGTTTCGGCTTCTTGCGTTGAACCTTGCTGTCGAGTTCCTCGCGCGCCTTGACCCGGAACCGCTTGCCCGAGACCTCGACCGTGAACTCACGTTCCGCGACTTCGGGCTCTCCGGCCTTCGGCTTAGGCGGTGGGACGTCCTTCAATGGAGACAGGTCCATCTCGTTCTCGACGGTGCCTGTGTGGTAGTCGCCGCTAGCGAACCGTTCGTCGGCGAGCATCAGTCGATGGAATGGGATCGTCGTCGAGATCCCCTCGATCTCGTACTCGTCCAGCGCTCGAAGCATCCTGGTGCGGGCTTCATCCCGCGTGGCCCCGTAGGTGATCAGTTTGGCGATCATCGGGTCGTACGCCTGAGGGACGGTGTAGTTGGGCTCGACCCCTGAGTCGACCCTGACACCCGGTCCCGAAGGCTCGCGGTAGGCGCCGATATGACCGGGGGCGGGCATGAAGTTCTTCGCAGCGTTCTCCGCGTTCACCCGACATTCGATCGCCCATCCGTCGAGGGTGATGTCGTCCTGCGTGAACCCGATGTCTTCACCCGCAGCGACCCGCAGCTGTGCGGTCACCAGATCTATGCCCGTCACCAGTTCGGTAACCGGGTGCTCGACCTGGAGACGGGTGTTCATCTCGAGGAAGTAGAAGGACTCGCGGTCAGCGTCGAGCAGGAACTCGCAGGTGCCAGCGTTCTTGTAGCCGATGTTCTTCGCCAGCCGTGTGGCCGCTTCCATGATCCTGGCCCGCACCTCGGGCTCAAGTGCCGGCGAGGGTGACTCCTCGACGAGCTTCTGGTGGCGACGCTGGAGCGAACAATCGCGTTCGGGGAACGAGATGACGTTCCCGTTCGCATCACCCAACACCTGGATCTCGATGTGCCGGGGACGCTCCAGGTAGCGCTCGATGTAGACCTCGGGGTTCGAGAAGTAGTTCTCGGCCTCTCGAGCGGCACCCGAGAGGGCGTCTTCGATCTCTGATGGGTCCCGAACGACGCGGAAGCCTTTCCCCCCGCCGCCAGCCGAGGCCTTGATGGCCACCGGGAAACCGTGCTCCTTGCCGAAGATCCGAACCTCTTCGGGATCGGTGACGGGATCCTTCGTGCCCGGAACGGTCGGGACGTTCGCTTCCTGGGCGGCTTTCCGAGCGGCCATCTTGTCGCCCATCCCATCGATGACGTCGGGGGCCGGACCGATCCATGTGAGTCCAGCCTCGATCACGGCCGCTGCGAACCCCGCGTTCTCCGCGAGGAAGCCGTAACCGGGGTGAACCGCTTCGGCCCCCGAACGTTTCGCTGCGTCGATGATGTTCTCGATGACCAAGTAGGACTGCGCGGCAGGAGCCGGGCCGACGTTGAAGGCTTGATCCGCGTAGCGCGTGTGGACCGCGTCGATATCCAGGTCCGAGTACACGGCGACCGTCTCGATCCCCAGGTCGCGGCACGCCCGCATCACCCGGATAGCGATCTCACCACGATTGGCTACCAACACTCTCTTGAACATGGCCGCCTATCCTACGCGGATGGACGAACCGTCATTCAGCGCAGCCACGTTCGAGTCCTATCGGGTGGGAGCTTTCGGTTCCCCGCTCATAGTGACGGCCGAGACTTCCTCGACGAACCTCGATGCTCTCGACCGGGCGGAGGTGGGGGACCCCGAAGGAACGGTCATCGTGGCGGATCACCAGCGGGCGGGGCGGGGTAGATGGGGACGGGAGTGGGTCGGTAAACCGGGAGCCTCCTTGATGTACTCCCTGGTGCTTAGGCCCGAGGGTGACGCCACGTTGATCACGACCGCACTCGGGACAGCGGCGGCGGACGCGATCGAGGCCCTCACCCAGTTGAACTGCCGCATCAAGTGGCCGAACGACATCATGATCGACGGTCGCAAGGTCGCGGGGATCCTCGTCGAGAGCCGGTCGGGGGCCGGTCGGGTGCAAGCGCTCGTTGCGGGCATGGGGGTCAATGTCGGTCTCACCTCCGCGGACTTTCCTTCCGAGCTCCAGGACTCCGCGACATCCATCGGTATCGAGATGGAGAGGCGGGGCGAACACTTCCCTCCATCTCGTGAGCAACTCCTGGCGGCGATCCTCACCTCGTTCGAAGCTCGCTATCCGATCACTGCGTCCGAGGTGATCTCCGAAGCATCCGCTCGTTCGAGCGTGCTCGGTTCGGAGGTGACGGTGACGTTCGCAGACGACAGCTCGGTTCAGGGTCACGCAACCAGGTTGCTGGAGGATGGCGCTCTCGAACTGTCGACTCCCGAAGGAGCGATCGCAGTCACCTCGGGCGAGGTAACGCGGGTGAGGCCGGCGTAACCGGTATCCATCGGCTCGCCGCTAGTACGATTCAGTCATGGCTGAGAAGCGGGCTTTAGATGATGTGATCGATTCCACGCTTGCCGGCGGCGCCGAGAAGTACCACGAGAAGAACGCGGCGGTCGGGAAACTCTTCGTGCGCGAGAGGCTGCGCCTCCTTCTCGACGATGCTGACTCATTCGTAGAGAACGGGTTGCTCGTCAACGCACTGGCGGGGGACCTCCCGGCAGATGGGGTGGTGACGGGGGTCGGGCGGATCGACGGCCGTCCGGTGGCGGTGATGGCGAACGATTCGACGGTCAAGGCGGGGTCGTGGGGCGCCCGCACGGTCGAGAAGATCATCAGGATCATCGAGTTGGCGCGCAAGCACGAGTACCCACTCGTCTACCTCGTGGACTCGGCCGGAGCTCGCATCACGGATCAGGTCGATCTCTTCCCCGGCCGACGCGGTGCGGGCAAGATCTTCTACAACCAGGTCCAGGCGTCGGGAAAGATCCCGCAGATCTGCTGCCTGTTCGGGCCCTCGGCCGCCGGTGGCGCGTACATCCCAGCGTTCTGCGATGTCGTGTTCATGGTCGACGGCAACGCATCCATGTACCTGGGTTCGCCCCGGATGGCCGAAGAGGTGATCGGCGAGAAGGTGACGCTCGAGGAGATGGGCGGGGCCCGGATGCACTGCGAGGTCTCCGGGTGCGGCGATCTCCTCTGCGCGGATGACAAGGCGGCCATCGAGGCGGCTCGCGGTTATCTGTCGTACTTCCCTCAGAGCTTCCGCTCGGCCCCCGAGACCACGACTGGGCGTCCGGTTGCCTATTCGGGCTCATTGGGTGAACTGGTGCCCGAGGACGAGTCGGCTGCATTCGACATGTACGGGTTCATCGCCGGGCTCATCGATGAGGAATCGTTCTTCGAGGTCAAACCAGACTTCGCCAAGGAGTTGATCACCGGTCTGGGTCGTCTCGATGGGCGCGTCGTCGGGATCGTTGCCAATCAGCCGAACGCGAAGGGTGGCGTGCTGTTCGTCGACTCGGCGGACAAGGCAGCGCGCTTCATCTGGCTCTGTGACGCGTTCAACATCCCACTCGTGTTCCTGAGCGATGTTCCCGGGTTCATGATCGGAACCGAGGTCGAGCGCCAGGGGATCATCCGCCACGGCGCCAAGATGATCACTGCGGTGTCGGAGGCGACCGTTCCCAAGTTCTGCGTGGTGGTACGCAAGGCGTACGGCGCTGGCCTCTACGCCATGGCCGGTCCGGGGTTCGAGCCCGATGCCACGATCGCCTTGCCCACCGCGCGTATAGCGGTCATGGGGCCGGAACCGGCGATCAATGCCGTCTACTTCAACAAGATCCAGGCGATCGCCGACGAGGATGAACGGAAGGCCTTCGTGGCGGCCAAGCGCGCTGAGTACGAGGAGGACATCGACCTCGTGCACCTCGCGTCCGAGAACGTGATCGATGCGATCGTTCAACCAGATGACCTGCGGGGGGAACTGATCAGGCGCATCGACCTTGCGGCGAGTAAGGATCGACACTTCTCCGATCGTAGGCACGGCGTCCCCCCGGTCTGAACGCCCACAGAGCAGCGCTCCGGGCTGCGGATAGGCTCACCGCATGGCACTGGTCACGCTCGATACGCAGGAACAGGTGGGCATCGTCACGATCGATCGCCCCGAGGCGCTCAATGCACTCTCGGGCGCGGTGTGCGACGAGCTCACCGAGGTGTTCCGTGAGGTGGGCTCGCGTCCCGACCTCTGGGTCATGATCCTCAGGGGAGCCGGCGACAAGGCGTTCTGCGTCGGAGCAGACCTGAAGGAACGGGCCACCTTCGACCTCGACGACTTCTATTCGAACCGCCGTCAGCTACGAGGAGCGTTCCAACAGTTGCGCACGATCCCGCAGCCGACGATCTGCTCGGTGTTCGGGTTCGCGCTAGGGGGAGGCTTCGAGCTCGCCCTCAACTGCGACCTGATCACGGCCGCAGAAGGAACGATCCTGGGGCTCCCCGAAGTGCGCGTCGGCCTCCTCCCAGCCGCGGGAGGCACACAGTTGCTGACGCGCAAGGTGGGGGAGGCGCGGGCGAAGGAACTCATCTTCCGCGGCCGTCGCTTCGATGCAGAGGAGGGCCGCGCCATGGGTCTCGTCGCCGAAGTGACGGGCCGTGACGAACTCGATCGAGTCACCTTGGAGTTGGCCGCCGACCTGTGCAAGTCCTCGCCGGTGGCCGTGAGGGAGGCGAAGAGGGCGATCGAAGCAGCCTTCGGCTACGACATCGAAGAGGGGATCGAGGTCGAGCACCTGGCGTGGGAAAAGGTCATCGTCACGGAGGACCGCAAGGAAGGGATCGACGCCTTCAACGACAAGCGTGACCCCGAGTGGGGTAACCGCTGAGTTTGTGCACTTGCACAGGGGAATAACGGACATCCACGACTAATCCCCCAGTGAGGAGGCGGAACGATGCCTCGAACGAACGATGGGGAGGGATGCTTCGTGAAGAAGAGGCTCGCGGTTCTACTCGGTGTCGTGTCGCTGATGGCGGTCACAGTTGCTCCGGCGCAGGCTCATACGGCACCGGACCGTACGCAGACCGTCGCCGCTGGCACCACGTTCAACTGGGCGGGATCGACCGCGACCGGTCTGAACCAGAACTACTGGGGTGGCGTCGACGAGGCGGGTCTCGTGATCCCGGTGGGCCACTGCGACAAGTCGGTCCTGTTCTACTGCGACACCGTTCTGATCGGGTTCAACAACCCGCTCACCGCGGAAGAGATCGCAGCAGGTAAGACCACCAAGACCAAGAGCGCCACGATCTCGATCGATCAGTTCCCGGCGCCGGGCGACCCGGTCCAGGACTTCGATCTCCTCGTCTACGAAAGCGATGTTCTCGGCATGCAGTACGACGAGATCGGGCACGACGGCACCCTCGACCCCCAGAAGGCCTCGGAGCAGGTCGGCTTCAGCATCACGACTACCCAGAGCCAGCCCACGAAGTGGGTGCTCGTCCACGTCGTCTATTACAGCGTCATCAATGGCAGCTACTCCGGCCACGCGTTCTTCTAAGGTTCTCTAGAGAAGGGGCCCGACAGGGCCCCTTCTGCGCGCCCGAGGCTTGGAATCGTTACCGGGCCGAAAACTGGATGAAACACCCCGGAAACAGTCGTTTCCGAAGGTCTCTCCAAGCACCTACCGCGAGGAGAGGCCCCAAACGATGGACACCGGAGATACCGCTTTCATCCTGATCTGCTCGGCCCTCGTCATGTTCATGACGCCGGGACTGGCCCTCTTCTACGGGGGGATGGTCAGATCGAAGAACGTTCTCGCGACGATCATGCAGAGCGTCTTCGCCCTGGGGTTGGTCTCCGTCTTGTGGGTGGTCCTTGGCTACACGCTCGCATTCGGGGCCGACAAAGGTGGCCTGATCGGGGGGCTTGATTTCGCTGGATTCAAGGACGTGGGGTTGCTTCCCAACGAGGCACTCGCCGCCACGATCCCGCACGTTTCGTTCGCGACCTTCCAGATGATGTTCGCGATCATCACCCCAGCGTTGATCACGGGAGCCTTCGCCGAGCGCATGAAGTTCTCTGCGTACGCGTTGTTCTCGGGGCTGTGGCTGATCGTCGTCTACTCGCCGGTCGCTCATTGGGTGTGGGCACCGGGGGGTTGGATCCGGGAACTCGGCGCCCTCGACTTCGCAGGCGGAACGGTGGTCCATATCAACGCGGGGGTCGCCGCACTCGTGGCCGCGATCGTTCTCGGGAAGCGCAAGGGATTCGGACAGCAGGCATTCATCCCGCACAACCTCACGATGACCGCCCTCGGTACTGGCATCCTGTGGTTCGGATGGTTCGGATTCAATGCAGGAAGTGCCCTAGCGGCGAACGGCCTTGCTGCGTCGGCCTTCCTGGCGACCACACTGGGCGCGGCAGCAGGTGTGCTGGGGTGGGCGTTGGTCGATGCGCGGAAGGAAGGACGGCCCACCACGCTCGGGGTGTTCTCTGGTGCGGTCGCAGGTCTCGTCGCCATCACTCCCGCGGCTGGTTTCGTAACGCCGTTGCCAGCGATAGCGATCGGACTTATCGCCGGGATCGTTTGTGCGTGGGCCGTGGGGCTGAAGTTCCGCCTTGGCTACGACGATTCCCTCGATGTTGTCGGAGTCCATCTGGTCGGAGGAGTGATCGGGGCGCTCCTGACTGGCGTCTTCGCAGATCTAGCGGTCAACGAGGCGGGGGCGAACGGACTGCTCAATGGGGGAGGTCTGTCGCTTCTCGGGAAACAGTTCGTGGCGGTCGGGGCTACGGCAGCTTTCTCTCTCGTGCTGAGCTTCATCCTTCTGAAGCTCGTCGACGTTGCGGTCGGCCTACGGGTTAGTGATGCCGATGAAGTGGCGGGCCTCGACCTTGCTCAGCACTCGGAGACTGGATATTCGCTGGCCGACGCCTGAGGCCGATAGCCTTGCAGCATGACCATCCCGGACTACCCATCGAGTGTCTCGATCCGAGAGGTCGGGCCGCGCGACGGGATCCAGAGCGAGAAGGCCGAGGTGCCCACGGCTGACAAGGTCAGATTGATAGATGCCTTGTCCCGGTCTGGGTTGCGTCGCATCGAGGCGGTCAGCTTCGTGTCACCGAAGGCGATCCCCCAGATGGCTGACGCGCGGGAGGTATGGGAGAAGGTCGACAAGAACCCGGACGTCTTCTATTCGGCGTTGGTTCCGAACCGCAGAGGGGCGGAGATCGCCGCCGAGGCAGGCCTTGACGGCATGCAGGTGTTCACGGCGGCGACCGACTCCTACAACCAGAAGAACACGGGCGTGAGCGTGAAGGAGTCGCTGGAGCGGGTGCGGGATGTCGTTGCGGTGGGTCGTGATGCGGGGATCCCGGTCGAGGGCACTATCTCGACGGCGTTCGGGTGCCCCTACGAAGGCAACGTCGCGCCGTCTCGGGTGGTCGAGGTAACCCGGTGGCTTCTGGACGAGGGGATCACAACGATCTCGTTCGGCGACACCACCGGGATGGGCACCCCCAGGCGGGTGAAGGAGGTCATCGAGGCACTCCAAGCCGAGACCCCCGAGGTGACCATCAACATGCACTTCCACGACACGAGGGGAACCGGGCTGGCGAACGTGCTCGTGGCTCTCGAGATGGGCGTCAGCTACTTCGATGCCTCTATCGGCGGGATGGGTGGGAGTCCGTATGCCGAGGGAGCGACGGGGAACATCGCCACCGAGGACCTCGTACACATGCTCACCGACATGGAGATCGATACCGGGATCGATCTACCGGGCCTGATCGAGGCCGGTCGGATCGCCCAATCGTTCATCGCCGGCGACCTTCCCGGCAAGGTGCTCAAGGCGGGGCCCCGTCTGAGCTGAGTGCCGCTTCCCGGCGGCGATGAGTTTTCTGTCCTAGGTGCGTCCTATACAAGAAGCGTTCCTGTCGCGTTGCAGACAGCGTGCCGGAATCACAGCTTGGTAAGTTGCGTTTGTCCAAACTGAAACCTAGTTGGGGGTGTGCATGACAGACATGATCAGAACCCAGGGCCTAGTCAAGCGCTACGGAGATGTGACGGCTCTCGACGGTTTGGACCTGGCGGTACCCAAGGGCACGATCTTGGGCTTACTCGGTCCGAACGGGGCGGGGAAAACGACAGCGGTTCGGATCCTCACGACGCTCCTCGAGCCGAACGCCGGGACCGCTGAGGTTGCAGGGATCGATGTCGTGAAAGAGCCGGACAAGGTGCGCGAGCGCATCGGATTGTCGGGCCAGTACGCAGCGGTAGACGAGCACCTGACCGGTTACGAGAACCTAGACATGGTTGGGCGTCTCTACAACCTTGGAAAGGCCCGCTCTCGGGAGCGAGCTCGAGAGTTGCTCAACACGTTCGAGCTCGATGAGGCGGGGGATCGTCCCGCCAAGACCTACTCCGGTGGGATGAGGCGTCGACTCGACCTCGCGGCAGCCTTGGTCGCCGCTCCCGAGGTGCTATTCCTCGACGAGCCGACCACCGGGCTCGACCCACGCAGCCGCGTGGTGATGTGGGACGCGATCCGAGCGCTCGTCAAGGACGGGGCGACGCTGCTCCTGACCACGCAGTACATGGAAGAGGCCGATCATCTCGCCGACGACATCGTCGTCATCGATCACGGCCGCAAGATCGCGCACGGAACTTCGGACGAGCTCAAGAAGCAGCTCGGTGGCGAACGGATCGAGATCGTCGTCGAGCAGAGTTCTGACATCGAGAGGGCTCGTCCGATCCTCGCCGAGTACGGCATCGGCGAGGTCCAGGTGGACGAGCAGACCCGCAAGCTCACGGCCGCCGTCACAGGCGGCGCATCCGTTCTGCAGGACGTCCTCCGCCGAGTGGACGCGACCGACATCAGGTTGCTGGATGTCGGACTGAGGCGCCCGACGCTCGATGACGTGTTCCTGACGCTCACCGGCCACGCGGCAGAAGAGAAGAACGACGAGGGCGCGGGAGAAGATATCGACCCGGCTCTCGCCAAGGAAGAGGAGGTCGTTCGATGACCACTCTCGTACAGGGACTCGGCCATGGAGCCATCGTCGCCAAGCGCAATCTGATCAAGATCAAGCGGGTTCCCGAGCTGCTGATCTGGACGACCATGTCACCGATCATGTTCGTGCTGCTGTTCGGCTACATCTTCGGTAGCGCGATCGACATCCCGGGCGGGAGTTACCGAGAGTTCCTGATCGCCGGGATCTTCGCTCAGACGGTGGTCTTCGGTGCAACCTTTACCGGGGCTGGCATGGCGGAGGACATGAAGAAGGGGATCATCGATAGGTTCAGATCCCTCCCGATGGCGCGGTCGGCCGTCCTCGTTGGCCGGACGGCGAGTGACATCGCATACAACTCGATCTCGCTAGTGGTGATGTCGCTGACTGGTTTCATAATCGGGTGGCGCATCAGGACCAGCTTCGTCGAAGCTCTGTGGGGATTCCTACTTCTCCTCATCTTCGCCTATGCGATCTCCTGGATCATGGCCTACGTCGGGATGCTCGTCTCGAGCCCCGAGGCGATCAACAACGCGTCGTTCATGGTCATCTTTCCGATGACTTTCATCGCCAATACGTTCGTGCGAACGGAGACGCTCCCGGGCATCCTCAAGCCGATCGCCGAGTGGAACCCGGTCTCTTCGGTTGCACAGGCGGCTCGGGAGTCCTTCGGCAATACGGCGGGGATCGCTGAGAGCGACGCATGGTCGCTCAACCATCCCGGGCTCTATACGTTGCTCTGGGTGGCGATCATCCTTGCTGTGTTCGTCCCGCTGAGCGTTCGTCAGTACAAGCGGGCGGCGAGCAGAACCTAGGAACGCTCGACGTTATCGAGAGAGAGGGCCCGGCGCGAGTCGGGCCCTCTCTGTACCTGGTCGTTCAGCGTTCCCGTTCGTCCTCGTCGGTCAATCCGGTGGCCTTCTCCTGATCGAGCACATCGGCCTCGGGTTCATCAACCCCGATCTCCTTGTGGTCGTCATCCTTAGCCTCGAGCGACCATTCCTGTGTCTGTTCCTGGACGTCGGCTTCGTTCGCATCGGGGGGGATCTCGGGCACGGTCGCATCCCTTTCGTTGAGCGGCTGGATCGAGTTCTTACCCCGCCCTCCGGGCAAGTACCCCTGATCCCGAGCGAGTACCGGGTGTCGTAGGGTCCGCCGATGAAGAGGGTGGCGCGGTTCTTCGCCGGTCCGGTGATGGCGGTTCTCGGGATCAACCACTTCATCATGCCGAAGAGCTACGCCGCGATCATCCCCGACTATCTCCCGGCGCACCTGCCACTCGTATATGCGTCCGGCGTCGCCGAATTAGTGGGCGCGATCGGCACGCTCCATCCCAGGACTCGACGCCGCGCCGGATGGTTCCTGATGGCGACGCTCGTTGCAGTGTTCCCGGCCAACGTCCACATGGCGCTCCATGCAGAGCGCTTCCCAGACATCCCCGGGGGCCGGGCCACGCTAGTGGCACGCCTTCCACTTCAGATCCTGTTCGTCTATTGGGTGTGGCTGGCGACGCAGGACGAGGATCGGGTTCCGGCCCCATCGCAGTGAACGCGCCTAACCTAAGCAGAGTGACCCAAACACCCGATCCGAAGGAGGACAGATGACCTTTGACCTACTGGGCGATCTGAACTGGCTCGCGGTGCTCGTCGCGGCACTCGCCTACTTCATGCTGGGTGCGATCTGGTACGCACCACCTGTGATGGGCAAGGCGTGGATGAAGGCGTCCGGGATCGAGATGTCGGACACCGAAGGGGGGCCAGGACCTGCCGAGATGCTCTTGCCCCTCCTCGGCTATCTGGTGTCAGCGGTGGCCATAGCGATGATCGCTCTAGCGACCGGATCCGACACTTTCTCCGAGGGTCTCGTGTTGGGGATCGTCGTCGGTGTGGGGTTCTCCCTCACGCTCGCCTACGTCACCGCGATATTCGAGACCACCAAACCCTCACCCATGGGGTGGGCGATGATCACGGGCGCTTACAACGTCCTCGGCTTGATCATCGCCGCGGTGATCGTCTCTGTCTGGACCTAGACATGATGGAGGCGGCGGTGGCCCGCCGCCTCCATGAAACACGGTTGATCACGGAACGGTTGTTCAGGGAACGAGAGTGCACTCAAGCGGAACATCGAAGCTCTCGAGACCGTCGGTTCTGTTGTTGGTGTCCCCCTGCGTCGCGTCTACCCCGAGCCCGCGCTTGGCGAACGCCTTCCAGATAAGGCACTGGTTGTCACCCTCGGTCAGGGCCACATCTGCGGCGAGGATCGCATCCCTTGCGTCGACGAAGCCTGGACTGCACGGTTGCATCTTCATCCCATCCATGACGAGTTGGAGAGTGAGGTTGTTGCCTCCCGTGGTCCAGTCGCCGTAGACGTCCTCGTTGAACCCGTACTCCTCGATGAGATTCCAGTAGACCTCCCACAACATCGTTGCCCACACGTAGCCCACCCCGTGGGGAACCGCTGCGGTTCTGATCGTCCGGTACATGGCGTTGTTGATCTTCAGATCGGTCGAGTACGGCTTGGGACGGATGCCTGCGCCGGACCTCTGCCCCTGACCTAGAACGTAGGTGCCCATCCCGCGGGCATCGGTTCCTTTCTCGCCCGGGAGGGTGGTGGTTGCGAGAGCGAGGAAGTCGCTCCACCCCTCACCTTCCCGCTCTTGATGAGAGAGGCAGCCTGTGGTGTTCGGTCCGCCTGTGAGGCGGTTGGATACTCCGTGACCCCATTCGTGCAGGATCACGCCGGAATCTAGGTCGCCGTCGATGATCTGACCTGGCTTGGTGTCGGGCCACAGGTACATCTGCATCCGGGGCTTGCTGCCGTCGGCTGGCGTTGCGAAGTTGGCGTTGTCTACCCCGCTGCCATCATGAGCTTCTGCCTGCACGGGATCGTTACCCATACCGAGGCCGGTGTTGAAGTTGGTCACCTGGAAGTTCCCCGACGCCTCGTTGAATCCGTAGCGGTAGAAGACGTCGTGGGCGATGTTGTTCCAGTAGAAGAGGTTGGTTACCGCAGCGTCCCTCCATGCGTGGGGAGGCAGCGCGAAGTCGAGTGGGAAATCGAAGTCCAGGCCAGCGCCACCCTGTGCATCCATGGTTGGTAGTGCCGTGTTGGCAGCAGGGGTGTAGTCGGCGTACGCGTGCACGCTGTTGCCGCGGGTGGTGGTGAACTCTGCCCCGGGCTGACCGTTCGTGTCGTGCCACCCGAACGGCGCCGAGGTTGAATCGGCGGGCGTCGACACCAACGTTCTGTCGCCGTCCTGGGGACTCTCGTAAGGAAGCGCATAGACCCGATACGAGGAGCCGTCGTCCGCCGGAACTTCTGGACTCGGACCTACCGCAGCCGTCTTCTGGGAGGCGCGGTGCGAGACCGCGTTCCGGGTCTGCTCAACGTTGTCGTGATCGATCAGGTCGTAGCGTGCGAGAAGCTCGCCCGTGGACGCGTCGATGCTGACGTTCCACCAGTGCTGCTCGGAGAGTTCCTCGATCGTCATGTTCCACGCGAGCCTGATGTCCCCCGCCCGTGTCGGTTGGTAGACGAGGGTTGCGGGAACCGGGCTAAGGGATAGGTCGGGGGCTTTCAGCAAGGTTGCTCTGTCGACCGCCGTCGAGGATCTGGCAACCTCCACCCTCCCAGCCGAGAGGCCCAGGTGAGCAGCAGCGTCCCTCACGGCCTGGTGCGCGGTTCTGGTCGCCGCACCTGAGGTCTTCGCAGCGATGTTCGAGATGAACCTGGACGGTGCGTAGATCACCGCACCTGTCCGATCGATGTTCACGGTCATATTGGCGCCGAGAACCTCAAGGCCCGAGTGTCGCTGCCTCAGATACACGTGGGTGACGCCGTTGTGCTCCGAACGGTATGAATCGGTAACGGCCACATCCGACAGATCGCCAGCGGTGAGGTGCGATGCCTTGCGGTTCCGTGCCACATGGTCGAGAGCGATCCCTATCGCATCTCTCTTCGCATCCCGATCTCTTGCGATGGGGCGAGCCCCGGTGGACGGTAAGCCCATCCCCAGAACCATCAACCCCGCGGTCACCGCGAGCACAGCCTTCGAACGCATCAGGATCCCCTTCCTTGCCTGCACAACGATCTCGACCCTTCAGACTTGGCGCGTGGGCGAGCGATGACCTTTGTGCACTTGCACAGAGGCAGGGGAACCAGGGATCAGGCGGAGAGAGCCTTCATCGCCCGTCCGATCCCGGCCGCAGCTTCATCGGCGACCGATCGGAGCGCTGGCTCGTCTGAAACCGCCACCATCATCTGAGGGTCGATGGCTTCCACGGTCGTCATGCCTCCCCGCTCGGAGACGACGACGTTGCAGGGAAGCAGGAGCCCGATGCTCTTGTCTACATCAAGCGCTGTCGAGGCAAGTTCCGGATTGCACACACCGAGGATCGTGTACGGCTCGATGGTCCTATCGAGCTTCTCCTTGAGCGTCGCCGCGACATCGATCTCGGTGAGCGTGCCGAAGCCTTCCTCCTTGAATGCTTCTTTGACCTGATCGATCGCCCTCTCGAAAGGGACGTCCATCTGGATGGTGCTTCCGTATCCCATACCTGCCTCTCTTGTAGCTACTCGGCGGATCTGTGCTCGGTCGGTGGGTGTGGTGATCCTTGTTCCTTGCGAACGAAGGAGAAAGTGCCTCCAGGTTCGACCACTGCGAACCTAACCTCCGAGAGATGTGCGATCCCCTGCGTCCTTGCCTCGTCCAGCAGGTCCTCGACCGATAGCCGGTGGACCTCCAATACTTCCTTCACCGGCGCTCCGTCCACGCAGATCAGAGCTGGCTCGCCTTCGACGATCTCCCGTATACGGCGCTTCCTGAACGCAAGGTACGAGAACACCAATGACCACATCGCCATCGTTGAAACCGCAAGCATCGCCCCGGTGATCGAGTAGTCCTCCTGGGTGACCCCTTGCTGGATCAGATCTCCCATCACGACGAGAACCACGAGCTCGAACGGGGTCATCTCCGCAAGCTCGCGTCTGCCCAAGGCCCGGGTGATGACAAGAACGAAGAGATAGAGCACCGAGGCTCTAACGATGACATCCATCAGGGAGCGAGCCTGGTCCGGTAAGTAACTGTGGCTACAGGTGCGCCGTCGATGACCAGGGTCGTGGTCGCTGGCTCGCCTCGATGGACCGACGGTTCGATTCGTGTGTCCATCGCGACCGAGAAGACATCACCTTCCGGGGGGTCGAACTCCCAGATCAGTACGCCGTTCTCGACCGTTGCGGATGAGGGGTCGGGGAAGATGCCGTTGAGGTCGAAGATCGTCAGATACTCGGCCGTGGTTCGGAGCGTGATCGGCCCACCGAACCCGCCTGGGTGAACGACCTCTGCCGACCACGGCGAGGAGAGCCCCGCTCGCGACACGCTCGGGTAGGTAACCGTCAATCGGTAGCCGTCGGCGCTCGCGCTGACGCTTCCTTCAGAGTGGCCGAGCCACCCAAGGAGTCCGGCTCCGAGGAGGAGGGCGAAAGCCGTCATCGTCATCCGCCGCCAGAGACGCGCCCTCTTCCAATAGGCGAGATCTCTCTGTGGAGGAAAAGTATCGAAGGTGGCATCCATGCCCCTGGGTGGTTCCCCCGGGAAGAGGGAGCCAAACCGGGGGTCAGCCGGCGTACGCCTTGAGCGCGTCGATGAAGGCCTCGGGGTCCTCGAGGGTGAGGGTGATCGCGGTGTGGGTCATGGTGCCGAATGGCGGAGAGGTCGGGACCGCCTCATGGAATTTCACGCAAACACCCCTGTCGGTGTTGGAGCCGAAAGTGACGCCGCGGTCCTTCCCCGATAGACGGATGCCGATCGCCTTGTAGAACTTGTACGGTCCACTCAATTCCGTGGCCTTGACGTTGGCCACCGTGGTTTCGAGCTTCACGACTCCGAAGCGGCATCGCAGCGATCCGTCATCTTCGATCGTGACCTTCGCCGTCAGCGGGGTGGCCGCAACCGGGAGGAGGGCGGCCTGGAATTTGAGGTCGAACGCGAATGGGAACTCGGATGCCATAGACCATGCTTAGCAGATGGGAGCCCGAGACCGCAGCGGATACTCTCTAGCCCGTGTTCTCAAAGGTGATGATCGCCAATCGTGGGGAGATCGCGGTCCGTATCGCACGTACGTGTGATGCCCTCGGGATCGGTGTCGTGGCGGTCCACTCAGATGTTGATGCCGATTCGATGCACGTGAGAGCGGCATCGGAGGCGATCGCCCTCCCCGGGGTGACCCCTACCGAGACGTACCTCAATATCCCCGTTCTGATCGAGGCTGCGCGGAACAGTGGAGCCGAGGCGGTCCATCCCGGCTACGGCTTCCTTGCCGAGTCGGATCTATTCGCCGAGGCGGTCATCGCAGCCGGCCTGGTCTGGGTTGGACCATCCCCTCACGCGATCAGAGCGCTAGGAGACAAGATCAGCGCTCGGCGGATCGCGATCGAGGCCGGGGTGCCGGTGGTGCCGGGACTGACCGAGCCGATCGTCGAGCTTCCGATCGTCGAGAGCTTCGCTCGTGACCATGGCTATCCCGTTGCGATCAAAGCGGCTGGTGGCGGTGGCGGACGCGGTTTGAAGGTTGCCCGCTCGGCCTCCGACCTAGCGGATGCCTTCGAGTCCGCTCGCCGGGAGGCCGCGGCTTACTTCGGGTCCGAAGACGTGTACGTGGAGAAGTACCTGGATGCTCCGAAGCACCTCGAGGTCCAGCTGCTAGCGCCCACCCCCGATAGCGCGTTGTGGCTCGGCGTCCGCGACTGTTCTCTCCAGAGACGCCACCAGAAACTGATCGAGGAGACGCCCCCGCCGATGTGGGCCGATCGCCAGGACGAGATGGGCGCCGCTGCAGTAGCGCTCTCGAAGGCGGCGGGATACGAGAACGCCGGGACCGTCGAGATGCTGGTTGATGGTTCTGGAGATTTCTATTTCCTCGAAGTGAACTCCCGGCTGCAGGTGGAGCACACCGTCACCGAAGAGGTTCTCGGGATAGACCTCGTGGCGTGCCAACTTCGCATCGCCGCCGGAGAAGACCTTGGGCTAACGCAGGAAGGCCTGCGCCCGAACGGACACTCGATCGAGTGCCGGATAAACGCCGAGGATCCGACGCTTGGCTTCGCGCCCACGCCGGGGGTGATCACCGCCTATTCCGAACCGAGCGGCGACGGCGTGAGGGTTGACTCTGGGTACTCCTCCGGTTCCGAGGTGCCCAGCGCGTATGACTCCTTGATAGCCAAGCTCATCGTGACCGCCCCGGATCGTGACAAGGCGATCGCGCGCATGAGATCAGCTCTCGAGGGGTTCGAGATCTCAGGGATAGCCACAACGATCCCCGCTCACCTAGCGCTTCTTCAGGATGCCGACTTCCAAAGTGGAACGCACACAACTCGCACCGTCGAGGACGGGGCATTGGACGGACTCACCCGAACGGCCGATGCCGACGTTCTGCTGGTGGCGGGAACGTCGGTCCGCTTGTGGAACCCGGCGATGTCGGCGTCCGCCGCAGCGGCCGTGCACGGCGCGGGAGCAGGCGAGGTGATCGCCCCGATGCAGGGGACGATCCTGAAGGTACTCGTGGAAGAGGGCCAGGAGGTCGCTGCCGGGGACCCCATCGTTGTCGTCGAGGCGATGAAGATGGAAACGACGATCTCGGCCCCCGGCGGTGGAGTCGTGACTGGACTCGTCGCCACCCCCGGCGAGCCGACGAAGGCTGGCGCCGTTCTTGCAGTGATCGAGTGAGCGTTCTCGAACTGATCCAGGTTGGGCTTCAGGTTGCGTTGTTCGGGATGGTGGGCTACTTCACCGGTTCGCTCCTCGGGATAAACGAGCGCCTGCGACCACTCGTCGAAACAACCTGGCCCGAACGCGTGCTGGCCATAGTCCCGGGAGCCGTCGCGTTCTCGGTGGTTCTGATGCTGGCGAACATCCTGACCCTCGGAGCGGTGTTCGGAAGTTCCTGGGTCGTTCCCGTCGCGGTCGTTGCGGTCGTGACTCTTGGATGGCGACGCGAGAGAGGTCTTCCCGACATCCCATGGCCGTGGGTGCTGCTGGCGGTGCTTGTCCTGGGCGCCCTGTTCCTTTCTCCTGTGCTGTTCGGAGGGTCCGGCGTCCGCACCGGCGACCCACCGTGGCACCTCGGCTGGACGGAGCAACTCCTTCACGGGATGCCGGTGCCGGTAGGCCCTGCGCCAGAGATAGCTCGCAACTCGTACCCATGGGGCTTACACGCGGTGCTGGCGACGATGACCCGTTCGGTGCCGGGGAGTAACCCTCTGATCGGGCACGAGGCGCTCCACATCGTCCTGCTCCTCTCCGTTCCGCTCGCGGGTGCTTGCCTGGCGCGTCGGTTGGACGAGCGAGCCGGATGGCTGGGAGCTGCAGCGAGCAGCCTGATCGGTGGCTTCGGGTGGGTGACCGCGGGGGCATCTACATTTATCGCCAGCCCAAGCGAGCATCGTTTCGGTGCCGATCTTGTGGTGGCCTCACCCAACTCCGTCTACGAACTGTTCCCTCCTGCGTTGCCGCGCGAACTAGGTCTAGTGCTGCTCGCCGCTGCGGGATGCGCGTGTGTTTTCGCTCTGAGAACCGGGAGCCGAAGGATCGCGGTGGTTGCGGGAGCGATCGGAGGACTCGCTGGCCTCGTGAGTCTCCCGATGTTCGTTAGCGGCGTCGTGTGGCTGGTGTTCGGGGCCCTCTTCGCTACCAAGGGAAGCCGACGCAAGATGGCGGTCACCATGGTGGGGACCGCTGCTCTCGTGATGCTTCCGTGGGCCGGCAAGGTCCTGGTGAACTACGTGCGCTTCGGCGGATTCCTGAACACGACCCCGAGGTTGGGGGTCGAGTGGCCGCTCGCCACCGCGCTGTGGTCTTGGGGTCTCCTGGTGTTCTTGGCGGCAGGCGGGATCGCACTCGCCGCGCGTCGGTCGTCCACCCGCCAGTCATCCACCCGCTTGATGCTCGGGTTCCTCTCGGGAAGCATTTTGCTGATGATCCTGGCCCTTGCGCGCGGTGCGTTCGATTGGGAGGTGTGGGGGAACGCGACATTGCTCCACCAGGGCCGTATCTGGCCGCCGTTGCATCTATTGGGTGGGGCCTTCGGTGGCTACGCACTATTGAGGCTCTTCGTGTGGCTTCGCGCACGCTCTGGTGGACTCGCCATCGCTTCGATGGTGATGATCCTCGGAGTCGGGGCGATCTCGCCGGTGGTGGCGGCGAGAGGTCTCACTCAGATCATCGAGCAAGATCTCAAGGGATTCCTCTACCGAACCCCCGATTACGAAGACGGTTCGTTCCTACGGACAGCTGCCACTCATCTCGGTCCGGACGATGTCGTGGAGGTCGAGGGGAACGACACGCTTGCCTTCGCTCTCTTCCAGTTCTCCGGGGTCAGGATCGCGGGATACGACGACCCACGTCTCGACGGCAACGACCTACGGATCAGATATCGAGACCTGGCACGCGAGTACGACTCACGGGTCGCTGCTGGCGGGTTCACGCCTGACTTCCTGGTGGTCGCAGGAGCCCGCGCCGATGCACTCGTGTCCGGGGCGTTCGAAGGTGCGGAGTGGTCGCTGATCCCTGGTCAGAGCTAGAGTCCGCCGATGAGCGCACACGATCCAGGTGGCAGGCTCGTAGATATCGGAGACACCGCGCTGTATGTGGTCGAGCGCGGGGAGGGCATCCCACTGATCTGCCTCCATGGGGGCCCGGGACTCGATCACACGATCTTTGCCGATGCTCTCGATCCACTCACCGACATCTGCCAACTCATCCTCGTGGATCAACGATCACAGGGCCGCTCCGCAGAGGCAGACCCCGCAACCTGGTCACTCGAACAGATGGCGACGGACGTCTCATCGCTCGCTGTTTCCTTGGGGGTGGATGAGTACGCGGTCCTGGGACACTCGTACGGAGCGTTCGTCGCCCTTCAACACGCCTGCGACCACCCGGGGGACGCGTCCTGGTCCATCATCTCGAGCGGGCTTCCGTCGGCACGGTACCTGGCGAGGGTGGACGAGAATCTCGCGAACTTCGAGCCGATCGAGTTGCGGGAGCAGGTCACGAAGTCGTGGGCCGACGAGCAGATCGCGGAGAGCTCAGACGACGTCGCTCGGCTGTTGCACGACCAGATGCCGTTCCACTTCAAGGATCCGTTCGATCCGCGGATGGCGGAGTTAGAAGCCAAGACAGCTCACGCGATCTACTCGGCCCCCATCCTTCGTCACTTCTCCAACCTTGAATATGGGGGTGCCGAACTCGAGGATCGCTTGCCCGATATCCCCCAAAGAGTCCTGGTGCTCGCTGGCCGCCACGATCGGACCTGCGTGATCGAGGGGGCTGAGGTGATGGCCGCAGAGATCGCGGATGCGCATCTCGTGGTGTTCGAAGACTCGGCGCACATGACCTACATCGAAGAGAACGAGAAGTACCTCGACACTGTGCGCTCGTTCCTTTCCGCTTAGCGGAAGGCTCGGAGCAAGGCCAATTGGCGCGACTGCGCAAGCAGTATCCCGGTGCGCGTGTAGATCTCACCGTTCTCCTCGAAGAACCCCTCGCTGCTGAGCGTCGAGCGAAAGACACCCAGGTACCAATCCCCCGGAGCGGCGTCGGCCGGGATGGGGGAGCGGTGATGGATCGTCAGGTCGATCGTCGGTGCGGGGTTCGGCCGGTCGAGCTTCGGAAAGGGGGCCGGCGGGATCGAGTCTGTAAGGGTCGTGAGTAGGAGGGGATCGAGTACCCGCGGCTCGCTCATGCGGATCCAGGCGCCGACCAGCGCGACATCCCCCGACGAGAAGAACATCTCTCCCGTTGCATGTCTGAGGTCGAAGTTCTGGATGTGGCGGGGGAAGGCCTCCTTGGGGAACGGCTCGATCTCCTCCGGCGGGGGAACGGTCGGCATCTCTGTGTCCGAGTAATCGATCCCGTCCCACGGTTTAGAGAACGCTCCGAGGGCGAGCGCCATCGTTTCTCCGTCTTGGGTCATCCGGGCGGACAACGTCGACAAGGTCTTCCCTGAACGCTCCGTCGTGACCTCGATCTCGACCGGGGCGACCTTCGGCGACCTCAGGTAATGGGTGGTGAGAGACCGCAAGGTGCGCTCTGGGTCATTCACCTCCGAGAACATGGCGTTCTGTATGAGCGATGCCAGATAGCCGCCGTTGGGCCCGATGATCGTCCATGCGTCGCCGATGACCGCCTCGTAGACCCCGCCTGAGGTCTGCCTTACGGCAACATCTTGGTCGAAGGTCGTGGTCACCGGCTGTTCCTACCATCAAGGCTCTAGCCTTGATGGATGGGCGACGTCTTGCACTCCATCCTCAACCTGTCGAGCCCATGGGCGTACCTGATCATCGGAACGCTCGTGGCGCTGGAGGCGTCGGCATTCATCGGTCTCTTCGTCCCAGGCGAGATAGCGATGCTCTACGGCGGGGTCCTCGTGTTCGAAGGAGCCGCCGAGCTCTCCTGGATGATCTTCGCGGGGGCGCTCGGCGCCATCATCGGCGACTCGATCGGATACGAGATCGGGCGGCGCTTCGGTCGATCGCTCGAAGCCAGCAGGTTGGGCAGATGGGTGGGCCAGGAGCGGTGGGAAAGGTCGCGCGTTTACATCAGGAAGCGCGGCGGGAGAGCGGTGTTCCTTGGGCGCTTCGTCGGCGTGCTGCGCGCTCTGGTCCCCGCGGTTGCTGGCGATGCTGGCATCCGTTACCGCACCTTCCTTTTCTTCAACGTTGCGGGCGGAGTCACGTGGGTGGTTGCCTTCGTGCTCCTCGGCGCTGCGGCAGGGGGAAGCTATCGAGCTGTTGAGGAGTACGCGGGCAGGGCGAGCCTGGTTCTAGCGGGACTTCTGGTCACCGCGGTCGTCATCGGGATGGTGGCGCGCTGGGTGCAGAACAACCAGCAAGGGTTCATCGCCAGGCGAGACAGATTCCTAGAGCGACCGAGGATCACACGCATCCGCGAGCGGTTCGGTAGTCAGATCACCTTCGTGGGCCGGAGACTCGATCCCGGCGAGCGATTCGGCCTATTCGTGACCGTTGGGATCGTGATCGCCATCGCGGGTGGATGGGCGTTCGGTGCGATCCTGCAGGACGTTCTGGGGCGTGATGAGTTAGCCCTCTTCGACGAGCCGATCGACAGATGGATCGTCGATCACCGGGACCCGACCCTCACGGCCGCTATGAAGGCCGTGACTTTCCTGGGCAGCCAAGTGTTCGTTATCACCGTCCTCGTCGTCGCGTCGTCTGTCGTTTACGCGAGAACCCGCAACCGGAGATGGCCCATGTTCCTGGCAGCGTCTTTGTTCGGGGGTCTGCTGCTGTCGTCGATGTTCAAGTTCTTGATCGCTCGACAGCGTCCTACCTTGGCCCCTCTCGTGGTGGAAAGAACTCCGGCTTTCCCCAGCGGTCACACGATCGCTGCCACTGTCTTGTTCGGTTGCCTCGCGTACATCCTGACCCGCGATCGAGGATGGAGGACGACCATCGTGGTGTGGTCCTTAGCCGGCTTCGCTGCGCTGGTGGTTGGATTCAGTCGTATCTATCTTGGCGTCCACTGGACGACCGATGTGCTCGGTGGACTAGCCCTCGGCTCGTTCTGGGTCGCCGTCACCATCACCGCGACCTCGATGCTCATCAAGCGATAACTCAGCGCGTGAACCATGGGAAGAAGG
Organism: uncultured Actinomycetes bacterium; assembly: GCA_963756365.1. Lineage (GTDB taxonomy): Bacteria > Actinomycetota > CADDZG01 > CADDZG01 > WHSQ01 > WHTI01. The sequence continues at coordinate 370,724 of CAVWNF010000003.1, forward strand.
CGTTGGTGCGCGCCGCGTACTCCCTGTATCCGTCGCGACTGCTCTCGAGCTTCTTCTCGAGGAGCGACACGCCGGACACCTTTATCAAGAGGACACTCATCAGGAGGGGCCCGTAGAAGGACCACCACCCTCCGGCGGCGAGGGCGACGAGATAGTAGCCCCACCACACCGTGAAATCACCGAAGTAGTTGGGGTGTCGGGTGTACGCCCACAGTCCTCGATCCATGACCTGACCATCGGTGGATGGATCCGCCTTGAACCGCGCGAGTTGGAGATCGCCGACCGCCTCGAAGAAGAGTCCGAGCGCCCACACCAGGACAGCGACCACGTCTAGCGGCCCGAGATCGCCTCCCCGGATGGCTACCGCTAGCAAAGGAGCGGAGATGACCCAGGCGAGGATGCCCTGGAGCCAGAAGATCTTGAAGAGGCTCAGCACCGCGAACGCTGGGCCGCCGCGCTTGCGCATCGCTGCGTACCTGTAGTCCTCTGGCTCGCCCCACTTACGCCACGCGAGGTAGCCGAAGAGCCTGACCGACCAGATGGCGACCATGACGGCAAGGAGAAACGCCCGAGGGCCCTCGGGGTGTTCTCGAAGGATGTACGCGATCGCGAGGGCAAGGAACGCGAGGCCCCACATGGGGTCGACGATGCTGACGTCGCCCTTGATGAAACTCACCAGCCACACAAGGGTCATCAGTCCTAGGACGACGGCCAAGCCCACAAGTGCAGTGCCGAACATCGACCCACCCTCCCATACGGGAGGGAAGCGCTACGCGGTGAGTGCCCTCGCGATCACCATGCGCTGGATCTCGCTCGTGCCCTCGAAGATCGTGTAGATCTTCGAGTCGCGGTACCACTTCTCGACCGGGAAGTCCTTGATGTACCCGTAGCCACCGAGGACCTGGATCGCCTTCTCGGTGACCGAGACCGCGGTTTCCGAGCCCTTCAACTTGGACATGGAGCCCTCGGCCTTGGTGAACGGTTGCCCGCTTGCAGCCATCCACGCAGCGCGGTGGACGAGTAGACGTGCGCACTCGACCTCAACGGCCATATCGGCGAGGTGGTTCTGGATCGACTGGTGCTGAGCGATCGGAACCCCGAACGCCTTACGGTCCTTGGCGTAGTCGATCGAGAACTCGAGGGCGGCTCGAGCGATCCCGACAGCCTGAGCGCCGACCGACGGGCGGGTCACCTCGAAGGTGCGGAGAGCTGCCGAAGCGCGGCCGGATGATTCACCCTTGCGCGCCTTGTCCAACTTGCTCTCGAGGCGGTCGATCCCGCCGAGAACCCGATCGACCGGGATCCGGCAATCCTCGAGGATGACCTCAGAGGTATCGGACGCCCTGATGCCCAGCTTCTTCTCCTTCTTCCCCGGTCGGATCCCCGGGTCGTTCTTGTGGATGATGAACGATGCCTGCCCGCGGTGTCCCAGCTCGGGATCGACCGTGGCGACGATCACGTAAACATCGGCGTACTGACCGTTGGTGATGAAGATCTTCTGACCGTTGATGACCCACTCGTCACCTTCACGCTTGGCGCGCGTGCGGAGCGAGCGAACGTCGGAGCCAGCCTGCGGCTCGGTGACACCGAACGCTGCGATCCTCGGGTCCTCGGGAGTGCCGAACATCTGCGGGGCCCATTCGAAGAGTTGCTCGGGCGTTCCGACCGATGCGAGCGCCGAGAGTGGCAGGCCGGTGCCGAAGATGGCGAGGCCGATCCCGGCGCAGCCCCAGAAGATCTCCTCCATGATGATCGGGAGGGTGAGCCCGGTGGGGTCCTGTTGCGCGTTCATGTAGATGTCCATCGAGTACAGACCTGCTTCGGCCGCCTTCTTGACGACCGGCCACGGGAACTCCTCCGACTCGTCGTACTCGGCCGCCGCTGGGCGGATCTCCTTCTCGGCGAACTCATGCGCCCACTTCTGAAGTTCGATCTGCTCCTCGGTGAGTGAGAAATCCACTGCTCGTCCTCCTGGGCTCCATCCGGGTCCTCCGCAGGGATCCCGGTACTTGACTCTGCGGTCAAGTTTTCTCCGCACAGGATAGAACACCTGCCCGCACCCGTGGGCGCGTCGGGACGGCGGATAACGGAGACTGTCCCGATGAGCAGAACGCCCGATCTCAGCAACGCCTCCTACCGCGACCTCTACAAGGTGTGGGAGGAGAACCCCTGGAGCGCCACGGGGGTCGATTTCACTCTCGATGCGAAGCAATGGACAGAAGAACTGGACGAGCGCCAGCGCGAGGCCGCCCTGTGGAACTACGCGATGTTCCTAACCGGGGTCGAGACCGAGGGCCGCACCCTGTCCGCGGTGATGGATGCGGTGCCGTTCGATGATGCACGCGCATTCCTCGCGACGCAGATCGTCGATGAGGCTCGGCACCGGATGTTCCTCGATCGGTGGCTTCGGGAGGTGGCGGGCCAGGGCGAGGATCCAACCTCGACTTTGGGCGCCGTCGAGCAGCAACTGACGTGGGGCTTCCGGCAGGTCTTCTCGGAACTAGAGAGGGTGACCGATGCGCTGCGGAAGAGGCCCAAGGACCGACCTCTGCTCACCCAGGCGGTGGCGTTGTGTCACGTGATCATCGAGGCGGTCCTCGCTATACCTGGGGAGCACTTCATCCATCGTTATCTCGAGAAACGCGACATCCTCCCGGGGCTTGCTTATGGCCTCCGTGAGACGGCCCGCGACGAGCAGCGCCATGTGGCGTTCGGAGCCAAGCTGCTCGACCAGTTGGTTCATCATTCGAAGGAGTGCCGCCAGGCCGCGATCGAGATCTTCGATCGGGTGGTCCCCTGGATGGTCGGGGTGTTCATCCCTCCGAACCTCGATCAGTCGTACGTGCAGTGCTTCGACTACACATTGGTCGAGATCTATGCGTTCGGCCTCGATGCTCTCGAGACCTCGCTCGAAAGCGTGGGGATCAATCCTCGAGAGATCGCGATACTCGCCCGCGACGACCGCACGCTGTCTTATGAAGAGCGGGCGGAGCGTTTACTGGTTCTCATCGAGTCGGGGGTAGTAGGAGACGACACGAAGGAACCGGAACTCCGGGGTGACGCGATCGAGATCTTGTGCGACGGCATGGCCCGAGCGATCGATCTGGATGTTGCCCGGTCGCTCGAGGGGCCACTCGAATGGACGTTCACCGACGCGGACCCATGGCACTTCGTGGTGAGGGGCGATGAGGTGGTGGCTGTTCGAGGTCCCGCCGAGGCTCCATCGCTTCGCCTCGAGTCGGCGGCAGGGGACTGGGCGAAGATCGCGGTCGGACGCTTCGATCCCCGTTGGGCGCTGCTGCGCAGACGGTTGCGGGTGCACGGTTCGCTTGCTGCCAAAGCCAAGCTCTCTAAGCTCTTCGACTAGTCTCAGCGGATGGATCTAGACCTTTCCGCCGAGCAGCAGGAGTTTCAGAAGACCGTGCGGTCGTTCGTTGACGACGCTATCCGTCCGAACGCAGAACGGTGGGACGAGGAACACGAACTTCCGATGGAAGCGGTCGAGCAGATGGCTGCCCTGGGGCTGTTCGGTCTTCCCTTCCCGGAGGCCTACGGCGGATCGGGTGCCGACTTCTTGACCCTCTGCTTAGCGATCGAGGAACTGGCCCGGGTCGACTCGTCCATCGCCATCACGCTCGAAGCTGCAGTTGGCCTTGGCGCCATGCCCATCTGGCACTTCGGGACCGAAGAGCAGCGCCAGCAGTACCTTCCGTCGCTCGCATCGGGTGAGGCTCTGGCCGGATTCGGGTTGACCGAACCGGGGGGAGGCTCCGACGCAGGGGCTACCAAGACATCTGCGCGGCTCGAGGGGGGCGAATGGATCATCAATGGTTCCAAGTCGTTCATCACGAACTCGGGCACCCCGATAACTAAATTCGTAACCGTGACTGCGGTCACGGAGAGCGCCGATGGAGCGGCCGATGGAGCGAAGGAGATCTCGGCGATCATCGTTCCGAACGACACTCCCGGTTTCGAGGTGGGGAAGTCCTATCGCAAGATGGGGTGGTGGCACTCTGACACCCACGAACTTTCGTTCAACGACGTGCGTGTCCCGGAAGAGAACCTCCTCGGCGAGCGAGGTCAAGGGTTCCGGAACTTCCTCAAGATCCTCGACGACGGCAGGATCGCTATCGCGGCCCTGGCCGTCGGTCTAGCGCAAGGATGCGTCGATGAGTGCGTCAAGTACTCGCAGGAACGCACCGCATTCGGACAGCAGATCGGTTCGTTCCAGGCGATCCAGTTCAAGATCGCCGATATGGAGATGAAGACCCAGCTCGCCCGGAACGCCTACCACCGCGCTGCGTGGCTGAAGGAGCAGGGCCGGCCGTACAAGAAGGAAGCCGCCATCGCCAAGCTCTACGCGTCCGAGATAGCTGTCGATTGCGCACGCGAGGCCGTCCAGGTTCACGGTGGCTACGGTTACATCGAAGAGTTCCCCGTATGCCGGCACTTCCGGGATTCGAAGATCCTCGAGATCGGTGAAGGTACCTCCGAGGTGATGCGGATCCTCATCGCCAGAGAACTGGGACTTCCACAGTCTTGAGGTGTTCGTCGTGAGCGATGAGCGGTTCCTCACCGAACAATCCGAGATCGACGCGTTCGTCGAAGCGGCCCGAGCAACCGGCCGCGCTGGCATCGACACCGAGTTCATGCGCGAGAAGACGTTCCGCGCTCGCCTCTGCCTCGTTCAGGTAGCGACGCCCGATGATCTCGTATTGATCGACCCCCTCGAAGACGTTGACCTGAAGGGGATCGGGGATCTCATCTCGAGTCCGGACGTCGAGGTCGTCGTGCACGCTGGCCGCCAAGATTTCGAATTGTTCTACGAGTCGATGGGGGCCGTCCCGGCCCACGTCTTCGACGTTCAGGTTGCAGCTGGGTTCGCGGGCATCGGAGCTTCCTTGCCGTACAACCGGCTGATAGCCGAGACGGTGGGAGCCCGCGTGGACAAGGGCGAGTCTTACTCGGAGTGGTGTAGACGCCCCTTGACGACGTCCCAACTTCACTACGCTGCGAATGACGTTCGTTACCTGCTTGATGCAGCCGACCACCTCAAGGACAAGCTTCGCGAGCTGAACCGTTTGGAGTGGGTCGAGGAAGAACTCCGTTCCTTCGAGCGTGAGGATCTTTACGCCAGCGATCCCGAGATGGCGTGGCGACGCGTTTCCGGTCGTGGATCGTTGCGAGGGAAGCAGCTTGCCGTCTTGCGTGAGGTAGCCAAGTGGCGGGAGGAAGCGGCCGAGCGCCGGGATATCCCACGGGGATGGGTGCTCAAGGATCAGACGTTGGTGGAGGTTGCCCGACGGGCACCGACCTCGATGCAGGAGCTCTCGAATATCCGCGGTTTGGCGACGAAGGAGATCGATCGCTCGGGCCGTGATCTCTTGGCAACGATCGAACGGGGGAAACGAGCCCCGTCGATCGAGGTCGATCGATCGCCTCCGCGGACCGCACAGGTACGCGCCCGGATGATGTCGGGACTCGCGGACGCACTCGTGAGATCGCGCTGCGAGGCGGCAGAGATGGCTACCGAGCTCGTCTCGACCCGGGGCGAGCTGGAGGGGCTACTGGCGGCGATCTTCTCAGGCGAGGATGACCTCACCGGGCATCGACTCATGCAAGGGTGGAGAAGAGACCTTGCAGGCGAGGCGGTCGTTGCGCTTGCCGAGGGTCGGGTGGCGATCCGATCGATCGCGGATCCACCCTATGTGGAGGAGGTCCACCTATGAGCGACGAAGAACGCATAGCCCTGTTCTTCGACTTCGAGAACATCGCACTTGGTGCGCGTGATCGAGGAGAACATCTCGACCCACTGGTGATCATGGACGCTCTGTCTGAACGAGGCCGGGTCGTCGTTCGACGCGCCTATGCGGACTGGAACCTATTCGCCGAGTACCGACAACCACTAGTCGAGCAGCGGATCGAGATGATCGAGATCCCACAGCGGACGGGCATAGTCAGGAAGAACGCGGCTGACATCAAGCTAGCGGTCGACGCGCTAGAGCTCGCCTTCGAGCGCGATTTCATCACCACCTTCGCGCTGGCCTCGGGAGACTCTGATTTCACGCCACTCGTGTTGAAGCTCAGAGAGCTCAACAAGCGGGTCGTAGGGATCGGCGTCGAAGGCTCTACATCGCAGCTGCTCCCGGGGGCTTGTGACGAGTTCCTGTTCTACGAGAGCCTCCTCGGCCCCGGATCAGCGAAGGCGGCCCCGCGACGTCGCAAGCGAAAGGCATCCGGTGGCGACGACGATGAAGCAACGACAGACCTAGGCGCGATCTCTCGGCTGGTCACCAAGACCATCTCTGGCTTGCAGCGGAACCTCGATGGCCCCGTGCTCTCGTCGATGGTCAAGCGGGCGCTGCTTCGCAAAGACCCAACCTTCTCGGAGGGTGAATTCGGCTTCAGAGCGTGGGGCGAGTTGATGAGACACCTCGAAACCGCCGGGATCATCGAGCTGTCGGGCGGTGCCGAGGGCGATCCTTACGTGGACTTCCCGAAGGATGGCGGAGGTGTCGAATCTGCTTTCGAGCTCCTCAAAGAGGTCGTCGGGGAACTGGAACAGCGAACCGGCCCCCCACCCTTGTCGGGTCTCAAGAATCAGTTGCGTAAGCGGGATCCGAATTTCTCCGAGAAGAACTTCGGCTACGGCGGGTTCCTGCAATTCGCCAAGGCGGCTCAAGCGAAAGGTGCGATCGACCTCGAATGGGATGAGGGGGCCGAGGATTACTACCTATCGGCCGGGACGATCTAAGCCGTAGAACGCAACATCGAGCCCGAAGAAAGTGTCATCGCGCTCGTAGGTCATCCCTAGCTTCTCGATAACGCGGCGCGATGCGGTGTTCTCGTGAACCGCGATCGCCACGATGCGAGTTAGTCCAAGTTCATCGAATCCGAAGTCTCGACACCGCTTCGCCGCCTCCGACGCATAGCCGAACCCCCAGCAGTCCGGGGCGAACGCGTAGGCGATCTCGACGTCGTTCGTCCCCTGGAGGTTCTGCAGGCCACAATGCCCGATCAGGCGCCCGTCGTCGGTCCGGATCACGGCAGAGATGCCGAACCCGTGATCCGTCCATGAGGAGATGAACCTCCCGATCGCGGAGCGTGCCCTGACCTCGTCGATCGGTTTCGCTCCCGGTAGGTAGCGCATCACCAACGGATCGCTGAAGACGGCCGCGTAGTGATCGTCGAAATCCGTGGGGGCGAACGGACGGATCACCAACCTCTCGGTGGTGAGCTCTGTCACCGGAGCCAGGTCCTGACGATCGCCTTAGAGAACCCGAGTGCGTACCTGAGACTCGTTGGCTTCTTACTGTCCCCGCTAGCGCGGCGCCTCAAAGTGATCGGGACCTCCACCACCTGAAGCCCCTTCCGCGACGCGTCCAGGATCACTTCTGACACGTAGAACTGATCCTGTTTCAGATCTAGCTGCCTCAACGCGTCTGCGGTCATCGCTCGGTAGCCGGTCGATGGGTCGGTGATCTTGGTCCGCCCGAGGGTGGTCAGCATCCGAGCGAAGACACTGACCCCGTGCTTGCGAACCTTCGACTCGACCTCGAAAGAGCCCAGTACCCGGGAGCCTTGCACCATGTCCGCATCGCCCACCAGGAGAGGTTTGACCAGCTGCTGGATCTCGTTCGGATCGTGCTGGCCGTCTGCATCGAGGGTTACCACGATCCTGGCCCCCGATCGCAGGGCGGCACGGTAGCCAAGGCGCACGGCAGCCCCGGAGCCCCTCCTAAGGTCCCGGCGGATGACGTTCGCCCCGAGGGAACGGGCTACCTGTTCGGTGTCATCGGTGCATCCATCTGCGATGACGATCACGTAGGTCTTGAGGCCCTCGACCTCTGGCGGGATCTCGGAGAGGACGAGAGGGATGTTCTCTGCTTCGTTGTAAGCGGGGATCACGATCGCGCACCCGCCCTCGACCGGCTGCCATCCTCTGTCCTCGAGACGTTTCAGGGCGACGTAGTCGACGAGGTTCCCCACTTCTTGAGACACCTGGTCATCGCGCGAGAAACCCCGGAACAGGAGTCCGAGGGTGAAGAGGTTGGAGATAACGAGGAGCCCGATGATCCGCCGTCGTTGTCCCGGCTCGAAACCGAGGGCGCCCAGGATCGGGTCGAGGAGGTCTGGGTCGACGGCGGCGACGATGAGGGCGAGGGCCACTATCCCGATGACGACGACCTCGCCGCGGCGAAGCTCGCTCTTCCGATAACGCCGGATCGCGTAGCTGATGAGGCTGGCAGCGACAAGCGCACCGAAGATCCTCAAACCCATAGGAGTCTCACCCGTTCCGTCTGACCTTGAGAGTTGCTGAAAGTGCTGGTCAGGAGCACTTTCGGTGCCAGCGATGCTAGCAGGATGGGCCCCCAGCGGCCGCCGCGCGGGGGAGTGTCCGGTTTGCACTGTTGCTAATACAACCACTACCCGTGATGCTGTTCGGATGCGCGCACGGATCGTTCTCCTCTCCCTAGTCATCGTTGGGCTCATCGCCCCGGCGACGCCTGCCATCGCGCAGACCCCGCCTCCGGAGATACCGACCGAGTGCTCTCCGACCGCCAACGGCTACAAGTGCCTGTTCGGACCGTTCTCAGAGGAGCGACGCCGACAAAGAAGGATCGCTCGCCGGTCACCGAGCTCACCGACACGATCCGCGAGGCCGGATTCATCACGTCGTTGCGGGCCTACGCGGTCGACGAGGACGGGACGAAGTTGCCACGCCACGCGATCCACCTTCACCACGCGGTGTGGCTCAACCCGAACAAGCACGACATGACGTGCGACTCGATAATCGGGCTCGGGTCAGGCCCCCGACAGGTTCTTCGCCACCGGCAAGGAGAAAACGAAGATCTCGATGCCGGAAGGCTTCGGCTACTACTGGGATTACCAGCCACCCCCGCAGGCTCCCTACTACAAGCCGGTGTGGGCGATGAACACCCACCTCATGTGGATGCACAAGGGGTACTCGCCCGATATCTACATCCGCCTCAACCTCGGATTCACGCCCGACCCGGTCGGGGACTCACTGATCGACATCGTGCCGGTGTGGTTCGACATCGACAACTGCGGTGACTCCGAGTGGGACGTCCCCGGGCCGAAGCAGCCGGGGAAGAACTACAAGGCGACGTGGGAGTACACGATGCCGCAGGGGGGCCAATTCATCGCTATGGGGGGGCACCTCCACGATGGCGGTCGTCAGCTGGGACTCTTCAACGTGACCCGTAACGAGGAAGTCTTCACCTCGAAGGCGACCTATAAGGGGAAGACACTCAGTGACGCTGGTTTCGACCTGCGGAAGATGAGTACGTTCTCTGGGTTCCCGGGCGTTGATGTCTCAGAGGGAGACGTCCTCCGGCTCACCGCGGTCTACGACCACTCGAAGAACTGGAAAGACGTCATGGGCATCATGATCGGTGCCCTCTACGTTCAGGAGTAGGTAAGGCCGCCTGTTGTATTAGGGTGCCGCTGATGTGCTGAGGCCCAGTTTGCGGCCCGGCCGATACCGACGGAAGGAATCATGTTCAAACGCGTGCTCGTGGTACTCGTGGCCACGGTGTTGGTTGCGGCGGGGGCCGCCTATCTGATGCGGCCGGAGCGCGGCGCTCCCGGGGGCTCTCCCACCCTCAAGCAGATGGCGAAGGAAGTCGGCGGCCCCATCTTGACCCACCTAAAGCGTGGCGATTTCCCGCACCGTTCGGGCGACATCATCACGGTGCCCAAGCCCAATAACTACATGATCGGGAAGTGGGATCTCACGAGCTTGGGCGCGGAGGAGCCGTGGGCGAACACCACGCATCCGAACCCATGGGACTACCTCACCGAGATCCCGATCGTGCTGTGGGGACCCGGGGTGCCTGCGGGCGAGACGATCGATGAGCCCGTTGACATCGCGGGCCTAGCGTCTTCCTACGCTGACCTCCTCGACGTCGAGGGGTACGCGGGCGTTCAACCGCCACTCCCCGGAGGTTTCTCGCCCGGAACCAAACCTCCAAAGGTGATCCTGTCGATCGTGATCGACGGCGGTGGATGGAACGTCTTGGCGGAGCATCCGCAGTCGTGGCCGACGATCAAGAGGCTCATGGATGAGGGCACGACGTACACCGCCGCCACCATCGGTTCGGCGCCGTCTACCACCGGTGCCCTGCACGCCACATTCGGTACCGGCGTCTACCCGAACACGCACGGGATCATCGGGAACACCTTCAGGGACGACGAGGGCTCTATCGAGGACGTCTATCTCGACAATGCCGACGCTCGCTACCTCGAGACCCCTACCGTCGCGGAACTGTGGGATGAGCAGAACGAGAACAAGGCCGAGGTCGGAACGATCTCCTATGAGGGCTGGCATCTCGGGATGATCGGGCATGGTGCACAGCGAGCCGGAGGAGATCTCGACTACGCCGCGATATGGAACGTCGAGGAGATGAAGTGGTGGATCAACGAGAGCTACTTCACGCTCCCACCGAGCCTGACGACGACCGACATGACCGCGTTCTCGGCGTACGAAGAGGAACTCGATGCGCGGGATGGTCGTACCGACGGAGCGTGGTACGGCCACGATCTTGAGGAACTGCGCGAGCCTAAGGTGCGCGCTGCGACGCCCGCATTCGCTCGTCTCACCGGCGATGCATCGGTTCGGATGCTTGAAGAAGAGCCTTTCGGAGACGATGCCATCACTGACTTCGCGTGGATCGAACTCAAGGCTCCCGATTCGGCAGGTCACGAATGGAACATGCTCAGTCCCGAGGTCGGCGACGTACTCAAAGTGGCCGATGATCAGATCGCTCGGATGCTTGCAGCGTTAGATCGGAAGGTGGGGCGTGGGAACTACGCCGTTGCGATCTCGGCCGACCATGGACAGCAGCCATTGGCCGAGATGGTCGGGTCATGGCGGATCTCGATCCCGGAGGTCGCCCACGACATCGAGGAACGTTTCGGCGAGGGGCTCGTAGTCAAGGTCACTACCTCCGACGTCTATCTGGACTTGGACCTTCTTGAGGAACTGGGTGTAGATGAGGCGGACGTCGCTCGGTTTCTCGGGGCATACACGCTCGGGGAGAACATCCCGGATGGTGCTGTCGGCGCGGATCTCGTGCCGGAAGGACGACTTGAAGAGAAGCTCTTCGCGGGAGCGTTCCCGGCGTCGTTCGTTCGTGACCTCAGCGATCAGCAGATCCTCGACCTCGGGGACGGGATCTACCCGGAGGGGCGATTCCCTGTCACTTCGGTGAACAAGTAGGGTTCGGCGCCGATGAAGATGCTGAAGAAGGGCCTGTCGCTCTTCACCTCCTCCCGCGATTACACCCTGTTGATGGGTGTCCAATTCCTCGCCCAGGCGGGCGACGGGATCGTGCAGGCTGCGCTGGCGAAGTACATCGTGTTCGGGGGCCAGGAAGGATTCGACATCGAGGGTGCGAAATCGCCCGACGAGTTGATGCGGATCGCTCTCTACATCTTCGTTCCCTACATGATCGTCAGCCCATTCTTGGGCGTGATCATCGATCGGTGGGACCGACGTCGCCTGATGTTCCTCGCCAACGGGCTCCGCGGGCTGATCGTCCTACTGATCGGAGCGTGGGGACCTGCGAACGTGGGGGATGCCCCCTTGTTCCTCGCATTCGTCCTGACGCTGGCCTCGACGAGGGTCGTTCTGGCGACGAAATCGGCGGCTCTCCCCGTCGCCCTCGACAACAAGTCTCTGATGGAAGGGAACGCGGTGTCACAGTTGGGTGGCGCCATGTTCCAGCTCGGCGGGGCAGGAGCCTCGGTGGTGGCGACATCGATCCTTCCGGTCCAGCCCGTGGTGGTCATCGGAGCGTTCGTCTATCTCGGTGGGGCTGTTATCGCCTTGATGATCAAGAAGGTCGGGGAATCGCGCTCGGATCTCACGTTCATGCAGGAGGTTGGGCGGGTCCTCGGCAACATCGGTGCCGGGATCCGAGAGGTGATCCGCGTACCAGCCGCCGGAGCCGCCATATCGACCTACTTCTGGCTCCGGCTCCTGTGGAGCTTCTCGATAGTAGGGATCGGGTTCATAGCCAGAGACCTACTTGCCGACAAGGACACCGCGATCCTCGTGCTGACCGGCGGTTCGGGAGCGATAGGTGCTGTGCTCGGGTTCATCATGGCGGCTCGCCTCACGGATCGATTCCGCACCCCCAAGGTGGTGCTGGGCGCATCCATCATCGTCGGCCTCGCGCCGACACTCTTAGGAGCTATCGAAGCGAAGGCGACGATAGCCGTGCTTACCTTCTTCCTCGGGTTCGGGTTCTTCCTGGCGAAGATCTCTTTGGACACGATGGTTCAGGAAGCTCTTGGTGACGATTTCCGAGGGCGAGCGTTCTCCCTCTACGACATCTCCTACAACCTCGCCTGGGTGATCGCAGCGACCCTGATGAAGGTGTTCTGGACGGACTCCCTCCAGGGTGAACTCATCGCGATCATGGGGATCGTCTTCCTCATAGGGGTGGCTGGCATAGCTCGGTGGTTCAACAGGGCAGGTTTGCTTGCCGCCGATACCCCGGTCAGGTGAAAGCGCGCACCATCGCCTCGATCGTGGCAGCACTCGTTCTGGTCGCTGCAGTCTCGGTCGCCGGGATCATCGCCCGCCCCGAGGCCCCGTCGGTAGCGTCGTTCGAGGACCAGGCCTGTTCGTTGCCGGAGACGTGGCTCACGAGGATCAGGCGTGGTTACTTCGAACCGCGCTCCGGTCAGATCTCGGTGCTGCCGAGGTTCCCTGCCTACTTCGCCAGCGGCGGTGGCGGGTGGAGTCACTCGGGCCCGTGGCCTTATCTGCAGGACATCCCACTCGTCTTCTATTCCCCCGGCCTGTTGGGCGAGGGCCGCACGGTGCGCCGGGGCGTGACGATGGCCGATCTTGCGCCGACCACTGCCTCTCTGATCGGAGCGAACCTCGGCGAGGTACAAGGCGACGCTCTCGAAGAAGTGGTCGCTGCTGCCCGTGGCCACCAGCCGAAACTGATCGTCACGGTCGTATGGGATGGCGGCGGTCGGAACGCCCTCGAGATGTGGCCCGACGCGTGGCCGAACCTCGCCGCTCTGATGAGAGACGGGATCTCCTACGACAACGCCACCGATGGGTCGTCCCCGTCGGTCACGCCCGCGGTCCACACGACGTTGGGGACCGGCGAGTTCCCCGAGCGCCACGGGGTTACGGGCGTGCCGGTTCGCGACGAGAAAGGCATCGTCGTCGATTCGTTCCTCAACGGCGATTCCGGCCGCTTCATCGAGGTGCCGACCGTTGGAGAGGTGTGGGACGAACAGAACTCGGGCGCGGCCAAGATCGGGATGCTTGGGTACGAGCCGTGGCACCTCGGGATGATCGGTCAGGGAGCGGAACGGGGTGGAGGGGACAAGGATGACGCCGTCTGGCTGGATGTTGAAACCAACGACTGGATCACGAACCCCGATCACTACACCTTGCCTGCATCGGTGCTCGAAACCGGGGGCCTGGATGTCGACATCGCTCGACTCGATGGTGAGGACGGGAAGATGGACGGCGCGTGGCGGACCATCAAGATGCTCGATGAGCGCTCCCGGCTAGAGGAGACTCCGGCGTTCATCCACTACCACGGTCGAGCGCTGCGGAACCTGATCGCGGAGGGCGGCTACGGGGCGGACGACGTCGCCGACCTGCTCTACACGAACTTCAAGCAGATCGATCGGATCGCTCACTACTACAACATGGCTCATTGGACCGTGGAGGAAGAGATCAAGGCGACCGATGAGGAACTCGGCCGGCTCGTTGATTTCCTCGATGCTTCGATGAACCCGCAGGATTGGATGGTCGTGGTGACTGCCGATCACGGCATGCAGCCAGATCAGAGTTCGAACGGGGGCTTCGGGATCAACCCGCGCGAGGTCGAAGACGACATCGACGCCCACTTCGGAGAACGCATCACGAGGGCCGTCTGGCCCACCGAGGTGTTCCTCCTCGACGATGCGATGGAAGGGGCTGGGATCACGGTCGAGGACGTGGCCGAGTTCCTCGGCTCGTACCGGCTAAGGGACAACGCAGCACGAGCTGAGGATCGTCTCGGGGGGGTGGGTGGATTCGGACCCGACACCCGCCTCTATACGATGGCGGTGCCTGCCCGGATGCTGCCGGAGCTTGAGTGCCCGGGCTCCCCGGGCTGACTGCAGCGGGGCCCAGATGACAGATAGGATGACCCGACCCATGAGCGACTCAACCATTACTACGCGCGTCCCGGCCCCAGAGACAGGTGGGCCCGGACCTATCGACAGGATGTTGGACCGGCCGCTGGCGTTCTTCGCCACGACCCTGATCCTCATCGCCATCTTCTCGATGACGTTCATCGCGAACGGAGATCGGGTGGCCCCGGGAGATGACCCCGCCTTCTACACGTGGCGGACCGAGGCATTGATGTCAGAGAAGCCGGTTGTGCTGCTCGAGTCATCTGGCCCCCGGGATGTCCTTGCCGGTGGCTACCGCGTGTCGACCCCGATCATCGGGTCGCTCCTGCGTCAGGTCGCCGATGTCGATCTCACCACGACCACGATCATCCTCACGGTAACGATGCGGGTATTGATCGCCCTGCTTCTCGCGGGGTTCGCCTATCGATACAGCGCCACTGCCGGGTTCTATCAGCGCTATCCAGGTAACGCCGAGCCCGGAAAGCAACGCGACCCACTCGTCTTCCATGCGGTTGCCTTTGGATCGGCGAGTCTCATGCTGACACCACCGTTCTTCGGCTACTTGGACAACCTCATCTGCCTTCTGTTCCTCACCGCCGCCCTCTATTTCATAGAACCGCTGCGTGAGTCGTGGAGCGCCCGGTTCGGATTCGCCGGATTGCTGGTGCTCGCCGGCCTGACCCACCCGACGACACTGGTCTTCTTCTGTGTGGTTCTTGGGGCAGCCGCAGCCGTTCGCTTGGTCGTGCGGAGGTTCGACTTCAAGAGCGTTATCGCGGACGACGGCCCGATGCTCCTTGGCGCGTTCGGCGCGGTGGTCGCCACCTATCTGATCTGGAAGGTGGGGGCCTGGGGAAAGTCCGTTTCGCTAAGCGAAGCGGCGTTGCCGCCTCCTGCCTCGGCGGACTTCTTCAAGACGAGGCTCACCGACTGGGTCGGCCAACTGCGTCCGCTCCTGAACGGGCCGCTGTTGGTGGTCGGTCTCATCGGACTGCTGGTCGCCGGGCGCAAAGCATTCGAGGATGCGATGCCTCGGTTGACGATCCTGTGGCTGCTGCCCTTGGTCGGCGTGTTCGGTTTCGTCGCCGGGTTCGCGTACCCGTACTACCGGTTCCTCAATACGACGGTCGCATGGGTGCTGCTTGTCGGTCTCGGTGCGGCGTTCCTCGCCCGGATGTTCGTCCAGTGGTCGCGTCGTTCCAACTTCCTCGCCCTGATCGGCGTGGTTGCGATCGCTGCGGTGATCGGGACGAACTTCACCTCTGGACTCGAGCGGTGGAGCGACACCTCTGAGGGGTGGCTGACCCCCGCTCAGGTTGAGGACTTCTCCGCTCTCAGGGGAGCGCTTACTGCTCACGGCGACGACCGACCGGTGGTCTTCGCGATCGACACCGACGCTACCGAGGCCGTTCGTGTGTACGGGTTCATGAAGTTCTCCGCGAACGTCTCTCGCGCGGGACTACCGCACGGATACCTAGACCGCGGCTACGTGTATCTAGGGAGCGTGGAGAACCTGGCCGCTGGGACGGCCACGGAAGGCCCCAACGCGAACTACTCGGAGATCTCGAACGACACGTTCGAAGACATCGAGGCTGGGGTGGGCGATGCTGACCCGATCGTGGTCGTCGCGTCGGAGTTCAACGGCAGCGGAGCGAACACGGATGTGGCCGCGGCGCCGTCTGGGACAACGGTCTGGGCGCTCGCGGATGGAACCGTTACAGATCTCGCATCGGGCGAGGCCGTCACGGTCCCCAGCGGAGCAGACGACGCGAGTTTCGTACACCTCATCTGGGTGGCGCTGATGTTCGCCATCATGTTGATCCCTGGGTTCATCTGGTTCCGCTCGATCGTGCCCGAGGATGGCGTGGGTGAGGCGATCGGCCTCGTTCCCGCGCTCGCCATCGCCCTTTTGATCCTCAGCGGGTTCGTCGTCCTGTCCGTCTTCAGGACCCCGATGTCCGCAGGTGTCGCGTGGGTCACCGTCGCCGTCGCGATCGGAGCATCTGCGGTCCTGTGGTGGAAGCGACCGGCGGCGACCGGCCCGGCGTGACCGCGCTCGTCGCGTTCCTGGATCGATTCCCCGCCGATGAGAAGGGCGACCATGCCCGTCTGATGTGGGCTGGGACGTTGTCCTCGCTCGCGGTCGCCCTCGTCACGAGGGTGATCAGTCTGGGCTTTGTGTCCCTATGGGCGTTCGGGGTGTTCGCCATCTTCCTTGCTCTGGCCCTCCCGTTCCGTTACGCGCTGGTGTCGCCCCTGTATGCGGGTCTGTTCGGATGGATCGTCGACATGCTGCCGTTCGTCATCCTCGTCGGGTGGGCAACCGTGGTGGTCCGATGGGGGATCGGGTTGGTGCGCGAGCGACGGCTGCCCTTCGGGGGCAACTGGAAGTGGTTGCCGGCGGCCATCGCGGCGTGGACCGCCATCGGGGTGGTCGTTGTTGATGGCAGAGACCTAAAGGCCTTCGCGTTGGTCCTGGGCATCCAGGGCGTGTCATCAGGTGTGATCCTGGCGGTGGCCGATCGTGCGCGTTCGCTCGAGGATCGGATCGACATCTCCGCCGGGCTCGTTCTGTTCGTCGTCATCCTCGGCGTGGGGGTAACACTGCGATGGACCGGCATCAACGTCGAGGTCATCCAGGACCGGTCGGTTGCGGCGCGCGCTGAAGATGCGTACGGGCTCGACTCGTTCCCGAACAATCTAGGCATGATCAAGTGGGCACGGTCGATCGACAGCGGAGCGGGGGCCCTACGCACGAAGATCGAGGGCTTGCGCGCCGAGAACGAGGGGGTGCCCCAGTTCGCGACGTTCCGCCCCAAGTTCCAGGCCTACGAGGGCAATCTGATCGTGCGGTTCGATGGATCGGCGCGGTCCTACGCGGGTGAGCTGGATGAGATCGGGGTCGGCTTGCAGTGGGACAACCTCGGATTCGCCGAGGCCAATACGGTTCCGCGCCTCCGCTCGTTCCCCCGGAACGCCTTGACGTACGCAGGGGTCGCTGCCGCCGTGTTCTTCCTCGCATTCGGGCTAGTAACTGCGGCATCTTCTCGAAAGAGGACCTTGGGGATCGTGGGTATCGCAGCGGCGCTCTATGGCGCCGGCTTCTCGCTAGCGAGGGGCTCGTGGATCGCGCTTCTGGCCGGTGTCATCTATCTCGTCGTTGCCGGACGCGTGACGAAAGACCTGAAGATCAAGGTCGTCGTTTCACTGCTGATCGGAGCCGTGGTGCTAACCGGTACCTACCTGATCAAGTACCGCGTCGACCCGGTCACTGGTCGGGCAGGTGGCGGAGCGAGCGTGAGTACGCGTGATTCGCTCTATGCCGACACGCTCGGGTCCCTCAAGGGGATCAACATCGTTCTCGGTTACGGAACCACCCAAGCGCGGACCGACACCGGCACTGTGAAGGGCGGGGAGGCGGGAGCGAAGTACGTGCCCCGGGCCGGAACACATTCGACCTACCTGAACTATCTGTTCCGCACCGGAGTCCCCGGAGCGCTGATGATCCTCGCTCTGTATGGACTGTCGTTCCTCTACGCCCGCTCCGGGGGGCGGCGGAAGGGTGGTGACGAGGCCACGTTCAACAGCCTCGCTGCCGCCGGTGTGGTCGTCGCGGCGGCTCACGGGGTGATCCTCAGCCTCTACGTCGAGCCGATCTACACGCTCGCGATCTCCCTTCTTCTGGGGATCGCAGTCGCCGGCAACCTGGACTCGCCGATCTCGCTTCTGCCCCGGCGCCGCCGGGAGGAACCTGCAGCATGAGCTCCACGGGCGATGACCAGCGCCTTTCGAGGGAAGCCCGCGGTGATGTCTCGACGATAGCCAAGGGCGGTGCGGTCCAGGTGATCGGTCAGATCTCGCAGCGGAGCGTCGCCTTCTTCTTCGGGGCTGTGTTCGTTCGCCTGCTCGGCTCGGCCGGATACGGCCTCTACCGTCAGGTGTTCCAGATCCTCAGCAACCTCGCCCAGTTGGGTCTGGCCGGATTCAACTACGCGTCGATGCGTTACATCACCCTGGCGCGCGGGCGGAAGGATCCCGGTGGGGTCAAGGGGGCGGCCCGGGTCGGGATCTACGGATCTCTCATCTCTTCTGCGCTCGTGGTCATCGCGCTACTCATCTTCGCCCGACCGATAGCCAGCGCGTTCGCCGAGCCCGGTGCGAAAGAGACCGAACTCGTTCGGTACCTGAGGATCGGTGCGATCTACGTCCCACTGTTCGCGCTGCTGCAGGTACTCAGGTATTGCACGCAGGCGTACAAGACGATGGTGCCGTCTGTGATCGCCGGGAACATCGTGCAACCGATAGCGCGCTTCGTTTTCGGTGTCGCTCTCCTGGTCGCCGGGTTCGAGGTTGTCGGCGCGATCGTCTCCTTGCTACTCAGCATGGTGGTTGCCCTCGTGTTGGTGTCGTTCTACTTCTACAGGCTCATGTCGGAGGCTGAACGAACCACCTCTCCGTCTGCACCCGTTGGCGAGATGGTCAGGTTCGCCCTCCCTCAAGGCGGTTCTTCGTTGCTCGGCGTTCAGGCCCTGGGACTTGGCATCCTCATCCTCGGGATCACCTCGTCCGATCGCGATGTCGGCTTGTTCGCGATCGCTCTGTCCCTCCAGGGGCCGGGGAACGTCTTCCTCGGCGGCATCGTGAACATCTGGCAGCCCGTGGTTTCCGACCTTCACGGCAAGGGCGAGATGGCGCGTCTGGGGTCGCTCTACAAGACCATCAACCGATGGATCGCGACGTTCTCATATCCGGTATTCGTAGCGCTGATCCTCGAGCCCGATGTCTTCGTCAGGTTCTACGGGCCGAAGGCTTCGGGGGCCGAGACCATCGTCGCGATCCTCGCGGTGGGCAACCTCTTCTATACCGGCACCGGGCCAACCGGATTCCTGATCTCTATGACCGGGCATCCAGGTGTCAACCTGATGAACTCGGTCGCGGCAGTCATCGTCTACCTAGGACTCGGGTTCTGGTTGGTCCCGGACCACGGGTTGATCGCGATGGCGTGGATCGATGTCGGGGTCACCGCCGCGGTGAACTCGGCGAGGGTGTTCCAGGCGTACAGGCTGCTAGGCATCCAGCCGTTCGGGCGGTCATTCCTCAAGCCGGTGGGAGCGAGCCTGATAGCTGGGGCTATCGTCCTCTCGTGGCGTCTGGTCCCGGGTAGCGGCCTCCTGATCGACGTCGCGGGTCTTTGTCTCGGAACGGTCGGATACCTGGTGTCATTGAGGGTGATGGGACTCGACGAGGAAGAGGCCTTCGTGTTCGATCGGATCAAAGCCAGGGCCTTCAAGGGCCGGTCTTCCAAGAGTCAGGAGCCGGGCAGTGGATGACAGATACGAGCGCTTCGATGCGCTCGAGTTCTCCGATCTCGGTGACGGCATCCTCGAGCTGGTCATGAATACGCCCGGGAAGCTGAACGCCGTCGGTCATGAGATGCACACGCAACTCGCGGAGGTGTGGACGGTCATCGATCGCGACCCGGACGTGAGAGTCGTCGTGGTCCGCGGTGCGGGCGAGGGCTTCTCGGCGGGCGGAGATCTCTCGCTCGTAGAAGACATCGCCGATGATTTCGAGGTTCGCGCCCGTGTCTTCCGCGAGGCGCGAGACCTCGTTTACAACATCCTCGATTGTTCGAAACCGATCGTCTCTGCCATGCATGGGGCGGCGGTGGGAGCGGGTCTGGTGGTGGGTCTCCTCGCGGACGTCTCGATCGCCGCTCGCTCCGCACGGATCATCGACGGTCACACTCGCCTGGGCGTGGCGGCGGGGGATCATTCGGTGATCATCTGGCCCCTGTTGTGCGGCATGGCCAAGGCCAAGTACCACTTGCTCACCTGTGATCCGATTTCGGGCGAGGAGGCGGAGCGGATAGGCCTTGTGTCGCTTGTGGTCGATGATGACGACCTGATGGACGAGGCGATGCGGGTCGCCCGGAAGCTGTCTCGTT
The DNA here is from genome assembly GCA_963756365.1 of uncultured Actinomycetes bacterium. Taxonomy (GTDB): domain Bacteria; phylum Actinomycetota; class CADDZG01; order CADDZG01; family WHSQ01; genus WHTI01. The sequence continues at coordinate 390,849 of CAVWNF010000003.1, forward strand.
CATCGCAGAGCGCGATCAGGTGGACCAAGTACGCCCTCAACAACTGGTTGCGGATGGCCGGCCCGAGTTTCGACGCCAGCCTTGCGATGGAGTTCCTAGGATTCACCGGACCAGACGTGAAAGAGGGGATCGCCTCTCTCAGAGAGAAGCGCGCTCCGCGATTCACCGGTCCCGCATCGGAATGAGCGCACCGTCCCGTCGGGAACTCCGGAAGAGCCTCAGCTCGAACTTCAACCCAGGCCTTGGTCACTACGCTCAGAAGGGGCTGTTGCGTGCTTCCCAGGCGGCCCACCTACCGGGTTATCTCATCGGGGGACGATCGGAGAGGCCCGTGTTCGTCCTGGGCGCTCCTCGTTCCGGCACCACGCTCTTGTATCGCGTCCTTCGGTCGTCGCCGTCTTTCGCCCATTGGCGCCCGGGCGAGGCCCACGAAGTGTGGGAGGTGGATTGCCATCCGTCGCTACGGGAGTGGGAGTCGAACGCACTCACGAGGGATGATGCCACCGACGAGATCGCTCACCGGATCCGTCGGTCATTCCAACTGACAGCGGGGGCCAGGAAACGGTTCATCGACAAGACCCCGCGGAACGTCTTCAGGGTTCCTTTCGTAGACGAGGTCTTTCCGGACGCGACCTACGTGTTCCTGCAGAGGGACGGCCGCGAGAACATCAACTCGCTGATCAACGCGTGGCGCTCTCCCAGGTACCGGGTGTACGAGTTGCCCGGTGGTCACCGCATCCCGGGTGTGGACCCGAAGTGGTGGAAGTTCGTTCTCTATCCGGGGTGGCGAGATGACATCGATGGGCCGCTCGAGGTCGTGTGCGCGAAGCAGTGGGTGCTCTCGAACGAACACCCACTCGTGGCCCGGAGCGAGATCCCAGACGCCCGCTGGATAACCACGCGCTACGAGGACATCGTCGAGGACCCGGTAGCAGAGATCGGGAGACTAGCGACCTTGTTGGAGATCCCCTTCGACGGGGTCCTTCGGTCCGAGGCGGAGGCGATCAGTACGACGCCCGTCAACACGGTTACGCCCGTTGAGCGCGGGAAGTGGCGCAGAGAGAATCCGGCTGAGATCCATTCGATCCTGCCACTGATCGCACCGACCATGGCGAAACTCGGATACCCACCTGAGGAGGCAACATGACGATGCCCACCGTGCTCCTCGACCTCGATACGTCCGGGTCGCCATACACGGACGTGACCGACGCAGTGGCTGCATTCTGCGCCGACCTAGGCGATGGCCTGGTCAACGTCTTCGCCCCTCATGCGACCGCAGGTCTCGCTCTGATCGAGACCGGGTCCGGAACAGAAGCCGACCTCGATGAGGTGCTCGGTCGTCTCCTACCTCGGGACGAGAGGTGGTCGCATCGCCACGGGACACCCGGGCATGGAGTCGATCATGTTCTCCCGGCGTTCATCTCGCCATCCGTGATGGTCCCGGTCGTCAACGGCGAGCTTCAGTTGGGCACTTGGCAAAGTGTCGTGTTCGTCGATCAGAACGTGGACAATCCATCCCGCCAGCTGCGTCTGTCGTTCATCTCGGCTTGAGACGATCCACAGGCAGACCGGCACGTCCCAGTCCCGCCCGGACGCGCGCGGAGAGCGATGCTCCGCTGGTAGCCCGCTCGTAACCACAGCGTTCAAGGACCTCGCCTGCGATCTGCTCGAAGATCTCGAGCTGGGTACGGCTGAACCTCGTGTGCCAGGTGTCGGAAGACGCTACCGGGGCACTCGTCACGTTCGGGTTGTACTTCGCGGCGCGGGATAGAACCTGGTCCTTCGAATGCTCCGCGTAGTTCAGCATCTGAGGATCGAAGTCCACCCCGATGGCCGAGCACAGGCTGCGCGCTCCCGCGTCGGGGTCGTCGACGAGGTCTTCGTAGCGGAGTTCCAGGTAACGCTCGGGACCCAACCTGACCCCCTCATCCATCCCCGTCGTTACTCGCTCAGCCCACAGCTCAGCAGCCTTCGCCAGCGTCTTCGGCCCGAACGGGAGGTTCCCGTACGAGAGCGCCACGTTCCGCCCGTCGCGCACCAGGTGGATGAAGCGCGCGTCTGGCCACAATGACGACAGAAGGGGCATCGATTCGACGTACCGAGGGGTTTTGTCGCCCCATACCGTCTTGCCGTGAGCGGTGGCGTAGGCGCGGTAGACGCCCTCGATCGCGTCTCTGTAGGTGGACGCTAGCTTCGTGGCTTCCTCGACCAGTGCGAGGTCTAGTTCCCAGACCCTGAACCGAGGATGCTCGGCGAGTGCAGCGAGGAAGGCATCACGATCGAACGCGTCTTCTCCGGGCCACAGCTCGACGATGAAACGCGATTCGGGAGGAACGACGACCTCGGGGTGAGCGTTCAGCATCATCCGCACCAGCGTGGTTCCCGATCGTGCCGAACCTACGATGAAGAACGGGGCCGGTGACACCTAGAGATAGCCGAGGTCGCGCAGGTGTTGCTCGATCACGGCCTCGTCAGAGTCGCTGAGGGGAGAGTCCTCATCGACGGCACTCGCAGCCAGCACCCGGTCCATCACTTCTTCGAGCCTTCGTGCGACCTCGGGATGGCGCCCGATCAGGTTGTGCTTCTCGTCCGGGCCCCGATCGGCACTCAACTGATACAGCACGGATCGATCGCCCCGGCGCATGAACTTCCAATCGGGTGTTCGCACCGCCGAGATGCGATCGCCTTCGAGTTTCACGCCGACAGCTTCCATGTATGCGGGCTCTTCGGCTAGCGTCCCGCCGTCCATGTACGGCTTGAGGCTGCGCCCGTCGATCCCGTCGGGGATCTCTACTCCGCAGAGGTCTGCGAGCGTGGGAAACAGGTCGATGTGGCGCACCTGGTCGGTGATCTTGACCGGGGCGATCCCGGGGCCGTGGATGATCATCGGAACGCGCACGAGGTGTTCCCACAGCGCGTACCCGTGACCGACCTGGAGCGACGCGAAGCGCTTGTCGAGGTACGGGAACCACTTGGCCAACCTGAACTTCTTCCGAGCCTTGGTGGCCGCGCGTTGGAACTTCTGCCCGAGTCTCGTGTCCGGGTACTCCTCGCCGTGGTCCCCAGTGATGACGATGATCGTGTTGTCTCCGGCGGCATCGAGCACCGGCTGGAGCCACTCGTCGCTCATCGCGACGACGGCCTCGTAGCCACCCTTGTCCCAGCGGCGAACGAAGTCGGGGGCCGGGCGGTAGGGGCGATGGACCTCCCAGGTATGTAGCAACATCAGCCAGGGGGTGTCGTACCCGCGGATACGTTCGATCACGGAGTCGCGCCATTCGAACGGCTTCACCTTGTAGCCGGGACGGTGGTTCGAGTCCCCGAAGCCACGGAGCACGCCGGTCTCGGGTACCAGGGGGCCGGTGACTTCAGCATGGGTCTGGTAACCGGCCGCAGCGAACGCCTCCGCCATCGTCGTGACCGACGACGACAACCGGTAGCCCTGGAGTCCCCGGACACCGTGACGTGGCGGGTAGCAGCCGGTGAGCATCGATGAGAACGACGGGGTGGTCGACGTGGTCGTCGAGACACACCCACGGAACTGGGCACCACCCTGCGCGTAACGATCCCAGTTCGGGGTCGAGATGTGGTCCCCGAAGACGGCATCGGCCCTCAACGAGTCGATCGCCAGGAACAGCACGTTCGGCGCGGCCAACGGTCCTCCATGTATCGGGTGACGGGTGGGTCAGTCTACTGGACGAGCTAGCCGGCCTCGATGTCCACTAGGGTCTCGGCCATGCGATCTGAGATCGAGGTGCTGGGCGTGGCCATCGCCCGGATGACCAGGACGGAGGCGCTCCAAGAGATCGAGCGCATCGCGCTCGGGGACGACCCGGGCCTCATCGCGTACGCCAACGCACATACGCTCAACCTTGCCCACGAGGATCCGGCCTACAAGGGAACCCTGAACGATGCGGCGCTGGTGCTGAACGATGGCTCCGGGGTCGCCCTCGCGGCGCGCGATCTCGGGGCAGCGATTCCCCGAGAACCTGAACGGGAGTGACTTCAATCCGGAGATCGTCGCCCTCGCGGCCCGCAATCGGTGGCCGGTGTTCTTCCTGGGCGCGGCAGCGGGCGTGGCCGAGAGGGCCTCCGAGGTTCTCAAGCAGCGCTTCGGGGATCTCGTGGTGGCAGGCGCACGAGACGGGTTCTTCGGCCCCGACGAGAGCAGCGCCGTTGCGGCCGAGATCGCGGCGAGCGGAGCCGCTGTCGTGATGGTGGCGATGGGCAATCCGTTGCAGGAACGATGGCTCGAGGAGCACCTGGCGACCACCGGAGCGCGCCTCGGCGTCGGTGTCGGCGCGTTCTTCGATTTCACTGCGGGGCGCGTTGCACGTGCTCCCGCGTGGATGAATCGCTTCGGCATCGAATGGATCTACAGGCTCGTACAAGAGCCGCAGAGGATGTGGCGACGCTACGTCCTTGGTAACCCGCGCTTCTTGTGGAGGGTCATGGCCGAGCGGGTCCGAAGACGCCGCTCGGCCACTTAGCCCTTACAGCGTTGGGTCGAAGGGTGCGATCTCGATCAGCTTGACGTTCCTGTCCTTGCCCGTCCCGGTCGAGGAGCAGTCGGCCTGCCCCTTCCTCAGGCAGGCGTCCTTGTAGGACTGGTAGCGGGACAGCGACGCGAGGTACGAGATGTTGTCCATCGCCGGGTCCGGCTTCACCGGAGCGGCCGAGTCGACGAGCGTTCCGTAGAGGATCACGACGTCAGGCTGCTCACCGGTTCCGGCCTGGAACGCCACCTCGATCAGGCGAGCCTGCTGCGGCCAGTCGATGTGGGCCGAGGTGTTGATCTCCCAGAACCCACGATCGGGCGCCTGGCCCTTGGGGGCCTTCTGGGCCGTCACCCGGTTGTTGTGTTCGTGGCCGTTGACCCACGCGATCACGTTCGGGTAACGCTGCAGCAGTTCTTTCAGGCCGTCGTCGGCGCACTCGGCGGAGTCGCTCGGCTTGAAGCAGTGATACGGAGCCCCCGCGTCATCGTCACCGGGGTTGGTGAGCGTCTTGGACGTGTGGTGCGAGAACAGAACGATGAGGTTGTTCTCGGCGTCCGGGTTGTTGATCAGTTCACCTTGGGGGCCGTAGGAGATGACGGTGTTGGCCGCCAGTTGCTCCTCGAGCCACTGGAACTGTGGGTCCGAGATGCTTCCGCTCGGACCTCCACTCCACTGGATCGTGTCCATCGAGATCCCCACGATCCGCTCGGCGATCGGGAAGCTGTAGTACCCGGCGGTCCCGCCGAACTGCGGGTCCTGAGGAGCGTCCGCGAACCCATGACCTGCAGGCGCCCCGGTCGAGTTGAAGTACTCGGCCACAACGTCGTTGTGATCGCTCATGAAGTGCCGATCGGGATCTGGCGGTCACCTGCTTCTTGCTCGGGAAGTCGGTCAACGCTTTGACGACCCCGGTAGTGGCGTCCTTGATCAGTTCCTCGCAGTACTTCTTCTCGTGGATCGGGCTGAAGTTCTTCTGGTTCCCGACGGGGATCGGAGCGAAGGGCCCGGTGCCGGGCAGGTTGCCCTGGGCGAGGCCGTCGTGGTTGCCGAGTACGGCGTACCAGGGGACGTCCGAGCCGGTGGCATCGAAGCCCTGCTGCGCCAGCTCGAGGATGCTGGTCGGGAGCGCTGTCTTCGAGGGGATACCGATGTCTCCATCGATGCCCGGGTCATCGGCGTCGTTGACGACGAGGTCGCGGACGTAGCCCTCGTATGGGGAGTCAGCGCGCTCCTCCGGGGTGCTTCCGCCGGAGTTGGGAACCACCTCGTTCCCGTCGAGGAGATCGATGAACCAGCGCAGCTCGTTGTACTGGTTGTTATCCACGTTGTCGCCGGTAGAGACCGCGAACGAGAAGTCGAGCCCGGTCGCCGGGCCGGTCGTCACGGCGTTGAGGGCTTGCATCATCGAGTCGCCCACCTGCATGGACATCGCTTCCTGGGGCCGGTATGCGCTGGTGTAGGCAGGCCCACAGTTGTCGGCCCACTCGACCCGTGCGGGGGATTCTTCGTCGATCGTGTGGACGTCCGAGATCTGGCGGAAGGCGGCGAGGCCGACCCCCGGACCCTTCGGGTACCCCTTCACGAGGGAGCGGGTGACCCGCGCCTGGCCGGGGCCGTACTTCAGCTTCTTCTTCTTCTTGCCCTTCTTCCCCTTGGGCACGATCGTCTTATCAAGGGTGGTGACCCCATGCTCGTCGGCGTGGGCCGGAGTGACGACTCCCGGGGAGGCCCCCAGCGAGAGGGCTAGCATGGCGACGGCGATCGCGAGGGCCACGAGGGACCGGCGCGACAGGATGAGGTGGCGCGTGTGGGTAAACATGCGCCTCACGGTAGTCACCTAAGGGGCCGAGGACAATGGGCTTTTCACGCAATCTGGAGCCATCCGGCTTGGTACCCTGCCCTCCGGTATGACCACACACCCCAGAAGCTCGTTCATTATCGCCACGCGCAACCGGCCGGACGACCTCCTCAAGTCGGTCGAGAGCCTCGTCGCGCAAACGGTCCTCCCGGCCGAACTGTGCATCGTCGATTCGAGCGAGGAGACCCCCACTCGGTCCCAGATCGAGAAACTGTGCGCCGACGTGGGGCTGAAGCTCGATTTCCACCACCCGGCCCCCAAGGGGCTCACCGTTCAGCGCAATGTAGGGATAGACCGCACCGACGGCGACATCGTCTTCTTCATCGATGACGACGTCTGGCTCGCCCCCGATTGCCACGAGGCGATCCTCGAGGAGTACGCGCGCTGGGGGCCAGAGGTTGGCGGCATCCGGGCGACCCCGACGCGACCGGCACGTCCTTCGAGGCTGACGATCCTGTATCGGCGTTTCTTCGGGATCGGGGGATGGTGGCCCGAGGCTTCGGGAGTCGTTCACAAGGGCTTCTACGCTGAGGGGATCTCGGATTCAGCAGGCGTACGCAAGATCGAGTACATGAACGGTTGGTTCATGTCCTACAAACGAGAGGTGGTCGACAAGGAGCGCTTCGATGAGAAGCTCGCTGGATACGGCTACAAGGAAGACATCGACTTCTCGTATCGGGTGTCGCGCAACTACACCCTGCTCCAGACCCCCGCGGCTCGCTGCGACCACCTCAAGAGCAGCGCGTCACGCATGAACTCGCACCAGCTTCAGAGGATGAACATGGCAAATCAGTTCTATCTGCACCGCAAGCTGCTCCCGCAGACCTTCCGCTATCGGTTGGCCCTGTGGTGGGCTCTCCTGGGACTGTTCATCATCAACATCGGTAAGGCCGCGCAAACGCGCGATCCGGGGTTGGTAACTGGATTGATCAAGGGTGCGATGGAACAAGCCGGTGGCAAGGGCCTCGTGGATCCGCAGTACGGGGCCAGCCGGTGACGGCTCCCGCAGAGCACCCGCCCGGGGCCAAGAAGCGCGACTACTGGTTCACTGTTCTCCTGACCGACCCCGTGTCACTGCCGATCGTCAGGTTCCTCACTCGGCACAGGTGGCTCTCGCCAGATCAGGTCACGATCGTCGCGTTGCTGTTCGGGCTCGCCGCGGGGGCGTTCTTCGCTCTCGCCGAGCGGTGGGGGCTGGTCGCCGGTGGGGTCGCCTTCTATCTCGCGTTCGTCTTCGATTGCGTGGACGGCAAGCTCGCGCGCTCGACCGGGGTTACGAGCGAGAAGGGTGAGGCCCTCGATCATCTCGCCGACGGCGCCAGAAGAGCCGCCGCTGGACTCGGACTCGCTATCTACGTATGGCGAGCCGACGATCTCGCCCAGAGCGACGTCTGGTGGGTCATCACCTATGTATTCCTCGCGTATTACTTCCTCGAGATAGCCGGGGCCGAGAAGGGTGACGGCGCTCCTGGGGTTCGCGGGCGGCTGTCATCTGCCCTGGCGCGGCACCGCTTGCTGCCCAACCCAGGGATGCCGGACGTTCAAGCGATCGTCTATATCTTCGGCCCCATAACCGGACTAGTGATCCCAGCGTTCATCTTGGGGATAGCGATGGTCACGGCCGCTATCCTGCTGACGGTATGGAGAAGACTGAAGTGAGCCGCGTTCTGATGCTGGGCCTGGATGGAGCGACGTTCACCATCCTGGATCCGCTGTTCGAGGCCGGGCACATGCCCCGATTCAAGGCACTGCTGGAGCGCGGGGTGTCCGGCAAACTCACTTCGACCGTCCCTCCATACACGCCCCCTGGGTGGACGTCGATCTTCACCGGCGTCAATCCCGGCAAGCACGGCATCTTCGGTTTCACCCTCGGCCACGTTCAGGCGAGCCGCGGTCTGGTCAGGATGGAGAAGGTAGCGGCCCCGGCGATCTGGAACGCGGCCAATGCCCAGGGAACCAAGATCGGACTGTTCAACATCCCGATGACCTATCCGGCCCCCGCGGTCGATGGCTTCTCGGTGTCGGGGATGCTCACTCCCGAGGGCGGAGGCGAGACCCCCGAGAACTTCACTTTCCCCGAGGAACTGGCCAAGAGCATCGTTGCCGAGACCGGTTCCTACGAGATCGATATCGACGTCAACTACGACGAGGACTGGAAATCGACCGACATCATCGAGCGACTGTCGCGCAACCTCGCCAAGAAGCGCGTCGCCCTCAAGCATCTGCTGGCTGCCCACGATGTGCCGCTGCTGTTCTCGGTACTAGAGGCCCCGGACCGTCTCATGCACGTCCACTACAAGTACATCGATCCGAGCCAGGAGCACTACAACCGTCCCGAGGCCGCTCACATCCGCGAGCGTGCATGGCGATTCTTCGATGAGATGGACGAGATGATCGGCGACATGCTGGAGTGGGTCGGCGACGACGGCTGGGTCCTGTCGATGTCGGACCACGGCTTCGGGCCGAAAGACAAGAGTGTGAACATCAATGTTGCGCTACGCGAGTGGGGCTTCTTGTCGGTGAAGGGTGCCGGATCGGTCACGAAGTCGCAGGGCGTTCGGAAACTCGCCCGTAAGGCAAAGAAGGTCCTTCCGAAGTCCGTGTGGCAGAAGGCCAAAGGCGCTGCCCAGGGATCGATCGATTGGTCGAAGACGAAGGCGTTCTCGGCCCCCATCCCTCAGCAGGGGATCTACATCAACCTCGAGGGCCGCGAGGAGCACGGCATCGTGTCTCAGGCCGACTACGAGAGCGTCCGCGACGAGATCATCGACAAACTCACCTCGTTGATGGACCCCGACGACGGCAAGCCGGTGGTGGACCGCGTCTACAAGCGGGAAGAGGTCACACATGGCCCCGAGGCGAACGGTGCCCCCGACCTCTATCCGGTGTGCCGCGAGTACTCCTACGAACTTTCGGATGGCCTGTATTCGCCGGCGATCCTCGACGACTACCGGGGCCTTCCTCGTGGTTTCCATCACATGGACGGGATCTTCGGGATCGCAGGTCCCGGGGTCGAGCCGCTCTCGGGCGAGCGAGCGAATCTGCTCGACATGATGCCCACGGCCCTTTATCTCGCCGGTCTTAAGGTGCCGGAGGGAGACGGTGAGATCCTCACCCGGTACCTGCCAGCGTCCCTGCTGGAGCTTCGTCCGCCCGTCATCGAGCCGATGGACCTCCCGAAGGCGGGGGAGGGGACCGAGGCGGCCGCGTACTCAGCTGAGGAAGAAGCGGCGATCGAGGAATCGCTACGGAATCTCGGCTATCTGTAGCACAGGAAAAGCCATCCTCGGGTGGGGTGGGTTACGAACCTTCGGACAGAGAAGGTCGCGTCCTAAACGGAGGAGTTGAACATGGGAGAACGCACACCAGCACAGTTGTTCGCTTTGGTATTCGGGGTCGTTTACATGGTGATCGGCCTGATCGGCTTCGCCATCACTGGATTCGATGATTTCGCAGGCAAGACGTTCGACGATCAGCTGATCGTCTTCGCACTCAATCCGTTGCACAACATCGTGCACATCGGTCTGGGTGCCGTGTGGATCGGCGCTGCCGCCAAGCACTCGACAGCCAAGTCCGTGAACATGATGTTCGGCGTCGTTCTGCTCCTGGTGTTCGCATTGGGGATGGCTGGCGCCTTGAAGTGGTTGGCGATCGAGAACGCCGGATCGCCGGATAACTACCTGCACATCGCAACGGCGGCTCTCGCCCTGTACTTCGGGTCGGTAGGCGCGCAAGGCCCAGCTCGGGCTACTAACTAGGAACAGCGGTTCTATCTCGAGGGGGTCCTTCGGGGCCCCTTCGACGCGTCCGGCCTCAGGCTTCTTGAGCGCTTTCGAGGTCGTCGACAGCGAAGACCAACTCGGTCTCACCCGAACCCTTGCGGGCGACGTACGCGGCCGAGATCGTGACCCCCGCATCGACCAGGCGGCGGCAGTAGCGGCCGAGTTCGCCAGGTTGATCGTCGACGGTGGCGACCATGACGGGACGCGTCGTTATCACCGTGAAGCCGTTGGACTTGAGGACCTCGGCGGCGTCATCCCCGTCGTCGCAGACGAGATGGACGATGCCCTGCCCATCGTAGGTAGTCGCGGAGAGGGTCTGGATGTTCACCTCTGCGTTCCCGAGTAGCTCACCGATGTTCGCTAGCGCACCCGGGTTGTCGTCGACCTTGAGAACGATCTCTTCGAGCATGCACCCAGGTTACCGCTCATGGCTAGTGCGCGCCCTCGGCCGAGAACACCGCCCTGAGCGTCCGCCACAGGATCCACAGATCCAAGGAGAGCGACCAGTTCTGGATGTAGAAGAGGTCGTAGCGAACGTAATCCGAGAAACTCGTTTCGGCGCGCCCTGAGACCTGCCACAGGCCGGTCATCCCCGGCTTGACCTTCATCCTGTTGCGGACCCAGTCGTCGAACTGCTCGACCTCAGACGGGAGCGCAGGACGAGGCCCGACCAAGCTCATCTCTCCCTTGAGGACGTTCCACAACTGAGGGAGTTCGTCTAGCGAGTAACGCCTGAGCTTGACCCCCGCCTTCGTGATCCGGGGGTCTTCCTTCAGCTTGAAGAGCATCCCGGGCCCTTCGTTGAGTGCCTCGAGGCCAGCCTTCTGCTCCTCGGCGTCAACGACCATGGTGCGGAACTTCCAGCAGGTGAAGTGTTCGCCGTCGCGGCCGACGCGGGTCTGTTTGAAGATCGCCGGACCCTTCGAGTCACGTCTGATCCAGATGGCGAAGGCTGCGAGGAACGGCGAGAGAACCAGGCCGATGCCGAACGCTCCGACGATGTCGATGGTGCGCTTGATCGTCCGTTGGAGTCGGTCCATGCCCGTACGCCTCACGTAGAGCAGAGGGATGCCTGCGACCGATTGCACGATCATCCGACTCGCCATCAGATCGACGGTGCCGGACGTGATCTGCATATCGACGTCGTGGTCCTGCAACTCCCAGAAGAGGCGGTTCAGATATGCCGCGTCGAGCGCGCTCGCCGCGATCAGCAGGTTCGTGACCTCGAGCTCGTCGACGAACTCCTTCAACTGAGCGATCTTGCCGAGGACGAGTTGACCCCCCTCGACCTCGTGTCCAACCGGAAGGTCGTCGTCAACGAACCCAACGATCCTGTAGCCGAGCCACCCCTCTCGTCCGAGGGTCTTGGCGATCGTGCGAGCTTCATGGTTCGTGCCGACGATGATCGTTCGTGTCGCGTCGGATCCGCGTCGGCGCATGAAGTGGAGCAGCTTGCGGACCACGAGGCGTTCCCCTCCCACCATGAGGAAGCCGACGCCCATGCCGAGCAGGGCCCACCCGCGGGCCAGGTTGAGGTTGAAGACCGAGTCACCGACGAAGATGACGACCGAGCCCGCGACGACGCCGTGGAAGACCTGCTTGAACTCGCTCACGGGAGACAGCACCTGGCGCGGCTCGTAGAGCCCGTATAGCCAGAACAGAAGCAGCCATACCGGCGTTGCGATCAGGGTGACGAGTGTGTAATCGATGTACGAGCCGTCGACCTTGGCGGGGGCTCCCGTGAAGGCCTCGAAGCGCAAGGCGGTCGCCAGGAACAGAGCCGCTGATACCGCCATCCCATCGGCGAGCACGCGCATCAGGATGCGGGCCGCACTCTGGCGGTGACGGGGCTGCTTGCGAAGGGGTGGGGATGGGCGTTCTTCGGTGGCGACCATGACTACAGGTACCCGAGACCCCTGAGAGACTCCTCGATCATCGCTTCTTCTTCCTCGGAGTACGGCGAGCTTTCATCACGGCCCTCGGAACTCGGGGGAGCGGTGGTCTCGATCGGGCGTTCTTCGAGATGGTGGCTCTCGAACGCACCGGTGAGGACGTTGCCGTCGAGGCCCTCGGGAACCTTCAGCCCGGCCAGGTACAGCAGGGTTGGGGTGACGTCGGCGACGGTCCCAGAGATCGTCCCTCCAGGGGTCACGCCCGGCCCGGACACGATCACGATCCCATCGGGGTGATGGACCCCGCGGGGCATGTCGGTCACATCTGAGAACGGATCGGAGTGGAAGATCTCATCGGAGTTCTCGTAGCGGTGGTCGCGCATCACCGGCAGGAGGTCAGGGGCACCGGCGAGTGCGTCGCCGGTGAAGACCTCCTCAGAGCGCCAAACCTTGTCTACCAACGGCGCCCCGTCGGGGGCCTTCTGCTCCAGGAGCTTGGCGGTGATCTCGTCCTTGACCCGCTCCAGCTCGCTCGGCGGGACGATGCCGAACCGTTCGCGGCCCTCGAGGTTCACGTAGATGCCCTGTTGCGGGATCGGTGATGCGAACGCAGTGGTCTTGCTCCAATCGATAGCGGCGAACGTCTTGCCCTTGGCCTCGCGCGCTAGCTTCCTCGGGAGCACACGTTTGGCGATCGGGATCATCTTGCGAACCGCGCCCGACTGCATCAGCTTGGTCCCGGACTTGAGCGAGAACATGTTCCATCCCCCGAGCAGGGCGTTGAGGTGAACCGTGACCTCCCACGCGGTGAAGCCGTGGTCGGAGCACACGATCACCCCACCACCGGCCCAGTCGTCGAGGAGTCCGATGATCTCGTCGAGGGTCGCGAAGCAGCGCTCGACGTGAGGCCGGATCTGCTTCGCCTCGGGGGTGTCGTACAGGACATCCTTCGGATCCATGTAGCGGTAGTAGACGTGCTGGATGCGGTCGGGCGATTCCTGAACCGAGAACAGCACGTTGACTGGATCCGTCTCGAGGAGTTTCTCCAACACCGTCTTCCGCTGCCGGATCGAATCGAGAGCGCGGATCGCTAGTTTCTCGTCACGCCAGTCCTGTTCGTAGTTTGCCGAGATGTCGAGAACGTAGCCGGGAGCCCACGACAGGATCTTCGACTCGAGTTCGTCCCCTGAATGGGGATCTCCCCAGGTTGCGAACCCACGCTGCCTCTCGCCGTACCCGGGGGTCATCATCCCTGAGACCATCCATCCGTCCAGAGGTTGCGGCGGGTACGTAAGCGGCAGGTTGTAGATGCCGGCCCGGGCCCCCTGAGCGTTGACCATCTCCCAGATCGTCGCGGAGCGGACCTTGCCCGAATGCGACAGGGTCTGATGCTCGCTCTGGGCGTGGCCCTCCACGAAGCCGTAGATGCCGTGACGTCCCGGGTTCACTCCCGTTGCTGCGGTGGTCCAGGCGGGTGGTGTGTAGGTCGGGACGGTGGAGAGCAGCGTCCCGGAGGCCCCCTTCGATCTCAGCGCTGCCAACCGAGGCATCAAGCCGGCCTCGATCAATGGGTCGAGCAGGTGCCACGCGGCTCCGTCGAGGCCGATGACGGCTGCTCTGGCGGTCCGATCCTCGGTAGTCGTCATAGATGTCTCGCATCCTAGATGGTCGGGTTGCAGACTTCGGGGCGTGCGAACTAGGGCTTGACCCCACCGCACGAGAGGATCGCCGGTAGATCCGTGGTCGGGAATGCTGCCGAGAACACCTGCTCGTCGGCTCGGTCCGCGTACCCCTGCGGAAGCTCATCGTCGTTCCAGTTATCGGCGAGGCGATATCCGTTCAAGAACCGGGCGACGTCGTCGAGGGACTTCCCCGTGGCGGCGAGCTTGTCCTCGTCGAAGAAGATGCCGACCGCGCTGATGTTGATCACCGGGTCGTCGTCCCCACTCACGCCGAAGAACCTGTCGAGGTCGTCGGTCAAACCGCCCTTGGCGATCGGCCACCCACCGGAAGTTTCGGGGCTAGGGGTGTGACCATGGTCCGCAGTGACAACGACCACGTAGTCCTTGACCTCGCGGTCGAGGTAGTCGACCAACTCACCTAGGACCGCGTCCTGCGCCGCCAAGACCACGTGCTCTTCCTCCGAGTCCATCGTGTACTGATGGCCGACGATGTCGGTCATCTTGAAATTGGTGAGCAGGAAGTCGGGGACATCGTCGTCACCGAACCCTTCCTTCTCCATGGTTGCGAGCAGAGCGTCGCCTAGGTAGTTCACCCACGCGGGGTTGTCGTGCAGTTCCCTGATCTTGTGACCCATCCATTGATCGTCGGCCTTGCCGTCCGCGGTATCGAGTTCCTCGACGCGCTCGTCAAGGCCGGGGAACGGCATGAGGTAGTCGGGCGTGTAGTAGTAGTCGTCGTTCCCGGAGATCTCCTCGCCGTGCCCGAGGATGCCGAGGAGGTCGGCGTCACCCCCCGGTGTCATCGTTCCGTGACCGAGCATCCCGAGGTGCCACGACTTCCACGCAAGCATGCCAACGAGCGAGCGATTGCCATACGCCTGGTCGATCTCGTCACCGAACGTTGAGAGCTTCAGGTCGGCGGGGCTCCGAGACGCGAAGGCGTTGCGGATCTGGTCACCCACTCGCATCGTGATCGCCGTGACGTCGTGATCCTTGGGGAATGCCCCGGTGCCGAGGTTCGAGTGCGTCGCGGGGGTGATGCTCGGCGAGGATCCGACGGTCGCCCCGAGATAGGAGGTTCCCTCTCTCTCCATCCGAGCCAGGTTCGGCCACGCGTCGGGCCACCGTTCGAGCATGTTCCGCCCGACGCCGTCCCAGACCACCGTGAGGATGACCTTGGGTGCACCCGGGACATCGGGGAGCAGTGCGTCTTCGAGCACCTTGCCCGAGCGCGCGGGTAACTCGACCCCGGTCAGGGCACCCGCGGTGGGGTAGACGTCGGTGATGCTCGCGCCCTTCTTGAGGGCGTGCCCCTGGGCGACTATCCGCTCCGGTCCATAGAGGACCAGCGGAACTGTCTGGACGTAGTCCCATGGGCCCGAGTGACTGTTGATGTCGAACGACCCCATGAAGTTCGGCTCTTGCGGTACGAACAACAGGTCTTCGGAATGAGCGGGCACGGTTCCCCGGTCGATGCGGGTCAGGATGTCGCGACTCAGCGCGCACCCTCGCTCGATCGGATCCACCGACGGAAATGTGCGCCCGGAGACATCGATGCTGTCGGCCTTCTCGTTGACCGGAAGATCGTCGTCTGAGCGGGAGGACAGGTAGAAGGCGCCAGCGCCCACGAGCGCGACCGCGATAACGACGGCCAGGATGCGTCTAGTCACGGGGAGGGAGGGTAGCAGCGGTCATCGGACATCCCAGATGGCCTCGATGAGGTTCCGAGCAGAGGATCCGTCGAGCGCGGCGTCCTCAACGATGGTGAATCGTCCCGGCCTGGTGTCCGGAGCGCGGAGAAGAACGCTCACCATCTCGTCGACCCCTAATCCGAGATCGTCAGGGTGCTGCGGAAGCCCGAGGCGCCGAAGTCTGACCCGGAGCGGTTCGGGGTCATCGCCGAAAAGTGCAGCCGAGACAACGCATCCGAACGCAACCTGCTCGCCGTGCATCGCTCGTCCCCCGAACAACTCATCGAGGGCGTGTGAGATCTCGTGTTCACCGCCCGAGGCGGGTCGCGAGGAACCAGCGTGGATCATCGCCTGACCGGAAAGGATCAGAGCCTCCGCGAGATCCTTCAGGAAACCCTGGTCGAACGGCGGACCTTGCGGGGCGACGTCGAGATAAGGCTCGATGGTTGCGTACGCGCGCTCCGACATCTCCCACGCAGCTCGATCGCTGGTCGTCAGCCCGTGGTTCTCCGCCAGTGCCCAGTCCCGCAACGCGAACGGATTCGCGATCAGGTCACCGAGCCCAGCCCGCAGTGAGACGAGCGGAGCCTCCGAGATGGTGGGAAGCGACAGGAAGACGGCTTTCGGGGGAACCGCGCCGAGGCTCTTCTTGACGCCGTTCTCCTGAGCAACCGCGATCGGCGAGCAGAGTCCATCGTGTGACAGCTGGGTAGGCACCGCGATAACGGGCACTCCCGCTCGGGCGGCGGCAAGTTTCCCGAGGTCGAGGCATCTCCCGCCTCCGATGGCCACGATCGCGTCGCTGCCATCCCTGTGGGCTTGAGAGCCGAGAGCCGAAGCCCACCCGATCCCCGCATCCGCGTCGGGTCTCTCGTGGCGAGCGTCGGGGAGACCACCAGCGACTGTGTCTCCGTGGACCGACGCGATCACCAGCGGAGCCATGAACCCGAGTTCGTTGACGAGAGCGGCCAGCGCCTCGCCAGCCCCGGCGACATCGCCATCGAAGAAGACGATGCGGGGGGTATCCAACCTACGCGCTTCCTACGGGCTCGAGTCTCTCGATAACGGCGATCGCAGCAGGCAGGTCCTCCGGCTTGTCTACCTCTGCGTACTCGCCGTCACCGACAGAGGCGTAGCGAGCGTCGATATCTGCCATCGACTCGCCATAGACATCCTCGTAATAGCCATCGGTGGTGCCGGCCCATTGCCACCGGTTAGCGATGTCGCCGTAGATCCGAGCCGCAGCTGGGCGCACCAACGACACGCCCGCGTACTCACCGGCCGATAGCGATCTCTTCAGGTCCTTACCTATCGCGGTTACACGCTTACCTTCGATGCGGACCCGCATGTCCTCCCCGTCGAGATTCAGTCGTTCCTGAACCGCAAGGACGAGATCGCCCTGAGCGGCCGCAACGCGCTTGTAGACGTCTGGGTTAACGACGACATCTGAGTTCACTACGAGGACATCCATCCCCGGAGACGCGTCGAGGGCGACGCGCACCGAGTGGAAGTTGCCCCACGAGGCGTAGCGCGCGTTGAACGCGTAGGTGACGGACACATCCGGGAATCTCTCGGCGACATGATCCTGGATCTCTGCAGGCTTGAACCCGGTAACGATCAGGATGTCCTCGATCCCGGCGGTCTTCAGCCCGCGGAGGATGTGATCCAGCAGTGGGTCGTGGTCGCCCACAGGCAGCAGCGTTTTGGGACGCTCGCCTCCCATGCGGACCCCTCTGCCTGCCGCCAGAACCGCAGCCCTCACTCTGCCCACGAAACCTCCACCTCTCTGTCCTGTTTCAACGGTTTGCTCCACGTAAGTTCATCTCCATCTCGCACCCACCCAGGGGCCGAGACATCGCTCGCGCCCGGTGGCAAGGTCAGGCGGATCGTCATCCGTTCCAGGTTGACCTTCGGCTGGTGCTGGATGACGAGACGGTAGACGCTTCGCCCTCCGATCCTCCGAACCACGCCCGGAACGACGTAGTCGTAGCGGATCGAGGAGGTCTCGCCGGGCGCCACCAGGAGCGTCGCCGACCATACCTTCTTGCCCGATTCTGAGTCCTCCGGTGGAAGCCCGTTGAGCCACGCCGCGGGGGCCGGGTCGTCGACGCGCTGCCCGGTGACCGTCGTGGTCTCCAAGATCGCATCACCCGGGACATAGAGGCTGAGCATCGGCTTGTGGAACGGCCCGAGGTCGCCAAGTATCCAGCGGGGTTGTGGTGTGAAGATCTGGTTGCTCACCCCGAGTTCGGTGGACACCTGCGCATCTTGCCCGTCGAAGGACACTGCCATGTCGGTCGTTTGGGTAGCGAAGTAGTCGAGCTTGTTCCCGCCGACGTTCTGTTCGACGACGTAGACGTAGTCCGAGCGTTTCGCCTTGTCGATGGCGCCGTCCCACTTCATCTTTCTCACGAACGCTTCCTCGGCCTTGTCCTTCATCCATATCTGGATGCGCTTCTCGGTGAGGGCAGCACCCGCTCCTTCTAGGAGTTCGGTCGGCGCGAACGGATCGATCGCGCGGCTGAAGAACCCATCGACCACCTGCTTGAGAACGCTGCGCCGCTGATAGGGAAATGGATACTTCCCATAGGCCTGGTAGAGCACGAACGGAACCACGCGCGATGAGGTGATCCGGTTCCCGGCTTTGGTCTCGAACGGCCCAACGCCCGGCATCATCTTCTGCAGAGCGAATGGATCGACCGCGATGAACCCATCGAACTCGGGCACACTCACGTCCGGGTTGGCTGCCTCGGATGCGTCTGCGTAATCGAGCATCAACTTGGCAGACAGGGGCCAATCGGGAGACCAGTTCGCGTTGCCGAACCTCTTCGCATCGGGGATCTGCGACACGAGCCACGCGTCTTGGGGGAGCGGGATGTCGTACTGCTGCCGGCCCTTGTCGACCTTGTACACGGTGAACGCCGAGTCGTCGTCATCCCCTAAGGACACCTTGCCGTTGTCGATCGCGAGGGTCGAGAACTGCAGGATCGCACCACCGGTCCCACGTTGTTCCGAATTGTTCTGGAACCCCAAGAGATACGTGCGAGGTCCGTCCGCGCCAAGGATGCCGGGCAACACGGCGAAGCCGGCTTCGGCATCCGCCAGCCGCACATCTGCATCCTCGGCTTGAGTTAGCGCCTTGGCGAGCTTCGGACGGAGACGCGCCGGAAGGTTCTTCGGATCGATCGCCCGCAGCTCGGTCGCTGCTGCGCTCAACCCCTCCCTCACGCCATGCACTCGCTCCGCGAGCTCCTCGATCGTCGGGATGTCGATCAGCGAACCACCGGTCGGATCGTCTGGGTCCTTGGAGATCAGGTTTCCCCCGATCGCCTCGTCTGCGATCCGCACAGTCTCGAAGGCCGCGTCGCTAGAGAACCGCACCGCCGCAACGAAGTGATCGACCTCCTTGAGCGCGTCCGACGCGACCGGGAGCACCTCGGCCAGCGCAAGCAGAGGGCTCGGGGCATCGAGACCAGCCTCCGCCCGATCCGCCGCCGCGACCGCGAACGCCGTCTCAGACCTGGCCTTCTTGAGATCCCCCTCGTTCAGCCATCTCTCGGCGGCCTGGATGCGGTCGGCCGTCTCGATCAACCCAGATGCGAGCCGCCACGGGACCACGACGAGGTAGAGCCACAGGAATATCCCGCCCAGGGCGAGGAGAACTGCCCCGAGTCCGATAAGTCCGGTCGGAGGCGGTCGATCCTGAGATCCGGAGCCGACCTGCGGCCCCTCAGATGGTTCGTCCATTGGCCCGGGATGCTACTGCCCGCCGTGCGCTACCCCGCGGCCCCCGAGATGAGGTCCGCGATCTCGCCGATCATCGCGGTGAGGTCGTAGTCCTTGGGGGTGTAGACCTTCGCAACCCCAGCCTCGATCAGCTTGGCGGCATCGTCGTCCGGGATCACCCCACCCACGACCACTGGAACCAGGGATGGATCGACCCCTTCGGCCTTGAGGCGGTCGATCACATCGGGGACCAGCCAGCCGTGGGCACCGGAAAGGATCGACAACCCGATCACGTGTACGTCCTCGTCGACCGCAGCCCTGGCGATCTGCTCCGGGGTCAGTCGGATGCCCTGGTAGATGACCTCGAAGCCGGCATCGCGGGCCCGGACGGCGACCTGTTCGGCTGCGTTCGAGTGGCCGTCGAGGCCCGGCTTGGCGACCAGCATCCGGAGCTTGGTAACTCCCGCGGCCCGTTCGGCTGCCGAGACCTTCGCGCGGACCTCGTCGAGCCCCTCACCCTTCGAGGCCATAGCGGTGACGCCGGTGGGTGCTCTGTATTCACCGAACGCGTCGCGGAGGGCATCGGACCACTCACCGGTGGTCACCCCTGCCTTGACTGCTTCGATCGAGGCTTCCATGAGGTTGTCCTCGGTGGCGGCAACGGCCTTCAGGGCATCGAGGGCCTTCGCTGCGGCGCCCGAGTCTCGAGTCGCACGCCATCGTTCGAGGCTCTCTACCTGGTGGGCCTCGTACTTCGGATCGACCTTCTCGAATGCGAGCTCATCCATGCCTTCGACCAGCGGGGACGGTTCGGTCTCCTGATAACGGTTCAGCCCGACGACGATCGAATCTCCCGCCTCGATGTCGCGCCTGCGTTGGGCGTGGGAGGCGACCAGTTGTTCCTTCATGTACGAGAGTGCCTCGACCGAGCCACCGCTATCCAAGACCTTGGTGAGTTCCTCCCAGGCCCCCTGGGCGATCTCCTCCGTGAGCCCATCCATGACCTTGGAGCCTTCGAAGATGTCGCCGTATTCGAGAAGATCGGATTCGAGGGCGAGGATCTGCTGCGCGCGGAGCGACCACTGTTGGTCCCACGACCGGGGGAGTCCGAGCGCCTCGTTCCAGGCAGGGAGTTGGACAGCCCGGGCTCGTGCGTCCTTACTCTGCGTCACAGCGAGCATCTCGAGGAAGATCCGGTAGACGTTGTTCTCGGGCTGCAACGAGGTCAATCCGAGCGAGTTGACCTGCACTCCATAGCGGAACCGTCGGTACTTCGGGTCGGTGACTCCGTATCTCTCACCGGTGACGCGATCCCACAATCGGTTGAACGCGCGCATCTTGGCGGTCTCTTCGACGAACCGGATGCCCGCGTTGCAGAAGAACGAGATACGACCCACAAGCCGCGGGAAGTCGTCGTCCGATACGCGTCCGGTTGCTCTGACCGCATCGAGGACCGTGATGGCGTTGGCCAGCGCGTACGCGACCTCAAGCACCGGGCCAGCCCCCGCTTCCTGGAGGTGGTACGAGCAGACGTTGATCGGATTCCACTTCGGCGTCTCGTGGAGCGTCCAGGTGATGAGGTCTGTGGTCAGACGGATCGATCGTTCGGGGGGAAAGATGTAAGTGCCCCTCGATAGGTACTCCTTGAGGATGTCGTTCTGCGTCGTCCCAGCGAGAGCGGCGCGGTCGGCCCCTTGTTGGTCGGCCACGCCGACGTAAAGGGCCAGCAGCCACATCGCCGTCGCGTTGATCGTCATCGATGTGTTCATCTCGGCGACGGGGATCCCGTCGAAGACGCCGCCCATGTCGCCCAGATGCCCGATCGGAACCCCGACCTTGCCGACTTCGCCCTTCGCCATCAGATGGTCGGAGTCGTACCCGGTCTGCGTAGGCAGGTCGAACGCCACGGAGAGGCCGGTCTGTCCCTTAGCGAGGTTCGCTTTGAAGCGCGCGTTCGTCGCCTCCGGGGTCGCATAACCCGCGTAGGTCCGGAATATCCAGGGTCGATCCTTCTCGCGCGGCACGAAGCAAGCCTAATCGGGCTCGCCCCGGTTGAGGTTAGGGTCGATGGCCGTTCCACCCACTACGAAATGACTTCCGGAGGACACGTGAGCAAGATCGAGAAGGTCGGCGTCGTTGGCTGCGGCACCATGGGGTCCGGCATCTGCGAAACGGTCGCCAGGGGCGGCTTCGATGTCATCTTCATGGAGCCCACCGAGGATCTCGTCGCCCACGGGCACGAGCGCATCACCCGCAGCGTCGAGAGGGCGGTCGAGCGAGGCAAGTTGGAGCGGGCAGAAGCCGACGCGATCCTTGGCCGGATCTCTTCGACGACAGGCTACGAGGGTCTGGCCGACTGTGACCTCGTGTTCGAGGCGGTGCCCGAGAAGCTAGAACTGAAGAAGGACCTGTTCGCGCAGCTCGACGAGATCCTGAAGCCGGATGCGATCCTCGCCACCAACACTTCGTCGCTTCCCGTGATCGACATGGCCGTTGCGACCAAGCGACCGTCGCGGGTGCTCGGCTTCCACTTCTTCAACCCCGCGACGGTGATGAAGCTCGTCGAGTTGGTTCACACCGTGGCGACCGAGCCCGAGGTTCTGGACGCGGCCAAGGAGTTCGCCGAGGGCCTCGGCAAGTCGGCCGTTCCGTGCCGAGACCGAGCCGGTTTCATCGCGAACCTTCTGCTGTTCCCTTACCTGAACTCCGCGACACGTCTCCTCGATGGTGGCTTCGCAACGCGCGAGGACATCGATGCCTCGATGCAATTCGGTTGTGGGCACCCGATGGGACCGCTGTCCTTACTGGACCTGATCGGACTCGACTCCGGCTACGAGATCTGTGAGGCGCTGTGGCGTCAGTTCCGCGACGACCAGGACGCGCCGTCGCCGCTCCTCAAGCAGTACATGGTGGCGGGCTATCTCGGTCGCAAGTCGGGGCGAGGGTTCTACCGCTACGAGAAGCCCGAGTCTGGTGTCGTCGTCGATGCCGTCGACAGCGATGCCGCGATCGGGGAGTCCGACATCACGAGTATCGGTGTAGTCGGAACCGGCCTGATGGCGTCGGGGATCGCGGAGGTCGCCGCCAAGGCGGGCAACGACGTCATCCTCAGGGGCCGTAGCGAAGCGTCGATCAAGAAGGCTAAGGCCGCTATCGAGAAGAGCCTTGGGCGGGCGGTGTCCAAGGGGAAGATGGATCAGTCGGCGGCCGACGCGGTGCTGGACAGGGTCACGACGACGCTCGAGTTTTCCGACCTCGCCGAATGCGATCTCGTGGTCGAAGCCGTCGCCGAGGACCTGGCCATCAAGGTAGCGATCTTCACCGAACTCGACGCCGCGGTGAAGCCGGACGCGATCCTGGCGACGACGACTTCGTCGCTCCCGGTCGTAGATCTCGCAGCAGTCACGGGGCGACCCGACAAGGTCATCGGGCTTCACTTCTTCAACCCCGCCCCCGTGATGAAGTTGGTCGAGATCGTTCGCACGGTTGCGACCGCCGACGAGGTCGAGCAACGCTCCACGGCATGGGTGCATTCCTTGAAGAAGCACCCGGTCCACTGTCGCGACAGGGCTGGCTTCATCGTCAACTTCCTGCTGTTCCCGTATCTCAACGATGCGGTCCGGATGCACGAGGAGGGCTACGGTTCGCCGGAAGACATCGACACCGCGATGAAGCTCGGCTGCGCCCACCCGATGGGACCGTTCGAGCTCATGGACATCGTCGGCCTCGACGTCACTCACGCGATCCTTACCTCGCTTCACGAGGAGTTCCGCGAGCGTAGATACGCCCCGGCCCCCTTGCTAGAGCACATGGTGCGAGCCGGTTACCTCGGACGCAAATCCGGGCGCGGCTTCTACGACTACTCGAAGTAGGGGGCCCGCAGCAGTGCGGGCATAGCTAGGTCCCCACAAGACCGCCGACCCGGAGTACCTTGTTGGGCTCATGAGGAATCGGACACTTCATAAGACAACCCCACGAACGGGACGAGCCGGCGTTGGCCCTGGTGCTCGTCTGCGGGCTGATCCTTGGCTCGCTCGCCTCCGGACCAGCCTCGCTCGCCAAGAAGAAGAAGAAGGATCGCGAGCTGGGTCCGCACCACCAAGCCTTGCACCCGGGGTCAAGTACACGAAGATCAAGAGGGCGAAGGCGCCGTACCGGATCCACATCGTGTCCGCCCGTCTCGACGCTCCCTCCACCATCGACACGGTGCTTGCGAACAACACGCTGCCAGGTCTAGAGACGACATCGTCGATGGCCCGCCGCTCGAACGCTCTCGTTGCCATCAACGGTGACTACGCTCGCGAATCGGGGCGCCCGGTGTTCACGTTCGCGGCCGACGGGGCACTTGATCAGACCGAACTCAAATGGGGCCGGAACTTCGCGGTCGACGTGGCCGAGAGCCAGGCGTACGTCGGCCATCCCAAGACCAAGGCGTGGATGTACGACGCGAGCAACGGCTACCGGTACTCGTTCGACATGGTGAACGCAGGTGCCCCCGGACCCGACCAGCTGGCGCTTTTCACTCCGGCTGGTTCGTGGGAAGAGGCTCCGCCGAACAATGCCTGCTCGGTCCGGCTCTTCAGGGACTCTTCCATGCGGGTGAGCTCGGGAGGAGTGCTGGCCGATTACCACGTCGACACCGTGAGATGCGGCCCCGACAGACTGGCCCCCAAAGGTGGAGTTGTTGTCTCGACCCCAGCGGAGGGCACGAGGGTCACCGAGATCACCTCTCTCATCCCGGGGCAGACTCTCGAGCTGGGGTGGACCCTCGGGTGGGCGAACGTTGTCGACGCGATCGGCGGCAACCCGACCCTGATCGAAGACGGTCAGATCGTCTGGAACAACGTCTCGGGGGCCGGATCGTTCTTCACCCGCCATCCCCGGACCGGTGTCGGCGTGACCGCGAACGGGAAGGTGCTGTTCGTAACCGTGGACGGCCGCCAGAAGAACTACAGCATCGGCATGACCCTCGAGCAGTTCGCTGACCTGATGCGCGACCAGGGCGCGGTGTGGGCCCTCAATCTCGACGGCGGTGGGTCAACGACGATGGTCGTCAAGGGCGATGTGAAGAACTCTCCGTCGGATGGACACGAGCGCGCCGTCTCCTCTGCCCTCGTGCTCCTGCGCGGTAAGGACAAGGGCGAATCGTTGTCTATGGGGGCCCCGCACTCGTCCGCCTCCGCGTATCAGTGGAACCTCATCGCTTCGGATCCGGCCTCGACCGGCGGCATGGCGGATGCGATGGTGCGGATGGGGCGGGTGCTACCTAGGAGCCTGCTGCGCGCCGCGGCGATATTCCGCTCCACACGCTGACTTCCTAGAGACGAGGATCCCTCAGTAGCTTTAGTCTCACCGCATGTCCACGCGGGTGTCTCTCGTCACCGGCGGCGGGTCCGGCCTCGGACGCGCCATCTGTCATCGACTCGCGGCCGACGGTGCCCACGTGATCGTCGCCGACATCAACCTCGATGCAGCCCGCGACATCGTCACCGAGATCTCAGGTTCGGCCGAAGCGATCCTCTGCGACGTCGGGGACCTCGATTCGGTGCGGGCTGCTGCGGATGCGGTCGCGAGTGCCCATGGCGGGGTCGACATCCTGGTGAACAACGCCGGGTTCGATATCCCGGGGTTCTTCCTCGAGAGCGACCCGAAGGATTGGGAAGCGATCGTCCGCGTCGTGATGATGGGGACCCTCAATTGCACCTACGCGTTCGCGCCGGGGATCGCTGAACGCTGCCGCACCAGCGGCTACGGACGCATCGTGAACATCGCGTCCGACGCCGGCCGGGTCGGCTCGATGGCCGAAGCCGCCTACTCGGCCGCCAAGGGCGGAGTGATCGCGTTCTCGAAGTCGATGGCCCGCGAGCTCGCGCGCGATCGGGTGACCGTCAATTCGGTGTGTCCCGGACCCGCCGACACCCCGATGACCGATCGCATCAAGGCCGCCCCACTCGGCGAAAAGATGATGACCCAGATGGAACAGGCAACCCCCCTGAAGCGCCTCGCCAAACCGGAAGAGGTCGCCGCTGCGGTCGCCTACTTCTGCTCAGACGACGCCGCCTTCACGACCGGCCAGACGTTCAGCATCTCCGGCGGCCTCTCGATGCACGGCTAGCTACTTCGTGTCGCCCCTGCCGTTGCGGCCGGGGTACTCGCGGCCTCCGAACGGGAGCCGGGTCGACAGACGCCATGCCTCCTCGACCGAGAAGCGGTCCCGGTAGTCGGTGTTGCCCAGCCGCCGTCCTTGAGCGCGACCCATACGACGCCAAGTGGACAGAGTTCCGCGCCAGCGTTCGTCCTCTATCTGTTCTTCAAGCGCGTCGTGGATGGCCTGCTGCTCGTCTTCGGTCGGCTCGCCATCGACAGCGACGAGTTTCAAGCGACGCTTGCGAGCAGACTCGGGACCGGTCACAGGGGGATGTTTCCGTGCTTGCGCTGGGGGATCGTCTCGCGCTTGCTGCGGAGCATGTCGAATGTCTTGACCAGCCGGACCCGCGTCTCGTGAGGTTCGATCACGTCGTCGATATACCCACGCTCGGCGGCGATGAGCGGGTTCGAGAACTTCTCGACATAGTCGGCGATCAACTCGGCGCGCTTTGCGGTTCCATCTTCGGCCCCGGCGATCTCCTTGCGGTGGATGATGTTGACCGCGCCTTCGGCCCCCATCACGGCGATCTCGGCAGACGGCCACGCGAAGCTCATGTCGGCTCGGATGTGCTTCGAGTTCATGACCACGTAAGCACCGCCGTACGCCTTGCGGGTGATCACGGTCACGCGCGGCACGGTGGCCTCGCTGAACGCGTACAGCAACTTCGCTCCGTGCCGGATGATGCCCCCGTATTCCTGCTCGGTTCCCGGTAGGAACCCAGGGACGTCGACGAACGTCACGATCGGGATGTTGAACGCGTCGCAGAACCTGACGAAGCGCGCCCCCTTCGTGCTCGAAGGGATGTCTAGCGTTCCGGCGAGCACCTGTGGCTGGTTGGCCACGATCCCGACCGGGTGACCGGCGAGTCGTGCGAACCCCGTGAGGATGTTCTGCGCCCAGTGCGAATGAACCTCGAAGAACTCGCCGTCATCGAAGACGGATCCGATCACCTGGTGCATGTCGTACGGCTTGTTGGGTGAGTCAGGCATCAGTTCGTCGAGTTCGGGACAGTCGCGCATCGGATCGTCGGTCGGCGGGAAGTACGGCGGTGATTCGAAGTTGTTGGATGGGATGAACGAGAGCAAGTAGCGGATCTGCTCGAGGCAGTCCTCGTCGTTCTGGGTGACGAAGTGAGCGACGCCCGACTTGGACGCGTGGCTCATCGCCCCGCCGAGTTCCTCTTGCGTGACGGTCTCGCCGGTCACTGCCTTGATGACCTCGGGGCCGGTGATGAACATGTGGGAGGTTTCGCTGACCATGAAAGTGAAATCCGTCATGGCGGGGGAGTAGACGGCGCCACCTGCACACGGACCCATGATCGCGGAGATCTGCGGAACGACTCCCGAGGACCTGACGTTGCGATCGAAGATGTAGCCGTAGCCGGCGAGGGACGCGGCACCTTCCTGGATGCGCGCACCGCCGGAGTCGTTGAGACCGATCACCGGAGCTCCGGTTTCGAGGGCGAGGTCCATGATCTTGCAGATCTTCTCGCCCATGACCTCGCCGAGCGAACCTCCGAACACAGTGAAGTCCTGAGCGAACACGAATACCTTGCGGCCATCGATCGTGCCCCACCCGGTAACAACTGCATCCGAGTACGGACGTTTGTCCTCGATCCCGAAACCGTGACTTCTGTGTCTGACCAGCATGTCGGTCTCGACGAAACTGTCCTTGTCGAGCAGTTTCTCGAGCCGCTCCCGTGCGGTGAGCTTGCCCCGCTCGTGCTGTCGCTCGGTCGCCTGCTCACCGCCTCCGGTGAGAGCCTGGGATTTCCTCTCTGAGAGATCCCGTTTGCGCTCTTCGAGGGCCGGGGTCGCCTGCTCCGCGATCTTCTGGGCATCTTCCTGTGGGGTAGCCATGGCGCCGAGTTTAGTGGTCGCCCGGAGCCCCGTGACAGGACCCCCTGGATGGGGGGACAAATCCACCCAGATTTCCCACATCTCAGGGCAGGGGACCAGGCCCCTGGGGAGAAGTCCCAAGCATGCGGTTCTTCGATGACGTGCGCGCCCTTAAAGGGAGCCTTGCCGAGTTGCGCTCGGTGGATGCTGCCGAGGAGGAGAAGGCCAGCTTCGATCTGGCCGTTTCTGCGTACCGCTTTTCCAAGAACACACGCGAGGTCGTGGACGACAAACTCTCGTTCTCGGCCACCCTGATGCGCGCCGGCGAGGTCCATGCTGCCAACCGACTGATCGCCGAGGTCGAAGAAGACGTCCACGCTGAAGAGGTCGCGCTCGTTCAGAAGATCACCGAGGTCCAGGTCGCTCGTTCGGAGCGCCGCACGAAGATGACCCGTCTCCGTCTCGCCAGGTTGCTGGTCACCGCGATGCTCGGCGCAGCCCTGATGGGCGCATCTGCGATCGGGATGGCCGCGGTGTCGTTGTTCAACGAACGGGGACGCAGCAAGCAACCTGCTCGCGTTGCGATCGGGAATGCCGTTCGCAACGACCAACTGGCGGCCCTGGGCGAGGCAGGCAAAACCACCATCCGCATCGGTGACGTGGTCGTTGCTCTCGACAAGGATCAGCTCAGTGTGTTCCGTGACATCCAGAACGGGGTTGCCGACCCCGACATGATCGAGCAGTTCCTCGCGTCGCTTCCAGCTGGGATCGCCGATTCGGTGAGGCGGATCTTGGCCGTAGCGGTCGTGCCTATCGAGCGGGCCGTGGAAGCCGCAGCGCCAGCGAGTCCCCCCACTAGCGGGCCCGCCGCGCAAGCCGTTCCGGATCAGACCAAGAGCACCAGCACCTCCAAGCCCACGACGGCGTCCGGGGCCGATACCGGGAGCGAGACGAAGGGGACCACGACTACCGATGACGATGACGACGATGGCGGGATCATCCCGCTCATCGACGACCTCGGCGTCTAGCTAGCTTCTTTCGAACTCCGACTCGCCGTCCTTGAGCGTCCCCACGAGCCCTGCCTGCCGAAGGTGGACGCGTCCGGCATCGTCCGTCGTCCGTCCGATCACCTGCGCGTCATAACCCGCGCTGCTCAAGGTTTCGAGAGCGGTGGCCGCTGCACTGGGCGGTAGGACGATCACAAGACCGACGCCCATGTTGAACACCCGGTACATCTCGGCGTCAGAGATGGAACCTGCTTCGCGGATCAGATCGAAGATCGCAGGAGGTGCGGGGAGATCGTCGATGTCGTATCCAACCTCTGCCTCGAGCCTGCACAGGTTCGTGAAACCGTCAGAGGTGATGTGTACGAGGCCGCGGGTCTCGATACCGGCGTCCCAGAGAGCCGTGGCCGCCCGAACGTAGATCTCAGTGGGCCGGAGCAGCTCGTCTCCGAGCGTGCACCCGAGCCGGCCGATCTCGTCTTCGAGTCGGTAGCCGGCGTCTTCGAGCAAGACTTTGCGAGCGAGGGTGAGACCGTTCGAATGGATCCCGGAAGATGCGACGCCGATCAGAGCATCGCCGACCTCGATAGAACGCCCGAGGATCATCTCGTCCGGTCGCAGCACGCCGATGCACGTACCGACCAGGTCGAACGCGGTCTCGTCTCCGGCAGAGACCCCATCGGAGCCGATGACCTCGGGAAGCTGCGCGAGTTCCCCACCGGGGATCGCAACACCCGCTTCCTTGGCGGCGGCTCCGAGGCCCCGAAGTATCTCCTCGGCGCGCCCGGCGTCGAGGGTATGCACCCCGAGGTAGTCGACCATCGCGATCGGACGAGCCCCTACGCAGATGATGTCGTTCACGTTCATCGCCATGCAGTCGTATCCGATGGTGTCGTAACGCCCGAGCCTTGAAGCGATGATCGTCTTCGACCCGACTCCATCGGTCGATATCGCTATCGCCAGGTCATCGGACACCTTCAGGACGCTCGCATATCCGCCGAAGTCGGTAAGGACCTCGGCGTCTTGAGGGAAGGCGAGGGTGGGCCCGAGGTGCCTGACTATCGAGGACAGGGCATCGCCCTGACCCTGCACGCCTGCCGATCCGTAGGTGCCCTCGCTCACCCCGTCACGCTACCAGCGCTTCACACGGGCTCCAGGCGCGCGTGGGGTGGAGCCGGAAGGGTGACGACGATCGGGTCCCCGGGACGGATCACTCCTTCCGCGACGACGACACCCATGACACCGGACTTCCGGATCACCTCGGTCCCGTCGCGCTCGAGGACGGCGGCCATCAGGCCGTCCTCGTGATCGTCGAGTTGGTAGCACGGGTTCCTGAGCCCGGTGAGTTCGACGACGGCGTCGTCTCCCAGCGCCAGGAGGGTTCCGGTCGGCAGCCCCAACAGGTCGATGCCCCGCGTGGTGATGTTCTCGCCCATGTCCCCGGGGCCGACGCCGAACCCGCGCTCCCGTAGTTCATCGATCAGTTCCTCGTGGATCAGATGGACCTGTCGGAGGTTCGGCTGGAGGGGGTCCTTCGCGACCCGTGAACGGTGTTGGACCGTGCGGCCCGCATGAGCGTCGCCCTCGACCCCAAGCCGACGAGCACGCGTATCTGATCCTCGTTGCCCTTGCTGAAGTCGTGGCTCGCGGAGCGACTCACCGCGGCGACCGTCCCAGCCTCCATCGGATCAGGCCCCCTGGTTCTCGCCGGGGAGGTCGACGGGCTCCTCCTCGGCACGTGCGGTGACGCCGGACGGGAGCCGGAACGCTCCGAGGAACATCACCGTCGCGGGGATGGCGGCTAGGAGGTAGGCGGTCGGGAACCCGTAGGCCTGGGCGAAGAAGCCGGTCGCTACCGGCGAGACCAGGTAACCGAGGTCGCCGGCCATCTGGTTGAGCCCTACCGCCGCCCCCGAGCCACCGCGAGGGATCGAGTCGGCGAGCAAGGCCCCTGCCGCGACCCCTCCCGAGGCGATCGATGCGCCCATGACGCCCATGAGGACGAAGAACGCCCACGGGTGGCCCTCGACCCTGCCCATCAGAACGGTCGCGGCCGCCGCTCCGGCTAGCGCGGGGAGGAGCACCGCCCGCCGTCCGTAACGGTCGGCTGCCTTGCCGACGAACGGGAGCACGGCCGCCTCTCCGACCGAGATCATCGTCGCGGCGAGACCGATCTTGGTTCCGTCGAAGCCGAGCTTCTCGTCGGCGAACAGCGGCCCGATGAACTGGGCCGGGCCCGAGATCGTCCACCACACCGATAGCGTGGATGCGAGCGCGACCACGTAGCGGATGTCCCCGAACAGTGGACGTGCCGCGCGCATCGCTTCGAGGGGCGATCGTTTCACCCGCTCGACGACTTCGCCTTCCTCGGCCATCACGAACCAGCCGATCACCGCGGCGATGAGAAGACCGGTCGCGTAGAAGTGGAACGGGGCGGCGAGTCCGTATCGGCTCGACACGATCCCACCGAGAAGGGGACCGATACCGATGCCGATCAGGAACGACGCGCGGCTAGCGACGGTCGCTCGACCCATGGCTTCAGGTTCGATGATCCTGATGATGCGGTTCTGCAGACCTGCGATGAAGAGTGCCGAGCCCGCGCCTCCGAATCCTCGGGCGAATACGAGCTGGGGGAAGTTCGCAGCGAATCCCGCGGCGTAGGAAGACAGAGCCACGACGAGCAGGCCGGTGATCGCCGAGGAGCGTTCGCCGAAGCGATCGACGAAGACGCCACCGACGATGCCGAACGAGAACCGTGTGAGACCGAAGACCAACTGGACGAGCCCGACGACCGCGAGTGATACCCCGAACGCTTTCGCGTAGCGAGGCAGTACGGGGATGAGCATCCCGAATCCGATAGCGACGGTGATCGACATCGCCAACAGGCGCCGGAACTCGGGACGTTTGATCGGGTGGACAATGTCGGTCATCCCTCCAGCCTCCCGACCATGACACCGGCGAGAGCGGCGAACGCCCCCGACGCGGATGCGAGTCCGGGGTCACCCGCCAGGGCGACGGCTCCGAACGCGGCAACGACGACCATCAGCGCGCACCGCCGAAACGCGCCGGACGTCGAGTGGTTCGTTCGTGTAGTCCGAGTGCGCATCGACGTGCCGGATGCCCAGGAACGGGAGCGATATGACACCGAGCAGCAAGATCCACCACCCGGACCGGCCGTTGATCGGGTCCCACTCACCGATACTGCCGGTTGCGGCGGACACCGTCGCCGAGACGAGCAGGATCGCGAGCGCGGCCCAGACCGACCACGGGTGGTCGTCCGGTCCGATGGTCCGGTTGATCACGAGGGCGACGGCGACGACGATCGCCATCGCGGCTCCGCCCTCTTGAGCCGCTGCGAGACCCGAGACGAGTACCGCGAGGATCGAGATCGGCGCGCCGAGGAGGAGGGCCCGTGGTCCGGCCCAGCAGTCGCCCTACGATCATCAGACAGAAGATGAACAGGCTCGATGCCGGCGTCGAGAACCACAGGCCGAAGGTCACCCCTCCGGCAACGAGCGCTCCGCTCTGATGGTCCGGGTCGATCTCGCGTGCGAGCGCCCACGTGAGGAACGTGGCGAGCCCACCGAAGAACGCGTCCCGGATCGCATCGAGGAGCTCCCATCCATCGGAGATGCGAACGACCGACGATGACGGTTCCGGCGGCGACCGCAAGGAGGAGAGCCGCGATGTTGGTGGCGAGGCGTGGATCGATCGTGCGGGACAACGAGGTGCTCTTTTGAGCGGAGAGCTTCTCCTCCCAGCGCCGTCCGAGCTCGCCGAGGTTCAAGCGGAGCCGGAGTGGCCCTCGGGGGCCTGGATCAACTCGACTAGGAGACCGTGATTGCCCTTGGGGTGGACGAACGCAACCATGTGCCCCCGGCCCCCAACGCGCGGCGCCTCGTCGATAAGCGGCACGCCCTTCTCTTTCAGCTCCGCGAGTGTCGCCTCGAGATCGGCGACCTCGTAGGCGACGTGATGAAGGCCCTCACCCCGGCGCTCGATGAACTTCGCCACGGTCGAATCGGGGTTCGTCGCGCCCAGTAACTGCAGGTGCGAATCCCCGATCGGGATCATCGCCTCGTCCACGCCCTGGTCCTCGACCCGCTCGCGGTGCGACACGACCAAACCCCACACGCTCTCGTAGTGGGCGATGGCCGCATCGAGATCGGCGACGGCGAGTGCGATGTGCTCGACCTTCAGGGGGCTCGACATGGGCGACATCCTAGCGGCGGGTACCATGGAAGGACTTCCAACCTGAGCAAGTTCGCAAGCCTGAAGGGAGCAGCGCAATGGCGTCCACAGTCATCGCATCTACCGCTCGCACCGCCATCGGCAAGTTCGGAGGCGCGGTGTCCGGCATTCCCGCCGTCGATCTCGGGGCGACCGCTATCAAAGCGGCTCTCGAGAGGGCCGGGATCACGGGCGAGCAGGTCGATTACGTGATCATGGGGCAGGTGCTTCAGGCCGGTGCTGGGCAGATCACCGCCCGCCAGGCTGCGATCAAGGCCGGGGTGCCCACGAGCGTCTCCGCGATCACGATCAACAAGGTCTGCCTGTCGGGCCTCAACGCGATCGCGATGGCCGACCAGATGATCAAGGCTGGCGAGGCCTCGGTCGTGATCGCTGGGGGCATGGAGTCGATGGACATGGCTCCTTACCTGCTCCCGAAGGCACGGACCGGTTACCGGATGGGTGACGGGAAGCTGATCGATTCGATGGTCTACGACGGTCTGTGGGATGCGTTCAATCACGTCCACATGGGCGATCAGTCCGACGACGTCAACACCGAGTTCAAGATCAGCCGTGAGGCCCAGGACGCGTGGTCGGCCCGTTCGCACGAGCGCGCCCAAGCCGCCACGGACGAGGGCCGCTTCTCCGACGAGATCGCGCCGATGGAGATCCCGCAGCGCAAGGGTGACCCAGTGGTTTTCGATACCGACGAGGGCATCCGCCCCGGCACGACCCTCGAGTCGCTGGCGAAGCTGAAGCCAGCGTTCAAATCCGACGGAACGATCACGGCCGGCAACGCGTCGCAGATCTCGAACGGGGGCGCCGCGGTCGTCGTCATGAGCGCCGAGCGCGCTGAGGAACTGGGCGTCACTCCGATGGCCGAGATCGTCGCTCATGGCATCTCGGCGGACGAGCCTCCTTACCTCCACACCGTTCCCGCGATGGCGATCCAGAACGCGCTGAAGAAGGCGGGCATGTCGGCCACCGACCTCGACCTCCTCGAGATCAACGAAGCCTTCGCCGCCGTTGCCTTGCACTCGACCCACATGTTGTTCAACGGCGACGCCTCGGCCGAGGACAAGGTCAACGTGAACGGGGGAGCCGTTGCGCTCGGTCACCCGATCGGCTGCACGGGGGCCAGGCTGACTGTCACGCTCCTGAACGAACTGAAGCGGCGTGGCGGCGGTGTAGGTGCCGCGGCGTTATGTGGTGGGGGTGGCCAGGGAGACGCCATCGTTTTCCGCACCCTCTAAGCAGTGGAACCGACTTGACCGGAGCGTCGCCCCACCCCGATTTCAGGTCGATGCTGGAACGCTTGCCTGCGGTTGTCTACGCGCTCGCGCGAGATGGCACGCCGCTGTATACGAGCCCACAGACCGAAACGGTCCTCGGCTACTCACAGGACGACGAACTGGAGACGCCCGAGGTCTGGTTCCTCCGGATGCACCCGGACGATCGTGACCAGGTCCGAGCCCTGTGGACCCGGACGATCGACACCGGCGAGCCGTTCGAGGTCGAGTACCGAACCCTCTATCCCGACGGTGAGTACCGCTGGGTCATCGAGCAAGCCCACGTCGTCAACGACGGGGACTCCGAGTACATCCAAGGCGTCATCATGAATATCGATGCTCGCAAACGGGCGGAGGACGCCCTGGCGTCGAGCGAAACCAGGTTCCGGGCGATCTTCGAGAACTCGGGCATCGGAGCGGGCCTCGTGGATCGCGACGGCAAGATCGTTGCCACTAACAAGGTCTACCGCGACATGCTCGGCTACACCGCTGCGGAACTGTCCGGCATGACTTATCTGGATCTCACGCATCCCGACGACGCGATCAAGAATCTCGAGGAGTCGCGCCGTGGGTTCAGTGGCGAGAGCGAAGGATTCCAGATGGAGAAGCGCTACCTCCGCAGAGACGGCGAGGAGGTCTTCACGAAGCTCACTGTGTCGTTCATCCACGATCAAGGGGGCGAGTCGATCCTGTCGCTCGGGATGGTCGAGGACATCACCGAGACGCGGCGACTCGCCGATCAGTTGCGACGGTCCCACAAGATGGAGGCGATCGGGCGACTTGCCGCGGGCATCTCGCACGACTTCAACACTGTGCTGGCGCTGATCGACGGCTACTCGAGGATCCTCGAGAAGAAACTCCCGAGTGAGGAAGAGGAACTTCACGGCTATCTCCACGAGATCGTGAGCGCAACCGAGCGCGGTGGATCGCTGATCAGACAGTTGCTCGAGTTCTCCCGCGATCCGGAGGTTGCGGCTCAGGTGTCCGACCTCGGTGTCCTGATCAAAGGGGTCGCAACACTCTTGATCAGGACCTTGGGCGAGCGTGTGGAGATGAAACTCGACCTCGGGGACGAGCTATGGCCAGCCCGGATAGATCCCACGAAGTTCGAGCAAGTGATCATGAACCTCGCGATCAACGCACGCGACGCGATCGCCGACGGTGGCACGTTCGCCCTGTCGGCCGAGAACGTGCTGGCGGATGATGTCCGTCGCTGGTATCCGGATCTGTCAGAGGGCGGTCGCTACGTCCGGATCACGGCCCAGGACGACGGCGCCGGGATGCCCAAAGAGGTGCTCGACCACCTGTTCGAACCGTTCTTCTCGACCAAACCCCGCTCCGAAGGCACCGGCCTCGGCCTTTCGATCGTCTACGGCATCATCGACCAGGCGGACGGGTGCATCTACGTCGAGAGCGCCCCGGGCGAAGGAGCCAAGTTCGAGATCTTCCTCCCCTCCGCCGACGAGTAGGCTGACCGGGGGCAACGAACCCTGATAGGGGTTCAAGTCTGACCTCGGATGCGGTATCATCTGCACATGAGTAGCTGGGCAGGGAACCTGATCAAGCTGGCTCGTCACGACGCCGGGCTGTCCCAGCGCGAGCTGGCTAAACGGGCCGAGACCTCGCAGGGGGCCATCGCCGCCTACGAGTCCGGCAGCCGGTCGCCGAGCCTCGAGACGCTCACCCGCATCGTGCGGGCCGCAGGTCGGGACCTGCGCATCCAGGTGGTTCCTTACGACGACCATGATGACGCGGTGGCCGCCTACGAGGCGTCGCTGCCCGCCGAGGTCAGAGCTGCGCTGGAACGGGAACGCTCACGACTACGAGCCCAGGCGGCCGAGAGCGAGTCGGAGCTTAGGCGGATGCCGGAACTCGACAATCAGCTGCAGATGATCGTCGAGTGTCTCGATCGTCACCATGTCTCGTACGTGGTGATCGGCGGCGTCGCGGCGATGCTGCAGGACGTCCCGATCCCGGAGACCATCGATGTCGACGTCGTGCCGGCCCGCGCCGAGAAGAACCTCAGGTCGCTCGCGAACGCGCTGATCGAGATGGAGGCTCGCCTGCGAGTGCCGGGTGACCCTGAGGGCGTGGTCGATCCCGCTCGACGAGAAGACCTTCCGCAACATCTCGACGCTCACGTTCGTCACCCGCTTCGGGCCCTTCGACATCCTCTTCGACCCCGCCGGGGCACCGCAGTACGAGGATCTCGCTGAGAATGCCGTCGTGATGGAGCGTTTCGGGATCGAGGTGGCGGTGGCGTCGGTCGGTGACCTGATCTCTATGAAGCGGGCCGCAGGTCGAGAGAAGGACGCCGCACACCTGACGGTGCTCGTCGAGTTCACCAAGACGCAAGGAGAAGGGGGAGGGGCAAAGTTGTGAGCGAAAGGTTCGGGCTCCACGGCAGCGGATCCCTGCGACATCGAGCAGGAAAGTATTCGCATGACGAGTCTCGGGCCCGCGTCTTCGGGTGTTCTGGCTGAGTGGATCAAAGAGGGGATCCGGAGCCTCGACAGCACGGTCGGGTCTCTGATCCCGGATGGATACGAGAGCTATCTCGGGTTCTTGCATCCGCCGCCGGACCGAACGGGGTCCGCACCACGTGGGCCGATGTGTGCGATGAGGTGCAGGTCCGCCTCCATCCCGAGCTGAGCTGGACGGACCTCCCCTCGGAGGAACTCGCACGGCTCCAGATCTCGGAACCCCTGTTGGGGAACCTCGACAAGGACGTTATCGACGCGATCCTTCCCGCGCTCCTCGAACTCACCGAGACCCCGGACGCCTGTTGGTTCGCGGTGTGGGAGGGCTGGAGTGGTCTCCAACCGTCCGTGCTCTCCGGCCCTACCTTCGAACTTCCCGCCCGGAGATTCCACCTGCTGGAGGGCCCGGTCGGTGCGGCTTCGGAGTCCGCGAGCGTGGACCCAGGATGGCATCAGAGCTTCTCCTCCAAGGAACCGGGCCGCGGCACCGATGGAGGTGCACGTCCGAAACTGGCTAGGGGCGCGGCCGCCAATCGGGCGCGACCTCATAGTTCTGACCGCTGCCTTCCCCGCCGGTCAGACGTCTCTGGTGCGATCCGTCGGCCCGCATGACCCACAGGTCGTCGTCTCGGGTGAATGCGATCTTGTCCCCATCGGGTGAGAAAACGGCAGCTAGATCGGTGCCAGAGCTGTCGGTTGTGAGCCGGACCTCCCCCGAACCGTTGCGGTGCATCTTGAAGAGCTGCCAACCCTCCTCGGAGATCACGGAGCCGAGGTAGCGAGAGAACACGATCCTTCTGCCGTTCGGGGACCACGACGGATAGGTCTCGCCTTCCTCGGACCGGGTCAGGTTCTTCCTCCTCTTCCCGTTGCTCCGCATCGAGAAGATGTCCTGATTCCCGGGGCGGTTACTTACGAACGCGATCCTCTTTCCATCCGGCGACCATTCGGGATGGTCGTCGTAGGCCCTCGTCCTCGTCAATCGGGTGACTCGCGACCCATCCGCTCTCATCTTGAAGATGTCCCACTGAAACTTCCCCGGGCCGAGTTGGAAGATCCGTACGAAGACGATCCACCGACCGTTCGGGGACCACGACGGGGAGGTGTCCGCGACCTGGTTGTGGGTGAGGCGACGCCTGTTGTCCCCATGTGCATCCATCGTGCAGATCTCGCCGCTCTTCTGGGTGGCCCGCTCACCGAAAGGTGCTCTGCACCGGTAGACCAGTCTGGTGCCACTCGCAGACCATTGCGGATCGGTGTCGCCGCGCCGGTTCCGAGTCAGCCGCTTGGCCGACGAGCCGTCGGGCCGGATCGTGTAGATCTCCTGGTCGGTGGCTCCGCTGCCGTCGAAATCGACATAAGCGATCCGCCCGTTCCGCCCGGGGAAGGTGGCACCCGCGTTCCCTTGCAGGGGAACGAGAAGGATCCCTATCGTGAGAAGGACCAGTGTCGTTTCGGGAAGACGGCTCTTGGACATCCCGACAGCCTCCATCAAAGTTCACGGGAGTTCCAGCGCTCGATCAGAGGTTGCATAGGAGGGCGATCGCTCTATCGAGTTGTTGCTGGATCCGAATTCCCTCGGCTGATGCCCTCAAGAGTTCCACGGCACGATCCACGGGGATGGTTTGCGGCCCCCGTTCCTGAACACTCTCAAGACGAGCGATCGTAGTGGCCTCGTCCCCGGACTCGAGCGCAGCAGCCGCTTTCCTGACATCTCCGCAACTCTCCCGTTCGAGCTGAGAGTGTGTTTCCTGAGCGGCACGATCGTCGTC
Source organism: uncultured Actinomycetes bacterium (assembly GCA_963756365.1). GTDB lineage: Bacteria > Actinomycetota > CADDZG01 > CADDZG01 > WHSQ01 > WHTI01. The sequence goes on from CAVWNF010000003.1 coordinate 428,740, forward strand.
TAGCAGGTTGCAACCGTTTCCGACGAGCAAGAGCGACAAGAGTGGAACGATCCACCGTGCCTGGCGTGGTCCCCGTCTTTGGAATCTCTCTCTGTAGGATCCGATGATGCGCTTCCTTTCCCGTGCTCCCCTAGGTGCGCTGATGCTGGTCGTTGCCCTGACTTTCGTTCCGTTGGGATCATCGCGGTCGGAGGCGCAGGCTAGACGCGATCCAGGCTCGAGTTCCTCTTTGGTCTTTGTTAGGAGAGGGCGATTGGTCACGCTCGATCTTCGGCGGGGCACGACTTCGCGGATGACGGACCGACCGCTCCGTGCTCACGGACCCGCATGGGCGCCCAACGTTAAGAAGATCGCCTTCTCCTGTCGGCCCGATGGAGGTGATTCCGACATCTGTATCGTCAATGTTGCGAGCAAGATGGTGGAAACGATCACGACCGACGGCGGTGCAGAGGACGAACCGACATGGGCCCCGGGGGGTGGATCGCTGTATTTCGTGAGGTCGATGGGCATGGGGCTGGGGGAAAGCCTGATCCGGCTGAGGCTATCTACCGGAGATGAGGAGGTGGTCACCACCCAAACCACGATCTCCGCTCCTGACGTCAGCCCCGACGGGACCAAAGTGGCGTTCGGTTCGCTCCCAGTGGGGAAGTCCTCGGAGGATCTCTTCATCATGAACGTTGACGGGACTTCCCTCGAACAGATCACGGACAACGACGTCCCTGATCGGAACCCTGCTTGGTCCCCCGATGCAAGTCAGATCGCCTTTGATCGCTTCAAGGAGGGGAGCTCAGCAGTCGCATCCAAGTATGTGCTTCGCCTCTACTCGGTTGATGATGGCAAGGTCGCAAAGGTGAAGAGAGGGATCGGCATCCACCCCTCATGGGCTCCGGGGGGCCGGAGGATCGCCTTCTATCGCCTGGTAGATGGGACTCAGTTCGACCTCTTCACGGTTCGCAGGTCGGGGGGCAACAGAACCCGACTCACGGCTACCAAGGCCGACGAACTTGAGCCGGACTGGTCTCTGTGACCACGCTCAGTCCGAGAAGCGTTTGAAGACGTTGATCTCCTCGAGGTGCTTGGCGCGTAGTTCCTCGTCGCTCACGCCGAGGCCGTCTTCGGGGGCCAGGACCCGGATGCCGATCTTGCCGGTGTGCAGGTTCTTGTGGACCTGGGATGCGGCCTCTCCGGTCTCTGCCAGGGGATAGGTCTTCGACAGGATCGGGTGGATCATGCCGAGCGCGGCGAGGCGGTTCGACTCCCATGCTTCTTTGTAGTTGGCGAAGTGCGAGCCGATGATCGACTTGAGGTGCATCCACAGCCTCCGGTTGTCGTACTCGTGGCGGTAGCCGGAGGTCGATGCGCAGGTGACGACCTTGCCGCCACGCTTGGCGACGTAGACGCTCGCACCGAAGGTGGCGCGCCCGGGGTGCTCGAAGACGATGTCGGGGTCCTCGCCGGTCATCGAGCGGATCTGCTTGCCGAAGCGGCGCATCTCCTTCTCGTTGGGCTCGTCGCCGTCCCAGAAGTTGTAGCCCTCGGCCTTGCGATCGATGACGTGCTCGACGCCGATCTCGTGGAGTAGCTCGACCTTCTCGGGTGAGGACACGACGCCGACGGGGATGCCGCCGCCGTTGAGCACGTACTGGCACGCGAACCCGCCGAGGCCCCCGGTCGCGCCCCAGATCAGAACGACGTCGCCCTGCTTCATGTTGGCGCCGTTGGGCGAGACGAGCATGCGGTACGAGGTGGACGACACGAGCCCGAGGCACGCGGCCTCTTCCCACGTCAGGTGCTTGGGCTTGGGCATCAACTGGTTGGCCTTGACCATCGCGATCTCGCTCAGGCTTCCGAAGTTCGTCTCGAAGCCCCAGATCTTCTGGCCCGGGTCCATCATCGAGTCGTCGTGGCCCACCGGCGCTTCCATGTCGACGTAGTTGCAGTGGATCGTGACCTCGTCGCCCGGCTTCCAGCGGGTGACGCCCTCGCCGATGCGGAGCACGACCGCAGAGGCGTCGCTACCAACGATGTGGTAGTCGAGGTCGTGGCGAGCGGCGAGCTCTGACTCCTTGCCGAAGCGCTCGAGGAACCGAAACGTCGAAACCGGCTCGAAGATCGAGGTCCATACGGTGTTGAAGTTGACGGCCGAGGCCATGATCCCGACCAGGACCTCGTTGGGGCCGAGCGGGGGGAGTGGCACCTGATCGACGTGGAGGGACTTGCTGGGGTCTTTGTCCTTGCTATCGAGCCCCTCGAACATGTCCTCTTCGTCTTTGCGGGTGAACGCCGCGGTGACGGTCTCGGGCAGCTCGATGGCGGCGAGTTCATCGCCGCCGGCGCCCTCGAGGATCGCCTTCCTGATCTGGTCGATGGAACCGGCCACTTCGTCGTTCCCTTCTAGTCGGCTCACCTCTTCGGTCCGCCCCCCGGCAGGGGCGTACTTTACCCGGCTCGCTCGGTCTTCTATCCAGCGGCGGGTACCATTCGGGACATGAGCCAAGGACTGAATTTCTCGCTGACAGACGAACAGGAAGCGTTCAGATCGTCCGTACGCCAGTTCGTGGAGGACAAGATCGCTCCACGTGCGGCCGAGGTCGATGAGAGCGACGAGTTCCCCTGGGATCTCGACGAACTGTTCGTGAAGAACGGCTTCACCGGGGTCTCGTATCCCGAGGAGTACGGCGGTTACGGGGGCGGCGCCCTCGAGCTGGCGATCCTGATCGAGGAGGTGTCCCGCTGGTCGGCTGGTATCGCCCTGGTCCCCGCCGTGAACAAGCTGGGTGCGATCCCGATCCTCCTCGCGGGGACCGACGATCAGAAGAAACTTGTGTGTGAGGGCATCTCGACCGGTGCGCACCGGATGAGCTACTGCCTCACCGAGCCGGGCTCGGGTTCCGATGCAGGCGCGATGAAGAGCAAGGCGGTTCAGGACGGCGACGACTGGATCCTCAACGGGACGAAGCGCTTCATCACGAACGCCGGTGCGTCCGACCTCTACACGTACTTCGCGGTGAGCGACCCCGACGGCGACAAGGGACGCAACATCACTTGCTTCCTCGTGTCGAGTGACATGAAGGGCTTCGAGATCGGCAAGAAGGAAGACAAGATGGGCATCCGCGGATCGCCCACCCGCGAGGTCATCCTCAACGACGTGCGCGTCCCCAAGGAGAACGTCGTCGGCGAGGTCGGCCAAGGGTTCGCCGATCGCGATGCGCACCCTCGATTTCTCACGTCCCTCGGTCGCGGCGCAAGCGCTCGGTATCGCACAGGGAGCGTTCGACTTCGCGGTCGGCTACGTCAAGGAGCGGCAGCAGTTCGGCAAGCCGCTCGCCGCGTTCCAGGGGATGCAATTCATGTTCGCTGACATGGCGATGAAGATCGAGACGTCACGCCTCGCCGTTTATCAGGCCGCGACCGCGATCGACAACAGCAAGTGGGACCTCAAGCCCGATGCGCGTGTCTCGTACCTCGCTGCGATCGCCAAGTGCTACGCGTCGGACTCGGCGATGTCGGTCACGACCGATTGCGTCCAGGCGCTCGGGGGCTACGGCTACGTCAAGGAGTACCCGGTCGAGCGCTTGATGCGCGACGCGAAGATCACCCAGATCTACGAAGGCACGAACCAGATCCAGCGCATGGTCATCGCCCGCAGCATCTTCGGAGGCAGGTAGCCCGAGGTGCGGACGGGTTACGACTCCCCGATACCGCCGGTCGACGAGCTCGTAGATGTCGGCGGCGGAGGTTCGGGCTGGGTCGTGGTCGCCCGCGCTAGAGATGACATCGACGCCCATCTCTTGATGGGGCGACTGAACGAGGCGGGGATCGAGACCAGCACGATCAAGGATCGCGGCGCGCCGGGCTCGTGGATGTATGGAGGCTCCAACCCGTGGGCCCCCGTATCGGTCCTCGTCAAGCGGGTCCAGCTGGACGACGCCAAGCTCGTCCTCGCGGAGATCTCGTTCGATTCCCCCGACGCCGAACCGCCCCCCGAGCCTGTTACCCGGGGCGAACGGGTGCGAGCGGGGGCGATCTGGTGGGTCGTTGCGATAACGCTCGGGATACTCCTGACCGGGATCACGTTCCTGGGGGTCGCGTCTCGAGGGAACGACGGGATCAGATGCGAGATCCCCATCCTCTGCGGAAGTGAATAGGGCGTCGCCGTATGGAGATTCCGCGCGAACGCTCGGACGATGCAACCTTTGCCAGTGCCCTGCACTCATAATCGTTAGCGCATGAAGAACCCATTCAATAAGAAAGACCCCATCTACAGCGACCGCATGACCGGGATGGTCAGGGCCGGGGCGCGCCGTGACCGCTGGCGGAAGCTCAGGTGGCTCCGGCATCTCAAGAAGAAGTGGGTCGCGATCCCGCTGGTCATCGTGCTCTTGCTGGGGGCGGCCGGGGGATATGGGCTCTGGTACTACTACTCGCTCCAGGGCGATATCCAGGATGAGATCGACGAGGTCACGCCCGTCGACGAGGCCGACAAGCCGTTCAACCTGCTCCTGGTCGGGTCGGATTCACGCGAGGGCTTGACCGAGGAGGAGCAACTCGAACTGGGGGCCGGGACAACGAATCCCGACGGCACCCCGATCACGGGCGAGAGGGCCGACACGCTGATCGTCGCCCACATCGATCCGTCCACCGATCACGTCACGATGGTCCAATTCCCGCGCGACTACTTCGTCGAGGGTAACGACGGCGACATGACGAAGATCAACGAGGCGTTGCAAGATGGTCACAGCGCACTGGTGCGAACCGTCGAACGGGTAACTGGCATCGAGATCAACAACTACGCGGAGGTGAACATCGCCGGGTTCCGTGACCTTGTCGATGCGGTTGACGGGGTCGATATCTGCATCGCGGAACCGATCCCGTTCGATGACGCCACTGGGATCGAAGTCACTGCGGACGAGGTTGGAATGGTCCATTTCAGCGGAGACCGTGCGATCCGTTTCGTGCGATCCCGCAAGGTGTTCGGGACGGGTGACTTCGCCCGTATCCAGAATCAGCAGAAGTTCTTGTCGGCCGCTCTCAACAAGGTGACCTCGCCCGGCACCCTGCTCGATTTCGGCAAGCTTCTGAAGCTCAAGGACATCGCGGGGAAGAACATCGTGATCGACAAGAACACCGGCCTGCTCGAGATGTATCGGGTGCTGCAGAAGTTCCGCTCGTTCGACCCTCAGAACTACGAGGCCTATACGGCGCCGAACTTCGGCGCGCAGACTATCGATTTCAATGGCAACGACTTGAGCATCGTCGCTCCCGACTTCGACACCCTCGGGATCATGTTCGAGGCGATCGCGACGAACACCTCGCCGAAGGATGCCGACAACGTGCCGGACATCGACCCCTCGACGATCAGGGTCGGCATCTACAACGGTACCGGCGAGGATGGAGTTGCCACCGCTGCCGAGAAGGATCTCAAGGCGGCCACACTCAGCGAGGGCTCCACGATCAATGTCGTCGACATCGCGAACGCGGATCGTCTGAACTACAAGCGAACCGTCATCCTCTACGAGCCCGAACAGTCGAAGATGGCCCAGTTCGTGGCCGCGGCGATCCCCGGCGTGACGCTTAAGGAAGGCGACACCCGCTCCGGCGTGGATGTCGAGGTCATCGTAGGGAAGGCGGAGTTCGTGACCGAGCGAGTGGTTCAGATCAGGCCGCTTCCGTTGCCCGTGCCCGGAGAGCTTCCTGCGGTGTGCCGCTGATGGCAACTAACGATCTCGTCTTCCTCACGAGACCGTCAGACGGTGACCCAGAGGGACTGCTCGTCTTCCTTCACGGGAGGGGAGCCGACGAACGCGATCTCTATCCGCTGCTGGACATGCTCGATCCGGAGCATCGCCTGATGGGGATCACGCCGCGGGCGCCGCTATCGCTTCCCCCTGGAGGAGCGCATTGGTACGTCTCGCGTGAGGTCGGATCTCCGGACCCCACGACGTTCTGGGATTCGTACCGGTTGCTCGAGTCGTGGCTGGCGTCGCTTCTCGATGAGCACGACATGAACTTCGATCGGCTCCTGCTGGGCGGGTTCTCGCAGGGGGCGGTGATGGCGTACTCGCTGGCCCTGGGCAAGGGACGGCCTGCCCCCGCCGGTCTGCTCGCGTTCTCGGGGTTCCTTCCGGAGGTCCCAGACCTCACCCTGGGACTAGAAAGTCGTACCGACTTCCGGGTTGCGATCGGCCACGGCGTACTCGACCCCGTCATCTCGGTGAACTTCTCTCGAGCCGCCCGCGATCTGCTGGCGGAGGCGGGGTGCGACATCACCTACAAGGAATCCCAGATGCCGCACACGATCGACCCGGACTATCTCAACGCGCTCGTCGAGTGGATCGACTGGACCCTGGCGCCGTGACGGATCCACGGCTGCGACCGCTGACCGAGGACGACGCCGAGCGGGTTTCTGAGTTGTTCGTGGCCGCATTGGGCGAGCCTCGCCGACTCGATGCCGAAGAAGTGAGGTCGTGGGCCCGGAACGTCGCGATGCCGCCGGAGAGTCTGATGGTGCTCGAGGTGGACGGGAGAGTCGTCGGTTACGGCGACATGCTGGTCCGGGACGACGACGTGACCCTCGACCTCGCCGCTCCCGGGTGGTGGGACACGTTCCTCGACTGGGGCGAAAGAACGGCCACGGAGAAGGGCAGGCGCCGCGTCAAGGTCTACGTTCCTCCGGATCACGAACTTGCGGATGTCGTCGCAGAACGCGGCTACCGCCTGTGGCGCTCGTCCTATGACATGCAGATGGCCCTCGTCGACCCGACTCCGCCGGTCTTCCCCGAGGGGATCGAACTGAGGCCGTTCGACGCGGACAAGCATGCCGACGCGGTGCGGGTCGCTCTCAACGAGGCGTTCGCCGAGGACCCGACCCACCACGATGAGACCACGGAGACCTTCGACGGGTTCTTCCTGAAGGGCCGCGGGTTCGATGAGAGCCTCTGGTTCGTCGCGTGGGACGGCGACGAGATCGCCGGATTCGCGCTGTGCTCCGCTGGTCACCTCGGTGATGACGAACTCGGATGGGTCGGCGACCTCGGCGTCCGCCCCCCGTGGCGCCGCAGGGGCTTGGCCGAAGCACTCCTGCGCACCGCGTTCGTCGAGCTGCACCGGCGCGGGCTTTCGAGGGTCGGGCTAGGAGTCGATGCAGAGAACGTCGCGGGTGCACTCCGCCTCTATGAGCGGGTTGGCCTCGCGGTGAAGACGCGCGGCGACAACTGGATGCTCGAGATCTAAAGCGCTCCCTCGAGTTCGAGCAGGATCTTCTTCTTGTCGAGACCGCCCGTGTAACCGCCGAGCGCGCCTCCGGTCCTGACGATGCGATGGCACGGCACCACGATCGGGATGCTATTGCTGCCGAGTGCGTTGCCTGCTGCCCGGCTTGCCCTCTCGTTGCCGGCCTTCGCTGGCGATGTCGGTGTAGGTGACGAGCGATCCGTACGGAACCCTCGTCGCCGCTCGGAGGATCTTGCGCGTGAATCCGCTGCTCAGGCTCCAGTCGATGTCGATCTCGAAGCGCTTCCGGTCGCCGGCGAAGTATTCGTCGAGCTCGCGTCGCACGACGTCCAGCCGCGCAGGAGCCCTGACGATGTTCGGCGACACCCGTCGTGCGAGACGATCGAGGATCTCGTCGCCCGACCCGTCCTCGTAGGCCAGCGTGATCAGACCTTTCTTGGTGACCGCGCCGAGAAGCTTCCCCACTGGTGAGTCGAACTCCGCGTACGCAACCGCGACCGATGGATCGGTGGCCAGTCGCTCCGCCAGCTGCTCCATGTCGGGGGCCGGCGAGTGGCTGCCGAGACTTTTCAAGCTGTCCTCGATCTTCTTCATGTGTACGCCTCTCTCAGCTTCTTGATGCCTTCGTGGACACTGCGTCTCGCCGCCTCCGGAGTGCACCCCATCGCGGCGGCGACATCCTTGAACGGAAGGTCGGTGACGTAGCGCAACGCGACCGCACTCCGTTGCTTCTCCGGGAGCGATGCGATCGCGGCAACGAGAGACGGATCCATCCCTCGTTCGTCCTCGCTCACCTGTTCCGGCACTGCACCCGGAAGAGCCTTGGCTCGATCTCGGTGCCTGTCAGTGGCCTTGTTCCTGGCGATCGTGAAGAGCCACGCCTTAAGGTTGTCAGCCCGCTGCAGCCGTGGATACGCTGCCAGCGCAGCAACGAACGTCTCTTGGAGGCAGTCCTCCGCGTCTACCGGGCCGACGGCTGCCACGAGGAACCTCTTGATGGACGCCGCATGCTCGTCTATCAGGCGCTGGAAGGGTGGTTTCACGTATGTCTAAACGTACGGGGTTCCCAGGATGTGAGAGGCGAGAGTGGGAAAAACGTATGCGATGAGGGAATAAGCGTGTATGGTGCCGGTTGTACGAACAGTCAGGGCGAAGTTCGCCCTAGAGATTTGTTCTCCGGTTCCTCCTTCTGGCGGCACGGGCGTTGCGAATCTCCCCGTTATGACGGCTGAGGCTCTGTTAGCCCACGCCGCCGCAGAAGGAGTGAAGAAGTTGTCTACTTTCCCCGAATTGGGCGTATCCGCGCCTGTGTCCGAGGCGCTCGCGCGCCGGGGCATCACGGAACCATTCGAGATCCAAAGCAAGGTCATGCGCGATGCGCTGTCCGGACGGGATGTTCTCGCTAAGTCCCGCACCGGCTCAGGCAAGACCCTGGCGTTCGCGATCCCGATCGTCGAGCGCACCTCGGCCAAGCAGCGCAAGCCGATGGCCCTGATCCTCGTCCCGACCAGAGAGCTGGCGGTTCAGGTGACGGACGAAACCAAAGAGATCGCCCGCAAGATGAACCTTCGGGTCGCTCCGGTGTACGGCGGCGTCTCCCTGTTCAAACAGGCGAAGTACGCAGCCTCCTCGCAGATCATCGTCGCTACTCCGGGACGCCTTCAGGATCTGATCGAGCGCCGCATGATCTCGGTCGCCGATGTGCGCATCCTCGTCCTCGATGAGGCCGACAGGATGCTCGACATGGGCTTCCAGCCTCAGGTCGACCGGATCGTTGAAACCATGAAAGGCGATCGCCAGACGATGTTCTTCTCGGCGACGCTCGACGGAAGGGTGGGCCAGCTCGCCCATGCGTACACGAACAACCCCGTCACGCATGAGAATCCCGACGACTCACCCGTGATCGAGACGGCCGACCACAGATTCCTACCGGTCGAGCACGAGACCAAGATCGAATCCCTGGTTCAGGAACTGCAGGCCGAACGCCACCTAGCGTTGGTTTTCGTTCGCACCAAGCGCGGTGCGGACAAACTCAGCAAGAAGCTGGGGACCGCAGGCGTCGACTCGGTCGCTATGCACGGCAACATGAGCCAGGCCCAACGCCAGCGGGCGCTCAATAGATTCGCTTCTGGGCGCTCCGACGTTCTCATCGCCACCGATGTGGCGGCTAGAGGACTCGACCTCGATGGCATCACCCACGTCTTCAACTTCGATCCGCCGAACGACCACAAGGACTACGTCCATAGGGTCGGCCGGACGGCTCGTGCAGGACGATCGGGCACCGGGGTCACCTTCGTCGCACACGACCAGCGCTACGAGGTCAGTGCGATCGCGCGGGCGCTAGATCTTGATTCCCAGTTCGAAGCCGAGGGTCTCCGCCTCGTGCGCCCCGGACAGAAGCTTGGCAACTCCGCCCCCAAGAGGGGCCGGAACAACAGAACTCCGCTGGGACAGCCGCAACGCGGCCGCTCCGCGGGACAGAGCTCAACCAACAAGAACGACACCGGACGTGGCCGCAGGGTGCCTCCGCATCGTTCGTCACGTCCGAAGGGGGGTGTACACATGGCAACCGGAACCGTTAAGTGGTTCAACGACGCTAAGGGGTTCGGCTTCATCGCCCCTGACGACGGAACGAAGGATCTCTTCGTCCACCACACCGGCATCGCCGGCGATGGCTTCAAGAGCCTCGCCGAAGGTGCGAAGGTCGAGTTCGATGCCCAAGAGGGTCAGAAAGGCCCCGAGGCAAAGAACGTTCGCGCAGTCTGATCTAGCGCTGTAACCGAGACCGCGGCTGGGTTCGCCCACCGCGGTCTCGTCGCGCCCGCAGGTGTGGCAAAGCGAAACGAGCCCAAACGGGTACAAAGGGGGCAAGTCGCTTCGCCTATCCATAGGGGGTAACGCATGAGAACGAAGCGGATCGTGCCGCTAGTAGCAGCGGCGATCTTGATACTCGGGGGAGTAGCAGGGGCAACACCCTCGAGCGAGTCATCCGGAAAGCTTGACCCGGCGGGGAGTGCCGAGCGGGTTTCCGGTCGCTACATCGTCGTACTGGAAGACACCGCGTTGGCAGGAGCGGTTGCTCGGGCGCATTCGGACTCTCTCGGGTTCGGGGTCGTACACGTCTACAACCATGCGCTCAAGGGGTACTCGGCCACGATGTCCGCTTCCTTGGCAGACAAGGTCGAATCTCTCCCCGGCGTTCGGTGGGTCGAACAGGACCGACTGGTCCATGCCGATGCGCAGAGCACTCCGACTGGGATCAACCGAGCGAACGCGGATGCGAGCCCCACGGCCAACATCAACGGCGTGGACGACCGGGTCAACGTGGACGTGGCCGTTATCGATACCGGCGTTGATCTCGATCATCCCGATCTGAACGTCTACACCGCTGGCCAGAAGAACTGCGCGACGTTCGGGTTGGGCAACGCCGACGATGACAATGGTCACGGCACCCACGTGTCTGGAACTATCGGCGCCCTCGACAACACGCAAGGTGTCGTCGGGATGGCGCCGGGTGCTCGGATCTGGCCCGTGAAGGTCCTCAACGCGGCGGGCGTCGGTTTCGGTTCCGACATCATCTGCGGGATCGACTACGTCGCGTCCAAGTCGTCGCAGATCGAGGTAGCCAACATGAGCCTCGGTGGTGGCGGGACCGACGACGGTAACTGCGGTAACACCAACGGCGACACCGAGCACAAGGCGATCTGTGCTGCCGTGAACCGCGGCGTGACATTCGTCGTTGCGGCGGGGAACGACTCCGCAGATGCCGCGACCTTCACGCCGGCTGCATACAACGAGGTCATCACCGTCAGCGCGCTTGCGGACTTCGACGGTGTACCGGGTGGGGCTGGCACTCCGACCTGTCGGGCGGACCTAGACGACACCTTCGCCAACTTCTCCAACTGGGGCGCAGATGTCGACATCATCGCCCCAGGCGTGTGCATCAACTCGACGGTTCCTGGTGGTGGGTATGACAACACCTACTCGGGGACTTCGATGGCGAGTCCCCACGTCGCGGGCGCGGCTGCGCTCTATAAGGCCACTCACCCAACTGCGACTCCGGCGCAGGTTCGTGCCGCGCTTATCGCCGCGGGGACCTCGGACTGGAACTCGATCGACGATCCCGATGGGGTGAAGGAACCTCTCCTGAACGTTTCGTCGTTCTAAGACTCGGCTCGATCGGATGGGGCGCGCTCCGGCGTGCCCCATCCGGTCTCTTGAGACTCGGCCGGGCCGCGTCGACGTGGGTCGCCAGCGCTCCACCAGCCCTACGGATAGCACCAGCAGCCTCTCGACGGAGGCGTTTCCGAAGCGCCACCACGGCTGCAAGAACGGTTGCTCCTCCTGCCAACGCCATCGAGTGACGTACGCCTAGGGTCTCGGCGACGAAACCCATCAATGGACCCCCGATCGGGGTGCTGCCGAGAAAGACGACTCCGTAGAGAGCCATGACCCGGCCCCTCATGGCGGGGGCGGTCTCCATCTGTAGCGTCGAGTTGGCGGTCGCCGCGAACACGATGCTGGCCGCACCCATGGGCACGATGGCGATCATCGCGATCGTGAGGGTGGGGGAGTAGGCGACCGCCGCCAACAGGGTTCCAAAGGCCAGGGCCGACGCGAGCAGCAGTTTCCTGCTCGGCTTCGCGGCTGATGCGCTGGCCAGCGCTCCGACGATCGTTCCGAGACCCATCATCGCGGAGAGCGCACCGAAGGTCCCTGCCCCCCCGGCGAACACCTTCTCGGCGAGGAGAGGAACGAACATCCGGAAGTTGAAAGCGAGAGTTCCCACCACTGCCATCAGCAGAAGGGTCGAGCGAAGGACGGGAGAGTTCCACATGTAGCGGAAGCCCTCTCTCAACTGGCCCTTCTCACGCGCAACGGGATCGGCGCGGTACAGGAACTCGGGCTCCATACGATGCAGCGCCCCGATCACCGCGATGTAGGAGATGGCGTTTATCAAGAAACAGATCCCAACGCCCACAGTTGAGATCAGGATCCCTGCGGCTGCAGGGCCTGCGGTACGCGCTGCGGTCACGATCGCCGAGTTGAGGCCGACTGCGTTGGCAAGGTCACCTGGGGGAACCAACTCGGACACGAAACTCTGCCGCGTGGGGTTGTCGATCATGATGATCAATCCCCACATCGCAGTGAGCACCCAGACGATCGTGAGCGTGATGGCTCCGGTGATGGTGAGCACCCCGAGAGCGAGGGCCAGTAGGCCCGCGAGGGACTGGGTCACGATCAAGGTGCGACGCTTGTCGAAACGGTCGGCGATGACCCCACCCCAGGCCCCGAACAGCAGCATCGGTGCGAACTGGAGCGCGCTCGGTGATCCCAAGATCGACTGCGCTGCCCGTCATGCGCAACACGAGCCAGATCTGAGCGACCGCCTGCAGCCACGTCCCCGTCATCGAGATGATCTGGGCCACGAAGTAACGACGGTAGTTGGGGGTTCTCAACGACCGGAACATTCGGTTGGCGCCTAGCTTGAATCTCTCTGTCATTGTGCGTCCTCATCCAGGATCGACTCGAGGAGGTCCACGGTGCGCGCTACCTCGCCATCGCTGATGCCCAGGTCACGCAGCCGTCGGGCGAGGTATGCGTTCTTCCTAGATCGATTGGACGAGAGCATCTTCTTGCCCGCCGGTGACAGGCTCACCCGAGCGACCCGCTTGTCGTCTGCGTCCGCAACCCGGATGATCAACTCCATCTCCTCGAGGCGGGCCACGATGCGGGACATGGTCGGAGGCTGAACCCGTTCTGCGTCGGCGAGTTCACCGAGGGACAGGGGGCCCTTCTCTAGGGTCGAGAGGGCGGACAGCACCGAGGGGGAGACTCCGGCCTCCGCTTGCTGCCTGAGACGGCGCGCAAGCCTCATCAGGCTGAGTCTCAGCCTCGCGATCGCTTCGGTGCCCTGGGCGTCCTTCATTCACTTAGCATAACTAATTAGCTAAGCGAAGTATTCCTCAGTTCTTCAAAGAGCTCTTCGTAGGAGCGTGCCACAGCCGCCGGTGATGCCCACGACTCAACGAACCTGCGTCCGTTGGCCCCCATCTCGGCGGTCCGCTCGGGCGCCGCAACGAGGTCACGGATGGCCTTCGTGAACGCATCGGGGTCTTCCGGGGGCACGGCGATACCGGCATCCGCACGCTCGATCACCCTAGCGACCTCGCTACCGGCATCGACGCTGGCCAACAACGCGCGTCCGGCCGCCAGGATCGAATACGACTTCGAGGGCACGCTTGAGCGCGACAGGCCCTTCTTGAGTGGAACGAGATGGATGTCGCCTGCGGCCAGTACCTCGGGCAACCGTTCGACCGGCTGCATCGGGACGAAGACAACATTGGTGAGGCCGGTGGCCGCCTCCCGCAATCCCTCAAGAGCAGCCCCACCGCCGTTGATCACGAACACCAGATCCTTCTCATCGGCGAGTGCGGCAGCGGCGTGGATGACGAGGTCAAGAGACTGCGACAGACCGACATTTCCCGCGTACATCACGACGGTCTTTCCTGCGAGCCCGTATTCGGCTCTGTAACCGTTCTCTCGCTCGGACGGACGGATGGTCTCGGTATCGACGAAGTTCGGGATCACCCTGATCTTGCTCGGGTCGTCGACCTTCGCCGAAAGGTTGTCCTTCAGGTCCTCGGAGAGCACGGTCACCGCGTCGGCGCGCTTGTAGCAGACTTTCTCGAGCCGATAAGCCGCCGAGATCACCTTCGGATTCGTAAGGGCACCCAGTTCGATAGCAACGTCGGGATACACATCCTGGATGTTGAAGACCAGTGGTGCCTTGCGCCGTCTGGCGATCGCGTATCCGGTCAGCCCCAGGGTGAGTGGAGGAGACATCGCGAGAACCGCATCCACCTTCTCGCCACGCATCCCCCGGGCCGCCGTGAGAGCGCTGAATCCGCCGAACGATGCCGCCCGCTTCACGAGGTTCTTCTTGTCGGCCGTCGGGAACGGATTGAACCTAGTGATCGACCCCCAGGGCACGTCTTCGCGTCGGACCCATCGGCCTTCGAAACCGGGCTCGATCTTGTGGTCGCGGTACCAGGGAAGCGATGTCAACACCTCGATCGAGTGGTTCCGCGCCGCCAGTTCTTCGACGATCCGGGTGATGACCGCTCCAGTGGGAGCGACATCGGGATAGAAGTGGGGGCAGACGACGGTCAGTTTCACAGGGTCGTTTCGAGAGCGTGCCGGTATGAAGATTCGAGGATGTCTGCCGCGCGATCCCACGTGAAGGAGGTTGCTCGTTCGGCGCCCTTCTTGGCTAGCTCGGCCCTCATGCCGTCGTCTTCGATCAGCCCACACATGGCAGACGCCCACTGTTCTGGATTGTCGGGCGACACGAGTAGCCCCGCGTCCTCGACAACTTCCGGGAGCGCGGTCGAATCTGCCGCGATCACCGGACAGTTGCGCGCCATCGCTTCTAGCACCGGCGCACCGAAACCCTCAAAGCGTGACGGGAATGTCATCCCGGCAGCTTCCCTGTAGAGGGCATCGAGGTCGTCCGAGGGGATGTATCCAAGTCGTTTGACCCGATCTCCTATCCCGCGCTCCCTGATCTCCTGTGCGAGTCGCACCTCCATGGAGCCCTTCGCCCCGGTCAAGACCAAGGTGGTGTCGGGATGGACCTCGGCAACCCGAGCGAAGGCTTCGATCAACACGAGGTGGTTCTTGTGGGGGTAGGTGATAGCCGGATACATGAAGAAACGTCCCGTGATCCCGTACCGCTCGCGCACGCTCGATGGATCGCCTGCCCCCTCGCGCGGCGAGATTCCGTGGGGGACCACGATCACGATGCTCGGGTCGATGTTGAGCCGTTCGATGACCGTTCGGCGCGAGTACTCGCTCGGGGTCATGATCAAGCGGGCGGCCTCGGCCGAGCGAGGAACCATCTTCTTCAGGTACGTGAGCTTCGCGGTTGAGAAGTACTCCGGGTAATAGAGGTACTGGAGGTCGTGGATCGTAAGGACCGAGCGGGCGGTGCGGATCAGCGGCACGATCCCCCCGGCGTGGTGGACGAGGTCGATGTTCCGCTTCCGGCACTGAGCTGCCAGCCACGAGTTCTCACCGGCGACGCGGAATGACTTGAAGCTCCCCGAGACCGGCCCGAATGCGATCTTGAACGTCTTTGCCAGCCCTGGATACGCCTCGGCGAACTGGGGAAGGGCGAAGACCGTGTAGTCGAACTCGGTCTGGCGCTCGGCGAGGCCCTGGAGCAGGCGTGTCAGGTAGGTCTCGGAGCCTCCGACGACGCCCGGGACCATCCACAGCAGGTTGATGCCGATCTTCTTCACGGGCGACATCTTCGCAGGTAGCTCTTGTGGTCGGTTTCGGATTGCGCGATTGTTCTAAGCAGTTCGAGTGAAGGACGGAGCGCGTGGACGAGGGTCGAGGCACCCGCCGTAGGCGTATCCATGCATCCAGGGTTCTAGCAGCCGCGCTCCTCGGCGCTCTGTGCTCGTTCCTCATCGCCGGGATGGCGCTCTCCCAGAGCCTTACAGGTGGTTGCTCCGCGACCGTCAACGGCAGGAGCCCCCAGCAGCTGACCAAGGATTCCCCACTCGTCGTCGCCGAAGGTGATTCGGTGACGCTCCAGGGCACCGCACCTGCGGGGGCAGCGAGCGGGCGAAGCACGACCCGGGTCAAGGTCGAGACCCCGTTCTGGATGCCCGACATGTCCTTCGGTCCCTACAAGGGGAAGGGAACCTCGTGGGGCGGGACGGTCGAAGTCCCGAAGATCCTCTTCACACTTGCGTCGGGCATCTACAAGGTCAACGGAACCGGAACCGGATCGGGGTGGAGATGCACCGGCAGCGGCTACGTCCAGCTCGGGGACGCTGCCCTGGCGGAGGCGGCCATCGGCGCAGGAGCTGCTCTCGGAGCCGGGGCTGCCGCCCGCGGTGCCCGGAAACCACCCGGCGGTCCGGTTCAGGACGGCAACGATCCACGCGTGAACAAGAACAGGGAGGGCAAGGCGCTGGTCGGGATGATCCGGGACCTCGTCCGCGACCTCAAAGCCGAGTTCGGAGCGGATGCCGCCCTTGTGGTTGCTCTGATCATCCTGTTCCTCATCCTTGAGATCTCGGGGGTCAGGACCTGATGGGGGAGCGGGTGTGGGTGAGGGGGCGCCCGATCAGGGGCTTCATCGGAGGATTGTTCTTCGGCCTCGGCGTCGCGCTGATAGCGCATGCGTTCAAGTTCGTGCCGTTCGACGATGTGATGTTCTCGTTCTTCCCGCTGGGTTCCGCGGTCCTGTTCGGCCTAAGGGCGTATCTCGGGACCGCGTATCGAGTGGGTGAGGTCCCGGAGGATGATGCAGTCGCATCGCCAGCCGAGGCTCCTTCCATCCCTCCGGAGGCGCCGTCGGGGGCCTAACATGGCCCCATGGACCTGAGCTCGAAACGAATCCTCGTTACCGGTGGTTCCGGCTTCCTTGGACGCGTGGTCACCGAGAAGCTGAGGGCGCGTGGGGCCAGCGACATCGTGGTCCCCCGGAGCAAAGAGCATGACCTCACCAACCAGGAACACGTAGCGAAGCTGTTCGCGGAGGCGACGCCGGATATCGTGATCCACCTGGCTGCCAGGGTCGGTGGCATCGGCGCCAACCGCAAACATCCGGCCGAGTTGTACCTCGTCAATCTCCTGATGGGTACCTACGTCATCGAAGAGGCGAGAGCCCGGGATGTCGCCAAGACCGTTCTCGTTGGGACGATATGCGCCTACCCCAAGTTCACCCCGGTTCCGTTCTCGGAGGAGTCCCTGTGGGACGGGTACCCGGAGGAGACCAACGCTCCCTACGGCGTGGCCAAGAAAGCGCTTCTCGTGCACGCGCAGGCGAACCGGGAGCAGTACGGCCAGAACGCGATCTACCTGCTACCGACGAATCTGTATGGGCCGGGCGACAAGTTCAACCCGGATGTATCGCACGTGATCCCCGCACTGATCAAGAAGTGTGTCGATGCAGTGGACGAAGGACGCGACCACATCGATGTCTGGGGCACCGGTACGGCAACGCGCGAGTTCCTTTATGTGGACGACGCCGCCGAGGGGATAGTGCTTGCAACCGAACGCTACGACGGACCAGATCCTGTGAACCTCGGTAGCAACCACGAGGTCCCGATCAAGGAACTCGCTGAATCGATCGCCCGCTTGGCGGGTTTCCACGGAGACCTCAACTGGGATACGAGCAAGCCTGACGGGCAGCCTCGGCGCAGCGTCGACGCGACCAGGGCCAAGGAACTGTTCGGGTTCGAGGCCCGTATGCCGTTGGAGGAGGGACTCTCCAAGACGATCGAGTGGTACCGGGGCCATCGCGCAGAAGCAGAAGTGGCGACCTTCTGAGGCCGCTCTGAGAGTTGGCCTCGACGCCGGCCCCCTTCTCGATCCGCCTACCGGGGTCGGTCGCTACACGCGCGAGTTGATGGATGGACTCCGCGACCTGGGCGTGGACGTCACGGCCTTCGCGGTCGCCCGTGGAGGGCACGCCCCGGACGACCTCCCGATCGCCAGGTTGAGGATCCCGGCGCGTGTCGCCCAGGCAGGCTGGAGGACCCTCGGGCGGCCCTCCATAAAGAGCCTCGTTCGGGGAGCCGACGTCATACATGGAACCAACTTCGTGTTGCCGGCCCTGTCCGGCGTCCCGGGAGTCGTAACCGTGCACGATCTTTCATTCCATAGACAAGACACCTTTCCCGGCGGCGAGCGTCTGCGGAAGCTCGTCCCGTGGTCGATCGAGCGCGCCGGGGCCGTGATCGTGCCGACCGAAGCGATCGGCAACGAGGTGCGCGACCACTACCCCAACTGCCCCGACGTCCACGTCACCCACGAGGGGGTCGCTCCATTGTTCTTCGGGGCAACGAGATTGTCGGAGACCGTCCTCGGGCGTATGGGCATCCCGGGGCCGTTCATCCTGTCGGTCGGAACCCTCGAACCCCGCAAGAACCTCGGGCGACTGATAAGCGCTTGGGATCGGATCAAGGGCGACCTAGACGGGTGGAGACTCGTGATCGCCGGCCCCCGAGGTTGGGGCGAGGAACTGCCGGAAACCGACGGCGTGATGCTCCTCGGTCGGGTCGGTGACGAGACGCTTCCGGGCCTGTTCGCCGCAGCAGACGTCTTCTGCTACCCGTCCCTCTACGAAGGGTTCGGGCTTCCACCACTCGAGGCGATGGCCACCGGGACCGCGACGATCGCGGGACGCTATTCCGCGGCGCACGAAGTGCTAGGCGACGACGCTCTCCTTGTCGATCCCCTAGATGTCGATGCGCTCGCAGAGGCCCTTATGACCGTTGCCTCTGATGGAGCCCGTCGGAGGCAGCTTGAACTGTCGGCCCGTTCGCGGGCCGCTAGATACACGTGGACGGCTACGGCCAGGGCCACGCTTGCGGCGTACGAGGCGGTCGTATGACGCCGATATCGCACCTTTCTCCCGTTCCGAGGCATCATGTAGGGATGCGCTCGAAGATCATGTTGCTACTGCTCGCTTCGCTGGTCGTGCTGGCTCCGACCGGGGCTCATGCCGCGCGCAAGGTGACGATCACGGGTGGCGGTTGGGGCCACGGGATCGGGATGTCCCAATACGGCGCCTATGGGCGCGCCCTTAACGGCAAGAACGGGCGGGAGATCGTCGAGAAGTACTACAAAGGCACCTCGGTCGCAGACGCGCACGATGCCCGCCAAGATCAGGGTCGGATTACTCCAATCAAGAACCACGATCGATCTGAGCGCCGCCAGGTTGACGAGCGACGGCGGCAAGTTGCTGTTCAAGGTGAAGGGTTCGAAGAAAACGATCTCCGAAGGTGGGCTCGACGATGCCTGGAAGGTGGAACTCAGTTCCGCTGGCGGGATGAAGCTCTTCAAGAACGGCAACCGCGTGAGATCCGGTGGGGTATCGGTGTTCGGCAACGACGACCACCCGCTGGTCGTGGTGTACGAGCAATTCGGATCCATGGTGAACATCGCGCAGAAGAACACGCGCTACGCGTATGGCAAGGTCGAGATCTGGCCGTTCGCAACCGGCTCCTGCGGCGGGAACTTCTGTCTAGAGACGGTCGTCGTTCTGCCGATGCAGAAGTACCTCTTTGGTCTGGGTGAGGTTCCCTCCTCGTGGCCCGCCGGGGCACTAGAGGCCCAGGCGCTGGCGGGGCGCACCTACGCGTTCAAGAAGGTCGAGGATTCCGGACAGTTCCGCGTGCCTTGTCTCTGCGCGGTCCTCGACTCGACGCTCGACCAGGCCTATATCGGAGACTCCAAGCGGACCGGTTCGGGGAAGTACTGGAAGGACTGGAAGGCGGCGGTCAAGAACACCGAAGACCAGGTGATCCTTCACGATGGCGGACCGATATCGGCTCTGTACTCGTCCTCCTCCGGTGGGCACACCGAGAACAACGAGAACGTGTGGGGTGGCGCTCCGTACCCATACCTACGCGGTGTGAACGACGGGCCGGATTCGGTCGCCGCGAACCCGAATCACAAGTGGAAGGTCACGATGTCGTTCTCGGACTTCTCCTCCAAGCTGAACTCCGCGTACGACGTCGGTTCCGTGAAGCGCTTCGTGCTCAAGAAACCATTCGGGGTGTCGGGCAGGGTCACCGTAGTCAAGACCGACACCAAAGGTGGGGTGAAGATCGTCGGTACCCGCTCGACCGAGCGAGCGAGCGGGTGGTCGGTCAGGAGCGCACTCGGCCTGAGAGACACCCTCTTCAGGGTCAAGATCACCCAGGCGGTTGCAGCGCGCTTCCAGGCAGCTCACGCGTCGTTGGATGGAGGCCCGGGCGAGGCGACGAGCAAGGCGTACAGCGTCCCCCGCGACTCTGCGGTGCTCGGCGAGGCACAGGATTTCGAGATCGGGCGCATGACCTACAACGCCGAGCGGGACAAGATCTCGTGGTTGTGGGGCGACCTGCTCGAGAGCTACGACCGGATGGGTCGCGAAGCATCACCGCTCGGGTTACCTCGCTCGTCCGTGTGGGGGCCCGGTGACTATCTGGGCGGCACCTTCGATAACGGAACGTTGTTGACTTCGGGTCTGACCGGGACACACGAGGTACTCGGTGGGTTCGCAAAGGTGTTCAAGCAGCAAGGGAGTGCGAAGGGTGCGCTCGGGCTTCCCAAGGGCGATCGGAAGAGCAATCAACTGACCCCCAACGGCAAGCTCCAGCGGTTCACCACTGGAACGATCTACAAGTCCAGCCACGGGATCTTCGCGGTGTCGGGTGCGATCGACTCCCGCTATCGCCAGATCGGTGGAGGCGCATCAGAGTGCGGTTATCCGACCGCTCGCGCGGACTCATCAACGTCGTTCTTCCAGCATGGCTCGATATCCGTCACCCCCGAGGGCAACGTCACCGTCGACTGCTCGTGACCTCCATGCGCGAGGATGGCCGTCGCCAGAGCACGTGAATCTTCAAGCCGGGTGGTGAATCCTGATCGTCAGGTCCGAACAACGATGAGCATCAAGGTCCGATCCCTATTGCTGGTGCCCGCCGCACTGCTGGTCGTCGGCGCCTGCACCTCTGCCGGGGGAGACGGAACCTCGTCGGCCGCCGAGCCCGAGGTCTCCTATCAGGGCGGGGCGCACATCACCAAGCCAGCGAAGGGCTGGTTCTCCTCGGGCTGCCAGATGCCGGCGAAGTTGATGAAACGGATCAAACGGGGCTACTACCCCGGTAGATCTCCTTCCCTCCTGTACGCAGCGAACGCCCCCAGCCAGTTCCCGAACAACCACTCGGGGCCTTGGGACTATCTCTCTCGGGTTCCCGTCGTGCTGTACGGGCCGGGATACATCAAGCCGCGCGGTGAGATCGAGGTCGGCCGAGACATAACGGTGGCCGATCTTGCGCCGACCTTCGCTCGCTTGATAGGCACCGGATTCCCGAAGGACCGTGCCGGGCGCCCGTTGTGGGAGGCGCTGGAACCGGCTGCCACCAGAAGCTCTCCGCCGAAACTGATAGTCACCGTCGTGTGGGATGGGGGAGGGAACAGCGTTCTCGACGCTCATCCCGACTCATGGCCGGTTCTCCAGGAACTCATCGATGGAGGAACGTCGTTCGCTCGTTCGAACGGAGGATCCTCTCCGTCGATCACGCCTCCCATCCACGCCACGATCGGAACCGGAACGTTCCCCAATCAGCACGGCGTGGTGGATATCAAGTTCATGGGAGATGGACGGCTGGTGGGCGCAGCACGAGACCAGTCTCCGGCGAGCCTCCTGATCAAGACGTTCCCCGAGATCTACGACATGCGCACCGACAATCGGGCCAAGGTTGGGGTGTTCGCCTACAAGGCGTGGCACGAAGGCATGATCGGTCTGGGAGCTGCGACCCGCGGCGGCGACAAAGACATCGCAGTGCTGGTGGATCACGACAGCAAGCTGATGGTGAACGAGAAGCTCTACAAGTACCCGTCCGGTCTAGGTTCGATGAAGAAGCTCGATGCCCGCATAGATGAGGTCGATGCGTCCGACGGCAAGAACGACGGGGAGTGGCTCGGCAATGACGTTCTCGATGATCGTGACGATGTCCGGAAGACGCCCGCGTGGGCGCTGTATCAGACCGACCTCATCAAACGACTGGTCCGCCGCACCGGCTTCGGCAAGGATGCGATCACGGATCTTTTCTTCACCAACTACAAGCAGATCGACGAGGTCGGTCACACGTGGAGCATGCTCGGCCCCGAGATGGAGGACGTTCTCGCGGTCACCGATGGCGAACTCGACCAGCTCGTTCGCTTCCTCGATCGTTACGTCGGCAAGGAGCAGTGGGTCATGGCGATCACTGCTGACCATGGCCCTGCGGCCGATCTGTCGGCGAAGGGGGCGTGGACGATCAGGTTGTTGCCCTTTATCGAGGACCTAGCGAAGAACTTCGGCGTGACACCGGAGCAGCTCGAGATCGCCCACCGGGTCATCGGGAACTGGCCGCGCGCGGAGACTCTCCGCTCGAAGGGGATAAGCATGGGCGACATCGCGAACTTCATCATCGACTACCGGGTGAAGCACAACGCCGATGGGGACCTTCCCAACCGGTTCGAATCGCAGAAGAACGACCCCGTGTTTGCCACGGCGTTTCCCGCTTCCAAGCTCAACAAGGTGTGGCGCTGCTCCCGCGAGAGGTCATCGAACTGATGGGTCTCGAACCTCCTCTTTCACAAGCCTTAACAGAGACCACCACATCGAGGGCGAGCAGCGCTATCTCGATGGCGTTCCTATTGGTGAGCGTCGCACTCGCGGTGGGCGGGCAGTTGCTCCTCAAGACCGCGATGGACCGGATCGGTCGCATCGGGTCGGCGGAGGCCGGGGCCCTCGGAACTTACCTGGGCAGGGCTGCCCACGAGCCCAGATTGTGGTTCGGCCTGGCGTTGTTCGGTGTCTCGGCGATGTTCTGGCTCGTTGTTCTCTCGCGCGTTCCGCTGTCTCTCGCATACCCATTCGTGGGTCTCTCGTACATCGCGGTCGTCGTTCTGTCCCGGTTCGCTCTGGGCGAGGAGGTCCCGGCGTTGCGCTGGATCGGGGTCGCTGTCGTTGGCGCGGGCCTCGTCCTGATCGGGTTGTCGGCCAGAAGCGTGAGGGGCGGGTGAAGGCACTCATCCTCGCCGGAGGGTTCGGTACGAGGCTTCGCCCGCTCACGTATACCCGCCCCAAACACTTGCTCCCGATCGCGAACCGGCCCCACATCGAGCACGTCTTGGATCTGCTCCAACGCCACGGAGTGGACGAGATCGTCTTGTTGACCTCGTACCTAGCGGAGCAGTTCGAGGCGACGATCGCGGGTGCCTCTGCGCGCGGTGTGACGGTGCACGTCACGCACGAGGAGGAGCCCCTTGGTACGGCAGGGGCACTCAAGTACGCGGAAACCTTCGTTTCGGATGAAACGTTCTTGGTGTTCAACGGGGACGTACTCATGGATGTCGATCTGGAGCGCATGATCGGATTCCACCGCGAGCGGGGAGCCGACGCGACGATCGTGCTGACCCCAGTCGAGGATCCGTCCGCGTTCGGTGTTGTCCCGACAGACGACGATGGTCGCGTCGAGGGATTCATCGAGAAGCCCGCGCCGGGAGAGGCCCCAACGAACCTCATCAATGCTGGCATCTACATCCTCGAACCCAAGGTCCTCGATCGGATCCCAGCCGGTGAGGTGTGGTCGGCCGAGCGCCAGCTGTTCCCTGACCTCGTTTCGTCCGGGGCACCATTCTTCGCGACGGGTTCCGATGGTTATTGGATGGACATCGGTACCCCCGAGAAGTATCTACAGGCGAACCTGGATGCTCTCAGCGGTAGCTATCCGGACCCAGCTCGCCCCCAGGTCTCGCCCGAAGGGGTGCTGCTGGGAGAGGGGGCGACCGTAGCGGAGGGGGCACGGGTATCCTCTGCCTGCCTCGGTGCCGGGGCCACGGTGCACGATGGCGCCGAGGTGACGGATTCGGTCCTGCTGCCCGGTGCCGTCGTCGAACGGGGCGCCTCGGTGGCGAACTGCATCCTCGGAGAAGGTGCCATCGTCGGAGCGAAGGCATCCTTGACCGGTGTGACGCTGCAGGACGAAGCTCGAAGCGAAGATCTGACCTAGGAGGCTCTTGTGCGCGTACTGGTAACGGGTGCAGCCGGTTTCATCGGCTCACATCTTGTGGATCGTTTGCTTGCCGAGGGAGAAGAGGTCATCGGCGTGGATGACCTGTCGTCGGGTTCTCTCGGGAACCTCGCGGACGCACGCCGTACGGAGGTCGGCAAGTTCACCTTCCATCGTGTGGACGTCACTTCAACCGCGGTCGCTGAGGTTGTGAGGCGAAGCGAGCCAGAGGTGATCATGCATCTCGCTGCACAGGTCGACGTGAGGGCCTCGGTGGCCGATCCCGTACAAGACGCGATGGTCAACGTCATCGGCTCCCTCAACATCCTTCACGCCGCGACAGAGTCTGGAACACGCAAGGTGATCTTCACGTCCTCTGGAGGGTGCATCTACGGGGAGCCAGGGGAGGCTCGTCTTCCGGTGACCGAGGACCAGGTCTATCTCCCGGAGTCGGCCCCCGAATCCCCTTACGGGGTTTCCAAGAAGGTCGTTCTCGATTACCTCCGCTATTTCAAGATCGTCAAGGGCCTCGACTACACCGCACTTGCCCTTGCCAACGTCTATGGACCCCGGCAGGAGCCGGCGTCTGAGGTGGGCCTTGAGGGTCAGGTCGTCGCGATCTTCTCCCGTCGGATGCTCGAGGGGAAGCCGACGACCATCTACGGAGACGGCGAGCAGTCGCGTGACTTCGTTTACGTGGATGACGTCGTCTCTGCGTTCCTAGCCGCCAGAACGAAGGCTAGCGGCGAACTGGTCAATGTCTCCAGCAACTCGGAGATCACGGTGAACGACCTTCACGCCAAGATCAAAGAGGTGACCGGCAGCCAACTCGAGGTTCAGCACGCGCCCGCGAGGCCTGGCGAGCTGCTCCGTACCAAGGTCGATAACTCGAAGGCTGCAGACGTTCTCTCGTGGACCCCTCAGGTCGGTCTAGATGAGGGTCTCAAGCAGACGATCGCATGGTTCAAGGGGAAACTCTAGAGCTACCCGCTTCAGCGGAACCCTGGTACCCCGACCTGCTCGGGGCCGTTGCCCTGGAAGCGCTCTCTGAAACCAGCGAGCGTGTCTTCGTTCAGTTCTGCGCACGACTGCGACGCGCCCCACGCGGTGACCGTGAAGCTGAACTCGCTTGAGATGCCGTCGAAGGGACGAGCCAGGAGAGCGATCTCCTGCGGATCAGACTCGACGTAGCTGCGAAGGGCGGAGATCACAGATTCAGAGGCGTCGGGGCGGTACCAGAACACGATCTGGCCGTGCTCGAGGTTGTGGACGAAGCGCTCGACCGGGATGTCTTCGGCGGAGTAGAAGCCAGCATCGGCGGGCGTGCTGTAGTGATCGCCTGAGGTCGGTGGCGAGGTCGAATACTCCACCGGGGTTCCATCTTCTACGTGCGTGGCGGTCTCCATCTCGCCGGGAGTTTCCACCGACGAGCAGCCCTCCGAGGTCGCCTGGGTTCCCTCTTCCTTGCTGCTCTCGAGGTAGATGAGGGTACCGACGATGGCGACGACCACGACAACAACGCCCCAAGTGAGGAGGTTGCGTCGCCGAGCGGCCTTCTTCTTGGCCGCGTCGCGCTCCTCCTGGATCTGCCTGCGTCGCTGCTTCTCTTCGAGTTTCTTGCTCATATCGCCAAGGAGGCTACCAGGACACATCGCTAAGCAGTCACAGCCGATCCGCTAGCGGAAGAGGTCGTCCCCCGGAGGCCGGACGATGTCGCGTGCGGACGCCCTAGCGATCGTGATGCGAGCACCTCGGATAACAGCTACGGGAACGCCTTCCGCTTTCCCCATCACTAGTTCGGCAGCGCCCGCCAGCTCGTCCGCAGTGCAGATCCTGGTTGCACTCATCTCTCGACCCTGCATGTCGTGCGTGCCGCGGTGGTCGGTGAATGGATCCATCCCGGCGACGCCGATAGCGACGTTGGTCTGGCCGATCCTCCACGCTCGCCCGAACGTGTCGGCCACGATCACGGCGACCTTCACGCCTGCGATGTGATCGAACCGAGCCCGCAGCCGACGGGCCGACAGATCCGGATCGACGGGAAGGAGAAGGACGTTGTCGCCCTCGACGTTGGAAGAATCGACTCCCGCATTCGCGCAGACGAAGCCATGTCGTGTCTCCGAGATGATCATCTCGCCGGATCGCCTGAGAACCCGAACGGATTCCTCGAGGGCTGCTGAGCGCCTATCCGCCCCCGGTCGTATCCGGTCCTCCGCTTTCGAGACGATCTTCTGCGCAACCACCACGACGTCGCCATCCGCCAGTTCGACACCGGTATCGAGGATGAGGGCTCCGAGGTCATCTCCCGGGCGGACCTCAGGCATGCCTTCGACGGGGAAGATGTTGATCGTCATGTCAGTAGGACCTTGGCCAAACGCTCGGACGAATCGGCGTTGTCCATGACGGTGGGAGCAACAACCACATCGGGGATGAACGTTCTCACGGCGTCTACCGTCGCAGCGTCGCTCTCGTCGATCACGAATCGGTTGCAGAGTCCTTCGTACAGTGACGCGACGCCCGCTGGCGACACCTCGGTCCCTCTGTGGCGAAGGAGGTCGGCCAGCGGCCCCTTGATCGCGGTGCCCGCGACGATCGGTGACACACCGACCACATCTGGATGGTTGCGGAGTGCCTCCCTCACCCCCGGGAGGGCGAGGATCGGCTCGACAGACAGCAGGGGATTGCTTGGGCAGAGGATCGACGCGCTCGGCGGCCGCTATCGCCTTGAGTACGCCCGGGCCCGCCTGCGCTTCGGAGATCCCATCGAACAAGATCTCATCCACCACGCGGCGCACATCGTTCCCGGACGAAGTACTCCTGGAATTCCAACGTTCTTCCATCCGTGGTGACGATGCGGGTGCGGACGGGGTCGTCGCTCATCGGGAGGATGTGGGTCGGGACGCCCAGCCGAGACCTGATCCGCGCTGTGGCCTCGGTCAGCGTGCCGCCATCGGCCATCATCTGCGTTCGGAGCGAGCATGTGGCGAGGTCCCTGTCCCCGAGCGAGAACCATGCATCAACACCGAGTTCCTTCAGGCCCTCGACGAATCGGAAGGTGTCCCCTTGGATGCCCCATCCTCGTTCGGTGTCTGCGATCCCGGCCAGCCAATAGGTGACGATGTCTACGTCCGGGGACACGTGGACGCCGTACATAACGGAGTCGTCTCCCGTGTTCACGATCGCCACTAGGTCTTCGCCGGAGACCCGTTGAAGTCCCACGAGGCATCGGGCACCGCCGACGCCGCCTGCCAGAGCGGTGATGGTCACGCGGAGGAGGCTACTAGACTGCCTCGGATGAACCATCTCGACGGCTTGGTCGCCCGCGCCGCATCAGATGAGCGCCTGACCGACGATGAGGTGCGTTCGCTGGCTCACCTGGCGACCACCGACCCCACTCCCGTGCTCGAAGCGGCGCGGATCATGCGCGACACGACGACCGGGAACAGGATCACCTTCTCGAAGAAGGTCTTCATCCCCTTGACGAAACTGTGCCGTGACTCGTGCGGCTACTGCACCTTCGCTCATCCACCGGTCGAAGGACAGAGAGCGTTCATGACGCTTGATGAGGTCCTCGAGGTGGCTCGA
Organism: uncultured Actinomycetes bacterium; assembly: GCA_963756365.1. Lineage (GTDB taxonomy): Bacteria > Actinomycetota > CADDZG01 > CADDZG01 > WHSQ01 > WHTI01. The sequence goes on from CAVWNF010000003.1 coordinate 456,132, forward strand.
GCGGGGGAGGCGGCCGGGTGCAGGGAGGCCTTGTTCACTCTCGGTGAGAAACCGGAACGCAAGTGGCCGTCAGCGCGCCGAGAACTGACCGAGATGGGTTACGAAACGACGATCGAGTACCTCGCGGCGGCGTGCGCGGCCGTGATCGCAGAGACCGCACTCCTACCTCATGCGAACCCCGGAACACTGACCGACGAAGAGGCCATCCTTCTGAGGCCCGTATCTGTGAGCCAGGGCATGATGCTCGAGACGCTGTCCGAACGCCTCCTTCTCAGGGGCCAGGCGCATTTCGGTGCACCTGATAAGAAGCCCAGCGTGCGGCTCGAGACCCTTGAGGTCGCCGGCCGCAACAGGGTTCCATTCACGACGGGTCTCCTGATCGGGATCGGCGAGACGCTCGATGAACGGGTGGACGCGTTGCTCGCGATACGGGCGTCTCACGAGCGCCACGGGCACATCATGGAAGTTATCGTCCAGAACTTCCGGGCGAAGCCCGAGATATCGATGTCGGAACACCCGGAGCCCACCGTGGCAGAGATGATGGTCATGGTGGCTCTGACCCGTCTCGTTATGGGGCCGGGTGTCGGGGTCCAGGCGCCCCCCAATCTGAGTCCCGATGAGTACGGCACCTACCTAGACGCGGGTCTATCCGATTGGGGTGGGGTTTCTCCGGTCACCCCCGATCACGTCAATCCGGAACGTCCGTGGCCGAAGCTCGACGAGTTGACGGCGGTCACCGAGGAGCGTGGTTTCCAACTTCTCGAGCGACTTGCGGTGTACCCGTCCTACTGCGCGACCCCGGGGGCTCTCGACGAGTGGATCGACCCGAAGTTGAGGGGCCGCGTGCTCGGCGAGATCGATGGGGACGGGTATCGGCGGGCGGACGACGCGGGGTGGTTCTCGGGGGTTGATGTTCCTCCGCCTCTCGCCGTCAGGTCAGCGGTCGAGGCGTCCGTCTCGGGGGCGTGGCACGTCCCTGGCCGGGTGGTGCGGCCCGGGCTGGTCGCGGCCCTCGATCGAGCAGCTTCCGGCGAGCGCCTCGACGTCAATGAAGTAGCGATGCTCTTCACCGCGCGAGGGGCCGAGATGGAGCAACTGTTCTCTGTTGCGGACACGATGCGGCGCGACACGGTTGGAGACACCGTCACCTACGTGGTCAATCGCAACATCAACTACACGAACCTCTGCTACTTCAAGTGTGGTTTCTGCGCGTTCTCGAAGGGACCGAAGTCCTTGAACCTCCGCGGGGATCCTTACCTCCTCGCCGAAGAAGAGGTTGCTCGTCGGGCCGTCGAGGCGTGGGAGAAGGGCGCCACCGAAGTCTGCATGCAGGGAGGGATCCACGGCAGCTTCACCGGCGAGAACTACATCCAGTACCTGCGGGCCGTGAAGGAAGCCGTTCCGGAGATGCACGTCCACGCGTTCACGGCCCTAGAGGTCTGGCAGGGCGCCGAGACCCTCGGGATCTCGGTCAGGGAGTTCCTCATCCGCCTGAAGGACGCGGGACTCGCAACCTTGCCTGGGACCGCAGCAGAGATCCTCGATGATGAGATCCGAGCGATCATCTGCCCCGACAAGATCACGACGGAGCAGTGGTGCGAGGTCCACCGGATCGCTCACTCACTCGGTCTTCGGAGTAACGCGACTGTGATGTTCGGAACCGTCGAGGGCCCGATCAACTGGGCGCGCCACCTGCTGGTCGTGCGGGATCTCCACGATGCTTTGGTCGCCGAGGGTCACGACGGCCTCTTCGAGTTCGTCCCGCTTCCGTTCGTTCATATGGGGGCACCGATCTTCCTCCAGGGCCGCGCTCGGAAGGGCCCAACTTTCGAGGAGGCGCTGAAGATGCATGCCGTCGCTCGGGTGGCTCTCCACGGGAGCATCCGGAACATCCAGGTCTCCTGGGTGAAGATGGGCGTGGAGGGAACCAAGCTTGCTCTGCAGGTCGGAGCCAATGATCTCGGGGGAACCCTGATGAACGAGAACATCTCCAGGGCGGCCGGGGCGAGCCACGGCCAAGAGTTGACGGCACAGGACATGAGGGGCCTGATCGCCTCGGTCGGACGAACCCCCCTCCGGCGCACTACCCTCTACGACGCCGTCCCTGTGTAAGGGAGATACCAACGTGGATCGTTGCCTCGATCCACCGGAGGAAAGATGCCGCAAGAGATAACCACGGCGCCCACGCGCCCGGAAGATGTTGGTGAACAGACGGTCCTCGCGATCGTCGTCACCCACCGCGGGCGAGAGTGGCTCACCGACTGCTTGGCATCCCTCGCGACGCAGTCGTACAAACGACTCGATGTCCTCGTCGTTGACGACGCTTCTCCGGACCACAAGCACCCCACTGCCCTGAAGCGGGTCGTCAAGCGTCATCTCCGCAAACGACGGTGGGGCTACCTCCGGACGCCGCGCCCTCTTGGATTCGGCGGCGCGATCAACTGGGCTCTCTCCCGGATCAGGACAGACGCCGACCTGCTCCTGTTCATCCACGATGACGCTGCGTTGTCGCACGATTCCGTCGAGGTGATGGTCGATCGCATCACGACCGACCCCGGAGCCGCGATCGTGGGGCCGAAGATCGTCAACTGGGATGACCCTCAGGTCCTAGAGGAGGTCGGCATGGCTGCCGACCGCTACGGCTATCCGTACAAGGGCCTTGAGGCCGGTGAGATCGACCTAGGCCAACACGACCGCCCCGCAGATGTGTTCTTCGTGACGTCCACGTGCATGATGGTGAAACACGGTGTGTTCCGCCAGTTGCGCGGGTGGGATTCGCGCATGAAGGCATTCTCTGAAGACCTAGACCTCTGTTGGCGCGCCCGCATCGCGGGCCATTCGGTCCGCTTCGAGCCACGAGCCGTGGTGCGGCACAGGATCGCGATGGCTACCGGGCTGAGGGCCACTCCGTTCGCTCCATCCAGGTACTTCATCCGACGCAACCGCTTGCGGGCGGTAACGAAGAACGCCTCGGGTATCCGGCTGCTCGCTCTCATCCCGCAATTCGTGCTTCTTGCGATAGCCGAGATGATCGGATTCATCATCCTGCGTCAGCCGCGCGAGATCGGGAACCTATTCAAGGGCCTGTTGTGGAACGCGTATCGACTACCGCAGACACTGACCGAGCGACGCCGGGTCCAGAAGCGACGCAGGATCCCAGACGCACGCCTCAGGCGGTACACCGTCAGGCTCTCCACCCGGGTCCGCTCCTACATCGGGAACCAAGCAGCGCGCCTCGAAGAGGCGTGGGGCCGCCGGGCCGACGTCCTGGCCCGGAAGGGTGGCGAGGCGAAGGCCTTCGGCCAGAGGCTGAAGGGGTGGCCGGCGCTGTTGACCTTCGTCGCGGTGCTCGCGTTCATCATCGGTTTCCGCCACGTCCTGTGGTCCGAACAGGCTTCGGTTGGCGAACTGCTTCCGTTCCCCGAGCGCGCCACCGGGATGTGGCGGGCGTACCTGTCCCCGTGGAACAACTCGGGGCTCGGGGGGGCCGGTCCGAATCCACCCGCCTTCGCCCTGCTCGGTTTCATCCCGATCCTCACGCTCGGAGCGGTTGGCGCTGCTCAGAAAGTGATGATCCTCGGACTTGGAGCGGTCGCCGCCGCTGGCGCCTATCACCTTGTTTACGAGCTTGTGGACCGCCCGGCAAGATGGGTATCCGCGGCGACCTACGCGTTCGGTGCGGTCGGCTATGCCGGGTTGCGCGAGGGACGTTTGGGGGCGATGTTCTTCGGCGCCGCCGCTCCTTTCGTCCTGGCGTCGATGATCAGACTCATCGGTTGGACGACGGCCACCCGACTGGAGTCGGAACCAAGCCATCGCTCGCGTGGCCGTTGGGGGCGCGGTGTCAGCAGCGTTCGTCCCCGGATCTCTGTTCCTGTACGCGATCGCAGCGGTCCTCCTCGCCATCCCGAAGTGGCTCCTGGACCGCTCGGGCGCTGTCTTCAAGGCGTTCCTGTGGTGCATCGCCGGACTTGTTTTCGCCTGGGCACTTCTCCTTCCCTGGAGTGCCACCTGGTTCGCGCACGGTGGGCCGCTCGACACACTCATCGCCGACGACAGCTGGCGCACCTATACGGAGAGTTTCCGGGACAACGGGATGCTCAGCACGATCCTCGGTCAGACGCCGGACGGCCCAGCCTTGTTCGGACTCGCCCTCCCGCTTCTAGGGATCGTCGCTATCGCGATCGGGACCGGTTCTCGTCGTCGGATGGCCCTCGCTCTGTGGGCCGTGGTCATCGCGACGGGGTGGATCGTCGATCTCATCTCCGTTGGGCTGGTGCGCCCGCTGGTGCCATCCCCGACCGAAGCGGGCGTCCTGGCGGCGCTTGCGTACGCCGGTCTCGCCGGCCTCGCCGTAGGAGCCTTCAGGCTTGACCTCTCCCGCCGACAACTCGGTGCCGTTCATGCTGTGTCGATAGGAGCGTTGTCGATCGCCGCCTTCCTGATCCTTGCCGGCATCGGGCCGTCGCTATGGCGGGCCGAATGGACCGCCGGTCGAACCGCTGGAGGGATAGGACCAGCGGTCGTCGATCAGGTTTCGGCCCTGCTCGATTCGGAGGCGCAGCAAACGGGCCCCTTCCGCGCCTTGTGGATCGGGTCGGGGTGGACCTCCAACGAACCTGCGGGAGCGAGGCCCGGCGGAGACCGATTCATCACCGGGGCCAGGAGTCCTCAGTTGAACGATCTCTTCTCTCCCGAAGGCGGTGAGGCGGAGCATCAACTCGATCTCGCGGTCGCTTCGATCGAGGAAGGGACCACGGACCGCGGAGGAGAGTTGTTGGGAGCGTTCAACGTCAACTTCGTCATCATCGAACGAGGGCCGCGGTCCGAGGGCTGGCTGGCGCAACGCGACCTTGGGCTGATCCGCTCCGAGCCTGAGTTCTTCGTGTTGAGGAACCAGGTGGAGCTGCCTCGCGCTGCGGTTTACAACGAGGTTCCGATCTACGTGCAGGCGATCGAGCAGGGTGATCCGCGCCTCGCCGCGGGTGTGCCCGAGATCGAACGCAAGGAGCTGGCGGCGACGGGTCGCAACGAGTTCGGAGCGACAGAGGTTATGGGCCCCGGTGTTCTTTTCCTCGCGACCGTGGACGATCCCGGGTGGATAGCGACAGCGGACGGTCAGGAATTAGCGAAGACCGATGAGGCGTGGGGCAACACGTTCCAGATCACCGATGATGCTGACGCCCTGACCCTTACGTATCCCAGATCGCTCGGATCGTGGCTCGTGCTGCTCTTCGCGATCCTGGCGTGGACCGCCGCCGTGGGAGCGGCCGTGTCGCGTCGACGGGCCAAGCGAGGTTCACGATGACCCGGCGTCGAGACCTAGCCCTCGCGGTGTTCCTTGTGATCGTCGTCGCCGGTGGGGTGACCTTCGACTTCATCTCGAACGACGTTGGCAGCCGGGAACGGTCTCCTATCGAGGGTGATCGCTTCCGATCCCGAGCGGTCTTCTGTCCTCCCGCCATCGGCGGCAACAAGTCGAACACCGCGTTCACTATCGCCTCAGGGGAGGGGACCGCCTCGACGGTTGGGCTCGCTCCTATCGTGCCGGAACCCCAGGACATACCTGCCGGGGAGATCCTCGTGCAGGAATCGTTGGGTGGGGATCCACTCGAGGTCGTCGGCTACGGCTCGGAGGTTGTCGCGACCGCCGCGACCTCGAAGCCATCCACTGGTGCGGGGGCGGCCCGGTGTGCTCCACGAGCCTCCGGACGGTGGTACTTCGCCGCTGGGTCGGCGTCCATCGACGCGGATGAACGCATCCTCGTTTACAACCCGTTCCCAGACGAAGCGGTCGTCACGCTGGCGTTGTTCACCCCTGGCGGTGAGAGAACCAGGACGGGACTCCAGGACGTGGCCGTACCAGCTCACGAGTGGCGCTCGATCCCGATCAACGAAGTGATCCAGGTCAAGAAGACGCTGGCGGTCGAGGTCGTCGCTCGGCGCGGACGAGTCGTGGCATGGCGCGAGATGGTCATCGACAGCAAGGACCGGCCGGATGGCATCGAGTACGACCTGGGTGCGCCTGCCCCCGCTCTCAAGTGGTACTTCCCCGATGGGGCGGTGGGGGAGGGGGCCAACGAGACCTTGACGATCCTTAACCCGGGCGAGCGGGAGGCGACCGTAAGCATCGTCCTGGCTACGCCGGTCGAGACGCTGACGCCGCCGGATCTCGTCGAGTATCCGATCCCTCCGCGCTCCCAGCAGGTGATCTCGATCGAGGAGTTCGCGGGTGGCAACAAGGATGGGATCGCTTCGGTGAGCGCGATCGTCACGTCCGTTAACGGGGAACCGATAGTCGCCGAGCGAACTATCGCTATCTCGTCCGACGAGATGAGCGGGGAGTCCTCCGAGTTGGGGACGACGACCACGTCGGCATCGTGGTTCCTCGGCCCCGCCGTTCTGTTCCCCGAGAATGACGCCGTGGCGATCATGGCTCCGGGTGGAGACGACGTGACACTAGATATCAGCATCCTGGTGAAGGGCTCGGGAGCGATCTCACCGCCGGAGCTACAGGGCCTGAAGATCCGGGCCGGGTCGCGCATCAAGGTTCCGATCGCCACATGGACCAGGGGAAAGACGGCCGGAGTGATCGTGACCGGAGACTCGCCCGTCGTCGCCGAACGAACTGCCTATGCTGCAGGGGTTAACGACATCGCTTCCCTGATGGGGATCCCGATCAGGACGCTTCCCTAGCGCTCCGTTCCTCGTACTTACGCGTTGCTTCGACGAACGCTCGGAACAGGTTCAGTTGCTTGTCGTCATTGGTCATCACCTCAGGGTGCCACTGCACACCAACGACCCAGGAGTGGCCCGAAGAAACGACCCCTTCTAGAACGCCGTCGTCGGACCACGCGACCTCTTCGAGACCTTCGGCGACCACACCGAGGCCTTGGTGGTGGTGTGAGTTCACCTCGAGCTTCGCCCCACCGAGAGCGGAAGCTAGGACGCTTCGCTCCTTCACGCGCATCCCGTGGATAGGTTCGGGGGTCGGGTAGCCGCGGTCATGGTCGATCCGCGTCGGTACGTCGAGCAGGTGTTGTTCCAACGTTCCGCCCAGGTGGACGTTGAGCATCTGCATCCCGTGGCAGATAGCGAGCACCGGGAGGTCCATCTCGAGTGCTCCGTCGAGCAACGTCCGTTCGTACTGATCGCGCCGGTCACTGATGTTCTGGGTCTTCTCATGACGGCTCTCGCCGTACATCTCGGGACCGATATCGCCCCCACCGGGAACCACGAGCCCGATGGCACCCTCTAGGGCACCCGCATCGTCTGGCTCGAGCAGCTCGTGGAACTCGATCCCATCGGGGATCTGATGATCGGGAAGATCGAAGGCCGAATAGATGACGGGGTTCCCGCCAGCCGCACGGATCGATGCCGCATAAGGGGTCGGCGCGTGCCCCTGTCCCTCGCGCCACTGACCGATAACGACGATGTGTCCGCCGCCACTCGGACCGTTCTTAGGCATGCAACCTCCTGGAGCAGTAGCTTTATCGTGCTGGTTGAGACCCCAGAACTGAGGAGCTCGATGACTCATCGTATGCGCTTCGAGACCGCCGCGATCCATGCTGGACAGGAGCCGGACCCAACGACCGGAGCGGCGGTGGTGCCGATCTATCAGACGTCCACCTACGCCCAAGAGGGGGTTGGGGAGCACAAGGGCTACGAGTACTCCCGGACGGACAACCCCACACGGCATGCACTCGAGACCTGCCTAGCTGCTCTTGAGGGCACGACTCATGCATGCACGTTCGGTTCGGGCATGGCCGCAACGACGACGCTCGCGATGACCCTCAAGGGCGGAGATCGGGTCCTGATCGCCGACGATGTCTACGGGGGGACGTACCGGCTCTTCGCCAAGGTTCTCTCCGAGGTCGGCATCAGGTTCGCGACGGTAGACATGACGGATCTGAAGGCGGTTGAGGATGCGGTCGCCGAGGGTTGTCAGCTCCTGATCGTCGAGACCCCCGGGAATCCGATGCTCAAGGTGCTCGACATCGAGAGCCTGGCCCGGATCGCCCACGCTAATGGCGCCCTCCTGGCCGTCGACAACACGTTCGCAACCATGTATCTCCAGCGCCCGCTGGACTTCGGCGCAGACGTTGTCATCTATTCGGCCACCAAGTACCTGGGTGGCCATTCGGATCTCGTAGCTGGCGCGCTCGTCACGGGAGATGACGCGCTCGCCGAACGGCTCCGATTCCTGCAGAACTCCATCGGAGCGATCCCTGGCCCGTTCGATTCATGGCTGATGTTGAGAGGCCTCAAGACGCTGGGTATCCGGATGAGGGCGCACAGCGCGGGTGCAGCGACGATCGCCGAGTGGTTAACCCAACGCGACGATGTGTCCGGCGTGAACTATCCAGGCATCGAGGGGTCGCCTGGCTACGACCTCGCGGTCAAACAGATGAGCGCCCAAGGTGAGCCACTGTTCGGCGGGATGCTCTCGTTCGAAGCAGCCACTGAGGAGAAGGCCCTATCTATATGCGAGAGCACCGAGCTGTTCTTCCTCGCCGAGTCCCTCGGAGGGGTCGAGTCGTTGATCGAGCACCCCGGCCGGATGACGCATGCGAGCCTCGCTGGGTCGGGGATCGAGGTGTCTCCTCGTCTCGTCAGGCTGTCGGTCGGGATCGAACACCCTGACGATCTCATCGCCGACCTCGAGCGTGCGTTCTAGGCGTCAGTTGCGCTTCTGGTGCGCGAGGAACTCAAGCAGGTCTGCTCGCGTCAGGACGCCGGTCGGGCGGTTGCCGTCCGCGACTACCAGAGCCTCTGCTCCCTGCGAGAGAGCCTCGAACATCTCGTCGACACCCGCCATCGACTGGACCACCGGAAGCGGTTGCCCCATGACGGTCTGAACGTCTGCGTCGATCGCCGATGGGTCCTTGAACACGGTGTCGAGAAGATCGCGTTCGTTCACCTGACCAACGATCTGTCCGAGTTCGTCGACACTTACGTCCTCACCGACGAGCAGCTGTGAGACCCCGTATTCCTGGAGCATGTCGATCAGCGCGTCCGACCTTCTCGGTGCGAGGTACCGCGATGATGTCGGGCATCTCGTTATCGAGTCGGCGCTTCTCGCCCAGCACCTGGGCGATCTTCGCTTTCGAAGTCGGGCGCTCGATGAATCCGTATTGCGCCATCCACGTTTCGTTGTAGAGCTTGGAGAGGTAACTCTTTCCCGAGTCGGGCAGTATGACGACGACGATGTCGTCGGGCCCAAGCTCCTTCGCTACCTCGAGGGCCGCCCACATCGCGGTGCCGCACGACCCACCGACGAGAACGCCTTCGACCTGCGTCATCTTGCGCGCGGTCAGGAATGCGTCCTTGTCGCTGACCGTGAACCACCGGTCCACCACTGTCGGATCGAACGTCTCGGGATAGAAGTCCTCTCCGATCCCCTCGGTGAGATAGGGACGGGCTTCCGAGCCGGTGTAGAGGGAACCCTCTGGATCGGCTCCCACTATGACCACGTCGGGATTCTGTTCCTTGAGATAGCGGGCACACCCGGTGATCGTTCCGCCCGTGCCGACACCGACCACGAGGTGGGTGATCCTGCCGTCGGTCTGTTCCCAGATCTCGGGCCCGGTCGTCTCGTAGTGCGTTAGAGGGTTGTTCTGGTTGAAGTACTGGTTGGGCTGGAACGCCCCGGGGGTTTCCTCGGCGAGTCGGTCAGCCACCCGGTAGTAGGACTCGGGATGGTCGGGAGGTACGGCGGTGGGGCAGATAACGACATCCGCACCGTACGCGCGGAGGAGCGAGATCTTCTCCTGGGACATCTTGTCGGGCATTGTGAAGATGCAGTTGTAGCCCTTGAGGGCGGCTGCGATCGCGAGGCCGACACCCGTGTTGCCTGAGGTCGGCTCGACGATGGTGCCCCCGGGCTTGAGCTTGCCTTCCCTCTCCGCCGCCTCGATCATCCGGATGCCGATCCGGTCCTTGACGCTGCCGCCCGGGTTCAGCATCTCGAGCTTCGCGGCCACCGTGCAGGTGACATCTGGCGCCATCCGCGAGATCCGCAGAAGGGGCGTGTTTCCCATCAGTTCGGTGAGCGAGTCGTGGATATCCATGCCTCGATGGTTCACCACAGAGCGTCTTTCGGCAAGCAGGTGCAACCTCGGGGCCTCTCGCGGCGTCTATCGGGTAGTGGGCCCGATCGATGGGGCCTTGAACGATCGCCACGTCCAGGTACCCTTATGGGCTCGGTGAGGTGACGATGCGGTTGTTGACCGGATCGGATGGCCGTACAGAAACGTATAGAAAGAAGGAAGTTCAGATGGGCGATAGCACCTCCGAAGGCCGCAGATGGTCATTCCGACCTGGCAAGAAGACGGCCATCGCGTTCTCGATAGTCATGGGTCTGGGTCTCATGGGCCTGGCGGGGATCTCGTACGCCACCTACGACTACTCAAGTGATTACGAGGGGCGCATCCTTCCCGGCGCCGAGATCGCTGGCGTCGATGTATCGGGGATGACCAAGAGGCAAGCCATCTCCGCGGTCCGGGCTGCGATGGACGACGAGATGAGCCACCCGATAGACATCACGTGGCGTGACCACTCGTGGACCGCGTCGAAGGCTGACCTCGGGGCACGGCTCGATGTCAGAGCTGCCGTACAGGCTGCCCTGGCGGCCAGCGAAGAGGCGTCTTTCATGCAGCGTGCCAGGATGCGCGTTTTCGGGGACGAACTCGATTTCAGCCACCCGGTCGCGATCAGGTTCCCGATGCGAGGCATCCGGGGGTTCGTGGCCGGGATCTCGTCAGACTTCTCGACCGAGCCGCGCGATGCGTCGATCGATTACTCGTCCGGGTGGATCAAGTTCAAGGACGAGCGCGAGGGCAGACAGGTTCTCGTCAAGAAGAGCGCTCGCGCACTGTCGGCCGCGCTTGAGGTCGGCGAGGAGGCCGCCGAACTTGAGGTCGCAACCGTCGCCCCCGAGATCACCTCAGACGCTTACAAGAAGGTCCTGCTGGTCCACATCGGCGAGAACAAGCTCTATCTCTACGAGAAGGGCAAGATCACGAATGAGTGGACCGTCGCTACCGGGATGCCGGAGTACATGACTCCCACGGGTGAGTTCTCGATCGAGCTCAAGCGCTACATGCCGACCTGGGTCAATCCTCATCCGGATGACGACTGGGGCAAGAGCATGCCGCTGTCGATCCCACCGGGACCGAACAATCCTCTCGGCCTGCGGGCACTGAACTGGACCGCTCCGAATATCCGCTTCCACGGAACTCCCGCGACCTACTCGCTCGGCTACAACGCTTCGCACGGTTGCGTCCGGATGGCGAACGAGGATGTCATCGAGCTCTACGACATGATCGACGTCGGGCACCCCGATCATCTCGGTCTTGTACGGAGATCTCCGCCCCCTCGGTTCGGCGGCTGCTTCCCCCGAGCCATCGGCCGAGAACTCTGCCGATTAGGGTCGCGAAACTTCGTCTCGAGAGCGCGAAAGAAATCGTGGCAAGGGGCTTGCACGGCGGCGGATGATTATCTATCTTGCAGATGTGTCCCGCAGGGATAAGTAGGCTCCGGCCGAAAGTCACTGCGGGGCACATTTTGTTTGGCGGATCGCCGAGGCGATCCGCTTCTGTGTTTCCGGGGTGCCTAGTCTGGCATCGAGTCCCCGGCTTCTGTATTTCCGGGGTGCCGTTCTGGGCGTGAAAACGGCCAACCGCAGGGGGCCCGGTCACGCCCAGAATTACAAAAGCTCGGTTAGGTACGGGGGGTTACACAACCCTCGCCGGGACCGGCTCAGAGCAGGGTTTTGAGGAAGGCGCTCAGGCGGTCGTTGAAGGGCTGCATCTCCTCGACCATGAGGCCGTGGCCGGTTTCGAAGGTAGCCAGTTCGGCCCCTGGGATGGCGGCCGCGATCTCTTCCTGGGCGAAGTAGGGAACCATCATGTCGATCTTGCCGCCCATGACGAGGGTCGGGACCGAGATCTCGCCCAGCCTTGAGAGGACATCGTGTTTGTCGACGGCGTCGAGTTGGGCGAGGAGGATCTCGGGGCTCGCCACATCCTCGGTTCCGGTCATCTCGAACGCCTGCATCATCCTGTCGATGATCTCGGAGCCGACCTCGAAGAACTGTGGGGAGAACATCCTGACGATGCCGGCCTCGGTCATCGCTTCGGATCCCCCCGCCGCGATGATCCGTCGCGACAGATTGGATTGTCGGGCCATGAACTCGATCGGGCGGGCCCATGTGATCGCCAGGACGAGGGCCGAGCAGCGTTCGGGGTGATCGAGTACCAACCGCTGAGCGATGGCACCGCCCATCGAGGTTCCGAAGATGACGGATCTGGTCGATCCCTAGATGGTCGAGGAGTCGGATCGCGTCGTCGGCCATCTCTTCGATGGTGGTTGCGGGGGCGCCGGTCGAACGACCAACCCCTCGGTTATCGAAGGTGATGAACCGATGAGTCTCGGTCACGGCCGGGAGTTGTGCCGCCCAGAAGCGTTGGTCGAGTCCGAAGCCCATGATCCCGAGAACGGGTGGGCCCTGCGGATCTCCGTGCTCTTTGTAGTGGATCGTCATGTCGTCGAACTCGGCAAGCGGCATCGGGTAATCGTACGCTGCGCCGCCTTGACATCGCTCCTCGTCCTCTCCGACTAGTCTTCGGTGACTTCTGATGCCGAAACCCTCGAAGAGAGATTCTCAGCGACTCGTCCTGACCGCCCGCGGTCTTGTGAAGCGCTACGGCGACGCGGTTGCGCTCGGGGGCATCGATGTAGAACTCCGCTCTGGCGAGTGCCTTGCCCTGATCGGACACAACGGCTCGGGGAAGACGACGGCGATGCGCTTGATCGCGGGATTGATGGAACCGTCTGAAGGCTCGGTGAAGGTCAAGGGGATCGATGTTCACGGAGCTGCGGGCAACCCGATCATCCGATCTGCGATCGCGTTCGCTCCCGACAATCCCGTCTTGTACGACGACCTCACTGTCGAGGAGCATCTGATCCTCACCGCGCTGGCTCACGGGGTCGTCGATGACCTCGATGAGCGGATCGACAAGGTTCTCGACGATCTAGGCCTCGACTCGAGGCGCGACTACCTGCCCCCACAGCTATCGCGAGGGATGAAACAGAAGACGTCGATAGCCTGCGCACTGATCAGACCCCTCGAGATCCTCTTGCTCGACGAGCCCGTAGTGGGTCTCGACCCCCCCTCCCAGCGGCTGCTGAAGGAAGAGATCGGCCGGTTCCTGGCTGACGATGTTGCGGTCCTGCTCACGACCCACCAGATCGAGTTCGCTCGCGGGCTGGCTGCGCGCGCCATGATCTTGGATGACGGCGTGTGCGTTATCGAGGGCCCGTTCGATGAGGTCATCGATTCTGAAGAGGCTGCGGCGTTGAGGTTGGTGTGAGTTCGGTCCCGCTTCATCCCCACGAGACGCTTGCGTTCCTGAAAGCGAGTCGACGGAGTAATCACCAGGGGCGCTCACTGTTCGACCGCCTCTACTCGCTCTATCTCGGGGCCTTCGTTTTCTGCCTCATCGGGGTGCTGGCGTACACCGCTCTTAGGGATCGGCCCTTTACCCCCGAAGCCGCGACCGATGCGATCGAGAAGCTTCCCTTCATCCTTGCGAGCCTCTTCTGCCTCGCTGTGATCGCGGCGCTCAGGTTCGCGACGTGGCAGGGCCCGGTCTCGTTCTCCAGACCGGATGTTCCGTTCCTTCTTTCTAGCCCGCTGTCGCGTTCGGAGTTGGTTCGCCCGAAACTCGTTGGCGGCCTGACCTTCGGTGCCGCGGCGGGTTTCCTTGGGGGCATGGCTGCGTTCGTCTTCCTCCAGGCGAAACTCTTCGAGTGACGCGGGCCCCCTTCTCGCCGCTACCACGGTTGCACCGGCGCTCCTTGGTGTCCTCCTGGTTGGCCTCTCGTGGCACGTCGAGTCGTCGATCCGGCGCGCTCGGTGGGTCGTTAGATGGGGTTGGGTGCTGTTCGTCGGAGCCGGAGCGCTGGCGCTCGGGATGCGCTCCGGGGCCTCCGGCCTTGACGTGATCGCCCTGTGGTCGGGCCCGTGGGGTTGGACCGCCCAACCGATCGTGGCCGCAGCAGGGGGAGATGCTCCTCTGTGGCCCCTGGCGACTGGGCTCCTCACTCTCTCGGCGGTGGCAGCGGCGATCAGCGCGGTACGGAGTGCCGACGCCGCGTCGACCGAGGAACTGGCACGCCGAGCCGGACTGCGTTCGGGCCTCTCCGCTGCTCTTTACGTTCAGGACTTCAGAGGTGTTGCGATGCTCGGACGCGAGGCGAAGCGGGCGTTGTTCGCACCTCGGAAGCGGAAGGTACGGCGACCGAACCGGGCCCTGTTGGTCGTCCCGTGGAGGGACGCCGTGGCGCTCCTGCGGGCCCCGAGCCGCATCGTGTGGGCAGGGGCCATGGTCGCCATCGCCACTCTCGTGGTAGCTCCTTCGGGCGGACATCCGGCGGCCGTTGTGCTCGCGATCGCCCTCACTTACATGGCCGCGGGGCGGCTCGTGGAGACGATCCGGCAGGAAGCCGATGACCCCGATGCCTCGACTCGGTTGCCATGGTCATTCGGTGACTTGATCCTCATGCACTCGCTGGTTCCCGCGGTCGCTCCTCGCGGTGCTCGGATGGATAGCTGTCGCCATCGCGGCGTTGGAGGGTGTGCTTGATAACGCCGCGGTTCTACCCTCGCTCGGCCTCGTGTTGTTGGCGTCTCCCATGCTGTCGTTCTGTGCTGCGGGGATCGCGCAGAGGGGACGACTGCCGATCGAGCTCGTCCTCTACGGCTCCGAGATGGTCTTCATGTGGTACTCGGCTGGTCCCTTGCTGGCGATGATCTCCGTGGGCATCCCCGTCGCGGCCATGATCGGGAACCTGCATCAAGGACTGAGCGTGGCCCAGTCGGCGTCCTCGGCTGCTTTCTTCCTAGCGTTCAGCCTTGCGTCCGGCATCTTCCTCCTGCGCCGCCGCCAGCCCAAGTTTTAGTAGTCCGAATCCGGCTGGGGGCATGATTCTTCGCGTACCGTCCCAGGGATGAGCCAATGTTCGAAGCCCGGGTGCAGTGCCCCCGGCGGTGTCGTCCTGGGGTATGACTACGCCGCGCGCGAAGTCATCCTCGAGGACCCCGCCGAGGGGATGGTCCCTCCTCACCTCTATCTCCTCTGTCTGGACCATGCCGAACGACTCACGCTGCCTTACGGATGGACGATGGACGATCGAAGGCAGGTCCTAGCTCTGTTCGCAGACGAGGTCGTTCCCTTCCCACCCCGAACCCATGACGCCCGCGGCGACGGCCAGATCTTCTTCGGATCGAGTGTCTAGATGGCCATCGAGAAAGAGCTCTACTCGCGTCTCAGATCCCTCGATAGCCATGAGCTTCGCCGGGTACTCATATTCGTCAGAGGCCTCATCGTGGCGCACGGTGACGGTGGCGAGGAGGTCGCCTTCGACGGCGACGGTCCCGAGCGGGTGACGTACCGCCTCGAGACGGTCAAGTGCGGGAAAGAAGGCTGCAAGTCATGTCCCCACGGGCCCTACTGGTACGCGTACTACCGCGAAGGCGATCGGCTCAAGAGCCGCTATATCGGACGGGATCTCAGCCCTGACCAGGCCGCGGTTCCGGAAGAACTCTCCGATTCGGTCTAGCTCGGGGACGAGAGCTCGGCGCGCAGGGGATGATGCCTTCAGGAGGTCACGCTTGAGCGAGAAGAGCGCATGTCCCAAGTGTGGGACCACGGACAACATCTCTATCCAGATCCACGTCGAGTCGGACGAGCCCCTCGAATTCTTCTCGTGTCGCCGTTGCGATGGGCGATGGTGGGAGAACAGCGGCGAGCGGGTCTCCCTTGAAGAGGTGCTAGCTCTGACGGCCCGTAGGTACAAGCGGTAAGGGTTGCGGGCGCCCGCCACTGGGAAACCTCGGTCCGGCAACAGGTGCCAGTTGAGGGGGTCGTGCCGGAGCGCCCTCGAGAGCGAGCCTAGACCCGTCCTGAAGACTCCGCTGGTCCCCGGTCTTACTGCGAGCGCCCGCAGAATCCAAGACCTGGCCCCAGTATGGCTTGCTTCGCTGTCTTCCGCCAGAAGGGCATGATTCAGGTATGGACTCGCTGAAAGGACAACTCCTGCTGGCTGGTGCCCGCGTGTTCGATCCGAACTTCCGTCGGATGGTCGTCCTGATCGTCGAACACGATGTCGAGGGAGCGGTGGGCGTGGTGCTCAACGATCCCGCGGGGGTCAGGGTCGGAGACGCGGTACCAGGGTTGGAGGAGGTGATCCCCGACCTGGGCGAGATGTTCATCGGAGGTCCTGTGGAGCAGGATTCGGTGGTGATCCTCGCCGAGTTGGGGAGCCCTCGCGGCGATGTTCAAGAGGTATTCGGCTCCGTCTTCGTTCTTGGCGAGGGGTGGGTCGAAGGCTCGCCCGCAGATCGGCCCCCGGTCGTGCGAGCGCGCGCGTTCACCGGTTACTCCGGGTGGGGGTCTGGACAGCTTGAGCTCGAGATGGCGGAACTGGATTGGATCGTCGAGCCAGCAACCGCGGATGACGTGTTCGCCACCGCGCCCGACGACCTGTGGTCGAACGTTCTCAACAGGAAGGGTGGCAGGTACCAGATGTTGGCGGCGATGCCGATCGACCCGTCGGCGAACTGAATCAAGGGGTGCGCGAGAACCAGGCACCAGCGTCGGCTTGGGGGCCGACCGGATCGTCCACCCAGGTTCTGAAGAGCTTCCGCCCGTAGGTCACCTCGAAGGCCGCCTTGAAGCCTGCCTTCTCGATGGCGCGGATCGACGGCGAGTTATCGGCCTCAACCCCAACCCACAGACGGTCGATCCCCTCGACCCCCATCCGAGCGAGCATCCCCGCGAGAGCGAATGGATAGATCCCTCTGCCCCTGACCTCGGGTGAGGTGAACGATTCGTATATGTAGCCATCGCCAGGTGGTGGATGGAAGTACCGGGCCACCTCACGGGTCCACGCGGCAGCCGTTGTCGTCCAACTGGCGTGAGCGATCTTGCCGTCTCCGATCACGAGCCAGCATCTCGTTGCTTCCGAGAGGCGCCGCGCGAACGACGCGGGGGAGTCCGTGCCGATCGTCGCGCGCGTAGAGAGGACCATCCTGGGGCGTCGCCACTCGCAGTTCGTACCCGTCCGGGGGAGGAGGCATCTCGCCACCCGCGTCGTGCACCAGGAAAAGAAGGGTTTCTTCAGAATGGACACCCTTCCGGAGGCGCTCGACGCCGAGGCCCGCAACCTCACCCGGCCCCCGGGTCTTGATCCTCTGTGCGACGCGGGCTGCTGCCCAGGGTGGGGAAGGTCGTAGATCTGGCATGGCGCGACGATAAGCCTGCTGACGCTAGCGGGCCGACTTGGCCATCTGCCGGAGCCGAGCTTTTCGTTCGACCTCGGTCAGCCCACCCCAGATGCCGTACGGCTCACGGGTTTCGAGCGCGTAGGACAAGCAGTCCGGTCGGACCGCGCAGCCGCGGCAGATCAGTTTTGCCCGATCCTCGCGCGCTCGCCGATCTCCAGGAGACTCGGCATCGTCCATCCCGAAGAAGAGGACGGCCGGATGTTTCAGGCATTCCGCCCGTTCCCTCCACTCCGGGGCGTCTGGCCCCATGTCGAACATCATCGTCTGATGCTGGCAGAGGCCCCGGGGGCGGTCAACGCCCTTGCTCGCCCGTATGGGGCCCGTTCGCCCTAGGGGTGACCGCTAGGATGCACCCCGTGAGCGCTCTAGATCCCATATTCAAGGCCTACGACGTCAGAGGCGTGTACCCCGACGAACTGAACGAGGACATCGCCCGACGGATCGGTGCCGCCTTCGCTGGTTTCATCCCAGACGGGAAGGTGATCGTCGGGCGCGATATGCGGACGTCCTCGCCCGCCCTGGCAGCTGCGTTCGCTGAAGGAGTGACCTGGGCGGGCAAGTCCGTGATCGATATCGGCGAGGTGTCGACCGATACCTGCTATTTCGCGTCCGGGACGCTCAACCTGCCCGCGGTGATGTTCACCGCATCTCACAATCCCGCTCGCTATAACGGGCTGAAGATGTCCCTAGCGGGGGCGGTCCCCATCAGCGGCGATAGCGGGTTGGATGAGATCAGGGATAGGGCAGCCGAACTCGACGTTCCATCGGGGACCGCCGATGTCGAGCAGCGCGATGTCCTGTCGGACTACGCAGCACATTGCAGGTCGTTCGTGGACGTGGACGTCCTTCGCCCTCTGAAGATCGCGATCGACGCTGGGAACGGGATGGCCGGCAAGACCGTGCCGGTGGTCTTCGAACCCTTGCCTTTCGAGGTGGTCCCGCTCTACTTCGAATTGGACGGCACGTTTCCGAATCACCCCGCCAATCCGATCGAGCCCGAGAACCTGGTCGCCCTTCAGGCGGCCGTTACTTCCGGGAGCTGTGACATCGGGATCGCGTTCGATGGCGATGCAGATCGAGTCTTCTTGGTCGACGAGAAGGGCCAGCTGGTCACCGGGTCAACCACCACTGCCCTCGTCGCGGCCAAATTGTTGGCGAAGGATCCTGGGGCAACGGTTCTCTACAACCTCATCTGTTCGTGGTCGGTCCCTGAAGTGATCGTGGAGTCCGGCGGCAAGCCCGTTAGAACGAGAGTGGGCCATTCCTTCATCAAGGCATTGATGGCTGAAACCGGCGCGATCTTCGGCGGCGAGCACTCCGCGCATTACTACTTCAGGGACAACTACCGGGCGGATTCGGGGATGATCGCCGCCTTGCTGGTTCTCGAAGCTCTGTCGACATCGGGTGCTCCTCTGTCGGAGGTTCTGGCTCCCTACGACAGGTACGCAGCTTCGGGCGAGATCAATTCAGAGGTCTCCGATCAGGATGCCGTGGTCGAGAAGCTCGCGTCCGCGTATGTAGAAGGCAAGCAGGATCGTACCGATGGCCTTACCGTCGAGTTCGATGACTGGTGGTTCAACTGTCGTGCGAGCAACACCGAACCGCTGCTCAGGCTTAATCTCGAAGCTCGCTCGGAGGACCTCATGGTCGCCAAGCGCGACGAGGTCCTCGGTCTTATCCGGGAGGGATAGATGGCACTCGATCACCCAGAACTTCTAGACATACTCGCCTGCCCCAACTGCCGGGGCGAGGTCGAGTTCATCGAAGCCGATGACGTTATCGCTTGCCGCGGAGAATGCCGCTTCCGCTACCCCGTACGAGATGGGATCCCCGTCATGTTGATCGATGAGGCTGAGAAGCCTTGAGTTCACTCGATGACATCGAGCGCATAGCTGCGCTCGACACCCTCGGGGTCCTTGCCGCGATGGAGGGCTTCTCGGAACAACTGAAGACGGGGTGGGAGCTCGGCCTTGCGGTTGACGGGCTCCCCCTCGTCGACGGTATCGAATCCATCGCAGTGCTCGGGATGGGCGGATCGGGCTCGGCCGGAGACATCGCTCGCGTAGTGGTCGAGCCTCGACTCCCGATCCCGTTCCGCGTGATCAAGGGCTATGCCGAGAGCGCTCCATGGATGGGCCGCAACACCCTCGTGTTCGCCGTGTCCTACTCCGGGAACACCGAAGAGACGATCCATGCCCTCACCGAGGCGCACGATCGAGGCGCTCGGATCGTCGTTATCGCCTCTGGCGGGCGCCTCGAGGAGTTAGCTGTTGACTACGGCGCCGCGATCATCAAGCCTCCCTCGGGCCTCCAGCCTCGTGCTTCTCTCGGATATCTGGCGATGCCGATCCTTGCGGTGCTGGATCGGATGAACCTGACGGCGGGTCTGCTCGAAGACGCGGCGGAGGCGGTGAAGGTCGTGGCGGACATCTGTGCGTCGTGTCATCGATCGAAGCGCACGGACGAGAATCCCGCAAAGAGCCTCGCAGAGCGGCTGGTCGGCAAGGTGCCGCTGATCTATGGGGGCCGAGGCTTCGGTTCCCTCGCCGCCTACAGGTTCAAGTGCGACCTGAACGAGTACGCCAAGATGCCGGCGTTCTCCAACGAGCTACCCGAGGCGAACCACAACGAGATCGTCGGATTCGAATCGGAACTACTCTCCGACCGCTTGGTTGCCGTGTACCTCCGAGACGAAGATGAGCACGATCGGATAGCGAGGCGCTTCGAGGTCTTCTCGAAGTTGATCCGGGGCCGCATCGGCGACTCCGTATCGGTCGAGAGCAGCGGCATCTCCAACTTCGCACGTATCCTGTCGCTCGTGACGGTGACCCAGTTCGCCGCCATCTACGCAGGGTTAGCAGCGGGCGTTGACCCCGGCCCTGTCGAGTTGATCGAAGAACTGAAACGCGAACTATCACCGGAAGGAAGCTGAACATGACCACCATCGACCACGATGTTCTAGACGCAGGACTGGCGGCCGACGGCCGTCGCAGGATCGAGTGGGCCGACCGCCAGATGTCCGTGCTCACGCGCATCCGCGAGCGGTTCGAGAAGGAAAAGCCCCTCGATGGGCTCAAGGTCGCGGCGTGTCTACACGTGACCACAGAAACTGCGAACCTGATGAGGACGCTCGCGGCTGGTGGAGCGGATGTCGCCTTGTGCGCATCGAACCCGTTGTCGACGCAGGACACGACCGCTGCCGCACTCGTTCACGAGTACGGCATCCCGACCTTCGCGATCCGCGGAGTCGATGGGGACGGGTACTACCGGCATCTCGGAGCGGTGCTCGATAGGCATCCGCAGATAACGATGGACGATGGGTGTGACCTGGTGACGCTTCTTCACCAGAAGAGAACAGACCAGCTCTCTGAGGTGATCGGCGGAACCGAGGAAACGACCACCGGGATCATCCGCCTCCACGCGATGGAGGAACAAGGGGTTCTCGGCTACCCGATCGTCGGCGTCAACGATGCCGACACTAAGCACCTGTTCGACAACCGTTATGGGACCGGACAATCGGCGATCGACGGCATCATCCGCGCGACCAACGTCCTGATAGCCGGTAAAACCGTGGTGGTCGCTGGCTACGGGATGTGTGGACGTGGCGTCGCGTCGAGAGCGCGTGGGATGGGCGCTGATGTCGTCGTGCTCGAGATCGATCCGACCCGAGCCCTCGAAGCAGCGATGGACGGGCTGCGAGTCCTCACCGGACGAGAGGCCGCGACCCAGGGCGACATCTTCATAACCGTCACCGGCAACAAGCACGTCTTCCGCGCCGAACACTTCGAATTGATGAAGGATGGCGCCATCCTTGCTAACGCAGGGCACTTCGACATCGAGATCGACCTCGAGGGCCTGGCTGCGATGGCCACCGATCAACGCGAGGCGCGTCCCGAGGTTGTTGGTTATGACCTGGGCGGCGATCGCACCATCTACGTCCTATCGGCGGGCCGCCTCGTCAACCTCGCAGCCGCAGAGGGACACCCTGCGTCGGTGATGGACATGAGCTTCGCCAACCAGGCCCTATCTCTCGAGTGGCTGTCGAAGAACATCGATGACCTCGAGAAGAAGGTCTACAGGGTTCCTACCGAGATCGACAAGGAGGTCGCTCGCCTCAAGCTCGAAACCATGGGCGTGAGGATCGACGAACTCACCCCTGACCAGATCGCGTATCTCGCAGGGTGGGAAGAAGGCACCTGATCAGTCCACCTTGTCCGCGGCTGTCGAGTTCGAGGCGGCGGAGATCATCACCCGATGTGGGAACGGGATCTCGATCCCGTCCTTGTCGAACGCGATCTTGATCCGTTCTCGCATCAGGCGCGCGACCTCCCACTGACGACCAGGCTTGGTGTCGGCGGATAACCGCCACACGACCTCGTACTCACCGAGGGTCTCGACGCCCATGATGTTCGGCGTCGAGTACAGCATCCGACCGAGGACCTCGTCTTCTTTGGCTTCTGCGGCGATGCGATCCAGTACGGTCCTGATCTTGCTGGGCTCCTCGCTGTAGGCAACCCCGACGTCGATGATCGCTCGTGCCCAATCCTTGGATCGGTTCGCCACGTGGGTGATGTTCCCATTCGAGACGTAGTGCATCGTCCCGTCGAGGGAGCGGAGTCCGGTTACCCGCAGCGTCAACTCTTCAACGGTCCCATCGGCCACCTGGTTGATCTCGATGTTGTCTCCGACTCCGTACTGGTCCTCGAACAGGATGAAGAATCCGGTGACGACATCGCGGACGAGGTTCTGCGCGCCGAAACCGACGGCTAGGCCGATGATCCCTACGCCGGCCAGCAGGGGAGCGAGGTTGAACCCGAGGTCTTGCAGGATCAGGAAGAGGGCGAGCACCCAGATGATGACGATGCCCGCGGACGACAGGACCCGGGTAAGGGTGTCGGTGCGCTGGAGCGTTCTGATCGGGGTCGTGTGTTCCTCGACCCTTTTCTTGACCTTGAGGACGATCCGTCTCAGCACGCGGGTCAAGAGGAATGCCACGAACATCACGCCGACGATCCGCACCGTCGTTCCTACGATCTGTGTTTGGTTGTCTTGGAACCATCCGGTCAGGTCTCCGAGCGACATGCTCGAGGCACCTCCATGTTCGATCGACGATCTCTCCTGGGCCCTCGGGGCTCTCCAGCCCGCACGAGGTGACACTTCGCTCGAGTTGCTTCGGCGGTTCATCCACCGGGTCCTCAGGCTCGTGTCCGAACCCGAGGCTAGGTTGCATGGGTGGATCTCGCAACCCGCCTCCGATCTCTCGCCGGGCCCGCTGCCTGTTTCGGTTGCGGTCGGCGTGGTCTGCCCCTCTGCCCTGGGTGCCGGGTACGGATCCCCACGGCCCGGGTGGTGAGCGTTCCGAGGACGACCGCTGCCATCGCCGCATGGAGCTATGCGGGGGCGGCTCGATCCCTCATCCTCGGCCTCAAGCTCGGAGCAGCACGGGCAGCCGCCGAGCCCCTCGTAGATGCCATGTCCGCTGCGGCCCGGCGTACGGGTCTGATGGGCGAGGTGGTTACCTGGGTTCCGGGTCGGCGTCGAGACATCGCGAAGCGTGGATTCGATCATGCCCGTGTTCTGGCTGAAGGGCTTGCCTCCGAGCTCGGGCTCCCCCCGGTTCCGTTGCTCACTCGGATCTCCGAACCTCCCGACCAGGTGCTCCTATCGGCCGACGAGCGTCGTACGAATGTGATCGGGGCGTTCGCTGCGGTTTCCGTCGGGAAGATGCTCCGGGTGATCTTGGTTGATGACCTCATGACGACAGGAGCAACAGCCACAGAATGCACGTCGGTGCTCATCGGCGCGGGCCACTCCGTCGAGATCGCGGTCCCCTGTGCAGCCCGCTGAGTCGGTGACGTTCGAGGACCTCGTAGCCGAGGCCCTGGATTCCCTGCCCGAGAGGTTCTCTCAAGCGATGCAGAACGTCGAGGTCGTGGTCGAGGCCGAGCCGAGCCGAGCCATGCTCGCCAGGGTGGGCCGGGGAAGAACCCTGTTGGGTCTGTACCAGGGCCACCCCCTCACGGCACGTGGGGTCCACTACTCCGGCGTGATGCCGGACAAGATCACCATCTTCGAGGGTCCGATCGTCCGCATGGCCAAGCATGCGGATGCGATCAGGGAGCAGGTGCGGCGAACGGTGATCCACGAGATCGGCCACCACTTCGGGATAGACGACCCGCGTCTGCGGGAACTCGGTTGGTAGGAAGGCCCGTTCGGATGGTGCGACGGGGGCGTTCCGGGCTATCCCTCGCCATTCGCTTAGTACTAATTGCTTAGGGTTGCCTGGCTAGTTAGCGGCTATGATTCGGGCTGGACGAGGAGGTCTAATATCCTTTTATCGGGCATTTCGACCTCAGGTCTAGGCGTCACTAGCTACGGCTAGCTATCCAGACGAGTCACCTGAACGAGTCGCAACCGAAAGGAACCGGGCCTCCGTGGATGATCCGATCAAGGTGATGATCGTCGATGACCACGCCCTGTTCCGCCGTGGGCTCCAGATGGTCCTGGAAGGCGAGAAGGACATCGAGGTCGTGGCTGAGGCGAGTGACGGGCACGAGGCGGTTGAGAAGGCCGAAGCCACCACTCCGGATGTCGTCCTGATGGATGTGCGGATGCCCAAGCGAACCGGCATCGAAGCCACTGCGACGATCAAGGACACGCTGCCCTCGACCAAGATCCTGATGCTGACGATCTCCGATGAGGAAGCCGACCTGTACGAGGCGATCAAGGCCGGAGCGTCCGGCTACCTACTCAAGGAGATCTCGATCGACGAGGTTTCGGGCGCGGTCAGGTCCGTCCACGCAGGCCAGTCTTTGATCAGCCCATCCATGGCCTCAAAGCTCCTGACCGAGTTCGCGGCGATGGTCAAGCGCAAGGACGAGAGGGCACAGGTTCCCGGTCCGCGGCTGACCGATCGCGAGCTCGAGGTCCTCAAGCTGGTTGCCAAGGGCATGAACAACCGAGATATCGGCTCCGAGCTGTTCATCTCCGAGAACACGGTCAAGAACCACGTTCGCAACATCCTCGAGAAGCTTCATCTGCACTCACGCATGGAAGCGGTTGTCTACGCAGTGCGTGAGAAGCTCCTCGACATCAAATAGCCCACTCCGCCCACAGGCGTTCTAGACCCTGGGGCGCGGCATAATGGAGCCCTATGAGCATCCTTAAGAAAGTCATGTCCGCTGGTGAGGGTAAGAAGCTGAAGACCCTCGAAGCGATCGTCCCACAGGTCAATTCGTGGGAGGAGAAGATCAAGCCTCTCAGCGATGACGAGCTGAAGGCGAAGACGGCAGAGTTCAAGCAGCGCCTCGACAACGACGCTCACACCGATGACTTCCTGCCAGAGGCGTTCGCGGTCGTGCGAGAAGCCGCTTCGAGGACGCTCGGGCAGCGTCACTTCGACGTTCAGGTCATGGGCGGAGCGGCATTGAACCTTGGGTGGATCGCCGAGATGAAGACCGGTGAAGGTAAGACCCTTACCTCGACCCTTGCGTGCTATCTGAATGCATTGTGGGGAGAGGGCGTTCATCTCGTAACGGTCAACGACTACCTCGCGAAACGAGACTCCGAGTGGATGGGGCAGGTCTACAGGTTCCTCGGCCTGTCCACCGGACTGATCCAGTCGGCGATGTCCCCCGAGGAACGCCGACCCGCGTACCGAGCGGACATCACCTACGGGACCAACAACGAGTTCGGCTTCGACTACCTGCGCGACAACATGGTGACCGAGGCAGAGCGACTCACTCAGCGCGGTCACTTCTACGCGATCGTGGACGAGGTCGACTCGATCCTGATCGACGAGGCGCGGACCCCGCTCATCATCTCGGGTGCGTTGCAGGATTCGACCAAGTGGTACCAGCAGTTCGCCAAGATGATCCCGAGGCTTCGCAAGGACGAGCACTACGAGGTTGATGAGAAGAAGCGCACGGTTGCGATCACCGAAGACGGGATCGCTCGCGTCGAGGAGATCCTTGGTGTTGAGAATCTCTACGACCACGTCAACACCGACCTGGTGCACCACTTGACGTCAGCGCTGAAGGCTCAAGAGCTCTACAAGAAGGACGTTGAGTACGTCGTGCAGGGGGGCGAGGTGCTCATCGTCGACGAGTTCACCGGTCGCATCCTCCCCGGGCGTCGCTACTCGGAGGGTCTTCACCAATCGATCGAGGCCAAAGAGGGCGTGCGGATCAAGGAAGAGAACCAGACGCTCGCCACGATCACCCTTCAGAACTACTTCCGGATGTACGACAAGTTGGCCGGCATGACCGGAACCGCAACCACAGAGGCCGCGGAGTTCGGTCATACCTACAACCTCGACGTGGCCGTCATCCCAACCAACCAGGAACTGATCCGCAAGGACGAGCAAGACCTGATCTATAAGACGGCCGATTCGAAATGGAACTCCGTGGCGGACGACATCGCCGAGCGTTCCCAGAAGGGCCAGCCGGTCCTCGTAGGAACGGTCTCGGTCGAGAAGTCCGAACATCTGTCCCGCGTCCTCAGCAAGCGCGGCGTTCCTCACAAGGTTCTGAACGCGAAGCACCACGAGCAAGAGGCCGAGATCGTCGCCCAGGCGGGGCGCCTCGCCGCGGTCACCGTGGCGACCAACATGGCCGGTCGAGGGGTGGACATCATCCTCGGCGGTAACGCGGAAGGTATGGCCCAGGGTGAGATGAAGGCGCGCGGCTGGGACAACGATCGCTACCTCCTAGATCTCTATAAGGGCGAGGAGAAGGAGCAGTACGAGTCCGAGTTCAAGCCGATGTTCGAGAAGTTCAAGGCCCAGTGCGACGCCGAGAAGAGAGAGGTTCTCGACAAGGGGGGCCTGTACGTCCTAGGAACCGAGCGCCACGACTCGCGGCGTATCGACAACCAGCTACGTGGCCGCTCCGGTCGACAGGGAGACCCTGGCGAGAGCCGCTTCTATCTGTCTCTCGAGGACGACCTGATGCGGTTGTTCGCCTCGGACCGCATCGGTTCGATCATGGATCGACTCAAGATCCCCGATGACATCCCCATCGAAGCCAAGATGGTGTCGAAGGCGATCGAGCGTGCCCAGGTTCAGGTCGAGTCGATGAACTTCGAGATCCGCAAGAACGTGCTCAAGTACGACGAGGTCATGGACAAGCAGCGCCACGTCATCTACGACGAGCGCCGCAAGATCCTCGAAGGCGAGGACATCCATGAACAGGCGATCGAACTGGTCACCGACGTCGTCGAGTCCACCGTGGCGCGGAACGCCAATCCCGATCTGCCTCCCGAGGAATGGGACTGGGAGACCCTGTTCGCAGAGATGCGGGAGATCTACCCAACCACTCTTGAGGCGGGCCAGTTCGACCTCGAAACCGTGATGGCGGACGAGGTCTCGGACGCCTTCGTCGACGACGCGCTGGCCGCCTACAAGCAGCGTGAAGAGGACATGGGGGCCGAGCAGCTGCGCGAGATCGAGCGGCTCGTGCTGCTCAACGTGCTCGACAACCGGTGGCGTTCGCACCTCTACGAGATGGATTACCTCGAGGAGGGGATCGGACTCCGGGCCATGGGCCAGAAGGACCCCCTCGTCGAGTTCCAGCGTGAGGGCTACGACATGTTCATACAGATGCAGGATGCGATCAAAGAAGACTTCACCAAGTACGTCTTCCACGTCGAGGTCGTCCGTGAGGAGAAGCGGAGTGAACCCTCTCGCCTACGCGAGGAGCGCAGGCGAGCTCCGATCACATCCGGTGCCCCCCTCCAAGGTGGTGGAGGGATGCCCGAGGGCGAGGCCGGCCCTATCGCGACCAACACCTCTGAGAACACGAGTGTCGAGCAGGCGCGCTCCGACAAGATCCCCCGGAACGCTCCATGCCCTTGTGGGAGCGGCAAGAAGTACAAGCTCTGCCACGGCCGAGCCGGCTCACCCCCACTGTAGGCCTCGTAGGGGAGAGGCTCCCGGCGAGATAGCGGGGGGTACGCTCCCGAGATGCACCTGCTCAAGCGGCCCACAGTCCTGCTAGCCATCGCAGCGGTTCTTGCGGCCACGGTGGTGGTCGGCGTTGTTCTACAGCGTAGAGACGAGTCGCCACCGTTGTCTCTCGAAGTCGCCGCTCGAATCTCGGTCGGTGAAACCCCAGTTGCGATCGCGATCTCAGGTGGCTACGCGTACGTGACGATCGCGGGCGAACTAGCGGTGCAGCGCGTTGATAACGGAACCAACGAGGTCGATGGTGAGACCAGGTTCGGTGTCATCCCGGCGGGGATCGTTGTGGCCGGCGGCTCCGTGTGGGTTGGGGCTGCCGAGGGTGAGGAGTTGATCCGGATCGACGAAGGGTCGTTCTCGGATCCTGAGGCAGTGACGGCGGGTGATACGCCGCAGACGCTGTTCGCTCACGAAGATGACCTGTGGGTGTCGGCACTCAACTCATCGATCGCCGTCCACATCGACGGTGGCACGGGCGAGGTGCTTGAGACGTACGAGGATCCCGGCGGCTTTCCGTCGGCAGTGGCAGTTGGTTTCGATCATGTGTGGGTGGCCGACGTGGTCGACAACAGCGTCTATCGGTTCCCGATGACGGGGGGCGAACCCGTCCGCATCCCGGTTGGATCGAGCCCGACCTCGCTCACGATCTCTGAGGATGCCGTGTGGGTCGGGAACTATGGATCGGGCACCGTTTCAAGGATCGATCCTGACGAGGACAACGTGAGTGCGGGGATCGACCTGGGCGGAAAGCCGGCCAGTTTGGCCGCTGGCGGTGGCTACGTGTTCGTCTCCGACGAGACGGACGGATCGGTGGTGGCCATAGATGCCTCGACAGGCGAGGTGACCGACAGGATCGCTGTCGGCAAGACCCCTCAGGGGATCACCTATTCGAACGGAGACATCTGGGTCGCGGTCCAAGGATCGAATGAGGTCGTCCGCCTCACGACGGATCAGGTCACCCGCACGACGTCGTAGCCGGGGGACGGGAACCGATATCCTGCGCCGCATGGCAGACCTTTCCGAGCGGCTCGATTCGATCGAGAGCAGGCTCGCGCAGATCAAGGATTATCTTTGACCTCGATGTCAAGCGGGTGCGCCTCGCCGAACTGAGGGCTCGTTCCGCCGAACCCGACTTCTGGAACGATCCCCAGGAAGCCCAGCGTCAAAGCCGCGATATCTCGGCCCTCTCCGACGACGTCGAGGGATTCGATCGGATCCTTCAACGTGCGTCGGATGCGCGCGTCCTCATGGACCTCGCGCGCGAGGAAGGGGATCCGTCATCTCTGGCCGAGGCAGAGTCCGAGATCGAGGCGATCGAGAGCGAGCTTGGCACCCAGGAGGTTCTGGCCCTCCTGTCAGGTGAGTTCGACGACAACCCTGCGATCGTCGAGATCCACCCGGGAGAAGGAGGGACCGACTCTCAGGACTGGGCCGAGATCCTCCTCCGCATGTACCTGAGGTGGGCGGAGCGGCGTGGTTTCAAGACCGAACTGCTCGAAGCGTCACCAGGCGACGAGGCCGGACTGAAGAGCGCGACGCTGACGATCGACGGCCGACACGCGTATGGATTGCTCTCGGCCGAGCGCGGCGTCCATCGACTCGTGCGCATCTCGCCGTTCGATGCAGCGAAACGCAGGCACACGTCGTTCGCATCGGTCGACGTCACCCCCGAGGTGACCGAAGACGTCGAGGTGGACGTGCAGGACGATGACCTGCGGATCGATACCTATCGTTCCTCGGGGGCCGGTGGGCAGCACGTGAACGTCACGGATTCGGCCGTGCGCATTACGCATCTCCCGACAGGGATCGTCGTGTCGTGCCAGAACGAGCGCTCACAGATGCAGAACAAGGCGGTCGCGATGAGGGTTCTGAAGTCGAGGTTGCTGCAGCGAGCGCGTGAGGAGCGTGAGGTAGAGATCCGCGCACTGAAGGGCGAGCAGCGCGACATCGGGTTCGGCTCGCAGATCCGCTCCTACGTCATGCACCCGTATCAGATGGTCAAAGATCACCGGACAGGTACCGAGGTCGGGAACGTCCAGTCGGTACTAGATGGCGACCTGGGCCGCCTTATCGAGGCCGAACTGAGGCGCAGGGCAGGCGCAGCCACCGAAGAGTGACAGCCGTAACGTTGCCGCGAGCGCCAGGCGGTGCCATCATCGGTACATGACCGATACAACAACACCTGAAGTCGTTCGGCGGGTAGAGGGTGCGACCCTCGCAGAACTCGGCGACGTGCACATCGACGATGTCTACAAGCAGATGGACTGGTTGCTGAAGACGCGTCCTACCCCTCTCGATCTGTATCACCGGTGGGAGAACCAGAACTGGTCGACGCAGGATCTGAACTTCGAGACAGATGCCCAGCACTGGGCAGACATGGAAGGCGTCTTCGAAGGCTTCCGAACCGAGCTGCAACGAACGTTCACCCTTTTCTTCCTGGGTGAGCAAGCGGTCACCGACACGTTGTCACCGATGGTGCACGCTGCCCCCGACGAGGCCTCGCGGATCTTCCTTTCAACTCAGCTCGTGGACGAGGCTCGCCATACGGTGTTCTTCTCGCGCTTCTTCGACGAGGTCGTCGGCGTGAAGGGCGGTCTATCAGAGGCTCTCGGGATGGTGCGTGATCAGACCGTCGAGGCCTATCGAACGATCTTCGACGGCGAGCTGGTAGACGTAACTGAAGCTGTGCGAGAGAACCCATCCGATTACGGGATGTGGATCCGGTCGATCACCACCTACCACTTGATCGTCGAGGGGATGCTGGCTCTCACTGGGCAGAAGTTCCTCCTCGGGATCGTGCGGGAACTGGGCATCCTTCCCGGTTTCTACTCCGGGTTCACCGCGGTGGCTCGAGACGAATCCCGTCACGTCAACTTCGGTGTCAGAGCATTGCTCGAGGCTCACGCCAAGGACCGAGCCATGGCAGAGGTGATCGAGGACCAGATCCTCCGGCTTCTCGAGCCTGCCTGCCGGGTCGTTGCGGCTCCCGATCGGAGGTTCGTCGTCGAACCCGAGGACACCCCTCCGAACCTCCGCATCAACCCCTACGAGGTCAGGTCTTTCTCGCTGAATTCGTTGACCAAGCGGCTCAAGGTGGCGGGTCTCTCGGACGCATTCTTGGCCGAGGTGACCAGTCGAGGCGAGGCCGCCTACAACGCTGCGTGGGCCGACTACGAGGACATCCACAAGGCCGAACACCCCTATCGTTTCTGGGATCGAATGGCGACCACAAGCGCCTAGGCTCGGCTAGTCTGAAGCCCAGATGATCAAGCTTGTGAACGTAGTCAAGGACTACAAAGGTGATGTCCGCGCCCTGGATGGGGTTTCCATCGAGGTCGTCAAGGGCGAATTCGTGTTCGTGGTCGGGCCGTCGGGCTCGGGAAAATCCACGTTCCTGAAACTGATCACGAAGGAAGAGGATCCGACCTCCGGCGAAGTCTTCGTCGCAGGCAAGAACCTCGGCAGCCTCCCAAAGTGGCGGGTGCCCTACCTCCGCCGCAACGTCGGCTGTGTCTTCCAGGACTACAAGCTGCTGCCGAACAAGACGGTGTTCGAGAACGTGGCGTTCGGTCTCGAAGTCATCGGACGTCCCAAGTCGGTCGTCCAGCGCCAGGTCCCTCAGATCCTCGAGCTCGTTGGCCTCGGTGAGAAGCTCGATCGGTTCCCAGATGAGCTATCGGGCGGTGAGCAACAGCGCGTTTCGGTTGCACGGGCGTTCGTCAACCGACCACTGATCCTTGTTGCAGACGAGCCCACCGGGAACCTTGACCCGGCTACCTCGGTCGGGATCATGCGACTCCTCGACCGCATCAACAAGACCGGCACGACGGTTGTGATGGCGACGCACGACCATGCCATCGTGGACTCGATGCGACGACGGGTCCTACAACTCGAGAACGGTTCCGTGGTGCGCGACCAGTCGAGAGGTATCTACGGGGTCGGCTCGTGAGGCTGAAGTACTTCTTCGCTGAAACGCTCCAGAACCTGCGCCGCAACCTACTGATGACGATCGCTGCTATCTCGACGGTCGCGATATCCCTGCTCCTCCTTGGAGGCGTCCAGGTCTTAGGGATCATGGTCAACCGCATGACCACCGACTGGGAGGCGAAGGTTGAAGTGAACGTCTTTCTCCGGAAAGACGCCACGCCGAACGAAACCCAGGCCCTCCAGACCGAGGTCACCGGCATGGCCGAGGTCGAGAACGTGACCTACGTGAGCCAAGAAGAAGCGCTGGGTGAGTTCAGATCTGACTATCCACTCCTAGCGGAGAACCTTCCCGAGGATGCGTTACCCGCGTCGCTCAGGGTCAAGTTGTTCGACGCGAATGATGCCGAGGAGGTGGCAGCGCGCGTCGAGGGCGCTCCCGGGGTCGACGACGTCCGCTTCGGCGGGAACATCATCAAACGATTACTCCAGGTCAATGCGCTCTTGAGGACAGTGACCCTTGCCATGTCGGTCATCCTGATGATCGCCGCCGCCGGTCTGATCGCAAACACGATCCGTCTCGCTATCTATGCGCGCCGTGACGAGATCGGGATCATGAAATTGGTGGGCGCGACCAACTGGTTCATCAGGATCCCCTTCATGCTCGAGGGCCTGTTCGCCGCGCTCGTTGGGGCGTCGGTCGCCGTGATCGTCGTGCTCGGAGGTAATTGGCTCCTCCTGTCACGCCTTCCCGATGCGTTCCCGTTCCTGGCCCCCGTACTGAACTTCTCGGGGGGAGAGCTCCTCACGGTCACGGGCGTTCTGGTGGGCGTCGGGGCCCTGGTGGGCCTGGCCGGCTCCAGCATGGCGCTCCGCCGCTTCCTCGAGGTCTAGGCCACCCCGCTAGGCCTTCCCGGAGCGGGGAATCGGGCATAAAGTCCACCCCCCATCCGGTCGAACATAACCATAGGGGCTGTTCACCGACCAAGGATGTTGTTGTTGTGACTAGAGTTAACTTATGATGTTCCAGATGAGCCGTTCAAGATGGCTACCGAGCCTCATCGTGCTCGCATTCCTCGCGTCTTTCGCCGCGGCCGGACTACCCGCCTCGGCCGACCCCCAGTCCCAGCTTCAGGAGAACGAGCAGAAGCAGGAAGAGCTGGACGCGAAGATCGATGAGCTCCTCGCCCAGAAGGGCGCACTGGTGGACAAGATCTCTGTCATCGACGAGGAGCGTGCCGTCGTCGAGAAGGAACTAGCCAAGGTCGATGCCGATCTCGACGAGCTCAACGACCGCATCGCCGTCGTCCAGGAGCGATTGACCAGGACCCAGATCAGGCTCGGCACGCTCTCGCAGGAACTTAACCAGGTGCTTCGTAAGTTGATCGATCGCACCGACGTCTTCACCGCTCGCGCGGTCGAGATCTATAAGGCCGGTCCTGCCGCCTATCTCGAATCCATGCTCGCCTCGGAAGATCTGAGCGAACTACTAGATCGCTACCAGTACTACGAGTCCTCTCTCGAGTCGGACAATGCGCTGATCGAAGAGATCGCGGTCCTGAGGGACGTGACCGACCAGAAGCGAACCCAGGTAGAGGAACGCAAGCTCCTCATCGCGGCCGACAAGGCTCAACTTGAGAAAGATCGGGCCAAGGTGGCTGCCATCCGCGACCGCAAGGCGTCGTCGCTCGCCGACCTGAACAAGTTGCTCTCGGTCAAGCAGACGATCGTCGCCGAGATCGATTCGAAGAAGCGCTCCTACGAGGCCGCACAGGCCCGGATCGACGCTGACTCCGACCGTATCGAGGCGATGCTGGCGGCGAACACCACCGGCGGTCCGGGGCCGGGTGGCTCGGGGCAACTCGCATGGCCGTGCTCCGGCTCCGTTTCGTCCGGCTACGGCTATCGCACCCATCCGATCTTCGGAGATCGCCGGCTCCATGCCGGGATCGACCTCAGTTGTCCGTATGGCGCGGCGGTGTACGCCGCTGATGGCGGGACCGTCAGCTTCGTTGGAGTCATGGGCGGCTACGGCAACGTCGTGGTTGTTGACCACGGCGGCGGGCTTGCGACGACGTACAACCATCTGTCCTCGTTCCAGGTATCGACCGGGGACAAGGTTTCTCGGAGCGAGCACATCGCATCCGTAGGGAGCACCGGTTACTCCACCGGCGCTCATCTCCACTTCGAGGTCCGGGTGAACGGCACTCCAGTGGACCCCATGCCGTATCTCCAGTAGTCGCACCCAGCAACTACCCTTATCTCGATGACCGACCGCCAGAAGATATTCGTTGCCCTTCTCGCCGTGCTCACGCTGTCCGTAGGCGTGTTCTCACTCGGCTATGCGGTCGCGTCGCGTCCCGGAACCCCCCTGAGGATCGGTACGGCTTCTGGGGGCTCAACCGCGACGGGCCTCGAGGCGATCAACGAAGCGTTGCAGGACATCCTTGCGACCTCGGTCGATCCCCCGAAGGAACGAACACTCGTCCGAGGCGCCATCCAGGGGATGGTCGAGGCGCTGAAGAAGTCCGGCGATAAGTACGCCGAGTTCTATAGCCCAACCTCCTACGAATCGCTCCAGGAACTTACGAGTGGGAAGTTCTCGGGGATCGGCGTGTGGCTCAAGGAGAAGAAGGGCGCGTTCGAGATCGTTTCGGTGCTCCCTGGGACGCCGGCGCTGCGTGCCGGTCTCAAGGGGGGCGACATCATCGTCTCGGTCGACGGGAACGATGTTGCCGACCTGACCGGTGACGAAGTTGTGAACAGCGTGAAAGGGCCCGAGGGAACGGATGTAGAGATCGGGATCGAGCGCAAAGGGAACCCTCTCTCATTCACGATCACGCGCCGATCGATCGAGCTGCCGAACCTCAAGACCTCTCTCCTCGATGGTGGGATCGGCTACGTGCGCCTGTTCGGTTTCGGCAAGGGGGCCGGAGACCAACTGAGGGACGAGATCACCGCATTGATGGATGACGGTGCCACGGGCGTGATCCTGGACCTGAGAGACAACGGTGGTGGGCTACTTCCCGAGGGCATTTCGGTAGCGAGCACCTTCATCGAGGATGGAAAGGTCATGATCTACCGAGAACCAGGTGTCGACGATGTGGTTTACGACGCCGAGGGCAAAGCCTTCGCCGATCTCCCTGTGGTCGTTCTCGTCAACGAAGGCACGGCGAGCGCCTCCGAGATCGTGTCCGGTGCACTTCAGGATCGCGGCCGCGCTCTCATAGTGGGGACGCGTACCTATGGGAAGGGCTCCGTCCAACAGATCGTGCCGCTCTCATACGGTGCGGCGATGAAACTGACGGCAGCGGCCTACCTCACTCCTTCGGGCAAGAACATCAACGGCAAGGGCATCACGCCCGATGTTGTCGTGAAGGGCGCTCCGCGGGCGCAGAAGGATCGAGCCATCGAGATCCTCAGAGGCATCTTGCTTTCGGGTTCGAACGATGGTGGCTAAGGGTGGCGGCAAGGACGAGTCCGGCATCAAGTTGATCACCCAGAACCGGAAGGCACGTCACAACTTCGAGATCGAAGAAACGCTCGAGGCCGGCATGGTGCTCGTCGGGACCGAGGTGAAGTCGTGTCGCGACGGGAAAGCCAACCTCACCGATGCCTACGCGATCATCAAAGATGGCGAGGCGTGGTTGCTCGGGTGTCACATCAGCGCTTACTCACACGGAACAGATACGAATCATGAGCCCGAACGGATGCGGAAGTTGCTACTGAATCGCTCCGAGATCGATCGACTGGCGAAAAGCTCTCAGCAGAACGGCCGCACCATCGTGCCCCTTCGTCTTTACTTCAAGCACGGGATAGCCAAGGCCGAGTTGGCGATAGCCAGGGGCAAGAACCTGCACGACAAGCGTCAGACGACCGCCAAGCGTGATGCCGAGCGACAGATGCAGAGGGAACTAGGGCGCCGGCGCTGAGTGCTTGGCCGCTTTCGGCCGGATGGTTCCCAGGAGGTCCAGAAGTTGCCGGATCTTGGTCCCATCGAGCGAGGGATGACGCATGGGGGAGTCCTCGTTCACGTGGTAGCGGTTCCTTCGCCCGACCTTCTCGATAGAGACGTAGTTCGCTTCGGCGAGATCGGAAACGATGTGCTGGGAGGCTCGTTCGGTGATCCCGACCTTCGTTGCGATGTCCCTCAGGCGGATATCGGGGTCGTCTGCGATGGCCATAAGCACGTAGCCATGGTTCGTCAGGAACGTCCAACCGGTTCTGCGTGGGCATGCTGCGAAACACCGTCCTAGATAGGGTACCTACTAATCTAGGAACTGGAAGTGCGGAAATCAATAGAAGGAAATACGTACGCGTCTGACGGCAGGCCGTCCGAGTAAGACTCCTAGGGTACAAGAATGAGGGCATACACACAGGGACGATGGATGCGGGGGAGGCAAGTGATGACTGAGAAGATCACTCGATCTGATGCCGAATGGCGCGAGTTGCTGTCGCCAGAGCAGTACCAGATCATGCGCGAGCACGGGACCGAGCGCGCGTTCACCGGCAAGTACGTCGATACGAAGGACGACGGTGCCTACGCCTGCGGCGCCTGCGGTGCGGAACTGTTCTCGTCTGATGCCAAGTTCGACTCGGGCAGTGGATGGCCGAGTTTCACCGAACCGGGCGTTGCCGAGAATGTCGAGATCCGCGAGGACACCAGTTACGGGATGGTTCGGACCGAGGTCCTGTGTGCCCGATGCGGGTCGCACCTCGGCCACGTCTTCGACGACGGTCCCGGACCGGACGGCAAGCGTTACTGCATCAACTCGTGCGCGCTCGAACTCGAGCCCAAGTAGGGGTCGGGAAGGAGACAGCGGCACCCCCGGTTGTAGGGGATAACCTGCACCAACGAACAACTTGCACTAACGAACATTGACAAGTCCCGCGCATCAAGGCGGGCGGTTCGAAACGAGGGGCTGAACTGGTATCGACCTCGATCGCACCGGGATAGGAGAAGCGAGCCGAGGACTCCCGGTGTGACCTCGTTAATCCTCTGGGAAACTTATACCTGCCGCTGCGTAATGCACGGTTGCCATCCCTTAATTGATGGCCGTCGGCCCGAGATGAGCCTGCGATCTCGGGACCCGGCGTCGTCTAGCAGGCTTACCGTCTGAAGTTCGTTCGAGGCGAAGGACGGGACATCTAGCTCGAACTAGGTAGGAGGCGTTGCTGTTCGCGGGCCGCCACCGACCGAAACCTAACCGCGGACTACGCTCGTAGAAGCCCTATCGCGGGATCGTGGGACCCGGGTTCGATTCCCGGCAGCTCCACCGAGTAGAGAACAAAGTTGCGCCACCGCCCGAAGGGCGGCGAGCACCGAGGCGTCAGTTGGGCGGCGCCGATTCAGGGGCCGATTCAGAGGCCGTCAGAGAAGGAGATATCCATGGCGATCCGCATGCAGTGCATCTGCGTTGATACCCAGGATCCGGCACGGTTGGCGTCTTTCTGGAAGGACGCCCTCGGCTGGCGTCAGACCCATGCGGAGGCTGACGAGGTCGTGCTCGAGCCCCCTGAGGGCAGCGCTGAGGACGGGATCGTTCCCGATCTCTTGTTCCTCAAGGTGCCGGAGTCGAAGAGCGTCAAGAACCGACTCCATATCGACCTGCGCCCCGACGACCAGGTGGCTGAGGTTGCTCGGCTCGAGGCCCTAGGGGCGAAACGAGTGTCCGTGGGCCAGCCTGACGACGTCTCGTGGGTGGTCCTCGCCGACCCCGATGGCAATGAATTCTGCGTCCTCAAGCCCCTGGAGCCTTAGGGGGTTCGAGCTGCCGGGATCAGCGCTTGCGGCCGACGAAGACCTCGAGGTCGTCTTCGAACAACGCGATCTTCTCGGCTACCGCGTCGAAACCCGCCTCGTCCATCAGCCGCAGCCAGGTTGAGCGAGGGAACAGACCCTCGATATGGCGATCGTGCTCGATCGTGAGCTCCCCGGTGGAGTCGCGCAGGGCGTACACGTAGTCGACCACCACGGTTGAACCGATCGGCTCGTTCCCCAGTTCGAGATAGACGGCCGCCGGCCCCGGGCCTTCGGTGCCGCCGTGATCGGCGGTGATCTCGTAGGTCTCGACGAGATGATCTGGGGCGAGTAAGACCGATCCCCCGGTGCGGCAGTGGATCGCCGCGGTTTCGATGGCAGCTGCGAGATCGATCTCGGTGGTCATGTAGCAGATGGCGTCGTGGATGAAGACAGCATCGAACTTGCGTCCGAGCCTTACCGTCCGCATGTCACCCTGGTGGTGTTCGCTTCCCGGGTTCAGCTTGCGGCTGAGCTCGATCATGTCGGGGGCGAGTTCGACGAGGGTCATCTCGAAGTGCTCCCGCAGGTGAGAGGCGTTGTTCCCGCCTCCGCTGCCGAGCTCGAGGACGTGACGTAGAGGTATCTCCGCAGCGGAAGTGAGGAGTGCTCGATACGCAGTGGCCTCCTCGAGGTATTCCTCGGGAGGAGATAGGAGGGGCCACCATCGCGCTAGCTCACCGTAGAGCCTGGGCTGTTCATCCATGCCGTCATTGTGCCCTCTGCATTGAATATCCTGGGTCATATGCCTCGGTTGATGGTCATCGCTCTCGTGGTTCTGCTCAGCGGGTTCGGGCAGCCACGCGTGCCTGATCCACTCGAGAGAACGGCGGTGCCCACAGGTACCTCCGCGGGGTTCTCGGCCCAGGTCAGCCGCCTGTCGCCCGACCTGAAGCGCCGGATGAGAGGGAACTCGTGGCACAAGGGTTGCCCGGTGGCGCTCAAGGCTCTTCGCCTCGTGCGCCTTAGCTTCTGGAACTTCGAGAAAGAGATCACAGAGGGGAAACTGGTGGTCCACGGGTCGCAGACCGAGAACATCGTGGCGGTATTCAGGAAGATGTTCTCGAAGAGATTCCCGATCAGGCGTATGCATCTCGTCGACAGATACGGCGGGAACGACAACCGATCGATGAACCGTGACAACACCTCTGCGTTCAACTGCAGAGAGGTTGCGGGGCATCCG
Organism: uncultured Actinomycetes bacterium; assembly: GCA_963756365.1. Classification (GTDB taxonomy): domain Bacteria; phylum Actinomycetota; class CADDZG01; order CADDZG01; family WHSQ01; genus WHTI01. Next base: position 494,347 of record CAVWNF010000003.1, read on the forward strand.
GGAGTGTGGTCACAGCATGCGTACGGCTGGGCGATAGACATCAATCCGATCGAGAATCCCTACGTCCGCAGCGATGGATCGGTGTCACCCGAGGCGGGCGAGCCGTACGCCGACCGTTCTGAGCACGTCAAGGGGATGATCCATCGTAAGGGTGTGGTGGTGCGCTCCTTCGGCCACCTCGGGTGGGGTTGGGGAGCGGACTTCGATGACTCGAAGGACTACCAGCACTTCTCGGCGACTGGATCGTAGGGGTCGTGGACGGACTCACGATCCGGTCGCTGGTCGAGGATGACGCCGCCAGCCTCTTCGATCTCCGTGTGAAGAGTCGGTCGTTCCTCGCCCCATGGGAACCCATCAGATCGGAGGACTTCTGGACACTTGCCGCTCAGCGCTCCGAGATCCGTGCGGGGATCGTGGCCGCCAGAGAGGACAAGAGGTTCCCGTTCGGCATCTTCGCGGGTGACGACATCGTCGGGATGGTGTCGCTATCGAACGTCGTCAGGGGCGCATGGCAGAACGCGACGATCGGCTACTTCGTTGGCGAGCCCTACCTGGGCAGAGGTTATGCGACCGAAGCCGTTGGCTTGGCGGTCACCTACGCGTTCTCGGTGGCTGGCCTCCACCGGGTCCAGGCGGGTGTGATGCCTAGGAATGCAGCCTCGAAGAGGGTTCTCGAGAAGGTTGGATTCAGATCGGAGGGGCTGTCTCGCAACTACCTGAAGATCAACGGCGTGTGGGAGGACCACGAGATGTTCGCGATCACGGTTGAGGAACGGAGCCAGTGACCGCCGGAGCGTGGGCCTCGCTCGCAGCAGCCGGCCTCGTAGCGATAGGGGACTGGATCGCGGTGACGCGCTCGAACAAGAGGCTCGAGTACGTCTGCAAGCCGCTCGTCATGATCTTCCTCATCGGCGCCGCTCTCTCGCTGGAACCGGTGTCTACGACAGCGCGGATGTGGTTCGTGATCGCCCTTTGCTTCGGGGTTATCGGTGACGTGTTCCTGATGCTTCCGATCGATCGATTCGTCGCTGGCCTAGCCGCCTTCCTGATCGGCCATCTCGCATACGTGATCGGATTGAGGGTGGATGGATCGTCGAATGCCGCGTGGCGGTCGCCTCGGTGATCATCGCTGTGGTCGCACTTCCCATCGCGGTTCGGATCGTGACCGGTGCCCGTCGACGCAAACCCGGGGTTGAGGTGCCGGTAGCTGCGTACGTGGCTGTGATCACCGTGATGGTCTCCGCAGCCATGGTCGTCCAGCGCGTCACTCGCTATCGCAGGAGCCGTCCTCTTCTACATCTCGGACGCCGTGATCGGCTGGTCTCGCTTCGTTACGAGCGCCCCGTGGATGCCCCTTGCGATCATCGTCACCTACCACGTGGGCCAAGGCCTACTGGTTGCCTCGCTCGCCATTAGCTGAAGCCCAGCCGCTCTCCTAGAGGTTCAGCAGAAGCTTGACGCCGTCCTACTACTGGTGTAGTAGGTAGGGGTACTACAGGTGTAGTAGGAGCCTGTGGACCGGTAGCACTTGGATCGAGTGCTCTAGGAGAGGGGGCATCCCATGCTCAGGTTGCGCAGGGGGAGGCGGCTCGTAGCGGCCTTGTTCGCGGCGTCGCTGGTGGCTGCTGCATGCGGTGGAGGTTCGGGCGGATCACAGGGCTCCGGTCGAGGCGTAGACGAGGCGGATATCCCTCGCGGGGGAACGCTGAGGATCGCTGGAACCTCCGATGTCGACTTCATGGATCCGGCGGCTGCCTATTACACGCTCTCGCTGTTCCTCGCGCGCGGCGTTTTCCGGCAGTTGGTGACTTTCCCCGCGACCGAGGATCCTGACGTGCGCAACGAGATCGTTCCCGACCTTGCAACAGACACCGGCACCATCAGCGAAGACGGGTTGACGTACACCTTCACGTTGAAGGACAACATCAAGTACGGGCCCGCTCTTGGAGGCGAGGATGTCCCGGGTGTGACCGGGGAGGAGATCACCTCGGCCGATCTCAAGTACGGGATCGAACGCGTCTTCCTTCCATCGGTGGGTGGGGGATACCCGTTCTATTACGCGGTCATCGAAGGGGCGCAGGACTATGCAGACGGGAAGGCCGACGAGATCGTCGGTATCGAGACCCCAGACGACAAGACGATCGTTTTCAACCTGACTCAACCGGTGGGTGATTTCCCGATGCGTCTGGCGATGAGCGCGGCGACACCGGTCCCGCAGACCTACGCCGAGCAGTGGGACAAGGAAAAGGACTCGAACTACGACAGCCACGTGATCTCGAGTGGTCCGTACTACATCAGCGAGTGGACGCCGAATGAGCAGATAACCCTCGAGCGGAATGAGCACTGGGATCCCGAGTCGGACGACGTCCGAGAGGCTTACGTCGACACCGTTGATTGGAAGCTCGGGTTCGACAACGACGTGGGCGTCCAGAAGGTGATGGACGGCGAGTACGACCTGGGACTCGACGTGAACCCCCAAGGTCCTGGCCTTGAGCAGATCCTCGCCGATCCGGAACTCAAGAGCCGATTCATCAACGAGGTCGATCCCTGCACCCGCTACATCTTCATGAACACTCGCGTAGAGCCGTTCGATGACCCGTTGGTGCGCGAAGCGGTCGAGTATGCGATCGACCGCGCGAACATCAAGACGCTGTTCGGTGGCCCGGTTACTGGTCCCGTAGCGACATCGATCATCCCCGAAGGTCTTCCTGGGGGCCTGTCCACGGACGAGTTCAACCCGTTCCCGAGCGACAACCTCAGCGGGGACATGGTCAAGGCCAAGGAACTCATGGCCGAGGCCGGGTATCCGGATGGGTATGACGGCGAGGTCTTGGTGGTCGGTGCCTCAGACCCACCACACGACAAGATCGCCGAGTCGGTGAGGGCTGATCTGGAGGAACTCGGATTCTCGAACCTCGACGTCAAGACTCCCGCGTACCCGAACCAGTACACGCAGTTCTATCAAGTGCCGTCTCGTGACGTCGGGATCGGAACGTCAGCAGGATGGTGTTCGGACTTCCCGGACGCTGGAACGTTCATCGAGCCGTTGTTCAACGGTGACAACATCTCGGACTCGGCGAACCAGAACTACTCGCTGCTGGACGATCCTGCGATCAACGAAGAGATCCAGGCAGCGCTCCGTATCCCCCTTGGTCCCGAACGGGATCTCGCATGGGAGGAACTGAACCGGAAGCTAAGCGAGATGTCCCTATGGATCCCGTGGTCATGGGATAGCTCGAAGATCGTCTATGGCGAGGGTCTGACGAACGTTGTCTACAGCAACTTCTTCAATCAGGTCGACTGGGTGGTCGCAGGCGTAACGCACGACTGACCAGGCGTTGGAGAGGACGAGCGGGACTCAGGATTCCCTCCCGGCCCGCTCGTCCTCTCTGCATCAATCAGGGAGCGCACCTTCGAAACGACATCTGGCGATGTCGTCCATGAGATCGATCGGGAAGGCGGCCGCGAAGACGGGCTCGTCGCCACGATCTCGGTAACCAGCCGGAAGAACTTCTCCCGAGGGCCAGTTGTTCCGGATCGTGTAGCGGTTGAGGTAGCGGGCGATGTCGGTCTCGTCGATGCCCAGTCGGCTCGTCATCCTTCGATTCAGGAAGATGCCGTGGGCGGGCATCGTGATGATCATCGAGCGTTCCTTCGGAACCCCGAAACGACGATCGAGATCGCGCGTGAGTTCACCGGTTGAGATCGGCCATGCCCCGGTCCGAGATGCCTTGGGGGTGTTCCCGTGATCGGCGGTGACTATCACCACGAAGTCCTCGACCGATCCTTCGAGGTGGTCCACCAGGCGTCCGAGTGCCGCATCCTGTGCCTCCAGGACGACGCCCATCTGGCGCGAGTCCATGGATAGTTGGTGTCCGATCATGTCCGTCGCTTTGAAGTTCGTCAGCACCAGGTCGGTGATCCCGTCCGAGCCGTATTTCTTCTCGTCGATCATCTGGATCAGCAGATCCGCTTCCCATTGAACCCAAGCCGGGTTGTTCTTGTGCTCCGCGATCTCCTGGCCCTCCCAGAGACCATCGACGGTGCCGTCGATCCTGTCTGTTTCATCTATCCGTCGCTGGAGTCCAGCGGGGTCGAGTTCGGCCCAAGCCTTCTTGTAGTAGTCGCGGTTCGTCTCCGCCAACTTCCCGTGGGTCTTACCGGTGATGATCCCAAGGTGGTCGCGGTCGGCTCCAGGGAGACTCGCCCCCTTCCCCATCATCCCCAGGTGCCAGGTTTGCCACGCGACCAGTCCAACCTTCGAGCGCCCGTCGAATGCCTCGTCGAGATCATCCGAGAAAGTTGTTGTCTTCAGATCCTGTGGCAGGAGGTCGTCGAACGCCTCGCGGACCCGCCCCGAGTCGTCCCGGTACTTGATCGCGGTGACCCCGTGAGTGCGCGGGAAATATCCAGATCCGAACGTCGAGTGGGTAGACGGCGTGATCGAGGGAGACGATCCGACTGTAGCGGCGGTATAGGAAACGCCCTGCTCCATCATCCCCTCGAGCACCGGCCACTTGTCAGGGAACCTCTCCAGAACGTTGTTCCCGACCCCGTCCCACATCACCGAGAGGATCACGCGTGGACGTGGGCGATCGTTGCCGAGCGTTTCCGTGAGCGGATCTCCGTCACGCTCGTCAAGATCGACCCCGGTGAGGGCGCCCACGGTGGGATAGACGTCGGCGAGCGTGACCGGTCTGTCGACGGCTCCGATAGACGGGATAAGACCCGGTCCGTAGACCACAAGCGGAACTTCCGCCACGTAGTCCCATGGCCCCGTGTGACTCGTGTAATCGAAAGCGCCCACGTAGTTGGGCTCGTTAGGAACGAACAAGATGTCCTGGTCGTGGATCCCGTCTGCCCCGCGCCATAACCGTTCGACCAAAGAGGGGGCCAAGGAGCAGCCTCTCTGAAGGGGATCGTCCGACTCGAACGAGCGGTCTTCTTCGGCCAAGCGTCGTGCGGCGGCAGAACCTTCCGCGTCCGGAGCCGCGCAGGATCAGCGTCGCGGTTACCCCCAATGACAGAACGACGATCGCTCCGATCACCGACAGGGAACGGGCTGAGAACGACAGGGGCATCCCCCGATGCTATCCGCCGCGATACTGGAGGGATGCGACCGATCCATCTCGTGGCACACACCCACTGGGATAGAGAGTGGTACCTGTCTTTCGAGGGCTTCCGCGAGAAGCTGATCCCGACGCTGGACGGGATCCTCGACCTTCTTTCGGGGGCAGATGGTTGGTCGCATTTCCATCTCGACGGGCAAACCGCCATGGTCGATGACTATCTCGAGGTCTGTCCCGAGCGCGCCGCCGAGCTTGAGCGCCACGTTGCCAGTGGCGCGTTATCGGTTGGCCCATGGGTGACCCTGGTCGATGAGTTCCTGGTCTCGGGAGAATCCATCCTCAGGAATCTCGAGGACGGACTCGCGCGAGCAGCAGAGCTCGGGGCTGCTCCGACCATCGCCTATCTCCCCGATCAGTTCGGTCACGTGGGCCAGATGCCGCAGATCTTGTCTTTGTACGGTTTCGAGCAGGTCGTCGTGTGGAGGGGAGTGCCTTCCCAGGTGACGGGCTCCGGGTTCGTGTGGTCCAGCCCTGACGGCTCCGAGGTGGGCGCTTTCTATCTCCCGTTCGGCTACGGCCAAGGGGCCCGGATGGAGGACGAACCGAGCGCATTCGTGCACCGGATCGAGGAAGAGGTCGGCCGGCTGGAGCCCTTCCTCGATCGCCGGCGAGCCGGCGCTGGTGCCCGTGGGCGACGATCACGAGCGCCCGATCCCACATCTCCCGGCCCTCATCGATGCGGCTCGGGCGACGGGGCTCGACGTCGAACTCGTGTCGTATCAACAGCACCTTTCGGATCGTCCAACTCCGAGTGTTTCCGTCACAGGGGAGTTGCGGTCGGGAGCCCGTGCCAACCTCCTTCCGAACACCTACGGGGTGCGCCCCCATCAGAAGGTCGAGCGAGCGAGGGTCGAGCACCTCCTCGAGCGGTATGCGGAACCCCTTGCGGCTCTCGTAGAAGGCGAGTGGCCTGCAGAACTGTTGTCCGAGGCCTGGGGGCTTCTGCATCTGAATGGAGCCCATGACTCGGTGTGCGGCTGTTCAACGGATGAGGTCGCCGACGACGTCGATGCGAGGACCGCAGCGGCGAGCGAGATCGGCTACGAGATCGTTTCCGATGCGCTCGGCCGAGTGGCCGCGTCGGTACGGGAGGAGGGCACGCTCGTCTTCAATCCCTCACCGTTCGAGCGTTTCGGGGTGCCTGGCCTGGGATGGCGCGTGTTCGACGACTTCGATCCGGCCCCCGTGCGGCTCTCTCCGTGGATCGACGGCGAGTACGTGGTGATCCCGGCGGACCCGGCACCGTTCCGCGTGAGGATCGAGGACCAAGGAGATGTTGGCGATCTGTACACCTTCGAGGCGAGTGGTGCGCCCGAGATCGCCGACGCGACCGTGCGCGATGACGAAGCCCATCTGGGATCGGGCCGCTCCGATGTGAGCATCTCAGCGTGGCAGGTGCCGGGAGAGGACCTCGTGCGACTCCACATCGAACTGACCAACGACGCACCGGATCACCGGGTCAGATTGCTGGTCGAGACCGATGGTTCAGTGGGGACGAGCCTCGCGGGTGCCCCGTTCGAGATCGTGGCGAGGCCGCGCGAGGGAGAGGGAGGAGAGAGCGAACCCCCCTCGAGGTGGTGGCCGGCGCGTGGGTTCGTCTGTGCGGGCTCTGTGGGCGTGCTCTCGGAGGGCGTGTTCGAGTACGAGGTCACTGACGACGCGCTGGCGGTAACGCTGGTGCGCTGCACCGGCAACATCAGTCGTCAGTCGTTGACGACCCGCAAGGTCGTTGCAGGACCAGACGTGCCGACGCCGGGCGCACAAGGGATATCGACGCACACCTTCGAGCTGGGCCTGTGCCGCGGCATCGGATGGGACGGAGATGATCGAAGCGTGGGAGCGCTTCGCCCTCGATCCATTAGTCACAAGGACGATGGGGGCCGGAGACCGACCTCCGGTGGGATCGTTCCTCGCGGTGGACGTTCCCGCGCTGTCTTCGATACGGCGGAAAGAAGGGAACCTGACGGTTACGGTGTGGAATCCAACGGGGGAGAGCGTTACGGCTTCGGTCGGCAGCCGCCGGGTAGACCTCGGTCCCAGCGCTATCGAGCAGGTAGTTCTGGAGGATGCACTAACCTCGAACGGACTCAGAGCAACGGTGCGGTGTAACGGTTAAGGCGCGATGTAACGGCTAAGGAGCGTGAGGGATGGGGGATCGAACCGGCGAGAAGGTTCGCAAGGTATCGGAGATCATGAGCTCACCGGCGGTGACAGCTACGTCTTCGGAGACGATCGCTGCGGTTGCCAGCCGGATGAGTGATGAGAAGGTCGGTTCCGTCGTCGTGGTCGATGGCGTTCGACCGGTAGGGATCCTCACCGAACGAGACCTCCTGAGATTCGCGGGTTCCGGTGCGGATCCTTCCGGGACGAAGGTGTCCGAGTGGATGACCGAGGACCCCGACACCGTGGCCCCCGACTCTCCCATCGCAGAGGCGTTCGCGTCACTTGCGGAGCGGGGCTACCGCCACATCCCGGTCGTCGAGGACGGCACCCTCATGGGGGTCGTATCGCTGAGGGACATGATGCGGGTGGCGAGGATCCAGCCATTCGAAACCCTTGCCGCTCGAGATCCCGAAAGGACTCGAAGGTGTTGCGGTCGCGGACACGACGATCGGTGACGTTAGGGGTCTTGAGGGGTTCTATCACTACCGTCAGTACAACGCCGTGGACCTTGCCGAGCATCGGACGATCGAAGACGTATGGCACCTGCTCTTCGAAGGCGAGTTACCAACCGACGCTCAGAGGGCGGCGTTCATCGAGCAGGTTGCTCCGCTCCGAGGGATCCCAGACGATGCGAAAGAGCTTCTTCCTAAGATCGCGACAGCGGGCCAGAAGTTCATCCCGTTGGATGCGCTGCGCAGCGCCTACTCGATGATCGCGTCGAGCCTCGACTTCAAGCCGTGGCTCGATATCTCGTACGAGGAACTCAAAGAGCAGGCGTTGCGCACCTGCGCCGTCGTTCCTACTCTGATCATGGCGCTGTACAGGCTCAGGGAAGGGAAGGATCCGATCGATCCCCACCCAGACCTCCCTTACGCAGCCAACTACCTGTACATGCTGAGCGGCGAGATCCCTGAACCTGAACACGCGAGCGCGGTCGAGCATTACCTGATCTCGACGATCGACCATGGCTTCAACGCTTCGACGTTCACAGCCACGCGTCATCACTTCGACGGGAGCCGACCTCGGGTCGGCGGTCCTCGGCGCGATCGGCGCGCTGAGCGGACCGCTTCATGGCGGGGCTCCATCTAGAGCACTCGACATGCTGGACGCTATCGGCACGCCCGAGAACGCAGAGTCATGGATCAGGAACGCCGTGACATCCGGCGAGCGGATCATGGGGTTCGGTCACCGCGTCTATAAGACGGACGATCCACGCTCGGTGATGTTACGGGGCGTTGCAGAGCGGCTGGGCGGCGACAAGGTGGAGTTCGCGAAGAAGATCGAGAAGACCGTCGTCGAGGTCTTGGAAGAGTTGAAGCCTGGACGGAAGCTCTACGCGAACGTCGAGTTCTATGCAGGCGTCGTGATGGAGACGATCGGGTTGCCGAGGACACTGTTCACGCCCACGTTCGCGTCCAGCCGGGTGATCGGGTGGACGACTCACATCCTCGAACAGGCTGCGGACAATCGACTGATCCGACCGAGCGCTACCTACGTGGGCCCGGAACCACCTCAGCCTCTCCCTTAGGTCGGGGCGAGAAGGCGGATGGTGAACGTCGTTCCGGTCTCGGGTGCCGTATCGACCTCGAGCGTTCCGCCCGAGGACTCGATCACCCGGCGGGCCACGTAGAGCGAAAGTCCGAGTCCGCCGACGGATCGTGTCGACGACGAGTCGCCCTGGACGAACGGGGAGTTGAGCAAGCGTTCCAGTACCGCTGGATGCATCCCTGGTCCCTCGTCCGCGACCGTCACGAACGGACCGTCATCCGTATGACCCACATCGATGTCGATCCGCCCCCGGGTGAACGTCAGGGCGTTGTCTAGGAGAGCGACCAAGACCTCGGTCAGGCTGTTGGGGTCTCCCGTGGCCTCAAGCGGCTCTGGGCTATAGACGATCTTGCGCCCCGATGCCTTGCTATCGAGGATGCGGATCGAGTCGGCGATGCTCTCATCGAGTCTGAAGACCGTCGGCTCGATGCCGACCCCACCCCTGTTGATGCCCGAGACCATAAGGATCTTCTCGACCATGCTGGACAGGCGATCGCATTGGCGAGACATCGAGTCGAGAAGGTCCATCTTCGTGGACTCGTCGATCTCGACCCAGCCTCGCTTGAGGGTGTGGACCCCACCTTTGATGGAGGTCAGCGGGGTCCTCAACTCGTGGCTCACTACGGAGACGAACTCGCTCTTCATCCGGTCGAGTTCCGCCAGCGCTCGGGCTTCCTTCTTGTGCATCTCGGCCATGTCGTCCATGACAGCCTTCGTAACGTTCTTGTCGAGAGCGCCCTGGCCGTTGGCTACCGCGCGCAGCGAATCGATCAGCTCGTCCGTGGCCCCGCCTTTTAGGAGGTACCCCGCTGCTCCGGCCTTGACCATCGCCGACACCAGGGACATCTCGCCGAACGCGGTCAGACCCACCACGTGCACTTCCGGATGCCGTTCCTTGATGACCTGGGTCGCCTCGGCGCCGTTCATCACGGGCATGTTCATGTCCATCAGGACGATGTCGGGGTCTAGCTCGTCAACGGCGCGAACGGCTTCCTCACCGTTGCACCCTTCGCCTACCACCTCGAAGTCGTCCCTCAACTCGAGGAGCTGGCGTAGCCCTCTCCGGATGGGAGCGTGATCGTCTACCAGGAGTACCTTCATGGCTACAACATCGGCTCCTTCGAGAGCCCGATTCAACCCCTCTCGGAGGGAATCGCGCACACGTTCGGGTGAAAAACCCTGGCCAGGCTCTGCGAGGATGCAGGGCTGACCGAGCGGGCGACTGGAGGGTCACGGTGTCGGACAGCATCAGATTGACCGCGTACTCCCATGGTGGAGGGTGCGCCTGCAAGTTGAGCATCCAGGAACTGGATGAGATCCTCGCCTACCTTCCCCCTACGCCGCTCGATCCCCGGGTCCTGGTGGGCCTCGATCGCCCTGACGATGCGGGGGTAGTGCGCCTGACCGATGAGATCGCCCTCGTGCAGACCGTCGATTTCTTCACCCCGATAGTGGATGACCCCTACTCGTGGGGCCGGATAGCCGCGGTGAATGCCCTATCCGATGTCTACGCGATGGGCGGGGTGCCTCTCAGCGCACTCAACCTGGTGGCGTGGCCTCGTTCCCTCGACCTCGCCCTTCTCGGCCGGGTGCTCGAGGGGGGTAGGTCCGCGTGCGAGGAGGCAGGGGTTGCGGTGGTAGGAGGGCACTCCGTTGACGACCCGGAACCCAAGTTCGGGCTCGCGGTCACGGGTACGGTCCACCCCGATCGGTTCGTGACCAAGGTTGGTGGTTCCCCGGGAGACGAACTGGTGCTGACCAAGCCCCTCGGGACCGGCATCGTCACCCATGCCATCAAGCACGGCGACCCTTCGCCCGAGCACGTTGAGGCGGCGGTTTCGGTGATGGGGGAGCTCAATCGGGCCGCCGCGGAAGCGATGCTCGAGGTCGGGGTTTCGGCAGCCACCGATGTCACGGGCTTCGGCCTGTTGGGACATCTGTCCCAGATGCTGGAGGGACGCCTTGACGCTGAGCTCGCTCTTGCCGACGTTCCATTACTTCCAGGCGTTCTGGGTATGGTCGCCGACGGCATCTTCCCAGGTGGGAGCGAGCGGAACAGGACAGCGATCGCTCCGTTCGTGGACACCTCGGTCACCGAGAACGAGACCGCGGTTCTCTTCGATGCTCAGACATCAGGCGGATTGCTGATCGCCGTTCCCGCCACCAGGCGAGACGAGCTTCTCGAGGCTCTGGCATCGAGAGGCGCCCGGGGGAGCACGATCGGCCGACTAACAAGTGGAAAGGGACGGATCAAGGTGACAGACACGTGAGCGGGGCCGAGGAACTGCGCTTCCCGAAGGCCATAGCGGACGACATGATCGAGTACTGCCTCGACGGGCGTCCGAACGAGGCGTGTGGGCTGCTCGCGGGCGATGGGGACGAGGTGACGCAGGTTTACCGGATGGCCAACGCCTCGGCAAGCCCTGTCCGGTACGCGCTGGAGCCCAAGGAGCAGTTGGACGTCTACCGCGCTATCGATGACGCCGGCTGGTCGCTCGGAGGCGTGTTCCACTCCCACACGAGGACCGAGGCGTACCCCTCGCCCACGGACGTTAGGGAAGCCCGCGAGGATGTCCCCTACGTGATCGTGTCGCTTGCAACCGATCCACCGGTGATCCGGGCCTTTCGGATCGTGAAGGAGGCGTGGCACGCCGAGACCGGCGAGATCGAGGAAATCTCTGTCACGGTTCTGGGTTGAACGTGGAAGAATCGTTTTGCACTATTTACAAGGAGGCAACGTGACTAGCGATGGGTCTGTGAAGGTGAAGATCCCTACCGTTTTCAGGCGTTTCACCGATAACCAAGCCGAGGTCCAGCTGACCCCGGGCACGATCGGCCAACTGATCGACCAGCTCGACCAGCGCTACCCGGGGTTCAAGGGACAGGTGATGAACGACGCGGGCGAGCTGCACCGCTTCGTGAATGTCTACGTCAATGACGAGGACGCTCGCTATCTGGAGAAGCTCGAGACCAAGGTTGACGAGGGCGACCAGGTCGCGTTGCTGCCGTCCGTCGCCGGGGGATAGCCCGGTCCTGTGAAGTACAACTCGATCCTGGACCTGATCGGAAACACTCCTTTGGTCCAGGTCAAGTCCCTCACGCCCGTAGACAACGTGCGCCTCTGGGTCAAGCTGGAGGGTCAGAACCCCACAGGCTCGGTCAAGGACAGGATCGCGCTCGCCCTGATCGAGGACGGCGAGGCGAAGGGTGAACTGACCCGGGACAAGATCGTTCTCGAGCCCACTTCCGGCAACACTGGGATCGCGATGGCCATGGTCGCCAAACTCCGGGGCTACAGGTTCACAGCCGTCATGCCGGACAACGCGAGCCACGAGCGGGTCTCGCTCCTCGAGGCGTATGGGGCCGAGATCATCTTCTCGCCGGGGGAGAAGGGTTCGAACGGCGCGGTTGCGATGGCCACGGAACTGTCGGCTGACGAGCGCTACTACATGCCGTTCCAGTACGGGAACGAGGCGAACGTCACGGCTCACTACGAAGGAACGGGGCCTGAGATCCTGGCGGACCTCCCAGACGTGCGCGCATTCGTTGCGGGACTCGGTACCGGTGGGACACTCACCGGAGTGGGGAGAAGACTGAAGGAGCACGATCCCTCGATCAAGGTGTTCGCGGCCGAGCCCCAGTTGGGCGAGATGGTCTACGGGTTGAGATCGCTCGATGACGGTTACGTCCCGCCGATATTCGACCCCGACATCCTCGACGGCAAGGTCATGGTCAAGGCGCGGGAATCGATCGTCTGGACCAAGGCGCTGCTCCAGCAGGAGGGGATATTCGCCGGGATCTCAGCGGGCGCGGCGATCTGGGTGGCTCAGCGTGCTGCCGAGCGTCTGGCGAAGGAGGGCGGCGGAGACATCGCCATCCTGCTGGCCGACGGTGGATGGAAGTACCTCTCGACCGAGGCTTGGACCAAAGAACTCGATGCGGCCGAGGAAAGCGTCGAGGAAGTCCTCTGGTGGTGACACCTGGCCGCGGGGCGCCTATCGGCATGTTCGATTCCGGGCTCGGGGGCCTGACCGTCGCGCGCTCGGTCATCGACCTGCTCCCGCATGAGGACATCATCTACTTCGGCGATACCGAGCGGTGCCCCTACGGCCCCCGGCCTGCGGATGAGGTCCGCTCATTCGCCCTCGAGATCATGGATCTCCTGATCGCCGACGAGGTCAAGATGCTGGTCGTGGCCTGCAACTCGGCTGCGTCCACTGCGTTGGATGCTGCACACGAGCGTTTCGACGTACCGATAATCAGCGTGATCGAGCCGGGCGTTCGAGCAGCGATCGCGGCGACGCGAAATCGGAAGATCGGATTGATCGGCACCCAAGCGACCGTCGATTCAGGCTCGTACGAACGCGCGGTCGCCTCGACACTGGCCAACGTCACGATGGTCCAGCAGGCTTGTCCTCTATTCGTCGAGTTCGTGGAGCGGGGGGACACGTCCTCAGATGCCGTCATCGACGTGGCTCGTCGTTACCTCCAGCCGCTGATCGACGCGGACGTCGATACGGTGATCCTCGGCTGCACGCATTACCCTTTGCTGACCGGAGTGATCCAACTGGTCATGGGGGAGGACGTCGTCTTGATCTCGAGTGCCGAAGCGACCGCGGTCGAGGTATTCAGCCGCCTGCGGGCCGATGACCTACTCAACGACCAGGTCGAGTCCGGGTCCCACCGGTTCATCGCATCAGGCGGCGAGGGGACCTTCGGTGAGTTGGGGCGGAGGTTCCTCGGACCCGAGTTCGGGGCGGTCGAGCATCGCCCCTGGGTCTGACGTGGGGCTCTCCATCACCGTTCTCGGCAGCAGCGGAGTCTTCGCCACCGCGGAGCGGGCGAGCTCCGGGTACCTGGTCGAGGTAGATGACAAGAACCTGTGGGTCGATGCCGGCTCGGGGACTTGGAGACACCTACTCGGTCACATCGACCATCACGATCTTGGTGGGATAGTCCTCACCCATCGCCATCCCGACCACACGAGTGATGTGTGGCAGGCGGTCCACGCGTTCAAGTACGGAGATGAGAAGCCTCTTGCCCCGATCCCCCTATGGACGACGCAGGAGTGCATCGACGCACTGACCGCGTACTCAGAAGATCTTGGTGTTGCGTTCGACCTCATTCCGGTTAAAGCCGGTGATGTGATCGACTTCCACGGCGCGTCGGTCGGCTTCTTCGAGATGTCTCACATCCCTGGAACCGTAGGGGTGCGGATCACGCGCGGAGCAGGGGTGATCGCATATTCGGCGGATGCCGGACCATCCAGCGACATCACGGGTCTCGCCGACGGCGCCTCGATCTTCGTGTGCGAGGCGACCTACCAGGACGCTCAGGGACGGTGGGAGGGGCATCTCACCGCCGCAGAGGCGGCGCAACTTGCATCAGAAGCAGGCGTGAAACACCTGGTGCTGACGCATCTTTCACCTGGGAGCGATCACGAACGTTCATTGGAAGAAGCTCGGGGGGCCTCAACGGGACCAACCGTCGAGCTGGCTTACGACGGCTTGCGCCTGGAGGTGCAGTGATGGAGAGATTCGACAAGAGGGTGCCTGATCAGTTGCGAGAAGTATCGATCGAACTCGATGCGATGCCCTACGCCGAGGGTTCGTGTCTTATCGGGATGGGCGACACGCGTGTCATCTGCACGGCGACGATCGATGATTCGGTGCCGCGGTGGATGAAGGGAAATGGCAAGGGTTGGGTCACGGCCGAGTACGCGATGCTTCCGCGTTCCTCGCCGGAGCGGATCCAGCGTGAGGTGAACCGTGGTCGCCCCGGCGGCAGAACCCAGGAGATCCAGAGGCTGATCGGTCGCAGTCTGCGAGCTATCTGCGACATGGAGGCCCTAGGGGAACGGACCGTGTGGCTCGATTGCGACGTGATGCAGGCAGACGGTGGAACCCGGACCGCTTCGATCACCGGAGCCTTCGTCGCCCTCGCCCAAGCGGTGGCGAAGCTCACCGGGTCCGGGGTGCTGACGACGAACCCGTTGATCGATTCGGTCAGTGCCATCAGCGTCGGCATCGTTGCCGGTGCCCCGGTCCTCGACCTGAACTACGCAGAGGACTCGACTGCTGAGGTCGATATGAACGTCGTGATGACCGGCAGCGGAAAGCTCGTCGAGGTTCAAGGCACCGCGGAGCAGGGGGTGTTCGATCGCTCCCAACTCGACGAACTCCTCGACCTAGCCACTAAAGGCATCGGCGAACTGACGATCCTTCAGGAGCAGGCGTTGGGTGCTTCGGATCCGGAGTTTTGAGAGCGGTTTTCGCATCCCATAACGCTCACAAGGCCGAGCAGGTTGCGGTCCTCCTTCCCGACGTCGAACTGGTGCCATTGGACGACCTTGTTCCAGGACTAGAGCTTCCCGAGCCGTTCGACACCTTCCTCGAGAACGCTCTCAACAAGGCGCGTATCGCAGCCGCAGCTACGGGTCTCCCGGCGATCGCCGACGACTCGGGCATCGAGGTAGATGCCCTGGATGGAGCTCCGGGCGTGTTCTCCGCTCGCTTCGCGGGTCCGGGAGCAACCGATGCCGAGAACAACCTGAAACTCGTCGACGCGCTAAAAGGTGTGCCGGACGACCTCAGGACGTGCCGTTACCGGTGCGTCGCGGTGCTGGTTACTCCCGAGGGTGATGAACTCGTGGCGGACGGGGCGTGTGAGGGGCGGGTGGTTGATGAGCCTCGGGGCTCACTCGGTTTCGGATACGACCCCCACGTGGTCCCTGAAGGAGAGTCCCGCACGATGGGCGAGATCCCACTCGAAGAGAAGCTGGAGTTCAGCCATCGAGGGCGGGCATTCAGGGCACTGGTGGGGAAGATCGAGCTTCTGGCCGCATCGAGGCGAAGCGGCGAGTTGCGTGTCCGTCGTGGCATCGACTCGATCACGACCTCGAGCGTCGACGCCGATCCGTTCGTTCAGTTCGCTCACTGGCTCGACGAGGCTCTGGCGAATGAAACCGGAGAACCGAATGCGATGACGCTGGCGACCTCATCGAGTTCCGGTGATGTTTCCGCGCGCACCGTCCTGCTCAGAGGCTTCGACCGCGGGGGGTTCGAGTTCTTCACGAATCGCAACTCTCGGAAGGGCAAGCAAGTGACGGAGAACCCGAAAGCCGCTCTCGTGTTCCATTGGGGTGCTCTTCAGCGGCAGGTGACGATCACCGGCACGGTTGTACCTCTGCCGGACGAGGAGTCCGATCGCTACTTCGCATCACGTCCCCGTGGCCACCAGATCGGTGCGTGGGCTTCGGATCAGAGCGAACGGATCGACGATCGAGCGGCGCTTGAAGAGCGAGTGCGCCATTTCGAAGCGGAGTTCGGGGATCGAGACGTTCCTCGGCCCTCACATTGGGGCGGTTTCCGTGTGGTGCCCGACAGGATCGAGTTCTGGCAGGGCCGGCCCGACCGGCTCCACGATCGCTTGCTGTATGTCAGATCAGAAGATGGGTGGAGGATCGAGCGCCTGGCCCCCTAGCCGGCGAAGATCTCGAGTGCATCGTCGTGGAGCTTTCCGTTCGTGGTTAGACACGAGCCGCCATGCGCGAGCCGAGCGCCATCAAGTTGAGTGATCCGCCCCCCCGCTTCCTCGACGATGGGGACCAGAGCCGAGTAGTCCCACGTCGAGAGGATCGGTTCCGCCATCATCTCGGCCGCCCCACGCGCGACGAGCATGTGGCCCCAGAAGTCACCGAGTCCGCGACTCCGCGCGGTGCGGCGCGTCACCTCGATGTAGCTGGCCCCGAGCCCGTGTTCTTCGAACGACTCGTAGCCGGTCGCTACGAACATCCCTTCGGAGAGGCTCGAGACCACCGAAACGCCGATCGACTCGCCATTCATCCGCGCGCCCAAACCGCGTGCGGCATCGTAGGTTTCGTGGAGAGCGGGGGCATGGACGGCCCCGGCAACGAGTTCGCCGTCGATCTCTAGTCCGACGAGTGTCGCCCAGATCGGTACGCCGGCCATGAAGTTATGGGTTCCGTCGATCGGATCGAGTATCCAGGTTGGACTTCCTTCATCTGGCTCCCCGCCGTCGGCGGAGGTGAGGCCCTCTTCTTCTCCATGCACGTTGTGAGTGGGGAACCGGACAGCGATCAGTTCTCGCATAGTTCGCTCGGCGGATTCATCGGCGGCCGTAACCCAGGTTCCGTCGCCCTTGCGCCTGGCGGCGAGTGACTCGGCCCCATAGGCGCGCAGGGCTTCGGTGCCGCCGACGATGGCGATATGTCTCACATGTTCCAGCATCGTCCCTGGTTCGTCAGTCACGTGCTGGACCTTAGCGCGGTGAGCCCGACGGGTAGCGCGAACCGAGGAGTATGGTGAAAAACAGAGGTTGAAACCACAGCCCCGCCTCGATGGGGCGTGAGACCAGCGCCCTCACTCTTTCCCCTTTGAGAAACTTTATGTCCAAGAGGGGACCCGTGACTGATCAGGCTCCGCTCGATCCTGGTGCCATTGAGGTCCCGGATGCATTGATCCAACTCAGTGGTGTCCTCCTGAACGAGGCCGCCACCGACTCTCTCCTGGAACTCCTCGTGGTGCTCGCGCGCAGGACCGTAGCCAAGGCTGACGGCGTTGGCGTGACCCTGAAGGAGAACGGCTCGTTCAAAACGGCATCTTCCAGCGACCAGGAGGTCGACGAGGTCGACCGTATCCAGTACTACCTGCACGAAGGCCCGTGCGTGAGCAGTCTCGAGTCGGGGGTTGCGATCACCACCCCCGATGTTAGGACGGACGATCGGTGGCCAAACTTCGCAGCAGGTGCAGCCGAGCATGGGATCGCCGCGATGCACTCAGAGCCGCTCACGGTCCGAGGCGAGTCGGTGGGGGCGCTCAATGTCTATTCACTGGCTAGCGGTGCATTCGATGAGAGGTCGATCAAGACCCTTGCGCTCTATGCGAAGCAAGCATCCATCGTGCTCAACAATGCCCAGGCCTTCTACTCGGCTGAGGACGCGAACAGGAACCTCAAGGAAGCGCTCGCCACCAGGGACATCATCGGTACCGCGAAGGGGATCCTCATCGAACGAGAGTCGGTCACCTCGGCAGAGGCCTTCGAGATGCTCACGCGTCTGTCCCAGCATTCCAACACCAAGCTGAGAGATGTCGCCGCGGAAGTCGTCAGGATGACCGAGAACTCAGCCACCTGATCCGTCTGCCTTTCGTGCGAGAGGGGGGACTCGAACCCCCACGTCCGAAGACACTGGCACCTAAAGCCAGCGCGTCTGCCAATTCCGCCACTCTCGCGTGATGATCATGGTAGTCGTGCGGTGAGGGATGAGAGTATCTATAGCGTGACGGGTGGAGGATTCGACTACAAGGGCACGCACGATCCGGCTGGCTGGCCTGAAGAGCTCCTCGAGGTCTTCGAGCGGTCGGTCACGTGTTCATTCGCAACCCTCACCCGTGCTGGGCGCCCCATCACGTGGCCCGTCAATCCCTACCCGGGAGAAGACGGACGGACTATCGATGTCAGTACAGGGATCACCTACCCCTCCAAAGCTGATCGGGCACGTACCCAGCCGAACGTCGGCCTGACCTTTGCCGACCCCGTCGGAAGCGGCCTCGATAACCCGCCGATCGTTGTGATCAAGGGCGAGGCGACGGTCCGCGATGCCGATCTTCAGGCAGGCGCCGACAGGTATGCCCGCGTTGCGCTCGAGAAGATGCCCGCCGCGTGGAAGGGAACCCCCCGCGTCCTGATGCGTGCCCAGCGGTGGTACTGGACGAGGATCTGGGTGCTTGTTACCCCCCTCGAGATGTGGTGGTGGCCAGATGGCCGGATGGTCGGCGAACCCAAGCATTGGAAGGCTCCGAAGTCGATCTTCGTACCACCGTCCGATCCGCCCCCCACCGGCAAGCCCCTACCCGTGGCGGACGCCCCCGTCGACGTCGAGTCGAGGATCGACGAGGCTCTTCGCCTGGGACTCCCGGAGTTGAGCGTGGTCGACGTAGACCATCCGGTATCCATCCCCATGGAAGGTGCGCGGCGGGGCCCTGACGGTTTCTATCTGCGTCTTCCACCCGATGTTCCGTTCTCGATGGTCGGGGCTGGGTGCCTAACGTTCCACGATCACGCGGAGATCTTCGACGGGCAGAGGAACGCCGTGTTCCTGGGGCGTGCCGAACCTGCCGGTGACGAGACTCTGTTCCGCGTTGAGCGGGCGTTACCCGACTTCTCGCTCGGCGGATCGCGATTCGAGAGAAGTAGGTCGTTCTTCGCTCAGAGGAAGAGGTTCTCGTCTCGGCTCAAGCACGAGGTTGAGCGTCGCGGTCAGACGGTGCCTCGGGTCGATCTGTAGGGGCTGCTTCTTGCAGCGTCTTGAGGATGCCCTCTCCGTAGCGCTCGAGTTTGGTGATGCCGATCCCGGGAACCGCGACCAACTCAGCGGGCGAGCGCGGGATGCGCTTCGCGATCTCTTCCAGGGTCGAATCGTTGAAGACGACGTAGGCAGGCACGCCGTCCGACTTTGAACGTTCGAGGCGCCACTGCTTGAGCGCCTCTGCGGTCGGCCCCCAGGCTCCGGTCGGGTTCTTGGCGGCGCGTGCCCGGATCCGCACGGTCGCGGTGATCCCCATCTCGTCCAGGAAACGGCTGGGGTCTTCTTTGGAGGTGGTCCACGACAACCTCAGGTGTTTGCGAGCTCGAGTCATCCCCACATAGAGCAGGCGGCGTTCTTCGGCTATAGCCTCCTCGGTCTTCGATCGCTTGAACGGAAGCTCACTCTCGTTGATCCGTGGGAGGAACACTGCATCGAACTCGAGACCTTTGGCCCGGTGATAGGTGAGCAGGTTGACGCCGCGTCCGTCTCCGTCGGAACCGAAGCGTGCCCCGAGGTCAGCGACGAAATCTGCCCCCGTCATCCTGCCGTCGTCGAACTCCTCGGCCAGCCTCAGCAAACGGGCGAGGTCGTTCTGACGGGTGACCTCGCGATCGCCGAGCCCGTCCGGTAGGTCTTCGAGGTAGCCCTCCTTGGTTACGGAGCGAAGTACGCGCTCGCGCACATCCATCGTCCGCACGTTCTTGAGCGGGGAGAGCACTCGGCGAGCAGCGGCTCGATTGAGGAATGCACCGTCGCGTACCTGGAAGGGGATGCCGGCGGTGGTCAGAACCTCCTCGTAGTCCTCCGAGCGGAAGTTCGTGCGATACAGGATCGCCATCTCCTCGTACGGGACGTCGTCCTTATGGAGTTCGACGATCTCGGTCGCGACGGCAAGGGCCTCCCGTTCGACATCGACCTCACCTCTGAAGATCACCTCGACGCCATCAGGGAGGGTGGGCACGAGGATCTTCTGGGCACCCCCTAGCTTGGGCGCCAGGCGGTTCGCGAACGCGATGATCTGTGGCGTCGACCGGTGGTTCTCCTCGAGCTTGATGACCTTGGTGCGTGGGAACCGCTTCGGCATGCCAAGGAGGTACGAGGCGGATGCACCCGTGAAGGAATAGATCGACTGATAGTCGTCCCCTACGACGCAGAGATCGTCCCGGCCCCCGAGCCAGCGATCGAGCAGGCTCTGCTGCAGGAGGTTGACGTCTTGGTACTCGTCAACGGTGAAGGCCTTGTAGCGCTCGCGGAATCGGACCGAGGCGTCGGGATCGCGCTCGAACATCGTGATTGTCGATTCGAGGACATCTTCGAAATCGATCAAGCCGCGCTGCTGCTTGCCCGACTCGTACGTGGCGAACACCCTCTGCATGAGGTCGGCCGGGATAGGCGGCTCGTGCGAGCCAAGCGAAGACAGATAGGACTCGGGGGTCAGCCGCCGGTTCCGCGCCCACTCGATCTCGGTGGCGAGGTCGGCGGCCGGGCGGAACCGGTAGGGCTTGGGGAGCGTGTTAGCGATCTGGCGGAGAGCCACCCCCTTGCTGGGCAGGATCTGTCCGGGCGGCTCGGCGCCGAGGTGGTGCAACTGCGCGAGTGCTGCGGAGTGGAAGGTTCGGGCTCGAACCCCTTCGACCCCTAGTGCCTTGAGCCGCCCTCGCATCTCGCCTGCAGCCTTGTCCGTGAACGTGACTGCGAGGATCTCGGAGGAACGGAAGGTCCCGGACTTGACCTGGTTGGCGATCCGTCTGGTGATCGTCGTGGTCTTTCCGGTTCCGGCCCCCGCCAGGATGCACACGGGGCCCCGCACGGCTTCGACCGCGCGGCGCTGTTCCGGATTGAGCCCAGATATGACGTTTCCGATGTCCACCGCCTCACCATAAAGGCGAGGTGTGACGAAGGAGGGCTACTTGTCGGATGGGTAGACGTCGTCCTCGGACTCGTGCCACACGGGGTGGTCGCCAGAGGTCTCTACGTTGAAGCCGTAGTCGAAGACGAGAGAACCCCCGTAAGTCGCCCCCACGGCCACCAGGGCCCCCGCGGCGACCGACAGCACGACCGGGGCGGTGGTCGGGAGTTCATCTCCCCACCTCAGGATCAGATCGACGACTACGAGGGCCGGTCACGGTCAGCATCGCAGCCATGTGGACGTTCGCCGTCCTCCACGCCTGCGTGTGAGCGGGCGTCGACTTCCACCAGTCCCAGAATCCAGTTAGCGCGGTCGGAACCGAAACGATCACGCCGAAGACAAGCACATAGGTGCCAGCGGTGAAGAAGTCGTGAGCCGTTTCAGAGCCATCGGTCGCGAACAGTGCGATCACATCGAAAACGGCGGCGAAGATGTATGCCGCGATCGGGATGTCCGTAAGTGGGGGATGGGTTGGCTTCCCCGAGAAACCACGCAGGCCCTTGAACTTCCGTCCCTTGAATGTAAGCGCCGGTTTCACTGAGAACAGCCGTGCCATCTCACCCTCCTCGTTGTTGAGTGTCTCCCCGATCCGTGCGATCGAGGTCTATCCCTCGTCGATCTCGACCTTCTCGAGCACGACTGGGGTTGCGGGCTTGTCCATCGCTGCGGTCTGGACCTTGGAGATCTTCTCGACGACGTCGTAACCCTCGGTGACCTCTCCGAAGATCGTGTGCTTCCCGGTGAGCCACGCGGTCGCCGCGACCGTCACGAAGAACTGAGAACCGTTCGTGTTCGGGCCCGAGTTGGCCATCGCAAGCAGTCCAGGCTTGTCGAACGAGGGACCACCTGGTGGGCATTCGTCCTCGAACCGGTACCCCGGGCCACCCATACCTGTCCCGGCGGGGTCTCCGCCCTGGATCATGAAGTCGGGGATCACTCGGTGGAAGACGGTTCCGTCGTACAGGGGCGTGGTCTTGCGCTCGTTGTCGTTTGGGTCACGCCATTCGCGCTTGCCGGTCGCCAGATCGATGAAGTTGGCAACCGTGGTGGGAGCGTGCTCGGGCATCAATGTCACCTTGAAGGTGCCTTCTGAGGTTACGAATGTGGCTGTTGGGGCCATCTCGATCCTTCCCTGTAGGGGTTCTGTGGTCGGTCTTTCGGTCCTTACCCACCTTAGCCTCATGGCATGAGCCGATGGGCCTTCCCGCCGGGACCTAGACGTGGTGAAGTGATTGGCACTCCATGCCGATGCGATAGGGGTCGTATCCCAAGCTTGCGAGACCTTCAGGAGGTCGTTTCAACTCATGTTTTCTCCGTCATACCGAACGACCAGGGTGTCGCGCTGGCTCGTCGGGATCGTTGCCGCGTCGCGTTGTGGTTGTCCCCATGGCCCCGGCGCTAGCGCTCCCCGAATCGAAGACCTTCGGCCCGATGATCGACGCCCCCGCTGGCTACGACTCACAGGACACCTGTTCTCCGACGGCGAAACCGGGTGTGCTCGCGTTCTCCGAGATGCTCCAGGCAGCATTCCCCCAGACCGGTTCGTACGGCATCACCCGAGCGTGCAACGTCGGAGGAACGAGCGAGCATAAGGAGGGACGCGCGTTCGACTGGCGCGCCAATGCTGGCGTGAAAGCCGAACGGAAAGCGGTCGATTCTGTGCTCGACTGGTTGTTCGCTCCCGACAAGTACGGCAACGAGAACGCGATGGCACGGCGGATCGGGGTCATGTACATCGTCTGGAACCGGAAGATCTGGGGAACGTGGGGTGGGTGGTCGGTGTACTGCAAGCAGAAGCCGATCGGATGTGTGAAGCCCGGGACGAAAGAGGTCCGGCACCCGCACACCGACCACGTTCACTTCTCGTTCTCGTGGGACGGCGCGATGAAGCGCACCACGAGATGGCATATGTCTCGCTCGTTGATCGCAGGGATCGGTGCCCCGTCCGCCGCGACCGGCTACGTGCTTGCAGGTCGTAACGGAGGTATCGCTCCGTTCGGGGTTGCCTACGCGGGATCTAAGTCCGACAAGTACATGCCATCGGCCGCTGTCGATGTCACCTCGTCAGCATCTGGCTGGGGCTATTGGTTGTTGTTCCGGGACGGCAAGGTATCGGCGTTCGGGGACGCGGCGTACAAGGGCGGCGCTAAGAACAAGCCTGCCGGAAACTTCGTGTCGCTGGCTGCGCGCCCGGATGGTCGCGGCTACTGGTTGGTCAACAAGCTGGGTCGTGTGATCTCGTTCGGCAAGGCCCGACAACTAGGTGGGCTCGCGGGGCAGGGCATCAGGGTCGCCTCGATGTTCTCGACGCCAACCGGCCTGGGCTACTGGATCGTGAGCGAGGACGGACGGGTGTTCCCGTTCGGCGACGCCGTGAACGTCGGAGACACCTCCGCGATGGGCGATTTCGAGGGCCGCATCGTCGGCGGTGCCGCTCAGAGCGCGACGGGGTATTGGCTGGCAACCGCCGATGGCGAGGTGCTTCCCTTCGGAGAGCGCACCCGATCTTGGCGGCGCGGTGTCGAAAACCTCCGTAGAGGATGAGATCGTCGGGATCGAGGCTGCACCCGGCGGCGTCGGATACTGGCTTGCATCGAGCCGGGGGCGGGTCTTCAACCTCGGCGAAGCGGTCGGGCTCGGGCATCTGCGCGTGCGGGTACTGACCAGGCAGTCGATGGATGCGATCCCAGAACGACCTGCTGAGCTGCCCGAGGGTGACCCCCTCCGCTAACCGTTCCCCCGCTGAGATGCGACTATCGGGGCATGAACGAAGAGCGAGCGAAGGTTCGAACCACGCATCTGGGTCAGTTCACCCGCGAGTCGGGCAACGAGATCGCTGGTCTTCTCGAGAAGGCCGAGATCGTCTGGTGGTACAAGGAACCAGGCTTCCTATCTCAGATCTGGGAGCACGGGGTCCGGGTGTTCGTCGATGAATCTCGGCTCGAGGAAGCGAAGACGATAGCGAGCGAGGTCGTTGCCCGCCGCGCCAAGCGCAGCTCCGGATGAAGGCCACGTGGGAGATCGACGACGATGACTTCGACGAGCACTGGGCCGGGCTCGAGTCTCCCTTCCGCCGGCGGATCGCCGGGCTAGCGAACCGAGGCCGGAGTGACGACGACCCCTATGTCGCGGCGCTCGTGCTGGCGTACTCGCTCCGCCGCCTCCATCCGGTAGAGACCTGGGGAGTCATCGCCGTCGTCGTCATCGCCTACCTGGCGATCGCGCAGGTGTTCCTCGGTGGCGCCGACGCGCTCGATAGCGGCCTTATTGGTTGCGGCCCTGACGGTGGTCTTCTCGATCCGACGCAGTCGCCTCGAGGGCGCAGTGACCGTGAGCGAGCGCGTCCTCGCAACCGCTCCGCCACCGACACCGCCCGACGAGCCCTCGGACGAGGTCCCTGATCCCGAGTGAGCTAGTCGCCCCCGCAGCCGCCAGGGGTTTCCTCGACCCCGCTTACGTTGTCCCCGTCATCAAGGTCGTAGTAGTCGTAGCCGGGTCCACCGTTGCCGGTGTCGTTGCCCGAGACGCCGTCGATCAGATAGAGACAGTCGCGTCCCTTGCCGCCCCGGATGTCGTCGTTGCCCCCGAAGCCCCGTATCAGATCGTTGCCCGCGCTCCCGATGAGGGTGTCTCCGGCTCCGTTGCCGTCGAGGATGTCGGTGCCCTTGCCGCCATCGGCCCAGTCGTTGCCGGCGCCCGAGATGATCGTGTCGCGACCGCTGCCCCCGTAGAGGAGGTCATTGCCGCCCTTGCCTTTGATGAAGTCGTTCCCACCTTTGCCGCAGATGACATCTGCCTTGGGGGTACCTCTCAGGTCGTCGTTACCGCTAGTGCCGACGATCGTGCATGCAGGCTGCGAACCGGCAACCACCGAGCCCGTTGAAGCCATGGTGCCAACTACGAGTGCCATCACCACGACGAGGTATCTCCGCATGACCCCTCCCACTCCCGAGTAGATAAGCGAAGCGTAAGTCCCGAGTTCCATTGCGGTCAATCGTGACGGAGACTTGTTCCATGTCGCCTCGTCGCTGGTTCGCGTTGCTACTTGGGCTGATGCTCGCCCTCGCGCCAGCCTGTGGCGGAGAAGAGACACCGCGTGCCCAACCCGACGGAACGCCCACGCCGTCGACGTCGATCGCCGAGGGCTACGTGATCACGGACGAGCGAGTGACCAAGGTGGAGGCCGGGGAGGAAGGTTTCATCTTCTGGATCGTGACCTTCGACGCCACGTGGCAATCATCTGCCCAGCCCTACGAGGCCCTCTGCGTGTGGCGCATGTACGACGCGGGAGGCGATGTGAACGCCCGCGGAGCCCGCCGGATCGATGGCCCAGGCGATGACATCGAGATCGGAGACGCCTACCCCGACGAGATCCCCGGGGTCCCGGTCGAAGCATCCGTCACCTGCCGAGAGGCCTGACGCGACGCAGTAGTGGGTCGCCGGGGAATCGAACCCCGAACCTACTGATTAAGAGTCAGTTGCTCTGCCAATTGAGCTAGCGACCCGCCAGGGAGTGTAAAGGAACCCGCCACCACCGAAAACCGTACGAGGTTCGCCTGCTGGCGTCCCCTATGGGGACGTTCAGAGGCGAAGTTGCCTCCGCTTGATGGCGCTCTTGAGTTCGGATTCGACCTCATGCGGCCGGACGGTCAGATCGTCGAAGGTGAAATAGAGGAGCTCGATCCCAAGACTTGCCAAGAAGCGGCCACGCCGAGCGTCGTTGTTGTGCCGACTTGGACCGTGCCACTTCATGCTGTGGCATTCGATCCCGATCGCGGCCGACGGGATATAGAAGTCAAGGAAGAACTTCCTCCCGCCTGCCTCGACCTTGTGGTCAGGGATGAACGATTCGCCGATCCGCCTGAGGATCCGCAACATCTTCGCTTCAAGCGCCGACCTCACGGCCGGATCGTCGGCGTCTCGGACAGCCAGGAGTCGACGCAGCAGGCCGCTGCCCCTCCTTCCGTTTCCACGTGCGAGTTCGTCCGACAACCTGTCCAGGGTCGTCAAACGGCGCCGAGCGCGTCGTCGAGTGCCTCCTCGACAACCGTGGGGTCGTCGGCACAGAGGTCGGCGACCAGCCGCTCGGTCGACGCGACCCTGAACCCCTGAACCCACTGCGTGCGAGGCTGATCGCCGGGACGCAAACGCTTTGTTCGGACGCTCTTGAAGTGGCCCCGAACGACGAGCGACGGTCACAGGTTCTGGCGACCGGACGTCGCCCAGACGAAGCAGATAGGCGCCACTTCGACCGGTGATGTAGCCATCGGTTCCTATCCACAGTTGGACGGCCATCAATCTGCTCTCGATCGTCGTGATGCCGGGAAGCCGGTACACGCTTGGGGCGATGCGTTCCCAGCCCCGCTCCTTCGAGCGAACGCGCAGCGCTTTCGGGGTCAGGCCGCAATCGAGGGCTTGGGCCCACGTGAAGCAGCCGTGTTGAGACTCTGCGAGCGAGAGCAGTCGGTCGTCCATCTGTCCATCGAGCCATCGAGGAACGGGCGATGGAGTGGTTCCGGACACAAGGTTCTCCACGTCAAGTGCCCACTAGGCACCTGAGGAGGAGAACCTTGGATAGAAAGGGCGACCGACCGGATTTGAACCGGCGACATCCCGGACCACAACCGGGTGCTCTAACCTGGCTGAGCTACGGCCGCCATGATGCGTCCCTTGCGGGACTCGCAAAGGTTAGCCCATCGCTTGGAGGAGTTCTGTCACCCGGTCGACGTCCTCGGTCGAGTGATAGTGGCAGAACCCGATCCGGACGGCGCCGCCGTTGCCCTCGAGGCCGAGGCGCTCCATCACGGCGAGAGCGTAGTAGTTGCCGTCCCAGACGAAGATGCCCTCGTTGCCGAAGTGCTCCGCGACTTCGCGGGGGACTTGCCGGCCACGGTCAAGGCGAAGGTCGGGGTCCTCTCAGAGATGCGGTCGAGATCATCGATCCCGTAGAGACGGACGTGGTCCATCTCGGCCACTGCTTCGAGGAACCGTCGAGAAAGTTCGCTCTCGTGGGCGAGCGTCGCCGCAGCCGCGCTCACGATCCGTTCCCGTCGGGTAGCGCCGTCCCCGAGGGCGGCGATGTGATCGATGCACGCGGTCAGCCCCGCGAGAGCCTCGTGGCTCTTGGTGCCGGTCTCCCAACGATCGGGGGCTGCGTCCGAGGCGGGCCTAACCTTGTACGGGCGCCAATCGTCGAGGTGTTCCCTCGGTGCGTACAGCATCCCGAGGTGCGGACCGAAGAACTTGTACGGCGAACAGAGAAGCGCGTCGACCCCTAGCGCCTTCACATCGAGGAGACCGTGAGGTGCGAAATGCACCGCATCGGCGATCGCCAGCGCCCCGCGGGCGTGCACCTTCTCGACGATCTCAGTGACGTCGGGGATCGTGCCCACTGCGTTGCTGGCCATCGTGAACGCGACGATCTTGGTGCGCCCTGACATAGCTGCGTCGAGCGAGTCCATGTCGAGCGTGCAGTCCGACTCGATCATGTCTACCCACTTGATCTTGGCGCCCGAGTCCTCAGCGATCCATAGCCACGGCGACACGTTGGCGTCGTGGTCGAGACTGGTGACGACGACCTCGTCCTCCGAGGTGAGGGTCCGGCCGAGGGCACGCGACAGGGCGAAGTTGAGGGTCGTCATGTTGGGCCCGAAGGCGACCTCGTCGGGCTCAGCATCCGAGTAGGTCGGCGGCGGCTGACCGTGCTCCGCGGATCACGACGTCGGTCTCTTCGGAGGCTACGAATGCGCCACCGGAGTTAGCGTTGCTGGTTCGCAGATATGACGCGATCGCGTCGATCACGACCTCGGGTACCTGGGTGCCACCCGGAGCGTCCGCGTGGATCACCGGCTTCCCGTTGATCTCGCGAGCAAGTGCGGGGTACTGCTGTTTCAGAGTTGCGACGTTGATAGACATCGCCCGATCGTACGGCTCAGAAGGGCTCTTGATATTCCTCGACCCGTTCGGCGTGGCGGGCCTTGATGTCCGAGCGCTTGGCGATCCCGACCATCAGTCCTAGCCCGGTGAGAGCGATGACTGCTCCGCATACGAAGGCCACGTCGTAGCCGAACGTCTCCGCGGTCCATCCCAAGCTGAAAGCTCCGAGTCCGAAGGCGAGGTCGAAGAACGCGGTGAAAGTTCCGACGACCGCACCTCGCTCGCGCGGTGGAGCGGAGGACAGAGCGAGGGACATCAATGTTGGGAAGGTGAGGGCCTGACCGACGGCGAAGATGATCGCCCCCGTGAACAGCCCCTCTGGTTGCTGCCAAAGGCCCATCGTCAGGAGACCGACGGCGGAGAAGCTCAGGGCCGTCCTCCCGATCCGCCGCGTGCCGAAGCGGTCGGGGATCGTCGCCCCGAGCGATCGGAACAGCAGGATGATCGCCGCGAACACGAAGAAGACGCCTCGGGCCCCATCGAGGCCAACGTCGAGGGCGTACAGCGGGATCAGGGTGTTGAACCCTGCGAGCCCCCAGATGCTGGTGGCGAGGATCACTCCCGGGGAGGATCCCCGCGGGATGGACCAGGCGTCGTGCCCCCGGGTTGATCGGCCCCGATTCATCCTTGGGTCGGGTGTCGGGCACCGAGATCGCGATCGCGGTCGCCACGAAGGTGCTCACCGCGGCGACGAGGAAAGCGAGGGTGAAGTTGTCGGCGCCGAGAACGGTTTCACCGAGGACCGGGCCCACGGCAAGTCCTCCGTACAGGGCCAGCGAGAAGAAGCTGAGTGCTTCGCCGCGGCGTGAGTCGGGGGCCAGGTCGTTGATCGCGCTCGCCGCGCCAACATAGAAGGCGGCTTCGCCGACCCCCGTTGTGAGGCGCAGGAGCAAGAGGGGGAGGTAGGAGTCGACAACGATCATCCCGAGGACCGAAAGCCCGACGATCAATGAGCCGGCGATCATCAGGATCCGCCGCCCCTTCGTGTCGCTGAGCCGTCCGATGAACGGCCTGATCAGGACCGCCGAGATACTGAAGGCTCCCACCGCGAGACCGACCGCAGCCTCCCCGCGGGCGAGTGGTCCCTCAACGAACCGGGGGATGGTTGGGATCAGGGCACCGATCGCGATGAAGTAGGCGAAAGTGGCCGAGGTGACGAGTAGGAAAGTTGGGGTTACGAGGCGCGGCCTAGCCTCGGTCGGGTTGGTGTTGCGGTGGGACAATCGATCCTCCAGAGAGTGTGATGCGGCCTGGTGCGCTACGGAACGCTGATCCAGGGGTCGTACACGTTGATGAACCGGATCCCTTCGATGAGCCCCATCAACTCTTCGAACAACGCCTTTACCCCACCGGGGAATTCCCGGCTTTCCCACATCCTGGCGGCGTCCTCGGATGAGAAGTACGCGATCTTGGTGAACGCGTCGTCATCGTGCCAGATGATCTCGGAGCCGACGATGTCTGGGCGGTGACGCAGGAGGAGGTCTTCCATCCCGAGGTTCACCGATCTCATCCGGGCCCGATCCCGCGCCTGGCCCATGATGAACTGGACGAATCCGGCCCCCTCGCCGCCGCCGAGTAGCAGATCCGCGTCGTGTGCCTCGGCGACATCCAGATCTACGAGATTCTCCTCGAGGGCTCGGGCCCAGATGACCTGCTCCTCCCTGCGATCTTGGATCCGCGCAAGCGCCTCGAACTCGTAGCGCACCACGGAGATGAACTCACCGACGTCGGAGATACCAGCGGCGGAGCCGAGCCAACCGCCCGCGCCGGACGCGATCTTCTCGTTCCACTCGCCCCATAGCTTCTCGATCTTTACCGGGTCGAGGGCTGTGGCACGAGTGATCCGCGTGTACACGGAGGTCTACCCCTGACGCCCGAAGAAACCGAGGAAGACCGTCTGGAACGGGGCGTCATCTCCGGGCTCGATCGGAGCTGCGAACAACCCGGAATCGCGGAGCGCCTGCTCGTACGGCTTGGACCCCTCGAAGGCAACCTCCATCAGGTCTTTCGGGAGGGAGTCGTCGTAGCCGATCCCGCGGGACAGATCCCACGAATGCACGACGAGGTCGGTGAACAGCTGCATGACATAGAGCGAGCCCGGCACGTCACCGAAGGAGAGATGAACGGTGCGGTCGAGCGCACCTTCCTGGTTAACCGCAGCCAGCGCTTCGGCCGACGCGTTTCGGTAAGCGCCTACCGGATCATCTCCGAGGAGGTCGCCATCGAGTCGGTCGCCAACGTCTGCGATCGTTTGCCCTTCCAGCAAAGGAGGCATCCAGAGGCACTCGTACACGAGGTGGTTGACGAGGGCGCGAACGTCCCACTCCGTGCACGGCGTGTTGTCGGACCACTGCTCCGGACTCACTGCAGCAACCCGCTCGCCGAACAGATCGGTGGAGCGTTCGAAGCACTCGATCAGGTCGGTCATAGCCCTACCTTTCGCCATCTGTGGGGGGATTCCCGTCACGCTACCCCTCCAGTTCGTCGAGGGATATACATTCCATTGCGTATGTCTGACTATGCCGAGCCCTACCTCATTAGCGCCCGCCGGGTTGCCGAGTTGATCGACTCCCTTTCCGAGGACGCCCTTCGGCTCACCGTGCCCGCCTGTCCCGATTGGACGGTGAGAGATCTGATCGCTCATTTCGCCGGAGTAGCCGCCGATACGGTCTCGGGAGCGGTTGGTGAAGTGGGATCCGAGCAGTGGACCCGGAACCACATCGAGTCGCGCAAAGACGTGGCGGTCGCTGATGTTCTCGAGGAGTTCCGCACCTGTACCGCACAACTCGGGGACGCGATCGGTTTCCTCCACCCAGCGATCGGGGGCGCTCTGATCGGAGACCTCGTCACTCACGAGCATGACCTTCGAGGGGCTATCGGCGATCGTGACGCTCGGGACTCGGAAGGAGTCACCTCCGCCGCCTACTCGTACGTTCGGAGGTTAGGCCGCAGGATCAAGGACGAGGGCCTTCCGACGATCGACATCAAAGCGTCGTCCGAGTGGAGGGCAGGCGAGGGTGAGCCGGTCGCCACCCTGGAGACAGACGATTTCGAGCTGCTGCGTGCCCTCACCGGCCGCCGTACGAAAGATGAGATCGCGCTCTTCGCCTGGACGGGCGACCCCGGGGCCGTGGTCGGACGTTTCTCGATGTACGGGTGGCCGGAGGCCTCGCTGAAGGAGTGAAGGGGGAGGGAGTAGGAGCGAGGTTGACCGGGGGGGTCCGAGGGTCCTATGAGGCGAAGAACTCTGTCCAAGGAAGCTCTTCGCACGGGAGAAGCCATCCTCGCTCCTACTCTGCTCGGTTTGTTCCCCGCCGCGGGGGACCCAAACACACCTGGCGAAACTTTTTTTCCGAGTGATTTCTTCTGTCTTTTGGGCTCCGTGAACGTGTGATTTGCAGGATTCGTTACCCTTGAAGCCTCAACAACCACGAATCCGAGACGGTGACAGGGTGGACAAGGAGATCGATCAGGACGTTTTCGGGCCGAACATCTGGCTCGTCGACGAGATGTACCGGCGTTATCAGGAGAACCCGCGCTCGGTGGGGGAGTCGTGGCAGGAGTTCTTCGAGGACTACCGACCGTCCACGGGTTCGACTGCTCCCGATCGTCCTGTACCGTCCTACGAGCCCAGAGCCTGTTCCCGAGGCTGCACCCCTCTCCAGAACCCAAGATCGAAGCCACCGTGCCCGAGGACGCCGAAGCCCTGAGGGGCATCGCCGCCAAGATCGCGGAGAACATGGAGGCGTCGCTAGGTGTGCCAACGGCCACCTCGGTACGACGCATCCCGGCCAAGCTCCTTGAGGAGAACCGTCGCATCATCAACCGGTACCTCGCTGGCACGAGGGGCGGGAAGATCAGCTTCACCCACATCATCGGGTGGGCGGTGCTGAAGGGCATCGAGGCGCGTCCGGGGATGAAGGCAGTGTTCGCGGACGTGAACGGGAAGCCTCACGTCGTGCGTCACAAGCACGTGAACTTCGGTCTCGCGGTCGATATGGAACGCAAGGACGGCCGCGTCTTGATCGTTCCGAACATCAAGGACGCGCATCAGGTCGACTTCGCCGGTTTCTTCGGCGAGTACGAAGAGCTGATCCGGAAGGTGCGAGCGAACAAGCTCGACCCTGACGATTTCGCCCGGACCACGGTGACCCTCACCAATCCAGGGACCGTCGGAACCTCGATGTCGGTGCCTCGCCTCATGGAAGGTCAAGGTTTGATCGTTGGGGTTGGTGCGGTCGCCTACCCCACGGAGTACGAGGGTTCGGATCCACAAACGCTCGCGAGTCTCGGTGTGAGCAAGATCATCACGATGACCTCGACCTACGACCACCGTGTCATCCAAGGGGCGGAGTCCGGCGAGTTCCTCGCCCAGGTGCACAAGCTGTTGCTCGGTGAGGATCGGTTCTACGACGAGATCTTCGCCTCGTTGCGTATCCCGTACGAGCCCGTGCGCTGGAGCGTCGATCGCTCACCGGTTGACGACGTCGACGGCCAACTCGAGAAGCAGTCTCGTGTCATCCGGCTCGTCAACATGTATCGCGTACGCGGGCATCTCCTTGCGGAATTGAACCCGATCGGGTGGGAAGTGCTCTCG
The DNA here is from genome assembly GCA_963756365.1 of uncultured Actinomycetes bacterium. GTDB lineage: Bacteria > Actinomycetota > CADDZG01 > CADDZG01 > WHSQ01 > WHTI01. The sequence continues at coordinate 526,956 of CAVWNF010000003.1, forward strand.
CATCCGGAGCTGGACCTGGCCAACTACGGGCTCACTGTTTGGGATCTCGACCGCGAGTTCCTGACTCACGGGATGTCCGGCCCCCGGAAGCAGACCCTCAGGCAGATCGTCGACAAGCTCAGGGACGCCTACGCAGGCAAGATCGGCTACGAGTTCATGCACATCACGGACCCGGTTCAGAAGGGATGGATCACAGAACGCGCCGAGGGCCATCGTCCGCTTATCGAGCTGGATAAGGACGACAAGAAGCATGTCCTCGATCGGTTGAACGCAGCCGAGGCCTTCGAGAAGTTCCTCCAGACCAAGTACATGGGGCAGAAGCGGTTCTCGCTAGAGGGCGCCGAGTCGTTGATCCCCATGCTCGATCACCTCTTCGGCCTCGCGGCAGACGATGGGATCGTCGAGTCGGTGATGGGCATGTCTCATCGGGGCCGCCTGAACGTCCTCGCCAACATCATCGGGAAGTCGTTCATCGATATCTTCAGCGAGTTCGATGGTTACGTGGAGCCTGACACCGTTCAGGGCTCTGGCGACGTCAAGTACCACCTCGGGATGACGGGTTCGTTCGAGTCCCGTTCGGGGACTCACATCGGTCTGGTCCTTGCCTCTAACCCGTCACATCTCGAGGCAGTCGACCCAGTTGTCGAAGGCATGGCTCGAGCCAAGCAGGATCTGATCGGTGACGAGGGCTACCGCAAGGTGCTACCGGTGCTCCTGCATGGCGATGCCGCGTTCGCCGGCCAGGGGGTCGTTGCCGAGACACTTTCGTTGTCGCAACTCCAGGGCTACCGGACCGGCGGCACGGTGCACATCGTGGTCAACAACAACATCGGGTTCACTACCTCGCCAACCGCTGGGCGCTCGAGTACCTACGCGACGGACATCGCAAAGATGATCCAAGCCCCGATCTTCCACGTGAACGGTGATGACCCAGAGGCCTGCGTCAAGGTCATGCAACTTGCTTACGACTTCCGCTGTGAGTTCAACAGCGATGTCGTCGTAGATCTGGTCTGTTACCGCCGCCACGGTCACAACGAAGCGGACGAACCCGCGTTCACCCAGCCATTGATGTACGCGCGCATCGACGAGCACCGGAGCGTGAGGAAGCTATACACCGAGCAACTGTTGAATCGCGGCGAACTGACCGTCGAAGAGGCAGAGGCTTCCTTCGAGAACTTCAAGTCGCGGATGCAGCAGGCGTTCGAGGAAACGAAAGAAAGCGCCCCGATCGACGAGATCACGTATCGCGAGCCTGAAGTGGGCACGGTCCATGAGCCGTTCGAAACAGGCGTGGCCCGAGACCGTCTCGATGCGATCCAGAAGGTCCTAACGACTTTCCCCGAGGGGTTCGAGCCCCACCCGAAGCTCAAGAAGATGATCGAGAAGCGAGCTGGCGCGCTCGACAGCGACGCTATCGATTGGGCGGGAGCAGAGGCTCTCGCGTGGGGCTCACTCCTCCTCGAAGGAGTAAGCGTCAGGCTTTCGGGCCAGGACTCGCGCCGCGGCACCTTCTCCCAACGCCACTCGGTGCTGGTTGATCACCGCTCCGAGGATGAGTACGCACCCCTGAACGACCTCGACGAGAACCAAGCCCGCTTCCGAGCGTTCGATTCCCCGCTGAGTGAGTTCGCGGCGATGGGATTCGAGTACGGGTACTCGGTGGCGGACGGTGACGCGCTCGTGCAATGGGAAGCGCAGTTCGGGGACTTCGTCAATGGCGCGCAGACGATCATCGATCAGTTCGTTGTTGCGGGGAACGATAAATGGGGCCAGGAATCGAGCCTCGTACTTCTGCTTCCTCATGGTTACGAGGGCCAAGGGCCGGAGCATTCGAGTGCCCGCCTCGAGCGGTTCCTGACTTTGTCTGCCGAGGGCGGCATCCAGGTAGCGCAGCCGACGACCGCGGCCCAGTATTTCCATCTGCTGAGGCGTCAGGCGCATCCGAGCGTCCGGGTACCGCTCGTGGTGTTCACCCCGAAGTCGTTGCTGAGACATCCGTTCGCACGAAGTGCGGCGGCCGATCTGGTTCAGGGCCACTTCCGTGAGACCCTCGACGATCCGAAGATGGCAGGGAGCGATTCGGTTTCCCGTGTGCTGCTCTGCTCCGGCAAGGTTGCCGTTGCGTTGATGGAAGCGCGCGACTCGGCATCTGCTCCGATGTCGGTGGTGAGGGTGGAGCAGTTGTACCCATTCCCCGAACAGCAGCTGCTCGACCTGGTGAAGTCGTACCCGAACCTCGAGGAGGTGCGCTGGGTCCAGGAGGAGCCCGAGAACATGGGTGGGTGGCATTACATGTTCCACCGTCTCTCGAACCTGCTGCCCGACAACATCGCTCTTTCCTTTGCGGCACGGGCCGAGAGCGCGAGCCCCGCGGCAGGAAGCAGCACGATGCACGAGATGGAGCACCAGCAACTCATGGAGAAGGCGTTCGGCTAGAGACTCTTAGGATGTCGGGATGGTTGACCTGCTCGCGTTGATCGACGATCTCGACGAGGAGCACGCGGCACTCGACAGCCTCCTTGCTGGCCTGCCGGATGACTCGTGGGGGGTCGTCACCCCGGCTGAGCCGTGGACCGTGGGCGATCAGATCAGCCACCTAGCGTTCTTCGACGAGCAAGCCGCTCTGGCGGCAGGCTCACCGGATGAGTTCCTCGCGGGTCTGGCGACCGTGACCGACGCAGATGAGTTCATGAACGGCCCCCTTCGTAAGGGTCGGGAGATGGTCCCGGGCTCCCTTCTTGAGTGGTGGCGCTCGGCGCGAGCCAGGATGCTTGAAGGCTTCCGGGAGCTGGATGCCAACGGACGGATCCCGTGGTTCGGGCCCCCGATGAGCCCGGCCTCGTTCATCTCGGCTCGGCTGATGGAGACCTGGGCGCATGGTCAGGACATCGTGGATGCCCTCGACCTCGCGCGCGCATCGACCGCTCGACTCAGGCACGTCGCCCACATCGGGGTCAGGGCGCGCCCATTCGCATACTCCGCTAACGGGTTGGAGGTGCCGCAGGAAGAAGTCTCGGTGATCCTCGTAGCACCCGATGGCGACACTTGGTCGTGGAACGAGGGGGCAGACGCGCGCATCGAAGGCGACGCACTCGACTTCTGTCTCCTCGTGACTCAACGCCGCCACCTCAACGACACGGGGTTGGCGATCTCGGGGGAACTCGCGGAAGAGTGGGCGGGGATCGCTCAAGCTTTCGCTGGACCCCCCGGTGACGGACGACGCCCCGGTCAGTTCGCTCGATGATGGTGATCAGATGGGCGGCGTTCGGGCTCGGGATGGTCATCGTCGCGGCGAGTGCCGTGAGCCTGGTCGTGAGTCTCGTTGTGCCTCGACGACTTGCGGGGAAGCTCCCGACTACGGTGCAAGGGTGGGTCAGGAGCGTCTTCCTCTTTTTCGCAGGGCGCCTCGAAAGCTACGAGGCCAAGGACAGGCTCCTCGCGTTCGAAGCTCCCATGGCTCTCTTGATAATGATGGTGACGTGGCTCGGACTCTTCTTCGCTGGATTCGGCCTCATGCTGTGGCCTCTCACCGACGGATTCTGGGAGGCGTTGCGCGAGTCGGGTTCGTCGTTGCTCACGCTTGGGTTCGCTGCTAGCCACACCCCGGCGGCCACCATCATCTATTTCTTCGCCGCAACCACGGGCCTTGTGGTCATCGCCTTGTTGATCGCGTACCTCCCCGCGCTTTACGCCGCATTCAATCGACGGGAAACACTCGTCACGGTCTTGCAGAGTCGTGCTGGTTCGCCTGCGTGGGGAACCGAGATCTTGATCAGACACAAGACCGTGGAACTACTCGACAACATGGCGAGCTTCTACCGGGATTGGGAACTGTGGGCGGCTGATGTCGCCGAGAGCCACACCAATTACGCCATCTTGGCTCGCTTCCGATCTCCCCATCCACTCCGTTCGTGGATAGTGGGACTCCTGGCTGTGTTGGATTCCGCGGCTCTCTACACCGCGCTAGCCCCGAACTCGGCCCCGAATGAGGCCCGGCTCTGCTTGCGGATGGGTTTCTACTGCCTTAGGGACGTCGCGACCGCCGTCGGCATCGAATATGACCCGGATCCGTACCCCGACGATCCCATCGAGCTGACCTACGAGGAGTTCCTGGGAGCCGTCAAGAAACTCCAAGAGGTTGATTTCCCGATCGAGGTCGAGGTGGAGCAAGCGTGGGCCGACTTCAAAGGCTGGCGCGTGAACTACGAGTCGACCGCCTATGCGTTAGCGAACTGGGTCGTCGCCCCGCCCGGTCCGTGGTCCGGTGCACGCGACCATCTACCTGGTATGGCGATAGTCCCCCAGCGCCCCATCAACCGTCGCCCGAGAGATGAATCCCAATTGCCGAAGGCCGGGAAACCCAACTGGCGCTCGTGATCCCTACTGAAATGAGAAGGGCGGGTATTCGTCCCTGAGCAGCAGCATGTAGGCCTCGACGCGAGTGAGCCAACAGCTCACTCCGAACAGGTAGTTGCGGATGCCTTCGGGGTAGCGACCGGTGATCAGAACCCCGAAGAAGGCACCGATCCATGCGAAGAAAGCCCCGATCATCAGGAACATCAGCACGACGAAATGAGGGATCACGAGGAACCACTTGATCAGCGGAAGGAATCGCGACATCTCCTCGGGATAGTCGATCGAGAGCGTCGCGGGGTCCCCGGATGCGTCCTCGGAAGTCGCATCGAATTCGAATGGCGGATAGCTCTCGCGCATGAACAGGATGTAGGTGCTCACCCTCCATTGATACCTGAGTGACAGAGTGGCGAACCGATGGAGGCCTGGGGGGAACTTCTTGGTGAACAGGATCGCGAAGAAACCGATGAACGCGCAGACGCCTTGAGCGATCTGCAAGAAGTAGGTGACGAAGAAATGAGGGACGGCCAATATCCAATGAACGAGCGGCCGCCACCGTGCCACCTCGAAGGGCGCTTCGATGCCGAGCCTGACCGGGTTCGCGATCGGCTGTACCTGGGCGCCCATCTGTGCATCCATCGGTGTATCCATGCTTGACTCCTCCGACCTTGCGCTCGATGTGATCGGTGCGCACTCGGTGCTCGGTTAGCTTCCATCCGACATGCAACACCCGATAGTCACCCGATGCAACGACCGCTTCCGCTCCGCCGTAGTCTGAGATCACGATGGTGGACGAAAGCGCGGTGCTCGAACAGATCGAACGCGATGGGGACGAGTGGCAGCGATGGCGCGCCCGCCGACTCGCCGGAGTATCCGTTGGAGAGTTCGATGTCATCCCGTACCAGGATGATCTGGGTGCGTTCTCTGGTCCTTCGGGCGGGCCGTCGCCGGGAGGAACTGCGGAAGGAATCTGTCACCTGACGATCCTCGGTCTGGCGAACTCGGCTCCTGCGGTGATCGCTGCCGACTGGCTCGATGAGATGAGAACCCCCGCTGGCGCCTGGCTCGACCGCCCGGAGGAAGTGCCGGGGGTCCTCGAGACCACGGCTGGCGCGCGCGTATGGGCGACCGCCGCAGCGGCGTGCGCCCTGCTGGCCGTGGGAAGGGACCCCGGACCCCGAGCGATCGCGCTGCTTCGAACCGAGTCCGACACCGCCGGTCATTTCACGGGGGGTGCCTACCCGACCTTCGCCGCAACCGCTGCGTTCTGGTTGTCCGAGGGCCCCAAGACCGAGATCGCAGAGTGGGGCCTCAGGTGGGTGAGGGAGAGCGAAGAAGAGTGGTGGGGTCCCTGGGAGTGGGCCACCGCGCTGACGTTCTTTGGGGCCGCCGGCATCCCACCCGATCACCCCACGGTCGGATCGCTGTTCGATCAACTTCTGGACCTACCAACCCCAGACGACATGGGCCTAGCGCTTCGAACGGTGGAGCTAGCGCGTCATTACGGCTGAACGGTGACAGCGATGGTCGAGATCCCTCTCAGAGGAGCAGGAGGCGAACCGGTCGATCTCGCTCGCACCCTCAGGTCGCATGGGGTTGCGGATCTGCTCCCAAATGTCATCGATGACATAGCTATCTCCTTGACCACCACTCTCGAGATGGGCTCGGGAAAGGCGCGCACGATCGTGATCGCACCTGGCGGACCACACTCCGCATCGATCTCGGTTCTGGGGCGCCGTCCTTCTTCTCGAGAGGCCTCCGAGATCGAGGCCAGGGTTCGCTTCATCCTGCGCCTCGATCAGGATCTGTCGGATTTCTACTCGCTCGTAAAGGACGACCCCCAGCTCGCGTGGGCAGCTTCGGGGGCGGGGAGGATGACTAGGAGCGCGTCGGCATTCGAGGACGTCATCAAGACGATCTGTACGACGAATTGCACGTGGTCGGCGACCGAGCGGATGGTTGCGGCGCTCGTTAGCGAGTTGGGGACCGAGGACGATGGCGGACGAAAGGCGTTCCCGGGGCCCGCCGCCATGGCGAGCGCCGATGAAGCCTTCTACAAGGAGGTCGTGCGGGCCGGTTATCGCGGGCCCTACCTTCGTTCTATCGCCGAGATGGTCGCGGGTGACCATCTGGACATCGAGGAGATCGCACGTTGCGGCCCAGGTGAGCTCTCAGACGATGACCTCGAGGCGCTGCTCCTGACGTTGCCCGGCGTGGGACCGTACGCCGCCGCCCACATAGGGATGATGTTCGGCCGTTACTCGCGCCTCATCCTCGATTCGTGGACACGACCAACCTTCCTCCAAAGGTCGGGGATGAAGCAGGCGAGGGACTCGACGATCGTGCGCCGATTCAAGCGCTACGGCCCCTACGCCGGACTGGCGTTCTGGCTCTACCTGACCAGGGACTGGGTCGCTGAGGACGGAGTCTGAGCCAGATCCCACAAGGGGCTCAAAGTAGGGGCCCGGGTGGCCGATACACCTGTATATGGATGATCGTTCAGATGGGATCGGCCTCAAGCCGCCCGAGAGTTCGCCGCAGCCGCTGAATATCGACCTGATGAAGCTCGTTCTCAAGGTCGGCGTGGTCGTCGTGCTCTTGGTGTTCACCCTTGCGTTCTTCACCAAGGGTGATCGGAAGTGCGATCGGTGGCGCGCCGCAGTGAATGCCCACCTCAGCAGTACGGGTGAGGACTATACGAAAACTCAGTTCCAGATCCGGCGGGCGGAAGAGCGCAGGCTCTATGAACTCGGCGTCATCTGGAACGAGGGCGTACTCGTGAGTCGGCCGGAAGGGTGCAACCCAACGCTCAGTGATTGAGCCCGGTGGCGTCCCACTGCATCGGCTAGGGTCAGAGCCCTGATCACCGGCCGGGTCCCTCCGGTCGCAGGGATTCGATCTATGACGGGGAATCCTGACGGAGGAACCCATATCCCACGAAGGTTCGTGTATCCCCCTATGAGCGATGCGACCGTAGCGATCAGCTTCGAGTACGGCCCCGACCCCGAGTGGACCCCACGCGTCCTCGCGGCGCTGTCTGCCGCCCAGGTACGAGCAACCTTTTTCTTCGACCCCTCGAGGGCGACGGTGTGGCCGGAACTGGTTCACGAGACAACCTCCTCGGGCCATGAGGTTGGGATCCACATCGGTCTTCCTGCTGGTTCGGAGCGCGAGCGGGAGGGCGAGGTTCGTCGGCGGACATTCGCCGGTGTTGACATCCTCGCTTCTTTGGGGGCGTGCCCCAGTCTCTGGCTTCCACGTTCTGGTGGTCTCACCCAGATCAGAAAGGCGGTAGCCGAGGAATCGGGGCTCGAGATCGCTGCGGGAGGGATCCCTCTCGATGTCTGGACCCCAGATCTTCCTCACCTGATGCTCAACCACATCGGAGATCGACTGAAGCCGGGCGTATTCCTCAGGCTTTTCGATGGCATGGGGGCCGAAGATGCGGACGACTCTGCGATCCGTGGCTCGCTCGTTCTGATACCGATGCTCGCCGCCAGGGTCACCGAGCTTGGCTTCAAGTTGGTCCCGGTGTCTGAACGGGGTTCGGTGGTCATCGATCTCCGCGACTCTTCGAACGAGAGTTTGCTTCCCTCCTGAGTCTGGGAGCATCTACGTATGCTCTCGAATCTCGATCTCGCCGAACTCCTCGCCCGCAGGGGCGATGAGGCAGACCAGTACCGACGCAAGGCCTATCACCGCGCCGCTGGAGCCGCCCTCGCGTGGCCGGTCGAGGTTCACGAGCTACTCGAGGCCGGGATTCCTCTCACCGATCTACCGGGCCTGGGAGACCGTCTCGCTGGCCGCATCGAGGAGTGGATGGCAGATCCTCCAGAGGTGCCGGAGCCACCTCCATCACGGGCTGGGTTCGTCACGCTTGCGTGGGCACGCGCTCGTCTCGCCGACGAACAGGCTTGGAGGGATCGCCTCCATGGCGATCTCCAGATGCACACGACTTTCAGCGATGGAAAGAACGACCTCCTAGAGATGGCCGCCGCGGGCGCGTCGAAGGGCTACGCGTTCATCGCGGTGACCGACCACTCAGGTGGCCAGCCGGTTCCCCCCGGGATGAACGAAGCAGCGATGGCTCGACAGCACAAGGCGATCGATGGAGTCAACGAGAAGATGGGGAGCGAGGGGTTCAGGGTCATCAAGGGGATCGAGATGAACCTCGATATCACTGGCAAGGGCGACGTCGAACACGACGTCCTGTCACCGTTCGAGCTCGTCCTTGGATCGTTCCACTCCAAGCTGAGAGTCTCTGGAGATCAGACGGATCGCTACCTTGGCGCAGTGCGGAATCCATCGGTTGATGTTCTCGCTCACCCGACCGCTCGGCGTTACAACCGGAGACCCGGTCTAGAAGCGGACTGGGATGTCGTGTTCGATGCCGCTGTCGAGTCGGGGACGGCTATCGAGATCGACGCGCACCCCCATCGCGGAGACGTTCCGATCGAGATCGCGCGCGTCGGCGTTGAGAAGGGTGTGACGTTCTCGATCGGCAGCGATGCTCACGACCCGAGCGAACTCGACATGATCGATGTCGGCTTGGCCATTGCACTGGAAGCGGGGATAGACCCAGGAAGCATCCTTAGTTTCGGAGACGCGGATCGAGTGATCGCGTGGAGCAGCAGGGCCTAGCCGAGTTCGATCTCGGCCCAGACCGTGGTGCCGTCGTCCTCAATGACGCCCCAGCGGTCGGAGAGTTGCTCGATGAGGAAGAGGCCCCTGCCTGAGGTCTGCTCGAGGGTTGGTTCGACGACACGGGGGACGAACCCCGGGCCCTTGTCCGTGACCTCGATGCGGAGGAGATGAGAAGAAACATCGACCCTCAACTTGATCTGGCCACCATCGAGCGCCCCGGCGTGACGCAGGCTGTTGGTCACGAGTTCGTTCACCAAGAGACGAGCATCCTCGAAGGGGGTCTCGGGGAGCACATCCCTCAAGACCTCGAGCTTGCGCCTTGCGTTAGACGCTGCGGCTAGATTGCCGGGTAGATTCTCATCCAGTGCCGGGAACCCGTCGCCTTTGACTGCTTCGACGGTGATCCACCTCCTGTGTCCCTCATACATGCCCAACCCGGCGCGTTCGGAACTAGATAATTCTGCGTATGGGCCCCTCTAGGGCTTCGGCTCGCTCTGACGGGTTCCTGACAGCGGAATGAAAAGCCTCTCAGTTACGGTTGCAGGCACTGTCCAAGGAGGCTGAAAGAAGGGGTACGTCAATGCTCGAGCGCGTCGCACGGTGGAGCCATCGCCGCAGGTGGACGATGGTAGGTATCTGGATCTTCGCCCTAATCTTGTCGGGGGTCCTAGGGTCCAATTTCGGTGGTGAGTATTCGCAGGACTTCTCACTCCCCGGTACTGACTCGCAGAGCGCTTACGACCTCCTGAAGGACCGGTTCCCCCAAGCTTCGGGTGATACCGCGGATCTCGTTTTCAAAGCCGACGCTGGCATCGCTTCTGTGCAAGGCGATATCGAGAGTCTCATCACCGACATCGAGAAGGTCGAGCATGTTCAGGGTGTTCTGAGTCCGTACTCACCTGAGGGACAACAGCAGATCTCCCCCGAAGGCGATATCGCGTTCGGGACCATCCAGTTCGAAAACCTCGACGGAGAGATCGCGCTCGATTCGATCGAAGAGATGAAGAAGTTGGTAGCCGGGGCCGAAGGGCCTGGGCTCGACATCGAGCTCGGTGGCCAGGCGGTTGTCTTCAGCGAGTTCGAGGAGCCCGGTGGGTCTGAGGGGATCGGCATCTTGTTCGCGATGTTCATCCTTATGGTGACCTTCGGCTCGGTACTTGCTATGGGACTCCCGATCATGACCGCCCTGTTCGGCATCGCGATCGGGCTGGCTCTCCTGTTCCTCTCTGCAAACTTCTTGAGCGTTCCAGACTTCGCGCCGCAGTTGGCTTCGATGATCGGGATCGGCGTCGGTATCGACTACGCGCTCTTCATCGTCACGAGGTACCGCCAGCTACTCCACTCGGGCCACGATGCAGAAGACGCAGCGATCAAGGCGATCACTACATCCGGCCGCGCGGTTCTGTTCGCTGGCACCGTGGTTGTCATCTCGTTCCTCGGAATCCTCTTGATGGGCTTCAGCTTCGTTGAGGGAGTGGCCATCGGTGGCGCCTCCGCGGTGCTCGTGACCATGCTGGCTTCAGTGACGTTGCTTCCGGCGGTCCTCGGCTTCGTTGGGAACAACATCGACCGCCTGAGGATCAAGTGGCTCCATCGCCAAGAGACGGACTACGAGAAGTCGTTCTGGTACCGGTGGAGCCGGTTCATCCAGCGCCGCCCGTGGGTCGCTGCCTCGGCGGGGTTGCTGATCCTCGTGGTGCTTGCTATCCCACTCTTCAGTCTTCGGCTGGGCCTCTCGGACGCCGGGTCCGGTTCGACCGACCGAAGCAGCCGTAGGGCCTACGACCTGCTGACCCAGGGCTTCGGCCCCGGATTCAATGGTCCGCTCTTGATCGTTGCCGAACTCGAGCAACCAGGAGACCTCGGATCGCTGGATGGTCTGGTCTCGACTCTCCAGTCCACCGACGGTGTGGCTGCTGCGACGCCGTTCCAGCCGAACGAGACTGGCGATACGGCGATCATGACGGTGTTCCCGACCACTTCACCGCAAGCGGAAGAGACGACGGACCTGGTTCACCTCCTGCGTTCCGATGTCGTCCCGGGTGCCGTGTCCAGCGATCAGGCGACCGTTTACATCGGCGGCTTGACCGCCGGGGGGATCGACTTCGCGGAGAAGAGCAGCGAGCGCCTTCCGGTTCTCATCGGAGTAGTCATCTTGCTGTCGTTCATCCTGTTGGTCGCAGTGTTCCGATCGATCCTCGTGCCACTCAAGGCGGCGGTCATGAACCTCCTGTCGATCGGGGCCGCGTACGGCGTGGTCGTCGCCGTCTTCCAGTGGGGTTGGGGAGCCAGTCTGATCGGAGTCACCACCAAGGGACCGATCGAGGCCTGGGTGCCGATGATGTTGTTCACGATCCTTTTCGGACTCTCGATGGACTACGAGATCTTCTTGCTATCGAGGGTGCGTGAGGAGTACGTGAGGACGAGGAACAACGATCTGTCGGTGGCCAACGGACTTGCGACCACCGCACGGGTCATCACCGCGGCAGCGGCGATCATGGTGGCGATCTTCCTGTCGTTCGTGTTCGGGTTCGACGAGCGAGCCATCAAACTCTTCGGGCTTGGCCTAGCGGCCGCGATCCTCGTCGACGCCACGATCGTGAGGATGATCCTCGTTCCTGCGACGATGGAACTGCTCGGGGATGCCAACTGGTGGTTCCCGAAGTGGCTCGATCGATTGGTTCCGAAGATCAGTGTCGAGGCCGACATGGACGAGGAATTGCTGCGAGAACTAGCTCACGAGCCGAACCCGGTAGCGGGCGGTAGCGAGTAGCGCTTGGGATGTGCGCCTGGGGGTCGGGGTAACCCGGCCCCCTTTGCGCGCCGCACCTATCTCTCGGTGAGCCCTCGGTACTTCCCCCTGAAATACACGAGGGGTGCATCCAGGTCCTCCTGTTCCACCTGATCGATGCTCGCCGTGACCAACACGTGGTAGCCGACCTCCTGCCGACCGATAACCGAACAGTACGCGGTGGCGGGAGCGTCGAAGCGGGGTCCCCATTCGGTATCGACGGCCGCGACCGCTTCGAATATCCCGCCCGGGCTTGGCCTCCGGCCTGCGAAGACCTCGGCGGTGCGCCATGCGTCGCGCGCTAGGACATGCATCACGAAACGCTCGCTCGATCCGATCGCCTCGAACAGGTCTGTCGTTGGTGCCACGAGTCCGAGGACGAGGGCGGGTTCTCCATCTGCGACCACGACGGATGAGACGGTTAGCCCGGCTCGGTGGGAGCCCGAACCTGCTGTCCAGATCGTGACGGGCGCGGCTAGTCGGCCACGCAGGCTGCGGCCTGCGGTCTTCGCTTCGGGCGGGGTCGCGAACGGATCGGAGTCGTGGATCCTCGGATCGTTTGCCATGCAACGAACCTACTAGGTGGCGTCCTCCGCGACGGCCACCTGCGGAGCGAACACGCTGAGACTCCTAGGGCGTTTAGAGAATGTGAGTGTGTCCTCACACTCGAGGGTCTCTCCATCACAGGCGAGCTTCAACGAGCCACCTCTCGATCGGACCTCCAGACGATCGGTGGTCCAGCGTTCGTAAACACGCTCGAGAGAGATCATCCCGAGCAACATGGAGACGATCAGGCGAGCACGCGAGAACGCGGGCTCAGCATCGAAGATCCTGATGTCGAGGAGTCCGTCATCGAGTCGGTTTCGGCTCGGTGCTGCGAATCCTTCGGGGCCATAGGAGCAGTTCCCAGCGAAGAGCAGCCATAGTCGGCGGTGCTGCCCATCGAGTTCGACCTCGAACGGCTCCTGACCCCGCAGCGTCTTTACCAGAGCGACTGCGGTCGCGGGCCACTTCCCGATGCGGTCCTCCATCCGTTCCCTGATGGCAACCATCTCGGGATAAGCACCGAGACTCGCGGTGTTCAGGAAAAGGTGCTCGTCGACAACTCCGAGGTCGATATCGACGATGCGACCATGTGTGATCGCGTTCACGGCGTCTTCTGGAGTCTCTATCCCGATCGCTCGTGCTAAGTGGTTCAGTGTTCCGCCTGGGACGACGACCAACGGTTTGTCATGGGCGAGGGCTATCTTCGCAGCGCATCCGATGGTGCCGTCTCCGCCGCTCGCTCCGATCGCGTCGTGCGTCTTGACGAGTTCTTCCAATACCTCAGTGAGGTCTTGCCCCTCCTCGATCGTCGTCACGGTTGCCCCAGGGAGCAACTCGCGCAGCACGGCGGCATCGTCAGGTCCATCCTCGGTTCCAGCCGACGGATTGACCGCGATGCCGAGTCCGCTCCCATCCTTCCCGATGGGGGAGGTCCTCTCGCTGGGACGGGCCACTGCGGGGATGGCCGTGGCCATCGGCCACGGGACCCGTGTTGCCGCCGCGACGGAGGACCCGATCGCGGCGCCGGCGATCACGTCACCCGGATAGTGGACGCCCGTGTAAACGCGCGAGTACGCAACGGTTCCCGCTAGAGCGAACATCGGAACCGCGAGGAAAGGAGCTTCTTGGGTAACGCCGGTCGCGAACGCGAACGTGGAGGCCGAGTGACCGGAGGGGAACGAGGTCGACATCGGGATCCTGGCGAGGCGTCTGATCTCCGGGACCACGTCGATCCCAGGTCTTCTCCGACGTGCGACGGACTTGAGGGGCACGTTGACGAGGAAGGAGGACAGGCCTATCGAGGTCACGCCCCGGAGTGCGGCGCGACGTCCACGTCGTCCCCCGAAGAGGGAAAGGAGGCCCGCTATCGCCAACCAGAGAAGCGAATGGTTCGCTGCCCGGGAGAGTCTAGGGATGGCCCCTTGAACCCGACGTTCCCGAGAGCGAGCCACGCGTTGGAAGAGCGCGAGGTCCCTGCGATCTATCACCGCTAGGACGCGTCGGATGAACCCTGGTGCTCGTCTGCTCATTGCCCCGTCGTCCCCTAACTTAGGGGGACCCAAACACCCAGGGGGCATACACGGAGGTCCCGCGGTCCGGCGGGACCTCCGTGTACTCCTACCGCTTCCCTGCGGGAAGGCCCTTGGGAACGAAGCCACCGTTCTGTGCGAGCGAGCAACGGAACCTCTCGGCCTCTGCGATCGGGTCGATCACCCCGAGCTTCGCCATCCACGAGTCGAGGAACTCCTTCTCGGTGGGTATCGGAGCGCTGGCGTCGTACTTCAGGATGTCGATGCCGCGTGCGTAATCGACCGTGTAGATGTATTCGTCCCCGACCCAGTAGGGAGCCGAGGCAGAGCCGGCGACGGGCTGGAAGTAGCCGATCTGGCTGATCTTCGCCGTCTTGCCGTCGATCTCGAACAACCTCGTTCCGTGCTCGTACCAGGCGTTGGCGGTCACGATCGCGTCGGGGGTTGAGGGTCCGATGTCGAACCAGTGGCCCGAGCACCCGAGCGCGTTTACGGCGGCGTTACCGTCGCCGTCATACGTTCCGCTGACGGGCCGGAACACATCGACCGGCTTGAATGGGGCGGCTCCCGCCTTGTCGAAGTCCTTCAAGCTGTAAGAGGCGAACGGCCCGCTACCGCCTCCGCAGCGGGGGCCGAAGTTGGTCTCTCCCTCGCCAAGAAGGATCTCTCCGGGCCGAAGGCTCTCGTCGGCGATCTCCTCAGGGGTGATCCGGGGTGCGTAGGCCTCGGCGAACGGGCGCATGTTGTTGTGCTGGTACGCGGTCTTGGCGGCATTCATCGCTGGTTTGTCGCTCCGAGCGACGATCACTGGGGTGAGCGGGTTGGTGACGTCGAGGGCGAAGATGGGAGTGGTGTCGGTCCACACTAGGCCGGATGCGTCTCGGGTGACGTGGTGACCGCTGGTTCCCGTCCCCGTCACATCGGACCAACGTCCGGCGAGGGTTGGGTTCGCGCGATCGCGCAGGTCGTAGATCTTTCCTTCCGAGCCGTAGGCCCAGTCACACGGGTCATCGACGCACTCGATCGTGTGGTTGCCGCCTTCTGAGACGTTGGACCCTTCGATACTCAGCGCCACCTGGCCACCAGGTAGATCGGTGACGCTGATCACATGAAGGTAAAGGTCTCCTGTGAAGTCACTGGCAAGGATCGTCTTGCCGTCCGGGGATACCGCGACGTCCTCGTTCTCCCAGTTGTAGATCGGGAGTGAGCCCATCAAGAGCGGCAAGCCAGGGTCTGTGACGTTGTAGACAGAGATGTTCTTGGCGCTGCTCACATAAAGACGCCGCTGCTCGCCGACCTGCACCACGCGGGCGCTAACCCCGGGAGACTCGATCGGTAGCGTGCCGACATACGAGAGGTTCGACGAGATGAAGCCGCCGGGTCCGGGGTCCAATTGGATCAACCGCGCCGGCTGTGCTCCTCCGTCGATCGGCAGACCCGCGTGAGCGGGGAGCGCCCCGCCGAACAGTGCTGCGGCAGCGACCGCAACGAGTAGCTTTCGCATGCTGGCTCCTCTCTTAGTTCCCATAGAACGACCCGTTGATCACGCCGACGGCGTCGGCGTAGCAGTCGTCGCTACTCCCACCGACGTGACCTTCCCAACCGGCTGAGGCGTAGCACGCCGCGACCGTGGTGGCCCTGGCGGTGTCAACGAGTCCGAAGCCCCACGACGTGTCGAACCCTGCAGGCCCCTTGTCGGTGGCGGTTCGCTCGAGGATCTCTTCGGCGACTGCGGGGGTAAGCCCCGGGAACGCCTGGACCATCAGTGCGGTGACGCCAGCGACATGCGGAGTAGCCATCGAGGTGCCGCTGAAGCCCGTGTAGTACATGGCGTTGTTGATCGCTGAGGCAGGATCGGTCCCAACCGCTGGCGGCGGTGTATGCGATCCGATCGGCCCCAGGGCAGAGACCCTGGCCAGGGCCGAGTAGATGTCGACCCCCGGCGCTGTGACGTCGACCTCGGGACCGCGGCTCGAGAAGTTGGCGATGCTGCTGCACCCGGCGGCGGCCTTGCAGGACGCGGCGACGGTGATGACCTTGTCGAGGCTTCCGGGCCAACCAACGGTGTTTGCTCCAGGCCCGTCGTTGCCGGCCGCGAACAGGGTGATGATGCCCTTGTCGACGGCGACGTTGGTGATCAGGTTGATGGGCTCGACCTCCGGGTCGTCGACCTCATAGATGCTCCACGAGTTGGTCGAGACCCTGATGCCACCGGGGAACTCCGGGTCGTTCCGATGCTCGATCATGTATTCGAACGCGACCAGCGCATTGATCTCCCACCCGAAGTCACACGGGACGGAGCAATCAACGCCTTCGCTGACGTCGGCGATCTTGAAGTTAACGAGCGTCGCGCCGGGAGCGACCCCTCTCATGTCAACCCCACCCTGCGCGGCTGCACCTGACCCGGCGACGATCCCGGCAACGTGGGTGCCGTGTCCGTACGAATCAACGGGATTGCCCGAGGCCTCGGCGGCACGGTCGCTGTATAGGCCGTCGTTGATCATGTCGTAGAACCAGGCGCCCTCGAAGTTGAGGTGCTTGACCACGTTCTCCGAGAGATCTGGGTGGGTCGATTCGATGCCGGTGTCGACCACGGCCACAGTGACTCCGGAGCCGTCGTAGGGAGTCCCGAGCTCGGTGTCTCCGGCGATCACCTTGTCCGCCCCGATCTGCTTCTTTGAGGCATACAGGTTGAACGTCAGGGGCGAGTCCGCGTCGACGACCTTGACGTCGTTCCATGAGGCGATCTTCTTGTAGGCGCTCAGGGGGCCGATCGTCCCGACAGCATCGATCGTCTCGACGACGACCGCCTTCTTGATCCCGACCGCGGCTAGTCGTTCGATCACGTTAGGGGTCACGTCGTGGTTGAACACGATGATCGCCCTGGGGTTCTTGGCCGTGCTGCTGAGCAAGTCGTTGTCGAGTTTGCTCGATGCACCAGCGGGGCCCCCGATCAGCCCGGTTGCCATCAGCGCCGCTATCAGCGATGCGCCGAGGAATCGTTTCATGCCGTCCTCCTTGAAGGGTTGGAGTCGCCCTCGCCAGTGCCAGCGACCTCCCCCTAGAGTTCTGGTTGCTAGGGGCTCCGCCTGTTGTGCACTTGCACAGTCCTCGCTTCCAACTGCTCGCTTCCAACTGCTCGTTTACAAACGCGCTCGCATACCCGAAACTCGCTTCTGGGGAGGACGATGTGGAAGAGGACGACAAGAGACCGGGAGTAGCGATCCTCCTTGCCGCGGCCGCACTCCTGGCAGCTCTCCTAGCTGCGCGCGGCGCACTTCTCAACTCGAGCGCCTCAGATCAGTGGCAGCACGCGGTCCGGACCCAGATGAAGCACGCGTTCGCGGTGGCCGAGGATCTCCGCTTCGTATACGGAGACGAGGGGCCGATAGCGTTCGAGGTGGCCGCTGCTCGGATCAGAGCCCAGGAGTACAGACGAGCAGCCCGTCCATTGCGCGGCCCGACCAGGGCCGCCCTACTGATAGAGGCTCGGGTCCAGGAGGCTTTGGCGGACCAGTTGGCCCCCACGGTCGGATTGTCGGCCGACGATTCGTACCTGCTTCCCGGGGGTGGGTTCGATGTTCCCCGGAGACTGGCTGATGCCCGCGCCGAGTACCCGGATCTGGTCGCGCTCGATGCAGATGCGTACCAGGTTGAGGGAGACGAGATAGCGGATTCGGCGACAGGCTCGGTGGCACTCACGATCCCTGTGTCGATCGCCTTTCTCCTGGGAGCAGCAGCAGGAGCCTGGCCCTCGTTGCGCCGGAGACTGTTGCTCGGTGGATGGATGGTCGTCGGTGCCACCACGATCGTGGCGATCGTCTTCGAGGTCGTGTGATGGACGTCGAGTCTGCGCATCTTTCCGGCGCGCGCTCTGCTTTCGACAAGACGATGGCACTCCTCGCCGGCGCGGCTGCGGTTCTCGCTTCGATCCTTGGAACGATCGAGAGCGACGCATCGAAGAAGGAGGAGCGCTCCCTCAGCGTGGCGGCGCGGATCTCCACAGAGGTTGGGGCGAAGACGAACGCCAGAGGACAGTTGTTCTCGTTCGAGGCGGGGATGTTGCGCGCTTCCCTCGACGAGAGCACCATCGCCCAGGCCCGATTCAGCGAAGGATTCAAGAGGGTTGATCTGCTCGCGTTCGAGCACGCGCGTAGCGGGGGCCGATGCACTCACCGCGGAGAGGTTGGGTGCGGTTGGAGCCGCCATGTCGGCGCCGCCAACCGATGACAGCGGGGTTGATGGAAGGACGCGCGCGATCATGGCGGCCACTCAGGATCACTTGATCGAGCGCGCCAACGCGCAGGCCGACGAGGTGGACGTCGCGGCAGCCGAGGGCCGACGCTCCAGTCGTGCGGTACTGGGTCTGTCGCTCGCTGCGATCGCCGCAGTGATGGTTGCACTCGCGGGGATAATCGGGAGTTCCCGGGCAGGGCGAATCGCGCTCATGGTCGCCGGGGTGGCCCTCGTATCGACCCTTGTGCTCGTGGTCATCACGCTGTGAGAGGAGAGTCGGATGCCCATCACGCCTGACGTGAAGGACTGGACGTGGGTCCTAGAGCGAACCTGCCCCGAGTGTGGTTTCGATGTTCGCTCGTTCGAGAAGGAGCGCATCGGCGAGTTGATCAGGTCGAATGCCGGTGAGTGGCCCGACCTCCTCGCCGATCCCAGGGCGGGGATGCGGCCCAGCGACGATCGGTGGTCGGCCCTCGAGTACGCCTCCCACGTAAGAGATGTCTACCGGCTGTACGACGCTCGATTGGCTCTCATGCTGAGACAGGACGGGGCGGCCTTCGAGAACTGGGATCAGGACGCCGCCGCGGTAGAAGGCAGCTATGACAACGGGGATCCGAGCGTGGTTGACACCGAGCTCGGCGAGGCGGCCAGGGCGCTGGCAGATCGTTTCGATGGGGTCGAGGGGAGCGCCTGGAGCAGAACCGGTCACCGTAGCGACGGCGCAGTTTTCACGGTCGAGACGTTCGCCCGCTACCTGATCCACGATCCGATCCACCACGTCCACGACGTGCAGGAGGGATACGAGTCGCTGGGGCGTGTATGAAGGGCACCTGATCACCACCGAGAGGAGCCCTTCGTGGCCTGGACCACCCGAGATATCCCGGATCTGACTGGGCGCGTCGCCGTCGTTACCGGAGCGAACGGGGGACTGGGGCTCGAGACGACACGGGCTCTCGCCGAAGCGGGCGCTCATGTGGTGATGGCCGCACGCAACCAGGACAAGGCCGCCGCGGCGGAGGCGAACATCCGGGCGGAAGCGCCCGACGTTTCCCTTCACATCGTTCCGTTGGATCTCGGCTCTCTAGCGTCGATCAAGGATGCATCTGGCGCGATCCTCGAACGCCATGGAGCGGTTGACCTCCTCATCAACAACGCGGGCGTCATGGGTATCCCCGAGCGCAAGACGGACGACGGATTCGAGATGCAGTTCGGAACCAATCATCTGGGCCACTTCGCGCTAACCGCTCAACTGATGCCGGGGCTTCTCGCCGCCGACTCCGCGCGCGTCGTGACGGTGACGAGCTTCGCTCATTTGTTCGGCCGCGCCGTTGATCCCGAGAATCCCCATCTGCGAGGCAAGTACGACCCGTGGAGGGCCTACAACCGGTCCAAGCTCGCCAACTATCACTTCGGGATCGGTCTTCAGAGGCGTTTCGAGCAGGCCGGCGTGAATGCGTCGAGCATGATCGCTCACCCGGGTCTGTCCAACACCGAGTTGCAGGCAGTCAGCGTGACCGAGACCGAGGGCGGACGGAGCCAGCGGTTCTTCCACATGCTCGCCGGCCGGTTCGGGATGTCCCCGGCGACGGGCGCCCTGCCCCAGTTGCGGGCCGCGACCGATCCGGGGGCCAGGGGAGGAGAGTTCTACACTCCCCGTTTCGTGGGCTCCGGGGTTCCCGTCCGACGCCCGATCCTTCGACTCATCGGCCTAACGAGTGCCATCGAGACGTTGTGGGCAGTCTCCGAACGCGAGACCGGCATCACCCTCAACGTCGGGCGCTAGTCGAGCGCGTTGAGCGCGTCTTCGACCCCTCGAACGAACGTCGGGTACGGGTAGATCAGATTCTTCAGACGCTCGATCGGGATCTGCTCCTTCACAGCGAGTCCGAGGAACCCGACCACTTCGCCAGCTCGCGGCCCCATCGTCGAGGCGCCGATCAGCACGTTGCGATCGATATCCACCACGAGCTTCGTGACGCCATGTTCGGCCCCCGGCCCGTGTAGCCATCCCCGGGCGGACGAACCCGTCTTGGCTGAAGACACCTTCACGCTGAAGCCAGATTCCTTGGCCGCGGCTTCACTGAGCCCAACGCTGGCGACCTCGGGGTCGGTGAACGTGACTCGAGGTACTGCGGAGTAGTCGGCCGGCGCGTGTGGGAGGCCGAGGATGTCGGCTGCCGCGATCCGTCCCTGATAGACCGCGAGGTGAGTGAATCCGCCATGGTTGGTCCCGTCACCGACGGCCCACAGGCCGTCTCCCGCCCGCATGTGCTCGTCGACCTCGATGAAGCGAGCTTTCTCATCGAGACCGGCAGCACCGACCGCTAGTGACTGGAGGTTGACCTTGCGTCCGGTTGCAACCAGGAGGCGCTCTGCCGAGAGTGTCCGTCCATCGGCGAGGGTCACCTCAACCGAGTCTCCAGAACTGGTTACCTTCTCGGCACCGACGCCGACATGGATCGAAAGTCCGTCTTCTTCGAGAGCGGTTTTCAGGGCCTCGCCGTTCTCGGGCTCTTCCATCGGCAGTAGATGGTCGGCCAGTTCGACCACCGTCACTTCCGCTCCGAAGCGGCTGAACACCTGGGCTAGTTCTAGACCGATGGGACCTCCACCCAGGACGATGAGTGAACCTGGAACCTCGGTGGCCTCGATGGCGGTCCGGTTGGTCCAGTACTCGACCGAGTCCAGCCCATCGATCGGCGGGATGGCGGGATCGGTGCCGATCGCGATAACGATGCCCTTGCTGGCCTCGTACTGGGTACCGTCAACCTCGATGGTCTTCGGGTCGATGAAGCGAGCTTCTCCCTTGAGGACGGTAGAGCCCTTCTTCTCGTGGCGTTCGACCGCCACCTTGTCGTTCCAGTCGTCGGTTGCCTGATCCCGTACCCGTTCGGCGACGGGGGTCCAATCCGCTGAGACCGTCGATGAGCCCGCAACGCCGGATATGCGTTTGGCCTCGGCCAACAGATCGGCGGCTCGGATCATCATCTTGGTGGGAACGCACCCCCAGTAAGGGCACTCCCCACCGACGAGTTTCTTCTCGACGGCGAGCACCTTTAGTCCGGCCTCAGCCGTCCTGCCAGCAACCTCCTCGCCCCCGACCCCCATACCGATCACGATCACGTCGTAAGTCTCAGCCACTCCAACCACCCCTCGGTTCGCTTCCGTGTCCTTGCTGATGTCGCATCAAGTTTCACCCTCGGCCGAACAGTCGGGAGACGAACGACCTCGATGGGGCGTCCTCGCCATCCTTCCGGGCTCGTTTCTTAAGGCGCAATTCTCGCTCGACGATGTATCCGGCTTTGGCCCCCGTACTCCACCCGCCGACCTCCCCGTTCTCGAAAACGAGAAGGGCCGGGATCGTGCTGATGTTGTAGGCCTTGGCCAGTCGTGGCTGATCCTCGATGTCGACCTTCACGAAGTCGATGGCACCTGCCCATTCGGTCGCGAGCTGTTCGACGACGCGGCTCATCCCCTTACAGGGGCCGCACCAGTCGGCGTAGAAATCGACGACCACAGGTAGCTCGTTGTCGAGAACCGCCTCCTGGAAGTCTTCCGTGGTGACAAGTCTGGTCATGGGTACGTCATCCTGTGCCTCCGACCTGAGATGGGCGCAGATCGACCCGGCGGAGAAGTTGGGCGTTCGCCGCGACGACGATGGTGGAGACAGACATCAGGATCGCGCCGACGGCAGGGGAGAGGGTCACACCCGCCCACGCCATAGCACCCGCCGCCAGAGGGATAGCGAACGCGTTGTACCCGGTTGCCCATACGAGGTTCTGCACCATCTTTCTATACGACGCTTTCGAGAGCACGATGATTCCAACCACGGATCGAGGGTCATCAGAGGCGAGGATGACCCCGGCCGATTCGATAGCGACATCGGTCCCGGCTCCGATCGCGATCCCTACATCGGCCCTAGCGAGCGCAGGGGCGTCATTCACTCCGTCGCCCACCATGGCAACTCGGTAGCCCCGGGATTGAAGCTCGGCCACCTTGGTGTCCTTGTCCTCCGGTAGGACCTCTGCGAAGTACTCGTCGATACCAAGTTCCTCGGCCACGGCGTCCGCTACCTGCTTTGCATCGCCAGTGATCATCGCTACCTTGACGCCCATCTCGTGGAGCTTCCGAACAGCATCGTGCGACTCATCACGGACGCGATCTTCCAAGGCGAATGCGGCAAGGACTTTGTCATCCTCGAGGAGGTAGAGGACGGCTGCCCCGCGTTGTATCCACGGACCGATCTCGTGCTCTATCGACTGAGGCGTGACCGCCTCGCGCTCGGACACCAGCTTGGGACCTCCGACCGCGAGCGTTCTGCCGTTCACGACTGCTTCCACGCCGCGCGCTGTCATCGACCTGAATCCCGTGGCGCGGGGAACGTCTCCTCGAGCAGCCCCCGCCGAAACGATCGCTCGTGCAAGCGGGTGCTCGCTGTCGGATTCGACCGCCGCGGCGAGAACGAGCATCTGATCTTCGTTGCCATCGACGACTGCTACGCCGCTGACGACATGCTCGGCTGCCGTGAGTGTGCCCGTCTTGTCGAACAGAACGACATCGATATCCTTCATCCGTTCGAGAGCGAGCCGGTCCTTGACGAGGATGCCGTTGCGGGCCGACAAAGCAGTCGAGATAGAGATGACGAGTGGGATCGCGAGCCCAAGGGCGTGCGGGCAGGCGATGACCAAGACGGTGACGGTCCTCTCGACCGCGCTGCGTGGCTCCCCGAAGACGCTCCAGGCGATGTAGGTGATCAATCCTGAAGCGGTGGCGACGTAGAAGAGGAGTGCCGCAGCGCGGTCTGCAAGGGCCTGTGCGCGCGAGCGCGAGTTCTGCGCTTCGGCGACCAATCGCTGGATCCCAGCGATCGCGGTGTCGTCTCCAACCGCGAGAACCTCGACCCGGATCGCGGAATCGGTAGCCACGGTGCCAGCGGTGACGCGATCTCCGTTCGACTTCGTAACGGGACGCGACTCGCCGGTGAGCATCGATTCGTCGACATCAGCGGTGCCTTCGACCACCTGCCCGTCCGCGGGGATCCGAGCCCCGGATCGGACGAGAACCACATCACCAGTCCTGAGGTCTGAGATGGAAACCGTTTCGACGCCCTCTTCGGTCACCCTCTCGGCGTCGTCGGGAAGTAGTTCAGCTAGAGCCGCTAGCGCGTTGCTCGCCTGACCGATCGCCTTCATCTCCTGCCAGTGCCCCAGGAGCATGATCGCGATCAGGGCCGCCAACTCCCACCAGAAGTCGAGGTCGAAGGCGCCGAACTCGGTGGCAAGGCTTGCCCCGAACGCGACGCTTATCGCGAGCCCGATCAGGAGCATCATCCCGGGCTGCCTCGAACGGGCCTCTTGGATGGCTCCGGTGATGAAGGGCCACCCCCCGTACACGAAGATGATCGTGCCAAGTACCGGGGGGATCGAGGAGCTCCCGGAGAAGCTTGGGGCGCTATAGCCGAGGAGATCTTGAAACATCATGCTGAAGAAGACGACCGGGATGCTGAGCGCGAGCGTTATCCAGAAGCGGTCCCGGAACTGCGCCGGATCGTGATGACTGTGGTCCTGGTGATCGTGCCCACCGTGCTCTGTGAGCGTCGCATCGTCGGCGATTGGGTGCTCGATCTCGGTCGTCGTGGTCATCTCCCTCACCCTCCATTCATGTTCCGAATGAGGGCGACCCTATACCCCCCGGGGGTATACGGCAAGTGGCGCTGAGAACGGGTTCAGGCGATCAGAAGGGCGGTTAGATACATCACGCCGAGCCCCGCAACCAGGCCCCCGGCACCCATCGCCGAGCTCAGTTCGCCGCGGATGCTCGTAGCTATAGCCCAGATGACCTGAGCGATCGCGCCTGCGGCAACACCGAAGGCGAGCGTTGCCCATGCCGGGTTGAAGATGAATCCACCGGCCCAGGCTCCAAGCACCGCGGGGAGTCCTGCGATCGCAGCGAGGAACACGAAGTGCTTCAGGGCCGGCCGCTCGGAGGATCCAAGCGGCGCAACGATAGCGAGGCCCTCGGTCGTGTTGTGCAGCGCGAAGCCGACCACGAGGAAGGTGCCCAGGGCGATCTCTCCGGATGCGAGAGCCGCCCCGACGGCGAGACCCTCACCTAGGTTGTGTAGCCCGATCCCGGACGAGATGAGGTAGGCGCGCACCAACCCTGGACTAGTGCCCCCGCGCTTCTTGAGCGAGTCCTGAAGTCGATTGAGCCCGAGGACCGCTACGACGGCACCGATAGCGAAGAGGACAGTGCCGTCGAGAGACGCAGCGGCTTCGGCGGCCAACTCGAGGCCCTCGGCGGTCGTATCGACGAGCAGGAAGGCGAGTAGTCCAACGGTGAATGCGAGGAAGAACGCGAGCCACGACTTCCGGGCTCGTCTGAGAGCAGGCAACCACAGGAGACCGATCGAGACCGGGATCACGCCGATGTAGAGGCCGAGCACCGCGTAGATCCACAGCGTCTCGCCCCCGAATCCTGGCGTTTCAGCGGCCGCTTCGATCTCGTGCACGATGACAACCCCTGTAGCGGTTACCACCTGGATGTTGACTGGAAGACCTGGCTCCCAGGGATAGTCGATGCTTATCGTCGTGGTCCGCAGGCGGGCGAGGCTGGAGTCGCCGATCTCGAACTCCCAGTAGGCGTCGTTGACGATCACCTGAGAGATATCGATCGTGCTGGGGCCATCGTTTCGGACCTGTAGTTCGATCCGTCCAGGTTCGAAGACGCTTCGCTCGAACGAGAGTTGTTCAGCCGCCGGAACCTCGCGCAGCGAATCGATCGGGTTGAAGGCGAAGATGATCGTTACGAGGAACGCGAGTAGGGCGAATGGAACCAGAGCGCTCACCCAGTTTGGGATCCGTACCGTCACTTTCTCGGCCATCACTCGACCTCGAAGAAGCTCATCCACCCGAGTTCCACGAACTCGGTCTGGTGGGCATGGAACATGAATCGACCCGGTTCGTCGTAGGTGAACTCGATCATGTGTCGTTCGGCCTGCCCCATCGAGATGGTGTCGGTGAACTCATGCGGAGTTAGTGATGTCCCCGTCCGGTAGAGATCGAAGAAGTTCGCGTGAAGGTGTATCGAATTGATCGGGTCGTTCTCGGTGATGTTGATCACGTGCAGGCGCTGGCGCTCGCCAGCCTTGAGCTTGATCGGTCGTGTCGCGTACACGAACGCCACGGTGTTGACGGCATAGACCTCGTTGCCGCCGTCGAAGTCCGTGTCGAACGCGTTCATCACCATGACCATCTCGTTGGCCTCGGGCCGAGGCTCTTTCGGATCGATTATCAACGCGCCATAGAGCCCACGCTGGAGGTGCATCCGCAGCGGCAGCGAATGGCAGTGGTACAGGTGCGTCCCGAACGGCCTCGCCTCGAACTCATAGGTGAACTCCTCGCCGGGGAAGATCTCGCCCAGGCCCGGAACCCCGTCCATGGCTGCGGGGTGGAACGAATGCCAGTGGATCGTGTGCGGGTGCTCGGTTGAGTTGATGAAGCGAACGCGGAGGATGTCGCCCTCCGTGCAGCGGATCGTGGGACCAGGCACTCGGCCGTTGTAGGTCCACGCTGGATAGAAGATCCCGGGCGCGATCTCGATCTCTTTGTTGACCGCGTAGATCTCGTACTCGCGAACGGTGCGGCCTTTGGAGTCCTTGGAGACGGAGCCGTAGTCGAAGTCGGTCAGGATCTCGTGGGGATCGAAACCGTTGCGCTTGTGGTCAACCTCGCCCACGACCATGTTGCCGGTGTGACTCATGTCCATAGCAGGGGAGTGGCCCTCGTGCTCCTGGGCCACGACGATGTCTTTCCCGGCCATGAACGCCCCTATCAGGGCGCTGGCCGTGCCCGTCCTGATGAAAGAGCGCCTGTCCATCCGGCAAGTTTAGCCGAGGCTAAACATCGCTTCAACCAAGGTTAATCCGAAGGTGAGGGGGCTCGGGCGAGCGGTTCTGGAAACTCAGGATCTTCGGGTTCTGGATCACGCCGTCGCGGATCTCGATCGCCTTTCGGATCGTCTCGTCCGAGTCCCACAGCTCGGGACCCGCCATGACGAGAGGCAGGTAGGAGAGCAAAGCTTCACTGATCTCCCACGTTGCCGAGTTCCACAGGTACGAGGGGCTGTGATCTACCGCGTAGTAGTCGATGCCCTTCCCGACCGTAAAGATCGGATCCTCGAACGTCGTGGGGCGAGCCCATTCGAAGCCCATGCCCTCGTCGCACGACACGTCGATCATCAGTGTCCCCGGGGCGAAGCGGTCGAGATCATCGTTAGTGACGAACATGAAGGGTGAATCTGGATCCTGGAAAACACAGTTGACGATGATGTCGTACTCCACCAGCTCATCGATCAGAGGGCGCACCTCGTCGTCCGAGGACAGCATCAGGCGGGTGGGGCCTTCTTCGTCCACCTCGAACTGCAACATCGTGGCCGAGTGAACCGGCGACGCGACCTGCGCCGGTTCCCGCTGAGAGAGAACCGTCACATCGAAGATGCCCACCGCAGCGAGCGCGGTGACCGCACCTCTCCCTGTCGCGCCGAAGCTGATCACCGCCGCGCGCAATCTCTTGCCGTACTGACCGGTAAGCCCGACCAGCTGAAGAGCCTGCAGCACGGATGCGTAGCCAGCGACCTCGTTGTTCTTGTGGAAGACATGGAGATTGAAGGTTCCGTCGGGAGCCCACAGGTTCATGGCCTCCCACGCGATCAAAGTGAGCTTCCGATCGATCGCTACTTGGGTCAGGGTCTCGTCTTGAACGCAGTGGGGCCACCCCCAGAGGACCTGCCCTTCTCGCATCTGTTCAAGGTCTTCGACCTGCGGCTTCGGCAGAAGGACGATGTCGCACTGCTCGAACAACTCGCTCTGGGTTCTCACTCCCGCGCACATCCCGATCAGGTCTTCCGGGGTTACCCCGAAGCGTTCGCCGTAGCCTTCCTCGACGAAGATCGCAGAGCGCAGTTCATCGTCGATGCTCTCGAAGTGGTCGGGGTGGATGGGAAGCCGGTACTCGTTCTCTTTACGAGACGTGCCGAATACACCAAGGTTGAGGGGCATGCCGCCCACCCTAAGCCTCTGAACCCCCGGGGCTGGTCGTCACGGTGGCCTCGATCCTGCGGTCTGGCACCAACCACATGAGCGCCACGAGCACGTAGAGGGCCAGCGCTATCCATGTGCTTATGAACGCCGTGGCGATCCCAGCGGCGTACAGAAGAGGGGACGCCTTCCCCTTGAAGTCGTTGCTCACGGCCGCAGCGAGTTTCGAATCAGGACCTTGGTCTCTGATGATGGACGTCTGCAGGATGAAGTAGGCGAGTGCAGCGAATATCGAGACGATCCCGTACGCGACCACAGGAACCCTCTCGAAATCGTGTTCGCCCATCCATGCGGTTGCGAACGGGAACAGCGACAACCAGAAGAGAAGGTGAAGGTTCGCCCACAGGATCTTGCCGTTGATGCGGTCGGCTAGGTGAAGCATGTGGTGGTGGTTGTTCCAATAGATCCCGAGGTTGACGAAGCTAAGGACGTAGGCGAGGAATACGGGTGTCAGATGCCGAACGGCCTCCCACGTCGTCTCCTCCGGAGGGCGCAGTTCGAGGACCATGATCGTGATGACGATCGCCAGTACGCCATCGCTGAAAGCTTCGAGCCTGGAACGAGACACCCGACCTCCCCCTCCGCCGATCAGAGTCGCCAACATACAGCGCGACCTCGGGCAGATACCGGTGGGTCAGACGGCAGGGGCGATCTGTCCGCCGACCACTTCATGCTCGGCTAACAGGAGGGCCTCGATCCCGGCGGCGTCGATCGGCTTCGAGAAGAGATAGCCCTGTGCGTAGTCACATTTCAACCTACGCAGGGTCGTTGACTGGGCCCCTTCCTCGACGCCTTCGGCAACGGTCTGGATGCCGAGGGTCTTGCCGAGTCGGATGACGGCGCGGGCTAGCGCCGAATCCTCTGGCCCGAGTGCGATCGAGTCGACGAATGACTTATCGATCTTCAGCAGATCGATCGGGAAGTCCCGGAGGTAGCTGAGAGACGAGTAGCCGGTTCCGAAGTCGTCGATGGCGATCTTCACTCCGAGATCCTTGAGGCGGTGTAGACGCCTGGTCACTTCCTCTACGTCCTTCATCAGCACGCTCTCGGTTATCTCGAGGGTCAATCGCTCTGGGGGAAGTCCCGAGCTGTGCAGCACGTCCACGATCTCCGCTTCGAGACCGGGGTGGCGGAAACGAACGGCGGAGATGTTCACTGCGATCGCGAACGGACGAGAATGCTCCCGCTCCCACTTGGCTGCGGTCATGCACGCTTCGGTCAGAACCCACGTAGTGAGCGGGATGATCAGCCCAGTCTCTTCTGCGTAGGGGATGAACTGCAGCGGAGGTACAAGACCCCGCACAGGGTGTTCCCATCTCACCAGCGCTTCCGCCCCGCTTACCTGGCCCGAATCGAGTTCGACTATCGGCTGGTAGTGAAGGATGAACTCTCCATCAGCGATAGCCCGCTGAAGATCGGCCCGCATGTTTAGCCTTTGGACCACTGCGTCGCCCATGCTGGGTTCGAAGAGGGCGAACGAACCCTTACCTTGGCGCTTCGCTGCATACATCGCCGTGTCTGCGTGGCGCACCAACTCTTCCGTGGTCGTGGTATTCGGGTCGGCCCACGCGATGCCGATACTTGCCCGAGCTTGGAGCTCCGTATCGGCGAGGGGCACCGGGATTGTCAAGATCTCGAGGATGCGCTCGGCCACGTCTGTGGCTTGCTTCTCATTCAGGAGGTCTTCGAGGAGGATGCCGAACTCGTCGCCGCCCAGACGGGCGAAGGTATCGGACGGTCGGAGGGCGGATGAGATCTGAGACGCCACCTCGACGAGGAGGTCGTCGCCAACCCCGTGGCCCATGCTGTCGTTGACGGTCTTGAAGTCGTCCAGATCGAGGAACATCACTGCGAGAGAATTGGTTTCGGCACCCACGCGTCTCGACAAGGCGTGATCCACGCGGTCGAGGAAGAGGGCTCTATTGGCGAGGCCCGTCAGCGAGTCGTGGAACGCCTGGTGCTCGATGCGCGCTTCCAGAGCCTTGCGTTCAGTGATGTCTTGGACGGTCCCGACCATCTTCGTCACGCTTCCGTCCGCTCCCGTTATCGACCGGCCGAGAGCCTCGACGACGCATACCGAACCATCGGGTCGGATCACTCGGGCCTCGTAGACGAAGTCTCTTTCCGCTGGTAGATGCCTCTTCGACGATCGTTCGGACGCGAGCGATGTCATCGAGATGTACCGCGCTCATGAATCCCTCGAAAGACGATCCAAAGGTGGCTGAGGAGAGACCGAGGATCCGATACATCTCTTCTGACCACCACACGTTGCCGGTCACTACATCCCAGTCCCAGCTCCCGATGCTGGCCATCGATTGCGCTTCAGCCAGATCATGGTTGGCGACTTGGAGTTCCTCGCGCGCCCCGATCTCGCGCCTGAGAACGAGTTCGTTCATCTTCCACGCGGTGAGCCCTGCTGCACTCTCGGCGGCGATGAATAGCGCGTGGACAAGCGCCCACTTGATCGGATCCGAGATCGCCGAAGGGTGGTTATAGACCTGAGAGGGGTCGATGATGCCGACCGTCGCGTGGTGAAGCACAACGAACGCGATGGCGAGCAGGAACGGCGTCCATGCCTGATAGAGGGTGACGATCGCTACGATCACGAAGAAGTGGAAGTGCATCTCGATGAGCCCACCAGAGAAGTGGACGAGGATCGCACTGGAGGCGGCGAGGCCGACGGTCGCGAACGAGGCCCGAACCGCCGGCGCGAATGAACCCTGGACCGCACCGAAAGCGAGGAGCGCTACTAGGAACGACTCGCCCGATGAATGGACGAGGCCGTGTCCGGTAAGGACGCCGACGCCCAGAAGGAGGGGCACGTGGAGCCACAGCACGACGAGGATCGCGCGATGCCTGCGCTGCCACGCCTCCGCAGGAAGCAGGTTCCCGTGGGGGAGCGTGTCCCGAACCGTATTGATGAAGGCACCAAGCGTCACTTTTCCCCCACCTCTCCTGGTCAGTCCTATCTGGAGATAACGGCAGGTGGGGGGCCCACCTTTAGGGCTTTAGGGGGAAATCTCCGCTATGAGCACCCCGCTCCGGGGCGGGTTCTGATGAGTTAGGACGTTTCGTTCGGGTCCTGTTCGTCGGCCAACTTCAGCGAGGTTTCCCCGACGTCAGCGAGGTGGCGCTCCTGGATCGGTAGTGCCCACTCGACCAGGTCCGTCACCTGTGCGTCTCCGGCGTTCTTGGCCAGGGTGCCGAGCACCTTCCAGTGCCCCACTTCGCCGGCTTCAGCCATGGTGAGGAACTCCAGTCCATCGAGTGCGTCAGCTTCGTCGTCCAGGTACGTGCTCAGCATGTCCGAAGCCTTGGCCTTCGTTTCCCGGGCTTTCTCCAGGATCGCTGTCTTCTTGCCGTCGATCCCCTCGGCGACACCGGTAGCCCGTTCTTCCGTCTCGGTCGCCTCTTCGTTCATCTGCTCGAGCATCGCCTTGAGGGGCTCCGCCTCGTCCAGCGTGGCGACCTTGTCGGTCGCCGCCTGCGCCGCCTGCGCCAACCCCAAAACCTCCGCCAGCTTCTCTTCCATGTGCGTCAACTCAGCCACAGCGATCTCCTTTCAAGCTCTCAACGAGTGCCACCCATTCAGCCGCTTTCTGACCGGATGGCTCTCGCCAGTTACCCGTGGTGTGATCGTAGAAACGCATCGGGGGGACCCTGATGGATCGGTTCCAGCGCGATGGTTTTCTGGTGCTGGCGGATCAATTCATGTAGCGGGCGACGGCGAAACGAAAGTGGTTTCCGGTGCTCCCCTGACCAGCCACGACGATCCTGCCGTCGGCGATTAGATATAGGAACCGTTCGAGTAGGTCGATCGACGCCAAGTCCCTAGAGGACGGAACGGGTAACTCGTATGCTCTCGGTGGAGGCCACGATGACTGATCATCCTGACGAAGTTCCAAGCGCGAAGGCTCCCGCGCCCTTTCGGACCCCAGGGCTCCCCTCGCCACTGATCGACAAGCAGGTAGCAGTTCTCAGGAACTACGGCGAGACGAGAAAGACGGAGGCCGGTCAGGTCCTCTTCGTGGCTGGCGACACCAACAATGAGTTCATCGTCGTTCTTGAAGGTGAAGTACAGGTGATCGACGACTTCGCCGGCACGGTGCGGACAATGGGGATCTTCGGCCCCAACACTTTCTTGGGCGACCTCCACATGCTTACCGGACAGGGCGTGCCGCTGTCGGCAGTCGTAACCGTAGGCGGAGAGCTGCTGGCGATCCCGCGCGAGCATCTAAAGAAGATCGTCACGGAAGAGGTTGATCTCTCGAACCTCATCCTCGACACCTTCCTTGCTCGTCGCTCGACCCTGATGAGGGCCGGTGTGGGCTTGAGGATCATCGGTTCGCGACAATCGCGCGATGCCACACGCCTCAGGGAGTTCGCTACCCGGAACCGACTTCCGCACGTTTGGATCGATCTCGAGGAGGATCCAAGCGAAGCGGAGGCCTTGCTCGACAAGTTCGGGGTGAAGTCCTCCGACACTCCGGTCGCGATCTGGCAGGGCGCGGACGTCCTCAGGAATCCGACGATCCCTGCACTCGCCCGAGCCATGGGCCTCAAGGTCGACCTCCCGAGGGAGCGCACCTACGACCTCGTCGTGGTCGGAGCCGGGCCTGCCGGCTTCGGCGCTGCGGTGTACGGGGCTTCGGAGGGCCTAGCGACCCTCGCCCTCGAATCGATCGCCTTGGGAGGCCAGGCGGGCACGAGCTCTCGCATCGAGAACTACCTCGGATTTCCCGTGGGTCTCTCCGGCCTAGAACTCGCAACGCGCGCACTGGCTCAAGCCGACAAGTTCGGCGCGCAGACGGCGGTGCCGGAGGAGGCGGTCAGCGTCAGGAGGGAAGATGACCACTTCCTGATCGGGCTCCAGGATGAAGGCGAGATCGTTGCGCGCAGCGTGATCGCCGCAACCGGGGCTCGCTACCGGCGGTTGGACGTGGCCGACCTCGAGCGGTTCGAAGGTGTCAGCATTCACTACGCAGCCACTGAGGCCGAGGTTCAGCGATTCGAAGGCGCCGACGTCGTCGTTGTCGGCGGTGGGAACTCGGCTGGACAGGCTGCGGTGTTCCTCGCAGGACGCATGCGAAAGGTCTATCTGCTCATCCGCGGAGGCGACCTGTCAAAGAGCATGTCGAGCTACCTCATCGATCGGGTCACGAACGCCGCGAGCATCGAGTTGCTCGCGAACACCGAGGTCCGGGAACTCGTGGGACGAGACCACCTGGAAGGAGTGATGGTCGAGGACAACCTCTCGGGTGAGCAGCGACGCCTGGACGCGAGTGCGCTCTTCGCCTTCATCGGTGCTCAGGCAAACACCGACTGGCTCCGGGGGGTCGCGGAGCTCGACAAGAGTGGCTTCGTTCTGACCGGGAGAGCGCTGGACGCGTCCGTGCTTGAGGGGGCCGCGTGGCAGACCCTTGCGCGCGAGCCCTATCGCTTGGAGACAAGCATGCCGGGGCTGTTCGCTGCGGGCGACGTGCGCAGCGGTTCCATCAAGCGTTGCGCCTCTGCGGTAGGCGAGGGGGCCATGGCGGTGGGCTTAGTTCATCAGTATCTAACGGAGTCCGGCGCCCCCTCAGCCCCCAGATGACAAGAGCCTGTTGATCAAGGGCATCTGACCTGGGCTTATCTAGCGCGCCCGGAGGGATTCGAACCCCCGACCCTCGGATTAGAAGTCCGACGCTCTATCCAGCTGAGCTACGGGCGCAGGGCCCCATTGTCGCAGGTCGAGGTTCACGGAGAGGGTCTTGTCAATGACAGCTATCGATCTGGGCGTCTGGCACCCTGGCATCGTGGTCGAAGTGCTTGTGTTCCGGACCGAAGATGCCCCAGAAGGGCTGCTTGAGGATGCGCGCTCCGTTGTCTTTAGTGCTTTCGATGGGGGATTCACCGAGGACGATTGGGACCACGCACTCGGTGGCTGGCACGCGGTGGTGGCCGACGATGGTCGCGTCGTAGCCCATGCGTCGGTGGTCCCGAGGAGTCTCGCGATCGGCGAGCGGATGCTCGCATGCGGGTACGTCGAGGGGGTCGGCACCGACACGGCCAGACGCGGCGAGGGCCACGCTTCCGTCGCGATGCGCGAGGTGAACGAGATCATCCGGCGTGACTTCGAGATGGGCGCACTCTCCACCGAGGCTCACGGGTTCTACGAACGTCTCGGTTGGGAACGGTGGGGCGGTCCAACCTACGTGCGCGGTGCCGCGGGGCTCGTGCGGACAGAGGACGAGGACGACGGGATCATGGTGCTCCGGTTCGGGCGGAGTGCGGGCGTTGATCTGACCGCGGCGATCTCGTGCGACGAGCGCAACGGTGATGACTGGTAACCGCACGACAAAGGGCCTCGGTTAACCGAGGCCCTTTGCGTAGAAAGCGGTGTGCTTACGGCAGGATGCCGCCGACGAACGGCTCGGTGCCGAGTGCGAGATCGACCGCCGGGCCCCCGTGGGAACGCATGTAGTTGAACTCGTTGCCGAGGTCACTGACCCCGTTCGATGCGGGGAACGGGAGGATCGCAACGGTGCTCAACGTGCCGAGCGCCGCGCCGGTTGCCGACAGGAATGCCGAACCGGAGTCACCCGGGATCCCGGGGGTCACGGTGTAGACGTCGTGCGTCCAGCCGCCAGCCGCAGCGCCCAGGCTGTAGCCCTCTTTCGGGCTGAGGGGCGAGAGGCCGAGCCTGAGGCTCGAGTTCCCGTACGAGTACACGGGGTCACCGAGCGAGGTCGTCGCGCCGAGTGACACCGGGCCCCCGAAGTACGGGACGCTCGGGTTCACCTTGGCGTAGTCCGCCGGGTCCAACTTGATGAGAGCGAAGTCGTTGTAGGCACACGTGTTCGGGTCGGTCTCATTGACCGACGGACTCTGCATCGTGAGCCACGACGAGTAGACGAGCGTGCCGGGGCGAGATGCACCGTCGACCTCGACGGGCGTTCCGAGCGGGAGGGAACCTGAATCGCATCCATCGGTCTCGGTTGCTCCACCGGTGCCGGCGCAGTGAGCGGCTTGACCGATGTAGACGTCGGTGCCGTTGGTGAACACGAAGTTGGCCGTGCACTGACCGCCATCCGTGAAGGTCATGACGCCCGGGTGGATCGTCGCCGTCGCGGCAGGTGCCCACGGCGGAGCTGCTCCAGCCTCGACCGGTAGGGCCAGGATCGCCACGATGGCGACGATCAGGAAGATCGAACGAGAACGCATTTACCGCCTCCTCATGTGCTGCGGCCGAGGGACTTTCCCACGGCCTGCACGAATAAGGAGCTATGCCCTAGATAGATATGTTTCATACCGGAATATTGGTTCCGGTATCTGAGGTTGCAGCGCCGCCTAGAAGCGATCGAGCGCCGCGTGGCGGCGGCTGGCCCCCTCGAAGTAGCGGAACAGAACGAAGGCGAAGAACCCGTAGGCGGCGCCGATCAGCAACTCCGTGCGGATCAACCCGGAGACGTCCCCGAAACTGGCCCCGTCGGTGAGGAGGCGCGCGGCGGCGATCCCGTGGGTCAGCGGCAGCACCTTCGAGATCGCCTGCATCCATCCGGGTAGGGACTCGATGGGGATGTTCACCCCACACATAAGGAGCATCGAGAAGTAGGCGAGGTTCGATGCGAAGAAGACGTCGCGGGCGCGGATCCCGATCGAACCGAGCATCATCCCGAACCCCGTGCACGAGACCACCGTCAGGACCACCACGAGAGCGACGAGCGGGATCTGACCCGCGGGCATCCTGAAGTCGAGGAACAACGCGCCGACCGCGAAGCCGAACGCCGAGACCAACAGCCCGTTCGCGATCACCGGCAGCGTGCGACCGAGGAACAGTGCGGCTCGGTTGGCCGGAGTCGCGAGCAGCTGGGAGATCGTTCCGAAGTAGCGCTCGTTGGCGAGCGTCATCGTTGCGCCATAGATGGCGGACATCGAACAGACCTGGACCGCGTTGCCGACGACGAAGAAGTTCGTATCTCCGACCCCCGAGTACTTCCCGAGATTCGCGAAGAAGAGGATCTGGAACAGGGGAGAGCCGAGCATCGTCGGGATGTAGATCAGCGGGACGGATCCAGTTGAACAGTGCCCGGTACGCGATCAGGCCCCCGACGAACAGCACCCTGAAGAAGGCGACGAGATCTGTCGAGCGCTTGGCTCCCAGCGTTTCGGTAGCGACGCTCATGTCAGCGAGAGGGTCGCGTCTTCACGGGCGCGCCGCTCGAAGTAGGAGATGAACTTGGTTCCGATGACCAGGTAGACAACGGCTAACCCGAGGGTAGCCAGGAGCGGACCCATCGGATCTCCGCCCAGGGCTGAATAGCGGATCGCTTTGATGCCCCACGTGGGTGATAGCACCCAACCGATCGGTGCTGCCCAACCGGGCAGGAGCGAGACCGGAACGAGCAGACCGGTCACTAGCCACACCGGGTACTCGAGAAGGTTGGAGAGTGCGTTCGCGTGTCGGTAAAGAACGAACGTCGACGCGAGGACGAGTCCGAGGGTTCCTAGTCCGATCACCGTCGCCGGCAAGGCGATGGCGAAGTAGACCGGGTGAGCGAATTCGAGTGGGATCCCGAACGCGACCTTGCCCCAGAACAACGTCCCGGCAACCGAGTAGAGCCCGACCGTCGAGGTCGCGAGCGTCGAGCCCACCAAGATCCACATGAACTGGCTCGGAGATGAGATCAGTAGTTCGAGCGTCCCCTGGAACCGCTCCCATTGGATCAATCCGCCGGAGCCGAACAGGGTGGATGACCAGATCCCCATGAGTCCCGCGCCGAGCGCTGCATAGAGGAGTGAGCCGGACCGGCCGCCACCCTGGAACATGAAGAACGCGATCGTCGAGAAGATCAGTGGCTGTAGCAACGTCACCAGCACGAAGAAGCTGGACTTGGTGAGTGACTTGGTCGAGAAGAGCCAGTTGGCGAGGATCACCCGGTGGGCAGGAACCTCGCCTCTCACGGCTTGTCCTCGACCAAGGAGATGTAGGCGTCCTCGAGCGTCGGCTCCCGCGCTACGACCGCGCCCGATCTTCGCTCCGTCGAACTGCGCCAACAGCGTCTGGGTGATCTCGGAGCCGACCGCCGATTGCACCCGAACGAGTTGAAGGTGGTCGCGTTCTTCGACCGACACCGCGCTGACACCATCAACCCGTCGCAATCTCTCGACGGATTCTTCCTTCGCGCCGTAGACCTCGATCTCGACGACCGTCTTGTCTGCCACCAGCGACTTGAGGGCGCCGGGAGTCCCTTCGGCCACCACCTCGCCCCGTGCGATCACAGCGATGCGGTCACAGAGAGCGTCGGCTTCGAACATGTAGTGGGTAGTTAGCAGCACGGTCTTGCCCTCGTCGGTGAGCGTGGCGATCATCGCTCGCATCTCGCGCGACCCCACTGGATCCACTCCGATCGTCGGTTCGTCGAGGAACACGACCGGGGGATCGTGGAGCAACCCACGCGCGATGTGGAGGCGCTGGCGCATGCCCTTCGAGTAGCCCTCGACGCGCTCCTTCTCTCGCCCTTCGAGGCCGACCATGTCGAGCAGCTCGGCGATCCGGCGCTTCTGTTCGCGCGCCTCGACTCCATATAGTTCGGCGAAGTACTTGAGGTTGTCGAGCCCCGACAGCCGTTCGTACAGACCCCGATCGCCGCCGAACACGTAGCCGATCTGGGAGCGGACGGCCCGCGCGTCCTTGACCACGTCGAGCCCGAGGACCTTCGCGGTGCCCGAGGTCGGGATCAACAGCGTGATCAGCATCTTTATCGTGGTGGTCTTGCCGGCACCGTTGGGACCGAGGAGGCCGAACAGCTCGCCCTTCTCGATGGCAAAGCTGACGCCCTTTACGGCCTCGACGTCCAGAGCTTTGCGTTTGAGGGACCCCGTCGAGGTCCGGTACGTGCGGCGCAGGTCGATCGCTTCTACTACAGGCATAGTGGGACCTTACAGGCGCCACTCTGCCCCGAGAGTCGGCTGCGTGACAGAACCGCTACGCGACTCCAGGGCGATTCTTCAGGATCGGGATGAGGACGTTGCGCCCGAACCTGCGCGCACCTTCGGGGTTGTCGAGGTCGGTTGCCGTTTCCCTCGTCAGCAAGAAGGAGAGACACAGCCGGGTAAGCAGTTCGGACACCAGATCGACGTCGAAGGGATCCAGGCGCCCGGCGGAAACGTCCCTACTGAACAGGATCGCCAAGTGGTGTCGGGCCGTGGCGAGAAGCGGGCCCCCGGATGTCGTGAGATAGGGGAGCACGGACTCGGGCTCGATCTCGAGCAAGCGATTCAACAGCGAGTGGTTGCGGACATAGTCCACGGCGAATGCGAATCCCTCCGAGACCCTGTCCTCGATGTCGTCGAGTCCGTCGATCTTCTCGTCGAGCGATGCGAAGAAACGCTGGGCTTCACGGAGAACCACTGCCGAGATAAGGACGTCCTTGGACGAGAAGTGGCGGTAAACGGTGATCCGGCTGACCCCAGCCTCCTTGGCGACGTCTTCCATCGTGACGCGGCGGATGCCGAAGGTTTCTGCCTTCAGTAGGGCGGCGTCGAGGATGAGCGCGGTGGTGCCGGCCTCCGTTGGGGGCCCGGGGGTGAAGCTGAGTTCC
Organism: uncultured Actinomycetes bacterium; assembly: GCA_963756365.1. Lineage (GTDB taxonomy): Bacteria > Actinomycetota > CADDZG01 > CADDZG01 > WHSQ01 > WHTI01. Next base: position 564,735 of record CAVWNF010000003.1, read on the forward strand.
GCTCGCATAGACGTGATCCTGCCCGTAGGGGAGGTGTATGAAACAAAGCTACGGGGAATGTATCATTGGTGGCCACGATGAGTATCCCCAAAACATTGCTGCCCCGCCTAGCGAAGGCCCTCCGAGAGAGGGTCGATGACGCCTCGTTCGCGACCGTTGCAGAGGCGGCGCGAGCCCTCGAACCCGTGCTCAGCCGGGTCGCCGAGGCGAACCCGAGTCGCTTCAACAAGCTCACGATGAAGGGTGCGGTAGCCCTTGGGGGGCTGACCGCTGCAGACCGTGCCGGGCGCCTCGAACGATTCAAGTCCGAGCCCTCGATCGGGATCGTGTTCGCCGACGTTGTCGACTTCACCGGCTATACCGCCCGTAACGGAGACGAGGCCGCTCTCGATCTTCTCGGCGACCTGCGGAAACTTGTGGAGCGCGCTGCACGCTCGGGCAAGGGTGAGGTCATCAAGCACATGGGCGATGGCTTCCTCTTGATCTTCCCGAGCGCGTCGCAAGCGATAAGGGCATCACTCGCTCTCAACGACAGCCTCGATCGACTCCACTCTGACCGTGATCTCATCAAGATGCGCATCGTTGCTCACGAAGGATCGCCGACCATCACCGAGGACGACATCTTCGGTAACGACGTCAACATCGCCGCGCATCTGATGGACAACTGTCGCCCCGGATCGGTGCTCGTCTCCGATCGAGCCAAGGATCACGCCGAACGCAGGCTGAAGAAGGTCACGTTCGACCGCCGGCGCAAGGTCAAGGTCCAAGGCGTAGCGGACAAGATCGAGGTATGGCGCGCCGAAGGCCCTGCCCTCGAAACTTCCACCAAGTGATCGCCTAGCGCCTCGCCTGAGCTAGTCGGTTCGGGGGCCTGCTAGGCCGAAGAGGATCATCGAGGGCACCCACTTCTTTATCGATGCTTCGTCGTTGAGGTCGACAACGGAACTCGGAGCCACGAGGAACGACACGACGACCCGGGTGATCCAGTCGTCTGCGATCTCGGCCATCTCGGGAGAGATGAGCCCGTCCTTCACGGCCGTAGCGACATGCGGTTCGAGGAACCTATGAGCGGCCTCGAGGATCGGACCCCAGTAGACGGTCATGTGGGGGACCAGTTGATCGGGTTCGTTCTCGTACACCCACGACAACAAGGGGTGTGTGCGCAGGTAGTCGAGCGTGAAGGTGAGCGCGTCCGACAGCGCATCTTCGAGGGAGACGTCCGCTTCGACCCCGCGCTCCAGTGCGATGAAGAACTGCTCTGCCTCGCGCTCGAACAGTGAACGGAGGAGCGAGTCCTTGTTCTCGAAGTAGCGGTACAGCGTCTGGCGCGAGAGGCTGGCCTTGGCCGCGACGTCCTCGAAGGTGAGCTTCCGGATGCCCACGCGCGAGACGAGCGTGAAGGTGGCATCGAGGATCCTGTCCTCGGTTTCCAGTCCCGTGATCGCGCTAGCGGCCTTGCCCATGAAGGGTGATGATGTGACACTATCCGTAAATCTGTCAAGCACGCCTCGGAGGGACGACTATGACTGGCACCGGAACCACCACCCGCTCGGGATTCTCCTCGGTCAAAGAGGGCGGTCTCCGTATGTCGAGCGTTCCGATGCGCCTGTTCCAGAAGGGCAACAAGTTGTTCTGGAACCCGGCGGACATCGACTTCACCCAGGACAAAGAGGACTGGAAGACGCTTTCCGATGCCGAGAAGGAGCTGGCGCTCCAACTCGCGGCCGCGTTCATCGCGGGCGAGGAGTCGGTCACCCAAGATATCCAGCCGTTCATGCAGGCGGTCGCCTCTGAGGGGCGACTCGAGGACGAGATGTACCTCACTCAGTTCGCCTTCGAGGAGGCGAAGCACATCGAAGCGTTCCGTCGGTGGCTGGATGCGGTCGGCGCGACCGAGGATCTCACTCCGTTGATCGAGAAGAACCCTGGCTATGGACTCATCTTCTATGGGATCCTCCCGGACGCCCTGAACGCGCTGCGCGACGATCCGTCACCCGCCGCTCAGGTCAAAGCTGCCGTTGTTTACAACCAGGTAGTCGAGGGCGTGCTCGCGATGACCGGCTACCACGCGTGGCGCCGGACGGTCGAAGACCGCGGCATCCTTCCCGGCATCCAGAAAGTGATCAGCCTGATCGGACGCGACGAGCGCCGTCATATGGCATGGGGCACCTACACCTGCAGGCGTCACATCGCGGTAGATAACTCGAACTGGGATGTTGTGCAGGACACCGTCAACGAACTGATGGGCCCCGCTATGGGACTCGTCGAGTTCCTCTTCACCCAGTACGAGATCGAGAAGCAGAACGTCCCCTTCGAGCTATCCAAGGACGAGTTCATGGGCTTCGCGATGAACCAGTTCTCCCGCCGTCTCGAGGTGATCGAGGCCGCCAAGGGCCGGACGCTCGCCGAGGTGGAAGGCGACGACAAGGAGATGGAACTCGAAGACGCGCTCGAGGCCGACGACCACGGCGAGGTTCTCAGCGCCTAGGCGTCCAGGTCACCGAACCGCTTCAGCCACGCAACGGTGTACTCGACGATCTTGAGGAAGTCCTCGACCCGGCAGTTCTCGTTCGGTGCGTGGATGTTCGAGTCCGGTCGACATACACCTGCGGGTGAGACCGTGGGGATCCCGAGAGTGGAAGCGATCGGGTACATCGGACCTGTTCCGATCATCATCGGGCTGACCGCGGGCGCCTCGTCGAAGGCATCGGGGCACGCGTCGACGGCAGCGCGTGCGATCGACGAGTCGGCAGGCGAACGTACCGGGTGCTCGTTGCTGAACCGGTTGATGCCGATGTCCGAGAACCCATGGTCGTCGAGGTGCTTACGGAGCTTGGCGACGATGTCGTCCGGGTTCTGGTTCGGGACGAGACGGAAGTCGAGCTTCGCCATCACTTCCTTGGGCAGCACGGTCTTGGATGCTCCAGGGACGGTGAAGCCGGAGATGATCCCGGCGATGTTGCAGGTCGGCTCGTAGTAATAGCGGCGCACCAACTCGAGCCCGGTCGCGTCGGCGACGAAGTTCTGTATCCCGAGACGTTCGCGCTCAGCCTCCTCCTCGAAGGGAAGCGCTTCGAGCAGCTTCATGTCCGCCGCATCGGGTTCAACGACGTCGTCGTAGAACCCATCGATTAGTACCCGGCCATCCGGGGAGCGGAGCGTGGCGAGTGCTTCGACCATGTGCCACGCAGGCGACGGGGCGACGACGGCGAGACTTGAATGCTGGTCCTCGGAGAGTCCTTGATGAACGAGTTCCACGTACGCGAGCCCCTTGGCCCCAAACACGATCTCGGGGCGCCCGATGTGGTCGATGCCCATGCCTTCCCAGATACAGCCATCGGCGGCGAGTTCGTTGCGGTACTGGGTTGCCATGCCTTCGAAGTTGTGTGACCCGGTCTCCTCTTCGCCTTCGACGAGGAACTTCACGGTGACCGGAAGCTCGCCGTACAGCTCCTTGTAGACCTCAAGTCCCGCGAGCCGAGCGACGAGGTCACCCTTGTTGTCGGCGGCACCGCGTGCGAAGAAGCGTCCGTCGCGGATCTCTGGCGTGAACGGCTGCGACTTCCAGAGCTCGATCGGATCGACCGGCTGCACGTCGTAGTGGTCGTAGATGAGGACGGTGCGCTCGCCCGAGCCGAGGACCCCCAGCACCGCGTCCGGGGCCGAACCGTAGGTGAGACGTGATGTCTCTGCGCCGAGATCGGACAACTTGCCCTCGACCCATGCGGCCGCCCGGGCGAGTTCGTCGGGCAGCCCTGCGAGGCTCTGGATCTCGCATGCCTCGGTGAGCCATCCGATGTAGCGGTCCCTGTTCTTCTCGACGAGCTCGTGCGCGGTCGTCATCGTCGACTCCCTCCGGATCGGTAACCCTGACTGAGATCTCTGTCAGAGCGGGTGACGAGAATCGAACTCGCGTCACCAGTTTGGAAAACTGGAGCTCTACCATTGAGCTACACCCGCGGAATGGCGTGAGTCTAGCGCGCTGGTCGGGGCGGCCGGATTCGAACCGGCGACCTTTTCCGTCGCACCCTGGTGTTCCAATGTAGGCGTGCAGACAAGTCCTGTCCCAGGTGCCGTAGGCAGCTCCCTCTCGACAGCTACGGGTGGAGAGAGTTAGCTGGCGCAATTTCGCCGCTAGCTCCTAGATAGACTCGGGCTACGGGATGTAGCGCAGCTTGGTTAGCGCGCGGCGTTTGGGACGCCGAGGTCGCCGGTTCGAATCCGGCCATCCCGACAGGAAACCGTTCCTTATCTCGGGGCCACGAGGTGCTTGCCTCTCTTGGGGTGCCGCATCCCCTGCCCCGTAAAGGGTTCCTGGATTGCTGGAATCGAGGTTCCGAGAATGGCTACGATGAGGACAGCGCGGGCAGGCGTGAGGTCCATCTATCTGAGACGTTCCGTCTGTGTCCGTGTCTTCCCGGCCGGGGGTCGGGTTGGGGGCCAGGGACCGTCATCCCCACTTTCGTCCGCCTAGCGCGGTTCCTGGCTCCCAACCGGATCTCAGGGCCGGATACCCTGCTCATCAAGCGGGCGTCCACGAACGGGCGCACATGACCACTTCGACCCCAAGGATCTACTTCATGCAAACGACTGCCGAGAAACTCGAGAAGGACCGGATCAAGCTCCGCGTCGAGGTCCCTGAAGACGCGCTCGCCCCGGCTCTCTCTGAGGTCTACAAGAGATGGGCCAACGAGATAAAGGTGCCCGGATTCCGTAAGGGCAAGGTGCCGCGTCAGATCATCGATTCGCGCGTGGGACCCGAGGTGATCCGAGAGGAAGCACTGCGCGACGCGTTGCCGACCATCTACCGCGAGGCGTTAGAGGCGGAAGATCTCGAGGCGATCACGAGTCCGGACATCGAGGTGACCCAGTTCGAGAAGGGTCAGCCGATCGTCTTCGAGGCGACGGTGGATATCCGACCCGAGGTGGTCGTCCCGGACCTCGCCACGATCAAGGTTGAGGCTCCCGTTGGTGAGGTGACCGATGCTGATGTCGAGGACCAGCTGCGCCGCCTGAGTGAGGGCTTCGCCGAGCTCGAAACGGTGAGCAGGGAGGCCAGGGGTGGCGACTACGTTCTTATCGATATCAAGGGCTATCTCGGCGACGAGATAGTGGACTCGGCAAGTGCCCCGGACTACCTCTACGAACTGGGCTCGAACTCAGGTCCTCCGGAACTAGATCGGGAAGTCACCGGTAATAAGCCCGGCGCCATCCTCAAGTTCACCTCCGAGATGCCGGAGGGGGCCGGAGACGTCGCCGGCAAGACCCTGTCATTCACGGTGCTTCTGAAAGAGGTCAAGGCGAAGAAGCTCCCGCCGCTTGACGACGACTTCGCCAAGACGGTCGGCGAGTTCGATTCGCTGGACGAATTGAAGTCGGAGTTGCGCGAGCGACTAGAAGCCTCCAAGGATCAGATGGTCAAGGACGAACTGAGGGGCCGGGTGCTCGAAGCACTGGTCGATTCGTCTGACCTCGAAGCGCCCGAGAAGCTCATCGATCAAGAGTTCGAGCACCGCATCCATCACCTCGAGGAAGACCTCCAGAAGGCCGGGATGACCATGGCCGACTACGAGGGCCAGATCGGCTCGACCGAGCTCGAGATCCGCACCGATATGAGGACGAGCATCGGCAGAGGGATCAAGGCCGAACTCCTTTTGGAACAGGTCGCTCGGGAGCAAGAGATCGAGGTCACAGAAGAGGACATCAGCCGAGAACTGGCGATCGCAGCCGCCCGAACGGGCCAGGACATCCAAGAATTAGCCAAACAGCTGATCGAAACCGGTCGTTTGTCGTCGGTGGCTGCCGATATCATGCGTCGTAAGGCACTCGACTATGTGATCGAGAATGCGACGATAGAGGGCATCAATCGGGCTTCCGAGGGAGCCGATGAAGAAGACGTAGCTGGTGAGTGAGCAAGGCGGTACCTCTCACTACTGAACGATCCGCCACGGAGGCTTGACCGATGGACCCGAAGGATCACTACAACAATTATCTGGTCCCAGTCGTTGTCGAACAGACGGCTCGCGGAGAACGTTCATTCGATATCTATTCGCGCCTGTTGAAGGAGCGCATCGTCATCATGGGTACGCCCGTTGATGATCAGGTTGCGAACCTCATCGTTGCTCAGCTGTTGCACCTCGAGGCCGAGGACCCCGAGAAGGACATCGTGATGTACATCAACAGCCCGGGTGGGATGGTCTACGCAGGGCTCGCGATCTACGACACGATGCAGTACATCAAGCCCGACGTATCGACCGTCTGCATGGGCATGGCGATGTCGATGGGTGCGATCCTTCTGTTGGGTGGTGCCCAGGGCAAGCGGTACTCGCTGCCGAACGGCAAGATCATGATCCACCAGGGTTCCGCCGGCTTCTCGGGGACGCCCTCCGACATCGAGATCCACGCTCAGGAGGTTCTCTCCTTGCGTCGCCGGATGGCCGAGATCATCGCCCATCACACCAAACTGGAAGTTGAGCAGGTCGAGAAAGACATCGATCGCGACCGGTTTATGACAGCGGAAGACGCCAAGGCCTACGGTATTATCGACGACGTGATCACGGCCCGAAGCGACGTGCCGGGTGCCGAGGGTGCTCTGCGCAAGGCTCCGGAAAGCGTCAAGGGTGACAGCGAGCCAGAAGCTTCTCCCAAGAAGAAGACCGACGGGTAGGGGGGCCTATTCCAGTGGCGAAGTTCGGGGACGGCGGCGACCTGCTGAAGTGTTCCTTCTGCGGGAAGTCTCAGAAACAAGTGAAGAAGCTCATCGCCGGTCCCGGCGTTTATATCTGCGATGAATGCATCGACCTCTGTAACGAGATCATCGAAGAGGAACTCGCAGAAAGCCCCGAACTCAAGCTCGAAGACCTTCCCAAGCCGAAGGAGATCTACGATTTCCTCGCCGACTACATCGTCGGTCAGGACCAGGCCAAGAAGGTTCTCTCGGTCGCGGTCTACAACCACTACAAGCGGATCCAGGTCGGCTCGCAGGAATCAGAGGTCGAGCTTGCCAAGTCGAACATCCTGCTCCTCGGTCCGACCGGGTGTGGCAAGACGCTGCTGGCACAGACCCTCGCCAAGATGCTCAACGTCCCGTTCGCGATCGCTGATGCCACTGCTCTGACCGAAGCCGGTTACGTCGGTGAGGATGTCGAGAACATCCTTCTCAAGCTGATCCAGGCCGCGGACTACGACGTTAAGCGCGCCGAGACCGGCATCATCTATATCGACGAGGTCGACAAGATCGCCCGCAAGTCCGAGAACCCGTCGATCACACGAGACGTCTCGGGCGAAGGGGTCCAGCAGGCCCTGCTCAAGATCCTCGAGGGCACGACCGCCAGCGTCCCGCCTCAGGGTGGCCGCAAGCATCCTCACCAAGAGTTCATCCAGATAGACACCACTAACGTCCTGTTCATCTGTGGTGGTGCGTTCGCCGGGCTCGAGAAGTTGATCGAGAACCGTGTCGGCCGCAAGGGCATCGGCTTCGGTGCGGACATCCGCAAGTTCGAGGACAAAGACGTCGGCTCGATCCTGTCGAGCGTTCTCCCCGAGGATCTACTGAAGTTCGGCCTCATCCCCGAGTTCGTGGGACGTCTGCCGGTCATCACTTCGGTCAACAACCTCGACAACGAGGCGCTTGTCCAGATCCTCACCGAGCCTAAGAACGCACTCATCAAGCAGTACCAGCGTTTCTTCGAGTTCGACGGTGTCGAGCTCGAGTTCACCCCAGACGCCCTCGACGCAGTGGCCGATCAATCCATGCTCCGAGGCACGGGTGCCCGAGGTCTACGAGCGATCCTCGAAGAGGTCCTCTTGAACGTGATGTACGACCTGCCGAGCGAGGACAACGTTGGCAAGTGCATCATCACTCGTGAGGTCGTTCTCGAGAAGGTCAACCCGACCCTCGTGACGCGCAAGCCCCGCTCCGAGCGCCCCGCTCGCGGCGAACGCTCGGCTTAGACCTTCACCAACTAGGGCCACATATCAGTGCGAGCCCCCGTCTCGGTGCGGAAGATCAGACGTCCTTCGCCGGGGGCGCTGAACAGGTAGACCCCGGGCGGATCACCACGGTGTCCGCAGTAACCCCACCCAAGATCAACGACTGCCTCACCGGTTGGTGCCCATCCCATGACGATGGATTCCGGCGCCAGCGACAGTTCGGTTCCTCCCGTGATGATCTCGGGTTCCCCGGACGGATGGATCCAATATGCGGTGGGGACCTCGCACTCACCGGACCATTGGGCCAGGGTTACGCCGGTCTCGGAAGCGAACGAGTATCGCCAATGGCCGACCACCCCGACGCCAACCACCTCGGCCCCGGGTGGCGGTGGAATTGGAACGACCCCGCCTTCGTCGTACCCCACGAGTTTGCGGGTCACCGGCTTGAGTCGGTGGGACTTCGGTGCGAGACGGAAGAACTGTCGCCCTTGTCGGAGCCAGATGCCGGGCGCTCCCGGGTTTCCCGTTATCTCGAATCCAGGGAGGGTTTCAACGACCTGGCCCTCGAGATCGATGAGGACGACCCCACCCTTGCCAGCGACGGCGACGCCTACTGCCGGAAACGGCTTCAGTTGGATCGGCCGGCTGGGCGGCCTGGGCGAAGCGGACGGTGAGGGTGTGGCGGTCGGCGAGGGATTCGGGCGATCGATCGGATCGGTGCTGTCCGGCCCGAAGGCGGACCACGCGACACCTCCGAAGACCGTGACAACCGTAGCCATGGCTACGCCGATAAGGATCCGTTGCCCAAGGATGAGTCTCTTGCCGCCAGCGCGTATCGCGTCCATGTTCGGGCCTTCGCTTGGTCGCGCGGCGGCGTTCTGGAGAGTCGTCTTCGGATCAGAGAACATCCGCCACCGCCTTCTCATCGTCCCCTTCGCCATCTCGCAGGGAGTCCAGTCCTTTGCGGATCAGTGCCTTCGCTGTGCTAGTGGAGCAGTCCATAGCGGCCGCGACCTGGCCGATCTTCAGGTCTACGAAGTAGCGGAGAACGATCGCCTGCTTCTGGCGAGCCGGGAGGGCTGCAACTAACTCGCGGTCGTCATAACTTCAAGCTCGGTGGTGGAACTCTCGGTCAGCGTCCCTGCGGCAACTTTCTCGAGAACCCGATGCTCGATCTTCCGTCGTCGGAAGTGTGAGCGGGCAAGGTTCATACCGACCGTATGGACCCACGCCTTGGGGGATGCCAATCCGCGCACCTTCCTCCAGTCGCGGTACGCCCGGATCAGGGCCTCCTGCGCCATCTCCTGGGCTACCAATGCGTCACCGCAGAACAAGCTGAGCGATCCAACGAGGGCTCCATATTCATCCCGGCAGAACATCTCGAAATCGTCGGTAGCGATGACCTTCCCTCCTTACCCTGTTAGACGCACCAGGAAGGCGAAACGGTCACTCCTCCCCGGGCGAAAGGGCGGATGGCCTTCGACCCAGCATCCGTAACCAGTCTTCGCGGTCTCGATGACGGAGGCGACCCCTTACGGTTGAGGTCCTCTAGTGGAGGTGGTTCCTATCCGTTCGCGCATCATCGCACTGCTCGTCGCCGCCGTCATGGTTGCCGGCGTGGGCGGCTACGCGCTCTACAGCCTTAACTCGACGCCCGAGGATGAGGCGATCCGGCTCGTTCCCCAGGACGCCATCGCGTACGCGCACGCGTTCCTGACGCCGTCGGTCGATCAGCGCAAGGCACTGAGGGATCTGCTCGAGAGGTTCGAGGGCGCCCCCGAGGCCGGAGAGGTACTCAACCCGCTGATCGACGCGATCGACCTCGAGTTGTCGCGCTTCGAGATGACCTACGAGGAGGACGTTGCTCCGTGGCTCGGCAACGAGATCGGGATGTTCGCGTCGGCGGTGTTCCCCGTCCCGACGGCTGCGCTCCTGCTCGAAGCAGACGATGAGGACGCGGCGCTCGCGTTCCTCGACGAGATCGTGCGCGCAGAGGGCATGCCGCTGACCGAGGAGCAGCACGAGGGGATCGGGTACCGCGCTATCGACGAGGGACTCGCGTTCGGGATCGTCGACGGGTTTGCCGTGATCGGCACCGAGCCGAGTCTCAGGGCATCGATCAACGCGACGCGCGGCGATTCGCTCGCCGACTCGGATGCGTATGCCGAACTCGATGAGGCACTCACCGAGGACCGGATCTTCTCGCTGTTCCTAGATATCGGCACGGCGGTCGGGTCATCCCTGGCGTTGGTGCTTCCGTCGAGCCTGACGTCGTGGCTAGATGGGCCCATCAGTCCCATGCTCATCGCTGGGTTCGTGACGGATCGCTCCGCGGTCACCGAGCTTGCGCAGCGGGATGAGGCCGGGACCGCTCGGAACCGGCTTCCGGCGTGGTCATTGCCGGCCCGCTCGTGGCTCGCGGTCTCCGTGCCTGCCCTCGGCGACCTCGCCCGTGGCGCGTACGCGCAGTTCGATCTCCTCGCCGCCACCGACCCGGCGGTCAGGGCGCAGGTCGCGGTGTTCGAGGCGACCACCGGCCTTGATCTCGAAGAGGACGTGCTCGCGTGGGTCGGTGACGCGGCGCTGTTCGCACGCGGAGGCGGGATCGATATCGACGGCGGTCTGGCGGTCTCAACAGGTGACCAGGCGTCGTCCAGCCGTGCAGTTGAGGCGCTCGTTCGATACGCGGCTGCCGAAGGGCTTGACGTCAGAGATGGGACCGTCGCCGGGATCCCCTCCCACGAGATCTGGGTTCCCGCGGCGCCGCGCCCCATCGTGGTCGTGCCGACCGATCCGGTCGTGGTTGCGTTCGGCACCGAGGCCGCCGAGGACCTCCTCTCGAACGACGACGACCTGATGGGTGATTCCGCCTTCATCGAGGGCGGAGATCTGCTGGGGGCGGGCTTCGAGCCGTTCTTCTTCCTGCGTCTCGATGTGATCGTCGACCTCATCGACATGTTTGCCGCCGGCGATCCCACCTACCGGGCGGACGTCCGGCCTGTCGCCAAGGCGCTGACCCAGGTGGTGGCAGGTTCTAGGCTTACCGGCGACGTGAGGATCCATCGATTGGTTATCGGAGCGGAGTGAGCGACTTACGTGGCTAAGAAGAAGGACGATCTACCTGAGATAGAGGAACGCTGGCGCGCCTACTGGGCAGAGGCTGGCACCTACCGCTACGACCCAACCAGGGGCCGGGACGAGACCTTCGTAGTCGACACCCCGCCGCCGACGGTGAGCGGTTCTCTGCACTTCGGGCATGTCTTCTCATACACGCACACTGATCTCTCAGTCCGGTATCGACGGATGACCGGAAAGAACGTCTTCTATCCGATGGGGTGGGACGACAATGGGCTGCCTACCGAGCGTCGGGTTCAGAACGTCTTCTCGGTGCGCTGCGATCCGTCCCTTCCATACGACCCTGATCTGAAACTCGAGTTCGGCCGTGAGGGCGACACCCTCATCATCTCTCGCCGGAATTTCATCGAGCTGTGCGGTCGGGTAGCGGCGGAGGACGAGGAGCAGTTCAAAGAACTGTGGCAGCGGATCGGCCTGTCGGTCGATTGGTCGGAGACCTACGCGACCATCGACGAGAGATCTCGCTTCGTCAGCCAGTTGTCATTCGTGCGGCTCATCGAGAAGGGCGAGGCCGAGTTACGCGAGGCACCGACGATGTGGGATGTCGATTTCCAGACCGCCGTGGCTCAGGCCGAGGTCGAGGATCGCGAGCGCGAAGGCCAATACAACTTCATCCGATTCGAGGTCGAGGGCGGAGGGAACTTCGAGATCGCCACCACGAGACCTGAGTTGCTGCCTGCGTGTGTCGCGATCGTGGCCCACCCCGACGACGATCGCTATAAGGACATGATCGGCAAGAACGCGATCACCCCCTTGTTCAAGGCCCCGGTTCCGATCATCGCCGATGAGGGAGCGGACCCCGAGAAGGGGACCGGCATCCTGATGAATTGCACCTTCGGTGACGCCGCTGACGTCGATTGGTGGCGCCAGCTCGGCGTCCCCGCCCGCGAGGTCGTTGGCCGTGACGGCAGGATCGTTGACGCCGCCTGGGGAGAGCATCCGTTCACAACGACCGATCCGGCGACCGCTCGAGCGAACTACAGCGAGGTTGCCGGGCTGTACCTGAATCAAGCCCGCAAGAAGATGATCGAACTCCTCGACGAGGCGGGCGCTATCACTCGTGAGCCCGAGAAGACGGTGCGGGCGGTGAAGTTCTACGAGCGAGGGGAGCGGCCCCTCGAGTTCGTGGTCAGCCGACAGTGGTTCATCAAGATCCTGGACAAGAAGGACGCGCTCCTCGAGCAAGGTCGCAAGGTCAAGTGGCACCCGGAGATGTTTCTCAAGCGCTACATCGACTGGGTCGAGGGACTCAACCAAGACTGGAACACGTCGCGTCAGCGCTACTTCGGAGTCCCCATCCCGGTCTGGTACCGGGTGCGCGATGACGGAACCGTTGACCACACGGACCTGATCCTTCCGCGGAAAGAGGATCTTCCCGTCGACCCTTCAGCCGAAGCGCCGCACGGATTCACCGCCGATCAACGTGGCGTACCCGGTGGCTTCGTGGGGGATACCGATGTGTTCGACACTTGGGCTACGTCCTCTCTTTCACCTCTGATCCCATCGGGATGGCCCGATGACGAGGCTCGTCATTCGAGTCTCTATCCGAGCGACCTCCGCCCGCAGAGCCACGAGATCATCCGGACGTGGGCGTTCTACACGATCACGAGATCTCTTCTCGAGGACAACTCCGTTCCCTGGGAGCACGTGACTATCTCGGGATGGATCGTCGATCCCGATCGCAAGAAGATGTCGAAGTCCAAGGGCAATGTGGTCGTTCCGACGGAGCTCCTTGATGAGTTCGGAGCCGACGCCGTCAGGTACTGGACCGCATCGGCTCGGCTCGGAGTAGACACGACGTTCGATACGAACGTGATGAAAGAGGGCCGGCGTCTGGTCACCAAGATCCGCAACGCCGCGCGCCTTGTCCGGATGTTCGAAGGTGAGGGCAGCGATCCGGTTCACCCGATGGACCGCGCTCTCATCGCTCGACTCGGTGCCTTGATCGAGCGCGTGACCGCACGGTGGGAAGACTGGGATCACGCGGGGGCGCTCGCTGCTACCGAGACATGGTTCTGGAGTGACCTGACCGACAACTACCTCGAGCTGTGTAAGAACCGTGCCTACGCGGGGGACGCCTCGGCGATCGGCACCTTGCGGACCGCTCTCGATGTGGTGCTCAGGCTGTTCGCTCCGGTTATCCCCTTCGCGACGGAGGAGGTGTGGAACGAGGAAAGGGAACAGCCCGAGTCGGTCCACGTCGCCCCCTGGCCGCAGTCATCAGAACTTCCCGAAGCTGAAGACGACGGATGTTTCGATGCGGCGGTCGAGGTGCTCACTCAGATCAGGAAAGCGAAGTCGGAAGCCAAGGTCTCCCTGAAGACCCCGGTCGATCAGCTCGTCGTCACCGGACCAAGCGCCCAGATAGATGCCTTGCGCGAGGCGATCGAGGACGTCAATGCCACGGTGAACGTGAAGAGCTTCGATCTGGTGATCGATGATTCGGCCGAGATGCTCGTCTGCGACATCGCGCTCGGCGAGCCCGAGCCGAAGAAGGACTGAGATGGGCTTCGAGGAGGCGCGCTCCCACTTGGAGGGCCTCGGCGTCGATGCCATGAAAGCGATGTCGCCGTCGACGCACAGGATCGAGGCACTTCTCGAGTTACTCGATCACCCCGAGGACTCGCTGCCCGCCCTCCACATCACGGGCACGAACGGCAAGACCTCGACCGCCCGGATCGCTGCCGCGGTGCTTGCTGCCACGGGGCTCAAGGTCGGAACCTTCACGTCGCCACACCTCCAATCGGTCACGGAACGCATCACGTTCGGGGGTGTAGCGCTGACCGAGTCGGAATTCGGTGAGGTCTACGACCACATCGCTCCTTACGTTCAAGTGGTCGAGAAGGAACTCGGCGAGCAGATCACGTACTTCGAGCTGCTGACCGGGATCTTCTTCCTGTGGGCATCCGACGCAGCGGATGTCGTGGTGGTCGAGGTGGGGCTCGGTGGGCGCTGGGACGCGACCAACACTACGGACGGGAAGGTCGCGGTAGTCACGAACATCGGTCTGGATCACGTCGAACTCTTGGGCGGCGATCGCGAGACGATCGCGAAGGAGAAGTCTGGGATCATCAAGCAGCATTCAGTCGCCATCACGGGGGAGCTTGACCCGAACATCCTCGCGATCATCAAGGAACAGGCAGATTCCGTAGGGGCGCCGCTGGCCGTCCTTGAACGCGACTTCTCCGTCCTCGACAACCAGATCGCCGTCGGGGGCCGGTTCGTGTCGTTGCGGACCTCTAACCGCGACTACCAAGAGCTGTTCTTGCCGCTTCACGGTGCACACCAGGCGGTCAATGCGGCGGTTGCACTTGAGGCGGTGACCAGCATGTTTCCCGATCAGAGCCTCGAGACAGATGTCGTCGAGGAAGGGTTCTCCTCGGTAAAGGTCCCGGGTCGCCTCGAAGCCATCCACGCCAATGACGACGGGCCAACGCTCGTGCTGGACGTCGCTCACAATCCGGACGGGATGTCGGCCCTGGTCACCAGCCTGATCGAAGAGTTCGCGTTCGACTCGGTGACTTTCGTTGTGGGGACCCTCGAGGACAAAGACCACGTCGGGATGTTGACCGAGATCGCCAGGGTGGGAGGCGATGTGATCGTCACGACCGCCGCGTCCGTCCGCTCCACCGATCCCAAGGTTCTTCGGGACACGGCTGAGGAACTCGGTCTCTCGTGCACGGTCGTGGCCGATGTGGCAGGTGCCGTTGAGAGCGCGCTGGTCGGCTCGGAGACCACGCAACTCGTGTGCATCACGGGATCCCACTATGTCGTCGGCGAGGCGCGGACGCATATCCTCGGCCCCACCTAGCAGGCTTCTGCTACTTTGTCGGTCGCCTTGTCGAACCAGGACACGGGGCCAACCACCTTCAGGAGGAATCAGAGATGGCTGATACACAGCAAACTTTCGTGATGGTCAAGCCCGACGGCGTACGCCGCAAGCTCGTCGGAGATGTCGTCTCGCGGATCGAGTCGAAGGGCTACGACATCAGAGAGATGAAGCTGTTCACGATCGACGAATCGCTGGCCAAGAAGCACTACGGCGAGCACTCCGATAAACCATTCTTCGGTGAGCTGGTCGAGTTCATCACTTCGGGACCGGTCGTCGCGATGGTTGTTGAGGGCGCCGATGCTGTCGCCGGGATGCGCCAATTGATGGGCGCCACCAACCCGATCGAGGCGGCACCAGGGTCCATAAGGGGCGATCTTGCCACCGTGATCGGCGAAAACATCTGTCCACGGCTCGGACTCACCCGAGTCCGCATCACGCGAGGTCAACCTCTTCTTCGGCTAGCGGGACCTTGGGAGTAGGCCTGGCGGGCCTTATCGGCTACCCTCAATGGCCTCACTAACGAACAAGCAGCCATAGAACAGGCGTCAGGAGTTCTGAAATGGACAACATGTTCCAGTTCATCGGCAGGGACATGGCGGTCGACCTTGGTACCGCCAACACCCTGGTCTACGTGCGGGGGAGAGGCATAGTCCTCAACGAGCCCTCGGTCGTGGCTATCAATACGAAATCCGGAGCCATCCTCGCGGTCGGTTCAGAGGCCAAGCGGATGATCGGCCGCACCCCGGCTCACATCGTTGCGATCCGCCCCCTCAAGGACGGCGTGATCGCCGATTTCGATGTGACCGAGAAGATGCTTCGCTACTTCATCCAAAGGGTGCACAAGCGCACGTTCCTCGCGAAACCGCGTGTCGTTGTCTGTGTTCCGTCGGGCATCACCGGTGTCGAGCAGCGCGCGGTGGAAGAGGCAACCATCTCGGCCGGTGCTCGCAGTGCGTTCATCATCGAGGAACCGATGGCCGCTGCGATCGGTGCAGGACTGCCGGTGCACGAACCAACCGGAAACATGATCGTCGACATCGGCGGAGGAACCACCGAGGTCGCCGTCGTTTCGCTCGGCGGCATCGTGTCGAGCCAGTCGATCCGCATCGGCGGCGACGAACTCGACGAGTCGATCATCAACTACATCAAGAAGGAGTACTCGCTGATGCTGGGCGAGCGCACCGCAGAGGAGATCAAGATGGCGATCGCCTCGGCGTTCCCCGTCCCCGACGAGTCTCAGGCAGAGATCCGCGGCCGTGACCTCGTCACCGGCCTGCCGAAGACGATCCTCGTCTCCGCCGAAGAGATCCGCAAGGCGATCGAGGAGCCCGTCAATGCGATCGTCGATGCCGTGAAGAACACCCTCGACAAGACCCCGCCAGAGCTGGCCGCTGACATCATGGACAAGGGGATCGTGCTGGCCGGGGGTGGCTCGATGCTCAAGGGCCTCGACGAACGCCTGAAGCATGAGACCGGAATGCCGATCCATATAGCCGACGACCCGCTGTTCGCAGTGGCGGTGGGCTCGGGCAAGTGCCTCGAGGAGTTCGAATCCCTCAAGCGGGTCCTCATCTCCTCCACTAGGCACTAGGGGCAGGGGGCCTTGGGCCCCGTCTTGGTGGGTTTTGCGGCTACCATGAGTCCCGCAGGGCGGTCCCGCGGCCGTAGCACGCTGTCTTCCGGACATCTCCGCTGCTGGATGGCGGCTCCGCCCCCCGATCTGAGTACAGGTTTCAACAACGAAGAAGGTTTCCATTGAGGATTCAGCGCCGAGTTGGGCGAGGAAAGATCCTTCTCCTCGTCTTCCTCGCATTGTGCGTCGGGTTGATCACCCTCGACTTCAGAAGCAATGACGGTGGCGTCCTAGAGGGCGCCAAAGACGTGACGGCTGCCGTCGTCGAGCCGATCCAGCGCGGGTTCACTGCCATCTTCCGGCCGATCGGAAATATCTTCTCCTCGATCGGCGAATTGGGCAGCTTGCGGAGCGAGAACGCTCGCCTCGAATCCGAGGTGACTCGCTTACGCGAGCAGGTGATCCAAGCTCAAGGGGTGCTCGAGGAGAACGAGAGTCTCAAGGCCTTGTTCGACCTCAACGAGTCGTGGGCCAGCATGGACAAGGTGACGGCCGAGATCATCTCGAAGGTGCCCTCCAACTATCAGTGGGCCTACACGATCAGCAAGGGCACCTCCGATGGCGTACGCGAGGACATGACGGTGATCAACGACAAGGGTCTCGTGGGCAAGATCATCGAGGTCCAGGACAGCACTTCGACCGTTCTGCTCCTCATCGACCCGCGTGGGGCAGCGGGGGCGAAACTCGAAGGCAAGGAGTACTCCGGAACGATCACCGGGAACGGGGCGGGCGAACCTCTGTCGCTCGAGTTCATAGGTATCGACGCCCCCGTCGAACTCGGCGACGCAGTCCAGACGTCCTATCTCGGGGGGACGATCTTTCCTCCGAACATCCCGATCGGACTCGTCATCAAGGTCGAGGGCGAGAGTGCGGCAACGGAGCAGACGATCGAGGTACAGCCGTACGTCGATTTCACCCGCCTTGACTTTGTCCAGGTCCTGATCGAGAGCGGTCCCAACGCGCGAGGTGGCAACTGATGGACGCCGTGCGCTCGCGGCGACCGAGCACCCTCGCTGAGCTCGGGTTCGGAAGGATGCTCTCGATAGCGGCGATCCTCGTCGTCGCCCTCGCCCTTCAATCGACGCTGCTAACGCGAGTGACCTTGCTCGGCGTGATCCCTCAGGTCCTTCTGGTTGTCATCGTCAGCCTCGCCTACCTTCAAGGCGAGCGGGTTGGCGTCGCGGCCGGTTTCTTCGGAGGGCTGATGCAGGATCTCTTGCTTGCGGACTCGGTTGTGGGTCTCTACGCGATGGTCTATCTGCTGATCGGTTACATGATCGGCAGCATCCGGAAGTACGCGCCGTCCGAGTCGGTATGGATGCCCGTCCTGATCGTCGCCGGAGCTTCGGCTGTGGCCGAGACGGGATACGCGACGCTCAACATCATCCTCGGTCAGCAGTGGGTCAGCTTGCTGTTCACCCTCAAGGTGGCTGGGCTAGTCGTCCTCTACAACACCCTTCTGACCCCCTTCGTCTTTCCGCTCGTTCGGCGCCTCGCCGAGAAGTTCAGTCCCGAGAGGGTGCACCGATGGTGAGCAGCCTGTCGCCGATGGGGGCGCCTTCCGGGAAGAATCCGTTCGGGATCGATCGCGTCCTCCTGAGGCTCGCCGTTCTCGGCGTCCTGGTCGTCGTTGCGTTCGTCGCGTTGTTCTCTCGTCTGTGGTTCCTTCAGGTCCTGGCGTCTGAGGACTACACCAGCCTCGCCAAGGAGAATCGGGTCCGGACCATCTACTCGGAGCCTCCGCGCGGTCGCATCTTGGATCGCAACGGCGTCGTCCTGGTCCAGAACCGCTCGTCGCTTGCCGTGACGGTAGACAGGCAGGTCGTCGACGAGCCAGCCGAGCGCCAAGACATCCTGCGAAAGTTGGTGGATCTGCTCGGCATCCCGTGGAAGGACCTTCGGGCAGCCCTGAATGACCAGACTGTGTCGCCCTACAAGCCGGTCGCGGTTGCGTACGACGTCAGGAAGCGACAGATCAATGTCATCAAGGAGAACCCGGAGGACTTCATCGGGGTCGGCTTCGACACCCTCCCGGTGCGGGCGTACCCGCAGGGCAAGATAGCGGCGCAGATCCTGGGGTACGTCGGCGAGATCAGTCCTGAGGACCTCGAGTCCGATTACTTCAAGGGTGCTAAGCCCACGTATCTCGCAGGGGACATCGTCGGCAAGATGGGGGTCGAGCGCTTCTACGACCGATTCCTGAGAGGGCAGCCTGCTATCCAGAAGGTCGTGGTCAACTCCGGCGGCAACGTCATCAGATCGGATACCAGGCAGGAGCAGGTGGCAGGCGACGATCTGATGTTGTCACTCGACGCCCGGATCCAACGGATCGCCGAGAACGCCCTCGAATCGGGGATCCTGGCGGCACGCGGGGCAGGCTACCGGGCCCCCGATGGTGCGGCCGTGGTCATGGACCCGAACACCGGCGAGGTGATCGCATCGGCGAGCTACCCGACCTTCGATCCGGCGATACTCGCCGACGGGTTGTCGCAGAAGGAGTTCGACGCCCTTGGGCAAGGGACCCCAGACGATCCGACCGACGATGCACTGTTGAACCGGGTGACTCAGGCTGCCGTCGCCCCAGGGTCTACCTTCAAGCCCGTCACCGCAGGCGCGGCGATCTCCAACGGACTGATCGATGCCTACGACTCGCTCGACTGCAACCCCTACTTCGAGTACGGGCTAGACGACCATCGTTACTACAACTGGTCACCGGCGGACATGGGCTTGATGTCGCTTGCCCGCTCGCTCGAGGTCTCGTGCGACACCTATTACTACGAGCTCGGGGCGATGTTGGAGGACCGATGGGGCGAGGGAAATGGTGATGGCTCGGAGAAGTTCCAGGCCTACATGCGCAAGGTCGGCTTCGATAGTCCCACCGGGATCGACCTGCCCGGCGAGACGAGCGGTACCGTCCCGGACAAGCAATGGCTCGACGAACTGTGCGACGCCATTCCCAGCGATGGCTGCCAGTACGGGTGGCTTCCCGGTTACACAGTCAACCTCTCTATCGGCCAGGGCGACCTAACGGTCAGTCCCATCCAGATGGCGGACTTCTATTCGGGGATCGTCAACGGAGGGAAGCTCCTTCAACCGCGCCTCGGGAAGGCGGTCATCGAGGACGGCCAGATCATCAAGAGCATCAAGACGAAGCAGGACGGCAACCTTGGTCTCGACGTTGCCACCCTCGAGGCGATGCGCGCCGGCTTGGTCGACGTCATCTCGGGGCCGAATGGCACCGCTCGGTCCGCGTTCGCAAACTTCCCCCTGAACAAGGTGCAGATCGCCGGCAAGACCGGTACCGCCCAGATCGGCACTACCGACCGCAACTTCGCGTGGTTCGTGTCCTACGCCCCTGCGGAGAACCCCGAGTACGTGATCGCCGTCTATCTCAACCAGGCAGGTCACGGTGGCGAGAGCGCCGCTCCCGTCGCTCGACAGATATATGAAGGCATCTACAAGATCGATTCCGAGACGACCGTCACTCTAGGCACGGACTCCTCCGACTGATGGGCCTCTCAGGGATCATCTCGGATGGCGTGGATCGCATCGGTGGGCAACCGATAGCGTCTCGCATGGCCAAGAAGGCGCCTCTGCGCCATCTCGACCCCACCCTCCTGCTACTGACTTTCCTTCTCGCCGTGTATGGGGCGCTGATGGTCTATTCGGCCACGGCGGGCAAACAGGAAGCTGCGGGACTCGATCCATCCGGGCTTGTGAACAGACAGCTCCTATACGTGATCGCGGGTTTCGTCCTGCTGCTAGTCACGAGCTTCTTCGACTACCGCCACATCAGGTCGTTCACTCCGATCATCTATGGCTTCATGACGCTGTCGCTTCTCCTCGTGCTGACCGGATTGGGAAGCGTGCGCAATGGAACGCGTGGGTGGTTCGACCTCGGTGTTTACGACCTGCAGCCGGCGGAGCTCACGAAGATCGCGGTGATCCTGGCGCTCGCCGCCTTCCTTGCCGAGCGCAAGGCAGACCTGAGCGGGATGGACATCCTGAGCGTCCTGGCCATCGCCGGACTTCCGAGTCTCTTGATCTTCGTCCAGCCTGACCTCGGGACGATGATGGTGTTCATCGCCATGACGCTCGCCATGCTCCTGATCGGCGGGGCGAAGGTGCGTCACTTCCTAGCCCTCATCGGCATGGGGCTTATCGGCGATAATCGTGGTCTTCCAGATGGGCTTGATCAAGGATTATCAGATCGAACGTTTGACCTCGTTCCTGGACGCGACTCCGAACGTTCAGTCCGAGGGTTACAACCTGAGGCAGTCACAGATCGCCATCGGTTCAGGGGGGATCGAAGGCAAGGGCTTCCGTAGTCCTGACACACAGACGTCTCTGGATTTCGTCCCCGAGCAGCACACCGACTTCATCTTCACGGCTGTAGGTGAGCAACTCGGGTTCATGGGTTCTGCATCACTGTTGTTGTTGTTCGCGTTGTTGATCTGGAGAGCTCTCCGGATCGCGACGATGTCACGAGATCTCTTTGGCACGCTCGTAGCCGCGGGTATCGCTGCGATGTGGGCGTTCCAAGTGTTCCTGAATATGGGCATGACCATGGGGATCATGCCCATCACCGGTGTCCCGCTTCCGTTCATGTCGTTCGGTGGCTCGGCCATGCTCGCGAATTTCGTCGCGGTTGGCCTGCTCCTGAACATCCACATGCGACGGTTCTTGCGGGCTTGATAGATCGGATCCGATAGATGGATGAGAGACCAGAAACAAGCGTGAGCAACGGCGCGCCCGCGCAAACGAGAGAAAGCCTCCGACTTCACCGACACGCCTTCTTCCGACGCCTTCTCGGACACCTGCTCCCACGCCTTCTCCCAAACCTTCTCCGATCGAGAAGACCTCGGGCGAAGCTACTGCGGAGCAACCGAAGAAGTCCACGCGACGACGACGGCGGTCGCGGTCGTCCGGTGGCGGCTCGGGGCAGCGTCAAGGCGGAGGCGAGCAGAAGGACCCTCAGGGTCGGCCCGATGAGGACTCGAAGGACGCAGCTCCCGCGAAGGAAGGCGGCTCGCGCCCCCGCAAGCGGTCTAACCGTCGGCGCCCGACACGGTCTCGTCCGCAGAACATCGAGCGCGTGATGCTCGTTCATGCCGACGAGGGTGGCACCCAGATCGCGGTGCTCGAGAAGGGCGAGGCGGTCGAGTTCTACGTCGCGCGTGACGAGGATCGCTCGCTCGTTGGGAGCGTTTATCTGGGCAAGGTTCAGAACGTTCTCCCCGGGATGGAGGCCTCGTTCATCGACATCGGCGAGAACCGCAACGGTGTCCTGTACGCCGGCGAGGTAGGGATCGCCGGCGACGAGGGCGACGAGGTGCCTCGCATCGAGACCGTGCTCAAGTCCGGCCAGTCGATCCTCGTCCAGGTCACCAAGGATCCGATGCGGTCCAAAGGTGCACGGCTGACCGCGCTCGTCTCGATCGCCGGTCGCCACTTGGTCCTGGTGCCCGAGGCTAACTCTCTCGGTGTGTCCCGTCGGTTGTCCGATAGCGAGCGACAGCGACTGAGGGACATCGCCCAGGAGATCCGCCCCGACGGTCACGGGATCATCGTGCGAACCGCCGCCGAGGGCGCGGGACGTGAAGACATCGAACGCGACCTCGAACGACTCGTCGAACTATGGGGCGAGATCAAGAAGAAGGCGGACAAGGCGAAGGCACCGGCTCTCGTCCACGAGGAGCCTGAATTGGAGCTCCGCGTGATCCGCGACCTCTTCAACCGCGAGATCAGCCAGTGCATCGTCGACGATCCCGCGATCGAGGCAACGCTGAGGGATTACGTCCGAACGACCACCCCCGACCTCGATCACCGCCTCGAGCTCTACGAGGGCGACCTCCCGATCTTCGAGGAGTACCGGATCCTCGAGCAGATAAAGAAGTCGCTTGACCGCAAGGTCTGGCTCCCGTCCGGGGGCCACCTCGTATTCGACCGAACCGAAGCGATGACCGTCGTCGATGTCAACACTGGCAAGTTCGTGGGGAAGTCGAACCTTGAAGAGACCGTGTTCCGGAACAACAAGGAAGCCCTCGTCGAGGTTGGCCGTCAGCTCCGCCTGCGAGACATCGGCGGGATCATCGTGATCGACTTCATCGACATGGAAGACGCATCCAACCGGGACGAGATCATCAAGTTGTTCCGTCGGGAGCTCGATCGGGATCGGACCCGCACCCAGGTGTTCGATATCAGTCCCCTGGGGCTGATCCAGATGACCAGGAAGAACGTCTCCGCAGGCATCGTCGAGACGTTCTCCGAGGTCTGTCCCTCGTGCGAAGGCAGGGGCATCCTGGCCCATGCGATCGACGAATAGAGGGGTGTTAGGCCCCCATTCCGCACCCGACCGAGCTTTTGGTATCCTCATCAGTCGGTTCATCCACTTCCAATCCCTCTGAGAGGTTCGATGTACGCAGTCATCCGCGTGGGCGGGAAGCAACACAAGGTCGCCAAGGGCGACGTCATAGAGATCGAGCGCCTGAAGGACGGCAAGAAGACCGTCGATTTCACGCCGCTCATGGTCGTTGACGACAAGGGCAAGACCACGGCCGGCGCTACGGCGCTCAAGGGCGCGAAGGTCACGGCCAAGGTTCTCGGCGAGACCCAGGGCGAGAAGATCCACGTCTTCAAGTACAAGAACAAGACGGGGTATCGGCGCCACCAGGGTCACCGTCAGCGCTACACCTCGATCGAGATCTCGGACATCAAGATGGCCGCGAGTAGCTCGGCCAAGTCCACGTCGAAAGCGGAAGAGGAGAAGTAGATGGCACACAAGAAAGGTGCCGCCTCGTCCCGGAACGGTCGGGATTCCGAGGCGAAGAGGCTCGGTATCAAGGTGTACGGCGGCCAGGAGATCGGCGCAGGCCAGATCATCGTTCGCCAGCGCGGCACCAGATGGCACCCGGGTCTGAACGTGAAGCGTGGTGGAGACGACACCCTCTACGCGATGTCTGACGGCGTTGTGAAGTTCCACAACCGCGGTGGCCGCAAGGTCATCAGCGTGCTCTCCGACGCAGAGTAGTAACCACAAGGTTTCTAAGACGCGGGGGTCCGTCTGGGCCCCCGCTCTGCATTTACCGAAGGAGCGAGATGGCATTCGTCGACGAAGCCAAGATCAGAGCGATCGCTGGTGACGGCGGTAACGGCTCTGCCTCGTTCCACGCCGAGCCATACAAGCCGAAAGGCGGGCCTGACGGCGGTGACGGGGGCAAGGGTGGAAGCGTCGTCCTGCGCGCCGACACCTCAGTGGGCACGCTGCTCGAGCTGCGAGACCACCCTCAGGTCAAAGCGAACTCGGGTGGGGACGGTCAGCGCGCTCGTCGTCATGGGGCGAGTGGCAAGGACCGGATCATCTTGGTCCCGCCGGGCACCGTCGTGTACGAGGACGACGTCTTGGTTGCCGACCTTGCATCTCCCGGTGACGAACTCGTTGCGGCCCAAGGCGGACGAGGGGGCCAGGGCAACGTCCACTACGCAACCTCGACGCGCCAGGCTCCTGCTTTCGCGCAGAAGGGTGAGCCGGGCGAGACCCGGGGTCTTCGACTCGAACTGAGGCTGCTCGCCGACGTCGGGCTTGTCGGATTCCCGAACGCCGGGAAGTCCACCCTGATCTCGCGCATCTCCGCCGCCAAACCGAAGATCGCCTCGTACCCCTTCACCACGCTGGTCCCGAACCTCGGGGTGGTGAAACGCGGCGAGTCGAGTTTCGTCGTCGCTGACATCCCGGGTCTCATCGAAGGCGCGAGTGCCGGTAAGGGCCTGGGTGACCGCTTCCTGCGTCACGTCAGACGTGCTGCGGTGTTGGTGTTCCTGGTCGATCTGACGGCTGAGGATCGCAACCCGATGGACGATGTCGATGTACTTCGCAAGGAGCTGATCGCATTCGATCCCGAACTCGGCACGCGACCGACCTTGATCCTGGGTAGCAAGCTCGATGCCGATCCCGGTCGCATCGATGAACTCCTCGCCCGGCATCCCGACGCCCGCCCGATCTCTGCGGTCACTGGCGAGGGCGTCGATGACTTCGTGGAGCGGGTCGCTGCCCTCGTCGAGAAGGCTCGGGCCGATACTCCCCCCGCGGTCGGTTATGTGCGCCACGTGATCAAGGAGGATCCGGTCAGGGTCGTCCGCGAGGACGAGGGCTGGCGCATCAAAGGCAAGCGCGCAGAACGGGCGGTAGCGGTTACCGATTTCGAGAACGAAGAGGCGATCGAACGCCTCCAGCGCCGTTTGGTCGCGATGGGCGTCGAGCGGATGCTTGCCGAGAAGGGTGCCGAGGAAGGCGACGAAGTCAGGATCGGTGAGATCAACTTCGACTTCGAACCAGAAGAGACATGAGACCGGCGCTCTCGGCCGGCGACCGGGTAGTGGTCAAGGTCGGAACGACATCGTTGGTCGATTCGGGTGGCCGGGTTGACGAAGACCGGATCGCCGCACTGTGCGACGAGATGGTCGCGGTGCGGCAGCTCGGCATCGAGGTCGTGCTCGTGTCCTCGGGTGCCATCGCCGCCGGGGCTGCCCCGCTGGGGATGACGAGTAGGCCGAGCGACATCCCGTCGCTCCAGGCCGCGGCAGCGGTCGGACAGGGAAGGCTCCTCGAGATCTATGCCCGCTTGTTGGCCGCGCGAGGGATCGTCACCGGGCAGATGCTATTGACGCGCTACGACTTCATCCACCGTCAGCAGTACCTCAACGCCCGCAACACCCTTGACCGCTTGCTTGCCCTCGGGGCAGTGCCCATCGTGAACGAGAACGACACGGTAGCGGTCGATGAGATCCGCTTCGGAGACAACGACCGTCTCGCGGCGCTGGTCGCCAATCTCGGGCGCGCCTCGTTGCTGCTTCTGCTCACCGACGCGGACGGTCTCCACGCCGAGGACCCCCGAAAGGTTCCAGACGCTCCGTTGCTCGGCGAGGTTGATCGCATCACGCCTGAACTCGAACGCTCTGCCGGAGGCCGGGGATCCCAGTTCTCGAGTGGTGGGATGGCCTCGAAGATCGCCGCGGCGTGGGTGGCCACGTTCTCTGGTGTTGGGGTGGTGGTTGCGCGCGCGTCGCGGCCGAACATAGTGGCGGATGCCTGTGGAGGCGAGAACGTCGGCACCTATTTCCATCCGCATCCCACCAGGCTCAGCGCCCGACGACTCTGGATCGCGTTCGGCCAACCACCAGCCGGCACTGTGATCGTGGACGAGGGGGCCAGGGACGCGATCGTGGCGGGGAAGAAGAGCCTCCTCGCGGTGGGCGTGACCGGTGCGACCGGAACGTTCTCGAGTGGAGATGTTGTCGATGTGGTCACGTCGGCCACGGGAGCGTTCGCACGCGGATTGGTACGCTATTCGGCAGAAGAACTCGAGTCCGCAAAGGGGCGGTCGTCGGCCGAG
This sequence comes from uncultured Actinomycetes bacterium, assembly GCA_963756365.1. GTDB lineage: Bacteria > Actinomycetota > CADDZG01 > CADDZG01 > WHSQ01 > WHTI01. The sequence continues at coordinate 590,659 of CAVWNF010000003.1, forward strand.
TTGGCCGGACGAGAAGTGATCCATCGGGATCAACTCGTCATCCTCGATGCCGCACCGACGGGAGAGGAACCGTGAGCGAAGTACTCGATGTTTGTAGGCGAGCTGCCAACGCTGCCCCTCGCGTTGCAAGGCTCACCTCGGCGGTCAAGGACAGCGCCCTGCATGCGATGGCCGACGCCCTCGAGAAGCAAGCCCCGGAGCTGATCGAGGCCAACGCTGCCGATGTCGAGCGCGCCACCTCAGACGGCACCTCGCGGACCATGATCGACAGATTGACTTTGACCGACGCCCGCCTAGCAGGGATGGCGGATGGCCTGCGGATCGTTGCGGCCCAAGATGACCCGGTCGGTGAAGTCATCGACGGCTGGAAGCGACCGAACGGGTTGCTCATCGAGAGGGTCCGCTCACCGCTGGGTGTCGTGGCTGTGATCTACGAGGCGCGCCCCAACGTCACGGCCGATGTTGCCGGGCTGTGCCTCAAGTCCGGCAACGCCTGCCTGTTGCGCGGATCATCGAGCGCCACGGCCTCGAATCGAGCGATCGTCGATGTTCTCGCCGCCGCAGCGAGCGACGCCGGAGCTCCCACGGACGCGATCCAGTTGGTACCGGGGGAGTCGCGCGAGCAGGCGGTCGAACTCATGCAGGCGAAAGGTCTCGTCGATCTTCTCGTACCCCGAGGCGGCAAGGCTCTGATCCAAAGCATCGAGGAGAACGCGACCGTGCCCTACATCATCGATGGCGACGGGAACTGCCACGTCTACGTCGATGCCACTGCGAACCTCGAGATGGCTACGGCGATCATCGTGAATGCGAAGACCTCGCGACCCAGTGTCTGCAACGCTGCGGAGACCCTCCTGGTGCATGCGAGTCTCGTGGAGTCGTGGTTGCCGACCGCGCTCGATGCTCTCGTCGCGGAGGGGGTCGAGATCAGGGGTGATGACCGTGTGAAACAAGCGTGGCCTGGGGCGGTCGAGGCTACGGATGAGGACTGGTCGACCGAGTACCTCGATCTCGTCCTCGCCGTGAAGGTCGTAGACGATATCGGGGATGCGATCGAGCACATAGCCCGGCATGGGACCTCGAACGCGGAAGCGATCGTTACCGAGGACCTCAGCGCGGCCCGTCGGTTCACGTCAGAGGTGGATTCCGGCTCGGTGTTCGTGAACGCGTCAACCCGGTTCTCGGACGGGGGCCAGTTCGGTTTCGGTTCCGAGATCGGGATATCGACACAGAAACTCCATGCCCGCGGTCCGATGGGACTCGAAGCGTTGACCACCACTCGCTACGTCGTGTGGGGGCAGGGTCAAACCCGAACCTGAGTGACCGTATTACCGTGACGGCATGACCAGTCCAACCCGCATCGGCATCTTCGGAGGGACCTTCGATCCGCCCCATGAGGGCCACCTCGCAGCGGCTAGGGCCGCAGCCGAACGGTTCTCGCTCGACAAGGTTCTGTTCATCCCGGCCGGGAGTCCGTGGCAGAAGGAGGACTACTCGTCGCCCGAGGACCGCTACATGATGACCGTGCTGGCGACAGCACCCTTCGATGGGTTCGCCGTCTCGCGCATCGAAGTAGACAGATCGGGCCCGACGTACACCGTCGATACCCTGACGGAACTCCAGGCCCACTACGGGAGCGGCTCGCTGTTCCTGATCCTCGGGGCGGATGCCGCCCTCAACATGCCGTCGTGGAGGGGGTTCGAGCGCCTGCACGAACTGACTGAGGTGATCGCGGTGACGCGGCCGGGCCACGACCTGGTGTCCGTGAAGACCATCACCGAGCGTCCCGGGGCTCCGGTCATCCATCTTCTAGAGATAGAGGGGATCGAAACCTCGTCCACCGGCTTGAGGGCCGCGCTGGCCTCGGGAGAGGAGACCGGAGGCATGATCCCGGCCGATGTAGCCGCCTACATCGAGGCAAAAAGCCTCTATGGGACGTAGGCACGGTATCGTTGGGGTATCCCCATATTTGGAAGAGACTTCCAAAAACTTGAGAATAGGAAGGAAGTTCGGCACCCATCTTGACTCAACTCGAACGCGATACGCCGGCCAGCCCCTCACCTGAGGTCGTCCTGGTGGCAGCCGAGGCGGCAGCAAGCAAGAAGGCTGACAGGATCGCCATCTTGGACGTCTCCCAGCAACTGGTCATCACCGATTTCTTCCTGATCTGCAACGGGAACACCGAACGTCAGGTGCGTACCATCGCAGAAGAGGTCGAGAAACGACTGAGCCACGATCTCTCCACCAAGCCCTATCGGCGAGAGGGAGAGCGCGAGGCGCGCTGGATCCTCCTCGACTACGTAGATTTCGTGGTTCACGTGTTCCACCAGGAGGAGCGCGACTACTACGACCTCGAGCGTCTGTGGGCCGACGCGAAAGTCATCGGATTCGATCCAGGACTGGAGGACCGTGAGTCAACCACCGCGGAAGCGACGTAGACGTCGCCGCGGCGGCCGCGGCGGTTCCCAGTCGAATCAGGGCGAGAATCAGCAGCCCAAACAACAGGCGGATAAGGGTGCCTCGGGCGATAACTCGGGTAACTCGAATCGGAATCGCAGGGGACGCCGTCGAGGGCGCCGACCGCGCAGCGATCGGGTCACCTTCGAGGGGCTGATGGCTTCCTACCGTCCGAAGTTGGATTCGCTCACGACCGACCCCGACGGGCAGGACCTCGACGAGATCATCGGTGAACTGCAGGGGACCTACGGCGTTCCCCAGTACCCCCAGGAGTACAGGATCACGATCAAGGTGGCTGAGGAACGCGGCAACAGGACCCGGCCCCCGAAGGACCAAGCACCAGCATCGACCCCATCCGGCGTCCAGCGCGAGAAGGCGCCCGCCGCACCCCGGGTCGGCACCGCCGGTGATGGACCGCCGCGCAAGAAACGCCGCCGGAGACGTCGGCGCAGTGGCGGTTCAGGTGGCGGCGGTGGCGGAGGCGACCAGACCCCGCAGACCTAGTTCCAGAGCTGGTTCCGTGCGCCCCGGTGGTCCAGGGGTGCCGATAGGCCTCTGTTAGCATCGCTGTCCCCGAGGGCCCGTAGCTCACTTGGTAGAGCGCTGCCATGGCATGGCAGAGGTAACCGGTTCGATCCCGGTCGGGTCCACCATCACGTCGGCAGGGATAGCGCCCGCCAAGGCGAACGTTCACCCATGCGAAAGATCTCACTTCTCCTCGTCGTTGCCCTGAGCGTGTCTCTTCCGTCCGTTGCGTCGGGGGCGTCGCTCACCCAGATCAGGGCGCGCTGCACCGATGGGAGCGACCGGGTTCGGCGAGTCGAGGTCACCGTCGACGGAGAGGTTGCCCGGGGCCGGATGGCCCTTCCTGCGGCTAAGCCCAAGGGCCTTGTCGTGTTCGCCCACGGTTACGGACACACCTCCGCCTCATGGGTCGAGCACATGCGTCGGACCGCCGAGCAACTGGGCGTGGTCGCCGTGGCCATGGACTACCGAGGTGCGGTGATCGAGCCCGATGCAAACGGTGACGGGCTCCCCGAGTCGCACGGCTGGAATGTGGTGACCGGAGCGGACGACATGATCGCAGTGACGAGGAAACTCCAGAAGAGATGCAAGATCGACAACGTCGTGCTGATGGGTGTGTCGATGGGTGGCAACGCCTCGGGTCTCGCAGTCGCCGAAGCGGGCAGGCGGGGACTCTCTGGTCGCGGTGGCGGGCCTCTCTTCGACCACTGGATCGATGTCGAAGGCGCCGTGAACGTCACCGAGACCTACAACGAAGCGAGTCTCCTCGCGCCGGCGAACGAGTTCGCCGCAAACGCGAAGGCAGATATCGAGGCGGAAGCCGGTGGCACTTTCGCAGAGGTCCCGGATGCTTACCGTGACATGACCGTGATGGCCCGTCTCGATGACATCGCAGCCGCGGGACTGGAAGGCGCGGTCGTCATCCATGGTCTCGACGATGGTCTCGTCCCTTATAACCAGGGCCGCGAGATGACCATGGGCCTGGCCTCACGTGGCGTACCCGTGGACATGTTCACCGTTGGCCGCAAGAGCCCCGAGAGTGAGAGCGAAACGACAGCGACCGGCTATCTGTTCGGAGCTCTCCAGGACGACTACCGTTCGCCCCTCGCTGGACACGCTTCCGAGAAGTCCGAGACTCATATCGTCATGGTTCTAGCCTTTGAGCGCCTCGCTGCGATCTTCCACGGGACGGCTCCGGGCCCCTACAACGATTACTTCGTAGACGGCGAGGCCGGCACTTTCCCGTAACGGGTAAGGGTTTTTCGGGCCAGCAGGTAGACTGAGTCACTCCGCCCCGCAAGGGGCCACCCTCCTTTAAGGAAGAGGCCTGCTATGCCCACGCGAGACGACCTTCGCAATGTTGCGATCGTCGCCCACGTAGATCACGGAAAGACCACGCTCGTGGATGCCATGCTCTGGCAGTCGGGCGTGTTCGGCGCGCACCAAGACGTCAACGAGCGAGTCATGGACTCGATGGACCTCGAGCGCGAGAAGGGCATCACGATCCTCGCCAAGAACACGGCGGTGCGGTTCGGGGACCTCAAGATCAACATCATCGACACGCCAGGTCACGCCGACTTCGGTGGCGAGGTCGAGCGGGGCCTCACGATGGTCGACGGGGTGCTGCTTCTGGTCGACGCGGCCGAGGGGCCACTGCCCCAGACGCGCTTCGTCCTGCGCAAGGCGCTCGAAGGGAGATTGCCGGTCGTGCTCGTCGTGAACAAGATCGACCGCCCCGACGCTCGCCCCAAAGAGGTCGTGGACGAGGTCTACGAACTGTTCATGGATCTCGATGCGGATGAAGAGCAGATCGAGTTCCCCATCGTCTATACGAATGCGAAGGCTGGCACCGCGACGCTCGATCTGAACGAGCCCGGTACGGATCTGAAGATCCTCTTCGACACGCTTGTCGCGCGCGTTCCGGCCCCCGTCTACGAGGAGAACCACCCCCTCCAGGCTTTGGTGACGAACCTCGACGCCTCTCCCTACGTAGGCCGCTTAGCTCTGTGCCGAGTCCACCACGGCACGATCAAGAAAGGCGAAACGGTCGCGTGGTGCCGCGTGGATGGAACGATCGAGAACGTCAAACTCACCGAGTTGTACGTGACCGAGGCGCTCGATCGCGTCGACGCGAGCGAGGCGGGGCCCGGCGAGATCATCGCGGTCGCTGGACTGCCAGATGTAACGATCGGCGAGACCCTTGCGGATGCTGATGATCCGCGGCCTCTTCCGGCGATGTCGATCGACGAACCCAGCCTTTCGATGACGCTAGGCATCAATACCTCACCCGTGTCGGGGCAAGAAGGCAAGAAGGTAACCGCCCGGCTCGTGAAGACCCGCCTCGATCAAGAGCTGATCGGTAACGTCGCCCTGCGCGTTCTTCCGACGGAGCGCCCCGATACCTGGGAGGTGCAGGGCAGAGGTGAACTTCAGCTCGCCGTGTTGGTCGAGATCATGCGGCGCGAGGGCTTCGAGTTGACCGTCGGCAAGCCACAGGTCTTGACCCGAGAGATCGACGGCAAGCTTCACGAGCCGGTCGAGCGCGTCGCCATCGATATCCCCGAGGACTATCTCGGTGTCGTCACCCAGCTTCTCGCGCTGCGAAAGGGTCGTCTCGAAGAGATGGTCAATCACGGCACCGGCTGGGTTCGGATGGAATACATCGTTCCGGCCCGGGGGCTGATCGGTTTCCGTACGGAGTTCCTCACCGAGACGCGCGGGACGGGCCAGTTGCACCACATCTTCGAGGGATACGAGCCATGGCATGGCGAGATCCGTACGCGCCCGACTGGGAGCCTCGTCGCCGATCGCCGGGGACCGACCACTCAGTACGCCCTGTTGAACCTTCAGGAGCGCGGTTCCCTGTTCGTCGGCCCGGGCGTCGTGGTCTATGAAGGGATGATCGTCGGCGAGAACCCGCGCCAGGAAGACATGGACGTGAACCCGACGAAGGAAAAGAAGCTAACGAACATGCGCTCGTCGACCTCGGACGAACTCGTGAGGCTGATCCCTCCACGCGACCTCTCTCTGGAGCAGGCGCTCGAGTTCATCCGCGAGGACGAATGCGTCGAGGTGACGCCGACCAGCGTTCGCATCAGGAAGGTGCATCTGGACGCCCATTCCCGCGCTCGCCTCAGCAAGAGGTCTGGCCGCCCCGACTGAGGTCGCCTAGGCGACAGACCGAGCGGTCCCCGGGCCGTAGGTTGGCGGAACTATGGGGAGTATCGAGGCGAACGATCTGAGTTACGCACTGCCCGGAGGGCGCCCCCTGTTCGAGGAGGTCAATTTCCGGGTCGGTGATGGACTCCACGTCGCCCTGGTTGGGATCAACGGCATCGGCAAGTCCACGTTGTTCCGGATCATCGCGGGCGACCTCACGCCCAAGACCGGTCACGTCCGCGTCGAGGGGCGTCTCGGGGTCATGAGGCAGTTCGCCGACCGGGACCCGAAGATGACAGTTCGAAGGTTCCTCCTCGGATATGCGCCCGTGGCCGTCCAGAAGGCTGCGGCCGAGCTAGCCGAGGCCGAGGCCGCCGTCGCTAGTGACCCTTCCGAGGACGCGAACATGCGGTACGCAGCGGCGCTCCACGCATGGGGAGAGGTAGGTGGGTACGACGCCGAGGTTCTGTGGGAGCAGTGCACGACCGCGTCGTTCGCTCGCTCCCTTGAGGACGTCGGGCGCCGACCGGTGTCGACGCTTTCGGGGGGCGAGCAGAAGCGACTCGCGCTCGAGGTGCTGTTCCGGAGCGATGCCGACGTACTCCTCCTGGACGAGCCTGACAACTTCCTCGACATCCCGGGCAAGAGGTGGCTCGAGGACAAGATGAACTCGTCGCCTCGCACGATCCTCTACGTGAGCCACGATCGCGCCCTGCTCGCCACCACCTCGTCCCGAGTCGTAACGCTCGAGGCCGGAGGAGCGTGGGTGCACCATGATTCGTACGCGACCTACGAGGACGCTCGGCGCGCGCGCCTCGATCGGATCGAGGAGGAGACGGAAGCTCTTCCGCAATGAGAAGGACCGACTCGAGGTCATCCTCAAGGAGTACAAGCGCAAGTCCTCGTACAACGAGAAGTTCGCGACGAAGGCCAATTCGATGGAGAAGCGCATCGAGCGCTTCGAGCGCGACAACGCCCCACGCGAACTTGCCAAGGAACAGAAGATCAAGATGAGCCTCGGCGGGGGCCGAACGGGCAAGATCGTGTTCAAGGCGGTCGATCTCGAGATCCCCGGCCTGATCGATGGGTTGACGACCGAGGTGCATTTCGGCGAGAGGATCGGAGTGGTCGGCCCGAACGGGGCGGGCAAGTCTCACTTCCTCAGGCTCCTTGCGGGCGAGGCGGTGACGCACACGGGTGAGTGGAAACTTGGAGCGCGCGTTGACCCCGGATTCTTCTCGCAGACGAACGATCGCGGCGACCTCGAGAACAAGCCTCTCATCGACATCATCCGAACCGAGTGCCCCGATCTCACCAAGGCGATGTCGGGCCTCAAGCGCTACGAGTTGCACCCCGAGGCGCAGAACCGTTTCGAGTCGCTCTCCGGGGGCCAGCAAGCGAGATTCCAACTGCTGATGATGGAGCTGCGCTCGCCGACGATGCTGCTCCTCGACGAACCGACCGACAACCTCGACATCGATTCGGCCGAGGCGCTGGAGCGTGGTCTCGATGCCTACGCCGGAGCGATCGTCGCGGTCACGCACGACCGCTGGTTCATGCGCCTGATGGATCGATTCCTGGTGTTCAACAAGGACGCAAGCGTCGTCGAGGCGCTCGTCTCGCCGTACGAAACCTCCGGTCGCCGGATAGGACCTTCGGTCCTGCGAAAGAGGACTTTCGGGCGATGTTAGGCGCCGCGCAGCGGGGGATTATGTCTTCAGATCAAACGCTGACAACCAGGAAGAGAGATCGCCCCCTTTCTTCCGAGTAGCCGAACTGATCGAGGGGAGCATCGCCCCGCTCCCCTCGATACGGCTCAGCACACAAGATCTGCGGCGCACAGTGCCGTTGAGTAGCCATCTGGAGTACGGAACGTTCCGAACCCCACCCGGAGCGATTCGTGCTCCAGAGGCGCGTCTGGGGTCTTATCCCCTCGGCCTAGTATCGGGCCGATGCGTTCACGGCTCGTCTTTGCGTTGCTCCCGATAGCCCTGTTGATGACCGGATGCCCCGGGTCGTCACTGTCCATCCCCGAAGGCGATCCCACAGGCCCGCCGTCCGAGGTGGTCCTCGGATCCGATTGCGACAACGAGGCAGCCGTCGTGACACCTCCCTTCGAGGGATCAACCTCGACGATCGCCTCAGAGGCCCACCGGACCGAGGTGCTGACCCTTCTCGACCCCGCGGCCGCCGAGCCGTGCCGTGCGTTCCTCGTATACGGCCGCGACGGACGCTATTCGTCCACGAACATCGCGGCCGAGATCACGCCCGGGTTCGGATTCCCCAAGCTGATAGGGCTCGCCGACCTCAACGGTGATGCACTCGAAGAGGCCATAGTGCTGGTCCAGGCGGGGGCCTCGACCCAGTTCGCTCTTATCTTCGAACTCGTTGAGGGAGGCGTCCGCGAGGTGGTCATCGAGGGCGATCCCCCCTACGGCAACCTCATCGGCTTCGGTGGAAGCGTGGGTCACCTGGACGGGGCGGCCTGCGTCGTGGACTCGGACCAGGTGGTCCTTTCGAGCGCGGTCCCTAAGGATGCTGGCTACCGGATCGAGCGACGCTATTACGCGCTGGAAGCAGGTGCCTTGGTCCCCGCTGGTATGGAGACCGACTTCGCGACCGCGCACCGATTGAACGACTTGCCCGACTTCGCACCCGAGCCATTCGGTAACTGCAACTAGCCAGGCCTCGGCCCTTTAGGGTTGGGTGATGGACGCGCGGTACGACTTCACCGAGATCGAGGAGCGACTTTCCCGCAGATGGATCGAGGACGGGGACTACGTCGCGCCCGAGGTCCCGAGCGATCCCGCTAAGAAGCGCTACGCCCTGACGATGTTCCCGTATCCCTCGGGGGACATGCACATGGGCCATGTCGAGGTGTTCTCGATCCACGACGCTTTCGCTCGTTACTCCAGGATGCGGGGTTACGAGGTGCTCAACCCCTTGGGCTTCGACGCGTTCGGGCTGCCCGCCGAGAACGCAGCGATCAAGCGAGGGATCAACCCCCGCGAGTGGACCTATTCGAATATCGAGAAGTTGCGGTCCAGCGCCGAACGCCTCGGATGCTCGTTCGACTGGACGAGGACCTTTCGGACCTGCGATCCGGAGTACTTCCGATGGAACCAGTGGATCTTCCTGCGGCTATTCGAGCGTGGCCTGGCGTACAAGAAGGAAGCCGCCGTCAACTGGTGCCCGAACGACAAGACCGTGCTGGCCAACGAGCAAGTCATCGGAGGTCATTGCGAGCGGTGCGATGCGCTTGTCGTCAAGCGCTACATGACGCAGTGGTTCTTCAAGGTCACTGACTACGCCGATCGCCTCCTCGACGATATGACGCTGATGGAACGGTGGACGGATCGTCTGAAGATGCTTCAGTCGAACTGGATCGGCCGTTCTTACGGGGCCGAGATCGACTTCGAACTAGAGGGCATCGCCGAGCCCGTGACCGTCTTCACAACGCGTCCGGACACGCTTTGGGGCGCGACCTTCTTCGTGATGGCTCCCGAGCACGAACTCGCTCAGAGACTCGTAGAGGGATCGCCCGTCGAGTCCGAACTCAAGGCGTTCAGGACCGAGGTCGAACGGATGACCGAGATCGATCGCACATCTACCGAGCGCGAGAAGAACGGTCTGTTCCTCGGCAAGTACGCCATCAATCCCGTGAACGGCGAGAAGATCCCGATCTGGGTCGCCGACTACGTGCTTCTCGATTACGGGACTGGGGCGATCATGGCGGTGCCGGCGCACGACCAACGGGACTTCGAGTTCGCCCGACGCTACGACCTCCCGATCCGGGTCGTCATCCAGCCGCCGGGGGAGAACCTCGATCCAGATGCCATGACCGGCGCCTTCGCTCATGACGGTGTGATGGTCAACTCGGGCCCGTTCGATGGAACCCCGGCCGATGAGGCCGTCGCGAAGGTGACCGACTGGCTCGACTCCAAGGGCACAGGCAAGAAGGCCGTCAACTACAAACTGCGCGACTGGCTGATCTCTCGTCAGCGCTACTGGGGGACGCCCATCCCGATCGTCACGTGCGAGGAGTGCGGTCTCGTGCCGGTCCCCGATGATCAATTGCCGGTCGAGTTGCCTGACGGCGTGGACTTCACTCCCAGCGAGGAGGCGTCGCCACTGGCAACCGCAACGGAGTGGGTCAATGTTCCATGCCCCAAGTGCGGGGGTCCGGCCACGCGCGAGGTAGACACGATGGACACGTTCGTCGATTCCTCGTGGTACTTCCACCGCTACCTGGACCCGCACAACGAGGAGATCCCATTCGACCGCGCCAAGTCGGATGCGTGGATGCCGATGGACATCTACATCGGTGGCATCGAACATGCCGTGCTTCACCTGATCTACGCGCGGTTCTTCCAGAAGTTCTTCATGGACATCGGTATGGCGCGCGACCCCGAGCCGTTCCCACGGATGGTCAATCAGGGCCAGATCACGATGGGCGGCAAGAGGATGTCGAAGAGCCGCGGGAATCTCGTATCACCAGCAGAAGCGTTCGAGTTGTACGGAGCGGACGCCCTGCGTCTCTACATCTTGTTCTCCGGCCCTCCCGAGCAGGACTACGACTGGCCCGACGAAGGCGTGACCGCGATCGGTCGGGTCACCGCCCCGTGGTTGCAACGCGTGTGGCGGATGTGCGCGGAGGCCCGCAGCCTAGGGGGGACCGACTTCGGCGAGGCGGAAACGAAACTAACCAAGAGCCTCCATCGCACGATCAAGGGGGTCACGGCCGACCACGAATCGCTGTCGTACAACACCGTGATCGCCAAGCTCATGGAACTCGTGAACGAGGTCTACCGCTATCGCGCCGCGGGGGGCGAGAACGGCGCTCTCATGACTGAGGTTGCCATCGCGCTGCTGAAGATGCTCGCCCCGATGGCTCCCTACCTCACCGAGGAGCAGTGGAGGTTGTTCGGTAATGAGGGCTCGATCCACGCGTCTGAGTGGCCCGAGTTCGATCCATCGGCGGTGACCGATGAAGAGACGACGATGGTCGTTCAGATCAACGGCAAGGTGAGGGCCACGATCGAGGTGTCGGTGGACGTGTCCGAAGAAGAGATGCTCGCCCTCGCCCTAGCATCGGAGAAGGTGCAGGGCTATCTCGGGGGCAAGGACCCAGACAAGGTGATCGCTAGACCCCCGAAGCTGTTGTCGCTGGTGCTGAAGGGCTAGAAGATCTCGGGACTCCAGGGCTTCAGGGCCGTGCGGAACAGCGCGTCCGCTCTCGCGATAGCCCCGGCGGTCTTCTCCTCGACACGCAAAGCCTCGCGCAGATCCGAGAACGAATGGCCCCCCAGGTATGCGGCCGCGAGATCCCGCACGTTCATGACGAGATCCGGGTCGTCATCGGTCTTGGTCACCTGGGCGCGACCGTCGGTGACCTCGAAACTCCACGCTCCATCGTTCCAGTCGCAGATCGGGTCGGCGACACCGAACACCAGGCGGTCGTTCCCACTCTCGTAGGACCGGCCCTGGAGTGCGGTGCCCACGTCGATGACCCGGATCCACAGCGCATCCGATGACCGGGCCTTGAGAGCGCGCGGCTCGCCCAACATCAGGAACAAGGGACTGTCGAGCGGCTGCCACCACGCCTTGGTCGATGCCGTGAGATCGATATCGAACAGATAGCGCCACAGTTCTCGCTCGACCTTCGGCGACGTGGCCATGAGTTCGCTCACATCGACATGGCCCTGAGGTGAACCGTTGGTCCAGTTGTGATGCATCCGGTAGTGGGCGTAGCCGCGCTCGTCCGGACCCAACTCGGCGATGACGGTGAACAGTGGCCCTCCGCCGTCGCGATGTCGCTCCGGGTCGACCAGGCTGTGATTGCGCAACCAGTTCTCATCGCGCCGCATCATCCCGGACCGCCGATCGCGCACCTTCTCGTAGATGGCGAGAAGGTCATCGATGACCTCGAACCTGTCGACGAGGCTAAGTTCACCTTGCGGACCGTTGTCTTCGAAGAAGCGCCCCTTGATCCGTGGGATGTCGATGTTCACGTCCATAGCGGCGAGGCCGTAGCCGAACCGCTGGTAGATGATGCCCTCGGATGCCCACAGTGCGGCTAGGGGCTCGCCCGCATCATGGATGTCGCCCAGTTGCTTCAGCATCATCTGCCGGGTGATCCCACGGCGACGATGTGTGGCGTGTACGCCAACGATCGTGACACCGGCGGTTGGGGCCCTTCCGCCGGGAACGCTCATATCGAAGGTGAACGCGGCGGCGGTCCCGACGATCTTGGAGCCGTCGAAGGCGGCGATCGTTCGGTCTGCCTCGAGGATGTTGGCGAACCACTGACTCTCCTCCTTGGGAGGGATGTCGTGGAAAGCCGTCTCACCGGCGAGAACGAAGTCCATCATCTGGTCTTCGGTCACGGCCCTGAGCTCGATATCCATGGGCCCAATCTCCCATAGCGGTGGTCTACGCCACTGTCGGAGCGCCGACAGGGAGATGAGATGGACCGTCATGGACCCCTCACCGATCCCCGGCGGCGCACTCGATCGACTCAGGGATGCTCTCGGGACCAGGGAACGGGCCTGGGTGGTAGCGGGAGCGGTGGCGGTGGTCGCCCTAGGGGGGACGATCCTCTGGCTCCGCGGGGCCCCCGTGAAGATCGCCCCCCCAGCGACCGATCACGCAGCGATGGTCGCCTCGCCGAGCGCGGTGGCTGGGGTCGTCGTCCACGTAGCGGGAAAGGTGAGGGCCCCTGGCCTGTACACGCTCCCCGAGGGCGCCCGGGTCGCTGACGCGATCGAAGCTGCCGGTGGCCCCACCAGGAAGGCCGACCTCGACCTGTTGAACCTCGCCGAGGTGCTGCTTGACGGCACCAAGGTCGAGGTACTCGGGAAGGGAGCCGCTGCCGTCGCTGCTCCAGGCGTGGCGGGTGAAACGGCGATCAGCATCAACTCGGCGGATCAGGTCACCCTCGAGCAGATCCCTGGGATCGGTCCGGTAAAGGCTGGTGCGATCGTGGCGTACCGCGACGAGGCAGGATCGTTCACCAGCATCGAGCAATTGCTCGAGGTCACGGGCATCGGTCCGGCGACGCTCGAAGCCCTGCGCCCCTACGTCACCCTTTGAGAGGTGTTGGTTTGGAGCCTGCTCGGGGGAGTCGTGGCGGGGGAGTGGATCCGACCTGATCTCCCGTTCGCGATAGGAGCACTCGGTTGCATCGGACTGATGTTTCGTCGGAACGCTGCGCTGACCCTCATCGGCATCGTTCTGCTGGGTGTCGGGCTCGGTTCGGTGGTCGCCTCCGCACGCGCTACTGACGATGCCGCCCTCAGGGTGATCGCATCCGAGGTCCCCGCGTGCAAGTTCTCAGGGTCGGTCACCGAACACCTCGGTGACCACGCCACGCTGATCGCCCTCGGTGAGGCGACCTGCGATGGCTTTGGTCCCCTTTCCCAAGCTGGAACCGTCGCGGCTGATCGCTTGCACGCGGATGCCGGTACGACAGTGAGTGGGTCGGGCTGGTTGATCCCTCTCTCTGGGAAGGGGTTCGACGACTACCTCGAGGACTCCGGAGCCTTGGCCCGCCTCCACGAACGTGACCTGCAGCTCGGTGAGATCGACGCACCGCCTTTGGCGCTAGCGGCGCGCATCAAGGATGGGCTCAGGCACGCGACCGAGCGCCTCGGGCCGCGCTCCGGTGGCCTGCTCATGGGGCTCACGGTCGGTGATACCACCGGGCTCGATGCACCGACCGAGGACGCCCTCCGCAGGGCCGGACTCTCGCATCTGGTCGCCGTGTCAGGCAGCAACGTCGCGATCGTCTTGGGCTCGATCCTCGCCGCCCTCATCACCCTCCGCCTCTCGGTCAGGCTCGCGGTGGCTGGGGCGGGGCTGATGCTTTTCGTTCTCGTAACCGGCCCGGAGCCATCGGTGCTGCGAGCCGCTGCTATGGGAGCGATAGCGGTGGCCGGCATGGCGTCTGGAAGACGGATCGATGTCCTGTGGTCGCTCGGACTCGCCCTCGTCGTCGTGCTGTGCCTGAGACCGAGGCTGCTCACGTCCGTTGGACTTCATCTCTCTGCGGCTGCAACCGCCGGGATCGTGCTCTGGGCGCGCCCACTGAGCGAGCGGTTCGGTTTCCTACCGAAGCCGGTGGGGGCCGGCCTCGGCGCGACCCTGGCAGCTCAGATAGCCGTGGCTCCGCTCCTCGGTCACGTCTTCGGCGAGGTCTCTCTCGCCGGTCTCCCTGCGAATCTCTTGGCGATGCCAGCGGTAGTCCCGGCAACGATCCTCGGGTTCCTCGCCGGTCTCGCCGGCCTCGTCTGGGCACCGCTGGCAGGGGCGCTCGCGACCCTCGCCGCCCCATTCGTCGCCATGATCCTCTGGGTCGGGGACACGTTCGGCGCTCAGCCGTGGGCCACCGTCGGAGTTTCCAAGGAGGCGTCGCTCGTAGCCGGAGCGGTAGTGGTCGCCGTCGCGCTGAGGGGCAGGTAGGTATCCCTCAGGGTTACGCTCCGTGGGTGGGATCTACAGGACTGAAGCTCACCAACCTAAAGGTCATCGGGATCTCTCTCGCAAGCGGGACGGCGCTAGGTGTCGGTGGCGGCTGGCTATATGCGGTCCTCGCCGACAAGGTGGTGTGGCACGGGATCGGAACCGTGCTGTTCGTCGTCGGCATCCTTGCGCTCGGCGTAGGGCTGTCCGGCGCGACCGAACCCGCCGAAGGCTGGTCGTCCAAGCGCGCCAAGCACGCCAGTGGCAGACGCAGCCTCGCCGCTCGACTGGCCCCCGACGAGCAGAACCTCGAGATCACCTCTGGCGCACTGGCGGCATGGGCTCTCTTGGTCGGTATCCCGCTGATAGCTCTGTCGATGATCGCGTTCTGGGCTGCGGCATGAGTGCGTGGACATGGATGCTGCACGATGCTTCGGGTAACGATCTGCGCGCGTCGGGGGAGTTCGAGTCCCAGGCCGCGGCTGAGACGTGGATGGCCGATCACTGGGCATCGCTGATCGAAGAGGGCGCGGAAACGGTGTCCTTGGACGGCGACGGGAAACGCCATTACACGATGGGACTCCGAGCCGAATGAGCCAACCCGTCTACCTGCTATCGGGCCAGGAGTTCCTGGTCGCCGAGGCACTCGAGCGAGTGCGTTCCGAGGTTGATCACGATCCTCTCTCCGAGATCACGCTTGCACCCCGCTCTCCCGCGCACGAGATCCTTGGGGCGCTCGAGACACCTTCGCTCCTCGGCGGTCGGAGATTGGTCATCATCGAGGACGCTCAGGACATGCTCAAGGAGCAGTCGGAGGCCCTGGCGAAGTACCTCGAGTCGCCGTCCCCATACTCGGTACTGGTCCTCGTAGCGACGGGCCGTACGAAGCTCGACACCCAGGCGAAGAAGATCGGTGCACTGGTGAGCCTCGATGCTCCTAAGGGACGCCGGTTGGTCTCGTGGATCAAGGACCGTGCCAAGTCCAGGAAGCTCCGCATCGATGATGCAGCCGCGTGGGCGTTGATCGATGCGGTTGGTGGTGAACTCCGGGATGTCGAAGCTGCACTCGATCAACTCGGTACCAGGCTCGGAGCATCGGGAACGATAGGTCTCAAAGAGGTCGCTGCGGCCTTCACCCGGAAGGCCGATGAGAAGATCTACACCCTGACCGATGCCGCCGGTGAGCGGAAGTTGCCGGTAGCGATGGACGCCCTTCAACGACTCTACGGACAGGGTGAGGATCCGCTGCCGCTGCTCGGCGCCCTCACGAACCACTTCCGTCGGTTGCTGAGGGCGCGTCGCCACGCCGATCGGGGAGCTGCGGCGGTTGGGGACGTCTTGGGGATGCCTGGGTGGCGGGCGGAGCGCATGACCAAACAGGCGCGCTCCTATTCCGAGGACGAGCTGGTCGATGCGATCGGGGTTCTAGCTGCGGCTGACGTCGAGATGAAAGGCGGAGACCTTCCGCCCCAGGCCGCGCTCGAACGCGCGTTGGTTCAGATAGTTTTGGGCCGGAACGCCGAGGCTTAAGAGCTGAGGCGCTTAGCGAGGCGGGACTTCTTGTTGGCCGCCTTGTTCTTGTGGATGATGCCGTGGGCGGCCGCCTGGTCGAGCGCCTTGGTGAGATTCACGTAGTCGGCACGAGCGGTGTCGGCGTCGCCCGCCTCGACGGTGGACTCGAAGCGCTTGGTCAGCGTGTGTAGCCGTGACCGCACGCCCTTGTTCCGCTGGCGCGCAGACTCGTTCTGACGGTTCCGCTTGATCTGAGATTTGATATTCGCCATCTGGTCTCTCCTGCTGGTCTCTACTGGGCCTCGCTCGGAACGCGTTTCGAGGGGGCCCGTTACTAGGGGGATTCGAAGGCAGAAGGATAGCGCAAAAGCCTTTACGCTGCGCCCCATGGATCAAGCGCACCAACGGGCGATAGCGGTCATCGCCCACATCGACCACGGAAAGAGCACCCTCTCCGACCGCCTTCTCCAGCTCACGGGGACGGTTTCGGACCGAGATATGCGCGCCCAATACCTGGATCGGATGGACCTGGAGCGCGAACGGGGCATCACGATCAAGGCTGCCGCCGTCCAGATGCAGTACAAGCGTGCGGACTCCGTCTACCAGATCAACCTCATCGACACGCCTGGCCACGTCGACTTCGGGTACGAGGTGTCCCGGTCCCTGGCTGCTTGCGAGGGGGTCCTTCTACTGGTGGATGCCGCCCAGGGGATAGAGGCCCAGACGCTCACGAACCTCTACCTCGCCGTGGATGCCGGGCTCGAGATCATCCCCGTCCTCAACAAGATCGACCTCCCGGCCGCCCAACCAGAGAAGTACGGACGCGAGATAGCTCAGTTGATCGGGTGCGAAGAATCCGATGTCTTTCACATCTCGGCCAAGACGGGCGAAGGGATACCTGCTCTGCTCGAGGCGATCGTCGAGAAGGTTCCGCCCCCGAAGGGCAACCCGGACGCGCCTCTGCGGGCCCTCGTCTTCGATTCTTACTACGACGCCTATCGCGGGGTCGTCGCCTACACACGCGTTGTGGACGGCAAGATCTCGGCGCGCCAGCCGATCAGGTTCATGGCGATGGGGCTCGACGCGGAGGCGGATGAGATCGGAGTGATGTCTCCGGACGCGACCTCCGTCCAGCAACTAGAAGCGGGCGAGGTGGGGTATCTGATCGCCGGCATCAAGGAGGTTGCACTTGCGAAGGTAGGCGACACGGTTACCTCGGCGGGGAAGGACGGAGCGACCGAGCCACTCCCCGGTTACCGCGAGCCGAAGCCGATGGTCTTCGCCGGCGTTTACCCGATCAACGGAGACGACTTCCCACTTCTTCGAGACGCTCTCGACAAACTCAAGCTCAACGACGCGGCGCTGGTCTATGAACCCGAATCGTCAGGTGCACTCGGCTTCGGTTTCCGCTGCGGGTTCCTCGGCCTCCTGCACATGGAGATAACCCGGGACCGACTCGAGCGCGAGTTCGACCTGGAGTTGATCGCGACGGCTCCGTCGGTCGGTTACGAACTTGAGCTCACCGACGGGACCAAGAAGATGATCCGGAACCCCACAGACATGCCCGATCGCAGCACGGTGAACGAGGTTTTCGAGCCCTACGTCTCGGTCATGGTCGTTTCTCCCTCCGAGTACATCGGGACGATCATGCAGCTCTGTCAGGATCGCCGGGGCCAGCTCAAAGAGATGCATTACCTGTCACCCGAGCGGGTCGAGATCCGCTACCACATGCCTCTCGGAGAGATCATCTTCAACTTCTTCGATCAATTGAAATCGGGGACCAAGGGTTACGCGTCGCTCGACTATGAGCCGGTCGGCATGCACCCGTCCGAACTCGTGAAGGTCGATGTCCTACTGAACGCTCAGCCGGTGGATGCGTTCTCAACGATCGTGCACCGGGACAAGGCGTACGACTACGGGAAGACGATGACCGAGCGCCTCCGCAAGTTGATCCCTAGGCAGATGTTCGACGTTCCGATCCAGGCGGCCATCGGTTCCCGGGTGATCGCACGCGAAACGGTGAAGGCCAAGCGCAAGGACGTCATCGCCAAGTGCTACGGCGGGGATGTCTCGCGTAAACGCAAACTCCTCGAGAAGCAGAAGGAGGGCAAGCGACGGATGAAGCAGATCGGCTCCGTCGAGGTCCCCCAGTCGGCGTTCATCGAAGCGCTGAAGCTCGAACCGGAAGTCGACTCGTGACCCAGATCCAGGCCCCCATCGATCGCTCCGGCGCATGGAGTGCGGAGCCCGGCCTCGGGGTCTACGTCCACATCCCGTTCTGCCTTCACAGGTGCCATTACTGCGACTTCAACACTTACGCGCTCAAGGAGGAAGCGGGAACAGCGGACGTCCACCGGCCCTACGTCGATGCACTGATCAAGGACATCGAGTCAACGCCATCCGTCCACGGCCCGGCGACCTCGGTGTTCTTCGGCGGTGGGACGCCAACTCTGTTGCCGGTTGACGACCTGGCGCGCATCCTCGGTGCGATCGAGAGCACGATCGGACTGGCTCCTGGGGGCGAGGTGACGGTCGAAGCCAACCCGGAGACGGTCGACGAGACTTACTTCGAACGGTTGCTCGGCGCCGGCTTCAACCGAGTCTCGATCGGGGTGCAGTCGCTCGCTCCCCGCGTGTTGACGGCGCTAGGCCGGACGCATTCGCCAGAGGTCGCGATCGGTGCGATAGCTGCTGCGCGCCGGGCGGGGATGCCCGATGTCAGCGGTGACCTGATCTACGGGTCGCCGTGGGAGACGGCAGATGACTGGCTCGTATCTCTTGAGGGTCTCGCGGGGGCCGGGGTCGACCACATATCTGCATACGCCCTTACGGTCGAGGAGGGCACGCCGCTCGCGACGCTGGTGTCGACGGGACGGGTCCCCGACGTCGATCCCGACATCCAGGCCGACCGTTTCGAGGTCGCCGTGCCGTTCCTTTCCTCGGCGGGCTTCGAGCGCTACGAGATCTCGAACTGGGCACATCCGTCGCGGGCTTCAGCTCATAACGTTCTGTACTGGAGTGCGGGGAACTACTACGGGTTCGGCGCGGGAGCTCATGGGCACTTCGACGGCCAGCGGTTCTTCTCTGCCCGGTTGCCGCGCGACTACATAGTGGCCATCGAGGATGGGTTATCCCCGCACGTGGGGGGAGAACGGATCGATGATCGTGTCTCCGAGGCGTTGATCCTCGGACTGAGGTTGGCCAGCGGGGTATCTCTCCCGGGATTCGTGCATCGGTGGGGGAGCGACGCCCTCCGGAGGTTCGAACCCGAACTTCGCAGCCTCCGAGAGATGGGTTTGATAGAGACGGTTGGCGACTCCCTCAAGGTGACCGAGCGTGGAACCTTCCTCCACTCGGAGATCGCCACGCGGCTCCTCTGAGGGGCCCAGAAACCCTCTAGTTAATTCCCGCAACCCTCTTCATTTCTTGACCCAGCCGGTCGATTACAAAGGCATGGATATCCTTTCCTGGCCCCCTGAAGGGGCTAGACCGGGCGAGATGGACGCGGGCGGCGGCCGATCGTCCGGGCGCGCCGGTTACCTCATGGGTCTCATGGAGGACCTGGGCCCGATGCAGGAGGCATCAGATCTGCGAGATCTGTTCGCGGGTTGGCCCGGTCGGTCGTTACCGCGGTCAAGGCAGACGCCTGCACGGTTTCGACCGTCGACCGGGAACGTGACCTCGTGCGCGACGTTGGCGCTTGTGTCCTCCCTCCCTACCGGTTGAACGTTCTCGCGGAGGAGTACCCGCTATCCAAGTACCCCAAGACCCGCGCTGTCCTCGACAAGTTCGAGGTCTTCGAGATGGGCGTCAACGACCCCGACGCTGAACCAACAGAGGTCGAGTTCCTCACCGGGCTTGGGTTCTCCAGGCTTCTGATGTGCCCACTCGTTGTTGATGGCGTTGGCATCGGCCTCATTGAGGTGTACCGCCGGAACGACCGCCCGTTCCGGAGCGATGACCCCCGCCATGTTGAGGTGCTGAGCACCTTCGCTGCCAATGCGTACTCGAAGATAAAGATGGCCAACGAGCTCGAGGCCCAGTACACGACCACCATCGAGGCGCTCGTTTCCGCGCTGGAGGCCCGTGATCCCTATACGCAGGCCCACACCGGTCGGATCAGAGACTTGGCAACCGCTCTCGCGGATGCGATGCAGCTCGGTCACGCGATCAGGCAATCGGTTCGCCTCGGGGCGATCCTTCACGATGTCGGAAAGATAGGGATCTCTGATTCGATCCTCCGCAAGGAGGGACCTCTGACCCCAGAGGAGTGGGCGATCATGCGCACCCACCCAGAGATCGGCAAGAAGATGCTCGAGAGCATCGAGTTCCTGGCCCCCGCCCTGCCCGTCATCTACCACCACCACGAGAGATGGGATGGCACCGGCTACCCGGAAGGACTCAAGGGAGAAGAGATCCCCTTGGGCGCCCGCATCGTGGCCGTGTGCGACACGTTCGATGCGATGACCACAGATCGCCCATACCGCAAGGCAGCTCCGATCGAGAAAGCTCTGGACGAGATCCTTAGCCACGCTGGTACCCAGTTCGATCCCGCGTGCGCCGCCCTGCTCGTGGACCTGATCGAGAGGCTTGGCTCGGACGACCTCGAGGAGCGTTTCGTCCGCTACGCCTAGGGGCACCGGTAGGGCAGGTCAAGAAGCGCTAGCGGAGAACCGATGTAGTAGCCGTAAACGCCGTCGCCACCACGGGAGGGGCAATGGCAACTCGATTCTTCAAGATGCTGACATCAGACACGGGGATCGCCCTCGCCGGCGGCATCGCGGTGATGTTCGCGGTCGTCGCACTCCTCGGCCGCTGAGCGAAGCAAACTGGCCCCTGGTTAGCACTCCGGTCTACTGAGTGCCAGACCCGGTAACATGGCGTCATGATGAACACGGATAGGCCTGAGGCCCCGCCGTTGGACGACCGCAAGGCGACGATCCTGCGCGCGATCGTTTCCCACTACGTCACCGAGGGCGAGCCTGTCGGCTCGAAGACCCTGGTCGAGAACTATGGCCTCGATGTTTCCCCGGCCACCGTTCGCAACGACATGGCCGCCCTCGAGGAGATGGGTTTCATCACCCAACCCCACACCTCGGCCGGTCGCATCCCAACAGACACTGGGTACCGCTACTTCGTCAACGCCTACGCATCTGGCGCCAAGCTCCCTCGTTCGGATTCGCGGCGGATCGAGTCGTTCTACGACGAAGCCAGGTGGGAGCTCGAGGATGCGCTTAGGCAGACAGCCGGTCTCCTGTCGTCGATGACGAACCAGGCAGCGCTTGTGTTCGCTCCGGCACTCGACCGCAGTACCGTTCGGCACGTTGAGCTCGTGGACCTGGGCGGCGAGCGCGCGATGATCGTGCTCGTCACCGACACGGGTCGGGTCGAGAATCACGTGATCCTCGTGCCGGAGGGACTCGGGGCCAGCCAGCTTGACCAAACCGCCGAGATGCTCAACAAGGTCGTCGTTGGCACCCCGCTCGGAGTGGTCGCGGTGACGATCGAGGGGGCGATGGAACGCTTCCCGCTCGAACTGCGTGACACGGCCGTTCGCGTGGCCGCAGCACTCAACTCCGAACTCACCGGCCCCGAATCCGAGCGCGTCTTTCTCGAAGGCACTTCCAAGATCCTCGATGAACAGCGGTTCACCGATCTCAACACGGTTCGCCAGGTGATCGGCGCGCTGGAACACCGACGCATCCTTCTGGAGTTGCTGGCAGAGGGACTTTCGGTCGACCACATGTCCGTGCGGATCGGCTCTGAGAACTACATCACCGAGATGCAACACTGCGCGGTGATCACGGCTCCCTATGGGTCCGAGGGGATGGTTCTCGGCACTCTCGGGATCATCGGCCCCACCCGGATGGATTATCGACGGACCATGGCTGCGGTTTACGAGGTTGCGACCAACCTTGGCCGGATGCTCACAGGGCCGTCTGCCTAGCCGATGGCACGAGATCATTACGCGGTACTGGGCGTCGCGCGGGACGCACCCGCGGAGGAGATAAAACGCGCCTATCGGAAGTTGGCACGCGAGCTCCACCCTGACGCCAACCCAGACGACTCAGCCGGACACGAACGCTTCAAAGAGGTGTCCCATGCCTACGAGGTGCTGGCGGACCCGGAGAAGCGTCGGCGATACGACGCGTTCGGGGACGAGCGCGCGGGTGCGGGTGCCGGTGGGTTCGGAGATTTCGGCGGCATCTCCGATATCTTCTCGACGTTCTTCGGCGGAGCGGGCGGAGGTGGTCGCCGTTCCACCCGCGGTACCGACATCCTCGCCGAGGTGGTGATCACGCTCGAGGAAGCTGCTACCGGGGTCGAACGGGCGGTCGAGATCAGCACCCTGGGGGGATGCGAGACCTGCTCCGGCCAAGGAACCGCCCCCGGAACCTCCGCGGTCACATGTTCTGGGTGCGGCGGTGCGGGCCAGGTGCGGCAGGTTCAACGTTCGATATTCGGCGACGTGATGACCGCGGCAACCTGTCCAAGGTGTAGTGGCACTGGCCTCGAGATCCCCGACCCATGCCCGATCTGTGGTGGCAAGGGGCGGGTTCCCATCTCCGAAGAGATCACCGTGATGATCCCAGCCGGGATCGACGACGGTGCTCATCTCAAGGTGACGGGCCGCGGAGAAGCAGGGGTCAGGGGAGCGGGAGCGGGCGACCTCTTCGTTCAGGTGACGGTCGAGCCGCACGAGGTCTTCCAGCGCGGTGGCGACGACCTTGGCTGCGAGGTCCCGGTGCCGTTCACGATCGCCGCACTCGGGGGCACGGTCGCCGTGCCGACCCTCGACGGCTCCGAGGAGATCGAGATCGCTCCGGGAACTCAGCCTGGCGAGATCGTTCGCCTCCGCAACCACGGGATGCCCCGTCTGCGAGGACGAGGGCGCGGAACACTCGTCGCCATCCTGAAGGTTCAGGTACCGACCGATCTCACCGGTGATCAGGTTGCACTCTTGGCCCAACTGGCCGAGCTACGCGGCGAGGAGGCCGGGTCAAAGGGCTTCGTCGAGAAGTTCAAGCAAGCCTTCCGGTGAGCACACAGCCGTGGTTCATCGCACCGCCCTCTGAGTGGGGACCTGCCGAGATCATCCTTCCGAAGGAGGAGTCGCACCATGCCCTCAAGGTGATGCGGGTAGCTCCCCCGGATGTCATCACGATCATCGATGGCCACGGATCTATCGCCCGCTGCGCCGCGGCCAGGATCGACGGCGGGAGGCTGGTGGCGGAGGTCTTGGAGCGCGAGGACAGACGTCCCGTAACCCCAGAGATAGCCGTCTATCAGGGCGCTGCCAAGGGGGGCAAGATCGATGAGGTCGTCGAGCGCCTAGCCGAGATGGGGGTCGCCGAAACCAACGTGTTCACCTCCGAGAGGTCCGTTGTGAGGTGGGACGACAAGAAAAGGGCGAAGCTGGCCGAGCGCTGGGCGGCGATCGCGGGTTCAGCTGCGAAGCAGTCGAAGAGTCCGTTCATCATGCGCACCGATGCCCCCCTTGAGTGGAGCACCGTGCTCAGGCGGATCGGCAACGAAGCTTCCACCGTCGTCCTCTGGGAAGGTGCGTCCCTCCCGCTCCGCACCGCGCTCCACTCGCCGGTCACGCGGGTGGCTGTCGTGGTCGGACCTGAGGGTGGGTTCTCGCGCGACGAGGCCGAGGCGCTCGCAGATAAGGGGGGTCAGCTCGTTTCCCTTGGCCCCCGGATCCTTCGCACCGAGATCGCTCCGGTCGTTTCGGTGGCGTCGATCCTCTATCACTACGGCTTGATCGGCTGAGTGGACTACATTCCAAAGATGGCTCCCACGGTGATGGTCAAGACCCTCGGTTGCCGGCTTGAACCAAGCTGAGTCGGACTCGATGATCGAGCAACTCATGGCTCAAGGCGTGGCGCCCGTAGGTGATGAGGACGACGCTGATGTCGTTGTGATCAACACCTGCACGGTTACCCGAGAGGCGACCAAAGCGTCGCGCTCGGCGATCAGGCGAGCGATAAGAACCCATCCCAACGCGAAGGTAGTTGTGGTCGGCTGCTATGCGGTGTCCGATCCGGATGAGGTCAAGGCGATCGAGGGCGTCGATCTGATCGTCGGTAACGACGAGAAAGAACGTTTCGCCGAACTGCTGGCGCACAGTGCGCCGACGGCACCGCTCCTCCAGGTGGGCATGCGCCGTTCAGACCCGCCCGAGACTGCACCGTTCCGCATCCGCGCCAACCTCAAGGCTCAGACCGGTTGCGACGAGTGGTGCAGTTTCTGCATCATCCCGACCACGCGCGGCCCGCTTCGCTCCTTGGACGAGGACGGTCTCCTACGTGAGGCGCGGACCCGGGTTGAGGCGGGCGCTCGCGAGATCGTCCTGACGGGGGTTCACCTCGGCAAGTACTTCTACGACAAGGGCGGGAACGAGCGCGACCTCCTTCGACTGTTCGAGCGTCTGCTGGGCATCGAGGGACTGTGGCGCCTGAGGCTCTCGTCGATCCTGTCGAATCACCTCACCGACGACGTGATCGATTTCATCGCCACAGAAGATCGGATGTGTCCGTACCTTCACGTTCCGATGCAGGCCGGCCATGATGAAGTCTTGGCCGCCATGAACCGACCGTATCGGATCGGTCCTTTCATCGAGGCAGTCAGCAAGGCGAAGGAGAGGATCGACGGTCTCGCTCTTGCAACGGACATCATCGTCGGCTTTCCAGGTGAGACCGAGGAACAGTTCCAAGCGACCCTCGATGTCACCCAGGCGATAGCGTTCTCGAAACTCCATGTGTTCCGCTATTCGGAGCGAGGCGATACCGCTGCGACCCGTATGGGTGACACCGTGTCGTCCGAGATCAAGAAGGATCGCAGCAAGCGCCTGATCGATCTGGGTAACGAGGTCAGGTCTCGGTTCCTCGAGGACCACCTCGGGCAGCCACTCGAGGTTCTGGTCGAGGACGAGCGAGAGATCGACGGCGTGATGGTTAGTTCGGGCCAGACGGGTGACTACGTGCGCGCGTGGTTCGAGGGCGGCGGGATGCTCGGTCGCATGGTCACGGTGGTGGGTGATCGGGTCCGGGCGGATGGACTCGCGGCGCACGTTCTAGAGGAGGCGAACGCACGATGACCAAAGACAGTGACTGTCTGTTCTGCAAGATCGCAGCCAAGGAGCTCGACTCTCAGGTCGTTGCCGAGACCGATTCCGTGCTCGCGTTCCGCGACATCAATCCGGCGGCCCCGACGCACGTCCTTGTGATCCCGAAGTCCCATATCGAGTCCGCCCGAGACCTGGACGGCGACCACGCCGCACTGGTGGTCGAGATGTTCCAGATGATCGCCAAGATCGCCGACGACGAGGGCCTGGACGGCAATTACCGGGTCGTGACCAACGTCGGCCCCGACGCCGGTCAGAGCGTGTTCCACCTGCATCTGCACCTTCTGGGCGGTCGCTCTCTCGGATGGCCCCCGGGGTAAACTCTGAGGAGACATCTATGTTGACCCACACTCAAGTCAAGATCCTCGTTCCGGGGCACCAGGAGATGGTCCGCCTCGTTGGAGCGAGAGACGAGCTGCTCAAGCTCATCGAAGGCGCCTTCGAGGTCAAGGTTCTGGTGCGCGGCAACGAGATCGTGCTGTCCGGCGAGACGGCCGAGACCCACAAGGTCTCGCGTTTATTCGAAGAATTGATCAGCCTGCTCGAGGACGAACACATCCTGTCCGCCGAGTCGGTAGAACGCTCGATCGAGATGATCAAGAGCGAGGACCTCACGAGCCCTTCCGAGGTTCTGTCTGACACTGTCGTCGTAACCCACTCGGGGAAACCGATAAGGCCCAAGACCGCGGGGCAGAAGGCATACGTCGATCAGATCCGTACGAACACGATCACGTTCGCGATCGGTCCAGCCGGTTCGGGCAAGACCTACCTGGCGGTTGCCGCGGCTATCCGGGCATTGAAGGCCGGTGAGGTGACCCGCATAGTCCTTACTCGTCCTGCGGTCGAGGCAGGTGAGCGCTTGGGGTTCCTGCCCGGTGATCTCGCGGCCAAGATCGACCCTTATCTGCGACCGCTTTACGACGCCCTCTACGAGATGCTCGAGCCGAACACCTTCGCTCGATTCATCGAGCAGGGCACGATCGAGATCGCGCCTCTTGCTTTCATGCGGGGACGTACTTTGAACGACTCGTTCATCATCTTGGACGAAGCGCAGAACACGACACCGGAGCAGATGAAGATGTTCCTCACCCGATTGGGGTTCGGTTCCAAAGCGGTCGTGACCGGTGACGTCACCCAGGTTGACCTTCCGCAGGGTGCGCGCTCGGGCCTCGTCGTCATCGAGCAGATCCTGACCACGATCCCTGGTGTGACGTTCACGCACCTCGACGCTAGCGACGTGGTGCGGCACAAGATCGTTCAAGACATCGTCGAGGCGTACCGGATGTATTCCGAGGGCCCCGGCCTCAGAGAGTGAACGTCTTCATAGCTAACGAGCAGGATCTCCCGGTCGACGAGAACAGAACGTCGACCCTGGCTCGGCACGCCCTCAGTGCAGAAGAGGTGGACGATTCCATCGAGCTGTCGGTCTTGTTCGTCACCGCGGATCACATCCGCAAGCTGAACGCTCGTTTCGCCGGCAACGACTACGCCACCGACGTGCTCGCGTTCCCGATGATGGACGGTGACGACGACGAGGATGAGGCGATGCTCGGCGATGTCGTGATCTGCCCCTCGGTAGCCGACGAGAACGCCCGCAAACTCGGACACGACCTGGGGGTCGAGTTGGACACCTTGCTCGTGCACGGAACCCTCCACCTGCTCGGCTACGACCATCAGGGCACCGACGACAAGACAAAGATGGATAAGCGATTGCTAGAGATCCTGGCGTCTTTCGAGAGGGAGTCCGTCTAGATGGGCGATCTGGTTGCTGGTTTATCCGTCCTCGCTCTCCTACTCCTAGCGGCGTACCTGACGCTCGCGGAGGCAGCGATAGCGAGGACGACGAAGGTGAAGGCGCACCACCTCGTGGACCAGAAGAAACGAGGGGCGGAACGCCTGCTCGACATCGTTCAGGACCCGGCCCCCTTCATGAATGTGCTGCTCCTT
This sequence comes from uncultured Actinomycetes bacterium, assembly GCA_963756365.1. Classification (GTDB taxonomy): domain Bacteria; phylum Actinomycetota; class CADDZG01; order CADDZG01; family WHSQ01; genus WHTI01. The sequence continues at coordinate 617,849 of CAVWNF010000003.1, forward strand.
CTGTCTCTGTTGGCGCGGGTCGGCGGAGTGGTCATAGCTACTGCCTGGGCGATCGATTCTTTCGGTGGCGCCTGCAGAGGCGGTCGCAGTGGCGACGATGACGGTGTTGCTCTACGTGATCGCCGAGGTCGGCCCTAGGACTCTCGCCATCCAGCACATGGAGGCGGTGGGACTGGCCGTCGCTCGACCCGTTCATGCACTCGGCCGCGGACTCGGCCCCCTCGGACGGGTTCTCATCTGGCTCGCCAACGCGATCATCAGCCCACTTCCGGGCCGCGGCATCCCCAAAGGTCCGTTCGTCACCGAAGAAGAGATCCGCGATCTCGATGAGGAAGATGACGACGATGACGACGATGACGACGACGAGATCGAAGAAGACGAGCGCCAGCTGATCCATTCGATCTTCGAGTTCGGGGACACGGTTGTCCGCGAGGTCATGGTGCCTCGCCCCGACATGGTGACGGCCAAGACCGATGCTCCGTTGGATGAGGTCCTCGGGATCATCATCCAGGCCGGGTACTCGCGCATCCCCATCTACGAAGGTGACATCGACAACGTCGTCGGCGTTCTCTATGCCAAGGACCTGCTCAAGCGGATCCACGAGTCCAAAGGCGACGCCAAGGCTTCGAGCCTCGGGCGTGCACCGTTGTTCATCCCGGAACAGAAGAAGGTCGCCGAGTTGCTCCGCGAGATGCAGAAGGAGCACGTCCACATGGCGATCGTCGTCGACGAGTACGGCGGCACCGCCGGGTTGGTGACGATCGAGGACCTCATCGAGGAGATCGTCGGCGAGATCGTCGACGAGTACGACCAAGAAGAGCCTCTGGTCGAACCTCTCGACGACGTGACGATCAGGGTGGACGCGAAGTTGCCCATCGACGAGGTGAACGAACTGCTCGATGCCGATCTGCCCCACGAGGAATGGGACACCGTCGGGGGCCTGGTGTTCGGGCTCACTGGGCGGGTGCCGATCCCGGGTGAGGTCGTCCACTACGACACCCTTGAGTTCCGCACCGAACGCGTCGCCGGCCGTCGGATCCAGAAGGTCGTGATCCGCAAACTCGAGCGTCGTCCGGAAGACAACGAAGAGGTTGCCGAGCGAGAACGGGCATGAGCCTGGACGGGCTCGACCTGGGTGGCTATCACTCCGGATTCGTTGCGATCATCGGGCGTCCCAACGTAGGGAAGTCGACGTTGGTGAACCGTTTGGTCGGCGAGAAGGTTGCGATCACCTCGGACAAGCCGCAGACCACCAGAACCGCTATCAGGGGCATCCTCGAGGTCCCGCAATCCCCCGGAGACCCCGGTGCCCAGGTCGTGTTCGTCGATACCCCCGGCTACCACAAGCCGCGCAACCTTCTGGGTGAGCGTCTCAACGAGCTGGTCCGTGCGGCGTGGTCGGACGTGGATGTGGCGCTCTTCGTCGTGGACGGAGAGTCGGGCGTGGGCCGCGGTGACGAACGGGTCGCTCACGACCTCGCGGCAACCCGCGGAGGTGGGACGCCGGTGTTCTGCGTGGTCAACAAGGTCGACAGGATGACCAAGGACCAGATCATCGGAGCCCTGGGCAAGGCCTCTACCCTCGGTGAGTTCGACGAGTACATCCCCGTCTCCGCCCTCGAGGGTGAGGGGGTCGACATCGTGCGTGATCTGGTGCTGGCCCGGATGCCAGAGGGGCCGATGTACTACCCGCCAGGAACGCGCCGGGATCAGCCTCCTCCGGTGTTCGTGGCCGAACTGGTCCGGGAGAAGCTCCTGTCTCGCATGCACGACGAGGTACCTCACTCGATCGCCGTGGTCACGGATGACTACGAGGAGCGAGAGGATGGCTTGCTCGAGATCAGAGCGCTGGTGTTCGTTGAGCGCGACTCGCAGAAGGGCATCGTGATCGGCAAGAAGGGCGAGACGTTGAAGCAGGTCGGCACCGAAGCGCGCGAGGAGATCGAGTTGCTGTTCGGGCAGCGCGTGTTCCTCGAGATGCGGGTGAAGGTCGAGAAGGACTGGCAACGTCGCGCCCACGCTCTCCAGCGACTCGGCTTCGGACCGGGGGACAGGGACCTGTGAACACCCGTATCGCGTTCGAGGTCCGGAACCTCCGCAAGGTCTACGCCGAGCCGAAGGTCATCGCCAACGACGGGATCAGCTTCGAGGCGAGGCCGGGCGAGTCGTTCGGCCTGTTGGGTCCGAACGGCGCTGGGAAGTCCACCTTGGTCAAGCAACTCGTCGGTCTGCTGGCTCCGAGTGCGGGCGAGATCCGCCTCTTCGGTGACCCGGTCGTTTCAGGAGCTGGGAGTGACCGGAGGATCGGTCAGACCGTTGCTTACCTACCGCAGAGCGCGATCCCGCTCGGAGAGCTGAAGGTGAATGAGGCCCTCAGGTGGACGGCGATGCTGCGCGGTCTCGACAAGCGAAGGGCGACCACCGAAGCGGACGAGTTGATCGAGACCCTCGAGTTGGGGAGCATCGTCGATCGGCAACTGAGGAAGCTCTCCGGCGGACAACGCCGACTGACCCACCTCGGCATGACGCTCGTCGGTCGCCTCCCAGTCCTGATCCTGGACGAGCCGACCGCCGACATCGACCCGTCACTCAGGCGACGGATCTGGGATCTGGTCCGCCAGCGCACCAAGGCCGGATCGTGCGTGATCCTCGTGACCCATGACGTCGCCGAAGCCGAGCACGCCCTCGATCGGGTGGCGATCATCGACCGGGGCAAGGTCGTTGCATCCGGCACCCCGGCCGAACTCAAGCGCGATCTGGCACACCGAACGCGGATCGAACTGGTCGTCTCCGAAGGGGGAGGGCTCGATCCCCGCCGTCTTGCCGGTGAGATGGGAGGAGACACGAGGGTGCGAGGTCGCAACGTTTCCGCCTGGGTCCCCGCGGACCTTGCCCTCCGAACCCTCGAGAAGGTCATGGCGGCGAGCGAGCCCGGCCAACTAGAGGATGTCCGTCTGGTCACGCCGAGCCTCGAGGATGTCTACCTGGAACTCCGGGGCCACGGGCTCGATGAGGATGAGATCGAGGAGGAGCACTCGTGAGCGCTCCAGCAGCAACGACCTCATGGGGCAGGTTCTCGGTCCTGATGTGGATACAGATGGCCAGGCTCAGAACCTCATGGCGCCCGTACCTGATCGTCTCTTCTGTGATGCCACTCGGGATAGCGGTCCTCATGCGGGCGATCATGGATGAGGCTCAGGTCGACGAGTTCGGGGAGCAGATCGTCGCCGGCTCCGCGGTCCTCGCGATCTCGATGACTGCGATCGTGATGCTCGCTCAACGCATCGCCACCCTCAAGGAGAACGGGGGCCTGGACATCTTCCAGACCCTGCCCGTCACCCGCACTTCGGTGATCGTCAGCGTGCTGCTCTCGTTCGCGGTGTTCTCGTTGCCCGGCACCGTCGTCGTGCTGGTACTCGGCTCGGCCCTTTTCAACCTGTCCCTCGCTGCCCTGTGGACCGCGGTCCCAGTATGGGCACTCGGCTCCCTGGCCCTTGCGGGCATCGGGGTCGCCATCGGCCTGGGGGCCCGCGACGAACAACTCGCGGGGATGTACTCGAACCTGGCGATGATGGCTGTGTTGTTCCTTGGCATCCTCCCCGCCGACAAGGTCCCCGGTTGGATGGGCCCGGTACGTGCGGTCCTGCCGTCGACCTATGCGGTCAACGCACTCAAGCCAGGACTCGAGGGGAACTTCGCGTCCGGCCAGGTCTGGGACCTCTTCGTCCTGTTCCTGTTCGGGGTCGTTGGGTTCGTGCTGGTGCGCGGACCTCTGTGGCCGAAGTCGGACTGACACTTTCCGGCACCAACGGTCCGAAGAACCTGGCCCGCGTCGCTTCGTCTAGAGGCGGCGGACCACCGGTATAGAGCGTCCCGTCGGGTCTGTACCAGTTCGTTTCGCCCGTGACGGGATCGACCATCTCGATGCGCCATCCCCCTTCGTGCACCAGGCGGTGGTGAGCAGAACAGGGCAACGTCACCTCGTCGAGGTTCGTCTCGCCGCCGTCCCTGGCCCATTCGTTGATGTGGTGCGCCTCCATGAACCGGCGGTTGCTACACCCCGGGAACGTGCAGCACTTGTCTCGCTCCTTGAGTTGCCGCAGCATCCATGGCGGCACCGTCCGTTGGGTCCGTCCGAGGTTGAGGGCTTTCCCATCCTGGTCGTGCACCGCCACCTGTATGCGTGAGTCGCACAGCAACCTGCGCGCGGTGTCTGGGTGCAGGATCGTTCCGAACTCGGACTCGGCCACGCCCTCGCCTCTCGTTAGGAGCGAGAGGTCGGTGTGGACGACGACCGTCGCCCGGTCGGGGTCCTGATCGTCCGCGATGCGGGTAGATGCGAGGTTCACCAGGGCGTCGGCCGCCTTCTGGCTGTAGCTCACGAACTCTCCCGTGGGTGGCTGAGGCATCGTGTCCATCTCGCGCTCGATCGCCTTGGCGAAGACATCGCCCGCATCGCCAGTCAGTTGTCCCGAGAACCGGAACACCGTGCCGCCCTCGCGCCATGCGTAATTCAGGTGTCGGGCCCTGTGGGCAGGGTGAGGATCGTTCGCCTTCTGGAGTTTCGCCGCCAGGCGCCGCAACGCACCTACCGTCATGGTCGCGGCGGTCTCGGCGAGTTCGGCGTCGGTCTCAGGCGTCGCGATCTTCGCCACCGCCTCGAGCTTCTCGTACGACACTGTGCCCGTGTCGTACAGAGCTGCGAGGTGGGGGAGCGAGCGGAGCAGGCGAGCGGTCTCGACCCATCGCTTCGCCGTCGCTATCGAGATCCCGAGATGTGCGCCGATCCCGACGGCGGTTGCCGACCGATCGGTCCCGCGAGAGTCAATCTCGCCGATGAACGCCAGCAGTTGCGAATGGGCCGCGGTCTGAAGCGCATAGAGCTTCTCGATCCCACGGAGTAACTCGGCATCACTCGCCGCTTGTGTCTGATCCGTTCTAGCTGGTTGTGCCATGTGCTGTCCTCTTTGAACTGGTCCTTCAAGCTCTCCCCCTAGTATCGAACATATGTTCGTATATGTCAAGACATACCCGTACATGTGGGCCCCCTCCCGGCCTCGGAGGAGTGATCGATCCAAAGGCGAACCTCTCTCGTATGCATCCCCTTACGCAGGCGAGAGCCTCGCTTCTCGTAGCCGCCCTAGCGCTGTCCTTGATTCCCATGGTGGCCACCGGACCTGTGGCCGCGGGCACCACGCGCTGCTCCAAGAAACGCAACCCGGTCCAAGAGATCGAATACGGAACGAGCGAGATGAAGGGGACGTTCACCTTCGATATGAAGCGCTGCTTCCCAGACGACCATCTCGCCACGATGGTTAGAGCGGACCTCTTGAGGGTCTCCTCCGATGGTCGCGGCACCGGGACCGGGTGGGCGATCAGCTGCGAGAGGGGGGAGGAGTGCCGGCTCACGGTCACGATGGAACATGAGCTGGTCGAGCGGGCCGAGTACAAGTTCAGACTCTTCTATGAGGCGCCGAACGGACGGAACCGGAGGCTCGATATCGAGTGGATGACTTGTACTTCGGCGGCCGCCGTGGCGTCCTGCGACCTCTAGGCGGCCCTCGGGTAATCTCGGGGTCCTGATCGACACCGAGGGGAAGAGATGCCGCAGGCAACAGTTCAGAACTACGACTCGCTTACCAAGACGGGCGCGCTCCTGGCGGACGACGGTGAGACCACCTACGAGCTCGATGAGCACGCCCTTGAGGGCTCGATGTTCAGGTTCCTGAGGATCGGCCAGCGTGTCACCTTCGACCTCGTGGACGAGGACGGCACTTCCAGGGCGAGAAACCTCAGGATAGGGATCGTCTAGCCCTAGGCTCTAGGGATGCCGGGACTTTATAAGGACGAGGGGATCGTCCTCAAGACGATCAAGCTGGGCGAGGCGGATCGCATCGTCACCCTCTTCACGCGCGAGAACGGCAAGGTCCGGGCGGTCGCGAAGGGGATCCGCAAGACCAAGTCCCGGTTCGGGGCGCGCCTCGAGCCGTTCACCCAGGTCGATCTCATGATCTACAAGGGCAGGGGAGCCCTCGACACGATCACGGCGGCCGACATCGTGGCTTCGTTCGACGGTGTGCGGGGCGATTACGGGCGCCTGACCTCTGGGGCTGCGGTCGTTGAACTTGTCGAGAAACTCACCGAGGAGCGCGAGCGATCGTTCCCGACCTACTCGCTCTTGCTCGGGGCGCTGCAGTCATTGGGGGCCGGAGGGACGAACGTCGTCCCCGCGTTCCTGATCAAGCTGTTGTCGATCTCCGGCTACCACCCTCAGTTGACGGTGTGCGCTGGCTGCAGCCGGAAGGATGGCCTCGCTGCGTTCTCTCCGTCTTTAGGCGGCGTCGTGTGCGAGCCGTGCAGTCGCGAGGATCATCACTCGATCAGGTTGTCACCCGCGCGGATAGCGTTCCTCGGCAGGCTCCTCGCCTCCGACTTCGGACTGGAGTCAGAGGACACCACGCTGGATCTGACTTCGGCCCTCAAGGACTACGCCGAGTACCACCTGGAGCGACCGCTCAAGAGCCTGAGGTTCTTGGTCGCGACCGGAGCCGTTCCCGCAGGATGAGCGTCCCTACGGAGCGCATCCCCGCCCACGTGGCGATCATCATGGATGGCAATGGGCGGTGGGCCCAAGAGCGCGGCGAGCCTCGGACCAAGGGGCATGAGATGGGCGAGAAGGCACTCTTCGATGTCGTCGAGGGGGCACTCGAGGCGGGCGTCCGCTACCTATCCGTGTATGCGTTCTCCACAGAGAACTGGAGCCGGCCTAAGGAAGAGGTCGATTTCCTGATGGGGTTCAATCGGATGCTCCTGAGGCAGCGCCGGGATGATCTCGACGAGCGCAGGGTCAAGATCCGTCGGATCGGGCGCCGGGACGAGGTTCCGGATGATGTCTTGCAGGAGTTCGATGACGCCGAGGCCAAGACCGCCCATCACGACCGCATGGACCTGTTGATCTGTTTCAACTACGGGGGCCGGGCCGAGATCGCCGATGCTGCTCGTGAGGGGAGGATCGCCGAGCATCTGTACGCCCCGGACGTGCCCGATGTAGACCTTTTGATACGTACCTCGGGTGAGATGAGACTCAGCAACTTCCTGTTGTGGCAGTCGGCCTATGCCGAGCTCTATTTCACCGAAACCCTGTGGCCTGACTTCGACAGAGAAGCCCTCTACATCGCTCTCCGGGACTACGCGGCCCGCGATCGTCGTTTCGGGAGTGTCTGAAGCGATCCGAGTAAGGCCTGAGGTTCCGGACGAATAGGGCGGATGCACCGGACGCCATTTCGTTTTGATGCTACGGTTCCCCCTGCAAGTGGCGGGGGTTGCACGATAGGAATGAGTCTGTCGGCCCCCGTTGGAGAAAGGAAGTGTGGGTGTAGTGGCTGAAGGAACCGTTAAGTGGTTCAGCAACGACAAGGGCTACGGGTTTATCTCGCAGTCCGATGGTGAGGACGTCTTCGTCCACTTCTCGGCCATCATGGTCGATGGCTACAAGTCGCTCGAGGAGGGTCAGGCCGTCGAGTTCGACGTGACCGACGGCCCCAAGGGCAAGCAGGCGTCCAACGTTCGTCCTATCTGAGACAAACAAAAGACATCTGTTCGAGACCCCCGGTTACTCGGGGGTCTCGTCGCGTTCGGGGTCCTTCTGTGCGGACTGGGCGGCTCCGGGGCCGATGGCGGCGGCGAGGACGCCCGAGTTCGGGAGCTGTACCGATCCCTGGTCGGTCATCATCCGCACGTAAAAGAGGCCCATGTCGGTGATCCGGCCCTCGTATTCGCCACCGAGGGGGCCAGAGCGCAGCAGGATGTGCTGTCCCAAAGTGAACGGGCGGACGAGCAGCAGGACCAGTCCGGCGAAGAAGTTAGCCAGGGTCTGCTGTGCAGCGATGCCGACCACCACACCGGTGATCGCGCCTCCGAGGAGGAGACCCCCGAGATCCACCCCGAGTAGCTGGAGGGTCGGCAGCAGGATCAGCAAGTAACCCGATGTCGCGACCCCGAGGGCCACTGGAGCGCCCCGGGCATCTCCGAGCCGCACCTCCAGCGCGCGTTTCGAGGGCTGTCGATATCGCCCGCACCGCGATGATCCCGGCGACCAAGAACAGGACCGCTCCTAGAAGGGGGAGCAGGTCCGACGCACTCGATCGCTCGAGCTTGAGTTGACCGATCACCCCGCCATCGACCTCGATCGTCGAATAGGCGAGGACGAGCCCCGCCAGTGCGACGACGGTTGCGATCGCTGACCGGATCACGTGCGGCCGAGCCGCCCGTGCTTCTTCGGACCTCAGAACCCCACGCCTCATTCTGGGAGGCTACCGGTTGGCTGGTTCGACGGCTCGATCATGACCTGCACCACGCGGCGCCTGTGCATCGACCGCACAACGAGGCGCCAGCTTTCGTGCTCGACCACGTCCCGACGCTTGGGGATCCTGCCAAGCTGATCCATCAGGAACCCAGCGATCGTTTCGTATTCACCCTCGGGCAGCACCACTCCCAGTCGAGACTCGGCCTCGTCGATGCGAAGCCCACCCGGGACGACCCACCGATCCCCACCGAGCCGCTGGATGCCGAGTTCGGTGACGTCGTGCTCGTCTCTGATCTCGCCAACGAGTTCTTCGATCAGGTCCTCGAGCGTGACGATGCCAGCCGTCCCACCGTGCTCGTCGAGAACCAAGGCAGCGTGGATCCGTTGCCTCCTCATCTCGAGCAACAGGGGACGTAGCTTGCGCGACTCGGGGATCACCAGCATCTGGCGGATCAACCCCGCGGGCAGCGGACGATCCCGCATCTCCCTGGGGATCTGAAGGAGGTCCTTGGCGTGGAAGAAACCGGCGATGTCATCGAGGCTGTCGCGGTAGATGGGGATGCGCGAGTGCCCGCTCTCGACGACTCGGAGTTCGATCTCCTCGGGAGTGGCCGTGGACGGCATCGCCGACAACTCCGTGCGGGGGACCATGGCGGCACCGGCATCCCTTTCGCCAAGCTCGACGGCGCCGGACAGCAGGCGCTCTTCGAACTGGTCGATGACCCCTCCTCGGGCCGATTCCTGCACCATCGCCCCGATCTCCTCAACCGTATGCACGCTGAGACGTTCGTCCGGGGTATCGACCCCGAAGCGCTGGACGATCCAGTTGGCGAATCCGTTAAGCAGGTTGATGAATGGGCGGAAGATGTTGGCGTAGAGCCGCAGCGGCACCGAGACCCAGATAGCGGCCCGCTCCGGGTCGGCGATCGCCATGTTCTTGGGGGCCATCTCGCCTATGACCATGTGGAAGAAGATGACGATGGTCAGCGCGATCACGAGGGATAGCGTGTGGAGCACTCCAGACGGAAGCTCGATGAATCTCTCGATGAGCCCCTCGAGCAGATGAGCGACAGCCGGCTCGCCCACGAATCCAAGACCTAGGGATGCCATCGTGATTCCCAGCTGGACACCAGCCAACATGAATGTGAGCTCGCTCAGCGACTTGAGCGCGTTCCTGGCCCCCGCGCTCCCTTCCGTGGCCATCGTCTCGAGCTTCGTCCGGCGGGATGCGAGGAGTGCGAACTCGGCCCCAACGAAGAATCCGTTGGCGATGAGGAGAGCGACCGCTATCGCGAGGTACCACCCGCTCATCGCTCGCCCTCCTGTGAGTGAGCGCCTTTCTTGGGTGCGACCGCCAACACCTTCGAGATCCGATTTCTGTCCTTCTCGACGACCTTGAACTCCCACCCGTCGTGGGTGACGTGCTCGCCGATATCCGGGATGCGATCGAACAGTGACAGTAGGAATCCGGCAAGCGTGTCGTAGGGACCCTCCGGAAGCTCGAAGCCGCACGCTTCCTCGATCTCGCCCCCATGCAGCAGCCCGGAAAGAACGTGGATGCCCTCCGGCATGGGCTCCGTCATGTGCGCCGGGTGATCGATGTCGTGCTCGTCCTCGATCTCTCCGACGATCTCCTCGAGGATGTCCTCGATCGACACGAGTCCCGCAGTGCCCCCGTACTCGTCGAGGACGATGACGAGCTGTTTGCGCTCACGCCGCATCTCGATCAGGAGCGACTCGAGATCTTTGGATTCCGGCACCAAGAGCGGTTCCTGCAGGATGTCCATGATCGGGGTGCTCGTCGCGTGATCCGAGAGGGACGGCGAAAAGGTCCTTGATGTGGACGAGTCCGATGATGTCGTCGATGTCGTCGCCGAAGACCGGGAAGCGCGAATGCCCGGACGAGCGCGCCAGGTCCGCCATGTCTCCGAGCGTCGCCGCCTTCGGGAGGACGTTCATCGCCGTGCGCGGGATGAGGGCCTCGGCGGCGGTCTTCTCGCCGAAGTCGATCGACCGAGCCAACAGCGAGTACTCCTCGTCCTGCAAGGTGCCAGCTTCTCGGGAAGACCGGACCAGCAGGTCCAGTTCCTCGAGGGACCTCATGCCGGTGATCTCCTCGCGGGGCTCGATCCCGAAGAGCCTCACCGTCGCGTTGGCCGTGTTGTTTAGGAAGTTGATCAGCGGCGAGAACAGAACGTTGTTGAGTTTCAGAGCTGGAACGATCCGCCGGGCGACCCCAGGTGGGCGGGCGATGGCGAAGTTCTTCGGGACCAGTTCACCGAAGACCATCTGGCTGGCAGTGGCGATAGTGAGGGCGAGGCCGACCGAGATGCCGCGGCCGGTCCCTTCGGACAAGCCGACGGCGTCCGCCGCGCGGCTCCAGCACCTTGGCGATGGTGGGCTCCGCGATGAACCCGAGAAGGAGTGACGTGACCGTGATGCCGAGCTGGGCTCCGGAAAGTTGGAACGAAAGGTTCCGCACGGCGTCGAGGATGCTCTTCGCTCGCCGGTCGCCCTCATCGGCCTCTCGCTCGAGCGCTTCCCTGTTGATGGCGACCAGGGCGAACTCACCTGCTACGTAGAACGCGTTGGCGGCGATCAGGAGCGCTACCGCGAGTAGGCCCAAAGCGATGTCCATGTGCCGACTATCATGCCCGAATGACCCAGACTTCTTTAGAAACCATCGTGAACCTGTGTAAACGGCGTGGGATCGTGTTCCCGTCGAGCGAGATCTACGGGGGGCTCCGCTCCGCATGGGACTGGGGACCTCTTGGGGTCGAGCTCAAGAGGAACGTGAAGAACGCATGGTGGCGCTCGATGGTCCATCTCCGCGGAGATGTCGTGGGGCTCGAGTCGTCGATCCTCATGTCGCCCAAGGTCTGGGAGGCATCGGGCCACGTCGCCACGTTCACGGATCCGCTGGTCGAGTGCACCCATTGCCACCACCGCTTCCGCGGCAGACCACGTCGATCTCGCCAAGAACTGTCCCGATTGCGGCAACAAGCCAGCGTGGACCGAGCCACGGAACTTCAACCTGATGTTCAAGACCCACATGGGCCCGGTCGAGGATTCGTCCAACGCGGCATACCTGCGCCCCGAGACAGCCCAGGGGATGTTCGTTGATTTCGCGACCGTGCAGACGACCTCACGCAAGAAGATCCCCTTCGGGATCGCCCAGCAGGGGAAGTCCTTCCGCAACGAGATCACCCCAGGGAACTTCGTGTTCAGGACCCGTGAGTTCGAGCAGATGGAGATGGAGTTCTTCGTCGAGCCCGGCACCGACGACAAGTGGCACGAGTACTGGCTCAAGGAACGCATGGATTGGTTCCTCGACCTCGGCATGACCGAGTCAGAAGATCAGGCTCCGGGAACACGAGAAGGATGAGCTGAGCCACTACGCGAAGGGCACCTACGACATCGAGTACGACTTCCCTGGCATGGGGTGGTCCGAACTCGAAGGGATCGCCAACCGAACGGACTTCGACCTCAAGGCCCATTCGTCTCACTCGGGTCAGGACCTCTCTTACTTCGACCAGGAGAAGGACGAGCGCTACGTGCCCTACGTGATCGAGCCTGCCCTCGGGGTCGAGCGCTGCACGCTCGCTTTCTTGATCGATTCGTTCAAGGAGGAGGAGGCTCCCACCGCCAGCGGGAAGGTCGAGAAGCGAACCGTTCTGGCCCTCGACCACCGTCTCGCTCCCACCAAGGTTGCAATCCTGCCGCTGTCGAAGAACGCAGACCTCACGCCCGTCGCCGAGAAGGTCGCCGACGACATCAGGAAGCAACTACGTCACCGACTTCGACGTGACGGGTTCGATCGGTAAGCGCTACCGGCGCCAGGATGAAGTCGGAACCCCTTATTGCGTGACGGTTGACTTCGATACGCTCGAGGACCAGCAGGTCACGGTAAGAGAGCGGGACTCGATGACCCAGGAACGCATCCCTCTGGAGGGCCTGGTGGACTACTTAGGGAAGAGACTGACTCGATGACCAAGTGGGTCTATGACTTCGCCGAGGGCGATGCGACCCAGAAGAACCTTCTCGGAGGCAAGGGCGCCAACCTTGCCGAGATGACCAACATCGGCCTCCCCGTGCCCCCCGGCTTCACTATCACCTGTGATGCGTGCAATGCCTATCGGGAAGTCGGCGGGTTCCCCGACGGTCTCCTCGACGAGGTAGCCGACCACCGCAAGAACCTTGAGGAAACGATGGGTCTCCAGATCGGTGACCCCAACGATCCGCTGTTGGTGTCGGTTAGGTCCGGCGCGCCGTTCTCGATGCCGGGGATGATGGACACCGTCCTCAACCTCGGACTCAACGACGAATCGGTCGAGGGCCTGGTCCAGCAGACCGGAGACGAACGATTCTCGTGGGATTCCTACCGGCGCCTGATCCAGATGTTCGGCAAGACGGTGATGGGGATCGATGGTGACCTCTTCGAGCAGGCCCTGGAGGCAGCCAAGGAGAAGAAGGGCGTCACGAACGACGTCGACCTCGACGTCAAGGATCTCAGGAAGCTCGTCGCTACCTTCAAGACGATCGTGAAGAAGGAGTCTGGCTCAGAGTTCCCAGAGGACCCCACCGAACAACTGCACGCTGCGATAGAGGCGGTGTTCGGTTCGTGGGACAACAAGCGAGCCCAGGACTACCGCCGTCGCAACAAGATCGACGACTCACTGGGAACGGCGGTAAACGTCCAGACGATGGTGTTCGGCAACAAGGGCGATGACTCGGGCACGGGCGTCGCGTTCACTCGGAACCCTGCGACCGGCGAGAGGCAGCCGTACGGCGATTACCTGCCGAATGCACAGGGCGAAGATGTGGTCGCCGGGATCAGGAACACGCTCAAGTTGGAGGACATGGACGAGGTCCAGCCCCACGCGTGGAAAGAGCTCCAGAGGCACATGGAGACCCTCGAGAAGCATTTCAAGGACATGTGCGACATCGAGTTCACCGTTGAGCAGGGGAAGTTGTGGCTGCTCCAAACGAGGGTCGGTAAGAGAACGTCGAGGGCCGAGTGGGAGATCGCCCGCGACATGACGACAGAGAAGCTCATCGATGACGTCGTCGCTGTCCGCGACCGATTGACGTCTGACAAACTCGACGAACTCTTCAAACCCATCATCGAGTCCAAGGCGAAGTCGAGCGCGTCTCCGATCGCTCGTGGTCTCAACGCTTCGCCCGGCGCGGCCGTTGGCCAGGCCGTATTCAGTGCCGATGATGCTGCGGCGTGGGCCGACAAGGGCCGCAAGGTGATCCTCGTAAGACGCGAAACCAACCCGGACGACTACCACGGGATGGTTGCCGCCCAAGGGATCCTGACCTCGGCAGGAGGAACCAATTCGCATGCGGCGGTCGTCGCTCGCGGCGAAGGGATCCCGGCCGTCTGTGGTGCGGACAGCATCTCTGTCGATGCCGGCGGCAAGACATTCTCGATCGGCAAGTTGAGTGTCTCCGAGGGTGATTTCATCACCATCGACGGCACCGACGGAACCGTCTACGCCGACGAGTTGCCCACCGAGCCATCGGTCCTCGACGCGGCGATCCAGGGACGGAAGAAGGCTCAGTCCACCGGCCTTTGGAACTCGTTCGATCGATTCATGAAGGTTGCCGACGAGCACCGGAGCCTCCGTGTCAGGGCAAACGCCGACACTCCGGAGCAGGCCAAGAACGCGCGGCTTCGTGGGGCAGAAGGGATCGGGCTCTGCCGCACCGAGCACATGTTCATGGGCGAGGAGCGCATCGAGGCCGTCAGGGAGATGATCCTGGCCCAGGACGAGGAGGGAGAGACAGCTGCCTACAAGGTGCTCCTTCCCCTGCAACGCAGGGACTTCGAGGGCATCTTCAAGGCGATGGACGGATTCCCTGTCACCGTTCGTCTGCTGGACCCCCCGCTTCACGAGTTCCTGCCTAACCAGGTCGGACTAGAGGTTGAGATCGCCCTAGCCGAAGCGGGCGCCAAGAAGATGGGCAAGAAAAAGCTCGCCGAACGCAAGGCACTACTTGGCAAGGTCCGCGACATGGCCGAGGACAACCCGATGCTCGGACTCCGTGGCGTTCGGCTTGGGATCATCAAACCGGGCCTCTATGCGATGCAGGTGAGGGCGATAGCGGAAGCCGCCGTCAAGCTCAAGAAGAAGGGCCTGGATCCCCGACCCGAGATCATGATCCCGCTGGTCGCCACCGGCGAGGAACTCCGGCTCATGCGCGCTGAGCTCGAACCCGTTGCCAGGCAGATCGTTGAGGATGCGGGGATCGAGCTCGACATCCCGTTCGGGACGATGATCGAACTGCCTCGGGCCGCTCTCTGTGCCGCCGAGATCGCAGAACAAGCTGACTTCTTCTCCTTCGGGACCAATGACCTCACGCAGACGACCTACGGATTCTCGCGAGACGACATCGGCAAGTTCCTCTCGATGTACGAGGAGCTGAAGCTGGTCGCCTGGAACCCCTTCGTATCTATCGATGAGTCGGGTGTCGGACGCTTGATGACCATCGCCGCTGAAGAGGGCAAGGCCGCTAATCCCGACCTCCACCTCGGCATCTGCGGGGAACACGGAGGAGACCCAGCCTCGATCGCATTCTGCAACGCTCTAGGCCTCGATTACGTCTCCTGCTCTCCCTTCCGGGTGCCCACCGCCCGCCTGGCAGCAGCCCAAGCTGTCCTCGGCGCGGCCACCAGCAGCTCGAAGTAGCCCGATGCCGGTCCCGATGGTCCTCCTCACCGGAACCATCGGTGCGGGCAAGACCTGGGTAGCCGAGGCGGTCGCAGACCTCCTCATCGAGAGGGCCGTCGGACACGCCCTGGTCGATCTGGACTGGCTTGGCAACGTCTCCCCGCCACCTGATCCCACCGATCCCCACAACATGAAGGTTCAGATCGACGCGTTCTCGAGGGCTCTGCAGAGCTTCCTTGACGCGGGGGTGGAGAGGTTCGTTCTTACCGCGACGCTGGAGTCCCGGGGGCAACGTGACCTGTTCGTTGATCTCGTCCGTCCCACTGAGCTCCTTGTCGTACTGGTCTCCGCTTCCCCAGAAGTGGTCCATGACCGAATCCGTCGCCGTGAGAACAGCGAGCGGCTCCTCGCTGACTTCCTAGCACGCACCGACGCACTCGCCGGAACCATCGAGAGCGCAGGATTTCATGACCTCGTCGTGAGGAACGACCCTGGGGCGCCCGACCCCGCGACCGAGATCACTCGTTACTTGGGCTGGTAGTTCGGCGCCCTATCACCCACTGTTCCGGAACCCCGTGGTAAGTGCGGTCGCGGTGGTAAGTGTGGTCGCGCCGTGGCCCAAGATCGGCTCAACCGTGGGCTTTCTAGTGCGGTAAGTGTGGTCGCGCAGTTTCCAGTATCTGGGCACCGCGACCACCGCGACCACCGCGACCACCGCGACCACCGCGACCACCGCGACCACCGATTCCGGGAGAGGTCATGGGGCGGGCAACCACAGGACCCGCGCCCCGCGGACCGTCCGTCTCACCCGGGTGCTAGCGTCGGGCCATGCCCGGGGAGGCCAGGGAACGGATCGAGGAGAACGAGCGGCTGACACTGTCGGCCCGAGCGACCCTGTCCGCGGCCACCAAGGGCCGTGAGCGTCAGGAGGCCGAGGACGATCTGCGCACCGCTTTCCAGCGTGATCGCGAACAGGATCATCCATTCGAAGGCATTCAGGCGGCTCGCCCACAAGACCCAGGTCTTCCTGGCCCCCGAGGGCGACCACTACCGGGTTCGACTTACCCACACCCTCGAGGTCACCCAGGTCGCCCGGACGATCGCTCGATCGCTCGCTCTGAACGAAGACCTCGTAGAGGCGATCTGCCTGGGCCACGACCTCGGCCACACGCCTTTCGGGCACATGGGCGAGGAGGTGGTTGCTGCCTTCCAGCCTGGGTTCCGGCACAACCTTCAATCGGTGCGGATCGTCGAGGTGCTTGAGGATCTGAATCTCACCTGGGAGGTGAGGGACGGGATCGCGAACCACACGTGGTCGATGCCGATGCCGTCCACGCTCGAGGGCCAGATCGCTCGCTATGCCGATCGGATCGCGTACCTCAATCACGACATCGACGACGCGATCCGGGCGGGGATCCTCACCGAGGATGAACTTCCCGAGGCAACGAAGCGGGTGCTGGGACCCGGTCACCGGGAACGGGTGGGCACGATGGTCGGTGACCTCGTGCGTGCGTCGACAGATGACATCGCGATGAGTCCTGAGGTCTTCGAAGCCATGGGCGAGACCCGGACGTTCCTCTTCGAGACCGTCTACCTGGGCCGACTCACGGAGGAGGTCAAAGAACAGGTGGAGGCCATCCTGACCCGGCTCCTGGAACATTTCACCGAGGCCCCGCCGGAAGGGGCCGAAGGCGATCCTCGGGTCAGGGCCGTGGATTACGTGGCAGGGATGACCGACAGGTTCGCTATCCGCACCCACGGGGGCCTGCTTGGGGAGGCCGCGCTGGGTTCGGGGCTATTAGGATGAGCCACACTTCCCCCGAAGTGCGTCACTAGAAGTTAGAGGGCTATGGCGAAGATCAACGACGAGGACATCGATCGACTTCGGGATTCCTCCGACATCGTCGAAGTCGTCTCGGCATATACGCAACTGAAGAAGTCCGGGGGAAGCACTTACAAGGGCCTCTGCACGTTCCACTCGGACAAGACGCCGTCGATGAGTGTCGACCAGGGCAAAGGCTTGTTCTTCTGCTTCGGGTGCGGCGAGGGCGGCAACATCTATCACTTCATCCAGAAGATGGAGAACCTTGAGTTCCCCGACGCGGTTGAGTGGCTCGCTCGCAAGACCGGCTTCCAATTGCGCTACGAAGAACAGCGCCCGGGGGATCGGGCAGCACGCGGACTGAAACAGAGGATCATCGCCGCCAACGAAGAGGCGACGTCTTACTTCCACAAGGCCCTGATGGAGTCTCCAGCGGCCTCGGAGGCCCGGCAATACCTGGCGTCCCGTGGTTTCGACCGTGACGTGGCGGCGAATTGGGAGCTTGGTTACGCACCCGGCCGTGACTCGCTGGCCAAGTACCTGATGGGGAAGGGATTCAGTCAGGACGAGCTTCTCGGCGCCGACCTTGTCAAGAAGAGTGACCGAGATGGAAGCATCTACGACTCCTTCAGACAGCGGATCGTGTTCCCTACGCGCAGCCACCAAGGCGATGTGCTCGGTTTCGGAGCGCGCAAGCTTCTTGAATCAGACACCGGACCGAAGTACCTGAACACTTCAGAAACGCGCGTGTTTCAGAAGTCCCGTGTGATGTACGGACTGTTGAAGGCGAAAGCGACCCTCGGTAAGGGCGCTTCAGCGATCGTCGTCGAGGGCTACACGGATGTGATCGCGCTTCACGAGGCAGGTATCGACCAAGCGGTGGCGACGAACGGTGTGGCTCTGGGCGAATCGCATTTCGAACTACTAAAGAAGTTCACGCATCGTTTGGTCCTGATGTTCGATGCTGACACCGCTGGCAAGGGAGCGACGGAGCGAGGTTTCGATCTGCAACACAAACTCGGCCTCGAGGTTCTAGTCGCTCCACTTCCGGAAGGGTCAGATCCTGCCGATGTGGTGAAGAACCAGGGCGCCGACGCTCTGCGCAAGGTGGTGGATGACGCGTCTCCGCTGATGGAGTTCAAGCTCGAGCAAACGGTGGCCAAACTCCGATTGGACACGCCGGAGTCGCGCGGGCGGGCGGTCCACGAAGTGGTCCAAGTGCTAGGGTGGCACCCCGATCCGGTGGCTCGCCACGAGTACGCGTTCCTGGCAGCCAGGCTGATCGGTGTGGATTCGGATGCGGTGCAGCGGGCATTGGGCGAAGGGGGCTCTCGTGCTCCTCAAAGCGCCCACAACGGGGGAACTAGAGATGCACGGCGTGAGGAACGCTTTCCAGGCCACGTCAAGGTTGAGCGCGAGGCGCTTCAGTTGTTGATCACGCAAGCGCGCTCGACCGGACCTTGGCTCAAGGACATCGCGGCTGCCGACTTCACCGCGCCAGCGCGCCGAGAACTTTTCGAGGCGGGCAAGACTGCGCTCGACTCGGGTGCGTCCGACCTCTCGCCCGACATCGCCGCCAAACTGTCTCCCGACGCGTTTTCGCTCTACACCGAATTGACGGTCGGCGCGGACGAACACCCCATCGATGACCTGAATGAACGTCTTCTGGAGGTGTTTGTACGCCTTAGGGTGTTCAGCCTAGAGCGGAACATCAAGGTAAGACGGGCAACCCTTCAGGAAGTGAACCCTGTTGTCGAAGCGGATAAGCATGACGAACTATTCACCGAACTCGTGGGACTCGAGGCTGCTCGACGCGACCTCCTTCGCCAATTGCAAGGTGCTGCATAGTGCCCGGTGAAGCGAAGAAGTCTGCCGCCGACATCCTGACTGCGAATCCGACCCAGGAAGCCGTCGACAAACTCATCAAGGGCGCTCGCAAGGAAGGCTCCATCACCGCAGCGGACCTTGCCGAGAAGCTCGCCAAGCTCGATCTCACTCCCGATGAAACCGATGGCGTCTATCAACGTCTGGTCGAACTCGGAGTAGACGTCGCCGAGGACGAATCGATCAAAGAGGAAGCGATCGAGGAAGACGGCGCCCCGGAGGTTTCGGCAGAGGATGCCGACGAGGCCCGACGGCGTGAACGCCGCGCCATCGATCAGGTCCTCAGCAAGGCCCCGACCAACGATCCGGTCCGGATGTACCTCAAGGAGATCGGAAAGGTCGCCCTCCTAACCGCCCAACAGGAAGTCGATCTCGCCAAGCGGATCGAAGCGGGACTCCTGGCGGAGGATCGCATGGAGACTGGTGCGGCAGAACTGACCGAGGACCAGACCTGGGAACTCCGACGTATCTCCCGGGATGGGGCCGCCGCCAAACGTCACCTGGTCGAGGCGAACCTTCGTCTGGTTGTATCGATCGCCAAGCGGTACGTCGGGCGAGGGATGGCTTTCCTCGATCTGATCCAGGAGGGCAACCTCGGACTTATCCGTGCGGTCGAGAAGTTCGACTACACGAAGGGCTTCAAGTTCTCGACGTATGCAACGTGGTGGATCCGTCAGGCGATCACAAGGGCGATCGCCGATCAGGCACGAACGATCCGCATCCCCGTGCACATGGTCGAGACGATCAACAAGCTCGTACGCATACAGCGTCAACTCTTGCAGGACCTGGGGCGTGAACCGACCGCCGAAGAGATCGCTCATCACATGGAGATGACTCCCGAGAAGGTCCGCGAGATCCAGAAGATCTCTCAGGAACCCGTTTCCCTCGAGACCCCGGTCGGCGAAGAAGAGGATTCTTCGCTCGGGGACTTCATCGAGGACTCAGATGCCGTTGTCCCACTCGAGCGAGCATCGTTCCGGTTGTTGCAAGAGCAGCTCGAGTCCGTGTTGCACACGCTCTCGGATCGCGAGAAGCAAGTGATCCGCCTGCGGTTCGGGCTCGTTGACGGTCAGCCACGGACCCTCGAAGAGGTTGGAAAGAAGTTCGGCGTGACGCGCGAGCGCATCAGGCAGATCGAATCCAAGACCCTGAGCAAGCTGCGCCACCCATCGCGCAGCCAGAAGCTACGCGACTACCTCGAGTAGCTAGTTCGGTGGGGGAGCGACCGAAAGGCCGCTGCCACGAGAACCGTCGGAATCGTCGCCCTTGACCGCGGATGTGACCTTGGATACTCCTTCGGAAGCGACGCCCTTGGCCTTGCCCGTCACCTTCTGCAGGGTTCCCGAGTCGAGGAGATTGTCGTACAGGCGTCGGAGCTGCTCGTAGCGCTCCGTGCCTGCCTTGGCCCCCAGCACGTAGCCGGCTCCCAGTCCGATCATCACTCCAAGTCGGCCCCTCATCGGTCCCTCCAGTTCGCAGTTGGGTGTGCGCGCCTGGTCATGCTATGCCCGACGGGGGGCCGGTCAAATCGTCGTCGTCCTTGTTCCCGTGTGGCGTGCGAACAACTACTATGTGGCTCGCTTTCCGGGGTAGCTCAATTGGCAGAGCAATCGGCTGTTAACCGATAGGTTGCGGGTTCGAGTCCCGCCCCCGGAGCCCACCTCACGGCTCCTCTCCCTCCCACCTCCGCACCCGTTCTGTCTTGTCTATCCCTTTTCGCCCATGTCTCGGGCCTCTTTTCCCACACTTGAGGGGTGTCGATCTTCCCCAGATGAGGGATGTGCTCTCGTTCCCACCCTGCCAGCATGTTGCTTCTGTTAAGAGTTGTTAGTTAGTGGGGCTAGGGAGGCAGTCATGGCGGAGCGCACGATGCAGGACAGGTTGAACGAGGAACAGGTTCGAGAGTTGTGGACCGCATGGACCACTGAGCGACGCAAGGTGGATCGGGACAGGCTGGTGGAGCACTACATGCCACTGGTGAAGCTTCTGGCGGCGAAGATGAGCCGCGCGGTGGAGCCGTCGAGCCGCCCGGACATGTTCGGGTACGCCTCGGTGGGACTTCTGGACGCCATCGACAGGTTCGACCCGGCGATCGGGGTCAAGTTCGAGACCTTCGGCTCTCGACGTATCAATGGGGCCATGGGCGATGGGCTGCGGGCCATCAGTTACTTCCCGAGGGGAGCCGAGAACAGGGCCAGCCGAGTGATCGAGAAGATCGTTCCCGTCGACTTCCAATCGGCGATCTCCGAGGACGGCGTTCGACTCGACGAAACGATCTCGGATCCACTGGACGGTGAGATCGACGATCTCTCGATGCTTGCGTCGGATCATTCAGAGGTCGTGAAGGCGCTCGTTCATCTGCCAGAGCGCGAGCGCATGGTCATCACGCAGCACTACTACCTGAAGAAGCCGCTTAAGGAGATCGGGAAGATGCTGGGTGTCACAGAGTCACGCACCTGCCAGCTTCACCGTCGTGCCCTCGGGATGCTCCAGGGTGTTCTCACCGAGAAGCTGTCGGCGTAGACCCTCGCTGCTTCCGTCAGATAACGTCCGTGCATGGATGACGATCTGATCGAAGCGAAGGTGCTGGCGTCGGTCGCGGAGGTCTCTCCCGACCATGACGTCGTGAAGATCGACCCGGACTTCGCGGCGACCGCCGACTTCTGCGCCAAGTACGACTACACCCCCGAGGAATCGGTGAACTGCATCGTCGTGATCGGGAAGAGCGACCCACCCGTCTACGCAGCCTGTTTGGTCCAGGCGACCAGGAGACTCGACGTGAACGGCACGATCCGACGGAAGCTGGGAACCCGGAAGGCCTCGTTCGCCCCCGCCGAGGTGACCGTCGAGTTGACCGGGATGATCCCCGATGGAGTGACTCCGTTCGGGCTCCCCGATGACCTGCCGATCTGGATCGATGCGCCCGTGAAGGACCTCGAGCGCGTGATCGTTGGCGGAGGAAGCCGAGCCCTCAAGCTGTACGTGCCGCCTGCCGGACTCGCCGCCCTCCCCGGCGCCGAGTACGTCGACGGGTTGAGCAAGGACCCACAAGCGTGACCGGTCACGACGCGCAGATCCCCGACTACCTCGCGCGCAACCAGGCGGTATGGACCAAGTCGTCGCACGAG
Source organism: uncultured Actinomycetes bacterium (assembly GCA_963756365.1). Taxonomy (GTDB): domain Bacteria; phylum Actinomycetota; class CADDZG01; order CADDZG01; family WHSQ01; genus WHTI01. The sequence goes on from CAVWNF010000003.1 coordinate 639,665, forward strand.
TACGAAGCGGAGGGCCGGCGCGGGTGGAGCAAAGCCGAGCCGTCATGGGGGATCTGGGGGGTTCCAGACTCCGACTGCCGCGTCTTCCCCGACGTCGACGGCAAGGACGTTATCGAGCTTGGGTGCGGGACGGGGTACGTCTCGTCGTGGGTGTATCAGCACGGCGGCCGTCCCGTCGGGATCGATCCGACGTGGGCGCAGCTCTCCAAGGCTCATGCGTTCCAGAAGGAATTCGCTCGCCCATTCCCATTGATCCAAGCCCCCGCCGAAGGGGTCCCGCTTCCGGACGGGAGCTTCGACATCGCGATCTCCGAATACGGGGCAAGCATCTGGAGCGATCCTTACCTGTGGATCCCAGAGGTGTCCCGCCTTCTGCGGAGCGGGGGAGAGCTGGTCTTCCTGGTCAATGGGGCGATCCTCGTGATGTGCCTGCCGGACGAGTATGACGTCCCCGCCGGTCCGAACCTCCTGCGCGACTACTTCGGGTTGCACCGGATCGACTGGGAGGACGACAACTCGGTCGAGTTCCACCTCGGCTACGGCGACTGGATCAGGCTCCTGCGCGCCAACGGGTTCGAGGTCGAGGACATGATCGAACTCCGGCCCCCGGAGGACGCGACCACCCGCTATCCGTTCGTCACAGTCGAGTGGGCTCGCCGGTGGCCGTGCGAGGAAGTCTGGAAGGCGCGGAAGAAGTAGCTATCCCTTGGCGAGCGCGACCTCAAGGTCGTTGATCAAGGCACCAGGATCTTCGAGGCCGATCGACAACCGGATCATCCCTGCCTCGATGCCGGTGAGGGCCAACTCCTCTTCGCTGTAGGAGAACTGGGATGAGTTGTGAGGTGCGCTGGCGAGTGACTCCACCCCGCCGAGACTGGTCGCCTCGGTGAACACCTCGAAAGAGCGAAGCACTCGGGCGGCACGCTCATTGCCACCCTCGACCACCACGGTCACCATCGCCCCTCGAGCATCCGTGCGCCACGTTCGCTCGGCGACCTCGTGATCCGGATGCGACGACAGGCCCGGGTACGAGACGGAGATGACGTCCGGTTGGTCCTCGAGCCAAGCAGCGACAGCGGCCGCCCCCGCACACTGCCGAGCCAGCCGCAACTCGAACGTCTTGAGTCCTCGGGCGACCAGGAACGCGGCGTGAGGATCGAGAGAGGTCCCGAAGCTGATCACGCGTTTCTGCACCTCTGTGATCGTGTCTTCGTCGGCGACCACACATCCCGCGATCACATCGGAGTGACCGTTGAGGAACTTGGTCGCCGAATGCACCACGACATCAGCCCCGAGAGCTAGAGGATTGACACAGAACGGGGATGCGAACGTCGCATCAACGACAAGCCGGGCCCCAGCCGCATGTGCCAACTCGGCCACAGCGGGGATATCGAGAAGGCGCAGTTGTGGATTCGACATCGCCTCGCCGTACGCCACGGCCACCGGACCGGAGCCCAGCGCAGCCGCCCACCCATCGAGATCCGCGGCGGACACTAGATCGACATGCACGCCGAGGGCCGGTAGGTCGCGCACGAACAGGTCTCTCGTATCTCCGTACAACTCCCGGGCGACCACGATCCGATCTCCGGATCGCAGGAGAGTCAACAGGGTGGTGGCGATCGCACCCATCCCCGAGGACGTCATGAACGCATCGCCGCCGTTCTCGAGCCGCCTCACCATCTCGGCGGCGTGAGCGACCGTCGGGTTCGTGAACCGCGAGTACCAGGTCTCGTTCAGACCCGCCGGTTGCGATGATGTCGTCGTACGCGCGGTCGTCCAGCTTGAATGTGGTTGATTGATAGATCGGTGGGACGACAGGCTCGGTCCGACTCAGATCCTTGTCCCTCTTGCTCCCCATTCCAGCAAGGATACTGACGGACTTCCCCTTATGCAGTGGAGTGGTGACGCAGAGCTCAGGAATCCGTCACAATCGACAAGAGCGGGGGCGTAGCTCAGTTGGTTAGAGCGGCGGACTCATAATCCGTTGGTCGCAGGTTCGAGTCCTGCCGCCCCCACGGTCTTCTGTCGAGCGAGTGTCGGCTCGGTCGACCCGTCGGGGCAGGAAGGTGCGGTCACCAGAAAGTCACCACTCTTCGTCCGAGAGCCGCCACGGTCGCGGAATCAGCCGGTCAATAGCGTCGGGGATGGGGACATCACCAGCAGTTAGTTCGATGTCCGTCCGGTTGAGGTCGGATTCAAAGATGCTGGCGGCGATGAAGGCGGCTACGTCATCGCGAGGAACGGCGCCGTACGCGATGGACGTTCCGGCGTTGACCAAACCGGTACCGGGCTCGTCAAGGAGCACCCCTGGTCGCAGGATCAGCCAATCCAGCTCGCTGGCGGCTAAACAAACGTCCGCCGCCCGCTTAACGCTCATGTAGTGCTCAAAGCCCTCCGAGCGAGGTTGATCGCGCGCGGCATCCATGAAGACCGAGACGAGGACGAAGCGGCGAACGCCTGCTGACGTGGCGGCTCCGACAGCTTTCTCCAAGCCTTGGCCATCGATGGCGGTCGTCTGGTCGGCTCCGGTGCCATGCGCTCCCGCGCTGAAGACCACAGCGTCATGACCTGCCAGACGATCAGCAAGCGAGGCCATTGAGTCGCCGATGAGGTCGCCGACTACGGGAGTTCCCCCGGCTTCTTGGATGACGGACTCTTGGCCGCCGGCGCGGTGCATTCCCGTGACCTGGTGACCCTGTGCGTGCAGCAGCGCGACGAGGCGGCGACCGACGCCGCCAGCTGCCCCGATCTGGAAGATGCGCCGGGTGTCCGCAGTCCGGTTCGTCATAACTGTCCGATCGTCAGAGAGAACGGGGAGTTCCATGATAGGTCGACCGAGTCTGGGTGTTCATGGGGTTTTTCATGAATCGCGAGCCGCGACCAAGGCCCTCTGGCAAACTTCGGGCCACGTAATCAAATCGTCTGACTAAGAAGGAAGGACTTCATGTCGATCGAGCAGCGGATCCAGGATCTCGGTCTCGAGTTGCCAGCGGCACCTGCACCCGCCGCCAACTACGTAAACGCGGTGCGGACCGGAGACCTCATGTTCCTTTCTGGCACCGTACCGACTACTGCCGATGGCAGCATCCCGACGGGCAAGGTCGGTGCCGATGTAACAACTGAGGAGGCGGCGAAACACGCGCGTTCCGTGGGTCTCAATCACCTGGCGATCCTGAAGCAAGAGCTGGGCGATCTCGATCGGGTTCGAAGGGTTGTCAAGTTGCTGGGCATGGTGAACGCCGTGCCCGACTACCTGGAGCACTCGAAGGTGATCAATGGTTGTTCGGAGTTGTTCGAGCAGATCTTCGGCGAGAGGCACGCTCGATCGGCGATCGGAGTGGGCAGCCTCCCGTTCGGTCTCACGGTCGAGATCGAAGCCATATTCGAGGTTGAGTGATGGCTGAACTCACGACCCATACATTGCCGTTGAGCCACTTGGGCAGCGCAGTCCGATGAAGGCGGCCGTCATCCGGGCTGTGGGCGCGTTGGCAGAACTTGATGACATTCCCGAACCCTCCGGAGAAGCGATAGAGGTGCTGGCAGCACCGATAAATCCGATCGATCTCGCGGTGTCGCGCGGCCTGCTTGCAACAGGTCATCCACAGATCCCGTACGTGCCGGGGTGCGAAGCCGTCGGCCGCCTATCCGACGGCAAGATCGTCTGGATTTTCGGTGGTTCGCTCGGGCGAACGTCGCATGGTGCGATTGCTGAGCACGCCTCTGTCGGTGACGCCAACGTCATAGCAGTACCTGAAGGTGCAGACGTTGCGCTTGCTGCAGGACTGGGCATCTCCGGGCTCGCCGGCTGGATGCCGTTCGCCTGGCGCGCACCCCTAACAAAAGGCGACACCGTGCTTGTGCTTGGAGCGACGGGGACCGTCGGATTGGTCGCCGTCCAGGCGGCTCGGCTGCTGGGCGCTGCACACGTTGTCGCCGCTGGCCGCAGTGCAACAGGGCTCGAGCGCGCTGCGCGCCATGGCGCAGACGAAACGATTCAACTCCGCGAAGGAGATGACTTCGCTGCCACGATCAGGGCTGCGTTCGGAGGTGAGGGGCCTAGCTATGTGTTCGATGCTCTCTGGGGGGCGCCCGTTGCCGCCGCTATCGACGCCGCTGCCCCCGGGGCCACCGTCGTCAACATCGGCCAGTCCGCAAGCGCCACAACGGAGCTGGCATCAAGCTCAGTGCGCTTCAAGAGCTTGTCCGTCCTCGGCTATACGAACTTCGCGGTTCCTCCTGATGTGCTCGCAGCGAACTATCAGCGCCTCGTGGCGCACGCGATCGCGGGCGACATCATCCTGGACGTAGAGCGAGTGCCCCTGGAAGAAGTCGGCGACGCGTGGCGCCGCCAAGGGGAAGGCGTTGGGACGAAGCTGGTCGTAATCCCTTAAAAAGATACAGCGTGACTCATGACTAGCCGCACCCTCAGGCTTGTGAGATGGGTGAGAATCAGAGGGCCAGGATCTACGCACCGGGGGGGAGCGAGATGAGTGTGGCCACTGAACACGCGGTGGTGATAGCCGGAGGAGGTCCGACTGGACTGATGCTGGCGGGCGAACTGGCCGTGGCCGGTGTGGACGTTGCCATCGTGGAGCGGCGCCCGAACCAGGATCTGCCCGGCTCGCGCGCTGGGGGTTTGCATTCACGCACCATCGAGGTCCTTGATCAGCGTGGGATCGCCGAGCGGTTCCTTTCCGAGGGTCAGGTGGCCCAGGTTCAGGGTTTCGCCTTCAACCGTTTGGACATCAGCGACTTTCCGACGCGGCACCCATATGGGCTCGGGCTGTGGCAGAACCACATCGAGCGCATCCTGGCGGGCTGGGTCGAGGAGCTCGCGGTGAAGTTCTACCGTGCGCTCGACGTGACAGGCCTGGCGCAGGACGACACCGGTGTCGATGTCGCGCTCTCCGATGGGGAGTCGCTGCGGGCGAGTTACCTCGTCGGATGCGACGGAGGACGCAGTCTGGTCCGTAAAGCAGCCGGCATCGAGTTCCCCGGATGGGATCCGACGACCAGTGCGCTGATAGCCCAAGTAGAGGTGGCTGAGCAGCCGAAACTCGGCATCCACCAAGACGATCTCGGAACCCATGCCTTCGGCAGGGTGGAGTACGAGATCCGCGACGGTGAGGTCGTCTACGCAGATGAGGGTGCGGTCTCGATCATGGTCACCGAAAGCAGCCTCGGATCCTCGAGCGAACCGACCCTGGGTGATCTAAGCGAGGCCCTCACCACCGTCTACGGGACCGATTACGGGATCCACAGTCCCACGTGGATATCTAGGTTCACCGACATGACGCGGCAGGCGGAGACGTATCGGAAGGGTCGCGTTCTGCTCGCTGGCGACGCTGCGCACGTTCATTCCCCGGCGGGAGGGCAAGGACTCAACACGGGCGTGCAGGATGCGGTGAACCTTGGATGGAAACTGGCCCAGGTTGTCAAGGAGATCTCGCCACCGAGCCTTCTCGATACCTACCACTCGGAGCGCCACCCGGTCGCTGCCCGCGTGCTTCACAACACGATGGCGCAGACCGCGCTCATGCGCCCCTCCGACGAGCGCCTCGAGGCCCTGCGCTCCACGGTGTCCGAGCTGCTCGGCATGGACGAACCGCGCAAGCGGTTCGCCGCGATGTTGTCCGGGCTCGACATCCACTACGACCTAGGCGAGGGACACCCGCTGCTCGGACGACGCATGCCCGACCTCGACCTGGACACGGCCGACGGCCCGCGGCGGGTGTTCACCCTGTTGCATCCGGCCCGGCCCGTGTTGCTCAACCTCGGTGAGGCAGGAGGCTTCGACATCACGCCGTGGGTGGATCGGGTTCAGATGATCGACGCCAGCTATGTCGGTCCATGGGAGCTTCCGGTTCTGGGCGAGGTACCCGCTCCGGCTGCCGTGTTGATCAGGCCCGACGGTTATGTCGGCTGGGTGGGAGACCTAACCCAACCGGACCTGCCCGACGCGCTCACCACTTGGTTCGGTCCACCGAGCAAGATCTAGACCCGGTTTCAGGCTTCGTCGTAGGCCGCCTGCAGTGCCGCGGAATCGATCCTCTGCATCTTCATCAACGCGGCGTTGACGGCGTTCGCCTTGGCGGGGTTCTCGTCGGACCCCAATTCGCCGAGCAATTTGGGGACGATCTGCCACGAGACTCCGTAGGGGTCCTTCAACCATCCGCACATGCTCTCGGCGCCGCCGTCAGCGGTGAGCTTGTCCCAGTACCGATCGACCTCTTCCTGGTCGGCGCACTCGACGAAGAATGAGAACGCCTCATCCAGCTTGAAGTGGGGGCCGGCATCCATCGCGATGACGCGTTGACCGACGACTTCGAAGGTCACGATGGACACCGTTTCGTCCAGGTTCGGTCCAACGTTCTCCATACGGTTCGTCTCGATGATCTTCGAGTCGGGGAAGATCGAACAGTAGAGTTCGGCGGCCTTCTCGGCCCCCTTGTCGAACCACAGGTGGGGCGTAACGGTAGGCATAACGCTGTCCTTCCTCTCGGTCTGTCTCGATTTCCTATTGAGACCTTTCTTTATCTGGAAACTCATCTCTCGAGGGGTTCTTTTTCGTGACGCAGCCCCTACTCGGCCTATCCTTTCTCGATGGGACTTCCGGATGTGCTCCGTGCCGCCCTGGCGTCCGAACTAGGGGATCGGTTCACCGTATCGGACTCCGTGCGCTCACTCCACGGTCGTGACGAGTCGCCCGTAGCCCCCGCTCTCCCGGATGCAGTTGCGTTCGCTACTTCGACCTCCGAGGTCTCGAGGATCGTGAGCCTTTGCTCCGAACACGGAACCCCGGTGATCGCGTTCGGCGCTGGGACATCACTCGAGGGTGGTGTCCTCGCGACCGCCGGCGGGCTATCGCTCGATCTCACCGGGCTCGACGAGATCGTTGCCGTCCGTCCCGATGATCTCGACGCCACGGTGGGGGCTGGCGTCACCCGCCGGACCCTTAACGAGCGGTTGCGTCGCGACGGCCTGTTCTTCCCCGTCGATCCAGGAGCGGACGCAACCCTGGGTGGCATGGCAGCGACGGGCGCGTCGGGGACGACCACGGTCCGCTATGGAGCGATGCGCGAGAACGTTCTCGCGATGACCGTCGTTCTCGCGGACGGCTCGGTGATCGAAACTGCGCGACGCGCTCGCAAATCGTCGGCCGGTTACGACCTGACACGCCTGTTCGTTGGTTCTGAGGGAACGCTTGGGATCATCACCGAACTGACGGTGCGGATCTATGGGTTGCCCGAGGCGATCGGGGGAGCGGTGTGCAGCTTCTCCACCGTCACAGACGCGGTAAGCGCGGTAACCGCGATCCTGCAGGTAGGGATCACCCCGGCGCGCATCGAGTTCGTTGACGAGAAGGCCATCAGCCGCGATCAACGCTCATGCCGGGCTCCGGTACCCGGAGACACCCTTGCTGCTGTTCGAGTTCCATGGGAGCGATGCGGAGGTGGCCTCGCAGGACGAGGGAGTCAGGGAGATCACAGCTGGTTTCGGAGCGGCCGAGTACAGGAGCACCACCGACGCGGCCGAGAGAACCGCTCTATGGCGCGGGCGCCACGACGCGTTCTACGCATCCGCGGCTCTGCGGCCTGGTTCCCGTTCTCTGACGACGGACGTGTGCGTTCCGATATCTCGCCTCGCCGAGTGCGTGACCGAGGCGCGCTTCGATCTTGATTCCACCGGGCTGCTCGGAACGATGGTCGGTCACGTTGGCGACGGGAACTTCCATGTCCAACTGTTGATCGATCCTGACGACCCGGATGAGTTCGCAGCCGCGGATGCCTTCTCGCATCGACTGGTCGAACGGGCACTCGCCATGGGCGGAACCTGCACCGGGGAGCACGGAGTTGGACTTCGGAAGAGGGGCTATCTCATGGATGAGTTGCCGGGCGGGGTGGAGGTCATGAAGGCGATCAAGCGATCCTTGGACCCAGGAAACATCCTGAACCCGGGGAAGGTTATCGATCTCTGATGAAGACGAGACAGGAACTATTGACCAGTACGACCATCGATCACATCCATCGGGTGGACCTCCGCGTTACGGACGTGGACCGGGCGCTCGAGTTCTACCGCGACGTCGTCGGGTTGGAGGTCGTTTCTCAGGACGAGACCTCCGCTGCCCTGGGCAGCCCGGGTGGAGAGGTCATCCTGGGTCTCGACGCCGACGGAGTCACCGAGCCAGCCGACCCTCGAGCGACCGGCCTGTTCCACGTAGCCATCCGATTTCCAACCCGCTCGTCTCTGGGCGACGTGCTGGCTCGGTTGGTAGATGCGGGGATCGAGATCGGCGCTGGCGACCATCTCGTGAGCGAGGCGCTGTACGTCGACGATCCGGACGGTAACGGCATCGAGCTGTATTGGGATAGGCCCGCGGATCGATGGCCCCCGCCGACCGAGGATGCAGCGATCCCGATGGCGACGCTCGCGGTCGACCTGCAGGGCGTCATGAACGAGGGCGAGGGTCAGGTGGCGGTCGGTCGGCGCGCTGCACAGGGAACCGACATCGGCCACGTACATCTCCAGACAGCCGAGATCGATCGCACCGTTGCGTTCTACAGGGATGCTCTCGGATTCGATCTCACGGGCCACCTCGGGGGCCAGGCCGCGTTCTTCTCGTCCAACGCGTATCACCATCACATCGGTGCCAACGTGTGGCGGTCTCGAGGAGGGCACCTCGCATCGCGATCGAGCGCGGGGCTCACCAGGATCGTGTTCGCCGTTGCAGATCCCTCGGCATCCAAGAGGTTGGGCGAGCTCGGCCAGCGATCCGCGGACGGTGTGATCGTGAATGATCCCGATGGCATAGAGCTCGTGTTCGTTCCATCCTGAAGTGACCACATAAGGTCATCGCGTGGAACTGTTCGAAGTCGCACTCGTCGTCTTCGCCGCCGCTTTGGTCAGGGGCGTGTTCGGATTCGGCGACTCGATCGTCGCGATGCCGATCCTCGCGTTCGTTCTTGGCCTGAGGACCGCCGCACCCCTGATCGGTCTGACATCGGTGGTGTTCGCGGTGGTGATGCTCCTGGGGAGGCACCGCTCGATCGACATCAAGGCAACGGTGAAGCTGCTCCCGTGGATCGCCATGGGCATCCCGTTGGGGATCGTCGCTCTCGTCAAGGCACCGCAAGAGCCCGTCCAGATCGCTTTGGGGATCGCACTGGTCGTCTACGGGTTGTACTCGCTGATCGGACCGAGGTTGCCCGAGATCTCGGGAGACTGGTGGGCCGCACCGTTCGGGTTGTTGTCCGGTGGACTCGGGGGGGCGTTCAATATCAACGGTCCGCCCATCGTCGTGTACGGGAGCCTGCGGCGCTGGTCGCCTGAGGTGTTCCGTGCCACCCTCCAAGCGAACTTCCTGATCACCAACGCTGCGATCGCGACGGGACATGGGGTCGGCGGACTTTGGACCAAGGCTGTGTTCGGCTACTTCGCGCTCGCTGTCCCGGTGCTGCTCGTGGGGCTCCTGATCGGATCTCGCCTCGCCAAGAGCATCCATCCCGACCGGTTCACGGCCTATCTCATGGGGGTCGTGGTCATCCTTGGTATCTCGATGGTCGTCGGGGGCCTGACCGGCTGAGACAGACACGGCGATCTCTGCGACGATCCCAGACCATGAGCAAGGTCGTGTCCCTTCCGGATGCCGTACGCGAGCACGTCGTCGCCGGCTCCTCCCTCTACGTGGCCGGGTTCTCTCACCTGATCGCGTTCGCGGCCGCGCACGAGGTCATCCGTCAGGGCATCAAGGATCTCGAACTCATCCGTGCGACCCCCGACCTCGTCTACGACCAGATGGTCGCCGCAGGGTGTGCGCGCAAGGTCACCTTCTCTTGGGCTGGCAACCCCGGGGTCGGCATGCTGCGGGCGATCCGGCGAGCGTCCGAGCGCGGTGAACTCGAACTGGAGGAGTACACCCATCACCAGATGGTCGGCGCACTTAGAGCGGGAGCCACGGGAGTCCCGTTCTATCCGCTCGTGGCCGGTTCGGGCGGGGAACTGATCGACCACAACCCGGGGTTGGCGACCGTCTCGTCTCCGTTCGGCGACGAAACTGTGACGGCGGTTCGGGCGATCCGACCCGACGTCACGATCGTTCACGCTCAGCGGGCCGATGCCGAAGGCAATACCCAGGTGTGGGGGATCACCGGTGACATCAAGGAGGCGGCCTTCGCCGCGAGGAAGGTGATCGTGACGGTCGAGGAGATCGTGCCGACCGAGGTGGTTCGCCGAGATCCCAACCGGACGCTCGTCCCAGGCGTCATCGTCGACGCGGTCGTCCACGTCCCGTTCGGGGCGCACCCGAGTTTCGCCCAGGGTTACTACGACCGCGACAACGAGACCTACAAGGACTGGAACGAGGTCTCGAAGGACCCATCAACGGCGGCCGACTATCTCTCCACGTGGGTCACCGGTGTTCCCGACCGCTCGGCCTACGTTGCGACCCTCGGTGACCGTCTCGAACAGCTCAAGCCGACCGAGACCCTGAGCGACCCGGTGAACTATGGAACAACGTGAGCCGACGGCGGACGAGTTCACGATCATCTGCGGAGCGCGCTCACTCGTTGGCGCACGTTCGGTCCTCGTAGGTATCGGGCGACCCAACATGGCCGCTCTGCTCGCGAAGAGGGTTCACTCGCCGGATCTCGTGCTCGTCTACGAAAGCGGCGTGGTGGACTCGGCCCCCGACAAGCTGCCTCTCTCGATCGGCGATCCGAGCCTTGTGAAGGGAGCCGCGAGCATCACCTCGATGGTCGATCTCTTCGCCTACTACGTTGCACCTGGTCGTATCGATGTCGGCTTCGTAGGCGGCGCGCAGGTGGACAGGAGGGGCCACGTGAACGCGACCGTGATCGGCGGGTACGACGATCCGACCGCCCGGCTCCCAGGAAGCGGGGGAGCTTCCGACATCGCACTTGGGGTCCGGAAGCTCGTGGTCATGACCCGTCATGAACGACGTCGACTTGTTGGCGAGGTGGATTTCATCACCGCGCAGGTGGCCGAGGGCGCCGAGGAGGTCGTCGTGACGGACCTCGCGGTTATGTCCCTTACCGAGGGCGAGCTGCGCATCGAATCACTCCATCCCGGGGTTAGCAGGGACCAGGTTCGGGCAGCAACCGGATGGGATATCGAGGTGGCGGATGGAGTGCCGACGACCGCACCTGCTACCGATACGGAACTCGAGGCGCTGCGGACGCTCGATCCCGAGCATCTCTACACGCTTGGCTAGATGACGGAGAGGCGATCTTCATGAAGTGGCGGAAGGGCAAACGCAGTGGTGACCTCGTCGATCGACGAGGTAGCCCCGGCAAGATGGTCGGTGTGGGAGCGGGCGTTGGCCTTCCCATCCTGATCGTGATCTTCGTGGTCAATCTTCTAGCGGGTGGCTCCGGCGGGTTGCCCGACGTGGGCGACATCCTCGGCGGCCTCAACAGCGGTAGTGATGCCCCCGGGCAAGGGCTCCCTCCGGGCGCTGATCCTGACAAAGACCTCGTCGATTTCATGTCGTTCGTGCTCGACGACGTGCAGAACTTCTGGGAGGACACCTTCAAGGGCTCCAACAAGTCCTACGACCGCGCCAAGCTGGTTCTCTTCACGAACTCGACCGGCTCAGCGTGTGGGGGAGCCACCTCCGCGATCGGGCCCCACTACTGCCCGCCCGATCAGAAGGTCTATATCGATCTCGATTTCTTCAAGGAGCTGAAGAGGCGGTTCGGCGCTCCCGGTGACTTCGCGCAGGCATATGTCTTGGCCCACGAGATCGGGCACCACGTCCAGAACGTCCTAGGGATCGACGACGACGTGAACGAAGCGGCCCGCGACGATCCCGATGGAGCCAACGAGCTTTCTATCCGCCAGGAGCTCCAAGCGGACTGTTTCGCCGGCGTCTGGGCGTTCACGATCTACGAACGCGACCTGCTTGAGTCGGGTGACCTTGAAGAGGGTCTCGACGCCGCCGCCGCGGTTGGCGACGACCGGATCCAGGAGCAGGCGGGACAGCGCATCAACCCGGAGAAGTGGACCCACGGATCGTCCGAGCAGCGCGTGAGATGGTTCAGGGCGGGATTCGAAGACGGCGATCCGAACGCGTGCGACACCTTCTCGGTGGACCTATGAAGCGCCGGAGACTGGGTAGGAACTCCGGGCAGCCCAAACGGATGGAGTGTTGAACGGATGGAGTGTTGAACATGAAACTCATGAAGATGCGTCCCCCGATCGTCAAGGCAGCCGCGCTCGCCTATGCCGGGTACAAGTGGGTAGAGGACAATCCCGACACGCTCGAACGGTGGGGCAAGAAAGCGAAGGATCAGGCCTCGGGCAAGAAGTATCAGGCGGTCGTCACGCCTCCAGCGGAGGCGATGATCTCGTTGGCCAGGTGGGTTCGAGTGAACAGGTCGGACGAGCGCCGCGCTCTCGAAGCCTAGGACGCCACCACTGCGGCGAGTTCCTCGATACCGGCGAGGTTCCGGCCCTGGATGAAGTTGTCGACATGCGGCAGAGCGGCCGCCATCGCTCTCGCCGACGGCTCGTAGCCTGGGTCCGCCGCGAGTGGGTTCACCCACACGATCCGATGGCCGAGTCGATGGAGTTGCGCCATTGAGCGGGCCACGACCGCGGGGTCGTCCCGTCCAAGGCCGTCACTGCAGACAACCACGATCGCTCCGCGCGCCAGGCCGCGGCGGCCCCACCCAGTAAGGAACCTGGAGAGAGCCGTGCCGATCAAGGTGCCGCCGCCCCAATCGGGGACCAGGTGGCCGACCTCGTCGAGAGCGGCATCGATGTTGCTTCGCTCTAGGACCGGGGTCACCCTCGTGATCGAGGTTCCGAAACAGAAGACCTCGGTCGCGCGATGCATCCGCTTCATCGCCCATGCGTACTGCACCAGAGGACGGGTGTATGCCTTCATCGAGCCAGAGATGTCGAGCAGGAACACGACCCGTCGATCGAGGTGTCGTCGCTCTCGGCGGTGAAGGACGATCGGTTCCCCTCCTGCTCGTAATCCTGCTCGAAGGGTGCGGCGTCCATCTAGAGCCCTTCCATCCCGGGCGGGAACCGTTCTTCTGCTCACGCGGGCCGGCGGGCGAGCCGCGAGAGACGCGAGCAATCGTGCAACGACGGCCCGTTCCTCGTCGGTTAGCGACGCGAAGTCCTTGTCGCGGAGTAACTCGAGATCCGATGCGATCTCGCCTTCGTCGGTCGTCTCGGCCTGCGCCTCGCCGAGAGCCTGATCCGTCTCATCGGTGGCGCTATCGCTCGCATCGTGGTCGCTGGCATCGCCGAGGACGAGGCTCGCGAAGACCCGATCGAATGTCGCGATGTCTTCCGCTCGCCTAACGAAACTGAGACGTGTCGCCCAATAGAGATCGAGCGGGTCGCTCGATGCCAGGATCGGGAAGGAGTGGGCGAACGTCACCGCCGAGGACTGGTCGCACTTCACTCCTGAAGCACGGAGGCGCGCTCCCAAGGTCGCTGCCCACCGGGGCAGGTCGTCAGGCATCTCGGACGAGTTCGCCGAGCGCGTCGAGGACGAGTTCGAGATCGTCCTCTTGTTTGATCAACGCCCCGAGCGTTTCTCGCGCCCTCTCCTCATCCAACCGTTCCGCTCCCATGACGGCTAGCGCGCTGGCCCAATCGATGCTCTCGGCCAGCCCGGGGGGCTTCGCGAGGGGCAGGGCGCGGATACGGGCAACCGCACGAGCGATCCCGGCTGCCAGGTCTTCTCCCGTGGCCTCGGATCGCAGCCGGATGATGTCGGCCTCCACGGCCTCGGAGGGGTGTCGGATCAGGTGGTAGTAGCAGCGTCGTTTGAGCGCGTCGTGTACCTCGCGCGTCCGGTTGGATGTCAGCACGACCACCGGGGGTTCCAGTGCAGCGATCGTTCCTATCTCGGGGATGGTGACGGAGTAGTCGGACAGGATCTCGAGCAGGAAGGCCTCGAACTCGTCGTCGGCCCTGTCTATCTCGTCGATCAAGAGAACGACAGGACGATCGCTCCGCAGTGCCCTCAGCAAGGGACGCTCGATCAGGTAGTCCATCGTGAACAGGTCGTCGGTGTTCCCCGCCTCACCGGTGCGCGCGGCGAGGAACTGCCGCTGGTAGTTCCAGTCGTATAGGGCCTGGGACGAGTCGATGCCCTCGTAGCACTGCAGCCGGATCAGCTCGGCCCCCTGTATCTCGGCGAGCGTCCGAGCGACCTCTGTCTTGCCGACCCCAGCATCACCTTCGAGGAACAACGGCCTTCGGAGCGATGTAGCCAGATAGATCGCGGTAGCGAGCCCGCGATCTGCGATGTATCGCTTGTCCCGAAGTGCACCTTGCAGTTCTTCGATCGAGCCCCATGCCGTCATGGCCCCATCTTCCCAGGCGGGGGCCGACATGACGAGGCCATCACGAGTGTGCCCTTGCCACGTTGGACTTGATCGCTGCCGCTACGAACTCGGCTAACCCCTCGACCTGATCGTCGTAGCTGGCCTTGAAGCGAGGGTCCGCCACGTACATGTCCGCCAACCCGGAGTGGATCTCGAACGAGCAGTCGTAGAACCACTTGGTGATGTGGGAACGGTGCGCTTCAGCGATCTCCATAACTTCATCGCTCTGCGGAGATGCTCCCGATGTGAGCGCGGTGGCGAATCTCCTGTTGATGTCCTCCGCTTCGGCCTTGATCTCGGTCCACTGCTTCTTCCCGTAGGCCGAGACGCGCTTCTGCGACTGGGTATAGGCATCGGTGCCTCCCCACCTCTCCTCAGCTTCGGCCTGGTGATCCTCGGGCACGAAGTCGCCGAATATCTCGAACCGCTCCTCCGGGCTCAGATCGATATCCATCTGTTTCGCCTCCATCTCTCTTTCTAGTGCTCTGACCATGTGTCTCAGCCGGGCGATCCGGGCGTTCAGGAGATCTCGCTGCCGCCGTAGCTGCACGCTGGGATCCGCGTCCGGATCGTCCAGCATCTCGGCTATCTGCTCCAGGGAAAGACCCAGTTCCCGATAGAGCCGGATCTCCCTGAGACGCTCCAGGTCGGCCCCGCTGTAGTGGCGGTATCCGGCCCGGCTTCGGCCACTCGGGCGCAGGAGACCGATCGAGTCGTAGTGGTGCAGCGTCCGGACCGTGACCCCGCCGATCTCCGAGGTCCGGCCGACAGTGTGATCGTCCATGCCACCAGGCTAGACCCTGACGTTACGTAAGAGTCAAGCGCGAGTGAGCAGACCGGTGACGATCCCGCCCACGGCGTAGGTGGCGTGCACCACCTGGTCGGCGTCGTTCGAGGCGATCCAGAACGTGCTCGGCTCCCACACGATGAGGGCGGTGGTGACCCCGACGTGGACGATCCCGATCGCCAGCGCGGTCGTCCGTGACCATCCAGGTCGGAGGAGGGCGACGGGGAGGGACACCGCGGCGATGCCCACGGCGGCGAGGTTATGCCACCCGTTCGTTTCGAGGATCCCAAAGATGTGGGCGGAATGACCCGCCGCTGCCTCGGCACTACCGACTGGGAAGCTCCGCTCCAGCGCGAAACCGACGACACCTGTGACCAGGAGCCATAGGCCACCAACCAGCAGGAAGAGCCTTGCCGGGGTCCATCGGCCTGTCTCGGAGCGCTCGATCGTGGCCACGGGAGCCATCGTAGTCCCCCCTCCTCCAAAACCCGGTGGTAAGTGTGGTCGCGGTGGTCGCGGTGGTCGCGGTGGTCGCGGTGGTCGCGCGCGACCACGTTGACCACGATTACCACGTTGACCACGCCTTTCGGGGGGAGGTTGACCGCAGGGCTTATCTCGCTTCAACTGGACGGTCAGGGGACAGACGAGGAGGGTCAGTGCCGCAGATCAACGAGAGTTTCGAGGTCGACGAAGGGGTCCAGGTCGTGTGGGACTTCTTCCAGGATGTTCCACAGGTTGCCGAGTGCATGCCGGGGGTCGAGTTGACCGACAAGGTCTCGGACGACACCTATGGCGGGAAGATGAAGGTGAAACTCGGCCCCATATCGGCCCAGTTCCAGGGCGAGGCGAAGATCACCGAGCTAGACGAGGCGGCTCGCACCGGAACAATCTCGGCCAAGGGAGTGGACCGGCAGGGTGGAAGCCGGGCCTCGGCCACCGTCACTTATGCGCTGGCAGAAGCAGGGACCGGGACAAAGGTCGACATCGCAGCGGACATCGCCTTGCAAGGAGCGATGGCGCAGTTCGGTCGCACCGGTTTGATCCAGGAGGTTTCGAGCCAGCTCACAAAGGAGTTCGCCAACTGCCTCGGTGCCAAGTTGGCGGCATCGACGCCTGAGGAAGCAGCGCAGGTGCAGGCGGGGGACGTGAAGGGTTTCAGCTTGTTCTTCGGAACGCTCTGGGCGCGCATCAAACGGCTGTTCGGTTCGGCTGGCAAGGACTAGATGCCGGGCTCGATCGAGGAGATCGCGAGCAGCGTCGCTCGCGGGGATGTTTCTCCCCGCGACGTACTCGATGGATGCCTCGCTCGGATCCAGGAACTCGAGCCTGCCCTCCACGCGTTCCTTCACATCGATGCTCATCCGGGGGCGGCCGAGGGTCCGCTTGCCGGGATACCTATCGCGATCAAGGATCTGATCGATGTCTCGGGGATGCCGACAACCGCAGCCTCCAAGATCCTGAACGTCCACCCCGCTCACGACTCTCCGTGGGTGAGCCGACTGAGGGAGGCGGGGGCAGCGATCGTCGGGAAGACGAACCTCGATGAGTTCGCGTATGGGGTCTTCTCCCCACCCACCCGCAATCCGTGGGATCTCGAGCGCAGCGCGGGAGGGTCGTCCGGGGGCTCGGCTGCTGCCGTCGCCGCTGGACTCTGTCTCGGTGCCCTTGGGACCGACACCGCTGGCTCACTCCGGCTCCCTGCCGCATTGTGCGGGGTGGCCGCGCTCATGCCGCGGAAGGCCCAGGGGCCTGCGAGGACCGGGATCTGGAAGGTCGCCCCGAGCCTTGACTCCATCGGCCCGGTGGCTCGGAGCGTTAGGGACGTCGCCCACCTCTGGAACGTCCTTGCCGGGCACCCGACCGGAGCGCCCCCGAAGCGCGTGGGGATATGCCGCGGCCTCGCTTCTGGCGAGATCGAGGCTGCGTATGACGAGGCGATTTCCGCCGTTGACTGCGATGTCGTCGAGGTGGACCTTCCACCGTTCGAGGAATGGGAACGCCCGCGTGGATATCTCTTGATGGTGGAAGCCCTCGAGGAACACCGCCGGGCAGGGTTCTATCCAGATCGCTCTCTTGACTACACGCCGGATGTCCTCAACAACCTGCGGTTCGCGGAGCAGATCAAGCCCGATAGATTCGCCAGTGAGATGGAGCATCTGGAGGTTCTCCGCGGACGTTTCATGGCATCGATCGAGGACGTGGACGCCCTTCTTCTCCCCACTACCTTGCGCACCGCCCCCCTTTCTGAAGAGGTGGATGCCGATCTCGACGCCCGGCGGGCCATCGTGGGCGATCTCACTAGGTTGCTCGGCCCGATCAACTGTCTGCCATTGGCCGCGGTCACACTGCCGTGGGCTCTTTCGTCTGCTCGCCTTCCGATAGGGATGGATGTCGTTGCGCGCGACGAGTCGTGCGCCCTCGCTCTGGCCGGTTCACTGGATCGCTCGGACGAGGTCGGCGTCCCGGAGATCCTCGGATGAAGGCTCGAGTTTCGACGATCGCCGCACGGCTGTTGGAGGGTGGTGCAGTCGGTCTCTGTCTCGGAGGCGGGCATGGGGCCGCTTACGTTGCACTTCCCGATGACGTCATCGCAGTGACCGAACCTGGACTCCCTGAACTTCCGTGCGGATTGGTCATCCCATCTGTGCCCGAGTGGCCACCGGGGACCGAGGTGAGTTTCCGAGAGAACCACTTGATCGCCCAAGGATCGGAGATCTCATGGACCGACGCGGATATCTACGACCCGACGATGCCTCGGATAGAGAAGGGGCCGTGGCTCTCCGAGAGAGCGAGGTTCGTGAACGATCAACTCGAGCCCCCGGATCCGCGCCTGGCCCCGGGGGTCGCTCTCCTGGATAGAGCCATCCGGTTCAGGTCGGTGGACACCGCGATAGTCGCGGCTGACGAACTGACTGGACGGGGGCCGGGGATGACCCCGGAAGGTGATGACATGCTGACCGCAGCCGCGGCGGTTGCATTCGGTCTCGGCGTCACGGATCGATGGCGGTCGGCTCTGGTCGTGAAGGCATTGGGGGCCAGGACCACCTCGCTGTCTGCATCGCTTCTGCGACACGCGCTCGACGGCGCCACGATCAAGCCATTGATCGACCTGTTCTCGCCCGACCACGACGCATGGAAGGAAGACGTCGAGACCCTCATGGCGCTCGGACACTCCACTGGCCGCGCGTATCTGCGAGCATCGATGCTGATGACCAACTGGGAGGTGCCCACGTGAGTGGCATGAAGGATCACAAGAGCTTCGATCTGACACAGGACTTCTCGATGCACACCCCGGCGTTCGCGAGCTACACGGGTCCATCGATCAAGTGGGTGAAGCGGTTGGCCTTCGACAAAGCTGGGGGCCAGGAGATCACATCGACCCTGCACGTCTCGACTCACCTAGATGCTCCCGCTCACTTCTACTCGGGCGGCAAGTTCATCGGCGATCTGCCCCTCGACTGGTTGATGGGTCCAGCATGCGTCGTTGACCTCAGCAAGATGGGCCTCGGCGACTACGACCTGTACGGCCCTGAGCATTTCGAGAAGTGGGAGAAGGACACTGGCCACTCGATCGATAAGGGCGACATCGTCCTGATCAACACCGGCTACCACCGTCATTACCCAGAGAATTGGACGGACCTCTCGGCGGTGGACGAGACCAAGTACTTCATCCGTCATCCGGGCCCGACCCGCGACTTCGCCGAGTGGGTCCTCGACCGGGGCATCCGATACCTCGCGGTCGACGCGGGAAGCGCCGATCATCCGATGAACACCGTTATCCGCAAGATCCGCCCGGACGAGGCCGAGGACGCCGAGGCGAAACTCGGGAGGTCTCTCGACGAGATCTTCCCGAAACCCGACTACCAGATCATGCACACCTACCTGTTCCCGCACGACATCATCCACATCGAGAACCTCGGCGGCGAGATCGACAAGGTCCTCGACCAGAAGGTCTGGTTCGGCTGCTTCCCATGGCGATTCCAAGGCGGGGAGGCCGCCTTCTGCCGCGCGGTTGCGTGGCTCGACTGAGCGAGGCATCAACGCTGATCGAGGCGCTCGCTACCCGTAGCGCCGAGACTCCGAGCGCGTCGTTCGCGTCGTTCGCGACCTCAGATGGGGCGGTCGTAGATCGCTCGTACGAAGAGATGCATAGCCGTGCACTGAGGGCTGCGTCCGCGCTCCGGACCCTCGGCGTCGAGCGAGGAGAGCGCGTCAACGTGCATCTGTCGAACCATCCCGCGTTCTTCGATGTGTGGTTCGGCTGCGCCGCACTAGGGGCCGTCCTGGTCCCTACCAACCCTCTGTTGACCGCCTCTGAGCTCGCCTTCGAACTCGAGCACTGTGGCGCGGTTCTGTCGATCACGAGCGAAGAAGCGGGCGAGACCGTGGCCCGCTCGACCGACGCGCTCACGACTGGTGCGTTCGCCGAGGCCCTCAACGATGCCACGGAGTACGACGGACCGGCCCCCGATGCACTCGATCCGGCCGCGATCCTCTACACCTCGGGAACGACGAGCAGACCGAAGGGCGTCGTGGTCACTCACGCCAACTACCTCCATGCTGGGAGGGTGGTCGCCGATCACCTCGAGATCACGCCCGAGGACCGGTGGCTCGTTGTCTTGCCGTTGTTCCACGCGAACGCGCAGTACTACTCGACGATGTCGGCGCTTGTGAGTGGAGCCTCGCTAGCGGTGATGGATCGCTTCAGCGCCTCGCGGTGGGGGAGTCAGGCGCGAGAGCACAACGCGACCCTGGCGAGCCTTTTCGCAGCGCCGATCAGGATGATCCTCGCCGCCGAGTCACTTCTGGGCGAAGAAAACAACGATCTGCGGGCGGCGATCTTCTCCCAGAACGTTACTGAGAGTCAGCTATCGGAGTTCGAGAGCCGGTTCGGTGTTCCGCTACACCAGCTCTATGGGATGACCGAGACGATCGCTCCGCCCACGATGGTCCCGATGGGCGACGATCGCCGGAACATGAGCATCGGACGGCCCACGGAAGGGAGCCAGGTGCGCCTCGTGAGCGACGGGGAGGACGTCCAGACCGGGGAAGTCGGCGAGATCTGGGTTGCGGGCGAACCGGGGGTAACCGTCATGGCCGGCTACCTCGATGACCCGGAGGCCACCGCCGAGGCGCTGGCGGACGGCTGGTTGCGGACCGGCGATCTAGCGCGCTCGGATGAGGACGGTTTCCTCTACTTCGTCGATAGGGCCAAGGACATGATCAAGCGCGCGGGCGAGAACGTTTCCGCGGGTGAGGTCGAGGCCGTTGTAGATGCCCACCCGGCGGTGCTCGAGAGTGCAGCCGTGGGCATCCCCGATCCCATACGAGACGAGGCCATCAGGCTCTTCTGCGTTCTTCTGCCCGGCCGCGAGGCGACCGAAGCGGACATCCTCGACCTTTGTCGCGAACGACTCGCTCCGTTCAAGGTTCCTAGTGAAGTTGTGTTCGTTCCGGCCCTTCCACGCACTTCGGTAGGTAAGGTGCAGAAAGAGGAACTGAGACTTCGGGATGGGGGTCAAGCTTCGTGAAGCCGCCGCGGTTCGAGTACCACCGTCCGTCGTCGCGCTCCGAAGTTGTCGAGATGCTGGCCGGATTAGGCGAGGACGCCAAGATCCTTGCCGGGGGCCAGTCGTTGGTGCCGATGCTCAACTTCCGACTCGCCCGACCCGCTCATCTGATCGACATCAACCACCTGAGAGACGAACCGACAGAACCGGTGGCGAGCGACGGATGGATGACATTCGGACCGATCGTGAGGCAGGCGACCGCCGCGGCATCCGAGATCGTGGCCCGCGACGTTCCGCTCCTCACGGCTGCACTGAAGCACGTCGCGCACCCGGCGATCCGAACCCGAGGCACGATCGTCGGAAGCATCGCTCACGCAGACCCAGCCGCCGAATTGCCTGCGGTCTTGCTCGCTCTCGGTGGGGAGGCGGTCGTTCGGAGCAGCAGGGGCGAGCGCACGATCTCGGCACCCGACTGTTTCGCCGGCCCCCTCGTTAATTCACTCGAGCCCGATGAATGGATCGAACAGGTTCGCCTGCCGTTCGCGAAAGAGGGCGAGTCCAGCGCGTTCGAGGAGTTCTCGCGACGGAGTGGTGACTACGCCTTGTGCGGTGTTGCCGCAGTAAGCCAACGGACGGGAGATAGAGCGTCGATGACCCTGGCGTACCTCGGCGTGGGCGTGATGCCTCACAAGCTGCAGTTCTCGGAGAGATCGGTGTCCGAGTTCGCCCATCCGTCGTTCCGCGCGGAGTTGACCGAAACCGTGAGCGAGCAGCTGCGGCCATACGACGACATCCACGCCACCGCCGCATACAAGCGGCACCTCGCGGTTCGCCTGGGAGAGAAGGCCGCACGGCGCGCTCTCGGGGTGGCGGCATGAGCGGCGGGATGGTGCCGATCTCGATCACCGTCAACGGGACGCGGCATGACCTCGACGTCGAGCCTCGGTGGCTTCTCTCGGATGTTCTGCGACACCAACTGCGCCTGACGGGCACCCATGTCGGTTGTGAACACGGGGTCTGCGGGTGTTGCACCGTGTTGGTCAACGGAGGGCCTGCACGTTCGTGTTTGGCCCTTGCCGTGTCACTGGACGGCGCGGAGATCACGACGGTCGAGGGCCTCGCCAGTGCAGAGGGGGAGCTCCACCCTCTACAGGAGTCGTTCCGTCGCCACCACGGTCTGCAGTGCGGATTCTGCACGCCGGGCTTCCTCATGACGGCGATGCCCATCTGGGAAGAGGCCGAGAACATGACCGACGACGAACTCCGCAAGGAGATCTCCGGGCAACTGTGCAGGTGCACCGGCTATGCGGGGATCCTCGAATCGATCAAGGGAGCCGCTGCGGTCGCTCGGGAGCGTCGAGAGTGACGACGCAGATGTTCGGCGAACGGGTGCAGCGCAACGAGGACCCGCGCTTCCTCACCGGCAAAGGCCGTTACGTCGACGACTTCGGACACGGCGCCTACGAGGCAGCGTTCCTGCGTAGCGATCTAGGTCACGCCAAGATCCTCGACATCGATGTCTCGGAGGCGCTTGCGCTGGATGGCGTCTACGGCGTTTACACCCACGCCGATCTCGAGGGCGCGCTGAGCGAACCGTTGCCCTTATTGATCCCGAACGAGAAGTTGATCGAGCCACGCACCCAGTACGCGCTCGCGAAGGAAGAGGTCTGCTTCGTCGGCGAGACGGTCGCGATGGTCGTCGCGAAGGACCGCTACATCGCTGAGGACGCGGTCGGGCTGATCTTCGTCGACTACGAACCGTTGCCGGTGGCCTCGGACCTCGAGGCAGCCGCGGCACCGGGCGCTCCGGTGGCGCACCTCGACATGACCGACAACGTCAACGCAACCGTTTCCGAGCACAAGGGCGACGTCGATGGTGCGTTCGCGTCGGCAGCCCATACCTTCGAATGGCGCTTCGCGATCGAACGAAGCGCAGCGATGCCGATGGAGACTCGGGGGATCGTCGCCGATTACGACACCCGGGAACGGACGTTGTTGCTGTACGACTCCACCCAGGCCCCCACGGGGGTGCGCGGCGGGTTGGCACAGCTGTTTGGGCTCGATCCAGATGACGTCCACGTCGTCGCACCGGACGTTGGTGGCGGCTTCGGGATGAAGGTGATCCAGTTCTACCCCGAGGAAGTCATGACGGCATGGGCGTCTCGGGCGCTCGGTCACCCGGTGAAGTGGATCGAGGATCGGCGTGAGGAGTTCGTCGGGTCGAATCACGAGCGCGGTCAGGTTCACCACGTCAAAGTTGCGGCAGACGACGAGGGGCACGTCCTCGCTATGGACGTCAACTTCATCAACGACGCGGGTGCCTACTGCTCGTATGGCCTGATCATCCCGATCGTCACCGCGGCGCAGATGCAGGGTCCCTACAAGATCCCGAACTTCCGCTACGAGTACCGGAACATCTTCACGAACAAGGTCGCCACGTCCCCGTACCGTGGGGCCGGTCGTCCTCAGGGCGTGTACGTGATGGAGCGGGTTCTCGACAAGCTTGCGGGTGAACTAGGTATAGATCGCGCCGAGATCCGACGCCGGAACTTCATCGGTTCCGATGAGTTCCCTTACGAGGTTGGCGTCGCGTGGCAGGACGGCGGCATGACCGTGTACGACTCGGGCGATTACGCCAAGGGGCTCGACGTTCTGCTCGAAGCGCTCGACTACGACGCTGTGCTCGAGGAGCAACGGAAGGCACGTGAGCAGGGCCGACTGGTGGGGCTTGGGATAGCGGCTTACGTCGAGGGCACCGGGCTCGGACCCTACGAGGGCGCAGTGATCAAGATCCTCAACGACGGAAGCGTGACGGTCGCTATAGCGGTTGGAACGCAGGGCCAGGGACACGAGACAGTCTTCGCGCAGATCACCTCTGACGTCCTGGGGGTCGCCGTAGACAGGATCAAGATCATCTCGGGCGATACGCGACGACTGGGATATGGCGTCGGTACGTTCGCCAGCCGCAGCGCGGTGGTGGCCGGCAACGCGGTCTACAAGGCGGCACTCGCGGTGAAGGCGAAGGCGGCCGACGTCGCATCTCGCTCGCTCGAGGTGGCGCCGGAGGATCTCGTGTTCGCTGACGGCAGGGTCCACGCATCGGGGGCTCCGGAGGTCGGCGTTCCCCTCGGGCAGTTGGCGATCATCTCGAATCCGCTGCGCTACGCATTCGGGAAGGAGTCCGAGGAGGCCGTGATCCTCGCCCAGCGCGCCTACAAGGGTTCCGACCGACCGCTTCCCGAAGGAACCTCGCCCGGCTTGGAGGCAGCCGAGTTCTTCAGTCCTGAGGCGGGGGTGTTCGCGTTCGGAACCCACGCCGCACTCGTCGAGATCGATCCCGAGACCTGCAACATGAAGATCCTTCGGTACGTGGTTCATCACGACTGCGGCAAGGTCATCAATCCGATGATCGTGGATGGACAGGTGACCGGTGGGGTTGCGCAGGGCATCGGGGGAGCGTTCTACGAGAAGTTCGCCTACGACGACGAGGGGCAACTCACGAACGCCTCGTTCATGGATTTCCTGATCCCGTACGCCACGGAGATCCCTAGCCTCGAACTGCATCACACCGAGACGCCTTCTCCGCTGAACCCACTGGGGGTCAAGGGGGTCGGTGAGGCCGGGACCATCCCAGGTCCGGCGGTCATCGCTAACGCCGTGTCGGATGCACTCGGACAGCCGGTTGACGACATGCCACTGTCTCCACAGCGCCTGTTCGAGATGCTGCACGGATCCGGATGACCCGGAGCATCCGCATCGGGATCGACACCGGCGGGACCTTCACCGACATAGTTGCAGCGGACCCGCAGGGCCGGATCGTGACCCTGAAGACACCTTCGACCCCTCACGATCCCGCGGAGGGTTTCATGACGGGCATCGCCAAGGTCCTCGATGCTATGTCGCAGGAGGCTGGTGCCGTCGAGGCCGTCGCCCACGGCACCACGGTCGCAACGAATGCCCTTCTGCAAGAGGACTTCCCGAACCTGGGCTTCATCACGACCGCGGGTTTCAAGCACGTCTTGGAGATCGCGCGCCAGAGCGTCCCAGAGGGCTACGGCAACTCGTACTTCTGGGTGAAGCCGAACCGGATCGTGCCACTGCACCTCGTCCGCGAAGCGAACGAGCGGATGGCGGCGGATGGCGAGGTCGTGACCCCACTGGACGAAGAGGGCGTCGCAACCTCGGCTCGATGGTTCCGAGAGCGCGGGATAACCGCGGTAGGGATCTGCTTCATCAACGCGTACGTTGATCCAACTCACGAACTCCGGGCCAAGGAAGTCTTCCTTACCGAGTACCCGGACTGCGCGGTCTCGATCTCGTCCGACGTGCTGCGCGAGTACCGCGAGTACGAACGGTCGGTGACGACCTTGGTGGATGCCTTCGTTAAACCGCGCGTATCGACCTACATCGAAGGGATCGAGAGCAGGCTCGAGCCATTCGCAGGAACGGTGCCGTTCTACGTGATGAAGAGCAACGGGGGCGTGATGTCGGCGGCCGAGGTGGACACCGCTCCGATCACGACGATCCTGTCTGGCCCGGCCGCTGGGGTTCTCGGGGCCGTCGCGGTTGCAGAGGCTGCCGGGTTCGATCGGGTTCTGACCCTCGATGGTGGAGGGACCTCGACCGACGTCAGTGTCGTCACGGCTGGTGAACCAGTGCTCACCACAGAGGGCACCGTCGGGCGGTTCCCGGTCAAGGTTCCGATGGTGGACATCGTCACCGTTGGAACGGGCGGTGGCTCGATCGCGTGGAAGGCCCCTGACGGCGGGCTCAAGGTAGGACCCCGCTCTGCGGGGGCCGACCCCGGTCCCCTCTGTTACGCGAAGGGCGGCGAGGAACCCGCGACCACCGACGCCCATCTGTTCCTCGGTCGTCTTCCGGGGACGCTCCTCGGCGGCGAGATCTCGCTCGACGCCACCGCCTCGAAAGCCGGGATCGAGGCTCTCGCAGCTTCCGTCGGACTATCGGCCGAGGCGTGTGCCTCGGGCATCCTCGAGATAGCGGCGTGGAACCAAGCGAACGCGATCCGCCAGATGACGGTCAAGCGGGGGCTCGATGTCCGCGACTTCGCGATGATCGCGTTCGGAGGATCCGGGCCCCTAACCGCGTGCAAACTGGTGGACGTGCTGGGTCTTGCCGCCGCGATCGTGCCACCTAACCCGGGCAACCTGTCCGCCTTCGGCCTTCTTACGGTGGACGTTCGCAACGACTACGTCCAGACGTTCGTCAGGAGGAACTCAGAGCTCAACCTGGAGGAGCTGGGGAGTATCTACGGTGAGCTTGCCAACCGCGCGAGCTCCTCGCTCATCGATGCTGGGTTCGATGACGCTCGTCGAACCCTCGTGCGCTCGGCCGATCTCCGCTATGGGGGCCAGGCGTTCGAGGTGCGGGTATCGGCCCCCGGTGGAGCTATAGATAGTGCGTTCGTTGAGAGTGTCGTTGCCACCTTCCACGACGAGCACGAGGCGCTGTACGGCTACTGCTACCGGGATGATCCTCAGCAGGCGGTCGAGTGGGTCAACGTTCGCACCGCGGGCATCGGGCTGATCGCGAAACCTGCCCTTCAGAGGCTTGAAGCAGGGGATGGCGATCCGAGGGCAGCGATGACGGGCACGCGTTCGGTGCACTTCGACGGGTGGCACGAAGCGATCCTCTATGACCGCGCCCTTCTGAGGTCGGGCGATCGCATCACGGGACCGGCGGTGATCGAGGAATACGGTTCGACAACCCCGGTAGCGCCCGGCTTCGATGTAACGGTCGATGACTTCGGCAATCTCATGATCACGCGGGCCGCCGGATGAGTGTCGATCCGATCGTCCTCGAGATCGTCGAGGGAACCCTGGCCTCGATCGAGGCAGAGGTCGAAGATGCGATCGGGAGAACAGCGCGGTCGCCGATGATCCGCGATCAGCACGATTTCAGGGCGGGCATCCACGACCGCCAGCTGCGGAAGCTCACAGGTCGTTCGTATTCGTCGCTCGTTCATCCGGTCGTTCGTGACTTCCCGATCGACGAGATGAACGAGGGCGACGTGTTCTTCCACAACGACGTCTACACATCCGAAGGCGGGGTCGGCCACCTTCCTGATCTCACGGTCACGGTGCCGGTGTTCAACGAAGGGGTGGTCGTCGCATTCGTGCAGGCGTTCGGTCACCACGACGACATCGGAGGGATGGTGCCGGGTTCGATGCCGTCGAACGCCACCTCCGCGTTCCAGGAGGGCCTCATGGTGCCCCCGATCAAGTTGTACGACCGAGGGGTGGTGAACCGCGCCGCGGTGACGATCATCACGCGGAACTCCCGCCTGCCCGATCACATCGCAGGAGACATGGATGCCGAGTGCGCCGCCACGAAGATGGGGGCAAGACGACTGGGCGAACTGTTCGATCGATACGGGCGCGCGGTGGTGGAGGCGTGCTTCGATCGCATCATCGCGAAGACCACCGAGACGTTCCGGCGCGAGATCCTTCCGAAGATCCCAGATGGCACTTACACCTGGGAGGACTACGCGGAGCACGACGGGATCGATCCGCCGCGCCTCCACGCACAACGCATAACGATGACCAAGACGCCGGAGAAGATCACCCTCGACTTCACAGGGACGTCTCCCCAGGCGAAGGGTCCCATCAACCATGCGGGCGACTATGCCGACGGCAACTTCCTCAAGAAGTGGATCGCCCCGATCCTCCGGAACCTCGCGGACGATCCGGAACGTATGGCCGAGTTGGATGTCAACGAAGGCGTCGTCGAGCTGATCGACATGAAGTTCCCCGAACCCGGAAGCCTGATCACCCCGATCTTCCCGGCTCCAACGAATGCCCGGACGTTCGTGATCCTTCGGATCCTCGGTGTGTTCGCGGGCGTTCTGGCGAAAGCGACCGCGGGGCGCATGCCCGCCGATCAGGAGACGATCCGATACACCGGCATCACAGGAACAGATGCCGCCGGTCACTGGTATCTGTATCGCGAGATCCTCGGAGGTGGGTCCGGGGGCCGGTACTACGCGGACGGCAGCGACACGATCCACATCGTTCCGGATTCCAAGAACATGCCGACGGAGTTCATCGAGAACACTTTCCCCGTCCGCATCGAGCGGCTCGCGCTGGCGGAGGATTCCGGAGGGCCGGGGCTCCACCGCGGTGGACTCGGCTACGACAAGTGGGTCCGGGTCCTCGAGGACTCGACGTTCCTGTCGATCGCGGATCGTTCGATCCTCGGGTGTTGGGGGCTCAACGGAGGGAAGGCGGGTGCTCCGTTCGAGGTCACGATCGATCCCGGTGGGCCCAACGAGCGCACTCTTGCCCGGTCTCTCGGACAACGTTGATGTGACTGCCGGCGAGGTCATCAGGATCCGGACCACCGGTGGTGGCGGATGGGGTGACCCACTCGAGCGTGACCCGAGCGCTGTCGTTCTCGACGTTCTCGAAGGCAAGGTGTCTTCCGCGGCGGCCAGGCGGGAGTATGGGGTGGTGCTCGACGACGACGGATACGACGTAGACGCAACCGAGGCCCTCCGGACCCGGTTTGCTGCCGAGCGAGAGACTCCGCGATTCTTCGACCGGGGTCCAGGCTATGAACGACTCTCGGGAACCGCCGAGGCGGAGGTCGATTCTCGATGACACCGAGAGCTCTCGGTAAGACGGGGTACGTACCACGACTCCGTGACGCTGATGCTGGCGTCGCGTGACGCGGAGGCGGTCGAGGGGGTGACCTTCGCTGCTGCCGTTGCCGCTACGCCAGTGAACGTCGAACTGCTCGTCGGGCGTGGTTTCGTTCTCGACGACGAACTCGCCCCGGACGATCTGGTGGTTGCTGTCGAAGGGGCGGATGCGGCCGCCGTACGTCTCGCCCTGGATGCGATCGAGAGTGCCCTTGGTGCCACCAGGGTCGATGAGGGGTCCACGGGTCAGGCGCCCCCTCGCTCGATCAGGGCCGCCGCCCGGCGGAATCCTGATGCGAACCTTGCGTTCGTTTCGGTCCCCGGACGCTTCGCTGCCAACGAGGTCGCCTCCGCCATCGATGCGGGGCTCAACGTCTTCTGTTTCTCGGATGGCGTGACCCTTGAAGCCGAGGTTCTGCTGAAGCGTCGGGCTTCCGAGAAGGGCCTTCTACTCATGGGGCCCGATTGCGGTACCGCGATCATCGGAGGGATCGGGCTGGGGTTCGCGAACGTTGTCGAGCGCGGTCCCGTCGGGATAGTCGGTGCCTCCGGGACGGGAACCCAGGAGCTCACGTGTTTGCTCGACCGAGCTGGCATCGGGATCAGCCACGCCATAGGTGTCGGGGGCCGGGACATGAGCGCTCACGTCGGGGGCCTGATGTCTCTCGCGGCGTTGGAACT
The DNA here is from genome assembly GCA_963756365.1 of uncultured Actinomycetes bacterium. Taxonomy (GTDB): domain Bacteria; phylum Actinomycetota; class CADDZG01; order CADDZG01; family WHSQ01; genus WHTI01. The sequence continues at coordinate 668,672 of CAVWNF010000003.1, forward strand.
CCTCGCAGCGGACGCGTCCACGGAGGTCATCGTGATCGTTTCGAAGCCACCTGACCCCCAGGTGGCAGAGCGCGTGCGTGCGGCGGCTGAAGCTTCGGGCAAGAAGGTCGTCTTGTGCCTTCTCGGCGATGGGTCGAGTGATGCACCCGATGTAGAGACGGCGGCGCGCGTTGTTGCCGGTCATCTAGGCACCGAGTTGCCTACGGATGTGGAACTGACGGCTCCCACCGGTGGTGAAGTACTCGGGCTGTTCACCGGCGGGACCCTGTGCGAGGAGGTCGCAGAGATCTGTCACGCGGCGGGGGTCGAGGGAACATTCATCGATTTCGGCGACGACGAGATGACCGCCGGGCGCGCCCACCCGATGATCGATCCCACCCTCAGGAACGAGACCCTCGCCCACGACGGCTCTGGGGATCTGGGTGCGGTCGTCATCGATGTGGTGCTGGGTCACGGCGCCCATCCAGATCCAGCTAGTGGGTTGGCGCCGATCATCCAGCAGGTGGTGAGTGACGGGACGCGTGTTGTCGCGATCGTCTGTGGGACGAAGAACGATCCGCAGGGCCTCGACGATCAGATCCGCATCCTGCAGGACGCGGGGGCGATCGTTACCCGCAGTGCCGCGGCGGCAGGACGGCTCGCTGCTGGTGTGGTGAGCCAGTGACCATCCTCGATGGCCCCGATGTCATCAGCGCCGGGGTGGATCTGTTCGCCGATGATCTGGTCGCCCAAGGAGCGACCGTCGCGAAGGTCGATTGGGCTCCGCCGGTTGCAGGCTCAGAGGCGGCACTGATGAAACTCGCCGTGGTCGATGTCGCAACGGCCAACGATCGCGCGGTCACGAAACTCCAGGAGGCTCATCCTCGGGTGAGTGGGATCGGTGTCGCCGGCGAGGTCATCGACGGCCTCGCACCGGGCACGTTCCTTCACGCAGGACCACCGATCGAGTGGGCGGACATGTCGGGACCACTGCGCGGGGCGATCATGGGAGCGGCCGTGCTCGAGGGGCTTGCCGACGATCCAGAGGATGCCGCGACGAAGGCCGCGGCCGGGGCGTTCCTCTTCGCTCCCTGTCACGACCACGGGGCGGTCGGTCCGATGGCCGGTGTCGTCTCTCCCTCCATGCCGGTGTGGATCGTCTCCAATCAGCCTGGCGGGAACGAGGCGTACTGCACCCTCAACGAAGGTCTCGGCAAGGTGCTGCGCTACGGCGCGTACGACACGGAGGTCATCGACCGGCTGCGGTGGATGGCAGCGGTCCTGGCCCCCATCCTCAGCGGCGTACTGGACAGGCTCGCTGACCCATTGGACCTACGGGCGATGATCGCCCACTCGTTGCAGATGGGCGACGAACTGCACAACAGGAATCGGGCGGCAACCTCGCTTCTATTGAGGACCTTGCTGCCGGGACTCCTCGAGAGCGATGCGCCCAGGGCCGACGTTGTGTCGGTCGCCGAGTTCATCTCCTCCAACGATCACTTCTTCCTCAACCTGGCGATGGCCGCAGCGAAGGCGACAGCCGATTCCGCCGCTGGTATCGAGGAGAGTTCGGTCGTCACGTGCATGGCTCGCAACGGGACCGAGTTCGGCATCAGGGTTTCGGGAACCGGCGACAGGTGGTTCACGGCGCCCGCATCCAAGGTCGACGGTCTCTATCTCCCGGGGTTCACGGAGGCTGACGCCAATCTCGACATCGGCGACTCGACGATCACCGAGACCTGTGGCCTCGGTGGCATGGCGATGGCGGCGGCACCTGCGATCGTCCGTTTCGTTGGCGGGAGCCCTTCGGATGCGACCGCGGCGACCAACCGGATGTACGAGATCACCTGGGCCGAGAGCGACCACTTCCAGGTGCCTGCTCTCGACTTCCGCGGCACACCATTAGGCATCGATGCGCGGGAGGTAGTGCACACGGGGATCGTGCCGGCGGTCAACACGGGCATCGCCCACAGGGACCCCGGGATCGGACAGGTGGGGGCCGGACTCGTCGAGCCCCCGATGGCACCGTTCGTCGCCGGTATCGCTGCGCTCGCCGAGAGCTGACTTCTCTCCCCTCTGGACTATCGTTGATCCATGGATAGACAACAGCTCATGGAGCGCTACGCGGAACTCGCCGTCAAGGTCGGGATCAACGTCGAGAAGGGCCAGAAGGTGATCGTCAACGGCCTGGTAGAGCACGCCCCGTTCGTGCGGGCGATCGTCAAGGCCGCGTACGAAGCGGGGGCAGGGTACGTCGAATCACAGTACGCGGACCAGCACGTCAAACGTGCCCTCATCGAGAACGTCGACGAGGACATGCTCACGTACACACCGCCGTGGATCCTCACGCGCTACACGGATCTGGAGGCCGAGAAGGGTGCCACGATCCATGTCATGGGGGACCCTGAGCCGAACCTCTTCAGCGACCTCGACCCGGAGCGGGTGGGCCGCGCCCGGATGCTCGAGCTGTCCGACCTCTCGAACCGTCAGACGAACGACCGCTCCGTCGCGTGGGTGATCGTCGCTTACCCGAACGAGGGGTGGGCGACCGAGGTCTTCGGGGAGCCGGACGTCGACCGCCTGTGGGACGCGGTAGCGAAGGCGACCCGGCTCTACGAGGACGACCCGGTCGAGGCGTGGTGGGCGCACGTCGAGGAACTGGGACGACGCACTGACGTCCTGAACGAGGAACGGTTCGATGCCCTCCGCTATGTCGGCCCCGGCACCGATCTGATCGTGGGGCTCAGCCCTCGCTCGCGGTGGACCAGCGCTCGCTTCGAGACCTCCTGGGGGCGACGGCACGTGCCCAATATCCCCACCGAAGAGGTCTTCACTTCCCCTGACTTCCGACGTACCGAGGGCGTCATCACCTCTACCAAGCCGTTGCACCTTCCGAGTGAAGGCGTGACGGTCACCGACTTGGTGGTCACCTTCGAGGGCGGGAAGATCGTGAACGTTGAGGCGACTGCCGGAGCCGAGGTCGTGCGCAACCAGCTGAAGGTCGACGATCGAGCTCCCTATCTCGGAGAGGTCGCCCTGGTCGACCGGGCGTCCGCGGTCGGCGAGACGGGGGTCGTGTTCGCCAACACGCTGTTCGACGAGAACGCGACCTCGCACATCGCTTACGGGTCGGGCTTCACGTTCTGCTTCGATGACTCCGAAGGCGAATCCGAGGACGATCTGCTGTCCGAGGGGCTCAACACGTCCAGGGTCCATACCGACTTCATGGTCGGCGGGCCTGAGGTGACGATCTCGGGGGTGCGCTCCGACGGTACCGAGGTGACGATCATCTCGGACGACACCTGGCGCCTATAGGCGCCCACAGGAATGTCTGGCGGCTCGACGCGTTCTCCGAGATAGAAGATCTCGGCAGGGAGGACACATGAAGCTCGAGGGGATCCATCACATCACCGCCATCACGGGCGACGCTCCGAAGAACGTCGAGTTCTACGCTGGCACGCTTGGGCTACGGCTCGTGAAGAAGACTGTCAACCAGGACGACCCGACCGTCTATCACCTGTTCTATGCGGACGAGAAGGGGAGCGCTGGCTCCGACATCACGTTCTTCGAGTACCCGGGGGTGCAGCGCGGACGACATGGCGCCGGCATGGTCTACCGGGTCGTCTGGCGCGTCGGCTCGCAGGAGGCACTGAGGTTCTGGGAGGAACGCCTTCTCGCTGCGGGCGTCGAGGCAGCGTTGAGCGACGACTACCTACGGTTCGAAGACCCCGAAGGACTCGAACTCGAGATCCGTGTGGTCGCCACCGACGACGCGCCGCTCATGGCCGAGCACTCCGCGATCCCGAAGGAGTTCGCCCTTCAGGGCTTCGATGGGGTAAGGGCGTACTCGGCTGCCCCAGAGGCTAGCCGGACGCTCCTGTCCGACGTTCTGGGCTTCACCACCTCCGACGGGGCCGAGTGGATAGCTAGGGGCGACGAGCGAGGATCCTTCTTCGCCTACGACGCACCGCCCCCCATGAAGGGTATGGCGGGGGGTGGGACCATCCACCACGTCGCGTGGTCATCTCAGCTCGACGAGCATGACGCGTGGAGAGAACGGGTCGCCGCTGGCGGGATGCAGGTCACGCCCGTGATCGACAGGTTCTACTTCAGGTCGATCTACTTCCGGGAGCCGTCCGGGGTGTTGTTCGAGATCGCCACTTTGGGGCCAGGCTTCGCAGTGGACGAGGCGCCCGACACCCTCGGAGAGCGGCTAGCCCTCCCTCCTGACTACGAGCACCTGAGGGACAAGCTCGACGGGGTGCTGACACCCCTGCCCGATATAGCCCGATAGGTGCCGGTACCGGCATAGAAAGAGCGATTCGCTTGTCCTGTTTGTCCCTAAACTTGGGCCCCCATGACGCCGATAAGAGTGACATATGGAACCAACGATGGGAGTCCGGGGGCTGACCGGAAGTCTTGGAGCGCGCGGGTCGGCCAAGTTGCTGATAGCGACCTTCGCGGTCGCGGGGATCGCCTTCTTCGCCCTTCCTGGCGAGATCGCCAAGCTGGCTGCCTGGGACGTGCTGATCGCGGCGGCCGCCATAGCAGTGTGGAGTGGACACCGACTCCACGCTCCGGAGGTCGATAGACACCTCGAACTTCTGTTCAAGGGTCTCGTCTTGTTTCTCATCGGCTCGACACTGGCGACGATCTCGGCCCTGCTGGGCAACCATCCGACGGTTAATAGCGAACTGTCCGACATCCCCACGTTCATCGGATATGGGTATCTGTTCGGTGCCTTGATCAACCTGGCGCGCGCGAGGACGCCGCACGGAGACACCGCCGACATGATCGATGCTTTGATCATCGTGGGCGGAGTCGGGCTCGCTATCTGGATCGTCTGGGTCGGGCCGTTGTTCGCTACCAGCGGATTGACGATCGTGGAGCGCGTTTCCGCGGTTGCGTTCCCTTTGTTCAATCTCACGCTGCTGACGTTGCTGCTCAGGCTCACCTTCACGCCCGGGGCGCGCTCGGAGTCCTATCGTTACTTGATCCTGGCGGTCGGCGCGAGCTTGATAGCTAGTCAGTGGAACCTCGTGGCCCTGCAGAACGAAACCTACGGACCGGGTCACATCCTCGAGGCTCCCAAGGATGTTGGCCTATCTCTTCGTTGGTCTCGCCGTTCTTCATCCCTCGATGCGGGAACTCGGAACCCCGGTCGCCGGCGCTCGTTCGATGCTTACTCAACCTCGTCTATTCATGTTCGGGGCGGCCTCGCTCATCGGACCCGCTGCCTTCATGTTCCGTTGGAGCCAAGGATTGATCGTCGAGCCGATAGCAGTGATCGCGGGTTCGTCAGCGATCTTCTTCCTGATGGTCGTGCGGATGTGGACGCTGCTCTTGAACATCCGTGGCAAGGAGGAACATTTCCGCTCCCTGGTTCAGAACTCCTCCGACGGGATCGTGCTGGTCGGGCCCGACAGCAAACTGATGTACGTGTCGGATGCGGCAAGCGAGATCGTTGGCGTGTCGGCCGAGGAGATGATGACCCTGGAGGCGTTCTCATTCGTCGATCAGGAGTCTCTGGAAGCGGCTGAAGCCGTGTTCGGCAGCGTTCTGCAAACAGCCGGAGCCGTCGAGACCTTAGAGGTCCGGATCGAGAAGGCTGGCGAGGATCGCCTTCTCGAGGTCGATTTTCAGAATCTGCTCGATCATCCGTCCGTGGGTGGAGTGGTGGTCAACTTCCGTGACATCACGGAACGTCACGCGAATGCTCTCTTGGCCGCCGCCGCTGAGTCCAGTTTCCGAGACCTGTTCAACAGCATCGAACAAGGCGTCTATGAATCGGACCCGAGCGGAAGGTTCATCAGGGCTAACCATGCCCTCGCGATGATGCTTGAGTACGACACCCCAGGAGACCTCCTCACGGGAGCTGCTGCCGCCGACCATTACGTAGATCCCGAGCAGCGACTCTTCATGATGCGATCGATCCAGAACGACGGGCGGGTGGATGATTTCGTGATCCGGGCCCGGACCCGAACCGGCCGCAAGATCTGGTGCTCGCTCAACGTGACCGGTGTGTTCGACGATGACGGGAAACTCATCTCGATGCAGGGGATGGTTTCGGATATCACGGAGCGCCATCGCGCCGAAGAGGAACTGCGAGAAAGTGAAGAGCGGTTCCGCTCGTTGGTTCAGAATTCAGCTGATGCGATCGTCGTGGTCGATCACGATTTCCGCGTCACCTACTTGAGTCCGTCACTCGAGCGGATCGCCGATGCCGATCATGATGACCTGATGGGCAGACGCTTTACCGACTGGTTCGCCCGTGATGAGGCGGGCCAGATCGAATCGATCATCCTCTCCCGGGTTACCGATGGGAGCGTTGCAAAAACACTGACGTGCGAACTGAAGCGGGACTCGGGAGAATCCGTCCCCGTCGAGATCGTTGCCACGAACATGTTGTCAGACTCGAGGATCAGCGGAATCGTTTTCAACCTCAGGGACGTCTCCGAGCGGGTCGCTCTCGAGGATCAACTGAGGCATCAAGCGTTCCACGATCCCTTGACCGGACTCGCCAACCGCGCTCTCTTCCTTGACCGTCTTTCGCATGCGCTGCAGAGGAGCGACCGGAGTGATGAGGACTGTTTCGTCCTCTTCTTGGACCTCGACGATTTCAAACGCGTCAACGACTCGCAGGGCCACAATGTGGGGGATGAGTGCCTCAAGGCAACCGCTCAGCGTCTCCTGGCGAGTACGAGGGCTTCGGACACGGTTGCCCGCATGGGTGGCGATGAGTTCGCCATCCTGATGGAAGGAAGCACGATCGCGGATGCGACGCTTCTCGCCGAGCGGATACTGCAACACATGTCGCAACCTCTCAAGCTGTCCGATGGAAGGACGGTCCTGACGCCGAGCATCGGTATCTCATCGGCGATCATCGGATGACGATCCGAAAGCGGTCCTGAGGAACGCTGACCTTGCGATGTACATCGCCAAGCGACGCAGTAGCTCGGCATACGAGATCTTCGAGGAGGCGATGTACACCGAGACTGTCATCAGGATCGAGACCGAGTCGGAGCTTCGCCAGGCTCTTGCGAAGGACCAACTTCGGGTGCATCTGCAGCCGATCGTGGACCTTTCAACGGGTGTGCCGGTCGCAGCGGAACTGCTGCTGCGGTGGGAGCATCCGGACCGAGGGCTCATCTTCCCCGGGGACTTCATCGAGATCGCTGAAGAGACGGGGTTGATCGTTCCCATCGGCGCGTGGGTGTTGCAGAGGGCGTGCGAGATGCTCGCCGACTGGCAGCAACGTGACCCGGGGTCCGACATGGGCCTCACCGTGAATCTGTCGCCCAAGCAGCTGAAAGAGAAGTCCCTTATCGATACCGTGCACACTTCTCTTACCTCAACCGGGGCAGACCCGTCGCTACTTACCCTCGAGATCACCGAGAGCGTCATGACGGACGACCTCGAGGCGACGGTCGCCCGTCTTCTTGAGCTGAAGGGCCTGGGGGTGAAGCTAGCCGTCGATGATTTCGGTACCGGGTACTCGTCGCTGAGCTATCTGCAGAACTTCCCAGTCGACGTGCTCAAGATCGATCGCAGCTTCGTCAGTCAGATGGGCGCCGACACAGACAGCTCCTCTCTGTCGAGAGCGATCGTGGGCATCGGTGAGTCGCTGGGCCTCGCCACGATCGCCGAGGGGGTCGAGACCATCGAGCAGAAGAGAGGCTCTCTTGAGGATGGGCAACATCCTGGGACAAGGGTTCCTGTTCGCCAAGCCCATGCCGATCGAAGACTTCGAGGCTTACGTTGTCGCCGGCGGCGGCAAGCACCTGCGTAGCACCGGCTGATCCTGCGGCCCGGCGGTCCATCTGGCCGCCAGGACATCGTTCGGCAGTTTTTGCCTCTGAGTCGAGCAGGAGATCGAGCACCTCGGTCGAAATGGAAGTCTCATGAAGCGAACGATAGCCATCCTCTTCGCCGCCGTGATGACGATCTCTCCCCTGTCGATAGCTGGCGCGGGGACGAAGGACACAGATCCCGCCCCGTCTCCGGTTCACGACCGAAGAGGGTGCCGTGGTGGGTCCCCATGCCCCTGTCGAGGGCAAGGTCAAGGACCGCCGATCCAAGATCAAGCGAGTGACCGTGACCTACTGCCGGGGCACGACTTCGAATGGCGGATGGGTCTGCGAGGGGATCGCCGAATCGGAGCGCGCGACTCTCGACTGCGATGACTCGTATCGAAAGTGCTCGTGGTCGTGGGCGCCGGCAACGCTGGTTCCCGGCTCCTATTGGATCTTCGCTGAGGCGAAGGACAAGGCCGGGAACGTGATCAACAAAGGGCCGCTCGGGGTGGTCGTGGTCTGAACGTGTCGCTCTCGGCGGTGCCGGGTAAGGACCCCTCTGCCAGACTGAACGAGAGATCGGAGGGGCGATGCAGCCCAAGTGCCCGAGTTGCGGAGAACCGACCGTCAAGGACCGCGTCAACTGCCCCAAGTGCGGGGCCGCGTATCCAGACATGGAGGAACACTCCCTCCAGCTCGACCCGGATCGTCAGGGCGAGCCCGACACCCGAGGGCAAGGACAACACCACCCTCTAGGAGCCTCCGACGTGTGAACATGTCGGCGTGAGCGACATCAGGTACGCCCAGGGGGCCGGAGGGAAACTCGCCTACAGGATCGTCGGTGAGGGAGAGCCCGTCATCATGCTCCTGAACCTCTGGTTCTCGAACCTGGATCTCATGGCGCAGTTCCCTTCTTTGTGGAACGCGGTCGAGGCGTTCAGCTCGTTGGGCCGACTGATCGTGTGGGACCGACGCGGCGCCGGACTATCGGATCGCTCCAGCGCCCCGGTCTTCGGCGATGAGGCGGTCGATGACCTGATCGCGGTACTTGACGACGCTGGCATACAGAGATGTTCGGTCTTCGGGTTCAACGAGTCCACCATGCTTGCGGTTCAGTCTGCTCACGCTCACCCTGAGAGGGTCGAGAAGCTCGTCCTCTATGGCGGCTATGCCACAACCGTCCTAAAGGACGACTATCCGTGGGCGCCCACCCCTGAGGACCGCGCTGGCGAGGTCGATTTCCTCGTCAACTTCTGGGGCACACGTGAAAGCGCGCAGATCATGATGGCGGGAGGGGAGGAGGACGCGATCGAGTGGGGCATGAAGTGGATGCGAAACTCGATCACGCGCGACCGACTTCCAGAGATCTACGAACGGCTGGGTGAGATCGACGTACGGCATCTTCTTCCGGAGATCTCGGTGCCGACCTTGGTGCTGAATCGGAGCGGTGACCTGAACGTTCCCCCAGACAACAGCCGCTACATCGCCAGCAAGATCCCCGGTGCCAAGCACATCGAGTTCGCCGGAGAGCAGCATGTTCCGTTCTTGGGTGACTGGGCGACCATCGAAGGTGAGGTCGAGGAGTTCATCACGGGACGGCGGCACCAGCGCGGACACGAGAGGGTTCTTGCCACGATCGTGTTCACAGACATCGTGTCCTCAACCGAGAAGGCGGTCGAGTTGGGGGACGCTCGGTGGCGGAAGCTCTTGGATGACTATGACTCGATCGTCAGGCGCGAGACCGAGCGTGCCGGCGGTCGCGTCGTGAAGTTCACGGGTGACGGATCGCTCGCAAGCTTCCAATCTCCGGGAGCAGCGATCTCAAGTGCCGAGTCGATCCGTGAGCACGTGAAGAAGGTCGGCCTCGCGATCAGGGCGGGTATCCACACCGGTGAGGTCGAGGTTAGGGGCGACGACGTCGGCGGCATCGCCGTTCACATCGGAGCACGGGTCATGGCGGCCGCGGAGCCCGGAAGCGTCTTGGTGTCGCCCAGCGTTCCGCCACTGGTAGCCGGGTCCGGCACGTCGTTCGATCCGAAAGGGCCCCACTCGTTGAAGGGCGTAGAGGGGGAATGGGACCTCTTCGAGGTCATCTAGCAGGCAACCTCTAGCAGGCAACCTCGAGGATCTTGTACGACAAGGTGCGAGGGGCGACCATCAACCCCCGGGTCCTGATCTCGGATCGTTCGGTTCCGCCCCGCCCCTTCAGACAGAGTCCGTCGGCTGCTTGCATGGTGACCTCGTAGCGGTCTGGACGGACGGTTGACTGGGGGATGAACGTCATCTCGATCTCGTGGGCTAGAGCGAACGAGTAGCGGAACGTCAAGGAAGCCTCCTCGCCAGGATCCATCCGCACAACGTCCCAGATCATCCGGTGAGATGCTTCGAGACCGACGAACCCATCGATCTCCTCCCCATCTCTTATCAAGGCGGGATCGCCCGCCGATGCCGGGATGAGCAGATGCAGTGTCATCTGGTTGGTCCCGACCGGGAGGTCGCGGTTGATACCCGGACGCACGAGTACGTTCACCTCAGCATCATCGGGAACATCGTTGAGGAGAGTCACGGTCGTCTCGACCCTCGCCTCGTCGGTATCGACGATCTCGATGTGGGTTTCGACCTTTCGACGGAGATAGAAGTCGATCTTGTTCGCAGAGAAGTTGTTGTTGAAGACCATCTGAACGTCCGGCCCGTATGCGCCCGGGTCTCCCGTGACCCCGGCCTTGGCGAGGAAACCCTGGGTCTCATCGTCGGTCGAGTAGATCTTGAGGCGTTGGTGGGCGACCGACTTCGACAGCGCTTGGACTAACTTGAACTCGTCAACGTCTCCGCTCGAGATGCGGTTCATGACAACGTCTACGAGGTTCTTGAAGTAACCGTTCTGCAGCCCCTCTTTTCCATGGAAGTGCTGGTAGACGTCCTCGAGGAGGATGCGCCGAGCGTTCCGAGGCGTGATCTCGATGCTCCAGCCCCTCGCCTTCAGCGGACCGGTCGCGCGCGTGAGGTTGCCCAGGACCAGCGGGTCCATCGCGATCACACCGTCCACCTCGATCCCCGTCCTGCGCAGGTAGATGTCCGCCAGCACCTGGGCAGAGACCGGGAAGGTGGGGGAGAGGTTGGCGAGCCGGGGATCTTTGGTTCCACCCAATGCTCCATAGGTGTCCTCGTACCAACGGGGAGCATCTACCGGAGCTTTCAGTGCGGGCAACAGGTCCCGCACAGGCTCGATATCGCGCAGCTCGATAGCGCCGTCCGCCACATCGAGCAGACCATCGACCCCGACGAGGCCACCACCTCCGCGTGCCTCACTGGGGGACTGGAACGCAAGCAGGTAGGTGCGTGTAGTGCCTTCGGCGAGAAGTCCCGGGATGGCTGCCGCCATGTTGCGGAGGCGTTCGAGTCCGTCTCTCTGGCGCGCGAGCTCGAGACGAGCCCCGTGGATACGTCCATCGATGAGGCTCACCGCCGAGGGCTCGGTGTCTCTGAGCGTCGCGATCGATCCATCGATGCGGGCGAGAAGGCCGTCGACCAGGGGGACGATGCGACCGACCAGATCCACGCGCACTGCACCGTCCGAGTAGAGGGTCGCCCCCAGGTCCTTCCCGCCCACCAGGTTGTTGAGTCCGGTCAAGAAGTCGCGTGCCCCATCGGTGGCCGAGATAGCCGCCGTGCTGGCTACGACGAGAGACTCGCGCTCGTGGTCGATCAGGGGGATCGCTTTGGTTACGAACCCAAGGACCGGGTCGTCGAACATGGCCATGGCGTCGCTGGCATCTCGATTCGCGTCGCCGATCAACGCGATCGCCTCTGGGAGGTCATCGTGGGTGAGCGCTTCGATCGACGACCCCGCGACCTTGTGACTGTGGTTGAGGAGGTACATGGCTTGGGCGAGCATCAGTAGCAAGCTCACGCCGAACGCGACGAGTCCCAGAACGGCCAGACGCTTGAGTGATAACTCGCGCCCGGCGCGCTCCAGGACCGTTTCGTTCACACCTGCAATCTAAGCGCTACTAGTCGTCAGAGCAGGTAGTTGTTACCGCGTACGCCTTCGGGTTCTTGTTGTCGAAGCGCAGGACGCCGTACTCGCCAACCTGGACCTCACCGAGACCGCGGGTTCCGAAGCAGTTGTCCAGACGGTTCACCTTCTGGGCATTCTTCTTAACCGCCGTCTCAAGCGACTCGACCCGCTGGGTGAGCTTCTTGATCCTGTCGCCGCCGCCCCGCTTTCCCGACGCCGGGAGGGCGCTCATCACCATGCCGCCGATAAGGAGGCATGCGATCACAAGTCCGATCTTGTTCTTCATCCGTTCCTTCCTTTGCAGGAGTGCTTCGCCGAGGGTCCTCGACCCGCCTAGGCAAAGTTTCGGCTTGAGAACGGACGAACTTGAGCAAAATAGGACATCGGTCCTAGTGGACTAGCCCTCTTCGTCTGCCAGCACGATGATCAGATCCCCAGGCCCACAGGGGACGGTGGCCGACTTAGGGGGATTGATCACCACCTGTGGGTGGCCACCCACGATGTGTTGGTGCCCGATTGCGATCTCGCCCCTCGCTGCAGCAGCCCCCACGACCGAGGCGAAGGTGGGCTGGGGGTCGGTGCCGTACAGCAGGGCAGATTTCAGGTAGATCTCCGCCCCACCCGCGTCGAGGAGGTCCTCGAATACGGGGGCCAGCTCCCGGTTCTCCGATAGCTGAGCCATCAGGAGTGCGGTCAGACGCTCGCTCACGATGAACTCGTGGGCTTCGGGATCCGGCGTGAGATCCACGTCCCTCTCATCTAGGAGCTCGGCCACGATGTTCGTCGTGGTCCCCGCGGCGGAGATCGCACTCCGAAGGTGGAGAAGAGCCAAGAGCACCCGGGCATCTGCCTGAGCTTCGGTGAGTTCCCCTCGGTAGCAGAGAACGATCACGTGATCGAAGTGGAGTTCCTCGACGATCTCGTGGAGGGACTCGCGGGTCAACTGGCGATCGTGGATCTCGCAGCTCAGATTCGAGAGCCCTTCAGGAAGCGGAAGCGAATCGGGATCGACCAGCGCTCTGTCCACCGAGATCAACAGCGAAGATCCGGCCGAGACGTACGAGTCGAGCTCCTTGATTATCTGAGGTGCGATCTCGTTCCATCCGATCAACAGGGTCGCCTCTGGAGCCGCAGGAGACGATCTCTCCCCATCAAAAGTTGGGTCCGGGGTATCGACGATCCCGGTGAAGTTGATGCGGTCGTCGTCCTCGGCGATGGCGATGATCGCATCGCCGGTCTCGATGACAGTGCCTACCTCTGGATTCAGGAGGATCGCTCCGTCCGCTTTCCGGAGTCCCAGTGGGCTGGCCTGCTCGAAGGCTCTCAGCGCGTCTCGGAACGGACGACCAACGAGTTCCGGGGTCTCGTGGAAGTAGATCTCGTCACCGTCGAAGTCGAAGAGGTCCTGATACACGCCCGACAGTCCCGGTTGGCGACTCACTTGCGCCGTGACCCTGGCGATGATGTTCGCTGATCTGACGACGGTCACCTGATCCGATGTGCCATCAGCGAGTGATGACGCGATCGATGCGTCCTGGATCTCGACCACGATCGGGACCCCAGCAGAGGGTTCGACCACCCGAAGCAGCGCCAGGGTGGTCTTAACGACCTCAGCGTCACCATCCTCGGTTCCTCGGTTGAGCACGATTATCGAGCGAGCGGCTTCCGGTCGGGCGATCGCGAGATCGACAGGTTCGAAAGGGGTGCCCGTCCGACACACAACGCGGGTGCCCCGCCTGTCCGGTACGCGGGCCTCGAGCCGTTCCTCCATCACGTCCTTCTCGAGGGGCCCAAGAACGACGACGCCGGGTCGATGTTGGTTCTCGTTGGCGATACTCAACTCGGAGATGATCGGGTAGATCTTCCCGGACCAACCGAGGATGAGGGTGTGGTCGCGCTCGAGCACCGGCGAGCGACCTCGCTTGAGTTCCGCCGCCTTCTCGGCGATCCCGTTCGCAAGAAGACCGATCAGAGAACTCACCACCAGGACACCGCCGAGCGTGATGAAGAGTGACGCCGCTCGATAACCGGCCCCCGTGTCGGCGCCCATCGTGCCCGAATCCATCGCACGCAACATGCTCTGCCACAGCGCTTCGCCGAACCCGAGCGTGTTTCCGTTCGCCTGCATGCGCGAGAGGGCCACTAGGACCGAAATGACCAGGATCAGGGTCGCGGTCGCCATCGTGAGCCAGACGACCATGGCCTTGGTGCCGGATGCCATGGCGTTGTCGAAGCGATATCTGAGACGTTGACGCAAGGTCGGCCGGTGCAAGGCTCCTCCTTCGGGACAGCCGTGATGATTCCACGAAGCGACCCGAGCGGATAGGGGGTTCCCCCGCGAGGTTCCGCCAGCTTCGCTACTCCAGCCATTAGCATCCGAACGATGCGTGGGGGACGGTGATGCATCGGGGACGGCTGGGCATCGCTTGTGCTGCCGTGATGGCCGTGGGCCTCGCCCAGGCCCCCGCCCAGACCCTTTCCCCGACCACTGCCCGGGCTGCCGCTCAGATCGAGGACCTCACCCTGCGCGAGAAGATCGGCCAACTCATCATGTTCGCTCCAGACGGAACTTCGTTGAGTGCGACCGAGAAGCGCGTGATCGAGAGCAAGCACCTCGGGGGGGTGATCCTGTTCTCCAAGAACTACACGAACAAGGACCAGCTCAAGTCACTTACCGCTCAGATCCAAAGGGTCGTTCGTGCAGGGAACCCAGTGAAGCTCGGCGCGCTGATCTCGGTTGACCAGGAAGGCGGTGTGGTCAAGCGGTTCCCGGACATGCCCCCGGGGCGTTCGGCGCCGGAGATCGGTCGCACCAACTCCGTGAGCGTTGCTCGCAACGAGGGCCTAGCGACCGGCAAGGCGCTGCATCGTCACGGGGTGAACATCGACCTTGCTCCCGTTGCCGACCTCGATATCGGGCCCTCACATGTGATGAGGGACCGTGCCTTCGGAAGCAATCGGTACCGCGTCGCCAAGATGACCAGGGCGTTCGCCCGCGGGCTACAGATGAGAACGGTCGCTGCGGCCGCCAAGCACTTCCCGGGCTTCGGTGGCGCCTCCATGAACTCGGACGATGGACGCGCGTACATCGAACGGAGCAAGTGGCAACTGAAGAACATCGACGCCGTCCCGTTCCATCGGGTCATCGACGGCAACATCAAGCTCGTCATGATCTCTCACGGCATGTTCACTCACTTCGGGGGTTCGACTCCCGCATCTCTGAATCGGAGGATCCTCAAGAAGAGGCTGCGGGGGGAGTTCGGGTTCGAGGGGGTGGCTATCTCCGACGACCTCGGTGCGATCGCATGGCGGTTCGATGGTGACGTGCCCAAGGCCTGTGTCCGTTCGATCTCTCGGGGGATGGACGTAGCTCTCCTGGCGAGAGACGTTCATACCGCCGCCGCATGCGCCGACCAGATCTACCGAGCCGTGCGTGGGGGAGAGATCTCGAGGTTCCGTATAGAACAGGCGGTGGCGCGGGTGGTGGCGTTGAAGGAGTGGCTAGGGCTCGTCCCCTAATCCCGCCCATCCTCGAACCGTCCGCGATCGTCGGGCGCCGCGTCCTTGAGGTAGCGCTCGATCTCTACAGCTAGGTCCTCTCCCGAGACGGCGGTGTTCTCGGCGGCCATCTTCTCGAGTGCTCGGATGTGCTCCTGGGCCTCTGGCTGCGATGAGATGAGCTCGTCCATCTGAACCCGGTGTACCCGAGCCTCCTCCTCAAAGGATGCGAGGGGCATGTCTAGTTCCAGGTGGCGTGCGAACCTCTGCAGCAGAGCCAGGACACCGGACGGATAGGGGCCGGTCGCGTAGTGGGGGATCTGCACGAAGAACCCAACGGTTGGGACCCCCGAGGAGGCGACCTGCTGATCCACCATGCTTACGGCCGCGGCCGGGACCCGAAGGAGCCCCTGCGGCGGGCGAACGTCTCCCGCGAGGAGATCCATGTCGGACGCCGTGGTCATCACCGGCGATGGCAGGGTGTGCGGAACCGCGGCGGGCACGGCTCCAAGGGTCACCAACTGAACGACGCCGAGTTCGGCAGCGAGTGCGGTGACTCCCGCAGAGAACCTCCGCCACGAAAGGTCGGGCTCTTGCCCGCTCAGTACGAGGAGGTCCCGCCCACCGACGACGGCATGCCGAACGACAACCTCGGGCCAGACGCTCCGCTGCATGACTCCGTCGACGATGTCGAGCGTGGGTCGCTGGCTCCTGTAGTCGAAGAGGAGGTCGCCGTCGAAGGTGGCGATCGGTGCCGAATCGCCGGCCAGATGCGCAGCGGCGCTCGTTCCAGCCCCGGCGGCATCGACCCAACCGGACAGGGCGGAAACCAATACCGGTTTCTCCAGATCCGGATGGTCGTTGAGGTCGTAGATCACCACGCGAGGCTAGCCCCGATAGGGCGATCCCGCTGCGCCTAGGTCCGTGTCCCTCTAGCGCGCCCGCTCGCTAAGGGGGCCCAGGAGAATCACGAACCGGTTTCCGTCCCTTTCATGTGGGAACTCTTCCGCCATGTCAGAACGACGATCGCTGAAAGACGAGTTGAGAGCCATGGGAGATGAACTGAAGAAGGAGATCGAACGAGCGGTTTCCGACTCCGGCAGCACCAACAAGGCGGTGTCGGTGAACGTCGGCAAAGGATCTCGTACCAGCGTTTCTAGCAAGCAACGAGTGGTCCAACGCGACGGACGAACAGAGACCGTCGAAGAGCGCATCGAGAGGAGGAGTGATGGCTGACAAGCAGCAGGAAGAGCTTTCCCAGGAAGAGCTCGAGCAGCACGACAGCGAGAAGCTTCCCGAGCGCGAGGAGATGTCTCTTCTCAACGCGAACGTCGCAGCGCCAGTCAACGCAGCGGTTGCACTGAACGCAGTGAGTGACGACTCGACAGCGGTTGCAAATGCCGAGCAGAACGCCGATATCGACCAGTCGAACCGGCCGGTCGCCCGATAGAGAGGTCAACCATGACCGAGGACAAGAAGGACGTTGCACCTGAGGGTCTCTCTCAGGAAGAGATCGACAAGAACGACAGCGAGAAGCTTCCCGAGCGTGAAGAGATGTCGCTCGTGAACGCCAACATCGCGATCCCGGTGAACGCAGCTGTTGCGGCCAACGTCCTCAGTGACGACGCGGTCGCCTACGCGGATGCGACCCAGGACGCAGCGATCGATCAGTCGCAGTAGCACCAAGCACGAAGCACAGGCCGTCTAGAGAAAGGTGATGAACATGACCGAGGAAGAGCGCACCGAGCAGGTAGGCGAGAACACCCAGGGTCTTTCGACCGAGGAGCTCGAGGAGAACGACAGCGAGAAGCTTCCCGAGCGCGAAGAGATGTCCTTGATCAACGCGAACCTCGCGGCCCCCGTGAACGCGGCCGTGGCGGCGAACGTGCTGTCGGACAACTCGGTGGCCTACGCCAACGCCGAGCAGAACGTCGACATCGATCAGTCCAACTGATCAGCAACTCAACTGAACGTCAGAAGAGGCGGCCCCTAGGGGCCGCCTCTTCTCTGACGACCGAACATCGGAGCCTCAGATAAGCGACAACCAGAACGACGAGACCCAAGTGATGCGCGTCCCATCCGACGAGGCCGAAACGACGGTCATCGATCGCCCCGAGGCGAAGGAAGCCAGCGTGGCGGGTTCTGCGGTGCCTCGTCGCGCCGATGGGGTCGAGCTATTGGGGGAATACGAAGGTTCGGGTTACCGGGATCCGCGCTATCTGGTGCGGCGCTCAGATGGTCAGTTGGTTCAGTTGACGCACCTGCTCTACCTGGTTCTGGAACACACCGATGGGACGCGTGACCTGGATGCGATCGCCGAGAAGGTGGGGGATGACTTCGGTAAGGGCGTCAGCGCCGACAACGTCCATCAGCTCCTCGAGAGCAGCCTCGTCCCCGATGGATTGATCGCTGCCGACGGGCCCCCGCAGGAACTCGAGAAAGCCGACCCTCTGCTCGCGCTGAGGTTTCGCATCACCCTCGTGCCCGAGAAAGCCGTCAACTTCATGGCCGCGCTCTTGCGGCCCTTGTTCTGGCCCCCGGTGATCATCGCCGTGCTGGCTGGGATCATCGCGGTGGACATCTGGTACTTCGGGACTCATGGGATCGCCCAGAGCTTGCGAGGTTCCATCGAGCAGCCCCTGCTCATCCTGGGCATGTACGTGCTGCTGATCCTGTCCATCGGGTGGCACGAACTGGGGCACGCGACCGCCTGTCGGTACGGCGGAGCGCGCCCTGGCAAGATCGGCTTTGGGATCTACATCATCTGGCCCGCATTCTTCACCGACGTCACCGATATCTACCGCGTCGGGAAGGGGGGCCGGGTTAGGACCGATCTCGGCGGGATGTACTTCAACTGCATCTTCGCGATCGCGATAGCTGGGGTGTACTCGATCACCAGGTTCGAGCCGATCCTCGTACTGATCCTTCTCCAGCACGTCCTGATCCTCTACAACTTCATGCCGTTCCTACGCATGGACGGCTACTTCATGATCAGCGATCTCACCGGGGTACCTGACCTCTTCTCGCGCATCAAGCCGACGCTCGTAAGTCTCGTTCCGTGGAAAGAGACCCCCAAGAGCGTCCTCGAACTGAAGCCGTGGGTGCGGGTTGTCGTATCGATCTGGGTGCTTACCGTCATCCCGGTGTTGCTCTATCTGTTCACCATGATGGTCATCGCCGCGCCTCGGGTGCTGGCGACCGCGTGGGCATCGCTCCAGAAGGAATGGGGTGCGATGTCCTCTTCGGTTGACGAGGGGGACTATGGACAGATCCCGGTAGGCGCGATGAAGGTTGCGATGATCGCCGCCCCGCTGGCAGGTATGTCCATCACCTTCTCTCGACTGTCCGCTCGCCTCGGCAAGGGCTGGTGGAACACGATGAAGGACCGCCCCGCGGTGGGAACCGCTCTCGGCGCGGTCGGGATGGTGTTACTAGGCGCTGCAGCATTCGTTCTCTATCCGAATGGCGAGTACCGCCCGATCGGACCCAACGAGACCTGGACCGCGGCCGAGGGCTTCGAGGCCGCATCGACGTTCACCACTGGGCGCCCGAGCCTCAGCACCGCGGCAGAGGACGAACTCGTCGATACGCCCTCCGATGGTGGGACAGGAACCATCGAGAGCGATGAGGTTGAACCGGGGAGCGATGGGGGTACGGACGGGACCGAACCGACTCCGGAACCGACCCCAACAGAGGAAAGTGAACCGACGCCCAGTCCCAGTCCCACTCCCACACCGACCCCAACACCGACCCCGACACCTAGTTGACCTGGAGGAGCCTGATGCGCCGGATCGTTCCGTTGATCGCCGTTGCGATGCTCGCGACTTTCGTCGCGTGCGGGGATGACGGACCCGGCGGAACCGTTGCCGAGGCTGCGGAGAAACTCGGTGAGATAGACAGTGCCGACATGAGCCTGTCGATCACCTTGTCGTCGGAAGATTCGGGCCCGGTGGGTTTCGAGGTGACGGGGCTGTACCAAGCGGCGGCCGAGGGTGAACTACCGATCGCCGATGTCACGATCGAACGCCTGATGGGCGAGGCGTCTTCGACTAGCCGGTTCATCTCAACGGGCTCGGTTGCGTTCCTCGAGGTTGACGGCACGAGTTACGAACTCGGGGACGAGCAGGTTGCAAGTCTGCTCGGCGGCCCGGAAGCCGAGTCATCCAACCTCTTCGAGGGGATAGACGTCTCCGACTGGGTCATCGACGGAGAGACCTCCGAGTCAGACGGTGCCCGAACGGTCACTGGCGATCTGGATGTAGTTGCTGCGTTCGAAGACCTCTTCGCTCTCGGGCGCAGCTTCGGAGTCGGTCTGCCCGAACTCACTGACGACACGAAGGAGCACCTGGACGCGGCCGCGGAGTCCGGGTCGATCGAGATGGTGATCGGGGAGGATGGGTTCCTTCGTGATCTCCGGGTAGACATGGGACTCGCCGCGGAGATCCCCGAGGAGATGAACGGTCTCCTTGTCCCCAGCGCCGACATCCAGCTGCTCCTGACGCTGGACCAGGTCAACGAACCGGTGTCGGTAGATGCACCCAGCGACGCGCGACCGATCGAGGAACTAGAGGTGACCGGCTGATGTTGCTTGCTCGCGTTTCCGCCAGCTTTAGGACGGGTAGCACGATGCGGATGAAGAAACTCTCTCTGTTCCTAGCAACCCTCCTGTTCCTGGCTCTAGGGGTGACGCCTGCCCTCGCCGACAACCACGAGGACGGCTCCGGAGACGACAACATCGTCGTCGCCGAGAACACCCACGACGGCAGCTCGATCTTCGAGTTCGCGTTCGAGATCACGGAGGTCACCGGCGACGTCGTCGACGCCGGCAACCTTGCCGTTGCTTATGCGACTTGTACCGAGTGCCGCACGGTCGCAGTGGCGATCCAGATCGTTCTCGTGTTCTCAGACCCATCGGTCGTGGTCCCCGAGAACGTCGCTATCGCGGTGAACGAGGAGTGCGACCTATGCGAGACGTTCGCGTCCGCCTACCAGTTCGTCATCTCCACCGGAGGACCGGTCGAGTTCACCAAGGAAGGCAGGAAGGCTCTCAAGGAGATCGAGAAACAGATCAAGGCACTTCTGAAGTCGGATCTCCCGCTTGAAGAGTTGCAGGCCCAGATCGACGCCCTGATGGATCAGGTCGCCGAGATCCTCGACACCCAGTTGGTCCCTGTGGAAGACGACGACGATGACGGTGAAGACGACGACGACGAGACCGAAGAGTCGCCGTCCCCAACCCCGACGCCATCGGTGTCGACCTCAACGAGCCCAACCCCAACGCCATCCACGTCCCCGACGCCAACTCCAACCACCTCAAGCAGCCCGACCCCGACCCCCACCTCCTAACCCAGGATCGGCCTCTGTCTGGGTCTGGGCCTGGACGCGCAAACGGGGGGAGCGGTCCGCCGAGCGAGACTTAAAGCCTGCGTCTCGAACGGAGGACCGCTCCCCCCGATTTGCTACGAGCCGAGCCTAGGAGCCGAACACGTTCTTGGCGGCGTCCTTAACCTTCTCGCCGGCCTGCTTGGTGTTGGCCTTGGCCTGATCCATCTTGCCCTCGGCCTCGGTCTGCTCGTCATCCGTGGCCTTGCCGAAGCCTTCCTTGGCCTTGCCCTTGAGCTCTTCTGCCTTGTTCTCGATCTTGTCGCTCATCGTGGCCTCCTTCGTGGGTAGCCCTGCTGACTACACAGGACTACCCAGTCCAGAGTCGCCTCACACGATGTGGAGGGGCCCTACTTCGTGACCCTCACCCGGCCCTCCATGAACGGATGGATCGCGCAGATGTAGGGAAGCCCCTTCTTGTTGGTGGTCTGGTTCATCTTGACCGTGTAGTGGTTGTCCGCGGCTGCGAGAGGGATGCCACCCAGCACCCCGGAGTGTTCGAGGTCGTCGTTGCCCTTCCATACACCGTTCCCGTGCTCGGGGAAGAGGAGGTCCGCGGCGTCCACTTCCATCTGCGACGGGTCGTTACAGAACGGGAACCCTTCGACCTCCGGTGGATTGTCCGGACCTGGCCCCGCGCCGCTCTGGGTCACATGCGAACGCGAAATCCTGGCCCACGATCTGTTGGAACGCGGCGTTGGCCGGAAGACTCACGGTGTGGATCTCGTGATCAAGTTGTCCGAAGTGCCACCGGACACTTCTCGCCCTTGCCGACGGTCAGCTTGCTCGGATACATGGCGAGCAGCGAGAAGCGCTTGGTGTCGAATCCACGACCACGCGTCCCACACCTTCTTTCCGTCGACCTTGTGAGAGGAGCGCTTCTTCGACAGCGTGTCGTGCAATGCGAGGGCGTCGTCTTCGTCGAGCGCGATCCGCTCTGCTTTCGCCGTGTCGATGGCGGATTGCGTGGTGGCCGGGTCGGCGTCGTCGACTACGTGAACCCGCATCGTCCATGCTCGGGTGGATCAGACACAGGAACCAGAACGCGCTTCCCGCCGGTGCGTCGACCTGAACCGAGAAGTCGAGCGGTCCGTCGAGAGGCGCTCCGGAGTTGATGACGCTTGACCCGTCGTACGAGCAGGCGGAGTCGGCAGGCCCGCAATCGAACGCCGAGGGGGTAAGCACATCGAGGTTGTATTTGGTGGACGCCGGCCCGTCGTCGGTGTCGGGTTCCAAGAGGAAGTACGGCTGTCCGGGAGACGATGCGTTGTCGGCGATCCAGTCCGACGACGTCCACCCCTTCTGGGATGGCGGTTGCCGTGTGGAAGCCGTCAGCCAGCTAGCCGGAGCGTGTCGCCCTCGTGCACGTCGATCGTGCCGGGGAAGAACGCCATCGATTCGGCGGGTGCCACGCTATGGAAGGCGCCGACCTGGACGTTGTACGTGGTTGCCGCGCCCGCAGACGGGGCGACCGCGATCGAAGCCAACAGGAAGACGGTAGCCAGCACTCCGAGCGAGCGTTTCTGTCCTCGCATCCACGAACCTCCAGTTCACCCCGGGGTACTGCCCCCGGCCAGTTCATGGATTGAATCGCCTATGTCGGAAGCAAGTCAATCCCTTTTGTACGGGTTCAGGCCCCGAGTTTTCCGTCGCGAGCGGGTCGGCCGGGGAGGAAAGAGAGCCTCAGGGGCGAATCACAGTCTTATGAGAAAATTCACAGGAGTACTCGCCGTCATGTTGCTCGCTTCGGTGTTCGTTCCCTCGGTGGGCCAAGCCCGCCCGTCGGAACCGCCGTTGGCCATCTCCGACAATGTCGAGTTCCTCGGCAATGTCGATGTCGGTGGCACGGCCGCCGGGATGGTGTTCTCCGGCAACCACGCGTACGTCAGTGGTTTCGACGGGATCACGGTCCTGGACATCACTGACCCAGCCGCCCCCACTACGGTCGGGGCTCTGCCGCTTCCCGCACTTCGAGAACGAGGACGTCGACGCTTGCGGCGACACCCTTCTGGTCTCGAACGACCGGGGCACCCGCGACGTCGGAGCGATCCTGTACGTCGTCGACATCAGTGACCCCGCGACCCCGAGTCTCCTTTCTGAGACCCCGATCGGATGGACCGGCGAATCCGGCATCCGCGGAGGTGGCCACATCGCTAACTTCGTGACCGATGACTGCCGCTGGGTGTGGCTCGACGGTGGCGACAAGGTCGATGTAGTCGACCTGAAGGACCGCGCTGCCCCCGTTCACGTCGGTCGTTTCGAATCGGCAGCATCTCTCAGCGATGCATTCAAGGTGACGCACGATACCGAGAAGGACTCCAAGGGCAACCTGTGGAGCGTCGGTGGTGGTGGCGCCGCTGGATACAAGATGACGGATGATCCGCTAGCGCCCAAACTGCTCGGCGTCACCGGTAGTGAGGCCGTCAACGACGACTTCACCGCCCAGGAGGGCAACCTCAACGACTTCATCCTTCACAACAGCCAGCGTCGTGGCAAGAAGCTGCTGGTTACCGAAGAGGACTACATCGACATGGAGGGCGAGGACGCAGGCACCGGCCAGTGCAACGGCCAGGGTCGTTTCGAGACCTACTCGCTCAAGGGTTTGAAGAAGAAGGGCAAGATCAAGTCGCTGGACACCTGGGAGACCGAACTGAACGGGATGTTCACCGACGGTTCGGCCGACTCCAAGTCTCCGGTTACAGCCAACTGCTCCTCGCACTGGTTCGATGCGCACCACGGTGTCGCAGCCATCGGCTGGTACGAGCAGGGCGTGAGGTTCGTCGACTACTCGAACCCGAAGGACCTCCGTCAGGTCGGCTACTACGTTCCTGCGAACGGTTCGGTGTGGGCCGCCTACTGGTCGCCGACCGACCCGAATCACGAGATCGTCTACAGCGCAGACGTCTATCGAGGCATCGACGTTCTGCGGATCTCGAAGGGCGGGTCTTCGGCCAAGACGGTCACGGCTCCGATCCTGGATGAGTGGTTCGGAGATGTGTCCACGGCGATCGTCGGCAAGCTGGCCGCCTCGGACACCTTCGGCTGGGCGTGCCCCATCTTCACGGTCGCCCCGACAACTGGACTCCCGACAGCCATCCGTCCGTAACTTTTCGGTCATGTCGTCACCGGCGCGAAGGTGACGACATGACCGAGACGATCGAGCTGGCGAGCCACTGGCTGCCCGAGGATCACGTCGCCGAGATTGCGGGTCCGATTGAAACCCATTTGGCCTCATTTTGAGTCGATCAACTTTTCCCGATCGGGTTCCTTATGCGCCCGTTAAAGCCCTAAGCTCTCGCGTCCAAGGAAGGGTGCAATTGGAGATCGAGCGGGAGGTGAGGGTCGTGAGGGAATCGTTCTGTGGATCGTGCGTGAGAACCGTGTATCGCTCTGACGGAGACGACGATGTTTGTCCGGTGTGTTCCAACCCGCTACTCGTGACCATCCCCAGGGTTACCGTTCCAACCGCCGTGCCGGACCGAAGTGATGTGGTCGGGCCCGACGAGGCGTTCCGACTGGCCGCAGTCGATCGTTACGAGATCCTCGACACACCTGCGGATGGTTCTTTCGACCGGATCGCGCGTGTGGCAGCGAGAGTCTTCGATGTGCCGATCGCAACGATCACGATCGTCGACCGTGATCGCATCTGGTTCAAGGCGAAGCATGGGATCGATGCGGCCGAGATCGGAAGGGACCCGGGCCTGTGTGCGTCCGCGGTGCTCGAGTTCGAACCGTGGGTCGTGAACGACGCGAGCATCGACCCACGCACGCTCGAGAACCCGCTCGTACGAGGTGACCTCGGACTGCGCTTCTACGCTGGCGCGCCGCTGACGACCGCCGATGGATTCAACCTCGGCACTCTGAACATCATCGACGTCGAACCGCGGGAGCTTTCCAAGACGGAACTCGAGATCCTCGTTGAACTCGCGAACCTTGTCGTCGATCAGCTCGAGCTTCGGTTGCACGGCGATCCGCGAGCGTCAGAGGTCCGCTTGATGCGATGCTTGATCACGTCGCTCACCTGAGGGAGAACGGCGCACTCTTCGCAGATGCTGTCGCTCGTGACCTCGACGCACACGTTCCTTCCTGTCCGGAATGGAACGTCGCCAAGTTGGCGATCCATATGGGTCAGCACCATCGGTGGGTGGCCGATGCCATCAGACGTGGCGGCGAGCCTCCGGAGCGTCCGAACAAACCCGGGCTGCGAGATGAGGCTTTGATCGCGTGGGTAAGGGACGGCGTCGCTGAGCTTGCCGATCTGCTTGACCTCGCGTACCGACGACGATGCCCCCGCGTGGAGCTGGTCGGGCGACAACCGGGTCGGCTTCTGGCGGCGCCGGACCAGCCTCGAGACATTGATCCATCGTTGGGATGCCCAGAACGCCACCGGGGTCCCATCTCCTCTCGATCCGGAGCTATCGGTGGACTGCATCGATGAGGCGCTGCTCCTGTTCGCCGCTAGAGGTAGCGATCCCGTACGCGGGCCCGGCGGGAACGGTTGCTTTCCGGACGACCGATGCCCCAGGTTCGTGGAGTGTCGGGCTAGTCGACGGAGACTTCCCGATCACGGAGGTAGGTCCACCCCAAGGGGATGCAGAGGTCGAGATCGAGGGCCGGGCAGAAGACGTTGCGCTGTTCTTGTGGGGGCGGCTGGATCGTGGGTCACTCGAGATCCGAGGGGACGACCTGACCGCGGATGCCTACCTGGGGTGGCTGGACTGAGCGTCAGCGGCCCTTCTCGGACGCGCACGTAACGCACAGCGTCGCCCACGGATGGTTCTCGAGGCGAGCCTCTGCGATCTTCGATCCGCAGCCATCACAGGTTCCATAGGTTCCCTCATCGAGCTTGGCCACCGCCCGCACGACATCGGCGAGCTGCGCCTGCATCTGGTCGTGGATCCCAACCTGGACCAGGCGCTCGACCGCGTAGCTGGTGCCCTCTCCGACCCGCTTCCCGAACGAGATCCCGCTCGATCCGTCGGGGGGCTCGGTCACCTTCGCGATGTCGGCTTCGAGCTGGGCCCGCTTGTCCTCCAAGAGGGTTCTGGTGGCTTCATCGGCGCTCATCCCCCGATACTTCCACGGCCTGCGGGATCCGCGGCGTAGGTTGGCCAGAAGCGGGTAAGACGCCACCAGCGAACAAGTCCAATGGGTCGAGATGAAAAGGGGATCAAGATGATCGGATTCATCGTTGCAGGACTGGTGATTGGTGCGCTCGCTCGACTCTTCAAGTCGGGCACAGGGGACCTCAGCATCGTGGTCACGCTCTTGTTGGGGATCGCTGGCTCGGTCATCGGTGGCCTGGTCGCCAACGCCCTGGGGACCGGAGACATCATGGAACTGAACGTCCTCGGCTTCATCGTGGCGGTCATAGCGGCCGTGGTCCTCATCGGCATCGTCCAGGGGGTCACTTCCTCCCGGGCTCGCTAGCTCGGATTGGTGCATTTGCACAAAGGCCCCTAGGCCCTAAGGGCCAACGTTTCCTCCAGACCTAGCGACTGTCCCTGGAGGATCCGATGGCCCGCAAGAATCTGTCCCGTTTCGCCGTCGCGTTGCTGACGGTCGTGCTCGCCGCGTCGCTCTGCTCGCGGTTTCCCCTGTCCATGCCGAGGGGATCGGCGACGCCGCCGGCCGACTTCATCGCGCTTGCCGACACTCTGTCGCAGCCGAACTACCCAGACACCGTCAAAGAGGTCTTCGAGCTCCCATCGTTCGACGGCAAGAACATCTACCTCGAGGTCACGCGACCAGATCCGGCGAAGTACGGCTCGGGCCCGTGGCCGGTCGTATTCGAAGCCTCGCCGTATCACGGGACCATCGCCGATCGCGAGGGGACGAGGATCTTCCCCGACCCCATGAAGGACGGGCAGATGGTGGGGCTCACGGGTTTCTTCGCGCCACGCGGGTACGCGGTGGCGATGATGGACCTCCGCGGCACTGGACGTTCCGAGGGGTGCCTCGATCACCTTGGACCCAACGACGCCAAGGACCTCAAGTTGGTCATCGAGTGGCTCGCAGATCAGAACTGGTCCACCGGCAAGATCGGGATGAGCGGTCACAGCTACGTCGGCTCGACGCCGATCGTCGCGGCGGCACAGCGCCCCCGTGGCCTCGCCACGATCGCCCCGAGCGTGGGCCTTGCCTCGATGTACGACCACCAGTTCCAGAAGGGCGTTCCTTACAACCTGCAGTGGATCGGCCCGATGGTGGCGTACGAGGGCTTGGCGTTCTCACGAGACCTCCCGCCCGGCACGCCAGCGATCCCCGTTGTTGGCGGGCCTACCGGTGATAACTGGGGCAATGGTCCCAACCCCGAGTTCGGATGTGGGTGGGCTAACTCGGCCGCCGTGGCTGGCCCGGGTCAGATCACCGGTCAGTACGAGCTGTGGCACGGCAAGCGTGACTGGCGTGCCGAGGCCGCGAACGTCGACATCCCCGTCTTCATGGTCCATGGGGTCAACGACAACGCTGCGCGCATCCCAGCCGCAGAGTGGTTCTTCGGTGGGCGCTTCGACCGGGACGGCGACAAGCTCTGGTTGGGCCAGTGGGACCACGGCTCGACGAACGGCCGGTGTGGTCAGAAGGGTGCGTTCAATAAGACCGACGCAAACGCGCGGGTTCTACATCCCAACTGCCGTTTCGATCAGTGGAAGTACGCGCTGCTCGCGTGGTTCGACAAGCACCTCAAGGGTGCCGACGTGGACACCGGTCCTGCGGTCGAGGTCTTCCTGAACGGAAGGGATCCCGTCGATCTCACACGTATCTACGATCCCGAGATGATCACCGATCGCAAGGTGTACACCGCCGATGCGTGGACCCGTAACGAGACTCTGACCCTGTACCCGGACGCGGCGACAAACTCATTGAGCACTACGCCTCCGGCGACGAACTCGAGCAAGGTCATCCAGGCGACCGCGAACGCGGGGCTGGCTAACGTCAACGACAGTGCTCCCGTTGTCGCCTTCAGGTCCGGCTACTTCGACCAGGATGCGCTCCTGCTCGGCCTGAGTCACTTGACCCTCAATGCGTCGGTGACGACTGGCGAGGTGATCCACCTGGTGGCCACCCTCTATCGAGAGAACGAGATCGGACAGCGCGAGCGGATCGATACCTGCGCCATCCAGCCGCAGCTGCGCTATGGCGTCACCACGATCGCTCCGGTGATCCCCGGCGAAGAGATGTCGCTTCCGTTCCAGTGCTTCACGACCGCTCACTGGGTGCCAGCGGGTCACCGCCTCGTGCTCGAGGTGGGAACCAGGTCCCCGCACCACGCGAGCTTCGGTTCCGATCGTCAGATCACCATCTTCACCGGGCCTGGCAAGGGCAGCTACCGTCTCCAGCAGGTTCCGGACTTCACGCTCTTCAACGACGTCGCACTGCGCGAGTCCTAGTTCTGGGTATCGCCGGTCGCTCTTAGGGGCGGCCGGCGATATCAACAACCGCGGATACGAATCCCGGGAGAGATGCGACCACGGCGAGGGCAACGACCCCTTGCGCTATCCAGCCTGCTTGCCTGGACTCGCCCCACGCCATGACCTTTTTCGCCGCGGTTGGCACTAGCGACACGACCGAGCCGACCACGAAGAACAGCGCTAGAGGGGGCAGGATCAAGAGAACCAGCGGCCCGTAAGGGATAAGCGCGCCGGGTCGCAGCGCGATCACAGGTAAGGCTCTGCTGATGCGTCCCGCGGCCGCCGCGACGAACGCTCCTTGGAGCAGGCCGAGCGCCAGGAACACCACGATCGCCAGCCGCCCCGGTCCCACGATGTCGAAGTCAGGGTTGTCGACGCGGAGAGGCTCCAGGCGGGTGGCTGCCACCACGAACAGGACGCCGCCGAAGAGAGCGCCTTTCCACCTTCCTCCGGGCAACCATCGCTGAAGGAGCACATAGCCCATCGAGCTGAGCAGTCCGCCCGAGATTCCGATGAAGAGCACGAACGCGATCGTGCCGTCGATGGTGATACTTCCCACGATCTCGTCGGCTTCGGTTAATCGACCCTGGGCCCCATCACCAGCCGTGACCGCGAGGAGTCGCATCGCCAGCCGCCCTCCGGGGCCGACTACGAGAAGTGCGGATGCGAAGCTCGTGCCTGCAACGAGTCCGAGGTACCAGACGAAGCGCCTCCACCTCTCCCATGGACCGAGGTCGTCGTCTGAGGTGGAGTTCTCGGCGTCCCAAGGCGGCACGATGTCCGTGCCGGTCCACCTGACGACGGCGATCACCCCGAGCAGGGTGAGGATCCCCATCGCCACCATCAAGATCATGTCAGGAGTATGGGTCCCCCCTGGGCCCCTGTCTACGGTTTCAGGAAGATCGGCATCCCGAGCGTGCTCAGGAGGTTGCTGTTCGACGGATCGCGCGTTTCGATCCGGTAGTAGTTCCCGAGCGGATTGTCCGTGGGCGATGAGGTGCCCACGAAGCTGTAGGTGAAGTCATCCGAATCGATCGGCACGACGAGGATCGGTACTGCCGGCGTACTCCCCGGCAGGAGGGGAGTGTCGTCGAAGATCCTGAGCGTTTGACCCTGACCTCCGGTCACGTGGACGGTGAACTCTGCGCTCTCTGCGTTCAAGGTGTCGCCGAACATCGCGGTCTGCTCGCCCGCGGTCGCGGTGAACTCGATCGTGGGGCTGTCGGCCTTGCCGACGGCGGCGATCCAGACATGACCGGCGCGCACGCCTTCTTTGAGCGCAGCGCGCGATAGCTCACTTGCGTAGACGACCGTTGCCGGGTTCCCGTAGCGCGGTCCGAGCTTGTCGTCGGATCCTCCTACCGGTGCGATGAAGTAGCCCTGCTGGATCTTGCCTTCCCAGAACTTGATGGCGGTCTCGACGAACGGGTTCGGCATGCTCCCGGAGCGCACCCCGACGTTCACGACCTCGATCGTATCGACGAGGTTGTAGTCGATGAAGTCATCGAGTTCCCACACGCAACCACGGCACTGAAAGTCGAATGGCGGGGGCCAGGTCGTCGGGTGGTTTACCTGGAACAGGGCGCCGCGCGCGACCGATCCGGCTTGGATGTCGGTCATCGAGATGCCCTTGTAGCCGTGGCGATACTCGATCATCCCCGGTGTCTCGCCGATGATCCCGGCGTGGCCGAAGTAGGTGATGACTTCACGCCCCGGCCACACGATCATGTCGGGGTTCTCGCTCGCGACCGTCCCCCACTCGTTCCAGTGCCGGTTGATGACGTACTCGGTGATGGGCATGAAGTCGAGCCGGGCGTCGAGGGCGAACTGGACCGACTCCTCCATGCTCGGTGCGTTCAGGTTCGAGTGATACGCGTGCATGTGGAAGTCGCCGAAGTACCAGCCCGGGCTCCTGGTTCGCGACGTGAGAAGCATCGACGGGGTCCGGCTTCGGGGAGGGGCGCTTCTTGACCTTGCGACACTTGATCGTGACCTTGTATCTCGTGGGGCCATCTGGATCGGCAGCCCCAACGCCCAGCTCGACGTGCCACTTGCCGGGCTTGATGGGGGCCGGGATGTAGTTGCGTGACGCTTTGTCCGCCCGGATCACGACCGGCGGCTGATCGTTGTCTTCACCCTTTTGGTCTCTGCCTTGCCTGCTGCCCGACCAACCGCGGAATCCGTCGTAGTCGTAGAGGCCATCGTTGTCCCAGACCCCGAGATCGAGGACCGTGTCGCTCTCGGGGTTGTAGCTGTAGGTGATCTTCAGTTGGCTCACGCCGCGGGCGACCTTGAACGGCAGCTCGAGATAGGTGTTCGCGTCATCTGATGTGCGACTTGACCGGCGAGCGTCACGGTCCCGCCCTTCCGGCACACAGGGACCTTCTTCTTAGCGGCGTCGGTCGGTGGGGGAGCAGCGAGCGCGAGAGCAGCAACTAGCGCTCCGGCGACCACGGCGATGCTCGTGCGGCTCATCGGGCCATCCTCCCTCGATAGCGTGGTCTGGTGAAGGCCCCTGCGAGGTTTCGTGCGTCCGCAGGCGCGGTAGCACCCTAGAGGCGGACGCGGAAGGAGAGAACATGAAGATCAAGACGCTCGTTGCAGTCGTGGCCACTGCCGCTCTCGTCGGCGGCACCCTGTTGGTGAATACGTCAGCGGCCAGAAGATCGAGGGGACTGACGGCGCGCGTCACGGATGCGGCCGGGGTCTCCCTCGGTGTCGCCCGGTTCGTCCCCCGCAAGGACAAGTCGGTGATGGTCACTGCTCGTCTGCGCGGTCTGACCCCCGGGTTCCACGGGTTCCACGTCCACACGACAGGGATCTGCGACCCCGACGCAACCAACGAGGGCGAGCCGAGCCCCTTCTACACGGCCGGCGGTCACTACAACCCGACCGGGGCGACCCACGGCGATCATGCCGGGGACATGCCCGGGGTCCTCGCCACCCAGGACGGCACCGCCTACCTCAGCTTCGTAACGGACAGGTTCAGGACGCGCGACCTGATGGACGATGATGGCAGCGCCGTGATCCTCCACGCGATGGAAGACAACCTCGCCCACATCCCGGCGACAACCTCAGACGGCGAACCCCGCTACCACAGCCACGCTTACGACACGTTCGGAGCGGATCAGGATTCGCTCGCGACCGGCGATGCGGGAGCGCGGGCAGGTTGTGGAGTGGTTACTAAGGAGCGATCAGGCCACCACTAGGTGACGACGACGCCGACCCGAGCGAGATGCTCCTTGATCAGGGTGCCGTCATATGCCGATTTGGCGGCCTCGATGGCTGGTCGCCCGATGTTCTCGGCAGCGTTCTTAGCCGAGGCAGCCCGATCGGTCGCTCCCACACTGTTGGCCAGGCGTTGGATGCTCCCGATCGCATCGATGAGGGCAACAGCGACCCGGGCGTCCGTCGTTGAGTAGCGGCCGACCTCGATGAACGCGTCGGCGATGTACTCGTCGAAGGACCGGTGTCGAGCGATCACGGTCACGCCGGTCTCCTCGTTCTTTCTGATGGCTCCCGGGAAGTCCCGCACGACGAGACGCTCGAGGATCGCCTGGAGGTACCCGATGCAGTTGAGTGCGGTGGTGGGGTCGTTGACTCCGGGGGAGAGGGCTCGAAGAGCGATGTCGGCGAGCTGTCTGATCCCGTAGCCTGCGTCCTGCGCGAGATCTCGTTCGTTGTCGATCCGGAAGCCTTCCCGCACCGCGGTGACGACGGCGTCTTCATCGATCTCGGAACCCCACACCAGAGCGATGGGGTTGCCGGGTGTGACGAAGTCACCGGGGGCGGGGTTGATGACCACGTGCGCGCGCTACCGACGTCGGTCTCGAAGTGATGGAGATCGATCATCTGGACAAAGCCGGGTCGGTCCGCGTACACCTCGACTGGAGGTCCGCTCGATGCCCATCGCTCGATCACCTCCTCCGGATCGCCGGTCACCACGGTTCCGAAGTCTTCCGGATAGAGCGTGTCGATACGCCGGAGCGTCTGCCTCGTGATCCGTGAGGTGATGTTGGCAACCTGGATCGAGGTTGAGATGTGGTGGATGAAGGCGAGGAGGAGGCCGAGTGCGACCACGCCGAGGCCGATCGCGACCGTCACCCCCAATGCGGGGATGAACCCCGTTCCGTCCGCTGGAGCGGTTCGCACGGAGCGCAGCACGAGGAGGCAATAGAGGAAGATCCCGACGAACGCTCCTGCGGTCACCTGGTTGAGCCGGTCACCGAGGAAGTTCTTGAGGGCACGTGGCGTGAACTGGCTCGAGACCAACTGCAGGGTCACGACCGTTATCGAGAACGCTAGACCGGCGACAGTGATGAGCGATCCGGCGATCGTTGAGAGGATCGTGCGGGCGGCGGTGGCGTCGCCGTCGAACGCGAACTCGACCCCTAGGGGGCCGGCGGCGCGGTCGATCCCCACGATCACGAGCGCCACCACGCCGAACGCGAGGGCGATCAGCGCCGGGGACGAGCCAGAAACCCTGCAGGAGGTTGGTGATGCGCGCCCGAGCGTTCCCGTCCATCCGGCTTACTACCATCCCGTCCACGGGAGGCCCACATCACTCCCGTGGTTCGATCCGGACGCCCATGGGTAATCAGTCGTTCGAGACGCCTTCCATCCGTCCTGATCGGAGAACTCGTGGCAACCAACCGCACGATCCTCGACGCACCTCCATCGGAGGTGTTCGCCATGCTGCTCGATCCGTACGAGTATCCGAAGTGGGTGGTTGGGGCCCACCAGGTGCGCGACGTTGATATCGAGTGGCCCGGAGTCGGCTCGGCGTTCCATCACCGTTCCGGCGGCGGCGCGATCGACCGACAAGTCAGAGATCGTCGAGATATCTGAGCCCAAGAGGATCGTCCTTCGCGCCAAGCTGCGACCCCTAGGCATCGCCCGCGTGGAGATCGACGTGATCCCGCGCGGTGAGCGCACGGAGCTCGTTATCAAGGAGTATCCGGAGCCGGGGACGAAGCTTGCCCTTATCGCTCCGCTCCTGAGCCCGCCGTTCTACCTGAGGAACATGGAGGCTCTCCGGCGATTCCGGAACCGGATCAAGGTGCGCGCCGGCTCCGCATGATCGAAGCTCCGGCAGGCTGATCACTAGGACTGGCCCGTATGATCTGACTCGTGGGAATCTCGGATCTCGATGTCAGGAGCAGAGGTATTCGCCTTCTGGGAGCGGGAGGGACGACCCCCGGTTGCTCCCGAGCTGGCGGCCGAGCTGGCGGTCGCTCCGTCCGAGATCGAAGCTTCGTTCAAGCGGCTCGCTGACGAGCACATGCTGGTCCTGGCCCCCGGCACTCCGTACATCTGGATGGCGAACCCGCTGTGTGGGCTTCCCTCACCGTTCACGGTCACCGCGCGCGCGACCGGCAGTGGTGGGGCGTCTGTATCTGGGATTCACTCGGCATCATCGCGATGATGGGCGGTGACGGAAAGGTCGAGACACGGTGCCCCGACTGCGGTGAGGAGATGACCGTTTCGGTCTCCGACGGCAAGGTCTCCGGCGAGGGCATCGTCCACTATGCGGTTGCCGCTGCCAACTGGTGGGACGACATCGGATTCAACTGAGCGACGATGCTTCTCTTCCGGTCGGAAGAGCACATCGAAACCTGGAGGTCGGAGCGCGACCTACCGAGAGGGGCGACGATGACCCTCGAGCAACAATGGGAACTTGCCCGGCGCTGGTACACGGACCGCAACGACCCATCCTGGAAGCGGCGTTCCCCTGAGGAGGCGGAGAGGATCTTCGCAGAGTGCGGCCTGACCGGAGACTTCTGGAAGCTGACCCCGAGCTAGGCACGTAGACCAAGTATGGTCTTGCACCCGTAACCATCGCTGAGCGCGTTGCTAGCCCTCTAGAATCTCGTCCTATGACCACAACGAATGAGAAGGGGTGGCCGGAGCCACCCATCGCGGGAGATGAGATCGCCACTCTGTTGGGAGCCCTCGACCGCCAGCGCTCGTATCTAGGGTGGAAGTGTGGGGGCCTGGATGCCGCCGCGATGCGGACGAGGTTGGAACCGTCGGCGATCACCTTGGGCGGGCTCCTCAAGCACATGGCGTTGGTTGAGGAGCTCTACTTCTCTCACTTCCTATTCGGCCGTGAGTATCTGCCCCCATGGGACTCGGTCGACTGGGACGCCACTCCCGATTGGGAGTGGGACACGGCTGGCGATCACACCCCCGAGGAACTCATGGACATGTGGAAGAACGCGGTCGAGCGTTCGCGCCTATCGATCGACGAGGCGCTCGCCGATGGGGGCCTGGACCGGCTCACCGATCACAAGTGGCCGGATGGTCGGTCAATGAGCCTCCGCCGGGTCTTGATCGACATGATCGAGGAGTACGCCCGCCACGTGGGCCATGCCGATCTGATCAGAGAGTCGATCGACGGCCTGGTTGGCGAAGACCCGGCCTGACGCGACGAGAGGAGGACGTTGTGGGAGTACCGAGGGACGTACCGGCATTTGATCCGGCGACCGCGTACGCGCGCCGGGACGAGTTCCGCTGGGTCGACGTGCGTGAGACCTACGAGTACGCCGACGGTCATGTCGAGGGCTCGGAGTTGGTCGTTCTCCAGGACCTACCGGGCAGCATCGAGGAGTTCGAGACCTCGCAGCCACTCGTGTTCGTCTGCCATCTCGGCCAGCGCAGCGCGATGGCGACCGCATTCATGAGGGACCGGGGCTTCGAGGCCTACAACCTCATCGGGGGCCTGGAAGCATGGGAAGCCGCGGGCCTCCCGCTCGTCACTCCGGGCCCCTGACTCCTTGCACTCTGGGCCGGAGGGTGTGTACCTATTCGTACGAGTTCGTCCCTATCGTACGCAACCTGATTCTTGAATACCGTATTGACACAGGTTCTCCGAACCGTCTGAATCCCGTTATTGGGTGAGATACGGGCATGAACGACGTGTCGCGATCTCGGACGGAGAGCGGATGGATCATCTGCTCGCGGCGTTAGGAATCTGGAGGGATCGTGAAGCTCGGTCGTGCTCTGTTGCCGGCCCTCGTGCTGGCCTCGTTGGTTGTATCGGTCAGTGGTAGTCCGGCGATCGCCACGGCCCCGGGGGAGGACGGGGAACTCGTCGTCACCCGCCACGCGAGCGATGAGTACCGCGTCTGGACACTCGATCCGAACGAGCTCAATCCGTCGCTTAGTCAGGTGAAGTCGGCCGTTGGCACGGTTTCTCCCGGTACGGATATCCACCCATCGTGGTCACCCGGGGGCGCGATCGCGTACTCGGACTTCGATCGCAACAGCGCCGGCAAGCCCCAACGGATCTGGACGATCCTCCCCGACGGGAAGGGCAAGACGCTTCTTTCAAGCAACAGGAAGGCGGACACCCAGCCGGCCTGGTCCCCGTCGGGCGATCGCATCGCGTTCACTACCGTCATCGGTGGGGACGCACCCGCGCAGTGCACCAACGGACCTGCAGGTGGAACGATCGCCTACGGACTCGGGGGCGACATCTACACCAGTTCCCCGGCGGGCGGGACGGCGCAGCAACTGACGAGCGGTAACGATTTCGAATCCGGCCCCAACTGGCGTGCCGACGGCTCGAAGATCGGTTTCTGGCGCCAGAGCGGTGCGTTCGTTTCGATGTTCGAGATGGATCCGGACGGCGGCAACCAGTCCGCGCTCACCCCGGCACCGAACGAGAACCAGTACGGCCCGGTCTACTCCCCGGACGGCACCAAGGCCCTCTACACGGCGTTCGACTCCGGTTCCATGCCGGACATCTGGGTGCGGGACCTCAACCACCGGCACCACCAAGAACCTGACCAACGATCCCGCCATGGACACGAGCCCCGAGTGGTCGTGCGATGGCTCGAAGATCGTCTTCGCGTCCAACCGCAGCGGCAATCTGGACATCTTCACGATGAAGCCGGATGGGACCGACGTCACGAACATCACGAAGACCAGCTGGCCCGAAACCGACCCGACGTATTCACCCGATGGCACGAAGATCGCGTACGCGAGCGAGCAGCACGGCGACTTCGACATCATGGTGATGAAGGCAGACGGATCGAACGCGAGCGACCCGCTCCATCTCACCACCAGCGTCGACTACGAGGTCGGCCCGTCTTGGTCGCCCGACGGCACGAAGATCGCCTACCAGAAGAGCAGTACCGGCAGCCAGAGTGACATCTTCGTGGTCTCGGCCACGACGCCGGATTCGATAGCCAAGATCACGAACTCGTCCGGGTTCGAGACAACGCCCGATTGGGGGCCGGCGAGCACGGGGGAGACCTTCATCTACACGATGAAGGCAGACGGGACCGATCCCCAGAAGGTGACCCTGCCGATCACCGGCGGCTACCCGGCGTGGTCTCCGGATGCGAGCCGCATCGTCTTCTCGGACAAGGGCGACCTGTTCACGATCATGCCCGACGGTCGTGGACTGGCGCAGCTCACTGCGGATCACAACAACACCGGTACCGACATCGAACCCTCGTGGTCTCCGGACGGCACGAAGATGGTTTATGTCGGCGTCGACTCTCAGGGCCGCTCAAGCATCTACACGGTGAACGTCGAGGGTGGCACCGGTCTCTTCAACGTGACGAAAGGCACCGCCGACCGCTCGCCTGTGTGGTCACCGAGCGGCACCCGGATCGCGTTCGTGCGCAACGGGAACATCTACTCGATCAAGCCCGACGGCACGGATCTGAAGGTGATCAAGGACACCGCTCCCGACCGATTCATCTCACTCGACTGGGGAACGGGCGGTCCTCCGGACACGGTCATCACCGAGAAGCCCGGCGAGGCGGTCGGCGACAACCAGGCCACGTTCCGGTTCCGCGCGTCGCGTTTCCCCGCCAGCTTCGAATGCAGACTGACGAGCAACAACGGTTGGCCAGGGCTACACGACTGGCAGGACTGCGGCTCGATGGCGAACTCGAGCGCCACGGAACCGATCCAGAGCTACAGCGGACTGGCCAAGGGGCACTACACCTTCTACGTGCGGGCTAGTAACGAGCACGGACAAGACGTTAGCCCGGCGTCGTGGCAGTTCGAGTCGTTCCCACCCGGTCTGACGATCGTCAAACAAGGCACGGGAACCGGGAAGGTCACGAGCGATCCCTCGGGGATCAAGTGCACTTCGGATCAGCCCGAGTGCAGTAGCGACAAGTTCTCCGGCAAGACCGTCAAGCTCTCGGCGGATGCCGACAAGGGGTCGTCCTTCCAGAAGTGGAGCGGCGCGTGCAAGGGCGACGACAAGACCTGCACCGTCAAGGTTGGGAACAAGCCGGTATTCGTCAACGCGCATTTCGAGCTCAACGACACCGGTGGCTACTGCAACGAGGCCCCCGAAACCACGAAGCAGGTGGGCCCCTGGTACCTCGTCGGGTGCTGGAAGGGATCGGGTACGACCTTCACGACGACCGAGCCGATCAAGCTCGACGGATTGAATCTGCTACCGAAGGGCAGCACGCTTACGCTCGATACATCGGCACAGACGCTGTCGGCGAGCGGAGTCGTCCAGCTCAACGCCGGACCTGTCGTCGTGAACGGAAGGAAGTTGGGTCCGATCACTCTTCACAACGACGAGTTCGAGATGGACCTTTCGCAGGCCGAGACGTACACATTCATGCCGGACACGACCGTCCTCGGCATGCCGGTCATCCCGGCGGCCGTGATCGAGGCAGGTCCCGACGGCGCCACGGTCTCGATCAACACGACCCTCCCGCCCGTTCTCGGTGGCGGCGATGGGTTGCTGAAGTTCTTCTCCGACCGCACCGGAGGCTTCAAGTGGAACACCATCCAGGTCGGTCGCTATTCGGAGGCAGGCACGACGAACATGGAGTATCCGTTCGCTGCCGGGATCGGCCAGATCTTCGCACTCGAGGACGTGACGATCACCTACAGCCCGGCCGATGGGTGGATCACCGATGGCACCGTGGCGATGGCCGGTGCCGCCGCGGGAGATCTCGGTGGCACGCTCACCTACACCAACGGCGAGTTCAAGGGCGGTTCTCTCACCCTGACCAACGTCGCACTGGGCGGTGTCGTCTACACCCCGAGGCTTCAGTTCTCCAGCAGCGACGGACAGAACTGGACCGCCGCGGGCGTCGGGACACCCAGGGCGAGTGGGCGAACGACCATGAAGAAGGCTAAGCCCAAGGACTGCGGGTCCCAGGTCGCGGGCCAGATGGGCATCAACCCGACCGGGGCATTGTCGGGGATGCAGTTCACGGTCCCGACCTGTCGGCTGTGGGGCGGCGTGGTCATCAACAACCTGACGGTCGCCGCTCAGTTGTCGGGCTTCACCCCCAGGCTCGTGCTGGCCGGAACACTCGCCGGCCAGGCGAGTGGCGCGTTCACCGGGGCGATCAATCTGAATGCGTTCGAGGTGGGGATCTGCGCGCTGAAATGGGCGACGGGTGACTTCGGTTGCACACCGACGATCGGCAGCGTGCAGGCAGACCTTCCCAAGATCGACTTCGACGATCTTCTGTCGGTCTCGAACCTGTCGGTCTCGGGGGTTCCGGACGCCACGTTGACGAACTGGAACATCGGCGGAACCGGAGATCTCGACAACGACTGGTACGGGACCGGGACCGTCGACTTCGAGGTCACGACCATGGGTGCCAGACGTGACCTATGCGCAGCTCGAAACCGCCGACTACGGCTTGTTCCATGTTCTGGACGAGTCAACCGGTGAAGAGAAGCCGCTGATCCGCCTGAGGAACTTCGATGCTCACCTACGACCCGAGCCAGGGGAGTTGGTCGGTGACCGGCAACGTCGAGGGTCCCGGAGCGGAGGCATCGGGGGTCTACGGGGTCGTGAGCTCTCGACGACAAGGGAGTCATGAAGAGCGCCCGCGTCGGCGTAACCTCCGCCAAGCTGATCGGTTACATCGGCGTCAACAACCTCGAGCTCGACCTCACGAGCCCCCGCACGTGGCGAGGCGAGGCGGATGTCGTCCTCCCCGGCGTGATCGAGGTGAAGGACGCGACGATGGGCATCTCGAACGGGCGGCTGACCGAGCTCGCCGCCGACCTCCATTTCGCGCAGCCTCTACCGATCTCGCTGTTCCAGGGCACGGGGCTGTACCGGGTGGCGTTCTCGTGGTTGAAGAACCCACCGACGATCGGGGGAGGCATCGGGCTCCAGGCCGGGCCGACGCTGTTCGGGTTCCGACCGATCACCGCCGACGGTGATTTCGTGGCTCGTTTCCCCGGAGCATCGCAAAGCCCGGGCTTCCGCGTCGACGGCGACGTCAAGGTCATGAACGTGCAGCTCGGCGAGGCCTACGTTGACTACACACACCCCAAGGCGCTCGATGTCGCCGGATGTCTCGGCGACTGCACCTCCGGTTTCAAGCTGGGGCCCGCCAAGGTGATCGGTTACGTCGAGGGCAAGGTCCGCTCCGGGAACTCGTTCGCGTTCCAGGTCGAGGGCGGTGCCGAGGCCGGGATGAACTGGAACTGCAAGCTCTTCAACTGGGACTGCGGCGTCATCGACATCGCCGTCCTCGGCAAGGCGATCCTCTCGAACGTCGGAGCCGCCGTGTGCGGTGGGGTGAAGGGATGGTCCACCGACTGGACCGCCGGCGTCGGCTACAAGTGGAGCGGCGAGCCGAAGGCGTTCACCGGTTGCGACCTCGGCCCGTACCGGTCGATCAAGAACGCGCAGTTGCTGGCTGCACCGGGCGAGCACGCGCACCGGAAGGACGTTGTCGTCGATCCGCACGCTGGCCGCAGAGGATCTGTCCGTCAAGGCGTTCCGCTTCAAGGGCAAGGGCGCGCCCCCACTGGTGGACCTGCACCGGCCCGATGGCAGCACGATCTCGATGTCGCCCGAGACGGTCGGACAGCACGAGGACTACCTGATCACGGTCGATCCGGACAACAACGAGACGATCATCCTCGTCGACCAGCCCGAGGAGGGCGCGTGGACGGCCACCCTGCAGAAGGGTTCCGCCCCGCTCCAGGGTGCTTCGGACTCAGACGGGCTTCCGCAGGCCGACGTGACCGCGACGATCACCGGTGACGGAGCCACGAGGACCCTGAACTGGACCGTGACCCCGATCGAGGGCCAGACCGTTCGATTCATGGAAACCGGTGGCGACACCGCGGCCGACATCATCGAGACCTCGGACGCTTCGGGCTCGGTCGAGTTCACCCCGGCACCGGGTGCAGCGGGCACCCGCACGATCGTCGCCGAGATCGTCCAGGACGGCCTGCCGCGCGAGTCGCTCGAGGTGGCGACCTACGAGGCACCGGCCACGACCCTGTTGGTCGTCGAGCGCGACGGCTCCGGCAACGGGACCGTCACGAGCGATCCTGCGGGGATCGATTGCGGCGAGGTCTGCGAGATGACGCTCGAGCAAGAGGTGACGCTCACCGCAACACCAGAGCCGGGGTCGAGGTTCACCGGCTGGGGCGGTTCGTGCGGCGGGGTCGGGACGTGCACGGTAGCCGCCGACGAGACGACTGCCGTGATCGCGACCTTCGATGTGATCCCGGTGCCGAAGATCAGTCGCTTCAAGCCGGGCAAGGGTGCCGGTCGGCAAGAAGATCGCCATCCTTGGCTCGGGCTTCACCGATGCGACGTCCGTG
The DNA here is from genome assembly GCA_963756365.1 of uncultured Actinomycetes bacterium. Classification (GTDB taxonomy): domain Bacteria; phylum Actinomycetota; class CADDZG01; order CADDZG01; family WHSQ01; genus WHTI01. The sequence continues at coordinate 709,327 of CAVWNF010000003.1, forward strand.
AAGTTCGGGAAGGTCGCCGCCAAGTTCGCCGTGCTGTCGGACACCAAGATCAGGGTCACGGTCCCGAAGGGGGCCAAGACCGGCAAGGTCACAGTGTCCGGGCCCGGAGGCACCACGACGAGCAAGAAGAGGTTCGTGGTCAAGAGGAAGAAGGGCAACCGGGCGATCGGCGCGGAACGAAGGGGGCCGGGGGCCGGATTCGTCATGTAGAGCCAGGTACAAGAGGGGGTACATGACTCATGAGGGCGTAGCCTTCTTGCATCGTCCTGAGCTTTCTGTTGCTGGGTCCCGCGGCTACGTCTCCGGGCCTGAGGCGGGCTACCCTAAGAAACCCAGCCTGTGTCAACTGATCCCTTAGGAGCTTTCATGGCCCTGGATGACTTTCCCCGTACTCAGCTCCTCTTCGGACCTTCCCCTATCCATCCACTGCGTCGGCTTTCTGAATACCTCGGTGGCGAGGTGGAGATCTGGGCGAAACGTGAGGACTGCAACTCAGGCATCGCCTTCGGCGGCAACAAGGTTCGCAAGTTGGAATACCTTGTCGCCGATGCGCTCAGCCAAGCCTGCGACACACTGGTCTCGATCGGCGGTATCCAGTCGAACCACACGAGAGCTGTCACCGGTGTAGCTGCGCACCTGGGACTCAAAGCCGTGACGGTGCAGGAGCGTTGGGTCGACTGGCCAGATGTTGTGTACGACAAGGTGGGCAACATCCAGCTCACGCGGATCATGGGCGGCGATGTGCGCATCGACCCCGCCGGCTTCGATATCGGGATCCGGGACAGTTGGCAGCGAGCGCTCGCCTCGGTCGAGGAGGCGGGCGGAAAGCCTTACCCGATCCCCGCGGGCGCCTCAGACCATCCACTCGGTGGTCTCGGGTTCGCTAACTGGGCTCGCGAAGTAGCGGATCAGGAAAACGCTCTCGGCATCTATTTCGATACGGTCGTCGTGTGCACGGTCACCGGATCCACTCATGCTGGGATGATCGCCGGGTTCGCGAAGGAGGGCCGCGGTCGACGTGTCATCGGTATCGACGCCTCCGCGACTCTGGACAAGACGCGCGAGCAACTCTTCAGGATCGCTAGTGCTACCGCTGAGAAGATCGAACTCGATCGGCAGCTCACAGACGACGACGTCGAGCTCGTCGAGGGCTACGCCGCCGGCATCTATGGCATAGCCGGACGACGTGACGATCGACGCCATCCACACGGCCGCTCGACTCGAAGGGATGTTGACGGACCCCGTCTACGAGGGGAAGTCGATGGCGGGACTCATCGGCATGGTCCGCTCAGGCGAGATCCCCGCCGGATCGAATGTGCTCTACGCACATCTCGGCGGTCAGCCTGCTCTCTCGGCGTACGCAGGAGTCCTGTAAGCGGCCCTATGAGTGGGTGAGAGCTTCCCATTACAAGCCCAATGGAGCCTGAAGGTGTGGGGGAGCCCCTCCCGAGCCCGGGTTCAGGTCTCGTGTCGTAGGCGGTTACTAGCGTCGAACCATGAAGCCGAAGCGCCTTCTCGTCCGCATCCGGCAGGGCAACCGTGCCAACGTCGCATTCAACGATCTGATTCGACTCCTGAATGGTCTCGATTTCGAACTCCGGCGCATCAGTGGCGATCACCACCTCTTCAAGCACCGCACTCTTGATCTGAAGCTGAATCTTCAGCCGGATCGCAATGGCGATGCCAAGCAGTACCAAGTCCGCCAAGTGCTGAATGTCGTCACGAAGTACAATTTGGAATTGGAGGATTGATATGGGCGACTACGCGATCAACGTTTTCTGGTCTGACGAGGATGACTGCTATATCGCTTCGGTGCCGGATCTGGAGGGCTGCACCGCCTTCGGTGACACTCCGGAAGCTGCGGTCCGCGAAGTCGAAACGGCCAAGAGATTGTGGCTCTCAGTAGCTGCGGAAGACGGCGACGAGATCCCTGAACCTCGATACCTCCCACCGGGCGCCCAGCGCACCGCTGCCAGTTAGTCGTCGCTCCCTTCAGTCTGCCGATCGAAGACGAGATCGGACATCCGTTCGGCGGCTTCGGTCTGCATGTGGGGGACAGCGTGCGAGTAGACATCCAGGGTGAAGGCAATGTTCGAGTGGCCGAGGCGCTCTGAGACGATCTTCGGATGGATGCCAGCCTGGAGCGCAAGGGTTGCATGCGTGTGTCTGAGGTCGTGAAGCCGGATCCTCGGTAGCCCCGACAGGCGCACGAGATCGCGGAACGCCCGCGTCACAAGGTTGGGATCGAGTGGCTCCCCGTTGTCTTTGGCGAAGACCAGGCCTCCGTCTTCGCGCGACTCGTCCCTTAGGTCACGGAGCACATTGACCGTGCGCCGATCCAAGGCAACGATCCGCCGCCCTTTGGCCGTCTTGGGTGTCGACATCAGCACCTGCCCGGCGACCCACACCACGGTCTGTCTCACCGCGGCTTCACCGGTCTCGAGATTGATGTCGCTCCATCGGAGCCCTAGCGCCTCGCCACGGCGCATGCCCGTCATCGCGATCAACAACCAAAGAGAGTAGAGGTCGTCGGTTTCGGCGAATGCGAGGAACGACGCCAGTTCGGCCGGGCTCCAGGTACGCATCGTCTCGGCGCCGGTGCGGTCGCGCGGCGGATCGCAGCGGTCGGCCGGATTCTCATACAGGAGACCCCACCTGACCGCGTCCCGGAACGCCCGGTGGAGCATCGCGTGCACCCTGACGAACCGTGGCGGGGCTGAGACCAGTCTTGCCGTCGAGGCGACCATTCGCGAGCAACTCCGCGTAGAACGCATTGAGCTCGAAGGGGCCGACATCCTCGAGCCTGATGCGTCCTAGGCGCGGGACGACCTGATTGCGGACCTGGTTCTCGTAGCCGCTGAACGACGACGGCCTCAAGGTCGAGCGGATGGCAGGCAGCCACCGCTGGGTGAGGAAGTGCGCGACGGAACCTTCGGGATACACGGGGGCGACGGTAGGGGAGAAGAAGGCGGTCGAGCTGTGGCACCGCCCACTAGGAGAACAGCACGGCCCCCACGACGTCGGTGAGGACCTCGTCGATCGCTTCGGGGATGCGCCGGCCGGCTTTCAGGTAGGGGCGGACGGCTGCGTAAGGCGCGTCGATCAGCGCGAACCTGACCCGCACCATCTCGGCTCCACCGAGGCGCGCCCTGAACGCGGCCATCGCCTCGGAGATCTTGCGGTCCTGGTCGATCAGTCGCTCGCGTTGCTCTTCGGTGATCGAGGTTTCGAGGAGCCCGTCCCGGCCGAGGTGAAGGAGGAGCGCTGCTTCTTCCGGGTGCGAGCGCGCCCGGGCGGCGACATGCAGGGCCGCTCCGGTGGCGGCGGCGCGCACGTCAGGATCTGCCAGCGCGGCGACGAAGCCCTCCTGGAAGCGCTCGACCGTCCGGAGCCACAGTGCGGCGATCAGCTCGTCCCGGCCCCCGAAGCGGTGATAGACCGACCCGCTCGGCGCCCCGACCGCTCGGGCCACGGCCGCCATCGTGGTTGCCTCGAGCCCGCCCTCCGCATGCAAGGCCAGGGCGGCGTCGAGAAGGTCGTCGGTCGAGTATCTGGGTTGCCTGGGCACGTATTAGAGACTACTCTCTAGGGATAGTAGAGGGCAATCTCTAAAAGGCTGGCCGAGGCTGTTGCTTGTTTTGCTGTCGAGACCTGCGTAGATTGCGAGCAGGGCAGTGCTGCGGATGGTCCAGGGTGCAGGGAGGTCATTCGTGAGCATGAAACGCCTCGCAGGGTGGGGAGCTCTGCTGTTCGTCGTTACGAACATCGTCGGGTTCATCGTCGCAGGTACGCCGCCTAAGGCTGCCGACTCGGCTGCAGAAGTCGCTCGGTACTTCTCCGACAAACACGATCAACTGCAGATCCAGCTGATCCTGACCGGGATCCTAGGTGTGTTCTTCGTCCCGATCGTGGCTCAGCTCTGGTCGGTGCTCCGGGAGAGCGACCGGGAAAGGGGCGAGGCGTGGACGATCGTTGGTCTCTTCGGGGCCATCGGCATCGGCGCGGCCGCGGGGGTCAACACGATCGTCTACGGCGCCATGATCCAGACTGTTGGTTCTTCGACTCCCGAGGTTTTTGACTCTCTATGGGCGCTCGTAATGACCTCCGGTGCGTCGTTCGGGGTCCCCATATTCCTCTTCTTCGCCGGGTTCGGGATGGCCGCACAGAAGTCCGGCGCTTTGCCGTCGTGGATGAACTACGTCGGCTACCTCGCCGGCGTCGTGGGCCTGGTCGCCACCGTGGGCCTCGTTTCGGATGCCGACGTCTGGAACATGGCGATCCAGTTCACGTTCCTGCCCCTGATGGTGTGGATGTTGGGGGCAGCGGTGCTATGGATCAAGGGAGACCGAGCGGCCGCATGACTCCTGTAGGAGGCGGCTCCTTCGAGGGCCGCCTCCTACAACTGGAGCCAGGTCGTTGAACTCAGATCAGCAGGGTGGTGAGGAACACGAGCGATGCCGCGAGCAGCACCCCGCCACCGACCAGTACGCCGAACTGAAGTTGGGACCGCTTCACGACGCTCGCCAGACCGAGGAAGAACAGGGCGACGGCTAGCAGGACGGTGACGAACTCGAAGCGGTCGCTCTCCTCGTCGGCCTTCGATGCGGCGGCGAAGTGTTCTTCGACCTCGGCATCGAGGGCGGCGGCGTCGTCGTACTGGACGAGGTTGTATTCGGGATTGTCGATGAACGGTGTGGCCTCGTCGGAGTTCTCAGCCCACCAATCGACCGCGATCGACAGGTCCCCACTCATCAGGTTCGTCTGGATGTAGTCGGCGAGCTCGATGTCGTCGGTCTGCACGGCCTTGATCCACTCGAGGAAGACTGCCTGGTCTTCGGCGAGGAACTGGTTGCCGGCGTTGTAGAGCTGGCTCGCCTCGTCGACCTTGCGGATCCCCTGGTTGTAGTTGGAGATGACCTCGTCGCCTATCAGCGACGCCTTGTACGCCGAGAAGGCGGTTGCGATCGCCGCGATCCCGAGGAGCACGGCAAGGATCGTGTCCAGGTTCCTTTGCTTCGACTCCGCGGTCGCAATGCCCTCGCTCATTCCCCTACCTCCCAGTTAGCGAACCAAGTTGATGGCTAACCTAGCGCGCTCTCAGTGGTGGGAACCGCCGCCCTCGGATCTCGTCCATCTGTCGATCTGGTCCTGGGTCGAGGCGGAGATGACCCCATCGGCTCCGCGGACGATGAACAGCCCCGACATCCCGAAGTCAGAGTGGCTCTGGACGTGACAGTGATACATCCAGGCCCCCTCGCCGACGTGTTCACCAGCGAGGACCTGGAAACCGAACGAGTCTGCGGGCCCGATCGTCCGGTTGTCGATGACCCGACTCGAATCGTCAGCGGAGGCCAGCATCCCCGTGCGAGTGTCCGCCCAGCGGTGTCCGTGGAGATGGAAGGTGTGGAAGAGCTCGCCATGTCCGATGACTACGAACTCGACGCGCTGTCCGAGGTTCGCCTGGGGGAGTGGCGTCGTGGGTGCCGATTTGAGGTTGAAGGTCATGTCGTTCATGACGAGCACGATCGGATCGACGTCGGGAACGAGGTCGCCCGCTCGCCTGACGATCAGTCCTCCGAATAGACCTGCTGCGATCCCGCCGGTTCCGTGATGGCTGCCCATCGCGTGGTCGTGGTAGTGCCAATAGCCGGCCGAGCCGGGATCGAACGACCCGTCCCCGCGGACTCCCGGAAGGTGAGTCGAGATCAGATGACTCCTTGACTTCCCCGGCTTGATCGCGCTCCGGGTGATCGTTGTGCCATCGGCGTCGATCGCGTAGTCGACCCCGTGAGCGTGGAAGCTGACAGTCTTGTTGGTCTTGTTGACGACCTCGACGGTGACTGAGTCGCCCTCGTTGATGATGATCGTCGGGCCGGGGATCGTCGCCTTGTCCGGCGACAGCCCGTAGCCGACCTTGTAGCGCCCGATCTTGTTGACGTAGAGGGTGATCGCTCCGCCTGGCTCGGCGACGATGACCTCGGGCGATGCGCTGAGGAAATCTTCAGGTGCCGCCTTCTGGGCGAGCGCTTCGGTCAGTCCGCTAGAAGCGGCCACTCCCAGAGCCGCCGCTCCAGCTCCCCCGAGGAGACCTCTCCGAGTTACTTCCATCTGCTTTCGACCCTTTCGCCCGCATTCCACCGACCTTTTGTCCGGCAATTAATACCTTGTTGGAGGCCGATTGATAAGGACCCTGGCGCGAAAAGGGGGGCCGGACGATGCCGGCCCCCCTTACGCGCCTCTCTGCTACTTACTCGGTGTCCTCGTGATCGTGGCCCGAGCCGCCGCCCTCGCCCTCATTGTCTGAGTCGGGCGGGTTGTCTTTGAAGTTGCCCTTGCCCTTCACACCGTTGATCGACTCGGTGTTCTGAGCGTAGGTGATCGTCGCGTGAGCGATCGCGTCGGCCATCTGGTCGAGCACGACGCCCGAGACGTTGGCGATCGTGTCACACCCAGCGTGATAGCAGGCGTCGAAGGCCGCTCCGGCGGTGCCACCGTAGGTCGCCGCTTGGGCCGCTGTCTTGGTGCCCTCGGCTCCCGTGAACAGCCCGCCAGCCGGGATCCCTTGAGCGATGAAGGGACCGTAGTCACTGCGGCCATTGAAGGGGGTTGGGTCAGATGCGAGTCCCTGCCCCGAGAAATAGTCGACGAATAGCGACTCGATCACGTCCGATCCCGCTGGGCCGACCGAACCGCCGCCGGTCGAGTTGTCGCCGTCGTACACGAAGCGCACGAAGTTCGGCGAGCCCACCATGTCGAAGTTCAGGTACAGAGCGATGTCCTCAAGTGCCTCGGGACTAAGGCTCTGTACGTAGCGGGTCGAGCCCACCAGGCCCGACTCCTCAGCACTCCACCATGCGAAACGAACCTTGTTGCGCGGCTTGACCTTCGCCATCTCTTCTGCGACCTCGAGGATAGCGGCCGACCCCGTGCCGTTGTCGTTGATCCCGGCTCCGCTGCTCACCGAGTCGAGGTGGGCACCCACCATGACGACGTTGTCCGGGTCACCTCCAGGCGTCTCGGCGAACACGTTGCGCGTGGTCAAGGGCCGTGCGTCCGTGTTGGTCTTGACCCGCATCGTCACCGGGCCGCTGCCCATCTGCGAAAGGAGCGAGTTTCCCAGTGACTGGGTGAGACCGAGCGATGGGATCGCGGACAGAGCACCCTCGCCCAGCGTGCCGTTCACTACGCCCGGGACGTTGTTGTAGATGAGGATCGCGGAGGCTCCCGCTGCGGTTGCGTTGTCGGTCTTGATGCGGAAGGTGCACGCTCCGCGACTCACGAGAGCGATGTTGCCCGAAGGGAATCCTGCGAAGTCCCCCGCGTCGCACCCGTCGCGGGTCCGCTAGGGGCGGCGAGCGGAGCGGTAGTTGCGCCGCTTCCCGAGTACGACATGACGCGGAAGTCGTTCCCGTTGACGTAGGTCGTCGGAGACGGCGAAGCCTGTTCGAGTTCGGACGGCGTGACCTCGAAGAACGCGTTGTAGGTGAATTCCTGCGTTGTGACGACGTAGCCAGCCGCCGACATCCGATCCGCGACGTACGCGGCCGAATCGTCGTGGCCACCCAAGCCGGCGAAGCGGGTGCCTCCGTTGTCGTCGGCGATCGACTGGAACGCCTCGAGATGCTCTGTTACGCCGGCCAGCGTGACTGCCTTGCGGAGCTTCTTCGAGTTGTTGTTGTTCGGATCGGCTCCTGCGGGCAATGCCCACACGGCGAGGACCGCGGCCATGACGAAGCCGACCACCCTGATGCGGTGGTTGCGTCGTGGTTCGGACACGTGATTCCCCCTCGGTTCCACGGCCCTCGCCGTCGAGGGCCGAGCGGGGAGAACCTAGCAAACCCTCACGAAAGGGACAAAGAGCGCTACGGCTCCTCGGGCGTGTCGAAGAAGGGGCAGCCGGGAGGATCCCGGAAATCTGGGTCGTCCCGGTCATAGGTCGCGCACGAAGCGATCTCGGCGGACTTCTCCGGGTTGTTCGGGAGACCGAACGAGCCGCCCGAGTCGCAATCCGGGCAGGCCGCCCGGATAGAAGGTGTTCGAAGTCACGCCCCGTTCCTCGGGGGCCAGGTTCGCCTGCCAACAGTTGCCCTCGCCTTGGTCGTCCCACCAGAAGTCGAGCCCGTTCAGATCGAGCACGCCGAACGGATCGAGGCTCACGAAGTTGTCGAAGTACTTGTTGAAGTGCGAGGTGTCGTACGCCTTCTCTGGGTCGTACTCCTCGCGGATCGCGGCAGGCACGCTGAACAGCATGAACCCGGCACGCCAGTTGTCCCACACGGTGTTCTCGTCGAGCAGGTTCCAGTTGCCGCCCGCGATCACCATGCCCGCGCCGACGGGGGCCGGAACGACCGGACAGACGATGCCCGAAGTCTTGGGCTCACCCTTCTTGGGCTTGTAGCCGCGCTTCGCCGGTGGCTTGTCGCACTTGCCCGACTGAACGTTGTCCTCGGTGTAGTTCGAGTTGTTCGAGTAGATGAGGTTGTTCGAGTACCAACCGTGGTCCTGTGGCAGCCCCGGGTGCCGGGGAAAGATCGAATCCGTCACGAGTCCCGTCTGGTTCTTGTAGAAGCGGTTGTCGTGCACGTAGACCGAGTTGCCGGCCGTGCCCGAGTAGCCGAGCGCGTTGTGATGGCTGCGGCAGTTGAAGACCTCGATCGCCCACCGGTCCTGCTGGCTGTACTCGGTGCTCTCCGAGTTCACGTCGGATGCCGAGCCGGGGTAGATCAAGGAGTCACCGTTGTTGTAGCCGTTGCAATTCTTGTAGACGCCGTGATCGACGGCGAAGGTCAGGAAGCCGTACTCGTCGTTGTAGCGGGCGACGACCTTGTCGATGACGAAGCCATCGGTCTCGAGCACGTACAACGCGTTGAACTCGAACAACTCGATCGTGAAGTTCCGGAAGTAGACGCCGTCCGCCCGATCCGCTCGGATCCCGTTCAGCTTGGCGAAGTTGCCCTTCTTGTTGAACCCGCCGGTGATCAGCACGTCTTTCGGTCGAGCCCCCGTGCCCTCGATCTGGAGATCGCACACCGGAGCGTTGCAGTCACGCTTGTCGTCCTTGAGCTTGTCGTCACCGTAGATGCCGATCAGGTTCTGCGCCGCGGAGCACTGGTATTGGTCTTTGTAGGACAGGACCGGGGCGCCGGGGCTCTCAGGCTCGCCCTGCTCGAGTTTCTTGGCGCACTTGGGCTTGCTTCGGGTCGGCTTCTCACGGTAGGTACCGGGAAGGACATAGATCGTCGTCCCCTTCTTCTCGACCGCATCGACCGCCGCCTGGATGTTGCGGAAACGACATTCCCCGAGGAGCTTGAGGTTGTCCGACCGCAGCTGCCCGGCGTCCATCTTGAGGATCTTTTGCTCGCTCTTGGGGGTGCAGACGACAAGGTGCCTCTCGGCGATCATCGGCCGGTAGTCCGGGACGGAGCCAGTCCCGTCTGGGAACTCGGTTTCTCGCTCCGAGTGTGCGAACGCTGCGCCCGGTGCGGCGATGAGGCCAAGCACGATGACGGTGGCGAGGATGCTCCGGAACGACGACTTCACTTTGTGCCCCCTGGGAGATAGAGATGGATCAGATTGGTCACTTCGGCATTACCCGGGCAGATTCCTCCCATTCCTGCTATCTCTCTATGCTGCTGCGATGACTGCTGGAGCTAGCCATGGAGCGATGGACGACCAGGCGCGCGCCTACGACGCCGTCCTGTACCTCTCTTTCGGAGGCCCCGAGGGGCCAGACGACGTGATCCCGTTCCTCGAGAACGTGACCAGGGGCCGAGGCGTACCGCCCGAGCGGCTGGCCGAGGTCGCCGAGCACTACCAGTCGTTCGGTGGGATCAGCCCGATCAACGCCCAGAACCGTGCCGTGATCGCCGCGCTCGAGGAGGAACTTGCGCCGGCGCGGCCACGACCTCCCGGTCTACTGGGGCAACCGCAACTGGTCGCCGTACCTCACCGAGACCGTCCAGAAGATGGCCGACGACGGCGTCGAGCGGGCGATCTGTTTCGTCACCTCCGCCTATTCCTCCTATTCCGGGTGTCGCCAATATCGAGAGGATCTAGCGGCTGCCGTGTCCGAGGTCCCAGAGGCGCCGAGCATCGACAAGCTCAGGGTGTTCTTCAACCACCCAGGCTTCGTCGAACCGATGATCGGCAACGTCAGAACGGCGTTCGAGGCGATCCCTGAAGAACGCCGCGACAACGCGCACGTCGTTTTCACCGCTCACTCGGTGCCGATGTCGATGGCCGAAACATCGAGCTACGTGGAGCAGCTCACCGAAACATGCAGATTGGTGAGCGCCGCGACCGGCGAGCATCCGTGGGAACTCGTGTGGCAGTCGCGCTCCGGGCCTCCGCAGATCCCATGGCTGGAGCCCGACGTCACTGACCACATCGAGAAGCTCGCTACGGAAGGCGTTGGCGATGTAGTGGTGGTCCCAGTCGGGTTCGTCTCGGACCATCTCGAGGTCTTGTTCGACCTCGACATCGAAGCGGCCGGAGCGGCGGCGCGGCTCGGGGTCAACATGGTGCGCGCGGAGTCGGTCGGCTCACACCCCACATACGTCCGGATGATCGCGGAGTTGATCGAAGAGCGGATGGCGGCCAACCCCGAGCGCCCGATTATCGGGACGCTGCCCCCGAGCCACGACATCTGCGCCCGAGACTGCTGTCCAGCCCCCCTTCGTCCGGGGGCCGAACCAAAGCTGGCCCTGGCCGAGGGCTAGTTCCCCTCTGGGTCCACTCGGATCGTGGTCCACCCGGCCGACGCCAACTTCTCGGCACGTTCTGCTCGAACCTCGTCGTCGTAAGGAGTCGTGCGGTCGTAGCCCTGTTCCTCGAGGCCCTCGAACGCTTCCTCGATCGCGCTGTGGAGGTTGTGCGCCACGAATCCCTTGCGGTTCTCGATGTAGCTATACGCATTGCCGCCCGGGTCCAGATAGAGGTAACGCCGCGTGATCCCGTGCTTGTACATACGGATGAGGCCCGAGTAGCCCATGAACATGAAGCCACCGCACCACTCGTAAGGCATGACCTTCTCGAGCGGATCCCAGTCGGGTTCGTGCGCTCCGTGACTCCTGAGGATCTCCTCGAGTCGTGGCTTAACGGCTTCCAGTCGTGCGATGAGTTCGTCCCTGTCAGGTTCCATGCCTCGACGCTATGGAGGAACTCCCCGGTTGGTTGTGGGCTGGCTCACCATCTTGTTCTGCCGATCGTCGAGACGATCGGCTCTCGCTGACCCGGGGTGCCTGGTCCGGGAGGGCGTCGCTAACGGGTGTCTACCAGGAGGCTCTGTGAGCCGCGCCCGATCACTCCTCGTTCGTCGCGGATCGTGGAGCCAGCGAGGCCGATGCCGGTCGGTTCGATGATGCTCACCGCGTCGACGCACACCCAGTCAGACACCGGATAGCGCGACAGATAGACACTGAGATCCGTGTTGATGAACAGCCACTCGCGGGTGTCGAGTTCCGCCGAGATCCCGCTGGCGCTATCGACCGCGATCAGTACGGATGTGAGCGGCGAGTTGTCCTCGCCTTCGACGAGCGGGTAGCGGGCTCGGAACCACGCGACCGCTGGCCCCGGTTCGAGGAACGCTCCCTCGACGAAGCGGATATCCATCGCCTTGAGGTAGTAGTCCTCGGTGTGGGATGCGGGCGAGGCGAACAACTCGACGGGCGTGCCGTCCTCGGGGCCGGGGATCTCTTCGGCGGGAGGCTCCGGTAGGTCCAGCTGCGTCTCTCGGAACCGCCACGCGGACGCCCTCATCACGACCTTGCCCGCGCTGCTGATGGACGCGTGGCAGAGGTCGACGCGTTTCCCCGCCCGGACGACCTCACCCGTGACCTCGATCTCGGAGGTTGGCACGGGGGCCAGGATGTCGAATGTGACGCGCGCTATCCGCTTGCCGGCCCCGCCCTCAAGGCCCTCGATCACGCGTCCGAGCAGGGCCGCAGGGGGACCACCGTGCTGAGCGCCTGCGTCCCACGGACCGATCGTGTGATCGGTGGGCTGGTAACGACCGTCTCCGAGCGAGATGAAGAAGCTGTCGGCCATGGCCGACTTATTACCACCTGGCTCACAGGTCTGAGACGATGGTGCCACGAGCGATCAGCGGAACGGAGGAGAGAGATGGCAGGCGGCAGTGGAGGGGTGAGTTTCCGTCAGGTGATGGGCGCGATCGCCCTCGTCCTGGCCCTCATCTTCGTGTTCCAGAACAACGATCGCGTCGAGATGCACTTCATCATCCTGAAGGTGACCGCGAGCCTGTGGGTCGGACTCGTCGTCAGCATCCTGCTTGGGGTTCTGCTCGGCCTATCGATAGGCGCGTTGCGGGGCCGGCGGCGGGACGAGGACGACAAAAACAACAAGGACAACAAGGACTAGCGGAACAACAGGTAGGCGAGCCCGGCGCCACCGAAACACAGGGTGGTTGTGAGCAGGACGTTGAGACGTGCCTTCATGAAGCCGTCCACCTCCCACTCGCGCATCGTCTCGTAGGCGAAAGTCGAGTACGTGGTGAACGCGCCACAGAATCCGGTGCCGAGGAACAGCACCACCTCGTTCGACAGGTGCTCGGCCGCTCCCACGATCGCCCCGAGCAGAACGCTGCCCAACGCGTTCACGATCACGGTCGCCCACGGGAACCCAGTGTTCTGCCGAGCCACGATGGCGTGACCGAGCACGTAGCGAGCGAGCGCACCGAGCGCACCTCCAGCGGCGATCAGAAGAGGAGTCATCCCTCGTCCCCGTACTCGAGACGTTCCTCTTCGAGTGGCCCGAGCTCGCTGCCACCTTTGCGGGCGCGCCCGAGCGCGACCCCGAGGATCAGCAATGCCTGGCCCCCGATCAGCGTGCTCAGCCAGTAGGCCGCCGCAAGGCTCTCCCTGCCCGCCTCTATCAGGCGGATGCCCTCGACCGCGAAGGTAGAGAAAGTGGTCAGGGCGCCAAAGAACCCGGTCACGACGAGGGCTCGCGTCCGGTCGTTGGCGCCCCTATGTTCGAGGAGGAACGCGGCTGCAACCCCGAGCCCGAAGGCCCCGGCGAGGTTCGCAACGAAGGTCGCCGTCGGCCACCCCGAACCGGTAACGGCTAGGGCCTCGGCGATCGCCCAGCGGGCCAGGGCTCCGAGGGCACCTCCGACGAGTACCGCGATGGGATGGCTCACGCGACTTCTCACGGACGCAATCGAACCATCTGCCGGGCTAAGGTGCGCCGATGCGACCAGCCGCCATACTCCTCTCGTTAGCGCTCGTTCTCGGCGTGGCCTGCACCGCTCAGCCCGAGCAGGGGAGTGGCCCACGCGTCGAGGAGACCCCGCAAGAGACGCCGTCCGAGCCCGCGCCCGAACCCGAGGTCGAACCCGACATCGTCGAGACCGGGGTTCCGATCGAGAAGGTCGTGTTCATCGTCAAGGAGAACCGCACCTTCGACAACTTCTTCGGCCGCTTTCCCGGAGCCACGGGCGCGACCAGCGGTCGTACGAGCGACGGGCGCACGATCCCACTGTCCCGGGCCCCGGACATCTATGCCCACGACATCGGGCACGACTTCATCTCGGGCATCCAGGTGATCAACGGCGGCAAGATGAACGGCTACGACGTCATCCCCGGGGGCCGGAAGCTCGAGAACTACACGCAGTACCGGAAGAGTGACATCCCCGCCTACTGGCGTTACGCGGAAGAGTTCACGCTTGGCGACCGCATGTTCTCGTCGATGTACGGACCGACGATCCCCGAGCACCTCTACTCGATCGCGGCGACAGCCACCCGGGTTGTCTCGAACAAACTGACCCCCGAAGACGGGCAAGGTTTCTACTGCGAGGACGTGCGCGAGCGGTTCGATCGCCTTGCCCACCATCCGAAGATCCAGAAGTGGGAGCGTCAGGTCCGGGTGGCGAGGATCGAGGCGCTGTTCCGCGAGGTCGGCGCATGTCTCGACGTGAAGACGATCTTCCCCGAGCTCGAGAAGAGGGGTGTCTCGTGGCGCTACTACGGCCAGGCGGGGCAGTTCCACAACGCACTACTGGCCGTACGGGAGATCCGTCAGACCAAGCGGTGGGAGAACGTCGTTGACCCGGCGACGTTCGTCGAGGACGCACGCTCCGGGAATCTCCCGCAGGTCTCCTACATCCTTCCCCCGGCGAAGTACAACGATCACCCGCACCCGACGAGGAGCCTGTGCGTCGGCGAGAACTGGACGATCGAACAGATCAACGCCGTGATGGAGGGGCCCGACTGGGAGAGGACAGCGATCTTCGTTACGTGGGACGACTTCGGGGGCCTGTACGACCATGTGCCACCACCTCAGGTGGACGACATGGGTTTCGGCCCGCGGGTTCCACTCCTCGTCATCTCGCCTTATGCCCGGTCCGGCTACATCGACGACACGACCTACGAGTTCTCTTCGTTCCTGTCTTTGATGGAGCGTCTATTCGACATCGAGCCTCTGACCGCGCGCGACCGCAACGCGAACGATCTCTTCGACTCGCTCGACTTCACCCAGGAACCGCTCGAGCCCCTGATACTGAAGCCGCGTCCCGAGCGCACCAGGGCCGACGGGGTCAGGGTGTGCAAGAAATAGGATGATGGCTGCGTGAGCCACACCCATGATCGAGCCGCGCAGTCCAGCGCCTTACGACTGGTGCTGATCGTCAACGCCGCCTACCTGCTGGTCGAGGTGATCGGTGGTCTAGCGTTCGGATCGCTCGCGCTTCTTGCCGATGCCGCCCATATGTTCTCCGACGTCGCTGGGTTGGGGATCGCCCTCGCAGCACATCGTCTGATCGAACGTCCCAACTCGACCAACCACACCTACGGGATGCAGAGGGCCGAGGTCATCGGAGCCCAGGTGAATGGCCTGGTTCTGGCAGCGGCCGCCGCGTGGGTGTTCATCGAAGCTGCCCGCAGATTGGGAGATGCGGTCGAGGTCGAAGGTGCCGGGCTCATGATCGTTGCTTCGATCGGCCTGGTCATCAACCTGGTGAGCGCGTGGGTCCTCGCTCGCAACCGGGGCGGCAGCCTCAACATGCAGGGCGCGTACCTCCACATGATCCTCGATGCGATCGGCTCGGTCGGGGCCCTCGTGGCAGGTCTCGCGGTGATCGTTGCGGACGCCGGATGGGTTGACCCGGCGGTGTCGGTTGGTATCGGAGCCCTGGTGCTGTGGGCCGGATGGAACCTCATCCGCGAAACGACCCACGTACTGATGGAGGGAGCGCCGCGCCATCTCGATGCCGGCGAGATCGAGGCCGCGATCGGGGACGATCCCGCCGTTTCTGGCGTCCACCACCTTCACCTGTGGAGCCTTGCTTCGGACACCCCGGCCCTCTCCGCACACGTCGTCCTCGAGGGTGACCGATCGCTGCATGAAGCGCAGGAAGAGAGCAAACGGATCGAAGTCATGCTGCACGACCGGTTCGGGATCGATCACGCAACGCTGCAGATCGAATGTCACCCCTGCGATGAGGCCTCCTGAGCCATGGCTGAAGTGCGGCTTGGGCGCAGATCGATCGCCGTCTCGAACCCCGACAAGCCCTTGTGGAGGGATCCGGCGATCCCGAAGCTGAGCCTCGTCGAGTACTACGCGGCGGTGGCATCGACCATGAGCGGCTACATCGACGGACACATGCTGACGATGGAGCGATTCCCGGACGGGATCGATGGCAAGCGCTTCTATCAGAAGGACGCACCCGCTTACTTCCCGAAGTGGATCCCACGAAAGAGTGTGAGCAAAGAGGGTGGCGGGAAGGTCGCGCATGTCGTGGGCGGTGATCCTGCCGTGGTGGTGTACCTCGCAACTCAGGCGACCATCAGCGTGCACATGTCTCTCGATACCGCCACGACTCTCGGCAAACCCGATCAGATCGTGTTCGACCTCGATCCTTCCGATGACGACTTCTCGCTCGTGCAAAGGTCCGCCCTCCTCGCCAAGGAACTCCTCGAAGACATCGGGCTGGTGCCGTTCGTGAAGACGAGCGGATCGCGCGGGCTGCATCTCGTCGTTCCGATCAAGGGAGGCGCGACGTTCAAGGTGGCGAAACCACTGGCCCTCGACGTGATGACCGTGCTGGCGAGGCGCCACCCTAAGGACCTCACGATCGAACAGCGCAAAGACAAACGAGAGGGCAGGTTGTTCCTCGACTGGCTGAGGAACGCCCGGAGTCAAACCGCGGTCGCTCCGTTCTCGGTCCGCCCCCTACCTGGCGCACCGGTTGCCGTCACCCTCGATTGGGATGAAGCGCTCGACAAGTCGTTCAGACCCGGCTCCTTCTCGTTCGAGGACGCGGTCGAGCGCGCAGAGAACGATCCGTGGAAGGGATGGCGACGGCGCGCCCGTTCACTCGACCGTCCACGGGAGAAACTCGCCCGGATCCTCGCCGAGAACTAAGCAAGGGGCCTTGAACTACCGGCTACAGGGGGACGTTCCGCGCCGAACCGTGACCGTGGTTCGCGCCCGGGTCTTGACGCAATCCGCGCCACCTTCGGCCCACTCGATCCTTAGGCGCACGGAGCGCGCGTTGTTGAGACCGAGGACCAGGTGCCCCGGTTCGGACTGAGAGCGATAGGAAACCCCGTCAGAGGTCGATACCCAGTAGCGATCGATCCCGGTTTCTAGGAGGACTCTGGCTCCGAAACCAAATGGGTTCGAGCGACCGCCTCTCAGGTCGACCGCTACCCAACCGAGCATCGGCGAGCGGTTGCGTAGCAACTCGCCGGTGCCGATCGAGTGATTGAAGCCGTTGCTCACGTAGAGGTCCATCGCGCCATCCCGGTCGAAGTCCGCCGCCGCGACCGCATCCGCATTTCCGGCACCAGGCCCCCGGAACGACACGTCCCGGAAGGAGATGAACCGGTCGTGACTCTGGACCATCAGGAACTCCTCTC
This sequence comes from uncultured Actinomycetes bacterium, assembly GCA_963756365.1. Taxonomy (GTDB): domain Bacteria; phylum Actinomycetota; class CADDZG01; order CADDZG01; family WHSQ01; genus WHTI01. Next base: position 726,201 of record CAVWNF010000003.1, read on the forward strand.
GGTTCACTTCGCCGAGACGCGGCCTATGCCCGTCGCCCTCCTCGCCCTGGATCACGAACAGATCCAGATCGCCGTCGTTCTCGGCGTCGAGCCACGCTGCCATGCGTCCCTCGACGATCCTCTCTGACCCAACCACCTCGAATCCGTCTGGGGTGTTGCGCAGGATCGTGATGCGGCGCGGATCCATCACGTAGAGATCGGGGCGACCATCTCCGTCGAAGTCGCCCCAGCCAGCCGCTTCTGCAGTCCGATCCACAAGGCCGGGGACGAGGCCCCTGCGGAACCTGCCACCGTCATTGAGATAGGTGATGAGCTGCCGATCGCCCTCCTGGGTGACGAGCAGATCGGGGTCGCCGTCGAGGTCCCAATCCGCCCATGCCGACCCGACCGTCCATAGTTCCTCGTTCAGCCCGACATCCGCTCGCTGGAAGAACCCGCGGTGGTTCAGGAACAACGCGTTCGGGTGACCCGTGCGCATCAGGTTGCCGACGAACAGGTCGAGATCCCCATCGCCATCGTGATCGATCCAGTTCACGGTGCGGCCACGGGCCAAGGGATCTGCGACGCCACGTTTCGCTGCCTCGTCAACGAACTGTCCATCGTGTCGCTGGATGAACAGTTGGTTCGGACCCCGTCCGGTTCCTTTCTGGGCACCGGAGACGCACATCAGGTCGGGCCGTCCGTCGCCGTTCGCCTCGCCCCATGCACAACCGTGCCTGTCGGCAACAACTTGGAGAGATGGGTCGCTGGCTCGTTCGAAGTTAGTCCCATCGGAAACGAAGAACATCGGGACCCTGAAGTGACGTCCGACGAGCAGATCGGGGTCGCCGTCGAGATCGTGGTCGCCCCAGAACGCACCCCACGAACGACCGGGGTCCTCGTCGAGGCCGACACGTTCGGCAACATCGGTGAACACGAAAGGCGCACCGACCTCGACGCGTTCGATCGGAGGTTTCGGCGCCGCAGAGGGTCGAGGGTCCGAGGCGCACCCAACAGCGGCGAGAGCTACAACGCTCAGCACGACCACCTTGCTCCGCATCTCGGTTACCTCCTCGGTTGGCTTTACAAGAAAGACCACCGAGAGGTGGTTATCGCTGCATGCGATCTCTAGCGGGAGAGGCTGGCGGCGACATCGACCTTCACGATCTGATCCCGATCGCGCACCGTGACCCAAACGTTCTTGCCGCGGGTGGCTACCTCGACCGGAGTACCTTCGAGCCGAAGGCCGGAACGAAGAGCCTCTCCGCTGTCGAGCTCGAGCGGAGTGAGCAGGGTCCCATCCTCGGTCGATGACAACACCCACATCGCTTCGGTCGTGACTGCCATGTCGATGTAGTTGCCGGGTACCCGGAAGCTCCCAGTGAAGGCTCCCGTCGACTGGTCGAGTCGAGCGACTGTGTTGGTGTTCCCGTCCGCTATCCACAACGAGCCATCAGCGGCGTAGAGGTCACCGGTTGGATCGGTCGGGATGTCCGCTACTCGTTGCGCGATCGCCCCGGTCTCTGGGTCCAGGCGGCTGAGTCCGGTTTCGGTATCCAAGAGCCATACGCCGTCTCCGCGCGCTGCGATATCGACCGGGCCACCACCCAGGTCCAGCACCACCGCTGCGCTCGTCGATCTGTCGATCTGGACGATGTTCCGCCCCGGGATCACCGCCCAGACTCGGAAGGGGCCGGCCGACAGGTTCACCTCCGTCGCTGGTTCCCCGATCGAGATCGTTTCGATCACGGTGCCCGAGCGCGCGTCCGCTCGAACCACCGCACCCAACTCGGGAACCGCGACCCAGATGTCGCGACCGTCGATCTCGATGTCGTCGCCGGCACCGCCCAGGTCAAGAGAAACGAGGACCTCGCCGGTGCTCGCGTCGACCTTCATCAGCTTCCCGTTCTGGGACGTCACCCAGAGGTGTCCCGGTTTCACGCCGAGATCTGTCGGTGCATCGATGTCGAAGACCGTGGCCACCCATCTGTCGCCCGGTTCGTTCGAGGAAACGGTGTCAGGTGAGTCCGTGCCGAGTCGAGGCAGGATGCTCGCTCCGGCCACGATGAGTCCAGCTATCGCTGCAACCGCAACGGCGATGCGGGGCACGAGCCAGCGATCCTTCCGTGCAACGAGCCGTGCGCGATTCGCCGGGCGGCGTTTCTCGATGTCGCCCCGGTACTCCTTAGAAACCTCGTCCAGTGAGCGCTTGATCAGGTCGTCGAACTCATCCACCGAGGTTCACCCCCTCATCGCCCAACCAGTCCTTGAGCTTCGCTCTGGCTCTGCGACAGCTGAGAGCGAACGGTTCCTACCGAGCAATCGAGCACCTCGGCGATCTCCGAATCAGTCATGCGCTGGGCATAGAACAGAACGACGGCACTGCGCTGCCTGATCGGTAAGCGTCGAACGGCCTCCCACACCAGTCGGGCGGTTTCGTGTCGCTCGATGTTCCAGTCACTCTGGGTCCTCTCTTCCGCCGCCTTGTAGAGGCTGTTCGCTCGAGCCTCGATCGCCTTGCGACGGATGCGGGTGCGACAGAGGTTGACGACCGCTCGCTTCAGATAAGCCGCGGACTTGTCCTTCTCTCTGATGCGACCCCACCCTTTGTAGGTCCGGGCGAGTGCCTCCATGACGATCTCTTCACCCAGATGCCGGTCGCCCAGGATCATGTAAGCCAGCTCGCAGAGATGGCCGTAGTGCTTGTCGAAGAGGAGGACCATGTCCTCATCGCGGGCACGGCCGGAGCTAAGGCTCAAGGTCCGAGCCTCCGGGTAGGTGATCTGTCCAGGGAACGCCATCGAAGAACATGACCAGTGGCGGCAGCGAAACGTTGCATGGAATCATGCTGCCTGACCTAGCAGCCTCCGGAGCCGCGGGTTATCGAGATCATCGTTCCTGCTTTCGCTGTCCCACAGTCCTTTGCCCCTGAGGGCCATCGCACCTGAACCCTCCGCCCGTCGGCGCCACCCATCCCGATGTGGAGGTAGCCGACTTCGGACTGGGTGCGGAACGCCACCCCGTCGTTCTGGGTGAGCCAGAACGAGCGCTTCCCGCGGCCGATCTTCACCCTCACTCCGAAACCGAGGGGGTTGCGGGCGCCCCCGTTCAGATAGAGCCCGGCCCAGTTCCCGGCGTCACTCACGTTGTCCAGGAGGATGAAGGAGCCGGAGCGCTTCTTGTAGCCGTTCGACAGGAACAGGTCGACCGTCCCGTCACGGTCCCAATCCGAGGCCGAGGCAGCATCGCCGCTTCCATCCTTAGGTTCCCTGTGACCATGGCCGGTGGGTACGAAGGCCCCGTTCACGTTCACCAGGAGTTTGTCGGCGAGATCTGTCGTCTGTTGGCTGCCGTTGCCCGCCGCTCCTCGCACCACGTAGAGGTCGAGATCCCCATCGTTGTCGACGTCGAACGGCGTGGCCATCCTGCCTAGTTTCGCCCCGACTCTCCTCGTAACAACGAAGCTGCCGCCGCGGTTCTTCATGATCACGGTGTAGCCCCCGCCGACAGCTACCAGGTCGTCCCATCCATCGCCCGTGAGGTCGGCTGCGGTGACGGACAGATACTCGTGCCCGGTGAAGGGACGCAGAGCGATCCGCTTGAAGCGGCCCCCGCGATTCTCGAAGTACCTCGCTCGATGATTCTTGAGAGTCATGAGTAGATCCGGGTCGCCATCGTGGTCGAGGTCGCTCCACGCCACGGTCTCGCTCGACACGATCGACTCGAGTCCAACGTTCGTCCTGGTGAATATCCCACCGTCGTTACGAAACATCCGGTCCGGGTAGCCCTTACGCCATTGGGCAGCGATGAAGATGTCGAGGTCGCCGTCGGTGTCGTAATCGATCCACGAGACGGCACGCGATCGTGCGGGTGCATAGTCAACACGTCGCTGCTTGGCCTCGTCGATGAATGTTCCATCCGGTTGCTGGATGTAGAGGTTGTTCGCCCTGGCCCCCTTGCCCCGTTCGCCGCCCTGGGTGCAGAAGAGGTCGATGAGCCCGTCCCCGTTCGCCTCTCCCCATGCGCAGTTGTGCCGATCCCCGAAGCCCCACGGCTCGAAGGAATCGTCGTTCACCAGTTGGTCGCATCGATTGGAGAGGAACTTCGGATTCCGGTAATGACGCCCGACGAGGAGATCGGGTAGCCCATCGCGATCGTGGTCGGCCCACGCCGAGCCCCACGAGATGTTCGACTCGATCCCGTCCTTGATGGCGGAACTACCGTCGAGGAATCCGTAGGTGCCGGGTACCTCCGGGCGGACGGGATGAGAGGCGGCGCACTCCGCCGCCGGACCGGGGGCCGGGGCTGCCGCTGTGGAAGGTTCTTGGGCGGAACCAGAGGGGGGGATGGCAACAACGATCGTGATACACGTCGCTATCACGGAGGCGAGTTTGATCGGAACACGTGCTGACAGAGGTATCACCAGACTCTAGAGATCGGAAAGAGGCTCAGATGATGTACCCAGTGGAGGCTCCGGGCAACGATCTGAAGGGCCTATTTCTCCCACTCGACCTGGTCCTCCGGAAGCTCCCACTCGTAGGAGAACTTCCGCACCTTAAGGATGATCGACGTATCCGTGGTCTTCACGCCAGGGATCCCAGCAATCTGAGTACGGATGAAGTGCAGCAGATGCTCATGCGAGTAGAAGAAGCACTCCATCACTAGGTCGTGGGTCCCCGCCGAATACCCTATGTAGCGGGTTTCGGGGAAGTTCTCCAGGGCCTCTGCTACGGCATCGACCGTGCGCAACTCGCACTCGATCGAGATGATCGCGCTCTGGGTCAACCCAACGGTCTCCGGGCTTGGGACAGCGACCACCCTGACAACCTTGTTGTCGATCAGTCTCTTAAGTCGTTTCCTGATCGTCGCCTCTGCCGCTCCGAGTTGTCTCGCCAACTCGGTGTTGGGCATCCGGCCATCTTCCTGGAGGAGGGAGATGATCCTTCGATCCAGAGCATCGTAGGGGAGGGCCTTCGAGGAGGATTTTCCTCGATTTGCTAAAGGAGACGATTCTGTGCTCATGCGGTTGGGTCGGCCCTCCTTAAATACGAAATCAGTTAGGAGATGGTTTCAGAAAGACGAATATGGATGCTAGCACCGCTTGAAATAGTTGTCTTGGCTTTGTCTTCTTTGGAATTGATTATTGACTTCGCACTTGGACGGTCGCTAGGTTCGGTTAGAGCGTGGGGGGGACCCGCGCCGTACTCATCGGGGGGTGGGAACTTGGCGACCGTTCCAGACACGGCGTCACAGGCAGGCTCGGGCGATCAGGTCTTTACGAGGAAGGCGTCGGGCCTGATCCGCAGTGCGGGCAGCTTCGATGTCTTCATCTTCAACATCGGGCTCATCAGCGTTGGCATCGCGGTTGCGCTGAACCAGCTGATCGGCCCAGCTTTCTATCCCGGAGCGAACGTAGCGCTCTCTTCGTTGATAGCGATGGTTGGGATGTTTGTAGTCGGCAGCGCCTACGTGATGTGGTCGTTGATGTTTCCACGATCCGGTGGCAACTATGTCTATCAATCCCGTGCACTTGGTCCAGGCATCGCATTCGTAACGACATTCGTCGAGACGATCGCCATCTTGTTCTACGGCGCTCTCGCTGCGTCCCTGCTGGTCTCGGTGGGCCTCGCTTCTTTCTTCGGCGTGGTGGGCTTCGTCGGGAAGAGTGCGGCGATGACGGATGCTGCTATATGGCTGCTTGAGCCGAAGGGATTGTTCTGGGTCGGGTCCACCGTCATCGTTTTCTGCGGGATCTTGCCCTTGTCGGGGATGAAGCGGTACTTCAGCTTCCAGAGGATCATGTTTGTGGTTGCCCTGGTCGGAACCGGGCTTGCGCTAGCCGTGATGCTGTTCGGATCCCAGGAGGGCTTCATCACGAACTTCAACAACCTGACGGGCCTCGACTACGCGAAGGTGATCGGCACGGCCGTTGCCAACGGGTGGGTTGACTCCGGGTACACCTCGAGTGCCACCATCGCATTTTTGGTCTGGCCCTTGCTGCCGCTACTCGGCGGGATCCAGTCGATCGGTATCGGCGGGGAGATCAAGAAGATTGAGAAGGCCCAGGTCTTTGGGATGCTCGGGTCGATCGCAGCAGCAGGTGTTCTGTTCGCCGCCTTTGCGGTGCTGTCCAACAAGGCGTTCGGTTACGCCTTCCAAGGCGCCATCTCTTACAACGCTGCGGTGGTACCGGAGGCAAGCACCAGCGTGACGCCGTACTTCACTCTGCTCACCGGCATCCTCACGAACAACGTACTGATAGCGGGAGTAATAGCGGCGGCGTTCGTTGCCTGGATCTATTTCTGGATCCCGGCGGAACTCATCTACGCACAGCGAACGATGATCGCGTGGTCCTTCGACCGCGCTAGCACCTGAGAAGTTGGGGTACGTGAGCCCGAGGTTCCACACGCCGGTGGTGGCGATCGTCATCTCCGTTGTAGTTGCGGTTGCGTTCATGTGGGTCATCGCGTTCACGTCGTACGGGACCCTCGTCGCCATCTACGGGGTCTTGATCTGTTGGGGCACGACGATGCTCGGCGGGATCATCTTCCCGTGGCGCCGCCCCGAGATGTATCAGCGCTCTCCGTTCGCGAACTGGAAGATCGGCGGGTTGCCCGTTCTGAGCGTTGTTTGCGCAGCCTCTCTCGGGTTCTTTCGCGTGGGTGTTCTACCTGCTCTGGCAGGACCCGATAGCAGCCGGTCATAGCTCGCGCAACATCGTCACGATGGGGGTGCTCTTCGGAGTTGGGATCGTCTGGTACGTCGGGATGAGGCTCTACCGCAAGAGCCAGGGGATCCAGGTCGATCTCGCGTTCCAAGAGATCCCGATCGAGTAGCAGGCACACAGGACGATTCGGAAGGAATCTGGTTTGACCGTCGCAAGTCCAGAAGAGTTCATGAACACGGCCACGACGCTGCTCCGCGAGGCGGAGGCGAACGACATCTGTCTTCGCCTCGTGGGATCCATGGCCTTCAGGTTCCACTGCGCAGAACACTCGTCGTATTTCGACGATCTACATCGCGAGCACACCGATATCGACTTCGTTGCACCTAAGGACGATCGCAGGAAGATGAGGACCTTCTTCGAAGAACGTGGGTATATCGAGGATCGGGACATCCTTCTGGCTACAGAGGGAGCGAGGTACTTCTATACGAACCCCGTTAACGGCCTGTGTGTCGATGCCTTCATCGATCGCCTGGATTACTGCCATCCGGTAGATCTGCACGATCGGATGAGGCTCGATGCGCCCACCGTTCCGCTCGCCGATCTGGTGTTGCAGAAACTTCAGATAGTCGAGATCAACGAGCGAGACATCAAGGACCTAGTTATCTGCTTCGTCGAGCACGAACTCGGGTCCGAGCACCGGGAGCAGATCGACGCGAGCTACATCGCCGGTCTACTCAGTAAGGACTGGGGCTTCTATTACACGGCAATGATGAATTCGGACAAACTCCGGACGTTCATCGATCGATATGAAGTCCTGCCGGAGGACGCCCGTTCTCAAGCCACGGCTCGCGTGACGAGATTCCAGGAGATCGTCGAAGGCGCTCCAAAGTCGTTGAAGTGGAAGGCCCGTGCTCGGGTCGGGACCAAGGTGCGCTGGTACAACGAGGTCAACGAGAAGGAAGCGACTTACTGATGTCGTTCTTCAAGCGGTCCTCGAAGGGTGCAGTGAGTCTCTTCTTTGCCACCGATATCCACGGTTCTGAACTGTGCTTCAAGAAGTTCATCGCAGCACCAGGATTCTATGGAGCAGAGGTCGTTGTCCTTGGCGGCGACATGACGGGCAAGATGATCGTTCCCCTTAACCAAGAGTCACCTGGCCGTTTCACGGCGACGGTTGCGGGGCGTCCGGTCGAAGTTTGCGGCGATGACGAGACCAAGGCGCTCGAAGGCAGGATCCGCGACTCAGGCTTCTACCCATATCGAACCGACCCTGACGAATTGAGAGCCCTGGGAGACGACCCCGAGGCGGTCGAGGCCATCTTCCGCACGGAGATGGAGTCGACCCTCTTTCGATGGGGAGAGATGGTCGAGGAGAAGTTCCACGGGTCCGACCGGTTCGTCTTCGTCGCGCCTGGGAACGACGACCCCTTCTTCATCGACGACATCCTTCGTGCGATCCCTCGCTTCCGGTTGATAGAGGGAGAGGTCGTCACGGTCGCCGATCGATTCGAGATGCTCGCCACCGGCTTCTCTAACCGCACACCGTGGAAGACGCACCGAGAGTTGGACGAGGTCGAGTTCGCGCGAGAAGATCGAGAAGTTGGTCGCCCGGCTCGAGGATCCGTCGTCGTCGATCTTCAATATCCACGTTCCGCCTTTTGACTCGGGTCTCGACGAGGGCCCCGACATCGATCCCGAAACCTGGAACCAGAACACCTCCGCGGGTCGTTCTTTGACCAAGCCGGTGGGGAGCACGGCTGTTCGAGACGTGATCCTTGAACATCAGCCGATGCTCAGCCTGCACGGGCATATCCATGAGTCCCGCGGTGCCGTTCAGATCGGACAGACGCTCGCGGTCAACCCCGGCAGTGATTACGGAGACTCGATCCTGAGGGGAGCGATCGTTCGATTCGAAGAAGGTCGTATCAGTAGTCATCAACTGACTTCGGGCTGACTCGAGAGTCATCCACATCGGAAGGAGCAATCAGTGGTGAAGACAGGTTCCGATCTCTCCCAGGCAAACCTGGACCAGAAGATCGAGGAGAAGAAAAGGTGGCTGATCGAAGAAGGTGTCCAGTACGTCTTCGGAAGCTGGGCTGACTTCTATGGCCGGACCAAGGCAAAAGCTGTCCCGGTGCGGCAGTTCGAGGCGATGGTCAAGGGGTCAGAGCTCTACACCGTTGGGGCGCTGCCCGGCATGGGGCCGCTTGGCCCGCACGAGGATGAATGCCAGGCGGTAGCGGACCTTGACTCGCTCACGATCTGCCCGTGGGACCGCAAGTACGCGTGGATGGCTTCCGATCTCGTGTGGCACGGAGAGGCGTATCCGTACTGCTCCCGCCAGATCCTTGGCGGTGTCATTGAGCAAGCGACTCAGATGGGGTACGGACTCAATCTTGGATTCGAGCCCGAGGTGTACATCTTCCGCGAGGACGAGCACGGAACCCTCGGCCCGCTACACCCAAACGATAAGGGCGAGTGCTGGGGATACGACGTCGAGAGCACCCTTGATGGGATGAGCTTCCTGGATGTGATGGTGCAGTACCTCGACGAACTCGGGTGGGGCGTTTACTCGTTCGACCATGAGGGAGGGAACTCTCAGTACGAGTTCGATTTCGGCTACTCGGACGTCATGACCCAGGCAGACAGGTTCACGTTCATGCGGCTCATGCTTAAAGAGGTCGCCAAGAGCTTAGGTGCGTTCGCCACGTTCATGCCCAAGCCCTTCTCCGACAACTTCGGCTCTGGGGCTCACTACAACATGAGCCTCACCGACATCGGTTCCGGAGAGAACCTGATGCTTGACCCCAACGACAAGCGAGGGATCGGGTACTCAGAGCTTGCGTACCACTTCGTTGGAGGCATCCTCAAGCACGCGGGTGCGATCGTTGCCGTGACCTGCCCTACGGTCAACTCATACAAGCGACTCGTCGGGCGGGGGTTCATGGAGGACATCACATGGGCCCCGGTCTACGTTCGATATGGGAACAACAACCGTTGCCTGATGGTCAGGCTGCCAAAGGGGCGCCCGTGCGTCGAGAATCGAGCCGCCGACAGCGCCGGAAACATGTATCTGGGGGCAGCTCTTACCTTCGCCGCCGGCCTAGAGGGCATCAGGGACAAGATCGATCCGGGCGAGCCAACGGGCAACAACATGTACGAGCTGTCTCGGCGGGAACTCGTCGAACAGAACGTGCAGGTGCTTCCTAGAACTTTGTTGGAGGCCGTCCAGGCGTTCGATGAGGACCCTCTCACCGATGAGGTCTTCGGGCCGCTCAAGCCCGTGTATGTCGATCTCAAGAACAAGGAATGGGAGGAGTACCACAACGTCGTTACGGAATGGGAGCGAGAGAGGTACCTCAAATTCTTCTAGGAGGGGGAAAGCCACGGATCGTCATCTCGTGCGGGGTGTATGGCGACGAGAACAGGGTTCGAGCCTCGGCGGGATATGCCGAAGCGGTGTGGGCAGCCGGGGGGATGCCGCTTTACGCACCCGCGATCTTCGATCCGCATGAGTGGGTCGAAGAGATCCTCTCGATCGCGAACGGCTTGCTCCTCACAGGGGGTGGAGACGTCGACCCAGCTGTCTACGGCACATCGGACGAGGGGAGTTGCTCTGAGGTTTCCCCTCTTCGGGACGAGATAGAGGTCGAGCTAGTCAGGCGCGCCGTTGATCAAGGAACTCCTGTTTTCGGGATCTGCAGGGGCGCCCAACTCATCAACGTCGCCTTCGGTGGGAGCCTTTGCCAGGACATCCCCTCGATCCGACCGAGTGAGGTCGAGCACAATCACGACCCGGATCCATCAAGGGAGCATGAGCCAGCGCACACCGTAGAACTCTCGAACGGATCTTTGGTCGAGCGCATCTACGGAACTCGGTCCATCGAGGTCAATTCGATGCATCATCAGTGTCTGACGGATCTGGGGGCCGGGCTCATGCTCGCAGCCGTCGCTCCTGACTCGAGTGCCGAGGCGATCGAACTTCCAGGTAAGTGGCTTGTCGGTGTCCAGTGGCATCCGGAGCGGATGTTCAAAGAAGACGACAGTCAACTCGCTCTCTTCGAGTCGTTCGTGACGGCTGCGGCCGAGACGATGGTGGGAGCGATCTGACATGCAGAAGATCGACCGTTCGTCCACTCAGATGTATTTCGATAGGGACATACGCGCCCGTTGCAACGGTGGTGCCTGGCGAGGCGGTGTTGGTCGAGACGGCAGATTCTCTCTGTGGAGTGGTCAAGAGCGAGGCCGATCGGTTCGAGAGCTTCGATGCACTGATCGAGGAACTCGGGGGAGCATGTCCCGTGACAGGGCCCATCTATGTCGATGGCGCTTCCGCTGGCGATTGCATCGCAGTGAACGTGACGGGCATCGTTTCTGCTCCAGTTACGGGGACAGGGTGGACGGCCGTTATCCCGGGGCTGGGCGCCCTGACCCATGATCAGGGCTACACGCTTCAGCCTCCGATGGAGCCCCGAACGACGATCTGCAAGGTCGAGGGGGACACGATCACGTTGCCTATCGACGGACGGAACATCCTCATCCCGAACCGTCCGTTCTTGGGGACGATCGGGGTCGCTCCATCGAAGGAGAGGCGCATCTCGTTCTCTCAGTCTCATGAGTACCTGGGTGACGTCGATATCCCTCAGATAGCTGCGGGAGCGAGACTCATCCTTCGATGCAATGTCGATGGAGGGCTTCTCTCTCTGGGAGATGCTCACGCGGCACAAGGGGATGGCGAGATAACCGGGGCCGCCATAGAGGTCGAGTCCGACGTGACGTTGAGCATCGACGTTCTCGATCAAGAGCAGGCCGAGTTCACACGGCTTCCGATCCTGGAAACGCCTGATTGGATCGGGTGTATCGCGTCCTTTCAAGGGGTCGGTACCGCCGATTGCATACGCGCGGGTTTCGTCGATCTAGTCACTCGACTGAGCCGTTTCCATGGGTTCTCAGAGACCGGCGCCTATCAGCTGCTCGGGCAAGTAGGTCGGGTCCAGATCGGAAATCTGATCGATCCCTTCTATTCCGTAATGACCTACGTAGAACGTCGCTACCTGTCCTGACCGTGCAAAGAAGGAGAGCCCAGTGAGTGTTGCTTCCGACCTCGATACGGACCGTTCCAACGCACAGTCATTCGCCGCCCTTGTCTCGGCTGACCCGATCCTGGTGGGAGTCAAGAGCGCTGGCGAGGTGGTGCCGGGGATGGACACAAACACGATCCTTACCTCTGGGGCTCCGCTTCCCTGGGAGGAGTATCACGGGGGCCAGCGCAACGCGATCGTCGGCGCGGCGCTCTATGAGGGGATCGCAAAGTCCCCGGAAGAAGCCATCGCAGGACTCAAGTCGGGAGATATCCGAGTGGGGGCATGCCACGACTTCGGATGCATCGGCTCTCTGGCGGGCATCTACACAGCCTCGATGCCGGTTTTCGTGGTCGAGAACCGGGCTGCTGGCAATGTGGGGTTCTGCAATTTCTACGAGGGCCCGTCACCCAAGCGCTTGAACTACGGCGTGTACAACGACGAGGTTGTTGAAGGACTGAAGTTCATCGAAGAGGTCATCGCTCCAACGATCGGTGCAGCGATCGACCGCATGGAGGATGGGCTCGCCCTGAAGCCTGTCATGAGACGCGCCATCCACATGGGAGACGAACTCCACAGCCGCAACACGGCCGGGACGCTCTTGTTCACTCGTGAGTTGTTCCCGTATCTGCTCGACGTCGCCGAAGCGCGCCCGGAGGAAGTTCGGAGAACGATCGCGTTCTTGAACGAGAGTGACTACTTCTTTCTTCGACTAACCATGGCTGTGGGAAAGGCAACGTCGGATGCTGCCAACAACATCGCAGGGTCGTCTTTGGTGACTGCGATGAGCTTCTCTTGCCAGGAGTTCGCCCTGCGCATCAGTGGCCTCGGGGATGAGTGGGTGAGAGGTCCTTTGCCTGATGTTGAGGCGAAGCTTTTCGACGGCTTCACCAAGGCAGACGTCATGTGGATGGGCGGGGAGAGCTCCATCACGGAGACCGTCGGGCTTGGGGGCTTCGCTCAAGCGGCTGCTTTCCCACTGCAGGCCTATCAGGGTGGTTCTGCTGAGGAGATGATCAGGATGAACCTCCAGATGTACGAGATCACTGAGGGCGAGCATGAGTACTTCAAGATCCCTTACTTCGGTTATCGAGGAACCCCAACCGGTATCGACATCCGGAAAGTGGTCGAGTCGGGGATCACACCCGTGATCGATGCGGGGGTAGCAGGGAAGGATGGGGGCCAGATCGGGGCAGGAACGGTGCGACCGCCGCTGGCGACCTTCGAGGCCGCGCTGGACGCCTTTAGGTCTTCCGTTCGCTGATCACTAGCCCCTTGCTATCAGGGTGATCGCAGGCACTGCCAAGGTGAGCCCCACCAACTGCATGCGACTGAAGCGCTCGCCGAGGAAGATCCGGGCCAGCAGGACCGTGCTCGCCGGGTACATCGAGGTGATGACGGCGACGAGCGAGAGAAGGCCGCGATCTGGTCGCCAGCAGATAGAAGATGTTCGCCGCTACGTCCATCACGCCAGCGAACGCGATCCCGCCGAGCGCTCCCTCGACCCCCGTGGCGGCTGGTCGACGGATCAACAGGGCCAGACCGACGAGGGACAGCGATCCGACCCTGGTGAACGCGATCGGGAACATCCCAGAGTCGGTGCCTGCCTTCGAGAGGGTGATGAAGAAGATCCCGAAGGCGACGCCGGCGAGGAGTGCCTCTGCCACACCCGAGTCCTATATTCCGCGAGTGACTCCCGCTCCACCTCCAGGCTCACCCGGAGCGGGAGCCATCGAGACCAGAGCGACGGCTCCAAGCGCGATCACGATGCCGATCAGACGAGGGGGTTCCCGGCCGCTCGCCAGACAGGAGTCCGTAGATCACCGGGACCACCGCGGCCAAGACCGCCGTGACCGGTGCGACGACGCTCATCCGCCCGCGCGCCAGGCCAGAGTAGAGACCGAGCACTCCCACGCCTCCTGCGACCCCAGAGCCGATCCCCCAACGTGACCGTGTCGGCGGTCGCGTGCCCATCCGACGATGAAGAGGGCGGGGATCAGGAGGATGCATCCGATCGACTGACTCCAGAAGACGACGTGGAAGACGTTGGCTCTCTTGGTGACGAACCCGCCCACGAAATCGCCGGCCCCGTAGGTGAGTGCCGCGCCGATGCCGAGGAGTATGCCCATGGCGGGCACCCTAACTACTCGTTCTGGGCGACTGTGGCGCGCCCGCGTGTCGTCCCTATCGCCCAGAAGGGTGGTCGTTAGGTTCGAGGTTCCGGTTCGTGACGCCTGATCAGCGGGCTGTGTCCCTTCGTCTCGAGCGCCACCGCGGCCGTGATGACCGCAGTATGCGAGAAGCCCTGCGGAAAATTACCGAGCATCCGGTTCTCAGCGGGGTCGTATTCCTCGGCCATGAGATCGAGGTCGTTGGAAACGCTGAGCATCCTCTCGAAGTAAGCGGTGGCGTCGTCACGGCGACCGATCATCACGAGGTCATCGACGAGCCAGCAGGTGCAGATCAGGAACGTACCTTCGGTCCCTTTGAGTCCATCTCCGCTGAGGTAACGCTTCACCAGTCCGTCGTGCACGAGGTCTTTCTCGATCGCTTCGATCGTGTTGACCATGATCGGATCGGTCGCATCCACGAACCCGACCATGGGGAGCAGAAGAAGGGACGCGTCCAGCTGCCCATCCTCGTAAGAGCGCTTGAAACAATGCCTGTCCGGATCGACACCCTGGACCATGACCTCCGCTCGGATCTCGTCGCGGACCGCGCTCCAGTGGTCACGGTCGCCGTCGAGTGAGAATCGATCCACCGCGGCGACGGCGCGGTCCATCGCTACCCACGCCATGACCTTCGAGTGAACGAAGTGTTGGAGCGGACCGCGGACCTCCCAGATGCTTGCGTCGGGCTCTTGCCACCGGTCGATCACCCGCTCGACGAGCTTCCGTTCCATCTCCCAGTCACCCGGCGAAGTGGGGATACCGGCTCGACGAGAGGAGTGCATGGCGTCCAGGATCTCGCCGTAGACATCGAGTTGGAACTGCTCACTTGCTGCGTTCCCAGAGCGCACGGGTCGCGATCCCTCGTACCCGTCGAGCCAGGGGAGTTCCCGTTCTTTCAGGTCCGTCTCGCCGGTGACCGAGTAGAGCGGCTGGATCTCGCCTGGATTGTTGTGAAGCGTCTTACACAGCCAGTCGCGCCATTCGATCGCTTCCGCCGTGTAGCCCTGGTCTAGGAGAACGCCCAGCGTGAAGGTGGCGTCGCGGAGCCAGCAGAAACGGTAGTCCCAGTTCCTCTCTCCACCGATGTCCTCCGGCAGCGAGGTCGTGGGCGCTGCGACGATCCCGCCGGTCGGCGAGTAGGTGAGGCCCTTGAGGACCGCCAGACTCCTCTTGACCTCCTCCTTCCACCGGCCCGCGTACTTCGCCTGCGACAACCATTTCTTCCAGAAGGTCACGGTCTGCTCGATCGCGAACGACGCGTCCTCGATCTGGAGATGAGCGCCGCCATCGTCGAGCTGCAGGACGAAGGCCACCTCGTCGCCTTCGCCGACGGTGAAATCGGCGCGGGCTACCCCCTCATGGATCTCTAGGTCGACGGGGGAGCGAAGGTGGAGCGTGAGGCCACCTCCAGTCGCCTCCAGGCCGCCCTCGAAGGGTGCAAGCGCCGCCGCACTCTCTCCGTAACCAAAGCGAGGCACGAACTCGAGCCTCATCCGCGTGCGTCCGGAGAGGCCGCGCACCTTCCTTACGACTGCATTGTCGGATCTGATGGGCGTTGGGTCGTCGAGATCGAAAGTGGGCGCGAGCGGCATGCAATCCGTGATCATCACCTCGGCGTCCTCGGTGGTGAACACCGTCTCTAGGACCAAAGTGTCGGCGACGTACCGACGATCCCTCGATCTGGACGACTCGCTCGGCGCGATGGTCCAGTGCCCGCCACGCGTGGGATCGAGGATCGAGGCGAACACGGAGGGAGCATCGAATCTGGGGAGGCAGAGCCAGACGACGGTCCCACGGTCATCCACGAGCGCACCCGTATGGGTGTCCCCGATGAATGCGTGATCTTCTATCCGACCGACGACGACCTCCCGTTTCGGCTCCTAGTTGCCCTTGTTGCTTACCACTGCCTCACCCATACACTCGTTTCCGATCCGGCGTGATGGATAGGTAGGGTCACCCGACCAACGACGAGTAAACGGAGGGGATATGTCAGTCGACGACAAGCAGTGGAACGATCTCAAAGAGAACTGGGGTAGCTACCAGAAGGCCGTGGATTCGTGGCTCGGCGCCGCAACAGATCCGTCGGCAGAACATGCCACCGTCGACGACCTGATCCATACCTTGATCCACGCCCACAACGACTGGAGCGAGAAGCTCGGCGCGGTCGTGGAGGCCACCCACCACCATTAGTTAGGCCTCCCGGCGGCCTCAGTGCGTTCGGTTGTTGACGATCGATTCTCCGGCTGCGGTGAAGGCGGTCACTGCGACCGCCGCGATCAAGACACCCAGAGCTATCAGGACGACAGCCCGGAACTTCTTGACGTCCATCACGAACGCGGCGGCCGCCCCGGTCCACGCTCCAGTGCCGGGCAGAGGTACCGCAACGAACGACACCAGCGCGACGTCCCTAAACGCCTCTAGCTTGCCTGAGGCTTTCTTCCTGGAGCGAGCGAAGAGCCACTTGAAGAAGCGGTCGAAGCGCTCCGAATGCTCCGAGAGCCATCTCTGCACGGGGTCGAGGAACCACACCAGGAACGGGACGGGGATCAGGTTCCCGATCACGGCCGGGATCGCAGCCTCGACCGGGCTCAACCCGAGCAAGACGCCCACTGGTATCGCCCCGCGCAGTTCCACGATGGGCAGCATCGCCACGAGCGCCACGGTGAACCATGGCGGAAGATCCCGGAGGATCGGGATCCATTCGAGAACCCGCACGGGTTGAGCTCCTAGTCGGCTTTGGGTCGGTCGAAGAAGGTGAGCACCCTCTGGGCGAACATCACGTCGCCCTTCAGCTTCAGCTTCCTGGTCATGAACATCTTCATGCCATCGGCTTGGCCGGTGATGAGCTTTACGAAGGGGACGAGTTTCAGCGACAAGGTGGTCTTGGGATCGTCCGCTGTTGCGCGTTCCGTCGTGCACTTCCCGTCGTGGATGCCGACGACGTACGGGTGTTCCTCGTCACCGTCTTTGATGAGGAACTGGATGTCGTCGTCGACTCCTTCAGCCTTGTCGGCTCGGAAACGTTCTTCGAAGCCCTTGAAGATCCGGTCGAGCGTCGCCTCGGTGCCGACCGAACGGATCGTCTCTTCGATGTCGCCATCCGACTTGTTGGCCACGAGAGAAGCAAACTCGTCGGGCCCGATGTTGGAAGGATCGATATCGCTCATCTTGTCGTCCTCTCTACTAGATCGATGATTATCCGTGCTAGTTCCTCGCCCTTGTCCTCCTGGATGAAGTGACCTCCGCCCTCGAGGGTCTGGTGCGGTTGCCCCTCGGCTCCTGGAATCATCGCTTGCATGAACCTGTCTGCACCCCTGGTGATGGGATCCGAGTCGCCGAACGCGGTGAGGAACGGCTTGTCGAAGCGCGACAGCACGTCCCACGCGGCCCGGCATGCCGGGGTGGCGGGGTCGTCTGGGCTTGCGGGGACGAGCATCGGGAACTGTCGCGCTCCCTCTTTGTACGACTCGTCGGGGAACGGAGCGTCGTAGGCGGCGACCACCTCGTCAGGGAGTTCCGATACCGCGCCCCGCTGGATCGATGGGCCCAACTGGGAACTCGTCGACGTTCTGGGAGAAGTCCCGCCACTTGAAGAATGCCTCCCCCAACTCCATGTCCCCAGTCGGCAGGAAGGTGTTGGAGGCGACGACGCGACCGAAGCGGTCGGTCTCTGCGACCAAACGAAGACCGATGAGGCCGCCCCAGTCCTGACAGAACAAGGTGATGTCCGAGCAGTTCTAGTTGTTCGATCAGCGAACGCGTCCATGCGACGTGACGCTCAAAGGTGTAGTCGGTTCGTTCCGTGGGCTTATCCGAGCGTCCGAAACCGATCAGGTCCGGCGCGACCACCCGCAGCCCTGCCGAGACGAGAGGGGGGATCATCTTTCGGTAGAGGTAGCTCCAGGAAGGTTCTCCGTGAAGGAGGAGAACGACCCGGCCGGAGCCCTCATCGAGGTAGTGCATCCGCACCTCGGAGCCGTCCGAACCGACATCGACGTAGTTCGGCTGGAACTGAAAGTCAGCAAGCGGGGCGAACCTCTCATCGGGGGTCCTCACGTACTTCCATCCCGGAACCCTAACGGTCATACCCGCCCGTCCTGGATCAGAGAGAGCTAAGAGCGGAAGCGGCCTTCGGGATCGGAGTACTCGATCAGATCCTCGGGCGCCTCGATGCCCTCCTTCAATCGGGGATCGGGCTCGAGGCCCCCAGGCACGAGTCGAAGTGGGATGACACCCGCCCAGCAGTCGAGCGCATAGTCGTCCTCCAGGTCCTCGGGAGGACCCGTCGAGACCTTTGCAGATGTCTCGTCGAGGCTCAACGCGAGTACCCGCGTCTTGGCCAACTCCTTCTGGGTGGGCTCTCGGGCGTCCCGCCATCTGCCGGGAGCGACGTGATCTGAGACCGCTTCGAGAGCGGCGAGCTTCTCATCCGGGTCGGTCACTTCGTGGGCCTCGCCCAACACCACTACCGACCGGTAGTTCATCGAGTGCTCGAAGACCGAGCGGGCAAGCACGAGCCCGTCGAGGATCGTGATCGTGACGCAGGCGGGGAATCCCCCTCGGAGATGCTTGAGCATCCGGCTCCCCGCCGACCCATGGACGTAGAGGGTGTCCTCGATCCGAGCGTGGATCGTGGGGATGACGAACGGAGACTGCTCGAAGGCGAATCCGAGGTGACAGTAAAGGGCCTCGTCGATGATGGCGTTGATCTCGGCCCGGTCGAAGACACCCTTCTCGGGCAGGCGGCGGAGAGTGGTGCGGTCCGTTGGGGCGGTGGGGCCCCCGGTCGTGGTCATGCTCAGACACTAGGGGAGAAAGTGCCCCAGGCGGAATATGCCATCTCGGCTAAACAAGCCCCCGCGAGCGGCCGATTATGTATATCGGAGGTCAATTCAGATGCCTAAGGTTCTAGTTGTTGAAGATCAGCCCTCGGTGGTGGCGATAGTTCGCTACCACCTAGAGAGCGCGGGGTTCGAGGGCGTGTTCGCCGGGGACGTCGAAGAGGCGTGGCGGCACATCGTCCGTGAGAGCCCCGATGTTGCGGTGCTCGACATCAAACTGCCCGGCTCCGACGGCTGGAGTCTGCTCCAGAAGATCCGCTCAGATGGGCGCTACCACCGGATGCCCGTGGTGGTCCTGACCGGTTTGCTCGAACCGGAGATCGCCGAACGAGCGGCCACGATGGGGGCCGACTACCTGAGCAAGCCGTTCGCGGCATCTGCCCTCTTGTCGAAGATCAAGGGACTCGTGGGAACGAACGGAGTGGGCGCTGGATCCCCGAACGGGGCACCTAAACCACCGCCGGCACCGAGTGGCTTCAGTCCCAAGATCGAACTGGTGGCGGTCGGAGTGGTCCTCCTGCTCGACGGCTATCAGGTCGAGGGAGACATCTATCTGCCGCCCGAACTCGGTCGGTTCTCGGACGCATGGGAGTCGGTCATCAGGGACAACCGCGAGTTCGTGCCCGTTACCAACTGCACGGTGTCCAGCGCCGATGGAGGAACGCCCATCGCTTCGCCCTCATTCGTGGAGGTCCGCAAGTCCCACATCCGTGCGGTCTTTCCGAAGGACATCACTTCCTGATCACGGGTTCAGCCCGGGCCAACACGAACCGATATCCGTAAGGGGGAGAGGTTCCCCTCTCGGAGAGGATCAGTCATGGCGCAGGTGATCGGTGGGGACGTCACCGGACGGACCCAGAGGATGCTTACCGAACGACTCCGTATCGTGCTGGAACAGCGCGCGGTTCGGTTCTTCGTCGTCGGCATCCTGATAGCGCTCGCGTCTCTCTTCAGCCTCATCGAAACCCCCGTCCAGGTCGACTCAGGTTGGTTGTTCATCATCCCCGTTGCGATCTCTGCGATCGCTGCCGGGCTCAAGGAGGGTTTGGTCGTCTCGATGGGAGCTGCCGCTATGGCTGCTCTCTGCGACGTGAGTCGCGCTCCGACCTTCGAGAGCACGTTGATCCTTTCCGTGTTCGCCGCCCGGTTCGCTCTCTATGGCATCACCGCCGGAGTGTTGGGGGCGTTCGCCGAAGCTCATTACGCGGTCCAGTCCAAGTTCCGGAAGCTAGCTCGACTCGACCCCCTCACTCAGGTTGCCAACATCGCAACCTTCTATGAGGAGGTCGAGGAACTCGAGGCAAGCAAGGAGCCCTACGCGGTCGTGATGATCGATGTCGATGATCTCAAAGCACTCAATGACAGTCTCGGGCACCAGGTCGGGTCGCTCGCGATCCAGTCGGTTGCCAACGTGCTGCGTCGGGCGACGCGTGGTTCGGATTCGATCGCTCGCTATGGGGGCGATGAGTTCGTAGTGATCCTCCGCAGAAGTGACCGGGTGGGTTGTCAGATCGTCATGAATCGCATCAGGGGCGTCCTCGAGTCGGAGGGCCTCCCCGGTCACGTAGGAGTGCCCCTCCGGGTCTCCTGCGGTGTGGCGATCTCCGGCGAGGATGGCAGTACTTCCGAGGAACTGCTGTCTGCCGCAGATGCAGCGATGTATCGGGACAAGGCGGCGCGGAAAGTAGGCCGGGCGCAGGCGGAGCGAGCGAACTTGTAGCATTCGCCGCATGAGCAAGAACGAGGCGATCCTCCCCTCCGAGAACACGATCCACGAAGCCCTCGGCATCACCGCGGTCGAGGCAGGACCGGACAAGGTCGTCCTTCAGATGGAGGTCGGCCCCAAGGTCCACCAACCTCTCGGGCTGTTGCACGGTGGCGCCTCTGCCGTCATCGCTGAGAGCGCTGCCTCGATCGGCTCCTACCTGAACTGCGAGGTGGGTCAATTCACCGTCGGTGTAGATCTGAACATCACCCACCTCAAAGCGGTTCGGTCCGGGATCGTGACCGCGACCGCAGAACCGATCCGTAAGGGACGAACCGTTCACGTATGGGGCATCGATCTGGTCACCGAGGATGGCACCAAGATCGCGGTGGCTCGATGCACCCTTGCCGTTCGGCAGTCAGGCGCGAGCTAGACCAAGAGAGGGGACCCGATGTACAAGAAGATCCTGGCGGGCACCGACCTATCGGATACCGCCCGCATCGCTACCGATCGGGCCGCGCAGCTGGCGACCACGCTGGGCGCCGAGCTGATCCTGGTTCACGCAGGCTCGGACCCCGGTGCAGCGCTCGAGGACATTGCCTCCGGATACGGAGCCGAGGCAGTGGTCGTCACCGGGAACCCGGTAGATGCACTGCTCGGTGAGGTCGAGTCCAGGGGGGCCGACCTTCTCGTCGTCGGGAGCGTCGGCATGTCGGGGGCCAAACGCTTCATGCTCGGAAACGTCCCGAACAAGGTCTCGCACCAGGCGGGTTCCGACCTTCTGATCGTCAGGACCGACTCGAAGAGCGCTGACCCGAGTGCCTACAAGAAGATCCTCGTGGGGACGGACGGCTCTCCGACGGCCATGCGAGCGGTCAACGCGGCGGCCCGGCTATCGAAGGAACTCGGCGCCCACCCGGTGTTCGTTTGTGCCTACCAGCCTCTTTCCGAGGCGGAGGAGAAGTCGTTGCGGGCTGCGTCCGGCGATGTGCTTTCGCAGTGGGGCGCCGATCCATCAGCCTCGAACGTTCCCGAGGAGTTCAAGTGGCGGATCGTCCAGGCGACCCACGCTGAAGATGTCCTCGAGCGCGCCGAGGACCACGCGTCCAACCAAGGCGTCACCGCGGAGGTTCGCGCGGTGGAGGGACCGGCGGCGGATGTGCTCCTCGATGCCGCTCAGGGAGAGGACTTCGATCTGATCGTCGTCGGTAGCGTCGGCATGACGGGAGCGCGTCGTCTCATGCTCGGAAACGTTCCGCACCGCATCTCCCACCACTCCCCGGTGGACGTTCTGATCCTGCACACGGCATGAGTGGATCGAAGTACCGGGCTCTAGTCGTTGCGGCCCACCCCGACGACATCGAGTTCGCGAGCGCAGCGACCCTCGCGAAGTGGGTCGATGAGGGCGCCGAGATCACCTTCTGTCTAGTGACGGACGGCTCGACGGGCACCCAGGATCGTTCCTTGATCGGGACCGGCCTCAACCGCATGAGGGTCGCCGAGGCAGAGGCAGCGGCGAAAGTCATCGGCGCTACCGAGGTCAGATGGCTCGGGTACCAGGACGGCTACGTCGAATACACCCTCGGACTTCGTAAGGACATCGCCCGCGTTTTCAGAGAGGCCCGCCCGCATCGCTACATGGTCATGGATCCAACCTCGTTCATCGACGGATGGTTCGTGAACCACCCGGATCACAAAGCGGTCGGAGAGGCGTCCCTCGACGTGACGCTGACCGCCGGGACCACCCCTGGGCACTTCCCCGAGTTGATCGAGGAAGGGTTCGAGCCCTGGCGAGGCCTTAGGGAGCTGTGGATCGCCGGGCCGGAGTCCGGACCGGTCGTCGTCGATGTCTCGGACACGATCGATCGCAAGATCGAGGCGCTCCTGTGCCACAAGAGCCAGGTTGGAGACGATGTCGATCGCATCAAAGGGTGGATGAAGGAGCGAGCGGCCGAGGAGGGGGCCCGGGCGGGCTATGCCTACGGTGAGTCGTTCCGGGTCACCAATCGGGGGCCCGGATTCCACCCCGATGAACTGGACGACATCGATTTCGACTTCGCCCCACTCCCGCTCGATCCTCGCTCGGCCCCCGCCCGTCGCGCCTAATCCGGAACAAGGGGGCCGGCGCCCTGGTTGAGACTGATGAGGCCAACTTAGGGTTGCCTAAGTAGGCTGCTAGACTATGGATTCATCACGATTCCGTTGAGGAGGGATCCCTCTTGGCAACTGAGGCAGAGGACCTAAAGGTTCAGCAAGAGAACGAAGAGGTCCGCGCCCTTAAGGGTGCCTACAAGTACGGGTGGCACGACGCCACGAGTTACGACATCAAGCCCGAGAAGGGCATCAGCCACGAGGTCCTCGACATGATGAGCGACCGCAAGGGCGAGCCGGATTGGATGCGCAAGTTCCGCCACAAGGCGCTCGATGTCTTCTATCGGAAGCCGATGCCGTCGTGGGGCGCAGATCTTTCAGGGATCGACTTCGACGACATCTACTACTACATCAAGCCCACCGGCCAGGTGAAGAACTGGGAAGACATGCCCGAGGACATCAAGGCCACGTGGGACAAGCTCGGCATCCCCGAGGCCGAGAAGAACTACCTCGGCGGTGTCTCGGCCCAGTACGAGTCCGAGGTCGTGTACCACAAGACCAAGGAAGAACTCGAGCGCCAGGGCATCATCTTCACCGACATGGACACGGCGCTCCGCGAGCACGAGGACATCGTCAAGCAGTACTTCGGGACGATCATCCCGCCCGCCGACAACAAGTTCGCGGCGCTCAACTCGGCGGCATGGTCCGGCGGCTCGTTCATCTACGTGCCCCCGGGTGTCTCGGTCGAGATCCCGCTCCAGGCCTACTTCCGTATCAACCAAGAGAACATGGGCCAGTTCGAGCGCACCTTGATCATCGTCGATGAGGATGCCTGGGTTCACTACGTCGAGGGCTGCTCGGCACCGGTGTACACGAGCGACTCGCTCCACTCCGCAGTGGTCGAGATCGTCGTCAAGCCCCGGGGTCGCTGTCGTTACACGACGATCCAGAACTGGTCGAACAACGTCTACAACCTCGTGACCAAGCGCACCGCGGTCTACGAGAACGGCATCATGGAGTGGGTCGACGGCAACCTCGGCTCCAAGGTCACCATGAAGTACCCAGCCTGCTATCTCCTCGGTGAAGGCGCCAGGGGCGAGGTTCTTTCGATCGCTTATGCAGGTGAAGGCCAGCACCAGGACGCGGGCGGCAAGGTCGTGCACGCGGCCCCGAACACGCAGTCCTCGATCACATCGAAGTCGATCAGCAAGGACGGGGGCCGAGGTGGCTACCGCGGTCTGGTGCGCATCGAAGAGGGTGCGACCCACGCCAAGAGCCATGTGATCTGCGACGCCCTGATCCTCGACGATCACAGTCGCAGCGACACCTATCCGTACATCGAGATCGAGGAAGAGAACTCGGCGGTGAGCCACGAGGCAACCGTGTCGAAGGTCTCCGACGAGCAGCTCTTCTATCTGATGAGCCGTGGTCTCGACGAGACCCAGGCGATGCAGATGATCGTGCGAGGGTTCATCGAGCCCATCACGCGAGAGTTGCCGATGGAATACGCGGTCGAACTCCAGCGTCTCGTCGAACTCCAGATGGAAGGCTCCGTAGGCTAGTTCGCGCGATCAGGCCTCAGCGGGGCGGTGCGTAGAGCACGTTCGCGAAGGGCCACACGTCCGAAGCTACCCAGTCTGAGACGATCGACCTCAGGCTGCCGTCTAGTTCCGCGCGCGAGGCCCGCACCCACGACCGGATCCTGGCATCGTGCTCGCCGTCATCCGCCGGATAGATGTAGACGCAACCGATCACGTCCCGAGTTCGCGGGTCGAGGACCGAATAGGTGAACCCGTCGCGCGACGCGAAGTGTCTGGCGTGCATCTCGAGGTCGGCGAGGTTCTCCTGGAGGGTCATCTCGTGCGGCCACGACCCGTCCTCAAATCCGGGGGTCTGTTGGATGTGTTCGATGCTCGACGACCACGCCGCGTAGTCGCGCTCGTTGTGCTCGGGTCCAAGTGGCTCCAAGAGAACCTCAGTACTCATCAGTCCGAGCGGCGGTTCGAAATCCTTCGTAACGAAGTCGGCCATGTCTACTTCCTCCCTAGGGCTCCGGGCCCACGATCCGTTTCTTCCGTCGCGCCTGAAGTAGTACGACCGCGCCGAGGACCAGGACTCCACCGGCGATCTGCATCGCCGACAGACCCTGATCCAGCCAGACGAACGCGACCAGACCGGCGAGAGCCGGTTCGAGCGTCGCGGCGATAGCGGCGCGCTCCGGTGGCACCTTTGAAACGGCCCACACATAGAGAAGGAATGGTGCGAGCGTGCCCATGAGCCCTACGAAGAGGATCAAGGGGATGTTCCGCGCCTCGAACAGTTCTGCTGGCCACCCCCTGAAGGATTGGGTTGCGACCCAGAAGAGGCTCGCCACGCCGAACGCGCGGAGCATCCCCCCGATCGGTCCGTAGGTCGCCCCGACCCTCTCGCTGACCATCGTGTAGGTGGCGAACAGGACGCCAGAGCTGAGCCCGAACAAGATGCCGAGGAGGTCGAGATTGCCGAGGTCTCCGCCGGGGATCTCGGATGCCAGCAGGACCCCGGCGAGCGCCAGCCCAAGGGCTCCGAGAACCTGCGGGGTCGGGCGTCTCCGTCTTCTCAGGGCTGTGTAGGCCACAAGGAACGCTGGCGCCGTGTACTGGAGGACGATAGCGATGGCGACCGCGAGATGGTCTATCGCCAGGTAGTAGGCGGCATTGACGAGGGCGATCGCAAGCCCGAGCGCCACGACATGGGGGATAGCGGATCCGCGGTCAGATGCTCGATCCCTCAGAGCCAGGCTGATGATCCCGAATCCAGCGAACGCGATCACCGCCCGAGATGCGGCGAGTTCGAGCGGCTCGACCCCCCGGGCGAACAGCGAGGCCGCGACCGCCGCCGAGACCGCCCACAGCGCGGCCGCCAGGGCGATGGCGGTGAGCCCTGCGGGGGAGACCTCTCTAGTCCCGGACTGAGTCATCGGCAGAAGATAACGGGGAAGGTTCGGGCCCCCGTCCAGGTTGCTGGTTAGGCAAGCCTAAGTAGGGCACGTTAGGATTAGTGAACGGCTTCACAAGGGTCCTCCGGCGTCGCCGGAGCGGGATCCCGAAGCCATCCTGAGACGAACCAGGGTCGCCGCCCGACAGGACGCGGCGACCATCCAACGGTCGGGGAGTGATCGGACGAAAATGACGGACAAGCTGACGCGAGAGGCCCTAACGCGCCTTTCCGAGCAACTCGATGAACCATCTTGGCTCGCGGAACGCCGTGTCGAGGCATACGACATCTACGAGAAGCTCGAGCTTCCCGACCCGAAGCACGAGGAGTTCCGTTACACCGATGTCAGGGGCTTCGATTTCGAGCGATTCACCGCCCCCGATCCCTCCTCAACGACACCCGAGTTGCCTAAGGGTCTCGCCGAGAAGGGCGTCATCTTCGGCTCGCTCCAACAGGTCGCGACCGAGCATCCAGATCTCGTGAAGGAACACTTCTTCACCGACGTTATGACCGACGAGCACAAGTTCACAGCCCTTCATGCAGCGTTCCATTCCGACAGCAACTTCGTTCTCGTTCCCCGCGGCGTCGAGGTCGAGCTGCCGCTCGAGGTGGTCCGGACCGTCGAGGGTGGTTCGTCGACCTTCCCGCACACAACGATCGTGGTCGGCGAGCAGGCGAGCCTCACCTTCGTGGACAGGTTCACCTCTGCGGACTCAGACGAAGCATCGCTGTCGGCCGGCGTGGTCGAGGTAACCGCTGGACGAGGTGCGACCGTGAACTACATCTCGCTCCAAACCTGGGGTCGTAACGTTCAGCATTTCCAGACCCAAAGGTTCACCGCGCAGCGCGACTCGACGGTGAGGTCCCTCGCCGTGAACCTCGGCTCGGCGTTCGCCCGAACGCAGGTCGAATCCGTACTCAACGGCGAAGGCTCGTTCTCCGAGATGCTTGGCCTTTACTTCGCCGACGCCGACCAGCACTTCGCCCAGCGCACGTTGCAACACCACAATGCCGAACACACCACGTCTGACCTGCTCTACAAAG
Organism: uncultured Actinomycetes bacterium; assembly: GCA_963756365.1. Lineage (GTDB taxonomy): Bacteria > Actinomycetota > CADDZG01 > CADDZG01 > WHSQ01 > WHTI01. Next base: position 752,756 of record CAVWNF010000003.1, read on the forward strand.
GAGCGCTCAAGGAGCGCAGTCGCTCCGAGTACTCGGGGCTGATCAAGGTTGCCAAGGGTGCACAGGGAACCGACGCCTATCAGGCGAACCGGAACCTGACCCTGTCCGAAGATTCGATCGCTCGCTCGATCCCGCAGCTTGAGATCGAAGCCAACGAGGTTCGCTGCACCCACGGTGCAACGGTCAGCCCCGTTGAGGAAGAGCACCTCTTCTACCTGATGAGCCGAGGGATCGACCGAGTGACCGCACAGAAACTGATCGTGTTCGGTTTCTTCGGCGAGGTCCTCGACCGGGTCAGAGTCGGCGGCGTCCGAGACGAGCTTTCCGAGGCCATTGCGGCGAAGGTCGAGGGCGACCAGCGTCTTGAGGTGGCCGTGTGATGGACGACTTCGTCAATGTCGGAGCACTCGAGGAGTTCCCCGACAACTCGATGAAGCAGGTCATAGTCAAGGGTGAGCCCATCGGCGTCTATCGATTCGGCTCTCACCTCTTCGCTACGCACGACATGTGTACGCACGAGGAGACCTTCCTTACGGAAGGCGAGTTCGACGTCGACGACCTCGAGGTCGAGTGTCAGTTGCACGGATCGCGATTCAACGTCGAATCGGGTGCGGTGCGGATCCTTCCCGCAACGAAGCCCGTGAGGACCTATCAGGTGAAGTTAGAAGGGGGCCACGTACTCATCGGCCCCGAGAGAGACCCCCAGGGAGACCCCAGGGAGACCAAGGAGTTCAGAATGGCTGATCAGCTGCTGCACATCGAAGATCTACACGTCGAGGTCGAAGGTAAGGAGATCCTGAAGGGTCTCAACCTCTCCCTCGACAAGGGCGACATCCACGCGATCATGGGCCCGAACGGCTCGGGGAAGTCGACCCTCGCGTACGTACTGACCGGCCGACCCGGCTACGAGGTCACCCAGGGAAAGGTCCTCTACAACGGCGAGGACATCCTGGACCTCGCTCCCGACGAGCGTGCCCAGAAGGGGATCTTCCTCGCGTTCCAGTATCCGACCGAGGTCCCAGGGGTGTCGGTCGTCAACTTCCTCCGCACCGCCTACAACGCGATCCACTCCGATGAGCAGTTGTCGGCGATGAAGTTCCGGATGTATCTCCAGGAGAAGATCGACCTTCTGGAGATCCCCTCGGAACTCGTCGATCGCTACGTTAATCAGGGTTTCTCTGGCGGCGAGAAGAAGCGCAACGAGATCCTTCAGATGGCGGTCCTGCAGCCTGAGCTAGCGATCATGGACGAGACCGACTCCGGCCTCGACATCGACGCCCTGAAGCACGTCTCGGCTGGGGTCAACAAGCTCGCCTCACCGGACGTCGGCATCCTATTGATCACCCACTACCAGCGACTGCTCAACTACATCCGACCGAGCCAAGTGCACGTCCTGATGGGCGGCAGGGTTGTGAAGTCGGGCGGGTTTGAACTCGCCGAGCGACTGGAGGCCGAGGGGTACGCTGGTATCGCCGAGGAATTGGGACTTACGGTCGAAGAGACCGTAGAGGTCGAGTAGGAGATCGCGATGAGTCTGGACGTCGAGAGGATCAAGAAGGACTTTCCGATCTTCGAGACGCTTGCCCACAACAAGCGACTCGTCTATCTGGATTCCGCCGCGACGTCCCAGAAGCCCCGCCAGGTCATCGACCGGATGGTTCGCTTCTACGAAGAAGAGAACGCGAACGTTCACCGGGGCATCTATGAACTCGGCGAGAAGGCGACGGCCGCATACGAGGGAGCGCGCGACTCTGTGGCCCGTTTCGTCGGCGCGCGTAGCTCTCGCTCGATCGTCTTCACTCGAGGAACGACCGAATCGATCAACCTCATCCGATTCACCTGGGCGAAGGAGAACATCTCGGAAGGTGACGAGATCCTCGTCACCGAGATGGAGCATCACTCGAACCTGATCCCGTGGCAGCTGTTCGCTGCGGAAACGGGCGCCGTCCTGAAGCACCTTCCGATCGACGACGACGGCCAACTGCGCGTCGATCTCCTGAACGAGTACCTCACCGAGAAGACCAAGCTCGTGGCGATGAACCTCATGTCGAACGTGCTGGGGACGATCAATCCGGTGCGCCAGATCGCGGACGCCGCGCACGCCGTGGGGGCCAGGATCCTCGTCGATGCCGCGCAAGCAGCTCCTCACCTGGCCTTCGACGTCAACGAGCTCGACTGTGACTTCCTCGCCTTCTCGGCCCACAAGATGTGCGGGCCGACGGGGGCCGGTGTTCTTTACGGTCGTGAGGACCTCCTCGAAGAGATGCCTCCGTTCCTGGGGGGCGGCGAGATGATCCGCGAGGTGTGGGCCGATCGGGCAACGTGGAACGAGATCCCTTACAAGTTCGAGGCGGGCACCCCCAACATCGCCCAGGCCGTAGGCATGGGCGCCGCCATCGAATACCTCGAGGAACTCGGCATGGATGCGATCCGCGCCCATGAGGTCGAGCTCACGTCTTACGCTCTCGAGAAGATCGGCGCCCTGGGTGCCACGATCTACGGGCCCAAAGAGGCATCCGAGCGTGGGGGAGTCGTTTCGTTCAACCTCGAAGAGGTTCACCCGCACGACATGGCAACGATCGTCGACCAAGAAGGGCTCTGTATCAGGGCGGGCCACCACTGCGCGCAGCCGCTGATGCGCAAGCTAGGCGTACCCGCCACCGCGAGGGCGTCCTTCTACATCTACAACACCGAGGAGGACGTCGATGCTCTGATCGACGCCCTAGAGAAATCGAAAGGGTGGTTCATCTGAGTCTCGAGGACCTCTACAAGGAAGTGATCCTGGACCATTACCGGGCCCCTCGGCACAAGGGCAAGCTCGACCCTCACGATGTGGCCTTGGAACGCAACAACCCGTTGTGCGGTGACGAGATCGAACTGTTCCTGAAGTTCGACGGCGACAAGCTGGACGGGGTCATGTTCGACGGCAAGGGGTGTTCGATCTCACAGGCCAGTGCCTCGATGATGGCCGAGCGCCTCCAGGGTGTGCCGATCAAGGACGCCGCCTCCCTCGCCTCCGCGATCAAGGACATGATGGCTGGCGAAACAGAAGGTGACGCGGACGAACTGGGCGATCTTGTCGCTCTCAAAGGCGTTGTGAAGTATCCGGTCCGTATCAAGTGCGCCCTCCTGGGATGGAACACCCTCGTCGAGGCTCTCGAAGAAGCTGGGAAGGTTTCCGAGGGTTAGGAACAATCTCGCCACCTCGATGCGTCATAGAGGCATGAACCGGACACGGAACCTAGCCCTGCTCCTCTGTCTCGCCGTGGTAACCCTCGTTCTGGGTGGCTGCGGCGACAGTTCCACGGGGGTCGGTTCGCCCGGAAGCCCCGATGACGTCGTGTCCTCCACCCCGGACCCGAACGCAACCGACCAGCCCGGTGGGGGAGCCCAGATCGTGACGCCACAACCGGGCCAGGCAGATGTTCGTGCCATCCCGTTCCAGAAGGCGAAGGTCATCGAGGGTGGCACCTCGGTCAAGCTGCTCTGGTACTCGGGGGTCGAGCCCTGCAACGTGCTCGACAGCATCCAGGTCGATTACTCGCCCGACGCCGTAACCATCACCCTGTTCGAAGGCCACACCCCCTCTGACGAGGACGTGGCATGCATCGAGCTCGCCGTCAAGAAAGCCACGATCGTCGAGCTCTCCGAACCCCTCGGGGGCCGAGAGATCCTCGACGGCGCCAAATAGCCCCGTCCGTGCACCTCTCGGCGTGAATCCGGCCACCCGGCGACCGATCACACGCCGAGAGCGTCGCCGGGTGGGGGAGTTTGCACTATTAGCCAGTTGCTAAGGGTGCGTTCTTCTGGTAGACAAGGGCCATGACGAACCTGGGAGATGACTCCGCCACTAGGACCGCGAAGGTCCTGTCGCTGCCGACGAGGGCTGCGATCCTCGCCAAGCTCCTGCGTAGCGGGCCGATGACCGTCAAAGAGATCTCGGACATCTTCCAGATCCATCCCAATGTAGCCCGCGCGCACCTCGATCTGATGGTGGAGGCCGGATTCCTCGCGACCGATACCAGGCGCCAGGCCAAGGGGCGACCGGCCAAGGTCTATTTCACTTGGGAGAGCGAGGCCGGGGCCCTCGAGGATGCAGGGATCGATATCCCAGCCGAGCGAGCCGAAACGACCGACGACCTCGAACTCGAGATCCGAATCCTCGAACGAACCCTTGTGGATGCCCAGAGCCAATTGGCGCGACTGAGGGAACTCGTCGCCGAGCGATGTAGGGACACCGACTAACCACTACGCACCGCGACCCCGTCCGAACTAGATCTGAGGAGAGACCATGGCTGAATACGCGCATCCCGAAGTACTCGTTGACACCGACTGGCTGGAGCAGAACCTCGACGACCCGAACATCGTGGTGGTCGAGGTCGATGAGGACGCAGATGTGTACCTGAAGGGTCACATCCCCGGCGCCGTCCAGATCAATTGGGAGACCGAACTCCAGGCGTTGCCGCAGCGCCAGTTCGTTTCGGGTGAGCAGCTCGCCCAGCTGCTCGGTTCCAAGGGCATCTCGAACGACCACACGATCATCCTGTACGGCGGCAACAACAACTGGTTCGCGACGTACGCGTACTGGCTACTGCAGTACCGAGGCATCGACAACGTCAAGTTGCTGAACGGTGGTCGCAAGAAGTGGGAGCTCGAGAGCCGCACGTTGTCTCAGGACGAACCTTCGATCACCCCGGCCACCTTCGCGCCGGGCACGGATCGCCCCGAGTTGAGGGTGTTCCGGGACGAGGTCATCAAGCGTGCCGAAGCTGGCAACGAAGCATGGGTCGACGTCAGGTCACCCGAGGAGTACCGGGGAGAGGCGCTTGCTCCGCCTCACCTCCCACAGGAGCAGTCGCAGGTTCCCGGTCACATCCCCGGCGCGTCCAGCATCACGTGGTCGAAGGCGGCCAACGAGGATGGGACGTTCAAGTCGGCGGATGAGCTCAAGGCGCTGTACGAGGCCGAGGGCATCACCCCCGAAAGGGACATAATCGCCTACTGCAGGATCGGGGAGCGCTCGTCGCACTCCTGGTTCGTGCTGAAGGAGTTGCTTGGCTACGAGACCGTTCGCAACTACGATGGTTCGTGGACTGAGTACGGCTCTCTCGTCGGGGTTCCGATCGAGAAGTAGTCCTTGGGGGGTGAGCGTGAATGGGCGTCGCGAGAGCGGCGCCCTTTCTCGTTGCGCCCCTTAGGCTCTGGTGCGTGGATGCGATCAGGGCGCTAACGGAGGAGATCGGCCCCCGACTGGCGTGCTCGAAGGAAGAGGGAAGGGCGTCGAGTTGGTGCGCCGCCCGCCTCGACGAACTCGGATACGAGGTCGAGGTCGAGGCGTTCCCATCTCGCCCCCACTATCAATCTTGGTACGCCGTATATCTGGGGACCTCGGCCGCAGGGGCCGCTCTACTGGGGATCATGCCGGGTGCGACCCTCATCCTCGGACTGATCGGGATCCTCCTCTATGCCAGAGACGCCGAGGGTCGCCCGTTGATCAAGCCCTCCAAGTCATCCAGCCAGAACGTCATCGCCAGAACCCCGGGGGTCGAGCGTCCACGCATGGTCGTTGTCGCCCACGTCGATTCCGCCCGGTCGTCGCTGAGTTTCCATCCGTCCACGGTGGCCAACCTGCGCACGTCGATAGTCGGTCTCCATCTAGTGCTGGCGGCCGTACCAGTGCTTGGCGCTGCCGGATGGGTTGCCGAGGTCGGCCGGGGGATCCCTGGCTTCTTCTGGATACCAGCCGTCCTGTTGGCTGGCTATCTTCTGTTCGCGATGACGCTGCAACTTCACGCCGTGACTCGGATGCCCGTGGTGGCGGGAGCCAACGACAACGCATCCGGGGTCGAGGTACTGCTCCGCCTGGCCGCGACCCATCCGCCGTCCACCTGGTTCCTCGTGACCGGATCGGAGGAGGCCGGCATGCTTGGCATCCAGGCCTACATCGAAGCTCACAGCGAAGAGATCGCCGAGGCCTGCCACCTGAATCTCGACAATGTAGGGGCGGGAACCGTCATCGCTGCCTATGAGGAGGGGATCCTTCGCCCGCATCGGGCCGATCGCGCGCTCCTAGCCGCGGCGGAAGAGGCAGGAGCCGAGGAACGTTCGTACGTCTCGTTGCCTACCGACGCAACGGTGCTCCTCGCTCGCAAGTACCGGGCGGTGTCGTTGCTCGCGGTGGACGACCGAGGCGTGCTGCCCAACTGGCACTGGCCCTCGGACGTTGCTGGCAACATCGAATGGGAGACTCTCGATCACGCAACCCGCATCGCGCGATCGGTGGTTACTTCCGTGGTGGGGGCGGACCTCCGGTGAGGATCACCGTCATGTGCTTCGGGGCGTTCAAGGACTTCCTCCCAGTGGATGCAGACGGGAACCGTTGCACGGTTGAACTAGCCACCGGCGCAACCGTGGGAGACGCCATCGATGCGCTCGGAGCCCCTAGGGCACTTGCGTTCGGGGTCCTCGTCGATGGGTTACAGACGGCTCTCGAGCAGCCCCTAGCAGATGGCTCCGAGGTGACCCTGATGCCGCCGTACTCCGGGGGAGCAGAGCGAGGGACCTAACCGGGTACCCTGACCGTCAGAAGATCGTGCAGATCCTGGGGGTTTGTGATGGCTGAGCCGAAGTCGAACGGCGCCAAGAAGTCCAGCGCCACGAAGAAGACGACCGCCAAGAAGGCCACCGCCAAGAAGTCGACGGCGAAGAAGACCACCGCGAAGAAGCCTGTCGCGAAGAAGAGCCCGGCACGAAAGGCTTCCTCGTCTCCCGCCATGCTGGTCAGCTTCAATCCGCGCACGGGCGAATCGATGGGCGAGGTGCCCGCGAACTCACCGGCGGACGTTGCGGATGCCATCGCCCAGGCCCGCAAGGTGGCCCCCGAGTGGGCGGCGATCTCGCCTGCGGGTCGTGCCCACCTGCTCAAGGATGTCAGGCACGCGATCTACGAGCACCTCGATGACATCGTCGAGGCCGTCTCGAAGGAGACCGGCAAGCCGCGGACCGAGGCGCTGTTCGCGGATGTGATGCCGGCCGTCCTCAGCCTTGCCTACTTCGAGCGCACCGCAGCGAAGCACCTCAGGTCCAAGAAAGTGGGTCCGATAGTTGGACCGCTGATGGGGATGTCGAGTCGGGTCGAGTGGAAGCCGTTCGGGGTCGTGGGATGCATCACCCCGTGGAACTATCCGTTCTTCCTCTCGTTCATGGCGATCCTCGTCGCCGTTGTTCGCTGGCAACGTCGTCGTTCTCAAGCCCTCAGAGGTGACCCCCGGGGTGGGCGAGATGTTGCGCAAGGTCCTCGATCCGCTTCCCGCGGGAGTGGCAACGGTGGTGCAGGGCGGCGGGGATGTTGGCGCCGCCCTGGTGGATGCACCGTGCGACAAGATCTGTTTCATCGGCTCCCCGGGCACGGGTCGCCGGATCGCAGAGGCGGCGGCCAAGCATCTGACCCCCGTGGTCATGGAACTGGGAGGCAAAGACGCGGCCATCGTGTGCGAAGACGCCGATCTCGACATAGCGGCCGCGGGCGTCGTGTGGGGATCGTTCACCAACACCGGCCAGACGTGCGCTGCCGTCGAGCGAGCGTACGTCGTCGATGCGGTCGCCGACAGGTTCAACGAGTTGCTCGTGGACAAGGTCGAGCGGCTTCGCCAACAAGAGGACGAAGGCGACGTTGGTTCGCTCACGTTCAAGAACCAACTCGGGATCGTCGAGCGTCACCTGAAGGATGCCGTCGACAAGGGCGCCGAGGTATTGGCAGGCGGGATCGAGGACAGTTCTCGTAACTCGGACGGTTCTCTGTGGCATAAGCCGACCGTGTTGGCAGGCGTCTCGCCAGACATGGATCTGTCTAAGGAAGAGACGTTCGGCCCGATCCTCCCGATCTTCAGGGTGGCTGACGAGGAAGAAGCCATCCGGCGCACGAACGAGGATTCTTTCAACCTCACCTGCTCTGTATGGACCAAAGATCAGAACCGTGGCGAGTCGATCGCCAAGCGGTTGCGAGCGGGTGCTGTAGGCATCAACGATCATGCCGCGGCTGCCGGAGCGGTTTGGGCTCCGTGGGGTGGTGTGGGCGAGTCGGGCTACGGCCGCCTACAGGGCCATCTTGGGCTTCAGGAGTTCTCGGTCCCACTTCACATCAGTCGCTCGACGATGCCGAAGCTCAAGAAGCTGTGGTGGTATCCCTACACCGAACAGAGTCGTGAGCTGTGGGATGGCGTGGTGCGCGTCATGACCGCGCCGACGATCAAGCAGAAGTTCGACGAGGCCCCCAAGATCTTCAACAACATCGCTGAGGTCCTCAAGAACAAGCTCTGAACTACGGGTACTCGATCGAGATCGTTTCTCTTCCGGCGAGTGCCTTGCCCACAAGCGCGTCGAGGTCGAGCTCTGACTCACCGCGTTCAGCGTCGGCGATGCTGGCCTTTGTGGCGGGGGAGCGAGGCTCGAATAGGACGCAGCAGTCCTGATGCTTCCTGGTCGAGATCTCGTAAGTCCCGATCTCGAGTGCCCGGTCGATGATCTCTTGCTTGTCGTTGCCGATGAGGGGCCTGAGGACCTCGGTGCCCTTGATCGCGTCGTCAACCGTGCGGATGTTCTCGATCGTCTGCGACGCGACCTGGCCGAGCGAGTCTCCCGTGATCAACGCTTTGCAGCCGAGTTCACCGGCCAACGCAGAAGCGATCCGCATCATCGTTCGCCGGTAGAGCACCACACGGAGGCTGGAGGGTGCATGGGTGACGATCTCGCGCTGCGCGTCGGCTAACGGGATGAGGTGGAGCTTGGCCTTCAACTGGTAGGTGGCGAGCACTTCGGCGAGTTCCTGGGCCTGCCTCACAGAGGAAGGATCGGTGAACGGTTGTCCGTGGAAATGGACGAACTCGACGATCGCTCCGCGCCGAGCCATGCGCCATGCCGCCACCGGGGAATCGATCCCCCCCGACAGTAGTGCGAGCATCCGGCCCGAGACGCCCACCGGCAGGCCACCCGGACCCTTGACCCTCTGCCGATAGACGACGCCCGCGTCGTCGAACAGCTCGACCACGACCGTTGCATCGGGAGAAGAGAGGTCAACGGGAGCGTCGTCGATGTGCGCCTGAACGTGTGCCCCCACCAGTCGGTTGATCTCGTTGCTCTTCACTTCGAGGCGCGAGTTCTGGCGCCGTGCTCTGATAGCGAACGTCGTGAATGGCTCGGCTCTGAGTAGGTCAAGGGACACTTCTTTGATGCGCTCGATGTCAGGCTCGACCTTGACCCCGGCCCCCAGATAAGCGATGCCGAAGATGCGTGACGCGCGGCTGACTATCTCCTGGGCATCTGCATCGTCATGAAGTTCGATCAAGATGCGGCCGTAGTTCCGCAGCACTTGCTTGTAGCCCGTCCCCTTCAGAGCGCGCCGTAGATTGCGCACGAGGGTGTCCTCGAAGTACTGGCGGTTGCGGCCCTTGAGGCCTATCTCGTGATAGTGCGCGATGAGTGCATCCATGGCGACTCCTCGGCGCTACGAGGTTTCTTCGTCGAACCCCAAGGAGAACAGGGACTCGACGTCGTGGCGCGAGTAGACCTTGAACGCCACGAGGGTTCGGGTCTGCTCGATCCCGGGCACCCGGCGGATGCCCTCGGTCACCACCTTGGCGAGATCCTCATGCTTCCTTACCCGCACCATGATCACCAGGTCGTAATCACCCGCGACCGAGTAGACCTCGGATACCTCAGGCAGGTCGGCGACCTGCTGGGCAGCTTCGGGGACGTTATCGATATCGCAGGTGGCGAGAACGACGGTAGTGACCATGCGGGCGAGGCTACTAGCTTTAGATCGTCACCATGTCGCGGAGCTTGCCAGGGGTCGAGGGGTGGCGCAGCTTGCTGAGCGCCTTGGCCTCGATCTGACGGATCCGCTCGCGGGTCAGGTTGAACTCCTTGCCGACCTCTTCAAGGGTCCGTGGCTCACCGGTGATGAGTCCGAAGCGGAGAGCGAGAACCTTGCGCTCGCGGTCCGAGAGAGACCCGAGCATGTTCCACAGGTCTTCCTGACGAAGTGCAACCGCAGCAGCCTGGAACGGACCTTCGACATCCTCGTCCTCGATGAAGTCGCCCAGTTCGGCATCTTCGTCACCGACCGGCTCGTGTAGAGAGACCGGCTCGGGAAGGACACGGAACGCCTCGCGCACCTTGTCGGGGGTCAGATCGGACTGCTCGGCGATCTCGTCGATCGTGGGCTCGCGGCCCAACTTCTCGAGCAACTCGCTCTGGACCTTGCGCACTCGGTAGAGGGTCTCGACCATGTGCACCGGGATACGGATCGTGCGGGCCTTGTCCGCGATAGCGCGGGTGATGGCCTGGCGGATCCACCAGGTGGCATAGGTGGAGAACTTGAAGCCTCGCTGGTAGTCGAACTTCTCGACCGCTCGCATGAGGCCGAGGTTGCCCTCTTGGATCAGGTCGAGGAGCGGGAGACCGGCGGCCGAGTACTTCTTGGCGATCGACACCACGAGCCTCAGGTTCGACTGGATGAAGCGACGCTTGGCCTGGCGACCGACGCGGATCCTGGTCTGGAGCTCGATCCGCTGCTTGTCGGAGAGCTTCTTGGCCTTCTCCATCTTCTCGACGGCCTTCTCGCCGTCCTCGATCGCCTTGGCGAGCTCGACCTCTTGGACGTCGGTCAGTAGTGGGTACTGCCCGATCTCGCGGAGATACTGCCTAACGAGATCCTCGTGGGCAGCTTCTTCTCTGGACTCGTACCCCCTCGAGGGGCGCGATGTCTGGCTCATTAGGTCATCAACCTTCCTGTAATCCCGGCATCTTCAAGCGTGCCCGATGCTGGAGGGAAGAAACAACGCCGCAATGCGTCGCTCCCACCTTCGTCGAAGGGACCGGCCGGCGAATAGTCCTGAGTGCCGCAGTTGCGGCGGGGCCGGGGGCCGGATCAACCTTCGAGCGAGGATCCGCACCGGATCCGTTGCTCCTAACTTGCTACCTGTCTTGTGCTTCCTACTTATTCAACAATGGTACGGGATTCCCCTTCCCGGGGGAAGGGGGCAATCCTTGTGCCTCAGGTACAAACAACTGGGCCCTGAACCTCGATATTCCCCGAAACAGGGTGGCTCAATCTCACGCGAATTGGACCTCTGCGCGTATCGTGGCACCACCCGTGGGTGCCTCGACATATGGGACGCATCATGTTCTCCTACGCAACTTATGACTCACACGGCATCTCGCAACCTCGTAGAAGTTCACAAGCCCACCCGGGGACTGGCGGCCATGGTGGCCGTTGTGACCCTGGCTGCGGGGCTCGTTCTTGGGCTCGGGACCCCGGCTCATGCTGCTGAGACCTCGGGGATCGATGTCTCCCACCACCAGGGCTCGATCAACTGGACCAAGGTTTCGAACAGCGGCAAGGTCTTCGCGTTCATGAAGGCCACCGAGGGGATCACGTTTGACGATCCCAAGTACGCCGCCAATCGCGTGGATGCGGGTTCGGCTGGTGTTTTGGTGGGGGCCTACCACTTCGCTCGCCCGGAGGGCTCGACCGATAAGAAGGTGAGACAGGACGCGCGGGCCGAGGCTCGACACTTCTTGCGTGTCGCTGCTCCCGCTCCCGGTGATCTCTATCCCGTGCTCGACCTCGAGCAGTACGGGGGCTTGAATCCGAGGCGCGTGAAGATGTGGACCAGGACGTGGCTGTCCAAGGTCGAGAAGGAACTCGACGTCAAGCCGCTGATCTACACGAGCCCCCGAAGCTGGGAGTACTACCTCAACGACACCTCTGAGTTCGGCGACAAGGGTTACGGCTTGTGGATCGCGCATTACACCGAGAACCCGCAGCCGGACGTTCCGGGGAACTTCTGGGGTGGCAACGGGTGGTCGTTCTGGCAGTACACGAGCAGCGGACGTGTCCCAGGCATCTCGGGCAACGTCGATCTCAACACGGGGGCTTCGGGGGCGATCTCTGAGTTCCGCATCCCGATCCCACCGAGCGTTAACAATCAACCGGTCATCTCTGGGAAGGCCGCGACCGGAGAGACCCTGACCGTCTCGAACGGAACGTGGAAGGGCACCAAGCCGATGACCTTCTCTTATAAGTGGCAGCGATGTGATCAGTCCGGAACCAACTGCTCTGCGATCAACGGGGCGGATGCCAACCTCTATGAGGTCAAGAAGTGGGACTACAACGATCGTCTCCGAGCAGTGGTCACCGCGACGAACGAAGCCGGGAACGCATCGAGCTCGACGAGCGTCACCGACGTCGTCGCCGACGGCAAGGCCCCCAGTATCCCGATCGTGAGATCCAAGTCGGGTGCATTCTCCCGCTCTCTCAAGATGACCCTCAGATGGAACGCAAGCGACGACATCACCGACTCGCCGCTCTTCGACGTTCGCTACCGAGAGGCATCCAAGCGTGGAGACTTCGGAGCGAGGACCAGGTGGCTCACGCAGAGCGCCAAGCGGTCGTCCACGATGAAGGGGACCCCGGGCCACACCTACTGCTACTCGGCGAGAGCGCGCGACGAGGCGGGTAACCGATCCGGGTGGGGCGAGGAACGCTGTGTCGCGATCAGGTTGGACGATGCTCAGCTGGACGGGGGCAGGAAATGGTCCCGGGACACCGGGCGCCGGTACTTCCAGCGGACCGTGTCCACCGCGACCAAGCGGGGCGCAACCCTCAGGATCTCCGGGGTCGATGGCCGCCGCTTCGACCTACTCGCCACGATGTGCCCCACCTGCGGTCGCGTCGAGGTTCGCCTCGGCAACAAGGTCTTGAAGCAAGTGTCGCTGAAGGCGAACAAGCGCAAAGACCGAGTCGTGATCAAACTGGCGACGTTTGCCGAGTTCGAGCGGGGGACGATCTATATCGAGGTCCTCTCGAACAACAAGCCCGTCCGCATCGACGGCCTGGGCATCTGGCGCGGCTAGGAACAGATCCCGCCGAAGGGCTGAGGACGCGCAGAGGGGGCCGGTCGCCCGACCCCCTCGGAAACTCGAACGTAGTTACTTGGCTGCGGCGTAACGCTCCGCGACCGCGTCCCAGTTCACGACGTTCCAGAACGCCTCGATGTAGTCAGGGCGCTTGTTCTGGTAGTTGAGGTAGTACGCGTGCTCCCAGACGTCGAGTCCGAGGATCGGCGTCTTGCCCTCCATGAGCGGCGAGTCCTGGTTCGGCGCGTTGATGACCGCCAGCTTGCCGCCGTCGACCACGAGCCATGCCCAGCCGGAGCCGAACTGAGTCGTCGCGGCGTCGGTGAACGCGTCCTTGAACTCCTTGAAGGAGCCGAGGTCGGAGTCGATCGCCGATGCGAGGTCGCCCGAGGGCTCCCCGCCGCCGTCCGGACCCATGACGGTCCAGAACAGTGAGTGGTTCGAGTGGCCGCCGCCGTGGTTACGGACGGCGCCCTGCACGTCGGAGGGAAGGCTCTTGAAATCCCTCAGGAGGTCATCGACGTTGTCCTTGTAGAGGTCGTCGTGACCCTCGAGCGCAGCGTTGAGCTTGTCGATGTAGGTCTGGTGGTGCTTGGTGTGATGGATCTCCATCGTCTTGGCGTCGATATGCGGCTCGAGCGCCGAGTAGTCGTAGGGCAGGTCCGGAAGTGTGTACTTACCAGCCATGCCGCCTCCTCTCGTCTAGTCATCCCCGTGGATCGGGGCTTGCTCTCTCTAGGTGCAACAGAACCTGCGGTGGCCCTGTTCCTTTGAGACTACCCCCGGCCACGCTGGGGTATTCGTGGGCGACAATGGACCGATGGATGATGCTGTGCTCGACGAGCTTTATGCCGCCCCGTTGTCCGATTTCGTAGCAGTGCGAGACCGCCTTGCGGCCGATCTCAAGGATTCGGACGACGACGGAGCGGCCGAGGTCAAGCGACTCAAGAAGCCGCCGGTTACGGCGTGGGCGGTCAATCGCCTCGCACGCTCGGAACCGGATGGGATCGCCGAGCTGCTCGATGCATCGAGCGCTCTCGAACGTGCGTTGTCCCAGGGTGACGATGTGTCGGGCCCGACCGCCGACCGACGTGCGGCTCTCGCTCTCCTACGCAAGGGGGCGATCGTTGCCCTTGAGGATGGGGGCCACAACGCGGGCCAGGCGCAGGTCGAGCGGGTCATGCGGAACCTCCAGTTCGCGGCATCGGATCCGGCGCGTCACGACGAGTTACGCCGCGGTGTCCTGCGGACCGACGTGGAACCGCAGGGGATCGAAGCGGCCTTCGGAACGGTCGGCGAGGACGCCGCCGAGAGGAAGTCGGCCGAGAAGAAGCGAACCGCGCGCCGGAAGGAACTAGAAGCGGGCATCGCTGCTGCCGAGGAGGACGTCGAGCGCGCCGAGCGAGCGGCCAAGGATGCGGATAGGGCCGCAGCCGGTGCGCACAAGAACCTCGATGCCGCTCGTTCCGCGCTCGAGAGCCTGCAGCGCCGACTCGACTCCCTCGGATGACGGAGCGAGACGGGTTGCTCGAAACGAGGAAGATCTCGCTGACGCGCGGAGGCAGGCAGGTACTGAGCGAGGTGAGCGTCTCGTTCCCCGCCGGCCGGGTCACCGCTCTGGTTGGTCCTTCGGGGGCCGGGAAGTCATCGCTGCTTAGGTGCCTGAATCGATTGGAGCAGCCCGAGGACGGTGAGGTTCTGCTCGACGGGATCGACGTGCGCACGATCGAGCCGACGGAGTTGAGGAAACGGGTCGGGATGATCTTCCAGACTCCCGTGTTGTTCCCGGGCGGAGTGAGGAGCAACCTCTGCTACGGACTAGAGGACGTGGCCGAGGATGCGCTTATCGACGCGCTGTCTGCTTCCGGACTGCCTACCAACTTCCTCGAGCGCGAGTCGAGTGCACTGTCTGTCGGTCAAGCTCAGCGCGTGGCGATAGCCCGGGCCCTGGTCAGGTCGCCCGAGATGTTGCTGATGGACGAACCGACCTCGGCGCTCGACAAGGATGCCGCCGCGCGCATCGAGGAACTTATCGGCGGTGTCGCCGAGCGGGGGCCGGGTGTCGTCGTGGTGACGCACGACCTCGATCAAGCCGCTCGCATCGCGCGGGATGCAGTCCTGATCGTCGATGGTGCCATCGCCGCGTCGGGCACTATCGACGAGGTCAGAAGCGCGTGGCCGGAGGATCGGGGATGAAGGGCGTCGCTATCTCTCTCGGCCTCGTTGCGATCGCGTTCGTCGTGTCGATGAGGGCGAAGTTGGGTCTCGAGAAGGATCTCGCCATCTCGACGATCCGCGCGTTGATCCAGTTGGCCGTCGTCGCTGTCGTCATCACCTTCGTGTTCGAGCACGCGGGCCTCTCCGGTCTGGTGCTACTCGTGATGTTGGTGGCCGGCGCGATCACTTCGGGCCGCCGCATGAAAGGTGTGCCCGGCGCGGCGGGAGTGGGGGCGATCTCGATCGCTACCGGCTCGGCACTCGCTCTCGCGATCCTGTTCGGCTTCGGAGCGTTCCCGTTCGAACCTCAGTACGTGATTCCACTTGGCGGAATGTTGATCGGCAATTGCATGAACGCGGTGTCCCTAACGGGGGCCAGGATCCGAGACGAGTTGACTAGCAAGACGCTCGAGGTCGAGGCGCGCCTCGCGCTCGGTGTCTCGGCGAAGGACGCCCTTCGGCCTTACACGCGCAAGAGCGTGACAGCGGGGATGATCCCAGTCGTCGATTCGACCAAGAACTCAGGCCTGATCTTCCTCCCGGGCGCGTTCGTCGGGATGATCCTTGGCGGTGCGACGCCACGGGAAGCGGCCGAGGTGCAGCTCGTCGTGCTGTTCATGCTCCTCGGCGCGGTCTCGGTCGCGGGGATGCTCAACACCTATCTAGTGGCCCGTCGTTTCGTAGGCGAGGGCGAGCGCATCGTTATCCCCGCGGGAGCGATCGAAGAGGAGTAGTTAGACGATCCGGCCCCCGGACCGTTCGTATGCCTCGGTGAACTCGGCGATGTTCTTCTTCGCGGTGCTCATCGTGATCGCCGACACCGTGAAGACCTTCCCGTCGTTACGCACGAACCGGAATCGCTTCGAGCGGGTGATCTTGTCGTGGAGGCCCTTGCCTCCCTCTTCCTCTATCCGTTCAAGCTCGGAGAGTGGAACCTCGAAGAAGATGTCGGTCGGCTTGCCAGTACCTGCGCTGGACTTGAAGAAGATGATCCGACGATCGGTGATGGCGGCGATCCCGTTCTGAGAGTCAAAGGCTGCGGCTTCTTCCGGACCCTCGGTGGTTGCCTCTCGTTCCCGGGCCCGCTTGTCCGCGGCGTGACCGATCGCCGCACCGAGCGCACCTCCGGTCGCCGCCCCGGCGATGCCCCACGTCGTCGAGCCAGCGGGTTGCACGAGCATGGCGCCCAGGACGGCTTCGCCCGGTTCGAGCTTGTCCGATGCGTGCTTGGTGACCTTCTTGACGAAGTTGGCCATCGTTCGCTCCTCGCTAGGTTCCCTCCAAGATAGGGGAGCGGTCCCTGCTCAACCACGGACGCGCTTTTCGGGTAACCCGCGCCGGTAAGGTTCCGGGACCTTGTCGATCCTCCTTCCGATCCCCGCCGACAGCAGAGCGCGTCGCTTCGCCCAGTTGTTCCCCGGGCTAGCCCTCTATGGGTTCAGCACCGCGCTCTTGGTCCAAGCGAACCTGGGGCTCGATCCATGGGACGTCTTCCATCAGGGCGTGTCCGAACGGGTCGGGATCTCGATCGGGCTGATCACGATCGTTACCTCGGCGGCCGTGCTACTCCTTTGGATCCCGCTGCGCCAGAGACCCGGTGTCGGCACCATCAGTAACGGCATCCTCATCGGCGTCTTCGTCGATCTCACCCTGCGTTTGATGCCCGAGACCGAGACCATCCCGGTGCGGGCCTCATTGCTCGTCGCGGGGATCGTCCTGAACGGCATCGCTACCGGCCTCTACATCGGCGCCGGGATGGGGCCCGGACCGCGCGACGGTCTGATGACCGGCATCGCTGCGCGGGGACACTCGATCCGGGTCGTGCGCACGTCGATCGAACTTGCGGTCTTGGTCCTCGGCTGGGCACTCGGCGGTTCGGTCGGTGTTGGGACGGTTCTATACGCCCTCGGGATCGGACCCCTCGCCCACATCACGATCCCGGCCTTCACGATCGGCAAAGCCCGGGTCGTCCCTCGAGACGACCTCCACGGGAACTGACCCGCCGGCCAGCCCGGCTACTCGCCCCCTTGGACGATCGCGATCAGATTGCCCTCGCTGTCCTTGAACCATGCCGAGCGTCCGGGGCCGATCTGCGCGATCCCGTTCTCGGTTTTCAGGCCCGGGAAGTCGTACTCCTCGAAGACGACACCCTTGTCCCTCAGTTGACCGACCTCGGCCTCGATGTCGTCGACCCGGAAACCGACCTGCGTGTGAGCCCCGCTCGCCGCCCCCATCGATGGGAACAGTAGGAAGCTCGTTCCCCCTCCACATTCGTAAAGTGCTCCTGCCGGATCTTCTTCGCGTCGGGGTGAGGCCGAGTTTGTCGGCGTAGAAGGCCTTCGCCCGCTCCAGATCGGAGGCGGGAAGGGTGGGTTCAACGTGGGCGTCCGAAAGCATGCGTGCCTCCCTCGTCCGGTTCACCTCAGGGTGAGGTGGTTGGTCTGCTCAGCATCGCGCTCTAGCCCCTTGAGGGCTAGAGGCGACCCGGTTGTTAGAGTCCCCCGAGATATGGGCGGTTAGCTCAGCGGTAGAGCACTCGGTTTACACCCGAGGGGTCGGCGGTTCGAACCCGTCACCGCCCACCATCCTTTCCCCCAGGTGGATCACTTTCTAGCGGCACGTGGGGTGGAACCTTGCGGCCTCCGCATCCTTGTTGGTTCAAGGTCTGGTCGGCAGACCACCTCTACAGGCCCTCGAACACGTCGGAGAGGATGGTTGCGGGGCGTTCACGCGGCCATGCGATCACCTGGGTCTCTCGAGACACGCTCTTGACCAGATCCTCTTCGGGAATGCCCGAGGGATTCATGTCGGCCCACTGGCTGCGGTGTTCCTGCATCGCGGCTCGAACACGCTGAGCGACTGAAGATGTGTCGATGACGATCCCGATCTCGTCGTCCGGCACGCCGCGCAGGTGGTAGACGGTTTCGGGATCCCACGGTTCCAGTCCAAGCGCGATCCGCTTCTTGTTCACACGGTCAAGCATCGACTGAGGCATCACCCCGTAAGTGAGACGCCGGAACCCCGTCAAGCCGTCTCCGGCGAACCGTTCGAAAGCCTCCGTCGTCGCACCGCTGATCGCGATGTGGTCTGGATGTCCGGTGATCCCATCGGGACCGAAGGTCACGACGACGTCGGGACGTTCTTCGCTGAAGATGTGGGCGATCCTGTCGACGAGTTCTCCTCTGGGAACGTCGCCGAGTCCGCCATCCGGATAGCCGAACCACTCGTGCCGGTCGGGCACCCGGCCGAGTGCCACCCAAGCGCGACGGTCTTCCTCACGTCGGACGGCGCCCAGGGTCCCGCGGGTGGCTCCGCTGCCATCGGCGATCGACCCAGCCTCCCCATCGGTCGCGTGGATGAGCACGAACCGAAGAGAAGGGTCGTCGGCGTGGAGCGCCACGATGCTAGAGATGCCGTAGGCATCATCATCGGGGTGGGCCACCACAGCCGCCAGAGTGCGTCTTACGTTTTCGCCTGTCACCCGCCCGAGGATACGGCTCGAATGTGTCCCTTCGAGGAACCTGTCACTCCGATCGAACCACAGGACCTGGAGGTCTAATCAGGCGCGCGGGTCGCCGTGATGGAGCCGGTTCTCGACGACCGAAGGAAAACCGTCTCTCGCCACAAAGGAAACGGGGGGCCGATCGTCGAACAAAGCGCCATAGGCATAGATTTCCTAGGGAGGCTGCGAGATGGTGGGTAGCGCGCGGGTGGGATCGTTGGTGCTGTGCGTCGGGCTTCTCATCAGTTCTCAAGCCATCTCGGCCGCCAGCGCGGCACCCTCCAGCATCGACGCGGTCGGTAGCGTCGAGCAGGTCTACGTCACCGACCTAACTCCAGGGGCCGCGGCCTCACTTTTGGACCCGGAGAGCGCCGTCCTGAAGACGCAGGCGGTGAACGAGCTAGGTGGGGTTCTGTTCCGCGAGGTACCTCCCGGCGAGGGCTACCGAGTGGAGTCCGAAGGGGTCCAGTCGGGCCCGGTTGTGGTCCACGACGACGACTCCGCGCCGTGGAACCCGAGCATCTACGACCAGGAGATCGAGCCCACCGGGTACCAGTACCTGACGACCCGGGACGGCACCAAGCTCGCGCTCACGGTGCACCCACCGACCAACCCGAAGGCTGGTGTCCCGATCCCGGACCCGGGCCCACTCCCGGATGCCGGCGGCGCGCCGTTCCTCCCGCCGTATCCGACGCTGATCGAGTACTCGGGCTACGCGTACGCAAAGCCTGATGGTCCGCAGAGCGGCATCGCGGTCCTTGCGAACGCCATGGGCTTCGCGGTGGTCGACATCCAGATGCGCGGGACCGGTTGCTCTGGCGGCGCCTTCGACTTCTTCGAGCCGCTCCAGAACCTCGACGGCTACGACATCGTCGAGACGATCGCCAACCAGCCGTGGGTCAAGGGCAACAAGGTCGGCATGATGGGCATCTCCTACGGTGGTATCAGCCAGCTCTTCACCGCGCAGCTCCAGCCCCCGTCGCTGGCGGCGATCTCTCCGCTGTCGGTCATCGACGCGACGGCCACCACGCTCTACCCGGGCGGCAACCTCAACACCGGTTTCGCCGCCGCATGGGCTGCGGAACGCCAGAAGGAAGCGCAGGCTGCGGGCCCGGACAAGGGCCAGCCCTACGCGTGGCAGCGGATCCAGGACGGCGATGCGATCTGTGAGGAGAACCAGACACTCCACCCCGAGGCCGCCGACCTCGACGCGAAGATCGACTTGAACACGCACTACATCCCCGAGGTCGCCGATGCGCTCGACCCGGTGACGTTCGTCGACAAGATCAACGTCCCGACGTTCCTCGTGTGTCAGTGGCAGGACGAGCAGACCGGTGGTCACTGCCCCGAGCTCGCCTCGAAGTTCACCGGCACCGACAAGAAGTGGTTCACGTTCACCAACGGCGCTCACATCGACTCGTTGGCACCGGATACCTACAACCGCTGGTACGACTTCCTCCAGCTGTACGTCGCCAAGGAGGCGCCGATCGTCAAGTCGGCCGCGACCCGCGCCGTCGGCGCCGGTCATCTACCAGGCTGCCTACGGGACTCCCCGAGCAGGATGCGGCCACGATGACCTTCCCGCCGGATCCGATCCAGGCGATGCCTACCTACGACCTCGCACTCGAGGCGTTCGAGGAGCTGCCTCCGATCCGGGTCCTGTTCGAGAACGGCGCCGGAGCATCGCCCACGGGACAGAAGATCGCGGGTAACCCGTATCCGACGTTCGAGGCATCGTTCTCCGAGTTGCCCGTCCCCGGCACGTCCGCTCGCACGTGGTACTTCGGACCCGACGGGACACTCTCGGACGATCTTCCGGATTCCAAGAACATCGACAACTACACCTCCGACGCGCACGCGCTGCCGCTCACGAACTACTCGGGCGGCACCGGCGGCGGCGGACTGTGGGGTAACGCATCCCAGTGGGACTGGACGTGGGAACAGAACCCCGAGGGCACTGCCGTCTCCTACGTCTCCGAGCCGCTGACGAGCGACACGACCGTCGTCGGCGCAGGCGCGGTCTACGCGTGGGTGAAGACCTCGACCCCGGACGTCGACCTCCAGGCGACGATCACCGAGGTGCGGCCCGACGGCAACGAGACCTTCGTCCAGAACGGCTACATGCGCGCGAGCGAGCGGAAGCTCTCGAAGGACACCAACAACATCTTCAAGAGGACCGGCACGCTCGTCAGCCCGATCCCCACGTTCTTCGCAGCGGACGCGAAGCCGATGCCGGAGGGCAGGTTCGCCAAGGTCGCGATCCCTCTCTACTACCAGGGACACGTCTATCGGGCGGGCTCACGGATCCGAGTGACGATCGCCGGACCGAACGGTCAGCAGCCGGTGTGGTCGTTCGCCGAGCCGATCGTCGACACCTCTGAGGTCGCGATCAGGTTCTCGGCGAGGAGGCCGTCGAAGCTCGTGCTCCCGGTGATCCCGGGCCTGAGCGCGCCGACCGGACTACCTGCGTGCCCGAGCCTGCGTAGCCAGCCGTGCCGCCCGTACGAACCGATCGAGAACCGGACGACGTTCTCCAAGTCTGGAGGGTGGCTGCGCTAGGCCTCAGCGTCACCCCGGCGGAACCGTCACCGTTTGGTCGGATACTCGCCTGACGGGGTTACGGTGCGGGTGTGGCTGAGCTTCTCGCGCACGAGACCTGGTTCACCGAGCACCGCCCGGGGTTCGACTGGGATTTCCTCTTCGAGCCTGCGACCTTGGTGGCTTTCGGAGCGACTGTCCTGGTTGCAGTCCTGTGGATACTGGCGGCGCGGCGTACCCCGCGTCCCGAACTGGGTTTCCTCCGGCCCCTGAGCGCACTAACCCCCTGGATCCCGCGGATCCTGGGGATACACGCCGGGGCCTCGCTCCTTTCCCAAGCTGCCTCCGATAGCTTTCTTGCTCCCGCCCTCCAACTACCGACCGGTTTCCCCGGAACGCTGCTCGCCGCGCTGGAGGCGATCGTCGGTGTCTGGCTGATCGCCGGCTATCGGATCCGTCCAGCCGCGATGCTCCTCGTTCTCGCCGGGCCGATCGGAGTGATCGGGTACGGGGTGGTCCCGATCCTCGAGCGGATCGACCTACTCGGCATCGCTCTCTTCTTGGTGTTGCTCCCTCCCAACGACGACGCGCCAGGAGGGAAGGTCACACCGAACGACCTGCGCCTTCCGAGCGCGATCTTCGGTCTCCGGACTACTCGTGGGTGGAGCGCTCGTCATCCTGGCCTTCACCGAGAAGCTGATCCGTCCGGACCTCGCACTCGCCTTCCTCGACGACTTTCCGTTCTTCAATCTCCTCGACGCGATCGGGCTGGGGGTCAGCGATCTTGATTTCGTGAGGATCGCCGGCGCGATCGAGTTGCTGTTCGGCATCCTCGTCATCTCCGGGCGGCTGCCGCAGTTGGCGGTGATCGTCGCCGGGATCCCGTTCAATGCAACCCTTCTCTTCCTGGGAGCGAGCGAACTCGTCGGTCATCTGCCGATCTACGGAGCGATGCTTGCCCTTCTCGTCTATGGATCCGACAAGCGCACCGCCGATGCGGTGAGGTGGTTCCCCAGTAATCAGTTCGTGCGGAAGCCTTGAATGGAAGCGGTCATGAGGGCTCACTCAGTATCATCTCGAGCCAGCTTTCGGCTTCGTCGACGAGGACCCGGTTGTTCTCAGGCGTGTAGTACGCAAGGATCGCGACGGCTTGCGACAACGCCCAGCCGCGGGCTCGTTCCCAGGTCGCGTCGTCTATGTCGAGCGCCTCTCGGAAAGCATCGCGCGCACCGGGCGAGCCCAACTTCCACGCGACCATCACGTCACACGCCGGATCACCAACGCCCATCGAGCCCCAGTCGATCACACCGGTGATGCGCCCATCACGAATGAGCCAGTTGCGACTATCGAGATCGCCGTGATGCCATGTGGGTGGTCCATCCCATGGCGGAGCCGAGAGTGCCTGTTCCCATCTCTCTTTCACGGCTGGATCGCCTTCGAAACGAGCGAACCAGTAGCGCATGTCCTCGGCGCGCTCAGCGAGAGGGACCCCGCGCCCTTCCGGTCCGCCGACCAGATCGATCGCTTGCAACGACGCGACAAAGTCGGCCAGGACGAGCGCGGCCCGGTTCGCGTCGATGCTCTCAATGGAGGCGGTTTCTCCCTGGACCCACGAATGGACCTCCCAGAACCACGGATACTTTTCACCGGGAGTTCCTTGAGCTATCGGCACGGGGATCTCGAGCGGGAGCAGGGGGGCCAGTTTCGGCAGCCACTCGAGTTCCTTACCGCCCGGTGACGTCGGCCCCTCGAGACGGGGGAGTCGCACCGACATATCGTCGCCGAGTCGAAAGATCGCGTTGACCGTCCCCTCGGGCTCGATCCGGCGCAGCGGTAGAGCCGACCAGTTCGGGAACTGCTCCTCGAGCAGAACTCGGACCAGCGACTCGGTGATCTCGATCTCGTCTCTGTGCATGCGGGTCATCACGCCGATTATCGACCACTAATGTCAGGGTTACTTCAAGAGAACATGGCGACTGGGTTCGCTCCCACCGTCTAGGCAGGAGAAGGGTGGTTATGGAGCTGGCAGGGGATCAGGTAGTACTGCGGCCTGCGCGTCGAGAGGACGCAGAGGTCATCGCTCAGGGGTTTGTCGATGACCCAACGATGGGCGCCATGCTCGGGATGGATCCCGAAGAGGAGACCGCGGAGTTCCTGGCCGGGACGTTCCCCGAGAACGGCGATGCCGACGAAGAGAGCGACTCCAGATGGTTCGTGATCACGCCGGCGGAGACAGGAGAGACGGTGGGGGAGATCGGGCTCGTCGACATCTCCTGGCCCAACCGGCGAGCGGGGATCAGCATCCTTGTGCTGCCGGGATCACGTCGTTCGGGACTCGGTCGCGCCGCGATCGAACTGCTGGTGACGTGGGCGCACGGCGATCTCGGACTGCACCGGATCGAGATCCACACTCTTCCGGAGAACGGACCGATGAACGCTCTGGCGATCGCCGCAGGCTTCGAGCGGGAAGGTGTCCTGCGCGATTACAGCGTTGAACGGGGTCGTCTCGTGGACAACGTCGTCTATTCCAAGCTCCCGTAGCCAGCGTTCTGCGCCTCATCCTCCGCCCTATCGATGAAGAGCCACGCGTTCTTCGTGCTGGTTATCGCCTCGTCGTAACCGCCGGAGATCACGACATCCCCGTTATCTAGGAGCGTGGCGGTCGGGTACGACTCCGCTCCAGTCGTTTCCCCGAGTGTCGAGAAGCTCATCGTCGATTCATCGTAGATCTCGAGCGTGTCGGCACCGCCAGCGATGAGGACCCGATCGGAGCCGGGAAGGTTGACGGGGTTCGGGATCTTGAAGCGGGGGATCGCCATGCTTCCGATCACCCGCGAGGTCCCACTTTGCGGGTCGTAGATCTCGGCACTCGCGATCTTGCCCTGGAAGTCGTTGATGTCCGCACCTCCGACGAAGAGCACGGTTCCGTCGTCGAGTACCACTGCGCCGAACTTCTGGCGAGCGACTTCCATCTCGACCTGCCCGGGAGAAGCGGCCTGTCCCCGGATCGTAGATCTCGATGGATCCGAGCACCCCGTCGGGACCGAGTCCTCCGGAGATCACCACACGGCCATCCGGGAGCAGACTCGCGGTGTGGGACGCCCGCGGATCGTTGAGGTCGCCGACTGGGGAGAAGGTGCGCGTCGCCGGGTCGTATATCTCGGCACTGCGGTTGAAGGTGTCGTAGTCGTCGCGGAAGCCTCCCGTCACCAGGACGGTGCCGTCTGTTAGTCGCGTGGCCGTGAGTCCGTCGCGGCTCACGCTCATCACCCCGGTGAGGGAGAAGGTCCTGGTTGCAGGGTCGAATATCTCGGCCGAGTCGAGGAAGTCGCCACCCCAGCCTCCGACGAGGAGAACGGTGCCGTCGTCGAGCATCACGCTTCCGTGCCCGGTTCTCGGAGTAGACATCGGCCCTGATGGGGTGAAGCTTCCCGACGATGGATCGAATATCTCGGTCGAGTCGAAGAACTCTTCGGTGCTTCCTTCGAAACCACCCGAGATCAACACGGTGCCGTCTTCCAGCAAGGTCGCTGAATGTGACGCCCGAGCTTCGGTCATGGATCCGATCTTCTGGATCCCGGTTATCGGCTCGATGATCGTGGGCGCGGCGTCGCCGGAGAAGAGATCAAGTCGGGGTATCAGCGATGCACCGACTATCAGAACGAGCGCAGCCGCTCCGAGCATCGCCACACGCGCGGTGCGCCGTCTCTGGCCATGTTCGAGCACATAGGTGACATCCGGGCGCGACGAGGGATCCGATGCCCGCGCGTCGAGGGCGTCTCTAAGTGCGATCCCCAGATCGTCATCCATCGCTGCTGCTCCTTTCGCTCACGGAGGTAATCGGACATCGCCGTACGGAGAGATGCCCTCGCCTTGAAGAGGTGGCTCTTCACCGCTCCGGGAGACACGTTCATGAGATCGGCGACCTTCTCGACGGGGTAGCCACCGATGTAGTGAAGGACCGTCGCCTGCTTCTGCCGGGCGGGGAGGTGGCTCAGGACCTCAACCAGGTCGAGACGGGTCGCGCTCGCATCCTCGATCTGAGGCACGTTCACCGAGACGATGGACCTTTCCGACGAGCGACTCCCGATCCTGCGCGTGAGGTTCAGCGCTGTCGTCATCACCCATCCCATCGCCCATTCCTTGTCTCTGAGCCGCCGCCACCGGGCGAAGGCCCTCACGAACGCCTCCTGGGTTGCTTCGTGAGCCGTATCCGGTGAGCCGGAGAACGCGAGGGACGCCCGATAGATCGTCGAGTATCCGCCTGCATAGAAATCCTCGAATCCCGATGATTTGGTCACTACCGATTAAGCCTAGAGGTGGCGATTCGGTTTACTCGGGTGGAACTGAATGTCTTCGTCTTCTCGATTAGTTCCGGCCCCCAAGTCGGTCGTAGAGTGGAGATGCAGTTCCGCTCGACAGAGGGAGGTTCCGATGTTCGTGCAGGTGATCCAGGGCAAAGTGACGGATGCGGATGGTCTCAAGGCACAGATGGAGGCCTGGGATCGGGATGTGAAGCCGAGCGTCAATGGGTTCCTTGGCAGCACGTCAGGTGTGACGCCGGACGGTGAGTTCATCGCCCTCGCTCGGTTCGAGAGCGCCGAGGCCGCGGCTTCGAACAGCGACAGTCCGGAGCAGTCGGCCTGGTGGGAGAAGACATCGCAGTACATCGAGTCGCCGATCTTCCATGACTGCGAGGCCGTCGAGTTGATGCGCGGGGGCGGTTCGGACGACGCCGGATTCGTTCAAGTGATGCAGGGCAAGGTCACCGACGTCGAGAAGGCTCGCGAGCTGGACCGGAAGGGCCAGGACGCTATGGCCGAGATGCGACCGGATGTGATCGGGGGCCTGGTCGCCTATCACCCGGAGAACGGGCGTTTCACCAACGCCAACTACTTCACCTCGGAGGAGGAAGCACGGGCGAAAGAGAAGGAATCGTCGTCCAACCCCGAATTCGAGGCGTTCATGAAGGAGTGGCAGGCGATCTCCGATGGAGAGCCCAAGTTCCTCGACCTCACCGAGCCCTGGTTCTCGAGCCCTTAGACCCCTTCGTGCACTTGCACAAAGGGGAACCACGGCTCTACGCACAAGTCCCCCTAGAGCGGCAGTCCGACGCTGCCGTGGATGCCACGGCTGTCTGATCTAGGGGGACGAATGCGCAAGTGGTTGGCAGTTCTGGTGCTCGGGGTTCTAGCGGCTGCTCCGGCGGCGACGGCGGGACGCCTGGACAACAAGGATGCATCGATCATCTGGTTGGACCCAGCGGCGGGTGCCAAAGTCGGCCCTGGGGTCAGCGCTCCACCGATCACTTCGGCGAACGTGACCTATCACGGGACCATCCCGATCGACTCTCCCGGGGTCGGCGGCGAGGTCGTCAACCACAAGAACGGCAAGAAGTACTTCTACGCGACCGGTCTCAAGGGGCTGTCGATCTATGACGTCGCCGACCCGTCGCTCCCGATGCTCGTCGGATACCTGCCCTTCTATCACGCACAGAACGAGGACCTGAAGGTCAGCGAGGACGGAACGAGAGCGGTCATCTCGGCCGACGGGGGCCTGCTCGTCACGCTGCCTGGAGCAGCGCGCGGGATCTACGTGGTCGACACGACAGACCCGACCAAGCCGGTGATCCTCGGATCGCACTCCGACTCGAACCACACCTCAGCATGTGCTGACGCCAAGTGCGAATGGATCTACGGGAGCAGCACCGGGGCCATCTACGACGCCCGCAACCCGGCCACCATCATCAAGGGCCGCCAGTGGAACCTGGACGCGGCGGGCGCCGAGGTTGGCGGACGACACGCTCTCAACCGCGACGAGAGCGGGCTCATGATCAGCGATTCCAACCCCCGCTTGGTCCTCGACCCAAGGACCGATCCTGCGAACCCGGTGCTGGTCGCCCAGGGATCGCGCGTTCCGTCGGCTGATAGCCGGCTGCAGCACAACAATCGTCGCCCGAACGCGGCCGAGTGGGTCGCGCGCGACATGGCAGATCCGGCCGACGCGATCGAGACCGTCACGGTGCAGCGTCCCGCCCGCGTGATCTCGGTAACCAACCAGCGGCCCGTGATGCGCCCGGGCGAGATCTTCATAGGTAATGCGGAGAGCAACATCAACCCGACGTGTAGCTCCGCCGGTGGGCTCTCGACGTGGAGCATGGTGAACTTCGATAAGGGCGCAGCGCTCCAGCAGCTTGAGGTATTCCGTCCGCTGAACGGGACCGGCGCGGACGGCAGTCCTGCTGTCAACGCTCTCGGATGTTCCGGTCACTGGTTCACCGAGAACGACGGCTACGTCGCCGGTTCCTGGTACGAGCATGGAGTGAGGTTCTTCGACGTCGATCTCCAGACCGGGACGATCGACGAGGTTGGCTACTTCCAGCCGGTTGCCACCGAGGCCGGTGCCGCCTACTGGGTCGATGACGAGTTCGTGTACAGCGTCGACTACGCCCGGGGGATCGACATCCTCAGCTTCGATAGGGGAGCACAAGAGCCGACCCGCAAGGAACTGAAGGCTTCGTGGTTAGCGAACCTCGAGGCATCGGGCGGGCTCGCCTCGGCCGAGCGCTACTTCTGCCGACTGGGCGCACAGAACTAGAAAGACCCTAGAGGGCCTGGCGCACCCGCTAAGGGGCGCCAGGCCCTCTTACGTTGCGATCTCCCGACGAGGGCCATTGCCAACCTTGGCAAAGCCTTTCTAGAATCAAGCGGGAGGTATTCCTGTGAGTCACCGTCCGAGACGTACGCCCCGTGGTGTCGCCGTCCTGATCGGCTTGTGTCTCGCCGGACCAGCCACGCTGGCTCCGAGCGCGTCCGGTGCGGCCGTGTTCACCGTGTCTGAATATCCGTTGCTCTCTCCCAACGCTTTCGCTAGCCACCTGACCGCGGGACCGGATGGGAATGCGTGGGTGGCCCTTCGATCGGCCAACAAGATCGCGCGCGTCACTCCCTCTGGAGAGGTCAAAGAGTTCATGGTGCCTACCGCGGGGAGCGTCCCGAACTACCTGGCCCCCGGGCACGATGGCAACGTCTGGTTCACCGAGTCGGAGGGGAACAAGATCGCGAAGATCACTCCGGCAGGGGTGATCACAGAGTTCGGCCTTCCGGGCCCAGACCGGAATCCTGTAGATATCACCGCTGGTCCCGGAGGGAACATGTGGTTCACGGCATCGGAGGCGAACCTTATCGGGGAGATCACCCCTACGGGTGAGGTGGAGGAGTTCCCGCTCCCGACCCCGTCGAGCAACCCCTCGGGGATCGCGGCCGGACCTGACGGAAACCTCTGGATCGTTCTTCGCAACGTGAACAAGATCGCCCGGATGACTCCCTCGGGCGACTTCGACGAGTTCGACATCCCCACCGCCAATAGCGATCCCGATGGGATAACTGCAGGCCCCGATGGAGCGATGTGGTTCGGAGAGGTAGTGGGCAACAAGATCGGGCGGATAGACATGGATGGAGAGATCGCCGAATTCGAGATCCCCAGTGCTTCTAGCGGGACCTCGCATCTCGCGCCTGGACCCGACGGGAACATGTGGTTCGCGATGAGTAACTCCGACAAGCTCGGGCGCATCACGCCCACAGGTGACATCACCGAGTTCGATCTGCCTAACAACACGGCGCCGCATTACCCCGCGACCGATCTCCACGGGAACCTCTGGGTTACGGAGAGAGATGCAAACAAGGTCGCTCGGGTTCAGATCCCAATCCCGTTAACGGTGGAGAAGTCTGGCAGTGGCAGCGGGGTAGTGAGCAGCGAACCGACCGGACTCGACTGCGGGGTGGCTTGCTCGGACACGTTCCTTTCGGGCAGCACCGTGACCCTCACAGCTGTAGCGGATGCTGGCTCCGTTGTCGGAGGTTGGGGCGATGCGTGTGTCGGCTCGGGTTCGGAGTGCACGATAGAGATGGATGCTCCGACAACGGTGACGACGACCTTCTCGCCTCCATCCTTCAAGCTGTCGGTAACGAGGAGGGGCAAGGGGACCATCACCAGCAGCCCCGCCGGGATCAGATGCGGGTCGGATTGCAAGGGGAGCTTCGAGGATGGCACCGTGGTCACCTTGGCCAAGAAGCCGAAGAGAGGCTGGCGGTTCGTGAAATGGTCCGGCGCGTGTAGGGGCCGAAAAGCCTGCGTGGTAACTGTGGATGCTAGGAAGTCAGTCACCGCCAAGTTCGTGAAGAAGTAGTCAGGACAACCGGGCGGCGGAACCTCGCTCTGGCTATTCCAGGTTCTCCTGGATGAATTCCGGCGACGCATGGATGCACACGATCTGAAGTGGCCCTCCGCTGGTGTTGGTGAACTTGTGGGGCGTCCCTGCCCCGGCCACGATGATGTCGCCAGCCTCTGCAGGGATCTCCTCGCCGTCCGCTAAGAAGGTTCCGCTCCCGGACAAGACGAGCCAGGTCTCCGAGTAGGGGTGCTTGTGAAGGCCAGGTCCCTGACCCGGGTCGTTGTCTACCCAGAAGAACGAGATCTCCGAGCCGTGGTCCTTCCCCTGGAACGCAGTGGTACGCGCTTGTCCACGTCGAAGATCGGAAGTCTTTACCAGACGATGCACTTGTTGCTCCTTCCTAGGTGGGATCGTTCGGATCCTCCGGGACTTCTAGAACCGGGAGGCGAGGGGTTGGGGTGGTCTCGACGGTATCCGCGGGAGCGTTCTGAGCCCGCGATAGTGCGAGGAAGGGAACCGCCAAAGCCGAGAGACCGGCGCCGATCACATACGAGGTTCCATATCCCCAGACGTCCGCGGAGCGACCCAGGACAGGCTGGATCCACACACCGCCGCTCGAACTCATGAGCGAATCGAAGGACAGGATCGTGGCGCGCTGTTGGGATGGGATGAGCCCGTTGAGATAGGTCTGCCGGATCGGCATCGACGCGGCGAACAGCAGTGCCCAGATGACGATCAGCACGATCACGACCCAGAAGCTGTTTGCCAGACCGATGAGTCCAAGTGCGATCACGGAGAGACCCGCAGTCGCGATGAGGGCTGAGGTGCGACGACGGAACAACTTCCTGATGATGGGAGCGCAGACGCCACCAACGATCTGTGCCCCGGCGACGATCGCTGCCACCAACCCGGCGATCTGGTAGGCGTTCGGATCTCCGTACAGTTCAAGGAGATACGGCTGGAGCGCGTAGAACCCGTAGATCCCCACG
Organism: uncultured Actinomycetes bacterium; assembly: GCA_963756365.1. GTDB lineage: Bacteria > Actinomycetota > CADDZG01 > CADDZG01 > WHSQ01 > WHTI01. The sequence goes on from CAVWNF010000003.1 coordinate 783,093, forward strand.
CCACCGATGAAGATCGACTCGATCATCAGCCACTTGACCGCAGGTTCCTTCCACCCGTACTCGAGCGACGCAGAAACGACCTTCTTCATCTCTGCGAGCGGACGCCCGCCCTTCTCCGGAGTGAAACCGATGTCGTGCATCAAGCGGAAGGCCAACAGGAAGGTGAGCAGCAGGATCACGCCGCGCAGGATGAATGGCACGCCGAGGTTCGTCTGTTGTGCGATGAACCCCCCGGCGACCGACCCCGTGAGCATGGCGACGCCCGAGACGATCTGTCCGCGTCCGAATACAGCTTCCAACTCGCCGGTGAACCCGGTGCCGTTGAGGGCGTCGACCAACCACGCCTCAACGGCACCCGAGAAGAACGTGAAGCCCAAGCCGATGAACATGGACACGAGGGCCCACTGCCAGAACGGGGCCTCCACCTGCCAGAGCAAGACGTACAGGAGGGTCGAGGCACTTAACGTCAGGGTTCCCAGCAGGTACGACGTCCGCCTCCCAGCGGTATCTGCCACGATCCCGGTGGGCACTTCGAAGACCACCATTCCCGCAGTGAAGAAAGCGTTGGCGGCGAACGCCTCGAGATTGGATAGCCCTGCATCCAACAGGAAGATCGTGTTGATGCCCCAGATCAGGGACGCTGCAAGCGTGTTCCCTAACAGGAGCAGGAGGTAGGTGCGCTGCACGGTCCGCGGGGTTTGCATGACCGTCCCAACCAGGCGTGCGAGGTCGGAATTCCTAGCCGCCGACGGCGGGGGCGAGGATGTGTGAGTGCTGGCGACACACCGCTTGGAGTTCTGAGATCTCGTCGGAGCCGAATTGAGCGACTGGGTAGCCGCACAGCAGATCGAAGCGATGGGCCATCGCCAACCGGTTCCACAGCCCCTCGACCTTCAGGGCCCCATCGGGATTCCCATCGGACCACAGCACCGACACCATCTCGCCGAAGACGCGCACCTTCTCAGCCTTGGATTCCGCGTGCGTGAGGACGTTTCCAAGAATCTCGATGAACGCGACGGGATCTGGCTCATCCTCGACCATGAAGAGATCGAGTGTCTCGTCTGCGTCGAGGGCATGGAACAGAGCATCCTTACGGAGTTGTTCGAGATCGTGTCCGTCGGAGGCAAGGGCGAGTTCGATAGCCGCCCGATGCATCGAAGTTGCAACCACCACCGCGGCACCGCCGTTCATAAGAGTGCTGGAGGTGAACCTACGCACCGACTCGACGAGTGAAGTGTCATGCTCGTAGAACTCGACGACGTGATTGCCCTGCAAGCTGCCCCTGGCGCGCGGTAAGGGAGCGATCACATTTGAATCGACGGTGTCGAAGATACTCATCTGCTGCCCCCCGCGGCGTTGCTGGATTCCCATCCCACTTCGTTCAGTGTAGCTACTATCGGCTCGATCGGGCGCTATCTCAAGAAGTGGACCTAGATTCCCTTCGCCTTCCTCGATAGAGTTCAGGCGTCTATCGGGGGATGGGTGAAGGGGGATTCATGACTCAAGCTGCAACGCCGCGGTCTGCTCGCAGGGTCGCCGGGTATCTTCCACCGGACGTCCCACCACCCGGCGCACTGGTTAGCCTCGGGTTGCAGCACGTTCTGACGATGTTTCCAGCGACCGCACTGGTCGCGATAATCACCGGCTTCGATGTCGCGGTGACCGTGTTCGCTTCGGGACTGGCGACGGTGATCGCTGCATTGGGTTCGAAGAACCGGATCCCGCTCTATTACGGGGGCAGCTTCGCCTACCTCGCCGCCATCGTTGGGGTGGTGACCGCCACGTACGGGAGCCACGAGTTGGCACAGGTCGGTGTCGTTGCGACCGGTGTCCTGAACATCCTCGTTGGCCTCGTGGTTCAGAAGGTAGGAAAAGAGCGTCTTGACCGGTTCCTCCCTGCGTCGGTGACAGGGTCGATCGCTATCGTGATCGGCATCGCTCTGTCCAAGGAAGCGCTGGACATGGCGACCACCGGATGGGGCATCGCCATGACCACGCTCGTATTGACCGTCATGTTCTCGGTCTACATGAGGGGCTTCGGGCTCCTGGGGATGCTCCCGATCCTCCTCGGCCTTATCGCCGGGTACGTCGTCGCCTTGATCGCCGGGGACGTCACCTTCGGCGTCGTGGGGGACGCGAAGTGGCTGGCGATGCCCGACTTCCAGTTGCCGGCGTTCACTGACCCGAACGTCTGGAAAGCGATCTTGGCCATCGCCCCGATCGCCATCGCAACGATCCCGGAGAGCACCGCGCACCTGTATCAGGTGAGCCTCTATGTCGATGACCTGGCGGACGAGATGCAACGCCCGCGCCTCAACATCAAGCGGCTCATCGGTCTCAACCTGGTGCTGGACGGCATCTCGGACATCGTCAACGGCATGCTCGGAGCGTCATCGGGGACCAACTACGGCGAGAACAACAGCCTGATGGCGATCACGCGCAACTTCTCTGTTCCGGTCCTGGTGGCGGCAGGAGTCATCGCGATGTTGCTCGGGTTCGTTGCCAAACTTGCCGCCCTGGTCGCCACTATCCCGGTCGCAGTCACTGGAGGTCTCGCGATCTACCTCTTCGGTGTGATCGGAGTCCAGGGGATCGCCCTGATCATGTCGGAGAAGGTGAACCTGTTCGACCCCCGCGCTCTCGCGATCGTGGCGGTTGTGCTTGTAGTGGGCATCGGCGGAGACACCTTCGAAGGTGGAAACATCCCATTCTTCGATTGGCAGGTACCGGCGATCGCCTCGGCAGCCATAGCGGGGATCGTTCTGAACCTGGCGTTCGTGATCCTCGACGCCACCATCGGAACGAGAAACCCAGAGGCTCCGGCCCCCGTCGCCGAGGCTCCCACCGAGTAGTCAGCATGTAGCAGCGGGCCCTAACCGGGAGGAATCGGACACCTAGAGGGCGAACATCTAGGGAGTCCCTCTCGGTTAGGAGCCCGATGAAACGCGTCGCCGCAGCCATGCTTTCGTTCGCCGTGATCGGGGGGCTGTTCGCGCCGGCAGCTGCTGATCTCCCCGAGCCCGAGGCCGGACTCACCCATCTGATCGGCGCCCTCCACGAACACAGCGGCTACTCCGATGGGTTCCCCGGATCTAGACCGGCCGACTACTACGCCTCCGGCAAGGCGTTCGGTCTCGATTTCCTGGCTGGCAGCGAGCATTCCGACAACGCGGAGCTTCCGGTTGTCCTCAATGAAGGGTGCCTGTCGCCTGAGATAGCCGAGTGCGCCTACGCCGACAAAGACGAGCCCACCGATTCCCTACGGAAGTGGGACGCCACGCTCGAGCAGGCAGCGGCCGCCACCACCGAGGGGTTCAGTGCGATGCGCGGCTTCGAGTGGTCGTCGGATCGGTTCGGACACCTGAACGTCTACTCCTCCCGGAACTACACCAACGCCTATCGGGATGGTGGGTTCGTTTCGCTCGACACGTTCTGGAACTGGTTCACCAGGAGCCCGGATCTCGGCGGAGGAGCGGATGGCATCGCCACCTTCAACCACCCGGGTGACAAGAAGCTCGACCCGTCGGATCCCGCCTTCAACTGGAACCATTTCGAGTACCGCCCGGAGGCAGATGACCGGATGGTCGGGCTCGAGGTCTTCAACGGCAATAAGGATTTCGTCACCCGTGGGTACTACACGGAGGCGCTCGACAAGGGCTGGCATGTAGGCGCGCTCGGAGCCGAGGACAAGGGCCATGACCCGAGCGACGGCGACGGGCGTGCCGATCCCAACGGAGTGACCGATGACTGGGGCGGCGACAAGTGGGCCAAGACGGTAGTCATCGCGACGGCTAACACCCCCGATGCCATCGCGGAAGCTATGAGGGCTCGTCGCATGTACGCGGTGCGGGATCGGTCCATCCGGATCGACCTGACCGCCGACGGCCATCCGATGGGATCTCGTCTCGTGAGGCCCGAGGGTACGGTCGTCCCGATAGAAGTCACGGTCGTAGGGGAGCAGATCGCCTCGGCCGAGCTGATCTCCAACGCAGGCGAGGTTGTCGCTTCGGCACCCCTCCCGGCCTCCGAAGGGGAGGGCCTGAGCTTCGGGGCCCCCGTGGAGGCAAGCGAGACCTACTACTTCGTGCGGGTGAACGGGCCGACCGGCCCGGTGGCCTATTCCAGCCCGGTGTGGATCGCCCCTGAGCGAGCCTCTGGAGACGGCGAATGGCTTGCCGGAGACCTCCATATCCACACGACCTACTCGCACGATTCCTACGGGGGCCCGGGCGATGACAACACCGGCCCGGACGAGGCCTACACGCTGGGGCACTCGGTCACCTCGCAGATGGCGGTCGCCGCATCGAGGGGTCTCGATTTCCTCGCGATCACCGATCACAACGACGTTCGATCACAAACAGATGGCGGTTTCGAAACAGCCCGCTCTCTGGGCGTCATCCCGCTACCCGGCTACGAGAACTCCCTCCGGGGCCATGCGCAGATGCTGGGCGCGCGTGAGATCTATGACAAGGGTGACTCGTCGGCCGCGGCTGTGGCGACGATGGCCGCGGAGCTCAGAACCGATGGCGGCGTCTTCCAGATCAACCATCCCTACGACGGTCTGACCGTAGATGAGCCCAGTTGGACATACGGGGACGCGATCGTCCCCGACACGATCGAGGTGTGGAACATCAGCCGCCTCTACCAGTTGCCATTTCCCTCGGCCACGGACAACGACGAGGGCATCCGGTTCTGGGAGAGCTTCCTCGACGACGGGTTCCACGTCGGGGCCACTGGAGGGGCCGACAACCACTACGTCGCGACGACCCCGATCCAGGGGGCCGGGCAGCCGACGACCTGGGTCTACGCGGCGGATCGTTCCCAGGGGGCGATCCTCGACGCACTCCGAGCCGGGCGCACGTTCATCTCGCATCAGCCGCCAAACCTCGGAGGCCCCAGCCTGTTCCTCGAGGGCGACCCGAACGGAGATGGGAACTTCGAGGCCATGGTCGGTGACACCGTTCCAACCGGAACTCCACTCAGGGCTCGGGTCGCCGGGGCTCCGGGTTCGATCCTGCGGATCTTCACCAACGGGGGTGCGCAGGTCGGCTCTGAGATCCCCGTCACCTCGCCGGACTTCTCCTTCGGATTCACCGTTCCGGCAGATTCCAGCTGGGCCAGGATCGAGATCGCCGAGCCCGACGTCCGGGCCGAGCGGGTCGAGGCCTGCGAGCCGGTCCTGGGCGAGTACTCGACCTACTGCCGCAACCAGGTAGCGGTACTGGCCATGACCTCTGCGATCTACCTGACCGAGCCAAGTCCCGAGGGGGCCCTGGCCGCCGTCCGGTAGGGAGCGCGGTCTCCTCCGAGAACCTCGACGCCTAGCGCGAGGCTTCGAACGCCTCCAGGCCGCGCATGGCGGTGGTTCGGATCTTGTTCTGCATGAAGGATGTTCCGCCGAGGAGCTTGCCGGGAAGGCCGAGTGCCTGGCCGGCCCAGGCCTTGAGGTTGAACTCGTCACGGTGCTGGATGATCAGACCGTCGGAGAACATGAACGTGGCGTCGATGACGTTGTGGACCTTCTTGCCGGTCGAGAAGGTGTACCAAGCTTCCCAGTGAGCCGTGCCGGTCGAGTCGTTTGCGCTTACGACCCGGTACTCGATCCGTAGGTCCTTCCCGCGTGCGCAGAGCATGCGCCACATGTTCTTGGCGTGCTCACCATTCAGGTCGGTGAAGACCGGATCGGAGAAGTGCACATCGGGGTGGTAGCAGGCAGCCATCCCCTCGGCATCCTTGCGGCTGAAAGCGTCGTAGAAGCGTTCGATCGTTTGCGTAGTCATGGGCAGGAGCCTACGGCCCGACGACTGGGAGCACCAACCTCGATCCGACCTCGGTTACTCCTGGGACTGGTCCGTTCGCATAGGCGAGCGTTCCAGCGGCCCCCGGGACCGCCCACACGGTGTTGGAGCCCTGGAGGATCAGGCCGATGCGACTGCCCTTCGTGAACGTGTAGTCCTGCGGTAGGAAGCGCACGACGCCGTGCTGCCAACCGGTCTTGGGATCTGCGGTACCGAGTCCATCACGGTATGAGAGGTTCAGGAACCCCCGCTCGACGAGGTTGAGGTTCCCGTTCGGGAGCACCTCGACGAGTATCGGAGTGATGTGCTGGCCCGGCGTGGACGAGTTGACCCACGTATCGAACAGGGCCGAGCCGGCGATCCTCAAGTCTTCCTCGAGCACGGCAGATTCGTGGAACAACGAGTAGTAGCCGTGGCCTTTGACGGGGCCGAGGGGACCGGGGAGTGTCGTGCCGCGGTTCGCCGGATCGCGCAGGGTCATCTCTTCGCTGATAGTTGCCGTATCGACGTGGGTCCAGCCTCCGCCGTCATTCTGAGGTTCGGGGCTGAGCACTCCCGTCTCACCCTTCGTGCCTGCCGGGCCCACTGAGGGGACGCCATCGATGGGATCGAAACGACGGCCGAGGTAGAGGATCTGATCGGTGGTCCCGATCGGGGGCCAGGCAGTCTCTTTCGAGTAGGTGGCCGCCGCGCCAGCCGAGGTGCGACCGAGCGTACTCACCGGCGACGTGCCCGGGAGTCCCTTGGCCTCGCCCTTAAGCGTCTGGGCCCAGAAATCGTCCACCAGTTGCTGATATCCAGGCCCGGAGCCGCCTGCGTGGCTCGACTGCGTCATCCACAACATCTTGAAAGGAGCGCCTTCGGTCACATCGAGCGTCTCGGGGTCATCGACCGCGAGTGACTCGTAAAGATCGAGACCCTCCTGCTGCTTGACGTTGTAGTCCTGCCAGCCGTGGACAACGAGGGTCGCTGCCCGATACTGACCCTCTGCCGCCGGGGCGAGGTAGTCGCGCTCGCTCCAGAAGTCCCCGTAGTTCGGGGTGCGGCTGTAGGCCTGGTTGGTGTGCTCGATCGCTCCACACTCATCGGCGCGCGAGGCTGCGATCTCGGCGAAGCGAGGGTCGGTGGGATCAGCCACGACCGTGTCGCTGAAGCCGACATCGAACAACAGGGGAGTGTCGAATCCCTCGTCCGTTGGTGTGCGTGAGTTCAGGAAGTACCGGACCCCTGAGTTGTAGGCGTAGCCGTACCACCGGCTGATCGCGGCGATAGGGATGATGCCCTTGAGTTCGGGGATCCCGGTGGCGGCAACCATGTTGGCCGTCGTGCCCTCGTAGGAGACCCCGGTCATCCCGACGTTTCCGTTCGACCACGGGAGTCCCGCGAGGTACTTCACGACGTCCACGCCGGACTGCTGCTCCTTCGCGCCGCCGTAGTCCCAGCACCCGGTTGATCCCCGGGTTCCGAGGACATCGGCGACCGCTCGGGCGTAGCCCTTCGGGTTGTAGCGCGCCGCGATGGCGTCGTCCGCCGGGGTGGGCTCGCCGAGGGAGTTATAGGGCGAGTACGTGAGGATGACTGGCTGGGTTGCGGCGTCGAAGGCTGCGTCCCGCATGATCTCGACGCGGATCAGGGCGCCGTCTACAGACTCGACGTAATGAACCTCGTAGACGGTCGCTGCGTGGGCCGGTGCGGCGGGCAAGATGCCCGCCGCTACCACCAGCGCTGCAACGGCAGCCAATCTCCTCATCATCTTGTTACCGACCGAGCTTGGAGTTCTCGGCGTTCAAGATGCAGAACGGCAACGCCGACTTCCACGACACCTTGGGAGCTTGGGCCTTGACCTGCTTGTACTGGGCCGGCGTGTACCAGCTGCCCGTAGCGGCGGCGGTGGGGGCCGACGCATCGAAGCGGAAGATGTCGAGACCGCGGTTGATGTCGTTCGAGTAGACGAAGAAGGAACCGTCCTCCTCGAACGCATTGGTCTTGGCGCTCCACGTGTTCGAGTCGGGGAACCAGTAGTAACCGAGTTCCTTCATCCCGGTGCTGACGCTGCCGGTTGTCGGACCGCCCTCGGTGGGGATGGTGGCGCCCACCGACGGGCCGATCATGCTCGAGATGTCCACGACGTGCGTTCCGGCGTTGTACCAGGCGATCGTCATGATCTTCTGCTCGGGGTAGAAGCGCAGGACGTGCGAGGTGCAGCCCAGAGCAGAGCCGGTCTGGTCGGTGCCGCCACCTGCCGGCTTGACGACGGGGGCCTCGAACACGCCGACCTTGACCGGGCTGCGCTCGAGGTCGCCCGTGATGTCGAACACGTGGATCGCACCGCCGGGGCAGACCGAGCCGTAGCTACCGCCGCCGACCTCATCGGTGACGACCAGGAAGTCTCGCTCGCCGAGCGGAGTGTCCATCGTCACAGGCTCTGACTGGTGGTGGATCGTGATCGAAGGGTCGACGATGCGACCTATGACGACTGGGTTGGCAGGATCGGTCGTGTCGAACACCAGGGAGTGGTTGATGGCGGCCGAGTACGCGCGGGTGCCATCTGCGTTGAAGCTGATGTCGTGCGAGTCGATGCCGGTCGTAAGGGTGACGGTCTTGGTCATCTTGGGAGCGGTCACGTCGCTGATGTCGACGATCTCGATCGCACCGACACCGCCGGTGAGCTCATTGTTCGAGTTGTAGAGGTACAGGCCGCCCGGGTGGACGGTCATGTTGTGCGAGCCCTTCGACAGGTTGATGAACGACACGGTCTCGGGCTGGTACGGGTTGCTCAGGTCGACGATGAAGGTCCCCAGGTTGTTGCCCATCGAGTACCCGGCGCCCTTGGCGTCCCGGTAGCACTCGGAGCTGATGACCTGGCCGTAGTCGGCGGTGTAGGTCGCGAGTGTCCGCCCGTCGCGCTGGAACACCTGGATGTCGCCCTGCGACAGCTTGCAGTCGTAGATCGAAACCAGCTCGGTGTTCTCGGGGTCGGTGATGTCGTAGATCTGCATGCCCTTGGTGAGGCTCCCGCCGAGGGCGAACTCGTGGACCCCGGTGGCGCCTTCGGGCTTCTCGCCCTCGGGGATGTCGGTGACGTCGATCGAGGTGAACTCGATGTCACTCCCGCCGCCCCCGGACTGTCCGGCGACGTTCACCTGCGGGATGTTCTTGATGTGGGTCATGTTCTGACTGTTGAAGGCGGCCGCAGGGGCCGACCCTGCGCTTACCGGCACCACCTGGAACGCGATAACTGCGGCGAACATCACGGCGAGGCTTCGCAGACGCATAGGTACGACTCTCCTTCGTCGGCGCCCAGGGGGCGCAGTGGCTAACTCGTGGGTCTAAATACCCCGATTCACCCCCTTTTGCCTTTGTGCAAGTGCCCAAAGGCCCCTGGGCTCGCTTCGCCAAATCCTCTTCAGCGGTCCGTGGGGGCCCGACTCTTCGAGGAGGCAGGATGATCCGCAGGGCATTTTCGACACTTGTGGCGACAGCGTGTTTCGCCGCGATCGGCGCACCGAGCGCGTTGGGCTCGGTAACGCTGGCCGTCCCCGTCCCGGTCGTCGCCAGCGACAACGTTGAGCTGTTGGCGTCGATCCCGGATGTCACCGCGATCTCTACGGCGTTCTCCCAGGACGAGCCGACGATGTACGTCAACAGCACCAACGGGATCAGCATCTATGACATCTCGAACCCGGAACTCCCGATCCCACAGGGCTTCCTGCCCCTGCCTCACTTCGAGAACGAGTCGATGAGCCTCGGTGAGCGTGCTGACGGGACCAAGTTCGTCCTCATCGGGGTGGACGTCCATGCGATCACGCCGACGGACGCGAGTCGGCCGGTGATAGCCGGGACCTCGCAGCGGCACTTGATCGTTGTCGACGTGACCGACCCCTCGGATCCACACATCCGAGGGCGGGTCAACACTCAGTCGAGCACTCACACGGTGCAGTGCCTTCCCCCCGACTGCACCTACGCCTACACCTCCGGCGCTTACCAAACGAACAAGTTCGATGTCATCGACCTGACCGACCTCGACAACCCGAAGGAAGTCGCTCACCCCGGAAACATCGCCGGGGCGGCGAGCGGTCTGGGTGGACACCAGTGGGACCTCGACGATGCCGGGCTCATCTGGTCGTCCGGGGGCACCGGGTTGGCTGCGTACGACATCTCCGACCCCCTCAACCCCCAGGTCCTCGCCTCGACCGACGCGAACGGAACCAAGTCTCCGTACAACAACTTCATCCTGCACAACTCGTACCACCCGAACGCTGACGAGTTCACCCAGGAGCCGGTGCTCAACGAGGCAACCGGCGAGCAGATCGGCCTTTCCAGCGGTGAGCCGTCCCTCGACGGTGGCAACATCCTGCTTGCGACCGAGGAGGACTACGACAACCCGGTCTGTGGTGGAGGAGCGGGCGAGGGAACGTTCTCGACCTGGCACATCCCCTACCTCGACGTGGCCCAGAGCCAGAAGGACAACCCCGGGACGGAAGCGAGGCCCCAGGGACTTCACAACAAGGGCAAGATCACTCCACTCGACACCTGGAATACCGAGATCCTTAACAGCGGACAGCCGACGGTGGCCGGCGCCTTGTGCTCGGCTCACTACTTCACCTTCCACGACGCTGGGTTCATCGCTCAGGGCTGGTACCAGCAGGGGACCAGGATCCTCGACGTGCGTGACCCCGCGGACATCAAGCAGGTCGGATACTTCTTCACCGGTGCGAGCGAGACATGGCACGCCTACTGGGTGCCCGAGCGTGACGCCGAGGGCAACGTGACCGGGCGCGACACGAACATCCTCTACACGAACGATGTTGCTCGGGGGATCGACGTTCTCCGAGTGACCCTGCCCGATACCGCTCCCGAGGCGACGGTGGACCTCACGGCCCCGATCCTGCCGCAGTGGCTGTCGCAGGAGGCGATCATTTCGTCTCCGGCCAGCAAGAGGTTCGGGTTCCTCTGCCGGATCCCGACCGGGGACCTTCGTTGAGGAGGCTCATCGCCGGATTCGGCACCATCTTGTTGATGGCGTCGTGGGCTCCCGTAGATCTCGTCGGGGAGCCCGGGCCCGGTTACTTCGCTACGGACAATGTCGAGTGGATCGCCAACATCCCGCTCAACACGGATAGTGCCGGGGCGCGGATCCTCGATGACTACATGTACGTGACCGAGGACAGGGGCCTGACGATCTACGACATCAGCGATCCCGTGCTGCCGGTCCCGGTGAGCTTCACGCCGGTGCCGCAGATGCCCTATTACACGGAGGAGGACGTCGATACGAACGGCGAGATCCTCCTGATCGGATCTTACGGAGACGTCACCGACGGCACTCCGGTCAACTGGGTGAGCGTGATCGATGTCTCTGACAAGTCTCTCCCGGTGACGCTCGCGAGGGTCAACGGGGCCGACAATCACACGATCAGCTGCATCCTCGACTGCACGTGGGCATACGGATCCGACGGAGCGATCATCGACCTGAGGGACCCGAACGCCCCCGTCAGGCTCGCCAAGAAGTGGACCGCTGGGCTCGGGATCAGCGGAACCCACGACGTGACCGAGATCTCTCCAGGGCTCGTCATGACCTCGAGCAAGCCGATCACCTACCTGGATGCGCGCGACGACCCCGCCAACCCCAAGATCATCGCTACGGGCACCTCGGGCGATAACCGTTTCATCCACGGCAACCTATGGCCCCAGGGAGGGACGGACGAGTTCCTTCTGGTCGGCGGTGAGACCGGCGGGAGTTGCAACGAGACGACGGCAGGTGCGTTCATGACCTTCGATCCGGTCCACGAGATCGATGCCAGCGGCGAAGACAAGCTCGTGCGATTCGACATGATCGATCAATACCGTGTCACTACCGGGCTTCCCACCGATGGCCGCTCGCCTTACGACCAGTACTGCGCTCACTGGTTCTCTACCCATCCCGACTACGCGGACGGAGGCCTGGTGGCGATGGGCTGGTACGAGCACGGAACGAGGTTCCTCGATGTCTCGGATCAAGGAGAGATCACCGAGGTCGGGTACTTCCTGCCTGTTGGGGGTTCCACCTCGGCCGCCTATTGGGTCACCGACGAGATCCTGTATTCGGTGGACTACCAGCGGGGCATCGACATCCTTCGTTTCACTAACACCCCTGCGAGCGAGCGACTGTCCGTTCCAGCCCCTGCAGGGTTCAACCCAGTTGTGCAGAAGGTTCCCGTAGGTGTGCTGACCGACGCTCCCCGTAAACGCGGCTCGTTCGTCTGCCCGCTTCCGTTCTAGGACATCAAGGCACAGAGAAAGGGCTCCATCACATGAAGAAAACTCCGCTCGTCCTGATGTCGCTTGCTGCCTGCCTGGCCGCGAGTCTCACCGTTTCAGCCTCGGCTCAGGCCCCCTCGACACCGAGATCCTCTAAGTCCGGGGGCATAGTCCGAGGCGATCTCGGACCGGCCAAGAACGGCGCGAAGAGAACCGCCCGGACCGCCCTCGCTCGCAAGGCCAAGCGGCTCCGCATCGACGCCTCGCAGTTCAGGTTCGAGACCGTGCGACGCTCGATCGTCGGACGCCACGTGCGCGGCTCCCAGTACCGAGACGGAGTGCGGGTCGAAGGCGGAGAGGCGATCGTCAGCATCGTTAAGGGCCGGATCGTGTGGGTCCAGGCGAAGCAGATCCATGCCGCAGGAAGCGCGGTTGCCACCCCGATCGGAACCATCTCGGCTGAGAGAGCCGGATTGGCCGCGGTTGGCTTGTCCACCGCCGACCGGACCTCGGTCGAGAGGCTCATGACCGTGAGGGCGGGGCGTCTGGTCGACACTTACCGGGTTTCGATCCTTTCCCTCGCCCCTGCTGTCGCCATGACCGTCGACCTCGATGCTGGCACCGGTGCGGTGCTGGCGGTCACCGACGACAATCGTTACGACGACGCGGTGGCCACGCTGTTCAATCCCAATCCGATCGCGTCGTCTAAGGACAAGTCCATCCGGGAGCCGGGCTACACGCCCGAGACCGGAGAGGGACTCGATCTGGACAGCGAGGCTCTGAACGCCGCTTTGGAGGACATGCCTATCCTCGGATACGACCCTCAGCAGGCGCTGGCAGGTCGTCTAGTCGGGCCGTGGGCGACGGTGCAGGGTGGCGCTCCGATGGTGCAACTGACCGCCGGACGCTTCGAGTTCAATCGGTCCGATCTTCAGTTCGAAGGGCTCATGGCCTATGCGCACGTCGATCTCTTCCAGCGCTACCTTCAGAACGTGCTCGGGTTCACGGGTGCGGCCGGTGTGAACGCCGAATCGCAGGACATGTACGCGCTGAGGGTCGAGGGCTTCGACAACAGCTTCTATCAGCCCGGGAATGACCTCATGCTGTTCGGTGCCGGTGGCGTCGATGACGCGGAGGATGCGGACGTGATCCTCCACGAATACGGTCACGCGGTGCAGGACGCGCAGGTAGATGGCTGGGGCGCTACCACCGAGGGTGGCGCGATGGGCGAGGGCTTCGGCGACTTCCAGGCGGCCGCCTACTACGCCCGGATAAGCGAAGGCTTTCAGGATGAGTGTGTGGCCGACTGGGACGCGACCACCTACTCGTCTGCCGATCCCACGTGCCTCCGACGGACCGACAGCACGAAGCATTGGCCCGAGGACAAGGCAGAACGCGGTTCACGCCGACGGCGAGATCTGGGGGACCTACCTCTGGAACTTGCGGGACCGTCTCGTGACCCAGGAGGAGCAAGACACGCTCTCTGCCGATGAACTCGCGATCCTGAAGTCGGATCGCTCGCTCAAGCTGGTTATCGCATCGCACGAGTTCCTCACGCCAAGCGCGAAGTTCGCGACCGCAGTGGCCGCACTAGAGACCGCGGCGGATGCGCTCGGCCACACGGAGTGGATCTCGATCATCGATTCCGAGGCGAGGGCAACAGGCTTCCGCTAGAACTGGTCACGCCCGCAAGTAGCGAGGCTCCGGCCTTACGCTTGCGGGCGTGAACGCGTCCTACGAGAGACTCGAGCGGGCAACCGCGGACCTGGATCCGCCCTTCGCTCTTGTCGATCTTGATGCGCTGTGGTCGAACGCAGACGATCTAGTCCGCCGAGCCGCGGGCAAGCCGATACGGCTCGCGACGAAATCGCTCAGATGCCGGGCGCTTCAGGAGGCCGTTCTAGCCCGCCCCGGGTTCCAGGGCGCGCTGGCGTTCACTCTCCGAGAAGCGCAATGGCTGTCCTCGGCCGGGTTCAACGACATCGTCATCGCCTATCCAACGGCGGACCGGGCCGCTCTGCGCGATCTTGCTTGGTCGGTGGGTGAGCGGCCCGACACGGGGATCACCTTGATGATCGATTCCGTCGAGCATCTCGACCTCATCGATTCTGCGACCGGACAGCGTGGCGCTCCGCTGCGGGTTGCGATCGACATCGATGCCGGTCTGCACCTGTTTGGCGATCGACTCAAACTCGGGGCTAAACGCTCACCGATCTTCGGAGTCGACGACGCGGTCGCCCTGGCGCGGACGATCGTCGAGCGCGATGGCTTCGAACTCGATGGCCTGATGGCGTATGAGGCGCAGATAGCCGGGGTCGGTAACGCTCCGGCCAATCGCGTGAAAGGGATCGCGGTCCGAGCGATGCAGGCGCGCTCCGCCGGGGAGCTGGCGACGCGCAGGGCCGAGATCGTGCGGGCCGTTTCAAGGATCGCCCCCGTGCGGTTCGTCAATGGGGGAGGTACCGGGAGCCTCGAGAGCACGGCGGCCGAGGATGTCGTGACGGAGGTCGCGGCTGGCTCGGGTCTGTACGGCCCCGTGTTGTTCGATCTGTACCGGGGCTTCTCTCCTCGGCCTGCAGCGATGTTCGCGCTCCCGGTGGTGCGTCGGCCCGGCCCGGGCGTGGCGACGCTCCTTGGCGGCGGATACATCGCGTCGGGCCCGAGTGACAAGCACCGTCTTCCGCAGCCGTTCCTTCCCGAGGGTCTCCGCCTGGATCGTCAGGAGGGAGCGGGCGAGGTTCAGACCCCGGTGCTCGGGAGCGCGGCGGATCGGCTGCGTGTGGGCGATCGCGTCTACCTCCGGCACGCCAAAGCGGGGGAGCTGTGCGAACGGTTCGACGCGCTCTACCTGGTGGCGGGGGACGCCATCGTCGAGATGGTCCCGACCTACCGTGGTGAAGGCAAGACCTTCCTGTGAGCGGATTCAGCAACTGGTCTGGGGTCGAGTCCTGCTCCCCCCGGGTATCCGCGACCCCCGGATCACTCGCTGAGGTCCAACGGGTCATCGCAGAGGCTGAAGGGGTCGTGCGAGCCGTTGGAGCAGGGCACTCGTTCACTCCCGCCGTGCTCACCGACGACGTCATGGTGTCGCTTCAGCGGATGACACGCGTCCTCGATGTCGATAGCACATCCGGTCACGTTCGGATCGAGGCAGGGATCTCGCTTCACGAACTCAATCTCAGGCTCGCCGAGCACGGGCGGGCGCTGGAGAACCTGGGCGATATCGACGTGCAATCGATAGCGGGCGCGACCCAGACAGGAACCCACGGAACAGGGGCCACCCTCCGCAACATCTCAGCATCGATCGTTTCGCTCCAGCTCGTCACTGGAACCGGAGACGTTGTGGAGCTCTCGGAGGATTCCGATCCGGATGGTTGGCGTGCTGCCCGGGTCGGTTTGGGTGCGCTCGGGATCGTTACGGAGATGACGCTCAGGACGGTGCCAGCGTTCGTCCTGCACGGTGTGGACAGCCCCGGCCGGATGATCGATGTACTCGAGCGCATCGATGAACTGGCGGGTGCGAACGAGCATTTCGAGTTCTACCTCTTCCCTCACAGCGATAGGGCGCAGACCCGGATCAACAACCGCACGGAGCGACCACCGAAGGAGCGTTCACACCTCGGGGCCTACATGAACGACATCTTCTTGGTCAACCATGTCTTCGGCCTTACCCAGAGGGTCGCGAAGCGGTTCCCTCGCTCGGTGCCCCGCGTGAATAGATTCGTCGCGGCTGCGTGGGGAAAGAGCGAACGCATCGAGAGCTCATACAAGATCTTCTCGTCCCCGCGCCTGGTGAGGTTCGTCGAGATGGAGTACGCGATCCCTCGGCACCATGTGCGCGACGCGGTCACGAAGGTCCACGAGGTTGCATCTCGTGCCGACCTCGCGGTGTCGTTCCCGATCGAGGTGAGGTTCGTTGCCGCCGATGACGCGTTCCTCAGTCCGGCCTCGGGTCGAGACACCGCGTATGTAGCGGTCCATGTGTATCGAGGGATGGAGTTCGATCGCTACTTCAGAGAGGTCGAAGCCGTCATGGACGCATACGAGGGGCGACCTCATTGGGGCAAGCGTCACTACCAAACCGCCGAGGTGTTACGTGGACGCTATCCAGACTTCGACCGCTTCCTCACCGTCCGTGATCGCTTCGATCCCGAGAGACGCTTCGCCAACCGCTACATCGAGCAGGTTCTCGGGCCCTAACGCGCTCGGGGTGGCCAGTCTCCGAGGGACGCGAAGCCGGACCGCAATAGGAACTGGTGGCCGCCAGTTGGCTCGATCCGAGAATCTGCGTGCGGGAACAGCGAGAGCCACCGGTCGTGATCGGATACCGGCACGGTGCGATCGTCAGCCGCATGCATCAGCCGAACCGGAACGTCGAGTTTCCGCGCAGCAGCCTCCAGGGCCGAGCGCGCGTCGTTCTCGTACAGGAGACTCCAGAGTGTGCCCAACCGACTCTTCAGGGTCTGCCTGCCGTAGTCGCGCACTACCGGTTGGGGATAGCCCTTGGCGAGAGCAACGGGGACCGAGAGGAACGGCCACGTCGTGCGGAAGGCGGCCCCCAGGACTCGTGCTGCCGCTGGCGGATTCTTCTCGAACGGCCCACCGTGACGGGGTGAAGGGAACGGAGGAGCTGCAACGGCGAGGGAGGTGACGGCCTCACGGTGGCGGGCCGCCCACAGCGCTCCGAGCACGCCACCGATCGAATGCGCAACCACAGCGATGTCTCCCCGAGACAGGTAGCTCTCCGTTACCAAGTCGAGGGAGGCCAGATGGAACTCTCTGTCGTAGCCGTCGGCGGGCTTAGCCGAACCGCCGAAGCCGCCGAGATCGGGAGCGATGATCGTGTGACGTTCGTGGACATGCTCGGCGAGCCCCTGCCAATAACGTCCGGAGCCCCCCAGTCCGTGGATACAGAGGATCGGGGGACCAACGCCAGAGGTCCACACGCGCATCGTGCCCCACTCGTTCTCGACGTCGTGCGATCTCAGCTTCACCTCCAGAACACTGGGTCGAAGAGGAGGATCGATCCCAGTACGAGGCTGAACAGCGCCGCGGCTACGCCGATCGCGGCGTAGAGGCCGAAGTTCTTCTCAGCCTGGAGGAACCCGGCGGCTGTTATCGCAGCCACGAGCGTGTTGGTGACAAGCAGCCCGAGGATGAACATGCCCAGTACGGCTGACCCTGCGAGCCGTCCACCCACCCCCGCCGCCGTCAGGAAGAGCACCACCTGGGTAGGTGTTTCGGCGCCGACCCCATGAAGCATCCCGATCACGAACGCAGCCCCGGTGCCGTAGTCCTCGGACGGTCTGGTCCCGAGGTGGACGTGCTTGTGCGTGTGCTTGGTTGCGACCGCGGAGGTGTGCTTCTCTGGCCCCAGGTCGGCATGCTCGTGTGAGTGTCCGGCCCCCGAGCCGTGATCGTGGGGGTGCTCGTGTTCGACCTCGACCGTTTCTGGTCGCATCCACCGTGAGCGAGCGCGCCTGAGTAATTCCATCACCATCGTCAGTCGGCTGCGATAGCGGAAGCCCCGGCCCTCACGGATAAGCGAGAGGAGGAGGAAACCCCCTAGCAGCAAGAGCGTCACACCCACTACCCGGCTCATGAAGTCATCCACCGACGCCGGGATCTTCTGTCCGAAGTAGATGGCCACCGATCCCAGGACGAGAACGACGAGGGCATGGCCGAGCGCATACAGCAGTGCCAGCATCATCGAACGGCGCCGGTCCTTCGTCGTTCCGGTCAGATCCGCGATCGCGGCGATGTGATCCCAGTCGGCTCCGTGGCGCAGCCCGAAGGTGAACGCCGTCAGTAGCACTCCCCAGGTGAGCGTCGTCGATCCCATCCCCTCATCATCGCCGGGATGGGTGCCGAGGTCGTACCGTCACGCAACCCTGTCCACGGAGGGAGAGTTCCGGTGGTCCTCGATCAGGTCCACGACGGCTGCCTCGATCCGACCCTGTATCAGGAGCCCTTCGTCGATCTCCCCGGTGCCGAGTTCGTCAAGGACGGGGCGGATGGTCCATCCCGAGTTGTACCTGTCGATCACACGCGGGTCTATGTATGAGCTTCTGCTGACCGCCGGTGTGTTCCCTAGATAGTGGGCCACCTCTTTGACGGCCCGATCGACCGCTCGCTTCTTGGCCGTCTTGGAAGTTGCAGCGTGACCGGACACAGCGAGAGCAACGCCCGCTAGAACGGTGCCACTCCACGTTCTGAAGTCCTTGGCCGAATAGTCCTGGCCAGCGATGCCCTTTAGGTAATCGTTGATGTCCGTTGACCTCACGTCGCACCATCCACGCCCGTCTCTATAGGCGAGCAGTTCATCCCCGCCACTACGCCGGCGCTTGAGGAGCCGGATCACATCCGCAACCTCGGGGTCGATCAAGGTCCAGACCCGGTGGAGGCCACCCTTCGCCTTGTAGTCGAAGACGATCGAGTCACCCGAGAGGGTTACGTGACTCTTCTTGATGGTCGCGAGACCGTAGGTCTCGTGTGTCTGCGCGTAGTCCTCTCCACCGATCCGGAAGAAACCACGGTCGAGGAGCCGGATGGCCGCCGACAGGACCCTGTCCCTTGACGCCCCCTCGTCAGCGAGGTTCTCCTCGATCTGAACCCGCACGGCGGGAAGCACGCGGGCCAGTTGGAGCATCCGGTCGAACTTCGCCTGATCCCGCCGCTCGCGCCACCGCTGGTGATAGATGTATTGCTTCCGTCCCGCTGCGTCGATCCCGACCGCCTGAAGATGACCCCACTCGTCCACGCAGATCCAGACGTTCTTCCAAGCTGGTGGGATCGCCAACGTGGCGATGCGATCGAGCACCTCGGATTCGAAGACCTTTTCGCCGGTCTCCTGATCGAAGAATTCCCAACCCTTACCGCGCCGCCGTCGCTCGATCCCGGGGTGAGCGGGGTTGGCCCTCCTTAGTCGAGGCATGTCTGTACGGCCTTCGTGTCGGTCATCGGCGAAGCACTACCCGTCGGGGGGCGGTCGGTAACCAGCAGGAGAGCGAGCTGGAGGTGTCGAACCCTCGTCATATGGACATAGAGAGGCATATGGAGAGCCGATCGGGGATCGACAGACGCGAGTTTCTCCGAACGGCTGGGCTCCTGGGAGCGGCGACCACTGCACTCCCGTGGGGCATGGAGGCGCTGGCGCGCTCCGGTTTCGGACCTGCCGAGCTCGAAGCGATCGCGGCACGGACCACCCTTTCCCAGACCATCGTCAAGGGATCGAAGCTGTCGGAGGGGAGCGTCGGTGCCTATCACGCGCTCACCTGGGGTCCTGGGGAGAGTCATCAGGTAAGGGATGAACTTGCCGCCCCGAAAGAGGGTCGTGGGAGCCGGCAGAGGTCCCTCCTGAACTTCGTGCATTTCACAGACATCCACATCATCGATGCACAGTCGCCGGCGCGGGTCGAGTTCCTCGATCGGTTCGCCGACCCGGGACGTGGGTGCGAGAGCGTCCCGTTCTCATCCGCCTATCGACCCCAGGAAACGCTGACCCTGCACATCCTTGAGGCGATGATCCGACAGATCCGAAAGATCCGACGAAGCCCGATCACGGGGAAGGAACTGGACCTCGTCGTCTGTACCGGTGACAACATCGACAACGAACAGTTCAACGAACTGCGGTGGTTCATAGACGCGATGGATGGTGGCTCCAGGATCTCGAGTAACTCTGGCGGTAAGGAGTACGAAGGGGTCCAATCGGCGGAGTGGAACGACCCGGAGTACTGGCATCCGGACCCGAGCGTCGACGACAAGTACAAGCAACAGTTCGGCTTCCCGTCGTACGAGCAGCTCCTTCAGAAAGCGGTCAAGCCGTTCCACGCGCGTGGGGTTGACCTCCCCTGGTATCAAACCTTCGGGAATCACGATGGGTTGATGCAAGGAAACGTGGGCAGCAACGCCATCTTCGATGCCGTCGCCG
This sequence comes from uncultured Actinomycetes bacterium, assembly GCA_963756365.1. Classification (GTDB taxonomy): domain Bacteria; phylum Actinomycetota; class CADDZG01; order CADDZG01; family WHSQ01; genus WHTI01. Next base: position 803,058 of record CAVWNF010000003.1, read on the forward strand.
TTGGTTCGGCGAAGCCGGCGGAGTTGATGTCCGGGATCAACCCGTGTGACGCATTCGAGACCTTCAGAGCGAACCCGAGTGCGTTCGCAGCGGCTCCCGCCCGTCAAGTGACCGCCGATGCCGATCGACGCCCCGTGAACAGGACCGAGTACATCGAGGAGATGTTCAAGACCACTGGAACCCCGCGGGGCCACGGTTTCAAGAAGTCGAACCGCAAGGATGGCCTCGCGTACTGGTACAGCGACGACCGGCCCGGTTTCCGATTCATCGGACTAGACACGGTGAACCCCGGCGGCTACTCGGAGGGCAGCATCGGTGCGGCCCAACTCGCGTGGCTCGAAGAGCGCCTGATGGAGACCTCAGGGCGCTACCTGGACCCGTCCGGTGAGGTCGTAACGCAGAACGTCGAAGACCGATTGATCATCTTGTTCTCTCATCACGGGATCAGGTCGCTCAACAATCCCAACTCGGCTCCCGATCCGATCGACCCGGCCGAGAACGACCTCCCCAGGGTGATGGGGGACGAGGTCGAGGCACTCGTCCACCGATTCCCCAACGTCATCGCATGGGTGAACGGTCATACGCACGAGAATGTCGTGATCCCCCGCGTCCGAGCGGACGGGAGTGGCGGGTTCTGGGATATCGGTACGGCCGCCCACGTCGATTGGGCCTGCCAGTCGCGCTTGATCGAGGTCCTCGACAATCGCGACGGGACGCTATCGATCGCCTGCACGATGGTCGACCACGCTGGTCACCCGAAGCCTGGGGGCCAGGGCCGCGTCTTGAACCTCGCATCGGTCGCGCGCGAGCTTGCGGCGAATGATTTCCAGTATGGGTTCGGCTCGAAGGGGAGAGGCACCGAGCTCGATCGCAACGTCGAGCTCGTGATCGCTACCCCCTTCTCCTAACTCAACCGTTCGGTCCGAACTCCAATACCTGCTGGAAGGTCGGGCGGTTCTGCCACTGCATCGGCGCTTGTCCTTGGAGTCCCATCGGGGTGAAGTGGATGTCGTCGGCGTCCTCGTCCACGTCCCAATCGGCTGGGTCGCTCCCGAACCTCTCGACCAGTTCGGCGATCGCGGCGGCAAGGCTCGCGCGGAGGCGTTTCCGGCACCCCTTCAGCTTCCCGCAGTAACGGTTGTCGAATGCTCCTGTGACGGGATCGCCTAGAGCGGAACGAAGATCCTTCTGCATCTGTCCGTAGAACCCATTCTGATAGGCGCTCCCTAAGGGTCCGGGGGCGTTGTCGTATCCGAGCGGAACGACCGCGTACGCGCTCTTGAGCTTCCGGGCGAATACCGCATCGACCGCCGTCGGCCACCACTCGTCCATGAGCGCGATAGCCGGGGAGTGCTCGTAATCGGCGTCGGGGGTCAACCCCTCCCGATGAGCCCCCGAGGCAACCCACTCCGTCAAGAGGTCAACGGCTACGGCCATCGCGGGATCCTTGGGGGTGCCCACCGCTCTCAGCATGTAGGGCAGGACCCGGTATCCGCGCAGGTCCTGTGTGGCAGCCTCGCCCATGATGTTCACGAGGTCCATCAACGAGAGCTTCGTGCCTGTGCCGAGCGCATCGACGACCGGGTCTTCGAGCATCTGGCTCCGGTAGATGGGACCGTAGCTCCACTGCCCGTCGTTCGCTTTGAATCCGTGCGCAGGGCGGTTGTTCCACGACACCAGGTATCCCTGGGAGGGGGTCGTCGCCTTGGGCGTGTCTTTGAATGACAACATCCCCTTCCACGCCCACCGTTTCGTCCCCCATACAGGGAGGTCGGGATCGGTGTGCCGAGCGCGCAGTGGGTGGTAGCCGCCCAACTGGTACGCGATGTCCTCGTCGTCGATATAGAACCAATTGAAGGTGAACGAGAAGCGAGCGAAGGCTTCCTGGAAGTCGCGTGCACTGTTGATCTGATCGGGGTCTTGGAGGTCGATGTACGTCAGTGCCGAATCGACCTCGGCTCCGAAGCTCGAGCGCTTGGCCACGAACGCGACGGGCTTTCCCTTGATGGTGCCTCGAGCTTGCACGATGCCGTCATCGGTCCGTTGGGTCGTCATCGTCACCAGTACCGGCTCCTCGGACCCATCGGGGAGGCCGCCGCCTGACGGTTTGGCGAACCATTCGTCGGTACGGGTGTACATCTCGACGCACTCTCCGCCCTTCTTGTAGAAGGTGCTGTCGACCGAAGCTGCTCCTCCCTCGGGATCGCAGAGCCGTTCTGCAAAGGTATCGACGAGATCTCCGCCGGCCGAGGTCGCGCTCCATGCGTAGTCAGCGCCTCGTCCCAACAGCACGTACATCGAGATCCCTGGGAATCCGACTCCGCGGGCGTCGATCCCGGGGCCGTGTAGATCCAGCTCCATGAGTATCTGGGGTGACCAGTAGCCGACCTGGGGGCCGATAACCGCGATTGGACGCCCCGAATCTGAGTGCTCTGCATCGACGAGAACCGCATTGCTCATCCCCGAGGGGAAGGCGAGGCGGATCTTCCCGAACGGCCCGTCGATGACACCGGGGGCATCGTTGTTCGTCTGGGCTTCCGCCACGGCAGACGGATCGTCGGGCATGGCGACGGATCGTTGTTTGACCTTGCCGAGCTTGTTGTTCCATGGGAAGCGTCGCTGCGTAGTGGCGGGGGACTCGGGGTCCTGTGCGAAACGCAGGTCATCGAAGATGCTGCGAGCTTTCTTGTTCGGATACTCGCGCCGTAGTGCGCTGAGGAACGCAGCGTTCTCTAGCTCGCTTCCGCCGCCGACCCCCAGTTGCGACCCGATAAGGGATGCGACCGCTGCGGTGTCGGTGGGCTTCCACGGCTCCGGGGTCACTTGCAGCGCCGGGTACTCGCCGGGGAGCAAGCTCGGGTCCGCGCTGGCTTCGTCTATGAACCGGTTCACGCCCGCCGCGTAATCGAGAACATCCTGCTGCGCCTGGGCTCCTAGGACCGGATCGACATCGGTTAGCCGGTCGATCATCGCTTGCAACTCTTCCTCGGTGTATCCGGCGGTTGCGTACGCGGCCCGGTCTATCGCCAGGTTGGCTTCGCTCGCACCGAGGAACTCGCTGAGATTGCCACGCCCCACGTGGCGAAGCGTGTCCATCATGAAGAGACGGTCCTCCGCCGAGGCGTACCCGGCGCCGAACATGGTGTCGGAACGGGTGGTGCCGTAGATGTGCGGCACGCCGAACGCCTTGTCCCTCAAGATCGTGACTCCGGCGCGCGGCTCGTAGGTCCGTTCGACCTCGCCCTCTGGCACCCCGAAGGTCGCGTCCTTGAAGTACGAAGGAAGTTGGGCCGCGGTCAATCCTGGCGTCGCCTGAACGAGGGAGTCGTACATGTCCAACTGGTCGTAGTTGTGGGCAGGTTGCTCACCTGTCGTTTGGGCCTGGAACAACTCCAGTGAGTTCAGGTAGCGCCCCTGGCCCGGGGGGAGGATGTTCCATACGTTCACCCCGGCGTCGTTGGTGCCGTAGGGCTGAACGGGGGTGCTCTGGGCATCGGCACCGGCGACCGGGACGACGATCGCCACGGCGGTGAGCAACGCTATAGGCGCGGACAGCCTCATGGGTTCCCTTCCTCAGGACAACTTGGGTTCGTACAAGAGGGATTCGCCGGGCGTGCACTCCGTTCCTGTCCGTCTAGATGACGTTCAACTCCGGATGAAGGTCGCCAGAGAGGAACCTGTCGTAGGCGAACTCGGAGATATCGGTGGTCGTGGGGCTGCCCTCGATGATCTCTTCGGCCATCAAGAGGCCGCAGATGGGGCCGTGCATGAAACCGTGTCCTGAGAACCCGGCCATCACGTGAACGCCCTCGACCTGAGGGACCGGCCCGAAGATCGGATGTGCGTCGGGGGTGATCTCGTAGAGGCCCGCCCAATGGGACAGGACCCCGGCATCTTGAAGCAAAGGGAGGCGGGTCATCGCCTCTTCGAGGTGGGTGATCTCCCAGTCAGGATCGACCGTGAAGTTGTACCCCTCGGGCTCGTCGGGATTCGACTTGCCGGTCAGGACACCGGGGCCCTCCGGGTGGAAGTACAGGGTCTCCGCGAGGAAGAGGACGAAGGGGAAATCGCCGCGCAACTCTGGGGTTTCGGTGGTCACGACGATCTGACGGCGCACCGGCCGGATCGGGATGTCGGCACCGATGCCGTCCGCCAATTCAGGGGTCCATGCCCCAGTGGCCAACACGACCGTCTCGGTGGCGATCGAGCCTTCCGATGTGGTGACGCCCGTGACCTTTCCCCCGCTCACCTCGATCCTGGTGGCCTCTACGCCGACCATCGTCGTGACCCCCAGACGTCGCGCGCCGGCCGCGTAGCCTTGGACGACGCTGTTCGGATCGCAGATGCCGTCCTTCTCGCCGAGGGTTCCGGCGATCACGCCGTCGAGGTTCACCTGGGGGATCAGTTCGGTGAGCCGGTCCGGTTCCAACCACTTCGTATCTACCCCGAGTGAATGCTGAAGTTCGACCGCCTGACGTTGGGCGGTCACATCGTCCTCGTCAGTCATCAGGAACAGGTAACCGGTGAAGCGCAGTCCGATGTCGTGCTCGAGTTCGTCACCGAAGGCTTCGAGCATGGCGATGCTCTTCTTCGACAGTTCGATGTTGGTCTTCGACGAGAACTGATGGCGGATGCCACCAGCGCACTGGCCCGTGGACATCGTCCCGAGGGCGTCTTCCTTCTCGATGAGCACGACATCGTCGACCCCGAGCGTTGCTAAGTGGTACGCCGTGCTGGCGCCCATGACCCCGCCGCCGATCACGACGACCTCGGCAGATGCGGGTAGCGCCTTGCGGCTCATGACTCCGTCTCGAATCCCGCGGCGTTCCACGCCCCCATTCCACCGATGACGTTGTAGACGTCGGCGCGGCCCCCGTGCGTCAGGAGACTCGCCGATGCCGAAGAGCGGAACCCGCTCCCACACATCACGGCGAGCGGTCCTGTCCCAGGAACCTCGGAGGTTCGTTCGGGGAGTTCTGCTCCCGTGATGAACCTCGCTCCCGGAACGCGTCCCTCCGCCCACTCGGCTGGCTGCCGAACGTCGAGGATCTCGAAATCTGAGCGTCGGGCCTTCAACTCGTGCACGGTGATCTGAGGCATCGTCGATACCGGTCGATCCTGGGTCCGCCACGCGAGCATCCCGCCTGCCAACCAGCCGGTCGGAAGTCCGTAGCCGATGCGGAGCATCTGCCACGATGCTTCCCAGAGGTCGCTCGGATCGTCGAGTACCAGCAAGACATCTCTATCGGGCGGGAGGATCGTTCCGACCCAGGTCGGGAACGAGGGGCCCAGACCCACGTTGAGGGCCCCGGTTGGGTGCGTCCCTCCGTATGCCTCAGATTGCCGGGTGTCGAGGACTATCGCGCCGGCGTCCATCGCGTCCTGGAACTCGCCCGGTTGGAGAGCAGTCGGCTCCCTCAGGACTCCAAGAGGAGCAACCCCGGCGAGGTTCTGGACCCGCATGCGCCGCCAGTAAGGCGGGACCGCGGGGAGATTGTCGAGGCGGATGCACTCGTCCACGAACTCTTCTGAGCTCGAGATGCGGCTCAGGATCGCGTTCGTCTTGCGCTCGTATCCCATGGTGGTCGAGAGCCGACTTCCGATGTTTCCGCCGCACAGCGAACCGGCGACGTGGGTGGGGAAGATCTCGAGATGGTCTGGCAACTGGAAGAGCAACTTCTCTTGGATCGTGTGGCAGAAGGTCTTGGCCATCTCCTTGGCCTGGTCCTCGCCGCCGAGAAGGTCGGGCCGGGCGAGATCACCGACGAGGATGGCACCGCCCGACAACAGCAGCGCTGGTTCGTCGCCGACGGACCGGTCGTACACGACGAGGCTGACGTGTTCGGGGGTGTGCCCCGGCGTATGGAGGATCTCGACGGCGACGTCGCCGAACTCGATCATCTCGCCGTCCTTCACGTCACGGTGGTCGTAACCGAGATCGGCTTCATGGAAGCCCAGCACCTCTAGGTCGGTGCGCTCTTCGAGTTCCCTGAGGCCGCTCAGGTAGTCGTTGTGTCCGTGGGTATCGAGCGCGAACGAGATCCGGAGGCCTTGAGACCGCGCCGCATCGAAATAGCAGTCGACATCCCTCCGCGCATCGAGGACCAGGGCCTGTCCGGTGTTCTCGTCCCCGACGATGTATGAGGCGTGGCCGAGGCTCTCGAGATAGAACTGCTTGAAGTACAAGGGGCTCCCTTATCTCCTATTCGGCGTGCTGAAGTGTGACCGTGCACGAGGCTAGGCCTCTCTTCTCCAGATACCTCTGGTGATATTCCTCGGCCGGGTAGAAGGTCGATGCTGCGGTGATCTCGGTCACGATCGGCCGCTCGAAGTTGTCCTGAACCCGCTCCTTCGACGACCGAGCGGCCTTCTCTTGGTGCTCGGAGTGGAAGAAGATCGCCGAGCGGTACTGGGTGCCTACATCCGGGCCTTGGCGATTCAGCTGGGTGGGGTCGTGCATCTTCCAGAACAACTCGAGCAACTCCTCGTATGAGATGACCGCCTCATCGAAGGTGACCTCTACGACCTCTGCGTGCCCGGTCGAGTCGGTGCATACCTGCTCGTAGGTCGGATCGATCAGGTCGCCACCGAGGTATCCGGCCGCGGTCTGAGTGACTCCATCCAGTTTCCTGAACTCTGCTTCTACGCCCCAGAAACACCCGGCGCCGAAGGTTGCCTTCTCCATGCTCAGTCTCCTCCGTCGTCAACCCTAGAAGGGTAGCCTCACCTGACCGTAAGCGAGCAGGAAGCGAGCGAATGACCCACGTCCGATTCGATCCGTCCGATCTGGAAGGCAAAGCGGGCTATTTCCTGCTTACGTCGCTGGTGATACCCCGCCCGATCGCCTGGGTCTCTACGGTGTCAGAGGACGGGATCCTGAATCTCGCTCCCCACAGTTTCTTCAACGTCATCTCGGGGAACCCACCGATCCTGCACTTCACCTCGACCGGGGTGAAGGACACCCTCACCAACATCCGCGCATCGGGGGAGTTCGTCGTGAGCCTGGTGAACGAAGCGTTGGCCGAGCAGATGAACGACACGGCCGCAGACTTTCCGCCCGACGAGAGTGAGTTCACCTGGGCGGGTCTCGAGACCGCTCCGTCTGCGGTGGTCGCCCCGCCGCGAGTGGCACTCTCGCCCGCGGCCTTCGAGTGCAAGGTGAACGAGATCGTTTCCAAAGGCAACGGGAATATGGTCTTCGGCGACATCGTTACCATGCACATCGACGAAGCCGTGATGGAAGACGGCAGGGTCATGCCCGACCTACTGAAGCCGCTGGCCAGGCTGGGAGGGTCGTACTACTCGACCATCGCTGGCCACACTTTCAAGATGCCCCGGCCAACGTGGGAAGAGATGCAGGAGCGCGGCCCGCGTCGATGATCTAGAACCGACCGGAAGGACGCGCACAATGAATCAGGAAGACATCTACCGACGGCGCTGGTGGATCCTCGGGATCCTCTGCCTAAGTCTCGTCGTGATCGGGCTCGACAACACGATCCTCAACGTGGCTCTGCCAACGTTGGTGCGTGATCTGCAAGCATCCGGTAGCCAACTTCAGTGGATCGTCGATTCGTACGTGCTCGTGTTCGCTGGCCTACTTCTCACTGCGGGAGCATTGGGCGACCGCTTCGGCCGCAAACTTGCGCTCAACATCGGGATGGGGTTGTTCCTGGTCGCCTCGGTTGCGTCTGCCTTCGCTCCGTCCGCCGACCTTCTTGATCGGCACCCGTGCAGCGATGGGGATCGGTGGCGCCATGATCATGCCGTCCACGCTGTCGATCCTTACCAACGTGTTCCCGCCACAGGAGCGCGGCAAGGCCATCGGGATATGGGCCGGGGTCGCGGGCCTCGGCATCGTCATCGGGCCCGTCATCGGCGGCTATCTCCTCGAGCACTTCTGGTGGGGATCGGTGTTCCTGATCAACGTTCCCATCGTCTCGCTCGCACTCGTGACCGGCTATCTCTTCATCCCAGAGTCGAAGGATCCGGTGATGGCTCGACTAGATCCCGTCGGAGCGCTTCTTTCGATCGCAGGATTGGGCGTCCTCGTCTACGCGATCATCGAAGCCCCCGCCATCGGATGGACCGACACGACGACGATCGCCTCGTTCGTGTTCGCCGCTCTCATCCTGGTCGGATTCGTGGCCTGGGAGATGCGCTTCGATCACCCGATGCTGCGGATGGAGTTCTTCAAGAACCCACGGTTCACCGCCGCGAGCATGTCCATCATGTTCGTCTTCTTCGCGATGTTCGGATCGGTATTCCTTCTGACCCAGTACCTACAGTTCGTACTTGGTTTCTCGCCGCTCCAGGCAGGGGTTCGAGTGATGCCGGTCGCTACCATGGTGATCGCCGCGCCACTGTCGTCGAAGCTTGTTGAGAAGCTCGGCAGCAAGGTGACGGTATCGGCAGGTCTCGTACTGGTTTCGCTCGCGTTGTTCAATCTCTCGACGATCTCGACATCGAGTGGATACGGGACTGTGGCACTGACCTTGGTCGTTCTCGGACTCGGGATGGGGACCACGATGGCACCGGCGACCGACTCGATCATGGGGTCGCTGCCGTTGGCGAAGTCCGGCATCGGGTCCGCCATGAATGACACCACCCGTCAGGTGGGTGGGGCACTTGGGGTAGCGGTGATCGGAAGTGTTCTCTCGTCCGTCTACACGCACACGATCGCCGACCAGGTTGGGGGCCTACCCGCCGCAGCCCGCTCAGTGGCCGTGGACTCGGTCGGAGGAGCGCTTGGCGTTGCCGCTCAGTTGCCAACCGCGGCGGGAGAGGCCCTCGCTGCCGCGGCTAAGGCCGCGTTCATCGATGGATTGGGCAGCGCTGTCCTGGTTGGTTCCGGGGTCGCATTCGTCGGCGCTCTGATCGCGTTCGTGTTCCTTCCCGCTACCGCGGAGCACGGAGAGAGTGCGTACGACATCCCTAGCGCGGAAGGCGATCCGTCTCCAGCGGAGGTCGGCTCCTAGAGCTCGCGGGCGATGAAGTCCTCTAGTTGTTTGAGATTGCGCACCTCGACCATCCGATCAACGGCCGTCGCATATTCGAGGGCGAGCGAGTCACCGGTGTCCCAGTCGTGGGTCGGTTCAGGATTCAACCAATAAACGTGGCGCGCCCTCTCGCAGATCTCTTCCAGGGCAGCCAGCCGTGACGCCCTGTAGTTGTTGCGAGCGTCTCCAAGGATGAGGACGGTGGAACGGGGGCCGAGGTCCTTGCCGTAGGTATCGACGAAGCGCTCGAGGGAGGAACCGTAGTCCGAGTGCCCATCGAGCCATGTGACATTCGCCTCGGTGTTCATCTTCTCGACCGCGACGACGAAGTCCTCGTGCTCGAACAACTTCGTGACCTCATCGATCGTGTCGATGAACGCGAACGACCTGACCTTCGTGAACTGTGCCGACAGGGCATGGACCAGCATCAATGCGAATCTGGCGAACCTCGAGACCGAGCCCGAGATGTCGCACAACACGAACAACTCGGGTTTGTGCGGGGGCCGATGCCTGAAAGCGGTGTCGAAAGGGACCCCTCCGGTAGCGAGAGAGCGCCTGACCGTGCGGCGCATGTCCAGGCCCCCGTGCCGTGACCGTCGCCTCTTCATGGCTACCCTGGACGCAAGTTTCCGAGCGAGTGGGCGGATGGCACGCCGAAGGTCAGTGATCTCGTCCGACGATGCCGTTAGGAAATCCAGATCTTCGGGCCGGCGCCTGACCGCATAGCGCGCGACGGCCTGGGGCCCTCTTGCCTCGGCCACCCGTCGGCGGGTGTCTCGCAGAACAGCGTCTCGGAACCGTTGAACCCGGGCCTGAAACTCCTCCCGCTGGAGCCGTTCCTCCAACGGGGTCAGGTCTTGTCCGTCGAGGGTCCGGTTGGCGCGCCCCAGGACGAGGTTGAGCTCCATCGCCTGGAGGACCTGGTACTGAGAGAACCAGTCCCCAGTGGGCGACGACTGAACCCGACCGAATCGAGCTACCGCCCTCCGGGCGAGATCGTCGAGCGCAGCGTCGTTCCCTGCGGTGATCGCGTCGAACAATTGATCGAGGAGATCCTGGTCCTCCTCCGGTTGATCCGCCGCGTCCTGCTCTTCGAACGCGCGCGTACCCCTGCCCGTGCCGAGGTAAAGGTCGAAGAGGATGTCGAAGATCGGACGATGTGACTCACTCTTGACCATCGTTGCCCCGAGCGCGGCCTTCACCGCAGAGCGGTCTTCGAAGGGGATGTGCTCGAGGGCGCGTAGCGCGTCGATGCCCTCGCTTACGGAAACGGGCACCCCTGCGTCTCGCATCGCTCTTTCGAACTCGAGCAGGCGGGGGAGCATGACGGCCTAGTTGTCCCGGGCGTTCAGCCTCAGATGCCCACCGGCGCGCTCGAGATCGGTCTGGAACTTGAGCAAGACAGGCAGGGTCTGGCGGACCGTGTCATCGTCGAGCGTGTTCACGTTGAGGGCGAGGAGCGTACGCGCCCAGTCGAGGGTTTCCGAGATCGATGGAGACTTCTTCAGATCTAGTTCGCGGATGCTCCGAACCAATCTCACGACCTGCTCGGCGAGTGTCTCGGTGATCTGCGGGACGCGCTCGAGAACGATCGCCTTCTCGCGTTCGGCGTCGGGGTAGTCCATGTAGAGGAAGAGGCAGCGACGCTTCAACGCCTCGGAGAGCTCGCGGTCGTTGTTGGAGGTGAGCACCACCAGAGGTGGGTGGATCGCCTTGACAGTGCCCATCTCCGGGATCGTCACCTGCCAGTCCGACAGCACCTCAAGCAGTAGCGCCTCCGCCTCGATGTCGAGCTTGTCGACCTCGTCTATCAACAAGACGGCTGGCTCTGGTGAACGCAGGGCCTTCAGCACAGGCCTCTCGAGAAGGAACGGCTCCGAGAAGATGTCGTCGGTGATCTCGTTCCACCCCTCGTCCGAGCCTGCCTGGATCCTGAGGAGCTGCTTCTTGTAGTTCCACTCGTACAAGGTCTTCGTCTCGTCGACGCCCTCATAGCACTGCAGGCGGATCAACTCCATCGAGAGGGTGCTCGAGATCGCCTTGGCCAGCTCGGTCTTGCCCACCCCCGCGGGACCCTCGACTAGGAGAGGCTTCTGTAGGCGATCGGCGAGATGCACCACGGTCGCGATCTCGTCGCCGGCGAGATAGCCGACCTCCGCGAGGCGACGGATCACCTCGTCAGCGCCTGAGAATCGGTGTGAGGGCTTCATCGGGAGGCATCCTAAGCGCGGCCCCGAGCTCGCGTAAGGTGGGGTCATGACAGGGACCCATGCAGGGACTCATGAGGTTTTCAACCAGGCCCCGCCGCTCGTTGAATACAACGCGTACCTCGAGAACAAGGTGCTCGTTGAATCGGTAGATCGCGAGGGGGCCGGGTGGGCCCTCGATCGCCTGACCGATCTCGGCGCAGCATGTGGGGGCGACGCCCTCGAATGGGGCCGCCAGGCCAACGAGAACCCTCCCATCCTCCACACCCACGACCGGACCGGACATCGGATCGATGAGGTCGAGTTCCATCCTTCGTGGCATCAACTTCTGGACCTTGCGGTCTCCCACGGTGTGCATTCGCTCCCGTGGACCGATCCGGGACCGGGGGCGCACGTTGCCCGAGGCGCCATGATGATCACCTTGAGCCAGGCCGAGGGCGGCGTGGGCTGCCCCATATCCATGACCTACGCCGCGGTACCCGCGTTGCGCCAGCAACCCGATGTCGCTGCCGAGTGGGAGCCGAAGCTCACCTCGAATACGTATGAGTCCGGGATCACTCCCGTCGCGGACAAAGCTGGCGCCCTCTGTGGGATGGCGATGACCGAGAAACAGGGCGGATCGGATGTCAGGGCTAACACGACGACCGCCGCTCCGATCGGCCCCGGCGGGCCCGGTGGCGAGTACCTAATCACCGGTCACAAGTGGTTCTGTTCGGCGCCGATGTGCGACGCGTTCCTCGTGCTCGCCCAGACCGAGAACGGGATCTCTTGTTTCCTGATGCCCCGGGTGACACCAGATGGACGACGTAACGCGTTCCACATCCAACGACTCAAGGACAAACTTGGAAACCGTTCGAATGCTTCGAGCGAGGTCGAGTTCGCAGGGGCCTGGGCACGCATGATCGGTGATGAGGGACGGGGGGTCCGAACGATCATCGAGATGGTCAACCACACCCGCCTCGACTGCATCCTCGGATCGACCGCTCTGATGCGCCACTCGATCGCACAAGCCACGCACCATGCCGCGCACCGGAGCGCGTTCGGCCGTCTCTTGACCGACCAACCGCTCATGCAGAACGTGCTGGCCGATCTCGCGATCGAATCCGAGGCGGCCACCTTGACGGCCATGCGGCTGGCCAGGTCTTTCGACGCGAGCGATGACGGTGCCGAAGCTGCGTTCAAGCGATTGGCGACGGCGGTATCCAAGTATTGGATCTGCAAGACCGCGGTTGCTCACTCGGGGGAGGCGCTCGAGGTGTTGGGTGGCAATGGTTACGTCGAAGAAGGCCCGATGGCACGTGCTTACCGTGAAGCACCACTCAACTCGATCTGGGAAGGTTCCGGGAATGTGAACTGTCTCGACGTTCTCAGGGCACTAGCGAAGTCGCCCGAGAGCCTCGATGTCTTCTTCGATGAGGTTGCGCTTGCCGGCGACGCACGGATCGACGATCACGTGGTCCGGATCAAGGAGTCGCTAGCAGATCCCTCCGATGCCGAGATGAGGGCTCGTTCCGTGGTCGAGAGCCTCGCCTTAGTACTTCAGGCCTCGTTGCTGGTCCGTCACGGAGATCAGGGTGCGGCCGACGCATTCTGTGCGACCAGGCTGGGCGACTCCGGAGGCCGGGCCTACGGGACCCTGCCACCCGGATACGACCTGAAGTCCATCATCGAGCGACACCGCCCCCAGATCTGAGGCCCGTGCCAGTGACCGCGATCGACGCAGCCGTGTCGACCAGCGCTTTGACCAAGTTCTATGGGAAGGCGCGGGGCATCGAGGACGTCACGTTCGAGGTGCAACGTGGTGAGGTCTTCGGCTTCCTCGGACCCAACGGCGCGGGGAAGTCGACCACGATCAGATTGCTACTGGACCTGATCCGACCGACGAGCGGAGCGGCCCTGATCTTCGGCATGGATTCCCGCACACAATCCGTCGAGATCCGCCGGTCGATCGGTTACCTACCCGGCGACCCTGGTATGGATCTCGACCTCACCGGCGATCAACTGCTCGACTTCTACGCCGGATTGAGAGACGAGCATGATCTGTCGTACCGGTCGGAACTCGTCGAACGCCTTGATCTCGATCCCTCTCGAAAGATCGGTGCCCTCTCGAAAGGCAACCGTCAGAAGGTCGGTCTCGTCCAGGCACTGATGCACAAGCCCCGGCTCGTTGTCCTCGACGAGCCCACAGGAGGACTCGATCCACTGGTGCAGCACGAGTTCCTCCGGATCGTTAGGGAGACGGCGGAGGCGGGCCGAACGGTTCTTCTGTCGTCCCACGTCCTGTCCGAGGTCGAACACGTGGCCGATCGTGTCGGGATCATCCGCGCTGGTCGGTTAGCCGTCGTGGAGACCGTCGAGCACCTGAAGGGCAAGGCGCTGAGAAGGATGAGTGTGAGGTTCGCCCGTCAGGTTCCGCGCGGTGCGTTCGAGGGGATCCCGGGGGTCAAGGAGGTCACTATCAAAGGCGAGGCGGCGCAGTTCGTCGTCGAGGGTGAGATCGACCCTCTGATCAAGGCGGTGGCTCAGTTCGAGGTCCTCGACATCGTCAGTACCGAGGCTGACCTAGAGGAGATCTTCCTCGCCTATTACACAGGTGAGCCCGATGCCTAAGATCGCGCTGCAGACGTTGAAGGAATCGCGCCGCGGCTTTCTGGGGTGGGGGATCGGCATCCTTGCCCTGGTTCTTCTGACGATCGCGTTCTGGCCATCGGTGAAGGGTCAGGAGTCGTTCAACGACATCACGAAGGACCTACCAGACGCGGTCAAAGCCCTGATCGGCGACGAGGATCTCATCTCTCCTGTCGGCTATCTCGATAGCCAGCTGTTCCAGAGCATGCTCCCCGCACTGTTCTTGGTGTTCGCCATCTCCAGAGGGACCGGATGGAGCGCGGGGGCCGAACGCGCCGGAACGCTCGAGATGCTCCTCGCTAACCCGGTGTCTCGTACCAGGGTGATAGCCGAGCGAAGCCTTGCGTTGGTGCTCTCCGTAGGCTTGCTCGGACTCGTATTACTGGGGGGATTGATCGCGGGGACGCGCATCATCGATCTGCCGATCGGCGCCGGTGAACTAGCGGCTGCCTGTTTGGGACTGTGCCTGTTGGCGATCGCGTTCGGCGAGCTTGGCCTTCTGTTGGGATCGCTCACCGGAACTAAGTCGGTAAGCGCGGGGATAGCGGCAGGGGTCGCCGTCGCAGGGTTCTTCCTCGCAGCCCTGGGGCCAGTAGTGAGTGCGCTAGAGCCGTTCGAAGGAGCATCTCCGTTCTACTACTACTCGGGCTCCGATCCCCTGAAGAACGGGATCGATCCGATCCATACCGCGGTACTGATCGGACTGGCCGTGCTGCTGGCCTTGTTAGCGGCGCGCGCGTTCGAGCGCCGCGACCTATCCACCTGAGGACGGCGCGGGGTCGATCTTCTGAGCGGGGCGTCTCCCCAGCGTCATCGCGGCCAGTCCGGACAGGATGAACACCACACCGATGACTTGGGATACAGACGGGGCCTCGTCGAGGATCAAGATCCCGAGGATCACCGAGCCGACGGGCTGAAGCGTGAGAACGATCGAGGTGACCGCCGCGGGCAAGCGGGGGAGCGACATCGAGATCAGCAGCCACCCGACGACCTGAGAGCTCAGCCCGAGTGCGATCAGCCATCCATGGGCCGGCCAACTGGGGGCTAGGTCGAGGTCACCAAGTGGCAACCCGATCACGACAACGACCACGGCTGACGACAAGGTGGCATCGAACAACGGTCCGGCGGGACGACGGAGATCCCGGTTCCCCTGGCGCAGCACAAGCAGGAACCCGGAGTAAGACAACGCCGTCAGGAGACCGAAGAGGACGCCCAGTCCCGGGTTTCGCCCGAAAGCGCCCGCGCCGAGGATCCCCGAGATCAGTACGACCCCGGCAAGCGCCAACGGCACGGCGATGAGCGCCCGGGCCCCCGGATGCTCCTTGAGGATCACCCACGCGAGGATCCCGACGAATACGACCTGAGTGTTGCCCAACACCGTGGCCAGACCGGCGCCGACCTCTTCGATCGCGTGATGCCAGAAGATGAGGTCAAGGGCGAACATCGATCCAGCGATCCATGCGAGGCGACGTTGCCCGATCGGCCGGGGGCCGAACCGCCTACGTTCCCGCGCGGCGAGGAACGCGAGAACCGGCAGGGCGTACAGGCACCGGAAGAAAGCTGCGGTGGAGGGGGTGACGTCGGCGAGTCGCACCAGGATCGCAGAGAAAGCGATGATGAGAGCCCCGATGGCTCCGGTGACTAGGGGACGAGATGTCATCCGTTCGTGGGGGCGATCACTTCTGAGCTGTAGCGCGTGAATCCGTCTTCGAGCCCCTCTAGATCCCATGCCGGGGGTGGCACGACGATCTCGGTGACACCAAGTGCCCGGAACCGTTCGACATCCTCAACCGTTCGAGCGCCTCCACAGATGACCTCGATCGCGTCGGGATCGCGGTCTGCTGCCGTGGCCGCCGCCCTCATCTCATGCGAGCAGGGGTTCGAGCTTCTCGGGAGTGGTGGTTGCGGGGAAGAATCCGTCTCCCAGACGTCCCGCTCGACGGGCGGCGTGTGCGCTGTGCCCCCCGATGATGATCGGGATCTTCGAGGTGGGCTTCGGGTACGACTTCACCTTCGAGAACGAGGTGAACCGACCGTCGAAGCTCGCCTCGTGGTCCTCCCACAGGGCCCTCATCACGGCGATGTGTTCGTCGGTCCGTGCTCCGCGTTCGGAGAACGGGACCCCGATCGCATCGAACTCTTCCTCGAGCCAGCCGATCCCCACACCTAACCGGAAGCGGCCCTTGGAGAGGATGTCGAGGGTGGCCGCCTCCTTGGCGAGCACTGCCGGGTTCCGCTGCGGAAGGATCAGGATGCCCGTGCCCAAGGCGATCGAACTCGTGTGGGCGGCGACGAACGAGAGCCAGATGAGCGGGTCGGGGATCGGTACGTCCTCGCCACCCGGCATCTTGCCGCTCTTGGAGTACGGGTATTCGGACTCGTAGCCAGCGGGAACGAGGACGTGCTCGACGGTCCAGAGGGCATCGAACCCCGCCTTCTCGGCGATGGCTCCGATACCGGCGGCCATCTCGGGAAGAGCGAACGGCCCAGAATTAGAGAACACGACCCCGAACTTCATGCCGGGAGTGTACGTGGCGTCGGGAGTGATGGGGGAGGATGTCGCTCGTGGCGACGGCCCTGTTCACCGCAGCACTGATCGTGGGCGTCCTCGCGGTAGCGGTCAGCCTGTTCGGTTCTCCCGCGGCCCGAGACCCCGATGGCTTCGTGCGCAGAGATCCTTGGGCGGTCTGGGCTCTAGCGCTAACAGGCGCTGGATCGGGAGGTGTTCTCGCATCCGAGGTTCTGGATCTCACTTTCGTCGGGGCCATCATCATGGCGGCTTCGTGGGCGCTCCTCATCGGGGTCCTCGCGCACTCGGGCCTTGGCTTGATAGATCGCTCGGATGAACGTGACTCGTTCGAGAGGGCCAAGCTCGTCGGGATGAGCGCGGTCGTCACCTCAGGCATCCCCGCGGGTAGGGTCGGTCGGGTCACGGTTCAGTACGCGGGCATGACCCGTTCGTTCGATGCCTCCAGTTCGGAGGACATCGAGCGAGATGCACGGGTGCTGGTCGACGATGTGGTCGGTGGCGAACTGAAGGTCGTGCGGCTCAGCGACGACCACCAGGAAGGGGCAGAGTAATGACGATCGGCCAAGAACTGAACGAGGCACGTCCCGAGGTCATCTCCTACAAGCGCCTTTATCGACTCTGGGAAGAGAACTCGTGGAGCGCTACCGGACTCGACCTCACTCAAGACCTCAAGGACTGGGACGAGAAGCTCACCGAACGCCAGCGAGAGGCCGCCCTATGGAACTACGCAATGTTCCTGATCGGGGAAGAGGCCGTCGCCCGAACCCTCACTCCCATCCTGGATGCGGCTCCGACCCACGACCAGCAGATCTTCCTCACCACTCAGATCGTTGACGAGGCGCGCCATCACGTCTTCTTCGACCGGTTCCTGCGTGAGGTCGCGGGCCAGGGAACCGACATCGACTCGACGCTCTCTGCGGTCGACGGTCTCGTCACGTGGGGATTCAGGCAGATCTTCGATGAACTCGATCGCGTCACCGACGCGCTCCGAAAGAAGCCCCAGGATCGGGCTCTCTTGGCCCAGGCGGTTGCCCTGTATCACGTCGTGGTCGAGGGGCTCCTTGCGATCCCAGGGCAGCACTTCATCCAGCGTTACGTCGAGAAGATGGGCATCCTTCCGGGGTTCTCCGAGGGCATCACCAACGTCTCGCGTGACGAATCTCGCCACGTAGCCTTCGGGATCAGATTCCTCGGCGAGTTGGTGAACTCATCGAAGGAGTGCCGCCAGGCAGCGATCGAGATGTTCGACAAGGTGCTTCCGTGGGCGGCTGGGGTGTTCGTGCCCCCGAACCTCGACCCCTCTTACGCGGAGTGCTTCGATTTCACTCTCGAGGAGATCTACGCCTTCGGGCTTCGGTCATTCGAGACGAAACTCAAGCGCATCGGCATCGAACGAGAAGAGATCACCCTGCTGTCTCGTGACAGTCTCGACAAGCCTTACGACGAGCGCTCCCGTCGCATGTGGGTTCTGATCCGCGCCGGGATCATCGGCGACGATCGACGGCAGCCCGAGGTCGGGCCCGAGGCCCTTGAGATCCTGTTCGACGGTCTCACCGGAGTGGTGAACCTAGACGTCGCGAAGTCTCTCAGCGGACAGATCGAGTTCGACCTGACCGACGCCGAGCGCTGGCACCTAGATGTCTCGAACGGACACGCACATGCACGACCCGGTCCTGCCCCGAAGGCCGCTCTAACGCTCGAAAGCACGGCCGCGGATTGGGCGATGATCTCGGTGAGTCGCCTCGACCCGAGGAAAGCGCTGCTCACCAGGAAGCTCAAGGTCCACGGGTCACTCGCTGCCCGCGCCAAGTTGCCGAGATTGTTCGCCTTCTAGGAGGTCATCGTGTCTGCCGTCGAGGTCACCTACCGCGAACAACGAGCCGATCTCGTCCTGAGACGACCAGAGGTTCTCAATGCGATGAACTGGGAGGTTTTCGAAGGACTGGCCGCGGCCGCTGATGAGATCTCGGAGCGCCCCGATGTGCGGGTCGTGGTTGTTTCGGGCGAGGGGCGCTCGTTCTGTAGCGGCATAGACACTGCCTCGTTCGGAGAGATCGCAGGCGATCCCGACGAGATGATCGCGGTGGCGCAAGCGGGGTTCAGGGCATTGGCGAACCTCGATCGTCCGACGATCGCCAAGGTCCACGGGCACGCTTTGGGGGCCGGCCTTCAACTGGCGCTCGCGTGCGACCTTCGGGTCGTCGCCACCGACGCGACCCTTGGAATCTTGGAACGTCGTTTCGCTCTCGTGCCGGACCTTGGCGGAACCCAACGCCTCCCTCTATTGGTCGGGCCCGGATACGCGAAGAAGATGATCTGGCTCGGCGAGAAGGTCGACGGTACCGAGGCTCACCGCCGTGGTCTCGCTGAGGTCCTCGTCTCGAGTGCCGACCTCGATGAGACCACCGATGCGCTCGCCGCAGAGATCGCTGCGGGGCCACCCATCACCTCTCGTCGGGTGAAGTCGCTCGTAGACCTCGCGGGACGCGTGTCCCTGGACGAGGGCATGGATCACGAAGCCAAGTACCAGAAGGAGATGTTCGGCACTTCGGACTTCGCCGAAGCGATCGCGGCCTTCATGGAGAAGCGCAGCCCCAACTACTCAGGCGAGTGACCCCTACGGCGTAACGGGTTCGATATCGCTCGTGCACGCGCTGCAGCGTGTCGCAGTGATCGGGACCACCGTCTTGCAGTAAGGGCACTCTCGGGTCGTAGGCGGCTCGGCTGGTGCGCCCTTGGGGCGCATCGCCTTGTTCGCAGCCTTGACGATCAAGAACAGTACGAACGCGATCAAGAGGAAGTTGACGAGGGCGGTGAGGAACGTCCCGTAGGTAACCTTTGAGTCCCCCAGCGTGAAAGTGAGCTTGTCGAAGTTCGGCTCCCCGACGATCGCGGCGACGAGAGGCATGACTACATCGGCCACGAACGATTGGACGAGAGTAGCGAACGCCACCCCCAGGATGAAGGCGACCGCCAATTCGATCAGGTTCCCCTTCATAGCGAAGGACTTGAATTCTTTCAGGAGGGACCTCACGAAGTGCCTCCCTCGTCCACGGTGATGACCTGATCAAGCCACTCGGAACTACCGTCAGGGGCACTCCTGATCGCGAGTTCGTCTCCTGCCCTGAGGACGAGATAGCGACCCACCTCTCCGCGAGCCTTCTTCACGGCCCCTACGAAGTGTGTGAGATAGAGATCCTGGGCTTGTGCCTCGAGCTTCTCAAGATCCAGCACGATCCCCTCGTCCCGTTGGTCGACGGTACGTGCGCCTTCGGATCTCCGGTCCTGCATGGCGAGCCTCCCTGTGAATGAAGTGAACCGGGCCACTGTAGCCAGCGGATCTCGGCCTGTCAGACACCCGATACCGGACGGGTGGCGCGGCCTTCTAAGCTCGGGTCGTGATCACTGTCTCGAATCTCACCAAGGGCTTCGGCACCCGCGACCTATTCAACGGGGCGGATCTCTTCATCGCGGCCCGGGATCGGGTGGCTATCGTCGGTCCCAACGGGACGGGCAAGACGACCCTTCTAGAGATGATCGCGGGCGATCAGGCCCCCGATGTTGGTGACGTGCGGGTGATGCACGGGGCCGTCGTGGGTTATCTCGAACAAGAGACCGACGCACTCCGGGGCCGTAGCGTGATCGACGAGGTCCTGACCGCGGGAGCGGAAGCCACCAAAGCGGCCCATCGACTTGAGCTGCTCTCCGAAGAGATCGCCGAGACCGAGCCAGGCCCCGACAGGGACGCGCTCGTGAACGAGTACGGAAAACTCCAGCACCGCTTCGAGTCGATCGGCGGTTACTCGATAGAGGCGGAGGCGAAGCGGATCCTCTCCGGGCTCGGTTTCGAGGAGAAGGACCATGAGCGCCAAACCGACGCGCTGTCGGGCGGGTGGCTGATGCGAGTTGCATTAGCCAAGTTGTTGCTCTCCGGCCCCGACGTCCTGATGTTGGACGAGCCCACCAACCACCTCGACGTGAATTCGGTCGAATGGTTGGAGGGTTTCCTCGATTCGTACGACGGTTGCGTGCTGCTCATCTCGCACGACCGAGACTTCATCGAGGGGATCGCCACCCGGGTCGTCGAGATCGACGCCGGCAAACTCGTTTCGTACACCGGTGGCTATTCAGACTTCGTCGAGCAGCGCGCTCTACGGATGGAGCAGGCGGCGGCCGAGGCCAAGGGTCGCGATCGCAAGGTGGCGGAGACCCAAGCTTTCATCGATAGGTTCCGGTACAAGGCGTCCAAGGCGAAGCAGGTGCAGAGCCGCGTCAAGATGCTCGAGCGGATGACGGATGGCCCCCAAGCGCCGTCGCGTGCCCGTAAGGCGATGGGGCTCAGGTTCCCCACCCCGCCGCGATCGGGGCGTGACGTAGTCGTGATGGACGACGTCTCGTTCTCCTACGGAGATAACCCGGTCTACGAGCATCTGGGTCTGGTTATCGAGCGCGGTCAGAAGGTGGCGCTGGTTGGCCCGAACGGTGCGGGTAAGTCGACGCTACTCAAGCTCGCCGCGGGCGTCCTTCAGCCGACGGCGGGGGAGAGGCGACTGGGCCATAACGTTCATCTGTCCTACTTCGCACAGCACCAGATCGAGGCGCTCGACCCGAGCAACCGCGTTCTCGAGGAACTCGCCAAGGCGATCCCTAGGACGGTCGATCTGAGACCTCGTGACTCTGCTTGGTCGGTTCCTGTTCTCCGGTGAGGACGTCGACAAGAAGGTTGCGGTTCTGTCAGGCGGCGAGCGCACCCGGCTCGCTCTGGCGAAGATGCTCGTTAGCCCCGCGAACATGTTGTGCCTCGACGAGCCGACCAACCACCTCGACATCCAGAGCCGCGACGTGCTCGAGGACGCTCTCGTCGAGTACCCCGGCTCGATGTTGCTGATCACCCACGACCGCCACCTGATCCGTTCGATAGCCGATCGGATCGTAGAAGTGATCCACGGCAAGGTCACCGTGTACGACGGGAACTACGAGTACTACCTCGCGACGAGAGAACCTGAAGAGGACGCTGCCGTCACTACCGAGGACGAGGTGGGGCCGTCCGTCTCCGCGAAGGAGCGTCGGCGCCTCGGCGCAGAACACAGGGCCCGCACCAAGGGGGCCAGAGACCGGGTCAAGAAGACCGAGGCGGAACTGGAGGAGATCGCTGCCGAACGAACGCGGATCGAAGGGGTGCTGGCGGATCCCGAGTCGTACACGAAGGGAGAAGACATCGCCGCGCTGAGCGAGCGCTACGAGAGGATCAAGAAGAAGGCTGCCGCCCTCGAAGCCGACTGGCTCGAAGCCACCTCTGAACTTGAGGCCGCCGGCGACGCCCCCTAGCTACTCGATCAGAGCGGGATGACCGCCGATCGCGAACGAGCCGCCCTGAGGCGGCGGCACCTTGAGCAGCAGGACCGCAGCGACCACGCAGCAAGCGGCCGCTGCGATGCCCGAAGCACCGATCCCTCCGGCCGAATAGATCGGTTGCGCGACCAGCGCTCCGACGACGCGGCCGAGAGATACAACGCCGGCCAGCAACGACAGGAGACGGTCGCGCGACTCGGTCGCCAACTCACTGACGAGTGGGATCGCCGCCACGATGGTGACCTCGAACGAGAGCAACCAGGCTGCTACGACGATGACCGCCAGGGCCAATGACCCCCCAACGGCTCCGAGGGCGACGTAGGCGAGCGCCGAGACGATCAAACCCAGTAGCACCATGCGGTGCAGTCCGACTCGATCAGAGACCCATGCGACGGCACCCTCGCCAAGCATCTCCGCTGCTACGACGATGATCGTGAAGACACCGATCGCACTGACCGAGAGACCGAAGCCGTCCTCGAGCCATTGGCCATAGACGATGAACACGATCTCCGCCGCGACGCTGAAGAGGAACGCCAGCGTGAGGACCATGACCCGCGGGGTGGTCATCGCCAATGGCTTCTTCACCCGATGTGGGGGCCGGTCGTTCTCGATGCCCCAGTAGACGGCCACGATACCGACGACGGCCATCGCTGCGATGAGGAAGAAGGGGGCCCGCCACGAAGTTGCCGCGATGAGGAAGCCGGAGATCGGCACGGTGACCAGCAGGGCGAGTGACCATGTCAGTTCGGTGATCCCGAAGATGCGCCCCCGTTGTTCGTACGAAACCCGGTCGCCGAACCAGCCCTGCATCGGTACGTCGAATGCAGGCTTCGCCAGACCAACGAGGACGATCCCGATCCCGGCGACAACGAGTCCGGGTGAAACGGCGGTGAGGCTCGTTCCGACGGCAACCGCGGCGACCGCCCAGAGCATCATCGAGCGGCGGCCGATCGTCTCCGCCGTGCGCGCTGCGAGCGGAGCGGCCAGCCCCCCGAAGTTCCTGAGCGCGATCAATACTGCGAGCGTTCCGATCGAGATGCCCAGTCCACGGGCTATCGCGGGAAGGAAGGGATACACGATCCGGAGCGCAGCGTTCGCTGCGGTCCGGGCGACCAGCACGGCGATGAGGGCGCGACGTATCTGGATGGGAAGCGATCGTGACATGGGCGCCGAGTCTACGGGTGACGGGGGAGGGAGACCTCGAAGAGAGCTCCCCCCAGAGACGAATCCTTGATGACTACCGTTCCCCCGTGCTTCGCAACCACCTGTTCGACGATGGCGAGCCCCAAGCCGGCGCCACCTCGATCCCTCGACCGTGCCTCGTCTAGGCGAGCGAATCGCTCGAAGACCTTGGCCCGCGCCTCGATGGGGATCCCGTCACCGTCATCCTCGATGGTTACCACCGCGGCAGCCGTTGTCTCAAGGACGGTGACACGAACCGTGGACCGAGCATGTCGTGTTGCGTTGTCCAACAGATTGGAGACCATCCCCCTGAGGTAGGCGGGTTCACCACGGACCCGGGCCCCCGACACGTGAGCCGTGTCGATCCGCACATCCGTGGATGCAAGACGCGAAACGTGTTCGAGGACGAGATCGTCGATGTCTACCTCCCTGTATTCGGGCGCGTCCCCTTCATCGGAACGGGCGAGGAGCAACAGGTCGTCGACGAGCTTCTGCAGTCGGAGGTCCTCTGCCAGCACGTCACTAGCAAGTTGGGTGACGTCCGTCGAGTCTCGATGAACGAGCGCAGTTTCGGCGGCGTTTCGGATGACAGTGACGGGACTCCTGAGCTCGTGGGAGGCGTCCGAGATGAACCTGCGCTGTCGCTTCTGGCTGGCATCGAGGCGCTCCAGCATCTCGTTGAGAGTGACCGAGAGGCGGGCGATCTCGTCATCTCCGGAAACCGTTGGGACCCTTCTATCTAGGCCCTCCGAGGTGATGGATGAGACTTCCCCACGGAGCACCTCTACGGGCCGCAACGCGCGCCCCACGAGCAGATAGGTAGTTAGGCCGATGATCAGCACGAGTACGGGAACCCCGAGCGCGAGAAGGCGAGCAAGCGTGCCGGTGCTCTCCTCGATCGCTTCGAGTGACCGTCCAACGACGATCGTGACCTTTCGGTCCGCAACGGAACCAGCCTCCGCGAAGACACGGTACGGCCCGGACTCAGCCAGATCGAGATCCACGGTCACGAACGCTCCGGCGGCTATCTCGACGAGCGGTTGAGGACCAAGGGCGTTGGTGCTCGAGGCGATGACGGTCCCGCTGTCGTCGATCACCTGGATGAAGCCGTCTTCGTCGGAGTCAATGCTGAAAGGGATCTCGGGTGCATCGCGGAGCGAGGAGGCGACGTCTTCGGCTCTGAGTTCCACCGCGGTCGAGATGTTCGAGGTGAGGTTGCTGCGCAACATGATCACGAGACCGATGGCGGAGAGTCCGAGGGCAAGCCCCGAGACGAGGACGGCGGCCACCGTTGTCCTCGTGCGTACCGTGCCCCTGCCGAACGGGCGATCACTCATCGTCATCTGCCACGCGGTATCCGGCCCCACGTGCGGTTCGGATGCGGTTCCGATCGAACGGGCGGTCGAGCTTGTTCCTCAGGTGGCGGATGTACACCTCGATGATGTTGGGATCGCCATCGAAATCGAAATCCCACACATGATCCAAGATCTCCTTCTTCGATACGACGTCGCCCCCCCGGGCCATCAGGTATTCGAGGAGCGAGAACTCACGAGCGGTCAGACTCACCTTCGCGTCGCCGACCTTGCAGGTTCGAGATGCGGGATCGAGGCTCAGATCTCCGATCTTCAGGACCGCGGGGCGCTCACCCCGCCCCCTACGCATCAACGCGCGGAGGTGAGCGACGAGGACGACGTACGAGAATGGCTTGGTGAGGTAGTCGTCAGCCCCTGAATCAAGAGCCTCCGCCTCATCGAGATCCCCGTCCTTCGCCGTCAACATCAGGATCGGGACCCAGTTGCCTTCGTCCCTCAGGGTCGAACAGAGTTTGTAGCCGTTGATCCCCGGCACCATGATGTCGAGAACCAGGGCGTCGTACGGGTGCTCGCGGGCCATCCATAGGCCATCGGTGCCATCGAGAGCGATGTCGACCGCGAACCCCTCAGCCTCGAGCCCGCGTTTCAGCCCGGCCGCGAGTCGTTTCTCGTCTTCGACCACGAGGATCCTCATCGAGACCCAGCATAGGAGCGTTATCTGAAGGCCACCTGAACGGCGTCTGACGCCTAACTGCTAGTGGCGGAACCAGACCACGCCCAGCGGCGGGAGGGTGACCACGGCGGAGTGGTCGAGTCCGTGCCAGGGGACCGGCTCTGCGGTGATGGTCCCCAGATTGCCGACGTTGCTGCCTCCGTAGGCGCCCGCGTCGGTGTTCATGATCTCCTCGAATGCTCCAGCTGCTGGCATGCCCATCCGGTAGCCCTCGCGGGGACGGGCGAGAAGTTGCAGGCGCAGACGAGGAAGCCGTCGCCGGACGCGTCGGTTCGGTAGAAGGTCAGAACGTTCCCGTCGGCGTCGTTCGGATCTATCCAGCTGAAGCCATCCTCAGAGAAGTCCAATTCCCACAGTGCGGGGATCCCCTTATAGACGTGGTTCAGGTCGCGGACCAGATGCTGGACGGCCCGGTGCTCCTCCAGGTCGAGGAGGTGCCAGTCGAGACTCTGGTCGTGGTTCCACTCGCGGTCCTGTGCGAACTCCGACCCCATGAAGATCAACTGTTTACCGGGGTGCGCCCACATGTATGCATAGAACGAGCGCAGGTTGGCCAGTGCCTGCCACCGGTCGCCCGGCATCTTTCTGATCAAAGAGCCTTTCCCGTGGACGACCTCGTCATGACTGATCGGCAGGATGAAGTTCTCGGTGAACGCGTACCAGAGGCTGAACGTCAGCTGGTTGTGGTGGAAGCGTCGGTAGACCGGGTCCATGCTGAAGTAGTCAAGGGTGTCGTGCATCCAGCCCATGTTCCACTTGAAGCCGAAGCCAAGCCCGCCGAGATGGACCGGCTTGCTGACGCCCGGCCACGAGGTCGATTCTTCCGCGGCGGTGATCGCTCCCGGGTGTTCGGCCCCCACCACCTCGTTGAGTTCCTTCAAGAACTCGATCGCCTCGATGTTCTCTCGGCCCCCGAACTGGTTGGGTAGCCATTCGCCCTCAGCGCGCGAGTAATCCAGGTACAGCATCGATGCCACCGCATCGACCCTGAGCCCGTCGATGTGCAGTTCCTCGATCCAGTACAGAGCGTTCGAGATGAGGAAGTTCCTGACCTCGTTGCGTCCGTAGTTGAAGATCAAGGTGCCCCAATCCGGATGCTCCCCCTTGCGTGGGTCTGCATGCTCGAACAGGGCGGTGCCGTCGAACCGGCCGAGAGCCCAATCGTCCTTCGGGAAATGAGCCGGTACCCAGTCGATGAGTACGCCGATCTCCTCGCCGTGGAGCGTGTCGATCATCTCTCTGAAGTCGTCTGGATCCCCGAATCGTGCGGTTGGGGCGAAGTAGTTGGATACCTGGTAGCCCCATGAGCCCGTGAAGGGGTGCTCGGTCGGAGGCATCAGCTCGACGTGCGTGAACCCCATCTCCCGGCAGTATTCGGCGAGTTGGAGGCCCATATCCCCGTACGACAGGGTGCTGCCGTCGGGTGCGGTGCGCCACGACCCGAGGTGGACCTCGTAGATGGACATCGGCTGCGCGTGCTGGTTCGTCGCATCCCGAACCGCCATCCACTCGTCATCGTTCCATTCATAATTCGATGTGTAGACGATGCACGAGGTCTCTGGCGCGGTCTGCGTATAGAACGCGAACGGGTCGGTCTTCAGCACCAGGCGCCCGTCCGCACCGAGGACCTCGAACTTGTACAAGGCGCCAGCCTCGATGTCGGGGACGAACAGCTCCCAGATCCCCGAGGTGCCCATCATCCTCATCGGATGGATCCGGCCGTCCCAGGAGTTGAAGCTTCCGACCACTCGAACGGCCTTGGCATTGGGTGCCCATACCGCGAAGCCGACTCCGGTGATCCCGTTCTCGACCCTGAGATGGGCACCGAGTTTCTCCCACAAGCGAAGGTGGCGTCCTTCTCCGACGAGGTGCAGATCGAGATCCCCGAGTGTCGGCATGAACGCATACGGATCGCGGATCGGGAACGTCGCCCCGTCCGGGTAGGTGACCTCGAGCTGATAATCGGTCACGGTCGCATCGACCGCGCCCTCGAAGAAACCAGCATCGTGGATCTTCTCGAGCTTGCTCGTTACCTCACCGCCCACACGCACCTCGACCGACGTGGCTTCGGGTCGCCACGCACGGACGACCGGGCCGTCTGGCCCGGTGTGTTTGCCAAGCAGAGCGTGCGGATCCCTCAACTCGCCGCGGATCAAGCGGTCGATCTCAGTCGTGTGGCTCGCACTCACTGGTGGTGGTCACCCCGCTCGAGCACGCGCCGTAGTCCCCTGAGGGGTATCCGCACCCAGTCGGGCCGGTGCCCCCGCTCGTATCCCAGCTCGTACAGCGCCTTGTCGATCTCGAAGACCTCGAGCATCACGCTGATCGAGTCCCTATCGGCGGGAAGGAACCGACCTTCGTGCGCGGTGCGCAGGTAACCGGCGAGGAAATGCTCCCGCGCCAACTCTTCCCACGCCACGCCCCACGGAGCGAGTCGCTGCCATTGATCGGAGTCCGCTTCTGCTCGTTCGAAGAGCGCCGCTATCGCCGCGTAAGAGAACGACCTCAACATCCCTGCGACGTCCTTTAGCGGGGACTGCTTGGCGCGCCTCTCATCGATGGTTCGCCTGGGTTCACCCTCGAAGTCGATGATCAACCACCCGCGCTTGCCCAGGAGCACCTGGCCCAGGTGATAGTCGCCGTGGATGCGAACCTTGGACCCAAGGTCGTCCTTATCGAGTTCGACGAACCGTTCGATGTGCTCGGAGAACGCTTCTTCCAGAGAACCGAGGGTCTCGGGGTCGCGCCCGATCTCGGTCCGCATCGCAACCGTGACGCCTTCCGCCCACGTCGAGAGGTCGTACGCCTCGATCGGCTCTGGCACGAAGTCGGCCTCGAGTTCTTCGCGGGCGAGGACGACATGAAGCATCGCGGTTACGTCACCAAGCTGCTCGATGAGTTCGAACGTCGATGCCGCCCGCTCGGCCGTGAGTGCACGGATGTCCTCGTCGATATCGTCGTCGTGAACCTCGTCGTAGAAGCCGTGCATGCGCCCGAGGATCTCGGTCCAGCCTTCGGTAGCGTCGGGGATGTATTGGGCGGCGATCCCGAGATCGATCGAGACCTCGCTCTCTCCGCTGACACCTTCGAGAACGCCTTCGTAAAGGATCTCGCCGACCTGCGCGGGGATGCTCTCGAAGCCCTCGTTGGTGAGCAGGCGGGCGAGCTCGAGATCGGGGTTCGGGCCGGGCTCGACCTTGCGGAACACCTTGAGGATCACGTCGTCATCGAGCACCAGCGAAGTGTTGCTCTGTTCGTTCCCCATGGTGCGCGCGTCTCTGGAACCGGGCGGCGACATGGGGTCGAGGCCGGGCCCGCCGAAGTGGAAGATCCCCTTGTTCCCCTTGATCGAATGTCCCTGACACATCAGTCGGCCGAAGACACGCAAGCGATCCACATCCGTGAATGCATCGACGACGTTGGTTCCGTCGAGAAGGAGGGGGAGGTGATAGATCGGCGAGGTGCCATCCGAGAGGCTGAGCCTCACAAGGGCGACGGCAAGTTCGGGAGGACCATCGTCGATCACCGCCTCGTCGAGCACCTCGGCCCCCAGGATCTGTAGTCCCTTGTCTCCGAACCAGCGTTGGTTCGAGATGAGTTCCGTTAGCGCTTGTGCTGCGATCACTGCGGTCGTGCCTCCTAGATGTCTCGGTGGCGCGTTCTCACGAATCGTCGGGGGTCAGTTGGAACCAGTAAAAGCTGTGGGGGCCGAATGTGAGCAGATACGGGAGTTCTCCGATCCGAGGGAAGGACTCCTTCCCCTGCAGCTCCACCGGATGCATACCCGCATAGGGGGAGAGGTCTAACTCGGCTGCCTGAGCCCTTGCCGACAGGTTGTTCGCGCAGAGCACGATGTCGTCACCCCACTTGCGGATGTAGGCGAAGATCGCCGGATTTTCCGGGTGGACGATCGTGAACGACCCTAACCCGAAGACAGGATGCTGCTTCCTTACCGCTAGGAGACGCCTGAACCACTGGATGAAGGACGACGGATTCCGCATCTCCGCCTCGACGTTCACCCTTTCGTAGCCGGTGACGGGGTCCATCAGGACCGGCAGGTACAGCTGCGCGAAGTCCGCGTTGGAGAACCCAGCGTTGCGGTCGGCCGACCACTGCATCGGGGTGCGAACGCCGTCCCTGTCACCGAGGTAGACGTTGTCTCCCATGCCGATCTCGTCGCCGTAGTACACGATGGGTGTACCCGGGAGGGAGAACAGCATGGCGTGGAACAACTCCGACTGGTCGCGCGAGTAATCGAGGAGGGGCGCCAGCCGCCGCCGGATCCCGACGTTCAGTTTCATCCGGGGATCCTTCGCGTACTCCGCGTACATGTAGTCGCGTTCCTCATCGGTGACCATCTCGAGCGTCAACTCGTCGTGGTTCCTCAGGAAGATGCCCCACTGGCAGTTCTCGGGGATATCGGGCGTCTGTTCGAGGATCTCCACCATCGGATACCTGACCTGGCGGCGTGCGGCCATGAACATCCGAGGCATCAACGGGAAGTGGAACGCCATGTGGCACTCGTCGCCGTCGCCGAAGTAGTCGACCACGTCTGCGGGCCACTGGTTCGCCTCTGCCAACAGGACGACATCCTCGTAACTCTTGTCGACCTCCTGACGAACACGTTTCAGGAAATCGTGGGTCTCTGGGAGGTTCTCACCGTTCGTTCCATCGCGCTCGAACAGATAGGGGACCGCGTCCAACCGGAAACCGTCGAGGCCGAGGTCGAGCCAGAACTTCAGGCCGGCGATCATCTGCTCTTGGACGTCTGCGTTGTCGTAATTCAGATCCGGCTGATGACTGAAGAAGCGATGCCAGTAGTACGCGCCTGCTTCCTCGTGCCATGTCCAATTCGACTTCTCGGTATCGAGGAAGATGATGCGCGCTTCTGAGTACTTCTCGTCGTCGTCCGACCACACGTACCAGTCGCGCTTATCGGAGCCCGGCTTCACGGCTTCCTGGAACCACGGATGTTGATCCGAGGTGTGGTTCATGACGAAGTCCGAAACGACCCTGATGCCGCGGGAGTGGGCCGAGTCCATGAACTCCATGAAGTCGTTCAGGTTCCCGTATTCGGGAAGGATCGAATAGAAGTCGGAGATGTCATAGCCACCATCCCGAAGCGGGGACTGGAAGAACGGGAGCAACCAGATGCAGTCCACGCCGAGCCACTCGAGGTGGTCGAGCTTCTCGGTCAGACCTTTGAAATCGCCGTACCCGTCGGAGTTGGAGTCGTAGAACGAGCGTACGTAGAGCTCGTAGAAGACTGCCTTCTTGAACCACTGCGGGTCCTTCTCGAGTGCCACCTTCTAGCCTCGGACCTCGAAGATGTGGGCAGGCTCCGAAGGGTCCAGCCGCACGTACGCGGAGTCTCCGTGCCAGGTGTAGGTGGCGTCGGTTATGAGATCGTGCATCTCGAGGGGACGAGCCGTGTCCATCCCGAGGGCGTCGCGGTCGAAGGAGATCATGCCCTCCTCCCAATTGAAGGGGTTGAGGTTGACCACCACGAGGATCGCACTTCCTTCTGATGTCGATTTCGAGAAGGCGATCAGGTTGTCCTTATCTGCCTCATGCCACGAGAGGTTGGTGAGTCTCGAGAGGGCTGGGTGCTTGCGCCTGATCTCGTTCAGTCTCGTGATGTACGGCGCCAGCGACCCCTGCACGGTGAAGTCGCGTGGCTTGAGCTCGAACTTCTCCGAGTTCAGGTACTCCTCGCTCCCGTGGGCAACAGGCGTGTTCTCGAACAGCTCGTATCCGGAGTAGATGCCGTAGGTGGGCGACAGCAGTGCCGCGAGCACGAGTCGGATCTTGAAGGCGGGGGGCCCGCCGACCTGGAGATACTCATGCAGGATGTCAGGAGTGTTGGCGAAGAAATTCGGTCGGTAATAGAGCGCCATCTCGGGTGATGTCAGCTCGTCCATGTACTCGGTGATATCCCACTTCTCATTCCGCCAGGTGAAATAGGTGTACGACTGCGTGAATCCCAACTTCGCCAGCGCCTTCATCACCTTGGGCCTGGTGAACGCCTCCGCCAGGAAGATCAGATCGGGGTGGGCGGCCTTCAGCTCACGGATGACCCACTCCCAGAAGCGGAACGATTTGGTGTGAGGGTTATCGACCCTGAACACCTTTATCCCGTGAGCGATCCAATGTTCGAGGATCCTTTTCAGTTCCGTCCACAGAGCCGCGGCATCTTCTGTCTCGAAATTGATCGGGTAGATGTCCTGGTACTTCTTAGGCGGGTTCTCCGCGTACTTGATCGAGCCATCGGGCCGGTGGTTGAACCACTCTGGGTGCTCCGTGACCCATGGATGATCGGGCGAGCATTGGATAGCGAAGTCGAGTGCGATCTCGAGCCCGAGTCGGTCGGCCTCGCCAACGAACGCGTCGAAGTCATCGATGGTTCCCAGATCCGAGTGGATCGCGTCGTGTCCACCATCCTCAGCTGCCGATGGCCCACGGGCTCCCGACATCGTCGGGCCGGCCTCGAGCGAATTGTTGGGGCCCTTGCGATACGACGTCCCTATCGGATGGATCGGAGGCAGATAGACGATGTCGAAGCCCATCTCCGCGATCCGGGGAAGCTCACCGGCCGCCGTTGCGAAGGTTCCGTGCTTCTGAGGCGAACCTGTTGAGCGGGGGAACATCTCGTACCAGGCACCGAACCGGGCCCGCTCTCGATCGACGGTCACATTGAGGTGCGGCTTGACGACCGTCGAGCCGGAGCGATCGGCGTTGCTGTTCATCAATTCGATAACGAGTTCGTCGTTGATCGGGCCGAGCCGCGGGTCATCGCCGGTCTTCTTCTTCGGTTCCTTGCGGATCGTCTCAAGCGCGCGTTCGAAGACCTGTCTCTCGCTCTTGCCCAGGGACGTCATCCGGGCCTCGATCATCTGGGCCCCTTCTTCGAGTTCGAGGTCGATGTCCTGATCCGCGGCGACCCTCTTCATCAGGTCTCTCCGCCACGAGCCGAATGGGTCCGGCCACGCCTCGATCGTGAACGCGTAGGAGCCGAGTTCGCTGGGTCGGAACGATGCGTACCAGCGATCGTTCTCGAGGGGGACCATCCTCGTTTCTGCCCACCGAGGATCCGTGGGGCCCTTGAAGCGCAGCACAGCCATCAGCAGTCCGGGCCCATCGCGGAAGATGTCGGCGGTGACCTCGATGCGGTCTCCAACCACAGCCTTCGCCGGGAAACGTCCGCAATCGACCTGTGGCTGCACGTCCTCGATCACAACGTGTCCCCGGGTCAGGTCGCTCTTCAAAAGTGGTCGCCCCCTGCAGTTCCTTGGTCTCGATTGGCTTTCTTCCCGCGTTCCTAGAGTACGCGAGACTGGAGCGATGAAGGCCCTACGCAGCTTCGCGGTGCGAGCAGCACTGCCGGAAGCGCTTCAACCGCTCATCACGCTGGCGATGAACCTCAGGTGGTCGTGGAACCCCCAGGCGATCGAGGTGTTCCGGTGGGTGGACCCCGAGAGATGGGAGCAGGCCGAGCATGACCCTGTCCGCATGTTGGGGTTGGTCGGCCCGGAACGGCTCGCAGAACTCGCCGACGACGGTCCTTTCACGTCATTCCTCGCGTCCGTTATGGAGGACCACGATCGTTACCTCACGGAGGCGCGCTGGTTCCAGACCCACCACGCCGGAGGAGACCTCAAGTCGATCGCATACTTCTCTCCCGAGTTCGGCGTCTCGGAGGCCCTGCCGGTCTATTCGGGCGGCCTCGGAGTCCTCGCCGGCGACCACCTCAAGGCCGCGAGCGATCTCGGCATCCCCCTCGTCGGGGTGGGGCTCCTCTATCGCGCGGGCTACTTCAGGCAGCACCTCAACGCCGACGGCTGGCAGCAAGAGCGTTATCCGGCCCTCGACCCGCACGGGATGCCGCTGACCCTTCTGTCCGGGCCCGACGGATCGGCGCTCAAGGTCGAGGTTGACCTCGCTGGAGCCCGGTGTGTCGCGCAGGTGTGGCAGGCAACCGTAGGGCGCGTCCCGCTTCTACTGCTCGATTGCGATGTCGAGGAGAACGATCCGGAGGAACGAGCGGTGACCGACCGGCTCTATGGCGGCGGCGGAGGCAGCGAACATCGGTTACGTCAAGAGATCGTCCTCGGAGTAGGTGGGATGAGGGCTCTGATCGCAGCCGGTTACTCGCCCGACGTCTTCCACTCGAACGAAGGACACGCAGGGTTCCTCAGCATCGAACGCATGAGAACACTGATCCCCGAGGGTCTCTCGTTCGCCGAAGCGATCGAATCGGTGCGCGCCTCGACGATCTTCACGACACATACCCCCGTCCCTGCCGGCATAGATGTCTTCGACGGCGAGTTGATCGATAGGTACTTCGCGCACACTGCCAAGGAGATGGACGTCACCCTTGCCGAGCTCATGTCGCTTGGACAGACCGTCCCATCGGTCCCCGGGACCTACAACATGGCGATCCAAGGATTGCGTCTCGCGGGTCGAGCGAACGGGGTTAGCAAGTTGCACGGCGAGGTCTCGCGCATGATGTTCTCCGAACTGTGGTCTCGGATCCCAGGCGATGAGGTTCCGATCACCTCGATCACGAACGGCGTCCACGCTCCGACCTGGGTGGGGGTCGAGATGGCCGAACTTCTGGACCGCTACCTGTCCCCAGGATGGGCCGAATCCGGAGACGGTCACTGGGAACGATTGGCGGAGGCTCCGGATGCCGAACTGTGGAGGGCTCGCGAACGCGCGCGAGAGCGCCTGATCTTCTTCGTTCGGAAGGTGCTGCGCGAACAGTTGCGGACCCGGGGGGTTTCAGAGGGCGATCTTTCGTGGACCGCCGACGCTCTCGATCCCGGGATCCTCACCGTTGGGTTCGCCAGACGGTTCGCGATGTACAAGCGCGGCACGTTGCTGCTGTCTGACGTCGAGCGACTCGAATCCCTCCTGCACTCGAGCGAGCGCCCAGTGCAGTTCGTCTTCGCCGGCAAGTCTCACCCGTTGGACGACGGCGGTAAGGAGATGATCCGCCAATTGGTCCACTTCGCCGCTGAGGTCGAACATCGAACGCGGTTCGTTTTCCTCGAGGACTACGACATGGAGACGGCGCGCATGATGGTTCAGGGCGTGGACGTGTGGTTGAACAACCCACGTCGGCCACTGGAAGCTAGCGGCACCTCGGGGATGAAAGCGGCCCTCAACGGAGCGCTCAACTGTTCGGTCCTAGATGGATGGTGGGATGAGTGCTACGACGGAGCTAACGGCTGGGCGATCGGGACGCGAGATGTTTCTGACGACCCTGAATATCAGGACCGGGTCGATGCCAGTGCCCTGTTCGATCTGCTCGAGCGCGAGATAACCCCTCGTTTCTACGACCGTTCGGAGGGACCGCTTCCCCGGCGCTGGGTCGAACGCATGAGGGCATCGGTCTCTGGACTTGGCCCGTTCGTCGGTGCCCAACGGATGGTTCGGGATTACACCGAGACCTTCTATCTCCCTGCCGCCGAACATGGCGTCCGTATGGCGAAGGACGATCATGCCAGGACGAGATCGCTCGCGGCATGGAAGGAGCGGGTCCTGACGCAGTGGGACGAGGTCGCCGTGATCGATGTCGATGGTGACGTCCTTGCCGCGGACGTTGGCGAGGAGCGAGCCGTCCGGGCGACGGTGCGGATCGGCAGCCTCGATGTCGCCGACGTGTCCGTTCAACTGGCGCACGGTCGGGTGGGGGCTAGCGGGGAACTGCTTGATCCCGAGATCGTCGAGATGGAGGCCACCGAATGCATCAACGGAACCTGCATCTATGGGGCATCTTTCCTAGCCTCTCAGGCGGGTCTCTACGGTTTCGCTGTCCGCGTCATCCCGACGCACGAGGATCTAGTCACCGACATGGATCTGGGCTGTATCGCCTGGGCGTAGCGCCGCGTGTGACATAGGGCCTCCCCAGATCACAGTCATTTGGTTAGGTTCTCCTATGTCAGTCGATCTACAGGGAGGATCGTCAAACCATGCTCGAGTCGTTATTCCACGCGCCCAGGCGCAGAACCATCACGTCATTGCTGCTTGCAGTCGCGATGGTCGTACCGCTGCTCACGATCTCAGCCGGGACCCCGGCCGAGGCGAAGAAGAAAGGCAAGAAGAAGGGCCTGTTCAAACTCGTCGTGCTGCACAACAACGACGGTGAGTCGCAGCTCGTAGACCTCGGTGGAGAACTAACCGACTTCGGCGGCGTCGCGCGCTTCGACACGGTGGTCGATCAACTGAGGGCGGCCGCCAACAAGCAGAAGAGGTCGGCCGCTATCGTCGTCTCGTCTGGCGACAACTTCCTCGCGGGGCCCGAGTGGAATGCGAGCACCGAGCGAGGCAAGCCGATCCTCGACGCGGTCGCACTCGACCTCGTCGGCTACGACGCGCTGGCGATCGGGAACCACGACTTCGACTTCGGTCCAGATGTGCTGGCCGACTTCATCGATTCGTTCGCGTCGGACACTCCGTTCCTGAGCGCGAACCTCGACGTCTCGGAGGAGCCGGCGCTGCAGGCACTCAAGGACGCCGGCCGCATCGCATCGAGCACTGTCGTGAAGAAGGGCGGACGGAAGATCGGCATCATCGGGGCGACCACCCCGCTACTGGCGTCGATCTCGAGCCCGGGCGACGCGGTCGCCCAGGACATCGTTGCCGAGGCGGTCCAGGGCGAGGCCGACGCACTCGAGGATGCGGGCGTCAACATCATCGTGCTGATCAGCCATCTCCAGAGCATCGAGGAGGACCTCGCCCTTGCTGGTGAGCTCGACGGGGTCGACATCATGGTCGCCGGCGGGGGCGACGAGATCCTCGCCAACGAGGACGACGTCCTCGTACCCGGTGACGAGGAGCAGGTCTACGGCTCCTATCCGCTCGAAGCCATCGATTCCAACGGGACCGCGGTCCCGGTCGTGACCACCAAGGGTGGTTACGCGTACGTCGGCAAGTTGGCCGCGTCCTTCGACAAGAAGGGCAACCTGGTCAAGGTGCACGACGGACAGTCCGGGCCGGTGCGCGTCGCCGGTGGCGATCAGCCCGACGCGGTGTCACCGGACGCTCAGATCCAGAAGTGGGTCGTTGAACCGGTGATCGAGTCGATCGCGGCACTCGCCGCCAACGTGATCGGCCAGAGTGAGGTCGACCTCGATGGACGCAGGAGCCAGGTTCGCACCGCGGAGACCAACGAGGGCAACCTCATCGCGGACGCTCTGCTTCAGCAGGCGACCGAGCGCGCTCCCGGGTTCGGGGTCGATGTCCCGGACATCGCGATCCAGAACGCAGGTGGGATCAGGAACGACTCGATCATCCCCGCGGGAGACATCACTGAACTCGACACGTTCGACATCCTGCCGTTCACCAACTTCGTCTCGGTCGTGCCCGACGTCTCGGCGGCCAAATTGAAGGACCTCCTCGAGAACGCAGTGTCGAACGTCGAAGGTGTGGACGGACGCTTCCCGCAGATCGCAGGGTTCGAGTTCACCTACGACGCGGCGGCGACGCCGATGGTGATCGAGGACGGCGTGATCACCCAGCAGGGAGAGCGCATCGTGGAAGTCACGCTCGATGACGGCACACCGATCGTCACCGGTGGCGTCGTGGTGCCGGCCGCTCCGGACGTCGCGATCGCGACGATCGACTTCCTCCCGCGCCAGAACGGTGACGAGTACCCGTACGACGGGGCTCCGTTCACGACGCTGGGGATCACCTATCAGCAGGCGCTCGAGAACTACATCGTTGATTTCCTCGGCGGCGTGATCACCGCGGCCGACTATCCGGAAGGCGGCGAAGGCCGCATCACCAGGTTGAACTAGCCGGGCTGCACCCGGGGTCACGTCCGATAGATAGCGACCCCGGGTGCGTCACCCGAACTCAGGAGCAGCTCACCGCCGGGGCGGGGGGGCTGGGTATCCCCGAACGAGCAGCAGATCGTGGTCGCGCCCCGTTCGATGACGAGCCACCGTGCGTCCTCGTCGTAGGTGCACTCCACGAGGTCCATCCGTCCGTCCGTTAGGTCGGGGGAGCCTTTCCGGAGCGCGATCAGATCTCGATGCCACTCCAGGAGATCGCGGTGCGGGGCGTTGTTCACCTCGTCCCACCGGAGAACGGACGAACTGAACGTTCCCTCCGCCTGGGGGTCCGGTACGTCCTCCGGAGCCCAGCCGAAGGCAGCGAACTCCCTCTTCCGTCCATCGCTCACTGCGTTCCCGAGGGCGTCGTCCTCATGATCCGTGAAATAGAGGAACGGGGTCGTGGCACCCCACTCTTCCCCTTGGAAGAGCATCGGCACGAACGGTGAGGTGAGCACGAGCGCGGCACCGATCTTGAGGTGTTCGGCGTCCATCAAGGCGCCCGAACGTTCCCCCGCGGCCCGGTTCCCGACCTGATCGTGGGTCTGGAGGTAGCCGAGGAAGCGGTGACCCGAGAGGCCCTCTGGTCTTCGACCGTGGCGGCGGTCGCGCGCTTCCGAATAGATCCCGTCGTAGACGAATGCCCGTTGCAGGGCATCAGCGATCTGAGAGATGGCTCCGAAGTCGGCGTAGTAGCCCGCGTTCTCTCCGGTTAGCACGGCGTGTAGGGCGTGGTGGAAGTCGTCACTCCATTGCGCATCTAGGCCGAATCCCCCGGCCTGGGTAGGTGTGACCACGCGGGGGTCGTTCAGATCAGATTCCGCGATGAGCGAGATCGTTCGACCGAGGCGCGCCTCAAGCGCGTCGACCCGGCGCACCAGTTCTTCGAGGAAGTGCATCGCCGAGGTATCGAGGAACGCGTGCACCGCATCGATCCGCAGACCATCGAGGTGATAGTTCTCGATCCAATGCTCGGCGTTCCCCGTGAAGAAGTCCCGCACCTCGTCCGACCCAGCTCCGTCGAAGTTGATCGCGTCGCCCCACGGCGTCGAGTAGTTATCGGAGAAATAGGGACCGAATCTCGAGAGGTAGTTCCCATCGGGACCCAGATGGTTGTAGACGACATCGAGCAGCACCGCCATGCCCTTTGAGTGGGCCGCATCGACGAGTGCCTTGAGGCCGTCAGGCCCTCCGTAGGGTGCATGGGGAGCGTAGAGATCGACCCCGTCGTAGCCCCATCCTCGTGCCCCTGGGAACTGTGCCACCGGCATCAACTCGAGGTGGGTGACACCGAGATCGATCAGGTGATCGAGCTTCGGCGATCATCCCCTCGAAGGTTCCCTCGGCCGAGAAGGTGCCGACGTGAGCCTCGTAGACGATCCCGGACGACAGCGGCACACCCCTCCACGCGTCATCGCTCCACTCGAAGTCATCGTGGTCGACGACCCGAGAGGGACCGTGGACCCCATCCGGTTGTGATGCCGAGCGAGGGTCCGGGACTGGGTCACCTCCATCGACCTTGAAGAGATAGTCGGAGCCCACCTCGAGAGGCACATCGCTCTGCCAGTATCCGAAGTCCCCGCGCGTCATCGTGCAGGTTTCACCGTTCACCAGCGCTACGACACTCCTTGCAGTGGGTGCCCAGACCTCGAGATATGTCATGACTCCTCCTTCATCAGCAACGCCACTGGGCATCTACCGAGCAGCTCACCCGCGTCGACATCTCCCATGAGCGAAGTTCCGTCGAATGCAGAGCGCCACGTCCCAGCGGGCAGTTGCACGGTCGTTTCCCCCCACTCGGGGGGGCGAGACAGCACGAGGCGGGGGACAACGACGATGACGTCCTCGCCTCGTCGGAAGCCGACCAGGTGCTCGTCCTGGAACGAGATCCTCTCGTACGAACCGGCGAACGACGCCGGACGCGAGGCTCTCTCGAGAAGGGTTCGATGGATCACGAACAACTTGAGAGCGCCGTCGTCCTCGATCCCCGGTGGAGCGTCCCCGAGAGAGCCCAAGAGCGCGTCCTTCTCGCTGATGCGCGGGTCCCTGCGGTTGTCGGGATCGACCAGACTCAGGTCCCACGTCTCGGTGCCCTGGTAGATGTCGGGAACCCCGGGGGCCGTGAGCTTCAGCAAGGTCATCGCGAGTGAGTTGATCCGGCCCGGTTCGATGAGCGGGGCGACGAAAGTTTCGAGTTCCTCGGTGAATGTGTCGTCGTCCATGATGCTTTCCACGAAGCCTCGCAGCGCCGAGTCGTAGGCCGCATCGGGCGAGGTCCACGAAGTGTTGACCTTGGCCTCTCGACTCGCCTTCTCCATGTAGGCGACGACCCGGTCCGTCTCGATAGGCCACGCTCCGACCAGTGTTTGGTAGAGGAGTAACTCGCTGGTCCCCTCGGGCACGCCTTCGCTCTTGAAGTGCTCGTTCATCTCTGAGAATCGAGTGACGGTGGACGCCCACGCCTCGGGGATCTCGGAGAGAAGGGCCAACCGGGCCCTGACGTCCTCCGATCGCTTCGTGTCATGGGTGGAGGTAGCGAGCATCGAACGCGGCCAGTTCTCGGCGCGTCTTCTCGTTGCCACGATGGAAGGAATCGGTCGAGCGGGCGAAGACGGATGGGTCGCCGCCGACCTCATTGAGAGCGACGAACCGAACGTAGCGATAGAACAGCGTGTCCTCGATCGACTTCGCCATAACCGGACCGGTCGATTGCTGGAAGCGGGCTGCGAACTCGGCCTCCGGGCCTCCCTCGATGACGGAGCAGCAAGAGCGCGGAGATGAATTCGAAGAGGTCGTCGTCGATGTCGTCGCGGAGGTCCCGCGCCTTCGCCGCGGCATCCTCGATGTAGTGAAGGTCGGGGGCCTCGGGGACGTCTTCGTCCGGGTCCACGTAGGTGCGGTAGACGTCAAGAGCAGCAGCAACCTCGATGATCGCCTCCCGGAGTTCGGTGCGCGTG
Organism: uncultured Actinomycetes bacterium; assembly: GCA_963756365.1. Taxonomy (GTDB): domain Bacteria; phylum Actinomycetota; class CADDZG01; order CADDZG01; family WHSQ01; genus WHTI01. Next base: position 842,793 of record CAVWNF010000003.1, read on the forward strand.
TAGTCGCGGTGCCTGGGGTGACGCTCGCACACGGCGAGGAGTGACTTCGTGAGGCGATCGATGTCCGAGGCCAGCAGGTCCTGCATGACGAGGTGCTTGGCCTCGGCGACCAGCTCTTCGTAAGGACGGTCTTCGCCAGTGAACCTCCGGTAGAGAAGATCGAGGTGCCCTTCGGCGTCCGGGTCTACGAACAAGCCCAGCATCAGGTTCATGAACTCGTAGCCAGTGGTGCCCTCTATCGGCCACACGCGGAGCTCCTCGCCCTCTTCGAGGATCTTCTCGACGATCAGGTACGCATCGCCGATCTCGCTGCGGAGCGTCTCGAGGTACCTGCGCGGGAAGCGGAGGCCATCAACGTGGTCGATGCGCAGGCCATCGAGTGCGCCCGTGCGGATCAGTTCGATCGGAAGCCGGTGGACGTGTGCGAAGACCTCCGGCTCCTCCATCTTGAGGGCGACCAACTCGTTGATGTCGAAGAAGCGCCGGTAGTTGAGCTCCAGATCGGTGCGCCAGTACGCGAGGCGGAAGTGCTGAGCCTCGAGGAGGAGATGGAGGAGGGCGGGATCGGAGGTGACCCGTTCGATCGTCGCAGCGGTCGTGTCGCCGCCGGGGAGACCTTCGAGAGATCCTGGTGCGATCGGGAAGCGGTCGTCGAAATGGGTGATGACGACCTCGCCGCCCTCTTCGGCAAGGGATAGATCCCCGGCTTCGAGGACACGTCCGTACTGATCGCCAAGCACCGGCAACAGGATCTTCCCCTTCAAACGTTCGTCCGGAGGATCCCAATCGATGTCGAAGAAGCGGGCGAAATTCGATTCCCGTCCGTTGGCCAGGACGTCCCACCAGGCTTGGTTCGCCTTTCCTGCGATCGCCATGTGGTTGGGGACGACGTCGAGGATGTGACCCATCCCGTGGTCTTCGAGCGCAGCGACGAATCGTTCGTGTGCCGGCGCCCCTCCCAGGTCCTCGCTGATGAGCGTGTGGTCAACGACGTCGTAACCGTGGGTACTGCTCGGTACTGCCTGGAGGTACGGCGAGCAGTAGACGTGGCTGATACCTAGACGGGCGAGATACGGGACCACGGCGGCGGCATCATCGAGGGTGAAGCTCTCCGATAGCTGTATCCGGTAGGTCGCCCGGACCGGACGTTCAGACGACACGGCGGAGCACGGCGACCGAGTGCTCGATCACCTCGAGGCTTCTCACCGGCCTTGTGGGTGTGGGGGGCGGTTTCGAACGCGTGATCGCGTGTGTCGATCACGACCTCCCACGCCTCGCCCCAGTCTCCGGTCGGGATCGTGAAGTCCATCGCTTCCGAGTGAGCGTTGAACAGCAAGAGGAAACTGTCGTCGGTGATGCGCTCGCCTCGGGGGCCCGGGGAGGGGATCTCCTCACCGTTAAGGAACACGCCGATCGTCTTCGCGAAGTCGTCGTCCCACTGCTCTTGCGTCATCTCGGTGCCGTCCGGGTTGAACCACCCGATGTCCGAGAGCCCGGTGCCCCATAGGTCGCGACCCTCGAACCACTTGCGGCGACGGAAGTTGGGATGCTCGCGCCGGAACTCCATCAGTTTCCTGGTGAACCCGAGGAGTTCGATGTTCTCGTCGCGCAGGGACCAGTCGTAGTACGAGATCTCGTTGTCCTGGCAGTAGGCGTTGTTGTTGCCCCCCTGGGTGCGACCGATCTCGTCGCCGCCGAGGAGCATCGGGCACCCCCTGGGAGAGCACGAGGGTCACGAGGAAGTTCCGCTTGAGTCTCTCGCGCAACTCGACGATCTCTGGGTCTTCCGTGTCGCCCTCTTCGCCCCAGTTGAACGATCGGTTGTGGCTCTCGCCGTCGTTGTTGTCCTCTCCGTTCGCCTCGTTCTGTTTCTCGTTGTACGAGACGAGGTCGTTGAGGGTGAACCCGTCGTGAGCGGTTACGAAGTTGATCGACGCGGTCGGACGGCGTCCGCCTGACTCGTACAGATCGGAGCTCCCGGTGAAGCGATAGGCGAAATCTCTCAGGCTCGCTGGCTCGCCGCGCCAGTAGTCGCGCACCGTGTCCCGGAACTGTCCGTTCCACTCGGACCAGCCAGCGGGGAACTGGCCAACCTGGTAGCCACCCGGGCCCACGTCCCACGGTTCCGCGATCAGCTTGATGCCGGCGAGAACGGGGTCCTGATGGATGATGTCGAAGAACGCCGACAGTCGATCGACGTCGAACAGCTCGCGAGCCAATGCTGCTGCGAGATCGAAACGGAAGCCGTCGACCCGCATCTCGGTCGCCCAGTACCTGAGCGAGTCCATGATCAGTTTCAGGACCTGTGGATGCACCACGTTCAAGGAGTTCCCGGTCCCGGTGAAGTCCATGTAGTGGCGAGGGTCTTCCGGCATCGTCCGGTAGTAGGACGCGTTGTCGATGCCGCGGTAGCAGATCGTCGGCCCGAGGTGGTTGCCCTCGCCGGTGTGGTTGTAGACGACGTCGATGATGATCTCGATGCCTGCGGCGTGGAACGCCTTGACCATCTCTTTGAACTCGGTGACCTGCTCGCCCCGGACCCCCGACGACGAGTACTCGGAGTGGGGCGCGAAGTAGTTGATCGGGTCGTAGCCCCAGAAGTTCCGCAGCCCTTTGTCGAGGAGGAACTGCGGGTGGATGAACTGATGCGGCGGCATGATCTCGACCGCGGTGACTCCAAGCATCTGGAAGTGTTCGATCGATGCGGGATGTGCGAGCCCCGCGTAGGTGCCACGGAGTTCGGCGGGGATGCCCGGGATGGTTGATCGTGAAGCCCTTGACGTGGGTCTCGTAGATGACGGTGTCGTGGAACGGCGTCTTAGGAGCCTTGTCGTCGCCCCAATAGAAGGACTCGTCGATCACCACGTTCTTCGGCATGTGCGGAGCCGAGTCCGCGTGGCTGACCTCGAGGTCTGTCTTCTTGGAGGTGAGGTCGTAGCCGAACATCTCCGAGCCCCAGTGGATGTCACCCTCGATCGCCTTGGCGTAGGGATCGAGCACCAGCTTGGAGGGGTTGAAGCGGTGGCCCCTCTCGGGGTCGTAGGGACCGTGCACCCGGTAGCCGTAGCGCTGCCCAGGCTTCAGCGTGGGGACGTAGCCGTGCCACACGTAGCTCGTTTCCTCGGTCAGCTCGACGAGCGTCTGGTTGCCGTCGTCGTCGAACAGGCACAGCTCGACGCCCTCGGCGTTCTCCGAGAACAGGGCGAAATTGACCCCCGAGCCATCCCATGTCGAGCCGAGCGGGTACGGGGTTCCGGGCCAGAGTTCCATGGAGGGGGAGACTATTTCGCCTCGCCCGACCCTCTAACCACCTAGCCGAACAACCCGGAGATCCCGATGATCGCTATGGGGACGAGGAACAAGTCCTGCCGTGAACACGGCGAGGCGCGGCCGGCTCTTCACGACCGCGCGCTGGAACCTCCAGATGCCCGACTTCAGCTGCGGGTAGAAGAACGCGAGGAGGATCACGCTGAGGATCGAGGTCGCGATCACTTCCGCCAGAACGATCCGCACCGCGGCGCTGGAGTTGAGTGCGAACGCGGCGAGCATCGTGTCGCCAAGGGTGGTGATGTTCGCCCCCATGACGTACGGGATGATGTCCTCGCGTTTCGCATATCCCTTGGCGACCAGCGGCACCAGCACGGTGAGCGCGACGGATACCGACATCGTGATCAGCGCGACGAGGCAACCGAGCGCGAACATCGGCCACTTCTTCCGCAGCCAGGCGAGTTTCGATTCGCTCATGTGCTCGCCGTCCATCTTCGGCATCACGGAGTCAAGCACCTTGAATGACAGAAGGAGAACGCCGAGGCCCCCTAGGAAGACGAGAGCGGCGGGCCATGTGCCGACGGCGTCCAGGATGCCTCCGTAGACGAGGTCTATGAGGTCCGCGAACTGGCCCGGGAACTGAGGGTTGAGGGAGCTGTACGGCTCCCACCTCAGGAGCGCCCCTCCGATCAGCGCCGATGGGATGTAGATGATCGCGGTGGTGGACAGCGCGATGACCGCGGTTGAAACTGGCTTCATCTTTTCGCCCGCGCCCGAGCGGAACGCGAAGATCGCGGCCGTCACCAGCACAACGAATGCCGCGCCCAGTCTGGAGCCTGTGAGCATCGTGAAGCCTTGCGCTTCGCTTATCGACCCGGCGGCAACGAGGGTGAGAGACGTTGCGGCGATAGGGGAGCCGGACAGGACGAAGAGTGCGCCCAGCCACCCGAGTCCGAGGGTCGAGCCGACGTTGCGGACGAGGAAGCCCCCCGCCTGGAGGAACCCGAGCGCGGCGGCCCCCGTCTTCATCAGTTGCAGTGCCCCGACGAACAGGAACAGCGCACCCAGGAAACGGATCAGCCACCACACCCGCGCCCCGACGTCGACGCGGGGTGCCTCGAGCGGAGGTTCGATAGAAGTTTGCATCGGGTGTTTCTACGACACTCCAATCAGAGTGTCAAACACTCCTATAAGAGTGTCAAGGGCTCTACAGAGTGTAACGAGAGGGGCTTGCCCTCGGGCGGGAGATGACGGACGCTGGGTACGACAGCTGTAGTAGTGACCGAAGGGGAGCCCATGCCGCGTCACCCGATCCGCCACCTCGCTGTCGTTCTCCTCGTGCTTGCGGCTGCCTGCGGCGGCAGCACAGGATCCGACCCTGCGAGCGGAGCCAAGTCACCATCGAACGAAGTGACCAACGCGACGATCGCCGAGATCGAGGTCGGTGAGGGCCCGTGCGGGATCGTGGAGAGCGCCGGGGCTGTCTGGGTCAGCCTTTCGGGTGATGGGCAGGTGGTGAGGATCGACCCCTCGACGAACGAGGTGACCGCCACCATCGACGTCGGCAAGGTTCCCTGTCCGATCACGGCCGATGGCGCCGCGGTGTGGGTGGGGAACTACGGCGAAGGCACGGTCAGCCGGATCGACCCCGCGACCGATCGCGTTACCGACACCATCAAGGTCCCGCTTCCGTGGAGCATCACGATCGCCGAGGGCTCGTTGTGGGCCACTCAGTACAAGGACAGCGAGGTCTGGCGGATCGACCTCGCCTCGATGAAGCGCACCGCCGAGATCCGCGTCGGCGGATCTCCCCAAGAGATCACCTTCGGTCACGGAAGCATCTGGACCGCCAACTCCGCAACCGGAAGTGTGTCGAGGATCGACCCTGCGACCAACGAGGTCGTGGCCGTGATCGACGGCACCACCGGCGCAGCGGGTATCGGAGTGAGTGATGACGCGGTCTGGGTCACCAACGGAGGGGGCCGGGAGGTGTACCGGATCGATCCCGAGACGGATCAGGTCATCGCGACGATCGAGGCGGGCTTCGGGGCGTTCCGGCCTCAGTTCATCGATGGCGCAGTGTGGGTTCCGTCCCACAACGAACCGGTGATGTACGTGATCGACCCCGCGACGAACGAGATCATCGCAAAGGTTGAGACCGGCGAAGGTCCTTACTGGACGATCGAGGCCGACGGCTCGGTCTGGGTGCCGAACAACCAGGACACGACGGTCTGGAGGATCGACCCGGCGGAGGTCTCGTCGACCTAGGTGCGCAGGACGTTGGCGAAGATCAGCCACGCAAGGAGCGACTTCGCCGTCAGGCTGAGGATGATGTAGACGTACTCGCCGTAGAGGTATGAACGCCACTTACCGACCTGCGCGTACTGCAGGGCTTGGTTGAGGGCGAATCCTGTGAACAAGATCAACTGCGTGACGGTGATCCCGTAGACGAATCCCGGTACCCCCGGTGCTCCGATCACGTACCACCAGATCGCGATCCACGGCACGACGCCCGCGAGGGAACCGAACCAAAACGCACTCCAGTCGGCCTTCCCGGGCTTCTGGTGCTTCTCCATCAGCAGCCCGAACAGGATCATCGAGGCGTTGATCCCAAAGAGACCAAGTACCGCCCCGATGTCTCGGAGTCCGACGAACAACCCGATCAGGACGACCATGATCGAGGCGCTCACCGAGTACTCGATCCATCTGGCGAGGTTGATCCCTTCGGAGAGCTTCGTCTCGTACCAGTTCCTGATCCTCGGCGCGGCGACCGCGAGATGGTCGACCGCGGCCAGGAGTAGGAAGAGCGCGACCGCCGGGCCGATGGGGATGTCCATCAGCCCGGCAGGTGCCGCTCCCGGTTGGTTCACCACGGGATCGTCCGTGAGGAACGTAGCGGTGATCGGCAACGACAAGTCGTTGCTTAGCGCGAGCATCAGACCCGCTTGGGCCAGATGGATAACGCCCACCACCAGGTTGACGTTCCGAAGCTTCCGGAACGTCGGTGTCGTCATAGGAATGCGGGCACGAACACCAGCGAAACGATCGTCATGACCTTGATGAGGATGTTCATCGCAGGCCCGGACGTGTCCTTGAACGGGTCACCGACCGTGTCACCGACGACGGCGGCCTTGTGGGCCTCGGAGCCCTTGCCTCCGTGTGCGCCGGCCTCGATCAGTTTCTTGGCGTTATCCCAGGCGCCACCAGCGTTGGCCATGAAGATCGCCAACAAGAAGCCGGTGACCAGAGCGCCGGCGAGGAACCCTCCGAGCGACTCAACAGAGATGTAGCCGATGATCAGGGGAAGCGCGATAGCGAGGATCCCAGGAAGGATCATCTCGCGCAGCGCCGCGGCGGTGGAGATGTCCACGCACTTGGCGTAATCGGGTCGAACGCCTTCCTTGCCTTCCCTGAGGCCTGGGATCTCGCGGAACTGTCTACGGACCTCCTCGATCATCTCGAACGCTGCTCGTCCAACCGACTTCATCGTCAGAGCGGCGAAGACGAACGGGGTCACGCCGCCGAGGAAGAGACCGATAGTGACGGGGACCCGCTCGATATCGATCTGTTCGAGACCCGCCGCTGCAGAGAACGCCTTGAACAGTGCGAGAGCGGTGAGCGCCGCTGAGCCGATGGCGAATCCCTTGGCGACGGCGGCGGTGGTGTTGCCGAGCGAGTCGAGCGAGTCAGTTACCTCGCGAACCTCAGGCGGAAGTTCCGCCATCTCGGCGATCCCACCTGCGTTGTCGGCGATGGGTCCGTACGCGTCCACCGCGACTACGGCTCCCGTGGTGGCGAGCATCCCGATCGCGGCGAGCGCGACCCCGTAGAGCCCGGACGACTCGATCCCTGGCATCGCATGGTCACCGAGCCAATACGCTGAGCCGATCGCTCCGACGACGAGCACTACCGCGCTCGCGGTCGAGAGCATCCCGTCCGCGATCCCTTGGATGATGACGGTCGCAGGGCCGGTTTCAGACTGCTTAGCGAGACGCTTGACCGGGGCGTAGTGCTCCGAAGTGAAGTACTCGGAGGTGAATCCGATCGCCATGCCGGCGAGCAGCCCTGCGACGATCGTCAGACCGAGGTATAGCGGGTTGGTGACCTCGGGGATCGGGTCGAACAGCCAGTAGGACCCGGCCAGAGCCAGCACTACGGTTAGAGCGGCCGCGATGTTCGTGCTCCGGTGGAGTTGCTTAGCCATCGTTCCGGACGTGCCGCCCTTGACGAACAGGGCTCCGGCGATCGACGCGAACATCCCGAGCGCACCGATCAGCAGCGGGAAGACGAAGGTCGATTCCTGGAGGTCGCTCGAGTAGACCGGTGAACAGAAGTGCGGCGAGCACGATCGGAGCGACGAGCGAACCTGCGTAACTCTCGAACAGGTCGGCGCCCATGCCGGCAACATCACCGACGTTGTCACCAACGTTGTCGGCGATCGTGGCGGGGTTGCGCGGGTCGTCCTCGGGGATGCCTGCTTCGACCTTTCCGACGAGGTCGGCCCCAACATCTGCGGCCTTCGTGTAGATGCCGCCGCCGACTCGGGCGAACAGAGCTATAGAAGAGCCACCGAGTCCGAACGTTGCAACCACAGAGAACGCGTCATCGACCTTGAGCCACTTGGCGAAGATCAGATAGGCGAGTGCTATCCCAAGAAGCCCCAACCCGGCCACGGTGAACCCCATGACCGCTCCGCCTCGAAACGCCAGTGGGAGGGCGGTTGATGGGCCGGAACGGGCGGCCTGGGCGGTCCGGATGTTCGCTGCGGTCGCGATGCGCATCCCGACGAATCCGGCCAGTGCCGAGAACCCTGCACCCGACATGTACGCGAGAGCTCCCCACGGTCGTCCGTAGTCGAGGACCACGAAGATGAGGATGCTCATCAGCGCAACGAACCCGGCGACCCACGTGTACTCGCGCCGTAGGAACGCCATAGCGCCCTCGCGGATAGCGGCACCGATCTCCTGCATCCGGTCGTTGCCCGGGTCTGCCGCACGCACGACCTTCGAGAAGTACGTGGCCAACAACAACGCGGCAACCGCCGCGATCAGAGCGAGGTAAGGAACCCCGTCCAAAGTCATCCCCTCCTAATTGGGATAGATGAGAGCTAGGTGCTCTTCTTCTTTTTCCTGACGAAGATCTGACCGGCGATCTTTTCGCCGACGGTTCTGTCCTTGCCCCCGACGCGAAGCACGATCGGACCTTCGAATGGGTGTTTCTCTCGAACCTCGATCTCGACTCCAGGACGCAGCCCCATGGTCTCGAGGAACTCGACGAGTTCTGGGTCGGTCGACCCAGGGACCGCGACCACTGCGACATCCCCCGGTTCGAGCGCAGACAGCGGCGGCATCTCCGGCATCTCCTCGGCGAGGGGATCTGGGATCGGGAATCCATGAGGGCATGTCTCGGGCCGGTGGAGCGCTACGAACAGACGGTCCTCGACCTCCTGGGGAAGATCGTGCTCGAAGGTGCCCGCCAGCCTGTCGGCCTCGTTCCAGGCATAGCCGAGCATGTCCGAAAGGAAGCGCTCGACGATGCGGTGGCGTCTGATGGCAGCCATCGACTCGCGGCGTCCTATGGGCGTCAGCTCGACGCCCTTGTAAGGGGTGTAGTCGACAGACCCACGCTCACTGAGCCGCTTGAGGGCCGCGGTGACCGTCCCCGGAGACACCTTCAGGTGTTCGGCAAGGGCCCCGGTGAGGGCTTCATGTCCGTCCTTGCTCAAGCGGTAGATCGCCTTGAGCGTCTCGCGATCAGATTTGGAGAGCTGTGCGTCTTCGGTCATATGGGCTCCGTGGTGGTCCCTCAGCCCGGGCGCGCCGGATGAGGGATGCCGAAATCATGTTTTTGGGCCCCCAAAATAGCAGAACGAGAGGGGGGCCCTGACCTACAAGAGGGACCCTACGAGAGGGGGGCCTCCCACAGCACGGAACCGTTCTTGTCCGGGACCCCGTCCACGGGCTCGTGGGTTATCTCGATCGCGTCGTACGACATCGGGTCGAGTCCCACCGGGAAGTTGTAGACGCCCTTACCCGGAACCTTGAACGAGCCGAGTTGAACCGAGTCCCCTTCGCCCGTCAGCCACACCTCGTAGTGATAGTTGAGACGGCAGATGGGCAGTTCGTGAACCTCGACCACCACCCCGTAGTTGTCGTGGCTGTAATGGACGATCTCAAGCTCGGCGCCGCCCCCCGGCGGGAACGGAGAGGGCCCCCGGAAACTCACCTGCTGAAGTGACTCGCCGGGCGGTCCGAACTGCTTCGACATCTCCTGAGCGTCGTTCCGCCATTGCATCCCGAAGAACCCGAGCGCTACGACCGCGGCGGCGAGGGACGGCGCGAGCGCGCGGCGGACCATCGACGGACTTCCGGTTAGCACCCCGGCCCGGTCGAGAGACCTACGTTCGAGGTCATCGGGCGGGTTGGCTCCGAGGGGAGCCGAGCGCACCAGCGCCTCGACCGGTTCAAGCCCTATCCGCTCGAAGACCCGGGCCTCGAGGTCGGATGGGGGAGAGGGGGCGAGCGGCGCGGCGACCAGAGTGCCTATCGTCATCTGAAGCTCCGCGAGATCCCCGGCGCATCCATCGCAGCGGTCCAGGTGGTCTCGGACGACACTGGTCTCATCCGGCCCGAGTTCCCCCGCGATCATCCCCGGCAACTGGTCCCGGATGTGGTCGCAGGTCATCGGTGGTCCTCCTCGATAACGCCCATCGAGGTGAGTGCCGCGCGGAGCCGCCGGAGCCCTGCATAGATGCGTGTCTTGACGGTGCCCAGCGGAACCGAGAGGTGTTCGGCGATCTCGCTTTGCGTCATCTCGTTGCCGTAGGCGAGCTCGAGCACGGCCTGTTGATCCCTCGGGAGGGTCCGCATGGCCCGCGCCACCTGCCAGCCGGTCCACACCTCGTCCTCATCCCACGGCTCAGCCCGGTCGATCCGGGGCTCTTCCATGGGCGTCGGCAGCTTCGACTGCGACCTGGCGATGTCCTTGGCGACGTTGCGAGCGATGCCGAATATCCACGATGACGCGGCCCCCTTAGCGGGGTCGTAGCGACTCGCTCGCCTCCACATCCTCAGCGTCACCTCCTGCACCATCTCCTCAGCCATCTTCGAGTCACCCAGCCACCGGACCCCCAGCGAGTACAGCGGACGCTCGAAGGCGCGATACAGCTTCCGCAGCGCTTCGACGTCCCCGCGAGCAACCGCGACAAGGAGTTCGTCCTCATCGGTGTGCGTTCGATCCGCGCGGGCTCCTATTTCCATTACCGCTCCCGGGCTCGGCCTGGTTCCCTCACAGTGTGGCAGACCCTCGGTGTTACGCTCCGGCCGATGCCGATCGAAGCCGATGATGCCTCGCTAGCCCGCCTGCTTGAGCTGCAGGCCGAAGATTCTGAGATCGCCCGTCTCGAAGATCGCAAGCTGAACCTGCCCGAGGCGGCCCGACTCCGGGAGATGAACGAACAGCTGGGTGAACTCGGCGCCGACTTGGCGATCGCGACCAAGCAGTTCGACGAGATGGCTCGCGAGCAGTCGAAGATCGAGGGCGAGATGGAACTCCTCGATCAGAAGATCGCTAAGGAAGAGGCCCGCATGTACTCGGGCGGCGTCTCGAACCCCAAGGAGCTGAGTTCCCTCCAGGCCGAGGTCGAGATGCTCAAGCGCAAACGAGCTACGTGGGAGGACCAGCTCCTCGAGGTCATGGTCCAGAAGGACGACTACGGTTCCACCGGTCAGAGCCTGAGTGACGAACGTGATGCCCTCCAGAAGGAGGCCGACGCACTCTCCGCCACGGTGAACGAGATCACGATCGACCTCGACGCCCAGTTGCACGAGCATCACTCGAAGCGCATCGAGTTGGGCGGCACCATCGCCGAGGACGTCAAAGGTCTTTACGAACAACTGAGGGATCAGAAGCATGGCGTTGGAGTTGCTGCTCTCGAGGCTGGCACCTGTCAGGGGTGCCACACCAAGCTTCCCGCCCGAGAGGTCGAGCGTCTGAAGGCCGAGCGCGGGCTGCAACGCTGCGACAACTGCCGGCGCATCCTCGTCGTCACCTGAGATCTATGGAAGCGATCCTCAACACCGATGGCGGCGCGCGTGGGAATCCTGGCCCCGGTGGCATCGGGGTCGTCCTGACCACTCCCGATGGCGAAGTGATCGGAGAGCTCGCCAGGGCGATCGGCCACACGACCAACAACATCGCGGAGTACGAGGCGGTGATCGCGGGGCTTGAGTTAGCTCGGGACAAGGGCGTAACCGAGATCGAGGTCAGGGCCGATTCGAAGCTCGTCGTGATGCAGCTGAACGGCGAGTGGAAGATCAAGAACGACAAGCTCAGGGTTCTCGCCGTCGCCGCTCGCCGGTTGATGAACTCCTTCCCTACAGCTCGCATCGTGCACGTTCGGCGCGAGCAGAACGCCCGGGCCGATGCTCTCGCCAATCAGGCGATGGACGAGGCCGAGGTCGATGGTGCCGCCGAGGGCGGAGAGAGCCTCTTCTAGTGCTGATCTGGCACATGGGTATCGCCTGCCTGATCGTGTACGTGAGCATCGGGCGGCGCCGGGTCGACTTCCGCTACATCCTGATCGGCGCGGTCGTGCCCGATCTCCTCGACGGGATGCTCCATCTCGTTGGTATCTACGACGGGCCGGCGGGCCGGTGGATCGCTCACTCGCTGGCCGCGTCCCTGGCAGTAGCGGTGGTCATCCTGCTCGGGTTCTCCGGAGAACGGCGACTCAGCGTCTTCGGCCTGTTCGTCGGGTGGCTCCTGCACCTCGTCGGCGATGGGATGTGGTCGGCTCCCGAGACGTTCCTGTGGCCGGCCTTCGGCACCGGGTTCTCCACGTCACCGGTCGAGCCGTATTCCTGGACCCTCCTGACCGATCCACTGGCACACCTTTCGACATGGGGCGGCGAACTCGTCGGCCTCGCGATCCTGTGGTGGTTCTACGTGGCGTTCCGTCTAGGCGAGGACGACCGCCTACGCCGGTTCGCTAAAGACGGCTACCTGAGGGCCTGAGTCAAACCGTCGGAAAACACTTGACTAGCGAACATACGTTCGATAGTGTACCTATATGGCACGAACGGGACAGATCCAAGCTAGGCCTCTCCAGGAGAAGGAACCCCAGGAACGGCAACCCCGGGAACCACTGGGCGGGTCCAGGCTCGATCAGGCACTGGATCAGGTTGAGGCACTGAGGGTGGCGGTAGCGGCTGACCGTGTGGATCTGCGCACCGAGTTCAGGGAGCGGGCTGCCGAGCTGGGCCGGGCACATCTCAGGACCCTCGATACGATCCGGTCGCTCGAGAAGGCCGACCTCCACCGCTCCGAGGGCCACCGCAGCAGCGCCTCCTACATCGCGTCGGTGCTCGGCATCTCGCGCTGGAAGGCGGCACGGATGGTGGCGACCTCTAAGTCACTGACCGATCTCCCGCTGATCACCGGGGCTATCTGGAACGGGTCGCTGTCGCTCGACAAGGCGATCGAACTGACCCGATTCGCGACCGCAGCGACCGAAGAGAAGCTGTTGAAGTGGGCTCACCGGGTCAGCGCCGCGGCGATCAGGGAGCGGGGCAACGAACACGATGCGGCTCCCGAACCGATCGCAGACGTCCACCGCGCCCGCGCCTTCCGGGGTTGGTTCTCGGACGAACGAGACCGCTACTACTTCGAGGGGATGGTTCCGTCCGAACAGGGTGTCGTCCTCGAGACCTGCCTCAAGAAGCTCGCCCGGGAGTTGCCCGATCATCCCGAGCATGCGACCGACCCGCAAGCCCAGATGGAACAACGCATGTCCGATGCTCTCGTCGCACTCGTCAGTGGCGAGGCCGCAGGCGAAGGTGGCGCACCCGAGGTGGTACTGCACCTCGAAGCCGAGCATCTCACTGGGAACGACAAGCGTGTCAGCTTCGGTTCCGCGCTGCTGCATCCCGATACGGTTAACCGTCTGTCATGCGATTGCCGCCTCGGGGTCGTGCTCCACGGCACGAACGGCAACCCGCTCGGGATCGGGAACACCTCCCGGGTCGTTCCCCGGTGGCTTAGGCGTCAGGTTCTGAAGCGGACCGATGGGTGTTGCTCGTTCCCGGGCTGCGAGATGAAGACCTATCTCAAGATCCACCACATCCAGTGGGTCGCCCGCAAGGGTCCGACCGACTATTCCAACCTGATCGCGGTGTGTGGGTTCCATCATGACCTCGTCCACACCTACGGATGGAGTGTCATGGTCGACGAAAGTGACCAGCCCGTCTGGTTCCGCCCGGGCGGCATCCGCTTCGAACCGGGGGTTCCGTTGCCGCAGGAACCACTGCCGCTTGAAGAACCCCGCCACCGTCCTGCTTTCGATGGACCGGTCCTGCGATATCTGCGCCTGATGGCTGCGGTGCTACCCCGATCCCGTGCCGGTCCGTCGCCATCGCTGAACTGAGCCCGTGGGAACTTCAAGTAGTACCCGGCCACCACTCCTTCTCAGGGTGTAGGTTCTGATCGCTAACGATCGAATGACCACGTTGGTAGCAGGCGAAGTCCGGTCAGATTCCGGCGCTGTCCCGCAACTGTAGGTCGGCACGAGTACCCGCCGACGAGCCAGGTCGCCCTGCACTCAATGTGGCTTGACGAACCCTCGAGGCAAAGGGTGACTCAGGCGCTGACTCAGTTCCGAGCAGTCAGACTCCCGCCCGACGAACCCCTCCTCGATGGATCGTCCTCGTTGGGCGTCTTCGAGAGAGGGGCGCCCGGGAAGGAGTCTGATGACTTCGATGAAGAGGGGGGTGGCCGCGGGAGTGGCCGCCGTTCTGGTACTTGCCGCTCCCGCCGCCGCGGTGACGAACCTCAAGCGAGCGCGGGTCGCCACTCGATACATCGTCGAGGGTCAGGAGAAGAACGGATCCGTCCCGTCGTTCTCCACGGTCGCATCGACAGCCGATGCAGTCATGTCCCTGGTCGCAGCACGCAGGGGAAAGACCGCTATCGCCGCGGCGATGGCGTTCCTGGAGAAGAAGATCAGCAAGGGCCAGGTTCCGGGTGTGGGAGTCAGGGCGAAGGTTCTTATGGCCGTCTACGCGGTCGGTCTCGACCCTCGGGACTTCGGCGGCCACAACCTTGTGAAGGAACTCAGGGACGCGGAGGATCTGTTCGGCCGGTTCGGTGACTCAGAGTTCTCCTACGTGTACGACCAAACCCTGGCCCTTCTTGCCCTCAACGCAGCAGCGCGCGAGCCGAGCGCCGAGTCGATCGAGTGGCTGAAGGACGCTCGATGCGGAGATGGGGGATGGCAGTTCGACGATCCTTCGTCCGCGGATGACGACGGTCATTGTCGCGACACTGTTGATCCGGACAACGACTTCAATACCTCCGACACGAACACGACGGCGCTTGCGGTGCAGGCGCTCAAGACCATCGAGGGATCCCGCAAGGTGATCGCCGACGCGTTCGGCTACTTCGAGGCGATGCGCGACAACGGTCGCGGCGGGTGGGGCTACACGCAAGGCTTCACGGTGACGGATGCAAACTCGACCGGGCTCGTGATCCAAGCGTACGAGGCGGCGGGAGTACCGAAGCCGTCCGGAGCGATGCGTTCCCTCAAGCAACTCCAGTACCGACTGTGCGGCAAGAACGCCGGAGCATTCGCTTATAGCTGGGTCGGAGGAAGCAAGGGTGACCCCGACCTCGGCGCAACGGTGGGGGCGATCCCCGGCCTTCTTCGTCAACCGTTCCCGATCCAGCCACGAGCCGTGACCCGAACTGCACCGACCCCGAAGCGATGCGGCTAAGGAGAGCGCTGCGCACCCTGCTGGCGGGTGCGTTGCTGAGTCTGCCTCTGGGGGGCATGGCCCCCGGGCTTCCTGCCTCGGTGGCGTGCGCCGCCACCACGGAGCGCGCGGTGCTGGTCGTCGACACGGGTTCGTCCGAGATGAGTTTCTGCGTGGCGATCCCCTCGGGCGGGACTTCGGGGATCGGGTTGATCAAGCTCGCCCACGAGCAACATGGGCTCGACTACTCGCTCGGATTCGGCGGCAACGCGGTATGCAAGCTGGCGGGTGTAGGGGTAGACGGTGACGACTGCTGGGCGGACTACCCGGACTTCTGGGGGTACTGGCACCAGAGTGCTTCGGGTTCGTGGACGTGGGCGTCTTCGGGTGCGAGCTCCTACACGGTGCACCCCGGTGATGTCGAGGGGTGGTCGTGGGGTTCCGGCCAGGACGGCTCGACTCATCAGCAACCGCCGCGGGTCGCTTACGGAGCTCGTGTGCCCCAAGGTCGTCGAAGAGCCGACGGTCCGAGGGCCATGACGACGAGTCCCCCGAAGAGCCTGCCGAGGTGGGATCGACCCATCCCTCGACAGCCCCCGGAGCGGACCGAACCTACAGGGCTAGGCGACGAGAACAACAACAAGGGCAGCGGCGGAAAGAAGAAAGATGACCGCGAGCTACCGCCGTCCGAGGTAGAGACCCCGGCCCCGGAGCGCTCTCCGGTCGCGGCACCGGTGTCCGCGAGTGGCGCCCCGAACGAACCCGGGGGACCGCCGCCAGTGGGGCTCATCGGGCTCGGTGTGGCGGCGTCTCTGGGTGCGGCTGGCGTGGTCATCTCGAAACGCCGAGCTGGCGCGGCCTGAGATGCACCCCGGGGCGTGGATCGTCTGGGCCGCGTGCGCCGGTTGGGTCGCGTTCGCCACCACGAACCCCTTCTATCTCGTGATGCTGCTGGCGGTGGCCTGGGTCATCAACTCTGCTCATCAGAGAGAGGGCCCGGGCGCACGTTCCTTCAAGGTGTTCTTGCTATTCGGACTATGGGCGATGGGTATCCGCACCGCGCTGGTGTTCCTGGGGACGGTGGACGCATCCAGTGTGACGCTCGCACTGTTCGAGGGATTCCGGCTCGGCGTTCTGCTGGCTGTGTTCGGGACCTTCAACTCGGTGACCGATCCGTTCGGGGTGTTGCGCTTCGCACCCCGGCGATTCCATGAGCCCGCTCTTGCCGCTGCGCTCGCACTATCGCTCGCTCCACGGACGATCGAAGCGACCGGACGGGTTAGAGAAGCACAGCGCGGGCGCGGTATCGAGATCAAACGATTGAGGACGCTTCCTGCCGTGGCGGTACCGGTGCTCGCTACCGGCATGGACCGGGCCCTCTCCTTGGCCGAGAGCATGGACGCGCGCGGGCATGGGAGAGGCACCAGAACGCGTTATCGACCGCAACCGTGGACGACGGCCGATGTTGCGGTCGCGCTCGGCAGCACTTGCCGCAGCATCCTCGTTCGTGTGGGCGGTCATGACTCACGTCGGAGGACTGTCGCCGTCGACGTTCCCGTTGAAGTGGCCCGCCGCCGATCCGTTGTTGTTGGGCTCCGTGCTGCTCCTTCTCACGCCCGCCTTCATGCGGAGGGAACGGTAGTGAGCGCCGTTTCGTTCGAGCACGTTTCGTTCGCTTACCCCGACGAGCCGGGGTTCGTCCTTCACGACGTAACCCTGAGCATCCCCGACGGCACACTCACCCTGGTGGTCGGCCCGACCGGCTCGGGGAAGTCGACGTTCCTGAGGGCGATCAACGGACTGCGTGCCGCACTTCACCGGCGGACGCTTCCGCGGGAAGGTGCTGGTGGGCGGGCGCTCGACCCTCGACCACGCGCCCCGGGAGCTGGCGGACGTGGTGGCGTTCGTCCCCCAGGATCCGGACGCGTCCTTCGTTCTCGATCGGGTCGAGGACGAACTCGCGTACGCGATGGAGAACCTCGGGGTCGATAGAACGTCGATGCGTCGCCGGGTGGAAGAGATCCTCGATCTCATGTCGCTGGTTGCTCTGCGAGATAGAAGCGTTCGAACCCTCTCGGGAGGCGAGCGGCAACGGGTAGCGATCGCTGCGGCGTTGACCGCCGGCGCGCGGATCCTGGTGTTGGACGAGCCGACCAGTCAGCTCGATCCGCAGGGAGCGGAGGATGTCCTGTCCGCGTTGCATCGCATGGTCCACGACCTGGGGATGACGGCGGTGATCGCGGAGCATCGCCTCGAGCGGGTCGCCGGGTTCGCCGACGCGGTGATCCGGTGCGATGCCAGTGGGATAGCGATCGGTACACCTGCCGAGATGCTCGAGCGCGGAGATCTCGGGCCCCCAGTGACGCGGCTCGCCCACCTCGCGGGGTGGGAGGGGACGCCTCTCACGGTCAGGGACGCGAGACGGATGGCCCCGGTCGAGTTGCCAACACCCTCAACTTCACGACCTTCAACCTCACGCGCCGAGCCGGCCGGGGCTCCATCCGTTCTGGTTTCGTCGGTGACGCGCGATGCACTCCTCAACGGTCGCTCTCAGAGAGATCGATCTGGCTATCGCCGCCGGCGAGGTCGTCGCCGTCATGGGTAGGAACGGGGCTGGCAAGACGACCCTGTTGCGGGCGATAGCGGGACTACATGCTCCGACGGCCGGCACGGTCTCGGTAGGAGGCGCCGAGCCATCGGTAGGCCACTCGGTAGCGCTCTGTCCTCAGGAGCCCGATCGCATCCTGTTCCGCGACTCGGTGGCCGACGAGATCGGCGCGACGCTTGAGGCTCACGGGCGCGCTTCGGAACTGGACGACGTTATCGCCAGGTTCTCTCTTGACGACGTGCGGTTCCGCAACCCTCGAGACCTCTCCGCCGGCCAGCGTCTCCTCGTGGCTACCGCTGCGGTCATGGCGACGGGCGCCGAGGTGTTGCTGCTCGACGAACCGACGCGGGGCCTTGATATCGAGTCGAAGGAACGCCTCGGTCACCTCCTCCGGTCTCTTGCCGAGACAGGCACGACGGTTGCGTTCGCTACCCACGACGTGGAGATGACGGCCCTCGTAGCAGATCGAGTCGTGATGCTTGCCGGGGGAGAGGTGATCGCGGACGGTCCCGTGACCGAGGTGCTCGGTGACTCTTCGATCTTCGCCCCCCAGATGACGAGGGTGTTCGGGCGCGGATGGATCACCCCCGGGCAGGTCGCAGCGGCGCTGGTGGCTACATGAGGGCGTCGCCGGTGAGGATCGCTCTGTTGATCGCTGCGAACCTGCTCGGGCTCGCCGCGTTCCTGTGGCCATTCCTCCTGCCTGCGGCAACCGGAGATGCGCACGAGATCGACGCTCCGTTCATCGTTATCGGGCTGGTCGCATGTCTGGGACTGCTGCTCTTCGTCGAGTTGGGACGCGGCGGCATGGGTCCGAAAGCGGTCGCGCTGATCGGCGTGCTCGGCGCCGCAATGGTCGCGCTCCGCCTCCCCGGTTTCATCGCAGGTTTCTCGGCGATGTTCATCATCGTTCTCGTCGCGGGCAACGCGTTCGGCCCGGGCTTCGGGTTCGTGCTGGGGGCGGTTGGAACGTTCGCGTCGGGACTGTTCATCGGTGGGATCGGGCCGTGGCTACCGTTCCAGATGGTTGCCGTCGGATGGGTGGGCATGGGAGCAGGCCTGATCGGGCGACCTTCGAACTGGCGGATCCGGATCGCGCTTCTCGCCCTCTATGGAGCTTTTTCTGGGTTCGCGTTCGGCTGGATCATGAACCTGTGGTTCTGGCCGTTCGCGTCGGGGAGCTCCACCCTGGGCTGGGATGCCGCCGCCACCGCAACGACCAACCTCCGTCACTACGCCGCCTTCTACCTCGCCACGTCTGGCGTCTGGGACCTGTTCCGGGCCATCGGGAACGCCGCCCTCGTCGTCGCGATCGGCAAGCCCCTCCTGGTCACACTCGACCGCGCTGCGAGCAGGATGAGGCTCGATGTCCTCCCGGAAGTCATAATCACTACCGAGGAGTCGGCCGGGTGGCTGCGACCTGGACCGGGCGACCGGTCTCGGGTCGAGGAAAGTCCGGGCTCCATAGGGCAGGACGCTGGGGAGATTCCCAGGCGGGGCGACCCGTGGAC
Organism: uncultured Actinomycetes bacterium; assembly: GCA_963756365.1. Taxonomy (GTDB): domain Bacteria; phylum Actinomycetota; class CADDZG01; order CADDZG01; family WHSQ01; genus WHTI01. The sequence continues at coordinate 861,926 of CAVWNF010000003.1, forward strand.
AGTGCAACAGAAAGCAAACCGCCACCGGCGCGAGCCGGCGGTAAGGGTGAAACGGTGAGGTAAGAGCTCACCAGCGCAGGGGGCGACCTCTGCGGCTATGTAAACCCCGTCCGGAGCAAGGCCAAGCAGGAGGCATGGACTGCCCGTCCGCCCGGTTCGCCGGGCACCCTCCGGGTAGGCCGCTAGAGGCGATCGGTAACGGTCGTCCCAGATGGATAGCCACCACCCCCTCGGGGGTACAGGACCCGGCTTACAGGCCGACTCCTCATCTTGTTTGGCCGATCGCCGAGGCGATCGGCTCTCGCCGACCCTGCATGTCTGGTCGGGGTACGACGCGCTGGAGTGGGGATCTTGGCTCGGGTACGGAGGCCGTCTGGCTGCCCGGCATAGGTCCGTGGGTTGGTGGTCTAACCAGGGCCTGCGCCGGAGAGGAGCTCCCGGACGGCTGTGGCTGTGGCGGGGACGTCGTAGCCGCCTTCTTGGATGATGAGGAGGGGCAAGCCGGTGGCTCTGAGGCGGGTGCCTATCGTGTGGAAGTCGGTGGGTGACAGGGTGAAGGTGCCCATCGGGTCCTCTGCCGCGGTGTCGGCTCCGAATGGGACCACGAGGTAGCCGGGCTCGAAGTGCGACATGCGCTCGAGGGCTTCGTCGAGTGCCTCGATGAAAGCGGCGCCGGTCGTGCCGGTGGGTAGTGGGAGGTTGAGGTTCGTGTCTGGCGAGTTGGGGTCGCCCGTTTCGTCGCGCGTGGCCGGTGAAGTAGGGGTACTCGAAGTTGGGATCGCCATGGAGCGAGATGGTGAGCACGGCTGGGTCGTTCCAGAAGATCTCCTGGGTGCCGTTGCCGTGGTGGTAGTCGATGTCCAGAACGCAGACCTTCGAACCGGTCTCTCGCTGGATCATGCGCGCTGCGATGGCTGAGTTGTTGAGGAAGCAGTAGCCGCCGTAGACGGAAGTAGCGGCGTGGTGGCCGGGGGGCCGACAGAGTGAATAGACGGCCGGTTCACCATGAAGGACCTCTCGGGCTCCCGTTAATGCGATGTCGGCCGACGCGCGAGCCGCGGCATAGGTGTGTTCGAGGATCGGGGTGCCCATGTCGAAGCAATACGTGCCGAGCCGACCCTCGATGGTGTTCGGCACGCTTGCATCTCCGAGGCCCCTTAGAGGAAAGGTGTCCGGCATCGCCGGAGGTTCGTTGCCGAGCGCGACCCAGTCGCGGAACGCACTCTCGAGGTGGCGGACGAGCCCGGCGTCGTGGACCGCGAGGATGGGGGCATCGCCGTGCCTCTCGGGCGCGTGGATCGCTCGCTCTCCAAGTTCGGCACGGATCGCTTCGAGTCTGCCGGGGTGTTCGTACGCCGGGTGTTGCTTACCTCCGACGATCTCGAACGGGGAGACATGCTGGCGGTGGGAATCGTCGGCGATGACCTTCATCTGGGGAGCACGAAGTTGAAGGTTGCGCCGTCTCCGACTTCGCTCTCGACCCAGATGTCCCCACCGTGCAGTTCGACGATCGTCTTCGATACGAACAGCCCGATCCCCGAACCAGACGTCTGCTTCACGGTCGTTTCCAATCTGCTGAAGCGCGTGAACAGGCGATCCATATCTTCCGCGCTGATGCCCGGGCCGTGATCTTTGATCTTCACCAACACCGCTTCGTCGGTGGGTACGACCATGACCTCGATCTCCTGATTCTCGGCAGAGAACTTCGCCGCGTTGGTGATGAGGTTGAGAAGGACCTGCTTGATCCGGTCGCGGTCGGCCTTGACCACGCAGTCACCGGGGGAAACGTCGAGGGAGGCTCGTGCCGAGAATCCGGCGTCGACCATCGCTTCCATCGAGAGCTCGGACATGTCGACCTCGTCCTGAAGGAGTTCGATCCTGCCTCGGTCGATCGCCTCCAGGTCGAGGAACTCGGAGACGAGCCGAGCGAGTCTCCTGGATTCACGTTCGAGGGTGTTGAGAAGCTCGTCGCGAGCTTCCGGAGCGAGTTGCTCTCCCTTCCACCGCATGATGTGGGCGATCCCCGAAACGACGGTCATCGGCGACCGGAGTTCGTGCGACACCATCGACAGGAAGTCGCTCCGAGATTCATCCAGTTGTCTGAGTTGTTCCGCCTTGTCGAGCGCCTCGTAATAGAGCCGCGCGTGATGCAGGGCCACCGAGACCTCTCGGGCGGCGTTCTCGATAAGTGCGGTTTCGGAGGCGGTCCATCGGTGCCGACTGAGCGATTGGAAAGACAGCACGCCCATCAGCTCGTCGCCCCATTCGAGTGGGGTGGCCATCGCAGAGACGACTCCCGCATCGCGGGCTCCTTCGACCGCCCCGTGGGCTCCCTGACTCTGGAAGCGGGGGTCGTTGATCACGTCTTCACTCCACTGAGTGAGTCGGGTGCGCGCCGAGAGGGTCCCGACCGGATACCTCGTGGTTCGATCCGGGTCGAGCGGCTGCGATCGAGGGAGCGTCCCACTCGACCTCGACCGGACCAAGATCACCAGATCCATCCTCGTCCACGAGGCGGATGTAGCAGCGGTCCACCTTCGCAGCGCGTCCGATCGTCTCGACCGCATCGGTGAGCACCTCGGTGATCTCGAGCGAGTGCCTTACCGACCATGCGATCTGTTGGAGCAATGCGGTTCGTTCCGCTCGTTCCGTTTCCTCGGCGAACGAACGGGCGTTGGTGATACCGACCGCTGCCATGGCTCCCATCGCGGTCACGAACTCTTCGTCATCCTGGGCGAAGGGTTCCTTATCGGGCCGCTTCGAGAGATAGATCGCTCCGATCAGACGCCCACGGAGAGAGATCGGCACCCCCATGAAAGCTTCCATCGCCACGTGACCGATCGGGAAACCGATCGAAGCAGGGTGGTCCGGAGGCGGTCACACCTGACGGGCTCACCGCGCCGGAACACCTCGCCGAGCAGCCCGCGGCCCTCGGGTCGCTCGGGGAGCATGCTGATGTCCGTGGGACTCAGCCCTCGATGGACGAAGTGTTCGATGGCCCCGGAGTTGTCTACGAGTGCCACGGCTCCGAAGTCGGCTCCGGTGGCTTCCATCGCGCGCTCGACCACGACGTTCATCACGCGGTCGGCATCGAGATCCTCGGTGAGCTGCAGACTTACGTCGAGGAATGATGCCAACCTCTGTCCGGTCTCGTCCGAAGTCACTACGAGCATTCACCCCCCACGATTGGCAGGAAGACTAACCTGCGGGGGTAGCCATCCCTAGAGTGGAGGTTGTCCGTGAGCAAGAAAGTCATCTCAACGCCAGATGCACCGGCCGCGGTTGGTCCTTATTCGCAGGCGATCGAATCGGATGGTCTCATCTTCTGCTCGGGGCAGATCCCGCTGGACCCATCTACCGGCGAACTCGTGTCGGGGACGATCGGTGAAGAGACGGCCAGGTGCTTCGACAATCTCCGTGCGGTCCTGGCTGCGGCTGGGGCGGGGTTCGACGACGTTGTCAAAGTCACTGTGTTCCTGACGGACATGGGTGACTACCCGGAGGTCAATGACACCTACGCCGGCTACTTCGGTGACGTCGCCGCCCGCTCGTGCAGCGGTGGCGGTCTCGGGCTTGCCGAAGGGAGCCCGCATCGAGGTCGAGTGCATCGCGCGGAAAGCTTGATGGTTCACTCGTCACCGACCACTTTCTCGCCGAAGACGATCTTCACTTCTTTCTCGCCGGATGTTCCCTCGATGGGTTCCAAGCCGGCTTCTTCGGGTGTCGAGGCTTCGGAACGTTCGAGATAGTGCTCGAAGCGGTTCATCAGGAAGAGCAGCCCCATGGCTGCGAATGGCCACAGGATGAGGATCCCGAGCAGGAAGAGTTGATAGGGGGTCATAGGAGCAGTGTCGCAGAACCACGCGGTTGATGCGGGCCATGTCGCTACTTCGGTAGACGCTCAGCGCGTCGCCGAACGCTTGGCGGAGATGGTCAAGATCCCATCTGAGAATCCCCCGGGCGAGGAGGCTGCGGTTGCCGCCGTGGTGGCCGAGCGGTGCCGGGACCTCGGACTCGAAGTAGAGATGCATGAGCGCGCTGCCAACCGACCGAACGTCGTTGCGAGGTGGCGCGGAGGCGATGGACCGTGCCTTACCTACTGTTCGCACTTCGATGTGGTGCCGGTCGGCGACCGTTCCCTGTGGGAGCACGACCCGTTTGGAGCGGAGGTAGTGGACGGATCGATGTTCGGCCGCGGGACCGCGGATGCGAAGGGCCCCATCGCCGCTGCGCTCGAGGCTGTTGCCGCACTGCGCTCCATCGGATGGAGTCCGAAAGGAACGCTGGAGCTGGCCCTCGTCGCCGACGAAGAAACGATGGGTTTCGTAGGCGCCGGCTATCTCGTCTCCGAAGGGATCATCGCTCCGGACCTCGCGATCGTCGGGGAACCCACCTCCCTGCGTGTGGTTCGCGCCCAGAGAGGCGCCTCATGGATCCGGGTGTCACACCAAAGGACTAGCGGGCCATGGATCGGCCCCCGAGCGAGGGGTCAACGCGATCAAGCACCTTGCCGAGATCGTGCTGCACCTCGAGGAGACCCTGCCTGACATCACTCACGAGGTACTCGGCGGACCGAGCATCAACGTCGGGAGGATCGGCGGCGGTGAGAAGGTCAACATCATCCCGGCGTCGGCTTGGATCGAGGTCGATCGGCGATCGATCCCAGGCGAGGACGAGTCTTCGATCGTTGCCGCCATCGAAGCAGCCATCGAGCTGGCGCGTGGCCGGTTCCCAGACATCGATGCCACGGTGGCTGTCGATTCTCACGCTGACCCCTACGAGGTGGACCCGGAGGCAGGGGTGGTACGTGCGGCCGCTGCCGCGGTTGCGACGGTTACGGGCGCACCCGCCGAGCTGATCGGCTTCAGGGGAGCGTCGGATGCCAGATTCATCGCCGATACGGGGGCAGATGTGATCGTCATCGGGCCCGGCGATATCGGCGTTGCTCACACGGCCCGTGAATCGATCGACCTCACAGAGCTGGCGCGCTGTGCCCAGATCTACGCGCTCACGTTCGCGGATCTCCTCACCTAGGTGGCATAACCTCCGAGGATGGATGGCTTGCACTGGGGCGCGACGATCTCCGACCTTCTTCATGGTCGATCTCTCGACGAGCCCACCGCGGCACGAGCGATGACGGAGATCATGGAGGGAGCGGCGACTCCGGCTCAGATCGCTGGGTTCGTTATCGCCCTCCGTGCCAAGGGAGAGTCCGTCGATGAGATCGTGGGGCTGGTCCGGACGATGCGATCGCTCGCAGAGAAGGTCGATGTCGCCGGCGAGGTTCTAGACACCTGCGGAACCGGCGGCGACCGGACGGGCACGTTCAACGTTTCGACCGCGGCCGCGATCGTGTGTGCTGGAGCCGGTGCCAGGGTTGTGAAGCATGGGAACCGCGCGGCCTCCTCCAAGTGCGGCTCGGCAGATGTCCTCGAGTCCCTCGGGGTGAAGATCGACCTGCCCGCTGATGGCGTCGAGTCGTGTCTGGCGGAGGCTGGGATCGGCTTCTGCTTCGCTCCGATGTTCCATCCCGCGATGCGTCACGCGGCCGTGACGAGGCGCGAGTTGGGCGTTGCGACGATCTTCAACTTCCTTGGGCCGTTGACGAATCCGGCAGGAGCGACACGCCAGGCCCTCGGGGTATCGGATGTCTCGATGATCGACAAGATGGTGGAGGCGCTGGGGCGCCTCGGGAGCACGCACGTCATCGCGTTCCACGGTTACGGGGGCATGGATGAACTGGCGACAGCGGGGCCCTCTGATGTGGTTGAGCTCAAGGATGGCGAGGTCACCAGGTGGACGCTGGACCCGGCCGAGCTAGGTCTCGCTCCAGCTCCGATCGAGGAGCTCGCCGGGGGTAGTGCGAGCGAGAACGCGGCCATGATCAACGCGGTACTGGCGGGCGAGTTGGGCCCCCAGAGAGACATCGTCCTCCTCAATGCCGCCGCTGGACTGGTCGCGGCCGGGTTCGCAACCGACATGACCGTCCGCGCTGGCCACCGCTGGAAGACGCGGTGGACTCGGGCCGGGCTGCCGGATTCGCTCGAGCGTCTGGTGGCGGTTTCGAACTCATGAGCCGAAAGGTCGCTCGGTCCGGTTAGATTCTTGTGGTCGGCACCCATGAGCTGGAGGCGGTTCGTATGAGCGTTCGCAGCACGGACATAGCGGCACGACTCGATGCACAGACGAGGTCGTTCGACCTTCTCACCCACCCCTTCTATGTGGCGTGGACGGAGGGCAGGCTCACGACCGAGGACCTCTCCTTCTATTCCGAGCAGTACTTCCGTCAGGTTGAGGCGTTCCCGACGTGGCTAGAGACGCTGGTCGATCGCCTGCCTGATGGAGAGGCGCGCACCGTCCTCACCGAGAACCTCGCGGACGAGATCGGTGACGACCACGCGGGCCTGTGGCTCGAGGTTCGCCGAAGCGGTAGGCGCCCAGCGTGAGTCCGTAGTTGCCTCCACCCCAGAGACCGAAACCGTCGCGTGCACCGACGCTTTCGCCGACGCGGCGGCGTCTCGTTCGGTGCCCTTCGCACTTGGCATGTTGTACGGATACGAGTCCCAGACCCCGGCCGTGGCCGAGACCAAGATCGCAGGTCTCAAGGATCACTATGGGATCGAGGGATCCGGTGTCGAGTACTTCAGGCTGCACGGCGAACTCGACGTCGAGCACTCGTCGGAGATGGCTCGTGCCATCGAAGGGATCTGCGCGAGCGATGAGGATGTCGCTGACGCCGAAGCGGGAGCCCGAGCTGGAGCTGCCGCCATCTGGCGCCTACTGGACGGGGTTGCTCGCGTTCGAGCGGTCGCCTAGCGCCGCTTCTTCATAACGAACAGCTCGGCCGGCCGGGCGGTTGCTGGCAGGACCCATGGGCGATCCACGTGGAGAAGCTCAAGTCCTGTGGCCCTTCGTAGCCAGGAATCGATGACGCGTGCTTCCGCGGACTCCTCGGGGGCCATGTGGGCGGACGGCGTCGGCGACGGCGTCGCCACTAGCCGTGCAAGCGTCTCTCTCCGCGAGGTCGGGACGTCATCGCACGATCCCGCGAGCCTCCCCTTGCGTATGAGGAGGATGCGCACGCCGTCGGAGAGCACGACGTCTCCGGCGTCGATCAACGCGCGCAGCCGGATAGATCCTTCGAGCGATCGTTGCAACGCGATCCCACGTTCGCTGTACCTCGGCGGCTTCTTCGAAGCGTTCACGCGCGGCGAGGCCGTGCATCTTGGCTGCGATCGTCGTGAGGAGCGCATGAGGGTCGGTCAGAACGGCATTGAGAGCGACGCGGAGAGGTGCCCGCTGATCCAGGGGGCCAGAACACGTCGCCCGTTTCCTCGAACGGACAACTCGTGCACCGGCCGGGGTCGGTACACCGATGAAGAGGCAGACGCGGTCCGCAGCGCGTCGATGAGGGTCGTGACGATGCGGCGTGAGGCGTAGGGCCCCAGATAGAGAGCGCCGTCTTCTTTAGGAGAGCGCGCTGCCGCGATGCGGGGATCGCGTCTTCGGAGGTCGAACTTGAGATACCACGATGCGGTCCGTTTGCCCCTGCGGTTATAGGGGGGCTTGAGCTGCGCCTATAGCGCGCGCTTCGGCGACCTCTGCTTCGAGGAGACATGCGTACTCCTCGTACGCGATCTCGTGTACCTCGCGCAAGAGGTCACGGATGCGGGCGCGAGGGTCTCCGTAGAAGTAGGACCTGACGCGCGTCCTTAGGTCGGACGCCTTCCCCACATACAGGGTGCGTCCACTCTGATCCAAGAACCGATAGACGCCGATGCGCCGATGGGAGGTGCGCGGTGAGATCGATCTTCTGGAAGGTGCCGTCGATCCGGGCGGATGACATCGCCAGCAGATCCTCCAGGGTGGTAACCCCGAAACCCGCGACCCGCTCGATCAGATGATGGAGGACGTCGGTGGTAGCAAGCACGTCTGCGTAGGCGCGATGGCAGGGTTTGTGTGCGCACCGGAGATGGCGGGCGAGGGTCTCGAGCTTGTGGTTGCGGGTCTCTCCCGAAAGGATCCGGCGAGCGAGTTGAGCGGTGTCAACGATCGTGTTGCCCAGCCGTTCGTAGTCGTTAACGAGTAGGGCTGCGTTGAGGAACGAAACGTCGAAGCGTGCGTTGTGGGCCACGATCACGCTTCCCCCGATGAACTCAAGGAGGTCCGGTAGTACCGCCTCGATAGGAGGCGCTTCGATGAGCATCTCGTCGGAGATGCCGGTGAGCAACCTGATGAAGGCGGGGACCGGCCGCCCCGGGTCCACGAGCGTTTGGAACGAGCCCGTGACCTCGCCCATCCTCACCTTCAGAGCGCCGATCTCAGTGATCTCGGAATCGGTGGGGGAGCCCCCGGTGGTTTCGAGGTCGATCACGCAGAAGGTCACCTCGGCCAGAGGGGTGCCCAGTTCCTCGAACGAACGCTGACCCAACATCTCCCCACGATAGCGAACGTATGTTCGATACTCAAGCAGCGCCTAAGATGCTGGCAATGACTGGGGACGGAACGCCGATCGAGGAGCAGGTCGAGGAGGTCTTGGAGGAGACGCTGGATGCGCTCCGCCAGGACGCTGATGCCTCCCGCGCTCTCCTGGGCTTGGCGGCGGCCCTCGGCGAGGTTCGAAGCGTCGATGAGACCCTCGACCTGGTCGTGAGGATGGTCCCCGAGATGCTCGGGGGTGATCGCTGCTTCGCAACCACCTGGGATCGCTCCGGTGACCGGTTCATAGTCCATGCACGAAGCGGCTTCGACCCCGAATTGAGTGCGGTTCTCGATGAGCTCGCCCTGCAAGAGAACGGCTTGCCGATCCTCCGTCAGGCCCTCCTGGCTGGGAAAGCGCCGGTGCTGATCGAGAACGTGTCGGACGGTGCCGTTGAGGAAGAGCAGGCGGAACGCCGCAAGCTCGGCGCCTACATCGGCATCCCCTTGATCCGTAGGGGTGAGGAGTTGGGTGCGCTGGGGATCGAATTCAAGTCCCCCCGGACCTTCTCGGGTAAGGAACTCACCCTTGCGCACAGCATCGCCCGACAGGTGAGCGTCGCGGTCGCCAACGCGCGGCAGGTTCACGCTGCTGCGGGAACTACGGTCATTCGGACTGCGGGTTGGCCGAGTGATGAGGCTCGGTCCTGTCATCGACGAGGTCACAGGAGCGGCGCGGAGACTGCTGGGCGGAGATGCAGCGGGTCTCTACCTGGTCGATCCCACGAGGAGAACGCTCCATCCTGCGTTCCGTAGGGATGCCGAAGTGCTTCCACAGGCGAGCCCGATCTCTCTAGACGAGCTTCCATGGAGCGCTCTACTGAGGGGCGAACCCGGTGGAGGTGGATGGAGTCGCGGCCGCACGGCACCAGCAACTATTCCGCGGTGGCGGCCTCTCCGATACTCGGGTCGGGGCAACCGTTGATCGGCGCGATCCTCGTGTTCTTCGAACGATCGTTGACGCTCGGCACGGACGATAGGGAAGCGCTGCAGGTACTTGCCGCCCAAAGTGCCATGGCCATCGAGAACGCGCAGCGTTTCGAACGCCAGTTGCGGGTCGCTCGTAGCCTTCAGAACGGACTCCTCGCGACCGACGTTAGGCCCCTCCCCGGCATCGCGATCGGAACCGTCTACGAGCCAGCAACCGCGGACGCCGAGGTCGGCGGAGACTTCTTCGATGTCTTCGACCTCGCCGAGGGGAACGTCGGGATCGTCGTTGGTGACGTGTCTGGGAAGGGTGCAGAGGCTGCGGCCCTGACCGCCCAGGCGAAGTACATGTTGAGGGCGTTCGCGAGCAGGAACGCGTCACCATCATCCGCGCTGTTCCACCTGAACAATGCGCTCGAGCGCAGCCTGTCGGACGACAGGTTCGCCACGGGGTTGTTCGCCCGGCTCGATGTGGCTACGAAGACCATGCAGATATCGATCGCCGGACATCCGCCGCCGCTCGTGTTCCGGCGAGCGACCGGCGAGGTGAACTCGATCGAGACCCCAGGCGGACTTCTCGGCGCGTTCCCAGACCAACAGTTCGAGCAGGCGGAGTTCACCCTGGCCCCCGGCGACGTCTTCGTTGCCTGTACGGACGGGTTGCTCGAGGCTCGGCGTGGGAGAGACATGTACGGGCGCACCCGGATGATCGAGGCACTCGCGAAGCTGGGCCCAGATATGGGCGCGGAGCAACTAGCGGACGCCCTCTACCAGGATGCCCAAGCGTTCGGGGCGGTGAAGGACGACACGGTTGTGTTCACACTCTCCTTCGAGGACGTGGATTGAAGTTCCTCTGCAACGCGTGCGGTAACAAGACGCGTTTCGATGTCGTTGAAAGCAAACGCACCCGTACCTTTCAGCATTTCTCGTTGGGCGGAGAGATGACGGTGGAGGAGGAAGAGGTACTGGACCACAACCTCGAGAAGGTGGTGTGCAGATGGTGTGGGTCCGACGCTCACATCGAGCACCTGGCTGAGGTCGAGCCGTGAGTTCCCCGCTCGAAGGGGTAAAGGTGCTTGACCTCACCCGTCTCCTCCCTGGGGGATACGCGACCTTGCTGCTGGCGGATCAGGGAGCCGATGTCGTCAAACTCGAGGAACCGGGCAAGGGTGACTACATCCGCTGGACCCCTCCGATGGTCGGGGAGCACTCGACGGGCCACATCGCGCTCAACCGCAACAAGCGTTCGGTGACTCTCGATCTGAAGGCGGAAGAAGGCCGCGACTGCGCTCATCAGGATGATCGAGGGCTTCGATGTCCTCATCGAATCGTTCCGCCCCGGGGTGATGGACCGCCTTGGGGTCGGGTACGAGGTTCTCTCCGCTGCGAACCCCGCTCTCATCTACTGCGCGATCACGGGTTACGGACAGGATGGACCTCGTTCCCAAGTGGCCGGCCACGACGTCAACTACATCGGCTACGCCGGAGTCCTCTCGATCACCGGCCCGGACGGCGGTCCTCCCGTCATCCCGGGGGTTCAGATCGGAGACCTAGCAGGTGGGGGCATGAGCGCGGTCATCGCGATACTCAGTGCACTCCACCAACGAACGAGGACCGGTCGTGGTGAGATGTGCGACATCTCGATGATGGACGGCGCGGTGTCATGGTTGTCGATCCATGCGGCCGAGTTCGCAGCAACGAAGGACACGCCGACCTTCGAGCGCATGCACCTCTCGGGCCGCTATCCCTGCTACCGGATCTACCCAGCAGCCGACGGCTACCTGACCGTCGGTGCCCTTGAACCGCAGTTCTGGAGAGCATTGTGCGACGCGATCGAGCGTCCCGATCTGGCCGACGATGCGTTCGCGATGGGGGAGCGACGTGATGAGGTGATCGCCGATCTCGAGAGCCTGTTCTCGACGCGGACCCGTTCGGCTTGGATGGACCTCTTCGATGGCCGAGATGTCTGCGTTGGGCCGGTTAACGATCTCGCTGAGACGTTCGAAGATCCCCAGGTGAAAGCTAGAGGCATGGTTGTTTCCGCCGAACTCCCCAACGTTGGGGAGTTGTCGATCCTCGGTGATCCCATCAGGATCGGAACCGGACAAGGCGCGGTGATGAAACGTCCTCCACCTGGGCTGGGAGAGCACACCGATGAGGTTCTGGGCGAACTGGGATTCACCTCGGAGGAGGTAGACCGTCTTCGCTCACGCGGGGTCCTGTGATGGAACTACCGCCGGACGTCAAGACCAGATTGGTGCAGGCGATCGGCGCCTACATCAGGGCGGTTCCGGCTCAAGTGCTGCCATCCGGGCTTAAGAGGTTCCACGGATTCACCAAGCAGGGGCTCGCTCCACACGCCGACAAGCTCCTAGCCGCGCTGGAGAACGATGACCTTCGAGCGAAGTTGATCGATTGGCTAGACGAGGTGAAGCCTCAGCTCCCGAAGGATCACGAAGAACTGTTGCGCATCGCTGCGCTAAGGGACGACGGCTGGGAAGCGCACCTCTCCGACGCGTCCACCGCTCGGCCTCCTCGTCCAAAGCCTGATGGTGAGGAGCGCCTCGCCACGTCGCTCGACCGTGAGAAAGAGAAGACGCGCAAGGCCCGCGAGGAACTGAAGGAGCTCCGTGTCGAGTTCAAACGAGCGCAGGCTGACTGGGGCCGAACCAGATCAGCGCTCGAGAACTCCTTGGCGACCTCCGAAGCCAACGGCTCCGAAGCGATCGCACGCGCAACAGTGACTGAAGAGCAGGTGGGCCGCATCGCCTCCGATGCCGAGAAGGAGAAGAAGCGGTTGCTCTCGGCCGAGGAGAAGGCCAAGTCCGACGCCACAACCGCCCGTGCTGAACTGAAGGAAACGCGTCGTCGGCTCGCCGCTTCGGAGCGCGAATGCGAACGCCTGGCCACGAGGGTCGATGCGCTGGAGAAGCGGATCGCCGACCTCTCCCACGCCGAGACCGCTCCCGCGTCCGGCCGCCGACGCCGAACGCCGATGCCGGTGCCTCGGGGCCGCCTCCCGGAAGATCCGCAGACGCTCGACGAGTGGTTGAGCGCAGCCGGGGTGAGGCTCCTGATCGATGGTTACAACGTAACGATGGCCTCGGGTGGGTTCGGCGAGTTACATCTCGAGAGCCAGCGGGACCGCCTCGTCAGGACGGTCTCGACGTTCGCAGAGATGAAGGGCGTCTCGACGACTATCGTTTTCGACGGCAAGGATGTCGGTCGCCACCCCGGTAGGAATGTGCGGGGCCTCGTTCGGGTCCAGTACTCGCAGGGCGAGATCGCTGACGATCATCTCGTGGCCATGGTCCGGAGCCATCCCGCCACCCCCGTCGTCGTGGTCACCAGCGACAGGGAACTCACGGAACGGGTCGAGGCACTCGGGGCCAACGTGGCGTCCTCGCCCCAGCTGCTGGCGTTGATCCGCTAGAGGACCGCGGGGGCCGAGCTGTCGGCGGGTGGCCACGCTCCTGGGCGGGTGGGGCCGGAGGCCCAGCCACTAGGTGGCACCTTGTGGGGCACTCGGGATCGCAACCGTCCGCTGATCCCAGAACGCGGCACCCGAGGACACCATCTGACCGACGAGGTCACGCGCGAACGTGGCGACGGGCATACCGAGGATCATCTTGCAGTGATCCCGAGCCCATTGGGTTCCTTCGATGTAGCCGTAGACGTCCTCCTCGGCGATCCCGTCCTTGATCATGAGTGCGAAGGCGAAGATCCGGCGACATCCGAACCACGCAACCCGGTCGGGATCGTCGAGGAAGCGTTCGTAACGACGGATCGAGTCCAGGCAGGCAGCGGGAACGTCGGTGATCGCCTGCCCATGCCCCGGGTAGGCGATGCTCGGGGCGAGTCGCATGATGCGCTCGAGAGAGGCGATCGCCTCCTCGACAGGTGCGGTGCCTTCATTGACCAGATTGATCCACCCGATATCTGAGCCAAGAAGCACGTCCCCACAGATCAGCACCTTCGCACCCGGGTGGTGGAGGCAGAGCTGTCCGGCGCTATGCCCCGGCGTGTGCAGCACCTCGAGCTCCCCGTCGCCCATCGGGACAACGTCTCCGTCGTCGAGGAAGCCATCGACCGTGTACGCCTCGACGGGTTGGTCGAGCCACTCTGCCCGGCACGCCCGGAGGTCCCGCCGGTTCACCAGCCTGCCCTCGGAGCGGTGGGCGTAGACGGGTGCTCCCGAGCGCTTCACGATCGCCATGTTGCCGCCGACGTGATCGGAGTGGTGGTGGGTGTTGATGATCGAATCGAGACCCTCGATGGCTCCGCCTTGGAACTCGATCAGCCGTATCGTTTCGGCGACGTCGCTCCCGAATCCGGTGTCGATCAGAACGGCCCGGGGGCCGGTCACCAGCACCGAATTGGCGCTCGGGAATGCCCTCCTGAGGAATCTGAAGCTGCCGTTCTCTCCCTGGCTCATTCTCACCCTGGCTGATTTCCGTCGTACCCCATCGTTAGCGTGTGTCACGCATCCCAGGCTAAACCGCAAGTCTGATCGCGAGCATCACGAGGGATAAGGAGAAAGTCCGATGAAGATCGATTGCAGCACCTGCGAGATGTACCGCTCGGAGCACTGCGAGGACTGTCTCGTGACCGCGGTGCTGCACCCCCCTGAGGGTGTCGTGGACATCGATGACGACCTGCAAGGCTCACTCGATGCCCTACAGGTGGCCGGGTTGATCCCGGTGCTTCGGTTCCGACCACGGACGGAACCTCCTGAGGGGACCGCAGCCGAGACCGGATAGGGCAGCGTGAGGTGCGAAGGTCGAACTACCCTGGGGGAGTGACCCTGCTTCGGGTGGTGCTCATCTCGATCGCGTTGTCGATCGCCGTCGCCGGGGTCGTCGCGTTCGTGGGTAGGACCCCACAGGCGACGCGGGACACCGCGAGGATGGGCAGTACGGATCCTTCACTTGGCGCGGACTTCTCCGACGAAGAGGTTGCGACGCACGGCGCGTACAGAGGGCCCCGTTACCTGGCGTTCTTCCTCTCTCTCGGGATGCAGATCACGATCCTCGTCCTGCTCGCGCGGGCCCGTCGTAGAGATGGTGACCGCGTTCGGGGCACTGGCTGCTTCAGACGGCTCTCCTGGCGGTCGGGATCGCCGTCCTTCTTGCGATCGTTGCCCTACCTCTGGCTTTCGTCGAGTCGTACTCGACGGGCCACGCTTGGGGGTTGTCCACCCAGAGCTTCGGTGCGTGGCTCCTGGACCAGATCAAGGGGCTCGCGATAGGAGCGTTGTTCGCAGCGGTGACCGCCGCCGTTTTCTTCGGGATCGTCAGATGGCAACCGAGGTGGTGGTGGCTCATCGGCTGGGCTGGCTTCTCAGCGCTTAGTGCACTTCTCGTGTTCCTGTGGCCGGTGCTTATCGCTCCGATGTTCAACCGCTTCGAGCCTCTTCCAGCAGGACCACTCAACGACAGGGTCATGTCACTCGCCCGACGATGCCAAGGTTGACGTGGGGCAGGTGTTGGTAGCGGACGCGTCGCGCAGGACCACCGCGGAGAACGCGTACGTTACTGGGCTGCTCGGCAGTAAACGGATGGTGCTCTACGACACCCTGATCGAGAAGGGTGACGAGGATGAGACAGCGTTCGTCGTTGCTCACGAACTCGGTCATCAGTCGAAGCGGCACGTCCTAAAGGGCCTGGGGTTGTCGATCGTGGGGCTATTCCTGACCTTCTTCGCCCTGCGATGGCTGGCGACACTCAGCATCTGGGGGTGGGCTGGTGCGGACGGGATCGGAGACCCGCGCTCACTGCCACTTCTTCTCCTGATCGCCCTGATCGCAGGGATCCTGGTGATGCCCGTCGAGAACGCGATCTCTCGCAGGCATGAGGCCGAAGCGGATCGTGTCGCCATCGCCCTGACCGGGGACCCAGACACCGCGGTCCGGGTGTTCCGTCGCCTCGCGTTCTCCAACATCTCTGACCTGAGACCCCAGCCGCTGGCCGTTCTGGCCCTCTTCAGCCATCCGCCGACGACGGAAAGGATCGAAGAGGCATTAGCCGAAGCAAGCGGCAACCCCTAGACTGGCGCACGCGCAAGGGAGCGCCGACCGAGGCACGAGATCGTTAGACCAGGCTCACATCTAGGGGGACTTCAGATGGCACCGCAGTCGATCGTGGAACTGTTCTGGGACAGGACAACCAGCAGCCCGAACAAGAGCGCTCTCCGCTACAAGTCCGGTGGGGCATGGGTGGACATCTCGTGGTCCGAGTACGGATCGCTCGTGGAGAGAGCGGGGAAGGGTCTCATTTCGCTGGGCTTCTCACCCTCCGACAAGATGAGCCTCCTGTCGAAGAACCGCCCGGCGTGGCACGTCGCCGACATGGCCTGCCTCTCGGTCGGCGGTGCGACGGCTCCCGTGTACACCACGAACTCGCCGGAGCAGGTTGCCTACATCGTCGAACATTCAGATTCGAAGGTCGCCGTGGTCGAGGACATGGAGCAGCTCGAAAAGGTTCTGAAGATGCGCTCCGAGCTTCCGAAACTCGAGAAGGTCGTCGTCATCTCGGGCTACGACGAGACCGCTGATCCCGACTTCGTTATGACGTGGGATGCCCTCTTGGCAGCCGGGGACGGATCTAGACCAGGCACGTTTCGACCAAGCTAGGGCCGCGGTCACACCGGAAAGCTTGGCTACCTTCGTGTACACGTCAGGAACTACGGGCCCACCGAAGGCCGTCATGCTGACGCACGCGAACGTGTGGTTCACATGCGAGTCGGGTCGGAAGATGATCGCTCCTCCCGACCCGGCCAACGCTCGGACGATCTCCTATCTGCCTCTGTCGCACATCGCGGAGCGCATGATCAGCCATTTCCTCCACATCTTCTACGGCTCACAGACGTGGTTCGCGGAATCACTGGACACGCTGTTGGAGGACCTGAAGGCGGTCAAGCCGACCTACTTCTTCGCCGTGCCGCGGGTGTGGGAGAAGTTCTACGCGGGCATCCAGGGTCGCCTCTCGGCAGCCGACCCGAACGATCGCAAGGTGAAGCTGGCGCTGAAAGCCATCGAGACCGGTCGAGAGGTTGCCAAGTACGAGCAAGCGGCGGTCGATGCGGGTGGCACCTTGGCCGACGCCGCGTCTTCCTCTGGGCCTCAAGGTGCGACACCGCATCCTCGACAAGCTCGTGCTGACCAAGATGCGTGAGGCGGTCGGGCTCGAACAGTGCGACCTGCCCTTGTCCGCGGCCGCTCCTCTCAATCCCGAGCTGATCTGGTTCTTCCACGCGATCGGGATCAAGATCGCAGAGGGATACGGGCAGAGTGAAGACAACGGCCCAACCTCGTGGAATCCGATAGACGCGGTCAAGATCGGGAGCGTCGGCAAGCCGATGCCGGGGGTCGAGGTCAAGATCGCAGCCGACGGGGAGATCCTGGTCAAGGGTCCCAACGTTTCGCCGGGGTATTACAAGAACGAGGAAGCGACCCGTGAACTCATCGACTCGGATGGATGGATGCATTCGGGCGACGTCGGGGAACTAGACGAGCACAACTATCTGAAGATCACCGATCGCAAGAAGGATCTGATCATCACGGCCGGGGGCAAGAACATCGCTCCACAGGAACTCGAGAATCGGATCAAGTTCCACGATCTCATCTCGCAAGTGGTCGTTATCGGAGACCGGAGACCGTTCCTCACCGCCCTCGTGACCCTCGACGAAGAGAAGGCGCCCTCATGGGGTGCCAGCAGCGGCATAGAGGGAGGGCTCGCCGAGATCGCAGCTCACGAGCTGACCTTGAAGGAACTCGAGGCGTGGATGGATCAGATCAACGACAAGCTCGCCAAGGTCGAGGGGATCAAGAAGTTCCGGGTCCTCGAGCGCGATTTCCGCCAAGAAGACAACGAGATCACTCCGACGTTGAAGGTGAAGCGCAAGCAGATCAACGAGATCTTCGCGGAGGCCATCGAGGACATGTACTCGAAGGAATCCCCGCGCTCTGCTTCTGCCGCCGCTCCCGAGAGGAAATAGGCCCCTAGCGGAGTATCATGTAGGCAACACAGCGTCTACCTAAATGGAGGCGACCGATGCCAGTCACCGTACGCGACATCCACGCGTTCAAGGAGCGAGGCGAACGCTTCGCGATGCTCACCTGTTACGACGCCCTGTCTGCGCGCCTGCTCGATGAAGCGGGGATCCCCTTGCTGCTCGTTGGCGACACGCTGGCGATGGTGGTGTTGGGGCACGATTCGACGCTCCCGGTCACCGTCGACGAGATGCTGCATCACACCAAGGCGGTGAGGAGGGGGGCCAAGGAAGCCTTCGTCGTCGGCGATCTCCCGTTCATGAGCTACCAGGGATCGGTCGAGGAGGGCATCCGCAACGCGGGTCGTTTCCTCAAGGAGGCTGGCGCCAACTGCGTGAAGCTCGAAGGTGGCGGGCGCGTCCTCGAACTGGTCTCCAGGCTTACCGAGGCAGGGATCCCCGTGATGGGTCATCTCGGGTTGACGCCCCAATCCGTCAATCAGTTCGGCGGGTACCGGGTGCAGGGCAGAGGCGAGGAAGCCGCTCATCAGATCGTCAAGGATGCGAAATCGCTCCAGGCAGCGGGAGCCTTCGCGCTGGTTCTCGAGGCGGTACCCAGCGATGTGGCGAAGGAAGTCACCCGCAGTATCGATATCCCGACGATCGGCATCGGTGCTGGTCCTCATACCGATGGACAGGTGCTTGTCTTCCACGACTTCCTCGGGATCACGCCGTGGAAACTGCCGCGCTTCGCCAAGCGCTATGCGGATCTGGGTGATGAGATCAAGCGAGCTGCACAGACCTTCGCGGCAGAAGTCTCGTCGGGCGAATACCCGCAGCCGGAACACTCTTACGAATAGATCGCACCCCATCGCGTCCGTGCGACATGATGTTGCGTGATGGAGTCCTCCAACGAGATGATCCGCTGCCCTTCGTGCGGAGCACGTAACCGTCCGGATGCGGAGTGGTGCGCGCAGTGCATGCGGAGGTTCACCGCGCCCGCCCCACCTCCAGCTGCGCCGGTGCCACCGGCCGTAACGACACCCGCGCCGACGACTCCCGAGATCGCCCCGCCGAGGAAGCGCGGAGCGTTCGAGGTTATCGATCAGAAGGTCGCCTGGACGTGCGTCCGATGTGGCACCTCCAATGCGCTTGAGGAGGTCAGTTGTTCCGCGTGCGGAGCATCGTTCGGGGAAACCCTCGGACACCAACCCGAGGAGAGGAAGCAGGTGGACCCGACGCGGGCTGTGGTGTTCTCGCTCCTGTTGCCGGGGGCCGGCCACGCTTATGTCGGCGATTGGGGTGGGGCGATAGGGCGTGCCATCCTGAGCATCTGGGTGGTTACGACGACCCTCGCTCTCGTGTTCCAGAAGGACCTCCCTGGCTCGATCGCCTTGGCGGCGATATTCGGGTTGACCTCCGTGTTCCTCTGGTTGGTAGCCGCGCACGATGCTTATCAGGCAGCACAGTGGAAGGACTCGAGGGCGATCCTCCGGGGTCGTCGCTACCTCGTCCTGACGGGAGTGCTCCTCGGCGTGCTGGTGTTCGGGTTGTTCATCGTCACGATCGGGGCCAGATCCTAGAGGAGCTGCCCTAGAGGAGCTGTCCTAGAAGGGGAACCGGGCCGCGGCCACCGGCCCCCGGGGGCCTGCGACGCTCCACGACCCCCCGGCGTACGCCGCGGCGAATCTTCCGTCGGAAGTGAGCGCCATCAAACCGGCTGCTCCATCGGCGTCCCGCCCCCGGATCGTCGCCACCATCTCCTCGCACGCGTTCTGAGGATCGGCGCCGGCTTCGATCGCAGCACCGACCCTGAAGCACGCCGATGTCTCGATGAACAGTTCGCCGACGCCGGTCCCGACCACGGCCACTTCCTTGGAGGCGAAGAACCCGGCACCGTAGATCGGTGAATCTCCCACCCGCCCCGGGAGCTTCCCGAAGACGCCTCCGGTCGAGGAGCCCGCGGCGACGACCCCATCCTTGGCTAAGGCGAGCGCGCCAACGGTGTCGACGAACTCGGGATCCCCGTAATGGGACATCCCTACGCGACCTGCGGCCGACGCCTTGAGCCAGCGGTCCCGCTGCTCGGGTGAGGTTGCCGGCAGCGGTGCGAGGCCGGTTGCGATCCGTTCCGCCCCCGGTCCTGCAAGCAGCACGTGGGGGGTGTCTTCCAACACCACGCGGGCCAGCCGGATGGGATTGGCGATCCGTACCCCCGCAACGGCCCCGGATCGTCCCGCTATCGCGATCCCCGCGTCGAGCTCGATATCGCCGGTGCTGGTCAGGGTCGCTCCGTATCCCGCGTTGAGGCGTGGGTCGTTTTCGAGGACCATCACCGATGCAACGATGGCGTCCAGCGGCCCCTTGCGGTCCATGCCTGCGGCGACGGCCGCGGAAAGATCGACGAGGGGTTTCTCGAGGCCCGAGACGCCCCCGTGAACGTAGACGGCTTTCACCGACGGAACGATAACGCGGGGACTCGGCAGGGGTCGCTATCCTCCAGCCGTGGCCATCTATGTCGTGTCAGACGTTCACGGTGCGGCGAGCGAGCTCAAGACCTCGGTACCCGAGGGGTCCACCTTGCTGCTGCTCGGTGACCTGATAAACCTCATCGATTACTTCTCGATGACAGGGATCCTCGTAGATGTGTTCTCGGTCGAGGCCGTCAGTCGAGTCGTGCAACTCAGGACCGAGGGCAACATGGTCGAGGCTCGGGAAGCGATGAGGGAGCGTTCGGTTGGCCGCGAAGAGGAGATCCACGGTGAGATCGGGCGCCGGGTGAAGCAGCAGTACGGCGAGGTATTCGACGCCCTCCACTGCGAGACGTATCTGATCCTCGGTAATGTCGACAATCCGCCCCTGGCAGCCTCGTTCGCGGACGAGCGCGACAACGTTCACCTCGCCGACGGCCACTCGGTGGAGATCGAGGGCGAGAGGTTCGGTTTCGTCGGGGGAGCGTTGCCCACGCCGATGAGGGTGACAGGTGAGGTGACCGAAGAGCAGATGAGCGCGTCGCTCGGGGCGATCGGGGATGTCGACGTGTTGTGCTCGCACATCCCCCCGGATGTCCCCGAACTCTGTTACGACACGGTTGCGGGTCGATCCGAGCGAGGGAGCGCCGACATGCTCGAGTACCTGATGGACGTGAAGCCAGCGCGCCACTACTTCGGGCACGTCCACCAACCCCTCGTATCGTCCATGTACGTGGGGGACACCCTGTGCATCAATGCTGGCTATTTCAGGAGAACGGCCCGGGCGTTCCCACATCGTCTCGGCTAACCTCACCGAAGGGCAACTTCCTGAGACGTGGGCCCGACGGGCCCAAGAGGCGGGATGGTTGAGCACGACGACAAGGGGGACCAAGTGGCGGAGAGTGTCAAGGACAACATCGACATCGAGGCGACGGCCGAGGAGATCTTCGCGGTCGCGACCGATATCGAGAAGTACCCGGAGTGGAACTCTCAGATCAAAAAGGTTGAAGTAACCGAGAAGGACGATGAGGGACGCCCCCTCAAGGCCTACTTCGAGGTGGATCTCAAGCTGAAGCAAGTCTCATACACGCTCGCTTACGACTACTCGAACGCCCCCACTTCGTTCTCGTGGGACCTCGTTGAAGGGGATGTGAACGAACTGTCCGGTTCCTACACCTTCGACGAATTCGATGACGTTACCGATGTCACCTACGAGATGAAGGCCGACCCGGGCTTCAAGATCCCATCCATGATCCGGCGCCAGGTCGAGAAAGCGGTAGTGAAGGGCGCCCTGGAAGACCTCAAGAAGCGCGTCGAGAGATGAGCTGAACTTTTTTCCTCGAAGTTGTCGATCTGGGCTCATCTCATTCGTCTTCCTAGTAGATGGGCGGCCGACGGCTTCCCCGGACGTGAAGGGAGTTCCATGAAGTACGCACTGCTGATCTACGACAACGAGGCGGCATGGGCCACCCGCAGCGAAGATGAGGGCAACAAGCTGATGCAGGACTTCATGGCATTCACCGAAGATCTTGCCGGCAGCGGAAAGATGGCCGGTGGCGAGGCCCTCCAGCCGGTGTCGACGGCGACGACGGTTCAGGTGCGTGACGGCAAGACCGTAACCACCGATGGCCCGTTCGCCGAAACGAAGGAACAGCTCGGCGGCTTCTACCTCGTCGACGCGAAGGATCTCGATGAGGCGACCGAGATCGCGTCTCGGATCCCATCCTCCGCCTACGGCACCATCGAGGTCCGGCCGGTGCAGGAATACCCGCAGGCTACGTAGGACCGGCTCTGAGCGATACGGAACCAACGCTCGAGGAGGTTTTCCGATCGGAGTGGGGCGGTCTCGTCGCCACTCTGATCGGGGCCCTCGGCGATTTCGATCTTGCCGAGGAGGTTGCCCAGGAAGCCTTCACCGTCGCGACCGAGAAGTGGCCGCGTGATGGTCTCCCCGATAGCCCGCGTGCGTGGTTGCTCACGACCGCCCGCAATAGGGCGATCGATCGCATCCGACGGGCCCAGCGATCGCTGGACAAGGAAGAGGAACTCAAGTTGCTCGTCATCTCGGATCACGAACCCGAACGCTCCGGTGATGACGAGATCCACGATGACCGCCTTCGTTTGATCTTCACCTGCTGTCATCCCGCCCTCGCTCCCGAGGCGCGTACCGCGTTGACCTTGCGCACGCTGGGCGGGCTCACCACGGTAGAGATCGCACGGGCATTCATCGTTTCCGAACCGACGATGGCTGCTCGACTAGTGCGCGCCAAGCGGAAGATCCGCGCTGCGCACATCCCGTACCGGGTTCCACCGGGACATCAACTGACCGAGAGGCTCGAAGGTGTTCTGCACGTTCTCTATCTGATCTTCAACGAGGGGTACGTGAGCGCGTCGGGGCAGTCCCTCGAGCGCGTCGACCTGCAGGACGAGGCGATCCGGCTCACGAGAGTGGTCGTGGAACTGATGCCAGATGAACCCGAGGCGCTCGGACTTCTGTCGCTCATGTTGTTCCATCATTCAAGGCGACTGGCTCGTGTAGATACGGCCGGGGATCTGGTGTTGCTCGACGATCAGGATCGATCCCTATGGGATCGCAGCGAGATCGACGAGGCCGAATCGTTCATGCACCGCGCTATGCGACAGCGACGACCCGGCCCCTATCAACTCCAAGGCGCGATCGCATCCCTTCATGCCGAGGCGAGAACAGCGGGGGAAACCGACTGGCGCCAGATAGTCGCCCTGTACCGGACCCTTGACCGGCTGTGGCCGTCCGGGGTGGTCCGACTGAATCACGCGGTCGCCGTGACGATGGCGGAAGGACCGGAGGCAGGATTGTTGATGCTCGAGGGACTCGACGAGGAACTCGACAGGTATCACCTCTTCCACGCGACCAAAGCGGACCTGCTTCGTAGGCTGGGTCGATCCAGCGAGGCAGCCGTTAGCTATGGGCTGGCGCTCGAAAGGTGCAGCAATGAGATCGAGCGACGATTCCTAGCGCGCCGGATCGGGGAGATGGGGCCGGACGACAAGGCCCCGAGAGAGGGTTAGCGTCGCGCCCATGCGAGTCGTTCTGTTCACCGGCAAAGGCGGGGTCGGCAAGACCACGGTGGCCTCGGCGACGGCTCTGAAGGTCGCAGCAGCGGGCCACAAGACACTCCTCATGTCCACGGATCCGGCCCATTCGATCGCCGATGCCTTCGAAACGACCCTTGGGCCGGACCCGATCGAGATCTCGCAGAACCTCTGGGCCGAGCAGATCGACCCCCAGCAACGGCTCGAGGAGAACTGGAAAGAGATCCAGCAACACGCGGTAGCAGTGATGAACTGGGCCGGGCTTGCTGAGGTCGAGGCTGAGGAGCTCTCGGTCATCCCAGGCCTGGACGAACTCTTCTCGCTCGCTGACGTGAAGCGGCATCACGACGAAGACCCGTACGACGTGCTCATCGTCGATTGCGCTCCGACCGGCGAGACCCTCAGGCTCCTGAGTCTTCCCGACATCATCCAGTGGTACATGGAGCGGATCTTCCCCATCGAGCGTCGTGTGATGGGGGCGCTGCGCCCGGTGGCTCGGCGCCTCACGAACCTTCCGCTCCCCGACGAGGGCGTCTACTCGGCGGTCAAGAGGTTCTACGACAAGCTCGACGGCGTGAGGCAGGTGCTGACGGCACCGGAGACGACTTCCGTACGCTTGGTGGTGAACCCCGAGCGGATGGTGATCGCCGAGGCGAAGCGCACCTACACGTATCTGAACCTGTTCGGGTACCGGGTTGACGCGGTCATCGCGAACCGACTCTTGCCAGCCGAAGTGACGGACCCCTACTTCGAGCGGTGGAAAGAGGTTCAGGCCGAACATATGGAAACCATCGAGGAGTCGTTCGCTCCTCTCCCGATACTCACGGCGCGATTGCGGGATCAGGAACTCACTGGTCACCGGTCCCTTCAGGACCTTGGCGATGAGGTCTATGGCGGCCTCGACCCCGCTGGCGTTCTGCACACCGGGGATCCCATGAAGGTCGAGAAGAAGGGCGATTCCTACGTCCTGGCTCTGTCGCTCCCGTTCGCGCAGCGAGAAGAACTCGAGTTGTCCCGCAAGGAGGATGAGTTGTTCGTCCGTGTGGGCCCCTACCGACGGACGATTATGCTTCCGGGTGTTCTCTCGACGCGCGAGGTGACCTCGGCCGACCTAGACGGCGACCGCATCGAGATCGTTTTCGACAGGGTTAACAGAGGCCCTACGACAGGTGGGACTTGATGGCAGAGGAAGAACGCGGGGCGAAATACAGCGACCTGTTCGGCGGCGCCGGGCACGACCATGAGGGCGCGTCCGACTGTGCCTACTGTCCTATCTGCGCCACGATCGCGGTCGTCCGCAGAACGAACCCAGAGGTCATGGAGCATCTCGCCACCGCCGCGCGTGAACTGATCGTTGCGGCCGGGATCTTGCTTCAAGAGGCGGAGAGCGTGGTTGGCAAGTCTGACGAGACGGTCGGGCAGGCGCGCTCCTCGCACGAGGATGATCCGAAGAGCAAAGTCACTCGTATCGACCTCGGCTGAGCCCGGATGCCCCCGACGAAGGTCGCTATAGGTGTAGACGTGGGCGGCACGGGGACCAAGGCGGCTCTCGTGACTGAAGCCGGAACTCTCTCGCACCGTACCGAGGTCCCGACCGATCCCGACCGAGGCACTTCCGGCATCCTGCAGATAGTCGGGTCGATGATGAGAACCGCAGCCTCAGAGGGGTTCGTCGCGGTCGCGGTGGGCGTTGGAGCGGCGGGGTTCATCGATATCGCTAGGGGAGAGGTCACGTTCTCTCCCAACCTCACTTATGAAGAACCGAAGATCCACGACGCCGTGAGCAGGTTGTCGGGGCTGCCGGTAGCCGTCGACAACGACGCCAACGCGGCCGCGTGGGGTGAGAGAACCTTCGGTATCGGCAACGGCACCGATGACATGGTCCTCGTCACCTTGGGGACAGGCATCGGTGGTGGGATCATCCAGAACGGCTCTCTGATCAGGGGGCATACCGGGGCCGGTGCGGAGATCGGACACACCGTAGTGGTGGCCGACGGTCCTCTCTGCAAGTGCGGTCTCCGCGGGTGCTTCGAGCAGTTGGCATCGGGCCAGGCGATCGAACGGATGGCGACGGAGGTGGTGGCGTCCGGGAAGTCCTCGAAGATCCGGGGCTCGGGAGACGAGGGCCTCATCACCGGGCCTGACGTGACGGCCGCAGCGGCTGAGGGAGATGAAGTCGCGCTCGAAGTGCTTGCTGCTGCTGGGCGCTTCCTCGGGATCGGCCTGTCGAACATCGCCAACCTCTTCGACCCAGAGATCATCGTTCTGGGTGGAGGACTAGTGGACGCCGGAGAGCCATACCTCTCTCCTGCACGAACGACCTTCGCCGACATGACCTCTGCGCAACATCGGCGCACGCTGCGGGTCGAGACGGGGAGCCTGGGCAACGACGCTGGGATCGCAGGCGCGGCCGCCCTCGCGTTCGACGAGGTCCCTTCAACCTGATGGATGGAGCCGGGGCGGTCACCGCGATCGTGATGCTCGAATGGACCGTCGGTTGGGTCGCTGCGTCCGCGTGGACGCAATCGTGGGGGGTTGTCAGCCGGGGAAACTTCAGGATCAATGCGTGGGGGGCGCTTGGATCAGGGGTCCTGGCGTTCCTTGCGTTCCGGGCTGCGGTCGACGGGATCGACGCGTCGGTACAGGAGACCTTGATGGTGGCGCTGTTGGTCCTCTTGGTCCTCCATCTTGTCGTTCAGTGGTCGCGCACGGATCTTCCGGGCACCGTGGTCGGCGCCCTCGCCGGAGTGGTCGGCATCGCCGCCCTGATCGGCGTCGGTGCCCTCATCCCTGGTTGGGGGGACGCCCTTGCCGGAGCTGAACTGATCGGTGGTGCCGTCTTGCTAGGTGGGGTAACCGTCGGGATGCTGCTCGGACATTGGTATCTCAACCAACCGGGACTTAAGACCTCGGCGCTCGGCAAGGTGACGCTTCTTACCTTCGCCGGAGTGGTGCTAACCGGGGGCCTGGGGATTGCGGCCGCGGGGAAGCTGGGTAGAGCGACCACCGCAGGTGCTCTCGGGCTCCCGGGAGTGGGCGACTCGTTCGGGCTCGCGTTCTTCCTGATCTGGGTCGCCCTCGTCGTATTCACCGGTGTGATCGTGTGGGCGACCAAGCGGTGCATCGATATCCGCTCCATCCAGTCGGCGACTGGCCTCTACTACGTCGCGCTGTTGACCGCTGGAGTCGCCGAGTTCCTGGTGAGATATCTGATGTTGGGGGCTTCATGACCGAGGTCCGCATCGGGGTAACGCTCCCGCAGTTCACCGATGATCCGGAGAGGATCACCGACGCAGCGATCCGTGCGGGCACTGCAGGACTGGACTCGGTGTTCGTCTTCGATCACCTGTGGCCGCTGGGAGGGCCGAAGCAGAGGCCGATCTTCGAGAGCTGGACGACCCTCGCTCATGTTGCGGCCGCGGTGCCTGGGATACACGTCGGCACCATGGTGACGCGTTCCACGCTTCGTCATCCCGCTGTCCTCGGGAAGATGGCCGCGACCATGGCCGAGATCGCTCCGGGGCGGGTGATCATCGCCATCGGGTCCGGGGACGAGATGAGCAAACCCGAGAACGTCGCGTACGGGATCCCCTACTTCGATGGGGACGACAGGGTTGCTCAGATGATCTCTGCGGTTGATGTCGTCACGAGGTACGTCGGCGGCAAGAACGTCTCTATGGCCGACCCGTACGTCTCACTATCGGAGCTTCCACCGAGCCCACGCGTCGTTCCACCGCGGATATGGATAGGGGGCCGGAGTGATGCGGTGCTTGCGGCAGCCGCCAGGATCGCCGATGGGTGGAACGCGTGGGGAGGTTCGGTGGCGGACTTCGAGCGGAACGCGGCCACGATTCGTGCGGCCGCGGCGGGCCGGGCCGTCGAGCTCACCTGGGGCGGCCTGGTGGTGCTCGCCGCTTCGGATGAGGAGGCGCGCTCGCAGCTGGGGACGCGGGATCCTTCCAAGTACGTGGTCGGGGGGCCTGACACGGTGGTGCGACACCTCGCCGGGATCATCGAGGCGGGAGCGACCCATATCGTCGTCACTTTCCCAGACGCGGCCGAGCCCTCTAACTACGAGGCGCTGGGTGGCCGCATACGGGGACTGCTCGGCGTCTGACCCTCTTTGACGGATACCCCCTGGGGGTATTAGTCTGTGCCGATGGACACGATCACGTACGACGTCGAAGGGATGACCTGCGCCGCGTGCGCGCGGCGGGTCGAGCGCACGTTGGCCAAGCAGCCGGGGGTGTCGAGTGCGGCGGTGAACTTCGCCCTCGAACGAGTGACGGTCGCGGCCGACGAACTAGATTTCGAGGCTCTCCAGGCCGCGGTCGAGGGAGCGGGGTACGGCCTCGTCGCGCCCGCCCCAGCAGGGCATGAGGGCCACGATCACGGCATAGCGATCGACGACGAGGACGCGCGTACCGCGACGGCCTTGCGGCGGTTCTCTCTTTCCGCACTCCTGACCCTCCCCCTCCTTTATCTGGCGATGTTCGGCCCAACCGACGGCATGGAGGCGCCGGAGTGGTCACGGTGGGCGCAGTTCGCGCTCGTGCTTCCGGTCGAGTTCTGGGCGGGCCGCAGGTTCCTCGTAAGCGCATGGAAGCAGGCCCGCCACCGCGCGGTGAACATGGACACCCTGGTCGCGGTCGGAACGCTCGAGCGCGGTTCTCTACTCGACCTACGCACTGGTCTACGGGGGACACCTGTACTTCGAGACCGCCGCAGTGATCATGAGCTTCCTCTTGCTCGGCAAGTACTTCGAGCATCGATCGAAGAGCCGAGCGTCGAGCGCGATCAGGGCGCTGATGCAACTCGGTGCCAAGTCGGCGATCGTGATCCGGGATGGCGTCGAACTCGAGGTCCCACTGGAGGACGTCGCGGTGGGCGATCTGGTCCGGGTGAGGCCGGGCGCGAAGGTGCCCGACCGACGGCGTGGTCCGCGAGGGCATGTCATCGGTGGATGAGTCGATGCTGACCGGCGAATCGGTACCGGTGGACAAAGGTCCCGGCGACGAGGTCTTCGGGGCGACGATGAACTCGTCAGGCTCGTTGGTGGTCGAGACCACGCGGGTTGGTCTCGACTCGGCTCTCGCGCGGAT
Organism: uncultured Actinomycetes bacterium; assembly: GCA_963756365.1. Taxonomy (GTDB): domain Bacteria; phylum Actinomycetota; class CADDZG01; order CADDZG01; family WHSQ01; genus WHTI01. The sequence goes on from CAVWNF010000003.1 coordinate 889,965, forward strand.
CGCCCGGCTCGTCGAAGATGCACAGAGCCGCAAAGCGCCGATCGAGCACCTCGCCGACCGGGTGGCATCGGTGTTCGTCCCCGTCGTGTTCGGCATCGCCGCTACGACGCTGGTCATGTGGCTCATCACTGGCCACTCCGCCGAAGAAGTCGATCATCTCTGCCGTCGCGGTTCTGATAATCGCGTGTCCCTGCGCGATGGGGCTGGCGACCCCTGCGGCGGTCATGGTCGGTACCGGCCGGGGCGCACAGTTGGGGATCCTGATCAAGGGCGGAGACGTTCTCGAGAGATCAGGCGCGATCGATGCGGTGATCTTCGACAAGACCGGAACCATCACCGAGGGCCGGATGTCGGTCACGGATGTGGTCCCCGGCCCCCGGGATCTTCCGAGGACGAGGTTCTCCGTGTGGCGGGAGCCGCTGAGGCCCCATCGGAGCACCCGATCGCCCGTGCGATCGCGTCGGCTGCTGCCGAGTTGGGACCGTTGGCGGATGCCACCGGATTCGACTCGACCACCGGGCAGGGTGTCACTGCAACGATCGATGGCGCTCTGGTGAAGGTAGGCCGTTCGGGCTTCCTCACCGGCGAGATCGGTGACGCCCTGAGGTCCGAGGTCGATGCCCTCGAGGCAGCCGGTAAGACGGTCGTGTGGGTGGGTTCTGACGGGAAGGTGCTGGGTGCGGTTGCGGTGGCCGACACCCTGAAGCCGACGGCGCGCGCTGCCATCGACCGACTCCACAAGGCAGGTCTCGAGACGATCATGCTCACCGGCGACAACCGTGCGACCGCGGAAGCCATCGCGGCCGATGTCGGGATCGACAAGGTCCTGGCCGAGGTGCGCCCGGAGGACAAGGTCGAGATGGTGGCCGCTCTCCAGGCCGAGGGGAAGAAGGTCGCCATGGTGGGCGATGGGATCAACGATGCTCCCGCTCTGGCGAGAGCGGACCTCGGGGTAGCGGTCTCGTCCGGGGCAGAGGTGGCTATCGAAGCCGCCGATCTGACCCTCGTTGGCGGCGATCCCGTTCTGGCGGTCGCAGCGATCGAGTTGTCGAGGAAGACGCTCCGGGTGATCAAGCAGAATCTCGGATGGGCGTTCGGCTACAACGTTGCGGCGATCCCGTTGGCGGCGTTCGGCCTCCTGAACCCGATGGTGGCGGCTGCTGCGATGGCGTTCTCGTCGGTGAGCGTCGTGGCCAATGCCTTGCGTCTGAGGAGGTTCACCCCGTCATCGTGACGGACGCGATGATGGGTGTATGAGCACTGAGCTCCATCTCGATGCACCCAGTCTCGTCTACCGGGCGTTCTTCGCTCTGCCCAAGACGATCACGGATCCCGAGGGTCGCCCTGTGAACGCGGTTCGGGGATTCCTCGAGATGGTCACCCGCTTGACCCTTGACCATCGCCCCGACCGGATCATCGCTACCTTCGATGATGACTGGCGCCCGTCGTTCCGCGTCGATGCATATGCGGGGTACAAGTCGGAGCGGGCCGACGACCCACCCGAACTTCCTCGACAGTTCCACGTCCTGAAAGAGGTTCTGGACGCCGCCGGCATCCCGGTCGCGGTCTCGCCGGGCCTCGAGGCGGACGACGTTCTCGCCACCCTGGCCACGAGGGCGGCCGAGGACGACCGGATCTACATCGTGACCGGCGATCGAGACATGGTGGCACTGGTGCGCGATCCGCAGGTGACGGTGCTCTTCACGCTGAGGGGTGTCTCGGAACTCGCTCACTACGACGAGGCGGCCGCGCAGGAGAAGTACGGCATCCCTCCCCGTCTGTACCAAGAGTTCGCAATGATGCGCGGGGACCCCTCGGATGGCCTCCCCGGCGTTGCCGGTATCGGTCCCGTGCGCGCCTCAAAGCTTCTCAGCGAGCATGGGTCCCTCGACGCGATCTTGGCGGCGGCGGACACGCTTCCTCCCAAGCAGAGCGAGGCGTTCGCGGCGGCGAAGGACTATCTCCAGGCGATGCGTACGGTGGTCCCGATGGTGACCGACTGCGAGATCGAGACGACCGAGGGCCACGCTCCGGAGCATGACCTCCTCGAGGAACTGTCGGAGGTCCACGGCCTCGGGAGTTCCCCCATACGTCTGGCGCAGGCTCTTGAGGGTAAGAGATAGCCGATGACTACCGTTCTGCTTGTTCGCCACGGGGCGACCGACTGGAATCACGAGAAGCGCGCCCAAGGACAGGCCGACATCCCGCTGAACGCGGAGGGGGAGCGGCAGGCGATCCATGCTGCCGACGACCTCTCGCAACTGAACATCACCGCCGTCTACTCCAGTGACCTCGGACGCGCGCTCGAACACCGCGCTTCCGATCGCCAGGTCGCATGGCCTTGAGGTCGTCGCCGACCCTGACTTCCGCGAAGTGGATCAGGGCGAATGGGAAGGTCTTCACGTAGACGTGATCAAGGAACGCTGGCCGGAACTGTGGGGTCCGGCGCGCCACTACACGGCTCGCCCGGGCGGCGAATCGCCCGAGCAGGTCCGCACCCGTGCTCTCGCCGGCCTCGAACGGGTGGTCAGGGCCTATCCCGATGGAACCGTCGTGATCGTCAGCCATGGAGGGACGATCAGATGGCTGAGCGCGGAGGTCCTCGGTTACGACGACCGCCGGTCGGCCCGCATCAGGGGGCTGGGCAACGGCGCTGCCGTCCAGTTCGAGGCCACGATCGAGGGCGATCGGCTCACCTTCGGTGACCTGGTGAGGCTCGATGGGAACACGACCGACCTGGATGACCCGAATGATTAAGGGACCCAAATGCTAGAAGAGCGATCGTCACCGGCCTGGTGGTTCTCTCGCTGATGGGGATCGCCGCACTGGGCATCGCCGTGGTCCCGGAGCCTTCGTCACCTGAGGATGCTGGCCCCGCGGCCGGACCGCTGCTCCGCGTGGCGATCATCGGTGACATGGGCACCGGTACCTCCGATCAGGCGAAGGTCGCCGATCGGATGTGCAGGTGGAGGAGGGATCATCCGTTCACCTCCGTGCTGACAGCCGGAGACAACATCTACCCGGACGGTGCGGAGCGGTACTTCGAAGCCAACTTCTTCGAACCGTACGACTGCCTGCTAAGGGAGGGTGTCACGTTCCACGCCACGCTCGGCAACCATGATGTCGTCACCGATAACGGTCAACCCGAACTGGATGAACCTGCGTTCGGGATGCCGAAACGTAACTACGTGATCCGCGAAGGGTGGTGTCAGGCTCGTGTTCGCCGACTCGAACAACCTCCGCAAGGGATGGCTCGAGAAGCATCTCCCGGCCGAGGAGGGAGATCTCTGGACGGTCGTGTTGTTCCACCACCCGGTTTACTCGCCCGGAACCGGGCACGGCTCGACCCCCGGGTTTCGACCGTGGGTCCCTCATCTCTTCCAGGACGACGGCGTCGACCTCGTGCTCAACGGCCACGACCACCTCTATGCCGCCTCGAAGAAGCTCAAGGGCATCCGCTACGTCGTGACCGGTGGGGGAGGAGCATCGGGCTATGGGTGCTCCGAGCAATGGTTCTCGGCCACGTGCGTGGAGCGCAATCACTTCCTGATGCTGCGGGCGACCGCTGACCGGCTGTACGTAACCGCGGTACCCAAGAGAGGCAAGCCTTTCCATCGCTTCTCGACCACGGGTAATCCGTAGCGCCTCAGGGACCGCCCCGGTGACCTGCTAGTTTCCGGTGATGGAGTTCCGACGGATCGACCGCTTCCCGCCGTACGTGTTCGCGACGGTGAACGAGATGAAGATGCAGGCGCGCCGTGCCGGCGAGGACATCGTGGACCTAGGGATGGGCAATCCGGACCTCCCCCCTCCGCAGGCGGTTATCGAGAAGCTGAAGGAAGCGGCCGACAACCCGCGGAACCATCGGTACTCGACATCCAGGGGCGTTCCGCGCCTCCGGGCCGCGGTCGCCGATCTCTACCAGCGGAGTTGGGGGGTCGAACTCGATCCGGAGACCGAGATCTGTACGACGATCGGGGCCAAGGAGGGGCTGTCACACCTCGCGTGGGTCCTGTGTGGTCCGGGCGACTCGGTGCTGGTGCCGGAGCCCACCTATCCGATCCACACCTACGCGATGATCCTCGCCGGAGCGAACCTGACGTCGGTCCCGATGTCGAGGGATTCCGATTTCTTCGGCGATCTCGTCGATGCGTACGAGCACACGGAGCCTCGGCCGAGGGTCGTGCTCTGCTCGTTCCCGCACAACCCAACGAGCGCCGTCGCCAGCCGCGAGTTCTTCGAGCAACTCGTCGAGTTCGCCAAGGCTCGGGACGTCATGGTCATCCACGACCTCGCGTACGCGGATCTCGTGTTCGACGAGGAGCGGGCGAACTCGTTCCTTGAGGTTCCCGGAGCACGTGATGTCGGCGTCGAGTTCTTCTCGATGTCGAAGTCGTACTCGATGCCCGGCTGGCGGATCGCGTTCTGTTCCGGCAACCACGAGATGGTCGGAGCCCTCACCAAGTTGAAGAGTTACCTCGACTACGGCGTCTTCCAGCCGATCCAGATCGCCGCGATCATCGCCCTGAACGAATGCACCGAGGCACCGAAACAGATCCGCGAGATCTACCGGGGTAGGAGAGATGCGTTGTGCGAGTCATTCGGTCGTGCGGGATGGGAGGTGCCGGTCCCTCCGGCGACGATGTTCGCGTGGGCTCCGATCCCCGAGGCGTTCAAGGACATGGGCTCGCTCGAGTTCTCGAAGTTCCTGGTCGAGGAGGCCAAGGTCGGCGTCGCTCCCGGGATCGGTTTCGGGCAAGCAGGAGATGACTTCGTGAGGTTCGCGCTCGTCGAGAACGAGCAGCGCATCAGACAAGCAGCCCGGGGAGTGCGCAAAGCGCTCGCGATGCGCGGCTAGCTCCGACGCTCTTCCAAGAGTCCCCGCAGGCAGAACGCAACCGCCTCGTCGGCGAGTTGGGGACGGTCCGGGGCACCATCCACCGAGTCCATGTAGACCTCGACGAAGTGGAAGATCGCGCCGAGGATCCCATGGCCCATCAGCTCGGGGTCTCCCTGGCGGATCATGCCACCCGACATCCCTTCCTTGATGTGACCGGCGGTGTCCGCCACGACGATCTGCTGTCCGCGCTGGACGAGACCCTGGAACTCCTCGTAGCGACCGGCGATACGGATCATCGACAGAACCTCGGGATTGTCGTTGAAGTAGCGGATCGAGGCACGGATACCTTGCTCGATGCGCGCCACCGGATCGGCCGCCAGCCCGATTGCATCTTCCTGCGCGCGGCGGAGCCGCAGCAGCGAGGTCTCGAGGAGTTCCGAGAACAGGGCTTCCTTCGATTCGAAGTACCAGTAGAAGACACCCTTGCCGACACCCAGGGAATCGCAGATGTCCCCGACAGTCGTGCCGTGGTAGCTCTGTTCGGCGAAGAGGCGGCCCGCAGCCTCAAGAACCTGCTCGCGCCGCTTCGTTCCTCGCTTGGTCAGCTTCCGTTCTTCCATGGGTCGAGCCTACTGCCGCTCCTCTTACAGGTTGTAGATTCCTCGTCATGACGCATACAGACGGCGGTAGAAGGAAGGTCCTCATACTGGGGGCCGCAGGGCGCGACTTCCATAATTTCAACCTCCGGTATAGGGACGACAAGGACACCGAGGTGGTGGCGTTCACGGCGACCCAGATCCCGGGTATCGACGGACGGCGCTATCCGCCCGAGCTGGCGGGGCCCCTGTACCCAGAGGGGATCACTATCGAGCCGGAGGACGAGCTCGAACGGTTGATCGCCGACCTCAACGTGGACGAGGTCACCTTCGCCTACTCGGACGTCAAACACGAGACGGTGATGCACCTTGCCTCCCGCGCTATCGCGGCAGGGGCCGATTTCTCCCTCCTCGGCGCGGACGCGACGACGATCAGCTCCGACAAGCCGGTCGTCGCCGTGTGCGCTGTGCGGACCGGATCGGGCAAATCACAGACGACACGCGCCGTGGCGGAGATCCTCAAAGCCGCGGGCAAGAAGGTCGCCGTGATCCGCCACCCGATGCCGTACGGGAACCTCGTCGCTCAGAAGGTGCAGCGGTTCGAGACCTACGAAGATCTCGAGAAGCACGACTGCACGATCGAAGAACGCGAGGAGTACGAACCTCACCTAGACAGGGGCTCGATCGTCTACGCAGGCGTGGATTACGGAGCCATCCTTGAGAGCGCGGAGAAGGAAGCGGACGTCATCATCTGGGACGGCGGGAACAACGACCTCCCCTTCTACGCGCCCGATGTGCACATCACCGTCGTCGACCCACTGAGGGTCGGTCACGAACTGAGTTATCACCCGGGCGAAGCCAACCTCCGTATGGCCGACGTGGTCGTGATCAACAAGCTCGACTCGGCCGCCAAGGCTGACGTGGAAACCTTGAGGGCAACGATCGCGGAGGTGGCTCCGAACGCTGTCGTGGTCGACGCCGAATCCCCGGTGACCGTGGACGACGGTGCCGACCTCAAGGGCAAGCGCGTTCTCGTCGTAGAAGACGGACCGACCCTGACCCACGGCGAGATGACCTATGGGGCAGGTGTCGTCGCTGCGAAACGAGCTGGCGCAGCCTCACTTGTAGATGCACGACCGTGGGCCACGGGCTCGATCAAAGATGTCTACGAGAAGTACCCACACATCGGTGAACTGCTTCCGGCGATGGGGTACTCGGCGCAGCAGCGGGAGGATCTCGCCGCCACGATCAATTCCTCCGATGCCGACGCGGTACTGATCGCGACGCCGATCGACCTCCGGAAGATCATCGACATCACTAAGCCCGCATATCGAGCGCGCTACGACCTGAAGGTCATATCCAGTCCAAGCCTCGAGGATGTCCTGACGGAGCGACTCGGTCTTTAGCTCGATCGCTCGTTAGGAGCAAGATGTTCGGCGAGGCCTTGGATGAATAGTCCGACGTCGGTGATCACGCCCGTGGATTGCCACGAGCCACGGTCCATGAGTTTGGTCACGGTGGCCTGGTTGATGTCCACGCACACGAGCGGGACCGAGGCTGGTAGGCAGTTGCCCGTGGCGATCCCGTGCAGCATGGTCCCAACCACGATGCAGTACGAGATAGGTGCCTTCCCGTCGGCCCCCCAGATGATGTCTCGCAAGCGCGCCTGAACCTCGAGCATGTCTGACACGGTCTCTGGCAGAGGCCCGTCGTCCCTGACGCTGCCGCCGAAGAGATAGTCGAGTTCGCGAGTCACCAAGTGGTAGACGATCCCGTCGGAGAACAACCCTGCGTCGATCGCTGCCTTGAACGACCCGTGCCGACGAAGTTCGTTTATGGCGCGGATGTGGTGCTCGTGACCGTGCTCGGCGGCGGTGCCCTCGTGCAGGTAGACACCTAGTGAGGTGCCGTAGATGTTCGATTCGATGTCGTGGGCGGCAACCCCATTCCCAGCGAACAGAGCATCGACGTAGCCACCCTTGATGAGTGCGCATACATCTGGAGCGGCCCCGGTGTGGATCACTGCCGGGCCAGCGACCCAGAGGATCCGCCCGCCGTTCTCCTTGACCGCCCTCATCTGCTCGGCGATCTGCTCGACGATCAGGGCCTTCGGCTTCTCGCTCGAAACGTCCGAGGACATGAACTCGAACCCCCCGGTCTCGCCGCGCGGCCGGTCAAGCGGAAGGACCCTGAGGCCGAACCCCCGCATCACGATCTGCATGCCGACCTTCACGTCGGACATCGCAAGGGTTCTCACCCGGTCACCCTCGACCACCAATCCGCAATCCATCTCGGGGCGCTCGACGCGGACCCACTTGCTGCTGAGCCTGACCTCGGTGTCGAAGTTCGTAGTGGAGTAGAAGCCCGCGGGGAAGGCCCCGTCGACATCCGCTTCGACGAGCGTTGCATCCTCGACCTTCTCGGTGGTTGCCCCCTGCTGCGTGAGCGAGTCGATCAGAGCCTCGAGCGCGGCGTCATCTGCCGTGGTGACCTTGATCCGAGCCAGTGAGGTGTCCTCGTGATGCACCCCGATCGTCAACTCAAGGACCTCGTATTCGCCTCCGCGCTCGATGATCTCGTCGAACACCTGGGGAAGCGTGAGCGAGTCGATGATGTGGCCTTCGAGGATGACGTTCTCAGACGGCATGTGTTGACCTCTCCTTGATGAATCCGTGGGTGCGCTTCAGGACCTCGTCTCTATCGTTGTCGAGTGTGATCACGTGGAACGAATCCTCCAGCCACACGAGTTCCTTATCCACGGACGCCACCTCGCCAAAGATGATGTCCGCGTTGTAGGGCTTGACGGTGTGGTCGTTGCGTCCGTGCATCACGAGGATAGGGAGGTCGATCTTGGGGAGTGCTCGTCTCACCTCGGCCAAGGTCTTAAGCATCTCGTGGGTAGACCTCGTCGGGAGGCGGTCATACGCGATCTCGCGTCCGGCGGGGTTGGCGATGTCATTGGCGATCCCCGGCAGGGACTTGACCACGAGCTTGATAACCGGTGCGAGGTGGCGACGTGGGTCGTCGGTGTCCACTATCCCCGCCAGGGTTACGAGCCCCTTTGCTCGCCCGGGATTCGCCGCGATGTAGTCCAGGGCCAGCGCTGCCCCGAAGGAAAGACCAACGATGAAGACCTCGTCGTGATCGCGGGCCAGGGTCTCGAAGGAGTCTGCGACCGTCTCCCTCCATTCGTTCCTCAATCGTGGGTAGAGGTCCTGCCAGGTCGTCCCGTGCCCCGGGAGACGGGGAGCGAGCACTGCCATGCCGTGCGAGGCGAGATATTCGCCCACCGGCCTCACGCTCTGCGGGCTGCCTGTGTAGCCGTGGACCAGCAGGACCGCCGTAGGCCCCTCCCCGAGCGAGAACGCCTCGGCTCCCTCGATCACCTGCGGTTCAGTCACTGGGCCTCCTCGTCGCTTATGTCCGTTTTACCAACCGCCGGGTAACCTACGGGGCAGACATGCGTCCTACCGGCACCCGTAACTTGACTGGGCGGTCCGGCTCCACGATCTGGCTGGATTCTCTAACATGTGGCCGGGGGACGGTAACGGAATCACCAGGGAGTGTGTGCAGCACCGAGGGAGAGGGTCTGGTCTAGATGGTCTATTGGCTGCTCAAGGGCATCCTTAAGCCGCTCATGCGCGCCATCTACAAGATCGAGGTGACCGGACTCGAGAACGTGCCCAAGAAGGGTTCGGCGATCATCGCCGCCAACCACCTTTCCTTCCTCGACTCCTTCTTCATCCCCTTGGTCATCAAGCGCCGGAAGATGACCTATCTGGCGAAGGCTGACTACTTCAAATCGTGGAAGACGTCGTGGTTCTTCAAGTCGGTCGGCCAGATCTCGTGCGAGCGTGAGGGCGGCAAGAAATCGCAGCAGTCCCTCGAGATCGCGCTCGAGGTCCTCGACGAGGGCAAGTTGCTCGGCATCTACCCCGAAGGCACACGATCGCCGGACGGCCGGTTGCATCGAGGACGGACCGGCGTCGCTCGCCTCGCTCTCCAGGCCGGAGCTCCCGTTATCCCCGCTGGCTTGATCGGCACCGACCTGGTGCAGCCGAAGAACAAGAGGTTCCCGCGCCTGACCGGGCGGATCAAGGTCCAAGTGAACTTCGGTCCGCCACTCGATTTCGCGCGCCACGCTGGCGACGAGAAGGACCGTTTCGTTCTTCGTAGCGCGACCGACGAGATCGTCTACGAGATCATGCGGCTGTCGGGCCAGGAGTACGTCGACGAGTATGCGTCGAAGAAGGCCACTCTCCCGATGCCCGAATCAGTCAGGATCGTCGATGACATCGATCTCTCGGAAGAGATCCTGGCGGGCTGAGGATCTACTCTTCCTGTCTGCGCTACTTCTCTGCCCAGCTTGCTGAGCGTGAGCATGCATCTTTCCATCTTGAGTAAAGGCTGTCGGCTTGGTCTCGAGACATCGTCGGCTCGTACTCCGCCGCCGCGCTCCAACCTTCACCGATCTCGCTAGGCGAGGCCCACACCCCCTCGGCTAATCCGGCCAGGTATGCAGCTCCCAGGGCCGTTGTCTCCTGATCGCGGGGACGCCGAACCACGACGCCAAGTTGGTCGGCCTGGAACTGACACAGCACGTCCATGACACTCGCCCCACCGTCGACGCGCAGTTCTTTAAGACCCGTGCCGGCGTCGAGGGTCATCGCTTCGACCACGTCCCTCGTTTGATAGGCCATCGCTTCTACGACGGCCCTTGCGAGATGAGCCCGACCCGTGCCTTGCGTGATCCCGACCCACGCGCCGCGGGCGTACGGATCCCAGTGCGGAGCCCCGAGACCGACGAAGGCGGGAACGAAGTACGAGCCGCCGGTGTCTTCGACGGACGCTGCGAGTGGACCGGTCTCGGCGGCGTTCGAGATGATCCCGATGCCGTCACGCAACCACTGGATAGCAGCACCGGTGATGAAGATCGCGCCCTCTAGGGCGTAACGAACCCCGTCGCCCGCATCCCAGGCCGCGGTAGATAGGAGCCCGTTCTCGGAACGATGGACCTCGCTCCCGGTGTTCATCAGCACGAACGAACCGGTTCCGTAGGTGTTCTTTGCCATCCCTTTCTCGAAGCACGCCTGTCCGAACAGCGCCGCCTGTTGATCCCCGGCCGCACCAGAGATCGGGATGGCCGGCCCGAGGAGAGAAGTGGTCCCCATGCGCCCGCTCGAAGGACCGATCGTGGGGAGCAGCGCGTCCGGGATGTTCAGGCGATCGAGGATCCACGGGTCCCAGTCTTGATCCTCGAGCGAATAGAGCATCGTCCGGGAGGCATTCGAGTGCTCGGTGACGTGGCTGCTGCCCTCGGTCAGATTCCAGATCAACCACGAGTCGATCGTCCCGAATGCAAGCTCACCCGCTTCTGCCTTGGAGCGGAGGCCGTCGATGTTCTCCAGGTACCAGATGAGCTTCGTCGCGGAGAAGTAGGGGTCGAGAACCAAGCCGGTGCGGTTCCGTAGTTCCTCCTCGATGCCCTCAGATCGCAACCGCTCGCAGATGGGGGCGCTTCTGCGGCACTGCCACACGATCGCCGGAGCAACGGGGACCCCCGTTGCCCTGTCCCACACGACCGTCGTCTCTCGCTGGTTCGTGATCCCGATGGCAGCCACGTCTCTGGGTTTGGCGCCCGCGTCGGCGATGGCGCTGGTTAACAGTGAGCGCGTGGTGTTCCAGATCTCGGCCGCATCGTGCTCGACCCAGCCCGGACGGGGGTAGTGCTGTCCGAATTCCGAATAGGAGCGCCCCTGAACGCGCGCCTCCGCGTTCACTGCGAACACCGTTATGCCCGTCGTCCCCGCATCGATCGACAAGATCAGATCTGGCATCGAACCTCCTGGCGAGCAGCCATACTTACCTTCGTGCGATCACATCCGATCACGGACAAAGCTAGCCTGTCCGGGGTGCGGCGGCGGATACGTTCAGAGCTGAAGGACGCGGGCACGGACCCTTCGGCGTTGTTCGACTGCTTAGTCGCGGTCACGGAGGCCTGCTCCAACGCGCTGATGCACGGCGTGGATGACGATGGGCCATTGCCCGAGATCAGCTGGGACATCGCTCCGACGGAAGCGCGCTTCTTCGTACAGGATTACGCCAGCCAGGAGTGGTCTATGGCCGCGCACCCGAGCGGGGGTCTGGCTGACCTCTCACCTGAGGCAGCAGAGGATCGGGTTGGGGGTTATGGACTCAAGATCATGCGAGAGCTGATGGACGACGTCGATATCGTGGTCTCGTCCAGCGGTACCACCGTGAAGCTCGTCAAGCGCTTCGCCTGAGTCAGCGGTCGCTGCGGACCAGGATCTCGGCGCTGATCCACCCCAAGCCGGAGATGCCGATCGCCTCGGCGGCCGCATGGCTGAGATCGAGTATCCGGTCCCCGACATAGGGGCCCCTGTCGTTGACCAGGACGACCACGGAACGTCCCTCGTGCGTCACGAGTAGGTACGAGGGGAGCGGAAGCTCCTTGCTCGCAGCCGTATAGAGGGAGCTGTCGAACACGTCGCCGTTGGCCGTGTAGTTCCCCTCGAATCCCGGCCCGTACCAGGAAGCGGTGCCCTCGAAGGAGACGCCGGTAGACACGAGCCCCGCGGGGATGTCTGCCGTTGGCCCAGTCGGCTGGAGCGCCGCGGCGAACGAGCCGGTCGGCGATACGCCACCGCTCGATGCAGCACTCCTGGCAGCCTCCTCAAGTGTTGCGATCTCGTTCTGGAGATCGTGGAGCATCTCCCGGCGCTCGGCGAGGTCGGCCTCGATCCGGGCGGTCACCACATCGAGACGACGGCTCCGTGCCAAGAGATCTCGTTTCCCGTCTTCGAGCGACGTCCGTGCTCGCAGGGCGCTCTCCAAGAGTGCGTGCGTTTCCTCGAGTGAGCGGGCGGCCTCATCCCCGGCCGCGGATGCGATCTTCGAGAACAACTCCATGTCCGAAAGATCTTGGGCCGAGAGCACGAGCGCTAGGTCTGCGGAGCGAGGACCCTGTTTGTAGACCTCGATCGCGTCCTCCACGAAGGCATCTTGAGCAGCGAGGTAGGCGTCCTCGGCCTCTCTGCGCTCTGTTTCCGTGCGGACCACGCGTGCCGAGGTCGACTCGATCTCGGACGCCAATCGGGTGCGCTGAGATCCCAGGCGGGCAAGACGTCCCTCAAGATGACTCACGCGATCGGCAACCTCTTGAGCGCGGGCCCGCACAGCGTCGAGATCGGTGGCCAGGGCGGGCCGCGATGACGAGGCGACCGCCCCGGTGCACGCGAGAGCGACGGCTATCAGGGCGCGTAGGTATCTCCGTTCCATACGTTTCCTTCGTCATGGATAGGGGCGAGATTGAGGCGCCGGTCCCGGTCAGGGATTATGGGGGGGCCGGGTATCACTGACACCGGCCATGACCTTATGAACGAAGGGGGCAGGATGCGGATCGGGATCCTCACCGGGGGTGGAGATTGCCCGGGGCTGAACGCGGTCATCCGGGCCATCGTCCGAAAGGGCGTGAATCAGTACGGCCACGCGATCGTCGGGTTCCGGGACGGTTGGCGAGGGGTGATCGAGGGTGATTCTCTCCCTCTGGGCGTCGAGAACACATCCGGCCTTCTCCACCGGGGTGGAACGATCCTCGGTTCGTCCCGCACCAACCCGTTCAAGGAAGCCGATGGGGTGTCCCGGGTTCGAGAGAGCCTGTCGGCAGACAACATCGACGCGCTGATCGCCATCGGCGGAGAAGACACGCTCGGGGCCGCGGAGAAGCTGCATGGAGAGGGTGTCAACGTGGTGGGCGTCCCGAAGACGATCGACAACGATCTCAACGCTACGGATTTCACGTTCGGCTTCAACACCGCCGTTCAGATCTGCACCGACGCGATCGACCGGCTGCACACCACCGCCGAATCGCATAACCGGGTCCTCGTTGTCGAGGTGATGGGCAGACACGCCGGGTGGATCGCTACCTACAGCGGCATCGCTGGCGGCGCCGATGCGATCCTCGTGCCCGAGCGCCCGTTCGATCTTGACGAGGTCTGCGACCACATCCGTCATCGTCATCAGCGTGGACGTGCGTTCTCGATCGTCGTCGTCGCTGAAGGGGCCACGCCGAAGGATGGGGGATTGGTTGCGAACCAGGAAGAGAAGGACGCATTCGGACACGTCCGACTCGGGGGGATAGGGGTCGCCTTAGAGAGAGCGATCGAGGAGAAGACAGGTTTCGAGACGAGGGTCACGATCCTCGGGCACATCCAGCGGGGTGGGACGCCGACGGCGTTCGACAGGGTCCTCGCCACCCGGTTCGGGATCGCTGCCATCGACGCCGCGACCGAAGGTGACTACGGCGTGATGGTGGCCCTGAGGGGCACCGAGATCGTCCGGGTCACGTTGTCCGAGGCTGTGGGCACGCTCAAAACCCTCGATCCGAGCCTCTACGACACCGCCGAGGTGTTCTTCGGGTAGGGGTTTCTCGGCCTCACCGCGGGGGAACCATCACGGCATGGAACTGCGATTCACCCTTTCGTTGCCGCGCGACGAGGCCTCGGTCCCGTTCGTGCGCCATATGTGCCGGACCGCCTTGGAGCAACTCGAGGTGGCGGACAACTGCACCTCTGATATCGAGGTGGCGGTGTCTGAGGCTGCCACGAACGTGCTCCGCCATGCCGCCGAGCACGACGAGGAATACGAGGTGCAGATCCGGGTCGACGAGAACGAATGCGAGATCAGCATCGTCGACACGGGGGGCGATTTCGAGCACGAGGCCCTGTCCAAGGACCTCGTCGGGTCGTCGGCGGAGAGCGGCCGAGGAGTGTTCCTCATGAGGCATCTCGTGGACGACCTCCACTTCAACTCGGACCCCGATTCCGGGACCGTCGTCAGGCTTCGGAAGTCTCTCGAGTTGAGGGATGGATCGTCGACTGGGCTGCTCGCGCGTGCGCGAGCCCAGTCCACTCCCTCGTCGGCCCCCGCGACGGCCGACGGCTAAGGGGCTCACGCTCTCTATACTCGGTGGCATGTCCCCCGATGTGGTGGTTATCGGAGGCGGCGTCATCGGACTGTCGATCGCGTGGCGAGCCGGCGAACGGGGCCTGAGCGTCGCGGTGGTCGACGAGAGATTCGGCCATGGTGCGTCGTGGGCCGCCGCCGGGATGCTTGCCCCTATCACCGAGGTCCATTACGGCGAGGAGACCCTCCTCGAACTGAATCTCGAATCGTCCAGGCGGTACCCAGGCTTCGCGGCCGACCTTGCTGCAGCCTCCGGCTCGGAGGTTGGCTACCGACGTTCCGGCACGCTGATCGTCGCCCCCGACACGGACGACCACGCGGCTCTCAACGAGCTCTTCGCGTTCCAACAGCGGCTCGGTCTCGATGCCCGGAAGTTGCGGGTTGCGGAAGCGCGGACCCTCGAGCCCGCCCTCGCTCCGTCGATCAGGGGTGCGTTCCTCGTCGAGGACGACCACCACATCGACAATCGCCTCCTGGCAGGGGCGTTGGAGGAAGCGTGCAGGCGCGCTGGGGTCGAGTTGATCTCCGGAGTTGTCGTCGAACGTAGAGGTTGGCCCGGCGGGGGTAACCGGAGTGCGCCTCGAAGACGGTCGGGCGCTCACCTCGGACAAGGTCGTCCTCGCCGCCGGCGCGTGGAGCGGAGCGGTGCCGGGTATCCCCGCCGAGTTCCTCCCCCCGGTACGGCCGGTGAAGGGCCAACTCGTGTACCTGAAGGGGGCTCCCGACCTCATCACCCGGAACATCCGCGGCCTCGACGTCTACATCGTGCCGCGTACGGACGGAAGGATCGCGATCGGTGCGACCGTCGAGGAGAAGGGGTTCGACGATTCGATCACGGCCGACGCCGTTTACACCCTGCTCCGGGATGCATACGAGTTGGTTCCAGAGCTCAGGGAACTCGAGCTGCTGGAACTCGTCGTTGGGTTCCGCCCGGGCACTCCTGACAACGCTCCGGTGATCGGAGCGTCCGCGCTGGAGGGACTCATCATCGCCTCGGGTCACTACCGCAATGGGATCCTGCTGACCCCCATCACCTCGGATGCGATCGCTATCTTGCTCGCCACGGGAACTGCCCCTCCCGAGATAGAGCCGTTCTCTCCGCAGAGATTCGCCGGGGCCGGGGTATGAAGGTCATGGTCAACGGCGAGCAACGGGACGCGGTCGCCGGAACGACGCTCGTGGACATCGTGTCAGAGATCCGCGGAGATCCAAGGGCCAAGGGAGTTGCGGTTGCTCTGAACGGCGAAGTGGTACCGCGTGCAGAGTGGCAGAACTCCGCGGTCTCGGACGGGGACAGGGTCGAGATCCTGTCGGCCGTTCAGGGAGGGTGACGATGGACGATCCGCTCGTTATCGCTGGGGAATCGTTCGCGTCCCGATTGATCGTCGGGACGGGTGGTGCATCCAGCCTCGAGGCTCTCGAGAAAGCGATCGTCGCGTCCGGCGCAGAGTTGGCCACGGTCGCACTGAGGCGCGTGAACCCCGATCAGCGCGGTTCGATAATCGATGTTCTCGACCGGACGGGCTGTCGTCTTCTACCGAACACGGCGGGCTGCTTCACCGCGGCAGATGCGGTGAAGACGGCCCGACTGGCCCGAGAAGCGTTCGAGACCGACTGGATCAAGCTCGAGGTCATCGGCGACGAGCATTCCTTGTTGCCGGATGGCGTTGAGCTCGTGACTGCGGCAGAGACTCTCGTGGACGATGGTTTCGTCGTCCTCGCCTACACGAACACGGACCCGATCCTGGCTAGACGACTTGAGGACCTCGGCTGCGCTGCGGTCATGCCGCTCGGATCGCCGATCGGATCCGGGCAGGGGATCCTCGATCCCTACAGCATCGCGATGATCCTCGAAGCAGCGCATGTTCCCATCGTCCTCGATGCTGGCATCGGAACGGCATCGGACGCAGCCATAGCGATGGAACTCGGATGCGACGCGGTGCTCGTTGCATCGGCGATCACGCGGGCGCAGGAGCCCTCCTTGATGGCAGAGGCGGTCCGAAGGGCAGTCGAGGCTGGACGGCTGGCGCACCGCTCCGGGCGCATCCCGAAGCGCCTCTACGCCGAGCCGTCGACGACCTTCGAGGGACTGCCCGACCTCTAAGAGGTCGTGGAGCGATCACCGAGCGTTGCCGTGACGGTCTTCGTTTCGCCGCCACGCTCGTACGTGATGGTCACTTCGGTTCCCGGGGGAGTAGCTCTGATCCGGGCGGCAAGGTCGGTCATGCTCTCGATAGGCGAGTCGTCGACGAGGGTGATCAGGTCGCCTTCCTCGATCCCGGCATCGTCTGCGGCGCTCCCGCCTTCGACGCTGGTGATCAAGGCACCGGCCCGCCCGGCGGTGTCGTCGGTTCCACTCACACCGAGGAATGCCGGGATCACCGGGTTCCCTGCGACGAGTTGTTCCGCCACCCATGAAGCTTGATCGATGGGAACCGCGAAGCCGACCCCCTCGTTGCCACCGCTCTGGGTGCGGATCGCATCGTTGATCCCGACCACCCGCCCCTGACGATCGACAAGCGCTCCGCCCGAGTTGCCGGGGTTGATCGATGCATCGGTTTGGATCATGTTGGCGACCGTTCCATCGGGGCGGATCACGCTGCGATCGATCGCCGAGATGATCCCGGATGTGACCGTCGAATCGAGCCCGAATGGGCTTCCTATCGCGATCGCCAACTGGCCGACCTGGAGGTCGACACCGATCGCTAGATGGGCGGCCGGAAGCCCTTCCTCCTCGACCCTGACCACCGCGATGTCGCTGTTGGCATCGGCCCCGACGACGCGTCCATCGAGGGATCGACCATCGCTGAGGCGCACGGTGACGTCGTTCGATCCATCCACCACGTGAGCTGCAGTGAGGATCAACCCGTCGGCGTCGTAGATCACGCCCGAGCCGAGACCCGTTTCCGTCTCGAGTTGAACCACCGAAGGGAGGAGCGCCCTGGCGACCGCGGCGACGGGTTCTTCACCCGCATCCGGAAGGGGAACGCTGGCGGGGACATCGCTCCCATCCGAACTCTCGGCCGCGGCCACCGGCGCATCCGGATCGCCGGGGATCAGCAATCGCCCGGCGATCACCCCGGTTCCGATCAGCAGCGGGACGACAAGTGCGATCGCCGTCCATCTGATCCAGGACCGTCGAGGAGGGGGAGGGGGGTCCTCGATCGATTCCGGCATCCACAGCCGGTCGGTACGGGGGGGCGTATAGGGGGTTTCTTCAGTCGGATCGTCGTGCCCACCATGATCGTCGCTCATCTCAACCTCCGGGGACCGGGTTCGTCGTCTCCACCCAACCTAAGGGGCCACGCGTAAAGCCCCCCTAAAGGTCAGCGCAAAAGCTGAGGGGACCCTTGGGGTGGGACATCGCCGTGCTCTGACGTGGTCGGGAACCACAGGACGACGGTCGTGCCGCGACCGGGGATCGACGCGAGCCTGACCTCGCCTCCGTGGGCCTCCATGATGCGCTTGACGATGGCGAGCCCGAGCCCTGTGCCGCCCTGGTCGCGGCTCCTCGACGCATCCGCTCGGTAAAAGCGATCGAAGATCCTCTCGTGATGCTCCGGTGCGATCCCCGGGCCCTCGTCGGCGATCGCTATCCACGCCCACCCGTCGGTCGTGCCCGAATCCAGTTCGATCCGCTTTCCTGCTGGGCTGACCCGCATGGCGTTGTCGAGAAGGTTGCTGATAGCCCGGGTCGCCGCGTCCCCATCCCCGGTGACGGTGGCGTTGGTTGTAGCGGTGCCTGCGAGCAACACCCCTTTCTGTTCCGCCGCCGCTTTCGATTCGCCGATCGCTCCAGAGATGACCTCGTCCAGAGCGAATCCAGCGTGCGATTCCTTCGGCGCTTCGAGGCGTGCCAGCAGCAACAGGTCATCCACCATCCGACCCATCCGGTCCCCAGCCCTGCGCGCCACGTGAGCCGCTTCCCGCAGATCGGCGACCGTTGCGTCGGGATCGTCGAGAGCCACGTCGAGATTCGTACGGATCACCGCAAGTGGGTTTCTCAACTCGTGGGACGCGTCCGCCACGAACCGGCTCTGCGAGGTGAATGCGTCCTCGATCCGATCGAGCATCTGATCGAAAGTCTCTGCGAGATCCCTGAGTTCATCCCGTGGGCCCGACAGCTCGATCCTCTTCGAGAGGTCGGTTGCCTGGATCTGGCGGGCGACTTCGCCGATGCGTCCGATGGGGGAGAGCACCCGCCCCGAGATGATCCACCCGACGGCGAGGCTCAGTCCGAACAGGCCCGGGAGGGCGATCAACGAATAGTTCCTCAACTGATCGAGCGTGTTCCGGTTGACCGCTCTCTCGAATGCCCTGGCTTCGGAGATCACGAGCCGCTCGAGGCGGATGATGGTGCCGTCGGGGGCCTGGAAGAACTGGTTCACGGCGACCCGGTCCGACAGGGGCTGTTGGCGTAGCTTCCAGTTGAGCCCCGCGTAAAGAGCGACGACCAGCAGCGCTGCGATCCCGAACAAGACCGCGGAGTAGAGGATCGTCAACCGGAACCGGATCGAGCCCGCCCAGTCAGGCATCCGGGACGCTATCCCAAGGGGGCGATGTTGCTCGGTCATGTTCGGAACCGGTAGCCGGCGCCGATCACCGTCTCGATCGGTTGAGCTCCGGAGCCGTCCTCAAGCTTCCGCCGAAGAGTCATCACCGTCACCCTGACCGTGTTGGTGAACGGATCGGCGTGCTCGTCCCAGACATGCTCGAGCAGCTCCTCGGCCGACAGGACCTCTCCGGCCCGCGTGAGGAAGTACCGGAGCAAGGCGAACTCCTTCGGTGTCAACTCAAGCGGTCTGCCTGCCCGGGATGCATCATGGGTGGCCTCGTTGAGGTGCACGTCGCCAACCTCAAGTGCCGCGCCACTCCGGCCCGCATCTCGCCTGAGTAAAGCCCTTATTCGCGCGGTCAACTCGGGGAACTGGAACGGCTTGACCAGATAGTCGTCCGCTCCGGTGTCGAGGCCCGCTATCCGATCTTCGAGGCCATCGCGCGCGGTGAGCATCAGCACCCGCTGGCCATCGTCGATCTCTTTCAGTCGCCTGCAGACCTCGATCCCATCAAGGCCAGGGAGGTTCAGATCGAGGCAGACGAGGTCGTAGGCGTTGACCGCTGCCTTGTCGAGCGCATCGCCGCCGTCGTACACGGTATCTACCGCGTAGCCCTCGTTCTTCAGCCCGCGCGCGATCGCATCGGCTAGATCGATCTCATCTTCGACCACCAGGAGACGCATGCTCTCCATGGTAGCGAGGGCCACCTCAAAGACGCATAAAGGAGCTGCTAGTAGCCGAAGTAGGTCTCGGTGTCGATGCCGTTCCACGGTGGCACCTCGACCTTCCGATGCCCGGGCTTGCCCGAGAGGATGACCTCGCGATACTCGATGTTGTTGGTGACATCCTGTTCGAGCAGATGGCCGGACGGGTTCGCTTCGACCTTCACGTAGTAGGTGCCGTTCGGGAGGCCCGTGATGTTGAACGATTGCCCAGGACGACCCTGGAAGTACGTGTCGCCCCAGCCGAGGGGTAGGACTTCACGGATCCATGACGCCGACGGGCCCCCGCACTGGGTGCCGATCCCGATCTGATCTGGGGTCAGGTCGGCATTCGGGAGGGTGAGGTCGATCGCGTCGGTCGCCGCGAGACAGAAGGCTTCTTTCTTGCTCTTGATCCCAGGCTCGGTCATGTTCGCATCGAGCAAGGAGTACCCCGCGAACTGTTGGAAGTGCCAGTGCGTGTGCCCCTCCCTCGGGTCGTACTCGAGCGTGCCCACCTGAGACTTGGAAACCGGTTCACCGTCGACGAAGAAGTACTGGAACGCGTCCATGATCGCCTCGTCGGAGCGCCTGAACCCCTCAACCACGAGGTCGGAGTCTCCGGCGACCCAGACGTTGGCCCCGAACGATAGGAAGCTCTTACCGTTCTTCTTGTTGCGGACAGACATGCCCCACGCAGGAAGAGCCCGCAGGTCGGGGAGGATCGATGGGTCGGGGCTGTCGTCGATAGGGATGGCGCGGTAGGGCGCTCCGTGTCCACCGCGCTGCTCCGGGGCCCCCTTGCAACCGTGGTGACAGTTGTCCTTGAGCTTTATCACCTCGATCGCGGATTCGAAGGTGCGGTTCTCCTCGGAGATGCCGAACGCGTCCGCGTACTTATCCGCGACGCGGGTCGACACCGTGTAGTGACCCGGTGCGAGGAAGAACTGAGCAGCCTCGTAGGAGAAGAGATTCGCCCCCCAGTTCTTGTCGATGCCCCAGACCATTCCTTTGGTGAATGGGTTCCCGAAACAGGTTCCCGGATAGGTGGGCCGTACGGGGCCGTCGTCGGAGATCCTCTGCATGTCCCATCCGCTCGGACAGAACGTGGTCGATGCCGGGTCGCCGAGCGGGGTGCCCTGTTCGTCGGCCACGGTCACCTCGAGGAACTCCGAGAAGCCGAACCATGAGGTGAAGAGATCGTCGTCGAGATCGACCACTTGGGTGGTCCCTCCGTCGCCGTGGAGAACCTGAGTGACCTGCACCGGCTGCGTGTAGTCGGGCCTAGTGAGCCTCACCTCGAAGGGTGCATCGAGAGACGCTAGGACAACGCCGAGATCCATATAGACGGGCTGTTTGCCGTATCGGTAGACCGTGACCTCGTTGTTGGGGCCCATCAGCTTGAGGGTCGGAGGGGTGGGCTCTGCGGCCCGTCGCCACTGGGATGAATAAGGTCGCTGCCAGCGCGATCGCTCCTATGGTTGCAGTCATCCTGTGGGTCCTAGCTGAACTGCGCTTCATCGCGCGGCTGGGCTTCATCTCGCTCCTTGGGATAGCCGAAGAGGGGTTCGTGCAACAGTACGACCGAGGGGCCTAGCCTCACAAGCATCTTTCTGCGGATCTCCGCCGATGAGCGCCATGCGGTTAAGACGTCGAGCGGCCCCAGAAGGTTGCATCGAGCTGTGCTAAGCATCGGAGATGGGTGACATCCTCGTTGGGACGGCTTCGTGGACGGACAAGTCGCTGATCGCTTCCGGCTGGTATCCGCCGGAAGCCAAGAGCGCGGAGGAACGGCTGCGTTTCTACGCCTCGAACTTCCCTCTCGTCGAGGTGGATTCGACCTACTACTTCCCGCCGTCCGAGGACAACTCCGTCAGGTGGGTCGAGCGCACGCCGGACGACTTCACGTTCAACATCAAGGCGTTCTCGCTGCTGACCCAGCATCCGACCCGCGCCGACGCTCTCTACAAGGACATCGAGCGGCCGCCGGACAAGAAGCGCCTCTACCCGACCGATCTGGCCCCGGCTCAGGTGGACGAGATCTGGGACCGGTTCCTCTCGGCCCTGAAGCCGCTCGATGACGCGGGGAAGCTCGGGGCGATCCTGTTCCAGTTCCCGCCGTGGTTCGTGATCTCGAAGGACAACAAGAACTACATCCTCGAGTGCGCCAAGCGGTGCGCACCTCTGCGGATCTGTGTCGAACTGAGGAACGAGACCTGGATGCGCGACGACAACGTCACCGAGACGCTCGAATTCCTCGAAGGTCACGGCCTCCCGTTCGTGTGCGTGGACATGCCCCAAGGATTCACATCGTCGCTCCCGCCGATCGCAGCAGCGACCGCTGATCTCGCAGTCGTCCGCTTCCACGGCCGCAACGCCGCCGACTGGGAGTCGGGCTCGGTCCAGAAGCGCTTCGCGTATCTCTACGACACCGACGAGTTGAAGGGATGGGTGCCCAAGATCGAGAAGATCGCCTCCGAAGCCGAATCGACCCATGTCCTGATGAACAACTGCCACCGGGACTACGCCCAGCAGAACGCGAGGGAGCTGGCCGATCTCTTGGCCACCGGAGGACGCTCGGACCATCCGTAGGACAGCGAAGGGACAAACTGGACAGTTACCTCGCTCTGCTCCATGCTTCCGGGATGAGAGTCCGAGACTCGCTTCCGCAGCTGAACGGTGACCTGTTCCTCACGGACGGGGGCATCGAGACCACTCTGATCTTCCATGAGGGTCTGGACCTGCCGCTGTTTGCGGCGTTCGATCTTCTGAAAACCGCAGAGGGCGTACAGGCCTTGCGCGACTACTACGCTCCGTACCTGGCTCTGGCGCAGGAGGCGGGCCTGGGATTCATCTTCGAATCGCCGACGTGGCGCGCCAGCCCTAAGTGGGCGACCGAACTCGGCTATTCGGAGGCTGACCTGGATCGCCTCAATCGGGAAGCGATCGCACTGGTCGACGACCTCAGGTCTTCTGCCGGGGAAGGCATCACCTGTGTCGTCAGTGGATGCATCGGTCCGCACGACGACGGCTACAACCCGTCGGTTCGATTGAGCGCCGACGACGCGGAGGACTACCACCGGACGCAGATCACGACGTTCGCTCAGACCGCGGCCGACATGGTCACCGCGATCACGATGACCTACCCGGACGAGGCGACCGGCCTCACGAGGGCGGCAGTCGCCGCGGGGATGCCCGTTGCGATCTCGTTCACGCTCGAAACCGACGGGCGGCTGCCCAACGGTCAGGAACTGGGCGACGCGATCCGGGAGGTAGACGGGGCGACCGATTCTGCCCCTGCCTACTACATGATCAACTGCGCGCATCCGAGTCACTTCGACTCCGTGGTCGCTGGCGATGAGCCGTGGCGGGACCGGATCCGAGGGCTGCGAGCGAACGCTTCGAGCATGAGCCACGCCGAACTGGACGAGGCCGAGGAGCTGGACGACGGCGACCCGGTAGACCTCGCTCGCCGGTACGCCGACCTGCGGGCGCACCTGTCTCACCTCAACGTCGTCGGCGGATGCTGCGGGACCGACGACCGTCACGTAGCCGCCATCCGCGACGCCTTCCTGGCCGCGCTAGCGTGCGACAAATGACCATCTTCGAGACAGTCAAGGTAGCCGCTGTGCAGGCTTCGCCGGTCATCCTCGACGCGGAGGCGACCATCGACAAAGCGCTCGGGCTCCTTCACCAAGCTGCCGACGACGGAGTGCAACTCGCCGTTTTTCCTGAGACCTTCGTATCCGTGTATCCGAGCGGAGGATGGGCTCACCAGGCGGCGCAGTTCGGTGGGTTCGACTTGATGTGGGAGCGACTGTGGGAGTCATCCATCGAGGTTCCTGGGCCCGCGGTGGACAAGCTCGTGGCAGGCGTGCACCGAGCGGGGGATCCACTGCGCGATCGGGATCAACGAACGGGAGCTTCAACGCCCCGGTTCCCTGTACAACTCTCTGCTGTTATTGGGACCCGAGGGCGTGTTGATCAAACACCGCAAACTCGTTCCGACCATGCACGAGCGTCTCTTCCATGGCCCTGGAGACGGAACCGATCTCGACGTAGCCGAGACCGACCTGGG
Organism: uncultured Actinomycetes bacterium; assembly: GCA_963756365.1. Classification (GTDB taxonomy): domain Bacteria; phylum Actinomycetota; class CADDZG01; order CADDZG01; family WHSQ01; genus WHTI01. The sequence goes on from CAVWNF010000003.1 coordinate 913,721, forward strand.
CCGGATCGGTGGGCTCATCTGCTGGGAGAACCGGATGCCCCTGGCTCGCTACGAGCTGTACACCAAAGGGGTTCAGATATGGCTGGCGCCGACAGCGGACGATTCCGAAGGCTGGCTGGCATCGATTCGTCACATCGCGATCGAATCTGGAGCATTCGTCATCAGCGTTCCGCAGTACATCCAACGAAGTGACTTCCCCGATGATTTTCCGGTACCCCTGCCCGATGATGAGGTTTTCGGCCGTGGTGGAGCTGCGATCATCGAGCCGCGAGGAGGCGCTGTTATCGCTGGCCCCCTTTACGACAAGGAGGGGATCGTTACTGCAGAGATCGATCTGAAAGTTGGACTGCACGCCAAAAGGTGGTTCGACGCGGTGGGGCACTACAAGCGTACCGACGCAGGTACTTCGCAACTCGACGCAGGAGGTGAAGGATGGCCGAGTTCCCAAGTCTCGGACACGTTGCAGTAACCGTCACGGATATCGATCGGGGACGGGAGTGGTACTCGCAGTTGTTTGAGTCAGAGCCGGTGTTGGATGAAGACACGGGCGACTTCTATCACGTCGTATGGGCGCTGGGCGGGGGGTCGCTGTTCGGGATCCACTCCCATCCACGCGAGAACGATCAACCTGGATTCAGCGAGTACCGCACGGGTTTGGACCACATCGCATTCGCTGTTCCTAGCCGTACCGATCTGGAGACATGGGAGCAGCGCCTTGACGGCCTCGGGATCTCGCACGGTGGGATCGTCGATGCCCCCTACGGCTCTGGGCTCTCCTTCCACGACCCCGACAATCTACCTCTGGAATTCTTCGCACCCCCTGGGTAGACGATCGGGATCTCCCTTTCAACCACTGTGGAGAAGTGCCACCATCGGGGCATGAGCGAACCCCGTCTTAAGGACATCCTGGGCTTGCCGTTCGTTCCACCCGGACGGGTGGCACGGGCCGCTATCCGGTTGCGCGGGCGCGTCCTTAAGACGCATCGCAGCATGGGGCCGCCAGCGGTCCAGGTCCTCGAGGGTCTGTTCGGACTATTCGACAACCGCGTCCTCGGGCTCATGGTGGAGTTGGGGATCCCCGAGGCTCTCGACATCCCTCGTGACCACATCCAGATCGCGGAGCTCACGGGGGCGAACCCAGAGGCGCTTCAACGCCTCCTCAGGTACGCCGCCGGGCGTGGCTACTTGGACGAAGGCCGGGACGGGCTGTTCAAGGCCAACGAGGTCACCGAAGTGTTGCGGGCCGATCACCCGAACAGTTGGAGGGGATGGGTGCAGTTCGCGTCCAGCGATTGGTTCTGGGATGCCTGGCAGGGATCACGCGCCACGTTCGACGTGAGCGGCCGTAGCGGCATGGAGGCATCGACCGGACTGCCGTTCTTCAGGTTCGTCACCGAGGAGCGGCCCGATGCGGGCGATGCTTTCGACCACGCGATGGAGGCGGGCGCGACGATGCAGGCGCTCGCACTGAGCCACGCGCTCGACTGGGACAGCATCCAAAACGTCTGCGATGTCGGGGGCGGTAACGGCGCCGCGCTGCGGGTTCTCCTCGCTCGGCACCGGCACCTCGAAGGGGTCCTGTTCGATCTTCCTGCGGTGGTGGCCAAGAGTCGGGGCGTCCGAGAGGTTGACGGTCGAAGGAGGCGACTTCTTCACCGCCGTCCCGGGTGGTTTTGACCGCTACCTCATGTTGGCGATCATCCACGACTGGAACGATCAGGAGGCCGAGAGGATCTTGCGCAACGTCTCTGCGGGGATGACTGGGTCGTCCCGGATCTTTGTGGTCGAGAACGAGCTCGCCGATCGTGCCCGCGGGGAGTTCGTCGAAGCCAGCGATCTCATGATGCTCGTTCTCGGATCTGGTCGCGAGCGGACGAGGCAGCAGTTCGAACAACTCTTCGAGGCAGCTGGCCTGTCATTACAACGCGTCCACAAGCTCCCTACCGGATTCAGCGCGTTCGAACTCGCCGCCGCAACCGCCTGACTATCCGGACGGCTCGGGTTTCGTGTCCGTGATCACCCACCGAGGGCCTGTCTCGTCGAGATATCGGCAGAGGACGCCGGTTGTGATGTTGCGATCGAGGTGCGCCGAGAAACGGGGAGCATCGGCCGCGATCCGGCTGATGAGGTCTCTGATCCGCGCCGAGACCGCCTTGCGTGCTCGTTCCGTCGGATGGTTCGAAAAGGTTCTAGAGCGTCCCTGGAGGCCGGCGACGCTTCGCAACTCGGCGAGGAGAGCGTCGCGTTCTGTTCGCAGCCGGGCGCCTCGCTCGAGGTCGTTGAACTCATCTGCCTCGGCGAGCTCCTTACCGAGATCCGCGAGGCGATCTCGGTAGGAGCGAAGCGCGTCGCCGTCTACGAGGTCTCCGCTCGATCCGGACACGTCCTTCGACCCGTAGAGATCCAATACATGAACATCTCTCCCAGGGCGAGAGAGCAGAAGAGCAATGTCGGCGAGGCCCTTGGAGTGAGGTACCGAGACACGTTCCCCATCGAACGAGATATCCCACGAGCGGCTCCGACGCAGGAGCGTGCGATCTCCGATCTCGGGTGCGCCGTGTACGGATTCAACCTCCGCTGCCCACAGTGGGGCGCCGAGTCGGTGGTACATCTCCGCGGCTGCTCTAAGGAGATCGTCGGAGGGGAGTCCGATGGCCATCGACAGGAGCGCGGCAGTGTGCGCATGGGCGCCCGCGAACGCCACGCAAGCACCGTTGACCCCGCACGTGTCCTTGACGGGTAGCACCTCGTCCAGCAGTTGCTGGCACAGGTCTTGATCCTCGAGTCCGACCGCCGCAACCGCGAGTTCCCGCATGAAGACAGACCACAGATATGAGCGTTCCGCCGACCATGTTCCCAGATCAAGGACGGTCGTGACGTGGCGCTTTGCCCCGTCGAGGTCACCGGCACGCGTTAGGAAGCCTGCAGCGACCACGTTCGCGTGGATCGGTGCACCCCGCCAGTGCTCGACCGCCTCCGAAGCGAAGCGGGCGAGCACGTCCGGGTCGTTGAGCGTCCGGATCAATTCGAGTCTCTGAGACATCCGGACGTTTTGGCTGTCGGGCTCAAGGATGTGATCGCCTAGCTCGGCAGCGCCTTCGATGAGTTCTTCAGCGCCGTCAAGGTCGCCTCGTATGAGAGCGAGAGCTGCTCGACGAGAGAGTGCGACGTAGCGATGGCGAGGGCGCCTGAGTTCCTCGAACGACGCAACCGAGGTTTCGAGGGCCTGCAACGCGGCGCCGGAACCACACTCCAACAGGGCGTTAGCCAGGAGGAGGAGACCTTCGGCGTGACGCTCGACGTCTCCCGCTCCCTCCGCAGCCCCGACTATGGCGTGAGCGACCTCAACCCGTTCCTCTGCCCGCCCCGGGGTCCACAGGAGGTCGTGGCGTGCGAGCAGGCACGCGATGAGCGTCTCCGTATCGCCCGCCTCATGACCTAATTCGAGTGCGCGGGCGCTGAGGGGTTCGGCGCGGGGTCGATCGGACGCGACCGAATGCTGCAGTTCCCTCGCGAGAGCGGCCGTGACCTGGGCCTCGAGGGCGATGTTCGTGCCCCTCACGGCGGTAATCGCAGCTTCAAGTTCGGCGATCACGTCGTCCCGGCGGGTGGCAAACGTGGCGCCGAGGCGGGTAACAGCAAGGGCGATCCTAGCGAGGTCTTCGACTGCTCCTGCTCTCACGGCGATGTCGCGTGCTAAGCGGAGGATCCCCCGGGCCTCGATGGAGGTGCCTGCCTGGCTGAGCGCGTCGGCCTCGACCACAAGGGCGTCGATCAGGGCGAGGTCGTCGACAGGGACCCCAGCATCGGCGATGCCGGCGCGCCATCGCTTCAGGTGTGCCGCCGCTTCGAGGAAGGCCATCGTCCGCTGATCTGCGCGAGCCGCAGAGATCGCCCAGAGTCGGGCGCGCTCGGCCGCTCCGAGTGGGATCGCCTCACAGAAATGACGGGCGAGCTCCGCGGCCTTCACCTCGTCCCCGAGTTCCGATCTGCGCTCGAGCGTCACTCCCAAAGCTAGGTGGTGGGCGACGCGTACCTCTGGAGAGATTGATGCGGCGACCGCCTCCCGATAGAGGTCGTGTGCGAAGGACAGGGATCCGGCAGCCGTTGCCGTTATCAGGCGCGCCTCCTGAGCGGGTTGCAAGGCGGATTCGACGTCGGCCAGCGGGAGGTCGAGGACGTCCACGATCACCGAGCGGTGGATCGATGTCGCCGAGAGGGAGACGGGCTCCAGAACGCGCTTCGTGGCCTCTGGTAGGAGACGTACCCGCCTTGAGATGGCATCGCGGACCGCTATCGGAAGGCGTGAGGGGTCGTTGGAACCGGAGAGCAAAGCCAACTCGCGGGTGAACACGGGGTGGCCACCTGCGCGGCGATAGAGATCGTCGACCAAAGTCTCACTCGGGTTGCTGATCACCGACACCACGAATCGAGCCACCTCCTCCCGAGCGAGGCCCTCCAGCTCGATGTGTGTCGCGATACCCGCGAGTTCGGCCAATCGCTCCCGGACTCCCATCTGAAGTTCGTCCTGGCGATAGCTCGCGATGAGACAGATCTTCGCTGGGCCGGGAGATCGTGCGATCGACGAAAGGAGAGACACGCTCGATTCATCGGCCCATTGGAGATCGTCGAGGACCACGATGACGAGACCGGACTTGGACGCGGCGTCTAGCCAGCGACGGACCCCTTCTCTTAGGACGAGCTGATCTTGGGAGGTTGCGGGACCGCCAGCTTGCTTGCGATCCAACAGCGGACCGAGTTCCTCGGTGAGAGCTCCGTCGAGGGAGGCTCCGATCTGTTCGGCGATCTGCCCGAGAGCGACCGACCACGGCCAGTAACCAGGGGCTCCGGCTTCGTCGACACCCGTGCCCCAGCCCAGCAGGGGAGCATCCTTGGTCGCCGTGCGGATCAGCGAGGTCTTGCCGATGCCCGCCTCTCCCGCGAGGAGGATCATCGAGCGTTCCCCAGAGCGGGCGAGATCGAGTGATGCTCGGATCCTGGCGAGGGGTTCTTCTCGCCCGATCAGGCGCTCCTCGGTGATCGGTCCTCCGCTCACTATCTCGCTCCTGGACTCATCCATCCTGCGATTCGCTAGATGGTTCCTTCCGCGGATGCGCCGGTATCTAGCGCCTACCTAAGTGGAAAGGGAAAACCGACATAGGAGGCGAGTGATGACATTCGATCCGATTCAGTATAAGTCGACGACTCGACAGCAGTGGGAGGTAGCGGCCGATGCGTGGCACTCCTGGACAGGCGCTATCGAGGCGTGGCTAGGTGAGTCGACGCTGCGCATGCTCGACATGGCGGGCGTCCATGAGGGTGCTCGGGTTCTCGATGTGGCTGCCGGCGCGGGTGGCCAGACGGTCGCCGCCGCACGGGCAGTGGGGGAGGACGGCCACGTCCTGGCGACCGACATCTCCCCGACGATTCTGACCTACGCGGCGAAGGTCGCCGCCGACGCTGGCGTGACCAATATCGAGACCGCGCGAACTTGATGGAGAGGCGTTGCACGAACTGCCCGAGGGGTCGTTCGATGCTGCGATCTCGCGTGTTGGGCTCATCTACTTCGCTGATCAGAAGGGGGCCCTAGAGGGGATCCGCCACGCCTTGAAGGACGGAGGCCGACTCGGAGCGGTCGTCTATACGACCCCAGATCGCAATGGATTCTTCTCGATCCCGGTGTCCATCATCCGCGAGCCGCGCCGGGCTCCCCGCTCCGGGTCCGGGACTGCCGGGGCCATTCAGCATGGCCACCCCGGAAGTGATCAAGGACAAGTTCGAGGGCGCCGGCTTCAAGGATGTTGAGATCGAGGTCATCTCCGCTCCCGTGCGGCTCATCTCGGCAGCCGAGTGCCTCCGGTTCGAGCGGGAATCGTTCGGTGCGCTCCACCAGATGCTCTCTGGTCTCCCCGAGGCCGAGCGCGAGGAGGTCTGGAAGGACATCGAGGTGGCACTCGAGAGGTTCGAGACGGCGGATGGCTTTGTCGGACCGTGCGAGATGAACGTGATCGCGGCGACGAAGTAGCAGATATGACAGTCTACTCACTAGGAGAGTAATATCCTCTCCTGGTGAGTAGCAGCGGCGAACCCGCCAGAGGCGGGAGAAGGAGAGCAGGATGAGCGGGCAAGCAAAAAGACGGGGCGTAGCGGTGCGCCTGGTCGCGATCGTGGTGGCGGGGGGTCTTTTCATAGGGGCCGCTCCCGCGCAGGTCGCGAACGAGACGGTTGCCACGGAGAACGTGGCAACCCGGTGGGTCGAGCGAGCGTTCTCGGCGGTGAGATCAGGGAGCCCCTCGGTCCACACTGGGACCCCGGGGGCTGGGCGCGTCTACGCGATGACGACCGCGGCCATGTACGACGCGATCAACGGCATCGAGGTCGCGGACGGCGACTCGACCCGTGACGCTGCACTCGTGGCGGGTTACGGGGGAGCTCCGGTGGGAGGTAGTCACGAGGCCGCGGTCAGCGCGGCGGCGCACGCAGTGCTGGGGTCTCTCTTCGCCTCGAATCAGACAGCGAAGGATTCGATCGATGCTGCTCACGCCTCCGAACTAGCGCTCCTCGGGTCGGGTGCAGACGTCGAGGCGGGTCGCACGTGGGGAGAATCGATCGGCAACGAGATCGTCGCACTGAGATCGAGCGACGGAACCCAGGTCGTGGAGTCCAAGCCCGGAGGCAGTGGAGCGGGCGTCTTCCCAAGGTCCTTCTCGGCGACACAGTTCCGGAACATGACCACCTTCGGGGTCGTCGGGATCACTGACCGATACCTCTCGGACGGCCCCCCTAAGTTGACGAGCGGTCGCTATCAAAGGGACTTCAACGAGGTCAAGGCGCTCGGGAGCTCGACCGACACCGATCCAGAACGCGTAGCGATCTCTCGTCAGTGGCTAGCGGAGGGCGGCACCGTCAGGGAGACGGGCCTGTGGTTCAAGGTTGCTCTTGAGATCATCGAGTCTCAAGGAACGGCAGAGTCGCTGCCTGACACGACACGGTTGCTCTCCCTACTGGGGATGGGCATCGCAGATTCGGTCGTCACCTCGTGGACCGACAAGTACTCGTGGCACTACTGGCGGCCCGGAGATGCGATCCGTCTCGCCGACACGGACGGAAACCCAAAGACTGTGGCCGATTCCGCATGGAACCCGCGCGGGGGAACGTGCGCTCCCGGAACGCAACCGTCACTCTGTTCGTTCGGCGGCACCCCGGATCACACCTCGGGGACATCGACCTTCGCCGGAGCGGCATCGACGATCCTTGCCGGGTTCTACTGCACCGACAAGATCACCTTCTCGTTCGCGGGCGAGCAGCCTCTCGTACCAGCGCGTTCGTACTCATCGTTCAGTCACGCCGCCGAGGAGGCTGGACGCTCGCGGATCTTCGGCGGGATCCACTTCCAATTCAGCAATGAAGCGGGCCGCGACGCCGGCGACCGTCTCGGAGAGGACATCCTCAAGACGAGGCTCCTGACAGGACAAGGCCAGAAGGGCTGCGCCTAGCTCGGCCGACGTGGGTGGACGCCCGGGGCGAAGAACTTTCGTTCCTGGGGTCCACCCACAACCGTTCACGCTCGTTCGTAGTGGAGGTAGACGACCTTCGATCCAAAGGTCCTCGTCTCGACCAGTTGCAGCGGAGAACCCTGGGCGAGGCTCGGAAAGAACGGCGTTCCTCCGCCCGTCACGACCGGGTAAACGAAGATCTGGAAAACGTCGATCAGCCCGAGTCTCATCGCCTCCGCAGCGAGGCCAGCCCCGCCGATCGCCACGTCCTTGCCGGTCTGCTGTTGCAACTCCGCAACCTCTTCGGCGATGCCGGCGCGCGCCAGCCGCGTATTGCCAACAACGTCGTCGAGCGTCCTCGAGAACACCACCTTCGGGAGCGCATTCCAGATGTCTGCGAACTCGAGCGCGTAATCGGTCACAGCAGGGTCCTCGTGCGCCGTTTCCCAGTACACCATCGTCTCGTACAGCCGGCGGCCGAGGAGATGGCCGCCGAGGGCACGCACACGCTCGTTGTGGAACCGGTGTAGTTCCTCATCAGGTTCCGACCAGATGAAGTTGCCGTCGGGGTCGGCGATGTACCCGTCGGCTGAGATGCCCATCGAATAGATCAGCTTCGCTGAGCTGCTACCGCTCGTCATCGATACTTCGCACCCCCTCGGCCTTCGGGGCCTGCCCGGTCGCCAGGCGGATCATTCGACGACCAGGGTGCCCTTCATGTCGTCGTGGCCGGGGACCGCGCAGTAGAACGCGTAGGACCCGGGGGAGACATCGCCAAGCGTGACCCGCACGCCCTTGCTGGCGGGGATCTCGGTGTCGATGTCGAGTTCGTCGATCGAGAAGTTGTGCCGGAACGAGTCCTTGTTGTCGATGTGGACAGCGACGGTGCCGCTCGATCCTTCGGCAGTATTCGGTGAGAACTCGGCGTCTTCGGCCGTGAGGAGCACGTCGCCCGATCGTGCGGCGACGTCGTCCTGGGTCAGTGTCGAGAACGCCGAGAGAACGCCGAGGGCCACCATGAGTCCGGCGACCCCCATGACCGCGGTCTTGAGGCCACTCGAGGCGGAGCTTCGTCCCTTGAACACCGGGACCGAAACGATGACGGCTACCAAGGCGCTGACTACCATGGCCCATCCCAGGAAGAAGTCGAAGAAAGAATCCGGGTGGGTCAGGCTGTCGACTACGAAGGGACCTGAGGTGATCAGGTGAAGCAAGCTGACGATGCCCAGCATCGCGGCGCCAACCTTGATCTTTCCTCGGAGGAGATAGAGACCGACCGCTAGAAGAACGGCCACCGCGATGAGCGGAGGGATGACCTCACCGCTCAACACCGTCACCAACAGGTTGATGACGATCTGGGCGACCGAGGCCCACACCAATACCCGCTTGTGAGTCAGCCCCTCGCTAGCCACCTCTGCCGTACTCATCGTTCGACTCCCTTCCGTCGTCGTCTCGGTCTTGCGATTATCGTTGAGCGCACACCCGAAACCGATGATTTGGTGTTCCGCGGCTCCGGTAGGCTCGAAGCGTGAGGTTGCCCAACTCAGCACATGAGGCGGATCCGTGGGTGATCGCCGAGATCGCTCCAGATTTCGAATTGCTTGACGTGTGGGCGTTGCCAGTCACTGGGACCGCAGTCGATTTCGATGTTTTCCTCCACAAGGTCGCCGAGTTCGACCCCGCAAGTTCAGGCTCGTCGCTCAGCAAGGCGTTGTTCTGGATCCGGTTCCGCATAGGCGAACTGTTCGGTTGGGACCGCGTCAAAGACAGGCCTATCCCCGGCTGTCGAGAGACATCGCTGAAGGAACGACTCCCGGACGAGTTGAGAGACAGCGCAGCTGGAATGACAATCGGTCGAGGCATGAGGGAGGCCGCGGGAGGATTCCTCCCGGTCTACCGAACCGACCGGGAGTGGGCGGCCGAGATCTCTAATGGAACGGTGCACGGCATCCTCCACCTCGTGTGGACCAGGGAAGACACGGAGACCTATAGGGCGCAGATGGGCGTCTACGTCAAGCCCCGCGGTCGAGTAGGTGCCGTCTACATGAAAGCGATCGGTCCCTTCAGGCATCTGATCGTCTATCCGGCTTTGATGCGGTCGATCGATCGCATGTGGAGCGGCGAACATAGCTAGGGCCAGATCGTCTACGTCTCCGCAGCCGCCAGAAGAGCCTCGAGAGCGCGATCGACATCGGTCTCGTCGGTCGCCCAGTCCGAGACCGAGATGCGCATCAGGCGCTGGCCCCCGTAGGTCGTTCCGCTGAAGAACGCGGTGCCGTCCTCCTGGACGCGCGCGATCACTCGGTCGTTGAAGGCGTCGTGGTCGCCATCGTCTGAGAGCCAGCGTACGAGGACCTGATTGAAGACAACGTCACCGACGATCTCTGCTCGGCCGCTCTCCTGTAGGCCGGTGGCGAAGCGGCGAGCCAACAGGTGGGTTCTGTTGACCAGCGCCTCTACCCCGCTTCGTCCGAGAGAGCGAAGGGTCGCGTACACGCCCAGTCCTCGGGCTCTCCTGGAGAACTCGGGATTCCAGTCCATCGGTTCCCTGACGCTGTCGCTCTCGTCTTGGATGAGATAGCTGGCGGAAACGCTCATGGCAGCTCTGTGAGCCGATCGGTCCTTGCAGATGGCCACGCCAGAGTCGTACGCGACATTCAGAAGCTTGTGGGCATCGGTCGACCACGAATCCAGTCGATCGAGGCCAGCGACCCTCTCTGACATGTCCGCCGACGCGCGCGCCCACAGGCCAACCGCGCCATCGGCGTGGACCCAGATCGGAACTCCGGCCGTCCGACGCTCCTCGACCACGTCGGCAACTGCCGCGAAGTGATCGAACGAGCCCGTGTTCACGTCCCCTGCTTCGACGCACACGATGGTCGGCCCGGAGATGGTCGCCAGTGTGGTTCTCAAACCCTCGACATCCATCCTCGACTCTGCATCGGACGGGACCTCGATGGCACTCGAATATCCGAGGCCGAGGAAGCGCAGGGCCCGGGCAACGGTTGCGTGCTTCTCGGACTTAACGACGACCGTCACCTTCGGAGCACCCTGGAGCCCGTCTGCTTCGACGTCCCAGCCAGCGTCCCGCAAGACAGCGTCGCGCGCTGCGGCGAGGCAGGTGAAGTTGGCCATCTGGCCCCCGGTTACGAATCCGACCGACGCCTCGCGAGGAAGGTCGAGGAGCTCGAGGATCCACTCGGCGGCGACCTCCTCGACGACGGCGACGCCCGGGGTAACGGCATACAACCCCGCGTTCTGATCCCATGTCGAGGCGAGGATCTCGGCGCCGTAGGCAGCCGGATGGAGGCCTCCGATCACGAACCCGAAGTACCGGCCGGAGGCGTGGGCGGTGATGAACGGCTCGAGGTCGCGCGCCAGTTCTGCGACCACCACCTCCGGAGCGGTCGGAGTCTCGGGCAGCGGTCCGGCGAACAGCGCGCGGATCTCATCCGGCTCGGTTGGGCGATACACCCGACGGTCGGGAAGCGAACTCAGGTAATCGAGCGCCGGACCCGTAACCGCTTCGAGGACCGAGGCCCAATCGGTTCTATGCACTGTTGCTCCCTTCGAGTCTCTGATTGGAGGCATCATATGGAGCAGGATGGCAAGAGAACGGTGGGGGAGCGGAGATGCGTACGAGGCCTACGTTGGTAGGTGGAGCAGGTCCGTCGCGCGGGAGTTCGTCACATGGCTAGATGCACCTCCCGATGGAGCGTGGCTCGATGTCGGATGTGGAACGGGGGCGTTAAGCCAGATCGTCCTCGAACTTGCCGAGCCCGCGTCGATCACCGGCGTCGACCCTTCCCCCGATCACGTCAGGCTGGCCACCGAACAGGTGACCGACGAGAGGGCGACGTTCGAGGTCGGCGACGCAAACGGCCTGCCGGACCGAGAGGGGTATGACCTCGTCGTCTCGGGTCTCGTCCTCAACTTCGTGCCTGACCAGAGAGCTGCCCTCGCCGAAATGGTGCGCGTCTCCCGGCGTGGCGGGATCATCGCTGCGTACGTGTGGGATTACGCGGAAGGGATGCAGATGATGCGTCATTTCTGGGATGCCGCGATAGAACAGGATCCCGCGGCTGCCCACCATGACGAAGCACCTCGGTTCGAGATCTGTCGGCCGGATGCCCTCGTCGCGCTGTGGGAAGGATCGGGTCTCGGATCGGTCGAGACCCGGGCGGTTGAGGTGGATACCGTCTTCTCGGACTTCGACGATTACTGGACGCCATTCCTCTCCCCGCACGCCCCCGCTCCTGCCTACAACATGTGTCTCGAACCAGAGGCGCGCGAACGACTGAAGGAGGCTCTCAGGGAGGGATTGCCGATCGCGGCCGATGGCACCATCCCGTTGACGGCGCGGGCGTGGGCCGTGATGGGACGCGTGTAGGAGCGGCTTAGAGGCGCAGGCGTTTGGCGAGTTTCTCGAGTGACTTGGGGGCCCGGATGTGACGGCGTCGTTCGAGGTACATCCCGAGGGCGAGACCTCCCCCGAAGAGCGACAAGCCGCCGATCCCCGCCGGGATACCGATCAAGAGTGCCTTGCGGCGCGTGCGCATCTCCATGACGGGCCACCCGCGTGCGAGGGCGATGCGGTGGAGTTCCCTCTCCGGATTGACCGCGTGCGGAAAACCTACGGACTCGAGCAGCGGTAGGTCGTTGATGGAGTCCGAGTACGCGTGACACTCGTGGAGGTCTAGCCCGCGCTCGCCGGCTATCTCGGCCACTGCTTTCGCTTTCACGGGTCCGTGCATCGGGGGCCCGGTCAGGCGGCCTGTGTAGAAGCCGTGCTGATCCACCTCGGCAACCGTTCCGATAGCGGCCGTCATGCCTAGCTCTTGAGCGATCGTCTCGGCCAACTCAACCGGTGCCGCAGTGATGAGGAAGGTCAGATCCCCATGTTCTTTGTGGGACTCGATGACCTCGACGATGTCCTTGTAGACGAGCGGGAGGATCTTCTGCTCGGCGATCTCCTGACCCCACCCGAGGAGCTCGCGACGGGAGCGGCCGGTCACGAAATCGAGGGTCGATTCGCGGGAGCGCTCCATGTTCTCTTCCTGCTCGCCGACGAGCTTGAACATCGCCTGGCCCCATGCGAACCGCAGAAGATCACGGACCCGGAACATGTCGCGCTCGTAGGCGCCGCGCGCGAGGAGGAACAGGCTCGATCCGGGGATCAGGGTCTTGTCGAGGTCGAAGAACGCAGCTCTCTGGTTGCCGTCGCTCATGTCCATCCCTTCCACGTCGTGAGTTCCTTCGCGGGAGTCTTCTTGGGGGCACCCTTGACGAAGCCGTCTGGTGGATAGCCGAGATAGATGTACCCCGCGACGATCTCACCGTCGTCTAGTTCCAGGAACTCATGACAGTCCTTGATGTGAGCGGCGGGTCCGGTGCGCAGCATCGCGGCGAGGCCCATATCGTGGGCCGCGAGCAGCACGTTCTGCATAGCGGCGCCGACCGCGTGATGTTCCTCTACCTCGATCACCTTGGGGAGATGCCCCTTCGATCGCTCGATCACGCAGATGATCACGGGCGCGCGGAGGGCTTTCTCTTTGAGCCCCGCGGGATCTTTGCCCTCTCGTTCCGCCCCACATGCCCATGCTTCGCCGAACGCCTCGAGGGCCTCACCGGTCACGACCACGAAGCGCCATGGCTCGGTCAGGTGGTGATTGGGGGCCGCGATGGCGGCGTCGATGAGCCTCTCGACGGTTTCTTTGGGCGGCCGTCGTCCATCGGTCTTGCCGACCGAACGCCTCGTCATGATCGCCTCGTAGGTCTCCATCGGAGGAAGGATACGGCCCTTGGGCTCATGGAATGATGGTCCGATGCTGGTCGGATCGATGAACTTCCCGGGGCGCTCCGTCATCAAGGAGATCCATAGGATCCATGAAGACGGATTCGACTTCGTCGACCTCACCCTCGAGCCCCCCGCTGCGTGGCTTCCCGACGGCAAAGAGGTTGGACGCCTTATGGGGGATCTGGGCCTGACCGCCGTGGGACACACCGCCTACTACCTGCCGATCGCATCGAGCTTCGACGAACTCAGGAGCCAGGCGCGCGATCTATTCAAGCGTGGACTCGACTGCTTCGCCGATGCCGGGGTTGAACTCGTCAACGTGCACCCGGATCAGCGAGTGCCGCTGCATCCCATAGAGAAGGTGCGAGCTCGCAACGCGGACGCCATCGCTCAACTCGCAGAAGACGCCGCTGGGAGGGGCATCAGGCTCATGGTCGAGAACCTCGATCGCCAGTTCGGTGATGTCGAGGACCTGACCCCTGTACTCGATGCGTTTCCCGACCTCGGGTTCCACCTCGACATCGGGCACGCCAACCTTCGCCTCGGACACAAGGGCACCAACCGCACGGCATCCCTCCTGGAAGCGTTCGGAGACCGCCTTGCCCACGTCCATGTCTCGGACAATCGTGGGGGAACCGAGGACCTCCATCTGCCCCTCGGCAGCGGCAGCGTCGATTGGAAGGGCTCGATCCGCCTCCTCAAACAGCACGGATACGACGGCACGGTGACCCTCGAGGTGTTCTCGCGGGAGCGCGAGTTCCTGAAGACCTCTCGTCGTCTGTGGCTGGAGTGGTGGGGAGAGGTCTCGGCCTAGATGCGGCCTTAGGGCAGAGTCGCGTCCTACGATCGAGGGGTGTCGCGCATCGCATCTCTGCTCCACCCCGACGAGTACCCCTTGATCGAGACCCGCTCCCATCTGGCGTCTCTGATCCGACCCGCCCTGATCACGATCCTCGCGCTGTTCGCCGCCGCAGCATTGGGGTTCGTCTTCTCGCCCGATCGTGGCTCGGACGCGGTCGACATCGTTTCCGGACTGGCGGCGCTCGTGGTGTCCTTGCGATTCGCATGGCGGGTCATCGACCGGGCACGGACCACAGTCGTTCTCACCGATCTTCGGATCCTCGTGGTGCGCGGCGTGCTGGCTCGTTCGGTCGCCTCGTTGCCACTGTCCCGGGTCGGAGACGTGTCTTATTCACGTTCCATCCTCGGCAGGGTGCTGGGTTACGGAGCGATCGAGGTGTCGGGACGAAGGAGGGGAGAGGATCCGCGGATGGAACCGTGGCTCCGGGCGGACCAACTCCCGAACCCAGACCACTTCTATCGGACCCTGGCGGCCTCGGTCGCCGCTCGGGCCCCACGGCCCGAGGAGGGTAGCGCGGTGCCGTTCGATGAGGCCGACACCGGACAACTTCCCAGGGTCGTCGTCTGATCCACGACTGACCCGGGGCCCACGGCCGTCTAAGCATTGTCCGCAAACGGCTTCAAGTAGTCGCCGTAAGCCCGTAGGTTTCGTGGGTTCGTTCGAATCTCTCGACTCGGAAGGTCCCGAATGCTTCGTAGGTCCTCAACCGCCGTACTGGTCGCCGCACTGGGGGCGTCCCTCATGACGATCGCACCCTCGGGCCCCGCGTTGGGAGCGAAGGCTCCTCTCAAATGCAAGACGGTGACGGAGGACGGAAAGAAGTTCAGGATCTGCAACGGAGCCACCAGTACGGGGCAGCCGCGCCTGAAGACGAAGGACGGAACCTCGCGGCTCGACGCCGATGTGACCCTCCCCGCCAAGAGCACGAAGCCCCTGGGGCTCATCGTGATGTTGCATGGCCTGGGCGGCGACAAGACCTCGTACGAGTCCAACACGATCGAGGGTTCGGGGTCCAACTACCACCTCAACAACCTGTGGTTCGCCTCGCGCGGCTACGCGGTCCTTACCTATACAGCGCGTGGGTTCCACGAGAACAAGTGTCTAGATGAATCGGTCGAATCAACCGACGGGGATACCGGCCTTTATGGACCGAGTGCCGCGTGCAGGCCCCAGCTCGACAGCATCGACCACGAGATCAAGGACACCCAGTATCTGGTCGGGCGTCTCGTTGACGGGACCCTCCTGAGTGATGCGTCGGTCGACATCGATCCGGCGAAGATCGGCGTGGTGGGGGCCTCGTACGGCGGCGGGCACACGTGGCTGTTGTCGCGTAAGAACGTCTTCCGCTCGCCTAAGGGGACGAAGATCAAACTCGCTGCCGCGGTGCCGATCATCGGATGGACCGATCTGGTCAACGCGCTGCTGCCTAACGGCAAGGCGCGCGACGACTTCCTGCCCACCACCTCGGTGGCGGAACGGGTTGCCGAGACGCCAGGTGTCTTGAAGGAAGCCTTCATCACCGGCTTCTATCTCGCCATGAACGTGACGTCGGCCGACGAGATCCTTCCCGGCTATATCAAGACCTGGTACGAGCGATTCAAAGAGGGTGAGCCTTACGTGGACGAGGTAACCCAAGACGCCGCCACCAAGCTCCTCTCCAAGCGTTCCGCCTACTACGTGAAGACGAAGCGGTTCAAGACCCCCGTGCTCGCACTCCAGGGATTCACCGACAACATCTTTCCCGGCATCGAAGCGATCCGGATGGTCAACAAGCTTCAAGACACCTCGGCGAGGTATCCGGTGAGGCTCTACGCGGGTGACATCGGTCACCAGGTCGCCTCGAACAAAGCAGCCGAGGTGGCCTACGGGAACGACCTCGTCAACACCTGGTTCGACCACTATCTGAAGGGCAAGGGGAAGAACCCGTCCAAGATTGTGGAGGCTCGACTTCAGGATTGTTACAACACGGGACCAGCTGACTCCGGTGACCTTTATCGTGCGGGCTCCTGGGCCGAACTGATCGGCACCTCCGAGATAGTCGTAGACGGTGCCCTCGGGGGGACGCTCGATGCGGCCGTGTCGGAGAGCGGCAGTCACAAGACGGAACTGCACCCCCTGCTCTCAGAGCCATGTCCCTCGACCGATACTGCGGTTGCCGACGGGAACCTGGCGGTGGATTCGTCTCCTCTTGAGAGTGATCTCACCATGCTCGGATCTCCCGAGGTGAGCTTCGATGCGCTCCCGAGCCAGCAGGACATGTATGTGGGTCTCCACCTGTGGGACGTTGACCCCGCCACCTCGACGCAGAAGCTCGTGACCAGAGGGGTCTACCGCCTCGGCTCGACGGAACTGCAGACGATCATCAGCCAACTGAATGCCAACGGGTGGACGTTCCCCGCGGGCCATGTGGTCCGGATCGAGCTCACGGCGAACGATGCCCCGGCCATGCTCCCACCATCGGCTGCTTCGGGGACGATCCTCATCTCCGACGTCGACCTCTCGATCCCCCAACCGGCCGTTCAGCCAGAGGCCGCGCAACGGGTCTCCCGGCGGGTGCTCCGCACGATCGGTGAAGTAAGGGCCCCCTTTCTTCCCTGAGTAACCTGGAGCCATGACTACAGCTGCGATCTCGGCGCTCATCGCCGCGCTCGCGTTGGGCTATGCGGAAGGCCTGCGACGCCTTCTACCCGGCGAAGAAGACGTGGCTCCGGCTGAGGAGCCGTCATGGTCGCAGGGCGGCGAGGGCGATGAGGGAGCGCTTCGAAGCCTTCGCGGCGCGGGGCATCGCGGTGCGGATCGGGTTCGTCCTCCTGGGTCTTGTGGTCGCCTGGATGGTCGCAGGCCCTGCATTGGACAAGCGCTGGTACGAGTCCGCCATCGACGCGCTGCCGTACTTCTTCATCGCGATCGTCATGTTCCGCACGCCTGGAACGCTGCGCGCGATCGGTGAGCGGATGCGCGCCTACGAGCGGGAGAAAGGCGAGGACCCCGAGATCGAGCTTGATGACGGGGGAGCGGCGGAGGAGGCGCTATGACCGGGTACTCCGACGCTCGGCTCTATCTCGTTGCACCCGCCTCACTTAAGGCCGGCACGCTCGCTGACCTGATCCCGGAACTGGCGGATGCCGGGGTCGACGTCGTCCAACTACGCGAGAAGGATCTCGACGCAGGACGGGTCCTCGAACTGGCCGGCGAGGTGCACGCCGCGTGTCAGAGCGCGGGCATCCCATTCGTCATCAACGACCGCCCCGACCTCGCGCTGGCCCTGGATTGCGATCTCCACCTGGGTCAGGACGACGTTCCGGACTCCCTGGCTCGCAAGGTCGCCCCGCGCGCCGCGATCGGCCACTCGACCCACAGCCCCGAACAGATAACCGCCGCTCTGGACGCGGAGATGACGCCTGCCTACATCGCGGTTGGGCCCGTGTACGAGACCCCGACGAAGCCAGGTCGGCCCGGCACCGGACTGGGTCTCATCGAGTACGCGGCGACCTCGGTTCGGGACATCCCGTGGTTCGCGATCGGAGGGATCGACGAGCAGCGCCTGCCAGAGGTCATGGACGCGGGGGCCCGACGAGTCGTTGTGGTGCGGGCGATCACCCAGGTAGACGATCCGGTCGCGGCGACCCGGCGGCTACGTAGGCTCCTCGATGCTGTCCCATTAACCACCTAAACATCCGCTCGCCCGGTACTCTCACCGGATGCTGAAACCGAAGATGGAATGGCTCCTGGTGTTCGTTCCCGTAGCCATCGTGCTTGAGCTGACCCACGGGAATGCGATCGCCATCTTCGCTATCTCTGCCCTCGCCATCCTTCCTCTTGCCGGGATGATCGGGCACGCGACGGAAGACCTTGCCTCCCGCACCGGGCCGCAGATCGGCGGCCTCCTGAATGCCACCTTCGGCAACGTCACCGAGTTGATAATCGCCTTCTTCCTGATCACCCGTGGCGAGATCGAGATCGTGAAGGCGTCGATCACCGGCTCGATCATCGGGAACGTCCTCCTGGTTCTCGGTGCCTCTTTCCTTGCCGGCGGGTGGACCCGCAAGGAGCAGACCTTCAATCGCCAGGCGGCTGGGCTGCATACCGCTTCGCTCGCGATCGCGGTCGGGGCACTGTTGATGCCAGCGCTGTTCTCGTTCACGCCGGAGGCGACCGCGTTCCGGACCGAGGCGGTCTCGGTGGGCGTGTCGATCGTCCTGATGACCGTTTACGTCCTCGGGCTGGTGTTCACCCTCAAGACCCATCGTTCGTTGTTCCGCACGGACTTCGAGCACGGAACCCCCAAGTGGACGATGCGCAAGGCGGGCGGGATCCTCGCGGGAGCCACGGTCGGCGTCGCGCTGATGAGCGAGTTCCTCGTGGGGGCCCTCCAGGAGACGGTCGATGAACTCGGCCTGTCGAAGCTGTTCGTCGGGCTCATCATCGTCCCGCTCGTCGGGAACGCCGCGGAGCACAGCTCTGCGATCTTCCTCGCCGCCAAGGACAAGGTCGAGGTCTCGATCGAGATCGCCATCGGCTCATCGACCCAGATCGCCCTCTTCATCGCGCCTCTGCTCGTGTTCCTCTCGCTCGCGGCCGGCAACCCGATGGACCTGATCTTCACGGGTCTCGAGATCGCTGCCGTAGCGCTCTCTGCGATGATCCTCGGCTTCATCGTCATCGACGGCCGCTCCAACTGGTTCGAGGGCGCCCAGCTCCTCGCCGCCTACCTGATCATGGCCGTCAGCTTCTTTTTTCTTTAGTTCCGCGATCGTCGAGACGATCGCTTCTTGATCCGCGGGTGCCTCACCTGGCATCGAGTCCCCGACCTGATCGCTTCTTGATCCGCGGGTGCCTCACCTGGCATCGAGTCCCCGACCTGGAATTGTTTGCTGGCTTTCTCGTTATCCTAGGTACATGGCAGATGCAGCGGTTGATACCAAAGAGATCGAAGAGAAGGTCATCGAGGTTCTCAAGACGGTCGATGACCCCGAGCTGGGGATCGATATCTGGAACCTCGGGCTCGTGTACAAGATCGATGTCAATGAGGACGGCGACGTTCATGTCGAGTTCTCGTTGACCACGATGGGGTGCCCGATCGGGCCGATGCTCGACGAGCAGATCCGCGCCGCCAGCCAGTACATCGAGGGGATCGGCGAGGTCACGACCGAACTCGTGATGTACCCGCCATGGTCACCCGAGAAGATGTCTCCGCTGGCCCGTTCCGCCCTCGGGGTCATCTAGTACGCCGTTAGGCGATCCGATACGGGAGGGCCGGCTGTGGAACTGACTCAGATCTTGGTGGTTAGCGACATGGACCGGGCATTGCCCTTCTATCGCGACGTCCTCGAGGCTGAGGTTGTCCGTGAGTACGGGGGCACCTCTGTCGTACTCAGATACCTCGATACCTGGCTGCTGCTGGTTACCGGGGGAGGGCCGACCCCTGACAAGCCGAAGCTCTACTTCGAGCCCCCATCCGGCGACAAGGTCAGCCACGCGATGACGATCCGGGTCGATGATTGCCATAGCTCCTACGCAGCGCTGGTCGAGAAAGGGGCGGAGTTCCTGACGCCACCCGTCGAGTACGAGTGGGAGATCAGGGCCTTTTTCACCGACCCCGACGGCCACCTGTTCGAGATCAGCGAGGCGCGCGAACCTCGTTCTTGACGCGCGCCGAACGCGCGCCTACTATCGAACATACGTTCGTATCTGGGGGTGGGTTCCTCTGAAAGGGCTCCTCCCCGGGCCTGGTTTCAGGCGGTTCTGCTCCCCGGCGCGCCGTCCCCACCATCCCGATACGGACACGTGATTAGCGGGGCTCGATCGGTCCCGGGTGGTTTCTGCCACCGGGGGCCGATCGGGTCCCCTTCTCGTTACGAGGAGAGAGCGCGAAAAGAGTAAGCCCATCACTAAGCGCTACGACGATCCGATCGATGTGGATCCCGATCCGGTGGAACTCGGGGCTCCGGTCGCGTTCCGGTGGCGAGGGAAGAGGTACGAGGTCGATCAGCGGCTGTCGAGTTGGCGGGAAGCGTGGGTCACGGGGCGGGATGGGAACCTTCAGCGGGAGTACTTCCGGGTGTTCGCACGTCCTGCCGGTGCTTCGTCCGATGGGAACGTCGATGCCGACGGGGTCCTCGTCAAAGTCGGTGCTGTCTACGACGTCTATCGGGATCTGACGCGCGGGGGATGGAGGCTCGCCCGGATATGGGACTGAGCAGCGGGTATCGTCCCGCCCATGGACAAGTCCCGAGCCGACGCACTCGCTGCCGGAGAGATCGACATCCCCGTCAACGACGCGATGGGATTCGAGTACGTCTCGAAGACCGCCGACAAGATCACCTTCACCTACACGGTGCTCCCCGAGCATTGCAATTCTGCCGGCGGGATCCAGGGGGGCATGCTCGCAGCGTTCGTCGATGCGGTCCTTGGGGGAGCGAGCGCCCTTCATCTACCTCCAGAGAAGTACCCCGCACTTGCCGAGATGAAGATCTCGATAATGCGCCCCGCAGCCGCGGGCACGACGTTGACTGGCGTCGGCCGCGTCTTGAAGGCGGGCCGCCGAGTGCTGTTCGCCGAAGCCGAGATAACGACCTCGGACGGCACCCTCATAGCGAAAGCATCCGCCACGGAGATCCCGAACTAGCAGATCTTTCCGCGAACGTCTCGACGATCGCTGGGAACGAACCGTGACGCTTTGTTCATCTTCATTGTCATACGACGTGGTCGTTGCTCGACGGGGCGATCACGGCCGAGCGATTGCCGGAATTGGCCGCCGAGCAAGGTTACGAGGCGGTGGCGATGACCGACCATGATTCGCTGCTCGGGGCGGTGCGATTCACGAAGGCGTGTCGGAGTGCGGGGATCAAGCCGATCTACGGAGCCGAGCTGACCGTTCGTTCGATGCTTCCTGGTGGGGGGAAGGCGCATGTCACGGCGATCGCCCGGGATAAGACCGGGTACGGGAACCTGTGTCGGCTGATCTCGGGCGCCCATCTCACCAATGCCAGGGGGGAGCCTGAAACCACGTTCGAGTCGATCGCGGAACGATGCGATGGATTGTTCGTGTTCTCGGGTTGTGCGCGCTCGGATGTTGCTCGACTCGCCGCCGCGGGGCGGATCCCGGACGCGGTCGAACTGGTCCGCAAGTGGCACGGAGCTTTGGGGGAGTCTTACCGGGTCGAGGTGTTCGACCACCGAGGCTATGGGGACCGGATGCTGCGGGACCGGCTGCTCAAGATAGCCACGGAGGCAGAGGTTCATCCGGTGGCGACCAACGACGTTCATTACCCGTCCCCCGGAGACTCCGGCACCCACGAGCTGCTCCACGCCCTCAGCAAGATCGTTCCGCTGTCTCGCAGCCAGGCGTTCCGGGCCAACGCCGAATACCACCTGAAATCCCCGAACGAGATGGAGGGACTGTTCGATGACGTGCCCGAGGCACTCCGTGAGTCGCTCTACATCGCCGAGGAGTGCGAGTTCGAACTAGACCTCGGGAGTTATCACTTCCCGCACGTCCCAGGCCGAGATGTCAGGAGCTCAGCGGATGAGCTCACACGTCGGTGTCACGAGGGTGCGACCCGACGGTATGGGACAACGATCTCGCGCGAGGTCACCGATCGGCTCGATCACGAACTGAGGATGATCTTCAAGCTGGGATGGCCTGCGTTCTTCCTGTTGGTCGCCGACATCGTCGAGCACGTCAGATACGAGATGGGCATCTGGTGCACGTGTCGGGGCAGCGCGGCTGGTTCACTCGTCTGCTACCTGTTGGGCATCTCGGATGTCGATCCGGTCCGTTACGACCTGCTGTTCGAACGGTTCATGAACGAGCGCCGGGAAGAACTCCCTGACATCGATGTAGATGTCGAATCACATCGGCGCGAGGAGGTCCTCAACTACATCCTCACCGCGTACGGCAGGGATCAGACCGCGGTGTGCTGCATGGTGGACACGTTCCGGGCGAGAGGAGCTATCCGCGAGGTTGGCAAAGCGCTCGGGTTACCACCTGATGAGATCGACTTCGTGGCCAAGGCGTTCCCTCGGATAAGGGCGAGGGACATCCCCCAGGCGATCGAACGCCTCCCCGAACTGTCGGGTAGCAATCTGCGCTCCGGACAGCTCGAGCAACTCTTCGAGCTGTGTTTCGCCATCGACGGGTTCCCCCGCCATCTCGCGCTGCACCCCTCGGGGGTCATCCTGTCGTCGCCTGACCTTGGCGATCGGGTGCCGATGCAGGAGTCGTTCGCTGGGTTCACGATGCTCCAGGCTGATAAGCACGACGTCGAGGACCTCGGGCTGGTC
This sequence comes from uncultured Actinomycetes bacterium, assembly GCA_963756365.1. Lineage (GTDB taxonomy): Bacteria > Actinomycetota > CADDZG01 > CADDZG01 > WHSQ01 > WHTI01. The sequence goes on from CAVWNF010000003.1 coordinate 936,162, forward strand.
AAACTCGATGTACTCGGGGTCAGGATGCTGTCGGCGATGTCCCACGCGAGGGCAGAGATCCAGCGCACCACCGGAGAGGTCCTCGACATCACCTCGGCGGAGAGGGACGACGCCGCTACCTTCGAGCTGATCCGTTCGTCCCGCACCCTCGGCTGTTTCCAGATCGAATCTCCTGGTCAGCGAGAGCTATTGGCGAGACTCCAACCATCCAGGTTCGAGGACCTCATCATCGACATCTCGTTGTTCCGCCCCGGACCGGTGCAGTCGGACATGGTTGGGCCTTATCTGATGAGGAGGCACGGGTTCGAGGAGCTCGTCTACCCGCACGAGAAGCTCACGGACATCCTGCGCGAGACGAACGGGATCATCGTGTTTCACGAGCAGGTGATCAGGGTGATCGCCGCCACGACCGGATGTTCGCTCGCGGATGCCGATCACATCAGGCGCCACCTCGACTCCGAACGGCCGAGCTTGCCGGACGATCCCAACTCTGCCCCCGCCAAGACGTCTCTGGACGATCCGCGCAACCACGTCGATCCCGACGCAAGGGACAACCGGATCGGTCGATGGTTCCAGTCCGAGGCGGTCGCGAACGGATTCACGCCTGCTCAGGCCAAGTCTGTGTGGCATGAGGTGTTCGCGTTCGCATCGTTCGGGTTCTGTAAGGCGCATGCGGCGGCGTTCGCTCTTCCTACCTATCTATCCTCATGGCTAAAGGCTCACTATCCGGCTCAGTTCGTCGCAGGGCTCCTGACCCACGACCCAGGGATGTATCCGAGAAGGCTGATCGTGGCCGACGCTCGTAGTTCTGGGATCCCCATACTCCCGGTGGACGTGAACCGTTCGGATGGGGTGTACCGGGCAGAGGCGACTCCTGATGGCACCCTTGGCGTCCGTCTGGCCTTATCTGAGGTCAAGGACATCTCTGGCGCCGAGATCGATTCGATCGTTGGAGCCCGTGCCGGGGGCCGGTTCGCTTCGATCGAGGAGCTATGGCGACGCACCGATCTGTCCCGCCCGGTCCTAGTGAATCTCGTACATCTAGGAGCACTCGAGGTGATCTCGGGTCATCGGAGTCGACGCGAGCTGTTGTGGAGGGCGGCGGATCTCGCCGAGCGACCTCGCCACCGTGCTGGCGATCAGCTCTCTCTGAGCCTCGATGAGGATGTCCTCTCGGGTCTTCCGGGCCTGCCCGAATACACGCCCCTCGAGAAGACCGAAGCCGAATTGGACGTCACCGGTATCGACGCGAGCCAGCACATCATGGAGCTGTATCGGCCTTTGATGGAGGAACTCGGATGTACGTATGCGACTGGATTGAGCTCCCTTCGCAACGGCTCCGAGGCATGGGTGGCCGGGGTCAAGGTAGCGAGCCAGACCCCCCAGATCCGATCGGGCCAGCGGATCATCTTCGTGACCCTCGATGACCCCACCGGTCCGTTGGATGTGACCGTGTTCGAGCGGGTGCAGCCGTGGTGTGCGGCAACGGTGTTCCATTCATGGATCCTGCTGTTCAGAGGTGAGGTGCGGAAGCGGGGCGGAGCGTCGCGTACGCATCGGACCCACCCACGCAACGTCGGGGTGACCGTCGTCGTCGAGGAAGCCTTCGACCTGGCGGAGCTGGCCCGCGATCGAGCCGGGGGTAGGTCGATCGAGGAGGCCCTCGACCGTCAGCGGACGCGCGAGAGGACCCGTACGGGCACGACCTCGGCCCCCCGGAAGCTGTGGCACGCAAGCGGAGGGTCGGCCGGAGGCTAGCCCTCCTAGCTCAACCCTCACCGCCTGCCAGCCGATGACCAAGGTGTGAACGTTGGTCTGAGATCGACACCACAAGGGGTACCGCTCGACGATCCGGTGGCTACTCCGCCGGCGACCCCGTATCTAGCGACCGTTCCCCCGCCTGGGTGGGACGATTTCGTCGCGTCCAACGGACGCTATTTCTGTGCCACATCACGATGGGCCGAAGTGGTCCGTGCCGGGATCGGTGGGGAGGTCCTGTTCGGAGCTCTCTTGGGCACCGACGGCGAGATCCTAGTGGGCATCCTTGGTAGTCAACGGAGAACCGTCGGTTTCAAGATCTTCCATTCGTTCTTCCCGTACGGGGGATTGATCGGTGATGTCGGATGGGGCAAAGCACTGTTCGATGAACTGATGCCGAGCCTCAAGAAACGCGGCTATCACCTCGTCGTGGTCGAGGATCGCGTACGTGTGCTTCCCTCCGGGCTCGATGTCCGGATGACGACAGGAGTGCGCCACGTCCGCGATCTAACAGGACACCGAACGGAAGATGACTTGTTCGCCGGGTACAAGCAGAAGTCTGCGAGGAAGAACGTCACCCGGGCACTGGCCAAGGGCCTCATGGTTACCGAGGCGGCCACGGAGGACGACATCGATTCGATCTACGCGCTCTACCACCAGGCGATGGCACGCAACGATGCACCTACCTGGTACCCGAAGGCTCTGTTCCTCGAGGTCTTCAGGCAGCTGGTGACGACCGGCGACGCGAAGTATCTGATGGTGCGCCACGAGGGCGAGGTGATGGGGATGATGGCCCTCGTCTACTCCAGCAACGGGACTCACTACTGGATGGGGGGATCGTCGCCTGCCGGACTCAAGAACCGGGTCAACGATCTGCTGTTCCACACCGCCCTGCTCGGATGCCTCGAGCGCGGCGATGAGTTCTTCGATGCGATGGGGACGGGCGTGAACGATACGAACCTCGCCACGTTCAAAGAGAAGTGGGGGACCGTTCCGCAGGAGGTTCTCGGATACCAGATCGCACTGGCCCCCATCCGGGCCCGCTTGTTCCGGATCGTCTATCGGTTGGCGCGCGGTGGTGTGGGCGCAAGCTTGATCCGAAGGCTACGTAGATAGGTCGATCTTCGACCCGGCAACAACTTCATCCCACCGCCTGCGTACCATCTTGATATGGAAACGATCCTGCACGTCGACATGGACGCGTTCTACGCGACCGTCGAGGTAGCGAAGGATCCCTCCCTCGAAGGCAAACCAGTGATCGTGGGGGGACTAGGGGGTCGGGGGGTCGTCACTTCGGCCTCGTACGAGGCCCGGGCGTTCGGGGTCACTTCGGCGATGCCGATCGTCAGGGCGCGGCGGTTATGCCCACAGGCGATCTTCCTTCCGAACGATTTCGCCGCCTACCAGGACTACTCGGCGAAGATCCGCGAGGTGTTTATCTCGTTCACTCCCGTGGTCGAGCCGCTGTCCCTCGACGAGGCGTTCCTAGATGTCTCGGGTTCGGTGAAGCTATTCGGGACCCCGTTCGAGATCGGTGAACAGATCAAGGCGGCCATCGAACGGCTGGGCCTTCGGTGCACGGTTGGAATCGCTGCCAACAAGTTCCTTGCGAAACTAGCGTCCCAGCGAGCCAAGCCAGACGGCCTCCTGTTGATCCCGGAGGACGATGCCGAGGGATTCCTCCATCCACTGCCCGTCACGGCACTGTGGGGCGTGGGAGAGCAGACCGGTGAGGCCCTGCGGCGCCTGGGGCTGACCACCGTGGCCGATATCGCAGCGGTGCCCAAGAGCACCCTGCGGCGCGCTCTCGGAGATTCCGTAGGAGCTCATCTGTGGAACCTGGCGAACGGGATCGACGATCGCGACGTGGTTGTCCATGAGCCCGCCCGTTCGATCGGATCCGAGGAGACCTTCTCGTTCGACCTCGATGCGAAGGCGGACATCCTGCGGGAAGTGCTCCGGTTGAGCGAGCGGACCGCTGGCCGATTACGGGCGGCGGGGTGCTCCGGAAGAACAGTGACTCTGAAGGTTCGGTTCTCCAACTTCAAGACCATCACGAGAGCGAGGACCCTTCCCACCAGCGTAGATACGGCCGCGGAGGTGTACGAGACCGCTCGAGCCCTCTACGAGAAGCTCGACCCCGACCGTCCTCGCATCCGACTGTTAGGGGTATCCATCTCGTCTCTGTCGGACGGTCCACCGCAGCGTCAGCTCGATCTTCTGGGCGATCCTGGTCGTAAAGGGTGGCCTGACGCGTCAAAAGCGATAGATCGGATCAAGGAGCGGTTCGGAGATGAAGCCGTTGGCCCGGCCACCCTCCTGGACGGAGATGTTCACCGGAGCCGAGAAAAGGCTGACTAAAAGGGCCCCGTCCATATAATCGGGGGATGGTGCCGCTTTCTAACGAAGAACAGAAGATCCTCGAGGAGATCGAGAAGAGCCTCTATCAAGAGGATCCTAAGTTCGCGCGCGATGTCCGTCGCCGGTCTCCTCAGATGAGCGAACGCCGCCGGATCAAGCTAGGGACATTAACTTTCCTCCTCGGATTCGGGATCCTCGTAGCGTTCTTCATCACCAGCAACATCATCATCGGAGTCGTCGCGTTCGGATCCATGGTCGCTGGGATCGTCCTGGTCGCCGGATCCGCCAAGGGACTCGCCCTCGGGCGCGGAGCAGGTTCGAGCCCCAGGGACCGGCTGTTGCGCTCATTCGAGCAGTGGGAATCCCGGGTCCGGAAACGCGATAAAGGTTCCTGAGGCACAAAGTTCTGAAACGATCCATCTGAATCTCGGTTTCCGCTTGCCGCGCCGCGACCACACGCGCTAGATTCGGGTGGAGGTTTCGGACGGGGGAGTTCTTGATCGGATCGGTTCGCCGGAACCCATATGGTGGTTCTGGTTTTTGGTTCGTGTCGTCGCTAGGTTTTACTGAAGAAAGTCGGGAGGTCCGCGCGCTCTCATGGAGGGTTTCACAGCAGAGCAGGCTTGTCGTTTCACTGGATGTACACCGCACCAGCTCCGCTACTGGGATCGCATCGGTCTCGTGAAACCCGGAGTTCAGCAGACCGGAGGTCGTCCCGGAGTCCGACGGCTCTATGCGTTCCGCGACCTCGTCGCGCTCAAGGTCGTCAAGTCCTTGCTCGACGGAGGCATGAGCCTTCAAAGGGTCCGTAAGGCATACGACTACCTTCGCAAGAAGGCGGGTCTCGAGGAGCACCTCTCCGAGGTTCGGCTCGTCACCGACGGGGTCAGCATCTTCAAGGTGTGTCGCGATGACGGCGAGGTCCTCGACGCTCTCCGCGAGGGACAGATGTCCTTCTTCCTCGCCATCAGCGAGATCGCAGAATCCGTGGACGGCAAGGTCTCCGAGTACCTATACGACCGTGAGGAGTTCGTGACCGCTTTGCGCAAGGTCGAATCTACGGTCGAAGAGGGCTTGGATAGCCGAACGATCAGACGGCTGCGCGCCGCCCACTGAACCGCGGCATCCGCAGCTTAGGAACATGGAGGGACAGGCTCGTCGGCGAGAACAGGCGCGCCGCTCGTTGCCATAGCGTCGACCTGGACCACATGTTCCTGCGGAGACCCTTCGCGAGTTTCTGAGCTTCGGTCGCCTCCGAGTCGGACGTTTCGTGTGACGAGTACTGCGCCGCCTCGTAGATGAATGCAAGGCGGAGGGCCGCTCGCTCTGGGATGCCCTTCACCTCTGCAACGCGCTGCGCGTAGGACGTCGGTGATTCCCCGGCCCCCCTGATCGCAGCGAGTTCCCGTGCGTTCGAAACGAACTCGAAGAACGCTGCGCTCGCCAGGTCTCGGCCGCCGTCTGAATCTCGATACGACTTCCGGATCCGTGCCTCCTTGAGGAGGGGTATCGACAGGAAGAACAGCACGAAGGCGCCGATCAGCACGAAGGTCACCCGCCCGAACGTGCGCTCCCACGCGGCCGGCGGCCGGTCGTTGCTAGCGCCAGCACCTTGGTTCCGGAGGTCGTTCAGGGCGGCGGGGTTCCCGTCAGCGGCCCCAGGGTCATCGCCTGCTCCGAGGAGCCGGGGATCGTCCAGCTGTCCGCCCCCTCCACCGTTCGGCCCAGGAACGTTCGTCCCATCGCTGCCGAGCACCCCACCGTTGCCATCGCCTTCTGGGTTCGTGTACGAAGGAGCGATCGCCGTCCTCAGGTCGGCACGTGGGGTCGGTTCGAAGGCCACCCATCCGACGCCCTCGAAGTACACCTCCGGCCACGAGTGAGCGTCGGTCCCACGCACCGTGTACTCGGTGCCGTCGTCACTTGCTTCTCCCGGTAGGAAGCCGACGACCAACCGACTCGCATAACCGAGTTGCCGCGCCAGGAGGGCGAACGCGGTTGAGAACTGTTGGCAGTAACCGGTTCGGGAGTTGATCAGGAAGTTGGTCAGTTCGTCGGTAGAGGCGACCTGGCGAGCTTTGATCTGGTCGATATCCAGCGAGTACGTGAAGTCATCGGACCTCAAGTGGCTCTGGATGGCTATCAGTTTCTCGAAGGGGAGTTCTGCATCGGCCGTCCAGTCATCGAGGAGTGCAACGACCTCGGGGCTGAGGCGGTCCGGCAGGTTGGTGTAGTCGCCACCGAGTTCGCCGATCTGCGCCGCCAGCAGTTCCGGATATGTCTCCGAAGCAACCACGGACGAGACGTCGTAGACGAGAGCTCCGCCGAGTTCGCTCGTTACGCGGATGTCGCCGGTCTCGGCATCGAACCGCAGATCACCCTCGATGTTGTCTTGCGTCACCAGTTCGATATCCGTCGCTTGGACGGCCGCTGGCAGAGCGTCCGAGACGAGCCCGGTGATAGTTACGGTCTGCACGAGTGTTTCTGCAGAGGCAGAGGTAGACACGGGGCCCTCGATGGCTCCGTCTCTGATCTCGGCCAGGTCTCCTCCTGATGGTGTCCATCTCTCGCCATCGAAATCGGTGAGCGTCAGCAGGCGCCAGTACTCAGGAGAGTCGGCCTTGATGATGAACAACTCCCGGTCGCTCTGATTCAGCACCGTCGGCGCGATGGAGACCAGCGGATCGATCCGTCCGCCGCCACCCGTCCCGGGGCCGTCCCCGGATACCTGGTTACGCCACGACAGGAGTCCGTCCCCGAGCGCGGGTAGGAATATCGGAGCGATCAACGCGATCGCCACGCACGTGGCTCCCATCTTCCGTGCGACCTCGCCGGTGATCGAGTCTGGTTCCTCCTCGACCTCGTGGTCTCCCCACGTAGGTACCCATCGACCCCATGAGCGCATCCGATGAGATGACTCGACACCCCAGTAGGTGAGGAGAGCAGCGAGGAACAACCCGACGAACAACGGCGTACCGGTGCCGCTCCCGACGATCATGACCACGGAGAAGAGGATCACCGGTAGCAGGGATGCGATCAGGGGCTTACGCCATCTGAACGTGGCTATCTCGCCGAGAGCGGCGGCCAGCCACAGACCTGCCACCAAGAGGATGACGTAGCCCGGTCGCACCGGGACCGGTGCGAAATCGATCTGCGAGCGTTCCAGCGCGTGGGTCGAGGAATCGATCAAGCGGCGAACGGCATCCGGCGTCGGTATCCCGTAGAAGGTGTGTTTCGTTTCGAAGATGAAGCTCAGATACGTCACCATCGCGACGAGGGAAACGATCCCAGTCATGAGGACGGAGATCCCGAACCGTCTAAACAGGATGGCGAGAGACGCGGCGATGATCATGCCGAGGGCGGCGGGCCCGGGATACTCCCCGTCCGCGAACACCTGTGAGAACGAGAACAGAGAAACGGCTAAGAGGGATGCGAGCCCTAGGCGTGTTCTGGCTTCCGAGCCCACGGTTCACCCCCCGTCGAACCCCGTCGCCCCTTGGACAGAGACGCCCATGCCGAGACCAAGCTCTCGCCGGGGCCAAGCACCAAACCCGGGACCCCCGATCGAGACAGGATCGTGAGCGCCTGGCGGGTCTCCTCCTCGCCGTCCCAGCGGGAGCGAGTCGTGGCCCCCCCGAAACGATGCCCCGGGAAGGTGATGAGCACCACCTGCCGGAACCGTCTCCTGCAACGGGTAAGTGCGATGGCGATGTCGTTGGATATCTCTCCGGCCACGCAGACAAGTGTTCCCTCGGCAGCGGTTCCGGCTTCGAGCTCGGTGAGACGTGCCAGCAGCGAATCCTTGTCGGGATCGTCGTGCCCGGTTTCGATGACCGCGAGTTGATCCAGGACCTGGTGGAAGTGATCGGTGCCCCGCTTGGTCGGATAGCCCTGCACATGAGCAGACATGACCCTGAACGTGTAGCCGGAGCGGTGATACAGCGCGGCGAGCGACGCGGCGGCCTCGATCGAGCGCTCGAACGAGGAGGCTTCCCCATGCCCCTCGTGAGCCGAGAATCGATCGTCCAGAACGATCGAGGCTCGCGTATGCCACGGGGTTTCCTCTTGGCGGATCATCGGCTTGGCGCGCTTCGCGGTAGACGGCCAGTGGATCTTCCGCAGGTCGTCACCCTGTGCGTACTCACGCATCGTGTAGAAGTCCTCGCCACGTGCCCCCGACAGCTGCCGCAGAGCGGAGACGTTCATGCTGCGTTGTTGCCCCAGGTCTCGGGGAAGGGAGAGACGCTCGATGCGCGGGTGGACGAGCAGTTCGGCGACCCCCGCCGTTGCCGATCTGGTCCTCGCCAGCCCGAAGGGATCGACGATCGATGTCTGCAGTGGCCCGATCGTGTAACGGCCACGGCGCGGCGCGCGCACCTCGTACCGGACCTCCCTCATCCCTCCCGGTTCGACGCCGTTCAGAGCGAATCTGGCCTGGCCGGATACCTCCAGCGGCAGGTGGTCGTCGAGCATCAGAAGGGGAGCGGAGCCTCGGCCCTCGTTCTCGATCCGTAGGTGAACCTCAACGGGTTGACCCGCCCGCGCTCGCGGCGGGTTGATCGTGCGGTTGATCGTCAGGTCAGATCTGCGGGCGGAGACGAGGATGATCGCCAGTCCGACGAGCGCGACGAGCGAGAAGCCGATCTGTTCGAGCCCTCCCGCGCCGAAGGCACGCCCCGAGCCCCACAGGCCGATCCCGACCGCGACGGTGGCCCATCCCCTTAACGAGGGCATGTCGCTATCAGGCCTGCCCCCGGGCAGGGATCGGGACCCGCTCGACCAGTGCATCGAGCACGTCTTCCGCGGCGGCTCCTCGCATCTGAGCTTCCGGAGACAGGACGATCCGGTGAGCAAGAACGTGGATCGCCAACTGTTGGATGTCATCGGGAACGACGTAGTCGCGTGCCCGACTCGCAGCGAGAGCACGAGCCGATCTGAGCATGTAGAGGGAAGCTCGAGGGCTCGCACCTAGATGGACGTCGGGGTGGTCCCTGGTCGCCTCGGTGATCTCGACGATGTAGCGCTTGAGCGTCGGAGCGACGTGAACACCGTGAGCCATCTTCACCAGGACGTTCACCTCGCCGGCGTTCGCGACGGGCTCGAGTTCGTCCAACACGGAGTGAGTGCCGTGACGATCCAGGATCTCGAGTTCGGAAGAACGCGACGGGTATCCGACCGACAGCCTCATCATGAAGCGGTCGAGCTGGGACTCGGGCAGTGGGTAGGTGCCTTCGTGCTCGAGTGGGTTCTGGGTCGCTATCACCATGAAGGGCGCTTCCAGAAGATGCGTGGTTCCGTCCATGGTGACCTGGCGTTCCTCCATCGCTTCGAGGAGTGCCGACTGAGTCTTCGGTGACGCCCGGTTGATCTCGTCGCCAAGGCAGATGTTGGCGAACACGGCGCCTGGCTTGAACTCGAACTCATGCGTGCGCTGATCCCAGAAGTTGACGCCCGTGACGTCGGTGGGCAGAAGGTCCGGAGTGAACTGGATCCGCTGCCACGTGCAGTCGATCGAGCGGGCGAGGGACTTGGCAAGCATCGTCTTGCCCACCCCTGGAACGTCCTCGAGGAGAACGTGGCCCTCAGAAAGGAGGGCGATCAAGGCCAGGCGGATGACATCTCCCTTGCCCTGGATCGTCCGCTCGATGTTCTCGGCGATCCGTTCGAAGACGCTCTGGAACTGATTGAAGTCGCCTGCGGGGGCATCGGTCATCCCCGTCCTCCTATCGTCGGTTCCACCAGATGGATGTGGAGATTGAGTTCTGTCAGGTTAGCAGCGTGATGATTTTGTTCGAGGGGCTCCCCGGAGGCGCGTTCCGGTGTGTAGTCTCCATCCTCGGACAGAGCGAACGGATCTATCAGGGGAGTTGAACGATGGCCGGATGGGGCGACGATCCCGAACTCGAGCGCCTGCGCGAGATGCTCGGCGATGGCTGGGTGGTCGATGCGATCACCGAGGAACCTGATGCGGCTGGAGGCCCATCCGATACCGTCACGCTCACCAAGGGGGACGAGAAGGCCGTGGTCACCTCGGACCACCTCGCGTTCCACCGGTTCGTTGACGGGCTCAGAGAGGATCAAGACAACTCCTAGGGCTCTCCTACATTTGTAGTAGGGCTGACTATACTCTCGGCATAACCACCGCAACAGGCACCAGGGCTACAAGTAGCAAGGTTCCGGATCGCCCGTGGGAAGGCTCCGGCAAACCGAGAGTGCGGTAGTAAGAGCACTCGCAATACAGGTATCGCAGCAGGACAGCACAGAAGCGCATCGCCTAGGCGATGCGCCAAACAAAGGGGGGAACGATGGGTCATCCGTCTACCAGACGGTGGATGCGCCTCATGGCGCTCGTGGCCGTTCTAGCGCTTACCGCAGCAGCATGTGGTGGCGACGACGATGAAGGCGACAACACCGGCGATTCCGGCTCCGAGAAGGGTGCGACGTTGTCGTTCGGAACGTCAGCGGACCCGGTAGTGCTTGATGGAGCACTCGTATCCGACGGTGAATCGCTGCGTGCGATCGACCAGATCTTCGAGGGTCTCGTGACCCTCGCTCCGGGGGGCACCGATGTTGTCCCGGGACTCGCGACCGAGTGGACCGCCGACGAGGCTGGGACCGCGTGGACGTTCCATACTCCGCGATGGCGTGACGTTCCACGACGGCACCGACTTCAACGCCGATGCGGTCTGCTTCAACTTCGACCGTTGGTACAACTTCGAGGGGTCCTTCCAGAACCCGTCGGCGTCGTACTACTGGCAGACGGTGTTCGGTGGATTCGCGAACACGGATCCAGACTCCGGCGCACCGACCGAATCGCTGTACGACAGCTGTGCCGCTGGTGATGGCGAGGTCACGATCAACCTGACCAAGCCTTCAGCATCGTTCTTGCCTGCACTCGCACTGACGAACTTCACGATCGCGAGCCCCGAGGCGCTCGAGAAGTACGAGGCCGACTCCGGCGAGGTCGACGCCGACGGCATCTTCCGTGCGACGGGCACCTTCGGCACCGAGCACCCGATCGGCACGGGCCCCTACATGTTCGAAGAGTGGGTCCGCAACGATCACCTGACGTTCACTCGGAACCCCGACTACTGGGGTGACTTCTCCGGCAACGTCGAGACGCTGATCTTCCGTCCGATCCCGGACAACGCTGCACGTCTCCAGGCTCTTCAGGCTGGGGACATCCAGGGATACGACCTGGTCGAGCCTCAGGACTTCGAGACGATCGAGTCCTCCGGTCTCCAACTGGTGCCGCGGCCAGCCTTCAACGTTGGCTACGTGGGCTTCAACCAGGCGCACAAGCCGTTCGACGACCCCGCCGTTCGCGAGGCGTTCGCGTACGCGGTGAATCGCCAAGAAGTCGTGGACGCGTTCTACGCCGGACAAGGTGAGGTGGCGAAGGAGTTCATGCCACCGTCGCTGTTCGGCTACGCGGACGATGTCACCGAGTACCCATACGACCCGGACATGGCGAAGCAGATCCTAGAAGACGCCGGATACACGCTTCCGGTCGAGATCGACTTCGCGTACCCGACGGATGTTGCACGTCCGTACATGCCCAGCCCGCAGGACAACTTCGAGGCGATGGTTGCCAACCTCGAGGACTGCTGTTTCAAGGTGAAGGCGGACTCCGCAACGTGGAGCCCGAACTACCTCGACAACGCAGACAATGGCCGCTACGGGGCTTACCTGCTGGGGTGGACGGGTGACTTCGGTGACCCGGACAACTTCATCGGGACGTTCTTCCAGACCGAGCAGAAGGCTTGGGGGATGGACAACGCCGGTATCCGTGGATGCCTCGACGACGCTGAGGTCGAAACGGATGCCGATGCACGCACGGCCCTGTACGAGGAGTGCAACCGTCTGATCATGGACGAGCTCCCCGGCCTGCCGTACGTGCACACGAAGCCGGCGCTCGCATTCGACGCCACCGTCTCGGGATACGTCCCGAGCCCGGTCTCTCTTGAGCCGTTCTCACTGGTAACGGTCGAGTAGGAATCAGATGGGTAGGACGGAGCGGGCTAACGCCCGCTCCGTCCTGCTTCGTCCTTCGATGCTGAAGTACATCGTCAGACGTCTACTGCTGCTTGGTCCCGATCCTGATCGGGCTTTCGATCCTCGTGTTCGTCTACGTGCGATCGCTACCCGGCGGACCGGCGATCGCACTGCTGGGCGAGCGCGCCACCGAGCAATCAACCGCAGCCATCGAGAAGGACCTCGGCCTAGACCAACCGCTGCCGGTCCAGTACGGCCGTTACGTCAGGAATCTCATCCAGGGCGACCTCGGGTTCAGCATCGTCACCAGGCAGCCTGTGATGGACGAACTCACTAGGAGATTCCCCGCCACCGTCGAGTTGGGCCTGTCTGCCGTGTTCCTGGCATTGATCTTCGGGATCCCACTGGGGTTCCTAGCGGCCAAGCGATATCAGGGGTGGCTCGACCACACGAGCTTGGCGGCGTCTTTGATCGGTATCAGCTTTCCGATCTTCTTCCTCGCGTTGATCCTCAAGTACATCTTCGCCGTGAAACTCGGCTGGTTACCCAGCTTCGGGCGAGTGGAGGCGACGATCGACCTCCCTCACCCGACCAACTTCTATCTCTTGGACGCCATCCTCGATCGGAACTGGACCGCGTTCGTTGACGTGCTCAAGCACCTCATCCTTCCGGCGATGGCGTTGGCGACGATCCCGCTTGCCATCATCGCCCGCATCACACGCGCGGCGGTTCTCGAAGTGACCAACGAGGACTACGTGCGAACCGCTCGTGCGAAAGGACTCGACCCTTCGGTCGTCGACCGTCGTCATGTCATGAAGAACGCGATGCTGCCGGTCGTGACGGTGGTCGGATTGCAAACGGGTTTGATCTTGACGGGTGCGGTGCTCACGGAAACCGTCTTCGCGTGGCCAGGAGTTGGGTCGTGGATGCTGAACGCGATCCGCGGGGCCGACTACGCGGTGCTCCAGGGCGGGATCTTGTTCTTCGCGATCATCACGATCCTGTCGAGCCTGATCGTTGATGTCTCCTATGCGTTCCTCAACCCAAGGATCAGGTACCAGTGAGCATCCTCGAGGCGGAAGCCCATGAACTAGCGATCGAGCAGCCTTCGGGACTGTGGAAGGACGCGTTCGATCGCATGAAGCGCAACCCCGGGGCGATCGTCGGAGCGGTGATCGTCGGACTGTTCCTTACCCTTGCCCTGTTCGCTCCGGTCGTTGCCCCACACGATCCGAATGAGCAGGTAGGACCCCGCGCTTCGACCCCGGCTGGCCCGTCGTCGGAGTTCAAGATGGGTCTCGACAAGCAAGGACGCGACTACATGAGCCGCATCATCTACGGCACCCGACTCTCCTTGATCGTCGGGGTTGTCTCGGTCGCGGTTGGCCTCGGGCTCGGGATGTTGTTCGGAGCGATCGCCGGCTACCTTGGAGGGTGGGTCGACTCCGCGATCATGCGCGTGATGGACATCCTTCTGGCCTTCCCCGGCTTCCTCTTAGCCATCGGTCTCGTGACCGCGATGGGACGCGGGCTTACACAGATCATGATCGCGGTGGGTATCACCAATGTGCCCCAGTTCGCGCGCGTGCTGCGGAGTTCCGTGATCGCGCAGAAGGAATCTGACTACGTTCTCGCCGCGCGATCTTTGGGCGCTCGTGGCCGACGCCTTCTGGTTCGTCACGTTCTGCCGAACAGCTTGGCTCCGGTCATCGTTCAGGCGACCCTCGCGATGGCAACCGCCATCATCGATGTCGCTGGACTCAGCTATGTCGGCCTCGGACCAGCGGACCCGGGTCTTCCGGAATGGGGAAAGATGCTCGCCGATTCGGCGGCCCGGCTCGAGAGCGGAACCCATCTCGTGTTGTTCCCCGGCTTCGCGATCGTCATCAGCGTGCTCGGCCTGAACCTGATCGGTGACGGCCTAAGGGAAGCTTTGGACCCGAGGCTCAAGTCCTGATGCCGCTCCTATCCGTCAAGGACCTCGAAGTCTCGTTCAGCACGCGTAAGTCGACCGTTTACGCGGTCAACGGGATCAGCTTCGATCTCGAAGCCGGCGAGACCCTGGGCATCGTGGGGGAGTCCGGATGCGGAAAGTCTGTGTCGTCCCTGGCCATGCTCGGGATCCTTCCGAAGGCGGGGAGCGTCCCAGCCGGTTCCGTCGAGTTCCAAGGCGTGGACCTCCTCCAGCTGCCTGACTCGAAACTGCGCCAGATCAGGGGCCGCGATATCGCGATGATCTTCCAGGACCCGATGACATCCCTGAACCCTGTGCTGACGGTAGGACGCCAGATCACCGAGACGCTTGAGAAGCATCTCGAGATGGACAAGGACGTCGCCCGGAAGGAAGCAGCTGTGCTCCTCGACCGGGTCGGTATCCCAAGTGCGAAGGATCGGCTCGGGGACTATCCGCATCAGTTCTCTGGTGGGATGAGGCAACGGGTGATGATCGCGATCGCGCTGTCATGTCGACCCAAACTCCTGATCGCTGACGAGCCGACCACCGCTCTCGATGTAACTATCCAGGCTCAGATCCTCGAGGTCCTACGCCAACTGACCGCCGAAGAGAACATGGCGCTCATCCTCATCACGCACGATCTCGGTGTTGTGGCCGGGGTCTGCGAGCGGACGAACGTCATGTACGCGGGCCGGTTCGTTGAGACCGCGCCAACCAGGGAGTTGTTCGCTCGCCCGCGTCATCCGTACACGCTTGGACTCCTGAAGTCGGTGCCACGGCTCGACGCCGCGCGCAAGGAACGACTCGAACCTATCGCCGGTGCCCCACGAGATCTCCGGAGCCTTCCATCGGGGTGTTCGTTCGCACCGAGGTGTCTGTACGCGGTGAACCGCTCGCGCGAGGAGACGCCACGGTTGGAGCCGATCGATGGCGCCGACCACATGGTGGCGTGTTGGAATCCCGTGCCGGACGCGGATCTTCCGAAGCGACGCGTCGAGGGCGAGGGCCAGTGAGCAGTCTCCTCGAGGTCACCGACCTAAAGGTCTACTTCCCGATCCGATCGGGCATCTTGATCGACCGACATGTCGGCGACGTGAAAGCCGTCGACGGGGTGAGCTTCGACATCGAGCGCGGAGAGACCCTCGGTTTGGTCGGCGAGTCTGGATGCGGGAAGACCACTGTCGGACGAACCGTACTTAGGCTCTACGAGCCGACCGCGGGAAAGGTCGTCTTCGATGGGGTCGATATCGGAAGCCTCTCCGCGTCGCGACCTCCGCGCTCTCAGGGGCCGGATGCAGATGGTGTTCCAGGATCCGTACTCGTCGTTGAACCCGCGCCAGAACGTCGGGAGTGTCGTAGGCGAACCACTGGTGATCCACGGGATCGGAGCGGGGAAGGATCGCGAGAAGAAGGTCGCCGAGCTGCTGGACATCGTGGGCCTCCCCGAGGGAGCGGCGAACCGCTACCCGCACGAGTTCTCCGGAGGCCAGCGGCAGCGTATCGGGCTCGCCCGATCTCTCGCCCTTAATCCCGACCTGATCGTCGCGGACGAACCGGTGTCGGCGTTGGACGTATCGATCCAGGCGCAGATAATCAACCTGCTCGAGGATCTGCAGAAGGAGTTCGACCTTACGTATCTGTTCATCGCCCACGACCTCGCGGTGGTTCGTCACATCTCGGATCGGATCGCGGTGATGTATCTCGGCAAGATCGTAGAGGTCGCACCGTCGGACCAGCTCTACACCAACCCGGCCCATCCCTACACGATGGCGCTGCTCTCGGCGGTCCCGATCCCGGACCCCGAGGTCGAACTGAAACGCGAGCGGATCATCCTCAGGGGTGACCTGCCCTCACCTGCCAACCCACCGAGCGGTTGTCGGTTCCACACCCGGTGCCCGTTCAAGCAACCGGAGAGATGCGATACCGAGGACCCGGAGCTCCGGAGTCTCGGCGATGGGACCGTCGTCGCCTGTCACTTCGCCGAGGACATCAAGATGGGGAAGATCACTCCGGCGGAGTCGTCGGTGACCGGACCGTAGCCAGCAGCTAGCAGATGCTTGCAAGAGCAAGCAATATGGGCTACTGTGTCCCACTTAGTGCCTCACCAGAGGTGATCCGCTGCACCGTCCTTACGGGATGGGTGGTGATGACGCCTCCGGTGCCGGTCGTGAGATCGAGCCGTAGGGCCGTGGCGCCGTGATGGTGTCCCCCTAGGGCGAACGACCAGAGAGGACCCGCGTTCACCCCGGGTTCCGGCGGCTCCCTCGGATGGGAGCCGGGGCGGTCCCTGTACGACGACAGAGAAGGAGACGCGATGTCGCGCCTGCCTAGGATGTCCGCGCGCCCGCTGCGTATCGCAGTGGTCGTGCTGGTCATCGGACTTGCCGTACCGGCGTTCGCCGGATCGGCAACCCCAGAACCGGTACTCGATTCGGCGCCGTACGCCGTTTGGTACCGGGGAGATGCACGCATCAAAGGCCACCTTGAAGGTGGCACCCCCGGCGACGAGGTGACCCTCGAGCGCAAGAAGCCCGGTGGAAACTGGAACGAGCACAACTCGAAGCCAGTGGACGAGAGCGGTCGCGTGAGGTTCAACGTGCGCGACGTGAGGAAGACGACGCTCTTCCGACTCGCGTGGACCGACGAGGTCACGGAGTCCACGAGCTACAGCGAGCCGAACACCGTGAGGGTCAAGCCGAAGCTGACGATGGCGATCAAGCCTCGCCACGCCTATGAAGGCTCGAGCGTCCTACTCAAGGGTCGCTTGCTTCCGAAGAAGGATGGCCGCAAGGTCATCGTGAAACGCAAGGTCGGCGGCACCTGGCAGCGGGTCAAGAGGGTCGCAGCTGGAGACGGTGACTACAAGCTCCGAGTGCCTTCAGGGAAGACCGGGCACCGGAGGTTCAAGGTGCGCTTCGAGGGCGATCGCTTCAACCGCCCCCGCGGTACCACCAACCTCCTGAAGGTCTACAGCCCCGATCCAGCCACCTGGTACGGACCTGGCTTCTACGGGAACGGCACGGCGTGCGGGAAGACGCTGACGCGTCGGACCCTCGGCGTTGCCCACCGGACGCTCCCGTGCGGAACGATGGTGAGCATCGTCTTCCAGGGCAGAACGATCACGGTCCCCGTTATCGACCGTGGCCCCTACACCTCGGCCGAGTGGGACCTGACGCAGGAGACCGCCGAGCGCATCGGCTTCTCCGGCACCAACACGGTAGGCACCCTGCACGAATAGCCGAACGCATAGGAACGCGAACGGAGGGGGGCCCGGCAAGAAGGACTTAAAGGTTGCGTCCTTCGGGCTGGGCCCCCCTCCGGCTCGCGACCGGTCCGTACCGCCGCGACCGGCATCCGGCGCATAGGCGACGGATGGTTGCCGGAGCTACCTATAATTGGCGAACCTTGGGAAGAGCGCTGGTTCTCAACGCTTCGTACCAGCCGCTGTGCGTAGTACCTGTGCGGCGGGCGCTGGTCCTCGCCCTGAAAGGGAAAGCCGAGGTCCTGCACCACAACGGGATCGTCTTCCGCTCAGAGACCCTCGAGATCCCGGCCCCCTCGGTGGTGAGGCTCAACTACTTCGTGAAGGTGCCCCTGCAGCGCGAGGGCCTCGTTGTCCAGGCGGGCGGTCTTCGTGAGAGACAACTTCGAGTGTCAGTACTGTGGCCGCCCCGCCGAGAACGTCGATCACGTGGTGCCCCGGAGCAGGGGAGGGCAGCACACGTGGGACAACGTGGTCGCTTCGTGCCGTCCCTGCAACTCTCGTAAGGAGAACAAGGCGCCGCAGGATCTCGGGATGAGGCTCCGAGGACAACCCCGGGCCCCTCACGACAGTGTCTGGATCGTGGTCGCCGCCGATCGGCACATCGATCCCACCTGGCATCAGTACCTTCACCTCCCGGCCAAACTGGCCGCCCTGCTGGTCTAAGGGCCCCTCCCCGCCCTCTCTCCACCGGATCGAGAACTTCTTCCACGTGCCCGTTTTGACCCCTTCGGCCCTATCTAGGCCATAACACTCATGCGCAAGCTTTAACAGGAACAACACGCGCAACGAATTACAAGTTGGTAATTACCGGCACATCATTGACTCGGTGGGGCGAGGGGGCGTAATTTGCCCTACAAGTGGAGTGAAGTGGAGCAAAGTGGGGGACCGGGGAGAGAGACAGAGTCCTCCACCGCATCGGGAGACGGATAGGGGAGCGTGTGGAGTTCACGGGTCAGTTCAGGCACTCGATCGACGCCAAGGGGCGTCTGATCGTGCCGTCCTCGATCCGAGAGCAGATGGGCTCGACCGTTCGCCTGTCGCGGTGGCCCGATGGCTGCATAGCGGTCTGGTCACAGGATGGGTGGACCCGGATCGTCGCTGCACTGCAGGAGCAGGCTCGGTCGAACCCCGCCGCCCGCCGCTTCGTGCGCATCTTCACTGCCAGCACCTCGACCGAGGACATCGACAAGCAGGGCCGTGTCTCGGTACCTCCGAACCTGAGGGAGCACGCCGGGATCGACAAGGACACGGTCGTCCTCGGCGCTCTCGACCACGTTGAGATCTGGGATCCGCGGCGATGGGCCGACCACGAGGCTGACAGCAGTGAGGGCGAGAGCTTCGATGACCTGGCTGCGAGCTTGACGTTCTGATGGCCACCCGGATGGAGGGACGACGCATGGATCAGAGGAGAGCGGCCGGCACGGTTCTCGGACAGAGCGCCGTGGCGCTCATGATGTGTGGGGCGGCGATCGTCGTGATCATCGTCATGCTCCAGATCGCCGACCGGGCCCTGGGGAGTCTGTGATGGGAGGCGTTCAGTGGATCACCGACCGGTACTCGCCGGAGAAACCCGTGACCTCCTTCTCCCTGCATTGGAAGAGGGAGGGGTCGTCGTCGACGGAACCCTCGGCAGGGGAGGGCATGCTCGCCTCATCCTCGATTCCGCTCCGCACGCCGAACTCGTGGGGATCGATCGGGACGGAGAGGCCCTTCACGCGTGTCGGACCAACCTCGCCGCGTACTCCGATCGGGTCAGGTTCGTTCGTGACGACTTCGCGCAACTCGCGACCGTGCTGGAACGACTCGGGATTGAGGCGGTTCGCGGAGTCTTACTCGACCTTGGAGTTTCTTCACCCCAACTTGATGAAGCGCATCGGGGTTTCTCCTTCCGGGGAGACGGACCTCTCGATATGCGGATGGACGCTTCCCAACCTCTCTCGGCGGCCGACGTCGTGAACACGTATGAGGTTGACAGGTTGAGCGACGTCATCCGGCGCTATGGCGAGGAGCGGTTCGCCCGCCGGATAGCCAGAGCGATCGAGCATGCTCGTCCGATCGAGAGAACAGCGCGCCTCGCAGAGGTCATCGCGGCTGCGGTTCCAGCGGCGAGTCGTCGTACGGGCGGTCACCCCGCGCGCCGCACCTTCCAAGCACTCAGGATCGAGGTCAACGACGAACTGGGACAGCTGGAGCGCACGCTCCCCCAGATCGTCGATGCTCTCGAGCCCGGAGGACGGGCCGTGATCATCTCGTACCACTCCCTCGAGGACCGTGCCGTTAAGCGGTTCTTCCGGGATGAGGCGGCAGGCTGCGTCTGTCCGCCAGACTTCCCCGTCTGTAACTGTGGCGCCAGCGCGTCGCTGCGCGTCATCACCCGCACCCCAGTGCGACCTCGGTCCGAGGAGATCGAGAGGAACCCCCGAGCCTCTGCGGCGAAACTCCGTTGCGCCGAACGTGTCTCGGCCGAGGTCGCACTCCCTCCGGGTGAAGAGACCGAGAGGAAGTCTCCATGAGCGCACGTCCATCCCAGCTGAAGTCATCGCGCCGAGCGACCCCGAAGCGCACACCACTGAAGGTAGTCAGTCGGAAGAAGCCGCGGAGGCTCGCGTCCACAGGGAAGGCCCGCCGCACCGCACCGGTGATGATCATGGGCACCATCGCGATCCTTGCCCTGGTCTTCGGGATACTTCTCGAGCAGGTGGTGCTTGCCCAGTCGGCGTTCAAGCTAACGAAGCAGCGGGAGCGCTTGGAGCGGGCCGAGGAACTCCACGAGAGCCTTCTCCATACGGCCGCTCAATTGGAGAGTCCGGCTCGTATCGAGCGTGTCGCCAGGAAACGACTCGGGATGATCACCCCGGACGCCGTCCGCCGTCAGGTACATCGTGGCCGACGTCCGTCAGCCGGGCGAAGGAACGGATCCATCGGGTGGTGGTAGCGGGATAGCGAGTGCGGCTGAGGTTCCTGAACCGGGCACCGCTCTCGGTGGAGACGCCCCCTGATGGGAACGTCTCGTCATCGTGACTCACAGGGGTCGGCCCGTAGACGGTCGGCCCCTTCTCGTGACCGGCGAACTACGAGATCCCGGTCGAAGTCCCGATCGAAGTCCCGGTCCCCGGCCCGCCTCGGGTGGCTGGCGGTCATCCTGTCTCTCTGCTTCTCTCTGATCACCGTTCGGATGGTCGTGCTCCAGGTGGTGGATTCGCCTCGGTACTCTGCTCTCGCTGCAGACTTCCGGGAGCGAGAGGTGGTCTATCCCGCCCAGCGCGGGGCGATCTACGACCGTGACGGGGATTCCCTCGCCGTAACGGTCGACCTTCAGCTTCTATTCGCAGATCCGAGCGAGGTGACGAATCGCGCGCGTGCGGCATCGAAGCTCTCAACCGTTCTTGGTGTGAGCCGGAGGTCGATGGAGAAGGCACTACGGCCGTCGTTCGCGGGCTCCCGTTACGAGGAACTCGCGCACCAGGTCGAGGATGCGGTAGCCAAGAAGATCGAGGCCATGTCCCTTCCGGGGATCCACCTGCGCCTCGAGCCCAAACGCATATACCCGGGCGGTCGTCTGGCGTCACACGTGCTTGGATTCGTCAACGCGTACGGTGACGCACTCGGAGGGATCGAGCTTCAGTACGACGACATCCTGAAGGGCAAGCCAGGCAAGATGACACTCGAGCAGGACCCCTCCGGACGTGCGCTCCCTCAGGCAGGATTCGCCTACGAGGCGCCAACGGCTGGCCGTTCTCTGTTCCTTACGATCGACAAGGAGATCCAGTACTTCACGGAGC
This sequence comes from uncultured Actinomycetes bacterium, assembly GCA_963756365.1. GTDB lineage: Bacteria > Actinomycetota > CADDZG01 > CADDZG01 > WHSQ01 > WHTI01. Next base: position 957,277 of record CAVWNF010000003.1, read on the forward strand.
AAACGCTGGCAGCCGCGATGACCCAGTACAAGGCGAAGGCCGCCACCGCGATCGTGTTGAAGGCCCGTACTGGCGAGATACTCGCGATGGCGAACGCGCCGGACTTCGACCCCAACCGCTTCTCCGACTTCAGCGACGACGAGAGAAGGAACCGCGCGGTTACCGACATCTTCGAGCCGGGCTCGGTGTTCAAGACGATCACCGCTACGGCAGCGCTCCAGGAGGGAGTGGCAACACCTCGCACGACCTACCAGGTGCCGGATCAGATCGCCGTCTCCGACCGCATAATCCACGATTCACACTCCCATCCCGAAGAGACGATGACGTTCACCGATGTGATCGCGCAGTCGTCGAACGTCGGAACGATCAAGATCGGGATGTCGTTAGGCAAGGACAAGATCGACGAATGGACCCGCAGGTTCGGCTTCGGGAGCAAGACGGGTCTTGACTTCCCTGGCGAGGCGAGCGGGATCGTTATCGATCCCGACAAGTGGTACGGCTCAACGATCTCGCAGATCCCGCTCGGCCAAGGTGTCGCGGTAACGCCGATACAGCTGGCGGCGGCGTACGGGGCGGTTGCCAATCTCGGGATGTGGGTCGAACCGAAGCTGGTTCACTCGACCTTGGACCCGACGGGCGCCCTCGTTCCCGCTCCCGCTCCCGCGCGCCGACGCATCGCAACGAGGCCGACATCACGGAACGTGCTCGCCATGCTCGAGGAGGTCGTGAAGAACGGCACCGGCCTCGAAGCTCAGGTCCCGGGTTATCGGATCGCAGGAAAGACCGGAACCGCACAGAAGCCGTCGCCGTCAGGTGGTTATGGATCGACCTACATCGCTTCGTTCGTGGGGATCGCACCGGCCGATCGGCCCGAGATCGTGGTTCTTGTGAGTTTCGACGAACCAACCCCGATCTGGGGCGGCTCGACGGCCGGACCGACCTTCCAGAAGATCGTCGCGTTCACCCTCCGTCACCTCGGTATCGCACCCAATGGGAACGCCGAACGAGCTCTCGAGGAGTTCCGCTCGAACCCGGCGGAGGAGCCCGTTGTCCACGACTAGGCTGACTCGATGACGACCTCGATCGGCGAACTTGCCCGTGCTGCGGGAGATGTCCTTGTGAGGCTCGACGGTCCCGGTGAGGTGCCGGTCGCCGATCTGAGTTTCGATTCTCGGCACGTCGAACGAGGGGATCTGTTCTTCTGTGTCCCCGGAGAGGTCGCTGACGGTCACACCTTCGCGGCCAGGGCGGTCGAGGCCGGGGCGGTGGGTCTCTGCGTTGAGCGTCCCCTAGGCCTCGGGGTCCCGGAGATCGTCGTTACGGACATGCGCGTCGCGATGGCCCGTATCGCCGCTGGGTTCTTCTCTGAGCCCGCTGGCTCTCTGATGATGCTCGGAGTCACGGGCACCAACGGAAAGACGACTACGGCGTTCATGCTCGAGTCGATCCTTCGTCGATCGGGTCACACTCCAGGTCTCATCGGGACGATCGAAACCAGGGTCGGCGACCGAGTAAGCCCAGGTATCAGAACCACCCCTGAGTCTCTGGATCTTCAGCGGCTCCTCGCGGAGATGAGAGACGCGGGAGCGGACTCGGTAGCTATGGAGGTGACCTCTCACGCGTCTGGCCATGAACAGGGTCGAGGGGATCCGGTTCCGAGCGGCGGCCTTCACGAACCTGTCTCAAGACCATCTCGATTTCCACCGCGACATGGATGAGTACTTCGCTGCGAAGGCGCTTCTGTTCACTCCGGAACGTCTCGAGCGCGGCGCCATCAACATCGATGACGCATACGGTCGTCGACTTCTCGCCTCCACGGATGTGCCGTGCCTCTCGTACGGGATGGATCCAAGCGCCGATGTCCGTGCGGAGAACGTCGTCCTCGGGCAGCGGGGTAGTGAATTCATCCTCGTGATCGAGGGTCCCGATGGTGTGTCGGCGAAGGTGCCCGTCGGATCAGGGATGGTCGGCGGGTTCAACGTAGAGAACTGTCTCGCGGCCGCTGCAACCGCGGTGGCGGCCGGGATAGACCCCGGTGCCGTAGCGGATGGGCTGTCGGATCTTTCGGCCGTACCGGGCCGCTTCGAAGCGATAGATATGGGGCAGTCTTTCGGAGTGATCGTCGACTACGCCCATACTCCGGATTCCCTCGAGAACGTGCTGGCCGCAGCGCGCCCCTCGTCGCGCCCGGGGCCGAGCTCATTGTCGTGTTCGGCTGCGGCGGGGACAGGGACAAAGGCAAGAGACCTCTCATGGGAGCAGCCGCAGCCTCGGGCGCCGATGTGGTCGTGGTCACGTCCGACAACCCGCGGAGCGAGGAGCCGGCTGCGATCGTGGAAGAGATCCTCGTCGGTGTTCGCAGGGAACGTCCCGAGGGCCCTGACGCGGCGATGGTGGACCGACGGGCAGCCATCACCCACGCACTGTCGGGTGCCCGCCCCGGTGATGTGGTGGTCGTCGCAGGTAAGGGACATGAGTCGGGCCAGCAGTTCGCAGACCGGACGATCCCGTTCGATGACCGTGACGTGGCCCGTGAGGTGCTCTCTGACATCGGGGGAGCGAGCGCATGATCAGCCTCTTGATCGCAGCCGTTGTCGGCCTAGGTTTATCGATCCTCTTGACGCCGGTAGCGGTGAAGTCGTTCCGCCGGCGCGGTTGGGGGCAACCGATCCGCGAGGAGGGCCCCAAAGCGCACTACGAGAAGAGTGGGACACCCACGATGGGTGGCCTTGTGATCCTCGTGGGCACCGTTGTTGGATACATCGTGGGTCATGTCGGTCGCGATGGGTTCGTTCCGTTCCGAGACAGTGGTCTGGTCGCCTTGGGCGCGACCGTCGCGTTCGGCGCTCTCGGCTTCGTTGACGATTTCATCAAGATCCGCAAGGCACGCAACCTCGGACTTCGCAGTCGCGCCAAGTTCATCGGACAGGCGGTCATCGCACTGGTGCTTGCCTACTGCGCCGCTAACGTCGTCAAGGTCGGCACCGACATCTCCTTCTTCCGCTCCACCGCGATCGACCTTGGGTTCTTCTTCTACTTCTGGGTGTTCATCCTCGTTTCCGGATCGTCCAACGGGGTGAACCTGACCGATGGGCTCGACGGACTAGCGGTCGGCTCCTCGGCGCAGGTACTGGGAGCGTTCGTGATCATCTCGTTCTGGCAGTTCCGCCACCCGAAGTTCTACGACATCGGAAAGACAGGCTCCGACCCACTCGACCTGGCGATACTCGCGTCCGCGATGTTCGGAGCGTGCATCGGATTCCTGTGGTGGAACACCGCTCCCGCGAAGATCTTCATGGGAGATACGGGGTCATTGATGCTCGGTGGAGCGATGGCGACCTTCGCTATCCTGCTGAACACTCAACTGCTGCTCCTGCTGCTTGGTGGGATCTTCGCGGTCGAAACCCTGTCCGTGATCATGCAAGTGGGCGTCTACAAACTGCGCAAGCGCCGAGTCTTCCTGATGGCGCCGCTCCATCATCACTTCGAGGTGGGTGGATGGCCAGAGTTCACGGTGATCGTTCGATTCTGGATCCTGTCGATCCTTTCGGTCGCGTTCGGGCTCGGCCTCTTCTACGCGGACTTCCTGGGCAAGGGAGGTCTCCCGTGATCGATCTGAAGGGCACCGAGGCAACCGTCATCGGCCTTGGAGTGAGCGGGATGGCTGCGGCCGAGGTGCTCATCGCCATCGGCGCGAAGGTGTCAGTCACCGAAGGCGGGGACACACAGGTCTTCCGCGATAGAGCGGAAACCCTGCGGAAGCTTGGCGCAACCGTCGAGCTGGGAGGCCACGACCCGGCATCTCTGCGCGGCGCTCTCGCGGTCGCCAGCCCCGGGATCCCGCCGCATTCGCCTGTGATCCAAGCAGCTCTTGAAGCAGGGATGAAAGTCATCAGCGAGGTTGAACTCGCCTACCGCCTCTCGTCATGCGACATCCTCGCGGTGACGGGGACGAACGGAAAAACGACGACCACGGCGCTTCTGTCGGAGATGCTCTCGGAGGGTGGGATCAGATCGGCGGCGGCTGGGAACATCGGTGCACCTGCCGTGCACACGGTCCGTTCGCTTGGCTCGTCTGGTGCCGTCGCTCTCGAGGTATCGAGTTTCCAACTCGCAACGATCGATCGTTTCCGGCCACAGGTCGCAGTGCTCCTCAACGTCGCGGAGGATCACACGGATTGGCACGGTGGTTTCGAGGGATACGCGCGGGATAAGGCGCGCATCACCGAGAACCAGACGGACGAGGACACCCTGATCTATAACGCAGAAGACCCTGTGGTTGTCTCCATCGCCGAGCGAAGCGCGGCGCGCAAAGTACCGTTCTCGATCCTCCGCGTTCCCGATGGCGGCATCGGCGTAACCGGTGGAGCCGTCGTCTGGGGAACGGATGAGATCTTCACGACTGGGGATTGCTCTCTCCCTGGGGCCGCTGGTCTCGAGGATTCCGTCGCTGCGGCCGCAGCAGCGCTCGTCTACGGGGTTGATAAGAAGGCGGTCGTCAGGGCGCTGAAGGGCTTCCATCCCCTCGGTCATCGTCTGTCCGTTGTCGCAGAGGTGGACGGGGTCACGTTCGTGGACGACTCCAAGGCGACCAACCCACACGCCACGATCGCTGCGGTCAAGGGGTTCCAGGACGTTGTCCTCATCGCCGGTGGCCGCGCGAAGGGAATGGATCTCTCGGTTCTGAAGCAAGCAGTGCCACCAGTTAGCGCGGTTGTTGCTCTGGGAGAGGCAGCAGAGGAGATCGAGAGAGCGTTCTCGCCGATGGTCCCGGTCGAGAGGGCGCTGGATATGGGTGACGCGGTAGCGAAGGCAGCGGTCCACGCGGTCAGCGGGAGCACCGTCCTGCTGTCTCCGGCGTGTGCGAGCCTCGACATGTACGCGAACTATGAGGAGCGCGGAGACGCGTTCACGGTCGCCGTGCACGACCACGTAGCGAAGGGAGAGCGCTGATGGCAACGAACTCGACCACCATCAGATCTCGGACCCGTGCGAGACCAGCGCGCTCGAAGGAGAGCGCGAGCGTGCTTCGTCCGGGCCATCCCGCCGTGATGGTCACGACCGTCGTCGGCGCGCTCGTGGTGATCGGACTTGTCATGATCCTGTCGGCAAGCTCTGTGACCTCGTTCGCGACGTATGGGACATCGTTCGTCTACTTCAAGAAGCAACTGATCTGGGCGGGATTGGGGATAGCCGGATTCGTTCTGTTCGCGACCGTGGACTACCACCGCTGGCGGAAGCTCGGATCGATGTCTTTCATCGCAACGCTGATCATGTTGGTAGCTGTGGTGATCCCCGGTGTTGGAGTTTCGGTGAGCGGCAGCGCCCGCTGGCTACAACTTGGTCCCGTTCAGTTCCAACCGTCGGAGTTCGCCAAGCTTGCGCTGATCCTTTTCCTCGCCGACGCCTACTCTCGGAAGAAGGAGAGCACGTTCACCGACTACAAGAGGGCGATGTTCCCGCTGGTTCCCGTGTTGGTTGCGATCGGTGCTCTCGTCATGAAGCAGCCGGACCTTGGGACGACCATCATCCTGGGATCGATCGGGATGGGAATCGTGTTCGCTGCCGGAGCGCCCCTTCGCTTCATCGGACCAACGATGGGGGCCGGCGCGGCTGCCGCGGTGATCCTCGCTCTCGCAGAGCCATACCGGCGAGCCCGCGTGCTCACGTTCCTCCATCCGTTCGATGATCAGTTCAAGTCGGGATACCAGACCGTCCAGTCATTGATCGCGGTCGGATCGGGTGGATGGTTCGGCGTCGGACTCGGTGCCAGTCGTCAGAAGTGGTCCTACATCCCCAATTCCCACACCGACTTCATCTTCGCCATCTTCGCCGAGGAAACCGGGCTCCTAGGGTCGTTCGTCATGATCGGTCTGTTCGCGTTCCTCGCATACCTCGGCATCAGAACCGCGCGCCACGCACCGGATCGCTACGGCATGCTGATCGCGTCTGGGGTCACGTTGTGGATCTCGCTGCAGGCACTGATCAACATCGGGGCGGTGACGGCGTCACTTCCGATAACCGGCGTGCCGCTTCCGTTGGTGTCGTTCGGAGGGACCTCGCTCCTGATCTCTTTGATGGCTATGGGGTTGCTCACGAACATCGCGTTCCAGGGTGAGAAGACGCCCAGCCTGCGGGCAAGGCGTAAGCAGCGGAGATGAGGGTCGTGATCGCCGGGGGCGGGACCGCCGGTCACGTCAACCCCGCCATCGCCGTAGCCAGGGCATTGGCCCCCGACGAGGTGAGTTTCATCGGCACCACTTCTGGTGCTGAGGCGCGGTCGGTGCCAGCCGCGGGATTCACGCTCGATACGATCGAGGTCGCTGGCTTCGACCGATCGAAGCCGTGGACGATCTTCGTTACCGGCTTCAAGGCCCTGAAGGCGATCCTGTCAGCGAGACGCATCCTGTCGCGAGAGGCCCCCGATGTGGTCCTCGGGGTGGGGGGCTACGTGAGTCTTCCTGCGGCCGTCGCGGCTCGCACCCTTCGGATACCGGTCGTCCTCCACGAACAGAACATCGTCATGGGGCTTGCCAACCGAGTGACCAGAGCATTGGCATCGGCGGTGGCGGTGTCGTTCGAGGAGACTCTCGGCCAGACCGGCAGTAAGGGCGTGCACACCGGTAACCCGGTGGCACAACGACTCGTCGAAGCGGGCCTCGACACCACGCGCTCACTAGGGATGGAACGTTTCCGGCTCGATCCCCAGCGTCTGACGCTGCTCGCCTTCGGCGGCAGCCAGGGTGCCGCGCGGATCAACGACGCGGTTGGCGCGCTCGCTGATCTGTGGGCGAACCGTAGCGATGTCCAGATCCTCCATATCGTTGGGCGATCGGGGGCCGTCTCGGAGCCGTCCTCTTCGGAGTCGGATGGGTATCGCATCGTCGATTACGTCGACGACATGGTCGAGGCGTACGCGGTCGCTGATCTAGCGCTGTGCAGGGGAGGGGCGACGACGGTGGCCGAGCTCGGCGTGGCGGGGGTTCCCGCGATCGTTGTGCCATATCCCTTCCATCGGGATCAACAGCAACTACGCCACGGGAAGGTTCTTGAGGCGGCCGGGGCGGCGGTGGTGATGCTGGATGCCGACGTCACGGGTGGATCGGTGAACGATGTGGCGGGCGCGCTGTTGGGTGACAGATCCCGGCTGGAGGCAATGCGTGCCGCGGCCCTGAACCTGGGTAGGGCCGATGCTGCTAGCCGTGTGGCCGATGTGGTGAGGAAGGCAGGCTCGTGAGCTTCGAGGCAGGTACCAGGATCCATTTCATCGGGATCGGTGGCGCGGGGATGTCCGCGATAGCGAAGGTCCTGCTCGAGCGCGGGTTCAAGGTGTCTGGATCCGACCTGAAGCGATCTAACGCTCTCGGGGTGTTGGAAGCGATCGGTGCGGAGGTCGCGATCGGTCACGACGCGGCGAACGTGGCGGACGCTGGGTTGGTCGTCATGTCCTCCGCTATCCCCCCGACCAATCCCGAAGTGGTTGCCGCTCGGGACGCGGGGATCGAGGTGATAGCGCGGGGCGAGGCCCTGGCCCGGGTGATCGAAGGCAGCGACTCCGTGATCGTTGCCGGGACCCATGGGAAGACGACAACGACGTCGATGGCGGTTTCGATCCTCCGAGACGCTGGCTTGGATCCCACCTACCTGATCGGTGGGGGCCTGAATGACTCAGGCACCAATGCGCGGCACGGATCGGGATCGATCGCCGTAGCGGAGTCAGATGAGAGCGATGGGTCGTTCCTCCTGTTGCGGCCCCATGTCGCGGTCATAACGAACATCGAAGCGGATCACATGGAGCACTGGGGGAGCCTCGATGCCATCGAGAAGGCGTTCGATGAGTGGATGGCGGGGGTCGATGAGAACGGGACGATCATCGTGCCCGCCGCCGATGATCGAGCGGTCTCGGTAGCGCGCCAGACCGGGAGGCGGGTGGTCACCTTTGGGGTGACCGAGGACGAGTCCGATGTCTCAGCCGACCTGATCGACTTCTCCGGTACGGGGGCAAGCTTCTCGCTCCGCTGGGAAGGCAGCGAAACCCAAGTCGCACTCCGCGTGCCCGGCGCGCACAACGTGATGAACGCCATCGCGGCAGCAGCGTCGGCATTGATCGCCGGGGTCTCTCTTGGCGATGTCGGAGAGGGCTTGGCCGCCTACCGCGGCGTCGAACGGCGTTTCCAGAGACGGGGCGAAGCGCGTGGAGTGACCGTGATCGACGATTACGCGCACCACCCGACCGAGATCAAGGCAACGCTGGCGGCCGCCCGCCCCGGAGGCTGGGGTCGAGTGGTCGCCGTCTTTCAACCCCATCGCTACTCTCGCACCAGTGCCCTTCACAAGGATTTCGGGGCTTCGTTCTTCGATGCCGACAGAGTGGTCATCACCGATGTCTACGGTGCCGGCGAACATCCCGTGCCGGGGGTGACCGGGAAGCTCGTCGCGGACGCCATCGCCGAACGCCTCCCCGGGCGTCCGCTCGCGTATCTCCCGCACCGGGCTGAGGTGCTGGATTACCTGACCGCCACGTTGAGGCCCGGTGACGCGGTTCTTACGCTCGGCGCAGGCGACGTGAACACCTACGGGGATGAACTCCTTGGCCGCTTGGAGGATCTGGGGTGAACGTCGAGGCACTTGAGGACACCCTTCGAGAGGCGCTCGACGGGGAGGTCCGATCCTCGGCGCCCCTCGATCGGTTGACGACCTACCGATTGGGCGGCCCTGCTGGACTTCTGGTCGAGCCGGTGTCCGAGGCCGACCTGATGGCGCTCTCGGAGCTTCTTCCAGGAGACGTTCCTATCCTCGTGTTGGGGCGCGGTTCGAACATCCTGATCTCGGACCGGGGCTGGCCCGGTGTAGTCGTCCACCTCCCGACGCGTCGGTTCGGGAGCGTCACCAGCCCCGAGGATGAGCCGGGCATCATGAACGCCGGAGGAGCTACCTCGCTTCCCGTCGTCGCTAACTGGGCCGCGCGACGCAACCTCAGCGGGGTCGAGTTCATGATCGCGATCCCCGGCTCGGTGGGTGGGGCGGTCCGTATGAATGCCGGCGCACACAGCGGTGCCACTGCTGATGCACTCGTTGAGGTGCGCGTCGCGGACCTGAGAGCAGGAAGCATCGTCACCCGTTCTCGCTCCGACTTGGGTCTCGGGTACAGGACCTCGAACCTGGCGGCCTCCGATGTTGTGATCGAGGCGACCTTCGAACTGCAGCAGGATGAGGGCGAGCGCATCCGCGCCAAGATGGAGACCTACCGCAGGCACCGGGCTGAGACGCAGCCTCCTGCGGTTCAGAACGCCGGCAGCACCTTCAAGAACCCAGACGGTGACCACGCCGGGAGGCTCGTCGAGGCCGCTGGCCTCAAGGGGTTCAGGGTCGGAGGGGCGTCGGTCTCGAGACTTCACGCCAACTTCTTCGTGACCGACGATGACGCCACGGCACAGGACGTGTACGAGCTGGTTCGAGCGGTGAGTGAGCGAGTTCTGGAGAGCTCCGGGGTCAGTCTCGAACCGGAGGTCAGATTCATGGGCGATTTCGGCCCCCATCCGTGAGCACGCGGCGGGTAAACACGGACCCCAGGATCAGTCGCCGCCGTCGAGCGGTTCAGAAGGCCCGACGCAAGAAGATCCTTATCAGGGGTCTCTCTCTGGCGGGCGCGGGAGCGTTGGTGTGGGGTGTGTTCTTCTCGCCGTTCCTCAAGGTCGGCAACGTGAAGGCCATCGGGATCCACGAGACGACGACCCTCGAGGTGACCGAGGCCGCCTCGAGTGCCGTAGGACGCAACATCCTGCTGGTCAACACCGCCGAGGTCGCGGCTGCCGTCGAAGCATTGCCGTGGGTCGCGCAGGCGGATGTCGATCGCATCCTGCCCAACACCCTGCGGATCAGGGTCTCCGAGCGCGTACCTGCGATCGTGCTGACCATAGGGGCGGCCCGGTGGACGCTGGACGCGAGCGGCGTGGTGCTGACCTCAGGTACTCCGGTGAAGGGCCTACCTGAGATCGCCGGACTCCCGCTCGACGAGGTCGAACCAGGACGCCGTATCGAGGGACCAGAGGCCAGGGGAGCGCTCTCGGTGTGGACGTCCCTTCCCAGGCCCATCAAGTCGACGGTCGAGGCGATCTTCGCTCCGACGATCGAGCGCATCACCGTGAGCCTCGCGGGTGGCACCTTGATCCGCTACGGAGCACCGGAGCGGATGGCCGAGAAGAACGAGGTTCTCGCGACCATCCTCGCCCGCCTCGAGGCCGAGGGCACGAGCGTCGAGTACATCGATATCCGGGTGCCTACGAGTCCTGCCCTTGGCCCCACCACCGGGGGAGCGGGCGACGGCGCGGACGCGCCCCCGTAGTCGAAGACAGTCGGTCGAGCGGGCGTCCGCTTGACGGCCGCGCGCGGGAGGTCTATATTCCTCAACCGTCACTACAGGTTGACATAACTATAAGCCTCTACCTGAGGTTGAGTCAAGTCCCACGGGGCACTTCCGTGAGGCTTGGGGCGGGCTCGGGGCGACGGTATCGAGGCGTGGAGGGAGGTCGCAGTGGCGACAGGACCACAGAACTACCTAGCGGTGATCAAGGTGGTTGGCATCGGAGGCGGCGGAGTGAACGCCGTGAACCGCATGATCGAGGTCGGGCTCAAGGGAGTCGAGTTCATCGCGGTGAACACCGATGCTCAGGCTCTTCTGATGTCGGATGCCGACGTCAAGCTGGACATCGGTCGGGATCTCACCCGCGGACTCGGTGCGGGAGCCAACCCCGAGGTGGGCAGACAGGCCGCCGAGGAGCACCGGGAGGAGATCGAAGAGGTCCTCAAGGGCTCCGACATGGTCTTCATCACCGCCGGTAAGGGCGGCGGAACCGGGACCGGCGGCGCACCCGTGGTGGCCGAGATCGCCAAGTCCATCGGGGCGCTCACCATCGGCGTCGTGACGAGGCCGTTCGCGTTCGAGGGCCGTCAGCGTTCTCAGAAGGCAGAGATGGGGATCGCCGCTCTCAAGGAGAAGGTCGACACTCTCATCGTCATCCCGAACGACAGGCTGCTCGATGTCGGCAGTGAGACGACCTCGGTCCTCGAGGCCTTCCGGATGGCCGACGAGGTCCTCCTCCAAGGTGTCCAGGGCATCACCGATCTCATCACGACCCCGGGGCTCATCAACCTCGACTTCGCCGACGTCAAGACGGTCATGACGGATGCAGGCTCATCGTTGATGGGGATCGGGCAGGCACGCGGAGAGGGGCGCGCTCAGGAGGCGGCCCATTCGGCGATCTCGTCTCCACTCCTCGAGGCATCTATCGAAGGAGCGCGCGGTGTGCTGCTGAACATCGCTGGTGGCTCGGATCTCGGTCTCTTCGAGGTCAACGAGGCCGCCAACGTCGTGACGAAGGCTGCCCATCCCGACGCGAACATCATCTTCGGAGCCGTCGTGGACGACACCCTCGGAGACGAGGTTCGAGTCACCGTCATCGCGGCCGGCTTCGACCGTTGGGGCCAGCGTGATGCCGAGGAGATCGTGCGTCCGGACGAGGACATCTTCACGATGTCCAGCGGTGAGGACGATTCCCTCTTTGGGAAGCAAGCCCCCGATGAGAAGCGCGAGGCGGCAGAGCGCATCGTGTTCGATGCCGACGAGGACCTTGATGTCCCGTCGTTCCTCAGGAACGAATAGCACGGAGTTTCCGGCGTCGTATGGGGCGGGGCCTGCAAAGGTCTCGCCCCATACGCGTTCCGCATGCAAACTGGTCCCATGGAACTGACGCCGACCCTGGTCCACCGTGTCGTCGACGGGATCGACGTCCTCACAGATCAAGCAGCTTTGGATCTGGGGGTGTGCGTTGCTTTCACCGGGCGTGACGGCGGCGTGTCGAGCGAGCCGTACAGATCCCTCAACCTCGCCCTCACGAGCGATGACGACCCCTCCAAGGTCACCGAGAACCGGCGCCGAGTAGCGGAGGCGCTCGGATTCGACCCCCGGAACCTCGCATTGGCCCGCCAGATCCACGGCACTCGTGTGGTCGAGGTGGAGTCCGGTCGTTCAGGTGTCGTTGGCGAGGCCGACGGGCTGGTGACCTCTCACGAAGAAGTGGTCCTGGCGATCATGACTGCCGACTGCACCCCCGTAGCCCTCCTAGGGGATAAGGGAGTGGGGATGCTGCATGCGGGGTGGCGGGGTGTTGTCGGCGGTGTCGTCGAGCGCGGGCTCGAGATGGTTGGCCGGGCGCGCGCTGCCTGGGTCGGTCCCTCTATCCACTCGTGTTGCTACGAGGTCGGCCCCGAGGTGATCGCGGCATTCAAGAACAGGGGCTTACCGGTCGCAGATGACTCGCATGTCGATCCTTCCGCGGCGGTCGTCCAGATACTCACGGGGGCCGGGGTCCCGTTCGCGATCGCCCCCGAGTGCACGTTCCATGACCACGGCTACTTCTCCTACCGGCGCGACGGGGTGACCGGCAGGCAGGGCGCGTTCGTCTGGCTCGGATGAGCGGAGCGATAGCCGAGCGACTCGGCGTCGTCCGGAAACGCATCGAGTCGGCCGCGCGGAGGAGCGGGAGAGAACCGGGCGAGGTTCGTCTGGTGGCCGTGTCCAAGACCATGTCGCTGGATCTCGTCATGGAGGCATACGAGGCGGGGGCCGTCGATCTAGGTGAGAACCGCGCCCAGGAGCTGCGCGACAAGGCGGCTGCGACCGGGACGCCAGCCGGTCTCCGGTGGCATTTCATCGGTCACCTTCAGACCAACAAGGCTCGCTTGGTAACGGGCACCGCGGCCCTGATCCACTCGGTAGATCGCTTCGGCCTCGGAGAGGCGATAGCACGTCATGCACGCTCGATGGGGATCGTCCAAGAGGTTCTCATCGAGATCGATCTGGCCGGCGAAGCGTCGAAGCATGGCGTCACCCCGGCTGCGGCCCCCGATCTCGCCGCGTCGATCGATGGACTCGACGGTGTCGCCGTCGCGGGAGTCATGGCGATCCCTCCGATACCGACCGACCCGGAGTCGTCGCGGCCCTACTTCGCGGAGCTGCGGGAGTTGTCCGAGTTGGTGAGGAAGAGGGTTCCCGGGGCGACGGAGATCTCGATGGGGATGACCAGGGACTTCGAGGTCGCGGTCGAGGAGGGCGCGACGATCGTCAGGGTGGGGGAGGCGATCTTCGGCCCTCGGTCGCGAGAGGGGCCATAGGACGCAATGACATCGGATCGGGGGGTGATGCGGCTATCCTGACCCCATGGCAGGCCTATGGAGACGGACCCTCGTGTACCTCGGACTCATGGAGGACGACGAGTACGACGACTACGGATACGACGACCACATGGATCACGGTGAGGACTTCGCCGATCTGACCGATCATGGCGCAGCCCCCCGGGCCGAGGAGCGCGCACGTCCCGCTCCGACCAGGTCGGCTAGACGCAGCGAGCCCGAACCTGCCCGAGGACGAACCGCGGTCGTACGGGCGATGCCGACTTCCGGTTCGGGGACCCCGAGGTTCCACCTAGTGATGCCGAGTTCCTTCAACGACGCCCAGGAGTTCGGCGACAAGTTCCGCGAGGGATACTCGGTACTGATGAACCTTCAAGCTGTTGATCCGGATCTCGCTCGCCGACTCGTTGACTTCGCCAGTGGGCTCGCATACGGGCTCGCCGGTTCGATGCAACCGGTCGCCGACAAGGTGTTCCTGATCACTCCGGCAGGGGTGACGGTGTCCGCTGAGGAACGGCGCCGGTTCCTCGAAGAGCGCGGATTCTTCAACCAGGCCTAGACGACATCGTGGAGATCATCTGTTACGCCCTATTCCTCTACAACATCGTTCTCATCGTGCGCGTGATCTTCTCGTGGGTAGAGGCGTTCCAGGGCCGGATCCCCGACGGGGTTCGCCCGATCTACGGTGTCGTGTACCAACTCACCGAACCCCCGCTGAGGTTCCTACGGCGGTTCGTTCCTCCAGCCGGGATGTTCGATACGTCGTTCCTCGTTCTCATCATCATCATCATCGTTCTGCAATCTGCTCTCTGCGGGTGACCATTGCCGTAGCGGTGCGCGGCCGGATGGGATAATCCAGCGATGGAACTGAACGCACGCTCCATCCACGAGAAGCGCTTCCACGATGCGTGGCGCGGTTACAACCAGGAAGAAGTGGATGATTTCCTCGACCATCTGGCGGAGGCCATCGATCGTTCGACGCGCGAGAACAGCGCGCTGCGCGAGCGCATCGGAGAACTCGATTCAGAGATGCGCGAACGACGTGAGGCCGAAGAGATGCTCAAGCGAACCTTGATGACGGCACAACAGGCCGCCGAGGAAGCGATCGCTCGAGCTCGCGCTAAGGCCGACGAGATGATCAGCGCCGCGGATGAACGCGTGAAGAAGGCCGAAGTCGAATCGCGCGATCGATCCAAGGAGATAGAGGAACGGATCGATCAACTACGTAGATTCGAACGCGAGACCAAGATGAGGCTGCGCACGTTCTTCCAGCAGCAGTTGAAGGCGCTCGACGCTCTCACCGACGTGAAGCCACCGAGATTCCCGGACGTCAGACGTCCACCGAGACCCTCGGATCCACCCCACGCGCGTGGAGGTGTGAGCGAAGATGCCGAATCGTTCTTCCGACGGGGCTAGCGTGTGACCGTGCTGATCGTCGTTCCGATGGTCCTCATCGTTGGATCGGCCGTAGCCCTCGGCTTCGGTTGGGTCAGCGCGAACGAGTCGCTCATCTGGGCGTCGATCTCGGCGACCGTCATCGCCGCAGTACTGCTGGCCCTTGCGTACTACCGAAGCATCAAGATCGCACGGACCCCCCTCACGGCCGCCGACATGCCGACCGAGGGCGTGTCCGAGGACCCCGAGACAGATCCCTTGGAGGGGACCGCTGCGGAGGGGGCGGAGGCTGCGGAGGCTGCGGAGGAGCGGAGCCAGGGAGCCCAGGGAGCCCACGAGGGATCAACCGTCAACCGCTGAGATCCAGGCGATCTCGGACGAAGGGGACACCACCGAGCCTCCGCGCTAGCCCCTTTTGGTCCTTACTGTCTAGTCACCAATTGCGTGATTTGCGGATTCACTCCCGGTCTGTGCCAGCAGATGCTATGGCGATGAACGCCGCGGTTAAGCACGCCCTCTTCAAGAATGCCCTGAAGGTCCTGGTGGTGGACGACGACACGTCCATCAGGACGCTGCTCTCGATCGCTCTTTCGGTCGAGGACGGCGTTGGCGAGGTGCGTGAGGCAACGGACGGCTCCGACGCCCTCCGTGTCCTCGAGGAGTTCCATCCTGATGTTGTCTTGCTGGATTACTGGATGCCTCGGATGGATGGTGCTCGAGTAGCCCCTCTGATCCGGGAATCCCACCCGAACGTCAAGATCGTGGCGTTCTCGGGTGTGCTCGAAGAACGTCCCCCGTGGGCAGATGCGTACTACACGAAAGGCACGCTTCCAGACATCGGCAGGCTCCTGCTTGGTGCGTGAGCGCTCAGTCGTTCTTGGCTAGGACGAACCTAACTAGACCGGCGTCGAGTTCCGCAGAACCTTCGTGACCCTCCGGTGGGGGTGTTTCCGTCCCACGACACCTCAAGGGCGAGCACCTCGGACGCGATCTGCCCGTCGTGACGTTCGATCAACGCCAGCGCACCTCGGGAGCGGCCTCGATCCAGAGATCGATCCTGTCCTCGACGGCGAGACCACTCGATCGCCTTAGATCCTGGATCGCGCGCACGACCTCGCGGGCCGCTCCTTCGGCCGTCAATTCCTCGGTCAGCTCGACGTCCAACGCGACCCCGTAATGGCTGTCCTGGGCGATCGAGAACCCCTCGCGACCTTCGACGCGGACATCAACCTCGGAGCGTGTGAGCGACACCTTCTCGCCGGAGAGCTCCAGCTCTGCCCCACCGGCGTCCTCGAGATGGGACACGAACGCGTGAGCGTCCACCTTCGAGAGTGCCGCAGCGACCTCCTTGACCCGCGCTCCGAAACGGGGCCCGAGGGCCTTGAAGTTCGGCTTGAGAGAATAGGAGACGAGATCCTCGAGTCCGCTGGCGATCTCGATCTTCTTGACGTTCAGCTCCTCGGCCATCACGTCCTCGAGGCCCTGCAGATGGGTCGTCTCGGCCGAGGGGATCACGACCAGCGCTCGCGACGAGCGGTTGCCTGACGCGCACCTTCGCATCGGTGCGCGCCGAACGACCGAGCGCCACCAGTTTGCGGACGAGTGTCATCCTGGTACGGAGTCCGTCGTCCGATCGGGCGTCGTCGGGGACGGGCCAGTCCGTCAGATGGACCGAGTCAGCAGCATCGTCGATGGGGGCGGTGATGTTCGTGTAGATCTCTTCGACCACGAACGGCATGAACGGGGCCGCGAGACGAGATGCTCCTTCGAGGCATTCCCATAGCGTCAGGAATGCCGAATCTTTGTCCGCGTCAGATCCCGAGCGCCAGAAACGACGCCGAGAACGACGCACGTACCAATTCGAGAGGTCATCTACGAACGTCTCGAGCCGACGCCCGGCCGTCGTTGCGTCGAAGTCTTCGAGGGCGGTCGTCATGACCCTGATCGAGTCGTCGAGTTCCGCCAAGATCCAGCGATCCAACTCGGGACGATCCGAGACCGCGATCGACTTCTGGGAGGGATCGAAGCCGTCCAGTGACGCATAAGTCACCCAGAACGAGTATGTGTTCCACAGTGTGAGGAGGAGCTTCCTGAGCACCTCGGCGACGTTCTCGCTCGAGGTTCTCCGCGCAGCCCACGGGGACCCGGAGGTGACGAGGAACCATCTGAGGGCGTCCGCCCCTTGGGCGTCGAGGACGGTCCATGGATCGAGGATGTTGCCCAGAGACTTAGACATCTTGCGGCCGTCGGAATCGACGATGTGCCCTAGGCAGACGACGTTCTGATACGAGTTCCGATCTTCGACAAGGGTGGAAACGGCCAACAGCGAGTAGAACCAACCACGGGTCTGATCGATCGCCTCGGTGATGAAGTCTGCGGGGAACCGACGTTCGAAGATGTCTTTGTTCTCGAACGGGTAGTGCCATTGCGCGAATGGCATCGAGCCCGAGTCGAACCACGTATCGATCACGGGCTTGACGCGCGTTGACGTCTTGCCACACTCGGGGCAGTCGAAGACGACGTCATCGATGTGCGGGCGGTGAGGATCGATGTCGGACAGGTCTCGCCCGGTCAGTTCGGAGAGTTCCGCGAACGAACCGATACACACGGCGTGTTCGTCCTCGCACCGCCAGATCGGGAGCGGGGTGCCCCAATAACGGTCGCGCGACAGCGACCAATCGACGTTGTTGGCGAGCCAGTCTCCGAAGCGTCCGTACTTGATCGTCGGTGGCTGCCAATTGGTCGCCTCATTGGATGCCTGCAGGCGATCGCGTATCTGGGAGGTTCGGATGTACCAATCCTTGCGCGCGTAGTAGATCAGCGGCGTCTTGCAGCGCCAGCAGTGCGGGTAGGCGTGAGCGTAGGTCTCGGTCGCCCACAGCGCCCCTTCTTGCTCCAGGACTTCGATGACCTTCTTGTCGGCCTCCTTGAACCACATCCCGGCGAACTCGCCGCCCTTGGCGTCGACGTGGCCACTCGGGTCGATCATCTGAACGATGGGCAGGTTGTAGGCCTTCGCTATGACCATGTCGTCTTCCCCGTAGGGAGCGATGTGGACGATCCCGGTTCCGTCGTCCGTCGACACGAAGTCGCCCGCCCGAACCCTGTGCACAACGTCGTCCGCGGGAACGAACGGGAAGGGGGGCGTGTACCGGGCATCGACCAGGTCCCGGCCCTTCAACTCGGCGACGATCTCAACGCCCTCTCCGAGCACCTTCTCTGCCAGCTCTCGGGCGACGATCACGTACGAGCCTGCAGCCTTCGGGTCCGCTGCCTTCACGTAGGTGATGTCGGGTCCCACCGCCGCAGCCATGTTCGCCAGCAGCGTCCATGGGGTTGTCGTCCACGCGAGGAGCGAAGTGTCGGGCTCTTCGAGCAGTGGGAAGCGAACGAAGACCGACGGGTCCGTCACGTCCTGGTAGGCACCGGGCTGATGTTGTTCGTGGCTGGATAGGGAGGTCTCGCAGCGAGGGCAGTAGGGGACGACGCGGAAGTCTTCCTCAAGGAGGCCCTTGTCCCAGATCTGCTTGAGGATCCACCAGACGGACTCGACATAGTCGGCCGACATCGTCCAGTAGGCATCGTCGAGATCGACCCAGAAGCCGATCCGGTCGGTCAACTTCTCCCAGTCGCCGACGTATCTCTTTACGGATTCACGGCATCGCTTCGTGAATTCTTCGATGCCCCATCTCTCCTCGATCTCACTCTTCTGGGTGATCCCTAGTTCCTTCTCGACCTCGATCTCGACCGGCAGGCCATGGCAGTCCCATCCACCCTTGCGGTGGACGTAATGGCCCCGCATCGTCTGGAAGCGGCAGAAGAGATCCTTGAAGGTGCGGGCCTCGACGTGATGGACGCCGGGCTTGCCGTTCGCCGTGGGTGGCCCCTCGTAGAACACCCATTCCGGGGCGTCTTTCCGAGCGGCAAGCGATCGCTGGTAGATGTCGCTGTCCTTCCAGAACCCCATGATCCTCGTCTCGAGTTCGGGGAAGGAGACGTTCGATTCGACGCTTCTGTAAAGGGGTTCGGACATGGTTCAAGGGTAGCCTCTGAACGCCCTGAGCTACTCCGCCCGGGGTGCCCGCTGTCGAGGGGAGCGACCGACGGCGGGGGTCACCTAGCCGCGTGATCATCCGGCCCCCCTGCGGAAGGTGTGCTATCTTCCGCCGCCAATGGCCACCAAGAAGAGCTCCAAGAAGACAACGGCGCGTAAGAAGCCAACTGCCCGCAAGAAGCCCACCGCGAAGAAGACGGGGGCCCGTAAGAGCGCGGCCACCACGACCAAGGCAACCGCCCGCAAGAAGCCAGCTTCGAAGGCGGTAGCCAAGAAGAAATCACCGGCTAAGAAGACGGCAGCCAAGAAATCGCCAGCTAAGAAGAAGTCGCCGGCTAAGAAGACGGCAGCCAAGAAATCGCCAGCTAAGAAGAAGACCGACCGGCTAAGAAGACACCGGCTAAGAAGGCGCCCGCACCGAAGTCAGCAGGCAAGAAAGAGACGCCGGCTAAGAAAGCGCCCGCACCGAAGGGCGCATCTAAGAAGAAGTCGGGTGCTGGGAAGGCTCCGGCCCCCCCGTCGCCGAAGCCGCGAGGCAAGGCGATGAAATTGGTGCCGCCTACTCCAGTCCCCAAACATCGGGTGCGTCCCGCGAAGTTCGACAAGAAGGCACTGAAGGAGATCCGGGCGACCCTCGTCGGCGAGCGGGCCGACCTCAAGAAGCAGCAGGATGAGCTCGATTCCGCAGCGTTCGAGGATTCGCAGACCGAGGCGAGCGGCGAGGTCGGCATGGACCAGGACTTCGCAGACGCGGGGACCGCAACCTTCGATCGCGAACGAGACCTCTCTATCCGCAACAACATCCAGGACCTGATCGTTCAGATGGACCGTGCTATCGGACGGATCGATGAAGGTAACTACGGCACGTGTGAGCGGTGTGGGAAGCCGATCGACGCCGCCCGCCTGAAGGCCCTCCCTCACGCCTCGCTGTGCATGGATTGCAAGCGGCGTGAGGAGCGGGCGCGCTGAGCCGCGAACCAGTCATCATCTGAACCATGAACGAAACACAGCCTGCGCCCGCGCGCACCGCGACCATCTACCGGATCCTGGCGATCGTAGGTGCCCTGGTCGTCGTGGCCGACCAACTGACCAAGGATCTCGCCCTGAAGGGGCTGAACGATGGACCGGTGGATCTGATCTCGGGAATCCTGACCCTCCGTCTGACCTATAACTCGGGGGGCGCTTTCGGGACACTGCAGGGGGTCCCCGGCTTCTTCCTCGTGGCGACCACCGGAGTTGTGATCATGGTTCTCTTCTGGGCGCGGAGGCTCACCGAGAGGTCATGGGCATTCCCCTTGGGGCTGGTCCTGGGCGGCGGCGTGGGCAACGTGATCGATCGTGCGGTGCGGGATACCTCGGGGCAGGTGGTGGACTTCATCCAGATCCACGGATGGCCGGTGTTCAATGTCGCAGACTCGTGCATCGTCGTCGGCGTACTGTGGCTGATCGTCCTTTCTGCGCGTGCCCCTAAGCAAGACGTCACCGACTGATGATCGAGATCGGTCCCGACGAGGTTGGCCAGAGGGTCGACGTCGTGGTCGCGGCCCGCTTCGAAGTCACTCGGACCCAGGCTCAGCGCGCCGTCAAAGATGGCGTGGTGATGGTGTCGGGTGATCCGGTCAAGCCTAGCTATCGGCTTGAAGCCGGTGACACGATCGATGGAGTGATCGCTCCGACCGAGTACCCCCCTCCGGGTCCCGAGCAGATCCCGGTGGACATCCGCTACCAGGACGACGACATCCTCGTCGTGTCGAAGCCTGCGGGCCTGGTGACCCATCCGGCACGGGGCCACGATTCGGGCACCCTCGTGAACGCTCTGCTGGGGTTGGGGCTGTCTCTCTCAGGTGAGGGCTCGATCCGACCGGGGATCGTCCATCGGCTCGACAAGGACACCTCGGGACTGCTGGTGGTGGCGCGCCACGACGCCGCGGCCGCAGCTCTGGTCGCGTCTATGCAATCGAGAGAGGTGGAGCGCCGCTACCTCGCCCTCGTCAGGGGAGCCCCTGCGACCGCCAGTGGGACCATCGAGGCCCCCGTCGGGAGACACCCGGCCAAGCGCAGGCAGATGGCGGTGATCGCCGACGGCAAGCCCTCGATCACCCACTACCGAGTCGTCGAGAAGACCGACGAGTTGACCCTCCTCGAGGTCAGTCTCGAGACCGGCCGGACCCATCAGATCAGGGTCCACCTCGCTCACTTGGGGATGCCCGTACTGGGGGATAAGACCTACGGCGGGCGCTCCGAGTTGTCTCAACGGATGGAACTCGAGCGCTCGTTCCTCCATGCGTTCCGTCTCAAGTTCCCGCACCCGGTTACAAGGGAGATCGTCGAAGTAACCGACCGGCTTCCCTCCGATCTGGCGCAGGTTCTGGCGAGAGCCGGTCTCGACGATCCCACCTGAGTCCACAGGTTGTCCCCCTTGAGTCCCACAGGGGTCGTCCCGCACTCTGTAGGCACAGCACTTCCGGGTGCTTGACGGACGCGAAGGTGCAGGTCAGAGGACCCTCCTTGAAACGCGCCGCCGGCGGGAGTAGATAGGTAAAAGAACAACGTTGTGATTCGCGCCGGGGATGATCCTCCCGGGCGTGGTCCGGGCGACGATACCCAGGGGACGGTTTTCGACGGTGATTGGCTTGAATGTTCTGTTGGTCGGACTGCTGAATGGCAGGCGCGGGCGATGAGTTTCGTACATCTGCATGCGCATTCCGAGTACTCGATGCTCGACGGGGCCAGCCGGATCGGCGAGATGTTCGAGGCGGCCGCCAAGTACGACATGCCAGCCTGCGCGATCACCGATCACGGGGTGATGTACGGCGTCCTCGAGTTCTTCATGAAGGGGACGAAGGCAGGGGTCAAGCCGATCCTCGGAATGGAGGGCTACCTCTTCGGCGGCGATCGTCGCGAGAAGCCCCCGCAGCGAGAGAACACCGACCGGACCTTCCATATGACGCTCCTCGCCGCCGATCAGGTCGGCTACAAGAACCTCGTGAAGATCTCTTCCAAAGCGTGGCTCGACGGCTTCCATTATCAGCCTCGGTCCGACTGGGAGCTCATCCAGGAGCACTCCGAGGGGATCATCTGTCTCTCGGGATGTCTCTCGGCCGAGCTTCCCAAGCTGATCGTCTCGGGAGATCTCAAGGGGGCGCGTCGCAAGGCAGCCGAATACAAAGAGGTGTTCGGAGATCGCTTCTACCTCGAACTGCAGGATCACGGCATCCGCTCTCAGGCGCCTCTCAACGATGAACTGATGAAGATCGGGGAGGAACTCGGCATCGGGTGGACGGCCACCAACGATTCGCACTACACGAATAAGGAGGACGCGCCCGGGCACGAGGTGTTGCTGTGCATCAACACCGGTTCGGAACTCAGCGACCCCAACCGATTCAAGTTCGACTCCGACGAGTTCTACCTGAAGAGACCTGACGAGATGAAGGAACGGTTCGCGCGGTGGCCGGGTGCGTGCGAGACAACCCTCGAGATCGCGGAGCGTTGCAACGTCGAGATATCACTCGGCAATTCGTTGCTCCCTCGCTATGAGGTCCCCGAGGGAGAGACCCTCGAGACCCATCTCCGAACCCTCGTGTTCGAAGGCATCAAGAAGCGGTACGAGGACGTTACCCCCGAGGTTATGAAACGCGCCGAGTACGAACTCAAGACGATCGGCGAGATGGGCTACGACGGCTACTTCTTGGTCGTTCAGGACTTCGTGAACTGGGCGAAGGATCAGGGCATCAGGGTGGGGCCCGGGAGAGGCTCTGCTGCCGGTTCGGTGGTGACGTACTCCTTGGGCATCACCGAACTCGACCCGATCCGCTACAACCTGATGTTCGAGCGGTTCCTCAATCCAGAGCGGATCCAGATGCCGGACATCGATATCGACTTCGACGACCGGCGACGGGGCGATGTGATCCGCTACGTCCAAGAGAAGTATGGCGAAGACCACGTTGCCCAGATCGTCACCTACGGCACGATCAAAGGTAAGCAGGCGATCAAGGATGCCGCCCGGGTTCTGGGCTTCCCGTACGCCGAGGGGGATCGGCTCACCAAGATGTATCCGCCCCTCGACCAGGGTCGCGATCATGGGTTGCAGAAGGCGCTCGAGTCGACCGAACTCGCCGAGGCATACCGCTCGGGCGGGGCGGCGAAGGAGATCATCGACACCGCACTCCAGGTCGAGAACCTCAAGAGGTCGGCCGGGATCCACGCCGCTGCGGTAGTCATCGGGCCGGATCCGCTGGTCGAACACCTGCCCTTGAGGCGCGGTGACCACGGTGAGATCGTCACTCAGTTCGACATGAGCGGGGTCGAGTCACTCGGCCTCCTGAAGATGGACTTCCTTGGTCTCCGGAACCTCTCGGTGATCGAGCTCACACTCGACAACATCCGCGCCAACCGGGATGAAGTAGCCGACGTCGATCATCTCGATCTCGATGACTCGAAGGTCTTCGACATCCTCCGCAAGGGCGATTCGGATGGCATCTTCCAACTCGAATCGGATGGGATGCGGCGGCTGCTCGTGCAACTCAAGCCAGACCGCTTCGAGGAGATCATGGCCCTTATCGCGCTCTACCGACCGGGCCCGATGGAACAGATCCCCAAGTACATCGAGAGGAAGCACGATCCGGCGAAGATCAGCTACCTCCATTCGTTGCTGGAGGAGATAACCGAAGAAACGTACGGGGTGCTCGTCTACCAGGAGCAGATCGTGCAACTGCTGCAGATCCTGGCGGGCTACACACTGAGCCAAGCCGACATGGTCAGGAAGGCCATCGGTAAGAAAGACCGGAACATCATGGCCAAGGAGGAGCCGCGCTTCGTCGATGGGTGCGCGAAGTCGGGAATCGGCGAGAAGGAAGCAAAAGACCTCTGGAAGCTGATCCAGCCGTTCGCCGACTATTCGTTCAACCGGGCGCACTCAGCCTGCTACGCGTACGTCGCCTATCAGACCGCATGGCTCAAGGCCCACTATCCGGTCGAGTACATGGCTGCGCTACTCACCTCGGTCAAGGACCGCAAGGACGACAAGCCCAAGTACCTCTCGATGGCTCGGCGGATGGGGATCGAGGTGACCCTTCCGGACGTGAACTCCTCCGACATGGACTTCACTCCCGTGGGCGAGCAGGTGCGGTTCGGGTTGTCTGCGGTGCGCGGGGTTGGTGAGGGCGTTGTCGAGAAGATCGTCGAGGCTCGCAAGGCGAAGGGCGAGTTCACTTCCTTCCACGACTTCTGCCGCAAGGTCGATCCGGTATGTCTGAACCGCAAGACCCTTGAATCGTTGATCAAAGCGGGAGCGTTCGAATCCCTCGATCACTCTCGCAAGGGATTGATGGACGTTTTCGAATCGCTACGGTCCGAGATCCTGGAGCGGCGCGAGAAGGAGGATGCGGGCCAGTTCGCATTGTGGGGAGCGGCGACCGACGACGCGGGCGACGAGGCGCACTCGGATCAGGTGATCCCCATGGAGGAGTTCCCCAAGGAACTGTTGCTTCAGTACGAGAAGGAGATGCTCGGGGTCTACGTTTCCGACCACCCCTTGCTTGGGGTCGAAGGATTGCTGGCCCGGATGACCGATGGACCGATCTCATCTCTTGAGTCGCGCACCGCGGGTGAGAACTGCACGATCGGTGGGCTCGTGGCCACGCTCCAGAAACGGGTCACCCGCAAGGGAGACGTGATGATGATCCTCTCGGTCGAGGATCTGTCCGGTGCCATCGTCGAGGTGTTGTGTTTCCCGAAGACGGTCGAGAAGTTCGGGATGTACCTCCGCCCGGACGCGATCCTGCTGATCCAGGGCCGTATCGACCGCGATGCTCGCGATGACTCGATCAAGCTCATCGCGATGGAGGTCCGCCAACCCAAGTTGGGCGAGAACCTTCCTGTCGAGATCCACCTCGGGCGAGATGAGTGCACCCCGAAGATCATCGATCGACTGAAAGATGTGTTGTCGGGACATCCGGGCGAGTCGCAGGTGTTCCTGCATCTCGAGGGACCGAACGAGACGACCGTGTTGAGGTTGGCGAGCGATTACTGGGTCGATCAGACGAATGGCCTGTTCGCAGAACTGAAGGCGTTGTTCGGGCCCGACATCCTGGCCCCTCCGCGCAAGCGCTCCGCCTAGCGGCCCTTAGCCACGAACTCGACGAAGCGGTCCCCGGGGATCGGTTTCCCGTGTCCGGGCAGGGCTATCGACGGCTTTAGTTCGGCGAGGCGTTTCGCAGAATCGTGGTTGAGGCCCGGATCTGGTGTGTAGATATCGGGGGGCCATCTGAGTCCCGGGAACCCGGTGAACGGGTTCAGGTTGAAAAGAACATCGCCCAGCACCAGGACCCGGTCGTGCTCGCGGAACAAGGAGATGTGACCCGGCGAATGCCCCGGGGTTTCGATGACCGTGAACCCGGCAACCTCATCGCCGTCCGAGAGCACCTCGGCAACCTCGTGGCCTGGCCCGGCGAACAACTTCGATGTGATCGCAAGGGACCAGTGCGGGGGCGTAAGCCCACTGATATCGCCCGATCTGACGGCATCAGCGTCCCCGGCTCCACACTTCAATGGGATGTTCAGGGCCGAGCACACCCCGTGAGCCGAGCCTTGGTGGTCCGCATGCCCGTGGGTGAGTACGAGGGACTGCGCCCCTTGTGCTTGCCTCAGGATGCGCCTCGCTCCATGCCTCGTGGACGAGTCGATGATGACATCGCCGATCCGATAGACGTTGAACGCATAAGCAGGGCGGCCGTCGAGCAGGTAGACCGATGGCGCCGGCTCTCTCATCGCACCATCATCGCAGGGATCCTTCACGACTCCCGATGCGACGGGCGTATCTTGGGATCATGCCCTGCTACCGGTGCGGTGCGGTTCAGACCGACCCCCAGAAAGGCGGTCCATCTCCGTGGGCTCGAGGGGTCGTCGACGACACTCAGATCCTGATCTGCCCCGCGTGCCAGTCGGAGAACCCGGAGTGGGTCGCTGATCTACGGCGCTGTCCGAAGTGCGACAGCACACGATTGTCGATGGTTATGGGGTCACTGATCTGCAGGGGATGCGGCCACGACGAGGTCGTGAGGGTTACCTAGCAGCGGCGCTCGTTCCCTTACGCTGTGCCGATGTTGGAGATCATCGACGCTCGCGACCTGCAGGCCCCCGTTCACATAGCGCGCCCAAAACCGCCGACCGCCTCGCAGCCTGAAGACACCGTACGCACCATCGTCCAGGACGTTAAGAGACTCGGAGACGAAGCGCTTCTGAGCTACACGGCCAGATTCGACGGTGTTGAACTGACCCAGGCTGGCGTGCGGGTGGATCCCGACGAGATCGCACGGGCTCGCTCGCTGGTGAGGCCGGAGCTGATCGACGCTCTAGAGGTTGCCGTCGAGCGGCTGCGCGCAACCTGCGAGCGCCAACTCAGTCACGGATGGTTCGACGATCGCCCGGACGAGTTCGTCGGGGAGGTCGTCCGCCCGCTTCGCAGGGTTGGTGTCTACGTGCCAGGCGGCCGAGGGGCTTACCCATCGAGTGTGGTGATGGGAGCGATCCCGGCGCAGGTAGCCGGCGTCACCGGCATCGCCGTCTGCTCCCCGCCTGGGCGTGATGGAAGCATCTCGGAAGCGACGCTAGCAGCGTGCTCGGTTGTTGGCGTCGACGAGGTCTACCGGATGGGTGGCGCCCAAGGGGTGGCCGCCCTGGCGTATGGGACCGCGACCGTTCGCCCGGTCGAGAAGATCGTCGGCCCAGGCAACATCTACGTCACGCTCGCGAAGCGGATGGTCGCTGGCTGGGTTGGCACCGACTCCGACGCAGGTCCAACCGAGATCGCGATCGTGGCCGGGGATGAAGCGGTAGCGGAGGAGGTCGCGGCAGATCTCGTCGCCCAGGCGGAACATGGCCCTCTTGGTACCCACGTCCTCATCACATGGCTCCCTGAGTTGATCGACGAAGTGAACGCCGCTCTCGATCGACAGGTGATGCTGCACCCGCGTTCGGAAGACGTCGAGAATGCGCTCATCGAAGGCGGGCGGGCGGTCGTGGTCAGGGATCTAGATCACGCGCTTGAGACCGCCGACGCGTTCGGTGCCGAGCACCTCGAGTTGGTGTTCGAAGGAGCGCGCGATGCCCTCGAGAGGATCAACAACGCCGGCTCGATCTTCTGCGGCCGCTTCTCACCGGTACCGGTGGGGGACTACGTGGGGGGCACTAATCACATCCTCCCGAGCGGAGGTACAGGGAGATGGGGCTCGGGTCTAAGCGTCCGGGACTTCGTGAAGCACATCTACGTCTCCGGCTATGAGAGAAGTGCGCTGGAGCGTCTGGCGCCGCACATCGATGCGTTCGCTGAGGCAGAAGGGCTCCCGGCGCACGGGACCTCGGTCCGCTTGAGAACCGAGGATGGTCCATGAGCGAGACCTTAGGGATACGTCCGGATCTGAAGTCCGTATCGCCGTATGTCTCGCCGCAGCTGCCTGCGCGGGTCCGCTTGAATACGAACGAATCACCGTATCCACCGCCGGAGGAGTTGGTCGACGACATCTCCGCTGCCTTGAGAGCGGCGTCGTTGAACCGCTATCCGGACCGCGACGCGAACGAACTCCTCGACGGGCTGGCAGCAGCCACCGGCTGGGAACGCGATGGCCTGTGGATCGCCAACGGAAGCAACGAGGTCTTCCTCCATCTCTTCCTGACCTATGGAGGCGTGGGGAGGAAGCTGCTTGTCTTTGAGCCCACCTACCCGCTTCACAGGCTCATAGCCGAGGTGACTTCGACCCAGGTGTTGTCTTCGGAGCGCGGCCCGGAGTGGGGCGTGACCTCAGGGTCGGTCGACGACGCGATACAGATCGAGCGTCCCGACATCGTCGTGTTCTGCTCGCCGAACAATCCGACCGGGGCGGTTGAAGACCGCAGCGCGGTGCTTCGCGCTCTCGAGGTCGCACCGTTGGTCGTGGTCGACGAGGCGTACATCGAGTTCGCACCGGACGACTCGAGCGTGGCCGATCTCCTGAGTGCCCACC
Organism: uncultured Actinomycetes bacterium; assembly: GCA_963756365.1. Taxonomy (GTDB): domain Bacteria; phylum Actinomycetota; class CADDZG01; order CADDZG01; family WHSQ01; genus WHTI01. The sequence continues at coordinate 984,916 of CAVWNF010000003.1, forward strand.
CGAATCTCGTCATCGCTCGAACGTTCTCGAAGGCATGGAGCTTGGCGGGTGTCCGACTCGGGTACCTCATGGGATCCCCGCAGATCGTGGCGGAGATGGCTCGGGTGAAACTCCCGTATCACCTGTCGACCCCCGCACAGGCCGCGGGTGTGGCTGCATTGAAGTACGGGGATCGTGCCGCCGGACGCATCTCGCAGTTGCGATCCGAACGCGACAGGATCAGCGGAGCCTTGTCCGACAGGGGACTGGTCACCTATGCCTCCGACGCGAACTTCGTTCTGTTCGAGACCGGGCTGCCGGACGCTCTACCCACGTGGTCGGCGCTGTTGGAGAGAGGCGTGCTCGTGAGGAACTATGCAGCTCATCCACGACTCGGTGGGGCTCTCAGGGTCACGGCAGGAGCGCCGACGGACACGGACGCATTCCTAGAGGCACTCGCAGAAGTTATGACGCAGGAGGGGATCACGTGAGCCGCACGGCACGGGTCGAGCGCCGAACGAACGAAACACAGATCGAGATCCGGCTCGACCTCGATCCATCCAGCGATCCCGCGCCGGAGGCCCTGGCAGGCACCGGGATCGATACTGGCATCCCATTCTTCGATCACATGCTCGACCAGTTGAGCCGTCACGGCCGCTTCGAGCTGTCCGTTTCCGCGACCGGAGACCTTGAGATCGATGCTCATCACACCGTCGAGGACGTAGGGATAGCGCTCGGCGATGCCCTGACAGAGGCGTTGGGTGACAAGCGCGGCATCACCCGGTATGGAAGCGCACTCGTTCCGATGGAGGAGTCGTTGGCACGGGTCGCAGTGGACATCTCGGGTCGTCCGTTGCTGGCCTATCGAGCGGACGTCGGTGCGGAGATGATCGGCCAGTTCGAGACCGGACTGACCGAGGAATTCCTCATGGCCTTGTGCCGGTCCGCCGGACTGACCGTTCACGTTGACCTGCTGCATCGTGGCAACGCACATCATTCGGTGGAGGCGATCTTCAAGGCCCTCGCCGTTGCCCTGGGTACCGCTATCTCGATCGACGCGCGGGGGATCGATCAGATCCCATCGACCAAAGGCACCCTGTGAAGGTCGCTCTCCTCGACCACTCGATGGGGAACATGAGGAGCGTTGCGAAAGCGCTGGAGGCCGCCGGAGCAGAGGTACAGATCACTGCCGATGTGCCGACGATCGAGGCCGCCGACGCGCTGTGTGTCCCGGGCCAGGGGATATTCGGTCGATGCATGACCGCGTTGAACGACCGGGGCCTGACCGACGTTGTCCGCTCATGGATAGCGTCGCAGCGGCCGTACCTCGGTATCTGCTTGGGGATGCAGATCCTGTTCTCGTTCGGCGAGGAATCGGATGCTCCTGGCCTTGGCGTCGTCGCGGGCCGCGTGACGCGCATCGAAGGGGATGTCGTGGTCCCTCACATAGGATGGAACGAGGTCATATCGACCGGTCACCCGAGAGGCTGCCTGCCGGATGGCTCCACGTACTTCTATTTCGACCACACTTACGTTGCCAGGGTGGAAGACGGATCCTTGGTGACCGGTTGGACAGAGCATGGTGAGCGATTCGCAGCATCGATCAGAACGGGATCGGTGACCGCCACGCAGTTCCATCCGGAGAAGAGTGGCGAAGACGGGATCTTGTTCTTGAAAGGCTGGGTGGCGGGTTGAGTTTCACTGTGTTTCCTGCGGTAGACATCTCCGATGGCAAGTGCGTTCGCCTTCTGCAAGGGAAGTTTGGAACCGAGACGGTCTACTCGGACGACCCCGTCAAGGTCGCCCTCGGATTCGCCAAGGCCGGTGCACGCTGGTTGCACATCGTTGACCTCGACGGAGCGAAGACGGGCGAGCCGCGCAACCGGGATCTCGTACTCGAGGTCGTGAGACTCGCTTCTTGTCCTGTTCAAGCAGGCGGAGGACTGAGGTCGCTGGACGACGTCACTGAGGTGCTCGCTGCCGGGGCGAACCGAGCCGTGCTCGGAACGGTCGCGCTCGAGGACGAGGCCGAGATGAAAGCGGTGTGCAAACGATATGGGGATCGGATAGCCGTTTCTCTCGATCCGCGTGGTGGTCGGCTCACAAGTCATGGGTGGACGGTCGGAACCGGCGTACCCCTGCTCGAGGCGGTCGAGAAGTTCGAGCGCGCCGGGGTATCGATGTTCATCTACACCGACGTGACGAGAGACGGGACGATGTCCGGTGCCGATATCGAGGGACTCACCATGCTGGCGGCAGCCACCACCCGTCCCGTGATCGCATCGGGAGGCATCAACAGCGTGGCTGACCTGCGCGGCGTCGCCCGCCTCCATAGCGAGAACGTCAGCGGAGCGATCATCGGGCGAGCCTTCTACGAGGGGAAGTTCACCGTCTCAGAGGCGATGCTTGCGGCCGATCAGGCGTCTTCAGGTCGCGACGAACCACTCCTAGAAGAAGAGGTATGACGCTCGCTCGAAGGGTCATCCCTTGTCTCGATGTGGATCGAGGGCGCGTGGTCAAGGGGGTCCGGTTCGTTGACTTACGTGACGCTGGCGATCCCGCCGAGCTGGCTGCCAGGTACGACTCCGAGGGTGCCGACGAGGTCGTGTTCTTGGACATCACTGCTACCCACGAGGGGCGGGATCAGATCCTCGAGGTCGTGGCACGCACGGCGGAGTCCGTATTCATCCCGCTGACCGTTGGGGGCGGGGTCCGGTCGGTGGAAGACGTCGCAACCCTCCTACGAGCAGGGGCGGACAAGGTTGCGATGAACACGGCTGCAGTGCTGCGACCTGCATTGATCACCGAAGCGGCGGCCGAGTTCGGTTCGCAAGCGATCGTCGTGGCGATCGATGCCCGGGCCTCCGGTGACTCGTGGGAGGTGCTGATCGAGGGGGGGCGCAAGGAAACGGGCCTCGATGCGGTGGCGTGGGCGACGGAGGCCGCAACTCTAGGAGCTGGAGAGATCCTTCTCACTTCGATGGATCGCGACGGTACGACCGATGGGTATGACATCGCATTGACCCGAGCGGTCGTGGACGCGGTGGGGATCCCAGTGATCGCCTCGGGCGGCGCTGGAACCCCCGAGCACCTCGCCGATGCCGTGGACCCCGCTCTGGGAGGTGCGCAAGCGGCTCTGGCCGCGTCTGTGTTCCATTTCGGGGAGTTCTCCGTGGCGGACGCGAAAGGGGCGCTCGAAGAGCGTGGGCTGCCCGTTAGGATTCCGCATCCGTCAGGGGAGGGGACCACCAGATGACCGACTTTCTGTTGTACGACGATGCGATCCGGAGCCACGAGCTCCGTCACGAGATCACCGAGCCGGTGGGTGATCCGGTGATGTTCTTGGAGACCGGCGGTAAGCGCTACGTGGCCGGCAGCGTTCTCGAGGAACCCATCTTTTCGACGCGTGAGGACGTCGTCGACGAGTTCTTGAACTGGGAGTCCTTCGGTAGCCGTGACCTCGTGAAGGACGCCGCTGTCCCCACCGAGGAGATAAGTCTCGAGCTGGTCCGCCGGGTCCTCGATAAGCTCGGGGTCACTTCGGCCGTGGTACCCCCGACCTTCAGGATCGATGTCGCCGACTACCTCCGCTCGCGGGGGATCGAGATCGTCATGGACGCGGACGCGTGGACGGAGCGTCGCAGACGCAAGAACCCAACCGAACTCGAGGGCATCGAGCGCGCCCAGCGCGCAACCGAGAACGCGATGCTCACTGCCGCTCGGATGTTGCGTGAGGCGGAGCCCACCTCCGGCGGCGAACTTCGCTTCTCGGGCGAGATCCTCACCGCTGAACTCATCAGGGAGGCGATGCAATCTCAGTTGCTGTCTCAAGGGGCGGAATCTGAGGAGATCATCATCGCGTCCGGCGACGCTTGTCTCGATGGCCACGCGATCGGCCACGGACCGATCCTGCCGAACCAGTCAGTCATCATCGATTGTTTCCCGAGGGACCGCAGGACCGGTGCGTACACCGACATGACGCGCACCTTCGTTCCGGGACAACCGTCACCAGAACTGATCGAGCTGCACCGGCACTGCAGGAACGCACTCGAGGTTGCTTTTGAGTCACTCAGAGCAGGCGTAGACGACGCCCATCGAAAGGTGACGGAGTACTTCCACTCGAATGGATTCCCAACTTCGGAGCATCACGACGGCGACGAACCCTTGGTGACCGGCTTCTGGCATTCGCTCGGACATGGCGTGGGACTGCAGGTTCATGAGCGTCCGTGGCTGGGCCGTCGTCCGGACGTGCTCCAAGAAGGCGATGTGGTTGCGATCGAGCCGGGTCTCTACTTCCCTGGTGTGGGCGGGGTCCGCCTCGAGGACACGGTCCTCGTCACCGCCGATGGGTTCGAGAGGTTCACCGACCCGTTCCCCTACGACCTGAGTCCGTGACTTCCACACCGACGATCAACTACGACGACCGGGGATTGGTACCGGCGATCGTTCAGGACGTCGATTCGGGTGATGTCCTCATGCTCGCCTGGGTGAATGAGGAGGCCCTCAGACTCACGCTCGAGACTGGGACGACGTGGTTCTGGAGCAGGTCGCGATCAGAACTTTGGAACAAGGGGGCTACCTCAGGGAACCTCCAACATGTGGTCGAGGTCCGTTTCGATTGCGATGAGGACGCGCTGCTGTACCGGGTTCATGCGGACGGCCCTGCATGTCACACGGGCGAAAGATCGTGCTTCTACCGCGTGATCGAGAGCTGATGGGCGTCCGGCCGGATCTCGGAACGTTCACCGACCTTGCGGCGCGCTTCCCCGTGGTTCCCGTGTGGAAGCAGGTGCTGGCTGATTTCCAGACCCCGGTAGCCGCCTTCATGCGGCTCGACCCGAAGCCCAACGGCTTCCTTCTCGAGAGCGTCGAGGGAGGGGAGCGCTGGGCTCGGTATTCGTTCCTCGGGGGAGACGCGTTCGCGATCGTGCGATCGTCCGGTGGGGTCGTCGAGATCGAAGGAGATCCCCCGGTCTCACCGGAGGAGGGTGAGGCACCGCTCGCGTACGTGAAGAGGCTCCTAGCCGCGCTGAGGGCCCCTGCGATCGAAGGGCTACCCCCGCTCCACGGTGGGGCGGTTGGCTTCCTCGGATACGACTGTGTGCGTGAGCTCGAGAACCTCCCGGACGCACCGCCCGACGACCTGTTGCTCCCGGATCTGACCTTGCTACTGACCGGCACCCTCGTCGTCTTCGACCACCTCGAGCAGAAGGCGTTCGTCATAGCCAACGTGCGTGTAGGTGACGACATCGAGGGCGCGTACGTTGACGCTATTGCGAGATGCGATGAGGTGATCGCCAAGCTTGAGGCGCCGCTTGGCGCGTCGGGTACCGATATCTCGTTCGATCAGATCCCGGAGTTCTCTTCCCAGGTGGACGACGACGAGTACGCGCGTTGGGTCGAGGTTTGTAAGGAACACATCTACGCGGGCGACATCTTCCAGGTCGTGCCGTCGCGGCGATTCGAGACCCGCCTCGATGCCCCCTCATTCACCGCGTACCGGGTGCTGAGGACGATCAATCCGAGTCCGTACATGTACTACCTCCGCTTCGGCTCCTCGGGAGATCATCCTGCGTTCGATATCGCCGGCTCGTCCCCCGAACCACTCGTGCGCGTCACGGGAGACGTCGTCCTGTCGCGCCCGATCGCAGGGACCGTCCCACGAGGCTCCACCCCCGAACTCGACCTCCAGCAGGAGGAACACCTCTTGAACGATGAGAAGGAGCGAGCAGAGCACGTGATGCTCGTCGACCTTGCTCGCAACGACGTCGGAAAGGTCTCCCGCTTCGGCTCGGTCAACGTTGATGAACTGATGGTGGTCGAGCGGTACTCGCACGTGATGCACATCGTCTCGTCGGTGAGCGGCCGATTGGCAGAGACATCGGGCACGTTCGATGCCCTCACCGCGTCCTTCCCAGCCGGCACCGTGTCCGGCGCCCCGAAGGTTCGCGCGATGGAGATCATCGACTCACTCGAGAGAACCCGCCGGGGACCGTACGCCGGCGTCGTCGGCTACTTCGACTTCTCGGGGAACGTAGATACCTGCATAACGATCCGAACCATCGTCGCGACCGGGGGGATGGCCTACATCCAAGCGGGGGCCGGGATCGTTGCCGATTCCGATCCGAGAGCCGAGGCCGACGAGACCCGGCGGAAGGCGGAAGCGTTGATACGGGCGATCGCCGGAGCGAACGCACTCGAACGTGGACTCTAAGAAGCGGATCGCGTTCGCCCTGCTGCTTGGCATGTTGTTGGGCGCGTGCTCCTCGGTGGGCGGGGAGATACCGGAGGTCGCTGCCTCTGGACCGCCGAGCATCCAGCCCCAACTGGTCTCAGATCACGCCGAACAGTTCGATACGGACGTTCCCGTGAGACCCGGAGGGTCGCAGGAGGAACTCGCTGCGGCGACCTACATCACCGGGCACCTTCAACTGGCTGGTTACGTCGTCTTCCTCGATGGCGTGCCCGGTGGCCGACCTGGTGCGGTCTACCAACGTCGTGGCGCGCGCTCCGACCGGAGAGGATCCTGAGGTAGTCGTCACCGTTGCGTACGACACATCGCAAGACGTCCCGACCGATGGCCGCGCCCTCGGCCTTTTCCTCGAGTTGGCGCGAGCGCTCAGGGTGGCCCGCCCAGACCACAACGTCTCGTTCGTGGCGTTGGGAGCCGAGCACGTGGACCGAGGGAAGGGCAATCTCGGCTCTCGTCGAGCGGCCCAGGAACTCCTCGATATAGAAGCGGATCCGATCGTGATCTCGCTTGGCAGCGTCGTCGATGACGGATGCGTGACTGCCGACGGCGATGAGCTGCTGAAGGTGCCCGTCGTCGAGGGGTGCTCGTCTCCCGAGGTGCTCCCTGATGAACCCGACGTCTTCGCCATCGCGGGATTCGATCATGTGAGCTTGTCGGGCGATCCCGTTGCGATGGGACGGATGTTGCTCGACTTCCTTTCGACGTACGGGAGTTAGGGCTCGCAAGCGCCCGTTAAGGTCACGTCATGGCCTTCCTCGACGACATACTGACTTCGACCAGGGCACGGATCGCCGACCTCGAGGAGTACCTGACCGAGGACGCCCTCGAGGAGCGGATAGCGTCGCGACCGGCGGCCCGGAGCCTCAGGGGTGCACTCGAGGGCGACGACCTTTCTGTCATCGCGGAGATCAAGCGCGTCTCCCCGGCCACGGGCCCTCTGAACGAGGATCTGAACGCCACGTGAGCTCGCAGCTGCCTATGCGGCGGGGGGAGCGTCCGCGATCTCGGTCTTGACCGAGCCCGATCACTTCAAGGGATCGCGCGAGGACCTCGAGGCAGCGCTGACCGCCGGTCTCCCGGTCCTTCGTAAGGACTTCATCCTCGATGAGCTTCAGGTGCTCGAATCCAGAGCGTGGGGAGCGGACGCTGTCCTACTTATCGTGCGTTGCGTTGGCGACCGACTGGACATCCTCTTGAACGCGACGAAGGCCCTCGGGATGGACGCCCTGGTCGAGGTGTTCGACGAGAGAGATCTCGAACTCGCGCTCGGTTACGGGGCCACCATCATCGGTATCAACCATCGCGATCTCGAGACCTTCGAGGTAGATCCTTCGAGGACATCGAAGCTGGCCCCCCAGATACCGGATGACGTCCTCGTCGTCGGATTGTCAGGGGTGTCATCGAGAGCGGATGTGCAGGCGCTGGCGGAGGCGGGGGCGCGGTGCCGTCCTGGTAGGCGGATCACTCGTCACGTCCGACGATCCTGCCGGATCCCTGAGATCTCTGACCGGTGTGAGTCGATGACCCATCCCACCGTGGACGAGCTTGGGACGTTTCGGAAGCTTCGGCGGCCGCTACGTTCCTGAGGCGCTGATGGGGGCCGTGTCGGAACTCGAGGCGGCGTGGACCGACGCGTGGCAGGACGACTCGTTCCGTGCCGAACTAGATGAGTTGTTCCGCGCCGTCGTCGGTCGTCCCACTCCACTGTTCGAGGCCACCAGGCTCTCCGAAGTCGTTGGAGCGCGCGTACTCCTCAAACGCGAGGACCTCGCTCACACGGGCGCTCACAAGATCAACAACACGGTGGGGCAGGTCCTGCTCGCCGTGCGGATGGGCAAGACGCGGATCATCGCTGAAACGGGAGCGGGCCAGCATGGAGTTGCGACCGCGACCGCGTGTGCCTACTTCGGTCTTCCTTGCGTTGTCTACATGGGGGCCGTGGACGTCGAACGCCAGCATCTGAACGTTGTGCGGATGGAGCTTCTGGGGGCCGAGGTGATCCCTGTCGAGGCGGGCACCGCAACCCTCAAAGACGCTGTCAACGAGGCCTTGCGCGATTGGGTCACCAACGTGGAGGACACCCACTACGTGATCGGTTCGGTGGTCGGTCCCCATCCCTACCCGGACATGGTGGCGAGCCTTCAGCAGGTGATCGGCGAAGAAGCGCGTCGTCAGTGCTTGCAACTCACAGGCGCTCTACCCGACGCGGTCGTTGCATGTGTGGGTGGCGGGTCGAATGCGATCGGGTTGTTCCGTGGCTTCTACTCGGATGACGAGGTCCGATTGATCGGGGTCGAAGCTGGGGGGGAAGGGGGAGATGGAGCGCATGGCGCATCGATCACCCGTGGTTCCCCTGGGATCCTTCACGGCGCTCGGAGCATGCTGCTGCAGACCGAGAGTGGGCAGATCGCGCACGCCCACTCGATCTCCGCAGGACTCGACTATCCGGGGGTGGGCCCGGAGCATGCGGCCCTGGCTGAATCCGGTCGCGCGTCGTACATCTCGATCACCGATGCTGAGGCACTGGATGCCTTCGGGGTGCTGTCTCGGACCGAAGGCATCATCCCTGCCCTGGAACCCGCGCACGCGATCGCGCATCTCCTCAAGGACGGAGCGGGGATGGGGACCGTTCTCGTCGGTCTTTCGGGCGCGCGGGGACAAGGATGTCGCTTCGGTTGCCGCCGCATCGGGAAAGGCGTGACGACCCTTCTGCGCCATCTCGAGGCGCGTAGATCCGAAGGGAGGAAGCTCCTGGTTCCGTACTTCATGGCCGGGGTGCCTGACCGAAGGACCTTCTCCTCGCTGTTGGATGCCACCGAAGCCGATGCGATCGAGGTGGGTATCCCGTTCTCAGATCCTCTGATGGACGGGCCGGTGGTAGCCATGGCGGGGGAGCGTGCCCTCGCGAACGGGATCGGCGCCCCCGAGGCTATCGATCTCGTCGCCCATGCCCCTGCCGGGCCTCCCCGCCTTCTGATGACCTACTACAACCCGATCCACAAGATCGGAGAGACGGAGTTCTGCGCCGCGGCCGCGTCCGCGGGGGTCTCGGGGCTGATCGTCCCGGATCTCCCACTCGAGGAGTCTGAGTCGCTGCGCGGATGTGCGGCCGACCACGGTCTCGCGTGGGTGGGACTGGTTGCCCCCACCTCCTCGACGGCACGGGTGGAGGCGATCGCCGCGTCGTGCACGGGGTTCGTGTACGCGGTGTCCACGCTGGGGGTAACCGGGGTCCGCTCGTCGCTGTCGGAGCGCGCCGCAGTGGTGGTGGACGCATGCCGAGCCGCCACCGACATCCCGATCCTCATCGGGATCGGGGTCTCCACCCCCGAGCAGGCGCGGGAAGCCGCGTCATCGGCGGATGGCGTGGTGATCGGCTCGGCGGTCGTTAGACGCTCGATCGAGGAGGGCCCCGAGAGCGTGCGGTCCTTCCTGGCCGCCGTGAGATCGGCTCTCGACGCCGCCTAAGGGCCTCCTGTGACTAGTCCGAGATAGTCCCTCCGGGTCATATAGATGACCTAATCGCGCCGCATATCCGGGTCGATATCCCAAGTGGATGGGACATTGCCATGTGGGGAGGAGCTGATCATGCGACAGATCCAAGTTCGCAAAGGCAAGGGCACCGGAGGCAGGTAGCACCACCTGCCAGCTCTGGCATCGCGACCGCGGCTCGGTAGGTAGCATCTGTGCCCCCGGCCGGGGTGGTGGAATGGCAGACACGATGGATTCAAAATCCATTGGGCTTTACGGCCCGTGCGGGTTCAAGTCCCGCTCCCGGCACGTTTTGTTCTGCGGATCGTCGAGACGATCCGCTTCTTGATCCGCTTGTGCCTGACCTGGCATCGAGTCCCCGGCCTGGTGAGCCCGTTCTGCGGTCGAGACGATCCGCTTCTTGATCCACTTGTGCCTGACCTGGCATCGAGTCCCCGGCCTGGGTGACAGGGGTCCTGGGCTTCTATACTGCTCCGTCCTATGCATATCCAGAAGAGCCTTGCCGAGTTGAGGGACCGCCTGAATAAGGCTAGGGATGAACTCCGTATCGTCGAGGAGCAGATCCTGTTCCAGATGGACGTCCTCGAGGAGGCGAAGACCCGGATGCTGGTCTCCGAGACGCCACTGGCGGACCGTGAGTTCCGCATCGCCAGAGACGACTACGAGCGCCTCTCGACCCAGCGATCGACGGTCACATCCGAGATCGAGGAGATGCAGCGCGAGCAGGATCGCCTCCTGGATCGGATGCTCAACGCATGAGCGACGAGAGAACCACCGGTGCCCGTGTCCTGATCGCCGAGGATGAGGCGATCATCCGCTTGGACCTCAAGGAGATGCTCGAGGAAGAGGGCTTCGAGGTCGTCGCCGAGGCGGCCGATGGGGACGCTGCGATGCGCCTCGCCAGGGAACGGACCCCCGATCTCGTGATCATGGACATCAAGATGCCGGGGACCGACGGGCTCTCGGCGGCCGAAACCATCGTCGAAGAGGACCTGGCGGCGGTCTTGATCCTGACCGCTTTCTCCCAGAAGGACCTCGTGCGCCGAGCTGCCGAGGCCGGCGCGATGGGGTACCTCGTCAAACCGTTCCAGAAGTCGGATCTACTTCCCGCGATCGAGATCGCTCTGGCCCGGTATCAGGAACTGGCCGTCGTGAAGAAGGAGAGCGAGTCGTTCGAGAAACAGCTCGAAACTCGCAAGTTGGTAGATCGTGCCAAGGGCAGACTTATCGACGCAGAGGGGATGAGCGAGGCGGATGCCTTCCGTCACATCCAGAAGCGGGCGATGGACGAGCGCCTCGGGATGGCTGAGGTTGCTCGGCAGATAATCGGCGAGGATGCGTCCGCCTGACGCCTTTCACCCGTGGCATCTGATCCTGGATTGTCTGCGCGGCACACAAGAAGTCCATCTCTTTTGGCCCTAGGTAGTGGACAAGGGCCGGTTGGTCGGTAAGATAGCGCCGATTTCCGCTTGGTTAGCCCGACCTTGGTCCGAAGGAGAGGCGCACAAAGTGGAACGGGGTCCGTTGGCAAATGCAAGGGGGAATTGAATGAGAAAGCCGAAGTGGTTTTCCTTCGTCGCACTCCTGTTCGTGCTCAGCTTGGTAGCTGCTGCATGCGCAGATGACGAAGGCGATGGCGGTGACACTGGTGGCGGCGACGCCGCAGCAACATGTGACGCCGATGAGTTCGGTTGTGTAGAGATCGCATCAGGAGCCGACATCTCGCTCGGTACCCTGCTCGTGATCTCAGGTGAGAACGCCAGCCTCGGACTCGACAGCCAGCACGGTGTCGAGCTCGCGTTGGATGGCGAAGAGGTTGAGGGCCACGCCTTCACCCTGAACAACCAGGACGATGGTTGCGCTCCTGAGGGTGGTACGACGGGTGCTCGCGCACTCGCGTCCGACGAGTCGGTCGCGGCCGTCATCGGAACCAGCTGCTCGAGCGCCGGTGAGCCTGCTTCGCAGATCCTCTCCGACGCTGGCGTGGTTCTGATCTCGCCGTCGAACACGGCTCCGTCGCTGACGACGCCTGAGACGCACCAGGACGTTCTACCTCCGTACCGCTCACAACGACAAGATCCAGGGTGCTGCGATGGCCCAGTTCGTTGGCGAGGAGCTCGGTCTGACGACCGCCGCAACGATCCACGACGGTTCGCCGTACGCGGAGCAGCTGCAGCAGGTCTTCGCCGACACGTTCTCCGGCGAGTACGGCGGTTCCATCACCAGCCAGGAAGCTGTCTCCGTCGGCGACAAGGACATGAGCCCCGTGCTCACCAGCGTCGCGGCTGACAAGCCTGAGTTCCTGTACTTCCCGGTGTTCGTTGCCGAGGGTGGTCTGTTGGCCGCCCAGGGTCGTGAGACCGCAGGTCTCGAGGACACCGCCTTCGGTGGTGCCGACGGGATGCTGACCCAGGACTGGATCGACGCCGCTGGCGCCGACAACGCGGAGGGTACCTACCTCTCCGGTCCTGACCTCGAGTTCGGCGGCTCCTTCTACCAGGACGAGTTCATCCCTGCGTATGAGGAAGCCTTCGGTGACCCGACGTCGGTGTTCCACGCTCACGCATACGACGCCACGAAGATGGTCATCGAGGCGATCCGCGACGTTGCCATCGTCGATGGCGACACGCTCTTCATCCCGCGGACCGCTCTTAAGGACCGCATGTTCGAGACGTCTGACTTCGAGGGCATCACCGGCTCCTTGACCTGTGACGAGAACGGCGACTGCAACCCAGGCGCCACCATCTCCGTCAGCGTGGTCGAGGGCGGCGAGTTCAAGAAGATCTGGCCGTAAGCGGACTGATCTAGTACTGATCGGCTGCACGGTGGGGGCTCCTCTAGGAGCCCCCACCTGCGGCGGCCGCTAGGCCGCCGCTGCTCAGACCCCGCACCGAAGCGGGGAACGCTCGCAAGTCGTCTTTGGGGGGAGAGGATGTTGGATGCGGTTCGCCTTACCTGAGAGATGGTCCGTTCAGCGGATCATCCAGGTTCTTCTCGGCGCCCTCCTGATCTTCGTGATCTTCAAAGGTGCCTCCGCAACCCTCGCGGAAGGCAGGTTCACAGCAGCGGCGTGGCGGTCGCTAGTCATCACCGGGTTGTCGACCGGATCCCTGTACGCACTCATCGCGATGGGCTACACGCTCGTCTACGGGATCCTGTTCATCATCAATTTCGCCCACGGCGAGATCTTCATGTCCGGCGCTTTCACGGCATTCTTCGTCGCCCGGACGCTCAACAATTCTGGATTCCTCAACGACCACCCGGTCATCTCGATCGCGATCCTCATGTTGGTTGCGATGCTCGTGTCGTCCTCACTCGCGATCCTGCTCGAGAGGATCGCGTACCGACCGCTCAGAGGCGCCCCTCGACTCGTCCCTCTGATCACGGCGATCGGCGCATCCCTGTTCCTGCAGAACACGTTCCGGGGCCTCTACGGGGCCAACGTTCGTGCATATCCCGAGATCGACCTGCTCTCCGGGAAGGTCGAGATACTCGGCGTGCTCATGGGCAAGGATCAACTCCTCGCGATCAGTGGGGCGGCGATCCTGATGATCGCCCTCTACATCTTCATCGAACGCACGAAGACGGGTCGAGCGATGCGGGCGGTGGGCGAGGACAAAGAGATCTCATCTCTGATGGGGATCGACGTCGACCGAGTCATCGTCACTACCTTCGCTATCGGAGGGATGCTCGCAGGTGCGGCCGGCGTCCTGTGGGCCATCAGCTTCAAACAGGTGAACTTCTTCATGGGGTTCTTCCCGGGGATCAAGGCGTTCACCGCTGCGGTGCTCGGAGGGATCGGAAACGTGGTCGGTGCCGCCCTGGGCGGGATCACGATCGGCCTGCTCGAAGCGGTAGCGCCGTCGCTCTTGCTGACGGGCTATGACGTCCCGTCGCCGACGCAGCTCAAAGACGTCATCGCGTTCTCGGTATTGGTGTTCGTCCTGATCTTCAAGCCCGGCGGGATATTGGGCTCCGACGAGGCGGAGAAGGTGTGATGGCGGACTCACGTAACAAGACGTCGATGAACCGAGCGGTCAAGGCGGGTCTCATCGCCGGGGTGGTATCGATCTACTTCCCGGTGGTGGGTATCACCGAGCGCTTCGACACGCGCACGATCATCAACGGGGTCCTGCAACTGGGGAACATGCTGTTCCTGGTGGTCGGTCTCGCGGTGGGATACCTGGTGGCTAAGCCCCGCCCGATGCCCGGCGAGGCTCCGCGGAAACCGGGTCCTGAAGCGTTCCTATACGGCGCGATCGCGGGCGGCCTCGGTGGCTTGATGACCGGGGTGTTCGTCTTCCTGGCCGACAAGTTCGACTTCCGCAGGGTCCTCGTGAGCATGACCGGTGGGCTGATCGAAAGCATCTCCTTCGGTGGCAGCACCGGCTCGGCGATCCTCTTCATGCTCGTTGGGGGAGCGCTCCTGGGAGCGATAGGTGCCGGACTCCAGATGATCTCAACGAGGATCCGTAAGCCTCTGGTAGCGGCCCTTTCGACCGCCCTCCTGATCAGTTTGATCGAGCCGTTGCTTCACCCGATCCTCGTCAATGTCCTAAGGAAGCTCGGCCTGAAGGTGAACACCTCGTGGTTGTTCTCTGGGGGCGGGCTGTCCAAGGTAGGTGCCGTCCTCGTTGTGGTCGTTACCTTCGCCATCGTTTACCTCTGGGCCCAGAAGGGCGCCGAGGTCAAGGCCTCGTTCGGTGCTCGCTCCGACAATCAGCAGCGCACCGCAAAGCTGGTGGCACTCGCTCTATTGGCCGCGTTCCTGATGTACCTGCCGCAGATCCTCACGTCGTTCCTCTCGGAGGTCATCGGCACGGTCGGCCTCTACATCATCCTCGGACTCGGACTGAACATCGTCGTGGGCTATGCGGGATTGCTCGACCTTGGATACGTGGCCTTCCTTGCGGTCGGTTCTTACTGCACGGCGTTGTTCATCTCGCCGCGATCGTCGCTCGGGTGGGAGTGGTCGTACTGGCAGGTCGTCCCGGTCACCATCATCATCGCGACCGTCATCGGCATCCTGATCGGTGCTCCCGTTCTGCGACTGCGAGGGGATTACCTGGCGATCGTGACCCTAGGGTTCGGCGAGATAGCGCGTGTGATCGTTCTGTCCGACTGGGCGAAGCCGGTGTTCGGTGGTGCCCAAGGGATCCTCGGCGTACGAGCGCCCGAGATATTCGGGTTCAACCTCCGAGATCCGGAGAATCTCTACTATGCGATCCTCCTCGTCGTCGGGCTGGTTGCGTTCATCTCGTTCCGGCTGTCTCGGTCGAGGGTTGGACGAGCCTGGAACGCGATGCGCGAGGACGAGCAGGTCGCCGAAGCGATGGGGATCAGCGTCATCGGGTACAAGCTGCTTGCATTCGCCACTGGTGCAGCACTCGGGTCCTTGTCAGGGATGTTCTTCGCTATCAAACTCGGCTCCGTATTCGCATCGAGTTTCAACGTGATCGTTTCGATCAACGTCCTGGCGCTCATCATCCTCGGCGGTATGGGAAGCATCCCGGGAGTGATCATCGGTGCCTTCGCACTGGCTGGACTGCCCGAGCTACTACGTGAGTTCGGTGAGTTCCGCTTGCTCATCTTCGGGATCGTGTTGGTTGCACTGATGCTTCTGAAGCCCGAGGGCCTCTTGCCGAGTCGACGTCGGAAGGCCGAACTTCATGCCGATGAGTTGGAAGAGGAGCAATACAGCGATCGATCTGGCCAGGGCGGCGCCGAGCCGGTCGTGACGTGAGGAGCGATCAGATGCCATTGCTCGAAGTGAAGGGGCTCACGAAACGGTTCGGTGGGCTTACCGCGGTCGATCAGGTCGACTTCCATGTGGAGGAAGGCGAGATCGTCGGTGTCATCGGACCGAACGGTGCAGGAAAGACCACCGTGTTCAACATCGTCACCGGGTTCTACGACCCGTCCGAGGGCGAGATGAACTTCGAGGGCAAGAGCCTCATCGGACTCAAGCCGAACCAGGTCACCAAGCGCGGGATCGCTCGCACGTTCCAGGCGATCCGGTTGTTCCCAGCGATGACCGTGCTCGAGAACGCGATGGTGGGGCAGCATTGCCGGACGAAGGCGGGATTGCCGGGCGCCATCTTCTACGGGCCTCGAACCCGCAAGGAAGAGAAGAAGATCAGGGCCAGTGCGCGTGACGCCCTCGCGTTCTTCGGGAAGCGCCTGACGCCCCTCGAGAACGAACTCGCTGGGTCGCTCAGCTATGCGGACCGTCGGCGGCTCGAGATCGCCAGAGCGATGGCGACCGAGGCCAAGCTCTTGCTGTTGGATGAGCCAGCTGCAGGCATGAACCCCGGCGAGAAGGAGGGCTTGATCAATCTGATCGGGCGTCTTCGGGACGAGAGGGGTTACGCCGTCGTGCTCATCGAGCACGACATGCCGGTGGTCAAGGGAGTCTCCGATCGAGTGGTCGCTCTCGACTACGGCTCGAAGATCGCAGACGGAACCTACGCCGAGGTGGCGAGCAACGAGCGCGTGATCGAGGCGTACCTCGGCGCCCGACATGAGGACACGGCATGAGCGAAGACCAGACCGCGGTGCACGAGACCCCAGCAACCTCCAGCGAGCCGATCCTCAAGCTCGTCAACGTAGACAGCTACTACGGGCCGATCCGGGCCCTCGAGGGCGTGAACATCGAGGTGAACGCGGGCGAGATCGTCTGCCTTCTCGGCTCGAACGCCGCTGGCAAGACGACGACCCTCAAGACGATCCTCGGGATGGTCACGCCGCGTTCGGGCGAGATCTACCTCAAGGGCGATCGCATCGACGGAAAGAAGACCACGGAGATCGTGGCGAAGAAGGTCACGATGGTTCCCGAGAGCCGTCGTCTCTTCACCCGCATGACCGTGCGCGAGAACCTCGAGATCGGTGCCGAGCTGCGGAACGACAAGGAAGAGATGGACAAGGACATGCGCCGGATCCTCGAGATCTTCCCGAGGCTCGAGGAGCGCATGACCCAGAAGGCCGGAACGTTGTCGGGTGGCGAGCAGCAGATGCTCGCCATGGGTCGGGCCCTCATGGCGCGGCCGGATGTTCTGCTCATGGACGAGCCGTCGATGGGGCTCGCTCCGATCCTCGTGCAACAGGTCTTCGACACCATCAAGGAGATCAACGAGCAGGGGACGACGGTCTTCCTCGTCGAGCAGAACGCGAACATGGCGCTCGAGATCGCCGACCGTGCCTACGTGCTCCAGACCGGGAACATCGTTCTTTCGGACACCGCCCAGAATCTGCTGAACGACCCGAAGATGCAGGAGGCGTACCTCGGCGAAGTGACGTGAAACTGGTCACAGCCGAAGACCTCGCACGACTTCTCCCGATGGTGGACGCTATCGACGCGCTCGATACCGCGTTCGCGTCCGGCGACCTAGCGGAAACACCGCAGCGCTCACACGTTGATCTCGTCCGATGGCACTCTGCTGATGATGCCCGCGGCCGGGGGCCAGGGGGTCGGCGTGAAGCTCGTGACTCTGAACCCGTCCAACCCGGAGCGGGGGCTTCCATTCATCCACGGGGCCTACGTGCTGTTCGCTCCCGGGACGCTCGAGCCCCGCGTGGTTATCGACGGGGGAGCGATGACCGGTCTGCGGACCGCGGCGGTCTCTGGCGTGGCGACCAGGTATCTGGCTCGAAAGGGTAGCGCTCGAGTGGTGATCTTCGGAGCAGGGACCCAGGGGCGATCCCATCTCGACGCGATGATGGCGGTACGGGACATCACACATGTGACGGTGGTGTCGCGGTCGCAGGGACCGGCCGACGCGTTGGTAGCGGCAGCGCGGGCCGCCGGGATCGATGCCGAGACTGGTACCCCCTCCTCCGTTGCCAACGCGGATCTGATCTGTACCTGTACGACTTCGGCTAGCCCCGGTGTTCGATGGAGCCGATCTGCCTTCGGGTTGTCATGTGAACGCCGTAGGCACCTACACCACCGACGCGCGCGAACTCGATGAGAGCACGATCGTCCGGGCCAAGGTGGTCGTGGAGGACCGCGAGGCGGCCCTGGCAGAGGCAGGCGAACTTGTGATCCCGATCGAGGCCGGCGTCATCACCACCGAGCACATCCTCGCCGAACTGGCTGACGTTGCAGCCGGGACCGCCGTGCGAACCTCGGACGACGATGTCACCGTGTTCAAGTCCGTGGGCGTCGCGTTCGAGGACCTCGTCATCGCTGCGGCGGTAGCCGAGCGGCTCTGATGGGTGATCGTAGCGATGTCGTCGTGGTGGGGGCCGGGATGGCCGGTGCCGCCACTGCCTACTGGTTGGCGCTAAACGGTCGCTCCGTGACCCTCCTCGAGCGCTTCGATCTAGGCAACAAGAGCGGATCGAGTCACGGGGCGTCTCGCATCTTCAGACTCTCGTACGACGAGGAGCACTACGTCGCCGATTGTGTTGCGTCCCTGGCCCTCTGGAGAGAGGTCGAGTCTCATACGGGGGCCACGCTGTTGACGACGACCGGAGGCTTAGACGTCGGCCCCGGAGCACTCGACAATCAAAGAGCGCTCACCGCGTCTGGGGTTGAGAGCACCCTCCTCGATACGGCGGATGCTCGTCGGAGGTTCCCGCTGCTCGGGTTCCCCGACGACCAGCCGGTTCTCTTCCAGGAGGATGCCGGTGTGGCACACGCCGAGGCGAGCGTAAGGCGTTCGTCGAGGGAGCCGTAGCCAACGGTGGGGTGTACAGACCCAACGTTCGGGCGACGACGATCGAAGAGAGCAGCGGGTCCGTCACGGTCAGAACGGACCACGGGTCCTTCGAGGCAGCGACAGTGGTCGTAACCGCGGGGGCGTGGGCACGGGACCTGCTGGCCTCGATCGACATCGTGCTTCCGGTTCACATCACACGCGAAACCGTCTCGTACTTCGCGGCACCACCCGGTGCGGCGATCCCCTCGGTCGTCGATTGGACCGGAGACCCGCCGTTCTTCTCTCTGTGGGACCCCACGACGAACGGCCTGAAGGCCGGATGGCACCACGCGGGCGTTGCCATCGAGGATCCCGATGTTCCGGGCGAGGTGGAGCCGCGCATAGTCGATGGCCTGAGTGCCTGGGTGGCTGCGAGGTTCCCCGGCGTGAACCCGGAGTCGATAGGGGCGGAAACGTGTCTCTACACGACCACCGCGGATGAGAGGTTCATCTTCGAACGCCATGGGCGCGTCGTGGTCGGATCTCCGTGCAGCGGCCACGGTTTCAAGTTTGCGCCCCTCTCTGGGAAACGGATCGCGGCACTGGCCGAGGAGGCCCTGTAGGAACGGTCCACCCCGCAACGTCCCTGCTCACCTCTCCTCGATGAGTACCCCCGGTGTGGCCGTGTCAACGAACGCACGGGTCATCTGGGACACCGCGCGGTACCTCTCGGGGGAGACCACCGCGATCGGAAGCACCTTGGAGTAGAGCTCGCGGGCCACGATCGCTCCGAGCGCCATTATCGGGTCGGACTCGAGGAGCAGCAGCGCGCGCGGGAGCGGTGCCTGCCCGGACGGCTTCGGCGAGAACGCTGGAGCTGGAACTCGAGCCGCGCCCCGAGGGGAGAAGGACGATCTTGCCCGTCAGGATGGCGCCGGACTGCGGGTGGTTGCGATCTGTGAGTTCTCCACTGTGGGGATCGAGGCCGCCCCAGAACGACAACGGAGCGGACAGAACCAGGACCTCGCCCTCGGCGCTCCCGGCCACTAACGCCCTGTCACCTCCAGATGTCGTCATCCCGCACGACCTTTCCCTCGATGGCGGAGCGGACGCAATCCCCAAGACTTCCGAAGATGACGTCCATGCCGAGGTTGCCGGGCGCATACCAAGCCCACTTGGCGGAGTTCGTCATCACGGTGCCACCCGAGGCGTCGATGATCGGGGTGATGTACGTGCAAGTGTCCACCACGATCTGAACGCCAGCGGTCTCGAGTTCGGCGAGCCATCCACGTTCCTTCACCTGGGCGAGAACGCCGCGCCCTGTTGACACGTAGAACGCGACGCCGTTCGCGACCGGAGCGGTGAGCAAAGGGAGAAGCCGCTCGAACTCTGTGATGGAGAAATGCGGTGTTCCGATGCTCACTGCGCCGAGGGGAGATGCCGCCGGGACCGATGACAACTCGTCGCGCGCCGCTCGGATGCGGTCCATGGTTACCTCGACCCTCCGGCTGGGATCGCGACCGCCCAAGGCGGCTGCCAGGTCCGGGGCTTCGGGCGTGGACCCGAGCGCGTGGAACATGCCGACTGCTCCGGACGAGGCCATCGCTGCCCCGACAGCTTTGAGGCGGTCCTCATCGAGGCCCCTGGGAAGACCAACGATCACTGGCACCTCGGTGCCCGAGGTCTCGGCTCCGATCAGATGTCCGATCACCGGGTAGAAAGCGTCTTCGGCGAGGAGCTCATCACTGATATCAGCGAGCTCGAAGACCACCGATCCGAGGCGGTTGGCGTCCAGATGGAGGCCCGCGGCAGGAGCTCTCCCCGTTAGGGCAGCGCAGATGTCGATGAAGTCACCGTAGCGGTCGGTCCGGGCACCGATGACGGAGTTGGCGAAGACGATCGCGTTGGACTCCGCCCACGCGATGTGCTCCCCGAAGCCGGGGCGATCGAGAGCCTGGTACGGAGCGCACGTCCAGGTTGGTTTGCACCCCATCTCGACGTAGGCGTCCATCAGAGCTGCGGCGTTCGCCTTGGTCTCATCGTCTCCCTTGAACAACTCTGGGTGGATCAGGTCGAGGGAGGAGACGTTGAGGGTGGTGGGCACAACCACCCTTCCTCCTGCATCGGCCAACCGTCTGGCGAATTCCAGGCCGGCGATCCCATGGAAGAGACATGAGTCGATGTGTGCGCCGGTGATATCGAGGAGTCGTTCGGCTCCTGATATCTCCGCCATCTCGACGAGGATCCTCATGGCGATCTGAACGGCGGGGCCGTGATCGCCCTCGAGCATCGATGTATCCGCGGGAGTGAGATCGAGTGACATGACGAGCGAGTCTACGGGGAACCTCGGCCCACCTCCCGGATGGCCCTGCGTGCTCCATCCGGCCGGACAGGCGGTATCGCGCCCGGTTACCATGCGGGCTCGTGCGCCTTATGCTTCAGCAATCCGAGCATCCGAGCAGGGGGCCAGAATACGGCGGCTCGGATGCTGGGACGTGAAGGTGGAAGAAGAGATCGATCGAATGGGGGAAGTGCGTATGAGGGGTTCAACTAACCGACGGTGGCTCCGTCTCGTGACGCTGCTCGCAGCCATGCTGCTGCTGGCGGCTGCCTGTGGTGACGACGCCACCGAGAACACTCCGACCGGAGGCGGCGACACGCCTGCAGAGGAGGAGTCTCCCGAGTTCACGACACTTAAGGACGGCGTACTGCAGGTCGGATCGTGTCTCGACTATCGGCCGTTCGAGTTCGTCAAGGGCGGCGACGAGATGGGCTTCGACGTGGACCTGACCGAGGAGATCGCGGCTCGACTGGGCCTAGAGGTCGAGTGGGTGCGTTCGAACTTCGACACGATCTTCACTTCCGTGTCCGCCGGACAGTTCGACATGGTCGCTGCGGCATCAACGATCACCGAGGAACGCCTGCAGCAGGTCGACTTCTCGGATCCATACTTCGCTGCCAGGCAGGGCTTCACTGTCAACACGGATAAGACTCCGGACCTGACATCGGTTGACGGTCTCGTCGAGGGCGACGTGGTCGCGGTCCAGAAGGGCACAACTGGTAAGGCATGGGCCGAGGAGAACCTCGCTCCCAACGGCATCGAGATCAAGACCTTCGACGCGGTGTCTGGCGCATTCACCGACCTCGAGGCAGGGGGCGTCGTAGGCGTCATCAATGACGAGGGGTCGTCGATCGCAGAGGCGGCCGAGCGTCCCGGTCTGGAAGTCGTCCAGGGGATCGACACCGACGAGAACTACGGTCTCGCGTTCTCCAAGGACAACCCCGAGCTCACGGCTGCCGTCAACGGAGCGCTGGCCGAGATCATCGCCGACGGGACCTATGCCGAGATCTTTCTCACGTGGTTCCCGGACCTGCCGGTTCCCGAGCAGTTCGCGGGTTCCTGATCTAGCAGGTTCTCAGGGGGCGCTGGTTATCCAGCGCCCCCTTCACTTCCAGCGATCGAGGCTTTAGGTGTCTGAACCGAAGCTGACAGCCACGCTTAAGCGGGTCGACGGTCCCCCCGACACCCGCGGCGGGACCGCGCCGCTTCCGTTTGCGACCCTCGTCGCCGGGGCCGTTGCCATGATCTTGGCGACGGCTGGAACCTTGGTGGTGCAGCTGTTGTACGCCTACGGCGGCCTCGGGGGGATGACCCCGGGATGCAGGTCCGAGTTGACCGTGAAGCTTCCTGATGGCGAAAAGCTCGTCAACGGCGCACTCGGCGTTTGTAACGTGGTCCGTGCGTTCATCTCGCCGACCGAGACCACCGTCCTGTGGCTGGCGGTAATCATCGGCGGTACCGCCGCCGCAGGGGGCGTGGCTCGTCGTTCAAGAGGATGCCGTCGCGCCGGATGCGGAACCAGTGCATCGCTGGCTCCGTTCTGGGCGTCCAGGCGATCGCGCTTGCGGGGGTCATCTTCTGGTTCCGCTCGGGGAACGTCTTCTCATTCTCACGAAACTTCCTGAACATGGGGATACTTGAGGGACTCTCTCGCTGGATTCGTCCGGGGAGCCAAGAACACGATGCAGCTCGCAGTTTTCGGAGAGTTCGGCGGGATCCTCGTGGGCCTGCTGCTGGCGGTCCTGGCTATCTCGCAAGCATCGGACGGTAAGGGCTCCGGCCCGGGTGTACATCAACTTCTTCCGAGGGACCCCTTTGATCTTCCAGCTGTCGTTCTTCTACTTCATGGTTGCTCTTCGGGTTCGGGGTGCAACGCGGGCCCGTTCGTGATCGCGACCGTGGTGTTCGTCCTCAACACGGGCGCGTATGCGGCTGAGGTGTTCAGGGCAGGGATCGAGTCGATCGAACGAGGCCAGATGGAGGCGGCACGCAGCCTCGGGATGTCGTACCTGCAGGCGATGCGGTACGCGATCGTGCCTCAGGCCGTACGGAGGGTCATCCCTCCGCTGATGAACGAGTTCGTGATCCTGATCAAGGACACCGCACTGGTCGTCGTCCTGGGGCTCACCGCGCAACAACTCGAGATCTACGGATTCGCCCGTCAAGGGCAGGCGGCTACGTTCAACGCCACCTTCTTCACCGCCTCCGCGGTCGCATATCTCGTGGTTACGCTGCCGTTGATCAGGGTTGTGAACTACGTCGAGAGCCAGACTGCGGTCTGGCATGACCGGGGAGGGTCTGATGCCGAATCCAGATGGCTCACTGGTACGACTCGAGGGTATCCACAAGTGGTTCGGCCAGAACCATGTGATCAAAGGCGATCGACCTCACGATCCAGCCACAGAAGGTCGTGGTGATCATCGGTCCGTCCGGGTCTGGGAAGTCGACGCTGCTCAGGACGATCAACCTGCTCGAGGAACCGACTCAGGGTCGCGTGTTGTTCGACGGTGAGGAGATCACGGACATCCGTGCCGACGTCAACCGGGCGCGGACCGAGATCGGGATGGTGTTCCAGTCCTTCAATCTCTTCCCGCACATGACGGCGAAGGAGAACATCACGATCTCGCTGCGGAAGGTCCTCGGCAAGAGCGACAAGGAAGCCGACGAGATCGCGGTGCAGGAACTCGAGCACATGGGGCTTCCCGGAGAAGGCGGACGCCTACCCGTCCCAGTTGTCGGGAGGCCAGCAGCAGCGCGTCGGCGATCGCCCGGGCGCTCGCGATGCGTCCCAAGCTGATGCTGTTCGACGAGGTCACCTCGGCCCTCGATCCTGAACTGATCAAGGAGGTGCTCGACGCGATGGAAAGCGCTCGCGGAGGAAGGCATGACGATGGTGGTCGTTACCCACGAGATCGGGATTCGCCCGAGAGGTGGGAACACGACTGATCTTCACCGACGGGGGCCGGTTCATCGAAGACGGCAAACCCGCCGACATCTTCGACAACCCGCAGGACGAGAGAACGCAGGACGTTCCTGTCGCATGTTCTCTAGGGCCAATGTCTCTAAGGCTCTGGCGGTTGCGCTGCTCGTTCCCTTGGTCGCCTGCGGAACCGCCGAGGAGAAGCCGGGGGGTGGGACCCGAACGATCGAGCCCCCGACCACGGGGCCCTACGTCTCGGTGGCCGTCGACAATCACTTCCATGACATCCATCCGGAGGATGACGTCCACATCGCAGGTGACAGGTCGTTGGTGTTCAAGAACCAGGGGTCCAACACACACAACGTGACGCTTGTGGAAGCGGGGATCGATCGCGATATCGCTCCGGGGGACGAGTTCTCGATCGGTCCACCGCTCACGGATCGGTTGGAGACGGGCACCACCTACATCTTCTTCTGCAAGTACCACCCGAGGGACCAGATGTTGGGTCGCTTCACGGTGTCGGAGCCGCAGGGCTAGACGAGGTTCTCGACGATCCCGGCGGCGATCGGCCCGATGAATAGGGCCGGCAGCAGGTTGACCACCCGGATCTGTTTGATCTCCAGCAGCCTGAGCGAGATGCCGAGGACCAGGAGGCTCCCGACCGCTCCTAACTGGGCGATCACCTCGGCCGTCATCAAGGGCTCGACCAAGGAGGCCGCGACGGTTATCACTCCTTGGTAGATGAGAACCGTGGCGAGGGACACGAGGACCCCGACCCCGTACACCGACGCGAGTCCGAGAGCGGCGAACCCGTCGAGCGCGCTCTTGATCGCGAGCAACTGGATCGATTGGCCGAGGCCATCCTCGATGGAGCCGAGGATGGCCAGAGGTCCGACGCAGAAGAGGCGGAGGCGGCTACGAAGCCCTCGACGAAGCTCGAATGGTCCGGCAGGTGGTGCGTTCCCGGGTCCTCCTTCACCTGGAACCGTTCCTTGATGCGGATCCCGAGACGCTCGAGACGATCCTCGAGATTGAGTGCTTCGCCGACCAACCCTCCCGCGATGATCGCCCCGATCAGGATGATGAAGCGGCGGAGCCCGAGGTCGGCATCGTAGAGAGGTTCGAAACCGGTGACCGCCACCGCGAAGGTAACGAGTCCGAGTCCCTGCATGATGGTGACCCGCATGCGATCGGGAAGCCGGTCGCCCACGAACAATCCGAGGGTGCCCCCGGCCGCGACCGTGGCGAGGTTGAGGAGGGTACCGAGGCCCCTCACGGCGCACCTAGCATGTTCGTCATGGCCAGCAACGATGACACACCCACCGCTCTGCTGAAGAACCTAGAAGCCCGGATAGTGGACTGCCGTGCGTGCCCGAGGCTGGTGGACTGGCGCGAACAGGTTGCTAGGGAGAAGCGTGCCGCATTCAAGGACGAGAGCTACTGGGCGCGACCCGTACCTGGCTTCGGAGATCCGGAGGCATCCATCGCAGTCGTCGGTCTCGCACCAGCAGCTCACGGCGCGAACCGGACGGGACGGATGTTCACCGGCGATCGCTCCGGGGACTTCCTGTACGCATCGATGTATCGGAGCGGTCTGGCTAGTCAGCCGACCTCCGTTGCTCGTGGAGACGGGCTGCGGCTGACTCGGCGCGTTCGTGACGGCCCCGGTCAGGTGCGCTCCGCCAGCCAACAAACCCACTCCCGTCGAGAGAGACACCTGCGCCCCGTTCTTGGTCGAGGAGCTGCGGTCGCTTCCGAACCTCCGAGTGGTGGTCGCCTTGGGAGCGTTCGGTTGGGACGCGGCGGTGAGGGCGGATCGCTCCCTCGGAGGCGAGACTCCCGCACCCAAGCCAAGGTTCGGACACGGTGCCGCGGCGGAGTTGAACAGCTTCGTGTTGCTCGGCAGCTACCACGTGAGCCAACAGAACACCTTCACCAGGCAGACTGACCCCGGCGATGCTCGATGACGTCTTCGCGGCGGCGATGTCCTCGACCGAGCGGTAGGAGAGACGTCAGGCGGCGGAGACGGCGGTGCCTTCGAACATGGCTTCGAGGCGAGCCACCTCGGTAACCGGAGCGACGCGCTTGAACGAGGCCGCCCGCTCCTCCCAGTTGTCGATGATCTCGCGGGCGAGTTCCGAGCCCGTCGCCTTGAGGTGCCTCGCTATGACGCGCTCCAGCGACGCAAGTTGACCTTCGGTTGGTTCGTACGCAGCCACCAACTGCTGATTCAGGCTGGCCAGCAAGCGATCCTCGGGGTCGTAGACGTACGCTTCGCCGCCGCTCATCCCCGCCCCCATGTTGCGACCGACCGAACCGAGGATGACTACCGCGCCACCGGTCATGTACTCGCACGCGTGGTCGCCGGTGCCCTCGACGACGGCGACGGCACCCGAGTTCCTCACCGCGAAGCGTTCGCCTGCCTGTCCGGCGATGAATAGCTGACCTCCGGTCGCGCCGTAGAGAACCGTATTGCCCGCCAGTACCGGATCGCCGGAGTCGTTCGCCGGTGGGGTGATCGTGATCCGGCCCCCACCCATACCCTTCCCGACGTAGTCGTTCGCATCGCCGATCAGGTTGAGCTCGATCCCCTCGGACAGGAATGCGCCGAACGACTGACCGGCCTCTCCAGAGAACGTGGCAGACACGGTGCCCGGGGGCCGCCCGGGCCCGTACTTCGCGGCCGCCCAGCAACCGAGGCGCGCTCCGACCGTCCTGTCGGCAGTCGTGATCGTGTACGAGAGAGCGAGGTCGTCTCCGGCGTCCAGCGCCGCGGTGGCGTCCGCGAAGATCCGATCGCCAAGCTCTGAGCGCGGGGACTGAAGGGCGACGCTGCCAGTGAAACGGGCTTCGCCCTCGGTCGCAACGAGCAGCGCGCCGAGGTCCAACGAATCGGCGCGTACATCGCCGGTGAGCCGCGGGGTGAGAAGGTCAACCCGCCCGATCGCCTCTTCGATGGATGTGAGCCCGATCGACGCAAGGAGCGCCCGAGCTTCCTCGGCAACTGACATCAGATAGGAGACAACCATCTCTGGAGTGCCTGCGTACTTTGCCCGCAGGGCTGGGTCCTGGGTAGCGATCCCAACCGGACACGTGTTGCGATGACAGGTACGGACCATGATGCAGCCCTCGGCGATGAGGATGGCGGTGCCGAACGAGAACTCGTCGGCTCCGAGAAGAGCGGCAACGACGACGTCCCGGCCGGTCTTGAAACCGCCGTCCACCCGGATCCGGGCCCTGCCACGCAGGTCGTTCGAGGTGAGCGCAGCCCGTACCTCGGCGAGCCCGATCTCCCATGGCATCCCGGCGTTCTTGATCGATCCCAGGGGGCTCGCTCCTGTTCCTCCATCAGCCCCCGAGACGTGAACGACGTCCGCGAGCCCTTTCACGACCCCTGCGGCTATCGTGCCGACCCCTTCGCTCGAGACCAGCTTCACGGAGACCTTGGCGTCCGGATTCGCTTGCTTGAGGTCGAAGATCAATTGGGCGAGGTCCTCGATCGAATAGATGTCGTGGTGAGGTGGGGGAGAGATGAGGGCAACCCCCGGCACCGTGTGCCTGAGCCTGGCGATCTCGACCGAAACCTTCTTGCCCGGCAACTGACCACCCTCGCCCGGCTTGGAGCCCTGGGCCATCTTGATCTGAAGTTCGGCTGCGTTGGCGAGATAGGCGGGACCAACCCCGAAACGACCCGACGCGACCTGTTTGATCCCGCAGTTCCGGTCGTCTCCGAACCGTTCCGGTGCCTCTCCGCCTTCTCCCGAGTTCGCGAGCGCCCCCGATGAGGTTGAGGGCCTGCGCCATGGTTTCGTGCGCCTCGGCCGACAGCGCTCCGTGCGACATCGCTCCGGATGAGAACCGCCGAGCGATCGCGGCGGCATCCTCAACCTCCTCCACAGCAACTGGGGTGACATCAGCGAATGCGAGGAGATCGCGAGGCTCGGCGGGCGGGCGCTCATTCACGAGTCTGGCGAAGCGTTCGTACGCACCCGAGACCCCGCCTACCGACTGCCTGAGTGCGTGCGCTGCCTGCTGGTCGGCATCCTGGGTACCGGAGACCGGCGGATCCGCGTCGAGCAACCCGACGTGTTCGTGCAACGCGTTCACCACGGGCGGCTCGAACGCGTGGTACTCGCCGTTCTTCTTGAACTTGATGAATCCGGAACTGACCAACTTGGGACGCTGAGCGAGAGAGTCGTGGTGGCGATTGAGGACATCCGCGCCGAGTTCCACCAGCGAGAGCCCCCCGAGAGGGGAGGCGACCCCGGTGAAACACTTCTGGATCACATCGGGACCGAGCCCTATGGCCTCGATGATCTGGGCTCCCTTGTAGGAGTCGAGCGTCGAGATGCCCATCTTGCTCATCACTTTGAGGACTCCGTCCTCCACCGCAGAAACGAAGTTCTCCTGCGCACGCTGCGCTCCCACATCTCCACCCAAGCGACCGGAGACGGCCAGGTCACACAGTGAATCGAACGCGAGACGCGGACACACCGCGTCGGCTCCATTGGTGAGCAGGCATGCGAAGTGATGAGTCTCTCGTACGTCGTCAGCCTCGACGACGAGTCCCGTCGCACCCCGTAACCCGCGCTCGAGGAGAGCGTGGTGGACCGCTCCAGCCGCCAGCGCACTTGGGATAGGAGCCCTTTCCTCCGAGGAAGCACGGTCGGTTATCACCAGATTGCTCGCCCCCGCAGTAACCGCTGCGCACGCATCGTTCGCGAGAGCGTCGAGAGCGGGAGCCAGTCCGTCAGGGCCTTCCAGAACGTCGAGGGTTGCATCGAGAACGATCGCCCCGCTATCTATGAGACCCGACACCTCGTCTGGATAGAGAACGAAACTGGCAGAACGCAGGGTTGCGATCGCACCCGGTTCTTCGCGAAGGAGAGCGGGCTTCGGACCGATGAAGGTCGAGACCGACATGACGTGCCGCTCGCGCAGGTGATCGATCGGAGGGTTGGTCACTTGAGCGAAGCGCTGCTTGAGGTAACCGAAGACGACCCGAGACGTGCCCGAGAGCGGAGGCTGAGCGGTGTCATCGCCCATCGAGGAGGTGGGCTCCGCCGCATCCGTCCCCATCGGCCTGATGACGACGGTGAACTCTTCCTTCGAGTACCCAGCCGCGATCTGGCGGGAGAGAGTGTCTCCGGGAGGATCGCCGACGGGAGTTCCGTGGCCGCCCACGACCTGGTGTTCGCCGATCCAATCACCGTACGGACGCCGTCGGGCGAGACGGGATTTGATGGCGGCATCGTCGATCACGCCGCCGTCGGTCGGAGACACGAGAAGCATCTGCCCCGGTCCGAGCCGGGCGCGTCCTGATCCGTCCATGCCCGCGGGTATTGACCGCTCCCGCCTCGGACGAGCAGGCGACGAGACCGTCGTCACAGATATGAACCCGGAGTGGGCGCAACCCGTTGCGGTCCAGAGCGGCGGCGACATGCAGGCCGTCGCTGAAGACGAGTCCTGCGGGCCCGTCCCACGGTTCGACCAGGGCGGAGTGATAGCGGAAGAAGTCGCGGAGATCGGGCGGAAGATCGTCAACCCTCTCCCAGGCCGCAGGGACCAGCATCGTGGCGGAATGCGCAAGGTCGCGACCCCCCCGCACCAGGAGTTCGAGGGCTTCGTCGAGCATCGCCGAGTCAGAACCTCGGTCATCGATGATCGGGGAGATCAGCTCCTCCGGGGCGAGGTCGTCGGAACCCAGCCTGCCCTCACGAGCTTTCATCCACGCGACGTTTCCTCGGATCGTGTTGATCTCACCGTTGTGGGCAACGAATCGGAACGGTTGGGCTCGCTCCCAGGTCGGCAAGGTGTTCGTCGAGTAGCGCTGGTGGAAGATCGCGAACCAAGCCTCGTACGCGTCGTCGGCCAGATCTGGGTAGAAGTGAGCGAGCTGATCGGCTGCGCACAACGCCTTGTACGTGACCGTCCGGAACGAGCACGACGCGACGTAGAGCCGCAGAGATCCGTCCCGAGCGTCGCGTTCGATGCGCCTTCGTATCCGGAACGCCCGACGCTCACCCTCTGCGTCGTCGATGCCGAGGGGGCGGAGGAAGATGGCTTGCTCGATGAGAGGCTGGGTCGCTTTCGCCCCGTCTCCCAAGGCGCCTTCGTTGACGGGCACCGAGCGGAAGCGGACCTCTTCGATCCCCTCGGCAGCAGCGGCGGCCGTGACGATGTCCTGGGCACGGGAACCCATCTTGGGGTCCACGAACAGCATGGCCGCACCGATCCTGTCGGCTTCCACCGTGTGCTCGAAGGCCGCGGCGAGAAGGGTCCGGGGGAGAGGTAGGAGGATGCCGGCACCGTCGCCGGTGAGCGAATCGGCAGCCACGGCACCCCTGTGCTTGACCCTACAGAGGGCATCGAGGGCCAGATCGACCATCGCCCGGCTGGAACGCCCTTGCTGATCGGCGACGAAGCCGATCCCGCACGCGTCCCGTTCGTCCCGTACCGGGTCGTAGAGGGTCATCCAGGTCCTTTCCGGCGCCTGTCCCCTGGGAGGATCCCCGGGTACGGAAAAGGCGCCCCGCCGTTGCAGAGCGCCATTGCTCGTTCGGATAGCTGTTCGGATTGCTCGTTCGTAGTCTAGTCGCGGCAACCTATCGGGCGTCGAAGGGGGTGTCAACGAAGGGCACCCTGCCCCGAGTGTGGGCTTCGGGGGCCCGACCGTCGGGGGTTCGTAAGCCCTAACGCCGGGGTCGCGGGGACCCGTGCTGGTAGAAAGCCTCACTCACCCCTACGATCGCTAAGCAGCAGATCACTCACCCAGAGACACATGACGAAAGGACACGAAGATGGCGATCCCGGCAAGTGTAGAGAAGGCGATGAACAAGCAACTCGCGTTCGAGATGCAGAGCGCGTACGTTTACCTCGGCATGTCGGCGTACTGCGAAGCGCAGAGCCTTCCCGGGTTCGCAGCGTGGCTGCGGGCTCAGTACCAGGAAGAGCTCGACCACGCGATGAAGTTCTACGGGTTCATCCTCGACCGCGGTGGCAAGGTGACCCTCGATGCTCTCGACAAGCCGGCCACCGAGTACTCCTCTCCGCTGAGCGTGTTCGAGGCCGCCCTGCAGAACGAAGAGTCGGTAACGACCGCCATCGATGATCTCTACACGTTGACATCGAAGGAGCGGGACTACGCGAGCCAGGCATTCCTGAATTGGTTCGTGACCGAACAGGTCGAGGAAGAGAAGACAGTCGGAGAAGTCGTCGATTCTCTTCGACGGGTCGGAGAGCGCGGAGAGGCACTGTTCCTCCTCGATCGCGAACTCGGGCAGCGCGGGGGAAAGTAGCCGTCAGTTGACGGTGACGTGGCTCCCGAGAACCTTGCCTGCGGCATCACCCATGGTGGAAGCGACGCGCTGACATAGCTGTGTGAACCCACGCGCGGCGGAACCTGAATGGGCGATCACGAGGATCCCGAGAGATCCGTCGACCCCGATCGGCACCACGCACCGGGCGACGAGTCCATCCTCACGGGACAGCGGGCGGTAAGGGAACGCGCTCTGTGCGAGGTCCTGCTCGACGACCATGCCGTGTTTGGCGGCGTCCCGTAACGGAAGGAGAGCGGCGATGATCTCGTCGTCGCTCGCGGCTGGACGCCAGCCTTCATCGGCGAGGAACAAGCGGACAGGGTCGCCCTCGAGGAGCACTGCCCCGAACTCGCAAGACAGCGCGCGGGCGACGATCGCTGCGATCTCGTTGGCAGCATCTTGGATCGTCGCGGCGTCGATGTTCTTGAGGAGGGCCGCGGCTTGCTTCAGCTCCGCCTCGTCGGCCTCCCTCTTGGCGGTCGGCACCCCCGACACGCTCTGGGAGAGCTCGTCGGCGATCGGTCGAAGGATGTGCTCTTGTGTCTCGAGCTCGGAACCGCCGCCGAACACGACGACACCCCCCGGGACGGCGACGACAGCAACCGAGGTGGTCCAGTACGGGCCGAAGACCCGGAAGGGGACACCACTTCTCCTGGTGACGAAACCATCAGCGACACCCCGATGGACGAGAGGCTCTTCGTCGGTTGCGACCGAGATGTTCCCGGCCCACCCGGCGCCCCGTCCGTGTCCATCGAGGTTGAAGAGCCGGCCGTCATCGAGGGCCCGAAGGACGAAGATGTCGCTCGCCCCCACGCTCGTCGCGTGCCCACCCATGCTCATGTTCCGTCGTCCTTCCTGGGGATCGTTATGCAGAACCGCGACCAGCCGTGCGTCCGGGAGTAGGAGATACGGCCTCCCAGCTCCTCTGCGAGCTGCTTGGCTGAATGGAGTCCGAGGCCGGTGCCATCGGTCCTTCCTGGGTCAGTGGCGAACGCCCCGAACAGACCGGGGAGGACCTCCGAAGAGACTCCGGGGCCATTGTCCGCAACCGTGAAGGAGATGGTCGTCGGCCCGTCCTCGACGATCACATGGGCCGGTATCTCGGGCGGGGAATACTTGAGAGCGTTGTCGACCAGGTTCAGCAATGCGCGTTCGAGTCGGTCAGGGTCGGTTACGACCTCGATAGCGCCGGCGCACTCGACGGCCACTTCCCCGGCGCGGCCAGAGCTTCCCGTAGCGGCAACGCGTCCTACGAGTTCGTCGATCTGGACGAGACGGACCCGGAGAGGACCGCTGACATCGCCCGACTCGCGAGCGATCGCTTCCGTGATCATCCGATTCAGCCGCCGCGCTTGGCACATTATCGAGTCGAGCAACTCCTCCTTCTGTTCTCCGGGGAGCCTGTCGGAGTGGTTCCTCAAGGTGGAGGCGTACCCGAGGATCGACGTGAGCGGCGAGCGGAGGTCGTGCTGAAGGGTGGACGCCAAGAGCGAGCGGTCTTGACTCATGTGTCTGACCTCGCCCTGAAGACGAGCGATCTCCCGCTCCTGAGCGATGGCCTGGGCTAGTAAGCCGACCGATGCCGAAGAGCGGTACAGAACGTCCGGATCGATGACCGAATCGCCACCCGCGATCAGTACGCAGCTGGCCTCATCGCTCAGGATGCTGGAGATCCCTGACACGTGTTCGTGTTTCGACCACGGCATGGATCCGGAGAGCCCGGAGGTTTCCCCGGCGATCGCCGATTCGAGCGAGATCGAGCGGATCTGCTCTGACTGTCTCTCGGAGACGCGCCCGGGAGGCCCGAGGGTTCCAGCGTCGGTGCCTCCTGCGGCGAGCATCTCAACGGGGCCCGCTTCAGCAGGCACGAGATATGCGGCCACCATCCGCGCGTCGAGCTCTGGTGCGATGGCGGCGAGCACGCCAGCCAAGCCGGTCTGGGGACGCCGAAGCGCCCTCAGTGCCGTGGACGTGGTGGCCTCTGCTGTCCTGACTGATCCCATAGCTATCCTTCGGCACCGAAGGACCCGTGGGTAAGCCTGGCGACCGGAGGAGCGGCGATTCGGGACCGAAGTTGGGCTCGCCGGGACGAAAGTCCTAATCGTTCGACCCGCCCTCAGGCGGGCAGGACCCACAGGTTGTCCGCCAATCGGCTCCCGAGGGCGACTTGGCGACCCTCAACCTCGAGGGTCCGGGTTCCGTCCGGGGCGATCTCGAGGAGCTTCAGGTCGCTACCGGGGATGAGGTTGTGCTCCTCGAGGAAGTAGAGGACATCGTGATCCAACTCGACGTCTTCGAGGAGGCGCGTCAAACGCCCTTCCCCACCTTTCTTAAGCGCCGCGACCGGGGTCAGCTCCGCCCACGACACCGGTGAGGGCTCACCGGGGATCGGGTTCCCGTGCGGGCAGGTCGCGTTGCCTTCTAGTTTCGCAAGGATGGCGCTCTCGACCTCCGAGGTCATCACCTTCTCCCAGTCCTCGGCCTGCTCGTGGCACATGTGCCAGGGGATCCCGAGGATGTCCACGAGCATCCGCTCTGCGAGCCGGTGCCGTCGAACCAGGGTCTGGGCGATCCTGTTGCCGGAGGGCGTCAATTCGATCTCGCGTCCTTTATCCATAGTCACGTATCCATCGGACACGAGGCGCTTGACCGCTTCGGAGACCGTGGCGGGAGCGAGCCCGAGCCGCTCGGAGATCCTCACCTGCAGGATCTTCTGCCCCTCCTCACCCAACTCGAAGATCGCTTCGAGGTATTCCTTCGAGGCTGGATTCAGATCGCGAAGATCGACGGAGTCTTGTGGGGTGATGGACATACCCCGATTGTAAGCTGAGGCAGATGACCGCCACGAAGAGAGCTCAACCCAAACTGTTGTTGCTCGACGGATATTCGTTGGCGTTCCGAGCGTTCTACGCCCTGCCGGAGGACCTTCAGACGTCGGACGGAACCCACACCAACGCGGTGTACGGCTTCACGTCGATGCTCATCAAACTCCTTCAGGAGCAGAAGCCGGACTACATAGCGTGTTGCCTTGACGCTGGAGCCCCCCTTCAACGGACCGAGGAGTTCTCGGACTACAAGGCGAATCGCACCCAGGCCCCCGAGACGTTCTCGCCCCAGATCCCGTTGATCCGTGAGGTCCTGAAGGTGCTGGGCATCCAGATGTTCGAGGAACCTGGCCACGAGGCGGACGACATCGTCGCCCACATCGCCCGCCTCGCTGCGGAGCGTGATCTAGAAGTGCGGATCGTTACGGGCGATCGAGACTTCTTCCAGCTCGTTGGTGGCCGCATCAAGGTGCTGTACAACCGGCGAGGGATAACCGACATCGTCGAGATGGACCCGGCTGCCGTGGAAGAGAAGTACGGCGTTCCGCCATCGAAATACGTCGATCTGAAGGCTCTCGAGGGCGATAACTCGGACAACCTTCCGGGCGTTCCGGGCGTCGGCACCAAGACCGCCGCGAAACTCATCCAGAAGTACGGGAGTTCCGAAGAGGTCGTTGCCCACGCCGCGGAGCAGACCCCGAAACTGTCTCAGAACCTCGCGGCACATGCCGCACAGGTCGCTATCAACAAGAAGCTCTCGACGCTCGGTGACGTTGCACTCGATGGCATCGAGGTCGAAGAGCTCAAGATGGGGGCCTGGGATCTGGACCAGGTACGCGAGCTGTTCACATCTCTCGAGTTCCGCACCCTTCTTGAGCGCTTGCTCTCGGATCTCCCCGAAGCAGCTGAGGGTGAAGGTGAGCCCATCGAGTTGGACCTAACCACGGTGGCGACGGTCGCCGACCTCGAGGCCGTGTGCGCCGAGATCGAGGCCGAGGGAAGTTTCTCGATAGACGTCGTTCCGACCGGGCCCCGCGGGACCCCCCGCTCCGTATCGTTCGCCTGGGGTCAAGACGGCAGAGCCGCTGCTATCACGATCGGGCCCGACGGGTTGTCTCCGGAAGGATTCGTCGGTGCCGTCTCCAAGCTCATCGAGAACGAGGCGGTCGGCAAGGTCGCCCACGGCGCGCGCTCTGCGATCCTGGCATTCGACGCGGTGGGACTGTCTCTAGGCGGTGTGACGCTAGATACGGGGGTTGCTTCTTACTTACTCGACCCCGGGGCGACGGGCTATGCACTCGAGGAGGTCGCGCGCAAGTACACCGGCCGCGAACTGAAGGCCGTGGATGGACTCGACCGCGGTGACGAGGCCCAGGGGATGCTGGATCTAACCGGCGCCAGCGGCGAGGCGATCGCCGCCGAGGACGCCGGTCTTCGTGCGCGCGTGATCCTCGAGATCGGCGCCGTTGTGGGCCCGGAACTCGAGCGCCTAGGGATGGCCGACCTCTATCGGAGCATCGAGCATCCACTGATCGATGTGCTCGCCCACATGGAGGAACGTGGGATAAGGGTCGACCTTGACTACCTCAAGGGGATGGCGACCAAACTCGACAAGCGTGTCGCCGAACTCGAAGCGGAGTGCTACGAGCACGCGGGAGAGACCCTCAACCTCGGATCGCCCCAGCAGTTGCGCGTGCTGCTCTACGACAAGCTTGGCCTGAAAACCACTCGTCGTACGAAGACCGGACTGTCTACGGATGCCAGGGCGCTTCAAACGCTCGTCGATCAACATCCGTTCGTGCAGGCTCTGCTCGACTACCGAGAACTCGCCAAACTGAAGAACACGTACGTCGACGCGCTCCCGCCTCTCGTCGATCCTGGTGACGGTCGGATCCACACGACGTTCGATCAGACGGTGGCCGCAACGGGCCGACTGTCATCGACCAACCCGAACCTGATGAACATCCCGGTGAGAACGGATCTCGGGAAGCAGATCAGACGTGCCTTCATCGCTGCTGATGGTGGCGTGTTGCTCTCGGTGGACTACTCGCAGATCGAGCTGAGGGTCATGGCTCACCTGTCAGAGGATCCGATCCTCGTCGAGGTGTTCACTACGGACGAGGACGTGCATTCAGCGACCGCGGCCCAGATCTACGACCTTGCCCTCGACGAACTCGAGTCCAAGCATCGCTCCGTCGCCAAGATGGTGAACTACGGACTCGCCTACGGGATGGGAGCCTCTGGATTAGCCGATCGGCTCAACGTCCCGGTTGCTGAGGCGCAGGAGATCATGGACGTCTACTTCGAGCGCTTCGGAGGGGTGGCGGAGTTCCTAGAGCAGGTGGTCAAACAGGCCCACACCGACGGTTTCACGACGACGATGTTCGGACGGCGCCGCTACCTTCCTGAGCTGGGTTCTGGTAACCCTCGGGTCCGAGCGATCGGCGAACGGCAGGCCCTCAACGCTCCCATCCAGGGCACCGCCGCCGACATCATGAAGTTGGCGATGATCAACGTCGAGCGCTCATTGGGCGAGTCCTCGCTCACGACGCGGATGATCCTTACGGTTCACGACGAGCTGGTGTTCGAGGTGCCGACCGAAGAGGTAGATGAGGCGACCGCTCTGGTCGAGAGCGAGATGACCTCGGTGTGCGAGATGAAGGTGCCTCTAGGCGTCGATTCCTCGATCGGGCCCGATTGGGCGTCGGCGAAGGGATAGTTCGGCCCGTGTTGAGGGGGATGTGGGCTTACCCCTATACTTCTTCGGCCTCCCCTACGGGAGGTAATCCCTGTAAGGAGGAATCCCTTCCATATGAGTGACCAGCAAGACCGCGCTGCACAAGCGTCGGACACAGAGCAGACGATCCCCGACGGACACGGCGGGACGATCACACGCACCGCACCCTCCACCTCCGGTGACTCCTTCGCCGGTGGCACCATCGTCGAGAATGATGTCGGCGAGACCATGGAAGAGCTCATGGCGGCGATCGATGCCACCATCAAGCCCTTCGACGACGGCGACCTGATGACGGGAACCGTGGTCAAGATCGAGAAGGACGAGGTCCTCCTCGACATCGGCTACAAGTCCGAGGGAGTCATCCCTCTCCGTGAGCTATCCATCCGCAACGATGTCGATCCGTCAGACGTCGTCTCCATCGGCGACGAGATCGAAGCACTCGTCCTCCAGAAGGAAGACGCGGACGGGCGACTGATCCTGTCAAAGAAGCGGGCCCAGTACGAACGTGCCTGGGGTCGTATCGAAGAGATCAAAGAGGCCGACGACACGGTCACGGGTCCCGTGATCGAGGTTGTGAAGGGCGGACTGATCTTGGACATCGGCCTCCGCGGGTTCCTTCCGGCATCGCTGGTCGAGATGCGACGCGTCCGAGACCTTCAGCCGTACGTCGGCAAGGAACTCGAGTGTCGCATCATCGAACTCGACAAGAACCGCAACAACGTTGTGCTATCCCGCCGCAAGTTCCTAGAAGAATCCCAGGCCGAGCAGCGCCAGGAGTTCCTCACCTCACTCGAGAAGGGCGAGGTCAGGATCGGGACCGTTTCTTCCATCGTCAACTTCGGGGCGTTCGTAGACCTCGGGGGCGTCGATGGTTTGGTTCACGTTTCCGAGCTGTCGTGGAAGCACGTGGATCATCCGTCCGAGGTCGTCGAGGTCGGGCAAGAGGTCAACGTCGAGGTCCTCGAGGTCGATCTCGAGCGCGAGCGCGTGTCGCTCTCACTCAAGGCCACCCAAGAGGATCCGTGGCGTCAGTTCGCTCGTAGTCACGAGGTCGGTGACGTCATCGAGGGCCGTGTCACGAAACTGGTTCCCTTCGGTGCTTTCGTTGAGGTTGACGATGCGATCGAAGGTCTCGTTCACATCTCGGAACTTGCCGAGCACCATGTCGAGAAGGCCGAAGACGAAGTCTCCGTTCACGACCGTGTCCCTATCAAGATCATCGACATCGACCTCGACCGCAGACGGATCAGTCTGTCGCGCAAGCAGGCGATGAGGGATTCCGGAGAAACGGCAGCGGCTGACATCTCCGAAGAGGGAGCCGCTGCACCCGAGGATCTCGCTGTCGAGGCAGAGGCTGCGCCTGAGTTGTCGGTCGAAGACGAGATGACGGTCGAGGAACCTAGCGAGACCGTCGATGCCGAGGTTGCGTCACCGCCCGAGGAGAAGGAAGAGGCCGAGGTCGTTAGTGAGATGGACCCCGACCACTCTCCCGAGGAGGGCGAGCACCTCACCGCGTCTGATGACGGGGACGATCTCGACACCGCGATCGCTCGCGAGGAACCTGAGAAGGACAACGAACCGGGTACGGCGGTTGCCGAGGTGGTCGAGGACGAGACGTCCGCCGAAGCCGCTGAGGGTGATGTCGATGAAGACTCGCTTGAGTCGATCGTCAAAGACCTGAAGCGCGAACGCGGCCAGGACTAGGCACACCACCACATCCTGATGCTCTCGGTTGGACTTACCGGA
Organism: uncultured Actinomycetes bacterium; assembly: GCA_963756365.1. GTDB lineage: Bacteria > Actinomycetota > CADDZG01 > CADDZG01 > WHSQ01 > WHTI01. The sequence goes on from CAVWNF010000003.1 coordinate 1,023,167, forward strand.
GGTATCGGGTCAGGGAAATCAACGTTCGGCGAGTACCTTCGCCGCCTCGGCGCCGAGATCATCGATGCGGACGGGATCGGACGTGCCGCGCTTGCCCCAGGGGAGCCAGCATGGAAGGGCGTCGTCGACCAGTTCGGCGACGAGATCCTCGAACCCGGAACCATGGAGATCTCCAGGGGGCACCTCGCGGACATCGTGTTCAACGATCCCGCCAAGCTTGCTGCCTTGAACGCCATCACCCATCCGAGGATCGTCGAGCGGATCGCTGAGACCTACGAGATGCTGTCGGACACCAACGAGATCGTGATCCTCGACGCCGCGCTTCTGGTCGGGACGGGATTCGAGCAGCTCGTCGAGCTGATCATCGTCGTCGATGCCCCGGAGGATCTGAGGCGGAAGCGACTCCACGACGAGCGCGGGTTGTCGTACGTCGACATAGACGCCCGGATGAAGTCGCAACCGCCGCCGGGGGTGCTGCTGGCGAAAGCCGACATCGTCGTGGACAACAGCGGGGACGAGCCTCATCTTGAGGCCGAAGCAGAGCGCGTCTGGGAGGAGCTCGTCGCAAGGCGGGACGCGTGATCGAGATCGTGTTCTTCGATGCAGGGGACACCCTGCTCAGGCCCCATCCATCCTTCGAAGAGCTCTTCTCACGAGCAGTTCAGGAGTGGGGTCACGAGGTCTCTCCCGAGAAGGTCGGGGAGGTCAGAGCGCGGCTCGCTCCCCATCTGGTCGATATCGCCGAAGAGACCGGGGTCCAGAACCCCTCACTCTCGGCAGAGGACAGCCGCACATTCTGGAGTTATCTCTACCGGCGGTTCCTCGAGGAGCTGTCGATCGACGACGCTGCACTGGTCGCTCGCCTCTTCGAGGTGTTCTCGAGCTCCGCGTCGTACCGGCTCTACGACGACGTGACCCCCGCGCTGGTGGGCGTGAAGGGTGCTGGATTGCGACTCGGGCTCATCTCGAACTTCGAGAGCTGGCTCGAAGACATGCTTATCGAGATGGAGCTCGGCGGAGTGTTCGATCCGTCGATCATCTCGGGCAACGAAGGGATCGAGAAGCCCGATCCCGAGCTGTATCGGATCGCCATCGACCGTGCCGGGGTACAGGCCGCCCGCGCTGTCCATGTCGGGGATTCGCCCGCGATGGACATCGCTCCGGCGATGGAAGTCGGGATGCACGCGGTACTTCTCGATAGAACCGGTCGATATCCGGACGCACCCGGACATCGGATCACCAGCCTCGACCAACTGGGCACCCTCATCGCAAGCCTCTAGCCGGAGTCGCCCGTAAGCTCACCGCGATCAGGTTGCTCTCAGGAATCTGGAGGATCGCATTGTCGGATGATCTGGCGTTCGCATCTGCACTCGAGCTGGCCGAGAAGGTCCGTTCCAAAGAGGTGAGCCCCACCGAGCTCACGGAACTGTTCCTTGATCGGATCGAGCGTCTGAACCCCGAGCTCAACGCGTACGTCGTTGTGATGGCAGACGAGGCCAGGAAGACCGCGGCCGAGCGCACGCAACAGGTTGTGGAGGGAGGCGACCTTCCTCCCTTCCACGGGGTGCCGATACCGATCAAGGATCTCCATGAAGTCGCTGGACACCCGACCACCTACTCGTCGCGCTCGTTCTCCGAGCATGTGTCCGACTACGACGCGGCGGCCGTCGCTAGGTTGAAGAAGGCTGGGATGGTGCTACTCGGTAAGACCAATGTCCCCGAGTTCGGAACCATCCCGATGACGGAATCGGATCTGAATGGAATCTGCCGGAACCCATGGGACACGACGCGTACCCCCGGTGGTTCGAGTGGGGGAGCGGCGGCTGCTGTTGCCGCCGGGTTGGCTCCTGCCGCCCATGGTTCGGATGGGGGCGGATCGATCCGCATCCCCTCGTCCTGCTGCGGGCTGTTCGGGCTCAAGCCGGCGCGCGGACGTATCTCACAATCGCCGAACCACGGAGAGATGTGGGCAGGGTTCTCGACTCAAGGGGTCTTGACGCGGACGGTCGCAGACTCGGCCGCGTTGCTCGACGTGCTCGCTGGCTACGAGCCCGGTGACCCGTACTGGGCGCAGCTTCCGACGGAACCGTTCCAGACCGCGGCCCACAGGGATCCACCTCCTCTCCGGATCGCTTTCACTACGAGTTCGCCGACCAGCGCAGAGGTCGAGTCCGATTGCCTGGATGCATTAGCGGGTGCAACCGGGCTGCTGGCGGACCTCGGCCATCAGGTGACCGAGGTGTCTCCAGACTGGGACAACCCCGATCTCGTGCAGATGTTCATCCACGTGGTGCAGACTTCGACCGCCTATCACCCGGGGACGGATGTCTCGAAGCTCGAGCCGCTGAACCGGATGTTGGCCGAGGCCTCTATGCAGACCTCGGCACACGATTACGTCACCTCTCTTGAGGGTCTAAAGCGTGTCGCTCGAGAGGTCAGCGCGCGCTGTGGGAGGACTTCGACGTCCTGGTGACGCCCACCCTGCCGATGGCTCCACCTCCCGTCGGCTTCATCCGAGATCACGAGGACCCCTTCATGCAACTTGCGTTCGCTGGCTCGGTCGTTTCGTTCATGGCGGGAGCGAACATCACCGGGCAACCGGCGGCGTCGGTCCCGTTGCACTGGGCCGAGTCGGGTCTGCCCATCGGGGTCCAGGTGATCGGGCCCCCGGCGGGCGAGTCACTCCTCTTCTCCCTGTGCGGTCAGCTCGAACGCGCGAAGCCGTGGAAGGATCGTCGCCCTCCGGGGTCCTAGGGGAGTGTGCCCCGGGTGGGAGCTGGGTTGTCGCAGTCCGTCGCTAGACTCAGCGTGGTGCCCCCTTTCAAGGTCGTCTCCGATTTCGAGCCGTCCGGTGATCAGCCCACTGCGATAGAGGGTCTGGTCAACCGCGTCCGGGCGGGAGAGAAGTTCTCGACCCTGCTGGGAGCGACCGGAACCGGGAAGACCGCAACGATGGCCTGGACCATCGAGCAGGTTCAGCGACCAACCCTCGTGATGGCCCCTAACAAGTCCTTGGCGGCTCAGCTCGCGAACGAGTTCCGCGGCTTCTTTCCTAACAATGCGGTCGAGTACTTCGTCTCCTACTACGACTACTACCAGCCGGAGGCGTACGTTCCGTCCTCCGACACGTACATCGAGAAGGATTCCTCGGTGAACGACGAGATCGAGCGCCTTCGACACTCGGCCACTTCGGCTCTATCGATGAGGGATGACGTGTTGATCGTCGCCTCGGTGTCGGCGATCTACGGACTGGGATCTCCCGAGGAGTACGAGAAGCAGATCGTCGGGGTGGCGCGGGGTGGGGTAGCGGACCGCGATTTCATCATCCAGAAACTGGTTGATATCCAGTACGAGCGGAACGATGTGAATTTCATCAGGGGCAAGTTCCGGGTGCGCGGGGACACGATCGAGATCTTCCCCGCCTATGAAGAGAAGGCTGTACGCATCGAGCTGTTCGGAGATGAGGTCGATCGCATCGTTGAACTCGATGTCCTCACCGGCGAGATCACTGCGGAGCTTGACTACGTGCGCATCTACCCGGCATCGCACTACGTCGCGTCGCAGGAACGGATGGCCAAGGGGATCATCTCGATCGAGGAAGAACTGGGCGAACAACTGAGGAAGTTCGAGAAAGAGGGCAAGCTCCTCGAGGCGCAGCGGCTCAGGATGCGGACCGAGTACGACCTCGAGATGATGCGCGAGGTCGGGTTCTGCAACGGCATCGAGAACTACGCTCGCCATATCGAGGGCCGGGCCCCCAACACGCGTCCCTTCACCCTGCTCGATTACTTCCCCGACGACTTCCTGATGGTCCTCGACGAATCGCACGTGGCGGTTCCGCAACTGAACGGTATGTACGAGGGCGACAAGTCGCGGAAGAGCACCCTCGTAGAGCATGGCTTCCGGCTGCCGTCGGCGATGGACAACCGACCACTGAGGTTCGACGAATGGCTGAACGTGGTCGATCAGGTCGTTTTCATGTCCGCCACCCCGGGTCCTTTCGAACGCCAGAACGGGGGCACCCCGGTCGAGCAATTGGTGCGTCCTACTGGTTTGATCGACCCCGAGGTCGTCATCAAGCCGACGAAAGGTCAGATCGACGACCTCATCGAGGAGATCAGGAAGCGAACCGAGGTAGAGGCGCGCGTTCTGGTCACTACCTTGACCAAGAAGATGGCCGAGGACCTCACCGATTACCTGCTCGAGTCGGGGATCAGGGTCCGCTACCTCCACGCGGACATCGATACCGTGCAACGGATCGAGATCCTCCGGGACCTGCGCCTCGGCGAGTTCGATGTGCTCGTCGGTATCAATCTGCTGCGTGAGGGGCTGGACCTGCCGGAGGTGTCCCTCGTCGCGATCCTCGATGCCGACAAGGAGGGCTACCTGCGGTCCCAGACTTCGCTGATCCAGACGATCGGCCGAGCGGCACGGAACGTCGAAGGCCAGGTGATCATGTATGCGGACGAGGTTACGGAGTCGATGAGGTTCGCTATCAGCGAAACGCAGCGCCGCCGCGTGATCCAGATGGCGTACAACGAGGAGCATGGGATCGACCCCCAGTCGATCCGCAAGGCGGTGTCTGACATCCTGATCTACGGGGCCGGTCACAAACGGAGTTCGCCCGTGCCCTCGAAGTCGAAGGCACGCATGAAGGACATCAAGGGCACCCCGGATGAACTCAAGCGCTTGATGTTGCAGTTGCAGGAAGAGATGCACCAGGCGTCCCAGGATCTAGCCTTCGAGTACGCGGCGCGACTGCGGGACGAGATCGCCGAGATCAGACGCGAGCTCAAGGAAGTCGGCTGACCGGGGGTTCCGCTCGGCGGTTCGTTCGCCATCGTGATGACCGAGCCATCTTCGCCCTCGCGGTTCCTGCGCTGGGAGCGCTGGCTGCTGATCCGATCTATTCGCTGGTAGACACGGCGTTCGTCGGCCACCTCGGCACCCCTCAACTCGGTGCGGTCGCAATTGGCACGGCCGCCTTCACCGCGTCGTTCTGGATGTTCAGCTTCCTCGCCTACGGCGTTACCCCCAAGGTCGCCCGTGCATTGGGGCGCGGGGACGTCAGGTCCGCCTCCGAAACCGGGGTGCAAGCGTTGTTCCTGGCGGTTCTGCTTGGAGGGCTGGTAGCCGGACTTGGGGTGGTGTTCGCTGGCCCCGTCGTTCGCGCCCTGGGGGCCGGACCTGACGTTGCTCCGTTCGCCGAGCCGTACCTTCGTGATCCGGGTGCTGTCCGCCATCCCGGTCCTGATAGGGCAGGTGGGCCACGGGTGGCTGAGAGGGGATCAGAACACCAAGACACCGATGTACATCGCTATCGCCGGGGCCTGCCTGAACGTCGTTCTCGACTACATCTTGATCTACCCGGCCGGACTCGGGGTCGAAGGAGCGGCGTGGGCGACCCTGATCAGCCAGGGGTTGGTGGCGGTGGCTTTCGTCGTGGTTCTGATCCGACGCTTCGAGCACCCCAGGTGGCGCTTCCGTGCCGCGGTGGCGCGAGGCCTGCTGGGTGTGGGGGTGGACCTCGGGGTTCGCTCTGGAGCACTCCTTGGAGCCCTTACGGTCGCCACGGCGGTGGCGGCGCGGATGGGACCGAGCTCGCTTGCCTCATGGCAGATCGCCATGCAGCTGTTCCTGCTCCTGGCCCTGACCCTCGATTCCATCGCCATCGCGGGCCAGGCTCTGATCGGCAAGCATCTGGCTATAGGAGGAGGGGACAGGGCGATCGAGATAGGTCGTCGGTTGATGTTCCTTGGACTCCTTCTGGGTGTCCTCTTGTTGGGGGCCGTGTCGGTGGTGGCCCGGCCCCTAGCGTCGGTGTTCTCCGACGACCCCGCGGTCGTCAGTGCGGCGACGGGCCTCATCGTGTGGGTCGCGGCGATCCAACCGTTGTCGGCCGTTGCCTTCACTCTCGATGGGATCCTCATCGGTGCATCGGATACGAGGTTCCTTGCGGCTTCCATGCTGGTTTCGAGCGTGGCCTTTGCCGCCCTGTCCTTGATCGCGTTGTCCGTTGGGTGGGGCACCGCAGGTCTGGCGCTGGGGGCCACGGTGTGGCTGGTGCTTAGATCGGCGACGACCGGCCTCCGCTTCGTGCGCGGCCGCTGGGCGGTCTAGCCCTTCAGGACGATGTCGAGTACCTCGAAGCACTCGTCGATGTCGTCCTCGGTGTTGAAGAAGTGCGGTGAGATCCGCAAGGCATCATGGCGCTTGTCGAGGACCACGTCGCGCTCGAACAGTTCGTGTAGGACATCCTCGGCGGCGCCGCGCCCGCCTGGGATCCGCACGCGGACGAGCCCACCCCGTCGTTCATCTTCGAGAGGAGAGAGAAGCTCCATCTCGCGTTCTCGCGCTCGCTCGATGATGCGACGCGTCAGTTCGTTGGTTGCGCTCCCGGATGTTCTCCACACCCACATCGAGGATGATCCCGAGCCCCTCGACCGCGGTCCACGCCTGGGGAAGCGTGTACGTCCCGGTCTCGAATCTCCGGGCGTCGCTCCGCAACTTCAGTTCCGATCTGTCGAAGGCGAACGGGTCCTCAGTACCGAACCACCCAACGATCGTTGGCTCCATCTGAGGGATCAGGTCCCTGCGGCAGTACAGGAATGCGATGCCCTGACCCCCGCACAACCACTTGAGAGCCCCGGAGAGAAGGAGGTCGTTGCCTAGGGCGTGCACGTCGAGCGGAAGCACCCCGCTGCCGTGGAAGTCGTCGACCATCACCAGCGCACCGTGAGCGTGTGCTGCCTCGATGATCGGATCGAGATCCATGATCCACGATGACTCGAACAGCACCCGGTTGACGTTGACGATGCTGGTGCGGTCGTCGATGAGCGCCACGACGTCGTCGGCATCGATCCTGATCCCGTCCGGGCTGGGTGCGACCTCCAGCACCGCCCCCCGTTTGGCGTTGGCCTTCCACACGTAGTGGTTGGTGGGGAAGTCCATCGCCGTCGCTACGACGCGGGGACGGTTCTCGAGGTCGAGACACGATGCGATCGAGGCAAGTCCGTTGGAGACGCTAGGGACGATCGCTATCTCGTCTGCGTCGGCGCCGATCAGGCGGGCGAACCTCGCCCTGCACTCGTCGAGCTTCGGCATCCCGTGGTCGAGCCAGAGTTCCTCCGGGCCGTACCGGGCCCACAGGTCCATGTGTTCCTCGGCCGCGTCGAGGGCGGCTTCCGACAAGGGCCCAAGGGACGCCGAGATCAGGTAATTGCGGTGACTGAGGATCGGGAACTGGGAACGGTAGGAGGCGAGATCGACCATCTTTACAGGCTACCCCTCCCGCCCCCTGGGGCGACTTGACGACGGAGGTTAGGGCGCCCTAACCTTCGGGTGACCGAACAACATCAGTAAGGGCACCCGAACCCGTGCCTCGTATCGAACGGAGAGTGAGCGAATGAAGCTGGGCCCCGGAACCGTCGCGCTGGGGGCGACGTTGTCGCTGCTGACCGCGGCGTGCGGCTCCCCAGATGGGGGCGGTCCCAGGGTAGCGCAGTCGGGGTCCCTCGACGCCGCGACGGTGAGGACGGCGGAACTGCTCGTCCAGATAAGGGGACATCAGCACGCTTCGCTCGAGCTGTATCGGGCCGGAGACGACACCGCCGCGCTAGTGCATGCCGCTCACCCGATCCACGAGATCCTCGCCTCGGTAACCGGGCCTGTATCCGACGCTGACAGCGCGATCGCCGATGCGCTCGAGACCGGCGTGGAGGCGGGACGGCAACTCGTCGAGGACGGTGCTCCAGTTGCTGATGTCGAGGCGGCCTTCGCCGGATCCGCGACTGCCGTGGACGACGCGGTGGCAGCGATCGCCGGCGACGAAGCCGGGCCTGCCTTCACGGGCTCGGTGGTGGCGTTCCTCCTGAACACGTCGGTTCACGAGTACGAGGAAGCACTCGTTGGTGGCAAGACCGTGAAGAACGTACCGGAGTACCAGGACGCGTTCGCGTTCGTGGGCGAGGCGGCGAGGCTGTACGCAGAGGTCGAGGATGCCGTTGCCGAGGCGAACCCGGCCGACGCAGAGGAGGCCGAGGAAGCGTTCGAGGTACTCGGGGACGCGTTCCCGTCGGCGTCGCCTCCGAAGGACCTCGTGGACCTCGATGATGTCGAGTCAGCCGCTAACCTCGTTGCCCACGAGCTCGAGGAAACGATCGCCTCTCTCTCGCCGATCGAATCCGATCCCGAAGAGATCGCAGAGAACATCGACGAGTTGCTGACCGAGGTGCTCGAGGCCTACGAGGCTGGCGACGCCGATGGTGCCGCGGAACTGGCGGCCGAGGCATACCTCGACAATTACGAAGCGATCGAAGCGGAAGTGATCGAGTACGCAGAGGATGTGAACGCGGACCTCGAACCGTTGCTAGGGGCAGAGCTCCGTCGTCGCATCCAGAACGGTGCCCCGGTGCAGGAGATCCGCGACCTGATCGCACAGATCCGTGCGCTCATGGCCGATGCTCTAGCCGCGCTTGAGGACGCCGGATCGTGAGCATTCTCCCCAGACGGGTGGCGTTGCTGCTCATCATCGGGATGGTTGCCATCCTGGGCGTTGCCTTCTCGGGCACCGCGCTGGCGGCAGAGGTTGACGTCACGACCCAGGAAGGCATCGCAGAGCTGGATGTCGCCCGCGACCTCGTCGACCGATCGGTCGCGTTGTACGAGGCAGGTGACGTCGACGCTGCCTACGAGGCAGCCCGCAACGCCTATCTAGATCACTTCGAGTTCGTCGAGATCCCACTCCGCGTCCGGGATGAGGCGCTCACGCTGATGGTTGAGGAAGACTTCGCCGCACTGCGGAATCAGATCGAGGGCGGCGATCCTCTGGAGGTCGTCGAGGCAACCGCGGCGGAACTTCGAGTCGGTCTCGACGATGTCGAGCGCGTTCTATCGAAGCCGGGGCTCGCAGCCCCGCTGTTGGCGGCCGGGTACTCGTTCATGATCATCTTCCGTGAGGGCCTCGAAGCGGTATTGATAATCGCTGCGATCCTCGGGTATCTCGAGGCCAGTCGTAACAGTCGCTACAAGGGAGCCGTCCTCAAGGGCGTCGGTGTGGCGGCGATCGCGTCCGTGGCCACGTTCGTGCTGGCGACCTTGATCTTCGAGATAGCCCCCGTTCAGCGTGAGCTCATGGAAGCGGTCACGGCGATCCTCGCGGTCGTCATGTTGTTCTACGTGTCGTTCTGGCTGATCACGCGCCTCGAACATCGGCGATGGATGGAGTTCGTCAAGGCCAAAGTGTGGTCGGCGGCGTCGACGGGCTCCACACTCGCCCTCGCTGGTGTGGGCTTCACCGCGGTCTACCGTGAGGGCTTCGAAACCGTCCTCTTCTATCAAGCCCTGCTCTCGTTCGCCCGTGGCCTCACCCAGTGGGTCGTTCTCGGCGCTGCGATAGGAGCCGCGCTTCTGGTGGGCATCGGGTTCATGATCTTCCGTGCCGGGAGGCGCCTGCCGATCAAAGCGTTCCTCGGAACGGCGGTCGTGATGATCATGATCCTTTCGGTCGCGTTCGCCGGGAACGCGGTCCGCGGATTGCAGCAGTCGGCGGTGATACCCGTGACGTTCCTCGAGGGCGTTCCCCGGCTTCCTATCTTCCTGTCGGAGTTGACGGGGTGGCATCCGACCCTTCAGACGCTCTTGACCCAAGCGGTCCTCGCTCTGATCTATATCGGGGGCGCCATCTGGACGTTCGCGATCCTTCCGAAGCGGGAGCGAACGATGCGTCCGGTGGAGGAGGCCGCTCCCGCTCCCGACGGGACCGGTCCTCCGGAGCGCATCACCGCGGGGAGGAGATGACGGGATGACCGTCCGGATCGGCGTCGACGTAGGGGGGACGTTCACCAAAGCGGTCGCGTGTGACCCGTCTACCCACGAGATCCTCGCTCGAGCGGTGACTCCCACAACTCACGGCGACGCGATCGGAGTCAGCCGGGGAGTAGCGGACGCGATCGGCGAGTTGTCCGATCGTATCGAAGAGCTTGGACTCGGTCCGGTATCGCTGGTGTCGCACTCGACGACGCAAGCGGTCAATGCTCTGCTCGAAGGTGACGTTCCGGTCGTTGGAGTCCTGGGACTCGGCCGACGCCCGGATCTGCGCCGGAGTCGTGCGCGCACGCAGGTCGGTGACGTCAAACTCGCTCCCGGCCGCACTCTGCGCACGTTGCATTCGTTCGTGGACGTTTCGGCGGGACTCGATCGTTCGGAGATGCGGAAGGCGATCGAGGATCTCATCGTTAGAGGCGCACGATCGTTGGCGATCTCGGAAGCGTTCGGGGTCGACGACCCCAGGGCCGAATGGATGGCTCTCGAGATCGCTCAGGAGCTCGGGATCCCGGCCTGCGCTGGTCACGAGTTGACCGGCCTCTACGGACTCGAGATGCGAACCGTCACTGCGGCGCTGAACTCGAGCATCCTGCCCACCGCCATGGATACGGCAGCTGTGGTCGAAGACGCGGTGTCCGAGCGCATCGGGGCCACGCCGTTACTGATCATGCGGGGAGACGGTGGTGCGGCAGACCTCGACTCGCTCAGGAGGCATCCGATAGTCACTGCCTTCAGCGGACCCGCAGCGTCGATCGCCGGTGCATTGCGGCACCTGTCGATCCGGGACGGTGTCGTGGTCGAGGTTGGAGGGACGAGCACGAACGTGAGCGTGGTCAAGGGGGGCCGTCCCGTCCTTGCGTACGTGCGGGTCCTCGAGCATGTGACGTGCGTGCGCAGCCTCGATGTCAGGGTCGTAGGGGTAGCCGGCGGGAGCATGATCAGGGTCAAGCGATCGATGGGCAGGGCGCGCATCGCCGATGTCGGCCCGCGGTCGGCGCACATCTCTGGGTTGCCGTACTGCTGTTTCGCTCCGGTCGAGGACCTCGAAGGAGCACGCGCCGTGCTGGCATCTCCCAAGGAGGGCGACCCGCCCGATCATGTCGTCATCGAGACCACATCGGGCGAGCGGTATGCGCTAACGGTTACGTGTGCGGCGAACGCCGCTGGCGAGGTTGCGGCCGGCTCGTACGCTTACGGAGATGCGGGGTCCGCTATGGCTGGTTTCACTGCGCTGGCCGCCCTTATCGGTGGGGACGCCGCCGACCTCGCACGACGTGTCCTCGGGATCGCTGGTCACAAGGTCGCCGCGGTCGTCTCCGACGCCGTTGCCGACAACAAGCTCACTGACCCCCATCTGGTGGGGCTCGGTGGGGGAGCGGGTGCGCTGATCCCGACCCTTTCTGCTGTCCTGGACTCGCCGTGGGCGATACCCGCCGACGCAGAGGTCATCTCTTCGGTCGGCGATGCGCTGTCGCTCATCAGGATCGAGGTCGAGCGAGCGATGTCGGATCCGACGGCCGAGGCAGTGGGGGAGCTTCAACGTGAGGCAGAAGCTGCGGCCCTGGCGGCAGGAGCCGCCCCGGACACCATCACCTTGGAAACCGAGGCGATCACGGAGCGGCGAGCGATGAGGATCGTCGCAACCGGCTCGGTGGCCCTCGACGCGGGGGCGGATTCTCCCGGTGATGCGGGTGACGAGGATCTAGCCCTGATCGCCAAGGAGACGATCGACGAGCCGACCATGGTCTTGAGCGATCCGTTCTACGCCGTGTTCGCATCTCAACGTCAGGGCGATCGCGAGTTCGTCGTTCTCGACCGACGGGGCACGATCGCAGCGCGCGGGAAGGGGATCGTGCTGAGCGGGCCGGCCCCTACGGTCGCTCGTGACGTTAGAACGGAGGTCGCCCGCATGGTGAGGCATCTGGGGCCGATCTCCGTGGCACCGGCCGTAACCGTCCTCAAGGGATCCCGGCTGATCGATCTCAGTTTGTTCTCGGATCCGACGAAGGTGATGGACGCGGCCACCGACCAGTGTTCTGGGGTGGATGGAGACATCGCGGCCTTCCTCGTTCGAACCTGATGGCGATCTACCGCCCATCCAGACCCCGCTGGCCGGCGATCGTTCTGACCGCCGTCCTCGGAAGCGGACTCGGCTTCCTTGCCGGGTGGGCCGTGGGGGGCTCCGATGCCGATCCTGCCGAGGCGGTCGTACTGGTCCGTGCGTCGCTGTCGGATGCCTCCGCTTTGCTCGAGGTCGCCGCGATCGAGTACGAGCAGGGGATCGACGGAGACGCGAACGAACTCGCCGGGGCCGTCGACGCAGTCGCTCGGAGTGAAGATCTGTATGAGGAGGTGGAGGCAGCCGTGGTCGCTATCTCTCCCGCACAGGCGGAGGCGATCTCGAACGGCTACGGGAGCGTTGAGGCCCTGATGGCGAGATCGGCACCGTTGGGGGAGGTCCAGGCTGCCCTCGGTGACCTCGAGGGCGTGCTGGAAGGCGATCTCTAGCTTTCTCCCCCACCGCCCTCTCCTGGCGCCCGGAATGGGAATCACAAGCGCGTCGTTTACCATCGAGTGTTCATGACCCCTTCTCCTCGCAACCAATCGCCGACCTCCACCCAGGACAGCCTGGTGGTCCGCGGAGCGCGGGAACACAACCTCAAGAACGTGAACCTCGAGCTACCCCGGGACGCCCTGGTCGTGTTCACGGGCATCTCTGGCTCGGGGAAGTCGTCACTGGCGTTCGACACCATCTACGCGGAGGGCCAACGCCGATACGTCGAGTCACTGTCTTCGTACGCTCGGCAGTTCCTGGGCCAGATGGACAAGCCGGACGTCGATTTCATCGAGGGCCTGAGCCCGGCGATCTCGATCGACCAGAAGTCGGCTCCGAAGAACCCTCGTTCAACCGTGGGGACGATCACCGAGATCTACGACTACCTCCGTCTCCTCTACGCGCGTATCGGCCGCCCTCACTGCCACAACTGTGGCCGCCCCATCGCTCGACAGACACCTGAGCAGATCGTGGATCAGATCCTCAATCTCCCGGAAGGAACCAAGTTCCAGGTCCTCGCCCCGGTGGTGCGCACGCGCAAGGGCGAGTTCCAGAGTCTGTTCGAGGATCTCGCTCGACGAGGCTTCGCCCGCGTCCGTGTCAACGGGGAGATGCGCGAGTTGACCGAGAAGATCAAGCTCGATCGCTACCACCAACACGACATCGACGTCGTCGTCGACCGACTCGTGATGAAGGAGGGGGTCGGTACCAGGCTGTCCGACTCTCTCGAAACCGCTCTCAATCTGGCCGAAGGGATCGCTGCGATCGACCTGGTCGACGACGATGCCGAGGACATCTTGTTCAGCCAGCACCTGGCGTGTATCGATTGCGGTATCTCCTTCGACGAACTGGCTCCCCGGAACTTCTCCTTCAACTCCCCATACGGCGCGTGCGAACGCTGCGATGGTCTCGGAACACACCTCGAGGTGGATATGGACCTGGTGGTGCCGAACCCGAAGCTGAGTCTCTCCGAGGGGGCGATCGCTCCGTGGTCCGGTCGCACCCTCGAGTACTTCGACCGACTGCTTGCGTCCGCGTCCGAGGCATTCGACTTCGACATGGACGTCCCGTTCAAGAAGCTTCCGAAGAAGGCCAAGGAGATCATCCTCTACGGCTCGGAGGACGAGGAGATCCACGTCCGCTACAAGAACAGGTTCGGGCGGGTCCGTTCCTATTGGACGGTCTTCGAGGGGATATCGAACTGGCTTGAACGTCGTCGCTCGGAAACCGATTCGGACTATGCGCGCGAACGCTATGAGCAGTACTTCCGACAGGTGCCGTGCCCCGAATGTGGGGGAGCGCGCCTGCGACCCGAATCTCTAGCCGTCACCCTAGGGGGCCGGAACGTACATGAGGTGACGTCCTTGCCGATCGATGAGTGCGACGCGTTCATGCGCACGCTCGAACTGAACGATCGCGAAACCCACATCGCCGAGCGTGTTCTCAAGGAGATCCACGCCCGCCTTGGTTTCCTGCTCGATGTTGGACTCGACTACCTGTCCCTCTCGAGGAACTCAGCGACCCTCGCCGGAGGTGAGGCCCAGCGGATCAGGCTTGCTACCCAGATCGGGTCCGGCCTCGTCGGAGTCCTCTACGTGCTGGACGAGCCCTCGATCGGCCTCCACCAGCGCGACAACCGGCGGCTGATAGAGACTCTGGTGCGCCTGCGCGACCTTGGCAACACCCTCATAGTCGTTGAGCACGACGAAGACACGATCCGGACCGCCGACTACGTGGTGGACATCGGACCCGGCGCGGGCGAGCGCGGTGGCGAGATCGTGCATGCGGGCCCCCTCGAGAAGTTGCTGGCGATGGAGGGATCTCTGACCGGTGACTACTTGACGGGGCGTCGCTCTATCGCTGTTCCGGTCGAGCGCAGGACGGGGAGCGGCGACGCCATCGTTGTGAAGGGTGCCCGGCAACACAATCTCCGCGATATAGACGTCACGTTCCCGCTGGGAAAATTCGTCGCGGTCACCGGTGTGTCTGGGTCAGGCAAGTCCACGCTCGTGAACGAGATCCTCTACCGTGCGGTCCATCAGGACCTGAACCGCCAAGCGAAACTGGTAGCGGGTAAGCATCGCTCGATCGAGGGTGTCGACTTCGTCGATAAGGTGATCGACATCGATCAATCGCCCATCGGCCGAACCCCGCGGTCGAACCCGGCGACCTATACGGGCGTCTTCGATCACATCAGGAAGCTGTTTGCGAAGACCCAGGACGCGAAGCGGCGCGGCTACCAACCCGGCAGGTTCTCGTTCAACGTTCGAGGTGGACGGTGCGAAGCGTGCTCGGGAGACGGCACCATCAAGATCGAGATGCATTTCTTGCCCGATGTGTACGTGCCATGTGAGGTGTGCAAGGGAAAGCGATACAACAGAGAAACGCTGGAGGTCCGCTACAAGGGTAAGAACATCTCGGAGATCCTCGAGATGTCCGTCAGCGAGGCGGCCGAGTTCTTCAAGGCCATCCCACCGATCGCTCGGCATATGAATACGCTCAACGATGTTGGTCTCGGATACATCAAGCTCGGGCAACCGGCTCCCACCTTGTCGGGCGGAGAAGCGCAACGGGTCAAGCTGTCAACCGAGCTGGCTAAGCGTTCGACTGGGCAGACGCTCTACATCCTCGACGAGCCGACCACGGGACTTCACTTCGAAGACGTGAACAAACTCCTGGCGGTGCTCCATCGGCTCGTGGATGCAGGTAACACGGTCGTCGTCATCGAGCACAACCTCGACGTGATCAAGACCGCGGATCATCTGATCGATCTCGGGCCCGAGGGCGGCTCAGGCGGGGGCAGCATCGTAGCGGAGGGCACCCCCGAAGAAGTGGCGAGGAGCAAAGCGTCCTACACGGGTGAATACCTCGCGCCACTCCTGCCCGCGGTGCGCTCTCGGTCGAAACGGGCGGTCGCCGCACGGCGCTCCCCGGGGTCAGGAGCGCGCGCCCGCACGTAGGGGCTGTCAGCGCCCGGTGACCTGGAACAACATGCCGATCTCGATATCGACAAGATAGATCTCTCCACTCTCCGACTCACCGAACGAACTGACCGCGTGGTCGGTATCGGCGAGAGTGGTGGGTTCCTGCCTCCCGCGGTTCACATCGATAGCCCAGATCGTTCCCGTGCAGATGTCGGAGAACAGGTACCCCCCGCGAAGGACAGGGAAGTCCCGTCCGCGGTACACGAATCCGCCGGTGATCGAGCAGCCCTGGTCGTGGTCGTATTCCGTGACCGGTTGCCGCAACCCCTCCTTGTTGCAGTCATCCGAGGCGTAGCAGTTCGTCCCCTCCATCTGGTTCCAACCGAAGTTGAGCCCACCCTTGCCGGGAGGTGCCATGTCGACCTCCTCCAGGGTGTCCTGACCAACGTCGCCGATCCACATCGCTCCGGTCGCCCGGTCGAACGAGAACCTCCACGGATTCCTGAGACCGTAGTGCCATATCTCTTCCTGGCCCCCGCCGGTCGCGAACGGGTTGTCTGCCGGTATCCGGTAGCCACGATCGACCGAGACGTCCACTCGCAGGATCGACCCCAGCAGGGTGTCGACGTTCTGTCCGTTCCCGTTTGGGTCCCCACTGCTGCCCCCGTCTCCCAAGGCGATGTAGAGGTATCCGTCGGGTCCGAACGCGAGCCCACCGCCATTGTGGTTGCCGAACGGTTGCTCAACCGTGAGAAGCACCTCTGCGGTCTGCGGGTCGACCACGTTGGGATCGTCGCCCACCCGGTAGCGCGCGACGACCGTATCTCCGGCGTTGTCCGTGTAGTTGACGTAGAGCCGGCCCGATGTCGCATGGTCGGGGGGAAAGGCGAGTCCCAGGAGACCCTGTTCGCCTGATGCCTCGGTGAGCGAGGTGATGTCGAGGAACGCCGCGCTCCTGACCCTTCCGGTCCGGGTCACGACCCGGACGGTCCCCGTTTGCTCGACCACGAATAGGCGACGGGAACCGTCGCCGGCATTGGTCACCTGAACCGGGGCGGAGAACCCCTCAGCAACGGGCCTGAGTCGGACCTCCGCTCCCAACGGGTCTGCGGCGATCTCAGGAGCTGTCGAGTCCTCGGGGGCAGGGCTGGCGGGGGGGAAGGCCGGCGGGTCTTCCTGAATGCCAGAGCAAGAGCCCGTGACAAGGAGTATCGAGAGAGCCAGGATCAGACGACGCATGACCCCTAAGGTTCGCCGTCCCTAGCCGACGGGACCTCGGTGTCTGTCCCGTAGAAGCGCGGCTCGGCCCCTTCGACTATCGACTGGAGTTGATCGAGGAGTCGAGTGTGCGACAGCTTTATCCCGTGGCGCCCGAGGACCTTCTTGTATTCGGGGAAGCGCGTCACGAGGTCGATCGCAACACTCTCGAACGCGTGGCGCGCGATCCTCTCTCGCGATCCGTAGTCCATGAGGTTGAAGACGAACAGGTGCTCGTCGTCGCGTCGGGGCTCGATCAAGATGATGTCGACGTCGGGATGGGCGTGCGTGATGATGTCGAGTTCCTTCTCCACCTGAGCTTGGGCCATGATCCGGAAGCTCTGCGCAGCGATGTGTGGGAAACCCTTCTCCGCGATGTGGTGCGAGGGCAGACCCGTCGAACTGGGCAACAGATAACGAACATCGTGCACGTACGGAACCAATGGGTTGATGCACACGATCAGCTTGGCCCCGTGGGCGATCGCAACCTCGATGCTGGTCGTCGAACGGAGCCCACCATCGAGATAAACGCGGTCGTTGATCTCTCGGGGCGCATAAAGCAGCGGGATCGCGGTCGAAGCGGCCGCGGCTTCGGAGATAGGAACGTCATCGAATCCCTCTTCGCCGAAGACGACCCGTTGCGCGCTATCCAGATCGGTGGCGGTGATGAGCAGCCGCCTCTTGGTCTGGGTGAAGTCGTTGGAGCGGCCCTCCGATGTCAGTAGTTTCTGCAGGTAACGCTCGGTGCCATCGGTCGTGTACACGGCGGCGGGAAGGCCCTCAGCTAGTGCGCCGAGTCCGTCGATCAGCCCGGTGGTGAAGGGGTGACCTATATATCGGCGGAGGGCGCCGAACACGCTCAACGGCCATCTGATCAACGAAGTGAGGAGACCTTTTCGATCCGGCATCATCACTTCGTCTGCACCGATCCCAGGGAACGTCGCCGATGGATGACCGATGTTGGCCAGGATCAGGTCCTCGGGTGTGATCCCGTTGGCCAGACAGGCCGCCATGACTGCGCCGGCGGAGGTACCCACATAGAGGTCGAAGTCGTTGACGCCGGCGCGGGCTCCCATAGCGTTCATCGCGTTGAGAACCCCAAGGTGATACGCGGCCCCGGTGATGCCGCCGCCACCGAGAACGAGAGCGACGCGTCCATCGGAGAGGGACGCCTTCTGTTTGCGGTCCTGGAACCAGTCTCGGTTCGTCCGCGAGAGATGGATCACGCTTCCCATCGCCAAACCCTAACCGCCTGCTCTAGAGGTTCGGCGACGCCTGGGTCTATGGTGGAGAGATGACCGGAGCCGTCGTAGAGATCAATGGGGCGAAGCTCTTCGTTACGTCGTCCGGCCAGGGGCCGCCCGTCGTGATGGTCCACGCGGGGATCGCAGACTCCCGGATGTGGGACCCGCACGTTCCCGCTCTGGAGCAGGTCAGAACGGTCGTGCGTTACGACGCGCGCGGCTTCGGTCGCTCCGATACTCCGCCGGGGCCGTACTCGATGGCGGAAGACCTGGGAGCGGTGATCGCCACACTCGGTCTGCAGCGCCCCGCGATAGTGGGTTGCTCGATGGGCGGGAGCGCCTCGCTTCAGTACGTGCTCGGACACCCCGAGGCGGTCGAGTGCCTCGTTCTCGTCGCCTCTGCGATCGAGGGTCACGAGTGGTCACCGGTGATGGATGACATCGAAGCTGCCGAGGAAGCTGCGTTCGAGGCGGGCGACGTGGACCGGATCGTTGAGATCAACCTGTCCACGTGGGTGGCAGGTCCCGATCGCACCGAAGCCGATGTCGATCCGGGAGTGTGGAGCCTCGCTAGCGAGATGATCAGAACGGCGGTCGACAAGCAGGTGGCAGCAGAGAAGATGGATCCGCGCGCCGGGCCCGCGGAAGTCGGTGGAGGCACCGAGCGACGCGGATCTCGCGGCGATGTCGGTTCCAACCTGGTGGTTGTGGGGGACAAGGATGTGCCCGACATGCTCGCTATCGCCGACCGTCTCGAGAGAACCCTGCCGTCATGCCGTCGGATGACCATCGAGGGCGCCGCACACCTTCCCAACCTTGAGTCGCCCGAGAAGTTCACCGAGATGGTGCTCGCTTTCCTCGGAGACCCCCCTCGCGAGGGCCCCTGATGCCAGCGTCCGATTCGCGTAGGTTGTCGGAAACAAATCTCACGCGATTCCTGTCAATAGCCTTCCCCGTTGCTTGCTTGCTGGTCTAGTGTCATCTGCGCACACCAGCGTCGAGATCCACTTCCAGGGGTTCTGTCGGGTTTTGCCTGCGCCTCTCGGTGCGACCTCGCGGGCAGAAGAAGGGGGAGATCGGGGGAATCAAGACACTTTCTAAGGGGCCGCTTCCGCGACCTCTTATTCCGAGTGGCGTCCCTTCCCGGAACGCCTCGTTCAGATGGAGGTAGTTGATTGAAGAAGCAGATCATCAGTGTCCTGACGGGCATGGTTCTCGTCGGTTCGCTGGTCGTTGGTCAGGCAGGGGCGGTCAGTACCAAGAAGAACCCGCCCCCTCCGCATGACCGACCTAAGACGAACGGTCACGTTAAGGAGATGCCGCCGATAGCGGTGAAGCGTCAGAACAACCTCGAAGCGGCCGCTGAGGCCGTGTCAGACGGTGCGCCCGTGAAGAACGGCCGCGTCCGGATCAACAAGGGTCAGGCGAACGCCAAGTGGGTCGAGTACGGCCTCGAGGGCGAGGAGCACATCGTCACGATGCTCGTCGACTTCACCGACCCACAGCACGGCCAGATAGAAGAGCCCGACCGCGAGACGGATAACTCGACCTATTGGGTCGATGACTTCAGTTCTGAGCACTTCGAGGACATGTTGTTCGCCGAGGGCGGCGGTTCCACCGGTAGTCCCTCGATGCGCGACCTGTACCTCGAGATGAGCTCTGGTCGCTACACGGTCAACGGCCAGGTCGGCGACTGGATCTCGCTGGACCAGCCCGAGTCCGAGTATGGCGCCAACGACCCCGACGGGGTCGGCGACGATCTCAACGGTGATGTGTACCGGGTTGTCGGCGATGCTCTCGCGGCGACCGCAGCTCAGGATGAGGGGATCGACTGGAGTTCTAACGTCGTCGATGTCTGGGACCGCTACGACTGCGACCTCGATGGTATCTACGACGAGGCCGACGGTTACGTTGACCACTTCCAGTTGGTGCACGCGGGCCAGGGCGAGGAAGAAGGCGGAGGTGCCCAGGGCGAGGACGCGATCTGGAGCCACCGCTGGTACGCGAACTTCGACCCCACTTACAGCAGTGGCCCCTCTGGCGTAGAGGACCAGGACTACCCGGGCGATGAAGGCAACTGCCCGTTCGGTGGTTACGAGGTTCCCGGCACCGGGATCTGGGTCGGTGACTACACGATCGAGCCGGAGAACGGCGCTGTCGGTGTGTTCGCACACGAGTACGCACACGATCTTGGTCTGCCCGACCTCTACGACACCTCGGGTGGCGAGAACGGAACCTCGTTCTGGACCCTGATGAGCGGTGGCTCGTGGGCCTCGACCAGTGAGGACTCGATCGGCGACCGTCCGACACACATGGACGCGTGGTCCAAGTACGTCTCGGGCTGGCTCGGCAAGGACCTCAAGACGCTGCAGTCTCAAGAAGATCCGCAAGAAGGGCCCGATCGACGTCAAGCTTGGTCCCGCCGAAGGCGCCACGAAGGGTCGCAAGCAGGCGATCAAGGTCGATCTACCCGACGTACGAGCGGACCGATGAGCTCGCGGCGCAGCCTGAGGGCGACGACCCCTACTACTACTTCTCGGGGGCGGACGACAACCTCGATACGGCTATGGAGCACTACTTCGACGCTCCGCTCGCCGAGGAAACCGCGTCTGGACTTCCGTACGTGGTACTTCATCGAAGAGGGTTACGACTACGGGTACATCGAGTCGTTCGACGGAACCGACTGGGCACCGCTTCCGGGCCCGTTGTCGGATGCTGAATCTCCGTATGGGATCGATGGGGACTCCGGTGGTGAATGGATGGATGCCACCTACATGATCCCGGCGGGCTCCGAGGGCGTGCGCTTCCGGTACGTCACGGACGGCGGTTGGATCGAGGCCGGCTTCTTCGTGGACTCGATCTCACTTGCTGGCGAGATCGATGACAACGGTAGCCAGGGTGACGCCACCTGGGACCTGTGGGGCTTCAGCCAGGTCACGGACGGTGTGGTGTCCGGCACCTACGGTCACTACTACCTCATCGAGTCGCGCAACTACCTGCGTGGCGACAAGAGCCTCAAGGGCGCATACAACTTCATCGACGGCAACTGGCTCGAGAAGACGCCCTACGCCGATGGCGTGCTGATCTGGTACCGAGACCAGGGCTACGCGGACAACAACACCTCCGTGCACCCGGGTCACGGACAGGTGCTGCCGGTGGACTCTCACCCAGCAACTGCCTTCCGTCCTGACGGTGACCCGTGGCGCACGAGGTGGCAGTCATGGGATTCGACGTTCGGCAACAAGACGCACAAGATCACCCTCACTCAGGTGATGGATGACGAGTGGGTCTCGCAGAACTACACGTCCAAGGGCATCAACCTGTTCAACGACAAGTCCACGACCAAGTACTGGAACGAGGACATCCCCGAAGCCAGCACGATGACCGCGGGCTCCGGCCTGAAGGTGAAGGTCATGGGCAAGGGCAAGGGTGGCAACTACCGCATCAAGCTTTTCAAGTAGAGCGAGATTCGCGGGAGTAACAAGTGGGGGCGGGCCTATGGCCCGCCCCCAGCTTTTGCTCGGTATCATGCTCCTCCCGGGCGGTTAGCTCAGCGGGAGAGCGCTTCGTTCACACCGAAGAGGTCACTGGTTCGATCCCAGTACCGCCCACGGACAACGACCTCATCCGAAGATGCTTACGCCTCCCGGCCCGACCAGCAGGCCCAGGCCGATGAGCACCAGCCCCATGATCAGCTCTCCGCGTACGAGGGTCACGATGCCGTAGATCACCAGCACCGCCGCTATCACCCACAGGATGGTTCCCACGATCGTCCTCCTTGGCGTCGGTTTTCCTTCCTTGTGTCGCGATTTCCCCCCTCAGCCCCTTGAACAAACCGGTGTATCGGGGAAACTAGTGCCCGAGGTCAGACCCCTCCACACATCCGTCGAAGCTCGAAAGGACCTGTCTTGTCGAACAAAAGGTTGCTTGCCCTCGCCGGAATCGTCGTTCTCACCATGGGGGCGCTCGTCCTGGGCCCCGTCGCGGCGGGTCCGAAGTGCACGAAGAAGGGCACTAAAGGGAACGACACCCTCGTCGGAGGCCCCGGCAGAGACGTCATCTGTGGGTTGGGGGGCAATGACAAGCTGATCGGCTTCGGAGGTAACGATGTTCTTCTCGGAGGTCCCGGCAACGACATCCTGTTGGGTGGCGATGGTGACGACACGCTGCGTGGCGAGGATGGCAACGACTACATCGCCGCCTCTAACGGGAACGACAAGGCTTATGGCGACGCGGGTAACGACAACATCCTCGGCCAGGACGGCAACGATCTCCTGAAGGGCGGTGCGGGTGTCGATTTCATCGCAGGGGACACGAGTGGGTCCGGCAACGATGAGATCTATGGCGACGACGGTGACGACTACCTGTTCGGGATGGAAGGCAAAGACAAGATGTATGGGGGAGCAGGGCGCGATCTCCTGGACGGCGGTGGGAAGGATGACTGTCCTCGACGGCGGAGCTGACGGCGACTCGGTTGAGGGCGATACCGGGAACGATCGCGTCTTCGGCGGCGATGGCAACGACACGGTGACCGGCGGGATCGGCGACGACATGGTCTTCGGTGGGCCGGGAACGACTCCGTGAACGGCCTCGATGGTGTCGACGAAGTGAATGGTGATGACGGAGACGACCGCGTCCAGGGCGGACCCGGCAACGACGTGATGGACGGCGGGCTCGGCAACGACGTGCTCTCGGGCCAAGCCGGGAATGACGAGATGTACGGCGACGACGGCGACGACACGCTCGACGGTGGCCTGGACAAGGACTCGATGTTCGGTGGAGCCGGCAATGACCGCATGACCGGAGGCAAGGCGGACGACGATCTCCGTGGGGAGGACGGCGACGACTATCTCTCCGGCCAGATCTCGAACGATTCGAGCTATCCGGTGGTCCGGGCAACGACATCCTCCACGGAGGACAAGGCGCCGACGATCAGTCCGGGGGCCCAGGTGACGACTTCGCGTACGGCGGTTCGGGTGGTGATGTGCTGAACGGTGACGCTGGGAACGACATCCTCATGGATGGTTCGATCGACGGCGGCGACGGGATCGATGCTTGTACGTCTGGATCAAACTGCGAGTCGGATGGAACCGGCGTTCCTTACGTTGGCGGCGAGTACGACCCGTTCGGGTGTACCCAGGTGGGGACGACCGGCAACGACATCCTGTTCGCGACCGGCAACCAGGTCGTCTGCGGAGGTGCAGGTAACGACATCATCATCGGCACGGGCAATGCGAACGACGATGTACGGCAACGAGGGCAACGATGTCCTGTTCGGTGGCGGCGGGGGTGACACCCTCGATGGCGGGGACGGCCTCGATCTCCTGGACGGAGAGGACGGCAACGACACTCTGTTCGGGGGTGCGGGAGATGACGAGTTGTCTGATTCCCTCGGCACTGGAGACCTCAATGGCGGCGCTGACGACGACATGATCTTCGCCGGGTCTGCTGGGGACAAGATCCGGGGCGATGACGGCAACGACTACGTGGACGCAGGTGCGGGGAATGATGATGTGAATGGCGGAGATGGCGACGACTCACTCTTCCTGAGCAACGGGGATGATGTCGCTGATGGCGGGACCGGATCCGATTTCATCTATGGCGAGACCGAGGATGATGTCCTGCGCGGCGGGGACGGGGACGACTTCCTCGAGGGCGGTGGAAGCGATGACAAGATGTATGGAGACGCCGGTAACGACATGATCGAGGGCAACATCGGAAAGGACTTCGCCGACGGCGGCGGGGGCCACGATGTCTCCTTCGGCAACGACTCCGATGATGAGTTGAGAGGCGGAGGCGGGAACGATGCCCTGTTCGGGGGGCCAGGAGCAGACACCATCTATGGGGGTGGGGGAGCAGACTCCCTGCAAGGCGGATTCCAAGTCGACAAGCAGTTCGGTCAGAAGGGAAAGGACGCCTGCCCGTCCCCGCCGAACGAGAAGTGCAAACCATAGCTAGCGACTGACGAAGGGATGATCGGGAACCGATGAAGAAACTCAAGCGGATCGTTGCAGCGGCACTCTTCGGCGTAACGGTCGCGGCTATCGCCCAAGAGTTGAGCAAACCCGAGGAGGAACGAGAATGGCACGGCACAGTCGGCGGGATGATCCCGTACGACTTCCGCCCACCGAGCCTCGAGCGCCTGAAAGAGTCGTGGTGGAATCCCGATGATGATCGGTTGCTGACCGGTCGTGCGTTCGGGGTGGGGTGGGCCGTGAACCTCGCTCGCGTTGTTCGTATGGTCCGGGAGACTTAAGCCTGAGATAACAACGGAGGGGCGGGGGTATCTACCCCCGCCCCTCCTTTCCTTTGTGAAGTGCTTCTAGACGTCTTCCTTGCGCGCGATGTGCACCAATGAGCCACCCATCGCCAGGAGCAGTAGCGCGACCATCAACATCATCCCGGGGTCGGCACCAGTGAACGGCAGCTCCGCGCTCTGATCCGCTGACGTACCGCCAGCGTGAGCGGTTGGCTCTCGTTCCTGAGGCCCGTCATCGAGGACCTCGGGTTCGTCGGTTCCCTCGTCCTCCGTGGCTCCTGCCTCGGTGCCGACCTCGCCCTCACCAGCGTCTCCTCCATCCGTTCCATCGATGATCTCGGGGAGAACCTCGGCATCTATGACGGTGGCGTCGTTGCTGATCTCGTCAGCTTCGGCATCGGTGTTGACATCGTTCAGATCGATGCACGCGATCGATGACCCTTCGGGACAGTCTGAGGGCACATCGACATGGGTCTCGTCATCGATGATGTATGTCTCCTCGCCACCCTGGTCGATCCCGACCACATAGGCGTCGCCCTCGGCGTCGGTGTCGCCCGGACGGGCGTGAGATTCCGATTCCGAATGAAGGATCTCAAGGCCGAGGCCACAGTGGCCCGCGGCGTCGGTTCCACCCAGACATACGGTGGCGCCGTTCGAACTTTCGTACGCGTCTGACGAGTTGCCGGCCTTGTCGCGCTCTGAGCGACTGTGACTGTCGAGGACGGTCGCTCCCACGGGGCCATCGCAGCCACCAGCTGGTTGCGCCGCACCGGCTCCACCGAGGCAGGCACTGGCGCCGGCCGTATCGGACTCGCCGCGCGAAGAGTCGGCATCATCAGCTGAAGCTGCATACGCATAAAGGAGCGCGACGCAGACCGCTCCCCGGGTCGCCCCACAGGTTTCTCGCAGCAGTCCCGACTCGGACGAGCCTGAGCCGTCGCTCGATGTCGAGTGAGCCCCGATCACCTCGTGGCCATCCACGGCCAGCACGGTGGCGTCGGCGTCAGCTCCGTCATCATCGGCATGCGATGACGACCGCGACATGATCAGCAGTTCGTGACCCAGCACCTCGACCCGGACGACCTGGCCGGTCGCCGATGCCGAGCCACTGCCAGGGTGGTCGGTGTCGTTCGCCGGGGTACCACCCGAAGGCTCAGAGCCCTCACTGTTCGAGGATCCGGCATCCGGCAGGATGTTGAGTGCGTCCGGTTTCGAGAGCGACCCTTGCTCTTCCCCTTGAGCGTCGAGGCGGGCCAGGGTCGTGTCGCCGCTCGTTCTGTTGCCACGAGACTCAGAGGCGGAGTGGACGAGGACGATGCCAAGCCCGTCGCAGGAATGATCTGCGGTTTCCCCGCCGATGCACAAACGAAGCGCGTCTGAGTGATGTCCGGCGGTTCCATCCGAGCTTGCATCCGAACGGCTGTCGAGGACCCGCGCTCCGATCGGACCGCCGCAGTAATCGGCGGGTTCGGACTGGTCACCCGCTACGCAGAGGTAGATAACGTCGGCGGCGGAGCTAGCGGAGTTGCCGTCGGCGTCGTTCTGGGCGCTGCTCTCCGCGAACAGAACATCGGCGCACAAGAGGCCACCTGTCACGCTGCACGTGAACCCGAGGGTGCCGAACCTGCTGCGATCTCTCCCGAGGCCCTCGTGTGAGGCATCGGTTCCGATGATCTCGAATCCGAGCAGCGAAAGGAGGGTGGTCCCGGAAGACGACGACCCGTCCGATGAGTGTGCCTCGGTCCCAGCCACTTCGAGAACGTCGTGGCCCGCGACATCGACATCAACATTGCTGCCGGAAGCGGAAGCCCCGGTCCCAGATGAGTCTGTTTCGGAGCCCGCGATCTCAGCAACTGCGGATGTGACCTCGGCAACCGTTTCGGTCGTCGCTGTCGCGATCTCACTGGTGGAGCTCGAGGTCTTCTTACCTACGTTCTTCGTTACTTGGTCCGTCGTCCCTCCGAGAGGACTCCCGCCAGCTAGGGCACTGCCCTGCCAGAACAACATCGTGAGAGTAAGGACGAGAGCCGTCACTGCCCACGGTCGTTGAGTACGCGTCGCCGCCTTCAGCATGATGGATCCCCTTTCTGCCTACCCGTCCCCTATGCGGGTGGCTGCCCGGCGCGCCCTCTGTCATGGGCGAAAGATGTCAATGGCACCGGTAAGTCGAGTTTGTCCCTTTCCGCACTCCCGCAAACTTGGGGGTTCCAGGGGCCTCCCGTGCATGCGAGCCTTACCCGGTGGAACTCGCACGGTGGATCCGGATCGTAGGAGTGGCGATCTTCGGCGTGGCCGTGGCGATGTCCCCTGCGACCGCCACGCCCGAAGACGCGGACGCTCTTCTTCCAGGATTCTCCAGGCACCCACGGGAGCCCTGCATTCTGCGATGGATGTGTGCTCCCTCCGAACGGTCGATTCCAGTACCAACTTTTGCCGTCCACGCGGGCGAGCTCGACTGGTGGGATCGATGTGGAAGTTGCAAGCAGACCCTTCGGCGGGGGTGAGAGGGTGGGTCCGCTCGTCTTCGACATCGATCTCTACGTCGATCCCGAAGTAGCAGGGGACGGCTCAGATCTGAACACCGAAGCGGTCGAAGCGATCCACGAGGTCGGGGGATACGCGGTCTGTTACGTGAGTGCCGGGTCGTGGGAACGGTGGAGGCCCGATGCCGGTGACTTCCCCCCGAAGGTCCGAGGTCGTAAGAACGGGTGGCCCGGGGAGCGGTGGCTGGACGTTCGACGGAGAGGGATCCTGTTGCCGTTGATGGAGGTGAGAGCGGATCGTTGCAGCGAAGCGGGTTTCGACGCGATCGAATGGGACAACGTCGATGGCTATACGAATCGGACCGGATTCCCCATCACGAGGGTGCACCAGAAGCGCTTCGATCGTTCGCTCGCAAAGATCGCTCATGACCGGAATCTCGCGGTAGGGCTGAAGAACAACCTGGACCAGATCTCCAGCCTGATCGAGTACTTCGACTTCGCCGTCAACGAACAGTGTGCGGAGTTCCGAGAGTGTTCGAGGTTGGATCCCTTCGTGGAGGCAGGTAAGCCCGTCTATCAGGTGGAGTACGAGGGTCGCCGGGCGGACTTCTGCCCAGCGGCGATCCGTGCTGGGCGGATCGCGATCCTCAAGTCGCTGCAGCTTCGAGCCACGCCGTGGAGACCCTGTTCGTGACCGCTGCTGATGTCGTAGTCGTGGGAGCGGGCCCCAACGGTCTGGCGGCCGCCGTGACCCTCGCTCGCGCTGGCGCGAACGTCACGGTTCTGGAGCGCGCCAACGAGATCGGAGGAGGAACGCGTTCGGCGGAACTGACCGAACCGGGATATGTCCACGACGTCTGCTCCGCCATCCATCCGCTCGTGCTCGCCTCACCATTCTTCCGCTCGTTGTCCCTCGAGGATGACGACCTGGAGATGGTTCACCCCCAGGTCCCGCTCGCGCAACCGCTGGACTACGGCCGCTCCGTGGCACTCCATCGTTCGGTCGCCGACACGGCGGACGGGCTCGGTGCAGACGGACGCGCCTACAAGCGGCTTATGGAACCGTTGGTCGAGGGTGCGGACGAACTCGTCGCCGACCTGCTCCGTCCGGTACGACTCCCGCGACATCCGATAGTCACCGGGCGTTTCGGCGTGCGTGGGATCCGCTCTGTCGTCGGTCTCGCGCGTCGGTTCGAGGGCGACGGCGCACGCGCGTTGTTCGGAGGTCTCGCTGCCCACTCGATGCTGCCACTGTCGTCTCCTCCGACGGCTGGGTTCGGTCTGCTACTTGGCGTCCTCGCTCACGCGGTCGGGTGGCCCGCAGCGCGCGGTGGATCAGCTCAGATAGCGGCAGCTCTGGCCCGCTCAATGACCGCTCACGGGGGCCAGATCGAAACCGGGGTCGAGGTGGGGTCGCTCGCAGATCTTCCTCCGGCTGCCGCGTATGTGTTCGACGTCACCCCCGCGCAGTTGATCCGGATAGCCGGACCGGACCTCCCTACCCGGTACGTTCGGGCACTCGGTCGGTTCCGCTACGGACCCGGGGTGTTCAAGATGGATTGGGCACTGAGCGGCCCGGTTCCGTGGACGGACCCCCATAGCAGGGGGGCGGGGACCGTCCACGTAGGGGGAACCCTCGAGGAGATGGCGGCATCCGAGGCCACGGTGGTGGGCGGAGGGATACCCGAGAAGCCGTACGTCTTGGTCGCCCAGCAGAGCCTCTTCGACGATACGAGGGCACCAGATGGGGGCCACACACTATGGGCCTACTGCCACGTTCCGTCCGGCTCGGACGTCGACATGACCGATGCCATCGAGGATCAGATCGAGAGGTTCGCTCCGGGCTTCAGAGACGTGATCGTGGCCCGGGCGGTCCGAGGGCCTGCTGCTATTGAAGCCCACGATCCGAACTTCGTGGGTGGCGATATCAACTCCGGGATCCAGAACATCAAGCAGCACATCTTCCGCCCGGTGATCAGGCTGAATCCTTACTCCACTCCCAACCCGAAGATCTTCCTGTGCTCGTCATCTACCCCGCCGGGTGGTGGGGTGCACGGCATGTGCGGCTATCTAGCGGCCACCTCGGTCCTGCGACGACTTGCTCGTGGCTAGCGGGCTCCTCTAGGGCCGGAGTCCACCCCGAGATTAGGTCGAACGCCGACATGTAGACCGTTCCTTCGTCCGATGCCGCGACCCCCAAGCGAGGGTCAGAGTGACCTACAGGGAGGCAGACCCTTCGGGGTACGTCTAGGGGAACGGATCGGCGCATGACTGCAACCGAACGTAGATCTACCGCATCGACCACGGCGCGCGGGGCTCTGGCGCTCGTCTCTCTCGCGGTGTGCCTGACCCTTGGTATCGCACTGGTGCCGGGAGATCGGGCTTCAGGTTCCGAGCGGCGCGTGTCTGTGATCGTTCGAGAGACCGGGCCCGGTTCAGGCCCCGAGCAAGCCGTCCAGGAGATGGGCGGATCCGTCGGACGCCATATCGGTCTCATCAACGCATTCATCGCAGAGATCCCGGCGACGGGCATCGAGGTACTTGAGCGTCTCGACGAGGTCCACTCGGTCACTCCCGATGCTCCCGTGAAACTCAACGCTACGTCCGTGGACGGATACGAGCCCAAGAAGGACGACGGTTCGTGGGTGCAGACGGCCAAGGCGATCGGTGCGACCAAGATGTGGAAAGACGGCTACACGGGCCAGGGCATCGATGTTGCCCTGATCGATTCGGGTGTGGCGCCGGTCGAAGGTCTGAACTCGGGGAACGTACTCGACGGGCCCGATCTGTCGTTCGAATCGCAGGCCGCTGACCTGATCCATCTCGATACCTATGGCCACGGAACGCACATGGCCGGCCTCATCGCAGGTCGGGACGCCGCGGTCGACATGACCGACACGAAAGGCCTTGAGAAGGCGGCCGAGGAGAACTTCGTGGGGATGGCCCCCGGGGCTCGACTCGTCAGCATCAAGGTGGCGTCCAGCGATGGCGCGACCGACGTCTCCCAGGTGATCGCCGCGATCGACTGGGTCGTGCAGCACGCTCACAGCGATGGCCTCGATATCCGCGTTCTCAACCTCTCGTTCGGAACCGATGGGGTGCAGTCGTACCTCCTCGACCCGCTGTCCTTCGCTGCAGAGATGGCGTGGCGTAAGGGGATCGTGGTTGCCGTCGCAGCCGGTAATGAGGGGTTCGGCAATCAGAAACTGAACAACCCCGCGTACGACCCGTACGTGCTCGCTGTCGGTGCGGTGGACATGCGCGGGAAGACGAGCGCGAAGGAAGCGGAGGTCTGCGACTTCTCGAGCGTCGGAAACGCCACCCGCACGACCGACGTCGTGGCCCCCGGCCGCTCGATCGTGAGCCTGCGCGATCCCGGCTCTCGGATCGACCAGGACCACCCGAACGCGCGACGCGGCTCGTCCCGATTCTTCAAAGGAAGCGGAACCTCGCAGGCCGCGGCTATCACCTCGGGTGGAGCCGCACTGCTCTTGAGCCAGGACCCCAGCCTCACGCCGGATCAGGTCAAGGGCCTGTTGATGGAGACCGCCGACGAGGTCAAGCGCTCGCCCCGGATCACCGTTGGCTCTGGGCTGATCGACCTCCAAGAGGCGTCCAAGCGTTTGACTGAGATCTCCAAGAAGGGCCCGATCCCGGCCTACACGCAATCGCACCCCGTATCCACGGGGTGGGGGTCGCTCGAGTTGGCCCGCGGTTCGGTGCACGTCCTCGACAAAGGGAAGCTGCTCAAGGGAGAGGCCGACATCTTCGGAGCCTGGGACGGACGCTCCTGGACATCAGCCGCCATGCTCGGTCGATCGTGGACCAATGGTGACTGGAACGGGCGCTCGTGGACCGGAGACTCCTGGACACGGACGCTCTTGGACCGGCCGTTCGTGGACCGGAGACTCGTGGGCCGGACGCTCGTGGACAGGCCGCTCGTGGACCGGGCGTTCATGGTCGGGCTCCGGGTGGACCGGTGGAGATTGGGGGACAGCGGGACTGTCCGGGAAGTGGTCGGGGGCCGCATGGTCGAGTTCGATGTGGAAGTGACCCTCATCGGAGCCCAGATTCGGGACTATCGACCCCGGTTATCCGTCGAAGGTCGGATGCGCGGGGCCGAAAGGACGGTTCAAGGTAGGAACCGGCGATCCACTCAGGAACGGCCGTCCCACGGTCGATAGGAAATGGAACCCTTAACGAGTGGACGGTGGGGAGCGTATGAGCGAGGTAACCAAACCGAAAGATAGGCGCTCGAGTGCCGGTCCCGCGGGGATCTGGGCGCTCGATATCGCCATCCTCGGCGCGGTCCTGATCCTCTGTCTGCGCTTCGTTTCGAACCTGGAGCCCCTCGACGCCCCCGTCACGCTGAGGTGGTGGATGGTCGCGATCGGCTTCTGTCTCGCGGAAGTGTTCGTGGTCCACGTCCAGTTCCAGAAGGAGACCCTCTCGATCTCTCTGAGCGAGGTCCCTCTCGTCTTGGGCTTGTTCCTGGCTTCTCCATACGAACTGCTCTTCGGGCAGATCGTCGGAGCCGCCGTTGCCTTGATCTTCCATCGACGACAGTTCTCGCTGATGAAGCTCGCGTTCAACCTCGGCCTCTTCGCACTCCAGGCGTGCATCGCCTTGTTGGTCTTCCACGCGGTCGTCGCTCTGGGTGAACCAACGTCCTGGGTTGGCTGGGTCGCAACGTTCGATGCGACCCTTGCGGTTGATCTTGTGGGTGGCGTCGCGATCCTCGCGGCGATCTCGATCGCAGACGGACGCCCCGGAGACTCGATCAATCTGATGGGCGCCGGTCTGATCGCGACATTCCTCAACACGTGCCTCGCTCTGGCGGCGGTGCTGATGATCTCGACGAACGTCTCGGCCGCGTGGCTGTTCGGGGTTCTGGTGGTCTCCCTCTTCATGGCCTACAGGGCCAACGCATCGCTGCGACGCAACCACGAAAGCCTGCGCGTCCTCTACAGCTTCACGAAGACGGTCCAGGAGCCGAGGCACGTCGAAGCCGTCATCCCTGCTGCGTTGGAACAGTTGAAGAACATGTTCAAGTCAGACGTGGCTCAACTGCTGACGTTCAGTGATGCCCAAGGTGGTCGAGCACTGCGAACGGTTTCGGGGCCCGACGGAAGCGTCAGGCAGATGGAGCCCCTCGGCGCTGACGCCGTGACCAACCTGTGGAGCTTCTTCGAGACCTCCGACGCGGTGGTGGTGGAACGCGAGAGCGAGCTGACCGCGATCCGTCTGTTGTTCCCCGAGGTGGGGGAGCGGTGTTGCATGCTGGCGACCCTCACCGGAGCACAGGGCGTATCGGGGGTCGTGCTCGTGGGCAACCCGGTGGGCGAGGTTGGCACATACGGTCAGGCCGAACTCGAGCTGTTCGTCACCGCCGCCGCACACGTAGGTGCCTCCATGGAGAACGGGAGGTTGGTCGAAGACCTCCGCCACGAGGAGCACCGTGCGCTACACGATTCGCTTACGGGTCTCCCGAACCGGGCTTTGTTCCACGACCGACTGTCGCAGTCTCTCGTGTCGGCCGACCGCCAGGGTCGCTCCGTCGCGGTGATGCTGCTCGACCTCGACAACTTCAAAGAGGTCAATGACACCCTTGGCCATCACAGTGGAGACGAGCTGCTGCGCGAGATCGCCGCGCGTCTGCGGAGTGTGCTTCGCGGCAGCGATACCGTCGCCCGACTTGGAGGCGACGAGTTCGCGATCCTTGTCCCGAACATCGAACGACAGCGAGGAGATCGACGAGGTGGCGTCAAAGGTGATGATCAAGCTCCAGGAGCCCGTCATCCTCGAAGAACTCAACCTCGAGGTAGGAGCGAGCTTCGGCATCGCTATCTATCCCGATCACGCATCTGACGCGGCCGACCTCATCCAACGGGCAGACATCGCGATGTATAGCGCGAAGGCGAGCCGCACGGGCTACGAGGTCTACTCGCAGGAACGACACCGCCACTCTCCGGGTCGCATCGCCCTGGTGGCGGACCTGCGAGCCGCTCTCGATAACGGCGAGCTAGAGGTCAACTACCAGCCCAAGGCCGAGTTGCCGACCGGGAAGATCATCGGGGTCGAGGCTCTCCTTCGATGGGATCACCCGGTCCATGGACGCATCCCGCCGGACGAGTTCATACCCGTCGCCGAGCACACCGGTCTGATGAGAGGGCTAACCCTCTTCGTGCTGGAGTCGGCGATCAGCCAGTGCCGCGACTGGAGCGTCGCCGGGCGCCCCCTGACCATCGCCGTGAACCTCTCGGCCCGTAGCCTCCTGGACTCCCGTCTGCCCGACGACATCCTGGTCCTCCTGAAGAGGTGGGATGTGGATGCGCATCGGTTGCGGCTTGAGATCACCGAAAGCTCGATAATGGCCGACCCGGTACGCCTCGTTGACGTTCTCGCTCGACTCAGCGAGGCGGGCATCGGACTATCCATCGACGACTTCGGGACCGGCTACTCGTCGCTAGCCCAGCTAAAGAAGCTGCCTGTCGACGAGATCAAGATCGACAAGTCCTTCGTGCTCGGGATGATGACGAACGAGAACGACGCGGTGATCGTTCAGTCCACCGTGGACCTCGGTCGCAATCTAGGCATGAGGGTCGTTGCGGAAGGCGTAGAGGATCAGGCAACGATGGATCGCCTCGCCGAACTCGGTTGCGATGTGGCCCAGGGCTACTTCCTCAGTCGGCCGATCCCCGCAGCCCGTTTCGGCGCGTGGATCAAAGAACTCGATGACTTCAGCCGGAACCTGGAAGAGCACGTAGACAACACAGCTGGAGCATCCGAGGATGTCACCGTCGCCAAGGTGATCCCGATGAGGATCGCTTAGCTAGCGCAACCGCCGGGCCGCGTCGGTAAGGATCTCAAGTCCCTCTTCAAGATCTTCAGAGGAGATGTTGAGCGGAACCAGGTGCCTGATGACGTTCCCGTAGATCCCGCACTTGATCGCCACGAGACCGTGCTGGTATGCGTCCTCCAGGATCTTGTCAACGAGAGCGGCGTTCGGTTCCTTGGTGTCTGGATCTTTCACGAACTCGACGGCCATCATCGCCCCGAGGCCGCGGATGTCTCCGATCTCGGGTACCTCGGATCGGGTGTCGTCCCAGAACTTCGAAACGATGCGCTCGACGTCCCCGGCTCGTTCGATGAGCCCTTCCTCTTCGATCACGTCCAGGGTGGCGTTTGCCGCGGCGCACGCCACGGGGTTACCGACGTAGGTTCCACCTATCCGAGCCGAGCCGATGTTCATGATCTCGGCCGAGCCGGCAACCGCCGAGATCGGGTAGCCCGAGCCGAGCGCCTTGGCCAGGATCACCAGGTCGGCCTCGACACCGAAGTGCTCGGACGCAAGGAACCGACCGGTTCGCCCGGTGCCCGACTGGACCTCGTCGGCGATCAGGAGGATGCCGTGCTTCTTGCACAGTTCGTGGAGGCCGGGCATGAAATCGGGGGTTGGGACCACGAACCCTCCCTCCCCCTGAACCGGTTCGATGATCGCTGCGGCCACGGTCGACGGATCGACCAGCGTGATGAACGCACGCTCCAGCGCTTCGAGGGCTTCTTGGCCGGCCCGTTCTGGATCGCTCGACCGATAGGGATACGGGTAGGGGAGCCGGTAGACCTCGGACGCGAACGGACCGAAGCCTTTCTTGTATGGCTCGATCTTGCTGGTCAGGGACATCGCCATCAACGTGCGTCCGTGGAACGCTCGATCGAAGGTGATGACCCCGGTACGTCCGGTCGAGGCCTTCGCTATCTTGATCGAGTTCTCGACGGCCTCGGCTCCCGAGTTGAATAGAGCCACTCGCTTATCGCCACCGCCGATCAGACGGATGATCTTCTCGGAGAGTTCGACGAACGATTCGTACGGGACGATCGCGAAATCGGTGTGCGAGAACCGCTTCGCCTGATCGATGACGGCTTCGACCACCTTCGGGTGTGAATAGCCGATGATGTTCGGACCAACGCCGGTGGCGAAGTCGAGGAACACGTTGCCGTCCACATCTGTGAACGACGATCCGTGACCCTCCTGGATGACGACCTCGACGTGGAGGTCGTACGGGTCGGCTACCGACCGGTGCTTGCGCTCGACGATCGCCCGGGACTTGGGTCCGGGAATCTCGGTGTTCAGCTTGATAGTTGCCACTTGAGCCTCCTTGTGAGCCGTGTCGCCTCGAGGGCGTTTCGTGTCCTCGCCGTCTCATCCCCGGAGGGTGGGCGGGTCTTTCAGCGATGCGGCGGAGCCTCGAAGGGTCTCTCGCTCTCCAAACCTAACCTGACTGAGCCCCCCATAGCGAGACCAGATGGATCACCGTGGCGGCCGCGTCCGCTATGTCCTGAACCGCGACCCATTCCTTCTCCGAGTGGATGTCGTGCATGCCGACGAAGAGATTGGGGGTGGGCAGGCCCTTCGCTGTGAGGAGGGACCCGTCGGTGCCCCCACGGATCTTTCCCGAGAGAGGGGAGAGGCCTGCCGCCTTTATCGCCTCGCGGGCCAGATCAGTGATCTCGGGGCGGTCCTTGAGAACATCCTTCATGTTCAGGTACTGCTCGATCGTCTCGATCTCAACGCTTGCGCCCGGCCATCCCTCGGTGACCTCCTCGGCCAAGCGATGGACCCGCGCATTGCGCTCGTGGATGGCTTCGAGTTCGAAATCTCGGGTCATGATCTTCACCGTGGCGGTGGCAGCCGTTCCCACGATCGACATGGGGTGGATGAACCCCTCCCTATCGGAGGTGGTCTCGGGGGTCTCGTCCCGCGGGAGGCGCTCGACGAACCGGGCGGCCAGCTTGAGGGCGTTGGTGAGCTTCCCCTTGGCGGAGCCGGTGTGGGCGATCCTGCCGTGAAAGGTAACGACGAGCTTGTAGGCGGAGAACGTCTCGTCCTCGATCGTCCCCGCGGTGGAGCCATCGAGCGTGTAGGCGATGTCGGCCCCGAACGAGTCGAGATCCAGGTGCGAGATCCCCTTGCCGACCTCCTCGTCGGGGGTGAAGCAGATCCGAACGGGTGCCCGTTCGGGATCGGGGTGTGCGCACATGTGCTTCACCGCGGACATGATCGCGGCGACACCAGCCTTGTCATCCGCCCCCAGAAGGGTGGTCCCGTCGGTCGTAACGAGCGTGCGCCCCTTCTGCGCGAGGAGATCCGGGCTGTCGTCCGGGCTGAGTTTGAGAGTTGGATCTCCTTCGTAGGTGATGACGCCTCCGTCGTAATCGTCGATCACTCGTGGAGACACCCCAGTTCCCGATGCGTCGGGACTCGTGTCGACGTGGGCTAGGAATCCAACCTTGGGAGCACCTGCCTTGCCGGGAAGCGAGGCGAGTACGTAGGAGTTCTCGATCCGGGCGTCGGTCACCCCCATGGCAAGGAGCTCGTCGAGAAGGACCCGGCTGAGATCCATCTGTTTCGCCGAACTCGGGAATTCGGTCGAGTTCTCGTCAGCCTGAGTATCTATCTGCACGTAGCGGAGGAACCGCTCGAGGATGTCGGGGCCGAGGGACGCAGCGAGTTCGGAGGTGTAGCCATCGATTGTCATGGGGGCGAGGATAGGCGGTCCTCAGGAGGCCGGTGTCGGGCGGATGACCACCTCAGCGACCTCGACTCCGCCCCTCGATCCCGCCTCTTGACTACTGGTTACTACAGTTGTAGTAGTAGAGCTTCCATGGTGGGAGCACCATGGATCGGAGATTCGGTTCCGGGGCGGGCCCGCATCGATCTGTTCCCCAGCAGATTCCCCGCAGGAATTGGGTGGGTCCGTCCCCGAACCGGTCGCTCCGGGTTGCTAACGCCGGGCGCCGACCGAGTTGCGCCGACGTCCCCTGCGGGACGAGTAGACCAACGCAGGTGGCGCGACCTTGTGTCCGGTGGTCTCCTCGAACTGCTTCCCGATCTTCAGACGATCTGCCATGCGCGAGACATCGAGTCGCTGGTCCGGCATCACGAGAGTGACACCGACACCAGAGCGACCGGCGCGAGCGGTTCGTCCGACACGGTGGACGTATGACTTGTCGTCGTCGGGCGGATCGAAGTTGATCACGTGCGTTATGTCGTCGAGATCCAGGCCCCGTGCCGCGACATCGGTGGCGATCAACGTATCCACCTTGCCGTCGTCGAAGTGAGCCAGGGCCCGTTGGCGCGCCCCTTGCGTGAGGTCGCCGTGCATGGCGACGGCTTTCACGCCTCGTTGCTTGAGGCGATCGACCAACCGGTCGGCTCCGCGCTTGGTTCGAACGAAGACCAGCGCTAGCCCGCGATCCTCGTCCGTGAGGATGTCGGCGAGCGCCTGCACCTTGCCCCCGGCGGTGACCATCACGAAACGGTGGCCCACCTCCTCGACCGTTGGGGCGTTGCTCTCGACCTCGTGACGAGCCGGGTCACGCGTGAATCGCTGGGCCAGGAGCCCGACCTGTCCGTCTAGGGTCGCCGAGAAGAACATCGTCTGACGGTCCTTGGGGATGCGGCTCACGAGCTTGTTGACCTGCGGGAGGAACCCCATGTCCAGCATCCTGTCGGCCTCGTCGAGGACGAAGATCTTCACCTGCGACAGTGACAGGAGCTTGCGGGTGACGAGGTCCTCGAGGCGGCCGGGTGTCGCGATGATGATGTGGGCCTTCGCTGCAGTTGCGGCTTGCTTCCTGAGATCGACACCGCCGTAGACCGAGGCGACGCGAAGGTTCCTGACCCGGGCGATGTCGTCGGTCTCTTCCGTCACCTGTGCCGCAAGCTCGCGTGTGGGAACGAGCACGACGGCCGAGGGCTTGGGGTCGGAAGGATCGAGTTGCTCGACGATCGGGATGGCGAACCCGAGGGTCTTCCCCGATCCGGTGCGGCTCTTGGCGAGGATGTCTTTGCCAGCCAAACCGTCTTCCATGACCAAGGTCTGGATGGCGAACGGGGCAACTACCCCACGTCCTGCAAGTGTGTCCGCGACGGGGGCCGAGACCCCGAGTTCGCGGAATGTTCTATCTGGCATCTGGTGCTCCTTACTGACCTGGCAGCGCAAGTAGCGCGCAGGCCGTATCCCGGATCTAGCTTGTGGAACGTCGCGCAACCCAGGTTCGTGGGCGAGGGATCCAGACACCTCGAGCCCAAAAGGGAGCGGACGGAAGGAGCCCTCACGGGGCGGCACCCTGCCGTCCCTGGTGGCCAGGGTAGCACGAACGCACGTTCCCGCCCCGGTTAGGGGTTGGGGACGTGCGCCTCTGGGCACCACCCTCTGCGTGCCGAAGATCACTTCGTTCGTCCTCGACAAGCTCCAGGCGGTCCTTCCCGGGCCCGCTGAGCGCGTCGTGGGCCGCGTGCGAGACGAAGAGATACTGCTCTACGCAGGTGCACTTGCCTTCTACGCGCTGGTGTCGGTGGCTCCGCTTGTTATCACGACGCTGTGGATCACCAGCCTTTTCATGGGGGATTCTGAAGTGAAGGAGGCCGCCCGGACCTTGGGTGAACTGGCCCCCAAGGAGTTGGGGGCAGACCGTGCGCTCGAGCGTGTGGCAGAACTCGGTACGAGCCTCGGAGTGGCAGCCTTGATCGGCGCGATCTGGCCCTCCACCGCCTACGGCGCGGGGCTAACGCGTGCGTTCGACCGTCTCTCCAAGTCCCGGAAGAAGCGCGAGATGAAGGGCCTCAGGGGCCGCGGGCTGGCGCTCCTGGTGATCCTTCCCCTGTTCGTGATCGGCGGACTTGGTGGCTCATATCTGGGGGCCAGCGTGTTCGACGAAGGCGCTCTCCGGATCATCGGATATGCGATCGCTCTTCTCGGTGGGTTCGCCGGGGTGGTGGTGGCATGTGCGGTCATCTACCGGATCTTCCCCGTGGATCCGGCTCCGTGGGACGCCCTCCTCAAGGGAGCGGCCACGGCGTCGGTCGGCATCTCCCTCTTGTCGTTGGCCTTCACCGCTTATCTGAGCGTGGGCGCGGACTTCCAGAAGCACTACGCGACCAGCGGGATAGCGGGGGTCGTCCTCCTCGGAGTGTGGCTCTACCTCGCGAACGCACTTCTACTCGTCGGCTATCAAACCGTCGAGGAGGCGCGCTGAGCCGGATAGCCCTAGGCCCCCGTAATCGTTTCCACGGGCTCGGCGTCGGGTACGGCTATCAGCAGTTGAGATCGACAACTTTCAAGAGAGGGAGGCACTATGTCACTGCAGGAGAAGTCCATCGAGGTGGATGTTCCCGTCACCGTCGCCTACAACCAGTGGACGCAGTTCGAGGAGTTCCCGAACTTCATGAAGGGCGTCAAAGAGGTTCGGCAGGTGGACGACCAGCACCTTCACTGGGTCGCCGAGATCGGCGGCCAGACCCGCGAATGGGATGCAACGATCACCGAGCAGAAGCCCGATGACCGCATCGCCTGGAAGGGCGAAGGAGAAGCCAGGAACGCTGGGGTCGTGACCTTCCACCGACTCGACGACACCACGACGAAGGTGATGCTCCAGCTCGAGTGGGAACCGGAAGGCATCGTCGAGAAGACGGGTGACGCGATCGGAGCGACCGGGCACCGGATCGAAGCCGATCTTGAGCGGTTCAAGGAATACATCGAGAGCCGTGGAGCTGAGACAGGCGCCTGGCGCGGAGAGATCTCGAACCACTAGCACGGGGCGCACGCGAAGGGGGCCGGGGGACCGGCCCCCTTTTGCTTGGCTGGGTGTTTGGGTCGGGCTGGCCCCGATCTTGCTCGAGAAGTAGGCTGCTATCGATGGCTCTTGATGACCCGAGTGTCGAAGCGACGTTGATGGTTCTCCGCTGTTCCGAGTGTGGCGATACGTTCAGCCACGAAGGGGGCGACCAGGTCTGCCCCAGTTGCGGAAGTACCAACGTGGATCAGGCTTCCGAACCCCTTCTGTGACCGACCTGTGACCGACGGCGTTCCGATCGCCGTCGTACCTCGTGCTACCGAGGAACTCGTTACGGCGGTAGAGGCGGGTGGGGGCCGAGTCGTCGGAGCAGAGGACGCGTCGGGCCTCGTGTGGACGGACACTCGCCACCCCGAGCAACTTATCGAGACGCTCGCGGCGAGCCCTGCGCGGTGGGTCCAACTTCCATTCGCTGGCATCGAGTCCTTCTTCGCCGCAGGGGCGATCGACGAGAACCACGTGTGGACCTGCGCGAAGGGGATCTACGGCCCTTCGACGGCCGAGCACGCGCTGGCGTTGCTGCTGGCCGCCTCTCGGCTCCTGCATCGACACATCCGGTCCGATACCTGGCTCGGGCGCCCCGGTAGGGGAGCCCCGGAACGGGAATTGGGCGAGCGCAACCGTCGCGATCGTAGGGACCGGCGGGATCGGCTCCGCGCTCGCGCGGATGCTCGAGCCACTCGGGACCAGCATCATCGGCGTGAATCGATCGGGCCGACCGATGGACGGCGCACGCTCGACGGCTCCCATCGAGGGGCTGGATGAGATTCTCTCCGAGGTGGATCACGTCGTGATCGCCGCGGCGGCGACGCCGGAGACCCGAGGGATGTTCGGCGCTAGACGCTTCGAGTTGATGCGGGAAGACGCGTGGATCGTCAACGTCGCGCGTGGTTCGTTGATCGACACCGACGATCTGGTGGCGGCGCTGCGGACCGGAGCGATCGGTGGGGCGGCGCTGGACGTCACCGATCCGGAACCGCTCCCGGACGAGACACCCTCTCTGGGACCTCGACAACGTGATCATCACGCCCCACATCGCGAACACCTGGGACATGGCCCTGCCGGCGCTGGCGGCCCTGGTCGAGACGGAACGTCCGGCGGTTCTCGAAGAACGAAGAGTTGGAGGGACTCGTTACGCCGTCGCTCGGTTATTGACCATCTAGGGCACTATCGAGATCAATGAAGATCACCGCGACGAGTCGAAGCCGGCCTCGGGACTGCCCTGGTGGCGGCCGTCGTGGCGGTCTCTGGGTGCTCCGGAGGCGAGATCCCCGCAGCCGAGCCGTCCGACGCCGACGCTGACGCCGAGCACGCCGTGCCTCGCCTCAGGCGCGCCCCACCACGGACCTCCCGCGCGTCGAGAACAATGCCCAAGGACTTAGCCGTAGGAGGATCGATCGCGCGCTTAAGGACCTGAAGCGTGTGGGGCTGTGGAAGCGTTTGATCGCGGATGACCTCTATGTGATCGCGATCGGGGCGCGTGAAGGGGAGGCGCGCGTGCCCGACGACCGTCATCTCGCTGAGGCAGCGCTGACCGGCTTCATCGATGACGACGGGTTCGGCGGCTACTGCGCGATCACGTTCTATCCGGTCGCCGTCCAACTCGACCTCGGAACCCTCAGGAGGGGCGTCGAGCTCGGCTATTTCGAGACGGCGCCAACGATGAGACAGATGTGGGCCGGGGTCCTCGGCCACGAACTGGCCCACTGCTTCAACTGGGACGGGGGAGAGCCGTTCGCGGAGCGATGGGAGGACCGCACGATCGAAGCCCTTCAGGACGCCGGGCTCGAGTGAGCCGATCAAACAAGATCAGCTTGGCAGGTTAGGTCCACGAGGGATGATCGATCCCCTTCACCACGGTGAGAACCCCAAGTCCGCCGAGACCCCGCCCCGAGAGCAGGGTCGACAGCGCCCCCCGCCTGGAGATCGCTCGCAACGCCGCACGGCCGTCTCCGTTGGCCGAGGCCACCCGTTCCTGTCGCCTGAGGTCTGAGAGGAGGTCCTCCGCCCCGAGGGCGCGCAATGCGTCACCTTGACGGACGAGACCGGCGACGGTCGCTCCTGCCTCAGTGACGTGTCCCTCGACCACATCCCAGTTCGCATGGGCAGTGATGTCTCGCTGGCCCGGTGCGACCAATGGATCGGCCCCCGCTCCTTGAGATGAATAGGTCACGATCGTGCCCCCGGGACGGGTAAGTAGTTCGGCCGTGCGATACCCGTAGTCGATGAACACGATGGCTCCCATCTCGACCGTCCCGATCGCCGCGTGCACGAACGCTGCGGCTGCGAGGGGGACTTCGGCGCGTTCACCTAGCGCTGGCTGGATCTTGAAACGGCTCACGACCTCGAGTACCTCGCTCCGTGCCGGACGCCGTTGCTCGGCGAGACCGTTATCCGATACCCCGACGCAGATCTCGACGACACCGTTATCGGTGCCCTCCACGAGCGCGACCG
Source organism: uncultured Actinomycetes bacterium (assembly GCA_963756365.1). Lineage (GTDB taxonomy): Bacteria > Actinomycetota > CADDZG01 > CADDZG01 > WHSQ01 > WHTI01. The sequence goes on from CAVWNF010000003.1 coordinate 1,064,806, forward strand.
GGAGGTTGTCGATCACTTCGTTGGCGAAGACGATCCCGTGCTGGCGAGCCCCAGCCACGCGCCCCGTCCACGAGAAGTTCTCGGTGCCTAGACGTTCTTTCTGTCTACGTGCTAGTTCGTCCAGCGGCTCGACCAACTCGTAGGCGAGGGCTCGGCGGAAGTCTGCGGAGGCTGCCTCCATCACGGCCTCGGCGAACGCGCCTTCCCCGGGACCGATCTCGACGATCGAGAAGCGCTCGGGACGATCGGACGATCGCCACACCTCCTCGAACCCGGCGCACCAGAGCGCCCCGAACGCGGGATCCAGCTCCGGTGAGGTGACGTAGTCGCCGCGGGTACTGGTGCGTTGTGGACCGGCGGAGTAGTAGCCCGCATCGGGGTCATAGAGGCACATGTCCATGTAACGGTCGAACGGGAGTGGCCCATCGTCACGGACCTCACGGATGATCCGGTCGAGAAGCTCGGTCACCGCTCCTGCTTCTTGGGCGTGGCGCTGGGGGACGGCGCGTTCCATGGCGCTCTGTGCGTCGTGCCTCATCCGCTCGTACCAGGCCTTCTTGTCGTCATAGGTGTGCACGTTCGTGAGCGCAGCTTCGGCGACCCGGATCACGTCCGCGTGACGGCCCGCGTTCGAGTAAAGCGCGATGAGTCGGTCGTAGGGGCCCGTCGAGTCGAACGCACCCCGAACGGTGCCTTCGTAGAGATCTATCGCTTGTTCGAGGCGGCCCACCTGTTCCATGTTCTGGGCTCGGAGGAACGCCTTAACCATCTCGACGTTGTCACTCATGGATAGATGGAACCACAACCGGCTCGGGAGCGATCGCCTCGCATCGCTTAGGCTGGGAGAACGATCATGTCTACTTTGAAGCTGCCATGGGCCCTCTGGCCCGGCACCGAGGAGGTAACAGATGGCACTTGGTTATGAAGGGGATCTCTACATCCTCGCCTTCGACCATAGAGGTTCGTTCCAGAAGAAGATGTTCGGGATCGAGGGCGATCCCACCCCGGAGGAGACCGACCGCATCATCGATGCGAAGCGGCTCATCTACGAAGGGTTCCTACGCGCGATAGACGAAGGCGCGCCGAAGGATGCCGGCGGGATCCTCGTCGACGAGCAGTTCGGGACAGACGTCGCCCGCGAGGCAACCGGCAAGGGTCTGCTGCTGGCGATGCCGGTCGAGAAGTCCGGTCAGAACGAGTTCGACTTCCAGTACGACGAGGACTTCGGCAAGCACATCGAGGACTTCAACCCAGCGTTCTCCAAGGTGCTGGTTCGGTACAACCCCGAGGGCGACCAGGACATGAACAAGCGCCAGTCCGAGAGGCTCAAGAAGCTCGGCGACTGGCTTCACGAGAACGATCGCAAGTATCTGTTCGAACTACTAGTGCCTGCCGAGGATGCCCAGCTCGAGGCCGTTGGCGGAGACGCGGATCGCTTCGACAAGGAGGTCCGTCCCGCTCTGATGCTGCAGGCGATCAAAGACCTGCATGCCGCCGGGGTCGAGCCGGACATCTGGAAGATCGAGGGGATCGACGCGCGTGAGGACTGCGAGACGATCGCGAACGAGACCCGGAAGGACGGACGCGAGAACGTCGTGTGCGTCGTGCTCGGGCGGGGTGCCAACGATGAGGCCGTCGATCACTGGCTCCGTCAGGGTGCTGGAGTTCCCGGCTACGTGGGCTTCGCGATCGGACGCACGATCTGGTGGGATGCCCTGAAGGGGTTCCTCGACGGGGACAAGTCGCGCGACGACGCCACCGCCGAGATCAGCAAGAACTACCGGCGCTTCATCACCACCTACACAACCTGATCGCGTGATCACAGCAACCGCTGATGGGACCAAGGATGGTTTCGCTCTGGCCAAGGAGGCCGGAGCGAAGGCTCCACTCGCGCTCGTTGCAGACGGCCGCCAGCGCGATCTGGCATTCGTCCCGGAGACCGGTGCAGAGGTTGAGGTCGTTACAACCACCGACGAACTCGGGCGCGAGATCATGCGCCACTCGACCGCCCACGTCCTAGCCCAAGCCGTGTTGAGGCTCTATCCGGGAGCGAAGTACACGATCGGTCCGCCGATCGAGGACGGGTTCTATTACGACTTCGACGTCGAGGTTCCGTTCACCCCGGATGACCTCGAACGGATCGAGACCGAGATGAAGAAGATCCTCAAGGAGAACCAGCGCTTCGAGCGGGCCGTTGTCAGCCGCGATGAGGCGTTCGAGTTCTTCAGCGACCAGCCCTACAAGATCGAGATCATCCAAGGTGTGGACGCCGGCGATCCCACGCAGGCGGCCGCGGCAGAAGGAACCGAGATCAGCTTCTACCGGAACGTCACCGGTGACGGTGAGGTGGCGTTCACGGACCTGTGCCGCGGCCCCCACGTGCCGGGGACGTCGCGGATCAAGGCCTTCAAGCTGCTTCGCAGCGCGGGGGCGTACTGGCGAGGTGATGAAACCCGGCCGATGCTCCAACGCATCTATGGGACGGCGTGGGAGTCGAAGGATGCACTCGACGCTTACCTCACCAGGCTCGAGGAAGCCGAGAAACGCGATCATCGGAAACTCGGCAGGGACCTCGACCTGTACTCGTGGGCTGACGAGGTCGGACCTGGACTCGCCCTGTGGCATCCGCGCGGAGCGATCGTCCGTAAGACGCTCGAGGATCTCGCACGCGAGATGCATCAGGCGCGTGGCTACCAGCCGGTGTTCACCCCCCACCTCGGCAAGTCGAAGTTGTGGGAGACCTCGGGGCACCTCGGGTGGTACCGGGAGAACATGTTCCCGACGATGGAACTGGACGGGGCCGAGTACCTGAACAAGCCGATGAACTGTCCGTTCCACATCTTGATCTTCAAGAGCAGGACCCGCTCGTACCGAGAGCTTCCGCTCCGTCTTTCGGAACTCGGGACCGTGTACAGGTACGAGCGATCGGGGACGCTCCACGGGTTGATGCGGACGAGGGGCCTGACCCAGGACGACAGTCACATCTTCTGCCGCCCGGATCAGGTCGTGGACGAGATCGTCGATGTGATCGGTTTCTTCCGAGACCTCTACGCGACGGTCGGACTTGGCCCCGATTCCGTGCGGTTCTCGACCCGCCCAGAGAAGTCGGTGGGCGCGGACGAACTATGGGAAGCGGCCGAGGCAGCGATCCCAGAGGCTCTCGATCGCGCCGGTATCGAATACACGGTCGATGCCGGAGATGGGGCGTTCTACGGCCCGAAGATCGACATCGACATCAGGGACGCGATCGGCCGCTTCTGGCAGGTGGCGACGATCCAGGTCGATTTCCAGCTTCCAGAACGATTCGAACTCGAGTACGTCGATCAGAACGGCGAGCGTGTCCGCCCCGTCATGATCCATCGTGCTCTGTACGGGTCGATCGAGAGATTCATAGGTGTTCTGGTCGAGCACTTCGCGGGGGCGTTCCCCACTTGGCTAGCGCCAGTTCAAGCCGTGCTGATCCCGATCGCGGATCGTCACCTGGAATACGCACACAAGGTCGCGCGGGATCTATCCGCCATGGGGGTTCGCGCCGAGGTCGATGGTTCCGACAACACCATGGGAGCCAAGATCCGACATCAGCAGATGCAGAAGGTCCCCTACATGCTGATCGTCGGCGATGACGAGGCCGCGAGCGGCACGGTATCCGTCAGACCGCGTACGGGAGACGAACAGAGAGGTGTCGTGGCCACCGAGTTCGCCCGCCGGATAGTTGACGAGATCGATACCCGCGCGCTCGAGCTCGGGAAGTGATGGAGCGGCTGTGGAGCCCCTGGAGGATGCAGTACGTGACCTCCGCCGGAGGTGACGACGCCTGCATCTTCTGCGCTCACCTCGAGGCAGGAGATGACGAGGCCGCTCATATCCTGTGGCGCGGCGAGCATGTCTTCGTGCTTCTCAACGCGTTCCCGTACAACAGCGGTCATCTGATGATCGCTCCGCTGGAGCACCTCGGGCACCTTTCGGAACTCGGGGCGTCGGCGCGCCATGAGTTGATGGAGACGACGAACGCGTGCGGTCGATGCCGTTTCAGAGGCGATGTCGCCTCAGGGCTTCAACGTCGGTATGAACCTCGGCCACGCGGCGGGTGCTGGCATCCCCGGTCACCTGCACATGCATGTGGTTCCGCGGTGGGGCGGCGACACGAACTTCATGACGACCGTGGGCGACACGAAGGTTCTCCCGGAGATGCTGGCAGAGACCGACGCCAAACTGCGGCCGCTCTTCGCTTCCTCCCCCTAGGACCCGTGTGCGTCTTTCTTCACCGCGTCCAGGACCTTCTGGGCGAGGTCGTGGGGAACCTCCTGGTAGTGGCTGAAGTTCCACGAGAAGGTTCCTTGGCCCCCGGTCATCGAGCGAAGGTCGGTCGCGTAGTGGGTGACCTCCGCGAAGGGGACCTTCGCCTTCACGATCTGTCGTCCGCCACCGACGGTATCGATACCCTCCGGGATCCCTCTTCGCTTCTGGAGGTCGCCCATGATGTCGCCCGTGAAAGCTTCCGGAACCATCACCTCGACCTCCCATACGGGCTCTAGCACCGAGACGCCGGCTTTCGCCGCCGCGTCCTTCAGGGCCGGCGCTTCCGGCGAGTTGGAAGGCCATGTCGGAGGAGTCGACCGAGTGGTACTTCCCGTCATACAACTCGACCTTGATGTCGATCATCGGGTAGCCGGTGCCTGCGCCGTTCTCCATCGCCGCCTTGACGCCCTTCTCTACCGACGGGATCCACTGGTTCGGGATCGACCCACCGAAGATCTTGTCTTCGTAGACGAACCCCTCTCCGCGGGGAAGTGGCTCGACCCTCACGTTGCAGATCCCGTACTGGCCGTGTCCCCCGGATTGCTTGACGTGTCTGCCGAGAGCATCCGCCTTGCTTTTCAGCGTGGTCCGGTAAGGCACGATGAACGGGACCTCCACCACCTCGACCGAGAACTTGTCCTTCAGGTGATGGAGGACCGTGTCGAGGTGGGCGTCACCCATGCCCCACAGGATCGTCTGGTGGGTCTCGTCGTTGCGTTCGAGTTTCACCGAAGAGTCTTCCTCGATGAGCTTGTGGAGGCCGATCATCAACTTGTCTTCGTCACCCTTTGACTTGGGTTCGATCGCCTTGGGGAGGAGTGGCTCGGGCGGGTTGATCCGCGGCAAGACGACTGGATCGTTCTTGTCGGCGAGGGTGTCGCCAGTGAGCGTGTGGTTGAGCTTGGCGATCGCGCCGAGGTCGCCGGCAACGATCTGGTCGACGTTCTCCTGTGTCTTCCCGCGCATCGTGAAGACGCCTCCGACACGTTCGTCGATGTTCTGCGAGGAGTTGTGTATCTGTCCCTCCGCCGTGACTGTCCCTGAATACACGCGGAAGAACGAGATACGGCCCACATAGGGGTCGGTCGTCGTCTTGAACACGAGTGCCGACATCGGCGCATCCGACTTCGCCTCTCGTGATTTTCCATCTTCGGTCTCGATCGGCGGACGATCGAGTGGAGAGGGACCGGCCGCGACGATCACATCGGCGAGGCGATCGATCCCGATCAACTTCGTGGCGGCCCCGCAGAAGACGGGGAAGATCGTTGCCTCATCGATCCCCTCGTGGAGCGCTCTCACGATCTCTTCCCGAGTGATCTCGCCGCCCTCGAGATAGCGCTCGAGAAGAGCGTCATCGGTCTCGGCGACAGAATCGAGCAGGTCGGTGCGTACCTCATCTACGCGGGCCTGACGTTCTTCAGGGATGGGCTCTTCGCTCGACTTCCCGTCGGGCTTGTACGCGAACGCGGCGACGTCGATGACGGAGATGATCCCGTGGAAGTCATGCTCCTGACCGAGGGGAAGATTGAGGGGAGCGCAACCTTTGCCGAACGTGTCGCGCAGCTGCTCGAGGGTTCGACGGAACGATGCGTTCTCGCGTTCGAGCTTGTTGACGAAGATCATCCTGGGGAGCCCCAGCTCCTCCGCGTAGTTCCATGCGACCTGAGTCTGGACCTCGACGCCCTCGACCCCTGAAACGACGAATATCGCAAGGTCTGCGACCCTCATCGCCGCTCTCATCTCGCCGATGAAGTCGGCATAGCCGGGTGCATCGAGAACGTTGATCTTGCAGTCGTTCCATTCAAGGGGGGCCAGCGCGGTGGCGACCGAGATGCCCCTCCGATGTTCTTCTTCGTCGAAGTCGGTCACGGTGTTGCCATCCTCGATCGTCCCTAGGCGCGTAGATGCACCAGAGAGAAAGAGGAGGGCTTCGGCCAGGGATGTCTTCCCTGACGAGCCATGTCCCACCAGGACGACGTTCCGGATGTTCTCGGTGGCGTAGCTCTTCATTCGCGTTCCCCCCGATCACGGCGTGAATGGCAGAAGGCCAATCGTAGCCGCCCGTGTGGGAAGGTGATAGAGGAACCTGGTCCAGAATCCGTCGCACCTACGGGGGTCCTTTGAACGATGCTCAACGCTAGAGTCAGAGCCGGGTGGGATCGCTTCATGCGTCCCATCGGTCGAGCCGTAGCCCGTTCGGGGATCTCTCCCGACGCGATCACCTATCTCAGCGTGGTCCTCGCCGGCATAGCGGCATACCTGATCGTCGATGGGCGCCTCCTTTTTGCCGGGATCGTCTCCACGGCGGCCGGGGTCGCCGACCTTTTCGATGGGGCAGTAGCGAAAGCGAAAGGCGTCACGAGCAAGTTCGGGGCGGTGCTGGATTCCACCACGGACCGACTGACGGACGCCCTCGTGTTCCTACCGATCGTCTGGCTGTACTCCGTATCGCCAGACGTGCCATCTCACGATGAACCGTGGGTCGCGGTCGCAGCCATGGTCGCCTTGGTCGCTTCATTCTTGGTCTCGTACGTAAAGGCGCGAGCGGAAGGGCTCGGCTTCGACGCGAACGTTGGGATAGCGGAGCGTGCAGAGCGGCTCATCCTCATCAACGCAGCCCTGATCCTAGATTTCGTCCCGGTAGCGACGGTGATCCTTGCCCTCGCCGCGATCGTCACCTTCTTCCAACGGATCGTGCATGTCCGAAGGCAGGCGGTCAGTGCCGGGTAGGTACCGACGACCCCCGGACGAGGGGCGACTTATCCAGCTCGTTTACTACCTGTTCGTTGGCGCCTCGTTCGTAGCGCGCGCCCTTCCGGAACGGATCTCCTATGGATTGGCTCGCGTTGCTGGCCGGCTCGCCGCGAGGTTCTCGAAGAAGCGATCGCAGGTGCGCCGAAACCTTGCGCGCACCTCGGGGATCGGTATCGATTCACCGGCCATGGACGATCTGGTCGTCGAGGCGTATCGGTCGTACGCGCGCTACTGGCTGGAGACCTTCGCCCTCGTTCGGGAGGACAAGGAGTTCTTCCTCGATCGCTTCCGCTGCCCGACGCAAGACCACCTCTTCTCCCACCTGGGCGAGGGTAGGGGAGCCATCGTGGTGGTCGGACATCTCGGTAACTGGGACGCGGCAGGAGCGTGGGTGGGTGCGAACGGCCATCTACTCGTGACCGTCGCCGAGGTACTGAAGCCCCGGAGGATGTTCGAGTTCTTCGCTGCCCACAGAGCCCGATTGGGGATGGTGATCCATCCTGCCGAGAGCGGGGTGACGACGAAACTGGCCGACGCCGTGATGGGCGGTGCCGTGGTTGCGATCCTCGGTGACCGAGACCTCAAGGGTCGAGGGCCCGAGGTCGAGTTCTTCGGCGAGCGCGTTCCGTTCCCCGCGGGACCGGCTTCTGTTGCGCTCAAGACTGGGGCCATTGTGTGTGTCGCAGGGGTCTATGGCGTAGTGCACGAGGACGGCAAGAGGGGATGGGTTGCGGACATCACCGAACCTCTCGATCCACCTGCGGGAGAAGGCCCCGAAGCCGTGGCTGAGTTCACCCAGAGGATCGCGCGCGAGCTAGAGCGCATGATCGCATCGAGACCGGAGGAGTGGCACGTCTTCCAACCCTTCTGGCCGGCCGATCGAGCGCGACGAGCCGAGACTTGAGCCGAGGCGCGCTATGAAGGTTGGGATCGTCTGCCCGTACGCCTGGGACCGGTTCGGCGGCGTCCAGAGCCATATACGGGCGCTGGCCCGTGCTCTCAGGACGAGGGGACACACGGTCGAGATCATCGCCCCGATCGTCGAGCGACCACCAGGTGATGAGGGAGTAACCATCGTGGGCCGGGCGGTGAGTGTTCCTGCGAACGGTTCGGTTGCGCCGATAGCGTTCGGGCCGGTTGCCGCTGCGGGGATGAGGCGGGTCCTCAAGGCCGCTGCCCCCGACGTCCTCCATCTTCACGAGCCCCTGCTCCCGAGCTTGAGCCTGCTGGCGCTGTGGAACTCCGAGATCCCCGCGGTCGGCACCTTCCATGCATCGGCGGACTCGAATTTCGGCTACCGGGCGGGGCGCGTGGTGCTGGATCGGGCCGTCCGGAGGCTCGCGGTCAGGACGGCGGTATCCGAAGCGGCGAGGGAGCTCGTGGAGCGGTACTTCCCCGGAGACTATGAGTTGACCCCCAACGGGATCGATGTCGATCGATTCGCCTCGGCAGAACCGCTGGAGATGGCTGGAGAGAAGAGCGTTCTGTTCCTTGGACGTCTCGAGAAAAGGAAGGGCCTCGAGGTTCTGATCCGAGCGCTAGGAGATTCACCCCGGCCGGGGACGGTTCTGACGGTCGTTGGGGCCGGCCCCGAGGAAGAGCGCTGCAGACGTCTTGCGGGTGACCTCGATGTGGATGCGAGATTCATCGGTCGTCTCTCGGACGAGGACGTACCCCGCGCCTATCGAGGCGCCGACCTCTACTGTGCGCCCAATCTCGGAGGGGAGTCGTTCGGGATAGTGCTCACCGAAGCGATGTCGGCTGGGACCCCGGTGGTCTGCTCCGACATCCCGGGCTTCAGGGCCGTGGCCTCGGACGCGGCTGCACTTGTCGCCCCCGGAGATCACCGGATGCTGGCGGGCATGATCCACGAGGTCCTCGACGACGACGATCGTGCCGCTCGGATGAGCGTTGCGGGAAGAGATGTTGCTGCTCGCTTCGATTGGGCCCGTCTCGTCGAAGGGGTGGAAGCGCTCTACGGCGCCGCGGTGGGAGCAACGCCTCCCCTGATGTAAGGATGACCGTGATGGCAGACGAGATCGCACGTGATGGCGTACCCAGGAAGCTCCCCGATTGGGAGGCTCCAGCACGCTCCGTGCTGACCGCAACCGAGGCTCTGTACCTGGTGCTGCTGGCGGTGCTGATAGGCGGGTTCCTCTTCGTTCTGGGCGAGACACTCGGCACCGCCGGGATGGGCATCACGCTGATCCTCTTCTTCATCGCAGGCTTGATCATCAGTCTGGCGACGTCGTCCCGACGCGCATTGCTGTCTGCTTCAGCCCGGCAGGTCGGACCGGAAGAGCTGCCCCGGGTCACGAACATCCTCACTGGGCTGGCACGCGACCTAGCCGTGACCCAACCGCGTCTTCGCGTGTGCGACGACCCCGAGCCGAATGCGATGGTTGGCCGAGCCGGGGGGCCGGTGATAACCGTCACGACCGGGCTAGCGGAACTGAGCCGCACCGAGATCGAAGCCGTGCTGGCGCACTGCTTTGCCCGCCTCCATGGAAAGGGACTGTGGGTAGCGTCCTTGGCAGCGGAACTCGTATTCCTTGCTGGCCCGCTCCGACCGATGGTGGGAGACACCGATGACGTGCAGCGCGGTTGCCATCACGAAGTACCCGCCTGGGCTCATCTCTGCCCTTGAGAAAGCGGGCAGCAGGACCGGGCGCCACGCCCCATTGTGGTTCTCCTCCGATGGGCGCTGGCATCAGCCGCGCGCCGAACGGATCGCTCGCCTCAGGGACCTCTAAGGGGTGCTCGAATGCCACTTCGAGCGTCTCGGAGCGTGATAGCTTCGCCCGCTGGATGCCCCGTTTCGGACACCTGAGCTTCGGACCCCAAGGTTCGGACCCCGGAGGTCCGAACGCCGGTATCGCACGGTCCGCCCAGTGCATACGCAAGTGGATAGGCACCGGGTGATGACGCCAACCGAACGAGTTCCCAGAGGTGACTGCGCGTGTCAAGCAAGCAGAAGGTAGCGGCGATAGCGGCCGGCATCGTGGTGCTGGCTGGAGGAGCCTTCTTCCTCCTCAGTGGAGGTGCCGACAAGCTCCCGATCATCGGCAAGGACGATCCGGTGACCTGCCCCCTGACCGGGATCGAACCGAAGGATGAAGCGATAGTCGAGCGCCCTGCGGTCGGAGTGAAGATCGAGAACGCAGCGGTTGCCCGACCTCTATCTGGACTGGAGAGCGCTGACCTCGTCTACGAGGAACTCGTCGAGGGGGGAGAGACCAGATTCATGGCCATCTTCCACTGCGGCGACGCCAAGAAGGCGGGCCCCATCCGAAGCGCCAGGGTGGTCGATCCGGCGCTACTCCGCCCCATAACGAACATCCTGGGGTTCTCCGGTGCCAACCAGATAGTCCTCGACGCTCTGGACGAGGCCGGCATCGTTGGGATCACTGAGACCGCAGCAGGCGAAGGCATGCAGAGGGTTGCCCGTGAGGGCGTCACTTCCGAGCACACCCTTTACGGCAACACCGCGTTGCTTCGGAAGCTCGGGAAGAAGGAGTTCTCGGATCCTCCCCCGGCTATGTTCGAGTTCGGCGATCTCGAGATCAAGGGTAAGAAGGCCAGCACCGTGTCTCTCAGTTTCGGTGGGGCCAGCACGATCACCTACGACTACTCAGGTGGGGTGTGGCTGCGCTCGCAGGACGGCGCACCGTTCCTGACCGAAACCGGCGAGCAGATCGCTCCCACCAACATCATCGTCGAATCGCACACCGTGGACTACTCGAAGACGATCGTTGACCCGGCTGGTAATCCCTCGATCGAGATCGCGGACGAAACCGGCACCGGCGAAGCGGTCCTGTTCCGCAACGGGCGTGCCATCGTTGGCCGGTGGTCGCGCGAGTCGGTCGATTCCCCTGTCGAATTCGAGACGAAGTCCGGAGACAAGATGGTCTTCGCCCCCGGCTCGATCTGGATCGCCTTGGTGCCTAACGATCAAGGCGAAGTGAAAGGATCGTTCACCTATGAGAAGTAGAAGCGTCGTCGTCATAGCGGCCCTCCTGGCCACAGCGGTTCTGATGGCTGCGTGCAGTTCCGACGAAACGGCCCCGGACAGCCGCGTCGCCGACCGCTACGCCCACCCCGACCCCAGATCCGACCTGCCCACTGACCGGGGAAGCCCCCCGGGCGGGGCTAGACCTGAACAGACCAGCGGTTGCGATCAAGGTCGAGAACCCACCGGAGGTTCGCCCCCAGGTCGGCTTGGACCAGGCAGACGTGGTGATCGAGGAGCGGGTCGAGGGAGGGATCACTCGCTTCATGGTGGTCTTCCATTGCAACCAGGCGGAAGTAACGGGTCCCGTGCGCTCAGGACGCTTCGACGACGCGAAGATCGCGCTGCCGTTCACCCACATGGTGGTCGCCTCGGGATCGAATCAGATCGTTACCAACGAATTCACGGCTCGGGGGATCACATACCTCACCGAGGGACAGACCGAAGGGTTGTACCGCGACGCCGCACTCGGCTCGGGCGTGCACGGTCTCTTCGCCAAACCTGAAGTGCTCCTGAAGGAAGCGAAGAAGGCCAAGCTTCCGGCCCCCAAGTCCTTCATGACTTTCGATGAGATCGCAGGCAAGTCCAAGAAGGCGCGCTCCGTTCAGATGCAGTTCACCTCCTCGAACACGATCGAGTACAAGTGGGAGAACGAAGGGTGGGCACGCTACGAAGGCGGGGTTCCGTTCATGGCCCGCTCCGGAGAGCAGATCTCGGTGCCGAACGTCCTCGTCCAGCTTGTAAGGATCGACAATTCGAAGACGATCGTCGACGTTGCAGGCAATCCTTCTCCAGATATCACTCTCTCGGGAACCGGCAAGGTCCTGTTGTTCAGGGATGGCAGAGTGATCAAAGGGCAGTGGTCGATCAAGAAGGAAGGGGCAGCCCCTGTCTATACGGACAGCAAGGGCAACCCGCTCACCTTCGCCGAGGGGTCAACCTGGATCGAACTGATCCCGAACGACGAGGGTGAGATCAACGGCATGGTGTCCTTCTCGAAGAAGGCGTCCTAAGGCCCACGGGAGGCCCCCTGGGGCTTGTGCGGCGATAGGATAAGCAGGCCCGTAGGCGGCGAGAGTACCGGTACCCGATCGGAAGGAACCAACCATGTCCCACAGAGAAACGGGATCGGCCCGGGTCAAGAGCGGCCTCGCAGAGATGCTCAAGGGCGGGGTCATCATGGACGTGACGTCGGCCGACCAGGCGAAGATCGCAGAGGACGCCGGAGCGGTTGCCGTCATGGCCCTCGAGACGCGTTCCGGCAGACATCCGCGCCGAAGGTGGCGTCGTCCGGATGGCCGACCCGCAGAAGATCGCAGACATCGTCGAGTCAGTGTCGGTCCCGGTCATGGCCAAGTGCCGGATCGGGCACTTCGTTGAAGCCCAAGTGCTGCAGTCGATGGGCGTCGACTACATAGATGAATCCGAGGTGCTCACTCCCGCAGATGAGGCCAACCACGTCAACAAGTGGGGATTCACGGTTCCCTTCGTGTGCGGAGCTACGAACCTCGGCGAGGCGCTGCGACGACTCGGAGAAGGGCGCCGCGATGATCCGCTCGAAAGGCGAGGCGGGGACCGGCAACGTGGTCGAGGCGGTTCGTCACATGCGCTCGATCACCTCGGAGATCAAGAGACTTGCAACGCTGGGATCCGAAGAGCTCATGGCCGCCGCGAAAGACCTCCGGGCGCCCGTCGACCTAGTCAGGGAGTGCGCCGAAACTGGCAAGTTGCCGGTCGTACTGTTCACCGCTGGTGGGATAGCTACTCCCGCAGACGCGGCGTTGATGATGCAACTCGGAGCCGATGGGGTGTTCGTAGGTTCCGGGATCTTCAAGTCCGGCGATCCGGCCGCGCGGGCGAGGGCGATAGTCGATGCGACTACGCATTTCGAAGACCCCGACATGATCGCCAAGGTCTCGCATGGACTGGGCGAGGCGATGGTTGGGATCAACATCTCAGACATCCCCGATGGGCAGAGGCTCGCAACCCGCGGCTGGTAGTTGATGAAGGTCGGCGTACTCGGTTTGCAGGGTGACGTAAGAGAGCACGTACGCGCGCTCGACGCCTCGGGAGGAACGCCGGTCGTGGTCAAGCGAGCCGATCAGCTCGCCGACGTCGATGGGCTCGTTATCCCCGGTGGCGAGTCGACGACGATCGGGATGCTCCTCGATCGCTACGACCTACTCGAGCCACTCAGAGAACGGCTGGCAGCGCAGATGCCCGCGTTCGGGACCTGCGCCGGCTTGATCCTTCTCGCTCGTTCGATCGTCGGCAAGGAAGATGCTCCCTGGAGGGCACCCGCCCTCGATGTGAGCGTCCGAAGGAATGCATATGGTCGACAGACCGATTCGTTCGAGGCAGATCTCGAGGTAACCGGATTGGAAACACCGGTGCACGCTGTGTTCATCCGGGCTCCCTCGATAGAGTCGGTGGGAGACGGCGTCGAGGTTCTCGCCAGCCATGAGGGGATCCCCGTGTTGGTTCGGCAGGGGAGCATCATGGCGTCGAGCTTTCACCCGGAGATGACGGCAGACACCCGGATCCACGAGATGTTCGTAGAGATGATGAAGGCGAACTAGTTCAGCGACCTGGCTGGGAAGGCTACTAAGTGAAGGGCTACAAGTGAAGGCCTACTAGATGAAGGGCTACTAGATGTCGGGACATTCGAAATGGTCAACGATCAAGCGCAAGAAGGGCGCGCAAGACGCTCAGCGCGCCAAGCTCTGGGGCAAGCTCCTCAGGTTCGTGGAAGTAGCGGCGCGCGACGGGGGAGGCAGTACCGACGGGAACCCGACCCTTGCCACCGCGGTAGCGAAAGCCAAAGCCAGTTCGGTGCCGAACGACAACATCGATCGCGCGATCAAACGCGGTACGGGCGAACTCGAAGGCGAAACCTATGAGGAGACGACTTACGAGGGATACGGGCCCGGCGGGGTCGCCGTGTTCGTCAGGTGCCTCACCAGCAATCGGAATCGCTCCGCTCAGGATGTCAGGAGCGCGTTCAACAGCCATGGCGGAAAGCTTGCCGAACCCGGAGCCGTCGCATGGATGTTCGAGCCCAGGGGTGTGGTGATCGTTTCACCTGAGGGCACGAGCGAGGACGAGGTGTTCTTGATCGCGGCCGATGCGGGGGCGGAGGATGTCAGGCCATCCGAGGACGCGATCGAGGTGATAACACCGACGGACGCTTTGAAGCCCGTGAGGGACGCCATCGCTGGCGCCGGGATGATCGTCGAATCGTTCGATCTAACGATGATCCCCAAGACGACGGTGACGGTGGAGGGCGGGGACGCCAAGAAGCTGCTGAACCTGATCGACGAACTCGATGAGTTGGACGACGTCCAAGAGGTCTTCGCCAACTTCGACATCTCCGATGACGTGCTCGCTTCGCTCGCCTAGAAGGAAATCCGAACGGCGGATATCGGTCTGAAGTAGCCTACGAACATGCGTTCGGTAGAGAGCTCACTCGAGGCGCCATCTCCAGCCGCGCCGAGGGTCGCGACGAGAGGCGCCCGAGTCTGTGGCCGGGCGCGTGCTGGGGATAGATCCCGGCCTCACGACCACGGGTTACGCGGTGGTCGAACGGGCCGGCGGGCGGATGGTTGCGCTCGCCGCGGGGGCCATCCGAACACCCAAGGACGACCCGATCCAGGACCGCCTGCTGGCTCTCCGTGACGGTGTGAGAGACGTCATCGCATCGTTCTCGCCCAGCGGGTTGGCCCTTGAGCGCGTCTTCTTCAATGCCAACGTACGAACCGCCATCTCGGTTGGGCAGGCGTCCGGAGTGATCCTTGCGACCGCTGCCGAGAGCGGACTTCAGGTCAGTCATCACACGCCGACCGAGGTCAAGGCATCGGTTGCCGGATATGGCGCCGCCGACAAGCGGCAGGTGGCGACGATGGTCTGCAAGATCCTCGGGCTATCCGAGGCGCCTAAGCCAGCCGACGCCGCGGATGCGTGTGCACTTGCGATCTGCATGTTGAACTCGTCGGGGCTGAACCGAGCGATACAGGAGGCACTGAGGTGATCGGGTTCGTCGAAGGGGTAGTGGCCGGACGGTGGGGAGACGGCTGCTTCATCGATGTTCAGGGCGTCGGCTACAAGCTGGCGTGCTCGACCACGACCCTGGCTTCTCTCCCTGGCGAAGGCCAGCGGGTTCGTCTGTGGACCCACACCCACGTGCGCGAGGACGCGCTCTCCTTGTTCGGGTTCAGTGGACGATCGGAGCAGGCGATCTTCGAGGCGCTCCTGGGGGTCTCGGGCGTGGGCCCCAAAGTGGCCCTGCATGTGTGCTCATCCTTCTCACCGGAGGACTTCCGGCGAGCCGTTGCGACCGATGACATCGCGACGATCTCATCGGTCCCTGGCATCGGAAAGAAGACCGCCCAGAGGCTGATCCTCGATCTCAAGGAGCGACTCCAGCTCCCCGACCTGCACATCGTCGGCGCCGACGGGGACTCTCTGTCACGAGCAAGGTCTGCCCTCGAGAACCTCGGCTATTCACCGGCCGAGGTCAGGAGGGCGCTCTCTGAATCCGGAGCCGCTGGGACTGTGGAAGAAGTCGTCAAGACGGCCCTTAGGACGCTCGGACGATGAGAGTGTCTGAACGATGAACGAGGAAGCCGTACTTGCAGCCAGTGCCGATCCGGTCGAGCGCGAAGCCGAGGGTTCTCTGCGTCCACGCGATCTCGATGAGTTCGTTGGGCAACCGGAACTCAAGATCCATCTAGGGATCGTCCTCGAGGCGGCGCGCGCTAGGAACGAACCTGCCGGTCACCTCTTGCTCAGCGGTCCTCCGGGGTTGGGAAAGACCAGCCTCGCTCATGTGATCGCGGTCGAGATGGGCGCCGGTTTCAGGCCGACGTCGGGGCCCGCGCTTGAGAGGGCGGGCGATCTGGCCGCGATCCTCACGAACCTCGAGGATGGCGACGTGCTGTTCATCGACGAGATCCATCGTCTGCCGAGGGCGGTCGAAGAGGTGCTGTATCCAGCGATGGAGGACTTCCAACTTGACCTCGTGATCGGTAAGGGGCCGAGTGCACAAACGATCAGACTTGATCTCAGACACTTCACACTCGTCGGGGCCACCACCCGCGCCGGACTGATCACGGGCCCCCTCCGCAGCCGGTTCGAGTTGAGCGAACGGCTCGACTACTACCCGCCCGAGGATCTGATGCGGATCATCACCCGTTCGGCCGGCATCCTCGAGGTCCAGATCGATGAGGACGGATGCCACGAGATCGCCAGAAGAGCACGGGGCACCCCCAGGATCGCCAACCGTCTCCTCAGGAGGGTGCGCGACTACGCCCAGGTGAGGGCGGATGGGGTGATCGACGGAAACGTAGCCCGACGGGCGCTCGAGGTGTTCAAGATCGACGAGAAGGGCCTCGATCGCCTTGACGGCGCGATCCTGGACGCACTCGTGAACAGGTTCCGCGGGGGCCCGGTGGGGCTGTCGACCCTAGCGGTGGCGGTGGGCGAAGAGCCCGACACGATCGAAGACGTCTACGAGCCGTTCCTTATGCAGCTTGGCTTCCTCAGACGCACCCCCCGAGGCAGGGTCGCGACCGAAGCCGCGTTCACACATATCGGCTCAACGCCTCCAACGGGCCCCGAAGCCGCCCGTTTGTTCGATTCGTGAGGCTCCGCAGCCGATAACGCCCGAATGGGGAGTAAGATTCGCTCCCGAGCCGCTTGTGCGGCTCTGTTCGCGTAACCAAGATCGATGCCCGTCCGAGCCGACGCCCGAGGCGGGGTCTCAACGAGAAGGAAGTGGACAAGTGCAGGGTGGAGCCGCAACCCAACTGATCTTCATAGCGTTCCTCATCGCCATCTTCTATTTCATGCTGATCAGGCCGCAGAAGAAGCGCGTCCAGCAGCACCAGCAGTTGATCGCCTCCGTTACAGAGGGCGACGAAGTCGTAACCATCGGTGGCATCCACGGGGTCGTGAAGTTGATGGCCGACGATTATGTCGAGATCGAAGTGTCACCGACCACGACGATCAGATTCGTGACCTCAGCGATCGCTCGGAAAGTGACCGATGACGGTTACGAGGACGAGTACGAGGACCAGGACGAGGTCGAAGAGGACGCCGAGTGACAGAAGCATCACCTGGATCCGGCGCGGACGAGGTGGACTCCCTAGGTCGAACAGCCAAGGAAGCCAAACCTCCCGAGCCTGACAAGGCACCGGAACCGATAGACGTTTCGTCCGGGATAACCCTGGCTCAGATCCAAGAGCACGAAGGGGTACAGACCTTCATCGCACTCGCCGATCGGTACCTGGGCGAGATCGGGTACACCGAGCACGGGTTCCGGCACGCCGGGCTCGTGTCGAACATCTCGTACAACGTGCTCACCCGGCTCGACTTCCCTGAGCGGATGGCTCAACTCGGCGCGATCGCCGGCTATCTCCATGACCTGGGTAACTTCGTCTCGCGGACGATGCACTCCCAGACCGGCGCCGCCATCACCTACGACCTGCTCCGGGACATGGGCATGACCTATGGCGAGATCGGCGTGATCCTTGCCGCCATCGGGAATCACGAGGAGGAGTTCGGTCACCCCGTGAACCCGGCGGGAGCGGCGGTGATCGTGGCCGACAAGTCGGATGTTCACCGAAGCCGAGTGAGGGAGAAAGATCCCTCCCTGTTCGACATCCACGACCGGGTGAATCACGCGGTGGAGCACTCGTTTCTCCGGGTGGACGCTGAAGCACGTACCCTTACGCTCGAGCTCACGATCGACACGGAGCTCGCGGGCGTCATGGATTATTTCGAGATCTTCTTGTCGCGTATGGTGATGTGCCGCCGCGCGGCGGAGTTCCTCGAGTGTCAGTTCAAGATCGACATCAATGGTTCGAAGCTGCTCTAGGCAGCCCGAGAAGGGGACGGAGTGAAGGGAAAAGGACGGTTCAGGTTCAACTTGATCCTCACGATGCTTGTCGCATTCGGGGGTCTCGGAGCCGCGGTGTTTACGGATACAGCTCCGAAGTTGGGGCTGGATCTCGAGGGTGGCACGAGTGTGATCCTCACCGCCACCTCCAACGAGGGTGACATAAGTCAAGACGTGCTCGATCAGACCGTCGAGATCATCAGGCAGAGGATCGACGCTCTGGGTGTCGCCGAGCCTGAGGTGTCGGCCGCTGGGAGTGACACGATCCTCGTTCAGCTGCCGGGGGTCGAGGACGAGGCGAGGGCGCTCGAGATAATCGGTGGAACCGCCCAGTTGACCTTCCGCCAGGTGCTTGAGATCGTCCCCAGGAACCAGCCAACGCCTAGCCCGAGTCCGAGTGAGTCGGAGACCGGCGACAAGAAGGGTGACAAGGGCAAGCCTGAACCGAGCCCGGAGCCGAGTCCGACCGACGCTCCCGAGGTAACCCCAGAGAAAGACTCATCGGTCAACGATAAAGAGGTCGTCTACCCCGACGCCGATAACGAGGACGTGCTTTACAGACTTGCACCGGCAGGGGTCCTTACCGGTGACATCATCACTCGCGCCGAGGCCGTGATCGACCAGACTGGAAGATGGGCCGTCACCCTCGACATGAGTCGCCAGGGTTCGGCTGCATGGGCGAAGCTCACCAGCGACCTCGCGTGCCTCCGAGACGAAGGTGAGCAGACCCAGGATCAGGTTGCGATCGTCCTCGACGGCAAGGTGGAAACGGCAACGGGGATGGCGGCCCCGGGAACCTCTGCTGGTTCCGGTGTGATCTGCGGGACGGGTATCACGGGGGGCCAGTCTCAGATCGATGTCGGCGACGAGCAAGAGGCCAAGGATCTCGCTCTCGTTCTTCGGACCGGAGCGCTTCCCTTGACCCTCGAGCAATCGTCGGTTCAGAAGGTCTCTCCTTCGCTGGGCAAGGACTCGTTGCAAGCTGGCCTTACCGCCGGCGCCATCGGTCTTGCTCTGGTGATGCTCTACGTCCTTCTGTACTACCGGGCCCTCGGCTTGGTCGTGTGGGCAGGGCTCGCGGTGTTCACCGCGGTGATGTACTCGTTGCTGTCCTATCTCGGCAAGACTTCGGGGTTGTCGCTGACCCTCGCTGGGATCGCCGGAATCATCGTGTCGATCGGCATCACCACCGACTCGTACATCGTTGCTTTCGAGCGGCTAAAGGACGAGATACATACCGGTAAGACGATGCGTACGGCCGTTGATCGCGGGATGGTGCGAGCGTTCAGAACCATCCTCGTGGCCGACTTCGTCACCGGCTCTGCCGCCGTCATCCTGTTCTTCCTGGCGGTCGGACCGGTCAAGGGCTTCGCATTGACCCTTGGGCTGGCGACGATCGTTGACGTCTTGATCGCGTACTTCTTCACGAGATCGATGGTCGTTCTGATGGCCCGGACGCGGTGGTTCTCTGAAGGCCGTTTCATCGGCATCAAACAGGCTCTGGGGGTTAAGCAGGTATGAGTGGGATCGGACGCCTCTACCGGGGCGAGACGGATATCGATTTCATCGGGCGCCGCAAGGCATGGCTCTCGGTGTCCACTGTTCTCGTTCTTCTTTCGCTCGTCGTCCTCCTAACGAGTCAGCTGAACTTCGGGATCGAGTTCAAGGGCGGCGTTCAAACCAAGGCCCCCGTCGAGGACCCGGCGCTGCTAGCTCTCGCGGATACGGACATCATCTCGGAGATCAGGGGTTCGCTCGCCTCGGCAGGCGCGACCGATGCGCAGATCCAGATCGTGACCGAGGACGACACCAAGAGCGTGCTCGTACAGACCAAGGAGATCGCCGACCCCGATGAGCAACAGGCATTCGTGGAGGCGGTCGCTGCCGCCGCTGGCACCACGCTGGACAAGACGGACAGCGAGCGCATCGGCAGCAAGTGGGGTAGCCAGATCACGGGCAAGGCGCTGCGAGCCCTGATCATCTTCTTGCTGGTGATCCTTGCGTTCATCTCCTGGCGTTTCGAGTGGAAGATGGCGCTCGCTGCCATCATCGCCCTGGTGCACGACCTGCTGATCACTGCAGGGGTCTATTCGGCGGTTGGTTTCGAAGTCACCCCGTCGACGATCGTCGCCATCCTTACGATCCTCGGTTACTCGCTGTACGACACCGTGGTCGTGTTCGACAAGGTCGAGGAGAACACCAACACCTACGCGATCCCGGGCCGGCTAACGTACGAGGGGTCAGCCAACCTCTCCATGAACCAGGTGTTCATGCGGTCGATCAACACTTCGCTGACCACACTGCTCCCAGTCGCTGCACTGCTGTTCGTGGGGGCGGGGCTACTCGGCGCGTCGACGCTGAAGGACCTGGCTCTAGCTCTTCTCGTCGGGATCCTGGCCGGAACCTACTCCTCGATCTTCGTCGCCACTCCGGTCCTGACGATCCTCAAGGAGCACGAACCCAGGTTCCAAAGCGTGAGGCAGCGGATCGAGCGGGATGCCAAGAAGCAGGCGAAGGTTGAGGCCACCGTGGGGGCGGGCGCAGACGATCCGCTCGCGACGACATCGACCGCTGATGCGTCCATGCCGGCGGAGCGCCCCCTGGCTACGCCCGTGCCTCGTCCCCCTGCGAAGGGGCGCGCTGGTGCCAAGAAGGCAAAGCGCCGCAAGAGGCGCTAGGAGGACCTATGTCGCATCCGCAGAATCACGATTGGCTGAAGGAGCACATCAGGGATATCCCCGACTTCCCCAAAGAGGGGATCGTCTTCAAGGACATCACCCCGCTTCTCGCTAACAAGAAGGCGTTCAGCTACACGATCGATGCGATCGCTCATCACTTCGACCGCGACGAGATCGACAAGGTGCTGGGGATCGAGGCCCGCGGGTTCATCGTTGCTTCGCCCCTCGCGTACAGGTTCACGGCAGGACTCATCCCGGTGCGCAAGAAGGGGAAGCTGCCATGGAAGGTCGAGTCCGAGGAGTATGAACTCGAGTACGGGACCGACTCTCTCGAGATGCATCAGGACGCGGTTTCCGAGGGCGAGCGGATCCTCATCGTCGACGACGTTCTGGCGACGGGTGGTACCGCTCACGCCGTGGCCGAACTGACGGAGCGTTGTGGCGGCAAGATCGCAGGGATAGCCACGATCATGGAGTTGTCGTTCCTCGGGGGCCGGGAGGCCATCGAGGGTTATGAGTTCTTCTCGCTCATCTCGTACTAGCAGCCGCACCGGGCGAGATTTTCCGCGTACCCCCTGTCGTGTCAGGTTTCCAACTTCTAAGGTTTCCCTCGTGGAGACGAACCGGCGTTCCCTCAAGTACATCCGCCTGGCAGCGTTCTTCGCTGGCCAGCCCGAGGAGGTCAGCAGAGATGCTCTTGTCACTCCTCGAGATAGAGGAGTTGGTAGGGGAGCCGCTGCCGTCCGACGCGCGCTATCCGTCTTGGTGGCGGAACGACGAGCGGAGGATGCACGCCCGGGCGTGGTTGACCGCTGGATGGCAGATCGAAGAAGCACCCGCGATCGATGATCGGATCATGTTCGTCCGGTCCGCCTCTCAGGGCGATCCGCCCGTCTCTTGAAGCACAACGGCTCTACAATGACCTATGGCCTTACCACCACACGCCGAGGGATCTGAACCCGTAGACCCCTCGCTCGACCCCAAGCCGTCCGCCCGCGGGGTGAAGGCAGTGATGAAGCGCGTCCGCCCCTCTCGTGCGGTCGGTGCCCAGGGCGTCGAGAAGATCATCAAGGAGGTTCGAGACCGGCGACCGAAGGCTGATCTGAAGGTGATCGACAAGGCCTACGAGATCGCCGACTCGTGGCATTCGGGACAGGTCAGGAAGTCCGGCGACCCGTTCATCTCCCATCCGCTAGCGGTCGGCCTGATCCTCGCCCAGTTCGGCATGGACGAGACAACTGTCGCTGCGGCCCTATTGCACGACGCGGTTGAGGACACGGAGCTCACTCTCGCCGAGGTCGAAACCGCGATGGGCTACGAGATCGCATCGCTGATCGACGGTGTAACGAAGCTCGACAAGATCAGGTTCAGATCCGCCGAGCAAGGTCGGGCAGAGAACCTCAGGAAGATGATCGTTGCTACGGCCAAGGATGTCCGAGTCCTTCTGATCAAGATCGCCGACCGGCTTCACAACATGAGGACTATCGCTCCATTGAGTTCGGACAAGCGAGACCTGATCGCCCGCGAGACGCTCGAGATCTACGCTCCCCTCGCTCATCGCTTGGGGATGTACGCGATCAAGTGGGAGATGGAGGATCTGGCGTTCGCGACACTTCATCCGAAGCGGTTCGAGGAGATCGATTCCCTGGTCTCCCAACGGCAGCCGGAGCGCGAACTCATGCTCGAGGAAGTGTGCCAGCAGATCACGAAGAAGCTGGCAGAGGTGAAGCTCAAAGCGGAGGTGTCCGGCCGGCCGAAACACCTCTATTCGATCTACGAGAAGATCGTCCTCCGAGGCAAAGAGTTCGATGAGATCTTCGATCTCGTCGGGATCCGGGTTGTGATGGAGTCGGTGAAGGACTGCTATGGAGCGCTCGGTTCCCTCCATACGATGTGGACCCCGGTGCCGGGCCGGTTCAAGGACTACATCGCGATGCCCAAGTTCAACATGTACCAGTCTCTTCACACGACCGTGATCGGGCCCTCGGGACGTCCGATGGAGATCCAGATACGTACCCAGGAGATGCACAAGGCTGCCGAATTTGGGATCGCCGCTCACTGGCTCTACAAGGAGCAGAAGAAGAGCAAGGTTTCGGAAGACGAGATCGCGTGGTTGCAGCGGATGATGGACTGGCAGCGCGATTCTGCGGATCCCAAGGAGTTCCTCGATCACCTGAAGATCGACCTCTACTCGGACGAGATCTTCGTCTTTACCCCGAAGGGCGATGTTCAGGCACTCCCACGTGGGGCGACGCCGATCGACTTCGCGTACACGATCCATACGGAGGTGGGGCATAAGACGGTCGGGGCCCGAGTGAACGGCCGGTTAGTGCCCCTGACGTCCGAACTTACATCCGGAGACTCGGTCGAGGTCATCACCAGCAAAGGACCCTCGGGGCCGTCACGCGATTGGCTGCAAGCGGTCAAGTCACCACGCGCTCGGAACAAGATCCGGCAATGGTTCGCCCGCGAACGTCGCGAGGACGCTCTATCGCAGGGGCGGGATCAACTCGTGCAGGCGATGCGGAAACAGGGCCTTCCGGTTGACAAGATCACCAAGGGCGAGATCCTCTCGGACCTGGCGGCGGAACTGAAGTACGCCGATCTGGATTCGATGTTCGTGGCGATAGGAGAGGGCCACCTTTCGCCGCAGTCGGTAACGACTCGCGTCATCAGGATCTCGCAACCGGAGGAAGACGACAGGGACGACGAGGTGATCGAGTCAACCCCAACCCGCCGGAACCGGAAGCCGCGCGGAAAGGGCGTCATCGTTGAAGGATTCGATGATCTCCTGGTTCGACTCGCCCGCTGTTGTACGCCGGTACCAGGGGATCAGATCGTCGGGTTCCTTACGCGGGGCAGAGGGGTATCGGTACACCGTGAGGACTGCCCGAACGCGAAGGCGCTGAGGAACACCGAAGAAGGTCGAATGATCGAGGTGTGGTGGGACAACAACCAACAGGGAACGTTCATGGCTACGATCCAGATCGAGGCTCTCGATCGGACCAAGCTTCTGCGCGACGTGACCACCGCTATATCGGATGTTGGTGTGAACATCCAAACGTCTACGACCCGCTCAGGGCGGGATGGGATCGCGATCCTCACATTCACCTTCGAACTCGCAGACCCCTCTCACTTGGAGCATGTGATCCAGGCAGTGCGTCGGATCGATTCGGTGTTCGATGCCTACAGGGTCGTACCTCACTCCGCGCGCAACTGATCGAGGCGTTCCAGCATGCATAGGTCCCTTAGTGCTACTTCTTGCCTCCTCGTCGCGGTGCTCGCGTTCAGTGCCTGTACCTCGGAAGATCCGCCCGTTCCCTTGGCTCCGTCGACACGTGCGGCGGATGCATTCATCGATGCCTGGAACTCTGCGGATGGCGATGCGATGGCCGAGATGTTCATCGCGGAGGATGCCGCCGATTGGGAGACCCGCCTCGATAGATGGTTGCGGAAACGATCCGAAGAGGGCGAGATCACAGGGGTTACCGTCACGCGCACCTCGACACCGGTCCAGCCGAGCCCGAAACCCACATCTGATGAGGGAGAGCTTCCCGATTACGACCCGGTGGAGGTCGGCTACTCGATCCATTACGAATCGGAGGCAACCACCCAGACAGTGGCCCTGTCCGGGTCCTTCGAGATGGCGTACGAGCCCGAGGACGATAGATGGCTGATCGACTGGGACCCGGGGCTGATGTGGCCGGGGATGCCGGACGCGAGTCGGTTCGAGGTGTCAACGGAGTGGCCCCGTCGGGGCCGCATCGAAGACAGGGATGGGCGGGTGCTGGCTCGAGGCACCGGTATGGATCGCAAGTATCCCTTCGGGACCCTTGCCGGAACGACGATGGGCCATCTAGCAACGCTGACCGCAGAAGGGGCGGTTGACCTCGGAGACGACTATCGGGAGGGGGATATCGCCGGAGGGTCCGGTCTTGAGTTCGCATTCGAGCGGCAACTGGCCGGAACGCCAACCACGGTTCTTTCCTTGCTCGGGCCCGACAATGAACCGCTCGAGCGCTTCGCCCCTGTGGAAGGCACGAAGGGTAGAAGGCTGCGAACGACGCTTGATGTCGAGGTGCAGCGCGCCGGAGAGGGCGCGTATCCGTCTTCGGAGGTCGGCGGTGCCGTCATCATGCAGCCGGCCACCGGTGACGTTCTCGCGGTGATCGATTCGTCCACCTTCGATCCCTCGAACTATGTGGGGGCGGAGGGTGTCGCTCCCTTCAACCGCCCGCTCGTCGGGCGCTATCCGCCGGGGTCCACGATGAAGGTGGTTACCACTGCGGCCGCATTGGACTCCGGTCTCATGACTCCATCCTCCAGACTCGCGGGGCCCAAGGAGTACAAGGGGGTGCGCAACTTCGAGTCTGAGGAGTTCTCATCGCTCACGCTTGCGGACGCACTGCGACACAGTGTGAACACAGCGTTCGCTCAGGTGGCAGAGAAGCTGGGGGCTCGGAAGCTGGTCCGGTACGCGCACCTGTTCGGCTTCGATCGCGAGGTGAGTTTCTCGTCTATAGCCGCGACCTCGCAGTTCCCCGAACCGGTGGGGCTGGGCGACCTCATGTGGAGTTCGATCGGCCAGGCCCAGGTGCTAGCCACCCCATTGCAGATGGCGTCGGTTGCGGCCGCGATAGCGAACGATGGTCGACAGATGCAGCCACGTCTCTCCTTGGACGAGCCTCAGCGAGGCAAGAGGATCATCTCCCGCGTTAGCGCAGCACAGTTGACGACCATGATGGAAAGCGTCGTGACGGGCGGGACGGGCACGAACGCCCAGATATCCGGTGCGTCGGTAGCAGGGAAGACGGGAACCGCCGAGGTGGACGTAGCTGGGAAGCGTGAGAATCACGCATGGTTCGTGTCGTTCGCTCCCTCCGGTTCCCCGAAGCTCGCGATCGCAGTCGTTTCGGAGTACGGGGGCGTTGGAGGTGTGGTGGCTGCTCCGATCGCCAGGGCTATCTACATCAGAGCGCTGCCGGTAGCTCCATGAGACTCGTGGTGCAGAGGGTCACGCGGGGACGCGTGACGGTCGGAGAGCGTGTTGTCGGCGAGATCTCCTTCGGACTGGTCGTGCTGATCGGGATCGCACCCGGAGACGGCGACAAGGAGGTCGCGTGGGCCGCTGACAAGATCACCACGCTGAGGATCTTCGAGGACGAAGACGGCAAGATGAACCTCCCGCTGATCGACACAGACGGCGCCGTTCTTCTCGTGAGTCAGTTCACCCTCTACGGCGATGCCAGGAAAGGTCGGCGGCCGTCGTTCATCCGCGCGGCCACCGGTGACGAGGCACGCGCTGTCTATGGAAGTGTGGCGGCCGCCATCAGGTCCAGCGGGGCGAGGTGCGAGACCGGCGAGTTCGGCGCCTCGATGGACGTCGAACTGGTGAACTCAGGCCCGATAACGATCCTGCTCGATTCGGACAAGGCCTTCTAGCAGGCATCCAGGGCCGGCCCGCTCTTCTAGGAACGGATAACCGCTACTCCTTCAGTACGCGGCGGGCTGCATCTGCGATCGCGTCGGGTGTTAACCCGTACTGAACCAGGAGCTCATCCGGTTTCCCTGAGGTCGCGTACGTGTCGCCGACATCGACGAACGCCATCCGGGTCGGGCTCCTCTCGCCGACCACCATCGCGACTACCGACCCGAGACCACCGTGAGCCAGGTGTTCCTCGGCGACCACGATGCCTCGCGTTTCGTTGGCGGCCTTCTCGATGGCAGCTGCATCGATCGGCTTTACCGTGTGCATGTCGAGCACTCGGACGTTGATCCCTTCGTCGGCCAAACCGGCGGCGGCATCGAGGGCCATCGCAACCATGATCCCGTTCGCGATCACCGTGATGTCATCGCCGTCGCGCATCGTGGTGGCTTTCCCGATGTGGAATTTCGAGATGTCCTCGTAAAGGACCGGAACCTTGGGGCGGCCGCACCTTAGGAAGGTTGGACCGGTCCTCTCGATCAGCGCTTTGGTGGCAGCGGTTGTGCTCGGGGCGTCAGCGGGTACGACGACCGTGAAACCGGGAAGGGCGCAGGCAAGAGCAACATCCTCGATCGCCATCTGTGAGGGCCCGTCCTCACCGATCGAGATCCCCGCATGGGTACCGACCAGCTTGACGTTCTGGTTCGGGAAGGCGACCGACATCCGGATCTGGTCGAACGCGTTCGACATGAGGAATGTTGAGAACGAAGAAACCACGGGGATCTTGCCGGTGGCTGCAAGTCCAGCTGCGATCCCCACCATGTTGGACTCTGCGATCCCTGCGTTGAAGAAGCGTTCCGGGTACTTGTCCTTGAAGTGGTTGGTGTAGGTCGAGTTGTTCACGTCGCCATCGACCACGACGACCCTGGGGTCGATCCCAACTTCGACGAGGGCCTCGCCGAAGGCTTCCCTCGTGGCCGGACCTTCCGTGAAGTCGATCCTCGACAGTCCGAAACTCATCAGTTGGCTCCGATCTCTTCAAGTGCTTTCGCTTCCTCGTCCGGCGGGATCGGCTTGCCGTGCCAGCCGCCAGGCTTAGCTTCGAGCAGCGACACGCCTTTCCCCTTGACCGTGTTGGCGATGATCGCTTGGGGTTTGCCGGAGATGGTCCGGGCCCAGTCGAAGGCAGCAGCGACCTCGTCGAGCGAGTGCCCGTCGATCGTTGTTACCTCGATCCCGAACGCCTCGATCTTGTCTTCGAGGGGGCCGAGTGGCTGGACCTGATCGACCGCGTCGGTCTGCTGGTAGCCGTTGCGGTCGATGATCCAGGTGAGGTTGTCGAGGCCGTTGTTCCCGGCGTGCATGGCGGCTTCCCAGATCTGTCCCTGTTCGCTCTCTCCATCTCCGGTCATCACGTAGACGCGAGCGTCTTTCCGGTCGAGGCGCAGACCGAGGGCGTGTCCGATGGCGATCGAGAAACCCTGGCCGAGGGAACCGGTCGAGGCCTCCACCCCCGGGAGGCGATTCATGTTCGGGTGGCCCTCCAGTGGAGAGCCCAACTCGCGGAGGGTGAGGAGATCTTCCCGAGGGAAGTAGCCAGCCTCGGCGAGGACGGCATAGAGCCCAGGGGCGCCGTGGCCCTTGGACAAGATGAACCTGTCGCGATCTGGATCCTTGGGGGTGGTGGGGTCGTAGCGCAGCACGCCGCCGAAGTAGAGGGTGGTGATGACCTCGACCATCGAGAGCGATGTCGAGGGGTGCCCCGAACCGGCTTTGGTGGTGGCGGTGACGATGTCTGCCCTTATCTGTCGGGCGAGCTGTTCGAGCTTCGCTCGATCCTCGGTGCGAGCCTCCGGCATCTGATCCCTCTCGTCGTGGTGGCTATCTAGAACAATCAAATCACGCGCGCGGCGTTGGCCCGTAGGATGCGATGCATGACTGCAGAGCGCACGAGTTTCAACGCGCCCAAGGGGACGAACGACCTCTTGCCGCCCGATTCGCTGAGGTGGCGGGCCCTCGTCCGCCTCGCTGAGGACCGATTCTCCCGAGCCGGGTACGCGCCGGTCGAAACCCCGACCTTCGAGGACACGGGTCTCTTCGAGAGGGGGGTCGGCGAATCCACCGAGGTCGTGACCAAGCAGATGTACACCTTCGAGGATCTTGGCAAGCGCTCGCTCACGCTGAGACCTGAGGGGACCGCCGGAGTGGTGAGGGCGGCCGTCGAGCACCATCTCGATCGTGGCGCCCTCCCCATCAAACTCGCCTACTCGTCGTGGATGTTCCGCCAGGAGCGTCCTCAGAAGGGCCGCTACCGCCAGTTCTTCCAGGTAGGGATCGAGGCCATGGGAACCGACGACCCGTTGATCGACGCCGAGGTTATCGAGGTTGGATGGTCGTTCCTTCGGGCCGCCGGTGCGGACCCGACGCTGGTGCTGAACTCGGTCGGCCATCAGGGTGCCGATTGTCGGCTCGGCTACAACGATGCTCTCGTAGCGTTCCTCCGAGACCACGAGAGTGAGTTGGCCCCCGACGATCGCAAGCGGATAGACACCAACCCACTGCGGACGTTCGATTCGAAGGAACCGAAGACGATCGAGGTGATGGCGAGTGCTCCGGTCATCACCGATCACCTCTGCGCCGACTGCACCGCTCATTTCGCGGAGGTCCGAAGCGTCCTAGACGAGGTCGGAGTTGCTTACGAACTCGATCCGAAACTCGTGCGAGGCCTCGACTACTACAGCCGCACTGCGTTCGAGTTCGTGTGGGGAGGTCTCGGAGCACAGAACGCCATGGGTGGCGGGGGGCGCTACGACGGGTTGTCCGAGATGATCGGGGGAGACCCACTGCCCGGGATCGGGTTCGCGATGGGCGTGGACAGGATCCTTCTCGCCATCGGCGCGACCGCACCGGAGCCATCAGCCGGGATCGACGTCTACTTCGTTGCCCTCGGGGACGCGGCCGCGCGCAAAGCATTCGCCCTTGCCACCGGATTGCGGGCGCTGGGGATCGGCGCCGATCTCGATCACATGAAACGAGGCATGAAGGGGCAGATGAAGGATGCAGACCGCTCGGGGGCCAGGTTCGCGGCCATCATGGGCGATGACGAACTGGCCGCCGGTGTGGTCACGCTGAAGAACATGACCACCGGAGACCAGGAGAAGGTTCGATTCGATGACATCGCCGGGAGGCTCGATGCAAGTACCTAGGAACGCCGATGCTTAGAACCCACAGGGCGGGCGATCTGCGCGCCGCCGACATCGGTGCCGAGGTGACGTTATGTGGATGGGTCCACACCCGCCGGGACCACGGCGGGGTGATCTTCATCGATCTGCGGGACGTGGCCGGACTGGTTCAGGTCGTACTCGACCCCGGGTCTCTGCCCGACGCCGAGAGCCTTCGCAGCGAGTACTGCATCAAGGTCACCGGCGAGGTCAAGGCTCGCCCAGAGGGCACCACCAACCCTCGTCTCGCTACGGGCGAGGTCGAGCTCGCTACCGCGTCGCTCGAGATCCTCTCCAAGAGCGAGACGCCTCCGTTCCAGCTTGACGAGTACCACGAGACCGATGAGCAGCTACGGCTGAAGTACCGGTACCTCGATCTCAGGCGTGACTCGATGCAGCGCAACCTGAAACTGCGCCACAAGATGATCTCGGCGATCCGGAGGTTCTTCGACGCCGAGGGCTTCTACGAGATCGAAACCCCGATGCTCACCCGCGCTACCCCCGAGGGGGCCCGCGACTATCTCGTGCCCTCGCGCGTTCACCCGGGTCACTTCTATGCGCTTCCTCAGTCCCCGCAGTTGTTCAAGCAGCTGCTCATGGTCTCCGGGTTCGATCGCTACTACCAGATAGTCCGCTGTTTCAGGGATGAGGACCTGCGTGCCGACCGCCAACCAGACTTCACACAACTCGATCTCGAGATGAGTTTCGTCGAGGTGGATGACGTCCTTGAGGTAACGGAGCGGATGTTCAAGAGCGTGTGGAGAGAGATCCACGATGTCGAGCTGGTGGACTTCCCGCGCATCCCATACACGGAAGCGATGGATCGGTTCGGGTCCGACAAACCGGATCTCCGATACGGCCTGGAACTCAAGGACTTGGGCGAGGTCTTCGCCACGACCGAAGCACGGGTGTTCCGGTCGGTCCTGGACGATGGGGGAGCGATCAAGGCGATCACGATCCCGGGCCAAGGTGGGCTGCCGCGTAAGCAACTCGATGCCATCGTCGACGATGCGAAGGCCCTCGGGGCAGGCGGACTCGTGTGGGTCGCCGTGACCGACGATGGTCTGAAGTCACCCATGGACAAGTTCTTCTCCGATCGACGAGCGATCTGCGCTAACCGCGACCACGGATGCTGGTGTCGGAGACTTGGTCCTCATCGTCGCGGACAAGCGCAAGAACGTGGTCTACAAGGTTCTCGGCGGATTGCGAACCCGTCTGGCCGAGAGGTTCGGACACGTGCCCGAGTACGCGCCGTCCGATCCCGGCTACTGGAAGTTCGCATGGATCGTCGACTTCCCCTGGTTCGAGCGGAATGAGGAAGAGGACCGCTGGGATCCCATCCACCACCCATTCACGGGCATCGTCGAAGACACCCTCCAGTACCTCGAGACCGAGCCCGAGAAGGTCGTCTCGAAGTCGTACGACATCACCCTCAACGGATGGGAACTGGCATCTGGCAGCATCCGGATCCATGACCGTGACATGCAGTCCCGGGTGTTCAAGGCACTCGGGATCTCGGATGAGGAGGCGAACGAGAAGTTTGGCTTCTTGCTGGACGCCTTCAAGTTCGGAGCCCCCCCTCACGGAGGGATCGCTCCTGGTATCGACCGGACGGTCGCACTCGCCGCGGGCGAGACCAACATCCGCGAGGTCATCGCCTTCCCCAAGACCCAGACGGCCTTCGACCCCCTTACCGGCGCGCCGTCAACGGTGGACGCCAAACAACTCGAGATCCTGCACCTGCGATCGACGGCCCCGGAGCCAGAAGCCACCGACTAGGACACGAGACCGGCCTACCAGGGCAAGCAAGGGGGCCCAAGTTGAGAGAAGTTTCAGGCCCCCGACTTGTCGATGACGCAGAACTGGTTGCCTTCGGGATCGAGGAGCACGACGAAGTCTTCGCCTGGCTCTGCGTCACGCTCGAACCGTGTTGCCCCGAGTGCGACGAGGCGCTCGACCTCGGCCGCGGGGTCATCGGTATAGAGGTCGAGGTGGAGACGATTCTTGCCCGAGCGGGTCTCGGGTACCTCCTGCATCGCGACGTTGGGCCCTCGGCCCTCGGGATCGCATAGGACATCGTCATCCGGGGACAGATCGCGGCGAACGTAGTGCAGAGCGGCCATCCAGAATCGCTCCATCGGCTCGTACTCGGTGCAGTCGATCACCACGGATCCGATCTTGATCATCCAGAGGCTCCTGTCTCGTCTCGGCTGGTCAGCTGCTGGACCACCCAGGATACGGAGGGGGCTGGTCGGGACTAACCTCGGTGGGTGGACCTGTTCGAGAACGCCCTCGAGGATCGCTTCGGCGACTATGCGCCACTCGCCGCCCGGATGCGGCCGCGCTCGGTCGACGAGATCGTCGGGCAGGCGCACATCCTCGGAACTGGACGTTCGTTGCGGAGCCTGATCACCTCTGGCGATCTGTCCTCGATCGTTCTGTGGGGGCCGGCTGGCACCGGGAAGACGACCCTCGCCAACGTCATCGCTAGCTCGACGGACGCCTACTTCGAACCGATGTCGGCGGTCAGCTCCGGGGTGAAGGATGTCCGGGAGGCGATCGAAGCCGCCAAGTCGAGGCTCGGTCAGCAGGGGACGAGAACCGTCTTGTTCCTGGACGAGATCCATCGCTTCAACAAGTCTCAGCAGGACGCCCTACTTCCCGCGGTCGAGAACGGCTGGATCGTGCTCGTCGGGGCGACCACCGAGAATCCATCGTTCGAGGTCAACTCGCCGCTGATGTCGCGGAGCCTCCTGTTCCGTCTAGAGGCCCTGACGGAGGACGACGTTCTCGAGATCCTCAAGAGGGCGCTGACCGACAAGGAGCGCGGCCTAGGCACCCTCGACCTCGATGTCGAGCCCGACGCTCTCCAACACATCGCCACCTCGAGCGGAGGAGACGCACGCTCGGCGCTGAACGCGATCGAGGCGGCGGCGTCGATGGCTGCGGGAACGGGCAGGATCGACATGGCCGTCGCTGAAGAGGCGCTCCAGCGGAGGGCGCTCCCGTACGACAAGTCGGGAGACTGGCACTACGACGTGATCTCCGCCTTCATCAAGTCGATGCGGGGCTCCGACGCGAACGGAGCCGTGTACTGGATGGCGAGGATGCTCGACGCTGGAGAGGACCCCCGCTTCATCGCGAGGCGGATGGTCATCTTCGCGTCCGAGGACGTGGGTAACGCCGATCCCACCGCACTCCAGGTCGCGATCGCTGCCCATCACGCCCTGGAGTTCGTGGGCCTCCCAGAGGCGCGGATCAACCTCAGCCAGGCAACTACCTATCTGGCGCTCGCCCCCAAGTCGAACGCCGCATACATGGCGATCAATCGGGCGCAAGAAGACGTACAGAACCACGGCCCTCTTCCGGTCCCCGCACATCTCAAGGACGCGAGCGCGTCGGCGTCCCGTTCGATCGGCGCAGGCAAGGGATACGAGTACCCCCACGCCCACGGCGGCTACGTGGCTCAGCAGTACCTGCCCGATCGGCTCAAGGACGCGAGCTACTACGAGCCGATCGCAGGGCGCGAGGCCGAGTTGTACGAGATGATCAGAGCGCAGCTAAAGGAGCCGGGCGGAGCATCAGCGCCCCCCAGAACGTAGGCGGCGGTGGACCGTGACGGGTTAGGGTCTAGCGATGCTCAAGAGAATCTTCTGGATCGCCGTTGGAGCCGCCATCGCGTTGCAGTTCGACCGATGGTGGCAGGCGCGCCGTGAGCGTTTCACCCCGAATGCCCTGACCGGAACCTTCCTCGACTCCCTCAACCGGAAGCTCGAGGACGGGAACCGTCGGGCCTAGTGCCTGCAGGGAACATCCACCGATGAAGACCACCGAGATCAGGGATCGGTTCCTGGCATTCTTCGCGGACCGGGACCACGCGAGCGTGGCGTCCTCGTCGCTCGTCCCGAACGATCCGAGCCTCCTGCTCACCAACGCCGGGATGAATCAGTTCAAGCCCTATTTCTTAGGTGAGCAGAGTGCTCCCTACAAGCGGGCTATCAGCGTCCAGAAGTGCCTGCGCACCCCCGACATCGACGAGGTTGGAGACCACAGCCACCTCACGTTCTTCGAGATGCTGGGGAACTTCAGCTTCGGTGATTACTACAAGGAACGAGCGATCCCGTGGGCGTGGGAACTCGTCACCGAGACCTACGGGATCGATGTCGATCGACTCTGGGCAACCGTGTACGAGACAGACGACGAGGCCGCGGAGATCTGGCGTGACTCGGTCGGCATCGGGGCGGATCGGATCGTGCGCCTCGGAAAGGGGCCCAACTTCTGGTCCATGGGTGTTGCGGGACCGTGCGGGCCGTGCTCGGAGATCTTCGTCGACCTCGGCGACGACTACGGAGAGCCCTCGGAACTGGGCCCCGGCGGTAACGAGGATCGCTACCTGGAGATCTGGAACCTCGTGTTCATGCAGAACGACTGCAACGCCGCTATCGAGCCGGTCGCCGACCTTCCCGACAAGAATATCGACACGGGAGCCGGACTCGAGCGGATCGCGATGGTTCTTCAAGACGTCCCGACCCTCTACGAGACCGACACCCTTCGGGCCCTCATCGCGACCGGGGAGGAAACCACCAAGCGGTCCTACGGGAAGGATGCAGCCGCCGACAAAGGGCTGCGCGTCCTCGCCGATCACGCCCGGTCGGTGACGTTCATGATCGGTGACGGGGTTCTTCCGAGCAATCAGGAGCGGGGCTACGTGCTACGCCGACTGATGCGGCGGATGGTCCGTCATGCCCGACTGTTCGGGTTCGAGGGCGAGATCCTGGCGCCGATGATCACCGCCACGGTCGAACTCATGGGTGGCGCCTATCCCGATCTGGTCACGCGCAAGGACTTCATCCTTGAGGTCGGTGCACGCGAAGAGGAGAGATTCTCGGCGACCCTTCGTCAAGGACTGTCGCTACTCGAAACGGAGATCGGTTCAGCCCGCGACCTGGGCGCCGGCATCTCGGGTGATGCCGCATTCAAACTCCACGACACCTTTGGCTTCCCGGTAGATCTCACAAGAGAGATCGCGGGCGAGTCTGGCCTGGATGTCGATACTGACGCGGTTCAAGGAACTGATGACAGAACAGCGAGACCGTGCGCGCTCGGCGCGTAAGCAAGAGGCCGAGGCGGAAGCGGGCGCGGTCGGGACCTCGATCCTCGAGGAGCATGGAGCAACCCAGTTCGACGGGTATGAGCACCTCATCGGCAGCGCGACCGTGATCGGGATCGCAGACTCAGGCAGCAGCGTTCCGGTTGCGTCGGAGGGCGACGAGGTCGAGATCGTGCTCGACCGCACGGTCTTCTATGCAGAAGGCGGGGGCCAGGTCGGAGATCGGGGCGAGTTGGTCACACCCTCGGGCAGAGCCGAGGTGATCCAGACCACGCGGATCGCGCCGGGAGTGACCGGACACCTGGCCATCGTTCGGGCTGGGGAGGTTGCCGTCGGTGATGAGGTCGGCATGCGGGTGGATCCGGGATGGCGCAGGAACAGCGAGCGCGCCCACACCGCAACCCACGTCCTCCACTGGATCCTCCGGGATCGACTCGGCGAACATGCCACGCAGGCTGGTTCCCTCGTCGAACCGGGCAGACTGCGTTTCGACTTCAATCACTTCGAGGCTCTCGGCGACGACCGTGTTGCTGACATCTCATCCGAATTGCAGGACCGCGTCCTCTCGGACGACCCGGTACGCGCGTTCGAAACGAGCTTCGATTACGCCAAGTCGATAGGGGCGATGGCGATCTTCGGCGAGAAGTACGGAGACTTCGTTCGGGTTGTCGAGGTCGGGGACTATTCGAAGGAGCTGTGCGGTGGAACGCATGTCCCGCACACGAGCCAGATCGGAATCGCCGTCGTGATCGGCGAGGGCTCTGTGGGGGCAAACCTTCGAAGGGTCGAGGCGCTCGTCGGACGGGCTGGCCTCGATCACTTGACCAAGCGAGTGGCCGTGCTCGAAGAGGCTGCCTCGATATTGAAGGCGACCCCAGACGAGGTCGCCGAGAAGGTTGGGCGCCTCGTTGAACATTCGAAGGACATGGAACGACGGCTAGCGGAAGCAGATCGGCACAAGGCCGCCGCCGACGCTCAGGTGCTGGCCGGATCGGCAGAGGATCTCGGAGGGACGCGCCTGGTGCTCGAGCGGCGGGATGAGCCAGTTGATGGGCTCAGGGCCCTCGCCGTCAACCTGAGGGATCGTTTGGGCAGCGCGATCGTCGTGTTCGGGGCCGCCACCGACGGCAAGGCGAACCTGGTTGCGGCGATCTCCAAGGATCTGGTCGAGCGCGGCCTGTCCGCCCGTGAACTCCTAAGTGAAGGGTCTCGACTGCTCGGTGGAGGCGGGGGAGGGAAACCGGACCTCGCGATCTCGGGGGGGTCGAAGAGCGAGAACCTTGACGAGGCGCTGGGGGCCGTGGGGCGTGCTGCGCGTGAGTCCCTACAGGGATGATCCTCGGGATCGACCCCGGCGAACGACGGATCGGGGTGGCGATAGCAGATCGAGAGACGCGCTTCGCTCGTCCCGTCGAGGTGATCGATGCCTCGTTCACAGACCCAGTTGAGCGGATATCCACATTGGTAGCCGAACTTGAGGTCGATCTCGTGGTCATCGGCCGTCCGGTGTCGATGTCGGGTGTGGCGGGTAGATCAGTGGAGGCCCGGAGTGGGTTCGTCGCAGCGGTACGTGCGGCGCTCGATGTCGAGGTTCGGGAGCAAGACGAACGTCTAACTACCGTTATCGCTGACCAGGGCATGCGCGCCGCGGGTGGTAAGGCGGCCGCCCGCAAGCAGATCAGGGATGCGATCGCTGCCCAGGTGATGCTGCAAGGATTCTTGGACGGAGGAGGAGAATGAGTCGCGTCACGCGTAGGGGCAAGATCGTCATCGCACTCGGGGCTCTGCTCGGCGTGTCCATGGCCGCGCTCCTCGGGGGTTTCATCTATCTCAACTCGATCGGGTACTACGGAACGTCGAACCCTGGCCCTGAAGTGGAGTTCGAGATACCGAAGGGATCGAGTGCCGCGGATATCGGCAAGATCCTCGAAGACAAAGGGGTCATCGAATCGGCGTTCGCATTCCGGTTGGCGGCATACCTGGACGGAGGGGCAGAGGAGATCCAGGCCGGGTCATACATCCTGCCTAGCGGGCTGACCGCACGCGACGCGCTGAAGGCGCTGCGGGGAGAGCGGCCGAAAGGCGCGGGGTTCGTGATCGTGACGTTCCCAGAAGGATCGTGGATCACCGAGATGGCCGATGAGATCGATGAGGAAACCCATATCTCGGGTGCACGATTCCTGGAGTTGGCGACCAACGGCACCGTCAGCTCCAGGTTCCTTCCGAACGATCTCGACACCCTCGAGGGACTGATCTTTCCATCGACCTATCAGGTGATCGAAAAGGACACGGCGCGTTCGGTGATCAAACGCTTCGTGGCCGAGTTCGAGGACCAGGCATCGACGCTCGACTTCTCGAAGGCAGAGGCGCTGGGTCTATCCGAGTACGAGATCATCATCGTCGCCTCCATGATCGAGTCTGAGACGCGCCTCGACGCCGAGCGTCCGAAGGTCGCTCAGGTCATCTACAACCGGATCAGGAGTGGGTGGTCGCTGGGGATCGACGCCACGGTTCTGTACGCACTTGGAGATCGCCATGCGGTCCTGACCCAGAGTGCTCTCGAGACGGATTCTCCCTACAACACGAGACGGTACGTCGGCCTCCCACCGACTCCGATCGGTGCCCCTGGGTTGGCGTCTCTGGAAGCGGCGCTGAACCCGGCCGAAGGAGACTGGTTCTTCTACGTTCTCGCCGACTGCGACGGGAATCATGCTTTCAGCGAGACCAACTCCGAGTTCCTGGAGGACAAGGCGCACTATCAAACGCTGGACTGTGCATGACCCGTTTCGCGGGGGTTCTCGGATGGCCGTTGAGATCGACCCTGTCGCCTGTCATCCAGAACGTGGCCTTCCGATCCGCGGACATCGACTGTAGGTATCTGGCCTTCCCTACGCCACCGGATGCTCTCGAGGACGCCGTGCGCGGCCTGCTCTCTCTGGGCGCTCTCGGCGCCAACGTGACGATGCCGCACAAGGAGGCGATCGTCCCCTTCCTCGACGAACTGGCCGAGGATGCCGCCGCCGTAGGGGCGGTCAACACCGTGGAGTTCTCCGGCGGACGAGCGATCGGGCACAACACGGACATCGGCGGTTTCAAGGATTTCCTCGTCGAGGATGCGGGCGTAGATACCAACGGACGTCGCTGTTTGGTCTTGGGGGCCGGGGGAGCAGCGCGAGCCGTCATCCGCGCGCTCGAGAGTTGTGGTGTCGAGTCGATCACCGTGTGTGCGCGCAGGCCGGACCAGGCCGAGGCCCTCGCCGGGTTGATGGACGGGAAGGGCGTCCGGGTGGGCTCCATGGAGGAGGCACCTGGGATGGTGGTGGACATGGACCTCATCATCAATGCCACCCCACTCGGAACGGACGGCGAAGAGGCTCTTCCAGGAGCCATCTTTTCCCAGGCCCACGCGATCGTCGACCTCATCTACTCGCCACCGACGACCCCCCTCATCACGAACGGTCGCTCCGCCGGAGCTGAGACATGGGGCGGGCTTGGCATGCTCGTCAGGCAAGCTGCCAGGTCGTTCCAGATATGGACCGGGCATCACGCTCCTATCGAGATGATGTCTGCGGCCGCGATCCGGGCGATCGGCTCAACTTCGGCAGGATCGTTGCCGATTCAACCCACGGGAGATGAAACCTAGTCGCCGTATGTGCGAGCCTAGAGGGGCGCACAGCGCGTGGAGATGGATCGGAAAAGGAGCCCGTCGATGAGCAGTAAAGCCGAACGCCTGGCCGAGGCCCTTACGGCCCTCTTGGACGAAGCGCCCGAGATCGAAGCGGCGGCCGTCGTGAGCCCTGATGGCCTTCCGATGGCGTCGATCCTTCCTCCCGAGATCCAGGAAGAACAGCTTGCCGCGATGAGCGCAGCCTTGCTAACCCTTGGGGAAAGAGCTGCAACCGGGTTGGGCAAGGGGGGCCTGGATCAGGTCTTCATCGAGGGTGAGGACGGGTTCGTGGTCCTCATGGCCGCCGGAGACGGAGCCGTGCTCGTCGTGATCGCCAGAGAGGACGCCAAGGCGGGTCTCGTGATCTACGAACTTCGCCGAGCGGCCGAAGTTGTCGCAGGGGTCATGTCAGCCTCTGGAAGTGCCGATGAAGAGCTTGAAGGACCACAGAACGATGAGGCTTCCGAGCCGGCGGATCCACTGTTCGATCCTGGATTCGAGATGGAGATGGAAGGGATGGAGATGGCGCCGGGGAGACCGGAGCCGGTGATGGATGCGTTCGCAACACCTACGGATCCGTTCACGACCCCACCCCCGCCACCTCCTCCAACGGGCGAGGACGACGAGGAGATCATCTCCAGCTGGGGATGACAGGTACCGACGAAGGGCGTAAGAGATGCTTAAAGGGTCACTCGAGGAGTTCGCACCTCAACACATCTTCAAGCTGATCGCGGGCGTCCGCAAGACGGGCCGTCTCGAACTGATCCGCCAAGCGGGTCGGGGGAGCGTCTACTTCCGCGAGGGCGAGATCTATTTCGCTGAGTCGAGCCTCACACGTGAGCCACTCGGCCAGAAACTCATCCGCGCTGGAGTCATCAGCGAGAGCGAACTGATGAAGGCCCTCGACGAGCACGCAGCTACCGGCACGAGGGTCGGCGAGGTTCTCGTGAGGAACAACGCCATCGATAAGGACCAGCTCGGGATAGCGATCCGCGCGCAGGTCAAGGATGCCGCGTTCGACCTCTTGAAGTGGGACATAGGTGAGTTCGAGTTCGAGCCCTCCGAAGAGGTCGTTGCCGAGATCCCGATCCGGCTTTCGGTCATGGAACTGCTGTCGGACGCCGCCGCCGCGCCGCCGACGGCTCACTACGACATCCCGGACGTGATCGATGCGTCCCCGGAGCCGGTCGTGCAGCCTGAGCCAGAACCAGAACCTGAGCCGGTGGTGTACGTGGCCCCCGAGCCAGTTGTCGAGCGCTGAGCCCGAGCCGAGCCTGAGCCGGTGGTGTACGTGGCCCCCGAGCCAGTTGTCCAGCCCGAGCCCGAGCCCGAGCCGGTGGTGTACGTGGCCCCCGAGCCAGTTGTCCAGCCCGAGCCTGAGCCCGAGCCGGTGGTGTACGCGGAACCGGAGCCAGTTGCCCAGCCCGAACCCGAGCCTGAGCCCGAGCCGGTCGCCTACTCGGCCCCCGAGCCGGTCGAGGATATCGACGCAGAGCGTGCGGTGATCGACCTCATCGAGGGTCATGGAAGCCCGCCGCCTCCACCTACCCGTGAAGCAGGCGAGGCTCCTGCCGCATGGTTCGAGGACCCGGATGTTGCTCCGATACCCCCCGAGCAGGTTGCGCCGTCGAGCTCGATCTTCGAAGAGCCGTCTTCGCCCCCGGTCGAGAAGGATGCCTATCTCGACAGGTTGATGGACGGAGCGGAGACCCCACCGGTGGAGCCAGTGCGGGTTCCGCGGACGCCTGAGCGAGAAGCTGGGCCGCCACAGAAGGTCGATCGGGCAGCGGTGGTACGCGAACTTGCCAGCCTGTTCAACGATGAAGAAGGAAGCTCCCCAGGTTCGTCCGCCAGCGCAGACCCACAAGGGTCACAGCGCCGGCTCGAGGACGACGATGAACTGGATAAGGGGTTGATCCACCGTCTGATCGACGGCGTCAAGGGCCTGTGAGGAACATGGAACAGATGCAGGCGCAGCGCGTCGTTCGGACGCATTCTCACGGGCGTGGTGAGCCACGTCGGCCCGTGAAGATCGTCATCACCGGCCCATTCTCGGCGGGTAAGACAACCCTGATCCGGACCATCAGTGAGATCACCGTGGTCGGCACGGATCGTGCCGTGACCGACGGAACCAGCGCGATCAAATCCGAGACGACCGTGGCGATGGACTTCGGCAAGATCACCGTCGAAGACGACATCGTCCTCCACCTGTTCGGAACCCCAGGTCAGCAGCGGTTCGACGTGATGTGGGAGATCCTGAGCGAGGGGATGATCGCTTTCATCGTTCTGGTGCGGGCCGACGACCCCGTGTCGATAACCGAGGGTCAGAAGACCCTCGAGACGTTCAAGGGGTACGCAGATGTGCCACACGTCGTCGGGGTCACCCATATCGAGGATGTCCCGGTGAAACCGGCTCAGGTCTTGGCGTCCGTCCGTGCAGCCCTCGGCCCCGGCACCGACGTACCCGTGGTGGCCTGCGATCCTCGCTCCAAGGAGCAGGTCAAGGAGACCCTTCTGGCCGCCCTGATGGGAGTGCTCAGACGGCTGGAACTCATGGACCCGCCGGGCCCGAGATGAGACTGCCGCACCTCCGTGGCCGTCTGGCAGCGCTCTTCGGTTCGAAGCGAGCGACGCCCTCAAAACCGCCCGTAGAGCCGCCCGAAGGGCCCGGGGCTGAGTCCTCCGCGGTCGCCGTCGATCCGGCCGCGAACAGGATCCAACTGATCTTCGCTGACGGAACGGTCGAATCCGTGACCAGCGACGACGACGTCGTCATCCGGATGCGTCACCTCGCTGATGGCCTCCTGGGGAGCTCTCGAACCACCCCTCGGTAGGGCTTCAGTCTGGGTTTCCTGCGCCGATATATCTACTGGTGGGATCACTCGCCCATCACGGCCAGATCAGGAGACCGGAAGGTTGACCACACCGCAACGTTCAACCGCACAGTTCGACGAACTGCTGTTGATGCGCGGCATCATCAACGAGACGCAGCTCGAAGAAGCCAAGCGCGTCGCGGCGGCCCAGGGTCGCTCGCTCGGACGCGTCTTGATCGAACTGGGCTACTCACGGGACGCAGCGCTGGTGTCGATCCTGGCCGAGCAACTCGGTCTCGAGTTCATAGACCTCAGCGAGAACCAGATCGATGTCTCGGCCGTCGCTCTGGTGCCCGAGCCTGTCGCGCGGAGGAACAACGTCATCCCCGTGAAGATCGACGAGGACGGCCGCCTGGTTCTCGCTATGGCCGACCCCTCGAACGTCCTCGCCGCCGACGACATCCGTGCCCTCACCAAGCGTGACGTCAAGGCCGTCGTTGCTACCCGTGCCGACGTCGTCGCCGCCATCAACCGTCACTATCGCCTCGATGGGGCAGCGGAGTCCCTCGTGGAGGAGGCGGCCACTGAGGCGGACGCGCAGGAAGAGGTAGACCTTCACGTCGGCGATGCCGACGACGCTCCGATCATCAAGCTCGTGAACCTCCTCATAACCCAGGCGGTCAACGACCGTGCGTCGGACATCCACATCGAGCCCGGCGAGAGAACGCTTCGGGTGAGGTACCGCGTGGACGGCGTGCTGCACGAGGTGATGAGTCCCCCGAAGTCCGTCCAGGCCGGCATCACGAGCCGCCTGAAGATCATGGCGGACATCAACATCGCCGAACGCCGCATCCCTCAAGACGGGCGGATCTCCTTGACCGTTCAGGGGAAGCAGGTCGATATCCGCGTAGCCACCCTGCCAACGGTCCATGGCGAGAAGATCGTCATGCGTTTGCTCGACAAGTCGAGCGTTCTGCTCAGACTCCAGGACCTCGGCTTCCAACCCGAGAACTTCGAACGCTACCGCAAGGCTTACGAGAAGCCATACGGCGCGATCCTCGTGACCGGTCCGACCGGATCGGGGAAGTCCACGACGCTCTACGCGACCCTGAACATCCTCAACCGTCCCGAGGTGAACATCATCACCGTCGAGGATCCCGTTGAGTACAGGCTGCCTGGAACCAACCAGGTGCAGACGAACCCCAAGGCAGGACTCACTTTCGCATCGGCGTTGCGGTCGATCCTCCGAGCCGACCCCGACGTCGTTCTCATCGGTGAGATCCGGGATGGCGAGACCGCTCAGATCGCGGTCGAGTCGGCCCTCACCGGACACCTCGTGCTTTCCACACTTCACACGAACGACGCGCCGTCGGCATTGACCAGACTCACCGAGATGGGGATCGAACCGTTCCTCGTCGCTTCGGCGCTCGACTGCGTACTGGCCCAGAGGCTGGCTCGGAAGCTGTGCGACAAGTGCAAGGAGAAGTACCAGCCGAGCTTCGATGAGCTGTCGCACGCGTCGTTCCCGTTCGACACAGAGGACGAGTTCCCCACGCTGTTCCGGCCCATCGGCTGTTCCTCATGCGCGGGTACGGGCTACAAGGGCCGTGTCGCTGTGCATGAGGTGATGCTCATGAGCGAAGAGATCGAGCGGATGGTCGCAGAGAAGGCGTCCTCGGAAGACATGGCGAAGATCGCCCGTAGTCAGGGCATGCGCACGCTGAGAGAAGACGGCATGGAGAAAGTCAGGCAAGGGATCACTTCCATCGAAGAGGTCCTTCGGGTGGTCGTCTGATGAACCACCCGAACGGAAGGAGCTCCACGTGACAACCATGGAAAGACCCCTAGGCGAGGTTCTGGTGGAGATGGGTCTGGCCACCCGCGAACAGCTGCAATTCGCTGCGGAGGAGGAAGAGCGCTCAGGCGAGTCCGCGTGGAAGACACTCGTCCGACGCGGGATGGTCACCGAGAACGATCTCGTGCGAGCTCGAGCGGTCCAGATCGGCGTTGAGTTCGCGGAGGTGTCCACGCTTCGGGTGCCGGACGCCCTGATCGAGCGCGTCCCCTATGCCGTCGCGCGGCGGCAGATGGCCCTGCCGGTGAGGATCGAGGCGGACCACATCGTGTTCGCCGTCGCCGAGCCGAGGAACCATCTGACCAAGGCGGAGCTCGAGAGCGTCGCAAAGACGAAGGTGGTCCTGGCGGCTGCTTACCGCCCCGATCTGGAGGCAGCGATCGAGCGCGCCTACACCAAGGCGACGCCTCAATCCCTAAGGGCGTTTACCCCTTCGAGCGAGACGAAGCCGGCCAACGGCGTTCGTCAACCCTCGAACGGAACCGGAAAGACAGCGTCGAACTCCCCGGTCGCTTCGAATGGGGCGCCCGCCACCGCCGCGTCGGTTGACTCCAAGGAGCCGAATTTCTCGGACTTCTTGGGAGCAGTGATCGACCGGAAGGCTTCTGACCTACATCTGACGGCCGGAGTCCCTCCGATGATGCGGATCGACGGAGAGCTGGCGCCGATCCCCGGCTACCGCAAGATGACCCCTACAGATATCCAAACGCTCATCTATTCGATCCTGACCCAGAAGCAGCGAGAGATATTCGAGGACAGGCTCGAGCTCGACGTCTCGTACTCGATGCCCGGACGCGGACGGTTCCGAGTGAACGTCTTCCAGCAGCGCGACTCGCTGGGGGCTGTGATGAGACTCATCCCGTTCGATATCAGTTCCCTCGACGATCTGGGCCTTCCAGACGTCGGTGCGTGAGTTCACCAAACTTCGCAGGGGCCTGGTGTTGGTTACGGGCATCACAGGATCGGGAAAGTCGACAACTCTCGCGTCCATGGTTGACGTCATCAACAGGGACCGTCCCGACCACATCATGACCGTCGAGGACCCCATCGAGTTCTTGCATAGCCACAAGCGTTCGATCGTCAACCAGCGAGAGGTCGCGCACGATACGCACAGCTTCGCCAACGCACTCAAGCACGTACTTCGTCAAGATCCCGATGTCATCCTCGTCGGCGAGATGCGCGACCTCGAAACGATCGCTACGGCCCTGACCGCGGCCGAAACCGGGACACCTTGTGTTCGGGACGCTGCACACGCAGGATGCGCCACAGTCGATCGACAGGATCATCGACGTGTTCTCTCCGCACCAGCAGCAACAGATCCGCGTTCAGCTGGCGGGAACGCTGGCGGGCGTTGTGTCTCAGCAGCTGGTCCCACGGGCCGACGGTTCCGGGAGGGTGGTTGCTGCTGAGGTCTTGGTTGCTACGTCGGCGGTTCGGAACCTCA
Source organism: uncultured Actinomycetes bacterium (assembly GCA_963756365.1). Classification (GTDB taxonomy): domain Bacteria; phylum Actinomycetota; class CADDZG01; order CADDZG01; family WHSQ01; genus WHTI01. The sequence continues at coordinate 1,108,976 of CAVWNF010000003.1, forward strand.
TCAGGGAAGGCAAGACGCACCAGATCTACACCTCGATGCAGGCAGGGGCGAAGTTCGGGATGAGAGTGATGGATCATTCGCTTGGCCAACTCGTGAAACAAGGCATCGTTACTTACGACCAGGCCCTAGAGAGATGCCATCACATCGAAGAGTTCAATCGTCTAGCGGGGAGGGGGTAGAAGATGTCGGAAACCTTCGCTTATACGGTTCGAACCCGCTCGGGCAAGGTCGCGGCGGGAACGATGGAAGCTGACGCGGTCTCGATCGTCGCCTCCAAGCTGAAGGCCCAGGGCCTCATCCCGATCCAGATCGACAAAGCAGCGAAGATCTCAGCCAAGACCGAGATCCACATCCTGCCGCAGAAGGTCAAACTGCGCGACCTGGCCGTGTTCGCGCGGCAGTTCGCCACGATGATCAACGCCGGGCTGTCTCTCCTGAGGACCCTGAACATCTTGGTCGATCAGACCGAGAACCCACTGTTGGCCGAGACGATCGGAGCGGTCCGGGACGATGTCGAACGGGGCTCGAGCCTCTCAGCAGCGATGTCTCGGCACCCGAAGGTGTTCGACAGCCTGTTCGTATCGATGGTCAAGGCCGGAGAGACCGGGGGTCAGCTAGACACCGTACTGATGAGAACCGCAGCCGGCCTCGAGAGTGACTACAAGTTGCGGCAGAAGGTCAAGTCCGCGATGACATATCCGGTCGTGGTGGCTGGCATCGCCGTCGCACTAGTGACCGTCATGCTGCTGTTCGTCGTTCCCACGTTCGCAAACATGTTCACTGGACTCGGTGGAACCTTGCCATTGCCGACGCGCATCCTCATGGCCCTGAGCGACCAGTCGAAGATCTTGGTGCCGCTAGCGATGGTGCTCTCGGTGGGCGGGTTCTTCACCTACAAGCGACTTCGTGAGATCGAACGCCGATGCCCGATTGATGTTCGACAAGGTCAAGCTCAAGATCCCGATCTTCGGTGACCTGTTCAAGAAGGTGGCGATCTCACGCTTCTCTCGGACCCTTGCCCTCCTACTGAGAGCGGGCGTCCCGGTCCTCCAGGCCCTCGACATCGTCGCTGGCTCAACGGGGAACGAGGTCCTGGCGAGAGCCTCTCTGGACGTCAAAGAGAGCGTCAGGAAGGGTGAGTCGATGGCCGGACCGCTCCAGAGACACGAGATCTTCCCACCCATGGTGGTTCAGCTGATCTCGATCGGGGAGGACACCGGCGCCATCGACTCGATGTTGGACAAGATCGCTGAGTTCTACGACCAAGAGGTCGAGTCGACGACGGAGGCACTGACCTCGCTCATCGAGCCGGTCATGATCGCGGTGCTCGGCGGGATCGTCGGATCGATGATCGTCGCCCTGTACATGCCGATGTTCAAGATCTTCGAACTCGTCAAGTAACGGACTGCGTCACCCGCGGGGGAGGAGCCGATCTGGTTCGTCCCCGCAGCGCGTCCCGGAGTGGATCGCTGGGGATTGGACCTTTGACCTAGTCGTCAAGTGGACCTTCGGCCCCGGTCTCTATCCGATTCCTTGCTCAAGTTCCCGGTTTCAGATTCCGATGAAGGTGGGGAGACGGAAAGGCTCCGACTCACCCAGGTGGAGTTAGCCACAGGAGGAGGCCCACCATGTTTTCTAGGTTCCAGGCTTTGCGGGAGAAAGATGAGCGAGGGTTCACACTCATCGAGCTCCTCGTTGTCATCTTGATCATCGCCATCTTGGCGGCGATCGCCATCCCCGTCTTCCTCCAGCAGCGGGAAAAGGGATGGGTTTCACAGACTGAGTCTTCGCTGAAGAATGCGGCGACCGCAGCCGAGTCGTACGCCACCGGCAACAACGGTAGCTACGTCGATTTCGACGGCTGCCGCTCTCACGGCCGAGGGCTACAACGAAACGACCACGGTCACGCTCACGGTCGAGTCGGCGGACGCCACCAGCTACTGCCTCTCGGCAGACCACGAGAGCCTCGACGACACGTACTACATGTCGAGCTCGAGCGGTGCACCATCGCACGACCTCGTGTGTGGCACCGTAGCTCGACAACAGCTGCTTAGCTCACGAAGGGGGCGGGGAAACCCGCCCCCTTCTGCGTTGCTCGGCTTCTGCGTGCTCGGCTTCAGTTCGGATCTTCGGGGGCCGAAATAGGTAGTGCACGGGAAGGGCCTCGCGTATCGAGGCCCGAACGCATCGACACACTCGAACGAAAGGTCACGTGGGATGAGGCACCTCAGGAAGAAGTTTGGATCGGCGGACGAGCGCGGTTTCACGCTCATCGAGATGCTGGTAGTGATCGTCATCTTGGGCGTGCTCCTGGCGATCGCGATCCCGCGCTTCCTGGGCGCACGCTCGCAGGGGCAGAACACCCAGGCCCAATCAGCCCTTCGTTCGGCACTGGGAGCCGAGCGCACCTATTACGTCGACTACCAGACCTACACGACCAACCAAACGACGCTGCGGGGGATCGAGCCCAACATCACGTGGAGCACGACCGATGCGAGGCAGAGCGGGGTCATGACCGCCACGGGAGGACGTTCCGGCCGGCTCGGCGGTACTGATGGCGTCGTGGAGCGTTTCGGGCTACGTCTACTGCGTGATGAACATCGCCGTCGATCAGACGAGCGCGGTGAACGGCCAGACCGACGGCAGGGACCTACTACCTCAAGAAGGCGGCGACCGTCACCACGGCCCCGACCAGCGTCACCATGAGCCAGTGCGGGACCACGGGTTACTCGAGGGACCCTGTAGCGGGCTGGCAATAGTCCGAAAAGCCCCGGAATCGAGCCCCCTCAAAGGCTCATCTTTGAGGCCGGTTCCTGCCGATACCTAAGTAGGAGCACCGAGGTAGGGGCACCCCAAGTCGACTGGAAGCTGCCGTGATCGACTGAATCGCATCCTGCGCCGCAGAACCCGCGGGACTTTGCCGCGGGCGAATCCGGGATCACCCTCATCGAACTGCTCGTCGCCCTGACCATCTTCGCGATGGTCACCGCCGGCGTCGCCGTCGGGATGGGAAGCGCCCTGGGGCTGACCCGGAACAACCGCAACCGCTCGATCGCCGCCAACCTCGCGGCCAAGGAGATGGACGTCGTTCGGTCGACGAAGTTCTCGTCGCTCCCCTTGACCCCGCAGAGTCGGGACGAGGCAGTCAGCGGGGTTCAGTACACGATCGCCCGGACCACCGAGTGGGTCACGCGGGACGGCACCAGTGGCGTCTGCAACCCGCCTTCGGGCACCGCCCTCGCGTTCCTGAAGGTGCTGGTTACGGTCACGTGGCCGGACATGCAGGGGGTGCACTCCGGTCAAGTCGGAAACGATCCTTGCGCCCCCGGTCGGCTCGCTACAACGCCGACCTCGGCCACCTCGCGGTGAAGATCAAGGACCGTGACGCCGCGCCTCTCAATGGGATCACGGTCACGATCGTCGGTCCCGGTGGCACCAGCACCCAGATTGACGTCGTCGGGATGCGCATTCTTCGTCGGGTTGACCCCAGGTCAGTTCACCGTGTCCCTCAACACCGCGGGTTACGTCGATCGACAGAACAACCAGAACCCCAGCCAGTCGGTCTCTGTCGTCGCTGGTGCGATCACATCCGCAGAGTTCGATTACGACCGTGCTGCAACGCTCTACGCTCCGCCTCGCCGGACTCGCCAACTACGGCGTCCCGAACGGACTGGGCGCGACTGTGGCCAACGCTGGCCTCGCATTGGGGACGGCGGGGTTCACCAGTACCGCCACCGGGGGATGCGGGAGTGCACCCTCAACCGTCACCGCGAACGCCGACACCACGCTCGTCCAGTGGGATGGCGAATGCCAACTACGGGACGCAGTCGACCGGGGGCGTGTACAGCTCGAACGGAGCGAACGTCCGCCACCTCATCAAGTTCCCCCTCCCGGCCGCTCCGTCGGGATGCACACTCGAGTCAGCGACCTTGCAGGCTCTACAACAACCAACCGAGTTCATCCACCAGAACGCTGAATGCCTTTCAGGCATCCGCGTCCTGGACCGAGACCGGAGCGACCTGGAACAACCAGCCTGGAACGACCGGGTCGAGCGTCCTCGACGAGCAGTGGAGCCGGTTGGATGTCATGGGGGGTCACCTCCCAGGTCCAGGCCATGTACACCGGGACCAACAACGGTTTCGCGATGAGGATTCAGCGGAGAACGGCTCCGGCGACTGGAACGGCTTCGATACCCGCGAGATGTCCAACCCGCCGGAGCTGGTCCTCACGTGGACGACGTCGGCCGCATGCACGACGGCCAGCGCGACCGTGAAGTCCTCGGCCGACTCGTATCGTGCAACAGGACGACGCGAACAAGAACGAGGGCACCAAGGACGTGATGGAAGTCGTCTCGCAAAGCGACCAACCAGAACAAGCGGTTGCTTATCAAGTTCCCGATGCCGGCGATCCCGTCGGGATGCGTCTACGCGGGGGCACAGATGACGCCTGTGGGTGGACGACAGGGATGCCGGACGAACCCTCGATGCAGGTCAATCGCGGCGGCCTCATGGAGTCGAGACGACGGTCACCTGGAACAACCAACCGGCAACGACCGGCAGCGCCGCATCGTACCCTAGCCCGCACGAACAAGGACGTGTGGCAGACGATCGATCTCTCGAGCCTGATCCTGTCCCAGTACACGACGAACAACGGCCTGATCATCAGGGACTCTGTCGAGAACGCGTCCTCCGAGTACAAGCAGAAGTACAACACCCGTGAGAAGTCCGGCAAGGAACCCGATCTGACGGTGTTCTTCGCCGCCGACCCAACGCTCCCGCTGAGTCAGATCGGTATCGGCCACCCCGCTGTTCCCGTACCAGGACGGCTGGAAGGCGTGGGGTGGGACGTGTCTCGACGCAGATCCAGAAGGAGTGAACCCGTCGACCGGGGCGTCGTTCTATCCGGGCGCCCAGAGAGGTCCTGCGGTCGCGTCCAACCCGAACCAGACGACCTCTGCCGACGTGAGCCTCAAGAGCGTGGATCTTAGGGTCCGGCTGTCGAACAACTCGAACGTGACCGGGTGCTGCGGTCGTGGCGTATCACGACCCCGATAACGGGTGCCCGACGGGCAAGACGTTCGCCTTGGGCAATACCGGAAGCGACGGCATGCGTCCGCGTCGCGCTTGCCGTACGGGACGTGGCGCTTCCAGGTCACCTCGAGGACCCCGGTTGGATCGTGGCCCACCACCCAACTGAGCCCCCTCACCTCCACCCCTCAAGCCGTCACAGTGACGGTGAACTGAGATGAACCTCAAGGAGCGTCTTGCGGAGGCGATGAGTCCGGCTTCACGATCATCGAGACGCTGATCGTGATGGTGCTGCTGACCACGGTCCTCGCCGTGTTCTACCGAGGACTCGATGGGATGCAGATAGCGACGAGGGCATCCGAGGAGAGGCTCTCGAACCTCGAAGAGGCCCGCGTGATGATGGCCCAGGTTACGAAGGACCTAAGGGCGGCCGCCCGGTTCGACAACGGCTCGCCGACCTTCGATGCAGCAGACGCCCGCGCCATGACCTTCTATGCCAACCTGGGAACGACCTCGGTGCCGAGCAAGGTTCGGATCTACGTAGACGCTGAACAACCGTCTGATCGAGGAAGTGACCCCGGCATCGGGAACCAGTCCCAACTACACGTATACGGGAACCCCCAGCATCCGGGCGGTAGCCAGCAACGTCGTGTCTACGGGGACCATCTTCAAGTACCAGTACTTCAACGCGGCAACGTCCACATTCGTGGATCTGACCGCCGTGCCTCTGTCGGCAGCGGATCGTGCTCGGGTCCAGTCGGTCGAGCTCACCATCGCCGTTCGACGGCCCAGCGGACTCTCGACCCCGGCGGCGACGCTGATCAATCGGGTGCGACTGGTCAATGTCTATAACAACCCCGCAACCGGTGGAGGGGCGCAGTGATACGCGCGACTCCATAGAGATGAGCGAGGCATCGCTCTCGTCACGGTGATCATCGTGTCCGTCGTCCTGATGACCCTGGTTGCAGCATCAACGGGGCTCGCTCTAACGTCGCTCGATTCATCCCGGCGCGATCAGGACTGGAACGCTGCATTGCCCGCGGCCGAGGCAGGCGTGGACGACTACCTCTACCGTCTCAACCGGGATTCGGGCTATTGGAGCTACAACGCCACCAATGCTCCCCCTGATGGGAACCAGGCGTTCACTCAATGGGTGAACGTTCCGGGGGGCGGTTCAGGGCAGTTCCGCTACTACATCGACTCGTCCCTGATGAGCTCGCAGGGGATCCTCAAGCTGCGCTCCTCCGGAAAGGTCAACGGTGTTGTCAGAACCGTCGAGGCCAGTTTCCGACGACGCAACTTCCTCGACTATCTGTACTTCACTGAGTACGAGACCACCGACCCGGTGTCATACACGGGCTCGCCGATGTCACCGACGCAGGCGCAAGCCAACTGCGCCCGGCACTACTACAACCCGACGTCGCGTAGCTCGTCGTGTTCGGACATCTACTTCATCGGGATCGACACGATCAAGGGACCGCTCCACACGAACGACGCACTGCTGATGAGCGGCTCGCCCAACTTCCAAGGCGACACAAGTACGAGCTGGGACGGCACGTGCCCGATCCGGCGCGACGTACTGCACGCCAAGCGGTAACCGATACCGGGGGAGCGCGAGTCCCGTCTTCAGCAGGACCGGTGATCCCGCGTACGCACCGCCGCTCACGATGCCCCCGAGCAACACCTCGATCAAGAGCAAGGCTGACCAGACCTTGGGGGGTGCCGGCTGTCTCTACACCGGACCGACGAGCATCACGTTCAACTCGAACGGAACGATGAACGTCAACAGCCCGCTCACGAAGGTGAGCAACTGCTCGAAGTCGGGATCGAACCTTCCGCTGCCTGCGAACGGTGTGATCTACATCCAGGGCGTTCCGACCTCAACCTCGAACCAGAACTATCACCGCGACGTGTCCGGTCGGTTCTGGGAACCCTCTCGGTTACCCGATCTCTAACGACATCAACTCGAGCCAGTACGGGTGTTTCGATGGCGATGCATTCGTGCAGGGGACCATGAACGGGCGGGTGACGATCGCGACCGAGGACTCGATCATCCTCACCGGGAACACGACCTATGCCGGTGGAACGTCGGGGACCGACATGCTCGGCCTGATCGCGGCGAACTACGTCGAGATCTACCATCCCGTTGAACTCGTCCGGTTCGAACCTGACGGGCGCGCTCTCGAACCCCATCGTCAACGCGGCGATGCTGACACTCACTCACTCGTTCCGGGTTCAGAACCATGGCTCTGGGGCCACCCTGGGGACGCTGAGCATCTTCGGCTCGCTCGCCCAGCTGTACAGGGGCCCCGTGGGGACCTTCTCTGGCAACTCGGCCCAGTCCGGGTACAACAAGGACTACACGTACGACGGGCGGCTGCGGTACACCTCGCCCCCGTACTTCCTGGATCCGGTGGCGTCCGCCTGGGGGGTCAAGACGTGGGCCGAATGCAAGCCCGCCGAGGTCCCCAGTGCGACGTCGTGCGCCTGAGCGGCGATGTTCCTGTTGCTTATATCTAAGGAAGTGGCACGCGAGTGCCGATTAGTACCTTGACCGCTAGTGAGGGAAAGTGTTGACTGATGTGGTTCACGGGACAACCGTGACAGGCGCGGCGGGGGCTGCGCTTCGGATCCCGATGATCACCATGCGGCGGCACGACTATCCGGCACTACGAAAGGTGACGAAGATGTCGCAGACGCCATACGACGCGCCGCTGCTGACCGTTGGTGAGGTCGCGGGGATCATGCGCGTTTCGAACATGACGGTGTACCGCCTGATCAAGGCCGGCCAGCTTCCTGCGATCCGGGTCGGCAAGAACTACCGGATCCGCCGGACCGATCTGGATCGATACCTGACCGATCGCACGGTTCATGTCGAGGAAGAGAGCTAGTAGTGCCGCTCGGCTCTGCCCCCCTCGTCGGACTCGACGTGGGGACCAGCGCCCTTAGGGCCGCCCGGGTAAATCAGACTCGGTCGGGCTACTCGTTGGCCGCCTTCGCCCAGGCACCTCTTCCCGACGGAGCCGTCGTCGACGGTCAGGTTCAGGATCGCGACGCGGTATCGAGCGCTATCTCCGCCCTGTGGAAGAAGGGCAAGTTGGGGTCCGACCGTGTCGTCGTCGGACTTGCCAATCACCGCGTCGTGGTACGCCCGATCGAACTGCCGTTCCTCGAAGAGCGTGAGCTTCGTGAGTCGATCAAGTATCAGGTGGCCGATCACATCCCGATGTCGGTCGATGAGGCCGAGTTCGACTTTCAGATCCTCGGTGACCACACCGATGAGGATGGCGAGCATCGGATGAGCGTCCTGTTGATCGCTGCTGCCACGGACGTTGTCGAATCTCTCGTGCAGACCGTTGAGTCTGCGGGACTCGATGTGGCGGCCGTGGACCTGAGCGCCTTTGCGATCGCACGTGCGGTTAGCCCCGTGGCGCGGGGCGAGATCGGCGCTACCGGAGCGCAGGCGATAGTTGATGTCGGGGCTGGAATCACAGAGATAGTCATCCACGCGGGCGAAGAGCCCCGCTTCGTCAGGATCTCGCTGATCGGTGGGGATTCGATAACCCGTGCTCTTGCGCGCGAACTGGACATGGAACTAGCCGCGGCCGAAGCCCTGAAGTTCGATCTGAAGGGTGGGGTATCAGTGCCGGAGGCGTACGAGATCGTGGCCCGCGAGGTGGACGTCCTCGTTGAGGAGATCTCGGGGTCGCTCGATTACTACTCCACGCGCGAGGGCGCTCTAGAGGTGTCCTCGGTGCTGCTCACCGGAGGCGGCGCTCTTTCGCAGGGGCTGCTCCAGAAGCTAGAACTGGGGCTTAAGACAGAAGTGAAGATGGCGAGACCCCTCGAGGGCGTCAAGTCGAAACTGAGCGACGATCGCCGAGCATCGATCGAACCCTTGATCGGGACGGCGATGGGCCTATCGATGTGGAGGGGTGATCGGTGAGCGGCATCATGCAGGGCGCCGATCTCCTGCCGAAGACTTACGAGATCAGGCGCAAGCAGAACCGTTCGTTGGCCTTGATATCCGTGGGCGGTGTCCTCGTGCTCGGCCTCATCGTGTTCTGGTGGATATCCCTGGGCGCTCGGGTTAGCGACGAGGAGCGCAAACTCGCTGAGGTCCAAACCGTGAACGCTGATCTCCAACAGCAGGTGGCAGAGCTGCAGCCGTTCGCAGCTCTCGAGACCGAGGTCCTCGCCAAGACGGAGGCCCTCAGGACAGTCATGATGGGCGACATCTACTGGCCCTCGGTTCTCACGGAGGTCGCAGCGATCATCCCGGATGGGATCTGGCTGGACACCTTCAACGCCTCGGCGGGGACCGTCGAAGGATCTGCCCCTGTCGGCACCGAGGGCGCGGAGATCCGTGTCTCGCCCGACGTTCCAACCGGGCGGATCCAGTTCACGGGAGGAGCCCTGTCGATGAGGGCCGTTTCCGACTGGCTCACCGAGCTCAACAGAGACATCAAGTTCGCAGCCGGGTGGTTGAACGGAGCGTCGCGCGATATCGGGAGTACGGATCAGGTTCAGGTCATCCGGTTCGATAGCACCGCAGAGATGGGCGTTGACGCCCTGAGTCAGAGATTCCAGGTGGGTCTCTGATGAGCAATCGCAATCGGCTGATCCTCGTCACCTCTGGGTTCGTAGTCGTCGCCCTGCTTCTCTATCTCTTCTTGGTGAAGCCACGTAGCGCCGAGGTCGATGATCTGGCGGCTCTCGTAGCGGCCGAGGAAGTGACCACGCAGACCCTCCAGACTCAGGTTCAGCAACTCGAGGCCCTCAAGGAAGATGCTCCACGTTTGGAGGAAGAACTGAAGACGGTGCGCGGCTTCGTGCCCATCAAGAGCCAGGTCGACCGATTCATAGATCAGATCGAGAAGAGGGCGAAGGAGGCGGGGGTCGATTTCGTAGAGGTCACGCCCGAGGTTCCCAAGTCTCCTCCGGAGGGCGCCTCTATCGCCCAGATCAGGCTGTCGATCGGTGCGAGTGGAACGTTCTTCTCGCTTAACGATTTCGTGAGACTCGTTTACGACATGCCTCGGGCCATCCGGATCGACCTCCTGTCACTCGAGGCCGATCAAACGGGTACCGCGGTTCGGATCCTGAACCTCAGGGCGACGGCGCGTATCTTCTTCGAACTGCCTGCCGCGGGAGCGGCACCGCAACCGGCGCCTGGAGCCACCCCCGAGCCGCCCCCGGGCGAGACGTCTTAGGAGGCGGCAGATGGCCAAGAGATCCAGCGTAGGTAGCCAGCAACTCGACAAGAAGCAGATCGGGATGATCGTGGGTCTCTTCGCGGTTCTACTGATCGTTCTCTACGTGATGGTGTTCAGTAAGGGCGGTGACGAGCCGCCCGCGGACCTGGGAGCGGTTCCGGAGGTTGAGGCAACGCTCCCGGGCGGGAGCGATCCGAGCCCCGAACCAACCCCTGAGCCAACGGGAACACCTGATGAGACCGATGATGAGATTTCGGGGCCGTCGGGAGGCGGTGGGGTGAGGGATCCGTTCGAGGTGCCGTCCGCAGCAGGTGCCGCCACGGGTACGACTCCCATAGGTCGCCCCGGTGGAGGCGGCGCCGCGCCCGCGCCGGAAAGCTCGCCGACCCCGGAAGCAAGCCCGTCCCCCTGACGCATAGCTAACGACGCCGGATGGGATGATGGGGCCATGTCCAGACTCCGCTACCTGACGGCAGGCGAATCGCACGGGCCTGCACTCGTCGCGATCATCGAAGGGTTGCCCTCTGGGGTGCCGGTGTCGATGAAAGCGATCTCCGACGAACTCGTGAGGCGAAGGATGGGCCATGGACGCGGCCCTCGCATGAAGATCGAGGCGGATGAGCTCGAGATCCTCGCCGGCGTCCGCTCGGGACTCACCCTTGGGAGCCCGGTGGCCCTCGTGGTTCGCAACTCCGAATATGCGCAGAAGTGGGCCCACGTGATGCCGATCGAGGGCGACGCCGCCGGCCGTTCGCTGAGCAGGCCGAGGCCCGGACACGCCGATCTCGTTGGGATGCTCAAGTACGACTTCGTCGACGCCCGCAACGTACTAGAGCGCGCCAGCGCGAGAGAGACGGCTGCTCGGGTGGCGATAGCGACGGTTGCCCGGGCTCTCCTTTCCGAGTTGGGGATCGAGATCCTGAGTCACGTGATCCGCATCGGTGAAGTAGCCGTGCCGGAGAGCACACCACCTCCCTCGCCCGAGGATCGGGAGCGCGTCGATTCTTCACCGGTAAGGTGCGCGGACGAGGCGATATCGGCCCAGATGGTCGCCGCCATCGATGCAGCGCAGGCGGATGGAGACTCCCTCGGTGGGGTCGTCGAAGTAGTTGTCACCGGATTGCCTCCGGGGCTCGGGTCTCACGTGCATTGGGATCGAAAGCTCGATGGACGTCTGGCGGCCGAGCTGATGGCGATCCCGGCGATGAAGGGGGTCGAGGTGGGCGACGGGTTCGCGTCAGCCTCCCGGCGCGGCACGGTCGCTCACGATGAGATCGAGGCCGATGGCACCAGAGCCACGGACAGGGCCGGGGGCACCGAAGGTGGGATGACGATCGGCGGGACCCTAAGGGTCCGAGCCGCGATGAAGCCGTTATCGACCCTCAAGAGACGTCTCAGAACCGTGGATCTCGATACCGGTGAGCCAGCGGATGCATTTCAGGAACGCACCGATGCCTGCGCCGTCCCTGCTGCGGGGGTGGTGTGCGAGGCAGTTGTTGCACTCGTGTTGGCGGACGCGGTCCTCGAGAAGTTCGGGGGCGACACCCTGAGCGACATCCGGGGAGCGCTCGAAGGATACGGCGCTCGTATCGCGGGACGCCTGCCAAGTACCGGGAAGTGATCGTTCTCGTTGGTTTCATGGGGGCCGGGAAGTCGACGGTCGGCGATCTCGTTGCCGATGCGCTAGACCTAGCGTTCTGTGACTCCGACGCCGTCATCGAAGCACGCGCCGGTCGTTCGATCATGTCGATGTTCGAGCAGGATGGAGAGCCGGCGTTCCGTGCACTCGAAGAGGAGATCGTGGTCGGTCTCCTCGCCGAGGAGCTGGGTGTGGTCGCCCTTGGTGGCGGATCTCTGTCGAGCCCTCGGACGCGCACCGCCCTGATCTCGTCCGGAGCGACAGTGGTTCATCTCGACGTCTCCACGGAAGTGGCAAAGGAACGCGTCGGGGCCGACGCCGCTAGGCCCGTACTGGCGCATCCCGATCTCGATTCCCTAGCGGCGTCGCGGCGTGATGACTATCTCCAGGCCGCGACCTTCACCTTGAAGGTCGACGAGAGATCGGCCACTGACGTGGCTGAGGAGATCGTCACACTGGTTTCGATCCCACTAGCGCGAGCAACCACGAGCGAAGGTCGCGCGTACCCGGTTCTCGTGGGACGAGACATCCTCGACGTGCTTCCAGCCTTACCGGCCGTCGCCGGGGCTCGCTCCGCAATCATCGTTACCCAAGTGGATCTCAGTGCGCAGGGAACCCTCGTCGCAAACCAGATCTCGTCGGCGACCACGATCACCACCGCTGGTGGAGAGGCCTCGAAATCACTCGACGCGGCGCGGATGCTCTGGGAGGAGTTCGCCGCCGCGAAGGTACGGCGCACGGATGTCGTTGTCGCGGTGGGTGGTGGGGTGGTAACCGACCTTGCTGGTTTCGTCGCGTCCACCTACAACCGGGGCATCTCCACCGTGAATGTCCCCACCACTCTCCTCGGGATGGTTGACGCCGCTATCGGCGGAAAGACGGGGGTCAATCTGCCCGAGGGCAAGAACCTGATCGGGACGTTCCACGATCCGTCCGCGGTTCTGTGCGATCTCGCCTACCTCGACACGTTGCCGGAGGATGAGTTCGTTGCAGGGCTAGCCGAGGTCGCCAAATACGGGTTCATCGCTGAGCCGCGCCTCCTCGAGATCCTCGGTGGGGGGCTTGAGGCGGTCAGGGGGTCACTGGAAGAGATCGTGACAACGTCAGCCCGTATCAAGTGCACGGTCGTTTCTGACGACCCGCATGAGATGGGAGCGAGAGAGGTTCTCAACTACGGTCACACCTTCGCTCACGCGATCGAACTGGCTTCTGGATACGGAACCGTGAGACATGGGGAAGCGGTATCGCTCGGTATGATGGCGGCCGCACATCTCGCACGAGCACTCGGACGGATCGACGAAGCGACGGTCGAGTTGCACCGGAGCGCCTTAACGGCCGTCGGCCTCCCGGTCAACGCACCCTTCGATCTCGGAGTGCTCGAAGAAGCGTGGATGCGCGACAAGAAGTTCAGGAGGGAGCCGCGATTCGTGCTCCTGTCGGAGATCGGCGTTGCTGAACCGGGGGTGGCGGCACCCCGCGAGGCTCTTGCCGAAGCGCTGGAAAGGCTCGCAGGATGAAGGTTCTCGTTCTACACGGTCCCAATCTCAATCTGCTCGGCACCCGCGAGCGGGACATATATGGAGACTCATCCCTCGCCGATATCGATGAGGCGATCGCTGCAGCAGCGGGCCCTCTCGGTTTCGAGGTTACTTCCCAGCAGACACAGCGAGAGGGCGAGATCATCGAGATGCTGCATGCGGCCGACGGTGCTTATGCCGGGGTGCTCTTGAACCCGGCGGCCTACAGCCACACGAGTCGAGCGATAGCGGACGCGATCTCCTCGATAGAAGTACCAGTGATCGAGGTCCATCTATCGAACATCCACGCGCGGGAAGAGTGGCGACGCACTTCGGTCACCGCAGAGGCGGCGCGTGGCGTCATCGCAGGGTTCGGAGCAGGGTCGTACATAGCGGCGCTTCACGCACTCAAGGAGATAGTCGACTGATGGATCACGCTGGCAGGATCTCGAGGTTGTCAGATGGACTCGAGGCGAACGGTATCGATGCATTGCTCGTAACTTCGCTCGCTAACGTCCGCTATCTCACCGGGTTCTCCGGAACCAACGGACAGGTGCTACTCACCCGCGCCAGGGCCGTGTTCCTTACAGACCCGCGTTACCGTGCTCGTGCTTCCGAGATCGTGAAGGGGGCCGATGTGGTCGTGTATGACACGCGCCTCGAGGATGAGCTTCCGGGGCTCGTGAAGCAAGCCGGCATCGCACACCTTGGTGTGGAGGCTGACGCGATGACCCTGTCGGACAAGACCGATCTCGTGGCCATGCTCCCAGGGGTTGATGTCGTTGAGACCAAGGAGCTGGTCGAGACCCTCCGGCGCTCGAAGGAACCGGCCGAGGTGGACAGGATCAGAGAAGCCGTGCGCCTCGCGGACGAGGCCTATGGATGGATCCTGGATCGGGTTGTTCCAGGTTCCTCCGAGCGCCAGATCGCTCTCGATCTCGAGGTACAGATGCGGAGCTTGGGGGCCGATCAGGTGTCTTTCGAGCCCATCGTTGGGTCCGGCGCATTGTCTGCCCACATCCATCACACCGCTTCGACCCGCGAGTTCGAGAAGGGCGACCTGATCCTCATGGATTTCGGTGCCCGAGTGGATGGTTACTGCTCAGACATCACTCGCACCGTCGTACTTGGGCCCGCAACGGACGATCAGAGGAGCATCTACGAGATAGTGCTTGAGGCTCAGAAAGCGGGGATCGAGGCTATCTCGGTCGGCGCTGGGTGCAAGGATGTCGACGCAGCAGCTCGAGCCGTCATAGACGGGGCTGGGTATGGAGACACTTTCGCCCACGGTCTTGGTCACGGCGTTGGCATAGATATCCACGAAGCGCCGAGATTCTCTAAGGCGTCCACGGACGCACTGGTGGAACTAGACGTCGTTACCGTCGAGCCAGGGATCTATGTGGCAGGGATCGGTGGGATCAGGATCGAGGACGATGTCTTAGTCACACACGAAGGTCCGGTGGTGCTCAACGGAGCACCGAAGGACGTATTGATCGAGTTATGAGGAGCGACGAGTGATCTCTACCAACGACATGAGGCCGGGACAGACCCTCGAGATCGAGGGCGCTCTGTTCACGATCTCCTACTACCAGCACGTGAAGCCCGGCAAGGGTCAGGCTTTCGTCAAGACCAAGCTGAAGAACGTGAAGACCGGAGCCGTGATCGACCGGACGTTCCGTGCCGACGAGAAGGTGAACCTCGCGGTTCTGGATAAGCGCGAGATGCAGTACCTCTACGCGGACGATGCCGGGCTGGTGTTCATGGACAACGAGTCATTCGAGCAGGTCCACGTCGATCCCGAACTGCTTGGTGACGCGGCCAAGTTCCTGCGGGATTCGATGGTTTGCATGGTGCCGGTTCATGAAGGTATGCCCGTCGGGGCGGAGCTACCCGTGACTGCCCAGTACGAGATCACCGAAACGGAACCGGGCCTCAAAGGCGACCGGGTGTCTGGCGCGCTGAAGCCAGCGACGCTCGAGACGGGAGCGATCGTCCAGGTCCCGTTGTTCATCGAACAAGGCGAGAAGATCAAGGTCGACACGCGTACCGGCGAGTACATCTCACGAGCGTGAGCAACCCCGGTTCGCCCCGGAGCGCGACCCGGTTCCGAAGGTCGGCTCGCCGTCTTGCTCTTGACGTGCTCTATGAAGCCGAGATCCGCGACTCTCTCCCGATCGAGGCGTTCGACAGGCGAGCGGAGGCCGGATGGATCGTCTCCACCCCCGATGACGAGGGCGAGGTGCAGGGCGATTCCGCCGCTCCGGACGCGGTTGATTACGCGCGAACCCTCGTAGAAGGGGTCCAGGAGCGCCAGGCTGCACTTGACGAGATGATCGTGCGCTACGCCGACCGCTGGGCGATCGAGCGGATGCCGATCGTCGATCGCAATCTGCTCCGCATCGCGATATTCGAGCTGACCGGTGCCACCGACGTGCCCGTGGCCGTCGCTATCAATGAGGCGGTCGAACTGGCGAAATCGCTCTCAACCGAGGATTCCGGACGGTTCATCAACGGACTACTCGGCAAGATCGTCGAAGAGGGGGGCCTCCGAGAACCATGAGGCGCCGCCCGGGGGTTCAGGCTGCCATCCCGACGGCCGATTCTTTAGGTATGGATCGTTCACGAGGAGGAGAGGCCGACCCCTGGCTGCGCTATCGCGTGGTCCGCTTCGGCATCCAGGCGCAATGGTTGGCGATGTTCGTCATCGCCATCTACACGGTCGCGGCGCGTCACGAACTCGGTGGCTCTTCCTACTGGTGGGGTCTGGGCTTCGGAGTCGCGGCCACGGTGCTCGTCTCGATTCTCCCGTGGCACAGGATCCTGTCTTCCTCACGTGCACGAGAAGCCCTGCTCCTGTGGGCACTTTGTGACATAGCAGTCGTCACGATCGGTACCAGTGTTACGGGTGGTGGCGAATCGGTCATCTTCCTGATGTACGCCGTTCTCGCCATCTTCTTCGGGGCGATGTTCTCGATCCCGGATCAACTCTTCCTGATGCTCATATCGATCGGGTCCTATCTGGGGATGCTCGCGCTCCATGACGGCAGAGGGGTTCACAAGGATCTGATCCTTCGGTTGGGCTTGTTCGTCGTAGCGACTTTCCTTTCAGCTCAGTTGTCGCGCGAGTTGATCGCGCAACGCACATCGGTGGTCCGATCCGAGTTGCTCTCGTCTCGGAGAGCCGATCTTCTGGCAAGGGTTACGACCGCAGCGCGTGAGATGACTCTGCTGTCCCCGGATGAGGTTCTCGACGTCGTCGTCGACACGGTGAGAGATCTCGGTTTCTCCGTCTCTGGGTTGAGCATGTTCTCGGAGGACGGTTCGTCTTACACGATGGCGCATGCCCGCGGCCTTCCTCACGGCTTCACCGTTACGTCCGCATCCGGCGAGCGGAGGCATCACTGGGACGGTCGCTCGGTCCGGGAGGACCGAAACGATCGACGACTACTCGTCCGATCCTCGATCGGTCTCTGCTCTGAAGGATCTCAAGCTAGGGGCCTCGATAGCCACTCCTATCTATGCGGAGGGAGTGATGGTCGCCGTCTTGGTGGGCCAGAGCCCCGAGGCTCGCACCATCAGCCCCGAAGAGGTCGAGGTGATGGAGTTGCTCGCATCACAGGCGGGACGCGCTCTTGAAGGTGCTCGGCGGTTCGAGTTCGAGCGACAGACCGTGGAGCGCCTGGAGGAACTCGATCAGATGAAGACAGACTTCCTGACCACCGTTTCGCACGAGTTGCGGACCCCACTTACTGCGATCCGCGGGATGGGCCGTACGCTCGAAGAGCGGTGGCCCGACCTTTCCGACGAGGTGCGCCTCGAGTTGGTGGGAAGACTCAACAGCAATGCATCGACGCTGCACGGCATCATCGCGACGCTTCTCGACTTCTCCCGGATCGAAGCTGGAAAGCTCGAGGCGGCGATCGTGCCCGTCGAGATCAAGGGCGTAGTTAACCAGGTCGCAGACAGATTGCACGGGATGTTGGCCAACCATCCGTGGTCATCCTCGGTCGATTCCGGTCTGGTGGCCGCGGCAGACCCTTTGCTGTTGGATCGTGTCTTCGAGAACCTCATCGCCAACGCGGTCGCCCATACCCCCCCGGGGACCCGGATCGCGGTGACCGCCACACCGATCTCAGAGGCGGTGCTCATCTCGGTGATCGATACGGGTCCCGGTATCCCCGCTGAAGATCTCGCCAGGATGGGGGAGCGCTTCTTCAGGGGTGGTGATCCGAACAACCGGCCAGCGGGCGGCACGGGGCTGGGCCTGGCATTCGTTCGAGAGGTGCTCGCGATGCACGATTCCGAGCTCGTGATCGACTCGGCCGGTGGGGTCGGGTCCTCGTTCTCGTTCCGACTCCCGGTGGTTCAAGTGCCGTCCTCCAACCCGGTCTGACCGACTCCAGAAGTCAGCGTTGGAACGTTGCCCGACGAGCGACGCGCGGTGTAGTTTGGTGCCGTCCCGACCTTTAAGGCTCGGCCCAGAGAGGCCGAGAAGGGCGTGACGAGAAGGGGATGAGTCCATGCGACACCTCATAAGCGACCACGCCTGCCCTCCCGGGGGAGGCGTTTTTTGATGGCCGGAACCCCCACCCAGAACTTCGCCGTCAAGGCGCGGGTGATGGAAGAGGATGACATCCGCAGAGCCCTCACTCGCATCGCTCACGAGATCGTCGAGGCGAATAAGGGGACCGACGACCTGGTCATAGTCGGCATCAGGACGCGAGGCGCCCCGCTCGCCGATCGGATAGCCGCAACGATCGCTACTTTCGAGGGCGTTGACCTTCCCTGCGGGGCGCTCGACGTGACCCTGTACCGAGATGACGTCAATCTCCGCGGCCCTCGCAACCTGGAGGCGACGACCGTGCCCGCCGACATCGACGGGCGAGTGGTCGTCCTGGTGGACGACGTCCTCTACACCGGCCGAACGATCCGGGCCGCTTTCGACGCGTTGCTCGACCTCGGCCGGCCCCGATCGGTGAAGCTTGCGGTCCTGGTTGACAGAGGACACCGTGAGTTGCCGATCCGAGCGGATCACGTGGGCAAGAACCTCCCGACCTCATCCGATGAGGACGTCCGTGTCCACCTGAGCGAGATCGACGGTGAGGACGCGGTGCTCATCGGGCGACGAGAGGCAGGTGGGAGATAACCATGTTCAAGCACCTCCTATCCATGGATCAGCTCGACGCGGATGACATCACGAGGATCCTGGATACGGCAGAAGAGATGCGTCAGGTCACTGACCGGCCGATAAAGAAGCTCCCGACTTTGCGCGGCCGTACGGTCTGCAACCTCTTCTACGAGGCGTCGACGCGGACCCGGATCTCATTCGAGCTTGCCGCCAAGCGCCTCTCGGCCGACGTGATCAACTTCTCAGCGGATTCCAAGTCCAGTGTCGCTAAGGGAGAGTCCTTCAAAGACACCGCATGGACGCTCGAGGCGATGGGCGTTGATGCGATCGTCGTCAGACATGGTTCTTCCGGGGCACCCGCTCCAGTTGTCGCGCTGGGTCAAGGCAAGTGTTCTGAACGCTGGCGATGGGTGGCACGAACACCCAACCCAGGCTCTTCTCGATCTCTTCTCCATCCGTGAGCATTTCAAGGATCTCTCGGGTCTGAACGTAGCGATCGTTGGGGACGTGCTGCACTCTCGTGTTGCCCGATCCAACGTGAAAGGCCTGGTCACCATGGGGGCGAACGTCGTGCTCGTGGGGCCCCCGACCCTGATCCCCCCACAGGCACGCGGTTGGGGCGCAGAGATCACGAGTGATCTGGATTCAGTGATCGACGATCTCGACGTCTGCTACCTGCTGCGGGTGCAGAAGGAACGTGCGATCGAGCAGTTGTTCCCCTCTGACCGCGAGTATGCGAGTAACTGGGGACTCGACTCGCGGAGGGTCGCTCGGATGAAGGACGACGCCCTGGTCATGCACCCCGGACCTATGAACCGTGGTGTCGAGATCGGGGCCGATGTGTCGGAACTCCCTCGGTCGATAGTTCTCGATCAGGTATCGAACGGGTTGGCGGTTCGAATGAGCCTCCTCTACCTGATGCTCGGTGGCCACGAAGAGGGGGCCACGACATGACCTACTTGCTGAGAGGTGGACGGGTGATCGATCCCGCCTCCGACACAGACAGTCCCGCCGACGTACTGATCTCGGATGGTCTTATCGAGAGGGTCGAGGCCGACATACAAGCGCCCGATGCCGAAGTCATCGACGTGACCGGCTTGGTCGTGGCACCCGGCTTCGTCGATATGCACACTCACGTGCGCGAGCCTGGGCGAGAGGACGAGGAAACGATCGCGAGTGCGAGCAGAGCGGCTGCGTCAGGCGGCTACACCGCTATCTGCACGATGCCGAACACCGATCCCGTGGCGGACACCAGTTCGGTGGTCGAGAAGGTATGGGCTCTGGGACGCGAGGCCGGCCTGGTGCAGGTTCTCCCCGCGGGAGCGCTGAGTCGAGGGCTGAACGGCGAGCAGATGGCGGACATCGGCGAGATGTCCCGGTCGGTGGCCGGGGTCAAGCTCTTTACCGATGACGGTCGTGGCGTTCAGAGCGCCTTGTTCGCGCGACGTGCGATGGAGTACCTCACAGCGTTCGACGGCATCTACGCAGAGCACTGCGAGGATGACTCCCTTGCTCACGACGGTCAGATGCACGAGGGCGATAGATCCATGGCGCTCGGGCTCCGAGGGATCCCAGCCGAGGCCGAAGAACTCATGGCTGCCCGAGACATCGCATTGGCACGCCTTACGGGCTGTCGCCTGCACCTCCTCCACATCTCGACCGCTGGCACCGTTGCAATGGTCCGACGTGCGAAGGAAGAAGGCGTGCGCGTGACATGTGAAGCCACTCCACACCACTTCACGCTGACAGACGAGGCGTTGGAGGGCTATGACCCGAACGCCAAGGTCAACCCTCCGTTGCGGAGCGAGCCACATCGCGACGCGATCATCGAGGGGCTAGCGGACGGGACCATCGATGCGATCGCTACCGACCATGCGCCCCACGCGGTCGAAGAGAAGGACATCGAGTTCCAGTACGCACCCCCTGGCTTGGTTGGGCTCGAGACGGCACTGGCGCTCACCCTGGGAGAGCTCGTGATCCCTGGGCACCTGAGTCTGAGCCAGGCGATCGAACGCCTCGCGGTGACGCCCGCCCGGATCCTCGGGATGGAGGGTCAGGGTTCGCTCGCAGTGGGGAGCCCGGCTCACGTCGTCGTGTTCGACGCCGAGCGCTCCTGGGTGGTCGATCCCCACCGGTTCAATTCCATGTCGCGCAACACTCCGTTCGGTGGCCGGACCGTAACGGGGAAGGTGGTTCACACCTTCTTCGGCGGGGTGAGGACGACGATCGACGGCACCGTCGTCGAGAGGACGGTGGTGTGATGAGAGCCCCTGCCCTTCTCGCTCTTGAAGACGGGACGACGTTCGCGGGCGAGGCCTTCGGCGCGGTCGGGGTTGCTACCGGAGAGGCGTGCTTCAACACGTCGCTGGCTGGTTACCAGGAGGTGCTGACCGACCCCTCGTACCACGGGCAGATCGTGTGCATGACGGCTCCACATATCGGCAACACCGGCGTCAACGCCCACGACGATCAATCGCGCAAACCCTGGGTGGCCGGTTTCGTCGTCCGCGATGTCTCGCGCGTCGATTCGTCGTGGCGCTCCGAAGGCTCGCTCGAGGCGTACCTCAGCGGACACGGGATCCCGGGGATCACCGAGGTAGATACCCGACGTCTCACACGTCACCTGCGCGATCAAGGGGCGATGCGGTCGGCGATCGCAACCAACGGGACCTCCGCCGATGATCTCGTCGAGATCGCGCGCTCGTCGCGATCATTGGAGGGCCTCGATCTGGCATCCGAGGCGACGACGCCCGAGCCATACGAATGGACAGAAGCTCACCTAGCCGAACGCGCCGGAAGCGGGTACTCGGCAGGAGCCGAGCCAGCGACCGCGACCGCCGTCTTGCTGGAGCCGTACCGGGGAGAACGGCGGCGGATCGCAGCCATCGACCTCGGGCTCAAGCGAAACATCCTCGATCTCCTCGTCAGCGCCGGGTTCGACATCACGGTGTTACCCGCCCGGACCTCGGCCCAGGAGCTCCTCGACGGGGGTTACGAAGGGGTGTTCCTATCGAACGGCCCCGGTGATCCCGAGCCGGTCTCGTACGCCACCGAGATGGTCAGAGAGATCCTTGGGCGCCTGCCGGTGTTCGGGATCTGCCTTGGCCACCAGATCCTCTCTCTAGCGGTGGGTTGCTCTACATACAAACTCCCGTTCGGTCACCGGGGCGGGAATCACCCGGTGAGAAGGCTCGGTCACGACCGGATCGAGATCACCTGCCAGAACCACGGGTTCGCGGTTGACGAATCCTCCATCGAGGGGAGCCGGGCAACGCTCTCTCATGTAAACCTGAACGATGGAACGGTGGAGGGGATCGAGATCCCAGGGGTCGCCTACAGCGTCCAGTACCACCCCGAAGCGGGGCCCGGTCCGCACGATTCCAGGTACCTGTTCGGCATGTTCCAAGAGCTGATCTCGACCTTCGAGCCACAACAGCTTGAGGTGAAGGCGTAGCCGGTGACGCCTCGACGGGTTCCGGACAAGGCAGAACAGAATGCGTAGCCGGTGACGCCTCGACGGGTTCCGGACCGGGAAGAAGAAGCGGATCGTCTCGACGATCCGCAGAACAGAAGGGGAATCTGATGGGTAGAGGCAGTAGAAGGAAAGCACGGTGGCCCAAGGACCGACAGCGCAAGAAGCGGGAGCACGAGGCGCGCAAGGCTCAAGCTAAAGGAGCGGGACGCAGATAGTGAACCGCATCACCGTTACGGCGCTCGATCACGTCAACGTCACCACTCCCGAAGAACTGGAGGGTGAGGTTGTGGCTTGGTATGCGGAGGTACTCGGCCTCGAGCGTGTGGAGAAGCCGGATGGCACCAGACCAGCGGGTGCATGGTTCAGTGCCGGTTCAGGCGAGATCCATGTTTCCGTGGACCCTCACAATCCGCCCGAGACCGCTCACTTCGCAGTCTCGATCGGCGATTTCGAGGCCGCGGTCGAGCACCTGAGGGAACACGGGTGCCACATCGAGCAGGCGTCGGTGATCCCCGGTCGCCAGCGGTTCTACACGCGGGACCCCGCGGGTAACCGGATCGAGTTGCTGACCGCGGAAAGCGTGAGCTGATGCCACGGCGCGACGACATCCACAAGATCCTGGTCATCGGCTCCGGCCCGATCGTCATCGGACAGGCCTGCGAGTTCGACTACTCGGGCGCTCAGGCCTGCAAGGTTCTGCGCGCGGAAGGCTACGAGGTCGTACTCGTGAACTCGAACCCGGCGACGATCATGACGGATCCTGAGTTCGCAGACGCCACCTACATAGAACCGATCACACCGATGTACGTCGAGAAGGTGATCGAGGCGGAGCGTCCGGACGCGGTGCTCCCAACCCTGGGTGGGCAAACGGCATTGAACGTCGCCATGGAGCTCGCAACCTCGGGGGTCTTTGAGGAGTACGGGGTCGAGATGATCGGCGCCAGCGTCGAATCCATCCGTCGCGCAGAGGACCGCCGTCTCTTCAAGGAGACGATGGAAGCGGCTGGTCTGGACCTGCCGCGGTCTACGTTCGCCTATTCGATGAAAGAGGCTCTGGAAGCCGCCGACGGGCTCGGGTATCCGGTGGTCATCCGGCCCTCATTCGTGATGGGTGGCGGGGGCTCCGGGGTGGTCTCGACACCGGAACAGCTGAAAGTGGTCGTGAACGAAGGGCTTCGGTTGTCGAGCATCGGCGAGGTTCTGGTCGAGGAAGCCATCTCGGGGTGGAAGGAATTCGAACTCGAGTTGATGCGCGATCGCAGCGACAACGTCGTAGTCGTTTGCTCGATCGAGAACGTTGACCCGATGGGCGTGCATACGGGCGATTCGATAACCGTTGCTCCAGCTTTGACTCTGACCGATGTCGAGTACCAGGGGATGCGAGACGACGGTGTGCGAGTGATGCGTGCCATCGGCGTCGAGACTGGGGGATCGAACGTTCAGTTCGCTATCGACCCCGTGAGTGGCAGACGTGTGGTCATCGAGATGAATCCACGCGTATCTCGTTCGAGCGCTCTCGCGTCGAAGGCGACAGGGTTTCCCATCGCTAAGATCGCAGCGAAACTCGCCGTCGGCTACTCGCTCGACGAGATCCCCAACGACATCACCCTGAAGACTCCGGCGTCCTTCGAGCCCTCGATCGACTACATCGTGGTCAAGATCCCGCGGTGGACCTTCGAGAAGTTCCCGGCGGCGGACCCAGTCCTTGGGACCAAGATGAAATCTGTCGGCGAGGCGATGGCGATCGGACGCACCTTTGCGGAGGCCCTCCAGAAGGGATTCAGGTCGCTCGAGCGCGATTGGACCGGGATCGCAGGCGATCTGACTCCGGTGGATGATGCTCTCGAGGGCCTCGATGTACCGACGGAAGAACGACTGCGGGCCGTCTACGCCGCGCTCTACAACGGCCACGGGGTCGAAGAGGTCGCCGCGCGTTCCCGCATCGACGTCTGGTTCGTCGACCAGATAGCGCGGCTTGCTGAGATGCGGAGATCCATCGAAGAGGCGGGTTCTCTCCGATCCCTCGGAGCCGACGGTATGAGACGCGCTAAGCGCCTCGGATTCTCCGACGCCGAGATCGCAACGATCCTCGGTTCGTCTGAGGACGTGGTGAGGGCCACTCGGATCGCGTGGGGGTCGATCCCTACCTACAAGACCGTCGACACCTGCGCCGCTGAGTTCGTTGCCGAGACGCCCTACTACTACTCGACGTATGAGGACGAGGACGAGGTCAAGGAAGGGGATCGCGAGAAGATCTTGATCCTCGGTTCCGGGCCCAATCGGATCGGGCAGGGGATCGAGTTCGACTACTGCTGCGTGCACGCAGCATTCGCCCTTCGCGACGCTGGCTTCGAGACGATAATGCTCAACTGCAATCCCGAGACCGTGTCGACCGACTACGACACATCCGACAGGCTCTACTTCGAGCCACTCACCTTCGAGGACGTGATGAATGTCGTCGAGCGCGAGCGGCCTATCGGGGTCATCGTGCAGCTCGGGGGTCAGACCCCACTGAAACTCGCAGCCGCTCTGGAGCGCGCTGGCGTTCCGATCCTCGGCACGCCTCCCGATGCGATCGACCGAGCCGAGGACCGTGAACGATTCGGTGCTCTGCTGGCCGATCTGCGGCTGCCACAGCCCCCGAACGGGATGGCACGGTCGTCCGAGGAGGCTCGAGCGGTTGCTCGTTCGATCGGGTTCCCCGTCCTGGTCCGACCGTCGTACGTCCTCGGTGGGCGAGCGATGGAGATCGTTTACGAGGACGAGTCGCTTGACCGCTACATGAAGACAGCGGCTCGGGTTAGTCCAGAGCATCCGGTCCTGATCGACAGGTTCCTGGAAGGCGCGATCGAGGTCGATTGCGATGCCCTGTTCGACGGCGAGGAGCTCTATCTCGGGGCTGTGCTAGAGCACATCGAGGAGGCTGGGATCCACTCGGGAGACTCCGCGTGCGTAGTGCCCCCGTTCTCACTGGGCAGAGACCAGATAGCAACGGTTGCGGCCTATACCGAGGCGATCTCTCGCGAGCTCGGAGTCATCGGCCTCATCAACATCCAGTTCGCGGTAAAGGGCGACGAGGTGTCGGTCATCGAGGCCAACCCTCGTGCCTCGCGAACGGTTCCGTTCGTGTCCAAGGCGACGGGGGTTCCTCTCGCCAAGTTGGCCGCTCGTGTGATGGCGGGGGAGTCGCTGGCCAAGCTCCGAGCAGAAGGCGCCCTCCCCGCTCGATCGATCGGTCACGATGGGGTGCCCCATACCGCAGTCAAAGAAGCCGTGATGCCGTTCGAGCGCTTCCCTGGGGTCGACACGGCACTCGGTCCAGAGATGAGGTCTACGGGCGAGGTCATGGGGATCGATCCCGACTTCGGATTGGCGTTCGCCAAGGCGGAAGCAGGTGCCGGCGTTCGACTTCCCTCAAAGGGGACGGTCTTCGTGTCGGTCGCGAACAGGGACAAGCGATCTGTCATCTTCCCGGCCAAACGACTCCATGACCTCGGTTTCGATCTACTTGCAACGGGGGGAACTGCCCACGTCCTGGAACGCGCAGGTGTTCCGGTCAAGATCGTCGGGAAGGTGTCCGATCCGCTACCTGGCGACGACAAGAACGTGGTGGAATCGATAATCGACGGATCGATCGATCTGGTGTTCAACACACCCCTGGGCAGAGGCGCCAGAACGGATGGTTACTTCATCCGCACGGCGGCGGTCGAGGCCGGGGTTCCGTGTGTAACGACGATGGCAGGGATGTTCGCCGCGGTCCAAGCGATCGAAGCATTGATCAAGGGCAGGGTCGGCGTTCGCTCTCTGCAGTCGTTCCTAGCGGACGTGGAGCCCTGATGGCCGAGATGCTGCAAGCGTCCGGCGAGATCCTGACGCATAAGCGATACGGCGAGGCTTACCACGGCCTCACCATCGTGTCGCCGGAGATCGGCGAGAGGGCTCGTCCTGGGCAGTTCGTCAGCATCAGGCTACGCGAGGACTCAGCTCAGATACTCAGGCGACCGTTCTCGGTCTATCGGATGCACAAACGAGGTGGTTGGGCTTCGACGATCGAGATCGTGTTCGATATCCGTGGCGCCGGTACGAGATACCTATCCCAGCTCCGCCCTCATTCTACGATCGACATGATCGGGCCGACGGGCCGGGGGTTCGTGATGCCCAAACGCCGCGCTCACTGCTTGCTGGTTGGTGGCGGTATCGGTGCCGCCCCACTGTTCTTCCTCGCTGACGAACTCCGCAATGAGGGACACAGGGTGGACTTCATCCTGGGAGCGCGGAACTCGGGTCTGTTGCTCAACCCGATCGACATCAGACGATTGGCGTCGGTCTACCGGATGACCACGGAGGACGGGAGCCAGGGCGACAGGGGTCGTGTCACGGATGTTCTGGCCGAGACCATGGAGAGATGCGGCACCGAGGTCGTGTATGCCTGCGGCCCCCACCCCATGCTGGCGGCGATCTCGGACATATGCACCGAGATGAAGATCCCGGTCCAGGTTGCGGTCGAAGAACTCATGGCCTGCGGGTACGGAGCTTGCATGACATGCGTCATGCCCGTTCGGCGACCCGCGAAGAAGGGCGAGGATCTCGACGACGCCATCGTGTACGCCAGGGCTTGTACCGAGGGCCCTGTGTTCAACGGAGCGACGGTCGTGTGGCCCGGGTCATCGGAGAGCGTCGCGGTCGACCAGAAGGAGTTCACGCCCTCGGCAACCGCCGTGCGCGACGTATCAGCTGAGGAGCCTGTCGATGAACACGCTCCACCGGGGAACTGAGGGTCCCGTGGCGTCCCTAGCACTCAACCTCGGAGGACTGGAGCTGTCCAACCCGATCCTCGTTGCCTCGGGGACCTTCGGTGCGGGGAGAGAGGGTTCGAACTTCGTCGACGTTTCAGCCCTCGGAGGAGTCATCGTGAAGTCGATGACGTTGTCCCCGTGGCAGGGGAAACCAACTCCACGCATGTGCGAGACACCCTCGGGGATGCTGAACGCCATCGGGATCCAGAACAAGGGCGTGGATCACTTCATCACCGAAGACCTTCCCTGGCTCACCAAGCGGGGAGCTACCGTCGTAGCCTCGATCGCCGGAAACACGGTCGAAGAGTTCGTGAAGGTGGCGGACAAGTTGAGAACCGCCTCGGGTGTCGCCGCGGTCGAGATCAACATCTCCTGCCCGAACCTTGAGGACCGCAACAACATGTTTGCCCACTCGATCTCGTCCACGAAAGCGGTCGTCGAAGGGGTAAAGAACGCATTGCCCCGTGTCCCGGTGTTCCCGAAGCTCTCCCCTAATGTGACCTCACTTACGAAGATCGCCGGAGCGGCGATCAGCGCAGGGGCCGACGGGCTGTCCTTGATCAATACCCTGATGGGGATGTCGATCGATACCTCGAGTAGGCGCCCCAAACTGGGGGGCACCTACGGGGGGCTGTCGGGACCAGCGATAAGACCGGTCGCGGTGCGGGCGATCCACGAGGTGCATGTGGCGTTCCCTGAGGTGCCGATCATCGGACAAGGGGGTGTCACGAACGCGACCGACGCCATCGAGATGATCATCGCTGGCGCTTCCGCGGTAGCGGTCGGCACAGCGAACTTCGTTGACCCGACGACATCTCTGAAAGTCATCGAGGGGATCGCCGCCTACCTCGATGAGCATGGGATCGCCGATATCTCGGCGCTCGTTGGGTCGGTCGAGATCAACGGCTGAGAGATGGTGAGTGTGGAAAGGGCATGGTTCAAGAGATGACCACAGGATCGATCGGATACAACCCGATCTGTGTCGCGCTGGACCTCAAAGACAGAACTCAGATAGAGGCGCTCGCTGAATCCCTCGAGGACCATGTAGGGATGTTCAAGGTGGGGCTGACCGCATTCTCCGCGTGCGGACCGGAACTAGTTGCAGAACTGACCCATAGGCTCGATGTCTTTCTCGATCTGAAACTGCACGACATCCCGGTTCAGGTGAGCGGAGCGGTTGGGGCACTCGAGAAACTGGGGGCCAGATTCCTAACCGTTCATGCGACGGGGGGGAACGCGATGATGACTGCTGCCGCCGAGGCAGCCGACGACATGGAGATCCTGGCGGTGACGGTTCTAACGAGCTTGGACCAGGGCGACCTTGACGAACTCGGCTTCACGGGGACCTCGAGCGAGCAGGTCGAGAGACTGGCCGAACAAGCGATCTCGGCTGGTGTCGATGGACTCGTGTGCTCTCCGATGGAGGTGGCGGTGCTCCGGGAGCGGTTCGGCCCCTCTGGGGAGAGCGGCCCCACCCTGATGGTTCCTGGGATACGACCTGAAGGGTCGGATCACGGAGATCAACGCAGGGTGATGACTCCCAGGGAGGCCATCGCCGCGGGGGCGGATCACATCGTCGTCGGACGCCCCATCACCGCTGCCGCTGACCCCGTTGCAGCGGCGCGACAGATCCTGGCGGAGGTGTCTTCATGAACGCTAGCGAGGTCCTCTCAGAGATGGAGAACCGGGGTGCCGTACTGAGAGGGCACTTCAGGCTCTCCTCCGGCCGCCACTCGGATGTCTTCGTCCAGAAGTTCCGGGTTCTCGAGAACCCCGGTCTCACCCGATCGTTGGGGGAGGCGATCGCTGATCGATTCAAGGGTCAGTTCGACGTCGTAGCGAGTCCAGCGGTCGGCGCGATCGTGCTTGGATTCGCAACCGCTCTAGCCTCCGATACAAGGCTGATCTTCGCGGAGCGGGAGGGCTCGGAGCTTGCGTTCAGGCGCGGATTCGCCCTTGCCCCAGGAGAACGCGCGTTGATCGTCGAGGACGTGATCACCACTGGAGGATCGGCGCGCGAGGTTGTGGAACTGGTGAGATCTGCGGGGGGCGATCCGGCTGGGGTCGGGGCCCTGATCGACCGCTGCGATGCCACGCGAGCGTCGTTCGGAGTGCCGTTCCATCCTCTGGTCGAACTCGATGTGCGTTCATGGAGCGAGGACGAGTGTCCGATGTGCATCGACGGGCACGCGATCGAGGATCCAGGGAGCCGGAGACTCGAACTCGGGTGACCCCGCGGGGCCCCAAGGTGCGGGGCTATACTCCCCACCTCCCCTGGGTGGGACGAACATACCTGCACGGACCTAAAAGCGAACCATCTACCGGACGGTAAGGAGGTTGTCCCGCATGCCCTTGCCCCCGCCGCTAAGCGAGGAGCAACGCCGCAAGGCGCTCGAGAAGGCTGGCATCGCGCGACGTAAGCGCGCCGAATTGAAGGAACAACTAAAGAGCGGACGGACCACGCTCGGTGACCTCATCAAGCGGACCGACGACGAGATCGTTGGCAAGATGAAGGTTTCGAACGTCCTTGAATCTCTTCCCGGGGTCGGCCGAGTTCGGGCGCGGAAGTTGATGGAGAAGCTGGATATCTCAGAGTCTCGCCGGATGCGCGGCTTGGGTTCGAAGCAGAAAGCGAATCTGCTCGCCGAGTTCGCCCGCCGATAGCCCCCTGTGCAGCGCAAGGGAAACGCTCACCTATTCGTAGTTTCGGGACCGTCTGGGGCCGGCAAGAGCACGGTGATCAGGGGCCTCCTCCAGAAGCGCCCCGGAGTGGTCCTGTCGGTCAGTGACACGACCAGGCCGGCCCGCCGCGGTGAGGTTAACGGGGTCGATTACGGGTTCATCTCCCGCGAGGTGTTCCTCGGGAAACGCGACCGGGGTGAGTACCTCGAGTCGGCCGACGTCTACGGGAACCTGTACGGAACCCCCAGGGTTCCCGTGGAGCAGAACCTGGCAGCGGGCCGCGACGTCTTGCTGGAGATCGACATCCAGGGGGCAGGGATGGTCAAGAGAGCCATGCCTGAGGCCATCCTTGTCTTCATCGAGCCGCCCTCGCTCGATGAACTCTCCGCACGGCTCCGAGGCAGGGGAACGGAAGATCCCGAGTCGCTGTTGAAGAGGATGGAAGCCTGGTACCGAGAGATCAAGGCCAAGGGGACCTACGACCACATCGTGATCAACGACGACCTTGGCCGGGCAACCGATGAGTTGGTCCGTATACTGGACTCACAAACGCACGAATGAACCCTACTTAGCGAAGGAAGGACCTACCTACGATGATGATCGAACCCAAGATCGAGGATCTCTTGGAGAAGGTTGACTCCAAGTACACGCTCGTGTCTCTCGCCGCCAAGCGCAGCCGTCAGGTGAACGCCTACTTCGGCCAGTTGGGCGATGGAATCGCGGAGTTCACGCCTCCCCAGGTCGCCCTTAGCCCGGACAGGGCCCCGAAGCCGTTGTCGATCGCTCTGCAGGAGATCTCAGAAGGTCTCGTCTCGTATGAGCGGACCGCCGACGGCATCAAGTAGGACCTGATGGACGAGACGTCGGTCCAGGGCCGCAAGGTCCTCCTGATCGTCTCGGGTGGGATCGCCGCTTATAAGGTGGCGCACGTGGCCCGTTCTCTCTCGGGCATGGGTGCCGACGTGCGCGTGATCATGACCCGGTCGGCCTCTCGTTTCGTGGGGGCGCAGACCTTCGCCAGCCTCACTGGCAATCCGGTCTCTGCAGAGTTGTTCTCGGGCGGGGCGGATGTCCCGCACGTCGAACTCGCACGCGGTGCAGACCTTGCGATCGTCGCTCCAGCCACAGCCAATCTGCTCGCGAAGATGGCCGGCGGGTTCGCTGACGACCTCGCCTCCGCTACCTTGCTGACCATCTCGTGCCCGGTGATCGTGGTCCCGGCGATGCACACGGCGATGTGGGAGAACGAGGCAACCCAGGCGAACGTCGCTGCCCTCGAGTCCCGCGGTGTTCACGTCCTCGGACCTACGACTGGACCTCTCTCGTCCGGCGATGAGGGCCTCGGGCGGATGGTCGAGCCGGAAACCATCGTGGCCGAGGCTGCGTTGGTGCTGGCGTCCTCCCAGGGGATGACCGGTACCAGGGTGCTGGTGACTGCGGGTGGTACTCACGAGCCGATCGACCCCGTTCGGTTCGTCGGTAACCGTTCCTCGGGCCGGATGGGCATCCTGATCGCGTCGGAAGCAGCCCGTCGTGGGGCCAAAGTGACTCTCGTCGCGGGTGAGCTTTCGGTAGCGGAGCCCGCCGGTGTCGAGATCGTAAGGGTCGAGACCGCCGACGAGATGTACGAGGCAGTGATCGCGCGGTCACCCGATATGGATGTGATCGTCAAAGCAGCAGCGGTCGCCGACTTCAAACCGTCGAGCTCGGCACCATCCAAGCTCAAGAAGGCCACCGGCCCGCCCGAGCTGGATCTCGTTCCCACGACCGACATCCTCAAAGAACTCGGTCACACACCATCTCTGAGGAAACATGGGAGTCTGCTGGTTGGATTCGCTGCGGAGACGGAATCCGATCCGGCGAGGCTCGCGGAACTAGCACTGGCCAAGTTGAACTCGAAGGGTGCAGACGTGATCGTCGCGAACGATGTGGCTAGCTCCGATTCTGGATTCTCTGTCCCGACCAACCGAGCGGTGATCGCAACCGCTGCCGGAACGGAGGAACTCGGGTTGGTGAACAAGCGCGAGCTTGCTGCATCCCTCTTGGACACTGTCATCCGGCTCCGTGAGCTAGACCGCGGCTAGGATGCCCGGATGACATCGAACCTCCGCCTATTCACGTCCGAGTCGGTCACCGAGGGTCATCCGGACAAGATGGCTGATCAGATCTCCGACGCGGTGCTCGACGAGATCCTTGCGAGCGATCCTTTCGGCCGCGTCGCGTGCGAGACACTGCTGACCACCGGCTGGGTTGTCGTCGCTGGCGAGATTTCGACCTCTACGTACGTCGATATCCCCGCGATAGCTCGCCGCGTGATCACTGACATCGGGTATACGAGTTCTCGCATCGGGTTCGACGGCGAAACATGCGGTGTGTCAGTCGCCATCCAGGAACAGTCTCCCGATATCGCGTTCGGGGTCGACCATGCATTCGAAGAACGCTCGGGCGAGATGAACGACGCGGCGCTCGACACGCAAGGAGCGGGTGACCAAGGGATGATGTTCGGGTTCGCCTGCGCCGAGAACGATGACCTCATGCCGTACCCCATCTGGTTGGCTCACCGCTTCGCCCAGAGGCTCGCCGAGGTGCGAAAGGCGGGCGTGCTTCCGTACCTGCGCCCCGACGGCAAGATCCAGGTAACCGTGGGATACGAGGGGGAGCGCCCGGTCACCCTCGACACGATCGTGGTTTCTGCGCAGCACCAACCGAACGTGGATATCGAATCACTCCTCAAGCCCGACCTGATCCAGCACGTGATCGACCCACTCATACCGGATGACCTGGATGCCACGGGCGCGCGGATCTTCGTCAACCCCACAGGCGTTTTCGAGGTCGGTGGCCCCAAGGCCGATACCGGATTGACTGGGAGGAAGATCATCATCGACACCTACGGAGGGATGGCTCGACACGGCGGCGGCGCCTTCTCCGGAAAGGATCCGACCAAGGTCGACAGGTCGGCCGCCTATGCCGCGCGGTGGGTCGCCAAGAACGTGGTCGCTGCCGGTCTAGCTGAACGTTTCGAGATGCAGGTCGCGTATGCGATCGGCGTCGCTCACCCAGTTTCGGTGTCCGTCGACACGTTCGGAACCGAGAAAGTGGACGTGGCGAAGATCAGCGCAGGCATCCTCGAGGTCTTCGATCTCCGTCCGGCAGCGATCATCAGGGACCTCGATCTCCGTCGTCCGATCTACAGGGCGTCCGCCGCGTACGGTCATTTCGGCCGCTCCGACAAAGACTTCACCTGGGAGCGAACCGATCGCATCGATGACCTCCGCAGCGCCTGCGACTGAGGGCGAACCGACCCCTCGGATAGCGTCGGTCGTGCCGCTCGTTCCTGCCTGGCGGGTGGGCCGAGAGTTCGATTACGCGGTACCCACAGCGCTCAGTGACGTAGAGGTAGGTTCGCTCGTTCGCGTCCCCTTCGGTAATCGCAAGGTCCGGGGGATAGTCACCGGGCTCACTTCCAATGACGCGAAGGCGGGGATCGACAGCTCGAGAGCCTCCTGTCGGTGGTGATCGGTGCGCCGGTTGCACCCGGCCCCCTTGTGGAACTCCTGTGGTGGGTGTCTCGAAGGTACATCTGCCCTCCAGGCCGGGTGTTCGACAGAGCGGTGCCACCTCGAGTGCGCGTGAAACCGAGAACCCTCCCGGACACGCTGGACGCAATCCCGTCAGATGCTCTCGCTGGGTACGAGGGGGCAGACGAGCTGATGGCAGCCATCGTGACGCGCTCCTCTGGGACGTACCTCCTTCAGTTGGTCCCGGGGGCCGACAGAGCCGCGGTGATAGCGCAGCTGGTTGGGGCTGCACGAGATGGCGTCATAGTCACGGTGCCCGAGGTTCGATACGGCTCGAGCGTGATCGATGGACTCTCCGAACGGTGGCCGGTGGCGCGGGTCGATGCAGGGGTGGATGATCCGACACGCTCACGGGGTTGGATCGAGGCCGCGTATGGCGCCCCTCTCGTCGCTGGTGGGAGATCCGCGGTGTTCGCTCCGGTTCCCAACCTGCACCTGGTGGTCGTTGATGAGGAACACCATCCGACCTACAAGGAGGACAGAGCGCCTCGCTACGATGCACGCGTCGTAGCGAGAGAGCGGGCCCGGCTCTCGGGGGCGATGTGCGTGTTGATCAGCCAGTGTCCGAGTGTCGAATCTGCTCATGCGGCTCTCCAGGGGACGTACGGAAGCGTCAGACCCTCAAGTCAGATGCTGCGCGCCGCCCGACCCATCGTGGAGCTCGCCCCAAGCCCCCAGGATCGCTCGCTGTCCCATGAGCTTCACGACCGGATGCGAACCGTGCTCCGTGCTGGAGGACGGGTCGGCCTGCTCGCTCCTGCGCGCGGTTTCGCAAGAGCCGTCTGGTGTGCCTCCTGCAGACGATCATTGCGCTGCGGGCGCTGCGAGGCGGGGCTGGCCTACGACCGCTCGATGCGAGGACTCAGGTGTCCCAGATGCACCTGGATGGGGCCCGCTCCAGACGTCTGCCCGCACTGCGGGGCGAGCGACTTCAGGTTCATCGGCGCGGGAAGCGAACGTCTCGCCGAACAGGTAGCAGCCGCGTTCCCGAGAGAGAAGGTGGTGAGGGTGGACCCCGACGTACTCGCGACCACCGGACGTCCTGCCGAGGATGCCTCGATCTACCTCACTACCTGGGTCGGGGCGAAGGAAGCGCTCCGACCACCGGTGGATCTCGTGGGGGTTCTTCAGATCGACCCGCTGATCCGGCGACCTGACCTCCGTGCTGCAGAGCGGGCCCACAGGGTTCTGGCCGAGATGGCGGAGTGGGCAGGTCCTGCATCCGGTGGGGGACACCTGCTCGTGCAATCCGACGAACCGGCCCATCACGTTGTTCAGGCGGTCGTTAGAGGAGACCCGACCTTCTTCTCGTCGCGGGAGATCGAGCAACGACGAGAGCTTGGATACCCACCGTTCTCGGAGTTGGTGAAGGTCACGGCCACCGGCCCCCATGGCAAGCGGCTGATCGATGCTGCCTGCGTAGCGGCCCGGGCCGTCGGGGCCCGGGTGCTGGGACCGATAGAGGTACCGACCTCGCCCTTAGGGGAGGACGCCCTTGAGGCTCTGATCAAGTGCTCGGACGCGGGTGTGGTGGCCGACGCACTACAACCCATCGCGGCTGACGTTCCCGCGGGGAACCGCCTCCGCGTGGACGTAGATCCACGGTAGTTTCACGCCATGGCTGAGCTTCAGATAAGAGGATTCGGAGACCCGGTATTGCGCCAACGCGCGAACGAGGTTGACGAGGTAACTGACCTTCACAGGCGGTTGATCTCCAACATGTTCGAGACGATGCGCGCCGCTCCCGGGATAGGGCTGGCCGCACCGCAGGTCGGGACCCTCGAGCGGATCTTCGTGTACGAGATCGGCGACGATGTCGGCGCCATCGTGAACCCACGGATCGTCGCTCGTTCGAGCGAGACCGAAACAGATTTCGAAGGGTGTCTGTCACTCCCCGGACTCCAGTACCCCGTTGAGCGTTCCGTCGCAGTGACCATGGAAGGCTTGGATGAGAACGGTGAGGAGATCTCGATCGAGGCCGACGATCTTCTCGCTGTGGTCTTCCAACATGAGTTCGATCATCTGGATGGCGTTCTCTTCATCGATCACCTCCCCGAGGACATGCGGAAAGAGGCTCTTCGGATCCTCAGGGATCAGGCTCTCGGGTTGAGTGTTCCGGTGATGGGTCTGGCGACCGAGGAGAGGCTCTGAGGGTTCTCTTCTTCGGGACTCCGGCGTGGGCGGTTCCGAGCCTGGATGCCTTGGTGGCAGAAGGTCACGAGATCGCCGCCGTCGTGACCAACCCGGATCGGCCGTCGGGTCGTGGGATGAAGATGACCCCACCCCCCGTCAAGGTGAGAGCTGAGGAGTTGGGACTCGATGTTGTCCAGGTACCTCGGGCTCGCGATCCTGAATTGTTGAGTCGTGTGCAACAGGCTGGTGCGGACGTGGCGGTGGTCGTGGCCTATGGCTCGATCCTTCCGGTCGTCCTCCTCGATGCCGTTGCAGGAGGATTCGTAAACGTGCACTTCTCGCTACTGCCCGAGTACCGGGGGGCGGCCCCTGTGCAACGAGCAGTGATGGAGGGACGATCCGAGACAGGTGTCTCGATCATGGTTCTGAGTGAGGGGATGGATGAGGGCCCCGTTATCGCCAGCGAGAGCACCACGATCGGTAACGACGAGACCGCGGGCGAGCTGGGGGAGCGACTGGCCGTGATAGGCGGACCCCTATTGGTAGAGAGCCTGAGCCACTATCTCGACGGAAGCCTCGTTCCAGTTCCGCAGGACGATTCCGCTGCGAGCTACGCAGCCAAGGTAACCAGTGCGGATGCCCGTATCGAGTGGACGTCAACCGCTAGTGAGATCGCCAACCTGGTGCGAGGTACCAACCCCCAGCCCGGAGCGTGGACGACCTTCCGAAACGAACGGGTCAAGGTCCACCGAGCGATGGTGTCTGATGGCTCGGGAGCCCCCGGGAGCATCCTTGACGATGATGAGCTCGTGATCGGTACCGGACAGGGCTCGCTGGTGCTCACCGAGGTTCAACCTGCGGGCAAGAAGCGGATGGAGGGGTCGGAGATGAAGAGGGGATTGCGTCCGATGCCTGGCGAGCGATTCGAATGAGGAAGTTGCAGTTGTCCCCATCGATCCTCACTGCCGATTTCGGGAGGATGGCTGACGAGGTACGTGGGGTTGCTCCCCATGTGGACTGGTTCCATCTCGATGTCATGGACGGTCACTACGTCCCCAACATCACCTTCGGACCATCGACGGTCGCTGCCATCCGCGCCGCGGTAGAGCACCCCCTGAATGTCCACCTCATGATCAGTGACCCAGACCGATATGCCGAGATGTTCGCCTCCGCCGGAGCCACCCGGATCACCTTCCACCCGGAGACGGTGGCAGACCCCTCAGGGGTGATCCACCAACTCCGAGGGTTGGGCGTGGGCCCCGGGCTGGCGATCCATCCCGATGTCCCGCTTGAGCCCCTGACGGACCTCCTGCCTGAGGTGGATGTGGTCCTGATGATGACGGTTCGTCCTGGTTTCGGGGGCCAGAGCTTCATGCCTGAAGTGCTCCCCAAGATCGAGTTGGCCCGTAGGTTGCTGCAGGAAACCGGCTCCGATGCCGAAATAGAAGTAGACGGTGGCGTCAACATGGACACTGTAGATAGAACGGTTGAGGCTGGCGCACAGATAATCGTGGCTGGCTCAGCCATCTTCGATGGAGTCGATCCACCGGTTGCCGCGGCCAAACTCAGGTCGAGGTTGGATGAACTTGAAGTTCGAGGAGTCGGATGAGCGAAGAAGTGAACGGTCTGATCCTCGTCGCAGACGACGATGAAGACATCGTCAGATTCGTCGAGGTGAACCTGAGGCTCGAGGGATTCGAGGTGGCCACTGCTTCAGACGGCGAGCAGGCACTGCAGCGCGCCTACGACATGACCCCCGACCTCGTGCTTCTCGACGTGATGATGCCCAAGATCGATGGGTTCGAGGTGTGCCAGAGACTGCGGCGCGATTCTCGGACCAAACACATCTCGGTGATCATGCTCACCGCTAAGTCACTCTCTGCCGACAAGGTGGTCGGACTGACTGCCGGAGCCGACGACTACATGATCAAGCCGTTCGACCCCATCGAGTTGATCGCCCGGGTGAAATCTGCTCTGCGGCGCTCCAAGGAGATGCGGGACGTCAACCCCCTTAC
This sequence comes from uncultured Actinomycetes bacterium, assembly GCA_963756365.1. Classification (GTDB taxonomy): domain Bacteria; phylum Actinomycetota; class CADDZG01; order CADDZG01; family WHSQ01; genus WHTI01. Next base: position 1,146,182 of record CAVWNF010000003.1, read on the forward strand.
GCAATTGCCTGGGAACGTCCAGGTTCAAGAGGAGGTCGCCGAGCGCGTGGCCAGCGGCGCTCCGTTCGCGCTGATGTACGTGGACCTCGACAACTTCAAGTCGTTCAACGACTTCTACGGCTTCCTCAGGGGAGACGAGGCGATCAAGTTGCTGGCGCGGTGCGTTAGCGAGGCGGTCGAGTCGATCGGCGGCACCGAGTCGTTCGTCGGACACATCGGCGGGGACGACGTCGTGGCGATAGTCGATCCGGATCGTGCGGAGGACACCGCAAGCAAGATCATCACCGAGTGGGACGCCAAGGTGGGGGACCTGTACGACCCCGACGATGCCGAACGGGGCTATATCGAGATCGCAGACCGTCGCAGCCAGGTGCGTCGTTTCCCCCTCCAGACCGTGTCGGTCGGGATCGCATCGAACTCGATGAGGCCGATCTACAGTCACTTCGAGGCGGCGGAGGTCGCTGCTGAGATGAAGCAATTCGCCAAGCGGGAAACCCGCTCTTCGTACGCGGTTGACCGACGCAAGAGCGTCGAGACCCTCGCCGAATCTGCACCCCACACCGGCCCCTCCCAGAACCCCTGACCTAACGAGGACTCTCACGGGGGCTCCCTGGAGCCAGGGCCTGGAGCCCGTGCCCGTGTGTTCTCGCCCGTCGAGGTATCATCGTGAGCGATAACGAACCTCTTCGGGGCAGGGTGAGAATCCCGACCGGCGGTGACAGTCCGCGACCCCTCTACCGAGGCAGCTTGCCGAGGCGGAAGGGTGGACCCGGTGAAATTCCGGGACCGACGGTATGTCCGGTGTTTGTACGGATGAGTCCGGATGGGAGAAGAGGCGACCGGGGCTACACGCCCGGGTTCTGCGCTTCACGCGAACGCGCCAAGACGCGAACGTGTAGGGGCGTGGTCGCCGCATTCCCGATGTCCTGAAGTCGTTCGCCGTAGCGCGAGGGAGCGACATGGGACGACCTGACGACGAGAGATTCATGGCGATGGCCCTCGATCTAGCGCGGGCTCACCCCTTCACCTCACCCAATCCGATGGTCGGCGCGGTGATCGTGCGCGACGGCGAGGTGCTCGGATCCGGAGCCCACGTGAAGGCCGGGGCGGCCCACGCTGAGATCGTGGCTCTGGAGGACGTCGACGCGTCCGGCGCGACCGCTTACGTGACGCTCGAGCCGTGTAGTCACCATGGACGTACACCCCCATGCGCTCCGGCCCTTGTTGACGCTGGCATCACGCGCGTGGTTGTTGCCATGCTCGATCCGGATCCGCGCGTCTCGGGCGACGGCGTCGCGCAGCTCCGTGCTGCGGGTATCGAGGTCGTAGAGGATGTGCTTCGCGCCGAGGCCGCTCTCCTGAATGCTCCGTACATCCACCACCGCCGTACGGGGAGGCCCTTTGTCACTTTGAAGCTGGCCCTGACGCTCGACGGCCGGATGTCCGCCCCTGACGGCTCGGCGCGTTGGATCAGCGGGGACGAGAGCCGCCTCTCGGTCCACCGCAGACGCTCCGTCGTAGATGCAGTGATGGTTGGCGCCGGAACGGTTGTGGCTGATGACCCGATGTTGACGGCCAGAGACGTTGACGCGCCCCGCCAGCCTCTTCGGGTCGTTGTTGATTCGTCCGGGCGAACGCCTCCCTCTGCGCGGATGTTCGATGACCCTTCTCCGATCCTCATCGCAACGACCGGAAGGTCCTCGCACGAGGCACACCTCGGATGGAAAGAACGGGGCGCAGAGGTTGCGATCTTCTCGGGGGGTGACCGCGTCGATCTGAGTGACCTCCTGGATCTACTCGGAGCCCGCGACATCCTCGAGGTCTACGTCGAAGGTGGCGGGGAGATCGCGACGAGCCTCCTTAGGGATGGAGATGTAGATCGGTTGGAGCTCGTGTACGGGCCGATGCTCGTGGGCCCGGGCGGCGCTGAGATCGGGGACCTAGGGGTCCTATCTATGGCTGATGCGAGTCGCTTCAAGACGACGGACGTCCGGCGTCTAGGCGACGACGTGTCGGTCACGCTGATGAGAGAGGAGTTCTGATGTTCACGGGGATCGTGGTCGAGCGGGGATCCGTCAGGAAGGCCCGGTCGCGAGCGGGGATGCTTGAACTCGAGATCGAGGCACCTCACATCGCCAAGGAACTGAAGGTCGGCGACTCGGTCGCGGTCAATGGTGTGTGTTTGACGGCCACCTCAGCAACTCGTCGGCGGTTCACCACCCAGGCGATGCCGGAGACGACCTCCCGTACCACCATCGGCAACATCGTCAAGGGCGCCGATGTCAATCTGGAGCTTCCTGCTCGGCTCTCTGATCGACTGGGCGGCCATCTCGTCCAGGGTCACGTGGATGGAGTGGCCACCGCGGTCAGGGTCGAGAACGACGAGGATGCTCGCCGGATCTGGTTCTCGGCGGACGAGGACCTCCTCAGGTACATGGCCGACAAGGGGTCGGTAACCCTCGATGGGGTTTCACTCACTGTGGTCGAGGTCGGGCGTACGACCTTCAATGTCGCTCTGATCCCTCACACCCTCGAGGTCACGACCCTCGGGATCCTCACGGTTGGTTCACAGGTCAATGTCGAGGTCGACGTCGTCGCCAAGTACGTCGAACGCCTACTCGGGAAGAAGGAGTAAACGATGCCTCTCGCAACTATCGAAGCAGCGCTAGAAGAGATCAAGAAGGGGAACATGGTGATCGTCGTCGACGACGAGGATCGCGAGAACGAGGGCGACCTGATCTTCGCCGCGGAGAAGGTCACTCCGGAAGCGGTTGCATTCATGGTCAAGCACTGCTCGGGGATCATCTTCGTATCGATGGAGGGCGAGCGCCTCGAGCAACTGAACCTGCCACTGATGGTGTCCGACAACTCCGAATCGATGAGAACCGCCTTCACGATCTCGGTCGACGCCCACGAGGGGAACACCACCGGGATCTCGGCCGCAGACAGATGCTCGGACCATCGAAACGCTGATCGATGCCACCGCAGTGCCGTCCGACCTTGCCAGACCCGGTCACATCTTTCCCCTCAGATACACCCCGGGGGGAGTTCTTCGAAGGGCCGGCCATACCGAGGCTTCGGTGGACCTCGCCAGAGGAGCGGGGTTGTTCCCGGCTGGGGTTGGCTGCGAGATCGTCAATGACGATGGCTCGATGGCTCGACTTCCGGAGCTTGAGGTCTTTGCCGAGACGCACGACCTCCTGATCATCTCGATCGCCGATCTGATCGCGTACCGGCGGCGTTCCGAGAAGCTCGTAGAGCGGGTCACCGAGGCGCGCATCCCCACCCGTTTCGGTGATTTCAGAGCGATCGGATACGAGAGCCACGATGGGCGTACCCATGTCGCCCTCGTCAAGGGAGACATCGAGAACCGCGAGAACGTTCTCGTGCGCGTCCACTCCGAATGCTTCACCGGGGACGTCATCGGGAGCATCCGCTGCGACTGCGGCCTCCAGCTTCAGGAGGCCCTTCGCCGCATCGCGGAAGAGGGTGAGGGCGTGGTCGTCTACATCCGGGGGCACGAGGGCCGTGGGATCGGACTCCGTCACAAACTAGAGGCGTACGCCCTCCAGGACACTGGACTCGATACCGTAGAAGCCAACATCGAGCTCGGATTCGCCCCCGACTCGCGTGACTACGGGGTTGGGGCACAGATACTCGCCGACCTCGGGGTGTCCACCATGAGGCTCCTGACCAACAACCCAACCAAGCGGGCCGGGCTCGAGGGCTACGGTCTGCGGATCGTCGATCGCGTCGCTCTAGAGAGCGAGCCGAACGCCGAGAACATCCATTACCTGAGAACGAAGAAAGAGAAGATGGGCCACCTCCTCGGGATCTTCGAAGAGGTTGGGTCTGGCGGCTCGGACAAGGAGGCTGGATCGTGAGGACATACGAAGGCAATCTCGACGCGCGGCGACCTGCGCGTGGCTGTTGTGGTGAGCCGGTTCAACGAAACGATCGGGAAGCGCCTGCTCGACGGAGCGCTCGATTCGCTCCTGCGGCACGGAGCGCTCGACGACAACCTATCGGTGACGTGGGTCCCGGGAGCCTATGAGCTACCACTCGCTGCCGATCGGATCGCGTCCTCCGGAGCCGTGGACGCTGTCGTGTGCCTCGGTGCCGTTATCCGAGGGGAGACGGCGCACTTCGAGTACGTGGCCGGTGGCGCGGCTGCTGGTATCGCGGAGACCTCTCGTCGCACGGGCGTGCCGATCGCGTTCGGCGTACTGACGACCGAGACGACCGAGCAGGCAGACAACAGGGCTGGTGGGAAGATGGGCAACAAGGGAGCCGAGGCCGCGATGGCGGCCATCGAGATGGCGAACCTACTTGCGTCCCTCCCGAAGCCAGACCAGCGGATCTAGGGGGGTCGGAGTGCTGAAGTTCGTTCTCCCCAAGGGATCTCTCGAGCGAGCCACTTTCGAGTTGTTCGAGGCCGCTGATCTTCGGGTTCTTCGTGGATCCGAGCGCGACTATCGAGCCACCGTGGATGACCCGAGGGTCGATTCCGTCATGGTGCTCAGACCACAGGAGATCCCGACCTATGTCGAGGACGGCTTCTTCGATGTCGGTGTCACCGGCGAGGACTGGATCGCCGAAACCGGAGCTGACGTGGTGAAGGTGACTCCCCTCGAATATTCGAAGAACACCGACCGACCGGTCAAGATCGTTCTCGCAACCCCGCGGGACGCCGGCATATCGTCTCCAGATCAGATCAAACCTGACTCTCGCATCTCGACCGAGTATCCGAACCTGACGAAGGCATACTTCGAGAAGCTCGGCATCCCGGTTCGGATATTCCTCTCTTACGGTGCAACCGAAGCGAAGGTGCCGGGCATCGTTGACGCGATCGTTGACGTCACCGAGACCGGATCCACCCTCCGTCGGAACGGCATGGACATCGTCGACGTGATCCTCGAGTCGAGGACGCACCTGATCGCCAACCCGAAGACGTATGCAGATCCGGACAAGCGGGCAGCGATCGACGAACTCACGATCTTGCTGCGCGGCGCGATCGATGCACGCGGCAAGGTACTCGTGAAGCTCAACGTGGATCGCTCCGCTCTGGATGCCGTGGTCGAGTTGCTTCCGGCGATGAGGGCCCCGACCGTCTCGGAGCTTGCCGAGTCCGGCTATTTCGCGGTCGAGACGATCGTGCCCAAGAACACGATCAATATCCTCATCCCCAAGCTCAAGGCGCTGGGGGCGGAGGACATCATCGAACTCCCGGTCACCAAGATCGTTCCGTAGCCGGCTGCTACGGCGTGGCAGGTCCGGGAGTGGCGGCCCGGGCGTAAGCGATCTGCAGTTGCGATAGAACCTGCCGAAGCGGAGCCTCGGCATCACCCAGACGCGATCCCGTGTCCCGGATGATCGCCGCGAGGGCATCTATAGCGAGGCTAGCGTCGTCTAGAGGCCCGGTTTCGAGCTTCACCCCTGCGACGTTCACGAGATTCATGGCCGCGGAGACGACCCATTCCGAGGCCCCTACGCGGGCGATCTCTTCGGCCATGCGCCTGGCTTCCGCCTCCTGCTCGGGGGTCCAGACGGGCGGAGCCTGCCCCGGTGGCTCCTGGTGCTGATGGGGTGCCGGCTCCTGGGATCCCGCTACAGAGGGGGTTCCGTCGCCGGTGGGTGGCTCCGCGGGACGTTCTGGAGGCGCCTGTGGGGTGCTTTCCGGCGGAGGTGATCCCGTGACCGGTCTGGCCGACACTCGCTTGTCCACCACCCGCGGTTTGGGCCGGGGGCGGTCCTCTTCATCTTCCATGCGGTCGCGCTGTTCGTTGTCCATAGCGGCCCGTTATACTCCTTCGTGCGAGTGAGTCGCCAAGAAGGGTGTCGTTCTGCCCTCACCCACCGGCCGTTGAGGCCCGTGAGGTTCCTAGTAGTTACCGCAGATGAAGTGCATATATGCGCACATCGGGCCGGTGACGTCTGGTTCTTGGCGTCATCGGTTCTTTCGCGTTCGAAAAGCACCACGTTTTGGCACGCCAGGCACAGGTTCCAGGCATCACCGTCACATGCAACATCGCCAACGAAAGGAGATCGGGATCACAACTGAATTGAGGATCAACGACCGCATCCGCATCCCGCAGGTACGAGTCATCGGACCAGATGGCGAACAGGTCGGGATACTCAGCACCAAGGATGCGATGGAGATGGCCGAAGAGAACGACCTCGACCTCGTCGAAGTAGCTCCCCAGGCCGATCCCCCCGTCTGCAGGATCATGGACTACGGCAAGTACAAGTACGAACAGGCCGTGAAGCAGCGGGAGGCCCGAAAGAAGCAGTCTCACGTGGTGGTCAAAGAGATGAAGATGCGCCCCAAGATCGACCGCCACGATTACGAGACGAAGAAGGGCCACGTCGTCAGATTCCTCAACGATGGTGCGAAGGTGAAGATCACCATCATGTTCAGGGGCCGCGAGATGGTCCACCCCGAGATCGGCAAGCGGTTGCTAGATCAACTGGCCGAGGAGCTCGAGGAGATCGCCAAGATCGCGAACGCCCCCAAGCTCGACGGTAGGAACATGACGATGGTTCTCGACCCCGTCAAGGAAACATCGAAGGGATCGTCTCAGCCTTCACCCGAGAAGAAGAAAGCACCGCCGAAGAAGCGCGAAGAACGTGGACCGCAGAAACCGATCCAGGCAGCGGTCCCAGAGAAGGTCGAAGAGGAAGAGCCGGCCGAAGACCCATCCAAGCGGCCGATAAAGGTGACCAGAGCAGAAGGAGGGTGAACCATGCCCAAGATGAAATCGCACAGTGGCGCGACTAAGCGGTTCCGCAGAACCCGGAACGGCAAGATCCTCCGCCGTCGAGCGAACGCGAATCACATCCTCGGCAAGAAGACGTCGAAGCGGAAGCGTCGCCTGAACGCGCCAGCGCAGGTAGATGTTTCCGACAAGAACCGCATCCGCCGGATGCTCGGCGAGTAGAGGAGAGATCAGATGCCACGCGTCAAGAGAGGTGTCGTCGGGCACAAGCGACACAAGAAGGTACTCAAGAAGGCGAAGGGTTACTACTCCGCCAGGGGTAAGCACTACCGCGCCGCGAATGAGCAGTTGCTCCATTCCGGGCAGTACGCGTACCGAGACCGCCGCGCCCGCAAGGGTGAGTTTCGCCGCCTGTGGATCCAGAGGATCAACGCAGCTGCGCGGATCAACGGGCTCTCGTACAGCCGCTTGATCGCCGGGCTCCGTCTGGCCGAGGTCGAGGTGGACCGGAAGATCCTGGCCGAACTAGCGGTCAACGAGCCCGAGGCGTTCGCCTCCTTGGCGGACGTCGCCAAGAAGTCACTAGAGAAGGCGTCCTGACCGACATCACGAGCCCGAAGAACCCTCGGGTCGTCTACGCACGTAAGTTGAGGAGGCGCTCGTCCCGTGATCGGGAGGGCGCCTTCCTCGCGGAAGGACCACACGCACTTCTAGAGGCGGTGGCCCACTCGGCCCCCATCATCGAGGTGTTCCTCGATGAGACGGCTCCTGCTGAGGTCGCAGCCGCGGTGGCAGAGGCAGGGCTGCGCGTGCATCAGGTCGGGACCGAGGTGATCTCGTTGATAGCCGACACATCAACCCCTCAGGGGGTGGTGGCCGTTGTCAAGATGCCGACGGCCACGTTCGAGGATCTCGCTGAGGATGCCGACCTGATCGTGGTCCTTGCCGGGGTGCGCGATCCGGGCAACGCAGGAACGCTCCTGAGGTCTGCCCTGGCCACCGGAGCCGACGCGGTCGTGTTCGGTACGGCGTCTGTCGATCCGTTCCACCCGAAGACAGTGAGGGCTGCCGCCGGTGCGATCTTCGATATCCCCGTTCTGAGAGGAACGGAGACCCTCGCCGCGGTAGAGGCACTGAAGGGGAGGGGCTTCGCTGCATACGGAGCGGCGGCCGGGTCGCCGACCGCGATGGGAGACGTCGATCTGAGCGGTCGCGTCGCCTTGATCCTGGGGAACGAGGCCGCGGGTCTACCTCAGGACATCATCGAAGTTCTCGATGCGGAGATCTCGATCCCGATGCCCGGACCTGTCGAGTCTCTGAACGTCGGCATCGCCGGAGCCGTTCTCATGTTCGAGGCGGTCAGGCAGCGGGGGACGGGTAACCTTCCACGACCATGAGCGACCCACGACTTGCCGAGATGATCTCCAAGATGGCGCACGAGCTCCGCTCTCCGTTGACCTCGGTGAAGGGGTTCTCATCGATGCTGATGAAGAGATGGGATCGGTTCACCGACGAGCAGAAGTTTCAATTCGTCGAGACCATCCACCACGACGCCGAGCGGATGAGTCGCATCGTTTCGGAGGTTCTCGATCTGGCTCGTCTCGAGTCGGGACGTCTCGAGCTTCACAGGACCCAGGCGGACCTCCTCCCGATCGCCTCGCGTGCGGGTGCTTCGGTGGCGATCCTGCCCGGTTCCGATCGGATCCACATCGAGATCGATGACGAGGTGAGTGTCTTTGCCGATCCCGAGAGGCTTGAGGGTGTGCTTGCGAACCTCCTCGAGAACGCGGTCAAGTTCTCCGAGGACGGCCCGATCGTGCTCTCTGCCACTTCTGGAGAAGAGCGGGTGACCATCGCCGTCTCGGACGAAGGCGTTGGCATCCCGACGGAACGCATCGGGGGCGTGTTCGAAGGCCCCCAACCCGCGGGAGCTATGGCGATGCCCACCGGGGGCGGTCTGGGGCTCTATCTGGCTCGAGGGATCGTCGAAGCCCATGGAGGCACGATCGAAGTAGAAAGCACCGAGGGGAAGGGAACGACGTTCACGATGTTGGTTGCAGCGAGAGGTGAGCAGTGAGCGAAGTCAAGGATGCGCGTGCGGCCTTCGAGGAGGCGCGCGGTGACGGGATGAAAAGGATCGCCGAAGCGACGGATCTCGCGTCGCTTGAAGAAGCCCAGATCCGGGTGATGGGCCGCAAGGCCCCACTGGCCGCGGCCCGCGCCAGCCTTCGGGATTTCGATGACGCCGACCGGCGGGAACTCGGCGCTCTAGCGAACGAGGTCAGGTCCGCTCTAGAAGACGCTCTCGATGAGCGTCGAGCGGCGTTCCGGGAGAAGGAGCTTGCCAACCGGTGGGAGACCGAGCGCGTCGATGTCACTCTCCCCGGCGAAGCTCCATCTGTGGGCTCCATCCACCCACTCACCCGGACCATCTGGGAGATCGTCGATGTGTTCGTCGGCATGGGATACCGGCTGTACGAGGGCCCCGAGGTCGAACTCTCGTCGTACTCGTTCGATGCCCTGCGCACGCCCAAGGAGCATCCATCGCGATCGTTCAGCGACACCTTCTACGTAGAGGGGAAGGGAGACACCGTTGGCCTGCGGCCGCATACATCTCCCGTCCAGATCAGGACCCTCGAGGCCGAGGAACCGCCCGTCTACGGCGTGATGCCCGGTCGCTGCTATCGCCGGGACGAGCAAGACGCAACCCACCTCGCTGGATTCACCCAACTCGAGGGCCTGGCCGTTGATGAGGGCATAACCATGGGGGACCTGAAAGGGTCGCTCCTCGAGTTCGCCCGAGCGGTCTTCGGTCGCGATCTCGACGTGCGGCTCCGGCCCCACTTCTTCCCGTTCACCGAACCCTCGGCAGAACTGGACGTCCTTTGCTTCATCTGCAAGGGAGATGGTTGCCGCGTCTGTAAGCAGGAGGGTTGGATCGAGGTTCTTGGATGCGGGATGGTCCATCCCTTCCTGCTCGAGTGGGTCGGATGGGACACCGAGAAGTACACCGGGTTCGCCTTCGGGATGGGGATCGAGCGCGTAGCGGCGCTGGCGCACGGTGTTCCCGACATCCGCTACTTCTGGGAGAACGATCTCAGATTCCTGTCTCAGTTCAGGGGGACCGCATGAGGTTCTCGCTAGCGTGGCTGCGTGAGTTCGTCGATGTCGATGTTGATCCCACCGAGCTGAAAGAGCGCTTGGACTTCTCCGGGACGAAGGTCGAAACCATGACCCGTCCGGGGGCTGATATCTCGGGCGTGATCGTCGCCGAGGTGTTGAACATCGCTGAGCACCCGAACGCCGACACGCTAACCCTGGTCGATGTCCGGACCGGATCGGGGGCCGAACAGCGCGTTGTCTGTGGGGCCAAGAACTTCAAGGTGGGGGACCTGGTTCCGTTGGCACAGGTCGGCTCCGCTCTTCCGGGGATGACCATCACCGAACGCAAGATCCGCGGTGAGATCTCGAGGGGCATGCTGTGTTCGGGTGCCGAGCTGGGCATCTCGAAAGACAGCTCCGGGATCCTCGTCCTACCGAAGGATGTCACCCTGGGTGCCGATGTCGTTGCGACCCTGGGCCTCGATGATGTCATCTACGAACTCGAAGTGACCCCCAACCGCGGCGACTGCATGAGCATGGTCGGCGTCGCCCGTGAGGTGGCGGCGCTGCTTGGGAAAGAACTACTGGTCCCGGACGCCTTCGTCCCGCCGTCCGACGTGGACAACCCGATCCGTGTCGACATCCAGGATCCGGATGGGTGTCCACGCTTCATAGCGCGCTATATCGAAGGTGTCGAGATCGGTCCCTCGCCTCTCTGGATGTCGAGCCGCTTGCTCGCCGCAGGGGTCAGGCCGATCTCGAACGTCGTGGATGTGACCAATTACATCCTCCTCGAGACGGGTCAGCCGCTGCACGCGTACGATGCCCGGCAGATCACCGACGGGCGGATCATCGTTCGCCGGGCCCGTACCGGTGAGAAGCTGACTACCCTCGATGGGGTCGAGCGCACGATGAAAGCCGAGGACCTATTGATCTGCGATGAGGGCCGGGCTTTGGGGATCGCGGGGGTGATGGGGGGCGAGGATTCTGAGGTGTCGGGCGACACGACGACGCTGGTCCTCGAAGCGGCGAACTTCGCTCCGCAGATGGTGTCGCAGACCAGTCGCGATCATGGTCTCTACACCGAAGCCTCCGCCCGGTTCGAGCGAGGGGTCGATCCCGAGAATGTGGGAGTGGCCGCAGCGAGGGCAGGGCAGTTGTTCGCCGAACTCGCCGGGGGCCGGGTGTCATCCGAGGTCGTCGACGTCTACCCACATCCTTTGGAGAGAAGGACCATCACGCTCAGACCCGCTCGCACGGAACACCTTCTCGGTTACGACATCGATGCCGAGCTCCAGGCAGCTCACCTCCGTTCGGTCGGATTCGAGGTGGGATCGAGCAGCAACGTGCTCAAGGTGGAAGTGCCGACCTTCCGGAGGGACGTCGAGCGCGAGGTGGATCTGATCGAAGAGGTCGCTCGTCTCGAAGGTTTCGACAAGCTACCGGCAACGTTGCCCGAGGGGCGTTCCGGTGGTCTAACACCGGCGCAGGCAGCAGATAGGAGGATCCGCGTTCTGCTGTCGGGGTTCGGGTTGTCCGAGGCGTGGACCCCGACCTTGGTACCCCAGACCGATCCTGATCTGCTTGGTCTCGGAGCGGACCACCCGGCGAGGAGTGCGGTGAAGCTCGCCAACCCGATGACCGAAGACGAGGCGGTCCTCCGCACATCACTCTTGCCAGGTCTTCTGCGATCGGTGGCGCGTAACATCGCGCAGCGCGCCGAAGGCGTGGCCCTTTACGAGTTAGCGCGCGTTTACGAGCCGACCTCGGGAGATCTTCCCCAGGAAGCTTCGGTGCTCGCCGGCGTGTTTTTCGGTCGCCGAGGCGACAAGCACTGGCGTGCCGGAGAGTCCCGTTGGGACTTCTACTCGGTCAAAGGTGCGGTCGATTCACTACTGGATGCTATGAGGATCGGCGATGCCACCTACCGACCGGTTAGCGGCGCCCCGTTCCATCCCACTCGAGCGGCACAGATCTCGATCGGGAAGCATCCGGTGGGGGCCCTGGGCGAGCTTCACCCGGATGTCTGCGAGCGCTTCGACGTCATGGCCGGCACCGTCGCGTTCGAATTCGCGATGGCCCCACTCGTGGCACAGCTCCCACCACGCCCCCAGGTGAGCGAGTTGGACCGCTTCCCCGCGATGCTGCTCGACCTGGCGTTCGTGGTCGATCGAGACATCCCTGCGCAGCAGGTCGGCTCGTTGATAGCCGCAGCTGGCGCACCCGAGGTCACCAAGGTCGAGCTGTTCGATGTCTATACCGGAGAGCAGGTCCCTCAGGGCAAGAAGAGCCTCGCTTACGGGCTCGAGTTGCGAGTTCCCGACCGAACCCTCACCGACCAAGATGCGAACGTGGTGAAGGATCGGATACTTGGTGCCGTGAGGGAGCGCACCGGAGCCGAGCTCAGAGGGAGCTGACGTGGACAAGAGAGACTTTCTCAGCATCGACGATCTGTCCGTGGGCGAACTCAGGGATCTGCTAGATCGAGCGGCCTCTGTCAAGAAGAAACCGTCGAGCGTCTCTTCCTCATTGAAGAACAAGCAGATCGCTCTCGTGTTCGAGAAGCCTTCAACCCGCACCAGAGTCTCGTTCGAGGCCGGTATCAATGCGATGGGTGGGCACGCGCTCGTCCTGCGCGGAGACGAGCTCCAGATCGGCCGCGGCGAGACAGTGTCGGACACAGGAACCGTGTTGTCTCGTTTCGTCGATGGCATCGTCATCCGCACATTCGGACACGACCGCCTGATCGAGCTAGCTAGGGCGGCCACCGTTCCCGTCGTCAACGCACTCAGTGACTTCTCTCACCCATGTCAGGCCTTGGCGGACATGCAGACGATCATCGAGCAGAAGGGGGCGACGGAAGGACTCTCACTGGCGTACATCGGTGACGGCAACAACGTCGCCCATTCATTGATGTTCGCGGGGGCCAAGATGGGGATGCACGTGCGCATAGCCTGCCCTCCAGGGCACCATCCCGATACCGTAGTGACCGAACGCTCGACGCAGATCGCAACCGAGACCGGCGGGAGCGTGACGGTTACGGAGGTCGTGGCCGAAGCAGCCGCCGACGCTGATGTTCTCTACACCGACGTGTGGGCCTCGATGGGGCAGGAGTCAGAAGCCGACGCCCGTAAGAACGTCTTCAAGGGTTACTCGGTTGACGAGCGGGCGCTGGACCTGGCCGCGGACGATGCCATCGTCATGCACTGCCTTCCCGCACATCGCGGGGAGGAGATATCGGCCGGTGCGATCGACGGAGAGCACTCGGTTGTCTGGGATCAGGCAGAGAACCGTATGCATTCCCAGATGGCCCTCCTCGACTGGCTCCTCGAGTAGGGCGTGGGCCGGCTCGCGAAACCGTTCTTCCAACGTGATGCCCTCACGGTCGCTCGTGACCTGATCGGATGCATATTCGTCCATCGCTCTCCTCAGGGAGATATGGGGGTTCGTCTCGTCGAGGTCGAGGCGTACCGCGGCGACATAGACCCCGGCTCTCACGGTTTCCGCGGCATGACCCCTCGGACCGAGGTGATGTTTGGCCCTCCGGCCCGGCTCTACGTCTACTTCACCTATGGGATGCACTACTGCGTCAACGTCGTGTGCGGCGAGGTGGGGGAGTGCGCGGCGGTCCTTCTGCGCGCCGGCGAACCGGTGCTCGGGATCGACCTCATGAGGGAGCGGCGTACGGGAGTCTCGGATCGGCTACTGACCGCCGGCCCGGCGCGTCTCACGAAAGCGATGGGGATCGATCGCGCTCACAACGGGTCGAGCTTGTTGCGAGGAAGCGAGTTCTATCTGAGTGAGGACGAAGAGACGCCACGCGTGCGAGACGGAGAGGTAACAGATACCCCACGGATCGGGTTGGCCCCCGGACGAGGTGATGATCTTCCGTGGAGGTTCGTGGTTCCCGGCCATCCCTACGCATCACGGCGGAGATGAATCGCTAGGGGTTCACCCAGATCGTGACGGTCGCACCATCCTTGGCACGGGCACCGCCGGACGGGCTCTGTTGCCAGACGAGCCCCTTGTTCTCCTTGGCCGAATCCTTGTCGTCTTCCTTCTCCTTGATCACATCGACCGAGAATCCTGCGCCCTCAAGCTTGTCAACGGCCTCGCCCTCGGACAACCCCTCCACGCTCGGGACGACGACCTTCTTCTCTTGGTTGGTCTTGAGTTCGTCGGGGACCTCGCACGTCTCCTTGGGAGCCTTCCCGGCGATGAACGTCGCTTCGACACGGAACTGCTCTGGGGTCCTGTTGTCGACCAGGCATCCGGTGCGAGAGTCGATGGTCGCGGTCGTTGTGCCACCTGGAGAAGAGAATCCGGCCACCGCGTATCCACTCAGCGCCCGCGCCATGTACGCGCCCCATATCTGAGCGGGCCACGAACCTCCCGAGACTTGGATCCGCGTCGCACGACACCCGGTGTCACCGCCACAGGATGTCTTCATCTCGATCGCCGCCTCTGGGTAACCGACCCACACAGCGGTGGCGAGGTTGGGTGCGTATCCGGCGAACCACGCGTCCCTGTACTCCTGGGCGGTTCCGGTCTTGCCCGCCACCGGTCGCCCGGCGGCTCCGGCTGCGGTTCCCGTTCCTCGCGCCACGACCTGTTGCAGCGCGGTGGTGGTCAGATACGCGACCGCGGGGGGCATCACCTGTTCGGCCTCGGTCTCGTCTTCGTACAGAACCTTCCCGTTCGCATCGGTGATCTTGGTGATGGCGACCGGATCGTGTCGCTGCCCGTTGGCGGCCAATGTCGCGTACGCGCTGGCCATCCCTAATGGATTGACCTCGTTCGAGCCCAGCACCGCGGACGCGACCGCAAGGAGTGGCGTCCGGATGCCCATGTCGGCAGCGAGCTCAACGACCGCAGGGGCGCCGACCTGGATGATGATCTGGGCGAAGACGACGTTCACGGAGTGAACCGTTGCCTCGAGCAGTGGCAGCCGCCCCTTGAACGACTCGTCGGCGTAGTTGCAGACGTTCCATGTCCCCCCGGCGTTCGCACCAGGGAACGACATGCATGCCTGCGAGTCGTAAGTGTTCCCTAGCGAGATGCCATCGTCGAGGGCGGCAGCCAGGGCGAACGGCTTGAACGCAGATCCCGCCTGGCGCCCGGTTCCGGGGGCCTTCCTGACCCACTGACCATCGACCTTCTCCTTGCCGAGGTCCGGCTCGGCCTGGATCGCAAGGTTGAACTTGGCGAACGGGTCTTGCTTCCGCTTGGCGAACCAGTCGCGCCCGCCGACCATCGCCTTGACCTGCCCTGTGTCCGGTTCGATCGTCACCAGCGACGCGTGGGGGTCCGAGGGCTCGGAGAGGATCGAGTTGACCGTTTCCTCTGCGGCCCGCTGCATCTCAAGATCGATCGTCGTGTGGATCTTGAGGCCACCGGTGAACAAGAGGTTCTCGCGGTCCCTCCATGACTTCCCCAGCTCCTTGAAACGCGGGTCGAATTTGACAAGTCGCTCGACGTAATCGACGAAGTAGGGAGCGGGGTACTCAGCGCCAGCCGCTTTGTGAAGTTTCATCTCGTTGGCTTTGGCGGCGGCTACGTGCTCGGCGTCGGCGTAGCCCAGTTGTTCCATCTTGGTCAGGACCAAGTCACGGCGAGCGAGGGCATCTTTCCTGTTGTCGTACGGGTCATAGGTCTCGGGCGACCGGACGACTCCGGCGAGGGTTGCTGCTTGGGCCAGGCTCAGCTTCTTTGCCGGTTTACCGAAGAACGCCAACGCAGCCGCTTGGATCCCGTAGGCGCCTTCACCGAAGTACACCGTATTGAGATAGCGCTCGAGGATCTCGTCCTTGCTCAACTCGTCTTCGAGTTGGCGGGCCAACGCTGCTTCTCGGATCTTGCGCTCGTAAGACCGCTCTGCGATCTCGTTGGGAGAGATGATCACGTTCTTCACGTACTGCTGTGTGATCGTCGAGCCACCCTCTTTGATCCCGCCCTCGGCGACGTTCGTGACGAACGCTCGGAGGATCGCTCGTGCATCGATGCCGTTGTGCTCGTAGAAGCGCTCGTCCTCGATAGCAACGATCGCTTGTTGCATGTGAAGCGGGATCTTCTTGAGGGGGATAACGGTCCGGTTCTGCGTCCCGTGGAAGGTCGTGACGAGGGTGCCGTCGTCGGCGTAGAGGAATGAGGACTGGACCGGCTTGAAGCGGAGGTCTGCCTTCGTGAGCTTCGGGAGGTTATCGGCGATCTCGACGAGTTGAGAGCACGCGGAACCCACCACCGCGACGACCACGGCGACTATCAGCAGATGGGCCTTTGGGAGTCTTCCGGACATACTGGATCAGTGTAGTGCGGGCTCGCCTATAGAGCCGCTTCACCGGGCGTGACGTAGCATCCTCTGCGATGGCTACCAAGGATGGACCCTTCGCCCGCCTCACGAGGCATGCCGAGCACGTCGTCCCGGCCCCCGAACTCGAGGCCAAGCTGGCCACGAAGAAGAAGCTCCGGGTCAAGCTCGGGGTGGACCCCACCGCCCGCGACATCACGCTCGGCTGGGCGGTCCCGCTCCGCAAGCTCCGGCAGTTCCAGGATGAGGGCCATACCGCAGTGCTGATCATCGGGGACTTCACTGCCCGGATCGGTGACCCTTCCGGTAAGTCGACGACCCGTCCTCAGCTCACGAAAGATGAGGTCGATGCCAACGCCGAGGCCTGCCTCGCTCAGTTGCTCGACATCCTGAGCGAGGACAACCTCGAGGTCAGACGTAACTCCGAATGGCTCGAACCGATGGACCTTCCGGAGTTGCTGAAACTCACCTCGATGTACACGGTGGCTCAGATGCTCGAGCGAGACGACTTCAGCAAGCGCTACGCGGACCACCAGCCGATCTCGATCGTGGAGTTCATGTACCCGCTGTTGCAGGCATACGACTCCGTAGCCATCGAGGCAGATGTCGAGCTCGGAGGCACCGACCAGCTCTTCAACCTTCTGGTGGGCCGGGACCTCCAGCGCGGGTTCGATCAGGAGCCACAAGTAGCGCTCACCATGCCGCTTCTCGTAGGTACCGACGGGGTTCACAAGATGTCGCAGTCCCTCAAGAACTACATCAGCATCCGCGAGCGGCCCGCCGAGATGTTCGGGAAGGTGATGAGCATCCCCGACAGTCTGGCCGGGCAGTACGCCCGCTTGGCAACGGACTTCGAGGACGACACGATCCACGAGGTCGAGAAGTCGGCCACCGCCGGGGGACCGGGGGCAGGCGCCGCCAAGCGCGAGATCGCACGCGGGGTCGTGACGCTGTACCACGGACCCGATGACGCCACTAAGGCAGAGGCCGCGTTCGATCGCCAGTTCAAAGAGCAGGCAACCCCCGAGGTGATCCCACGCGCAGACATCCCGCTCGATGCGATCGATGGCGACAAGGTGTACCTCCCGCGCGTGCTGGCCCAGTTGGGGCTCGCAAAGTCTGGCTCGGAAGCCCGCCGGCTCCTGGCCCAGAACGGCGTCCGGGTGAACGGTGACACGGTCACGCGTGAGGAGATCGGCATCGACGACCTGCGGGGTGCGGTTCTCCAGGTAGGCAAGCGCCGTTTCGTGAGGCTCGAGAGCTAGTCACGCCAGGCGCTCTAGCTGGCCGATGTAGACTCCCACCGTTGTATTTCCCCAGGTCCCACGGCTAAATGGGTGGGAGAAGGGGATGTTTGCCGCCTGCATGCAGGGCTGGTAAGGTACCTGAGCCCCACGGGGCAGAAGCAAGAACCATGAAAAGCACCACGACCGGCAGCGGAACGTCACCTGACAGAAACGGGAGCCGCCTAGAAGTCACCTGAGCCACACAAGACCCAGGTAGCTAGGATGCTCGCCGGTGCTCAAAGGCCCCGGCGTTTTTGTTTGTCGGAAGCAGTTCGCTCCTTGAGAACTGAATAGTGTGCCTGCCGATCTAGGTCTCCCTTCGGGAGAGCAGATCGGAATTCAGTGGACCCTCGTCGGACGAATCACCTTTGGTGATAGTTCGGCAGCAGTACAAACTGAAATGAATCCGGCAACAAACGTATGGATGATCACACCCGTGTGATCAGTCATCGTTCGTTTGCCTAGAATCAAATCTCTACGGAGAGTTTGATCCTGGCTCAGGACGAACGCTGGCGGCGTGCTTAATACATGCAAGTCGAGCGACGAAACTTCAGTGCTTGCACTGAAGCTGAAAGCGGCGAACGGGTGAGTAACACGTGGGCAACGTGCCCTGGACACCGGGATAACAACGGGAAACCGTTGCTAATACCGGATGACCCCTGTAGATCGCATGATCAGCAGGGCAAAGCTCCGGCGGTCTGGGATCGGCCCGCGGTGTATCAGCTTGTTGGTGGGGTAACGGCCTACCAAGGCGATGACGCATAGCTGGCGTGAGAGCGCGACCAGCCACACTGGGACTGAGACACGGCCCAGACTCCTACGGGAGGCAGCAGTAGGGAATCTTGCACAATGGGCGAAAGCCTGATGCAGCGACGCCGCGTGTGGGATGAATGCCTTCGGGTTGTAAACCACTTTCAGCGGGGACGAAGCCTTACGGTGACGGTACCCGCAGAAGAAGGTCCGGCCAACTACGTGCCAGCAGCCGCGGTAATACGTAGGGACCGAGCGTTGTCCGGATTTATTGGGCGTAAAGCGCGCGTAGGCGGCCAATCGCGTCGGATGTGAAAGCTCGGAGCTCAACTCTGAGAGGTCATTCGATACGGGTTGGCTAGAGGCAGGTAGGGGAGATCGGAATTCCTGGTGTAGCGGTGAAATGCGCAGATATCAGGAGGAACACCGGTGGCGAAGGCGGATCTCTGGGCCTGTTCTGACGCTGAGGTGCGAAAGCTGGGGGAGCAAACAGGATTAGATACCCTGGTAGTCCCAGCCGTAAACGTTGGGTGCTAGGTGTGGGGAGGTCTTCAACCCTTTCCGTGCCGACGCTAACGCATTAAGCACCCCGCCTGGGGAGTACGGCCGCAAGGCTAAAACTCAAAGGAATTGACGGGGGCCCGCACAAGCGGCGGAGCATGTGGCTTAATTCGATGCAACGCGAAGAACCTTACCTAGGCTTGACATGCTAGTTAAACCCTGTGAAAGCAGGGCTGCGTAAGCGGCTAGCACAGGTGCTGCATGGCTGTCGTCAGCTCGTGCCGTGAGGTGTTGGCTTAAGTGCCGCAACGAGCGCAACCCCTGCCCTTAGTTGCCAGCGGGTAATGCCGGGGACTCTAAGGGGACTGCCGGGGACAACTCGGAGGAAGGTGGGGATGACGTCAAGTCAGCATGGCCCTTATGCCTAGGGCTGCACACATGCTACATTGCGCGCTACAGAGGGCTGCGAACCCGCAAGGGGGAGCGAATCCCAAAAAGGCGTGCCAGGTTCGGATTGGGGTCTGCAACTCGACCCCATGAAGGCGGAGTCGCTAGTAATCGCAGATCAGCAACGCTGCGGTGAATACGTTCCCGGGCCTTGTACACAATTAAAGGCGCGCGGCAGCGTAGAGAACGAAGTGGTGAGAATCCACTCCTACGATCTGAACGGTCGTAGCGTAGGGAAGGGCAGGACGAATCCGGTAACGGACCGTCTGAAGGGCCCGGAACAAACGTCAGTCTCAACATCAAAGGATCGTGACGAGACCTGCGTGTACCTTGTCGAAGTCACAGTTCAACCAAAGATCCGTTGGGAATGTCGGAAAACGCTTTCTACGTGACCCGTGGAGATCCTATAGAGGTTAGGGAACCTGAATCCCTCTATAGGGAAGTCAGCTGAGTCGTAGTAGCCAGTCTTCGACTGGTGAAGGACGAAACCGATGCCCCGTAGGTATCGGACTCGCCGGATGCGCTAGACGTGCTTGTCCGGTGGGAACGCGAGCCAGGTTCCAAGGCATCGCAATCACCGCCCGTCACACCACGAAAGTGGGTAACACCCGAAGCCTGTGGCCCAACCGCAAGGAGGGAGCAGTCGAAGGTGGGATCCGCGATTGGGGTGAAGTCGTAACAAGGTAGCCGTACCGGAAGGTGCGGCTGGATCACCTCCTTTCTAAGGAGCATCAATACGTTCCTTTAGTTGAAGCCACTGGATAAGCGTGTCGGCAACGACACGACAGGCGCACTGTTCAGCTCTGAAGGCACGAGCTGTCTAACGACCCCCATCAGGGGGTCGTTTTCGTGTCTCGCCACCCCATCGGTAGGTTGAGGACATGAGGGATGGCGATCTAGCGATCCTCACCACATCGTCGGCCTCGTCGTGGGGGAGGGCTGCTCTACGCCGAGTGCGTCGTGACTCGAGCTACCGGTCGGGATGGCGAATCCGCCCGGCGTTCTCGATCGAGATGCGGGCCGACGATGCCGAATGCCTCGAGGCAGCCATCGTGACGCGTTGGGCTGCGGCCGTATCTACTACTCGACTTCGGTCGGTACAAGGGATACGAGACCAAAGGTTGGGCACCCCATGCCAAGTACCGAGTGAGTTCGGTCGGAGACCTTGCGACGCACGTCGTTCCGTTCTTTGATTCCCACCCTCTGTTCGGTCGCAAGCGACGTGCGCTTCGAGATCTTCAGGGAGCTCGTCGTTCTTTGTCAAGCCGCGCTCATTTGGGCGGTTGATGTCGACGCGCCGGGTCTGGCTGGCCCAGGAGTCGCGATACACGACGTCCGGGCGGGCGCTCCCGACTAGCGTCGACGCCGGCGGCGCGGGCGGGGGCCGCGGTTGCCTTGGACCTCGGCGGCGGGGCGAGTTTGGATCCCGGTCATCTCGCGCTCCAGCGTTCGGGCGCAGTCACGGTGCCAATGCTGGTGGAAGTTCTGGCCGTCTGACTCGATGTACCGGACGAGGGTGTGCTCCTGGCCGACCTCGATGCCTCCCTGGCACCCGGGACACTTGTAGAGCTGGTGCGAGATCGAGAACGCCATGATGATCTGGTTGCCGTCGAAGTCACGTCCCATGAGGCTGTGTCGGCGCGTGGGGGCCTGATCTTCGGTCATCGGATGAGACTAGTCGGATTAGCCCTCTATCCTTGCGACGGCGAGGGAGCCGAACATCTCGCCCCAGATCATGTCGCTAACGGACCTCTTGTCGATACGGAACGTCACGATCGGGGGACTCCCGTCACTCATCGGCGGCTCGATACTTTCTACGGACGCCCGTTCAACGAGAAGTTGCATCTGCGGGGTGCCTGGGTTCTTCGGCTTCCATGACACCCACACCTCAACCTCGGTGCCCGGGGGCGTCTCTGGCGAGAGGCCCTGCAGTCGAAACATCGCTATCGAGTAGAGCCTGGTCCCGCGCGTGCCGGCTGGAGAGGCCCCCATCTCGGGTTGCGCCGGTTCGGGGGTGACGGTTGACGTCTGCTCGGGAAGTCTCTCGGTAGTTGATCCTCCTCTCCATAGCTGGCCAAGCAGAGTCAGGCCAATGATCGGGATCAGTGCCGTGAGTACCAGGTTCCTCGTCCGTCGCGTGATCACAGTGAGCCTCCTAGGGTTCTGCCGAGGGTCCGGTGCATGGGGATCCACATCCCGAGTCCCTATGACCCTCGGCAGAGATCAAGGCTGGAAGGTAGGGATACGGATCACGACGCCGGCGAAGATCACATCCGGGTCGTCGGTCAGTACATCCCGATTGGCGGCGTAGATCTGCCTCCAGTAGCGATCTATGTCTGCAGGATCTACAGGCCCTAGCTCTCGCTGAGCTATGGACCACAAGCTATCGCCCAGCATGATCGCGTAGCGGTCTCTTCCTGACCTGGTCCGCCGCGGCCGCTCCGTACGCTGCTTCTCGCGCGAGGGAGAAGCAAAGAGCCCACCAGAAGGAGGAGACGCCGAGTTTCCGTGAACCGCGGGGTGAGCCTGGCCACCGCGCGATTTGGGCACTCGCCGTTCCTCTGCCTCGGAGTGAGGAACCATCCCGAGTGGCTGGTCGGGGGGTGGGGAGACCCAGCCACTCGAGATGGTCCATGGCGCAGGGACGTTGGGGACCGTTCCTGCGCGGGGGTAACGTCGTCCAATGGCACTCGCGGTCCGGGCCTCCGGTCAGAGCGAAGCCGACCAAAGGGAGGACCCGGAGCGAAAGTCGCCGGTAGCGGGTGATCCGACCGCCCCGACGGATACGAACCTGCCGTGCTCCCACGAGTAGGAGATAGAGGAGCGAGGCGACCAGCCCGATCGCGGCCAGCGCTTGTGCTCCTACGACTCCGGATCCAAGGTCGAGGTATCCGATCTCTTGCATCTCGCACCGCCTCCTCTTCCGCTCTTCGGAAATCACGTATGCAGCGGTTTACCTACGTTTGCGGCTACTACCCACCAATAGCCTACCGAAGGAGAAAAGTCAAGGAAATCGGGTTTGGGCGGGTTCAGTAGGGTATGGGGTAGTTCTAAGAAGGGACGAGCCGCGCTGTTCAAGCGGAACGGAGTACGTCGTGGCGGACGCTCGTTTTGGAAGGTTCTTTTCTGCCCTTGAGGCTTCCTTCGATGCCGCGCTCAGAGCCGATGAGGACGCTGCTGCCGACGACTTGGCCATGAGCCTGCGCCAGGACCGGACGTTCCACGACATCTGCGCTCGATCGGGCTCCCTTGATCTTCGGTGTCCCTCAGGGAGGGTCCACCCCCTAAGGCTGGTCGGAGCCGACTTCCTTGCAGCGGGGGAGAGTCAGACGCACCTCGTGCCGATGGAACGAGCGGTGGTCTCTGCCGGGAGCGGGCCAGTTCCCTCTATCTCAGACGACACTCTTCTCTCGACCCTGAGAGCCTGGTCGCGACGCGGGACCGAGATCGCCATCCACGTGGCGGATGCGGTGATCTCGGGTCTTCTCATCTCGGCCGGACGCGACCACGTCGTAGTTGCGACGTCCTCGGGAGAGGTCACCGTGGCTCTGAGCGGGATAAGCGAATTCGATTGCAGGAACGAGGTGCTGTGGTGATGGGGTGAGATCAGGCCTTGGATCTCGGGTTGAGAGGATGCTTCTTGGCCCAGTCACTCGTTTCCTCATGCAGTCTGGTGACGAACGACTCGAGTTGCCCTCTATCGACCCGCCACACCCCCCGACCGCCGAGCTTGATGGCAGGGAGATCTCCGGAGCGGACGAGCGCATAAGCCTGGGGCACGCTGACATTGAGGTAGGTGGCGACTTCCTCAAGCGTGAAGAAGCGAGGCTCTACGCCTCCGTTACCCGTCGTGCCGACCGGGTTCTCCTCTCCCGACGTCCTCTTTCCAGGCGTCCCTTTTGCCGGATTCATAGCGGTAAGGATAGCACTGGGAAGTGCCGCTTCCTCGTATCTAGCTGTGTTTGCAAGCGTTTGCCCACCCGACAGCGGGGGGAATGGGGGCGTCTGGGATGAGTACGCCGGTAGCTGCACGACACTCACGGCGGGCATGGTTCAACCTCCGAACGGTCGCTGGGGTGGTGATATTCAGCATCGCCCTTCTTGCGGGGAACCAGGTGATGGCCACCTCGAAGGTCACCGTGGGGGTCTGGGCCGCCGCTCGAGATCTCGCCTCGGATGGGCCACTGTCAGAAGAGGACGTTGCGATGGTCGAGGTGAACCTCCCGGGCTCGGTCATCGACAGGTATGTCCTTGCAACCACTGACATCGATGGCGCGATCCTCACGGCCAGCGTGGGGGCTGGCGAACTGATCCCAGCCAGTCGACTCGCTACAGAGCTCGAGAGCGAAACGGCTCGTGCCATGTCCATCCCGATCGAGCCCGAGCATGCGGTTGGCGGAGACCTCGGCCCTGGAGACCGCGTCGACATACTTTCGACGTTCTCCTCCGGAGATCTCAGAGCAAAGACGATCGTGCTCCTCAGAGGCGCCCTCGTACTCGAAACCGTTCAAACGACCTCCATGGCGTTGGGCGACGGCCAAGTGATCGGATTGACGATCTCAGTCAGTCCAGAGGACGCCCCAAGGCTCGCGTTCGCGATCCGGACTGGAGAGATCGACGTCGTCAAGGTTTCGGGGTCCGTGGGAGCGGGGGGGACTTCCACGGTCGGGACGGGAGATTTCTGATGACCGTCGTTCGCAGGGTCGTCACCCTTGCGGGGGATCCCGACCGCGAGGCGGAGGTGGCGAAGTTGCTGTCGGCGGAGCCTTCCGTCGAACTCTTGATGCGTTGCATGGACAGGATCGAACTCCTTGCCGGGTTAAGGGGGGCTGGGCTGGATGCAGTGATCTCAGTGGGCTTGCCCCAGTGGTTCGATGAGGCGACTGCCGATGAACTGATGCGCGCTGGCGTGCGGATAGTCGGTTTGGTGGATGACCCACTCGACGCCTCTCGTCTCGGACACATGGGAGCTGGACTCCTCACTACGGATGCAGGCGTTGGCGAGATCCTGGAGCGGGTTTCGATCGATCCACCGACAACGAGCGCCCGCCCTTCGAGCCAGCCGTCATCGCCACTTGGCCGCCTTGTCGCCGTATGGGGCCCGAAAGGGGCACCGGGACGGAGCTCGATCGCGATCGAGTTGGCGTACGAGATCGCGGCGGTCGAGGACCCCGTCCTGTTGATCGACGGCGACCCCTACGGAGGCGATCTGCTGCAGATGCTCGGGATCGTCGAGGAGATGCCGAGCATCGTTTGGGCGGCAGCCACCGCGTCGAGGGACGGACTGGACGCCGCTCAGCTCGAGATGGAACTACGGCGGACTTCAGATGCTGGACCGGTTCTCCTCCCCGGACTTCCCAGAGGGGAGCTGTGGCCGGAGGTTTCCGAGCACGGATGGCGGGAGCTTCTCACAGTGGCCCGATCGAGTTTTCCGACCACGATCGTCGACACGGGCTTCTGCCTGGAGTCGGGTGGTGCCGGTCCCGGGAGTCGCGAACGGAACCGAATGACGCGGGCGGTGCTGACTTCCGCTGATCGGATCGTTGCCCTTGTTCGATCTGACGCGATCGGGATCAAGAACTTCCTGTGGGCGTACGAGGAGCTTCGCAACATCGTGGAGGAAGACAAGATCCGGATCGTGGCTAATCGGGTCAAGCGAGGATCCGAAACCGCTATCGCCGAGATCGTCAGCAAGCACGCAGGTAAGCGGCCGGTGGCCTACCTCCCCGATGATCCTCGGTCGTTCTCGGATGCCATCGAGACAGGTCGCTCGGTACGCGAGATGTCCCCGGGGAGCGCTGTCTCTGCAGCTCTTCGAAGTCTGGCTGCATCTCTGGGGGCGCCCGTTCAGCGGCGCGGGATCCTGTCCAGATTGGCCGGGTCCCGATGAGCGGTCACGCAGTCTCTATCGTCGAAGGTGAAGTTCGGGAGCTCGTGCGGAGACGGAACCTGGACCCTGCCAAAGAGGGCTCGATGGAGGTTGCTGCACTCGTGGATGAGGTTCTTCTCGACTACGAAGATCGGACCAGGACCAGCAACCTCCCTCGGGTCGAAGACCGCGAAGCCGTCAGGCGAAAGGTGCTCGACAGGGTTGCGGGATTGGGCCCACTCCAACCGCTGCTGGATGATCCCTCGGTCGAAGAGATCTGGATCAACGGTCCCGGCCGGGTCTTCTGTGCCCAGGGAGGCGCCCACAGGCTCACGAGTCTCCTGCTCACAGATGCGGAGATCAAGGATCTGGTTGAGAGGATGCTCCGGGCGAGCGGTCGCAGGCTCGACCTGAGCATGCCCTTCGTCGACGCCACCCTGGTCGATGGTTCCCGCCTCCACGTTGCTATCCCCGACATCACACGGCGCCATTGGGCCGTGAACATCAGGAAGTTCGTCCTTCGGGCACATCGATTGGAGGAACTCGTCCGCCTCGGCTCACTCTCCGTCTTGGCTGCCAGCTTCCTGGAGGCAGCCGTACGCTCCGGCTCCAACATAGTTGTGGCAGGCGGAACGCAAGCGGGAAAAACCACTCTGTTGAACTGCCTAGCGGCGTCGATCCCGCCGGGGGAACGGGTCATCACTTGCGAGGAGGTCTTCGAACTCCAGGTCCGACTCCCGGATGTGGTTGGTCTCCAGACCCGCCAGGTCAACCTCGAGGGTTTGGGTGCCATCGACCTAAGGCGATTGATAGTTGAGGCGCTCAGGATGCGCCCGGATCGACTCATCGTGGGAGAGGTCCGGGGGAAAGAAGCCCTCGACCTCCTGATCGCACTGAACTCTGGATTCCCGGGGATGACCTCGATCCACGCCAACAGCGCGATAGAGGCGATCAGGAAGTTGGCAACCCTTCCGCTCTTGGCAGGAGAGAACGTCTCTCACACTTTCGTCGCACCCACCGTGGCCGGTGCTGTGGATCTAGTCGTGCATCTATCCCACGCAGGGGGCGAACGAAGGGTCGATGAGATCCCGCGGTTACGGGGAGGGTGGAGGGCGAGCAGATCGAAACGATGCCGGTCTTCGTGCGGACCGCTGACGACCTGATCCACACCGGCCATCTCCCGCCCGACTTCGAACGGTACGAGGCTGCCGGGTTCGACCTTTCGGAATCACGTCGATGAGTGCCCCCGTGGTTCTGGCCGCTCTGGGTCTTCTCCTGATCTACTCGGGCATCGTTTCGCGTCCTGTCGATCGACGACCGCTGCTTCTCATCCCGCTCGAAGGGAGGGGTCGCGCAGCAGGTCACCCGGGCCTTACTCCGGGTCGAATCATCGTGGGGTCGCTAGGGCTAGCGATGGGTGTCTTCATATTGGTTACCGGGGCCACCAGATCCGTCATCGTCGGGTTGTCGTTGGGGGTTCTCGCACTCGGCGGACCGATCTCGTGGCTCGATTCGAAGGCACGGAAACGTCACCGGAGGTTCCGAGACGCATGGCCCGATGCGCTCGCTACCCTCATCGCATCCGTACGGGCAGGGATGTCGCTACCGGAAGCCTGCCTCGCCTTGTCCGACCGAGGTCCCCATGAACTTCGAGGAGGCTATGACGCGTTCCGTTCCAGCTATCGCTCGGGGGGAAGCTTCGTCCTGGCCCTCATCTCGATGCGAGACGCTCTCGCTGACCCGATCGCCGACCGTGTAGCGGCCAGTCTGCTCCTAGCGCATGAGGTGGGGGGTTCGGATCTCGTCAGGACATTGCGTGCCACCGCGGACTTCGTGCTGGAAGACACCAGGGTCCGGAAAGAGATCGAGGCTCGCTGGTCCTGGACCGTATCCGCAGCGCGAGTTGCGGCGAGTGCTCCATGGATCGTCCTGATGATGATGGCGACTCGCCCCGAGGCAGCTCAAGCGTTCGACAGCCCAGCGGGGGCCAGCGTCGTGCTTGGCGGCGGCATCGCAACGGTTCTCGGATACCGACTCATGCTGCGCGCCGGGCGCCTGCCTCAGGAGAGACGGTTGGCATGACCATCCTGGTTGCGTTGCTCGCAGCGAGCGGGATCACTTTGACGATCTCGTCGATCCGCCCCATCCAGCGACGGAGCTACGGCGCTCGGGTCGAGCCATACCTCGGTGGCCTCCACGGTAGGCCGAGTCTCCTGCTGCGAGCTCGGCAGGGGAGGGGGGAGCGGCTCCTGAAGCTGTGGGAGAGCTACCGGCCAGGGTCGTCCGCTCGCGACTCTGTGAGACTCCGCGCCGCCGGTCTAGGACACACACTCGGCGAGATGCGATTGGAGCAGGCGACGTGGGGAGTCGTCTCTGGCGTGGGTGCTCTGTTCCTCACTGCGGCCTTGAACGCAGCGGGGGGAGCGGTCCCTGCAGGAGCGATCGCAACCTTCGCGGCCATCTGCTTTCTAACGGGGGTCCTCGCTCGAGACTGGTGGCTGACCAAGCAGGTCGACAGAAGAACGGAACGGATGCTTGGAGATCTCCCCACTGCGATCGACCTGCTCACGATCTCACTGATGTCCGGCGAGTCTGTTCCAGCGGCGATAGAACGCGTCGCCGACATGATGCCTGGAGATCTAGGTCACGAACTGATGCTCGTCGTTGAGGATGTCCGTTCAGGTGATCCTCTGGTCTCCGCTCTCGATGCGCTCAAGTTGAGGGTGCCTGACCACTCAACGATCAGGTTGGTCGATGCTCTCGTCACCGGGATGGAGAAGGGGGCTCCGTTAGCTGACGTGCTAGCCGCCCAAGCTGCGGACATGCGCGACACGCGGCGTCGAGTCTTGCTTGAGCTTGGCGGCAGACGAGAGGTCCTCATGCTTGTTCCCGTGGTCTTCCTGATCATGCCGGTCGTGATCCTGTTCGCATTGTGGCCCGGCCTCATGTCACTTGACCTACTGGTTCCCTAGCCGAGCGAGAGGAGGTCGAGATGTTCGCGTTGTTATCTGATCGCTTCCTCGAAAGTTCGCGAAGCGAAACCGGCGATGTGCCTGGATGGGTACTCATCCTATTGATGACTTCTGCGCTGGTGGTTGCTATCTGGGGTGTGGCAAGAGAGCGCCTGGTGGCCATCGTTTCTAGCGCACTGTCGTCCGTGTGCGGTGGACTCGGGTGCTGAGTGAGCGCGGCTCTGCGGTCGTCGAGTCGTTGTTCGCGACCGTCTTCATCATGTTCCTTGTGCTTGGCGTGATCCAAGTCGCCTTCACTCTTTATGCGCGGAACATAGTTCTGTCGTCGGCACATGAAGGAGCGCGAGCCGCTGCTGAGTACCGATCATCTGCCGCCGATGCGGCCTTGGCCGCTAGAACCACGGTCGAGACCTCAGCCGGCGCTCTGGTGAGGGATCTCGAGGTCGCCGTCGAGGTGGTCGACGGTGCTGGCGCTACCGAGATCATCACCGTCCAAGTCTCGGGGAGGGCGAGATCGTTCGGGCCGGTCCCGTTCCCCGTGACGTTGACCGCCACTGCGACGTCGTCTCGGGAGACGGATATTCCATGACGGATGACCAGGGCCAGTCGCTGATCGAGACGGTTCTGCTCGGGCTGCTCCTTCTCGTCCCACTGATCTGGGCGCTCGGGGTTCTAAGCGAGATCCAGAGCGGGGCGCTCGGGACCACAGCGGCCGTAAGGGAAGCCGGGATCGATGGGGCGCGACAGGGTTCGGTAACCGAGGCAGGTCTCGCTATCGATGCTGCGGTGACTCGTGCTCTCACCGACCAGGGCCTCGATGCTTCGAGGGCAGAGGTGACATGGACGGCACCACAGGGGATGGCTCGGGGTGGAGTGGTCGAGGTGAGGGTGCGGTATCCGGTTTCCATCCTGTCGGCCCCGTTCCTAGGGTCGGTGGCTGGTCCATCGGTCTGGGTGGACGCGGTTCACAGCGCGCGCATCGACCCCTACCGGAGCCGGTGATGGGCGATCAGCGAGGGCAAACAACCGTCCTCGTACTGGGGCTCGCTCTCATCTGTTTCGCAGTCGCAGGTGTCGCCGTCGACGGTACCCGGGCATTCATCTACCGGAGGACCCTCCAAAGCAGTGCCGATTCAGCGGCACAGGCTGGGGCAACGGAACTCGACACCAGGCGCTACCACCGAAGTGGAGGAAGAACGGTGGTGCTTGACCTTGAGTCCGCAGAAGCCGCTGCACAGCGAGCTCTAGCTCTCCGAGGACTCCCGGTCCGTGGAGACCTCTCGGTCACAGGCGGAGCGGTGGAGGTGACGCTACGAGGAACCGTGACCACATCCTTCCTCGGCCTGATCGGGATCGACACGATTGGGGTCGCCGTGCGGGCCCGAGCGGCACCGATCGCAGGGGACTGAGCTATCTGTCGGGTCGGGCCAGTAGCTCTGACGGCCTCGCAAGATCGTTCAGGTTGATGCGGCCGTGTTTGTACGCGGACGCCACCAGGTAGATCGCTTGATAGACGGTCTCCTCGACGCTCGATAGGGGACCGGGGCGGTAGCCCTTCGAGTTCATCCCGCGCTGCACGGCCTCGGTGGCCGACCAGTCCTGCTTGTTGGTGATGTCCCAGAAGTCGACCGCGTACGACGCATCGAAACCGTCGCGGGCGACCTCGTCGGGGTCGAACAGCCACTGGCATTCGACCTTGGTGAGGCCGGGCTCGAGCGGCTCCAGGCGATGCGTCAGGACGTAGTCGGGGTGCGGGCTGATGAGGATGTTCGGGAACAACTCGAAGTAGAGGATGTCGCGGAGCTGTTCCTCGGTGAGCCCGGGGAGCATCTTGGAGGCGCCCGTCTGGCCGTCGATCGACATGGTCTTCATGCCGGGCAGGAGCTGCATGTCGCCGCCGACCCACGCGCCGTCGGGGTACCAGGTGGTGCCGGAATCGGGAGATGAGATCTGCACCAACTCCGGATGGATGTGGTTGCAGTGATAGCACTCGTGATAGTTCTCGATCAGCGACTTCCAGTTCGCCTTGACGACGTACTCGTGCCGGGCAGCTACGACGAGGCTGTCCAGCCCGTACGGAGCGACCGTCGCAGCCAGCGATCCGATGTAGACCTCGAAGTCCGGGGCGTCTCCCGAGACGTTCACGAACACCCAGCCACCCCATTCATGGCTGCGCGCCTCGACGAGCGGGTGCTGGGCGGGATCGAACCCGGGCTGATCCGAGAAGTGCGGTGCACCCTTGAGGGCTCCATCGAGCCCGTATGTCCACCCGTGGTACGGGCACTTGATGACCTTCGCCTCGGTCTCGTGCCCGCACGGAAGCAACTCGTGGCCACGGTGTTGGCACACGTTGAAGAACGCCTTCATGAACTCCGTCGGCATCCCGGGACAAGAGCAGAGCGTCGTCGCCTACCGCGACTGCCCGATAGGACCCCGCTGCGATGTCTGATGCTCGGCCCGCACACACCCAACCGCCACCGAAAAGATGCTCCCGCTCCCAGGCGAGGACCTCGTCGGAGATGTAGGCCGCGGCGGGAAGCGTGCGGCTCGCGCCGAACGGCGCCATCGAGGCGTCCAGTTCGGCGGAGGAGATCAGAGGTACCGGCATCGTTCACTCCGGGGCAAGTTGAATGGCCGTTCAGTCCGTTTGCTACGCTATCAAAGGAGTCTACGAGGGGGAGGCATCGGTGGAGCTTCAGAACTACATCGACGGCAAGTGGGTTGATGCGCAGGACGGGAGCCGTTTCGATGTCTTCGAACCCGCCACCGGCGAGGTCCTGGCGACCGCCCCCGACTCCAAGCCATCCGACACCGACGCCGCGATCGATGCCGCTCGAAGGGCATTCGATGAGGGCCCGTGGGCCAAGACCTCGGAGCGTGATCGCGCCCGGATCCTGATGAGAGCCGCCGACATCACTCGACGCGAGCGCGACCGCCTGGCGGAGATGGAGGCCCGGGACTCGGGCAAGCCTCTCGCCGAGGCAGAAGCCGACATCGACGAGGTCGCCTTCATGTTCGAGTACTACGGCGGGTGGGCGACCAAGATCCACGGTGACATCCCGCCCGTCGGGCCGGGTGCGATGAGCCTCGTGGTCAAGGAACCGGTCGGCGTCGCCGCGATGATCACGCCGTGGAACTACCCGATGCTGATGGCGGTCCAGAAGGTCGCACCAGCGATCGCAGCGGGGTGCACCGCCGTGCTCAAGCCCGCCGAGCAGACGCCGTTGACCGCCATCGAGATCCCGAAGATCCTCGAAGAGGCAGGTCTCCCAGCCGGGGTCCTGAACGTCGTGTGTGGGTTCGGAGAGACCGCCGGGCATCCGCTGGTCGTGAGCCCGAAGGTAGACAAGGTCGGGTTCACCGGATCGCTCGAGGTCGGCAAGCTGATCATGAAGGGCGGCGCCGACACCCTCAAGCGGGTCACGCTCGAGCTCGGCGGCAAGTCGCCCAACATCGTGTTCGCCGATGCCGATTTCGAGCACGCGATCCAGGGGACGTGCGACGGCATCTTCGGGAACCAGGGCGAGATCTGTTCGGCCGGGTCGCGCGTGTTCGTCGAACGGTCGGTGTACGACGACGCGCTCGCCAAGATGACCGCGGTCGCCGAGGCGATCGTGATGGGCGGGAGCCTCGAGCCCGGCACCACGATGGGGCCGCTCGTCAGCAAGGAACAGCAGGAGCGTGTGATGTCCTACATCGCAGCCGGGAAGTGCCGAAGGGCGCTCGACTCGTCACCAGTCGAGAGGACGGTCACCGATGAGCGCTTCAAGAACGGTTACTTCGTCCCACCGACGATCTTCGCCGACGTGAACAACGACATGACGATCGCCCGAGAGGAGATCTTCGGCCCGGTGATGTCGGTGCTCCCGTTCGACGACGTCGAGGAAGTCACCCGGCTCGCCAATGACTCGAACTTCGGGCTTGCCGCGGCGATCTGGACCCGGGACATCGGCAAGGCGCTCAGGACCGCGAAAGCGATGCGCGCCGGGACCGTGTGGATCAACGACAGCCAGCCCGCCCCGACCGAGGCTCCATGGGGCGGCTACAAGGAGTCCGGCATCGGCCGCGAACTCGGCCCCCACGGGATCGAGGACTACCTCGAGACCAAGCACATCTACATCAACATCGACCGCTAGGCTCCTCCACGACGCCCGAACGCCGGGGCGCCGGGTCGTCGAAAGGGGAGCCAGGTGAGACCCGGTCTCGTCGCCGCCCTCATCGTCGCGCTCGTCTTCTCGGTCTCGTGCGCCTCGGATGCCGAGGTCTACGGCGGATGTGGCGGGGATGGCGGGGAATCGGTCGAGCCGGCTGCCTTCGTCTCAGAGGTCGAGCGGTGGCTCGAGGTCGGGTCGATCACCGACGAGATGCACGCGTACGAGTCCGACGACACGATTCAGACGGGCACGACCGAGACCATCCCGGTCGCGGTTGAGGCCGTCGAGGGTTCCGGGGGACAAGACCTCGAGAGCCTCACCCTGCACACCTCGATGATCCCCGGCATCGTCGCAACCCTCGATCGAGGTGGTGCCGTGTTCCTGGGGCTCTCTTCCGAGGGCGTCGAGGAGGAGTTGGTCTTCTTCGCACTGGCCAGACCCGAGGACGAGGGAAGCTACTTCACGGGTCGCTGCAGCTACAGGTCACTTACCGAACCGCTGCGAGAGCGCCTCGGGGAGGATTTCGAAGTGGCGCTGGACTCGGTCATCGGGATCACAGACGATGACCGGATCGTTCGTGCCTTGTTCCCTGGCTCCACGGATTGATCGTCATCAGGCCTCTCTCACGATCAAATGGGTGAGGACGACGGAGCGCGCGTCTCGCGCCGTGTGAAAGCTCCAGCGAGGGCGATGCCGAGGGTCGAGGCGACCAGGGCGAACATCGCGGCCCGCAGGCTGATGTGGTCGGCGAGCCAGCCCATGATCGGGGGCCCGAACACGAAGCCGGAGTAGCCGACGGTCGTGACCGCACCGATCGCGAGGCCGGCGTCGACCTCGGTCATCCCCGCGACCCCGAACGCAGCGGGGGCCGCTGCCGAGAGGAAGAACCCGAGACCGAGGAACGCGAGGCTGGCGACGACGGGGCTCGAGGTCGCAACCGCAACCGAACCGAACGCCAGCGAGCCCAGCGCGGAGATGAGGATCGTGCGCCGGTGGCCGAGCCCGTACAGCGCGCGCGCCAGCGAACATCCGGCCGAGCGCGATCGCGGTGGCGAAGGCGGCGAACCCGAGGGCCCCGGCCATGATCGACGCGCCGAGGGTCTGCTCGAGGAAGATCACCGCCCACACGTCCATCGAGCCCTCGACGAAGAAGGCGAACAGGACGACGAGGGCCGGAACGATGAGGTATGGCGTCGTGCGGAACGCGCGCAGGGAGAACGTGCCGGCAGCGTCGCCCCCGGTCGTGCGGCGCAAGACGGGGGAGGTCCACGCCGCGATCGCCGCGATCCCCTGGAGTACGCCCGCGCCGACGAGCAACTGGAGGGACGTGGCCCCGTTGGTCGCGGCGATGCCCGCGGCGACCGCACCGAGCGCGCCGCCGGCCCCGTAGCCGGCATGGACCCACTGCAGCACCGGGCGCTTCGAGACGACCTCGATCTGGTGCCCGACGGCGTTCGAGAAGACGTCGACCATCCCGGTGCCGAACCCGACCGCTATCCACCCCAGCGCCAGGCCCCCGGTCGGCAGGACCCCGAGGAGGGCATCGCCGACCGCGTGGATGCCGAGGGCGAGCCCGAGGGAGCGGTGCCGCGGCCACGTCTCGAGGCGGGGGGCGACGAACGCCATGACGGCGATCGCTACCACCGAGATCAGGGCGAAGCCGAGGCTGACCTCGCCCGGGGTGTAGTCGTGGCGGTCGAGGAACCGGGGGAACGCGACCGCCCACGTCCCCCAGAACGCCCCGTAACTCGCATATGACCCCACCAGGGTGAGGGTGACCCTCCGGTACCTCACGGGCCCCGTCATGGTTGCCCCCACATGCGTCTCCCGGCTATTATTGAATGGCCGTTCAAACACTAGCCGACCCCTGGGAAGGGTGGAAGCATGGCCCACGCAACGATGCCCGCCACGGACGAGGCCCGCCTCGCGGAGCTGATCGCCGAACAGCAGGAGATCTTCCTGAACCGCCAGAAGAAGTCCGCCGCGCTGCTCGAGCGCGCCCAGAAGAGCCTCGCCGGCGGAGGAACGTCGTCGTGGCAGATCGCCCGGCCCCAGATGATCTGGGTGAGCCACGGTGACGGCTCGAAGATCTACGACGCCGACGGCATGGAGTACGTCGACATGCACGGCGGCTACGGCGTCTCGCTCATGGGCCACGGACACCCGGCGGTCGTCAAGGCGGTCACCGACAGGGCGCCGCTCGGGACCCACTTCGCACAGCCGACCGAGGATGCGATCTGGTGCGGCGAGGAGCTCGCCCGTCGGTGGGGTCTGCCGCTGTGGCGCTTCGGCAACTCGGGCACCGAGGCGACGATGGACGCGTTCCACCTGATGCGCGCCCACACCGAACGTGACCTGGTGATCAAGATCGAGGGCTGCTACCACGGCCATCACGACTCGGCGATGGTGTCGGTCGCGAACGAGGCCGACGAGATCGGCCCCGCCGACCGTCCGGCGCAGCCGGCTGCCGGGACCGGCATCCCGAAGGCGATCACCGATCTCACGCTGATCGCCCCGTACAACGACCTCGCCTACGTCGAGAAGCTGCTCGTAGAGAACGAGGGCAACGTCGCCGGGATGATCCTCGAGCCGATCATGATGAACGCCGGGATCATCGAGCCGGACGACGGCTACCTCCAGGGCCTCAAGGACCTCCTGCACGCGCACGGCGCGCTGCTCGCGTTCGACGAGGTCAAGACCGGTCTCACGGTCGGCCCCGGCGGTGCGACGAAGGCGCTCGGCGTGACCCCGGACATGGTCTGTCTCGCGAAGGCGATCGGCGGGGGAGTGCCGTGCGGCGCGATCGGCGGGACCCAAGAAGTCATGGAGACGATCGCTACCGGCGGATACGAGCAGGTCGGCACCTTCAACGGGAATCCGCTCACCATGGCTGCGGTCCGGGCGACCCTCGAGACCCTCGATGACGACGCCTACGCTCACATCGACGTGCTGCGTTCCATCACCACAGGGGGTATCGAGAAGCTGATCGCCGAGTACGACATCCCTGCGTACGTCGTGGCGGTGGGAGCGAAAGGGGCGGTCACCTTCTCGCTGTCTCCGGTAAGGAACTACCGAGACTTCCTCGAGAGCGACGAGCGCTACAGCAACGCACATTGGCTCTTCCAGCACAACGGAGGCGTTTTCCTACCTCCTTGGGGGAAGGCGGAGCAATGGCTGTTCTCGGTTCAGCACACCGAGGATGACGCTCAGCGGATGGTGGACAACTTCGAGTCGTTCGCTCGAGCCTTGAGGGCCTGACCCTCAGACACCCCGGCGTCGGGCGCCAGCTCTCGCGCGGCAAACCCAAGTGCGATCGATCGGGCGCGGCCCGGCGAGATCTCACGATCGTTCAGGATGATCTGGATCGCGAGTCCGTCGATCAAGCACGACAGAGCGACCGCGAACGAGGTGGCGTCAACACGGTCGCCAAACTCCCCGGTGCCCTGGCCTTCTCTGATGACCTCGCTGATCGTGCTCCTCCAGCGCCGATCGAGAGCCTCCCGCTTGGCCGCCGCATCCGGATCCCTCAGGGCGCGGGACCACAGCTCGATCCACAGCACCCACTGGTTCATGGTTCGGGGACCATCGTCGGCCGGGTGGACATGAAACCTCGATGAGGTGAGCCAGCCGTTCACTGGGCCCGGCGAGGTCGGTCAGTTCGTGGAACGTGCGCAGGTAGAAGCGATCCTCCGCAACGGTAAGGGCCTCGGTGAGCAGATGATCCTTCGTCCCGAAGTAGTAGATGACGAGCGCGGCAGAGGTGCCGGCGGCCGCGGCGATATCGACGATGCGAGTGTCGTGGAGACCCTTAGTCGAGATCACGTCTGCCGCGGCCTCGAGGATCTGTCTCCGTCGTTCTCCAGTAGCGGTTCCTGTGGGCAAGGTTTCCTCCTGAACGCTGTTCAGGATACAGGGCGATCTCCGAGAGCAGCGACGGAAGCATGGAGCGGCAGCGACCGGAGGAGGGAGCGGTAGCGACGGGACCAAGCGGCGGTACGGGACGGCGATTGCCGCCTAGGGCCCCCCGTGTGCCTATAGGGTGGCGAACGGCTCAGACAGAAGCAGGGCAAGCAACAGGAGGAGGAGTACGTGAATAAGAAGGAACTCATCGACTCGGTAGCCGAGAAGACCGGCGAGAGCAAGAGGGTCGTCGGCGACGTTGTCGACGCCTTCATCGCAACCGTGCAGTCGGGTGTCACCCAGGGTGACCGTGTGTCGCTGCCGGGCTTCGGCACCTTCGAGCGCCGTCAGCGCTCCGCCCGTACCGCCCGCAACCCGCGCACCGGCGAGCCGATCCAGATCGCGGCCGCCAAGGTACCGGCGTTCAAGGCCGGTTCGGCGTTCAAGGAAGCCGTTAACAAGTAAGAAGAGTCGTAACGGGAAGGGCCCCCGGTCTTCCGGGGGCCCTTCGTCGTTCGCCGCCCTATCTCGTGACCTTGATCTCCTCGTAGGAACCGGTGCCTACGATCTTCAGATGGAGCGTGGAGCCATCGAAGAAGTATGCGGAATCGTTCGAGTTCGCCAGTGCGGTGAGGCCGCCGACCGATGGCACCGGGTACCCCCAGCGGGTCACCTTGCCCACCGAAGACATCGGAACCTCGAGGCGCACCCACGTGCCCTTGGCTCGCCACAGGACGAATCTGGTGCGCTCTGGAGTGCCCCCGTTGAACGACACGGAGTAGTTCTGCTCGGGGAAGAGGCTCGTGATCGCGTCCTCGGAGTCCTCACAACAGCCCATGAGCCGCTGCTGGACCCCGTCGTCCCGCGTGAGGAGGAGCGGCTTGATCGCGGCGGTCCCGCCACTGCTGCCAACGATCAACGAGACGTACTCGGAGGCACAGACATGGGCATTCCACGGACCTTGATAGCTGCACGAGGCGTCGAGCAAGAATGGGTTGTCCGCGACCACCGCTCTCCCAGGGACGCCAGTTACCGAGCCGTCGGCGTCAACGAATACCTTCGAGGCATCTCCGTCCATCCCGGGCTCTACAGGGGTCAGGTAGACGGGATTGGACGAGGTGAACGTGACCCCGGACGCGTAGTTGCCGGGATCTATCGAGAACGCATCGGGGGCCAGGTACCCGAGCGCGCCCGACTCACGGACAGGGTTCGGCTCGAGGTTCGCGAAGTCGACGTCCTCGACCCCGATGAGGCCGTCGTAGAACTCGAATCCGATGATCGGCGTGGATCGGCTCCCAGAAGAACGGAAGAGCGCGACCTTCGTACCCGGTGTCTTCCCACGGCTCGGTGGTCCCGGGGTTGTCCGTCTCTCCGACGATGAAGGAGTCCCGGATAACGGTGTCTGACGATGCGAACGTCGCGCCAGCTCGGTTGTCGGCCAAGGTTGCGCCGGAAACGATCTCGTTCTCGCCCCGGAGCCAGATCCCACGGTCGCGGTTCATATATGACGTGAGGTTCTCGAACTCTGCAGGCACGGCTCC
The DNA here is from genome assembly GCA_963756365.1 of uncultured Actinomycetes bacterium. Classification (GTDB taxonomy): domain Bacteria; phylum Actinomycetota; class CADDZG01; order CADDZG01; family WHSQ01; genus WHTI01. The sequence continues at coordinate 1,183,727 of CAVWNF010000003.1, forward strand.
GGAGTCCCAGTCTCCCGGGATCTCATGAGGGCTGTAGAAGGTGCTCTCCGTAGTTCCGTTGGGCCGGGGGCCATCGTCTACGTTCAGACCGCGGTCCCCGTTCGAGTGAGCCACGTTGTCAGCGAAGCTCCCTAGGGGCGTCATGCGCGGCCACAGATCATCGGACTCGCTGAGACCGGTTGGGTGTTCGGGGAGCGCGTACCAGAACCCGAACGCTTCGGAACCGGCAGCCGCATTGCCATCCACGACATTGTCGGGATTGGTGATCCAGAACGTCGCGGGTCGCCTGTCGGTGGGGAGCAAGCCCTTCTTCACGCCTCGCGTACCGAGACCGAGGTTGTTCGTGATCACGTTGTCGGTCTCGGCCCCATCTTCGAGGAAGAACCCATGACCCAGGTGGTCGTAACAAACGTTGCCATCGACCAGGACCTTCCTCGTCCCGTGGATCACTACGCAGCGGTTGAAGCTATGGACGATCGCCGAGGACCGCAGATACGAGTCGGGCGCAGGTCCGTCCATGTGGAAGTGGACCGGGTACCTGCGAAGTCGCTTCTTCTGACCCATCGCGCGGAACTCGACGCCCTCGACGCGGAACGTGCTCCCCGCCATCACCATCGTGTGTCCGCCGAACGAGGTCGACGCGGAGGTCGCATCGCCACGGACGACGATGTTGCGAGAGAGAAGGCCCACCTCTGCTCGCTCATCGACCTTGTGGCCAGCGATGTCCTGCACCGTTCCCCAGTGGCGGTAGTCGAGCGCCTCGTTCAGTCCGACACGCCGTCCGGCCACCGAGGTGATGGTTCTCTCCTCGTCGTGATGGCTCCAGTAACCAGATGAAGCCAAGACGACCCTGTCGCCGACCTTCCAGCCGGGATCCTCGGCGAGAACGATCTCGTCTGCCCCCGCGTCCGCGGTCTCTCCCGAGCCTCGTCCACCCCTGCTCCGGTGCGCCGTGAAGCTCGAGGCGTCCGCCCATCACCCCCAGTACCTTCGTCCCCATCCCCATGACGCTCGCCTCGGATGGAGCGCCGGTGAGGGTGATCGTCGCTCTATCGAGGAAGGGGCGGGCTGCAGTCCCCACCTTGAGTGCTCCGTGGACCATCACCCAATCGGACGTGAGCTCCACGTCACGGCGGGCGAAGGAGAGGACCCCGTAGATCATCAGCCCCGAGAGCGGAGGCGAGTCGGTGTCGAGTTGGACCTTCGAACCGGCCGGGATAGTGACTCGATCCCGTGGGCCTGGGACGCCGCCCCTCCAGGTAGCTGGGTCTGACCACGACATCATCTTCGAGGAGCGCCGCGCCGTGATCGTCTGCGGGCCAGCCTCTGCGCTAGCGAACGGCAGTTGCAGGAGCAGGACGAGTCCCATGATCATCGAGGTGGGTCTACGCAAGTCGGTCACTCCACAGGTCGGTCACTCCACAGCTCGGTCAGTCCACAGGCCGGGTGCCACGATTATCGGCGCGCTGTCCGACGGGGTGAAGGAGGAACGGTAGATTCGGTCGCATGAAGAGGAGCATGGGTGGTGGTTCGTACCGGGGGCCGGTGGCGCACGGCCGTCAGACGAGGACCATTCGTCTTATGCAGGCCCTTTTCGTCCTGATCGCGATCGGGACGATCGCCCTCGCATCCGTGGACCCCAACGGAGTGGGGGCGCACGATCCAGGTCTCTCGCGCCCGATCTCGCTGGTGATCCTGGCCGTTGTCTCTCTCTTCGCCGCTCGTTCCCTCGGGGGCCGGAGTGGCGTCAAGATCCCGACCCCTGCGCGGCTCGATGAGCTCGTCGGGAGAGCCGAACAGGCCGCCGTGCAGCGAGCCGAGCTCTCCGCTGGAGAGGACACGACCAGCCCCTGATCGCATCAGGTCCTGAGCGACCTGAGGAACCGTTCGGTTGAGGTTGCACGATCCGAGGCGATCTTCAGGAACGCCTCGATGTCCGCCGGAGTGTCGATATCGAGATCCATTCGTTCCAACGGCAAGACGGAGCATCTGACCCCGGCCACTTCAGCCGCCTTGATATGAGCCACAAGGCTCCCCTCGCCGAAGTTGGGAGCGATCGCAGGCGGGAGGGTGAGAGACAAGGCATTGGTTCCGCCATCTCCGGTAGAGGGCACCACGACGACGTCGGATAGATCGCCGGTGTCGACGATGTCCGCGATGTCCTCCGGAGTCGTAAGGGGCACGTCGCCAGGCAGGACGAGGACCGACGAGGCCCCGAGTCCCTCGATGGCGGCTATCGCCTGGACGAGGGCAGCGTTGAGGCCGTGGCCGTCATCCTTTATGCCACCGAATCCGGCCTCGGTCGCGAGGCTTATCGCCTCGTCACTGTCCGATACGACGAACCACTCGACCATCGGACTGTTGTGGCACAGATCGAGAGCGTCCTCGAACATCGAGCGCGCGACCGACTCCCGTTCAGCCTGGGAGAGATCGGGAGCCAATCTGGACTTGGCATTCTCGAAACGCTTGGCGGCGAGGAGGCCCACTTTCATTACCGGATAGCATCTCCCATCCCCGGAGCGCCGAAGACGCCGCCAGCCGGATCGCACCGTAGGCAACCTCAGCGGCTCGATCTGAGAGCCGAGAAGGGCAGGCATGAGCACGAGCGACCGGAAGCACTGGAAGCACCTCCACGAGGAGGTCGTCTCCACCGACATCTGCTGCGGCTGCTCCGCGTGCATCGTTGCCTGCCCGCACAAGGTTCTCGAACTTAATGACTTCGATCCCGTACAGACCGACCCCAACTCACCGTTCGACAACTGCGTCCATGGCGAGGAGGGCTGCTCGCTGTGTGCGATGGCCTGCCTGAGGCTGGATCCGAAGGTGAACGTCATCGAGGAGCTGATCTATGGGAGGCGTCGGAAGCCAGACGAGATCTACGGGAAGTACCTGTACAAGACCCTGGTCCGAGCGACGGAGAAGGGTGTCCTAGCCAAGGGACAAGACGGTGGAGCGGTCTCCGCGCTGCTCGGGTGGGCGATGGAGGAGGGTGAACTGGACGGAGCCGTAGTTGCCGCTCCTTCAAGTTCGGTCCCGTGGATGGACGAGCCACGGGTGGTTACGAACAAGGAGGAGCTACTTGCCGCAGCGGGCTCCCGGTACACCTACTGCGCGACGCCGCTCGGCTTGAAGAAGGCGGCGGAGAAGAAACTCAAGAACGTGGCGATCGTGGGGGTCTCGTGTGAATCGACCGCAGTGCGGAATCTCGCGGCCGAAGGCATCAAGCGCTGGACCCGACCCGTCAAGCTCATCGTCGGCCTGATGTGCACTGAGACGTTCGACTACGAGGCGTTCGTGATCGGGAAGCTGCAAGCCGAGCTGGGGATCGACCTGGATCAAGTGGTGAAGGTCAACGTCAAGGGAAAGGTGATCGTGACCCTCGCCGATGGTCGCGATATCGAGATCCCGTTGAAGGACGCCCGTCCGACAGCCAACGAATGGTGCCACCACTGTCCTGATTTCTCGGCCGAGCACGCAGACCTCTCGTGTGGGGGCCTAGGGATGGAGGGATGGACCATGGTCCTCGTCAGAACGGACAGGGGTAAGGACATCCTGGAGCGGGCCGTCGGGGCCGGGATCCTGGAGTTGAGGGATGCCGACGAGGAGCCGAACGCTCTGAAGATCCTCGAGCGGCTGGCGACGAAGCAACGTCAGCGGGTCAAGCCGTGGGATCCGCACGCGGCCGCTGCCTATCCCACGCGTCAGGTCCTCGAAGCCGCCTACGACGACGAACTAAAGAAGATCGAGGAGAAGCAGGCGGCGCGCTCGGCGCCCTAGCTCCTAGCTCGGCATCGATGCGAGATAGAAGTTCCGCCCGGGCGCTTCCATCCCCAGGTCCCGCTCTGCATCGAAGACCTGGATGTCCGTCAAACCTGCCTTCGCGAGCGCCCCAGTAACTTCGTCCACCGAGTGACACCGGGCGGGGAGAGATGCATCGGTGCGTTCCCATCCGCCGTCCCGCTTGAAGAACATCGCAACGTCATACGATCCCATCCTCGTCTTGACGTCGTACCTCGGGTGGGTGATGTACGCGTGGTCGTCCTCGACGTGGCCGATCGGGGCTGCCTTCCACCGCGCGAGGTAACCCTCTTCGGTGTTGAGGTCGAATAGGAAGCGTCCTCCGGGGACCAGCGCGCTGCTCACGTTCTCGAACACGGTCACCAGTTCCTCGATGGTGAGGACGTGGTTCAGGCTGTCGTACTGAGACACCACGGCGTCGAACCGTTCGGCGAACGAGAACGCCCTGGCATCCCCAAGGATGAACTCGGCCTCGGGTGCGTTCTCCTTCGCATAGGCAAGCATCCCCTCGGAGCCATCCAGTCCAACGACCTCGAACCCTCGGCGGATCAACATCGCAGCCGTTTCGCCGGTGCCACAACACAGATCGAGGATCCGGGCTCCAGGGGTGAGATCGTCGAGCACGTAGCGATCGACCGGAAGCATCAACCGTTCCGGCTGAGCCCAATGGGTCACATAGATGAACGCGAGTGGATCGTAGGAATCGAAAGTGGTCACCAGGGCAGCGTAACCGCGGGGTGATGCTTCTAATCCATGGTCTGAAAATGCCGGACGATCGGCGCCTGAGCGAAGAGCTTCCTGAGGTTCACGAGGGCTGCCTCATACTCGGTCGACGCGACCGCACCTTCGATCGCTTCCATACCCGCCCACCTCGAGATGGCGGCGACCTCCACGAGTTCGCCCCGGTGTTCCTCAACCCCGAGATACATGTCGATCCCATCGCAACCGTCGAAGGCTGCGAACGCCGGCTGAACCTCGGCGCGGAACAGTTCCTTCGCCCGTTCGATGTCGTCGGGGTCGATCGCCGTGTCGAAGATCCGGATGATCACGCTTCCTCCCAGGGGCTCATACGTTCCAGGCTCCCCGGTTGAACATCCCGGCGAGTTGTGGGTTCAACGACAGCCGTCGTTCGTTACGCAGGTAGTTGGCAGCGATGATCTCGCCCAACCCTGGGTACTTCTGGATGATCCGCACCCGATCGTCGTCCACCTCGATGACGTTGTAGGAGGGGCGTGCGTAGCCACGCACCCGATAGCTCGTGGCGGTTCCGCTATTCACCAAGAGCATCTCGCCGAACTGCCACACGTTGGGGACGTGCTTATGCCCGGAGAGGACGAGATCGATCTCAAGTTCAGTCATAAGAGCAAGCACATCTCCCGCGTCCCACACGATGTTCCGCTCTCGTCCGGTTCCGGGAAGCGGTACGAGATGATGATGGAGAACGAAGATCCGGTAGTCCTCCGGATACTCGTAGAACGACTTCCGGATCCAGTCGTATCGGTAGTGGCCAACCTCACCTTCAGCGAAATCTGGCTTCGATGAGTTGACCGCTACGACGGTGGCATGCAGTACCTCACCACCTTCGCTACGGAAAGGGAGTCTGAGCACCCGTTCTGACTTTCCGAAAGCGTCTCTGAAGTGAAGGAACCCCACGTTCATGAGGTCGTGGTTACCGGGGATGACCACCATCTCGAGTTCCGCCAAACGGTCCAGATACTTCTTCGCCTGCCGGAACTGCGGCGCGTAGCCCTCGGCGGTCAGGTCGCCAGCGACAACGACTACGTCCGGCTTGAGATCCAGGATCTCGTCGAGGGCGTGATCGAACAGTTCACCGTCGAAGTAGGGATGCCCGCAATGGGTGTCCGAGATCTGGGCGATCACTAAGCGATTCCCTTTCACGGTTCGAATAATAGGCGCAGGACCTCAAGCAGGGTTGTGTGGAACAATCCGGTTGCCCAAGGGATCGCGTTCTCCGGGGGGAGATGGAAGACGATGGAACCGACCTACTGGTTGGCGAAAGCGATAGTTCTGCCATGCATGCAGTGGTTCTCGTGGCATTGGGAAGGTCTCGAGAACATCCCGGGAGACGGACCTGCGCTGCTGGCTTTCAACCACATCGCGTTCCTGGATCCCTTCGCAGCGGCCTACGCGGTCCACAGAGCGGGGCGCCGGCCCCGCTTCCTCGGCAAGTCCGAGCTCTTCCAAGACAGGCGGATCGCCTGGATCCTCCGTGGGGCAGGTCAGATCGAGGTCAAGCGAGGCACGAGGGAAGCCCCGATGGCTCTCGATCACGCGGTCGATGCGCTCCGCAGGGGAGAGGTAGTCGTCGTCTTTCCTGAAGGCACGATCACTAACGACCCCGACCTCCACCCGATGGAGCCCAAGACAGGGACGGCGCGTATGGCTCTCGAAGCGGGCGTTCCGATCATCCCCTGCGCTGTGTGGGGCACCGCCAACGTCTGGCCCAAGGGATACCGCAAGCATTGGTGGCCACCACGGCAGAGCGTCCTCGTTCGCATCGGGAAGCCGATCGAGGTAGCCGGGGACCACAAGAGTAGGGAAGACTGGACACGTGTCGGCGATCGACTGATGGACGAGATCGGGATCCTGGTAGCGAGCCTCCGACCGGCGGTACCTGACCGTCGACGACCGAAGAAGAGGGCGGCATGACGAAGATCGCGTTCATAGGAGCAGGGTCGTGGGGGACTGCAACCGCATCCTTGGTTGCCCGGAAGAACGAGTACGACACCGTGCTGTGGGCGCGCCGGGCGGAGCTTGCGGAGACCGTGAACCTGTATCACGAGAACCCCCAATACCTCCCCGATCTGGAACTGCCCGAGAGCCTCCGCGCCACCAGCGACCTCGAAGAGGCGCTGACCGGGGCCGAGGTAGTGGTGATGGGGGTTCCCAGTCATGGGTTCAGAGGCGTGCTGAAGGAGGTCGCCGCCATCGCGGGTGCGACTCCGTACTACGTGAGCCTTACCAAGGGCCTCGAGGTCGATACCCGTAAGAGGATGTCCCAAGTCCTCGCGGAAGAGGTCGAGGGTCTGACCGACTCACACATCTCGATCCTCACCGGTCCCAACCTGGCGAAAGAGATCGTTCGTGGCTTTCCTGCTGCCACCACCATCGCTTGCACGGATGACGAGTCCGCCGGTCGCCTCCAGCAGGTTTTCCACGCGCCGACCTTCCGCTGCTACACCAACAACGATGTTGTCGGATGCGAGATCGGAGGGGCCTTCAAGAACATCATCGCCATCGCAGCTGGCATGGCGGATGGACTTGGCTACGGGGACAACACCAAAGCGACGGTCATGACTAGGGGGCTAGCTGAGATGGCACGGCTCTCGGTGCTGTTCGGCGCTCAACCGCTCACGTTCCTGGGCCTCGCTGGCGTAGGCGACCTCATCGCGACGTGCGCTAGTCCGCAATCGCGCAACCATCACGTCGGGATCGAACTCGGAAAGGGACGGAAGATCGACGAGATCATCGGCGAGATGAACATGGTCGCCGAAGGGGTCAAGACCTGTAAGCCGATCCTAGAACTGGGGAAAGAGAAGGGCTGCTATATGCCCATCACGGAGAACGTGGTCCGCATCTGCCACGAGGGCGCGAGCGTGGAAGAGGTCGTTATGGATCTACTCGGACGAGAGATCCGCGGTGAGTTCGAAGGCGTCGAGGAGTTCCTCGACAAGCAGGGATCGCTGAAAGACCAGATCCCCTAGAGGTGAACCACCGGGCAGGTGAGGGTGCGGGTGATCCCATCAACTGCCTGGATCTTCGCAACCACGAGCTTCCCGAGGTCGTCAACGCTCCCGGCCGATGCGCGCACGATGACGTCGTACGGACCGGTCACGTCCTCAGCCGCGTCGACCCCGTCGATCTCCCTGACCGATTGGGCAACCTGAGCTGCCTTCCCAACCTCTGTTTGGATGAGGATGTAAGCCTGAACGTCTGCCACGACACCAGCCTCCCTATAGATGCGTAGTGCGATCCGCATCGACTCTATCGACCCTCTACCTGGCGACCCTCCACCTGGTTAGGAGCGAGTCTATCCAACCGCGGCTCCTCGTGTCCCCGGAGCGAACCCCGGATGCCCCGGTTCGGTTGGTAATGTATGCGCCTCACATCCAACGCTCCGCCCGACACGGACAAAGGAGTATCCGAAGATGTCATCGGTTGTGGCCGGCATCACGAATCCCGGTACGGTCCACTGGAACCCGAGCGTTCCGAGACTCGTGGAGCTCGCGATCGCCCGGGACGAAGGACGTCTGACGCGGAAGGGCGCATTCCTGGCCACCACCGGCTCACGGACCGGCCGCTCGCCCAATGATCGATTCCTCGTTGCCCACGGTTCCTCGAAGGAGCGGATCGACTGGGGTGGCGCCAATCTGCCGATCGAGCCCGACGTCTTCGATGCGCTCCAGGATCGCGTGCGCGACTACCTCGAGGGCAAGGAGCTGATCGTCGTGGACGCGTACGTGGGAGCCGATCCAGCTCATCGCATCAAGCTCAGGGTCGTCGCTGAACTCGCGTGGCACGCTCTCTTCGGCCATCAGTTGTTCCGACGCCCGGGACCGGACGAACTCGATGGGTTCGAGCCCGAGTTCACGGTGATCTCGGCACCAGGCTTCTCCGCTGACCCCGAGCGGGATGGCGTCAACTCGGAAGCCTTCGTCGGGATCGACCTAGAACGCAAACAGGTTCTGATATGCGGCACTCGCTACGCGGGCGAGTTGAAGAAATCGATGTTCACCTCAGGCAACTTCCTGTTCCCCGTCAACGATGGCGTGCTTGGGATGCACTGTTCCGCGAACCTCGGAGAGGGTGACGACGTCGCGTTGTTCTTTGGCCTCTCGGGAACCGGGAAGACAACCCTGTCAGCAGACCCCGACCGCCGCTTGATCGGTGACGACGAGCACGGTTGGTCCGACGAGGGGATATTCAACTACGAGGGTGGCTGCTACGCGAAGTGCATCAACCTCAGCGCGGAGAAGGAACCGGAGATCTGGAACTCGATCAAGTTCGGTTCCGTGGTGGAGAACGTCGTGATGGACGCTACGACCCGAGAGGTCGACTACGACGATTCGAGTCTCACCCCCAACACCCGTGTCGCCTACCCACTGGAGTCGATCCCAGGGTTCGTCCCCGAGGGGCGGGCAGGTCACGCTCGGACGATCGTCTTTCTGACCGCCGATGCGTTCGGCGTTCTTCCACCTATCGCGAAGCTCTCATCAGAAGGAGCGATGTACCACTTCCTCTCCGGGTTCACGGCCAAGCTCGCAGGCACAGAGGCCGGAGTTGGGGACGAACCGCAGGCGACGTTCTCGACCTGCTTCGGCGCTCCATTCCTCCCGCTCTCTCCGAGCACGTACGCCGAGATGCTCGGTGAGCGGATCGAGAAGCATGGGGCAAAGGTATTTCTCGTGAACACCGGGTGGACGGGTGGCCCTCACGGGGTCGGTCGAAGGATGGATCTGAAGTACACCAGGGCGATGGTCAAGGCAGCGACCGCCGGGCTCCTGAACGACGTCGAAACTCGCTTGCACCCGATCTTCAACATCGAAGTACCTGTCTCTTGTCCCGGTGTTCCGAGCGAAGTCCTGGATCCTCAATCCACGTGGGACGACAAGGACGCTTACGAGGTTGAGGCGCGCCAACTCGCGAGGATGTTCGCCGACAACTTCGAGAAGTTCGTCGATACCGTCCCTGCGGAAGTTGTCAAGGCCGGACCATCCGCAGATTGAGCCTCAGCGGCTCTCAACCTTGAAGAACAGCCGCACTTCGGTGTGGTACTCCGCGATGACACCGTCCTCGACCACGGCGCTCGTCGAGATGACGTCTAATTTGGAGATATGACGGATCGTCCTCGAAGCTTCCTTGATCGCTTGACGAGCAGCATCTGCCCAGCTGTCGGCGGATACGCCCGTGAGGTCGATCGTGTTCATGACTCCCATGTGCATCCCCCTACTAGCACCCCCGCCGGATCTCGATGACTGACGGACCGCGGGACCGTCCAGACGTCAGCCTCGGGGGAAAGGTATCCGAACTCGGAGAATCGGAACTACTCCAGGTCATCGCTCAGCGACTCGGAGGCGCGCCTTCCAACGAGGTATGGGCGGGGGACGACACCGCTGTGGTTGTCCCTCCTTCGGGCGCTCAGCTGTTCACGATCGACACGCTCGTGGAAGGCGTGGACTTCGATCTCACCTATGCCACCGGCGCGGACATAGCGTGGAAGTCGTTGGCCACTAATGTCTCGGATATCGCGGCGATGTGTGGGGCTCCTTCGCACGCCGTGACCTCCCTCTCTCTACCCGGCACCACCAGCATCACCTTCTTCGACGGCTTCCTCGACGGGCTGATCTACACCGCGGATCGCTGGAACGTGGCGCTCGTGGGGGGAGACATCAGTGGGGCCGACCGGGTGAGCGTGTCGATCGCGGTGATAGGAACCTCGTATGGATCGCAACCCGTGCTCAGATCCGGCGCCAGACCAGGTCACGACATCTATGTGACCGGAGCCCTCGGTGGTGCAGCTGGGGGTCTCATGTGTCTTCGAGAGGGGCGCACCGGGGAAGCCTCAGCCCCTCTTATCTCAAGACAGCTCCGACCTGAACCCAGGGTTGCGGAAGCCGAGTACCTCGCTGCGTTCGCCCCCACCTCGATGATCGATCTGTCGGATGGTTTGGCCCGCGATCTCGACCGACTCATGTCGGCGAGCGGCGTGGGCTGCATGATCGATCCGTCCTTGATACCGGTAGACCCCGGTTTGTTGGCGGTCGGCCTCGCAGATCCGTTCGATATGGCGCTGACCGGGGGGGAGGACTTCGAGCTGCTCTTCACTCTCGACCCCGCTACAGCGACACGGGACATAGATCTCACCGCTCCATCCGGGGTGCATCTGACCAAGATCGGGACGGTTACCGAAGGAGAACGTCTCGTCGGCGATCAGCCTCTCCATCGATGGCGCGACCACTCGTGGGATCACCTCTCATGACCCAGGTCCCTAGGACATTGACGATCGCCGGGTCGGACTCGGGCGGGGGGGCGGGGATCCAAGCCGATCTCAAGACGTTCCTCGCTCTCGGATGCCACGGGATGAGTGCGATAACGGCACTGACCGCTCAGAACACCACCGGAGTCTCCGCGATCTACCCGGTGACACCAACGTTCGTAACGGAACAGATCGAGGCTGTCGCCACCGACATCGGGGTAGATGCAGCCAAGACGGGCATGCTGGCGTCGGCCGCGATCGTGGAAGCGGTTGCGGATTCGATCGAACGCCTCGGCATCAGTAACCTCGTCGTTGATCCCGTTTTCGTTTCAAAGAGCAGAGATTGGCTCCTCGAGAGGGAAGCGGTTGCAACCTTGATCGAGCGGATCTTCCCTCTTGCCAGACTCATCACTCCGAACCTCTTCGAAGCGGCGGGATTGCTCGGGCGTCCCGAAGCGACGACCTTGGACGAGATGAGATCCGCGGCCCTTGCCCTCAAAGAACTTGGTCCCGAAGCGGTGCTGGTCAAGGGCGGGCACTTGCCAGGCGCTGCGGCCACCGATGTCTTCTTCGACGGGGGAGAGCCGATCGAGATCTCGAGCGAGCGCTTCGAGACGAAAGACACTCATGGGACCGGGTGCACACTTTCCGCCGCCATCACCGCCTATCTCGCGCGTGGATCGGAGTTGGAGGAGGCCGTGAACCTGGGAAAGAGGTTCATCTCGGGCGCGATATCGAGCGCTCTCCGCATCGGCAAGGGTTACGGGCCGGTCAGCCCCGGTTGGGATCTCCCAGCATGGAGGAGATAGCGACCCTCATGGGGTCGCTCGACGCTCAGCGCTCAGCTCGCGTTCACCGTAGTTCTCGCTCCGGGCCCGAACGTCCAGATAAGCGATGAGCCCGGCCGCCGCCATGTACGGGTACAGGACGGCTTGAACGAAGATCGAGAAGACAAGAACGAGTGCGAGTTGGACGGTGTCCTGGATCGGCTCGGTTAGCGCGAACGCGGTTTGCGTGAGAGTGAACTGGAGCAGTCCGACGCCCAGAGCGATCGTGAACATGACACCGAGGATCCGGGCCGTGCTCCCCTTGGATAACGATCGGGCTCGACTCAATGCACCTTGAAGGCGATCGCCCTCGAGGGCGATGATCTGCCCGATCAGCGGAGGTCCGAACAACATCGGGAGGATCAGCAGGATGATCGGAGCTATCAGAACCGACAACACCAGGGCGACGATGGAGGCGAAGAGTCCACCGGCCAGCACCTCACGCCATGGGAACGAACCGGCTATGACGTCTTTCGTCTCGGTCTTCAGCCCGGCGAGTCGGTCTGCGAGAACAACCCCAGCGATCGAAACCCCGACGCTGCCGGTCGCCACCGCGATCACGACCGGGATGACCAGACCGAAAGTAAGGACCAGACTGTCCCCATCAACCGCATCTGCGATGACCGCGCTCCCGAACCGGAGAGCGGCGTCCACTACTCCGAGGACGATGAAGGCCAGGATGAGCGTTCGTGGAGCAAGTCGATAGAGGCGCAATGAACCGGCCACAAAGCCCGAGAAAGTAGCTGGCGCGGGATACTCGGAGGGCGGTTGCCCTCCCGCGGATGACGTCACTCGCTATCTGCCGATGCGTCGTTTGGCGATGAAGCCGACCAGCAGGAGACCGGCGAGCGCCGCTACGCCGACGGCCATCTTCTTACCGGCTTCGGCCGCCTCGACCCTGGCCCTGCCGACCAAGTCATCAACCTTGCGCGCCAGGTCCTCACGCGTTTCCTCGATCTCAGCAAGGGTTCGTGCTGTGTCGTTGCTCATGGTTTTCTCCGTTCTTTGAGGCTGGTAAGTGAAGCTTGGTCAGTTGCTCCGACGACCGAGCGACTTCGCCATCTCGACGTCGGCCTTCAGCGATTCCTTCGTCTTCTCGGCCGAGACAGGGGCGGCCATCTTCTTCTTGGCGAAGAGGAAGGCACCGAAACCGATCCCGAGGAGGACGACGGCAGTCAGTATGTCGGCCAGCCACGTCCAGCCGCCCAGCACGGTTACGAACGCATCCCTGATCGCCAGGAGCATGAAGATCAGAGCGAAGAAAGCAAGAGTGGCGAGAACGGCGAACGCGGCGATCCCCTTGACCTTCTCGGACACGGAATGCCCGAGTTCCGCCTTAGCGAGCTCGACCTCCTTGCGGATCAGGGTCGAGAGGTCTTCGGTGACTTCCTTGAACAGCTGTCCAGCGGACTTGTCGCTCGGATGCCCGTTGCTGGATGAGTGCTCGCTCGGATATGGATCGGGGGTGGTTGGCTCCACGATCTCTCCTCTCACTTCGCTTCCGGTGGATCGTCGATCCGAGAGGTTCGTCTCTCGGCCCGCTCGGCCACGACTGCGTTGACTTCGGCGGCAAGCAGGGTTATCTGCGCCAGAAGGTACGAGGCTACAAGCAATCCGGCCGCGGTGGAGAAAGCGCCGAAGGTCGCGTTCCGGCCGCTCGACCCTGCCCCTAGGTACGACGCCCCCGCGAACTTCAAGCCCTCGAATGAGACGGCGGCGATCAGCGACCCGATGAGAACGTCTCTCCACGTCTGGACGCGATCCGTCAGGAACTTGTAGGCGGTCATGAAGATCCCTGTGTTGATGGCGATGGAGACGCTTAGGAGGGCGATCGACAACATCAGTCCAACAACGACACTCGTCCCTAGCAGGTCACCTACGGTCTGCACGAGAGCACTGACGACCACCGACAGCACACCCGCTAGTCCAAGGACGGCCAGCCACCGCAACGAGCTGAGTCTCTTCTGGAGGAATGTGCCTTCGCTCGCGAGCCCATTGATCCGGTTCAAGGCGTGGCGGAGAGAGACCACGGCGCCCGATCCCGAGTACAGAGCGAGGAGGAGACCGACCAGCGCAAGGGTGCCCCTCCTCTCACGCAGGGTCTCGAGCGTGTCGAAGGTCAGGATCTGATTGAGGAGAGGAACGCCTTCGACACCAGATCGTAAAAGGGTCTCTCGGAAGTCCTCAGAGAGGAAGGTCAGATACCCAACGACGGAAGCGACGAACAGGAGCAGCGGGAAGATCGAGAAGAACATGTAATAGGTGAGGGCCGCCGCCAAGGTCGAGCCATCGTCTTCCGAGAACCGTCGAAACGTACGAACGACGACATCTACGAAACCGTAGCGGGCGCGCGCCTTCTCGACCTCGAGTTTCACTCTGGTCGCTACTTTTCCCACTCCCGCCATGTCCCTTTCGTTACCGCGCGCCGTAGAGGCTCAAACGGTCTGTCGGAAAAGGATCGTGTCTTTGAGGGCCGGTCAGCCGGCTTTGGAGACCTTGTTGGCTTTTAGGCACTTCGTGCAGACATTCATGCGCTTAGCTGTCCCATTGAGGAGGACACGCACCTTCTGCACGTTGGGGTTCCACCGACGCCTAGAGCGCCGGTGCGAGTGAGAGATGTTGTTCCCGAAGCCGGGAGTTTTTCCGCATACATCACACACAGAAGACATAGTTGACGCAGGGTACCAGACGTCGCACGCCACCCGACGTGCCTCGCATGGCGAAATTCGAGGGCTCAGACGCCCGGCTCGTTAGTGTCCGCACATGGCTGAAGTCGTCGACGCACCTCCGAAGGGTCTCGAACTCTACGCGCCCACCCGTCGCCGAACACCCCTGACGGGAGGAGGCAAGCAAGCGTCCGGTCTCGAGAAGCTGGAGATCTCGAGCGTTCAGGATCTTCTCCAGCACTATCCCCGCTATCACATCGACCGCACCCAACTAAGGACCATCAAAGATCTGCGCGCTCTGGCCGCCTCGGATGACGGCGTAGATATCCAGGTCCATGCGACCGTCGAGGTGATCGGACGGCCCGTAGCCCTGAAGAAGCCTACGAAAACCGGCAAGAAGCGCACGATGATCAAAGCCAAGATCAAAGACGAGACCGGAAGGATCGAGGTCACCTGGTTCAACCAGGACTGGGTCCTCAGGGTCCTCAAGCCTGGGGTCGTCGCGTTCTTCTACGGGAAAGTGAGTACCTTCCGCGGCTCCCTCCAGATGACGGCCCCTCGGTTCGAGGTGGTCAAGACCGGTCGTGAACCCTTCAACGTTGGCCGCATCGTTCCGATCTATCCCGCAACCAGCGATCTCTCCACCGACGGGCTGAGAAAGATCATGTGGGACACCTTGAAGGGTGCCGGCGAGATCATGGACCCGCTTCCGACCGGGATCAGGACCCAGCTGGGGTACATGACCAGAGGCGACGCTCTGTCCTCGATCCACTTCCCGGACACGAAGGAAGACGTGCTCAAGGCAAGGAGGCGCATCGTGTTCGATGAGCTCTTCTCGCTTCAACTCGGCCTCGTCTATCGCAAGAAGCATCTCGAGAGGACGGTTGAGGGGATAGCTCATCCTGCCCCCGACAAGAACTCCCTCCCGGAAGTGTTCGTAGATGCTCTCCCGTTCTCACTCACCGGCGCGCAGCGACGTGCGTGCGACGAGGTCGTGGGGGACATGACCAAGCACTATCCGATGCACCGCCTCATAGAGGGAGAGGTCGGATCCGGGAAGACCGTCGTCGCTCTGTACGCATGTCTCCTGGCCATCTCGGGCGGGAACCAAGCTGCGCTGATGGCTCCTACAGAGGTCCTCGCGGAGCAGCACCACCTCACGGTTAAGGAACTGCTCGATCGTGCGTTCGGCGAGCACGAAGGGGCGGGGTTGTTCGCCGACACGTCCTTGAGGCCCGTGGTGCGGCTGCTAACAGGCTCGACGACCGCGGCGGCACGAGAAGAGATCTTGAGAGACGTTGCGATGGGTCAGGTAGATCTCTTGATCGGTACGCACGCGTTGATCCAGGATGCGGTCGAGTTCGCGCGACTCGGAGTGGCGGTCGTGGACGAGCAGCATCGCTTCGGCGTCCATCAGCGCCGCACCCTCAGAGACAAGGGAACGATGGGGGAGCCAGACATCCTCGTCATGACCGCGACCCCGATCCCTAGGACCCTCGCGGTGACTATCTATGGGGACCTCGATATCTCGATCCTCGATGAACTTCCCGCGGGCCGGATGCCGATCGAAACGAGGATCGCGTTCGGAGATGACGATCGGGAAGCTGCCTACGCCCAGATCCGAGAGGAGGTCGCAACGGGTCGGCAAGCCTTCATCGTGTACGCGCTTCGTGACGAGTCCGACAAGACCGAGTTGCGGAGCGCCAAAGCCGAAGCGAAGCGCCTTGCCGCTGACGTCTTCCCCGATCTAACGGTAGGTCTCGTTCACGGTGACATGAAGAGCGCCGACAAGGAGAAGGCGATGAACGCCTTCCGGGACGGCAGCACCCAGGTGCTGGTAGCGACAACGGTCATCGAAGTGGGCGTGGACATCCCGAATGCAACCGTGATGCTGATCGAGGATGCGGAACGGTTCGGGCTCGCTCAATTGCACCAGCTTCGGGGCCGTATCGGACGCGGCGGTTTCACGTCCTATTGCATCCTCGCGACCGATATCGACCCTTCAGGCACCGAGGATGTCGCCATGGCGATGGAACGGCTTGAGGCAGTCGCTGGCTCGACCGATGGATTCGATCTCGCGCTCGTCGACCTAAGGCATCGGGGGGAGGGACAACTCTTCGGACCGCGTCAGTCGGGCATGCCGCAACTGAAGCTGGCCCGGGTTCTCGAGCATCAGGACGTCATCAAGCAGGCCCGTGATCTGGCGGTCAGGTTGCTCGACGAGGACCCCGAGCTTGGCTGCCTACGAGCACATCGCCCTGCGGCGAGAGATGCGAGATCGCTTCGAGGATGTTGCCCTCGATGTCATCCAGTCGGGGTAGTCGATTTGGAGCAGCACCTCGCGACGCGCTACCTTTGTTCATATGCGCGTCACAGCAGGTATAGCCAAAGGCCGTCGACTCAAGTCGCCAAGCGCCGGAACCCGTCCTATGACGGACCGGATGAAGGAATCTCTATTCTCGGCGCTGGGTGACCTCGAGGACGCCGTTGTTCTCGACCTGTATGCCGGTTCAGGCTCGCTGGGGATCGAGGCGCTTTCTCGCGGAGCCCGCCAAGCAACGTTCGTCGAAAGCGCCAGAGACGCGATCGTGAAGCTGAAAGAAAACATCGAGACCACCGGGTTCGAAGACACGGCCGAGGTGATGTGGGCGGAGGTCAAGCCGATCCTCGACAACCACTCGACCGAGCGGAAAGACGTGATCTTCGTCGACCCTCCCTACAACATGGCGGCCGACAAGGTCCTCTTCAATCTCGAACAGTTGGTCATGGGTGGCTACCTAGCGGACAAAGGGAAGGTCATCGTTCAACGCAACGGCAAGGAGAACCCCCTCGTTCCGTTCGGGCTCAAGCTCGTATGGGAACGCGAGTTCGGCCAGTCGAAGCTGTACATCTACGAGCACGAGGATGAAGAGGAAGAAAGCGAGTGACGATCACCGCCCTGTGTCCCGGATCTTTCGATCCGCCGACGAACGGGCATATCGACGTGATCGAGCGCGCGTCTCGCTACTTCGAGAAGGTCGTGGTCGCAGTCATCGCCAATCCATCGAAGGAGCCACTCTTCTCCCTCGATCAGCGCAAAGACCTCCTTGCCGACGTTCTTTCCCACCTCGACAACGTGCAGATCGACTCGTTCGACGGGCTCCTGGTCGACCTCGCCCGACAGCGCGAGATCTCGATCATCGTTAAGGGCCTTCGCGCCGTGTCTGACTTCGAGTACGAACTCCAGATGGCGCAGATGAACTCTGCTCTGCTTCCCGGACTCGACACGATGTTCGTAACCGCCAAGCCCACGTGGGCCTTCCTCTCGTCGAGTCTGGTCAAACAGGTCGCCCGGTACGGCGGAGCGGTGGCGGGTATGGTTCCGCCGCCTGTTGAGAAGGCGCTTCAGGACGTTTATAGCAACTGAACGCGAACACACAGTTTTACAAAGGGGAACAGATGGACCTGATCGAACGGATCGACGAGCTACAGGTACTGATCGAAGAGGCGAAGTCCGTGCCCCTGTCCAGCAGCGTCGTGGTGAACCGCGACGAGTTCATCGAGCTGCTGCTCCAGTTGAAGGAAGAGGTTCCCGAGGAGGTACGCCAGGCCAGGTGGATGTCCCGCGACCGGGACGAATTGCTCGCCAGGGCCAGGAAAGAGGCGGATCGGATCATCGCGGACGCTCGCGAGCAGAGGGACCGCCTGCTTTCTCGAACCGAGATCATCAAAGAAGCAGAGAAAGAAGCCGAGCGGATGGACGCGGAAGCGAGAGACAAGGCCGAGAAGAAGAAGAAAGAGGCCGAGGACTACATCGACCAGAAACTCGCGGCCTTCGAGATCCTTCTGAACAAGACACTCGGCACCGTCGCGAGGGGGCGCAGCCAGTTGCGCAGCGAGAAGATGACCGGTTCGCACGGGGTCTCGGCCGCTGCCATCGAGGATTACCACGAGCCCGAGGCCCCTCAGGCCGCTGCCGAGGAGCCTGCATCGGCTCCGTTCGACGCAGACGCGATGTTCGAAGACACGGGAGACCAGCGCTTCTACCAGGAGTGACGGCGTGCGTTTCGGCGCACGGCAGCCTCGATCGGACCTCCTAGAACCTGGAAATTGGGCCCTTTCTGGTATCATCTCGTCCGGCCCCGGGGTCTGGCCACGGCCACATCGACCCGCCCCACCGGCCGACGTAAAG
This sequence comes from uncultured Actinomycetes bacterium, assembly GCA_963756365.1. Taxonomy (GTDB): domain Bacteria; phylum Actinomycetota; class CADDZG01; order CADDZG01; family WHSQ01; genus WHTI01. The sequence continues at coordinate 1,202,186 of CAVWNF010000003.1, forward strand.
CTCGCGCCTGCGCTCGATGAGATCGCCGGCTACGGGGACACGGACCAGAGAACACAGGATAGGGATGTCGCGTCGTGCACGGTACGAAGGCTTCGGTTGCCGAGATCATCGGTCGACCGGGGATCCACAAGGAGCTTCCTCTCTCCGTAACCCTGGAGGGGATCGGCGGACCGCTGGCTCGTTTGGCCACCACTCCCGTGGAAGGAGCGCTACGGGCCGAAGCGGTCGTTGAGGGCATCCTCGTTACCGGGCAGGCCCTGGGGACCCTCGAGCTTGAGTGCGCTCGCTGTCTGCGTTCTTTCGAGGCAGAGGTAGAGACAGAACTTTGTGAACTGTTCGTTGCACCACCGGGAGGAGATCCGAAGGAAGAGACCTATCTGATCGACGGTCTCGACATCGATCTCGAACCGATGTTGCGAGATGCGTTCGGGCTCGAGCTTCCTCTGAACCCGTTGTGCAAGAAAGATTGCAAGGGGATCTGCAGCCAGTGTGGCGCCGATCTGAACGCAGGAACATGTGACTGCAGTGATGAAGTACTCGATCCGCGCTGGGCTCCGCTCGATGAACTTCGAGCGAAGCTGCAGGGCTGACAGGACGGAGGAACAGCGATGGCAGTACCCAAGAGACGCAAGACCCGCTCGAAGATGCGGATGCGCAGGGCTCACTGGAAGACCGAGGCCCCGACGTTCGCTACCTGCCCTCAGTGCAGGCAGCCCAAGATGCCACACCGCGTGTGCGGGAACTGCGGCTATTACGCCGGCCGCCAAGCGATCGAGACGAGCTAGGGGTTCTTACGGGACTCGAACGCCTCGGGGTTCCACCCGAGGGTGGAGAGATCTACGACCTGGCTCTCACGCACAGGTCGTACGCGTTCGAGCAGAACGCTCCGATCACTCACAACGAACGCCTCGAGTTCCTGGGAGATTCGGTGCTCGGTGCGATCGTGACCGATCTCATCTTCACCTCCTATCCCGAGATGACGGAGGGCGAGATGGCACGTCTCCGCGCCTCGGCCGTCAACACACACGCTCTCGCCGAGATCGCAGACGAGATCGGGCTGGGAGAGCACATCCGTCTCGGCAAAGGCGAGGAGGGCTCGGGCGGAAGAGCTAAGCCGTCGCTACTTGCGGACACCTTCGAGGCGGTGGTGGGAGCCATCTACCTCGACCAAGGGATGGGGGCAACGACCGCGGTGCTGGTTCCTCTGTTCGAGGAACGGCTGCGGGCCACGATCGAAACCGGAGATCGCTACGACGCCAAGACCGCGCTGCAAGAGGTCGTTGTCCGAGACCGCGGAGGTTTCCCCGAATACCGGGTGACCTCCACGGGCCCGGACCATGACAAGCGGTTCGTGGCAGAGGTCGCTTTCTCTGGTGAGGTCTACGGCACCGGCGAAGGAAAGAGCAAGAAGGAGGCCGAGCATCACGCCGCTCGAGCCGCCCTAGACAAGATCAACGATGCGAACGACGACACGGAAAGGGGATCGGATGCCCGAGCTTCCTGAGATCGAGGTTCTGAAGCGGGATCTCGAAAAGGAGGTCGTGGGCCGGCGGATCAAGGACGCCGAGATCAGACCCGGGACCAATGCGATGAAGATCGTCGCCCGACATGGACGACGCAAAGAGTTCCAAGACCTGCTCGAAGGCGCCAAGATCGAGGGCGTTCAGCGAGCTGGCCGGCGCCTCCTTCTCGAACTCGACAATGACCACACCATGGTCGTTCATCTCGGGACGGCGGGACTGATCTTGAAGACAAGCGCCACCGAGGAGATCGCTCCCCACACCCACATCGTCATCGAGTGGACGATCGGTGGACATCTACGGCTGCTGGACCCCGATAAAGCATCGGACGTCTACGTGTGTCCGACCGACGATCTCCCCGGCCTTAAGGAACTCCATACCGATGCGATCGATCCTCTCGATCCTCAGAACCCCCTCACGTGGCAGCACTTCTCAGCCTTGCTCGATGACCGAGCCGAGGAGATGAAGAAGCTCATGATGGATGAGAACTTCATCCTCGGGCTGGGGGACATCTACTCGGACGAGATCCTTTGGACAGCGGCCCTCAGATTCGATCGGCGCTCGAACAACCTCTCATCGCAGGATGTGCGTCGGCTCTACCGGGCGCTCGTCGAGATCTTGATGGAAGCGATCAAGGCGCGTGGGACAACGTGGGGGCCGGACGGCTTCCGCGACCTCCACGGTGACGAGGGAACCTTCCAGAACGAACTGAAGGTTTTCGAGCGGGACGGGCAGCCTTGCCGTCGCTGCCGGAATCCCCTCGACAAGGCCAAGGTCGGCTCGAAGTACACGTATTTCTGTCCGCAGTGCCAGGTCTGAGGATGGACCTGGAGACGTATCAGATGACGCCAAGGAGGGTCAGAGGTGGAAGATAGGACCCGGGTGCACGTCTTCGTTAACGGAGACCTACCCCTACAAGAGTTCTGCGACGCGATCGCCAAGAAGGCGGACGAGCAGGATGTGACCGGATGGGTCAAGGCCCTTAACGACGGTCGGATCGAGGCCGTGCTCGAAGGGCCGCGCGACGAGGTCTATCGCGTCGTGGGGCTGTGCCGCGCCGGTCCTAAGGGAGCCAAGGTCGACGGCGTCCAGGTGGATCGCGAGCCCCCGAAGAACGAGAAAACGTTCAAGATCAAGAAATAAACCTCAGACGCAACGGGCGTCCGCGGAACCGTTCAGGATTGCCGCGGACTGCTCGGATGTGGCTGCTAGGTTGCTGCTTATGTACGTAAAGGCCCTAAAGATCGCCGGGTTCAAGTCGTTCGCGGATGCGACGATCCTCGAGTTCACGCCCGGCGTGAACGTCGTTGTGGGCCCTAATGGGTCGGGGAAGTCGAACATCGCGGACGCCCTCACCTGGGTACTCGGCTCACAAGCGCCATCGAGCCTCCGCGGCGCTTCGATGGAGGATGTGATCTTCGCCGGCTCTGATGGGCGCTCTCGTCTGGGGCTCGCTCAGGTCGAACTGACCCTGGACAACACCTCCAGGATCCTCCCTTTGGACCTCAATGAGGTAACCCTCACCCGTCTGACCGACCGGAGCGGAACGTCCGAGTACCGGATCAACGGGGCCCCATGCCGCCTACTCGATGTCGCCGAACTGTTGTCGGACACTGGGATCGGTCGCAGCATCCACACGGTCGTGAGCCAGGGGCAACTCGACGCGGTCTTGCAGGCCCGACCCGAGGATCGCCGCTCGTTCATCGAAGAAGCTGCCCAGGTAGGCAAGTTCCGTCGGCGCAAGGACCGTTCACTTCGCAAGATGGAGCGGGTGGACGAGAACCTCACTCGCCTGAATGACGTTCTCGTCGAGCTCCGACGCGCGATCCGACCTCTGAAGAGGCAAGCCAAGACCGCCTCCATATACAGCGAGTTGGTCTCCGAGCACCGGTCTCTGAAACAGCGTTTGGCGGCGACAGAGGTGGTCCGGTTGGGCGCCATCGATCCCGCCTTCGATCCGGCCGAGGAACAGAAGAAGCTCCAGCTTCTCACCGACGAGCTCGAGAGCGTGAGGGCTCGACTGGCAGGGGCGACCGACGAGCGCACCTCGCTCATAGCGACCGCCGAGGAGGCACGGGCTAGACACGAACGGGGCGGCCGAGCGGGCGACCGTCTCGCAGCGCTTGCCCGTCTCGCCGCAGAACGCTCCGAGACGATCTCGGCTCGGCTCGCCGCTGAGACTGAGGAGGGATACAGGGAGCGCATCAGGCTCCTCGATGCTGACCGCGTCAGGTTCTCCGCGAAGACATCGGAGCTGGAACGTGAGGCGGGGAGTGCTCGAACGGTTGCCGACGAGGCGGCCGCGTCCCTAGAGCGGGCCAGAGCTGCTGTGATCGAAGCGGAGACCCGGCTCGCCACGGCACGTTCGGCTCACACCTCAGCGGCTCAGACCCTCGTACGAGCGGAAGGAAGCGAAGCCGCTGGCAGGGCAACTATCGGTTCGATCGAAGCCCGCATAGCTGCCGTGATCGAGCGCCGCGCTACAGCGGGACGCGAGCTCGCCGCAGACGAAGCCGCCTTGAGCAAGGCGGAGGATGAGGTGCGCTCGCTCGAAGCCGAACTCGATAGGAAGACCGAAACCGCGGCCGAAGCAGAGACCCGCCTTGAAGCAGCGCGCGAGCGCGCAGAGATGCTCAAGGAGGCAGTGGGGGCGAACCACGCGGACCGAGCCGCCGCCGAGGCACGACTAACCGCCCTCGAAGAGGTTTCCGATCTGGTTGCCGACCTCCCAGGCGCGAGCGATCGTCTCCAGCCTTTGATCGCAGATGCGCGCGAACGAGCCAAGGTCGCGGGTGCATCAGAAGGAGAAGCTCTCAGGATCCTCGCGGAAGCCGACGACGAGGGTGAGCGGTGTTGGCAAGAGGTTTCCGCCGACGACGAAGAGCTCCGTCGACTCGACGCGCTCATGTCTGGAGCTGCGGAACGGCTCGGAGGTCTTAGGCGCAGGCGCGAGAAGCGCGAGGTCGAGCTAGCGGCGTTCGACGAGGAGCTCTCAAGGGTCAAAGAGGAATTGGCTGCAGCCGAGCGAGCCTCCACCGAAGAGCGAGCATCCCTTCCGGAACGCAGGGCAGCACTCGACGAAGCAGCGCACACACAGGCTGCTGCCGAAGAGCTTGTCCGCGAGATGAGCTCGGCCCTTTCAGGCGCAACATCGGCCTCGAATCAGTCACTGCTCGAGGCCAGATCGCACGAGGAACGGGCGCTGGCGTCGCGGCTGCGCTTGGAGGAAGCAGAAGCGGGGATCGCCGATGCCGAAGCTGCCCTCGCTGGGCTCGAGAACCTCCGTGCCGATCTCAGGTCGGCGAAAGAGCGATGCGACGCGATCGCCTCCCTGGCACGGGAGGGCGTTGCTCGTGGGTCGTCGTGGACCCAACGATTCGAAGATGCCGCACTCGCCGCCCGCGCTGCATCTGAGGAGGGTGACCGCAAGCTCAACGAGCTCGTATCTCGGGAACGCGAACTCTCTGGCGCGTTAGAGACCGCAGGCCGTAAGCGCAACGAGGCCGAGATCAGGAGAGCGCAGAACGACGCGCGCATCCAGGCGATCGGTGAACGTGCGATGGACGACTGGGGACTGAACGTTGATGACCTCAGTCGCATCGACACCCTTGCTGCGGAGGCAGAGGTCGACGCAGCCCAGCGCGTGGAGAAACTCGACAAGGAGATGCGCCGGCTGGGAGCGATCAATCCCCGCGCCGCCGAGGAGTACACGGAACTCGCCGAGCGCGAGACCTTCCTCGAGGATCAGATCGAGGACCTGAAGTCTTCCCGACGTGACCTGATGCGCGTCGTCCGCGAGATCGACGAGACCATCGTCGAGGTGTTCGGTCAGGCATACGAAGACGTTGCACGCGAGTTCGAGACCGTGTTCCAGCGTCTGTTCCCCGGCGGCACCGGACAGCTGAAACTCACCAACCCTGACGACCTATTGAAATCGGGGATCGAGATCGAGGCACGACCACCCGGGAAGAACGTCAAGAAGCTGTCACTCCTATCCGGCGGCGAGAGATCGCTGGTAGCACTCGCTTTCCTCTTCGCGATCTTCAGGTCGCGGCCCTCACCCTTCTATCTGCTCGACGAGGTGGAAGCGGCTCTCGACGACGTCAATCTCCAACGCTTTCTCACCCTCGTTGGCGAACTCGAGAAGAGCGCTCAGATCATGATCGTCACTCACCAGAAGAGGACGATGGAGGCCGCCGACGTCCTCTACGGCGTCTCGATGGCGAAGGATGGTGTGAGCCGGGTCGTTGCAAAGAAGCTCTCTGAGGTCGGCGCTATCGGGCAGAACCGAACGGTCCGGATGCCGGACGCGATCGAGATCGATCTGGGCACCGGCTCCAACCAACCCGCGTAGTCATAGCTACCGCAAGCATCATTTAGCCTTGCCGTCATGCCTGACCTGATAGTCATCATCCTGCTTGCTCTCGTCATCGCCGGAGTCATCGGCGTCGGCGTCCTCCTCACCCGTCGAACCAACCGCGATACGGCTTTCCCGCGGATAGGGCCGATCGGGGATCGCGACAGCGAGACTCTGGACAAGGAGCCAACGCCACCCGGGAGAACGGCTCCGGGCGGGGGCCACGTCAGACTCATCGAGTCCTCCCCCGAGGTCGTGGTCGAAGCGCCGCGTCCCGCAGCCGAGCCAGGCTTCGACAGGCCCAGCCTGAAGGACCGACTCAAGAAGAGCCGGAGGTTCTTAACCGACAGGTTGGTGGACGCGTTCAGGGGAGCACCTGACGAGGAAACCTGGGACGACGTCGAGGCCGCTCTGATCCAAGCCGATATCGGGGCCGAGGCAGCCACCGAGATCGTCACGCGCCTCCGGGATCTGGCTCGGGAAGAAAAGGTGACGGATCCCGAAGAGGTCAAACGCCTCCTCGGCGAGGAACTCACCAAGCTCTTCGACCGGGATTCGACGAGAGCACTTTCCTTCTCGGACGACGGCACTACGGTCTGGCTAGTGGTTGGGGTCAACGGAGCTGGTAAGACGACGACGATCGGGAAACTCGCTGGAGATCTCGTGAAGCGAGGTCGCACCGTGTCCCTCGCGGCGGCCGATACGTTCCGCGCTGCGGCCGACGAGCAACTCGGGATCTGGGCGGAGCGCACGGGAGCGCAATTGGTCAAGCACCAGCCGGGCGCCGACCCGGGGGCCGTCGCGTTCGACGCCGCCTCCCATGCAAAGGCGAAGGGTATCGACGTCTTGATCGTCGATACCGCGGGCCGACTTCACACGAAAACCCCCCTGATGGATGAACTAGCGAAGGTTCGACGCGTGATCGAGAAGGAACTAGTCGTCGAGGAGGCGCTCCTGGTCATCGACGCGACCTCGGGGCAGAACGGTCTCGCGCAGGCCAAGCTGTTCGCAGAAGCTGCTGGAGTTACGGGCGTGGTCCTCACTAAGCTAGACGGCACCGCTAAGGGGGGCATCGTGGTAGCGATCGAACGCCAACTCGGTATCCCCATCAAGTTGATCGGTGTGGGGGAGGGGATCGACGACCTCGAACCGTTCGACCCCGAAGAGTTCATCTCCGCGCTGCTGTCGTGAGCGAGCAGCGCGGGGGCCGCGAGGAGGACCGGGGTCGCATGATCGCTCGCGTGGTCACCGTGCTCGTCGGGTACTTCGGGTTCAACGCAGCGAGAACCGACGCGCCGCTAGCCGCCGTCATGTTGTGGGTAGGGATCGTCCTCGTTGGCTGGTACGGCATCGACCGCTTCTCCGGTTCTAGCCCCGAACCTTCCAGAGCGGCAACGATAGGCGCTGCGATCGGTGCCGTTCTGCTGATCGGTGGCATCGCACTCGCCTTGTCATCGATGTCCTGACGTGGCGTAACGTTCTTCGATGTTCGATTCACTCTCAGGCCGCCTAGACGACATCTTCACCAGGCTGAAGTCGCGCGGTCGCCTCGATGAGAAGCAGGTTGATGAGGTCCTCCGCGAGATCCGCCTCGCCTTGCTCGAGGCTGATGTCGCCCTGAAGGTCGTGAAGGCCTTCGTCAAGGACGTCAAGGAGAGGGCAGCAGGGGCTGAGATCCATAAGAGCCTCACCCCGGCCCAGCAGATCATCAAGATCGTCAACCTTGCTCTAGTCGATGTGCTCGGTGAGAGCAACGTGGGTCTGGTTCCGGTCGATATGCCGCCGAGGGTCATCCTGATCGCCGGGCTCCAGGGATCAGGGAAGACGACTGCGTCAGCGAAGCTCGCTGCACTCCTCAAGAAGCAGGGTCGCAAGCCACTATTGGCGGCATGTGACCTACGCCGCCCCGCCGCCATCAGGCAGCTGCAGGTTCTCGGAGAGCAGGCTGGGGTACCCGTGAGCGCCGACTCATCGGGCACGACGGATGCGGTCGCGGTCGCCGCTGCGGCGCTGAAGTTCGCCCGTGATGAAGGATTCACCGATCTCATCGTCGACACCGCCGGGCGCATGCACGTCGATCACGAACTGATGGCCGAACTCGGCGCCGTCGAACGGGCGGTCTCGCCGGCTGAAACGCTCCTCGTCTGCGATGCCATGACGGGCCAGGACGCGGTCAATGTCGCCGAGAGCTTCCTCGAAGAGGTCGAGTTGACCGGCGTGATCCTCACCAAGTTGGACGGTGACGCACGCGGTGGGGCTGCGTTGTCTATGGCCCACGTCACACAGAAGCCCATCAAATTCGTTGGGGTTGGCGAGAAACTCACCGACCTCGAGCCCTTCCATCCGGACCGGATGGCCTCGCGCATCCTCGGCATGGGCGACGTTCTCACTTTGATCGAGAAGGCCGAGGGGGCATTCGACGAAGCCGAAGCCCGCCTGATGCAGGAGAAGCTGAAGAAGGCGGACTTCACCTTTGAGGATTTCCTGAATCAGCTGCAGCAGATCAAGAAGATGGGGCCGCTGTCGCAGGTTCTCGGGATGCTTCCCGGGATGTCGAAGCTCCCCGCCGGCGACGACATGGACGAGCAGCTACCCAAGGTCGAAGCCATGATCAGGTCGATGACGCTCGAGGAACGGAACGATCCCAAGGTCATCAACGGCAGCAGGCGGAGGCGGATCGCCGCCGGGTCGGGCACAACTGTCCAACAGGTGAACCAGATCGTGAAACAGTTCGATCAGGTCCGGAAGATGATGAGATCGATGTCGGGCGGCAAGGGGAAGATGCGTCTGCCTGGTGGGATGAAGCTCCCTCCGGGCATGGGCCTCTGACCTGCTAATATCGGGAACCCGCACCGCTGGGGTATCGGCGCGAGCGGATAAGTACTCCAAGGTTCCATCTCGGGTCACCGCTCACGGGGTCCGACAAACGGCGTCCAACGATGCCACCGATGCAAGGGGAGTTTAGGAAGTCATGGTCAAGATCAGGTTGATGCGTGTCGGTAAGCGGAAGCAGCCGTCGTACCGCGTCGTGGTTGCCGATTCCCGTAGCCCGCGCGACGGCCGGATCATCGAGTCGATCGGGCATTACCACCCCCGCCAGGAGCCCTCACATATCGAGATCAATAATGAGAGAGCACTCCACTGGCTCCAGAAGGGCGCTCAGCCCTCGAACACCGTTCAGAATCTGCTCAAGATCACCGGCGCGTGGTCGGAGTTCACCGGCGAAGCTCCGCCTCCGCCACTGGGTGAGGCGCCTAAGCCAGCAAAGAAGGCGGCACCCGTCAAGGTGACTCCAGCCGACTCCGTGTCCGAGGAAGCCGTCGATTCAGAGACCGAAGAGGGCCTCGAAGCCGGCATGACCCCAGAAGGTGCCGGAACCGTCGAGGAGGCAACTCCCGAAGCGTTGCCGGATGAGCAGCCGACGGCCGCTGATGAGACTGCAACTGACGTCGCTGCTGCCGAGGTCGCCCCCGAGGACGACTCCCCCAAGGACGAGGCTTGAGCCGCGAGCTGATCCAGTACCTCGGCGGCTGGCTCCTCGACAACCCTGAGGCGTTGACCGTTGACGAGCTTGAGGGTGACCGCGACCAGATCATCTTCGAGATCTCCGTCGATCCGGAAGACATGGGCAAGATCATCGGCAAGCGGGGTCGCATCATCCATGCGATCCGTTCGCTCGCCCGGGTGGCCGCTCAAGGTGAGGGCTCGGTCCTCGTCGAAGTCGTCGACTGACCCCATGCTCCTCGCCGGCGAGATCGGCAAGCCACATGGCCTGAACGGCGAGGTCTTCGTGCTGCGCATCTCAGACGATCCAGCACGCTTCGATATCGGAGCGACGCTCACACATGAGGACGGCCGATCGCTCGTCGTAGCCTCCAGCCGACAACACCGGGATCGTTTCCTCGTCGCGTTCGAGGGTCACGATTCACGCCCTGCGGCCGAATCACTGCGTGGTGCTCTCTATGTCGATGAGGATCAACGACGTGAACTCGCAGAGGGCGAGTTCTGGGTCGAAGACCTCAGGGGGGCGACCGTTCATCTCCCGTCGGGCGACAAGATCGGTGTCATCGACGATGTCATCGTGGGTGCTGCCCAGGACCTGCTTAGCGTCTCCACGGAGAGAGGCCCCCGTCTCATCCCTAACGTCACCGCCATCGTCATCGATGTCGACATCGAGACGAGGCGGGTCACTATCGACCCGCCGATCGGACTGCTCGACTGATGGGGACACCATGAGGATCGATGTCATCACCCTGTTCCCGGAACTGTTCGAGACACCGCTACGAACCAGTCTCTTGGGAAAGGCTGTCGACGCCGGGCTCCTCGACATCGGGGTTCATGACCTCCGAGAAGACGGCCTCGGTGCTCATCGCTCCGTCGATGACAGTCCATTCGGAGGCGGGGCAGGGATGGTCATGCGCCCCGAACCCCTCTTCGCCGCGATCGAAAGGATCCGCACCGAGGACACCACGGTCGTCCTGCTGAGTCCCAGGGGCGAGGTTCTGAATCATGAGAGCGCGGTTGGACTCGCCGAGATACCGCACCTTCTCCTCGTCTGTGGGCGCTACGAGGGGGTCGACCAACGGGTGATCGATGCGTTGGTCGACCGCGAAGTGTCCATCGGCGACTTCGTCACAGCGGGTGGCGAGCTCCCGGCTCTGGTACTGATCGAAGCGGTCAGTCGTTTCGTCCCCGGCGTCCTCGGTAATCCTTCCTCCCTCAACTCCGAGTCCCACGCGGCCGGTCTACTCGAGTATCCCCAGTACACCCGACCCGCCACGTTCCGCGACCTGAAGGTTCCCGATGTCCTCATGTCGGGCAACCATGCAGAGGTCGAAGCCTGGAGACACGAACAGTCCCTGTCGCTAACGCGCGATCGCCGCCCCGATCTCCTCTCCGACGAGTGATCGACAGAACGTCCCTCCGGTTCTACGGCGTCGGGTTCCTGGTGATCACAGGGCTCGGGATCTCGGCCGCCTTCAGGATCTCCACGGTCATCCCTTCCGAACGGATCAAGGCGCTCGGCTACCTCATCATCGCCGCCGGGCTAGGCGGCTCCCTGATGTGGAGCATGGTTCGCAGGGACGGAAGTCCATGGAGGGGGGGCCCAGATCGGTCCCCCGGGAACCCCTATTGGAAGCTGGCGATCGCGGGAGTCGTCGTTCCCCTCCTCGATGAGGTCCTCGCCGGGGGAACCCTCCTCATCGCCGCAGGTGCGGTGATCGGGATGATCCTGGTTCAGCTTGAGACCGGGAGACGCCACGCTCCGTAGCGGTTCGACACGCCCCAGCCCCGGATCCCCGCCGGTCGTTACGCAGACGCTGCCTTCTAGTTATTTCACGCAAACGACTAGTTATATGTGGCCTCCCTAGATAGGTTGCTCCCTAGTAAGAGGGTTAACCGTGGTGTCAAGGGAGGTAATCGGTGGAAAGTGTACGCAGCCCCAAGCGGGCTTGGTTGGCGATCGTGGCCGTGGTAGCAGCGGTCGCTCTGTTGGGGGCTCCCGTCGTCCAGGCAGCGACCCAGAAGGTCAAGGTCAAGGGCACGGTGAATGTCAAGATCAAGGACTCGAACGGTCAGACGATCGAGTCGAAGAACGTTCCAGACCTCGGTCTGCTTGCCGCTCCGGGAACGACCGGGGCGATCGCGGTCCGTAACTACGCCGGAGGTGGCGGTCTACTCGGTACTGGAGACTGCACGGCGTCTGAGGATGTTCCATCAGGAGACCGAGCGAACGAGACGACGGTCGCCGCAAGCTCGACCAGGATCATCACCGGCATCATCGTTACCGGTGAGGACGCAGCAGTCTCTGTGTCGGCACCGGATCTCGACGCACTGATCGGCCCCGGGCCGGTCGTGACGTTCATGACTGAGCCTGGCAACCAGAACCTGTTCGTTGGTCTGGGTAACGGCCTCACCGTCTTCCCGTCGGAGTTGGTATTCCACTGCACCGGCGCAAACGGGGGCAACGGATCGGGGAACTACGTAGTCCTCGGTCAGTAACAAGAACTTAGATGCGTTCACGGGGCGCCCTGGCGGGCGCCCCGTGGCGTGTATCGCCTGATTCAGGCGTATCGTCCGTCAGGTCGGGTGCGGCCACTTTTTCTAGGTGCCAGAGGGTAGGGGACGAGGTTGAACGATTCGCCATACGCGGATAGGGGGAGACCTCGTCGTATCGCGCTTGGATTTCTCGCCATCGCCTTGTTCGCGGGGGTCACCGGCCTAACCTGGTTCTTCCTCAAGGGTGGCTTCCGTTCCGGTACTCCAGTGAACGCCGTCTTCTCGGCGCCAGGCGTCGGCCAGCAACTCCCCATCGGGGGAGACGTCAAGATCCGAGGCGTACTTGTGGGCACGATCGGCGACATCACTGGCGGGCCGGACCGCACGACCGTCATCGAGTTGCTGTTGGATCCTAGTTACGAGGTTCCAGCGAACTCCATCGCCGAGGTCCGGTCCAAGACGGTGTTCGGTCAGAAATGGGTTGAGCTGATCCCCCCGGAGACTCCGTCGACCGAAGATCTTGCGGCGGGGAGCATCATCCCGGACGAGAACACGATCGAGCCGCTGGAGTTCGAACGGGCGATGCAGCTGGGACACGACCTGATCTCGACGATCCCACTCGACCAACTCGCGCGGATCATGAAGAGCGTCGCCGATGGTTTCACCGGCCAGGAGGGCGATGCCGCAGACTCGATCGATCGGGGACTGGTGGCTCTCCGCGCCGTCAACTCGCGCTCCGACGAACTCGATCTCGCGATCAAGCAGCTCGCAGAGTTCTCCGAGTGGCTCGATCAGAACGACACCGACCTACTTTCCTTCATGGCATCGGTGGATTCAGCTAACAGGGCCCTCGTTGGAGCAGCCCCCGAGTACCGCGCCTCCAACGCCAGTGTGCCGACGTTCTTGAATCAATTCGCCGACTTCCAGATCCGTACCGAGAAGTCGTTCGGCCAACTGATCGAGGACGGAGCCGATGTCCTCGAGATCGTCGCCGCGCGTACCGACTCCCTCGTTTCGCTGATCCGAGGGCTCGACGCGTTCACCACGATCTGGAACTCGGGTCTCTCGCAGGACTGTGGCGGCGAGTTCGAAGAGGACATGGTCTGTTGGCAGGTCTACGTTCCTCCGGGGCTGGACTCACGTGGCCTGTACAAGCGAGGCGAGGGCCCCGATGCTGACGAGGCCGGGGATCCGAACTTCCGCACCACTTCGGCAGCAGCCCTGACTGAAGAGCAACTGGCGCGGGCGCTCTCTCGTTACTCGAAGCGGACTATCGATCCCGCCCTCCCACGGTTGCTCATGGGCGCCGCTACGAGGTTCCTGGAGGGGTCCCGCTGATGCCTGGGTTCCGCTGGGTCGCCGTGAAACTCACCCTGTTCACCGTGGTGACGGTCATCGTTACGTCCGGCCTTGCCGCGATCATCGGGAACTTCAAGTTCTTCTCGAGCCCCTACGTCGTTACGGCGCAGTTCGAGGACGCGACCGGTCTGCTTCAAGGCGATGTCGTTAAAGCAGCGGGGGTGACGATCGGCCGGGTCGGACGCGATCTCGGTTAAGGACGGGATCGCGATCGTGGACCTATCCCTCGACGAGGGCACCCAGATCCCTCGCGGTGTCGGTGCCGAGGTCAGGTACCGGAACCTGGTCGGCCAGAGGATGGTCACGCTCGTCGAAACGGATAGCTCGGAGAGCGGATTCCTGTCCGACGGAGATTCCATCCCGCTCGAGAGGACGAAGCCCGCATTCGACCTGTCGGTCCTGTTCAACGGCCTGCGCCCGTTGATCCGCTCGACCGATCCAGAAGACATCAACATCGTGACCCGGGAAGTGGTCGCAGCACTGAAGGGACGCGGGAAGGTGACCGTCTCGCCTCTTCGGAAACATCGCCGATATCTCTGATCTGCTCGCCTCGAAGGATAAGGAACTATCAACGCTCCTCGACGGGGTCAACACGGTTACCGACGACCTAGCGGGCCGTGACGCCCAATTGCAAGGCACCCTGGCTGACCTCGGATCGTTCCTCACCGATCTCTCCGCCAGTCGCGAGCAATTGGGTGGAGCACTCGAGAACCTCGATGTCGCCGCGAGGAAGCTCGGTCAGATCGTGAGGCAGAACGACACGCGGATCGAGAGCTCGGTCGACGACCTCGCGATCCTCCTCGACGCGGTGAAGGATCGGCGCGGCGACCTCAAGAAGATCGTCAGGAGGCTGCCGGCGTTCCTCGTAGCCGCGCAGCGCGTGACGAACTACGGCGAATGGGGCAATCAGCACCTCATCAATGTTTGCAAGGACGACGGCGGTACCTGTGGCAGGAGGTACGTGCCATGAAGCTGAGTTTCCGCGAGCGTTCGCCATTGCTAGTCGGTATCGCTTCGATCCTGTTGATCAGCCTCGGTGTCGGGCTCGCTTTCTCCGTCAACCGCTTCGACTTCATCAAGGGCGTCTATCCGATCCACGCCGATCTTAGGGACGCCGCCGGACTGCAGCCCGGCAACGAGGTCCGAGTCGCCGGTGTCAAGGTCGGGACCGTCACCAAGATCGTCCTGACCGAGGAGTCCGCTCGGATCGAGATGGAGGTCCAGAACGACGTACAGGTGCCCGTCGAGACGCGGCTAGAGGTCAAACTGAAGACCCTCCTGGGACAGAAGTTCGTCGATCTGCAGATGCCGAAAGCCTTCCTGGAGGCATCTAAGGCGGGCCGGGATCCCACGACCGCGACCGCAGGCTTCTTCGTCGCCGGGGATGTCATCCCCATCGAACAAACGCGTATCCCATACGAGATCTACCAAGCCGCCCAACAGGGAACTGCGAAACTGGCGCGGCTCGACAAGAAGGCGTTGAGGAAGATGCTCAACGTGCTAGGCGACACGCTTGGGGCCTCCAAGGACGAACTCGGCCGCCTAGTCATCAGCCTGGACAGCGCGGGTTCCGTTCTCGTGGACAAGAGCCCAGGCATCAGCAGGTTGCTCAAGAACGTGAAGAAGGTTTCTGGGACACTGGCAGCGAGTGATCAGGATCTGGACGCGATCCTTTTGCGATCCTCGGAGGTGTTCGGAACCCTCGCCGATCGCCGGGCCACCACGTCGTCGTTGCTCGCTGCGACCAACGACCTCACGAAGAATCTCGGGTTGCTGCTCCAGGTGGCGCGGGGTTCGATCAACTCGAGCGTCACCGACCTCAACGTTCTCCTGAGGGTGATCAACCGTGAGTACGCCTCCATCTCCACCACGCTCGATCAGTTCGCTGCGACGCAGGAACTCTTCGGGCGACCGCTGACCTTCGGGCGCTTCGTCGAGGGCCACGTCTGCGCTATCACCACCGAAGACGTGTGCGTTCCCTGGGGCACCCCTGAAGATCCAAAGGTGCCGGTAAAGGGCACGCAGCCATCGCCCACGCCTGTCGGGAGCGGTCCGATGAGGTCTCGTCTCGTATCTATCTTCGTAACCCTGGCGATCGTCGCCGGCGGGGCGTTCTACCTGACGTCCTCGGGGACGCCGACCTACACGATCACAGCAGACGTCGAACAGGCACCCAACCTCTTCGAGGGGGGGCGCGTGATGGTGCGAGGCGTTGAGGTCGGAACGATCACTACCGTTGAGCCGGGACCTGCGTCTGTGCGCGTGACGATGGAGATCGACGAGGACGTCAAGCTCCCCGAGGACGCGTTCTTGGGGATAGTCCCGATCACGGTCATCGCAGACAGGTACGTCCAGATATCGCCGCCATACGAGAGCGGTCCGACGCTAGCGGATGGGGCGAACATCCCGGTCGATCGCACCCAGATCCCAGCCGAACTCGACGACGTTCTGACCCAACTGCAGGGCCTACTGTCCGCCTTGGAGCCCAAGGAGGGCGAGTCCGAGGGCCCGCTAGCGCGCCTGATCACGGGTCTCGACGATGCGTTCGATGGCAAAGGCGAAGAATTGGCCAGGGCGCTCGACTCCTCGTCCACCGTTCTGCAGAACCTGGCCGATGCAGATCGTGACATCACGGGATTGATCCAGAACCTCGACACGTTCTTCCTTGCCCTCGCTAACCGAGCCAGCGAGATCGGCCTCGTGAACGAACGCCTCCAGTTGGTCACCGAGGCACTCGTCGGCGACCAAGAGAATCTCGAAGGAACGATCGAGAACCTCGCCTTCTTCGCGGACGAGGCCGCGAAGCTGGTGGGCGAGTCCGGGGATGAGCTGGGCAACGCCTTCAAGAACCTCGGTAAGGTCCTCAAGAAGGTAAATGCTCAGCAGGACGAACTTCTCGCAGGAGTGCGGTGGAACAACGTTGTGTCCCAGGGCCTCGGCGAGGTCGACGCCGCGGGGCAAGGGCCGGTTCGCGTACACCGGGAAGCAGGCAGAACCGGGAGCACCTGGCGCCGAGTACAACTACCGCCTCGACACCCGGGACACGATCGCATGCAATCGGATCGATGCGCTGATCCAGAGCTTCCTCGTCCTCAGCCCCAATGCGACCCTGCAGCAGCTACGGGACACGCTGATGGCATTCTTCCCTGACACTTACAAGCCCGATCTCGAGTATCTGGTGGACCTCCTCATCCCGCTCTGCGCCACGCTTCCACCAGGCGTTGCCGCACCCGATCTGGCAGCAGAAGAGGCCATCCGAAACCTCGCCCAAGAGATCGGTGAGAAGCAGCTCGCCGAGATCCTCGCCACCTGGTTCGTCCGCACCGATGTTGGAGGTGTGCGATGAGACGCACCATCGTTCTGCTCTTGGGCGCGTTGCTCGTCACGACCTCGTGTGCGCTCGTTGGTCCGGTTGACGGTCGGAAGATCGTTGCTTACTTCGAGGATGTCGGCGACCTGGTCGATCGCGCCACCGTCCAGATCCAGGACACGAAGGTCGGGCTCATCTCAGACATCGAACTCGTATTCCAGGACGGGCAGATGCTCGCCCGCGTCGAGTTGTCGATCGAGGACGGCGTCGAAGTTCCCACCGAGGGACTTACGGCCATCATCAGGCAGACGTCTCTCCTCGGCGAGCAGTTCGTTGAACTGGTCCCGGCAACGGCCGAGCCGCCCTTCCTCAGTGAGGAGGGCGCAACGATCCCGGTCACGAGTACCGACCGTCGCGTCGACATCGAGACTTTCTTGGCCGATGTTGCTGGTCTGATCGGCGGGGGTGGACTCGAAGACCTGAACCGGTTCACCCACGCGCAGGCTTTGATCCTTCAGGGACGCGGAGAAAGATTCGGCAGGACGCTAGTGGAGCTAGAACGTTTCACCAGGACCCTCGCGAACCGACAGGGTGATATCGGTCGAGCCATCGATAGTCTCGCGTCCGCCGGATCCACTTTGGCCAGCAACCGGGCAACGCTCGACAGCTTCCTCGACTCCCTCGAGTCGGCCAACGCTCTCTTGGCCGAGCAGGGCGACCGTCTCGGCCCTCTGTTCGGAGCGCTGGATCGCTTCGGTGAGGTCAATGCCCGCTTCCTGACGCGGCACCAATCGGCGATCAATCGCCAGTTCAAGGCACTCGCCCCCATCCTGAGAAGCCTCGCAGCCAATCAAGGAACCCTGAGGGCCGACCTCAAGAAACTCACGACCTTCTTCGCCCTGTTCCCCAAGAGCTTCGGAGGCGGCCCGAACTCCAGGGGTGAAGGCGATTACATCCAGGCAGACGCGATCCTGTGTGAGGTCCTCTCTCAGTGCAACACCAACGGAGAGAAGGGCGATGTCCCGGGGGAGGGCTCATGAGGATCGATCGGCGGCTCGCCATCAACCTCATCTCGGTCCTTCTCCTAGGGATCGTGATGGTGACCTGGGTAGTGACTCAGATCGTTGGTTCCAGCGTGTTCAGCAACCCGATGGTTGTTACCGCAGACTTCGCTGACACCGGGGGCGTCTTCACGGACCAGGAAGTGACCTACCGCGGCGTCTTGGTCGGCCGGGTAGGCGATCTAACCCTCACCGACGACGGCGTGACGATCGAGCTGTTGATCGATTCCGAATGGAACGACAGGATCCCGAAGGACCTCGATGCCCGCATCCAGAGCAAGAGCGCAGTGGGCGAGCAGTTCGTGAACCTGACACCCGTCGAGAACGCGTCGGACGAGATGCTCGCGGAAGGCGACGTGATCCCTCGCGACGCGACGGCTCTTCCCGTTGACTTCCAACTACTACTCAAAACGCTCGACCGCGTGCTCGATGACGTCCCACCGGAGGCGACCCGCAACCTCGTCGAGACCTTGGACGAGGGGCTTAGTGACTCCAGCGATGACATCAAGGTTCTGATCGAGTCGCTCGGCACCCTCTCTCGTACATTCGCCGACGTCGCACCCGAGCAGAAGCGCCTCCTCGATTCGTCGACCGCCGCCGGGGCGGAGTTCCTCCGGACCAAGGAGAACTTCGCCGCCGCCATCAGGGCCGCCGACACCGTTCTGGCGGGCATCGGAGACGAGCCAGAGGAACTCAAAGAGTTCTTCGCAGCGAACGACCGGCTCGCACGTCAGGGGATCGCATTCTTCACCGAGCACAGTCAGAACCTGACTAAGGGCATCGAGGAGCTACTTGACTTCACCAAGTTCCAGAAGAAGAACAGTGACGAGCTGATCGTCAAATCGCTCGACTACGTTCCGGCATTCCTGAAGGCGATCGAGGACGCGTCGATCCCATGGCAGAGCCCCGACGGGGATCGCTTCTACCGGATCCGCGTCGGGTTGATCGTGGACAACGTCGAAGCGTCCTGGCCATGCAAGTACAAGGTTCCGTTCGACTACGAGCGGTTCCCTCACGACCGCGAGAAGAGAGACGTATTCCTGCCGAAGAAGTGTGAACCGGCCTCGACCGACTCCTCGTTGAAGAGATCTGGTGAACGCCTTGGAAGCGTGGGCGGACGAGAACCCCGCGGATGCATTCCCGACGACGATCCCGACGGGTCCCGTCGGCGACACCGACACGCAAGGGTTCATCTGGCCGCTCCAGGGCTTGATCACGTCGCCACTTCGGGATCCGCGACGGGCGCATGCACGAGGGCTTGGACATCGATGGCACCACGGGAGCCCGGTTTCAGCTGCGGACGAGGGCGGCACTGTGATGCAGGGCCGACTACTACGCCGATTACGGCAACAGCGTCCTGATCGATCACGGCAACGGACTGGGAACGCTGTATTCACACCTCTCGGCGTTCGCGGTCCACGCGGGTGACACGGTTGAGAAGGGAGACGTGGTCGGACTGGTTGGGTGCACAGGCTCGTGTACCGGCGATCACCTCCACTTCGAGGTGAGGGTCAACGGTGCCGCTGTCGATCCGCTGCTGTATCTCCCAGGCGGGCGGCTCTACCTCCACCCCAGTGACCAGGAGTCTCCCCCTCAAGAGCCGGACGCCGGATCCAAGAGCGTTATGGCGAGAGCGATGACCGACTGACCGGATCCACCGGTCGTCCTGGGGCCCTCGTGCTGGGACAATCCAGATGTGATCAAAGCGACGCGCATCCAGAGGCCCGAGACCGGGCTCGATCCCCACCAAGCCTGGCGTGTATCTGTTTCGAGACCCTCACGGTCGGGTCGTCTACGTTGGAAAGGCCAAGTCGCTCCGGGCGCGCCTGTCCAACTACTTCGCAACGGACCTCCATCCACGCACGATGGCGATGGTCGAGGCCGCCTCCGAGGTCGAATGGATCGTTACCGACAACGAGGTCGAGGCACTTCACCTCGAGCTGACACTCATCAAGGAGCACAAGCCCCGCTACAACGTCCGCTATCGAGACGACAAGAGCTATCCGTACCTGGCGATCACCCTTGACGAGGAGTACCCGAGAGCGCGTGTGATGAGGGGAGCGAAGCGGAAAGGGGTCCGCTACTACGGGCCTTTCGCTCACGCTTATGCCATACGCGACACGCTCGACCTCCTCCTCAGGACCTTCCCGATGCGCACCTGCTCCCAGGGTGTCTTCGATCGCTGCCATCGACGAAATCGACCGTGCCTCCTCTTCGATATCGAGCGCTGTTCTGGCCCGTGCGTGGGCGCGATCTCAACCGACGATCACCGCCGGATCGTCGAGGAACTTTGCGACTTCCTGGACGGGAACACGAAGCCCGTCCTGGCCCGCCTCGACACCGAGATGAGGAACGCAGCCACGCGGGAGGAGTTCGAGGTTGCTGCCAAGTACCGGGACCAATTGGAGAACGTGCGAAAGGCGATCGAACGCCAGCAGATGGTCACCAAAGAGGACCAAGAGATGGACGTCATCTCCTTCGTCGAGGACGATCTCGAGGCTGCCTTCCAAGTCTTCTTCGTGCGACGCGGCCGAGTAACGGGGCGTAAGGGTTTCATCGTGGACAAGGTGGAGGATCTGGGCCCCAGCGAGTTGCTGGCGCGTTTCCTCGAACGGCTCTACATCGATGGCGATGTCCCCCGAGAGGTCCTCGTCCCTCAGGTACCGGATGAACTTGATGTGATCCAAAGATGGCTGTCCCATCAGCGTGGAACGAAGGTTCCGGTCCGGGTACCGAAGCGCGGTGAGAAGCGGGCGCTACTGGAGACGGTGACCGAGAACGCCACTCAAGCCTTCACCCGTCACCGGCTCAAGCGATCGACGGACTTCGCAGCCAGGAGCCGCCAGCTCAAGGAACTCCAGGATGCGATCGGCATGGACGAGGCGCCCTTGAGGATCGAGTGCTATGACATCTCGAACACGGGCCCCGCTGAAGCGGTTGGGTCGATGGTTGTATTCGAGGACGGCCTGCCGAAGCGCTCCGACTATCGTCGTTTCAAGATCAAGTGGACTGCCTCGCAGGATGACTTCGCGAACATGGAGGAAGTCATCTCCAGACGCTTCGCCCGGTTCAAGGACGAGCGCGATGCGATGGCCGAGAACAAGCGGCGCTTCGCCTACCCTCCCAATCTTGTCGTTATCGACGGCGGGAAAGGACAGCTCCGCCGGGCGGTCGAAGCCATGACCGAACTTGGGATCGACGATGTCACGACAGTTTCCCTTGCCAAGCGGATGGAAGAAGTGTTCCTCCCTGACCGTGCCGACCCCATCCTCATACCGCGAGGGTCGGAGGCGCTGTACCTCCTCCAACAGATCAGGGATGAAGCCCACCGTTTCGCTCTCGACTACCACCGTCAGCGGCGCGGCAAGCGCATGACGAGATCGGTCCTGGATGACATCCCCGGGTTGGGGCCAGCCCGTCGCAAGAAGCTTCTGAAGATCTTTGGTTCCGTGAAGCGGATGCGCGAAGCTTCGGTCGAAGACTTAGCTGCCGTTGATGGGGTTCCCACGGCGGTGGCCGAGGCGGTCCACAAGGCTCTCCATGAGCCAGGAAGAGGGTAGGCGTGCCAACGAGACGCCGCGCCAAAGGGGTCGATGTCACGGTCATCAGCGGTCTCTCTGGGGCCGGCCGTTCCGAAGCGTCGAAGGCACTAGAGGATCTCGGCTGGTTCGTGATCGACAACCTCCCGCCCGCCCTTATATCGAAGATGATGTCGCTGGTCTTCGCCCCGAACTCCGGGATAAAGAGGGTCGCCCTCGTGATCGACGCACGCGGGGGAACCTTCTTCACGGAGGCCATGAAGGAACTCGAGAAGCTCCGACGAGACATGAGCAACTTCAGACTCGTCTTCCTCGAAGCTTCCGATGAGGTGTTGGTGCGGCGGTTCGATGCGAGCCGGCGGATGCACCCTCTGGCCCCCCAAGAGAACGTAGCGGTGGGCATCCAGCGAGAGCGCGAACTGATGAAACCTTTCCGCGAGGGTGCCGACCTGCTGATCGATACGTCGGATCTCACCGTCAGGAAGTTGCGGGCCAAGATGGCTACGTACTTCGAGGCAGGAGCGGCTCAAGAGGGCCTCCAGATCACCATCGTCTCGTTCGGCTACAAGCACGGACTGCCCCTCGATGCGGACGTCGTCTTCGACGTGCGATTCCTCCCGAACCCACACTGGGTGGACGACCTGCGGCCGCTTAGTGGTCTCGACGACCAGGTCATCGATTACGTGATGGATCAAGGGGCAACCGACGGGTTCCTCGCACGACTCAGGGACCTCTTCGAGGTCCTGATCCCCGGATACCAGGGTGAGGGACGTCATTACCTGACGATCGCGGTGGGGTGCACGGGTGGGCGTCACCGCTCGGTGGTCCTCGCTGAGAAGGTCGCCGGCCTCATCCGAGAGCAGCGGCGTCGGCGTTCGGGTGATCCACCGAGACGTCGACCGGGACGGCACTCCCGAATGAAGGTCGTGGGGATCGGAGGAGGGCACGGGCTGGCAGCAACGCTGGCCGCCGCCCTCAGGTACGCGGATGACGTCACCGCGGTCGTCACGGTCGCCGACGATGGTGGCTCGTCCGGACGTCTAACCCGGGAACTCGGCATCCCACCCCCGGGAGACATCCGCAACTGCCTCGTTGCCCTTGCCGGCGACCCCGCCATGGCGGAGCTCTATCAGCACAGGTTCGAGTCAGGAGATCTGACCGGACACGCCGCCGGGAACATCATCATCGCCGCCCTGACCGAGATGACCGGCGACTTCTCAAGTGCGGTCGCCGCGGCCGGCCGGCAGCTCAAGGCGCGAGGACGCGTCTACCCGGCCACCACCGATCTCGTGGACCTGAACGCCCGCGTCGCCGGAGGGGTGGTCAGGGGACAGGTCGCGGTCGCTCAGTCGGCGGCTCCCATCCAGGCCGTCTACCTCGACCCACCCACACCGACAGCCGACCCCGGAGCGGTCGAGGCGATCCTGGCCGCCGATCAGATCGTCATGGGCCCCGGCAGCTTGTTCACCAGCCTCATCGCAACCCTGCTCGTCCCGGGGATCAGGAAAGCCGTACAGGAAACGCGAGCCCAGCGCGTCTTCGTCTGCAACGCTCGGCAGCAGAAGGGTGAGACCGAAGACCTCGACGCTGCCAGTCACGTAGAGGCGGTGCTCGCCCATGCGGGCGCGTTCTCGGTTGATGTGGCCGTCTTCCAGGCCCCCGAGTTGGAGCTTCACGGAGTGCCCGTCGAGGACTCGAGGACCTCACGTTCACCGGGGTTCAGATCGTCACCGCAGACGTCGCTAACCTCGACGGTTCTCACGATCCGAGCGCCCTGGGAGCCGTCCTCTCTGACCTCGCCGAGGAAGCCACCTCCAACCCTCGTTAGGATGGGCGCCTCACGCTCTCAGACCAGTACCTCAAGGAGGAGGATCAATGGCCACGCCGATCGGGATCAACGGATTCGGACGCATCGGAAGGAACCTGTTCAGAGCGATCAGAGCCAGCGGTGCCGATCTCGAGGTCGTGTCGGTAAACGACCTCACCGATTCCGAAACCCTTGCGCACCTATTGAAGTACGACTCGGTCCTCGGCCGCTTCGACGGTGAGGTGAAGGTTACCGACAACGGTTTCTCGGTCGATGGGACCGAGATCCGCGTCACCTCGGAGCGCGATCCCGCGAACATCCCGTGGGGCGACCTCGGTGCCGACATCGTGATCGAGTCAACCGGCTTCTTCACCACCGCCGGAGATGCCTCCAAGCATCTCGATGCCGGCGCTAAGAAGGTGATCATCTCGGCCCCCGCGAAGGACGAGGACATCACCATCGTGATGGGCGTCAACCACGAGCTCTACGACTCCGACAAGCACACGATCATCTCGAACGCGTCGTGCACGACCAACTGCGTCGTGCCCGCTCGCAAAGGTCCTTCAGGACAACTGGGGGATCGAGAAGGGCTTCATGACGACCTGCCACGCCTACACGAACGATCAGAACACCCTCGACCTCGCCCGTGACAACCTCCGCCGGTCGCGCGCTGCTGCGATCAACATCATCCCTACCAGCACGGGAGCGGCGAAAGCGGCGAGTCTCGCGATGCCGGAACTCAAAGGTCGTCTCGATGGCTTGGCTCTACGGGTCCCGGTGGCCGACGGTTCCATCACCGACCTGGTCGCGGTACTCGGCTCGGAAGTCACGATCGACCAGATCAACGATGCCTACAAGGAGGCAGCGGGCTCGGCGGCAATGAAGGGCATCCTTCGCTACACGGAAGACGAGATCGTGTCGTCCGACATCGTGGGAGACCCTCACTCGTGCATCCTTGACGGGAAGTCAACGATGGCGAACGGCAACATGGTGAAGGTGCTCGGGTGGTACGACAACGAGTGGGGCTACAGCAACCGACTGGTGGATCTAACCGCGCTGGTCGCCAGCAAGCTCTAGCTCACCGGCGGTTTCCAGATCGACGGCTTCGGCCGGACCCCGGCTTGCGCCTCGATCGTGTCGAATAGGAAGTCCTCCTCGGACTTCCCGGATGACGCCGCGATGCGACCGAAGGACTCGTTTGCATCCCTGATCGAGTCGAGGAGATCGATCCGCCACTCACCGTTCTCGAGGACGAACGAGTGCCTGAAGGTCTGTACCGTGCCGCGGACCGCAACGGTGGCGAGGATCGTCGGCCCCTGTTGGGTGAGTTGGATCAGTTCCTGCTCGGCCGCTCCACCCTTGCCGAGTAAACCGATGTCCAGAGCGAACACGGCCACCTCGCGCGAGCTGAGGTCGCTGGATCCTCTCTACCGGGGCAAGGAAGCGGAGGACGAGTGCGCTGAGACGCTCGACCAGAGGCCTCGCCTCGAGAGCCTCCCTGGTGCCCCTCAATGCCAGTTTGCGGATGCCGCCGAGGTACCTGATCGTCGCGGGAGCTAGGTGATCGGCTGCCGACGTTGGATCGCCACCCGCGAGAGCGCTCGGTGAACGCAGTGAAGGCCGCCTCGATCTCTGGTGCGCTCTCGGGAACCGCCGAGCTCGGGGTGGCCTCGGGCTCGGGCGCCGCATCTTCACTCCCGGAGCACGCTCCCAGCAGTAGGACAGCAGCGAGCACCGCGGAGCCCATCCTTATCGCTCGCGTCGGTCTCATCGGTCGGTCGGAACGGTTCTCATGGGCCTCTGGTCCTCTGGATAGTAGGAACCGTGAACGGTACCGCTTCGCACCGTCTACCCCGTGACCTCCCGGCGCACGAGGATGTGAAGGTAAGGACGCTTCCGGAGCCTGCGGGCAACCCGCTACCCTTGGGCCGTTCCGACCCGACGACCTGAAGGCTGGTGCGATGACGGAAGCGACGACGCTGCCCTCGTTGGACGATCTCGACGTGAGCGGCCGCCGCGTGCTCGTCCGATGCGACCTGAACGTCCCACTGCGGGGCGGTGAGATCACCGATGACATGCGGATCCAGAGCGCGATCCCCACACTGAAAGCCCTGCTCGACAGGGGAGCGCGGCTGACCGTTTGTTCGCATCTCGGTCGTCCCAAGGGCGAGGTCGTGGAGGACCTGCAGGCTCGCTCCCGTCGGTGCGCGCCTCGAACACCTCCTCGGTCGGCCGGTCGAATCCCTCACGACCGTCATCGGGCGACGAGGCTCGGGCCGCCAGCGCGTCGAACGCCGATGTCGTCCTGCTCGAGAACCTTCGCTTCGAGCCGGGAGAGACCGCCAATGACCCAGGGTTCGCGGCTGAGCTTGCCGTCGCTCGCCGATCTCTATGTGAACGATGCCTTCGGGGCCGCTCACCGCGCGCACGCATCAACGGTCGGAGTGGCCGCTCTGCTCCCGGCAGCCGCTGGACTCCTCCTCGCAGAAGGAGGTCGAACAGCTGACCAAGGTTCTGTGAGTCCGCCGAACGACCGTTCGTCGCGGTTCTGGGAGGTGCGAAGGTCTCCGACAAGCTGGCCGTCATCGGCAACCTCTTGGACCGTGTGGATTCGATCTGCATCGGCGGAGCCATGGCGTTCACGTTGCTGGTGGCCCGAGGAAGCGAAGTCGGCCGCTCTCTCGTCGAACGAGACCGGATCGACGAGGTGAGGTCGATCCTGGCTCGTGCCGAACAGCAGGGCGTCGAGATCCTTCTCCCCGAGGACGTCGTAGCGGCGGAGGCCCCGACCGAGGAAGCCGCTCACGAGACCGTGACTATCGGAGACATCGGGGACAGGATGGGCGTCGATATCGGTCCACTGTCTGCGGAGCGCTTCGCTGCCGAGATCCAGTCCGCCAAGACGGTGCTGTGGAACGGCCCTATGGGGATATTCGAGATCGATGCCTATGCAGATGGCACGAAGGCCGTCGCAGAAGCCGTCGCAGAAGCGACGCGTAACGGCACCTACTCGGTCGTCGGCGGGGGAGACTCCGCAGCTGCCCTCGATGCTCTCGGCCTAGGCGACCAGGTCTCCCACCTCTCCACCGGTGGTGGAGCCTCACTCGAATTCCTCGAAGGGAAAGAACTCCCGGGCATCAAGGCCCTGACCGAAAGGAACGTCACATGAGAACCCCGCTCATCGCCGGCAACTGGAAGATGCACAAGACCCACCTCGAGGCGATAACTCTCGTTCAGGGCCTCGCCCACGAGCTCGCGGAACACGACTTCGAGAAGGTCGAGGTCGTCGTGTGCCCGCCGTTCACCTCGCTCAGAACGATCCAGACCCTCATCGATTCCGATCGCTACAGCTTCGGCCTCGGCGCCCAGAACGTTCACGTGGAGAAGGAGGGCGCCTTCACCGGCGAGGTATCCGTTCCGATGTTGAAGGCGCTGGATGTCGACTACGTGATCCTCGGCCACTCTGAACGCCGTGAACTGTTCGGAGAGACCGATGAGGGCGTCAATGCCAAGGTCAAGGTCTGCTGGAAGAGCGAGATGACTCCCTTGGTGTGCTGTGGCGAGACGGATGCCGAGCGCGAGGGAGCGGAGACCGAGGCCAAGGTCGAGCGCCAGATAAAGGGTGCTTTCAAAGGCATCACGCCGGAGCTGGCGGCGAGGACCGTCGTTGCATACGAGCCGATCTGGGCGATAGGAACCGGCAAGACGGCAACTCCTCAGGACGCCCAAACGACGATCGCGTACATCAGGGCTGTCCTCACCGATCTGTATGACGCAGACACGGCTGGGGCGATCAGGATCCTCTACGGCGGCAGTGTGAAGTCCGGAAACGCGGCCGCGCTGATGAGCCAGGACGATATCGACGGCGCGCTCGTGGGGGGCTCATCACTCGAGGCCGCCGAGTTCGCGGCGATCGTCAAAGCGGTGAAGTGATGCCGCTCAAGAAGATCCTCTACGTGATCCTTGATGGCCTCGGGGACGACCCTCTGGACGCGCTCGATGGGAGAACTCCCCTCGAGGCGGCATCGACCCCACACATGGATGCGCTCGCGGCGAGAGGACGTAACGGCTACGTCGTGACGGTGGGGGAGGGGATCGCTCCCGAATCGGACATCGCCGTGTTCTCCGTACTGGGTTACGACCCTCGCGAGCATCATTCGGGTAGGGGCCCCCTCGAATCGATCGGGTCTGGGCTCGACATGGCGGATGGAGACCTCGCCTACCGGGTCAACTTCTCCACCGTCGAGAAGGACGACCACGGCTGGAACATCGTCGACCGGCGCGTGGGCCGCTCACTCACCTCCGAGGAGGCGCACGCGCTCGCCGATGAGATCAACGACAAAGTGACCCTGACCAACGGCTCGTTCGAGTTCAAGGCAACGATCGGTCACCGGGGGGTCGTCGTTCTCAGATCCACAGAAGGACCGCTGTCGGCAGAGGTCGAGAATTCAGATCCCGCATACGGCCGGCAGGGGAGCCTGGGGGTTGCGAAGGAAACCTTCGACCCACACGTGATCCACGTCACGCCGCTCGAAGGGAACTCGGACGACGACGCTGCGCTCAGAGCAGCCGACATCACCAATGAGTGGCTGGGCAAGGTTTACGAGGTACTGGAACGCTCCGAGGTTAACGACGCTCGTCGGAAGAAGGGTCAGCTCCCAGGGAACTTCATCCTGACCCGCGACGGGGGCGATCACATCCCCAAGCTCGAGTCCTTCAAGGACAGGTTCGGCCCCCAGATGGGATGTTTCGTGGAGATGCCCGTAGAGCTAGGGATCGCCCGTCTCATGGGCATGGGGGTGGTCGAGGCGCCAACCGGCATCCCCGAGCCCCAGCAATACGAAGAGTGGGCGGCGTTGACGGTGGAAGCGATCAAGGACTACGACGGTCTCTACGTCCATATCAAGGGACCGGATGTCCCCGCTCACGACGGCGATCACCGCGCCAAGATCAAGAGCATCGAGGACATCGATCGCATCTATTTCGGGGGCGTCCTCGATAACCTCGACCTCAGCGGAGTGATCGTGGCAGTCACCGCAGACCACTCGACCTCTTGCGCCCGAAAGGCCCACACCGATGGGCCCGTACCCCTGCTTATCTCTGGGGGCAAGGTCCCGAGCGACGGTGTGGACGTGTTCGGGGAGAGTGCGTCCCGGCACGGTTCCCTCGGCTATCTGAAGGGCACCGAGATCGTTCCCAACCTCGTGGCGGCCGCCAAGGCATAGGCCTCGTCGAAGAAGCTCCCTCAAGACCCTGGCCGATGTCCTACTAGGCAGGTAGTATCTCGGTCACGAGTAGGCGACGTCAGGGGATCCATGGCTGCGAGACGCAAGAACACACTCGGTGAGGTTCTCGGCCCCCTCGAGGGCGAGATCATGGAGGTCGTCTGGGAATCCGAGCAGGTGACGGTCCGCGACGTTCACCGCAACCTCAATCAGAAGCGCTCGATCGCCTACACCACCGTGATGACCACCCTCGGCCGGCTGGCAGACAAGGGCTTCCTGAAGCGTGAGGAAGCCCAGCCCGCCCATATCTACAGAGCGGCCGTATCCCGCGACCAGTACGCTACGTCGACGGTCAAGTCAGTGGTCGATTGGCTCGTGAGCCACTTCCCCGACCCAGCCGTGTCCTACTTCATCGACCGCGTCGAGAAAGAGGACGAGGAAGTCATCGATCGTCTCCGGGAGGCGATCGAGCAACGAAGATCTGGGGGCGACTCGGCAACGTAGCCGCCGAACCTCGGGGGGAAGCACCGGGTGACAACTGCTGCACCCACGATCCTTACGCTAGAAACCGACTCGACCTGGGTCGTGATCTTGGTCGTCTCATTAGTGACTCTGATCGCAACCCTGTTCCTCAGGCGGATCATCGGCCGTCCCGGGGGGCTAGCCTCCAGTTTCCTGTTAGCGATCCCACTGCTCCTCCCGCTGGTAGCCGCGGTCGTCTTCCAGGGCTCACTCCTGCCGGAGTTCGCCGTCCTGCGTCCGGCCCGAGAGGTCTTTGCGACTGGATCGAGCGAACTGCTCCACCTGCTGTACTTCCTCGATGGAGGCCGCGTGACTCCATACGTGGCGTGGGGGAGCCAGGGACCATGGATCGTGCTCTTCGCTATAGCGGTCAGTTCGCTGATGCTGATACGCCGCGCCCTCGGCACGTACCTCGTTCACCGCCTGATCAACCGGTGCGAGCGACCGAAGGGGTGGGACGACAGGCGACTCACTGCCATCATCCTGAGGCTGAGTGAAGCGGCTGGACTCAGGCATCCACCAACCGTTCTCCTGCTCCCGAGCGGGGTCTCCGGGGCGTTCGCGGTTGGAGCACGCCGCCCGAAGATCCTGATATCCCGCAACCTGCTCGCCGTTCTCGA
The DNA here is from genome assembly GCA_963756365.1 of uncultured Actinomycetes bacterium. Lineage (GTDB taxonomy): Bacteria > Actinomycetota > CADDZG01 > CADDZG01 > WHSQ01 > WHTI01. The sequence goes on from CAVWNF010000003.1 coordinate 1,231,506, forward strand.
TGAGGACGAACTCGAGGCGATCCTCGCCCATGAGGTCGCTCACATCGAGGCTCGAGATATCCCGGTGCTGTTCACCTCGGGCGTGCTCAAGGACATGGTTGCTTGGAATCCATTCGCCCACATCGCCTTCCGCAAGCTGCGCCAAGACCGTGAGTTTGAGGCCGACCGACGGGCCGCGACGATGACCCAGAATCCACTCGCCGTCGCCTCAGGACTGCTCAAGATGTGCGAACTCGTTGGCAAGCGTCGCCACGGGCGCCAGGCAGCGTTGGCGTTCTTCCGTCCGGGCGGGCGGGTCGCTCGCCGAGTGACGCGGATGCTCGACATCGCCGACGGCAGGATCGCTATGTCGAGAGAGTCGAGTCTCGCCTACATGGTGGCGGCTCTGCTGGTCGCCGTGCTCGGGCTTCAGGTCGGGGCGAAGATCGCCGCCGCCCCGGCCGGTTTCGCCATCACATGGGGAACGGTCGAATCGAGCGGGGATCTCTACGCGCCGAAGCCCGTAACCAGGCACGGTGCTGGGGTGAAGGCTCCGGACAGCCTGACGAGGGCAGAGCTGGAGTCCCCTCAGCGCCACCTTGGAGCCAAACGGGCGGCTTCGGTCAGGGCCTCCGATATGGACCGGTGGATCGAAGATATGAGCGCGTGGGCTCAGAGGCGAGGGACGAAGGCGCTCTCACCGGTGACGGTGGCCTGGGAGGCACGGCAGAACTGGGAGATCGTCCCGATCCGTTGCGCAGTGGGCTCGATCTGCCTCTATCGGATCGACCGCCAAGGCCCCTGAGCCAACTCGGGTAGCATGCTCCACCTACCCACGGGGTATTACAGAGCCCAATTAGTTGTCGGCAATCATTAGAGAGGTGTCCAAGTGACTGCAGTGCTCGTCGTCATCCATATCTTGGCGTCGCTGCTCCTGATCCTCTTCATCCTGCTCCACGCTGGGCGTGGTGGCGGTGTATCGGAGATGTTCGGTGGAGGTATGCAGACCCAGGCGATGGGATCCACCGTGATGGAGAAGAACCTCGACCGGATCACGGTCATCACAGCGATCGTCTTCTCAGGAACGACTGTCCTTTTGGCCTTCCGGCTTTCCTCCTAGGCCACCCGAACTCCGGTGCGGCGGACGTCCGGATTTCGAGCCATACCCCTCCTCATGGTGGCGGCGCTCTTCGGCGCGGCCTGTACCGAAGGCGCCCAGCAGGTAGAGGGCCCTGACGCAACAGCTACCGCGCCAGAGGACGGAGCCGACGGAACGGGCACTCCGAGCCCATCAAGCTCGCCCACTCTTCGAACCTGACGACGACGTGCTCCGGGTCGCCATCTCCGAACCCGGGACCCTCGATCCGATGCGCATCGGCGACCCTGGCTCGGTTCTGGTCGTCCGTCAATTGTTCGAGGGGCTGACCAGGTGGGACCCTGCCGCCCAAGAGGTCGTTCCCGCAGCCGCCGAATCGTGGACCTCGGACAAGAAGGGCAAGAAGTGGACCTTCAAGTTGAGGCGGGGGATGACCTTCCACGACGGCACCGCTGTCACCGCTGACGATTTCAAGTACGCCTTCGACCGCATCGCTCTGAGGAAGAACGCGTCCGACATCGCCTACACGCTCGAGCGGATACAGGGTTTCATCGAGGTCAACCAGCTCGGCGATGCCAACAAGCTCTCTGGGGTCAAGGCCAAGGACGATTACACGCTGGAGATCACCCTTTACGATCCCTACTTCGATCTGCCCGCCGTGCTGACTCACCCCGGCCTCGTCCCCGTCCCGAAAGATGCCGTCGAGGCGATCGACACCTTCCTCGCACAGCCGATAGGGAACGGTCCATTCGCGATGGCAGCGCCGTGGCAAGCGGGGGAAGAGGTAGATCTCATCGCGTTCGACGACGCTATCGAGACTCCAGGTGTCGATGGCATCCGCATGATCCCGTTCTCGGATCCCGCCGAATCGTGGCTGGTATTCCGGGACGAGCAGTTGGATATCTCCGAGATCCCCGTCGGTCAGTTCCAGGCGGCAGAGGAGGTCTACGGGGATCAAGCGGTGCAGCCGTTCCTGGCTGGCTACTACTACGGCTTCAACCTCAAGACGCCTCAGCTCAAGAAGAGGAATGTGCGCCTAGCCATCAATATCGCGATCGACCGGGAGGCCATCGCCGGCAAGATCTATCGAGGAAGCCTAGTGCTGCCACGCGGGATAGTTCCTGCGGGCATGCCCGGCTTCGAGAACGAAGTGTGCGGGTCGCTGTGCGTGCCCGATCCCGACCGCGCCGCCCAGATCGTCAAGAACCTCCCTGCCAAGTATCGACAGATACAACTCGACTACACGAAGGGCCAGCCACACGGGAAGGTCGCTCGCTCCATCGAGAAGGACCTCGAGGATGTCGGATTCGCCGTCAACACCAGGGGTTACCCCTTCGGCAGGTATCTCGAGAAGTTGCGCAAGGGTGACCACCGCCTCTTCCGCTTCGGATGGATCGCGGAATACCCAGTGCCCGACGTCTTCCTCTCGTCCTTGTTCGGCAGCGACTCAGGTGACAACCAGACCGGATTCAAGAACTCGAAGGTCGATGACCTACTCGACCGGGCTCACTCGGAGTCTGATGCCGACAAGCGAACGGAACTCTACGTCCGCGCCGAAGAGAAGATCATGGCCGAGATCCCGATCGTCCCGATCGGAACGTTCGAGTTCCACTGGGCGGCCCAACCGACCGTGAACGACCTCTTGTTCGACTCCACCGGGGGCTTCGATGCGTTCACCATCACCCTCTCCGACGAGTGACTGAGGGCCTCGGGGAACCTCCCCTATAATGCCCACCGGCCCTTCACCCGGAGCACTATCGGGACGGGGCCGTTTCCACGTCGGAGTGGCGGAATTGGTAGACGCGCTAGGTTGAGGGCCTAGTCCATAGTGATATGGGTGGGGGTTCAAGTCCCCCCTCCGACACCACAAGAACGCAACTGGGCAGGACTTCAGCCCCACCTCCTCCAGAGTCACGTTCAACCGAGGAGCGCCGTCCACAGAGACCTCTAGATGATCGGGGAACACGGTCACGTCCTTCACTAGCTCTTTGACCAGAACTCGCTTCTCGTCGTCCGTAGCCGCTTCCCAGATGCGATCTACGTCCATGTCCGACAGCATCGCGCGCGACCTCATCGAACCTCGCAGCGAGATCGGTTTGCCTAGCGACTTCCTCAACCGTCGCCGACTCCTCGCCCTGGAGCGCATCTATCCGTGCTCTCAGCGCCGCCTCTTGCTCAGCGAACAGGTCAGCCCCGAACTTGTCTTCGTAGTGGAGAGCGAGCAGCTTCCGACGCTTCTCCTGGAGCGATGCGATCTGCTGGCTAACCGACCGAGGCCGCCGGCCCTCGGCCTTCGGCTCGAGCTGCCGGCGAATCTCGGAACGGATTGCTGCTTGCAGTTCTTCATCGTGACCGACGAGACGCAGCCCGAGAACTAGAGCCCGTTCCAGACCCTTCGATGATCTAGCAGGTTGCTTGCAGCCCTGGCCTCGATGCTTGCACCGGAACAGGGAGCCGTAGCCGCCGTACTGGATGCTCGACACCCGCCCGCACAGCCCGCACCGAACATGACCAGCCAGCGGATGCCTGACTCCGGATCACGAACGCCGGGCACGTCGGTCTTGCTCGCTGCGGCGAACACCTCGGGAGTGATGATCGACTCGTGCTTGCCGGGGATACCACTCGCCGCCCAAGTGCACCTCACCGAGATAGATGCGCGAGTGGATGATCGAGCGAGCTGTCGAGTAGTGGATGCCGGTTCGCTCTCGCGATCTCCGAGTAGCTCATGTCGGTTGCTCTCAGCTCGAAGACCTTCCGAACCAGGGGAGCGTCGTCGTTCGGGATCAGCTCGCCTGCGACGAGGTCGTAACCGATCTTCGGTCTGTTGGTCCACTTACCTTCGCGAGCAGCTTGCGCCATCCCCATGCGAACGTTCTCGCTCAACTGCTCGCGATAGAACTGGGCGAACGAACCGAGGATGTTGTAGAACATGCGACCCGTTGCCGACGAGAGGTCGAGCTTCTCGGTGAACGAGTGCAACGCGACACCGGACTGTCCGAAGCGATCGGCAAGCAGGATCAGGTCGCCGAGGTTCCGAGACAGACGGTCGAGCCTCCACACGAGAACGTTGTGGACGTGACCGCTTCGACCATCGCAAGCAACTGTTGTAGCCCCGGACGTTCGAGGTTCTTCCCCGACCATCCAGGATCAGAGACGACCGTCACTTCGCCCAACTCATGGAGTGGGGCGTAGGAGCGCAGACGTTCGGCCTGTCCTTCGACCGAATAGCCCTCGGCTGCCTGCTCCTCAGTCGAGACTCGGGCGTATGCCACCGTCAGCATCGTCGTCTCCTTCCTCGTCGGGTTCGGTGAGCCGCAATGCGATAGCGATCAGCACGGACGCTACTCGCTGAAGGTCACGCTCCGCAGGATTCATGACCGACCTCGTGGCTCGCGCGTCTCGATTGCCGCTCGTCGCAAGCTAGAGAGCGTCATCCCAGGAGCCCATTGATTGCGCCCTCGTGACGACTTGAACGGCTGCGTCCCGTGAGGCAGCTTGCATCGCTTCGGTCTTCGTCAGATACTTCGACAGGTATCCGGCGACCAGGCCCGCTCCGGGATCAGATCATCCGCTCCGACCGCATGCACCTCGAAGACCCGACCGAATCCATGCTGCAGGACCACAGGCTTTAGGTCTGCCTCTTTACGTGACTTCATGAAGGAATCGGCCCCTCTCATGCCCGCTTCGACTTCGACCCGACCTGGTACGAGTTCGCGTGGCAGTAGGCCAGCCCGGCGATCAGCACGTGCCAGTGCGGAGCGCCGCGATGTTGCCACTCCAGGACTGCGAGCCACCGCAGGCCGCCGCCGTTCTGAGCTTGGAGTCGCTTCATGAGCGGCGTCAGCGCCCGGGACGATCTCGCGACGGATCGACTTTCCGTCGGCTCAGTGAGAGTCAGCAGGATCACCGGAAGGTCGTCAAGCGCGGCCGCTATCAGCCCCGTCCGGATGATCTTGCGCACATCCTGAATCGTTTAGCCGAGGAGCGCCGTCTATCGAGACCTCCAGGTGATCCGGGAACACAGTCACGCCCTTCACAAGCTCCTTGACCCAGAACCCGCTGCTGCAGTCTGCCAGGTGCGGGCAGTGGGGCTAGGTCGTCGAGGACACCAGCATCGAGATGGCGATGAAGTGGCATACGCACGCGGCGACCACGAAGGTGTGCCAGATCTCGTGGTAGCCGAAGGTGAGTGGGAACGGGTCCGGGCGCTTCCTCAGGAACACCACGGCACCCACCGTGTACATGATCCCGCCCGCTCCGACGAGGATCAGGGGCACGCCGTGCGAACTGCGGAGTGCTTGCGGGAGGGTCAGGATGCCGATCCAGCCGAGGACGATGTAGAGCGTGCCCCCGAGTCTCGCGAAGCCATCGATCTTCACGAGCTTCAACGTGATGCCGACGATCGCACCGGCCCACATCGTGATCAGGAACAGCCACCGCATGAAGCCATCCAGCACCAAGACCGCGTAGGCGGTCGCCGTTCCAGCGATGAGGACGAAGATCATGCTGTGGTCGAGACGCCGCATCCTCCTCAATGCCGGTGGTGACCAGTTGCCGCGGTGATAGGCGGCACTCGTACCGAGCACGGCGAGGAGACTGATCACGTAGACGATCGTGGCGATCCGAACGGGTGCGGTGCGCGACGCGCTGACCAGGAGGATCCCTGCAGGGATGAAGAGGAACAGGAAGATCTGATGGAGTCGCCCGCGGAGGCGCGGTTTCGGAATGGTTAGCGGTGGCGAATCATTCTCAGCCAGGATGTCGTCGTCCATCGCCCGTCTCGGTGTGAGGGGATACTCGCCCCAGTCTGCACCATCCGGTGCGCAATCGTGGCGGGTATCCCCTTAGGGCGAAGGCCCCGGATGGTCTCCGGGTTCGGTCGATGCTTCGGTCGATGCTTCGTCCCGTCGTCGCAGCGCGGACCACCTGCTCGAGGCGTAGACGTCGGCGACGTAGGTGAGATCTCCCTGTTCGCCACCCCAGCCGGGAAGACAGGTCTCTTCGGTCACGCAGATGCCGCGGGCACGGTTGATGGATGCGAGCTCCGAGGTCGCTCTGAGATGCGGGCGCTCGATCACGGTGCCACCTCGGTCCCTGAATGTGAGACCTGCTTCGGAGTCTTCGATGGTGATGTCACCGTCGTGGATGGCGCGGTGGTGTGAGTGACACAGGAGCACGAGGTTGTCGATGTCGGTGGTGCCGTTGTCTCTTGCCCACCATTCGATGTGATGGGCAGAGACTCCCTTACGAGCGCATCCCGGGAACGCGCAGCAGTGCTGTTTGGCTTCGAGCACCCGTCTCATGGCCCGGTTAGGTCGTCTCGATGTGCGTCCGAGGTGGAGGACTTCATCTCCCTTGTGGATCATCTCGAGCACCGATGAGTCACACAGGAGTCGTCGTGCGCTGTCGCTCGAGATGATGCCGCCGTCTTGGAGGCGACATACGGCGCCCTGATCGAGCTTGTCGGCATCGAGGTGGACGACGACCTGGAAGCGTTCGTGGTTGGGACGGATCCCTTGTCCTCCAGAAAGCAGGTGTTCTCCGAGATAGAGGAGTGCATCGGCATCCTCGGCGGCCCATGGATCGGTGGCGTGTTCGTCGCGGGTGTAGCCGTCGGCGGTCATCTTCTGGGTAGCGGCTCTAAGAGCTCGATCGAAGATCGCTCCGTTCTCGGAAGACAACGATCCGGTGATCCTCCACGAGCCGTCGTCTCTGTGGGTGGTCCTCAGGTAGCGGTCTCTGTGCGAGGTGTCTTGTTCGGCTCTGAGCGCGGAGCGGTAGAGGCCAGCGAAGCGGGACAGTTGGCCCCCGGAGAGTCCGTGGGCGAGCTCGAGGAGCTCTTCTTCTGTCTCGGGCTCGCTGATGTCCATAAGGATGTTCGTCTGGGCCAGAGACAGCTCGCCCGCCGAGAACGCGGCGGTGATCTGGGGATGGTCCTCGAGCTTGGTGGCGATCCCTAAGAGGTGACGGGCAGAGCTCGGGGTGTGGCCGAGTTTCCAGCTGAGGAAGTAGGAGGGGGTCATGACCCCGGAGTGATCGGCCCAGAACTCTTCTTCGGTGTGCTCGGCGATGAGCTTGGCGAGCTGGGCTTGGGCGGCGTTGATCTCGGCCTGGAGAGTGGTGATGCGAGCCTCTAGATCCTCCCTGCGAGCACCGCGCTCGGCGAAGGTCTCGCGGCGCTCGGGCGGGTCGCTCCGGTCCGGCAGATCGTGTTCGTGGGGCGCTTCTTGAGTACCGAACATACGTTCGATACTAGCAGCCATCACCCCCTAACACCAGCAAACCCGGGCATTCCACCGCACGTCTGGGCCCCCCAGCTTGCTCCGTCATCCCCGGGAGGAACGGGGGAGTCCCGCGCCGAATACCTGCCTTCCAGCGGAGATCGGAACGGGGGGACAGACGTGTCGGGACGACCACCAACGAGAGACGAACAGAACGAGAACGCGCGCCAGCGGCGTGAGGACCTCTCGAAAGTTACGGAGCACGCACACGGATGGAGCCGAGCGCCTCGCGCGCCCTCCACGTGATCGTGGTCGCGGCCGCGCTGCTCTGGCTGATCGGGGGTCTCATCAGGCTCACCGAAGCAGGCTCGAGGTCCGCAGCCCTCATCGCATCGACGCTCGGGTTCCATCTTCTGGTGACGGCTCTGGTGATACTGGTTTCACGCACGTTGGTCATCGTGGGAGAGAACCTGAGCCGTACCGACGACTGACTGCGGGGGCAGGGGACTTCGCATATGTTTGCGGCTCATTTATCTAGCTCAGGGGGCTTCTCGATGCTCAGGTCCAACTCGATCAAGGTCGGTGCGGTCGCCGTTCTCGCTGCTCTTTCGTTCAGCGCGTGTGGAGGCGGAGGAGCTGACAAGGTCGAGCCAGCGACCTACGTGACCTCGATATGCACCTCGGTCGGCGAATGGGTCACTGTGATCCAGGAGAAGGCTGGAGCGCTCGGTTCCGCACTCACCGGGGAGGCATCTCAGGCGAAGGAGCAACTCGATTCGTTCCTGGGGGACACCGTCACCGAGACCGAAACGCTGCTCGAGGCCCTTGCTGAGGCCGGGGTCCCGGATGTCGACGGGGGAGAGGAACTCGCCCAGGATCTGATCGACACGTTCGAAGCTGCCAAAGAGGCACTCCAGGATGGCAAGGACCAGGTCGCTGACCTACCGGAAGACGACCCCGAAGCGTTCGCTCAGCAGGCCCAGACCATCGGTACGGACATCCAGACCGCGCTCACGAGCCTCGGCACCACGCTCGACGAGGCCCCCGAGGCACTGACGAAGGCAGCGGCCGACGAGCCCAAGTGCCAAACGGTTGGCGGCTAGGACGCTCGTACTTGGTGCGGGGGAGCCAGCGAGTCGAGCAGCACGCGTGACGCAGCAGTGATCTCGGCAACCGCCTGATCGAAGGCTGCCTCGTTCCGCTGTGATGGCTTCCTGAACCCGGAGATCTTCCGCACGAACTGGAGGGCGGCGGCCTCGACGTCTTCTTGGGGGACGGGGTTCTCGTAATCGCGTAGCGTCTTGATGCTTCGGCACATGATGGTCTCCTTTCGACCCCTCGACGCTAGCACCGGATCGAAGGGCGAACGAAATCGGCTCTCAGCTCGTCAACCTCCGATCGGGCGAAGCAGGTGGCGACATGATCGTTAACGAGGCCCATCGCCTCCATGAACGAGTACACCGTCGTAGGACCCACGAAAGCCCAGCCGCGCTTCTTGAGATCCTTGCTCATGGCGATCGCCTCGGGACTCGATGTGACTTGCATCAACGACTCCATATCGATACGGGACGGGCGGGTCGCTGGATCGGGCTCGAAGGACCATACGTACGCCGGGAGACTGCCGGCCTCTTCGATCAGCTCGATGCATCTGCGGGCGTTGTTGATCGTGGCCTCGATCTTGGCCCGGTTCCTTACGATCCCGGCGTCGCCCATCAAGCGCTCGACGCTGCGAGAGTTGAAGCGGGCCACCGCCTCGATATCGAACGAGCGGAACGCTGCACGGAAGTTCTCGCGCTTCCTCAGGATGGTGAGCCAACTCAGGCCCGCCATGAATCCCTCGAGACAGAGCTTCTCGAACAGGCGACCGTCGTCGTCCACGGGCCTGCCCCATTCGCTGTCGTGGTAATCGAGGTAGAGAGGGTCCCCGAGGCACCACCAGCAGCGTGGGAGATCGTCACCATCCATGCTCGTAGGTTCCCATCAACACGCCTCGGACGCTACGCTTCGGGGCGTGGATCGGGGCTGGGATGAGCGATCGACGGCGACCTACCGGGAGCTAGCGGCGGTTGCGGTGCCACGCCGCAGCGAGCTGATCGCGTCGTTCCTGTCGCTGGCCCCCTTCGGGCCCAACGATTCAGCCACGGTGGTCGAGTTGGCATGCGGGGAGGGGTTCCTCGCCGCCGCGTTCCTGAAGGCCTATCCGGGGATCTCCCTGGTTGCTCTCGATGGCTCGGCAGAGATGCGGGAGGTCACCTCCACGCGGCTCTCCCACCACGAAGGGCGGGTCGAGATCGGTAACTTCGACCTCGACTCAGAAGACTGGCTGCACCATCTCGATGGAGCCCACCTCGTGGTGTCATCCCTAGCGATCCACCACCTCGATGATGCCGGCAAGCAGCGGCTCTTCCAGTCGGTGGCGGAGCGATTGGCCCCGGGAGGCGCCCTCTTGATAGGGGACATCGTGCATCCCGGGAGCCGCAGCGCCGAGCGCTTCTTCGGGGCTCAGTACGACGACGCGGTCAAGGACGCCTCGATGGCGATCGCCGGGGATCTCTCTCTGTGGAACACGTTCGATGGCGAGGATTGGAACCACTTCCGCACCCCTGACCTCGAGTTCGACAAGCCGTCGATCCTCGCCGACCAGATCGGGTGGTTAACCGCGGCCGGATTCGTTGCCGACTGCTTCTGGATGTTCTCGGGGCACGCCTTGTATGGGGGCTACCTACCGCCGGTCCCAGAGGTCGAGCCGATCCCGTACGCGGATGCGCTAGAGACCGCTCGCGAGGTCCTGTCCGGATAGTCGTTCTTTCCATCCTTTGCACAAGCCTCGCGAACGGGCTTGGACAAAATGTTCTGGCCCCTGCCGTCATCCTGCTGCTACCTTCGCCGGACGGCCCGACTCGATAGACACACGAGGAGGGTGGATCGAATCGCGAAGGGAGTCCGAGATGTCTCGAACGCTCCAGAACTTCATCAACGGTGAGCACTCCGATGCCGCATCCGGCGAAACGATGTCACTCGTCGATCCGGTCACCGGCGAAGAGTTCGCCACCGCCCCCGTTTCTGGCGACGCGGACATCGATCGCGCCGCTCAAGCAGCGCGGGACGCGTTCGAGAAGTGGCGCGACACGACCCCATCGGAGCGCGCTCTTGCATTGATCCGGATCGCGGACGCGATCGAAGAGCGGACCGATGAGTTCGTGAAGCTCGAGAGTGAGAACACCGGGAAGCCTCTCGGCCTGACCGCTGACGAGGAGATCCCTCCGATGGTCGATCAGATCAGGTTCTTCGCCGGCGCGGCGCGGATGCTGGAGGGCCGGTCGGCCGGCGAGTACATGGCGGGACACACTTCGTTCGTCCGCCGGGAGCCAGTCGGCGTGTGCGCCCAGGTGACCCCGTGGAACTACCCGATGATGATGGCTGTTTGGAAATGGGCACCGGCGATCGCAGCCGGAAACACAGTCGTGCTCAAGCCCTCGGACACGACCCCGGTCACCACGCTTCGGATGGCCGAAGTGATGGCCGAGTTCCTCCCGCCCGGTGTGTTCAACGTCATCACCGGAGACCGTTCAACGGGAGCGAAGCTCGTAACGCATCCGATCCCGGACATGGCGTCGATAACGGGAAGCGTCCGGGCTGGGATGGAGGTCGCTCGCGAGGCCGGCGGGATGCTCAAGCGCGTCCACCTCGAACTTGGAGGGAAGGCCCCGGTCATCGTGTTCGACGATGCTGACGTGGAATCTGCGGCCGAGAACATCGCGATCGCCGGGTACTTCAATGCCGGCCAGGACTGCACCGCCGCCACACGCGTCCTCGCGGGTCCCGGGATCTACGAGAACTTCGTCGCCGCTCTCGAGAGCCAGGCGAAGAACACCAAGACCGGCGACCCTGACGACGAGGATGTCCTCTACGGCCCCCTCAACAACTCGGGACAACTGGAACGCGTCAAGGGATTCCTCGACGGTGCGCCCAAGAACGCAGAGGTCGTTGCGGGTGGCAAGGTCGTAGACCGGGCCGGGTACTTCCTAGAGCCGACGGTCGTCACCGGACTCGAGCAGACCGACGACATGATCCAGCAGGAGATCTTCGGTCCGGTGATCACCGTGCAGCGATTCGACGATGAAGAGAAGGCGCTGGCGTGGGCCAACGGGGTCGAGTACGGGCTGGCATCGAGCGTATGGACCAAGGACCACGGACGCGCGATGAGGATGGCTAAAGCCCTCGATTACGGCTGCGTGTGGATCAACACGCACATCCCCCTCGTCGCGGAGATGCCTCACGGAGGCTTCAAGCACTCGGGCCACGGTAAGGACCTCTCGATGTACGGGTTCGAGGACTACACGAGGATCAAGCACGTGATGTCGAACATCGAGGCCTGATGCGCATCCTCGTGGTGGGGGCCGGAGGTGTGGGTTCGGCGATCGCAGCGGTTGCGGCGTCGAGAGACTTCGTGGAACTCATGGTGCTGGGCGACCTCGATGTCGAACGCGCCACCGCGGCTGCCGCTCCTCACGGAGATCGTTTCGAAGGCATCGCACTCGATGCTTCGGACGCGAGCGCCATCGTCGAAGCTGCCACGTCGCACAAGGCGGACGTGATCCTCAACGCCTGCGACCCGAGGTTCAACCCACCGATCTTCGAGGCTGCGTTCGAAGCTGGCGTCCATTACCTCGATATGGCGATGACCTTGTCCGAGCCGCACCCGGAGCGCCCGCATGAGGAGACCGGGGTGAAGTTGGGAGACGCCCAGTTCGAGGTCTCCGACGCGTGGGCAGAGAAGGGACTCCTGGCCCTCGTTGGCATAGGTGTCGAACCGGGACTCTCCGACGTCTTCGCTCGCTACGCGTCCGACCATCTGTTCTCGAAGATGGACGAGGTCGGCGTGAGAGATGGAGCCAACCTCGAGATCGAGGGCTACACGTTCGCGCCGACGTTCTCGATCTGGACGACGATCGAAGAATGCCTCAATCCACCGGTGATCTTCGAGAAGGACCGCGGGTGGTACACGACCCCGCCATTCTCCGAACCCGAGACATTCACCTTTCCCGAGGGCATCGGAGAGGTCGAATGCGTGAACGTGGAACACGAAGAGGTGCTCTTGATCCCACGGTGGCTCGATGCGCAACGCGTCACCTTCAAGTACGGACTCGGCGACGAGTTCATCGAGATCCTCAAGACGATCCATCTACTCGGGTTGGACTCGACGGAGAAGATCTCGGTCCGAGGTGTCGAGGTCGCTCCGCGTGACGTGATCGCTGCGGCATTGCCCGACCCAGCCCGACTAGGCGACCTCATGAGCGGCAAGACGTGTGCGGGCACCTGGGTCACCGGCACTGGGAAGGATGGATCGGCGCGCGACGTCTACCTGTATCACGTGCTCGACAACGCCGAATCGATGGCGAAGTGGGGGAGTCAAGCTGTCGTTCTTCAGACGGCGCTCAATCCGGTGATCGCCCTTGAACTCATCGATTCCGGAGCGTGGACTGGATCGGGAGTGCTTGGGCCCGAAGCGTTCACCGCCGATCCATTCCTGGCACTCCTCGCCGAGTACGGGCACCCCCACGGCATCGAGGAGCGCACCCCCTAGCTCGCCCTGGTTGTTGGAACCGCGCTGGTCTGGTTTGGTGGGGCCATGAGTACTAAGCGCACTATCGCTCTCGGCGTGATCACGGTCCTGATCCTGGGAGCAGCGATCTTCGTGGGATCGAACGACGAACTCATCGAGGATCTCGCCCCCGACGCGTCGGGTACCGACGTTCCCACCGAAGAGGCGGCCGTCAGCGCCCCGACATCGGGTCCCTCTGGCTACGAGTACCCCGGCCCGAAGGCTCCGATCCCCAAGGGTGCGGTCGGGCTAGCCGAGGAATTGAACGCACTCCGCCCCGCCCTCGAAGACGACATCGCGATCTGGATGACCGAGGACACCAAACGGAACGACACGGCGAAGGCGATCGCTCTCGGGGGACTTAGGGATCAACGACTATCGAGGTACGTCAACGCTCACGACCGGGTGCGCCGCAAGGTTCTGAAACTGCTGGAGCCTCGTATCGCGTCGATCCTCAAACGCAACTACAAGGCCGGCCATGCTCTGAGTGTCCTAACCACACCCGTTGAGAAGGTGCCGGACTGGCGGATATTCACCCCGGAACCGCCTCATAACCTCATGCGCTACTACCTGAAGGCCCAGAAGAGGTTCGGGGTGAAGTGGTACTACCTGGCCGCGGTCAATCTGGTCGAGAGCCGGATGGGCAGACTGAAGGGTCCGAGTTCCGCAGGTGCACGAGGCCCGATGCAGTTCATGCCCGCGACCTGGGACGCGTACGGCAATGGCGGGAACGTCAACGATCCGCACGACGCGATCCTCGGAGCGGGGCGCTATCTGCACGCGAGCGGGGCACCAGGCGACATGAAGAGCGCTCTGTACTCGTACAACCACTCCTCGAACTACGTGACCGCGATCCAGACCTATGCCCGAGAGATGAAGGCGCACAGGAAGAGTTTCTTCGTCTACTACTACTGGCAGGTGTTCGTCCGGACCACCAAGGGCGACGTCCAGATGACGGGCCCGGGGACCTAGGCCGGATCACTCACCTTCTCGGCCTCGGCGATCAACGCTTTCAGATTGGTCGGGATCGGATTGTCCTTCATCAAGCGGGCGAAGTACGCGGTGTTGTTCGCTAGATACCTGGCGGTCTTGTTCGTGTAGAGGTGACGGTCTCCTCCTGCTTCGATGTAGCTCGGGCCAGGGCCCGCGGGCCCGACCCAGTAGCAATCCGAGTTCGGCGGCACCACGCAACCGAGATGGGTGAGATTGAAGAGCGTGGTCGCGGCCGCGTCGTGAGCACCGTCTTCGTTGCCGGTAACGATGCACCCTGCGACCTTCCCGTATAGGGGGAACTGACCGGTTTCGGGATCACCTTCGTTGTAGGTGCCGTCGAGGCGTTCGATGACCAACTGGGCGACCGAACCGCGCACTCCGAACCAGATGGGCGTCCCGATGATGATGATGTCCGCGGCGAGCACCTTCGCAAGGATCGCCGGCCACTCGTCACCCTCACCCATGTCCGTCGATACGCCGAACGGGATGTTGTGATCCACGACCCTGACGATCTCGGAGGTCACGTCCAACTCGGAGTACAGGTCGACGACCTTCTTGATAAGCGCCTCTGTGTGGGAGACCTCGGGCGACTTCTTCAGAGTGCAGTTCAGGAACACGGCTTTCAGGCTCACGGCGGTCTCCTCGCGGTCGACGGAGTTCCGATTATGCCTGCTCCGCTTACCTACTCTGAGGGGTAGCGGACCGCAGGGGCTACGATGCGTTCATGACACAACTACCGGTCAACGAGCCTCTCGAAACCAGGATCGAAGAACCAGAGGGATCCCTCGCCGAGCTAGCGGCAGCCTCCAGCGCGGCCGACGTGAGGGCCGTCGCGGCTCGGTACCCGGAGTGTCTCACCGCGTGGGCCGAACTCGGCGAGCGGGCGCTCGCAGACGGAGACGCGGTGACCGCATACGCGTTCTTCCGCACCGGCTACCACCGGGGGCTGGATCGGATCCGGGGTGCTGGCTGGAGGGGAAGTGGGACCGTGCCCTGGTCCCACGAGCCGAACCAAGGATTCCTTCGCTCGCTGGGTGGCCTGGGTGCTGCCGCGGGGGCGATCGGCGAGGACGTCGAGGCCACGAGATGCAGCGACTTCATCGTGCAACTTGCGCCCGACCGCCCGCGCTGAGTAGCTCTCAGACCACTTCTTCGTAGAACGCTGCTATCCGTTCCATCAACGGGTCGTACTTGGCCCAGAAGAAGTGGTTGGCCGCGGGCACCTCTTGATAGTCCGCTCCTGCGGCCTCCGCCCACGACTTGCAGTCCTTTGGAAGGGTGAGATCGTCGTTGGATCCCACCACCACTAGGAGCGGAACTCCGATCGTGAGATCCGGCGGAAGTCCCGCGGTCACCCCAGGCTTCGGCTTCACGGCCGGGGCGATAGCAACGCACGCGCTCACGTCATCGCGCTCGGCGACCGCTTTCACGGCCACCGCTCCGCCGAACGACCACCCCGCCACCGCGATGGGGAGGCCGGGGAAGATCTCGGTCGCATGATCGATCGCCCCGTGGGCGTCGGCGATCTCGGCCTCACCAGTGCCAGCGGTCCCCTCGGAACCTTCGATGCCTCTGAAATTGAATCTGAGCACCGCGTAGTTCCGTTCCACCATCGTGTCCTTGAGGGCGACGAGTAGGGGCGATTCCATCGTCCCTCCCATCTTCGGGTGGGCGTGGCAGATGACCAGCACCGCGTCGAGGCTGTCGGGGCGCTCCCACTCGCCGACGAGCTTCAGGCCGTCGCGAGACTGGAATGTGATCGCGCTCATGCGCCGAGGACTTCCCTGATCGACCGCGCGGTCTCGGTACGGTGCGCCTCATCCCGATACTTGTGGCGCGGCCAGAAGAACCCCCGCAGCCCATCCTTCGGTCGACGTGGCACCACGTGGGTGTGGAGGTGCGGGACAGACTGGCTCACCTTGTTATTGATCGCGACGAAACTGCCGGGGGCTTCCATCGCCGCCTCGACGGCACCGGCTATCCGCTGGACCAGCGAGAAGTACGCGCCCACACCGTCCACCGGCAGGTCGTGGAGCGTTTCGTGATGCACCCTAGGGACCACGAGAGTGTGGCCGGGGAAGAGCGGGCGGATATCGAGGAACGCCAAGTGGGCCTCGTCCTCGAAGACGAGATCCGATCCGAGCGTTCCTGACGCGATATCGCAGAACACGCACATCGCCCGAGATTACGTGGGCTCCGCATCCGCGACGACCACGACCTATGCTCTGGGGATCGGGCCTAGCTTAGGAGTGGTGATAACGATGGACGAGAACACCGTCAGGGAGAGCGCTCAGGCACACGGCGACGCGGTCGTCGCTGGCAACTTCGATGTAGCGGGCAAGGATCTGACCGCGGCGTCGGGGGCACAGGCTCCGGACGTGATGAAAGCACTCCCGCGAGGCGTCACCAAGGCCGAGGTCACTTCGATCGAGGGTGGAGACGACGGGATGGTCGTCGGGATCAGATACTCGAATGAGGACAGCGCTACGACCGTTGCCTCCACGTGGCAGGACGTCGATGGGACGCCGAAGATAGTCAACCTCGAGGTTCTTTGAGGCTCGGCTCCCGCTTGCTATCCTCACGACCAATGGACCTCACTCAGTTCGTCGCAGACATCGATGGTCACCAGCGGAAGATCGTCCAGGCGAGCGTCACGCCCGCACGACGTGACGACGGGGATTCCGGGATCGCTCTGAAGGATGGAAGGTCCCTCCCATTCGTGATCGATCGTGCGTGGAACGCTCCCGCAGGCATCTACCCGGAGCAATGGTTCCTCGTTCATCCAGAGAGCCGCGAGGTCCTGCACGAGGGCCCGATCCACATGCGTCAGGTGTGGGGATTGCTCTCGTGGACGGAGTTCACCGAGCAGGTCGATGAACCGATCGCGATCGAGCCCGGGACCTACCTGCTCGTATTCGCTCTCGGCGGCATCATGGGGGGCCAGACAGAGATCGAGGCCGCCCCCGCTCCAGCACCCGTCTAGCCCTATCCTGCTTCGATGGGAAAACGGGTGTGGGCTGTGTCTCTGTTCACACTCCTCGTGGTCGCCTCCATGGCGGTCATCGCGATCACCGGCACCCGTGAAGGACCACGACCCCGGCCCACGATCACCCTCGCTCAGGTTTCCCAACCACCACCGCCCTCACAGATAGCCGACGTCGTCGAGCGCGTCCTTCCGGCCGTGGTCAACGTCAAGGTGACGAGTTTCGGTGTGGACGAGGCCGGTGACTTCGTCGAGCGGGGTGTGGGACAAGGCTCGGGGGTCGTCATCGACCCAAGCGGGATCATCCTCACCAACTACCACGTGGTGAGAGGCGGACTCGAGGTCGAGGTCAAGGTCACGGATGGCCAGACGATGGTGGGCGAGGTCATCGGAGGAGACCCGGACCGTGACCTCGCGGTGATCCAGGTAGACGCCGACGACCTCGTTGCGATCGAACTCGGTGACTCCGACCTCCTGAGACTTGGCGACGAGGTCATCGCGATCGGATTCCCTCTGGGCCTCGGTGGGCCTACCGTCACACGAGGGATCGTGTCGGCGGTGGACCGGAGTATCGAACCCCAGGGAGGTCCAGCGCTCGACGGCATCCTCCAGACCGATGCCGCTATCAACCCCGGTAACTCAGGAGGAGCGATGGTGGACCTCAACGGCCGCCTCGTCGGCATCAACACGGCGGCGGCACAGGCTGGCTCGGCCGAGAACGTCGGCTTCGCTATCCCCATCGATCAGGCGATCGAGGTGGTTGAGGCACTACTCGACGCTCCGCGGGACGATCGGGTGTGGCTCGGCGTAGCGATCGGAGATCTCGACCGCGCCACCGCTGCCGAGCGTGGCATCGAGGCTGGCGGTGCCCTGATCACAGGGATCTTCCCCGACAGCCCTGCGGATCGCTCGGACCTAGAGGTGGGAGACGTGATCGTGAAGGTCGGCGGAACCGGAATCGCATCCGCATCCGATCTCATCGATGCGCTCCGAGGGATCAGCCCGGGGGACACGGTGACACTCCTCATCAAGAACGAGGACGGGACGCGCAAGGTCGTGTCTGCGGTCGAGTTGCGCCCTCTCACTCTGGAATAGCGAGGTCGGGAGCGTTCCACATCCGGCTACGCTGTGACGATGTCCCCAGAAGATCGCCCACCAGCACGTCGAGGTCTAACGGCGGGGGAGCGCGTCCTCTTGATCGATTCTCGGGACCGCCGCTACATGGTGACGCTGCGAACCGGCAAGCAGTTCCACTCCCACAACGGGATCATCGAGCACGACGACATCCTCGGGGGAGATGAGGGCACTTACGTCTCGACGACCAAGGGCGGTCGGATGATGGTGTTCCGTCCCACGCTCGAGGATTTCCAGCTCAAGATGAAGCGCGGCGCTCAGGTGATCTATCCAAAGGATGTGGCGATGATCCTCGTCGCCGCCGACATCCACCCAGGTGCAACGGTGATCGAGGCGGGGACGGGTTCTGGGTCGCTCACTCTTGCCCTCGCTCGGGCCGTCGGTCCCCATGGCCTGGTCGTGTCTTACGAGATGCGCGATGACCATCACGCCCAAGCGGTCGAGAACGTGAACGCGTGGTACGAGACCCTCGGAGGCAAGCCAGAGAACCTGGAGTTGAAGGTTGGCGATGTCTTCGAAGGAGTGGATGAGACCGACGTCGATCGCATCGTCCTCGATATGCCAGAACCGTGGCACGCGGTGGGTACGACAACCGAGGCACTACTGCCAGGCGGCATCCTCTGCTGCTACCTCCCGAGCATCCCCCAGGTCTCCCAGACGGTGGATGCGATGCGGGATAACGGGTTCGATCGCATATCGACCTTCGAAACATTGCTTCGGACGTGGAAGGTCGATCGGCAGTCTGTCCGACCGGACCACCGGATGGTCGCGCACACTGGATTCCTGATCACGGGCCGCAAACTCGCGCCTCGGTAGGCTCCCGAGAAACAGTTGATCCCACCCTGAGCGGGGTAGTCTGTGCTTCAGGGAGGTGGTTGCGGTCTCCGAACGAGATCTCGAACGACGGATCTCCGAGTACGACAGGGAGGTCCAGGAACTACAGGGCCAACTCAAGTTGCTCGAGGAGGAACTCGCCCTCACGCGTCGCAGGCTCGAGGACGCGCCCAAGAAGATCCGTAGCCTCGAGAAGCGCCTCGTCGATATCTCCGAGGAACTCTCCGCTCAGCGCGACAACAACGAGAAGCTCGTTGAAACGCTGTCAGCGCGGCTCGCTCTCAGGTCGTCGCCATGCGGGACGAACTCGAGAAGCTCAAGCAGCCGCCCGCCACCTACGGCGTGTTCCTCGGAGCCTCAGAGGACGGCACCATCGATGTGTTCACCAACGGCCGGAAACTCCGAGTGGGAGTCGCCCCAGACATCGAGGTCTCGAGCCTCCAGCGGGGCCAGGAACTGATGCTCAACGAGTCACTCAATGTCATGGCTGCCCTTGAGTTCGAGGTCCAGGGCGAGGTCGTGCTCCTGAAGGAGTTGCTCGACGGCGGGCGTGCCCTAGTGGTCGGGCGAGCCGACGAGGAACGCGTCGTCGAGCTGGCTCAACCGCTCCGTGACGAGAAGCTTCGAACTGGCGACAGCCTGCTGCTCGATCCGAAATCCGGGCTCGTCCTCGAGAAGCTCCCGAAGCCCGAGGTCGAGGAACTGATCCTCGAAGAGGTTCCCGATATCTCCTACGAAGACATCGGCGGGCTCGCCGATCAACTCGAAGAGATCCGCGACGCGGTCGAGCTCCCATACCTACACGAAGAACTGTTCCGCGAGCACAAGCTGTCGCCTCCCAAGGGGATCTTGCTGTACGGACCCCCCGGGTGTGGCAAGACTCTCGTCGCCAAGGCGGTCGCCAACTCTCTCGCCAAGAAGGTCGCGGCCAAGCTGGGACGCACCGACCGGCAGTCGTACTTCCTGAACATCAAGGGCCCGGAGTTGCTGAACAAGTACGTCGGCGAAACCGAGCGCCAGATCCGGATGATCTTCCAGCGAGCGCGTGAGAAGTCGGAAGAAGGCGTTCCCGTCATCGTGTTCTTCGACGAGATGGATTCTCTCTTCCGCACGCGAGGCTCCGGCATATCGAGCGACATGGAAGCAACGATCGTCCCGCAGTTGCTCGCCGAGATAGACGGCGTGGAAAGTCTGAAGAACGTCATCGTCGTTGGGGCATCCAACCGTGAGGACCTGATCGATCCGGCGATCCTGCGGCCAGGTCGCCTCGACGTGAAGATCAAGGTCGAGCGGCCCGACCAAGCCGCCGCCAAAGACATCTTCTCGAAGTACTTCACCCCGGACCTCCCGATCGCCGAGGGGGCGATCCGCGAGCACGGTTCCGCAGAGGGCGCGATCAAAGCCATCGTCGACGAAACCGTCGAGCACATGTATTCCCAGGAGCCTCAGAACCGCTTCCTTGAGGTCACGTACGCGAACGGCGAGAAAGAGGAGTTGTACTTCAAGGACTTCTCGTCGGGCGCGATGATCGAGAACATCGTTCGCCGAGCCAAGAAAACGGCCATCAAGCGGGCGATCGCAGGCGAGCCGAAGGGCATCAGTCGCGACGACATGATCACGGCCATCGCCCAGGAGTACAAAGAGAACGAGGACCTCCCGAACACCACCAACCCGGACGATTGGGCCAAGATCTCGGGCAAGAAGGGCGAACGGATCGTCTACATCCGCACCCTGGTCGGCGAACACGCCAAGGGCGAGGGCAGCAGGCAGGTCGAAGGCGTCACCACGGGGCAGTACCTGTAAACCGCCCCTCCTCCTACAGGCATCGTAGGGTTTCAGGATGGCCTTTCCGAAGATCTGCGGCATCGAGACCGAGTACGGGATCTCGGTCCGGGACACCCAGGATTTCAACCCGATCCTGACCTCGTCCCTGCTGATCAACGCATACGCCAAACCGGCCTTCAAGCGGGTCAAATGGGACTACGAGGAAGAGAACCCACTCAGAGACGCTCGTGGGTTCGAGCGGTCGATCCAGGACGCCCCGATCGAAGACGACTCTGGGCTCGTCAATGTGATCCTCCCGAACGGGGCCCGCTACTACGTAGACCACGCTCACCCGGAGTACTCCAGCCCTGAATGCTCGAACCCCCGGGATCTGGTCATCTGGGACAAGGCTGGCGAGCGCATCCTCGAGGAATCGATCGCCTCTGCCGCCGCGACCGTCCCGGATGCGCCCGGCGTCCTGATCTACAAGAACAACTCCGACGGCAAAGGGAACTCTTACGGTTGTCACGAGAACTACCTCGTTGACCGCGATGTCCCCTTCCCAACGCTCGTTCGTCACCTGACGCCGTTCTTCGTCTCGCGCCAGGTCTTCACCGGCGCAGGCAAGGTCGGCGTCGAGAACGGTGCCGAGGCGTGCGACTACCAGATCTCGCAGCGCGCGGACTTCTTCGAGGTAGAAGTTGGGTTGGAGACAACCTTCAAGCGACCGATCATCAACACCCGCGACGAGCCTCACGCGGATCCCGAGATCTACCGTCGCCTCCACGTGATCGTGGGCGATGCGAACATGTCCGAGATCTCCACCTTCCTGAAGGTGGGCACCACCTCACTCGTTCTGAAGATGATCGAGGATGACTTCCTCAACGATGACTTCACACTGTCCGAGCCAGTTGCGGCGATGCACCAGGTCTCTCACGACCCGACGTGCAAGCGAACGATCGCTCTGGCAGATGGGCGTTCGCTGACGGCGATCGAGCTTCAGTGGGAATACCTCAGGCTCGCCAAGAAGTACACGCAGGAGAACCTCAGCGACGATCCGATGAGCTGCGAGGTGGTCGATAGGTGGGAGAACGTGCTCGAGAGGCTTGAGCGCGATCCGATGCTGCTCGTCCGCGAACTCGACTGGGTTGCCAAACTCTCGGTCATAGAGCGCTATATCGATCGGGACGGGCTCTCGTGGGATCACTCGAAACTCCGCTTGGTGGATCTTCAGTACCACGATGTGCGACGGGAGAAGGGCCTCTATTACAAGCTCGTCTCGACAGGTCGTTTCGAAACCCTCGTAACGGAAGACGAGATCGCATTCGCCATCGATCACCCGCCGGAGGACACGCGTGCGTACTTCCGGGGCGAATGCCTCAGGCGTTTCTCCGAGCGGATCGTGGCCGCGTCGTGGGACGCGATCATCTTCGATCTCGGCGACGAGCCTCTCCGCAAGGTGCCGACCCTCGAGCCGACCCGCGGAACCAAAGACCGGGTTGGCAGCCTGTTCGATCGGAGTCCCGACCCCGCCACGCTCATCGAGAACCTCTCTTCATGAGGAACCCCCTGTAGGATTGCCGCACCAACGCGAACGAGGTGGAGAGATGGCTGGAGAACAAACCCGCAAGCCGAAGCCGAAAGAGGGCGAAAGCGCCGAGGTCGAGAAGACCAAGGCAACGACCGAAGACTCGGCTGAGGTCGATGAGTTGCTGGACGAGATCGATGAGGTCCTCGAGCAGAACGCTGAGGAATTCGTCCGCTCGTACATCCAGAAGGGCGGCGAGTGACGAACCCCGCACTCCACGATCTGCTCCGGGCCCCCATCTACGGCCCCGGTTCATCGTTCTCTGAGGTTCTGAAGACGCACACGCCCGCGGCACTGCCACGTACCGACCTAACACAGCAGGTGCACGCCCCGGAAGGCACCACCGTTCTCGCTCTGAAATACGTCGACGGGGTCATCGTCGCCGGAGACAGACGCGCGACAGAGGGGTTCCAGATCGCCCATCGGTCGATCGAGAAGGTGTTCGCGGCAGACGACCACTCGGCGGTCGCCATCGCTGGGGCGGCCGGTCCGGCGGTCGAGATGGTGCGGTTGTTCCAGACCGAGTTGGAGCACTACGAGAAGGTCGAAGGCGAACGACTCAGTCTCGAAGGTAAGGCGAACAAACTGTCCCAGATGATCCGTGCGAATCTCCCCGCGGCGATGCAAGGTTTGGTGGTCGTCCCAGTGTTCGCCGGTTACGACACCGCTCGTCAGATGGGTCGGATATTCAAGTACGACGTCACCGGAGGGCGTTACGAGGAGGACGACTATCACGCGACGGGCTCCGGGGGTAAGGACGCTCGGTCGTCCCTAAAGAAGCGCTACCGAGATGGATTGGCGGGCGAAGAAGCGGTGAAGATCGCGATCGAAGCCCTCTTCGACGCCGCCGACGAGGATGTCGGCACCGGTGGACCTGACCTCATGCGCGGGATCTTCCCCAACGTCGTCTCGATCAAAGAGAGCGGGATGGAGGAGGTCGAGGAGAGCACCGTACGGCGGCTCTTCGAGGAACTGATCTCCGGGCGCAGCGAAAGTCCGGCCAAGGCTTCGCACACCGTTGATGTGCGCCGACCCGGAGGTGAAGAGTGACGATGCCGTCGCCCTATTACGTCTCTCCGGAACAATTGATGAAGGACAAAGCCGACTATGCCCGGAAGGGGATAGCCCGAGGCAAGTCGATCGTTGCCCTCGAGTACGCGGATGGGATCTGTTTCGTTGCCGAGAACACCTCCGCGACGCTTCACAAGATCTCCGAGATCTACGACCGCATCGCGTTCGCAGGCGTCGGCAAGTTCAACGAGTTCGAGCAACTGCGGATCGGCGGCATCCGCCTCGTTGATGTGAAGGGATTCCAGTACTCACGCGAGGACGTGACGGCCAAGGCACTGGCGAACGCATACTCCCAGTCCCTCGGGGCCATCTTCACCGGCGAGGTGAAGCCTTACGAGATCGAGATCCTGGTCGCCTCGGTGGGCGCCACCAACGAAGAGAACGAGCTGTTCCACATCCTCTACGACGGTTCCGTGACCGATCGCCAGGGGTGGGTCGCCATGGGTGGTCAATCCGAGGCACTTGGCACCTACCTAGAGGGCAAGTACCCCAAGAAGGCGCTGACCCTCAAGGCGGCCATCAAGATCGGTCACGACGGACTCGTCGAGGTCGAGGGTCACGAGATGCCGGCCGGGACACTCGAGGTAGCGATCCTCGATCGCAACCGAGCACGACGAAAGTTCCGGCGGATGCCCGAATCTGAAGTCACCACCCTCCTCGGCTAGTTACGTCCGAAGGTTTGCCCGGGGGCCCCATTAGGGTGGTTCCGTGGAAAGACGAATCTTCGGAACCGAGAACGAGTACGGCGTTACCTGCACGTTCAAGGGGCAGCGAAGGCTGTCTCCCGACGAGGTAGCCCGCTACCTGTTCCGTCGCGTCGTGTCGTGGGGCCGGTCGTCGAACGTCTTCCTCGAGAACGGAGCCAGGCTCTATCTCGACGTGGGCTCCCATCCCGAATATGCGACCCCCGAATGCGACAGCGTCTACGACCTGATCGTTCACGACAAGGCGGGGGAGAGGATCCTCGAGGGGCTGCTCAAGGCTGCCGAAGTCAGGCTCCGGGAAGAGGGGATCTCGGGAGACATCTACCTGTTCAAGAACAACACGGACTCCGCCGGGAACTCCTACGGGAGCCACGAGAACTACCTGGTGAGCCGCTACGGCGAATTCGGTCGGCTGGCCGAGGTGATGATCCCGTTCTTCGTCACCAGGCAGATCTTCGCCGGGGCGGGAAAGGTCCTTCAGACCGCACGGGGAGCACTCTTCTGCATCTCCCAGCGCGCCGAGCACATCTGGGAGGGAGTCTCGTCCGCAACCACCCGGTCGCGACCGATCATCAACACGCGCGACGAGCCCCACGCTGACGCCGAGAAGTACCGGCGCCTGCACGTCATCGTCGGCGACTCCAACATGAGCGAGTGGACCTCGTATCTCAAGATCGGTACGACGGCTCTCTTGCTGCGGATGGTCGAGGAGGGGGTCCAGATCAGGGACCTCACGCTCGAGAACCCGATCAGGGCGATCCGAGAGATCTCCCACGACATGACCTGCAGACGCAAAGTTCGGTTGGCTAACGGGCGTGAGGCTTCAGCCCTCGACATGCAGAAGGAGTACCTCGACAAGGCCTTGCGCTGGGTGGAGCAACGCGACGATCCCGTCTTGAAGGACATCGCCCACATGTGGGAGCACGCGATCGTCAGCCTGGAGGAAGACCAGAACGCCCTCGATGGGCAGGTCGACTGGATCACCAAACGCAACCTGATAGAGCGTTATCGCTCCCGCCACGATCTGTCCCTGGCCGATCCACGCGTCGCATTGATGGATCTCCAGTATCACGACGTGAACCGGACGCGAGGTCTCTATTACCGGATGGAAGCGCGTGGCCTGGTCGAGCGGAAGTGCGACGAGCTAGATATCGAGCGGGCGAAGACCGAACCCCCCGAAACCACCCGAGCGAAGCTCCGTGGTGAGTTCATCCGGGCAGCGAAACGCAAACGCCGAGACTTCACGGTCGATTGGGTGCATCTCAAGCTGAACGACCAAGCGCAGCGAACGGTGCTGTGCAAAGACCCGTTCAAATCCAGCGACGAGCGCGTCGCCAAGCTCATCGCCTCGCTCTGATGGCGGGGTTCGCGCGCGGGCGTGTTACCGAGATCTCCGAAACCGAGCCTCTGCTCTCGGCGATCGTTGACGTCGACGGAACCGAGGTTACGGCGACCGGGTTCCCCTCGATGCTCGGGCCTGTCTCTCTTGGAGACGAGGTGATCATCAACACCACCGGTCTTGACCTGGCCCTCGGGACTGGAGGAGAAGCGTTCATCCTCTGGAACCTCTCGAGCGAGACGCTCCCGGAGGTCGGGGAGGGTCACATCGTGAAACTCCGCTATACCCCGTGGCAGACCGAGGTGGCCACGGCGGAAGCTCAAGAGAGCCCTCATCACGGGATCATGGCCACTGCCTCAGATATCACGGGCATCCCGGTCGTGGCCTGCGGGCTGCATTCTCAGATCGCCGGCGTGGCGGCAGGGCTCCGTGCGGCTGCTCCGGGGGCCAAGATCGGATACCTGATGACCGATGGGGCGGCGCTGCCGCTCGCCTGGAGCCGGCTGGTGCGGAACCTGAAAGCCGCTTCACTGATCGACGCAACGGCGACCGCGGGCCATGCGTTCGGCGGCGACCTCGAGGTCGTCAACGTCTACTCGGGGATGGCGGCCCTGGTTCACGTCTCGGCGTGCGATGCCGTGATCGTCGCCATGGGGCCCGGAGTGGTCGGAACCGGGACCGCTCTCGGGTTCACGGCGATCGAGCAGGCAGGTTTACTCGATGCCATCGGCGCTCTCGGCGGTCGCCCGATCGCGTGCCTGAGGGTCAACCACAGCGACGAACGCCCTCGACACCGGGGTATCAGCCACCACACCCTGACCGCGCTGGGCCTGGCGGCTCGAGCGGGGATCACGATCGCGGTCCCCGCCGATGGTGCCGACGCCCTCCAAGCGCAACTCGCCTCTGGGGGCCTTCCGCCCGACGCGATCATCGAGGTGCATGACGGCTCCGCCGGGGTTGAGCTACTTCGTCAGCGCGGTCTGGAGGTCCGTTCGATGGGACGGGGGATGGACGAGATCCCAGAGCTGTTCCATGCTGCTGCCGCCGCCGGTGCAGCGGCAGCGGCGCGCCTGTGAGCTACCTCACCGCTCATCTCGGCCCGGGCCGATATCCATGGGAGCCATGGCCACCGCGCACCTCGCTCCCGAGCGCAGCAAGCGTTCACCTCACCGGGGTTACTCTCGCCTGATGCGTCGGATCGAGCGTCTCATCAACCTGATAATCGCCCTCCTCGAGACCCCGAAACCGATGACCGCACGTGAGATCAACGAGCGCGTCGGCGGTTACGACCAGGAGAATTTCGATGCCTTCCGCCGGGCATTCGAGCGCGACAAAGAGGCCCTCCGCTCCATGGGTATCCCGATAGAGGTTCATCGGGAGGACTCGCTCCTCGATGACGGCGTGGATGGCTACTCGATCCCGAAGAACCGCTACTACCTCCCGCAGTTGGATCTCGAACCAGACGAGTTGGCCGCGCTTCGCATCGCGGCGGAGGCGGTTCTAGGTAGCACCGATGCCGCCGAAGCAGGGCTGATGAAACTGACGCTCGACGAGGGAGCATCTCCCTCCGACGGACCCAGGATCGTGTGGGGAGCTGACATCGCGGCCGAAGAGCCGCTCCTGGCCCCCCTCTATGAAGCCATGCTCGAGCGACATCCGGTGCGTTTCCAGTACAAGCCCACAGGAGCAGAAACAGCGGCCACTCGCACGGTCGAGTCGTACGGGCTCGTCCACCGCAGGGGCCATTGGTACCTGGTGGGGAGGGACGAAGACCGTGACGCCATCAGGGCATTCCGGGTGTCCCGGATGGAACCCACGGTGATCACGCTCGATACCACTTACGAGGTACCCACGGGCTTCGATGCCGACGCCCATCTGGGGCGCGAGGCGTGGGAGATCGGCACCGACGGAGACAGAACCGCAGTCGTGCGTTTCGACGCCAGCATGCGGTGGTGGGCCGAGCAGAACCTCCGCACCCACCCTCGATCGGAAGCCGAAGGCTCGCTCGATGTTGAACTGCAGGCGTCCAACCTCGATGCGCTGGTCTCCTGGGTGATCGGGTTCGGCGACGGGGTCGAGATCAAGTCTCCTCCTGAGGCGCGCTCACGTCTGAGAGCCCACCTCGAAACCTTCACGGACGGGGCTCGGTGATGGCAGAGGAGGCATATGGGCGGCTGGGTCGCAGGTTGCGGAGGATCCTGTTGATGCTCCCGTATGCGATCAAGCACCCCGGGGTGTCGGTGGACGAACTGTCTAAGAAGTTCGGGGTCAAGAAGGAGGATCTGCTCGAGGACCTCAACCTGGTCTTCCTGTGCGGCCTGCCGGGCTACGGGCCGGGAGATCTGATCGACGTTTCCTTCGAAGACGACAAGGTGTTCGTGCGCATGGCCGATTACTTCTCGGCCCCCCTCAGGTTGTCTCCCGCAGAAGCACTCTCTCTCTACGCGGGAGGTGCTGCCCTCGCGTCACTCCCCGACATGGCGGAGGCGGATGCGCTCCGCTCCGCGTTAGCCAAGCTAGGTAGGGCCCTCGGTGCGGAAGGCAGTACTGGCACCGAGGTCTCGATCCACCTGGAAGAAGGGGGAGATGCGCATCTGAGCTTGATCCAGAAGGCACTCGTTGACGCCAAGCGGATCGGGCTCACCTACCTCTCTGCCTCGAAGGGCGAGATCACCACACGCGAGGTCGATCCGTGGGGCCTGATCGCCGCTCTCGGTCACTGGTACCTGGTAGGGCTGGATCACCTTTCGGGCGAGGAGAGGATGTTTCGTGCCGATCGCGTCAAGGAGGTCACCGTCCTCGATCACCACGCGGAGGTGCCCGCGGACTTCGAGCCGTCTCGCTATCAGGGCGCGTTCATCGGGAAACCCGATCAATTGCACGTGAGCATGGAACTCGCCCCCCACGCGATGCGCTGGTTCGAGGACTACTACCCGGTCGTTTCCTCGGAGGTGCTGAAGGACGGTTGGCACCGTGTGGAGCTCCTGACGGGTGGGGTGAGATGGGCGGCGACGCTCATCCTGAGGCTCGGGGACCAGGTCCGGAAGATCGCACCTGAGGCGGTCCTGGAGGACGCGAGGGGCCTCGCTGCGGCGATCGCGGCCCGGCACGCCTAGCTACCTCAGTTCCAGGAACTGGGTTCCATATAGGACTTTCGTCCCAACATCTGGCTGGGACTCAATATCTGGCGGCGACCGCCGATAACCCTGGAGTAACCAACCAACTAGGTAAGGGCTCTCAGATGACAACGATCAAGGCGACGTGTCACACCTGCGGTGAGGTCGACCTGACACCGGAGGACATCCTGCTCCGGATCGGTGCCGGTAGCGCATCCAACAGCTATGGATTCAGCTGCCCTACGTGCACCGAGTTCGTCGAGAAGCCTGCGGACGAGCGTGTCGTGCGCCTGCTGCTGTCCGGCGGGGTCATGCCGATGCTCAACGACGTTCCCGCCGAGGCCCTCGAGCCCCGCAACGGACCCGCCATCACCCACAACGACCTTCTCGAGTTCCATCAGCTTCTCGAGTCCGACGACTGGTTCGGTGCTCTCACGAAGAAGCGCAACTCCGAGAACGCGTAGCCTTCCGTGGTTGGCGCACCTGCGCCATAGACTGCGGTCATGCCCCAGATAGGCCCACTCGAGATCCTCGTCATCCTCATGGTGGCTCTGATCGTCTTCGGACCCGAGCGACTGCCCCAGATAGCCAAGCAGATCGGCCGCGCCGCCAGCGAACTACGCAGGATGGCTACCGAAGTTCGGGACGAGTTCCAGGAGGGCCTCGATATCGACCTCGATGACGACGACCCCGCCCCGCGCCGGGATCACCCCAACCTTCGGCACGAGCCTGTGGAGCCCCCTGCGGGAGAGGATCTCCGCGAGGGGATCGACGCCGATCTCATACCGGCCGATACCCCCCCGGACGAGCAGTGCCCTCGATGACAGCGCCCCCCTCGACAGCACACCTGATCTGACCGAGTCGACAGATGAGGTGGCCGAGACCGAC
Organism: uncultured Actinomycetes bacterium; assembly: GCA_963756365.1. Taxonomy (GTDB): domain Bacteria; phylum Actinomycetota; class CADDZG01; order CADDZG01; family WHSQ01; genus WHTI01. The sequence continues at coordinate 1,260,821 of CAVWNF010000003.1, forward strand.
GGGGACCCCGCCCGCGGGGATGCGTGAGCGTGAGCCCGCCTAAGAGGAGATGGCGACGGCTCCGGGTTCGCCTCCGCCGCAAGAAACCGGAGGCTACGACCATGTCCATGGTCGATCACCTCGGCGAACTCCGGTCTCGGATCATCAAATCCGCGATCGCCTTCGTGGTGATCTCGGTCGGAGCGTTCTTCTTCTACGAACCGATCCTCGAGTTCTTCCGCTCGCCGCTCTGCCAGGTCGATCCGGACAAGCTCGGCCCCCAGGGGTGCGATCTGATCTTCAACAAGCTGATCGGTGGGTTCAACTTCCGGCTCAAGATGACCGCCCTCGTGGGCATCGCCGTTACCTCACCGGTGTGGCTGTATCAGATATGGGCGTTCGTAGCCCCCGCTCTGAACACCAAGGAGAAGCGTTACGCGATCCCGTTCATGGCCGCCTCGACTTTGTTGTTCCTGATGGGGTCGTCGGTCGCCTACTTCGTCCTCCCCGCCGGGATCAATTTCCTCGTAGGCATCGGTGGTCCGGACCTCGTCCCGTTCCTAGGAGCCGAGGAGTACCTCAACTTCGTGGGACTGATGCTCCTGGGGTTCGGCTTGATGTTCGAGCTTCCCCTGGTGCTGTTCTTCCTTGGCCTGATCGGCGCGGTGAGCATCGAGCAACTCCGTCAGGGGAGGCGCGCGGCGATCCTCATCATCGTGATCCTCGCCGCCGTGATCACGCCGAGCCAGGACCCTTACACGATGCTGCTCTTGTCAGCCCCCCTCTATCTGTTCTACGAGATCACGATCATGCTCCTCAGCCTCGTGCTCAAGAGGCGGGCCAAAGCCGCGCTATAGTCCCCGACCGTGGCTATCAAAGGGAAGAAGAAGGCGCAGAAGCGGAATAAGGGCACCAGGCGTCCGGCCGCGGCCCCGCGTGTGCAGTACTCCCACCAGGAGCACGTTCCGTGGCATCAGACGTCCGGGGGACGGGTTGGCATCGCTATCGGGATCGTCCTCCTCATAGCCGCGATCGCGGCCATCATCATCACGGTCACCAGCGAGCCCGAGGCCGATGTCGCTGCCCAGGACGAACTCAGCGCCTACAGCGAACAGCTCAAGGTCATCCTCGACACTGCGTCAGGCCCCGGTGCCGACATCGCGGCGGCCCCAGGGGCGACAGATGCAGATGGCTTCGAGACACTCAAGGAGGACGCCGCTGGGTGGGGGACAGGGTTCGAGAGCGCCCAACTCACTGCCGTTCAGCAGCCAGCTCCTCCTGCGGCCACCCGGGCTGCCAGATTGATCCAGGGATCGCTCCAGCTCTACGCCGAAGCAGCTAGAACGTACGAACTGGCCGCTGAGGCGGACGGGAAGCTGGCTACCAAGCTCCTCGAGCGAGCAGCTGCGCAGAGAGACCTGGCGACCAGTCTGTGGGTCGATGCTGTTGGGGTGCTCGATGACGCTCGCCTTGAGGTCGGCCTAGCGGCAAGTGGCACCAGGTCTCCGGTTGAGGGGATCCCGGGCTCCGAGATGGACCCAACCCCGGCCCCGACCGACAGCTGATCCCCGGGGCATCCCTCGCCCTTACACTCGGTCGATGGACCTCGTAGAACGATTCGAGGCCACCTACGACTTTCCGTTCGATGACTTCCAGCGGCGCGCATGCCGAGCTCTGGTCGGAGGAGCGTCGGTGCTGGTGGCCGCCCCTACCGGGGCAGGAAAAACGGTGGTGGGGGAGTTCGCGGCGTGGTTCGCCCTCCACGAGGGTGGAAAGACCTTCTACACGACCCCGATCAAGGCGCTGTCGAATCAGAAGTTCGGTGATTTCTCGGGGCTCTACGGATCCGACAAGGTTGGTCTTCTCACGGGCGACAACTCACTGAACGGCGAGGCGCCGGTGGTGGTTATGACGACCGAGGTCCTCAGGAACATGATCTACGAGGACTCGCCGACGCTCCGAGGCCTCAAGTACGTGGTCCTCGATGAGGTCCACTACCTCCAGGATCGATACCGCGGAGGTGTGTGGGAGGAGATCCTGATCCACCTCCCGGTTGACGTTCAGATCGTTTCACTCTCGGCCACCGTGTCGAACGCGGAGGAGTTCGCGGAATGGCTCCAAACGCTCCGGGGCCGCACAGAGGTCATCATCGAGGAGCAGCGGCCGGTCGAGGTACGTCACTGGTATTTCGCGTCGGACGAACTCCTGCCGATGTTCGTCCAGAAGCAGAGTGGTGTGGTGACGCCCAACCCACGTGCCTCCGCATTCGACAGGAACCGGCGCAAGGGCGGGAGCCGCCCGGGGAGGGGAGGGAAGCGACCGCGCTACCCACACCCCAAGATCCCTTACCGAACCGACGTCGTCGATCGTCTCAACTCCGAAAGCATGCTGCCGGCCATCTACTTCATCTTCAGTAGGCGCGGCTGTGACGAAGCGGTGAAGCGATGTTTGAACGAGAACATCCGGCTGACGACTCCTGAGGAGCGCAGGCGGATCACCGAATACGCCGACCTCCGTGCGTCCGAATTGCCCGAGGAGGAACTCGACATCCTCGGCTATCACGATTGGATCGCCGGATTGGCCAGTGGGGTGGCCGCCCACCACGCTGGGATGATCCCGCCTTTCAAGGAAGCCGTCGAAGAACTGTTCAAGAAGGGACTCGTCAAGGTGGTCTTCGCCACCGAGACGCTCGCCCTGGGGATCAATATGCCGGCGCGCACCGTCGTCATCGAGAGCCTGACGAAGTTCACCGGCGAGAAGCACGAGTTGATGACCCCCGGCGAGTACACGCAGTTATCGGGGCGCGCCGGACGCCGAGGCAAGGACGAACTCGGTCACTCGGTGGTGCTCTTACAGCGATTCACGCCGTTCGACACCATCAGTCGACTGGCCTCCGCTCGTACCTACCCGCTGAAATCTTCGTTCCAGCCCTCCTACAACATGGCGGTCAACCTCATCCGCAGCTACGACAGGGCCGAGGCCGAGCACCTCGTCAACTCGTCGTTCGCTCAGTTCCAGGCGGATCGCGACGTCGTGCAACTCGAACGCAACCGGGAGCGAGACGACGCCTATCTGGCGAGCTACCGCGAGCGAGCGACGTGCGAGAAGGGTGACGTCGAGGAGTATCGAGACCTCAGCGCTGCAGTCAAGCGCGCGGGAGCGGACCACGGCGCAACTGCGGGGACCTCGTCCCGAACGATGGAGAGACTCCGGCGAGGGGACGTTTTCGAAGTCTCTGCTGGCAAGCGGGCCGGGCGCTACGTGGTGATCGAGGGATCCCATCCCGATGACCCAACCCCCAAGGTGATCGCACTCTCTGCGTCCCGCGCGATCGTGCGTCTGGGACCGACCGACATGCGGATCGCTCTACGGCTCGTCGGCGAGATGAAGGTTCCGGGATCGTTCCGTCCGAAGGACGCGAGCGCGCGCAGGAATCTGGCTCGGCGCCTGATCGACATCGAGGTAGACGAGCAACCGCTCGATGTATCGGGCCGAACCATGGTCGACGACCTGCGTGAGCAACTCGAATCTCATCCGGTCCACTCCTGTCCCGAGCGCGGCCGTCATCTCCATTTCGCGGAACGGGCCGTGCGCCTCGAGAAGGAGATACGCGGGATATCCAGGCGCATCTCACGTCGCACCGAGACGCTGGCGCGGCGCTTCGACCTCGTCGTCGAGATCCTCGAAGAGTTCGGTTACCTCGAAGGGTGGGCGCTGGGGGGTAAAGGCGAGTTGCTGACGAGCGTCTACAACGAGTCCGATCTCTTGGTGGTCGAAGCCCTCGAACAAGGGGTTCTCGACGGCCTCGACGGACCGGAGGTGGCGGCGGTGTTCTCGAGTCTGGTCTACGAGACCAGGGGGCCCGAACCGGTCACGCCGCCGACGTGGCCCACGGACGCGGGGCGCGCCGCGTGGACGCGGCTGTTCGAGATCTACAAGGGGATCCATGACCGTGAGCGGTCGCGCGGACTCGAGCTGACGCGCGAACCCGATCCGGGATTCGCAGAGAAGGCGTATCGCTGGACCGCAGGAGCTCCCCTCGAACGGGTGCTCGATGAGGACGACGCTCCCGGGGACTTCGTCAGGTCGATCAAGCAGTTGGTAGACCTCTTGAGGCAACTGGAGCCCCTCGCAACGAGTGAGTCGCTAAGTGCGGCTATCGCCGAAGCCCACGACGGGCTCCATCGCGGAGTCGTCGCGTACTCGTCGCTGACCGTCTGATGGGTCTTGAGGGAGTCATCTTCGACTGGGGCGGCACGCTGTCCGTGTGGGCAAAGGTGGACCTTGAGGACATGTGGCGGGCCGCCGCTCGCCACATCGCTCCGGACGATCCCGAAGACCTCGTGCGCTCGCTCATCGTCATCGAGAACCGGTTCTGGCGCGGGGTCGAGGAAACGCAGACGAGCGGGCACCTCAGCGACATCTTCGCTGCAGCGGCCCGCGAGTTGAACGTCGATGTCGCCGAAGCCGTCCTCGAAGAAGCGATCGAGCACCATCTCGATGCCTGGACCCCTAGCATCGAGCACGACCCCGACGTCCTGCCGGTCCTCACCGAGTTGCGGGAGATGGGCTTGAAGATCGGACTCCTGTCGAACACCTTGTGGCCAGCCGCCTCTCACGACCGCTTCCTCGAACGCGACGGTCTCCTCGAGTTGTTCGATGCCCGGGTCTACACGAGCGACACGGCCCGCACTAAGCCTCACCCAAGCGTCTTCGAGGCGACCATGCAAGCGATGGGTCTCGCCGATCCGGCCCTGGTGATGATGGTCGGAGATCGTCCCTTCGATGACATCGGCGGAGCGAAGGCTCTGGGTATGAAGGCGGTCCTGAGGCCCAACCCGGCGATCACCTCCCTCCCGGGGCCAGAGCCCGACGCCACGATCTCGTCGCTGACTGAGCTGATCGAGGTCGTGCGAAGATTCGAGCCATGAACGAAGCCTTCATCGTCGACGCGGTGCGGACCCCGATGGGGCGCTTCGGGGGCGCCTTGGCCGAGGTTCGTCCGGACGATCTCGCCGCTCACGTGATCGCGGCATTGATCGAGCGCAACGCCATCGACGGGGACCAGGTGGACGACGTCTACTGGGGAGCGGCTAACCAAGCAGGGGAGGACAACCGGAACGTTGCTCGGATGGCACTCCTTCTGGCCGGGCTCCCGGTGACCGTTCCCGGAGCGACGGTCAATCGTTTGTGTGGATCGGGCCTCGAAGCCGTCAATTCGAGCGGACGAGAGATCCGCGCGGGAGAGGCACATGTTGGGATCGCAGGGGGATCCGAATCCATGACCCGTGCACCGTTCGTCATGGCTAAGTCGTCCCACGCGTGGGACCGTTCCGCCGATGTCTACGACACGACGATCGGGTGGAGGTTCCCCAACCCTCAGATCCACGAGAGCTATGGCACCGAGGCGATGGGGAGCACCGCCGAGAACATCGCCGAGTCCCGCGGGATCTCGCGAGCGGACCAGGATGCCTTCGCTTTCGAGAGCCACATGAAGGCAGTGGCGGCCAGAGACGACGGTCGCTTCAAGGACGAGATCGTTCCGATCGAGATCCCTCAGCGCAAGGGTGACCCCATAGTCATCGACTCGGACGAGCCTCCTCGTCCCGATACTTCGGTGGCGAAGTTGGCGAAACTCCGCGCCGCGTTCCGAGACGGCGGGAGCGTGACCGCAGGGAACTCCTCTGGGGTGAACGACGGTGCCTCAGCGGTTCTCCTCGCGTCGGCCCAGGGTCTTGAGCGCAACGGCTGGGAACCTCTCGCTCGCATCGTTGCTACCGCGGTCGCGGGGGTCGAACCACGGGTCATGGGGATCGGACCCGTGTTCGCGACGCGCAAGGCGCTGGAGCGGGCGGGGATGACCATCGACGATCTCGATCTGATCGAGTTGAACGAGGCGTTCGCCGCACAGTCTCTTGCCTGCATACGAGATCTGGAACTGGACCCTCAGCGTGTGAACGTGAACGGAGGCGCTATCGCCCTCGGGCACCCCCTGGGGTGTTCGGGCGCTCGGATACTCACAACGCTAGTCCACGAGATGAAGAAGCGCGAGGCTCGATACGGTCTGGCCACCATGTGTATCGGTGTGGGCCAAGGGATCGCGACGATCGTGGAGCGCGTCTGATGCATGACCTCGCCGAGCTCCTAGGAGCCGACCGCGTCTCGACCGCGGAGCAGGTCCTCGGATCCCACTCCCACGATTGGTTCCCGGGCGCTCTGCTCGATCGCAGAGCAGGCGTCGCTGCAAGAGGACCCGATGCCGTGGCCACCCCCACAACAACCGCCGAGGTCGCGACGATCCTGAGATGGGCTCAAGAAACCGAGACTCCGATCGTTCCGTTCGGTGGAGGGTCGAGCGTCGTGCGGGGGATCGAGCCGACCGGTGGGGTGGTGGTGGACCTCGTCAATCTCGACGCCATCTCGGAGGTTGACGACAAGAGCCTCCTGGTAACCGTGGGCGCGGGTGTAACGGGGCCCGCTCTGACCGAGGCGCTGGCGAGAGCGGGATACATGCTCGGTCACGAACCACAATCTCTCGCTGTTTCTACCGTCGGAGGTTGGCTCGCGACGCGCGCGTGCGGGCAGCTGTCGGCGCGCTATGGGGGGATCGAGGATCTCGTGGCGGGGATCGAGGCTGTCCTCCCCGGTGGCAAGGTTGTCCGCACCAAAGTCGCACCCAGGCGATCGACGGGCCCGGATCTGATGGGGCTATTGATCGGCTCCGAGGGCACCCTCGGGGTAGTGACGGAAGCGACCCTGCGGGTAGCACGCATCCCTGAGATCAGGAGCGATCTCTGTCGGCGCTACGAGCACATGGCCGATGGCGTGAAGGCATGTCGCTCCCTCGCCCAGTCGGAACTACGGCCCACCTTCGTCCGGCTGTACGACACCGAGGACGCGGCACTCTTCCTGCGAACCCACCCCGATGAGCCTCAGGGACCTTTGATGATCATGTCGTTCCACGGAGATGATGCCGAACACCGTAGGGATGAAGCCGAGAAGCTGTGCGGAGGGAGCAAAGGTCCCGGAGCACTCGTCGAGCACTGGTGGGAGCATCGCAACGACGCTCTCGCCGAGTTCAAGAGGGTCATGAGTGGAGAGGGTCTGCTGGGGCCGCACGGCATCGTAGACACGATCGAGGTTGCGGGAACGTGGACGGTGCTGCGCGATCTCTACCACTCGCTGAAGACCGGACTGTCCGAGGTCGCACATATGGTCGGCTGCCACCTGTCACACATCTACCCGGATGGAGCGTGCCTCTACTTCACCATGGGCTCGATGGCCGGATCGGATGAGGAGGCTCGCGCTATCGATCAGAGTTGGTGGGACATCGCGATGCGCACCACACTTGATGCAGGAGGAACCATCAGTCACCACCACGGGATCGGGCGAGCCCGGGCCGGGTGGATCGAGGAGGAGTTGGGCGAGTGGTACGAGGTACTCCGGATGGTGAAGACAGCGATGGACCCGAAAGGCATCATGAATCCAGGAGTGATGGGCTTGTGAGCGCGAGCCCCTCCAGGTCACGGTTCGGGCAGATAACCCTCATCTGCAACGCGCGTTCCGGCAACGGGGGAGTCGGCAAGGCGCTCCCGGAGGTCGAGAAGAACCTCCAGCTTCGCGAGCTCCCTTACGAGATCCTCCGCACCGAGGGCCCCGGGCATGCGACGACCCTGGCGCGTGAGGCACTCGCACGCGGGTCGCGCTTCCTCGTGGCGATGGGTGGGGACGGGACCGTCCAGGAGGTTGTGAACGGGATGATCGAGAACGACCAAGCGGTCGCCCCCGACGCTGTGCTCGGAGTCATCGCGGCGGGCACCGGGTGCGACTTCATCAAGACCTTCGGGATACCTGCCATGCCTGCACACGCCGTGGCCCACCTCGACGGCGACGAGTCGTTCCCTATCGACATCGGGAAGGTCACCTACGTGAAAGACGGCCTCGAGACGACCCGCTATTTCCCCAACATCGCAGAGGTTGGCATCGGTGCCGCGACCGTCGGGATCGCCGCCCGGTTGCCCCGATGGCTTGGCCCCACCGTGTACTTCTTCGCCTTCTGGATCTCGCTCTTCCGGCACCGGTCGGCGGAGGTTGTCGTGGACCTCGTGGACAAGAAGTACGAGGGACCGATGAACAACATGGTCGTGGCCAATGGACAGTTCTTCGGTGGCGGGATGAAGATCGCACCGAAGGCGGCACCTACCGACGGCCTCTTGGACATCCAGATCGAGCACGCTCGCAAACGCGAGGCAGTGGCGATCATGCCGAAGGTCTATAAAGGACAGCACGTTCCCCATCCAGACATCCTCGAAGCCAAACGCGTGCGATGTTCGATCACCGCAGATAGACCACTGCTCGTCGAGGCGGACGGCGAGTTGCTAGGAGAAACTCCAGCGAGCTTCGAAGTCCTGAAGGACATCATCAGACTCAAGGTGTAAGACGACTCCAGTAAGACCACTCAAGGTGTAAGACCGGAGGAAGCCATGCCCGTCGCTACGAACGGAAGCATCGAGCTCCATTACGAGGACACCGGAGCGGGGGACCCGATCGTCTTCTCTCACGGCTTCCTCCTCGATCACGAGATGTTCGACGAGCAGGTAGCGGACCTCTCGCGCGACCATCGCTGCATCACGTGGGATCAGAGAGGGCACGGCGCCACCGATGCTGCGGGTGCCTTCACGTTCTGGGATTCGGCGGACGACCTCGTGGCCGTGATGGATGCATGCGAACTAGAGACCGCCGTCCTGGTGGGGATGTCGCAAGGAGGATTCATATCCCTGCGGGCTGCGTTGCGGGCCCCCGAAAGGGTGAAGGGCCTGTTCCTGATAGACACCCAGGCCGGCAAGGAGGACCCGAACACCGTCCCGATGTATCGGGGGATGGTCGAGATGTGGCAGACGGGGCAGACCGAGGAGCTTGCCTCCACCGTGGCAAGCATCATCATCGGCGGCGATGACACCGCCAAGTGGACAGCCAGGTGGATGGATGAACCACCCAACCGGATCTTGGAGCCGTTCGAGACGCTCCTCGGTCGAGAGGACATCCACGATCGGCTCGCCGAGATCACGCAACCGGCCGCGGTGGTGCACGGCGCTATGGACGTGGCGATACCACTAGAGAGGGCGGAGGCACTGAGCTCGGGTCTCCCGAACGCTTCGCCCGTCCAGGTGATCGAGGGTGGGGGCCACGCGTCGAACATGACCAATCCGGCGGAGGTGAACGAAGCGATCCGGGCGTTCTTGGCGACCCTCTAAAGGGTGGCCAAGAACCCTGCGATGTCCCTGGCCAGTCGGCTGGGGAACTCGAGCGGTAGGAAGTGGGTCGCCCGCTCGTACTGCGAGACGGATGCGCCAGGGATCGTCTCGACGATCTGCTCGGTGAGACCTCTAGGCGTGAATGGGTCGCGCTCGGCGACGACCAGGGACGTGGGACAGCTGACGCCCGCAAGGATCTCTGGATCGTCCGCGCCGGCCACCGCCTCGTAGTTGTGAAGTAGAGCCTTCGGGTCGCACTCGGCGAGCCCCTTGAGCATGTCCACGAAGGCGGCGACATCTGCCGTTGGCGCTAGTAAACCGGATTGTCTGACGATCCCCCCAAGCTCTGGACGCCCCACGACGGCCCGGAGCGCACCACCGACGATCGTTGGGAAGTGCTTGCCGAGGCCCGCTAGTACCGGAAGAACCACGGGGATGTCGAGATGACGTATCAGGCGCGACAGGGGATAGCCGTTCATGCCGTTGACCAGGAAAAGGCCGGAAACCCGATCGGGGTGAGCGGCCGCAAGCTCGAGAGCGATGCGCCCACCGGTACTCCACGCCAGCACTGGGGCTCGATCGATACCAGCTTCGTCCATGACGGCGATGGCATCCTCGGCGTGAGAGGCGGGATCGAAACTAGGAGTCGCCGCTGCCTGTGAGCTATGGAGTCCCCTCAGGTCCCAGGTGATCACGCGATGGGTATCGACCAGCTCCGCCAGGCTCCGGCGCCACGGAGCGAGGTTGGATCCGACCGATGGCACCAGGAGAACGGGCGTGGCTCCGGGACTCCCGAGGTCGCGAGTCGCCAGGACCGAGCCGTCGAAGGAGGTCACCGAACCCGTTGGCCGATCAGCAGGCGTCATCATGTCGCCGGGATCGGGAGGGGGAGACCTCGCTCGCGCTCGACGAGAGAGCGGTGGTGCTCTCGCTCGAGATCCGCTTTGCGTTCGTCCCACCCCAGTTCAACCCGCAGCAGATCGAGGGCGACGCTCCCCGCGCCCAGGCCCGCGTGAGCGTCCACCAGCGACAATCTCGTGCGCCGCGAGAGGAGGTCTGACAATCGCACCACCATCTCCGAGCGGGCCGCGTAGATGGCCTCTGCTGCCATAGGCGGGTGTCCGGGCGCGAGGGGGCCCGTTTCGCCGGTGGCCTCCGCGACGTCAAGTACGTCAAGCGCCCTATCGCCATAGGAGCGCACGAGCGAACGGACGGTGCCATCTGGGATCCCTAGGCGCTCCGCCCGACGACCGAGCGCCAGGTTCAGTGCGGCTAGGTCGCTCGTGCCAAGACGGATGCGCTCGGTCTTCGACTTCCCCGCGCCGAGGTCCTCGGAGATCCGATCGATAGCGTCCTCGGCCATCCGCCTCCACGTCGTCAGTTTCCCCCCGGTGATGCCGATCACCGACGGAGATACGTCGTAGACGGAGTGTCGGCGCGACAGGTCGGCCGTAGCACCGGCCTTGCCCTTGACCAGCGGCCGCAGGCCCGCGTAGGCGCCCGCGATGTGATTCTCGTCGAGGGCCAGATCGAAAACGGAGTTGAGAGCATCGAGCACGTAGGTGCGGTCGTCGGCATCGACCACCGGGGCATCTATATCGCCGGTGTAGTCGGTGTCGGTCGTGCCCACTAGGACGCTGTCGAGCCACGGGATCACGAACAGCATGCGTTGTCTCTCAGCGTCGGGGATCAGGGCTGCAGTGTCGGTCAAGGGGATATCTGAGCGGTTGAACAAGAGATGGATGCCTTTGGAGGGACGGAGCCGATCCTCGGCATCCCGACGCGTGAGATTCTCGATCCGATCCGCCCACACGCCTCCCGCCACCACGGTCTTCTTGGCTCTGATCGAGAGCGTGGCACCGGACGATGAGTCCTGGACCAGGGCCTCGCATCCACTCTCTGAGGATCCGAGGCCGATCACCGGGGCATGGTTCGCCACGACCGCACCCCTCCTCACCGCGGCAACGAGGACCTCCATGACCAACCGGGCATCGTCCGTCTTGCAGTCGTAGTACAGGAAGCCGCCAGAGATCTTGCCCGTGGGCAGCGCGGGGAGCATCTCCTCGGTCTCGTCGGCATCGAGGTGCTTGTGGATCTGATTGCTGCGGAAGGAGGCCAGTGCGTCGTACGCCCACAGCCCGACACCGAACTTGACGCGCATCTGCTTCCCGGTGATGGGCAGGGCGAACGGGACGGGTTCCACGAGCTGCGGAGCGAGTCTCCGCATGAGGTCGCGTTCCGTGACCGCCTCCCGGACCAATCCGAACTCGCGCTGCTCGAGGTACCTCAGGCCCCCGTGGACGAGCTTCGAGGACTTGCTCGACGTTCCCGAGGCGAAATCGTTCCTCTCGACTAGGGCCACCGTGAGGCCCCGAGACGTTGCATCCAGTGCGATCCCGGCACCTGTGATCCCGCCACCGATCACGAGCACATCGAACACTTCGGTCGCGGCCAGACGCTCGAGCGATACCGAACGCGCCCCTATCCCGCCGACGCGTGCCTCACCACTCACCCGAGCAACCCGGCTGCCCAACGGAGCAGCGTTATGAGGCCGACGACCGAGAACAACGTCACCACTAGAACCAGTGGGCCCAGCCACCAATCCATCTGCCTCCGGATCGGGTCATCGCCTCCGTCGTCGTGCTCCAGCTTGACGACCAGCTGAGGTCCGCCCGGCTGAGCGAAGTGGAGATGCTCGCGTTTGCCCTCTACGACATCGGCGAGCCCTTGAAGGAGGTCGATGATCTCCTCGGGACCGATCGTGACGGTCGCCTCAGGAACCGGCTCTCCTTCTTTCCCAACTATCTTCACGTCGCGATGCTCCGTTCGTTACTCGGTCGTGGATTATCCTGCGCGCATGCCACAAGACCTAAGGCTGCTCGACGACGAGCAGCGCGCCCTCGTCCAGATGGTACGAGAGTTCGCAGCGGCCGAAGCAAAGCCCTCGGCTGCCGGCTACGAGGCGCGCTCGGAGGACCCCGCCCCCCTGTACGGGCAACTGGCCGAGCTAGGGCTCACAGGGATCCCTTTCCCGGAGGAGTTCGGGGGAGGTGACCAGCCCTACGGCACCTACCTATTAGTGATCGAGGAGCTGGCAGCCGCCTACCTGGCGCTGGCCATCGGGTTGTCCGTCCACACACTGTGCGCCTTCGCCGTCAACGAGTTCGGCACCGACGAGCAGAGGTCCTCGGTCCTCACGAAACTCACGGCGGGGGAGTGGTTCGGGGCTTACTCACTATCCGAGCCGAACTCTGGTTCCGATGCTGCCGCTCTGTCCTCGAAGGCGGTTAGAGACGGTGACGACTACGTTCTGAACGGCTCGAAGGTCTTCTGCACCCGCGGCGACGAGGCTGACGTCGTTCTCACCCTGGCCAGGACGGGCGATGCCGGAGCGAAAGGGATCTCCGCCTTCCTCGTCGAGAAGGGGACCGATGGGTTCGGGGGTTCGAAGAAGGAAGACAAGATGGGATGGCGGTCATCGCCAACGTGGATGCTCGCTATGGACGACGCTCGGGTACCGGCGACCCGTCGGATAGCCGCGGAGGGTGATGGCTTCAAGGTCGCCCTGGCATCACTCGACTCGGGCAGGCTCGGCATCGCCGCCTGTGGGATCGGTCTCGCCCAAGCCGCCTTCGACGAGGCGCTCTCGTTCACGGGGTCCCGCGAGCAGTTCGGACGTCCGGTGTCGGCCAATCAAGGGGTGCAGTTCATGCTCGCTGACATGGCGACGCAGATCGAGGCCGGTCGCAGGCTCTACCGTCATGCGGCCGCCCTACGCGACGCCGACGAGGACTACTCCCTCCAAGCCGCACAGGCGAAGCTGTTCTGCACGGATGTCGCCATGAACGTCAGTACCGACGCCGTCCAGCTCCACGGCGGTTACGGATACGTCACCGAGTACCCCGTCGAGCGCTACATGCGCGAAGCCAAGGCGTTGCAGATCGTCGAGGGTACGAACCAGATCCAGCGCTACGTGATCGGCCGGCGTCTCACTGGCGCTTAGATCACTGGCGCTTAGATCACCGGCGCTTAGGTCACCCGCCTAAGTCACCCTCGATCAGCCTAGTCGCCGTGTTCGGAACGATGCCGCCATGGCAGCACGTACCAGAAGAACACGAACCAGGCGCCGAGCGAGCCGGCAACTATCCCTGCCGCACCCCCTCCATAGAGGGAGCCCACCACGACGACCACGGACGCAACCATCGCTATGAGCAGGAGTACCAGGCCCCCGATGGCGGCGCGATTGGCCGTGAAGACCAGTTCCTCCTTGTCTCCACTTCTGAAGTTGAGACGGTGCATCGAGGTCGGGGAGATGAAGAGAGCAGTGGATGCCGCCGCCGCTACCAACGCGACCATGTACGCGGTGTCTCCGACCTTGGTGAGTTTGCCGAAGCTCTGGGTGAACGGCAGGGTCAAGAGGAACCCGAACAGCACCTGGACCCCTGGAAGCGCGACCCTCAGCTCATTGAGGAGTTCGATCAACTCGCGGTCGACACGTTCCTTGTGGTCTTCGCCGTCCTGGGGTCCTTCGACCTTCTTCTGAGAACGCTCATCATTCGTCATGGCAGACCGTGTACCCCTCCGGTGCGGTATTCACTCTCCCGGATCCAACTCATCGCCTGGCATCTCTGGCGGTTAGCCCTACCCGGCGAGCGAGTTCGTCCCACTGCACCCGCTGGGACCGGGCTGCCATCCCACGGCTGAACCGGACCCCCTCCGCCCTCAGTTCATCCTCAACCGCTGCCGTCTGCCGAGCGCTGGGGCGCGCCACGCGTCCAGAGGACAGCAAGACGCGCCTGGCCGCGGGGAACCGTTCATCGGTCGCCGCCAGGGTTCCTACCCAGCGCGCTAGGCCGGTGCCACCAGTGAGGGCCCTCGAGATGTCACCGTAGGTACTCCACTCGCCAGCGCGCAATGTCGCGACGACCTCGAAGACGGTCTCCGGATCGATCCCTCTGGCATGCATCGCCTGAGGCTAGTCGGAGAACCGCCGAAGAACGGCCGAGGCCCGGCTAGCATCGTCGTCATGAAGACGCTTTTCACCGACTGCAGGGCCCACCGATTGCCGTCGGTGACCCTGGCCGATTGGATCCTGGTCGACGACAAGAAGATCGTCGCGCTCGGATCGAAGGACGACCTTCCGTCCGCAGACCGGACCGTTCGGCTCGATGGCGCACATGTGTATCCGTCGTTCGTAGATGCCCACGTCCATCTCCCCGCCACGGGGCTCTATCTGAGCGGGCTGAACTTCCGCGGAGAGACCTCCGCTGATGCGATCCTCGACGCCTTCGCCGCCCGCAAGACAACGGGAGAGCTCCTCTTCGGCGGCAACTTCGAGGACCCGCTCGACCGAGCGATAGATCGGCACGACCTCGACCGCGCGGTGGGGGAGGGCTCCGCCCTTCTGACCCGAGCCGACATGCATTCCGTGATCGTTTCATCCGCTCTCTTGGCCGAACTGCAACTGGATGGACTTGAGGGTGTCGACCTGGGGAGCGACGGAACGCCCACTGGGTATCTCCGCGAACAAGCCGCCGCAGCGGCGTTCACATGGTTCGACCTCAACCTTCCAGAGGAACAGGCCCGGGGCGCGATCCGCGATGCGGTCAGGCACGCGTACTCGGTCGGAGTCACATGCGTCCACGAGATGCATGTCGTGGAATGGCGGGGATGGGATGCCTTCGACGTGCTGACGGACGCCGTTGCCGACATGGCGATGGTGGTGGTTCCCTACATCGCCACCACGGATGTCGCGAGGGTCAAGGAGATGGGCTTCCACCGCATCGGAGGCGACTACTTCCTGGACGGCAGTTTCGGGTCTCATACCGCTCTTCTTTCAGAGCCGTATCTGACGCCCCCGCCCGAGGGGTCGCCCGCGCACGGCATCGCATACAGGGACGACGCCGGGCTCGAGGACTTCTTCCACGAGGCACAGACCGCCGGCCTCCAGGTTGGGGTCCACGCCATCGGGGATGCCGCCATCGAACAGGCCATAGCCACGTGGGAGCGGGTTGCCGCTCGATGCGGGCTCGAAGAGGTCCGGCGCCTTGGTCACCGGATCGAGCACTTCGAATGTTCCAGTGACGACCACATGCTCCGGGCTCACCGGCTCGGGCTGCGCGCCTCCGTCCAGCCGGGTTTCGACCACTACTGGGGTGGCCCCGACGGGCTCTATGCGTCCCGGATCGGGTGGGATCGGGCCCAACAGATGAACCGCTTCGGCACCATGCTCGAGACCGGGTTGATCGTGGGAGCAGGATCAGATTCGACCGTCACGCCGCTCGATCCCTTCTTCCAGATGAAGGCGATGCGTTCGCATCACATCGAGGACCAGAGGCTCGGTCGAACCTTGGCTATCAAGTTGCACACGATGGGGGCGCGCGCGTTGGCGTTCGGCTGGGGTCTAGATGGGACGCTCGAGGTAGGCGCGACCGGAGACCTGATCGCGGTGGATGGAGACCTCGCCGAGACGCCGACCGATGAGCTCGATCGCTCTCAACTGCTCGGAACGTGGATCGGGGGGACCCAGGTGTGGCCGCCGGATCAAGCCGAAACGGGATGACTCGGCGATAGCGCGAAGAAATGCCGGGGGCGCGGGTGGACTCGTCGTGGTCCTCAGGTACGCTTGAGTTACCTCGTTCCTTCTGGCCGACCGAGCGAGGAGTACACGACGGGAGGCCCGAAACGAGGGATCCGATCGGCGGTCCCGAGGAAGGGAGTGGTTCCGTGGTCAGAAGAGTGGAGGGGATCCGAGCAGTCACATTCGACTGCTGGAGCACGTTGCTGCAGGACCGTGATTGGGAGGGCGCTAACCGCAAGAGGGTAAGCGCCCTTCGTCGTTTCCTACCGGACCTCACCGAGGTCGAAGCCACCGACCTGCTCGACGAGGCGTGGGCGCGACACGACGAGGCCTGGAAGCAGGTCGAGACATTCGGCCCCGGTCGTATGGCCGCTTACGCCCTCGAGGCGAGAGACATCTCCGACGACGAGCCGATCAACGAGTTGACCCGTGAGTTCGAGGAAGCCAGCCTCGAAGCTGGCGTCATCGCTGTCGAAGGCGCCGAGCGCACTCTCAAGGCCCTCCGGGGCGCAGGGATCCGCGTCGGACTCGTCTGCGACACGGGCTTCACTCCGGGACGCGTAGTGCGGGATCTTCTCGAGGACGCGAACCTCGCCGAGCACATCGAGTGCATGTGCTTCTCCGACGAGTGCGGGGTTCCGAAGCCTGGAAACGAGATCTTCGCAAAGTGTCTCGCCGAGCTCGGGGTAAGGCCCCCCGAGGCGCTCCATGTTGGAGATCTCAAGCGCACAGACATCGCCGGAGCCCATGACATCGGGATGCATGCGATCCGATTCAAGGGTGTGCATGACGATAGATCGGAAGCGACCGAGGCCGAGATGGTTATCTCGTCCCTCGAAGACGTTCTAGATGTCGTTGGTGTGAGCTAGGCGAACACCGCTCGTTTCGCCTAGCATCCCCGGATGTTCCATCACTCCTGTCCGCCGTTCGAGGCCGCGCCGTTCTGCATGGACCACGCCTCGTGAAGACCCTGCGCGGCCGGGCATTCGCCTATCTCGCCTTGGCGATCGTCGCCGGTCTGGTCGTCACGGTCGTAACCGGGATCATCCTCACGAAAGCGGACCTCGAAAAGCGGACCCTCGAAGACCTACAGCATCAAGCGGACATCGTCGAGGCCGCGTTGAAGGCGCCGAAAGGCATAGACGCCAGTGTTCTCGAGGAACGACTCGCCGAAGGAAACGTGTTCCTCTCACCCCCCGGCTCATCGGCTGCAGAAGAGATCAGCGACGCTTCCGGTCGGGCCACCGTCGATGGGAAAGAGGTTCTCTTCGTCCGGCGCGAGATGAACAAGGGGCCCTTCCTCGTATCTCGCCCGGTGGATTTCGGTAACGAGCGCCTCGCCCGTTTCGCGCTGTTCCTGGTCGTGGCCGGAGCCGGGGGAGGGGCACTCGCGCTGGTCGTGGCCGCCGTTGTGTCGCGCGGCATCGGCAAACCGGTGCGAGAGGTTACCGAGAGGGCCGCTGCCATGACGGCCGAGCCGAGACGGCCAGCCGGCCTCGATGAGGTCTCGCACCTACGGGCTTCGATCGACCGGATGGGAGAGCAGTTGCGAGACGCCCGAGTAGCGGAGCAGCTGTTCATGACGGCCGCTGCCAAGGAGCTCCGAGCCCCGCTCAGGGAGATCAGGAGACACACCTCGGCTATCGAGGACGGGACAGGGGACCGGGACGAGGCCCTCAGGAGGATCGACGACGAGGCTGTTCACCTCGAACGCATGGTGGGCGACCTGATCGACCTATCGCGCCTCGAGGCCGGCCGTATCGACCTGCAACGGAAGCCCGTCGATCTGGTCGAGGTCGCTCGCTCTGCCGTCACGCGCCTCGGGGTGATCGCCTCGGAACACAACGTCTCCATCAACATCGAATCAGCGGGCCATAACTGGGTTCTGGCCGACCACGATCGCCTCGCGAGATCGGCCTCCAACCTGGTTGAGAACGCCATCCGCGCGTCAGACCCTGGGGGCACCATCACCATAGCGACGGAGCCAGGCGTGTTCCGCGTGATGGACGAAGGCCCTGGACTTTCCGACGAGGACGTCGACAAGGCGTTCGATCGGTTCTACCTGTACGAACGGTCGGGGATCGGAACCCGCGACGCGTCGGGGCTAACGCTAGCCGTCGTGAAGGAGTTCACCGAAGCTATGGGGGGCTCCGTGTCCGCTCACCAACGTGTCGGAGAAGGTGCCACCTTCGCCATCAAGCTCCCGACCTACCCCGAGGAGCGCACCACTCAGTAGGCGCGCGCCCAGGTAGCTGTGGTCACGCCCGGTTTGTCACAGACCACGCAGGCCGCCCCAGGGTCCTCGTCCTCGATCGGAACGAGGCGGACCGTCGCCTTCGTGTCGTCGGTCACCTTGCGCTCGCAGGCCTCTTCTCCGCACCAGGCACCGATCCAGAAGCCGGAGAGAGCGTCGACGCCTTCAACGAACCCCTCGTAGGTCTCGATCGCATGGGTGTTCGCCTCGCGGTAGGCGAGCGCCTCGTCGTATAGCGTCCGCTGCGCGTCCCGAAGCATCCCCGCTATCCCCGCGATCGCCTCGGCGGTAGGCAGTGCCTGCTTGTCCCCGGTGAAACGGTTAGCGACCACCACTTGGTCTGCGGCGACGTCTTTGGGACCGACCTCGATCCTCAGAGGAACCCCCTTCAGCTCCCACTCCGAGAACTTGAACCCGGGGCGGTGCTGGTCCCGATCGTCAACCTTGACCCTGATCATGTCGGCGACCAGAGCTGCCTTGATCTTCTCGGCGACCTCGATGACGCCCGTTCGCTCATCATCGTTCCGGTAGATCGGGACGACGACGACCTGCACCGGAGCCACGGTCGGGGGCAATCGCAGGCCCCGGTCATCACCGTGGGCCATGATCGTTCCGCCCACCATCCGGGTCGAGAAGCCCCACGAGGTGCCCCACGCGTACTCCTGTTCACCCTCAGCATTGAGGAACTGGCAGTCGTAGGCCTTGGAGAAGTTCTGCCCCAAGAAGTGGGAGGTGCCCGATTGAAGCGCCTTGCCGTCCCTCATCAGACCTTCGATCGTCGTCGTATAGACCGCACCGGCGAACGTCTCCGAGGGTGTCTTCCGCCCGGTGAGAACCGGGATGGCAAGCACCTCCTCGGCTACCTCCCGGTAGATCTCGAGCATCTGCGCCACCTCAGCCTTGGCCTCGTCCGCGGTCGCGTGAGCCGTATGTCCCTCTTGCCAGATGAACTCCGAGGTCCTTAGGAACAGGCGCGTTCGCATCTCCCACCTGAGCACGTTGCACCATTGGTTGTAGAGGAATGGCAGGTCCCTGTAGCTCTGCATCCACTTCCCGTAGGTCTGCCAGATAACCGTTTCCGAAGTCGGACGGATGACGAGGGGCTCCTCTAGAACCTCTCCGCCCCCGATCGTCACGATCGCCAACTCGGGGCTGAACCCCTCGAGGTGGTCCTTCTCTTTGTCCAGGAGGCTCTTGGGGATCAGCATCGGGAACAGAAGGTTCTCGTGCCCGGTCGCCTTGAAGCGGTCGTCGAGAGCGCGCTGGATGTGTTCCCAGACCGCGTAGCCATGGGGCTTCATGACCATCGAGCCCTTGGGAAGTCCGTGCTCGGCCATGCCGGAACGCTTGACGACCTCCTGATACCAACCGGGGAAATCCTCGGACTGCTGAGGTAGTGCGTCTTTCGCCATCTACTCACCCACGATCTGGACGTGTACGGATCTTTCGGACGGTCGCTCTAGTTCGATCAACAACAGACGTTGCCACATGCCTAGGTGCAAGCGGCCACCGACCGCTGGCAGGACGAGGGATGAGGACCCGATGCTCGCACGCCGCTCGTCTGGGTGATCCTTCCTGAGGCGCTCAAGGGTAGCTCGCAGATCGGTCCACATGCCATGTTCATGCTCGTTCAATAGCAGAGCACAGGATCCGCCCCCCGCGAAAACGGTCACGTGCCCATCGCTGATCCCCGATCCCTCCAGAACCTCAGCGACCTCATCCGTGATGTCTACGAAGTCGAGATCCTTCGTCGTCGTGGCGGATCGTTCCGCGTGATGAGTGCGCATGGCGAAGCAGTTTACGGCCCGCGAGCGGACACCCGAAGTGTGGATGGAAGGCCCCTTATTGCGCACAACCTGTGGACTACTTGCGCGCATCCCACAATCTTTCGCGTTCCCAGACTTTCTTGTGAACTTCCCATTGACGGAGGGTTACGCCCCGCCATATGTTGCGTCTTGTCCCAAGCAGCTCAACGGCCGCAACGCCGGAACCTTCGCAAGAAGGTTCGCCGGGACCGGAACAGTCGAAGCGCTTCGAGCGATCGACACCGACGCACCGGAGACTTCGGTCTCAGATGCGGAGGGATCCGGAACCGGTGACCCGGAACCGTACTTCGTTCCTTCGGGAACGGAGCCACAGGAACCGGGCCGGAGGTCAACGGAGTGGGATCGGTGGTGACGAGGGCTTCGGCCCTGGGCCCACCGGTTACCGAACCCGCCTCGGCGGGAGAGGACGCAGAACCACCCCCCGGGGTGGGGAAGCGGATCACTTCGACCCGCTGGGTTGGAAGGAAGAGCCGGTTCGCCGGAGCTTCTGGAAGATCCACTGGGGGATGCAAGGCGTAAGCCGGTTCGCCGGACCGTCAACCCATCCGGGCCTCAGGAAGGCGAAGAGCACCGAGCGGTTGCTTGGGACACTTAATTCTCGGGGGGACCCGAGTGGCTTGAGGAAAACGCTCCAATAACCGGCTCCGGCTGGCTACCGAGCGGTCCCAACGGTCACTCGGGTTCTTCTGCATTCTGGCCCTTGTACCGAACCCGGCGGAAACGGTCTTCCCCTTGGGGCGTGGCTCGCGTAGGGTTGCGGCGAGAAATCGGAACTCACCCAGGAGCATCCCGTGTCGAACGACGAGGTCCTCGATCCCTTCGAGGCCGACGAAGACGAGGACGAAACTGAAGACGACGACGACGTCGAGATCGATGACGACGAGCTCGTCATTGATGATGATCTCGACGACGACCTGGACGACGATGACGCGCTCCTCGATGACGATGAGGATGATGAGGAAGTCGCCGTCGTCTCGGTTGTAAGCGATGAGGACGAGGACGAGGAAGATACCGAGGCGAGTCTCGACGAGATCCTCGAGGGTCGGGCCAAGGCCGAGCGTGCCATCGCCAAGGATGACGACGAAGATGACATCGACGACGACGACCTTATCGAGTTGGCCGCCGGGGATGATGATGGCGCCGCCCCTCCCAGGGCGAAGGTGACTCCGATCAAGGAAACGCAGGAGTTCGTCTGTAAGAGGTGTTACCTCGTTAAGAACAAGTCTCAGATGGCGGACCCGAAGCGGGTTCTGTGCCGCGACTGCGTCTGATCTCTTGAGCCTGAGGGGGCGCCTCGGTGTCGCCCTACCGGCTGGCGTCGCTCTCAGCTTCGCCTTCCCATCCTTCGACCTAGCCCCACTCGCGTGGTTCGCTCTCGCCATACCCCTAGTGCTCGTGAAGGACCGCTCGGGGTGGGACAGCGCTCGGATCTGGTTCGCCTTCGGACTCGGGTTCTTCGGCGCTCTCCTCGTGTGGATCTCGATCGTCGGATGGGTCGCGTGGGCGTTACTCGTGGTTCTCGAGGCCTTGTTCCTGGCGGGCTTCGGGGCCGCCTACGCGACGACGAGATCCGGTGGGGCAGTCATGCGTGTGGTCGCCGCTCCCGTCTTATGGGTCGCTATCGAGTACCTACGGGCCCGGGTTCCGCTCGGAGGGTTCACCTGGGGTCAGCTCGCTCAGAGCCAGCACGGGCTTACGTTCATGCTCAAACCCGCGGCATTGGGTGGTGGCTGGTTGGTCGCGTTCATCATCATGACCAGCAACGCCGCCATCGCCGAGATAGTCACCTCTCGCTCGTCCCCGCGCTCGTCCCCACGCTCGTCCCGCGATCGTCCCCGCGTCGCGTCGGGATACTCGCCGGCGTAGCCGTCCTCGCGCTATCCGTCGGGTTCCTCATCCCGGCTAACGGGGCCGGTAGTGACGAGGTCCGGGTGGCGATCGTCCAGGGGAACGTACCGAGAGATTTCGAGGGCACCTTGTACGACAAGGAGATCACGATCATAGAGAGCCATGCTGATCTCACATCGACGATCCCACCGGGGAGTGTTGATCTGGTGGTATGGCCCGAGAGTTCCGTGGGGATCGACCCAACCACCGACGAACGGGCGGGAGCGCTCATGAGTACGGCCGCACGAGAGGTTGGGGTGCCGATGATCGTGGGCGCGAACCTCGACGTCGATAACGACCACTACAAGGTCATGGCACTCCTCGTATCTCCAGCCGGCGAGATCGTGGATCGTTACCAGAAAACCCACCTGGTCCCGTTCGGCGAGTACATCCCAGCTCGGTCTCTGATCGATTGGGTACCGATGTTGGATCAGGTTCCGAGGGACGCGATCCCTGCGTCGGAGACAGTCCTGTTCAACGTCGCCGGCGGGATAGTGGCTCCAGTCATCTCCTTCGAAGGTGACTTCGGCTCACTGGTGCGGGGACGCATCGAAGCGGGGGGCAGGCTTCTCGTAGTCGCTACGAACACCTCGACATGGGGCGATACCGGAGCGTCCCCACAGCACGTGGCGTTCTCCCAGGTGCGAGCGGTCGAGAACGGCGTTTGGGTGGCGCATGGTGCGATCTCGGGACTGTCCGCGTTCATCCGCCCGAACGGCGACATCGTCGAGCAGACCGAACTGCGGACGGCCGCTGTCATCGTCGCAACGCTCAGGTTCTCCGACAGCACCACCTTCTACGCTCGCGTTGGTGACTGGCTGCCGATCGCGTGCTTGCTCTTTTCGGTGCTCCTGGTGGTTTCGTCCCGCCGGAGACTGGTTAGCGTGCCTGGATGAAAGCCCTGGTCATCGTCCCTACGTTCAACGAATCCGAAACGATCGCTCATACGGTGGAGCGTCTCTTCGAGGCCACCGAGAGCGTCGATCTGCTCGTCGTCGATGACTACTCTCCCGACGGCACCGCTGCGATCGTCAGATCCTTAGCCTCCGGCAACCCTCGCATCCACCTCCTCGAACGGAGTGGCAAGCGGGGCCTAGGGGAGGCATACGTAGCAGGCTTCCGCTGGGCACTCGAGCACGACTACGAGGTCGTCATCGAGATGGATGCTGATGGGTCGCACGATCCCCGAGAGGTCCCGCGCCTGATCGCTGCCGTCGACGGCACGGACAACGAACCGGCTGACCTCGCGATCGGATCTCGCTACATCGAAGGTGGGGGAGTATCGAACTGGAGCCCGTCCAGGCGCCGTCTGTCAAAGGCGGGCAATGTCTACGCCCACCTCATGCTGGGCTTGCACGTCAAGGACGCGACCAGCGGATTCAGGGCACTAACCAGAAAGACCCTCGAGCGTCTCCTCGGAGGAAAGATCCGCAGCGGGGGATACGCATTCCAGATCGAGGTTGCCAGGCGAGTCAGGAACGCCGGCGGTCGGATCGTGGAGGTACCCATCACCTTCGAGGAGAGGGAAGCTGGCCTCTCCAAGATGTCTCGCAAGATCGTTCTTGAGGCCATCGTGAGCATCGCTCTGTGGGGACTGAAGGACGCCTTGTCGGGCGCGCGGAGGTCTTCGGTGCGGATCGATCAGCAAGAACCCTGAGACGTTATGTCAATCACTGGCATCCGCCAAGAAGGAGAACGCGAATGGGACTGAGATTCGACTGGGTGACGATCGACTGCAGGGATCCGAAGGCGGTCGCCGAGTTCTGGGCTGAAGCTCTCGACGATTACGAGATGATGGCCGATCCCGAACGTAGCAGCGACGACGAGGTCGAATTCCTCGTACTCCCGAAGAGTCGGCGCGGACCGAAGATGCTGTTCGGACAGGTATCGGATGACAAGACGGTCAAGAACCGGGTCCATTTCGATATCCGGCCCGAGAACTCAGACGTCGCATCTGAGATCGCGCGCCTCGAGGCCCTCGGCGCGACGAAGATCGACATCGGCCAGGGTGACGACGTCACGTGGACGGTGATGGCCGACATCGAGGGCAACGAGTTCTGCGTCCTGCGTGCGATGAGCGACGACGAGGCCGCCAAGTACCCGGCGTGGTCCTGGTAACACTCCAGCGTCGCATCCCATAATCGTGCTTATGTAAACCCGCCCACGAGACGCTGCCAGAGGAGCCGGAGACGCCGGTTCTGCCCGGTCCCCTCCTCCATCGTGGCCGTGATCGGGGCTCTGGGGCCATTTCAGCGCATATGTGCAGGTCAGAGTGTCAGTGTGGGGCGGATTCAGGCTCGTTCGGCGTGGAACTTCGCTAACAGAGCGGCCTCTTCGTCACGCGAGGGGCCGACCGCCATCGCGTCGGTCCCCCGGCGACCGCTCCAGGCATACGTGTCGGAGATCGTGTCGGCGAGCGACCGGAACAACAGTCCCTCGGAGACAGCCCGCATCGAATCGACATAGAACGAGGCGCCGTCCTCGGCGAGGGGGAGATCGACCTTCTCCCGGGCAAGGAAGTCATCGTCGACCCAGGTCAGATCGCAGTCGCTGCCGGTCGCAAAGCGGATCCGATTCAGGAGCAGCCCCCACGTGAGCATGTATTCGGGCCCAGAAGCGTTGTAGGGCCCGAACCGCCGACGATCGGCCATCCAGATCACCCAGTCGCCGAGATCCCGCCCGTCGATCACCTGCGTCAGCCGGTCGGGTCGCCCGGGGGCCATGACTTCCCCACCCTCGGCGATCCGCTCCACCCAGTACGTGAAACGGTCCGTGTGGTCCTCGGGGCCCACCACGTAGCCTGGCCGCACGATCAGGCTCCTGCGGCCGTAGACGTCCTCTACGGCCTTCTCACAGAGCACCTTGAGGCCCCCGTAGGTCTGGTCGGTGATCTCCTCGGTGGTCTCGTCCTCGAGCTTCGCCAGCGCGCCGTTCTCGTCGACCCCTATCTCGGTGAGATCCGCATATACCGATTCCGAAGAGATGAATGTGTAGTGGTGGGTGCGGTCGGCGAAGAACCGAGCCGAGTCGCCCACAACCCTCGGGATGTACCCGGAGACGTCGACCACCCGGTCGAAGTCCCTATCGGCGAGGGCATCCAGTCCTCCGTCCCTGTCCCCGAACACGTGTTCGAGGTACGGGAACGCATCCGGGTTGGTCTGCCCGCGGTGGAACAGCGTCACCTCGTGCCCGCGCGCGACGGCGGCTTCGACGATGTGCCTGCCGACGAACTTCGTGCCTCCCAGGATCAGATATCGCATCGGGTCACTATAGGAGTGCCTGGCCGCCTCAGAAGAACCAGGCGCCACGTGTGAACACCACCGTGCCGAGAGCCGCAAGGAGCGTCGTGACCACCAGGACGTACTCGTGGCGGCGATCGTCCGCGAGGGTCCACGAGGCCATCAGGAGATAGATCGGGAACAGCGACAGGAGCATCCGTGGGATCGAGAAGTACCAGGTGCTCGTCATCAACGCCCCCATGGTGGCTCCGATGTATGCGGCATAGCCCCACTCGCGGCGCATCAGCGTCCAGACGAGGAAGCCGATGCCGATAGCCGCGGCTAGCAGCTCCATGCGCCACGAGAAGATCCAATTGGTCGGAGCCTCGGCGTTGAACGCGAGCCGCCAGGTCTCGGTGAAGGAGGTCAGAGGCCCGGTGAGCTCGCGGTACCACCCGTCGCGCTGGTCGGTGAAGAAGTAGAACGGTGTGCCCTTCACGTTCCACAGATAGGCCGCGTACGCCAGGACAGGTAGGGCCGCCCCTCCTATACCGGCTGCGGCACGGGCGATGCGGCGCATCGTGAAGTCACTCTGTCTGACGAACTCGAACAAGAGACCGAACAACAGGAACAGGCCCGCAGCGCGGGCTCCAACCGCAACCGCACCGGGGACCGCCACCCACAACCATCGGCCCGAGCGCGCGTAGTAGAACGCCGCGATCGCTCCGGCGAGGAACAGAGCTTCGCTATAAGGGGCGACGAGGAACACCGCCGTCGGGAACAGCAACATGTAGAGGAGGGCCCTGCGACCGCTCCCCTCCCCCATCTCATCCTCGGCCAGTTGATATAGGAACGCCCCCGCCACGATCGACGCGATGGTCGAGATGAGCATCCCAGCGACGACATACGAGAAGCCGATCGCGTGGAGAGACTTGAGCAGAAGCGGCAGCAGTGGGAAGAACGCGGTCGCGTGCGGATCGGTGTTCGGATCCGTGTACCCGAACTCCGCGACCCGGGCGAACAAGGGCCCGTCCCACCTATCGAACAAGGCGAAGATGCCCTGATCGGATACCCCTTGGGTATTCGCCATCAGCCACGCGGCGGCCACGGCGATCGCAACGAGAACCAATCGCGTCCCCAGGACGACCTTCGTCGCGGTCAGGAACGCCTCCTTCGAGGGGTGACGCAGACCCACGTGTTGCTCCGGTGTGTGGAGTGCCCGTTCGGCGACGTCCACGTCTACTCGGGGGTCCAGCGAACCTTCAGGTGCCGTGCGGCCCTGGCCTCATCCGGGCGTCTGACGGGAGTCGTCACCGGGGCTTCGCGGAGCAGTTCCGGAGAACTCTCGGCCTCAGCCGCGATCTGGTTGAGCGCCGCGGCGAGCCCATCGATCGTCTCCTTGGATTCGGTCTCGGTCGGCTCGACCATGAGCGCCTCGTCCACGACCAGCGGGAAGTACACGGTCGGAGGGTGATAGCCGAGGTCGATGAGCCGCTTCGCGACATCCATACCCTTGACCCCGAACTTCTTGAGAGGTTTCGCGGTCGCGACGAACTCATGCATGCACGTGCCTGGGTATCTCGTCGGGAACGAATCCCCCACCAGCACCCTTAGGTAGTTGGCGTTGAGAACCGCGCGCTCGGCGACCTTCTTGAGACCCTCGGGCCCGAGCGACCGCAGGTACGTGTACGCGCGGACGTTGATCCCGAAGTTCCCGAAGAACGAGTGGATGCGACCGATCGAGTCGGGACGGTCGTGATCCCAGAACCACCGCTCGGCCCCCTCGTCGAAACTCAACACCGGCTTCGGGAGGAAACCCTCGAGACGCTCGGACACAGCGAGGGGGCCGGAGCCCGGTCCTCCCCCACCGTGAGGTGTGGCGAACGTCTTATGCAGGTTCAGGTGAACGATGTCGAACCCCATGTCTCCAGGTCGGACCAACCCGACGATCGAGTTGAAGTTGGCACCGTCGTAATAGAGGAGACCGCCCACCTTGTGGACCATGCGGCCGATCTCTTGGATATCGCGCTCGAACAGTCCCAGGGTGTTCGGGTTGGTAAGCATGATCCCGGCGACATCATCGTCGAGAGCCTTCTCGAGCGCCTCGAGATCCACCAACCCGCGATCGTCAGAGGGCACCTCTTCGGCCTTCCACCCGGCCAGCGACACACTCGCCGGGTTGGTGCCGTGCGCGGAGTCCGGGATTATCACGCGCCTCCGCTCGCTGTTGTTCTTCGCGTGGAAGGCGCGCATGATCAGTAGCCCGGTGAGCTCGCCCTGAGCTCCTGCTGCCGGTTGAAGTGTGAGGCGGTGCATCCCGGTTGCGTTGCACAACGCCTTCTCAAGGGTGGCGAGAAGTTCGAGGGCACCCTGGGCGAGATCGTCGTCCGCCATCGGGTGCAGGCGCGCGAAGCCCGGCATCGCGGCGGCATCCTCGGCGACCTTCGGGTTGTACTTCATCGTGCATGAGCCCAGTGGATAGGCACCGACATCGATAGCCCAGTTCCGCTGCGACAACCTCGTGTAATGACGGACGAGGTCCAGTTCCGAGACCTCGGGCAGGCGCGGCGGCTCACCCCGGCGATGCTCGGCGGGGATCAGCTCGTCGAGTTCCGGAGCGTCTACATCGACCTCCGGAAGCGACCACGCCCGACGCCCGGACCGGGACCTCTCGAAGATCAGCGGGAAAGTTTCGCCCTCGACGACGCGCGTTCCGGCGGAGCGTTCCAACGTGCTCACCGGCTCGCCATCTCCTTCTCGATCGCTTCGGCGAGTGCCCTGATGTCATCCTCCGTGCGCTTCTCGGTCACGGCGATAAGGAGGTGGTTGCCCAGCCCGTCGTAGAACCTTCCTAGATCCGGGCCGACCAAGAGGCCCTGCTTCGCCAGCGAGGACGCCAGTTCAGCCGCCGGTATCGGCGTTTCGAGAACGAGCTCCTTGAACCGGGGGCCATCGAACGCGATCTTGCATCCCGGGATGTCGCCGAGGAGTTGAGCGGCGAAGGCGGTCCGGCGGGCACATATCTCCCCCATACGCCGAAGTCCGACCGGCCCGAGCCACGCGAGATGGATCGTCGCGGCGATCGCCATCAACGTTTGATTCGTGCACACGTTCGAGGTCGCCTTCGAGCGCCGGATGTGTTGCTCGCGCGCTTGCAGCGTTAGCACGTACGCGCGGTCCCCGGCGGCATCGAGGGTCTCGCCCGCGATACGGCCGGGCACCTGCCGAACGAGATCCAGTTTCGTCGCGAACAGACCAACGTAGGGGCCGCCGTAGACCGTCGGATTGCCGAGGGACGCACCCTCGCCCACCGCGACGTCTGCGCCCTGATCACCAGGCGCGGCGATGATCCCCATCGCAGTGGGATCAGTGACCGCGATGCATAGACCACCGGCATCGTGGATCGTGTCGGCGGCGGTAGTTACGCTCTCGAGTCGGCCGAAGAAGTTAGGTGACTGGACAACGACACACGCGGCATCGGTCGCATCCACCGCGCTCCAGTCGACGACGCCGTCCTCGCCGAACGGCACTACCTCGATGTCGAGGCCGAGGCCGGTCGTGTAGGTCCTGAGCACCTCGACGTAATGCGGGATGAACGGTCGCTCCGACGAGCGCCTTGTCTCGTCCGGTCGCGCGCACCGTCAGGTTGACGGCCTCGGTAAGCGCATTAGCGCCGTCATAGAGGGATGCGTTGGCGACCTCCATCCCGTAGATCTCACACACGGAGGTCTGGAACTCGTACACGGCTTGGAGAACGCCTTGGGACAACTCGGGCTGGTACGGGGTGTAGGAGGTCGCGAACTCCGCCCTCGACGCGAGCGCCTTCACCGCCGAGGGGAGGTGATGGTCGTACGCCCCTCCGCCCGCGAAACACGTCAGCCCCGCGCCGGTGTTCTTCGCCGAGAGGCGGGCCAGATGGTCAAGCAGCTCCGGTTCCGACAGCGATCCGGGGACATCTAGGGGGCCGTCGAGGAGGACGTCGGCCGGGATCGGCTCGAACAGATCGGCGATCTCCGACATGCCTATCGCCTCGAGCATCGCGCGGTCATCGGCATCGGTATGCGGGAGGAAATCCACCAGCGAACCTTACCCGTTCGGGAATCCTGCTCCAACGATTCGCAGCCTCGTGAGGGATGATGAACGCATGATCCCCTCGGTGACCGAGAAGGTGCTGATGCTGGTCGCGGTGCTGGGCTTCGTGGTCCTCGCCGCGGCTCTCAGGTCGCCGGTCCCCCTCGTCGGAGCGATGCTCGTCTCGGTCGTCGTGCCCCTGGCGATCGAGCTCCGTAAGAAGAGGCGCCGGAGCACCGACCTCAACCGATGAATGGGGGCTTCGCGACCTCGCCGGAGATGCGCCTGCCTCGGGCTTCGATCTCGACCTTGTCCCCCACCTCGGGAAGGGCCGCTACCGCTCCGAACGCGAGTGCGATCCCGGTACCGAGCGTTGGCGAGAAGTTGCCCGAGCAGACCTCGCCGATCGACTCGTCGTCCTTGAACACCTGATAGCCCTGGCGAGGCACGCCTTTGTCGGTGCACCTAACCCCGAACAGCTTTCGCACGGGGCCGTTCTCCTTGACCTTAAGCAGCGCATCGCGTCCACGGAATGGCGAGTCCCAGGCGATCGCCCACCCGAGACTGGCCTCTAGTGGGTTGATGTCGAGGCCAAGTTCGTGGCCGTAGAGGGCGTAGCCCATCTCGAGTCGCAACGTGTCGCGGGCGCCGAGGCCGACCGGCGCAGCGCCGGCATCGAGGAGGGCTCGGAACGCTTGCTCTGAGGTCGCCGACGGCGCGTAGATCTCGAAGCCGCGCTCGCCGGTGTAGCCGGTGCGGGCGACGATGCCCTCGCCGCCGAAGACATCGAGCACCTGCCATGAATGGAGCTTGAGATCGGTCGCTCCGGTGCCGGGGAAGACCTTCTCGAAGACGTCGTAGGAATCGGGGCCTTGGAGGGCGAGGATCGCGTACCTATCCCACTCGTCGGTGGCCTCGTAGCCTTGATCTGCGATCGCTTGAGCGACGGCCGCTACGTTGGATGCGTTGGGCACCGCCAGCCACTCCTCGGGCGCGATCCGGTACACGAAGATGTCGTCGATCGTGCCGCCGTCCTCGGTCAGGACGAGCGCGTACTTAGCCCGGCCGACCTCAAGGGCCTCGATGTCCGCGGTGACCGCCATCTGGAGCGAGGCGCCGCCCGATGCGCCGGTGATCCGGAGCTTGCCCAGGTGCGAGACATCGAACAATCCGCACGAGTTCCGGACCGCATTGTGCTCGGCGACGATGCCGGAGTACTGGAGCGGCATGTCCCAGCCGCCGAACTCGGTGAGCTTCGCCCCGAGCGTCTTATGGGCGTCGAGCAGTGGGGTCTCCCTGTGGGCGGCCATATCGCTAGCCCGCGAGGCCGAACAGCGACGCGGTATCGGAGGAAGCGCTCGTCGCCGAGGCATCTTCGACCACCAGGGGGCCCTGAGAGGGCTCCTCGAGCCCGTACTTGACGAGGAGGTTCAGGTAATCCTTCTGGTAGAGGATCTTGCACTTGACGTCTGGGTACAGCTCCATCAGGCGGCGCGCCTTGCGGTTCTTCTTGGTCACCAGCTTCTGATTGAGCGTTGTGATCTCGATATAGAGGTCGAAGCTGGGCAGGTAGAAATCAGGACTGAAGCGCTGCGTCGCGGTGCCGTTGCGGTCCCAGGCGATGTCGAACGTGCTGGGCTCGTAATCCCACTCGATCTGATAGAAGTCGAGGAGTTTGGCGAACTGACGCTCGCTGTTATGGGCGAAATTGACCGTCTCGTGGGGAAGCTGGTCGTGTGAGTGCTTCCGTGCTCCCTGCGAGATGTCAGCCCTCCTTGGCTACTCCCCCGTCAACGCCTCTGCAGCGTCGTTCTCGGACGCAACGTACCCCACTTCGCCTTCTTTAGGCCGGAGTTCACGAAGCGTTCCAGCGAGCTGCGTCTTGACCTGATCGACCGCCACGATCGCCCCCAGGACGCCCTGGCCGTTGCGCAGAAGGTCGAGGACCTCGGCGTCAGAGGTGCATGCGTACACGCCCGCTCCGTCGGTCACGATGGTCGCCTTGGACCAGTCTGAGTCGAGTTCGTTCCGCACGTAATCGATCGCCTGGCGCACCTTCTGGAGGCTCGCCCCGGCGTCGGTGAGCTGCTTGATCACCTTGAGCTGGAGGAGGTCGTTGAACGAGTACAGCCTCTGGTCCCCCGAGCCGCTCGCCTCGTGGATCGACGGCGACACCAGCCCCGTGCGGGTCCAATAATCAAGCTGTCGGTAGGTGATATCAACGATCTTGCAGGTCTGAGGACCCCGGTACCCTGCCTCTTCCATCGCTTCGCTCCCCTTTTGTTCTGCGGATCGTCGAGACGATCCGCTTCTTCTTCCCGGTCCGGGACCCGTCGAAGCGTCCCCGGCAATCCCCTTTTGTTCTGCGGATCGTCGAGACGATCCGCTTCTTCTTCCGGTCCGGGACCCGTCGAGGCGTCCCCGGCGTGAGTTATCAACAGTTACGTGGGTGTAACTACGTGGGTGAGATAGCGTGACAGACCACGCGCGGGTGTCAATGAATGGTTCAGGGAATGGTTGAGGGCTTACCTCTACCTCAGCTTTCGAAATCTTCGGGGGTCACCTGGTCCAGGAACTCCCGGAACTTCTCCACTTCGGTCTCTTCGTCGTCTTTGAGCTCGATGCCAGCAGCGTCGAGGACCTCGTCGGCGACGTAGATGGGGACGTCGGCCCTGACCGAGAGAGCGATGGCATCCGAAGGGCGGGACGAGATCTCCTTCACATCCCCTCCACTCTGGAGGCGGATCAACGCGAAGAAGGTCTGTTCCTGGAGGTCGTTGATGAGGATGCGCTCGAGTTCGATACCCGTCTCGGTGATGATGTTCCTGAGAAGGTCGTGGGTCATCGGACGTGGGGTCTCGATGCCCTGGAGGGCGAACGCGATCGCCGTCGCCTCGACCGCACCGATCCAGATCGGGAGGTACCTGTCTCCGTCGACCTCTTTCAGGAGCACGATCGGTTGGTTGGACGGAAGTTCCACACGGACGCCTACGAGCCTGACCTCCAACATGCCCCGGAAACTAACAGAATCGCTCGCTTCCGCAGCGGACTATCCGGCGGCGAACAATCCCGGGACGAGCAACAGTGGGTCGTTAGCAAGGCGAGGAAGGTCCTTGACCGCGTGGAGATCGGGAGCGTTGCGGTAGCGACCTTGGAAGTCCATCCCGTAGCCCACCACGAACACATCGGGGATATCGAACCCCACGTGCTCGACGGTCACCGGCACGATCCGTCGCGCCGACTTGTCGAGGAGGGTGACGGTGCACAGGCTCTTCGGGTCGCGCTCGGTCAAGGTGCGTCGTAGGTATGTAAGCGTCAGTCCCGTATCGACGATGTCCTCGACGATGACCACGTCGCGCCCGTTGATCTCGTGCTCGAGGTCCTTGACGATCCGGACCTGGGTGGCCTCGTTAGAGGAGTACGACGAGATCGACATGAAGTCGACGGCAACGTCCATCGACATGGATCGGATCAGGTCGGCCAGGAACATCGTCGAACCCTTCAGCACCGCGACGAGGACCGGAGGCTCGTCGGTCCCGGCCAGGCGATCCTGCAGTTCCGAACCGAGTTCCCCGACTCGCTGCGCCAAGCGGGACCGATCGATGAACAACTCGTAGGCGCCGGCCGTCGGCTCCTCGGGGTTCACCTGCGGCCCACCAACCACGCGACCGCGCCGATCAGTTTCGAAACGACACGGCTTGCCAGGGGGTTCTCCACGGCAGCAACCGTATCCGCGGACAGAGCGGGCACCTCCGCGATCGTTACACCTCGTCGTGAAACTTCGATCGTTCCGATGTTCTCTGCCGCCGAGAGCGGGAGCTCGTGGTCCTCGGACAGAACGAACCTCATCCGGAGGGAACCCTCACCCGGCACCCCTCGGGCGCGGGTTCCGGTCACGACCGTCGCTGACCCTGCGGCCGGGAACCAAAGGGTGCCGATGGCCGTACCCACGTCAACGACGGTTACGGGTTCCAGTAGCGCGAAAGCATGGTCGAGCAAGATCCGCGCGTCGCTCGCCGCGTCGGTGGAACGTAGTACCGCGGCGATCACGACGACCCCGTCCCGCTCCGCTGCCGCAACCAAGGCCTCGCCCGCTCCGAGCGTCATCCCCGTCTTGATCCCGAGCGCTCCCTTGTAGGAGCCGAGCAGGGTGTTTCGGTTCTCGAGGACGATCTCGCCGGAACCGCCCGAGACGGTGGAACGCTGTGTCGCCACGATCTCGGCCAGGACCGGGTCGTCGAGCACGAGCTGCCCGAAGAGGACCAGGTCCCGCACTGTCGAGTGATGCCCCGGAGCATCTAGTCCGTGGGCGGTCACGAAGTGCGTCTGGTCAGCCCCAACCGCGGTGGCGAACGCGTTCATCTCGGAGACGAACGCCTCATGGGTTCCGGACGCTGCCTCCGCCAGAGCGACCGCAGCGTCGTTGGACGATGTCATCAGAGCCATCTCGAGCAGTGCCTTGGCGGTGTACCTCTCACCTGCGACGAGCGCTACTCCCCCACCTCCGGTGGCAGCAGCGGATCGGGAGATAGACACCCTGTCATCGAGGTCCAAGGAACTGCGAGCGACCAGGGCCGTCACCATCTTCGTAGTGCTTGCCATCGGGAGCTCTCGGTCCGGATACGTCTCGTAGACCGCGCCGATAGGGGAAACGACTATGCACGACTCGCATGTCAACGCCAGGGTCAGAGCGCCCGCCGATGGCACGACATGCCGGGACGGCCCGAAGGTGGAAAGGAAAGCGATGGCGAGGATGGCGGCGCCGACTCGGCGTGCCGGGAGGCGGATCACCGGTTCGGCTAGAGCATCTCGCGCAGGCTCGTGCGCAGCACGCCCTCTCGCAACTGACGAGAGAGACCTAGGAGTTCATGCATCGATCGGCTCGCCTCTCGCTGGCTCTCCTCGTCCTTACGCCGGGTGAACGGCAGGACGATACGCGAGAAGAAGTCGACCTCGCGGTCGGCGAACTGCTTGTACATCCTCAGGTGCCTGGGTTCGACGCCGAACTGGAAGAACTTACGAGCGGCCTTGGCGATAAGGAGGTCGGTCTCGTCGTAGACGTCATCCGCCTTCGTGGTCATCACTCCGAAGTCGACTAGGCCCTGGAACTCGTCGTCCGTGACGCCCGCCGCACGACACAACTCGTTCTTGGTGAGCTGCACGCCAGTTACGTCGGTCTCCGCTTCCCCGTTGTCGCTCCCTGCTCCGGGCGCCTCTGGTGGAGCGGCCCGACGGATCGCCCCGTTCGAGTCGGCCTCAGACAGTCGGTCGCGGATCACCTTGAGGGGCATGAAGTGATCCCGCTGCAACTGGAGAACGTACTTGAGACGATCAACATCCTTCTCGTAGAACTTCCGATAGCCGGACGCAGTCCTCTCGGGTTCGATCAGGCCCTCGGCTTCGAGGAAGCGGATCTTCGAGATGCTGATGTCAGGGAAGCCCTCTTTGAGGGATTCGAGGACCTCGCCGATGCTGAGGTAGTCGCGTGACCGTGACAGCGGCATCGCTAGCTCCCGGTCAGGAAGATCAGCTTGAACTTGCCGATCTGGATCTCATCACCCGAGCGCAACTCGGCTTCCTCGACCCGCTCCTTGTTGACGTAGGTCCCGTTGAGGCTCCCCACGTCGTTCAGGTTGAAGCCCGCTTCATCCTCCTTACGGACGATCTCGGCGTGCCTCCGCGACACCGTGATGTCGTCGAGGAAGATGTCCGAATCCGGATGCCGACCGATATCGGTGGAGGGTGAATCCAGGAAGTACTTGCTCCCCGCGTTCGGACCCCGCTTGACGACGAGAACCCCGCGGCCCCCTTCGAGTTCCTCGGGGCTGATGTGGATCTCTTCCTCTAGCTCGGTCTCGAGTTCAGCCGGGGCGAAGGTGATCGTGGTGTCGCTTCCCTCGCCCAGAGCCGCCCCGCACGACGAACAGAAGTTGGCGCCCTCAGGATTCTTGTGACCACAGTTATGACAGAACATCGCGAGACCCTATACCGCCACTTGAGGGTTACGCAATAGGGAGGATCCGAGACGCGGATCGTCTCGACGATCCGCAGAACTATTGGGATTTTAGGTGTTCGGCGTAGTCGGCCGCACTCATGAGGCCCTCTAGGGCACCGGAGGGCTCGATGGCCACGAGCCAGCCTTTGCCGTACGGGTCTTCGTTGATGAGTTCGGGGTTCGCTTCGACCTCGACGTTCTTCTCGGCGACCTTGCCGGCGACGGGGCTGTAGATGTCCGATACCGACTTGGTCGACTCGACCTCGCCCAGAGGCTTATGCGCTTCCACCTCGGAGCCCGGTTCGGGAAGCCCGACGAACACGACATCACCCAATTGATCCTGGGCGAAATCGGTGATCCCCACGATGATCCGAGCCCCGTCCTCCTTGGCCCATTCATGGTCCTTCGAATAACTCCGGTCGTCAGGAACCTCCGCCACCACTCGCTCCTTTCTCGGCCCCGTGGGAGCCCCCGTCGTCGTCGCGACCCTCGGTCACGACCTCTTCGACCAAACCTTGGTACTGATCCGCAAGGGCCGCGGCTTCTTGCTCGCTCGGCGCCTCCGCCCAGATCCGGCTGATGGGCTCATCGGGAGCCGGGATGACGAGCGCCCAGCGATCGTCCTCCACGACCTTCACACCGTCGAGCAGTACCAGGCGCCCCGGGGGCGCGACCGAAGCGATGTGTCTCATCACCGCGCCCTTCATGTTCCACGGGGTCTGAACGTTCCGTCGTGCCACGTGCACCTCTGGAAGAGAATCGATGATCTCGCCGAGAGGTCGGGCCCCGGTGGCTGTCATCTCGAGCGCCTTCGCGAACGTCATCAGAGCGTCGGGGGCCGGGAGGAACCCTGGAAAGATCAGGGTGCCATCGGCGTCTCCCGCGAAACCGACACCTTTGCGCCCCGCGCGAGCCATCAGTGCGGTCAGTGCCGTCCCCGTCCACTGGACCGTCGCTCCCCTAGCTTCCGCGACCTCTTCACATCTGATCGAGCTCGACACCGGAAGAGCGATCGAGCCAGCGCCGCGTGCCGCCTCGTGAGCGAGGAAGGCCATCAACGCGCGCTCCTGAGGAACCGCGCGACCCCGCTCGTCGATGAGAGTCGCCGTCCCTCCACCAGGTTCCAGCAAGACGCCAAGGTCAGAGCCTGACTTCGTCACGTGGTCCTGCAGGTGCGCCAGCATCTCCTCGTACTCGTCCGCCGTAACCACCGGACGATGTTCGTCCGTGTACACGTTCACCGAAAGGATGTCGATCCCGAGTCGACCCATGATGGAAGGCCCGACGAGGCACGCTGGACCGAACGCGTAGTCGATCACGACCTTCAAGCCAGACGCGCGGATGGCGTCGATGTCGATAGCACCGAGAAGTCCGCCGACGTACTGCTCCGGGGCATGAGGTGGGAACTCGAGCTCGCCGATCTTGGACGGACTCGTGACGCGATAGTCCTCTCTGAAGAACACCCTCTCGATCTTGCGCTGGTCCGCTTCGGGCAGGTCGGCGCCGTCGGAATCGAACAGCCTGATCTCGACCTCTTCAGGGTTCCCCGACGCGGTTCGAACGCTGATCCCACCTGCGACCTGCTGACTTCGGACGGTGAAACGCGTCAGCGGCAACGGCATCAACTCGAGGTCCCTGCACGTGATCCCTGTCGCGTTGAGCCCCGCGATGATCGCTCGCTTGATGGTTCGTGCCGAACGACTCGCATCGCGGCCGGTGACCACGACACTCCCCCGCTTCAGGGTCGTCCCGTACGCCATCCCGAGGCGTACCGCCACTTGCGGCGTGATCCCCACGTTGATCAACCCCGAGACACCACGCGCGCCGAACAAGCTCCGCGTCGCCCGACGTTCGCGCACGACGCTCTGCGTGACGATGGCTCCCGCTTCCACGGTCCGGGCCGAGTAGACCTTGACCCACGGCTTGATCAACGCGCCGGCTCCAACTGTCGTTTCGTCTCCGAGCACCGCGCCTTCTTCGAGGATCGCTCCACGCTCGAGAGACGCGCTCCGGCCGAGGACGCCGCCGCGCACTTGGGCCAGCGGCCCTACGTAAGCGCGGTCGAGGACCACTCCGTGAGCGACGCGCGAATCCGGCGCCAAGATCGCGTTGGATCCGATCACTGACCCCGGGCCTACGATCGCGCCCGCTCCGATCCGAGAGTTGTCCCCGATCACCGAGGGCCCGATGAGTCTGGCCGTGGGGTCGAGTTCGACATCCTCTCCAACGAACACCCCGTCCTGGAACTCGAACCCGGGCAGGTTGACGCCTACCTTCCTATCGAGAGCGTCCTGCTGAGCCTGGAGGTACGCATCGGTATTGCCGACGTCGGTCCAGTACTCGTCGGTGACGTAGCCGTAGAGAGGAAGGCCCTTCTCGAGCATCAGAGGGAACAACTCACTGGAGAAGTCGTACGGCTGATCCGGCGGGATCAGATCCAGCACCTCCGGCTCCAGCACGTAGATCCCCGTGTTGATGGTGTCGCTGAAGACCTGGCCCCACGTCGGCTTCTCTAGGAATCTCTCGATCCGACCCTCTTCGTCAGTCATCACGATCCCGAACTCGAGAGGGTCCTGCATCCGCTTGAGTACCAGAGTCCCTACCGCTTTCTTGGCACGGTGGAACTCGATCACCTTCGTGAGATCGAGATCGGTTAGCGCGTCACCGGAGATCACCAAGAACGTGCCCGACAACAGTTCCTTCGCATTCAGGACGGACCCAGCCGTTCCGAGTGGGACATCCTCGGTCGAGTACGACAGCGAGACACCGAGGTCGGAACCGTCCGAGAAGTAGTTGCGGATGACGGACGAGAGGAACTGCACGGTCGCAGTGATATCGGTGATGCCATGCGAGCGCACCAGCTCGATGATGTGTTCCATGATCGGCCGATTGGCCACAGGAAGCATCGGCTTGGGCATGTTCGAGGTCAGCGGTCGCAACCGTGACCCCTCGCCCCCCGCCATGATCACGGCCTGCATGTGATCGCTCACTCGACCTGCGCCCCCTCATCACCGACAACCGCAGCGGTCGTCTTCAACGCCGCCATCCCCTCTTTGGCGTACATCATGGCAGCCACCCAGTAGAGGACGGCCCCGAGTCCAACGAACGGGAACCCGATCTCGGTCCCCACCGATGCCAGTGGAAACGTTGTCTCGGACCACATGAGCCACGTCAGGCCGAAGAACAATGCCGCCGTCGCGCTCTTACCCGTGAAATTCACACGGAGGCGTGGCGCACCGCGCTTCTCGAGGAGCGGGAACATGCCGAGGACCAAAGCGTCGCGCGCTAGGAGGATCGCCGCCAACCACAGCGGCAAGGTGTCTCGCACCACAAGCGCGATCACCATCGAGACGATGTACACGCGGTCGGACAGCGGGTCGAGGAGTTTCCCGAACTCGCTCACTTGGTTGAATCGACGAGCGATCGCTCCGTCGAAGAAGTCGGTCCACGCCCCCGCTCCATAGACGATCACCGCCGCGTTCTCGCGATCGTTCGTGAACAACCACAGGAACACCGGGACGGTCATCAACCTCAAGAGGGACAAGACATTCGGGATCGTGAGGATCCTGTCGCCGGCGCGCTCGCTCTCTTGCGGAGCCATTCGACTCATGTCCTGCTCCTGCTCAACGGCCCGACATCTCCTCGCGGACGACCGGCATGCATCCGTACCAGTCGGGACGGCCGGATTTGAACCGGCGACCCCTGGTCCCCCAGACCAGTGCGCTAACCAAGCTGCGCCACGTCCCGTGAATGCGCGCCATCATATAGGCGGCAGATCTCTCGCCCGCCTAGATCATTCGTCCGGCGCACGCCTCGGTCGCCTCCTCACCTGGAAGCGGATCGGACTTCCCGAGAACGGCTCGACCACTCGGACCCGGTGCTCGAGGTAACGGAGATAGTTGTCCTCTAACTGTCCTGATGAGAACAAGACGATGGTGGGCGGAGCGGAACGCGCCTGGACCGCGTAGAGCACCCGCGACGACTTCCCGCGCAGGCGCGGGTGCGGACGGCGGATCTGGGCATCGCGGATGATCGTGTTCACCTGCGCGGTAGGAAGCCTCGTTTGGTGACTGGTGACCGCCTCCTCTACCGCTGGAAGGATCCGCTCGATACCCCTCTTCGTGATCGCCGAGGTTCGCACGATCGTTGCCCACGGAACGAAGCGCAACTTCTCGGCCACGTCACGTTCGACGCGCTTGCGGTCGGTGTCCTCCTCGGGGGTGAGATCCCACTTATTCAGCACCACCACGCACGCGCGTCCCGCTTCGAGGATCTCCTGCGCGATCCGCTGGTCGTGTCCAGTGACCCCCTCGGAGATGTCTACAACGAGGATCGCTGCATCCACCCTGCTGAGGGTACGGCGAGACCTCAGGAAGCCGAAGTATTCGACCGGATCGTGGATCTTCACTTCACGTCGCATGCCTGCGGTGTCGATCACCTTGATCTTGCGCTCGTCATCGAGGTCCAGGAACGAGTCGACCGGGTCGCGAGTGGTCCCCGCGACCGGATCGACGATCGAGCGGTATTCGCCAAGAAGCGAATTCAGGATCGACGATTTCCCCACGTTAGGGCGTCCCACGATCGCCACCGAAGCCCACGAGTCAGAGGTCGCCACCCCTTCTTCGGGCAGCACCGCGACCAGGGCCTCGAGGAAGTCTCCGGACCCGCGCCCATGGAGGGCCGAGAGCGGATAGACCTCACCTGCTCCCAGGCGAAAGAACTCGGCCGCCATCGGAGCATCCTTCGGATCATCGATCTTGTTGACTGCGATGAGGACCGGTACATCGGTGCGCCTGAGGATCTTGGCGACGTCGTGATCGTCTTGGGTGGCTCCCGCCTGACCGTCCACGACTAGCACGATGACATCGGCCGTTTCGATCGCGAGGTGCGCTTGCTCGGCGACCCGTGCGTCGAGACCTTCGGCGCCGAGTTCTAGCCCCCCGGTGTCCACGATCTCGAAGGTCCGGCCCGCCCAATCGGCCGTGAACCCCCGGCGATCCCTGGTTACCCCGGGCATCTCTTCGACGATCGCCTCTCGCCTGCCGATGACGCGGTTGACGAGGGACGACTTCCCGACGTTGGGGCGCCCTACGACCGCTACCACCGGAACGCCACCGGCTCGTGATTCAGACACCAGGGGCCTCCTTCGATCGATGGACCGCTCCGATGATGGTCTCGACGACCTCCTCGAAGCTCATGAGTGTGGAGTCGATCACAAGAGCATCGGGTGCTTTGACGAGAGGGGATGTCGCCCGGGTGGCATCTGCCTCATCCCGCTCCTCTATGGCCTCTGCTATCTCGGTGACCTTGGCCGGATCACCCGCAACCCCTAGCTGCTCGGCCCGGCGACGTGCTCTCTCGAGCGGAGACGCGGTGAGGTAGATCTTGACCTGGGCGTCCGGGGCCACGACGGTCCCGATGTCCCGTCCTTCGATGACGACATCACCCCTCGACG
Source organism: uncultured Actinomycetes bacterium (assembly GCA_963756365.1). Lineage (GTDB taxonomy): Bacteria > Actinomycetota > CADDZG01 > CADDZG01 > WHSQ01 > WHTI01. The sequence continues at coordinate 1,301,340 of CAVWNF010000003.1, forward strand.
CGACCATCCGCTGAAGGCGGAGCAGCTCCGCTCTCACCTCGGGGTGGGCCGAAACTACCGACACCACCTCGGTCACGTCCTCGCTTCTGATCTCAAGACTGACGTCAAGGCCGGAGAGGAGGACCTTGGTCCCTTCCAGACGTACATCCGTCGACGCCGCTAGCCGCCCCATCTCGACTCCGTCTGTGGGATCGGAGCCGCCCTGGAGGGCTCGGAACGCGATCGTTCGATAGAGGGCGCCGGTGTCCAGGTAGGTAAGCCCGAGCCTGGAGGCAACCTCCCGAGCGACCGTGCTCTTGCCGGCACCAGCCGGTCCGTCGATGGCTACGATCACGGTCCCTGCGCCTCCCCGAGAACATCGAGGAATCCAGGGAATGAGGTATCGACGCATGACCACCCACTGACCCGGACCTTCTCTCTCGCGGTGAGACCCGCCACGGCGAACGCCATCGCGATCCGGTGGTCGCCTCGTGGATCGATCTCTCCCCCGCCGAACCCGGATCCTCCGGTCACCGCGATCCCGTCCTCGAACTCCTCGCACGTGGTGCCGAGGCTCCTGAGACCAGTGACCATCGCATCTATGCGATCCGATTCTTTGACGCGTAGTTCTGCAGCACCGCGCAAGGTGGTGGTCCCGGTCGCGGCACCCGCGGCTATCAACAAAGCAGGAACCTCGTCGATGAGGGACGGCACTAGCGCTTCATCGATGTCTACCCCACCGAGTTCCGAGTAGGAGGCCGTGACGCGCCCGAGGGGCTCACCTGCGCTGACCCCGCTCTCCTCGACCTCGATCGTTCCGCCCATCTCCCTCAGAACGTCGAACGCGGCGGTTCGGGTCGGGTTCAGACACACGTTCTCCACGGTCACCGACGATCCCGGGACCGTGAGGCCCGCGACGAGCAGGAACATGGCACCGGATGGATCTCCGGGTATCGACCAGTCGAACGGCTCGGGCCGGGCTCCCCCGGTCACCGATACCGAGAGCCCCGTACGTGTTACCTCCACACCGGCGGCATCGAGCATCCGCTCCGTGTGATCGCGACTTAGCGATGGCTCGGTCACCGTGGTGACTCCAGACGCAGAGAGACCCGCTAGCAACACGGCCGTCTTCACCTGGGCAGACGCCACTGAGGTCTCGATGTCGATGCCGACGAGGTCGGCTCCTCGAACCGTAAGGGGGGCAAGGTTGCCGTGGTCCCGACCGTCGATCGACGCTCCCATCTGTCTGAGCGGGGACACTATCCGGAGCATCGGTCTGCGCCTCAGGGTCTCGTCGCCCGTGAGCACGGCGCAGCCGGGCACCCCCGCGACCACTCCCATGAGGAGCCTTATCGAGGTTCCCGAGTTACCGCACTCCAGCACCGCTGCTGGCTCGTGGAGCGCATCGAATCCGGGGGAAGTGATCTCGATCCGCTCCCGGTCCCGCACTACGACGACTTCGGCGCCAAGGGCCTCGATGCACGCGGCAGTGGCGAGCACATCGTCGCCGACGTTCACGCCTCGCACCACGGACCTTCCCTTCGCGAGCGCGGCGAGGATGACAGCGCGGTGAGACAGGGACTTGTCACCCGGAACCTTCACGGTGCCGATGAGGGGCGGGATAGCGGCACTCCGTTTGAAGATCATCGCTGCACCTCAGCCATAATCTTCGACCCCCACCGGGAGCATCTCCACCCTGTATCCGAGACCCCTCAGTTCTTCTGCGAGGTCCGTTGCCTTGTCGGTTCCAGCGATGACCATCTCTAGTCGTCCCTGGCCACCTTCGGTGGAGTGGATGATCCGAAGATCCTCGATGTTGGCCCCGATCCGACCCGCCGCCGTTGTGACCTCGGCCAGCAACCCCGGTCGATCCTGAACCGGTAGAGCGAGGGTGACGGGATCGCCCGCCATATCCGGTCGTGCGAACAGTTCGAGGCGGGCGGTTCGCGCCGCGGAGAGGTACTTATGCACTCCTGCCCAGTCGGCGGCATCGATCATCGCCTCGAGATCCTGGAGTCCTGCGCGCAAGCCTCCGAGTCCGTCGAGGACCGCCGATCGGTTCGATCTCAGGATCGCGACCCAGAGGTCCGGGTCGCTGGCAGCGATCCGAGTGACGTCCCTGAACCCGCCTGCGGCAAGCCCGAGCAGGTTCTCCTCCTCGGTCGCTGACGCCGCGGTGGCCACCAATGCGCTCGCGGCCAGCTGGGGGACGTGGCTCAGGCGTGCGATCAGGGCGTCGTGAGTGAGGGGATCGAGCGACACGGGGCGAGCCCCCAGCGTGATCACGAGGTCCCTCACCGTCCCGAACGCCTCCGAGGAGGTGGCTTCGGTAGGCGTCAGGATCCACCACGCGTCATCGAACAGAGCGGGGTCAGCGGCGGCCATGCCGTGGCGCTCGGAGCCGGCCATCGGGTGACCCCCGACGAACGAGGCACCGAATGACCCCTCGCCCGCCACGACGGCGGCCGCCTTGGCGCTTCCGACATCGGTCACCACGGCCCCTTCGGCAGCGAGTGCCCCGAGTTCCTCACAGAGAGCGGGGATGACGTCGACCGGAGAGGCCAGCACGATGAGACCGGCACCGTCCACCGCTCCTCCCGGAGATGACGATCCTTCGTCGATCGCCCCCATGGCGAGTGCAGCCTCGAGGCTCTCGGGTGCCGGGTCGTAGCCGACGATGGACACCTCTGTCTCGGACGCCTTGAGTCCGAGGGCCAGGGAGCCCCCGATCAAGCCCATCCCTAGGATGGCGATCCTCTCCGGTAGCTCCACGATCACTCCGGCAGGTCGGTGCGCAACATGCGCGCGTCGCCCAGATAGACGTGGCGGAGATCGGTCCGCTCCCGATCGGTGTACAGATGCATGAGGACCCGGATGCATAGAGGCACCGCTCCGGGGACCTCTATCTCCTGAGCGCACAGCAACGGGATATCCGAGATACCGGCAGCGCGCGCTCCGAGGGCCGGGAACTCCGAATGGAGATCTGGGGTCGTCGTGAAGACGAGGCTCACGAGATCGTCATGAGCTACGCCGTTCCGATCCATCATCGCGGCGATCAGCTCGACCGTGGCTCCCACGATCTCGTCGGGATCGTCAGCGGGCACGGTCGTAGCTCCGCGCAACGCCCTCACGCGGGCCTCGGTCATGACCTGACCCCGCGGTGCGACGAACGGCTATCTATTTGTCTACAAATCATCAACGGACCCCTCAGAGACCACACGCCCGATACAGCGTGCGCACCTCCTCAGGGGACAGGCGTCGCAGGTTGCCGGGCTTCAGGCGTCCGAGCCTAACCGGGCCCACAGCGATCCGGGCCAGACGGATCACGGGGTGCCCCACCGCGTCGAACATCCTCCTGACCTGGCGGTTGCGCCCCTCGTGGATCGTCAGCTCGATCAGCGCCGAGCCCGCCATCCGATCGAGGAGGTCCACTTGAGCTGGGGCGGTCTTGCCGTCGTCGAGCTCGACCCCTCGCGCCAAGGTTCGCAACGTTCGGTCTTTGACCGAGCCCTTCACCTCCGCCAGATACGTCCGTGGTATCTCGAAGCTCGGGTGGGTCAATCGGTGGGTGAGGTCCCCATCGTTGGTGAGGATGATCGCTCCCTCGGTATCGATATCCAGCCGCCCCACCGGCCACAGCCGATCCGGAACCTCGAGGTACTCCATCACCGTGGGGCGCCCTTCGGGATCGTCGGCGGTAGACACGACCCCCTCCGGCTTGTTCAGCAGGTAGTAGCGAAGGTCCGCTCCGAGCGGCACCCGAGAACCATCAAGCTCAACTATATCCTTCGACTCGTCGACCCGTCGGCCGAGCTCCGCCCGGGTCCCGTTCACTTTGATGCGGCCCGCCGCGATCATCTCCTCGACGACCCGGCGCGACCCGACCCCGGCTTTCGCCAGAACCTTCTGGAGTCGTTCGCCCTCCTGGGTCACGACGGCATCACGCGTTCGGAGACAGCTTCAGTTCCATCTCCTCGACCGCCTCCGAATCGGGCATGAAGTCCCTGAGGGGAGGGAGCTCGTCCACGGAGCGGAGTCCCATCCGTTCGAGGAACTCGTCCGACACCTTGAACAGCACCGGAGAACCGGGTCCAGAGTCGATCCCCGCCTCGGCGATCAACCCCCGCTGCTCTAGCGTCTTCACGACCCCATCGGAGTCGACCCCCCGGATCTCGCCAACCTGCGCTCGTGAGATAGGTCCCTTGTACGCCACGATGGCGAGGACCTCGAGGGCGGCTCCGGTGAGACGGCTGTGAGTGTGTCGGGTCACGAACCGCTCGAGCCACGGGGCGCATTCCGGGTCCGTATACAGGCGCCAGCCACCGGCGACCTCGCGGAGAACGAAGCCTCGGTCCTCGTCTGCGTACTCCTGGGCCAGGCCACCCAGGATGGCTTCGACCTCGGTCCGAGGGCGTTCGAGGACCTCCCCCATCAGGCGGGCCGAAACCGGCTCGTCTGCGAGCAACATGATCGATTCGATGATCTTCCGCTCGGGCGTTATCACTTGGCTCCCTCCGCCAGGGTGTACTCCTCGGCCTCGTCGACGACCTCGAGAACGCCTACCTCGCCGGTCCACACGGCCACGATGTCGCCGAACCTATCTGCTTGAGAGATGTCCACCGCCCCGGCCTTGAACAGCTCGAGGAGGGCCAGGAAACGGACCACGACCTCGATCCGATCGGTGATGCGGCCGCAGAGTTCGTCGAAACTGAGGCTGGGAGAGCCCTCCAGGCGTCCCGACAGCTCGACGATCGCGTCCTTCACCGATGCGGTGATCGGGTTCACATGAGAGGTGTCGAATTCCGGCTCGGGCTTGGGGGCAAGGGCTTCGGCCGCCCGTGCTGCCAGATCATCGAGGGTCACTCGAGCGAGTAGATCGGGGGCTAGGTCGACGAACTGGGGCTCGAGGCCGGCGCTGCGGGCGAAGTACTTGCCTCCCGCCGCCAACTGAGCGTTCACCCAGGTTCCGGCCTCGCGGTAGGTCGAGCACTCGACGAGGCGAGCGAGGAGCAGGTCCCGCTCCTCGAGCAGCTTGGCATCGATAGCGTCCCCGTACCGACTCGGCAGCAGCCTCAGCGACTTCAACTCAAGCAAGGTTGCCGCCACCACGAGGAAACCGGTGGCCGCCTCGAGATCGAGCTCCTCCATCCGGTCGATCGCAGCCAGGAACTCGTCGGTGATCGTCGAGAGCGAGACGTCGTAGATATCGACCCGTTGTCTCGTTATGAGGTGGAGCAAGAGGTCTATCGGCCCCTGGAACACCTCGGTCTTGACCTCGTACGTCACCGCTGCTCCTCGCTTGAATACTTGTCGACAAATCTATAAGAGGATCCCTGTCGGGAGCCATCCCCCACCGCCTGCGGCGTAACGCTACAGCCCAGGGGCGCTGGGGCGCCGGAAATCTACGGGCGAGGGCCTAGACCGGACCGTTCCCACACGACTTCCATCGTTGCCTCCGCCACCGCTCGTGCCTTCGACGCTCCCTCGGCCAGGAGGGCCTCGGTCTGATGAGGGTCCTCCATCAACTCGAGGTAGCGCTCGCGGATCGGCCTCAGGGCATCTACGACGGCCTCAGCCATCGCGTTCTTGAGATCCCCATAGCCCTTGTCGGCGAAGCGAGCTTCGAGGTCTTGGATCGTCGTTCCCTCGACCAGCGAGTAGATCGTCAAGAGGTTGGTCAGAGCCGGTTTGTCGGGCCCAGAGATCACATCTCGACCCGAGTCGGTGACCGCAGACTTGATCTTCTTGGCCACGGCCGAGGGCTCATCGGTGAGGTTGATCACCGAGTTCTCCCTCCCAGAGGACTTGCTCATCTTCTGACTCGGATCATCGAGGGCCATGATCCGGGCGCCGGCGGCTGGGATCCATGCCTCTGGGACCGTGAATGTGGGCCCGAATCCGGCGTTGAAGCGGATCGCTAGGTCTCTCATCAGCTCGATGTGCTGGCGCTGATCCTCCCCTACGGGCACGCCGTCGGCCTGGTACAGGAGGACATCAGCCGCCTGGAGAACGGGATAGGTGAACAATCCAGCCCCGATCGATTCGGCGCTCTCCCCTTTGGATTTCTCCTTGAATTGGATCATCCGACGCAATTCGCCCATCCTCGAAACACACGTCAGCACCCAGGCAAGTTCTGAATGCTGCGCTACGTGCGACTGGCGGAACAGGACCGCCCGTTGGGGGTCGATCCCGGCGGCGTAGAGGGAGGCGGCGGCCTCCAGCGTGCGCATCCGGAGCCCCTCCGGGTCCCACGGCAACGTCAGCGAATGCAGATCGACGATGCAGTAGAAGGTTTCGTGCTCGTCTTGGGCGGCGACCCAGTTCTTGAGAGCCCCGAGGTAGTTACCCAGGTGCGGACTCCCGGTCGGTTGGATCCCGCTGAACGCTCGTTTGGTGTCGGCCATCAAACCCTAACTCTCTAGTTAAGACATCCTGATCTGTCGGCTTTACGCGGTCTGCCACGCTCGCGATCGGTCCGATCGACCAGCTGCGCGCGCAGGGCCATACAATACCGGCCGTGCTCGACATCTTGAGGACCGATCCCGCCGCATTCGCCCTGCTCGCCATCACCCTCGTGCTGGCGATCTCCCTTCATGAGTACGCTCACGCCCTAGCGGCGGATCTCCAGGGGGACCGGATGCCACGAGCCATGGGGCGCCTAACCCCGAATCCCGTTCGCCACCTCGACCCCCTGGGCACCTTGATGTTGGTGCTCCTGGGCTTCGGATGGGGCAAACCCGTCGAATTCAGGCCCCAGGCCCTTGCCTCCCAACGATTCGGGGCCGCTATCGTCGCCCTGGCGGGCCCGATGATGAACCTCTTGTTGGCGTTCGTGGGGGCGTTCGTGTGGGTAGCGGCGGGCAAACCGAGCAGTCTCGAGCAGATCGGCCTCTTCCTGCAGGTCTTCGTCTCCATCAACGTGCTCCTGGCCGTCTTCAACCTGCTACCCCTGCCTCCGCTGGACGGATCGAGGCTGCTGACCATCTTCCTGCCCCCCCGCCACCACCGGATCATCTACTTCCTGGACCAGTACGGCTTCCTCATCCTCCTCGGGCTGGTCTTCTTCGGCGGGATCTCGTTCCTCGACCCGCTCAGGCGTTCGATAACCGACTTCATGATCTCCGTGGTTGGCGGCTAGAAGACTCGCCGACATCCCTATAAGGCGACCTCACCACATATCGCCCTGTCTATAAGACGACTGATCCCCTTTCCACGATCGGCCCCTTGTCACCTAGTCATCAAATCCATATCTCGCAGCGATCGACTTAGTTCCAAATCTATAGATCGCTAATCGGTCCGGCCGCCAGCAGATGTCGACAGGTCGACATGGTGACGCCCACCACCCCATCGCACCTATGGCTACTTGTCGACTTCTCGCTTCGGGCTCCTATCACGCTCGGGCCGCCCGGTAGCCCTCGAGCCCAGGCGGCCGATCCCCGGGCGGGCGACTATCGACAAGTTGACAATCGGCACCAGGCGCCCCCCAGCCGAACCACTGGATCCTCTTGAGGCGGGCCCTGGAGGCCCCTGCGCCCCTTCAGCGCTGCTTGGGGCCCACGGAGTCGCCCAGATCGGAGCGGGGTGCCTGGCACCGCTACTCTGTGTAGTCGCCTCCCCGTGTGTATGCATATCCATACATGGCGACTTGTCGACTCCCTACATAAGGAGCGGACCCCTCATAGACCAGCAGACTTGTCTATTTATCTCTTTCACTACTTCTCCCCTAGTGTCTTTCTTTCCCACAGGCTTAAAGTACTTAAGTACTTATCGCTATCTCGTCTTGTTTACATTCACTCAAGCCCACTTGGTGATACATCTCCTAGTACCCAAGACGTGTAGCCGCCACCTCGACAAGTCGATCTGCTGATAGGCGGACATGCGGACATGCGAACAAAGAGCCATGTCAACGGAGCAGCCCAGGGAGGCTCCCCTGGCGAGGAGGAGGCCCCGGACGAGGCGGAGCCCCGGCTGGCCTGATCCCCATTTGCCCAATGGCTCCCCCGCTCTTACGCATCGACCGGACCTGGTCTCGGGGATCTCCTCGATCCCAGACGGATGAAGGGCGACCGCCGAAGAGGGTCCTGCGCTTCTCGACTGAGGTGATCCCGTGGCGAGAGCCGGCGCGGACAGGAGAAAGGGGCAGATCGGGTCAAATAGGCCACGTCAGCGGCTATCTTTAAAGGTAAGGCTAAGAGTTAGCAATCTCTCAACTTGAGGGTTAGAGTTAACCGCTCATGGAGGTGTGGCTATCCCCCTCCTCGGCGTGACCCGAGGGGCCAGTAGCGCCGGCTGGTAGACGTCTCCATCTCGGTCGGGCGTCTGCCAAGTGGCCCTACTCCCCTCCCAGCACGACGATCACCGTCGTCTGCATGGAAGGCTCCCTCACCCGAGGGCGACCCGCATCATCGCCCACCACGTGCCTACTTGTCAATAACTAGCGTAGATGTCTTAGCGCTTAGGCGGGTTATCTACTTATCGATGAGCGTCGTTAGCTAAAACCGCAGGTCAGAGGGCCGTCGCCGACACCCCTTGTCGACAAGTTGTAGTATCTATATATCGACATATGCTCATAGTCCCCGCTGGTGGTGGGAGCGGCCAAGCTGAGACCCTCGGATAGGAACCCGCTGGAAGCGGCCACCGGCCTGCCTTCTACGGGTGGCATGAGCGGACGTCAGCGCCGGGAGGCGCGCCGGAGGCGTGGCTGACGTGGGCGCCTACCCCGTTCGCGACAAGGGCCCCGGCTTAGCCAGGGCCCTAAACGCTGCTACGTCGTTCAGCGGGTCATGCGTCGGAGCAGGATCGAATCCTCGGAACGGGCCTCGAAGTCCTCGAGGACGTACGCAAGGGCGGCCCTGACGATCTTCCCCCTATCGGCGGCGATCCCATGGCTGGCGCGCAACTGGAGGCGCGCCTTCTCGATCGCCATGAGGTCGTCTCCCGTGCAGTAGAACGTCACCTTTTCGTCGTGCTTGGGGCCCTTCTTGGGCTCCTGGGCTACCGGCTGGGCCGGTTGTGGAGCGGGCGTCTCCTTGGCGACTTGTAGACTTGGAGACTGGATCGGCTCTTCCTGAGGGGCCTCTTCGGCCCGCTCGGCGGTACTGGTCCTACGGAAGAGCTCGTCAGCTCCCGGCAGACTGGCGCGGCGAGACACGGCTCATCACCTCCTTGGCGAGATCGCGGTAGGCCTCTGCCCCTGTGGACGTGGGGGCATATGTGAGGATCGGCTCCCCCGCCACTGGCGCTTCGGCGAACCTGATTGTCTTGCGGATCACGGTACTGAACAGCTTGTCCCCGAAGGCCGATTCGACCCTTTCGTGGACCTCTCGGGCGTGCAGGGTGCGGTTATCGAACATCGTGGCAAGGATCCCGTCGATCACGAGTTCCGGGTTGATGCGGTCCTGAACCCGCTCGATCGAGTCGAGCAAGAGCGCCATCCCCCGTAGGGCGTAGTACTCGCACTCCAGAGGGATGATCACGCCGTCAGCCGCCGCTAGGGCGTTGATCGTCAGCAGACCAAGCGAGGGCTGACAATCGATGAGGATGAAGTCGTATTTGTCCCGAAGTGGGCGCAGGATCCGGGCCAGTGCCTGCTCTCGAGCGACCTCGGTAACCAGCTGGATCTCGGCTGCCGAGAGGTCGATATTGGAGGGCATCAACTCGAGGTTCGGGATCTTGGTGGCCAGGATCGTGTCCTCAGGGTCGCATTCCCTGTCCAGAAGAGCGTTGTAGACCGATAGCTCGAGCTGAGCGGGTTCTATGCCCAGGCCCAAGGCGCAGCCCCCTTGGGGGTCGAAGTCCACCAGCAGGACCCGTTGCCCCAGCATCGCCAGGCCGGTGCCCAGGTTAAGGGTCGTGGTGGTCTTACCCACGCCCCCCTTCTGGTTGGCCAGGGCGATGACCCGGGCGTGATGTCCGCTTATCTGAGAGAGATCGGCCTTCGGGGGGGCGTCCTCGACGCCTGCCAGGGCCGCATCCAGCGCCTCGGCATCCTCGATCGGCAGGCTCGACGCCTCTTGCGTGCTTTGGTCCATTCGGCCTCCCCGGCGCTGCTGACATAGAAACTTGTCGACAAATCTCCCTGGAGCCGGACACTACAGGAGCCTCATGGCGGAAACAAGACCTGACTTCCCTACAGACACCAGTGGTGCTGCGGATCGTGCCGTCCGGGCCTCTAGGTGAGGAGGAGTTCTGCGAACGAGGTCCCTCTGGTGGCAGTGGTGACCCCGAGCAGGTCGGTGACCGTAGCTCCGCAATCCGAGAACGTGCTCCTGGTCCCGAGATCGGTGCCCTCGGAGACGGCTTCCCCGGTCACCAGCAGGGGCACTCTCTCCCGGGAGTGGTCGGTCGAGGAAGTCGTCGGGTCGTTTCCGTGATCGGCCGTGATGATGAGGATGTCATCGGGGCCCATGGCGCCGGTGATCTCCCCTAGGCGAGAATCGAATCGCTCGAGCGCCGCGGCATAGCCCTCGGGGTCGTTGCGATGCCCGTAGGACTGGTCGAAATCCACGAGGTTCGCGAACACGAGACCTCTGGAGATGGCGCCGATCTCACCCACGATCCCGTCGATCCCGTCGTCGTTCGACCGGGTCGGGCGCGATGACGTGATCCCCCGGCCCCCGAAGATGTCCGAGATCTTGCCGACCCCCCTGACCTCGAGGTCGTGGGCGACCAGCTCATCGAGGATCGTGTCGCCATCGGGGAGACGGGAGTAGTCGTGGCGATCGGGGGTCCGGCGGAAGGCCCCTTCGGCCCCCTCGAAGGGCCGGGCGATCACCCTCCCGACATCGTGGGGGCCCGTGAGGATGCCTCTGGCGACCTTGCACATCTCGTAAAGCCGCTCGAGGGGGATGACATCCACGTGGGCAGCGATCTGGAAGACGCTATCGGCCGAGGTGTACACGATGGGCTCCCCGGTAGCGATGTGTTCCGAGCCCATGCGATCGATGATCTCGGTACCCGAGGCAACGACGTTACCGAGGGTCCCCGTTCCTATCGCCGCCTCGAACGGGTCCATCACTTCTGGGGGGAATCCGTCCGGATAGGTGGGCAGGGGCTCTTCCAGGTATATCCCCGTCATCTCCCAGTGGCCGGTGGTCGTGTCCTTGCCAGCAGATGTCTCGATCATCGACCCGAAGGCTCCTCGGGGTGCGTCTACCGCAGCTACCCCGTCGATCTCGGCGAGTCGTCCAAGGCCCAGAGCCTCCATGTTTGGGAGGGTGACCCCGCCGACCGCTCGGGCGAGATTCGGGATCGTCGCCGACCCCACGTCGCCGAAACTCTCCGCGTCAGGGGCTCCGCCGATGCCCGCCGAATCGAGCACGACGAGGATGACGGCACGTACCGGCACGCTATGACGCCTCTTGATCCTCGATGCACAGACGGGCAGTAGGGCGGGCTTCGAGGCGGTCATCCTGGATGGGCTTCCCACACTTCTCGCACACGCCATAGGTCCCGGAGGCCATCCGCTCGAGCGCAGCCGTGACCTCGCTGTGGGTCTCCTGGAGCCGCTCGACCATCCCGAGGGCCTCCGACCGCTCCGTCGTTGCCTGGGCAGAGTCGGCGAAGCCGTCGTTGCTGGATACCTCGATGCCCTCTTCGCCCACGGTCGCTCCGTACTCCTCGAGCTGGTGCTCCACGGAGCGCTTCTCGTCCTCGAGAGTGGCCTTTATCTCCTTGAGTTTCTGGTCGTTCATTGACTCCCCCATCGGTTAGCGCTTGGCACGCGGGTGGGACGACAGATACACCTCTTTCAGGCGTGTGTCGCTCACGAGCGTGTAAACCTGCGTCGTTGAAAGACTGGCGTGACCCAGAAGTTCCTGGACCACCCTGATATCCGCTCCCCCGTCCAACATATGCGTGGCGAAAGAATGGCGCAGGGTGTGCGGAGATACCTTTCCGCCCAGTCCGACGCTCTCAGAGTACCCCGTGAGGATCTTCCAGCACCCCTGCCGGGAGAGCCGGCCCCCGCGAGCGTTGAGGAATAGCGCTCCCGCGGCGCTGCTCCCCTTCCCCCGCTTGAGAAGTTCCCCTCTGGTCCGGACCAGATACGCGTCGACCGCCCTTCTGGCGGCTCTGCCGATGGGCACCCGGCGGGACTTGCTACCTTTGCCGGACCTCACCAGGAGAGACCCTGCCTTGAGATCGAGATCGTCGACATCAAGCCCGATCAACTCTGAGATACGGACCCCCGATCCGTAGAGGACCTCCAGGATCGCCCTGTCTCGCCGTCCGAGCAGAGTGTCTTCGGGAGCATCCAGGAGGCTCTCGACGTCGGTGATCGAGATCGCCTTGGGGAGCGACCTCGGCTTCCGTGGGGTGCCCACCGTTCTGGTCGGATCGGCCTCGAGCATCTCCTCCCGGACCAGGAATCGGTACAGGGCCCTGACCGCCACCAACATCCGGGCTACCGACGACGCCGCGAACGGCCGATCGAAGGGCTCGGTCCCATCCCTCAAGCTCTCGAGGTACCCGGTGACGTCCGCCCCCGTTACCTCGGCCGGATCGAGGTCTGCCGCTACGAGGTAGGTCCTCCATTGGTTGAGGTCGCGGCGATACGCCTGAAGGGTGTTGTCCGAGAGGCCCCGCTCGAGATGGCTGTGGGCGAGGAACTCCTCGACCCAGGCGTCTAGCGCGCCTGGGCCCTTGTTAGAGGACGTTGGAGAGTGCGACGGACTCGAGTCCGTGGGCTTGGGCGACGGGCTCATATGTGATCTGACCCTTATGCACGTTCACTCCGAGGGCAAGTCCGGGATCGCTGTCCACCGCTCCCTTCACCCCCTTGTTCGCCACCGCCACCACGTACGGGAGCGTGGCATTGGTTAACCCATAGGTTGAGGTGTGGGGTACGGCTCCTGGCATGTTGCCCACGCAGTAGTGAACGATCTCGCCCACCCGGTAAACGGGGTCCGAGTGGGTTGTCATCTTCGAGGTCTCGAAGCACCCGCCCTGGTCGATCGAGATATCAACGACCACCGAACCCGGTTGCATGCCTCGGATGACCTCCTCGGTCACTATCTTTGGGGCGAGGGCTCCCGGAACCAGAACGGCCCCGATCACGAGGTCTGCAGCAGTGACCGTTTCCTCGACCGATAGCCGGTTCGAGGCCAGGGTCTTGATCTTCCCTTGGTGGATCCGGTCGACCTCACGCAACTTGTTGATGTTCTTGTCGAGGATGATGACCTCGGCTTCCATCCCCTGGGCGATCCACGCTGCGTTCTGACCTGCCATGCCGGCGCCGATCACCACGACGCGCGCCGGACGTACTCCCGACACGCCCCCGAGAAGGACACCCTTCCCCCCGTTCTCGCGCTCGAGGTAGTGCGCCCCGCACTGGGGCGCCATACGGCCGGCGACCTCACTCATGGGGGCAAGGAGGGGCAATGAGCGATCTGGATCCTCGACGGTCTCGTACGCGATCCCGGTGGTTCCCGATTCCATGAGCGCCGTGGTCACGGGCAAGCTCGCTGCGAGGTGCAGATAGGTGAACAGGATGAGGTCCTCGCGGAGCCGATGGAACTCTTGAGGGATGGGCTCTTTGACCTTGAGCACCATCTCGGCCTCCTCGAAGACCGTGTCGGCGTCAGGAACGATCTTCGCCCCCGCACGTTCGAACTCGGCGTCGGTGATGCTTGAGCCAACGCCAGCGCCTTGCTCGATCAAGACCTGGTGGTCCCCAACCACGAGTTCGCGCACCCCCGCAGGGGTGATCGCAACCCTGTACTCGTTGTCCTTCAGTTCTTTGGGAACACCGACCCTCATCGCTGAGACCCTATCCCGACGCTATGAGTCCGAGCGAGCCGAGACCGAACTGTCCTCGGTCACGTCAACGACCTCACCGCGGTGCCCGATCGCGGCCCCGATGAAATCCCTGAACAGAGGCTGAGGCCTGTCGGGGCGGCTCTTGAACTCGGGGTGGAACTGGCCCGCCACGAACCATGGGTGATCCTTGATCTCGACGATCTCGACGAGGGTGCCGTCCGGCGATTCACCGGAGCAGACGAGACCAGCGTCCTCGAGCTTCCGCCTGAACCTGGGGTTCACTTCGTAGCGATGGCGGTGCCGTTCGAAGATCAGTTCCGAGGAATAGGCCTCTTCTGCCTTCGATCCAGGAGCGATCCGACAAGGGTAGGACCCGAGGCGCATGGTTCCACCGAGCTTGTCGAGGTCTTGCCCGGCAAGGATGTCCACGACCGGGTACTCGGCCTTCGCCTCGAACTCCGACGAGTTGGCACCCTCGAGACCTGCGACGTTCCTGGCGAACTCGATCACCGCACACTGGAGGCCCAAGCAGATACCGAGGAACGGGATCTTGTTCTCACGCGCGTAGCGGACGGCGCGGATCTTGCCCTCGATCCCTCGGACCCCGAACCCACCTGGCACGAGGATGCCGTCGAGATCCCCAAGGACGACATCCAGATCCGCCGTCTCGAGGTCATCGGACGCGATCCACACGATCTCGACATCGGCGTCGTGATGGAAACCCGCATGCCGCAAGCTCTCCACGACCGAGAGATAGGCGTCCGGCAGTTTCACGTACTTGCCGATCAAGCCGATCCGGCATGGCTTCGTGGCGTTCTCGATCTTGGCCACGAGCGCCCGCCAGTTGGCAAGATCGGGCTCGGGCACGTCCTCCATCCGGAGGTGATCGACCACGAAGTCATCGAGTCCCTCATCCCTGAGGACCAGAGGGATCTCGTAGATGTTCGACGAGTCCACGGCCGAGATGATCGCGTCGGTTTTCACGTCACACAGCAGTGAGATCTTGCGCTTGAGATCCGAGCTGATGGGGCGGTCCGACCGACAGACGATGACGTCGGGCTGGATCCCGATGCTTCTCAATTCACGGACCGAGTGCTGGGTCGGTTTCGTCTTGAGTTCCTCGGCGGGGGCCATGTAGGGGACGAGGGTCACGTGCAGGTAGCAGGTGTCGTCTCGGCCCAACTCGCCCTTCAGTTGACGGATCGCCTCGAGGAACGGAAGCGACTCGATGTCACCGACGGTGCCCCCGATCTCGGTGATGAGGATGTCGGCACCAGAGTCCTCGGCGAGACTCAGGATGCGCTCTTTGATCGCGTTGGTGATGTGGGGGATGACCTGAACGGTGTCGCCGAGGTACTCGCCGCGACGCTCCTTCGAGATGACGTTCGAGTAGATGGCCCCGGTAGTGACGTTGGACGCCTTACGCATGGACTCATCAACGAACCGCTCGTAATGCCCTAGATCCAGGTCGCACTCGGCACCGTCCTCGGTCACGAACACCTCGCCGTGCTGGAACGGATTCATGGTCCCGGGGTCAACATTGATGTAGGGGTCGAGCTTCTGCATCATGACCCTGAGGCCGCGATGCTTGAGGATGCGTGCGAGAGAAGCGGCGGTGAGGCCCTTCCCGAGGCTCGAAACGACACCTCCGGTCACGAAAATGTGCTTCGCCACCAGGCCTCCATTTCTCCGCCATGCTCCGAGCGGATAGTTCGGTCACGGACACGTCCGACCGAAAGAACGGCCACACCCGGACACGGCTTCGCCCGGGGGGACTTTCTCAAGCGGTCATCACAAATTAGCACGCGCGCCTGCGCGCGCGTCATGATTTCCGACCGATCCGATCCAACTTCTTCAGGATCTGGTTCGACCCGATAACCTCCGAGAACGAAACCTTCTCGGACAGGGCGTTAAGCAGCAGGAGGACCCCGATGGCCACCAGCCGCCCGGGCTCGTCCAGCGATACGGCCAGCCCCACCCCGAGGGCCGCCCCCGATGGATTGGCGCCCATGTCGCCAAGCATCGCTCGCTCTCCCAGATCCCACGGCAGCAGTCTCAGTACGCTCCCGAGCACTCCCGAAGCGGCGATCTTCCACCTGGCCTCGCCCCATAGGAACAACGGCGCGGCGATCAACAGCCACACCTTCGCGGCCCGACCCGGTGCCCGGTCGAACAGGTTCATCAGGTTCGCGGACAGTGCGACCAACAGGGTCACCTGAGCGACCGTCCACGGATCGGTCGAGAGGGCTACGCCCGCGATCAGTCCTGCGATGCCGCCCGCGAGGATCTTCACGAGTCCACCGGTAAGGCGGCCGCCCTTCATGGCTCCCAGGTGGCCGGAGAAACCACGCGGACGCTCATCGCCCCTCAGGTCATCCCAGCGGCCTGCCGCCGCCATGATCGCGATCACGGCCCCGAGGGCAAGCGGGATCCTCAGGCCCCCAGCAACCTCCCACCCGCCTAGAACGGTTCCGATCGTGATCGCTATCACCAGGAGGGCCCCGGCTACCAGAGGCTCTCCGAGGACCGCGGGCACACTCTCGCCGGAGACGTTGACACGTACGAGGGCTGCGGGCGCCCTAGAGACGCGGCGGCACGCGATCCTGTGCGCCAGTCCGCCAGAGATCACGACCCCTCCCAAGACGGCGAGAGCGACCTCTCCGGTCATTCCGGGAGCACCTTTCCGATCAAGAGATGCACCAAGAGAGCGGTGGGTACGAGGAACGAGAGCACGACTGCCGGGATCACGATCCCTGAGTCGTTGACGGCGAACCCGAACACGGAAACGATCAGACCGGCGATGAGTGCGGCGCGGAGTCTCGGGTAGTGGGCCGCCAGTTCCCGCCACCGACCGTGGGGCCGCCTAAGCAGCCACGCCATCGCTCCCAGAGCGGGGGGCACGAAGAGTGTGTAGATCGAGGTCTTGAACACCCGGAGGTTCGCCTCACCTTTGCGCTGCAGGGTGTCCCACAGCGATGAGAAGCCGCGCGCCGAAACGTCCTCGAACAGGCGGCCGAGATGGGTCCGGGCGTCGGGAGACCGGCTGAGGTCGATAGCAAGGAAGATCCCGAGCGCCGCCGCTGCCCCTATCCCCGCGATGACCATCGTTCTCACGTTCGGTTTCACCCCTGCCAGGAGCATCCACGCGACCGTGAATCCGGGTACGAGAGCCAGCACCCCCCCAACATCGCTCCCGAATTGCGGCATCCCATCCACGATGACGACCGCCACGAACAAGAGAGCGACCCACACCAACGCTCGCCGCTCGCTTCCCCACCTGTGAACGATGAGTGCCGCGGTTATCACCGCGGTCGCTGCAAGCACGGAGAACGCGATGTTCCCGGCCCCCGAGAATCTGCCGCCAACGATCGGCGAATAGCCGAACACGGTGTTCATCTGCAGAGCCGACCCCGTCATCAGATCGGCTGACAGAACCACGAGCGTTACGGCACACAAGAGGAGCAGTCTGTCGAGGGACTTCCTGGTGAGTACCCAAGCGGCTGCGACCACGAGTGCATCGATCGCAAGGATCGCGGAGATGAAGCCGAGGAGACCGATCCGGTTGGCTGGGAGTACCCCCGCTACGAACGTAGCGAGAGGAAAACCGACGATCCCGAGCCCAGCAGCTTCCAAGGTCCGGCCGACCGCGGCCCCAGACGCTCCTGCGTTGCGCTCTCGCCACGACAGCAGGAGGAGTGCTCCCAGGTAGACGGCGATCTGGAAGATCACGAAGGACGTGTTGATGCCGTTCTTGTACCTGTCAACGAACACGCTCTCTGAATCGAGCGAGATCGCCTCGCCGATCAAGTCGTCGTCACTTTCGATCGAAGCGAACGGTCGACCGTTCATCTCATCGGGGACATCTACGCCAGCCCAATGAAGGATCGTCGGCGCGATATCCGGGAGGGTCACGATCCCGTCCCGTCGCGTCGAGGCGGATACGAGGGTGTCGCCTGCCCCGAAGCCCGGCCCGACCGCCACCGCGATGCCGAGGCGAGCATGGCCCTCTCCGGAGGGGGCCGACGGCGTCACGACCAGCAACAGGTCGCTCTCAAGGTCGAGCCTGGTTGCCACCTCTCCGAGAGCATCGTCGGCGGCTAGTAGGGCAGATCGTTTGGCCTCGGGCTGAGGTTCATCGGCGATGTCGGCCACCATGTCGGCACGCAACAGATCGCCCTGATCGATCACGAGAACCGAGCACGGGATCTCGAGTGCCTCATCGATCGCTCCGACGAGAGCGTCGCTATCGGTGACGACGCCGAATGGCTCGTCCACCGACGATCTCAGCAGGTTCTCGCCAACCGCAGCGCGGGCGACTATCCCCTGCTCGTCCATCGCCGCCAGAAGCGTGTAGCGGGCAGAGCGATACGGCGTCGGAGGAGGAAGTCCCGGGTCCCCGTTGCCGATCGCGACGACATCGAGTTCGTCCAGAGCTTCGGCGAGGGCACCGCCGCGGGCCCCGTAGCCAGCGTCCGCGGCTAGGTCGCGGATCTCATCGGTCCCCCTCACGAGAACATCCTGTGCGAACGTTCCCGAGGTCGCTCCGCCGCCGCTGTGACCGCCCGAGAGCCGTCCTCCGTCGAGGCGAGCGCCGGCTCCGATAGTCGCGAAACCAGATGCATAGGTGGTGCGCGCGGAGTTGGTGCGCACGGAGACAGACGCTGCCGCTCCTCTGTCGATCAGGGCTGTGAGGTTGGGAGGGACGACATCGTCGACGTCCTGCCAGGTCACGCCGGGCATGGCGAAGATCACCGCTCGGCCACAGCTCTCAGCGGCCTCACCGCTCGCTGCGAACGGCCACAGTGTCACGCACGAGACGATCCCCGTGAGCAGCAGGGCCCTAGCGCGCACGAGAGAACTCCTGGTACAGGGCCGCGAGTCTCTCGATCATGGCCGACGTCGAGAACTCCGTCTTCAGACCGGCGAGCGCCAGGCGTGCGCGTCGGGTCGCTTCATCACGATCGGAAAGCGCGGACCGCAGCGCATCTGCGAGGGCGGCGGGGTCATCTCTGGGTACTAACCAACCGGACGTTGCGTCTTCGATCAGTTCCCCCATGCCTCCAACGCGGGTAGCGACGATCGGCGTGCCGAGAAGGATGGCCTCCTGTGCCGCGAGAGGTACGCCCTCCCAGATCGAAGAGAGGCAGAAGACATCACCAGCGGCCACATGGTCTGGAACATCGTCGCGGAACCCGAGGAAGTGGACCCGCTCACCGATGCCCAGGCTTGTGGCGAGCTCCTTGATCTCGGCGAGCGAAGGACCCTCGCCCAGAACCATCAGGTGGACGTCGGCGCTGAGCCTCGCCACCGAAGCGAGCATCACGTGAAGCGCCTTCTGAGGGGCGATCCGAGCGACGGTTACGACCACCGGAGCACCGTCGGGGATCCCATGTTCCGCCTTGATGGACGCGGCTGTCCTGGTGACCTTTGGGGTCTCGCCGATCCCGAGATGAAGCACCTCCACCCGTCCTGAGCCTGCGGGCAGGCTGTCCGCGATGTCTTGCGACACGGCCAGGGTGACATCGCTCAATCTGACGACGAGTGGTTCCGCGAATCGATAGAGGCGCGCTTTCACGCGGCCGGCGATCTCCGGTTGGACGAGGTTATGGATCGTCGTGATCACAGGTACCGAGCGCGAACGAGCAGCACGGGCCGCGTCGATCCCCGCCCGTAACCCGTGAGCGTGAACGACATCTGTCTCCGTCCTTGAGATCACTTCGCCGATGACGCGCGAGGCACGCCGATGCCCGACCGGGCCGTCAGGGATATCAACGGAGATCGGGATGACCGGCATCTGGACCGGGATCCTAGAAGGCGCGGCTACCTGCACCTGGAATCCCCCCCGACGATTGAAGGCTGATGTGATCTGGGCGACGTGGGTCGCTATACCTCCGGCAGACATCCCGAGCACCTGGAGCACACGCACCGGTGCAGCCATTTCAGCGCGCCCCCCCGGGAAGGATGCGCCGCAACTGCTTCAGCTCTGGGGCTCGGACCAACAACATGATGCCCACGTAGACGATCGCACCCGCGGCAGCAGTTGCAACGACCTCGAACAGGGCAGCGGAGCGCGACCCGCCTTCGAGGCTGACGCCGACGACGAGCATCACGGCGAAGGCAACCGCAGACGCCCCCGCGCTTCGAGATAGGGAGACCCGGATGCGGGTCCCGATCGGTTCTTTCAGGCGCCGGTGGAAGAGACCGGCTAGAACGAGAGCGCCCACGGCGAAACCGATGGTGTGCCCCACTGCTAGTCCGGGGACGGCCCACCGCTCCGGCAGGCTCTCGAAGAGAACAACGCCGCACACGCTCGATACGACGACCGTTGCTAGGTTCACCAAGGTGGGAGTCTTCGTATCCCCGATGGCGTAGAACGCCCGCGTGAACACTAGGAATGTCGAATACATGGGTAGTCCCGCCGCGAAGCCGATGAGCACTCGTCCGACAAGCGCGGCGCCCGAGGCGGTCATCACGCCGTACTGCAGGGTGATCGTGGCAAGTGGCTCGGCTGCAGCCACTAGGAGAGCGGCGATCGGCAGGAGGACGAATCCGAGAACGCCGAGGCCGTCGCGCAAACGCTCGAGGAGACGACCTTCTTCTCCCTTGGCTACGTGCTCGGACATGGCGGTGAACAACACCGAGAAGATGGGGACCGCGAACAGGGCGTGCGGGAGATAGAAGAATGTGTACGCCCACTGGTACGCCGCCACTCCACCCTCGACCTTGTTGGCGAGGAGCAGGACGACGATCAACCCAGCCTGATAACCCCCTGCATAGCCAAGTGCCCACACCCCCAGGCGCGCGCCTTTGCGTACCGCTGGATGCTTCGTGTCGAACCGGAACCGGAAATGCCATCCAAGGGCCCTCAATTGCGGGATCAGCACGACGGTCATGGCCACGACCCCGAGGGTCGTCCCCAGTCCGAGTACCAAGGTCTCTCCTCTAGTGATCCCGGTAACGGTTGGAGCGTCGTTGCCGCGCATCGATGCATAGAGGAGATAGGTGGCGATCACCACGACGTTGTTGAAGATGGGGGCGACGGCAGCGAGGGCGAACCGACGCCGTGCGTGCAGGGCGCCCGTCATGATCATCCCGATCCCGTAGAAAACGACTTGAGGAGCGAACAAGCGCAGGAAAGTGCTCCCCAAGGCAACCTCCCGGTCGCGCAGCGATGCATCACCCACCCCCAGGGTTAGGAGTCTCATGATCCACGGCGCGGCGAGAGCGAGCGCCGCCGCAACCACGACGAGGCCGACGAGCGCTACCGAGGTGAGGGCGTCGGCTGCCTTCCATCCCTCCTCCTCGCGCCCCCTGACCAGGTAATCGACGAAGGTGGGGACGAAGACGGACGTAAGCACACCTGCCGCCACGAGTTCGAAGATGACGTTGGGTGCGGTGTTCGCGGTCTGATAGGTGTTGGCGAGGAATGTCGTTCCCATCGCCCCGGCGACGACCACGACCCGTACGAATCCGGTCAGCCGGGAGATGGCGGTTGCGATCGTGATCACCGCCGCACCCCTGGCGAGGGAAGGAGGTTGAGAGCGCGCTCCTTCGGTCACGTCAACCGGACGGAACCGACTGCGGGATGGTGCCTTCCGCTCCGGCCCCGATGCCGTAGTGCCTCCCGGAAAGGCCCTCGAAGACCTCCTCAAGAGTGAGGATCATGGCTATCTGGCCCGCCACGGAATCGGCCGTGTCCACGCTCGACACGAGGGCTCTGGCCCGATCGTCAGCGCGCACGATCGGGACGGCAGACCACAACGATCCAGCCGGCTCGGCTATCACCGCCGGAGCCCCCTGCTCGGCCGCAGCGGCGCTCATGTTGGCGATCAGTTCGTTGATCCTGAATAGGGGTTCGTCGCCGGAGCCAGCGATGAACAACACCCCGGCCCCGTTGGGGATGGGTTCCGACTCTTGAGCACTCTGGACGTCCACGAACCCATCGTCCGAGAGGCGTGCGAGGAGGTCTTCTACCCGGCCGCTATCCGAGGGCGCTTTCTCCTGGTCGGCCGCCATCCCGATCAGCATGCCGAGTTCTTCGCCGAGTTGGCCCCGAAGCTCCCGCGCCGAACTCGAGGAAGAACCCAGGATCAATGCCATCTGGTCCGCCGTCGGCTCGTCCCGGAGTCCCGCTTTGTTCAGGATCGTGACGGTGGTAACAACCTCTCCCCCGGCAGCGCCGATGAGGCCTCGGGCCGTATCAACCATGTCGCCGTCCGTTCCATCGAACGCGACCAGCACGATCCGCCGGTCCGACAATGTCCCATCGATCAGCCGCGACTGGACATCGATCGCGAAGTCCTGATCGCTCTCGATCTGATCTTCGAGTTCCAAAGTGCGGGAGCGTAGATCCTCGTTGGTGGCGCGGATGTTCGAGAGATCATCCCTGAGTGACTTGACTAGGTTCTCGCCCAGCACCGCGGAGCCCATTAGGACCCCGATCCCCAGGGCCAGGAACACGGCGACTATCGAAACAAGGTGGTAGCGGAAATCGACCAACCGTGGCTCCCCCTATCCGAACAGTGCCTGGGTCACACGGAACCACAGGTTCTGAAGCTGTAACCAATACAGCTCGAGCCGTAGGCGCATGGGTTCCGACAGAGACACAACGATAGCCATTGTCACGAGGGCGGCGATCACCAGGAGAACCAGATCGCGTCGCCGGACCCGACCTCGGTAGAGTCGACTCACACCCTTCGCATCGATGAGGATGGTTCCAACCCTCAAGCGCGTAAGGAATGTGGATGCCATCCCCTTCCGGCCCTTGTCCATGAACTCGACCAGGTTCGCGTGCGTTCCGACGGCGACGATCAGTTCGGCTCCGCGCTCGAACGCCAGCAACATCGCGATGTCCTCAGAGGTCCCGGTCGCCTCGTAGATGACGCTCGGAACCCCCAGAGCATCCAGTCGTTCAAGTCCCGGGGCCTCTCCACCGGGGTACGCGTGGACCACCAGTTCTGCTCCGGAGAGCATCGCCTCGTTGGTCACGGAATCCATGTCACCGATGATCATGTCCGGCTTGTAGCCGGCATCCATGAGGGCGTCCGCCCCTCCATCGACCGCGATGAAGATCGGTTTCACCTCGCGGATGTAGGAGCGGAGAGCGCGCAGATCATCCTTGTAGCCGTATCCCCTGACGACCACCAGGACGTGGCGCCCGTGGAACTCCGTGTCCACCGTGGGCAGGTGAGCGGTCTCCAGAAGGACGCCCCGCTCTTCCTTGATGTACGAGATCGTGTTCTCGGCGAACCGCTCGATCTCGGCCCCGATCGCTCGTTTGGCTCGATCGAGCGTCTCCTCGACTCCATGAACGGTGAGGAGATGGCCCTTGCCCACGTCCACGCGTTTCCCGTCGGACCGTTCGATAGTCACGAGACCGTCCTCGATCCCAACGATCGACCCCTCAGAGATCGTCATCGCATCGACCGCCGACCTCGTCGATCACCGGGATCCCCGACGACACCAACATCAATGCACCGATATTCGGATAGCGGCCACTACTGGACACGGACGCGTTGATGACGGCCGCGGGCTGACGCTCGATCAGACCCTCGGCTGCGATGCGGTCGATGTCCTTGTGATCGATGACCGCGATCTCGCGCGGCTGCAGTCTGGCGATCAGGTTCTTCGTCCGAGCGTCGACGCGGGCGCGCCCCCGGATAACACCGTCCTGTTCGTAACCGACTTCACGCCGTCGTGACCACAGCTTCATCTCGTGGCCTCGGAGATCTCAAGCAGTTCTTGGGCGTGCTCGCGGGCTCGTTCGCTCTCCGGAAGTCCCGAGAGCATCCGGGAGAGTTCCGTAAGGCGACTTTCGCCCGACACCTCCTGGACATCTGAGATCGCACGCTCAGACCGTGTGGACTTGAAGATGGTGAAGTGTTTGTCGGCGAATGCAGCGACCTGCGGCAGGTGAGTCACCACGATGACTTGCCCGACGGTGCCGAGTTCGGAGAGTGCTCTCCCCACCGCTTGAGCTGCGGCGCCCCCGACCCCGGCGTCAACCTCATCGAAGACCATGGTTTCGGCTCCCCCACCCTTCGTCACCAGATGGAGGGCTAAAGCGATACGCGAGAGCTCACCTCCCGATGCCACCTTGGCGACGGGACGGGGAGACTCCCCAGGATTCGCAGCAACCCTGAACTCGACCGCCTCGGTTCCTCCCTCGTAGATCTCGCGCGGCATCAAGCCAACCTCGAACCGGGCACCCTCGAGAGCGAGGCCCCCGAGTAGCCTCTCGACCTCGGCCGCGAGGCGGGGCGCCGCCTCCTCACGCGCCTCCGACAGCCGTTCTGCAAGCTCGCGCGCGGTGACCTCGAGCGAGCGAAGTTCACCTTCGGTCGAGGACAGGCTCAACTCGTCCGAACCGAGGGCTTCGAGCCGGGAGCGAGCGGTCTCCAGGTAGGCCAGTACCTCACCTTCATCGTCGCCGAACTTCCGCCTCAGCTTCGCTATCTCATCGAGGCGTTCCCGCGTCCGAGCGAGGGTTGCAGGATCTGCTTCGATCACGCGGCCCGCGGCGTCGCGAGCGATATCCGCGATCTCGGCCGCCGCGCTATCGAGTCGTTCGACCTGGGGCGCCAGATCACCATCCGCCTCGATGAGCGCCCGCAGGGCAGCGCTCGCCGCGGAGATGCGTTCGAGCGCCCCGCCCTCGCCACCGAGTGATTCAGATGCCGCATCTACGCCTTCCGCCAGCGCCTCGGCATTCTCGAGTCGCCGGGCCTCTGAGATCAAACGATCCGTCTCGCCTTCGGTGAGAGCAGCATTCTCGATCTCGTCGATCTCGAAGGTGAGGATGTCTGCCTCCCGGCGTCTCTCTCGCTCCCCCGCGCTGAGTTCCTCAAGGCGTCGTCGAGTGCGCGTAACCGCTCGCATCGCCGCCGACATCTCGGTCGCCAGT
This sequence comes from uncultured Actinomycetes bacterium, assembly GCA_963756365.1. Taxonomy (GTDB): domain Bacteria; phylum Actinomycetota; class CADDZG01; order CADDZG01; family WHSQ01; genus WHTI01. Next base: position 1,325,980 of record CAVWNF010000003.1, read on the forward strand.
TCGGCAACCTTCTCTCCGGCGAAGCGGTCGAGCATCTCTCGCTGAGCAGCAGCGGATCCGAGACGCTGGTGTTCGTGCTGTCCGGCGATCTCGGCAAGCAAGGAACCGATCTCGCCGAGCAAGGCGACGGTTGCTAGTCGGCCGTTGATCCTCACCTTCCCGGCGCGTCCATCCGAGGAGAGGACCCGCGCTATGACGATCTCGACATCGTCCGAGGGGTCCTCATCGATCAGCCCTGCGCCCTGAAGGATCGGAACGGCGGGATGTGTGTGTGGGACCGAGAAACGACCCTCGACCCGGGCCTCATCCTGTCCCTCCCGGATCAGGGTTCGATCCGCTCGCCCGCCAAGCAGGAGAGTTAGGGCAGCGACGACGAGGGTCTTGCCTGCACCGGTTTCGCCGGTGATGGCGGTTGACGTCGCGCCGGGGGTGACCTCGGCGCGATCGATCACGCCGAGACCCTCGACGACAAGTTCATTAAGCATGGCTGAATCCTATTTGCACCTGGAGACTCCAACCCGGAGGGCTTCAGAACCGCGGCCTAGCTTGCTTTTGCTAGCCAGGTAGGTCGAGCTTCGTCCGAAGCCTCTCGAGGAATCGTGGTCCCGACAGCCTCACAAGCTTCAGGGGCCGGGGGTGACGACACACGGTGATAGCAGTGCCGGGTTCGACATCCCCACCGTCGGCGCCATCGAATGCGAGGGACGCGCGCTCCCCATCTTTGTCAACGGTTATCTCAACCGTGTCATCGGGGGCCAGCACGAATGGCCTGGAGAAGATCATGTGAGGGCTCACGGGAACCAGCACGATGCATTGCGTGCGCGGGGACACCAACGGTCCCCCAGCCGAGAGGGCATAGGCGGTCGAACCGGTCGGGGTTGCGACGATCAACCCGTCAGCCGAGAACGAGGCGAGAGCCTCTCCACTTACCTTGACCCCCATCCTGACCAGTCGGAACCGAGAGGCTCGCTCGATAAGCACCTCGTTCAGGGCGACGTTCTCTCTCCCGTCGGCTGAGATGCAACTAAGCATCATCCGCTCATCGATGTGGAACTCTCCTTTGGCAACACGAGTCAGGGCAGCGTCCTCACCTCCCGGTTCGACCTCGGGTAGGTAGCCAAGACGACCGAGGTTGATCCCGAGTACCGGAGCGTCCTCGGCATGAGCCTTCTGGGCCGCTCGCAGCATGGTTCCATCGCCCCCGACCGCGAGGATGAGGTCTGGAGCATCGTCGGTGATGACGATCCCTTGTCCCTTAGCCCACGTCTCGATCTTCGAGATGACGCCGGGCGCGCCCGGCTTGCCGTCGTGAACAACGACAGAGATCCGTTCGAGGTTCACGGCGCGTCCTCGACGGCCCGGGTTAACACTTGTTCGTCCACATCCCCATCCTGGCGCAGGTGGATGAAAAACTCGCGGTTCCCAGACGGGCCCGGGGGTTCCGAATAGGTCGCCCCCGCAAGTTTCCACCCGATCTCTCCGGCGGCAGCAGTGATCTTGGAAAGAGACGACTCCCAACGAAGCGGATCCCTCACTACCCCGCCCTTCCCCAACCCCTCCTTACCAACCTCGAACTGCGGCTTCACCATGATCAGCATGTCGCCGTCCGAGGCGATGAGGGCATCGAAAGCAGGGAGCACGGTTGCGAGCGAGATGAACGACAGATCGGCGACGATCCCATCCGGCGTCCACGGCAGGTCTTCCGCGGTCATCGTCCTCACGTTGGTTCGCTCGAAGACGATGACCCGAGCATCGTTTCGCAGCTTCCAGTCGAGCTGTCCGTATCCGACGTCCACAGCCGCGACCGCGACCGCGCCTCCCTGAAGAAGCCTGTCGGTGAACCCACCGGTTGACGCTCCTGCATCGAGCCATCTCCGTCCCTCGACACGGACAGGCAATCGCTCGAGAGCACCGTCTAGCTTGTCGCCGCCTCGTGAAACGAACCTGCTTGGTGGCGAGGCCAGGGTGATCGGTACCTGACGGTCGACGAGCGTCGCGGCTTTCACCGCCGGGTTGCCTGCAACCTGCACAACCCCGCTCTCGATGGCGCGCTGAGCCTCGGCGCGAGAGCGAACCAGTCCGCGCCTCACGAGCTCAGTGTCGAGGCGGGTTCTGCTCGACACCGCGATCGAGCTGCTCCTCTAGGAGGTTGTGGAGATCCTCCAACGCCTTCAATCGGGTGGCGTCGTCAGCTTCCTCCGCGCCCTCAAGAAGGGCACGCGCTCGTGCGAGCAGCGCGTCAACCCCACTCAGGGACGGACCATCGCTAGCCATTCGGCTCCGCGGTTCTCTTCGCTGTCGACTTCTTGGCCGCTGGCTTCTTCGCAGTCGACTTCTTGGCGGTTGATTTCTTGGCGGTTGTCTTCTTCGGGGCCTGCTGAGCGCGATCCTCGAGGCGAGCGACGCGACGTTCGAGGCGTTCGAGATCACGCTTGGTCGCTAGGCCGAGGGATTCGATCTGGGAACGGATCTCGCCCCGGACGAACGCAGCGATCTCCTTACGATTGTCCCGGCTCCGCTCCATCAGATCCTTGACCATGGTGGCGGCCTGGGCGCTTCCGACCTCGCCCTTCTTGACCCAATCCTTGACTATCTGCTCGGCGCGGGCCTTGGTGAGTTCGGCCACACCCGAGCCGATCAGAGCCATGCGACGCAGTTCTTCTCTCATCGAGTCTCCTTTCGGGCGGGCCTTCTGCCCTGCCGTTCGATGCAGAAACCTATACTCGATTCGGTGCTCAGCCTCATCCCCATCTCAGATGTGAACCCGACGCGGCGAACCCCATACGTGACGATCGGCCTGATCGCCACCAACGTTGTGCTGTTCTTCCGAACGCCGGGGCTCGGGATGACAACGGCTTCCAACCGCTATTTCATCGAGCACGCCCCCGCCCCATGCGAACTCGTCAGCCGCTGCTCGTCGAGCCTCCCCCACCCCGACGACCTTTCTAGCTTCCTCATCGCCGTCCTGTTCGCCATGTTTCTGCACGCCGGTTGGCTCCACATCATCGGCAACATGCTGTTCCTGTGGGTATTCGGCAACAACGTCGAGGACCACCTTGGCCACGTTAAGTACCTGCTCTTCTATCTGGTCGGCGGTTTCGCCGCATCCTTCGCTCACATCGCATTCAATCTGGACTCCGTAGCGCCAACCGTCGGCGCATCCGGCGCGGTCGCGGCGATCATGGGCGCGTACCTCGTCCTTTATCCGAAGGCACGGGTCAACGTGATCGTCCCGATCTTCTTCATCTTCACCCTCACTCAGCTCTCCGCACTCGTCGTCCTCGCGTTCTGGTTCATCTCCCAGTTCTTCATCGGTGCGCAAGAGGTCGGCACCGGAGGGATCGCATGGCTCGCACATGTCGGCGGATTCGTCTTCGGGATCATCGCGATCTTCATCCTCGGGGGCCGACCACACGCGCCACGCTGGGACCCATATCGCTCGTGGTGACGTGCGCGTAGCCGTCGTCGGCCACCACGAGTGGATCGAGGCCTACAAGGTTGAGCGGCTGCCGTCGCCGGGTGACATCGTCCACGCAGATCCATCCTGGGAGGCACCCGCGGGAGGTGCGCCTGCAGCGGCCGGACAGATGCTCAAGCTGGCAGGCAACGTCCACCTCTTCACCGCCTTCGGGGACGACGAACTCGGCCACCGCGCACACGATCGACTCACCGATATGGGGATGACCGTGCACGCAACCTTCCGAGAGGAACCCACTCGGCGAGGGATCGTCCACATCGACCGAAGCGGAGAACGAACGATCACGGTGATCGGAGACCGACTCCATCCGAGTGCATCGGACGATCTCGCGTGGGACCTGCTCGAGGGTGCCGACGCGTGCTACTTCACGGCCGGCGACTACGAGTCGGTACGGCTTGCACGCTCTTCCAGGGTGCTCGTCGCAACCACACGCGTGATCGAGGTTCTGTCGGGAGTCCAACTCGATGCGGTGGTGGGGAGCGCGTCTGATCCGGCCGAGATCTACAACGATGGTGCTATCGAGCCCAAACCCCACCTCGTTGTGCTCACCGACGGCGACAACGGGGGCACCTTCTCCTCGGCGGGTGAACACGTCCGTCGGTACCGGGCGACGGCGCCTCCCGGGCCGATCATCGATCGCTACGGCGCTGGCGACAGCTTCGCTGCCGGACTCGCATTCGGGCTCGCCACCGGGACCGTAGAAGCCGCTATCGAGCTGGCATCGGAGTGCGCGGCCTCGGTCATCACCGGACGAGGGCCCTACGAAGGACAGATCGACCCGAGGTAGTTACCGCAGCTCGATACGGGGGCAGAGGTCCATCACCACATCCAACCCAGCGGCAGACGCCCTCTCGGCGGATGCTTCATCGATCACACCGAGTTGCATCCACACCCCTTTCGCTCCCACGGCGATCGCTTCATCGACGTGAGGGGCGACGAACTCCGAGCGTCTGAAGATGTCGACCACATCGATCGGCTCCTCGATCGAGGTGAGATCCGGGTAGCAGGGAAGGCCCTCGATGCAGACATCGTGATCGGGGTTCACGCAGATGACCCGATAGCCGTTCTCCCTGAGGAACGTTGCCACTCCATAGCTGGGACGGGAGGGGTCGTTAGAGCAACCGACGACCGCCCAGGTCTTGTACGAATCGAGCATGCGAGCGGCGGTCACTCGGTCGCGTAGGGCTGGCATAGAGACATCCTCCCCCGTCCTCGTGGCTAGGAAGCTCCACCGAGGGCATCGGCCAAACGCTCTGTCGCTCCACGGATCCCGAACCGTCGTCCTAGCTCGAGGAGTTCGGCACGAGCCGCGAACTTGGGTCGCGCGAGGTCGATGTCGTCCAGCGGCAGATCGGTCGGGATAGCAACCACCTGCCTGGCGCGCGCGACGTAGTCAAGGGAGCCGGCAACCTTTCCTAGTGCCACACCGGCACCCGGAGAAGCTGCCGCCGCGATGACACCGTCAAGGTCCTTGAAGCGGGAGATGAGGGCGGAGGCGAACTTCTCGCCGATCCCCCGCACCCCCGGAAGACCGTCCGACGGGATCACCTCGCAGAACGGCGAAGTCCATGTACGAGCGACCGGGTATCCCGTACTTCGCCTCGATGTAAGACTCGTCGACGACGTCAACGACCGAGACGCCCTTCTTCGGATAGATCACCGAGATCTTCGGATCGCGGACCAGTTGAAAAAGATCCCTGTCACCAGAGACGATCTCGACCCGCCCCGGAGCGCGCTCCGCCAGCGACCCGATCACGTCCTCGGCCTCGTAATCGGCGAGGCCAACGATCGGGATGCCGCACAACGCCAACGCCTCGACGATGACCGGCATCTGGTGCCCCAGTTCGTCCTCGACCTCACTCTGCGCGCTGTCCTCCGCGGCTCGATGGGTCTTGTAGGTATCGATCAGGTCGACCCTCCACTGGGGACGCCAATCGTCATCGGCCGCGCACGCGATGAAGTCGGGATCCCGGTCGGAGATCAGTCGAGCGAGCATCGAGAGGAACCCCGAGGCCGCGTTCATCAAGCGTCCGTCCGGATCGCTGAACCGTGTCGGGCGTTGAGAAGAATGCGCGATAGATCAGACTCGCCGAATCGACCAGCAACGTCAGGCTTGAGTCCATCGACAGATACTAGAGAGCGGATCGGCTACCCGTGTCCTGGGTGGGAGGAACGGAGTGCCACGCTGCCCTAGGGCACGGTCAGCTGGAAGCTGGTGGTGTGGGTGTCCTCGCTCCACAGGTTGTCTGAAACCGTCAGCGTCACCAGGTAGGTACCGGGCGCCGCGTACGTATGCGTTGCCGAGACGCCGGAAGCCCCCGTGCCGTCACCGAAGTCCCACTCGTACCCCGACAGAGGTCCGTCGACATCCCGCGACTCCGAGGCATCGAAGGTGACCGTTTGCCCGTCCTTGACGAAAGAAGCGACCGGCACGGCAGCGTTGTTGTCCACGGCCAGAGCTGTGTAATAGGCGCTCAGAAGGGTGTTGTAGATCCCTTGCTCGAAGTACCCGGCGCCTCCCGCGGTCGAGATGATCGTATCGAGAGTGTCTGTCGGGAGGTGATAGGCGGGATAGCTGGATGCGGTACGCATCCCCGCCCATCGCATCGTTGGGTAACCCTGCACGTCGAACGACCGTTCATCGGAGTTTCGATCGTTGGTACCGACGTAACGGACCTCTCGGTTCCCGCTCGGGAACCCGAGGAAGTCGTAGTTGACCCTCTTCAGCAGCGGCTCGAACGCCGCCTTGTCGTCAGGACCGTGGAACAGACACAGGCAATTAGACGTGGTTGGACTCGCCACCGGCCAGGCGATCCCAACCATGTCGAAGCCGAGCATCGCGGAGATCTTCTGCCCTGCCTGCTTGAGCTCCTTCGCGTACAGATCGGAGGCCAGCACGCCCTCTTCCTCGCCGTTGAACCACACGAAAACGATCGAACGGTTCGTCGGCACATCTGCCATCGCCTTGGCAAGGTGGCGGAGCAGGTTCGTCCCGGTGCCGTTGTCGTACGCGCCGTAGATCGTCTGCGGAACGGTGTCGTAGTGACCCCCGAGGACGATCCAGTCGTTCGGCATTGTCGTACCGCGCTTGAAGGCCACCACTGCCTTGAGTCCCGCGATCGCGTCACACCCACCGTTCCCCGGATCGACCGGGAGTAGGTGGATGCTGGCTTCGTAGCCAAGTCCGGCCATCTCCTCGCACAGGTCCATGCCCGCCAGTGCCTCGATCGGACCGCCGGTCACCCTGTAGGGGTACGCGGTCACGAACTCCTGCAAGCCCTGCCAGATCTCGGCCCCGGTTACCCCGGGCTCGGGGAGGACACCGAGATCGAACTCCACCCCGGAGCCAGATGCCTCTTCCTGTGGCATGGCGCCAGCGGTACTCGCCGCTCCCAAGAAGAGCGTCACAGCCAGGCCGAGTGCGCTCGCGAACTTGAGAGCGCGCCGATGGAAAGAAGGCGGCACGTCATCGATCATGGCTGCTCCGCGGTGTAGCCGGGAGGTTCGCAACATCCCGCAGCTCCCCTCGCAATCTGGACCGGTTGTCTCCGTAGCGATACGCCGAGCCGGCGCCTACGACCTCTGTGCAAATGCACAGACGTAGCGCCCCACGTCGGGCCGGGCGCCGACGTTGGAATCGATGCGACGAAGGTGTGGTTGTCTCCACAAGCCCTGGTTGAGAGAAACGCCGACGGAAACGCTGAGAGGGGTCTGATGCAGAACGAACCGGAGGGTGTGGGAGCTACGCCATGACCACCCCCGCCGCCGAGCCGGTCGTTAGATCCGACCGCGAGGCCTTCGAGACGCTCGACTGGGGGTTGTTCGCCGCGGTCGGGCTCATCTGGGGGTCCTCGTTCCTGCTGATAAAGGTTGGCCTAGAGGTCTTCCATCCTGGCTTCATCACTTGGGCACGGGTCGCTCTTGGAGCTGCGGCCCTGCTCCTTATCCCTGGCAGCCGCCGAAAGATCGCGCCGGAAGACCGAAGGCAACTGATCCTCATCTCGATCGTCTGGGTCGGCATCCCCTTCACACTCTTCCCGCTCGCCGAGGAGCACATAAACTCTGCCGTCACCGGGTTGTTGAACGGAGGGACCCCTCTATTCGCTGGGCTCTTCGGAGCACTCTTCTTCGGACGCACGCCTCGCGGCCCGCAGAGACTCGGCATCGCGATCGGCTTCATCGGGATCATCCTCGTGAGCGCGGGGTCGAGCGCCCAGGGTGGTACCGCGATCGTCGGGGTCCTGATGGTCCTCGCCGCAACTGTCTGCTACGGATTCGCAACGAACATCGCCGGGCCGGTACAGAAGAAGTACGGATCGGTCGCTGTGATGGCTCAGATGCTTGCCTACGCGACCCTGTGGACCACCCCCTTCGGCATCTATGGGCTCGGACGATCGGAGTTCGCGGTCCGGCCCGCGCTTGCGGTCGTGGTGCTCGGCGTCGTCGGAACCGGGTTCGCATTCGCGTTCATGGCTTCCCTGGTCGGGCGGGTCGGAGGGCCGAGAGCATCATTCGTCACCTATCTCATCCCTGTCGTGTCGCTGGTACTCGGTTCGGTGTTTCTCTCTGAACGGGTGGCGGTGGCCGCCCTATTCGGGGTCGTGCTGGTCATCGGGGGTGCGGTACTCGCATCTCGACGAGAGCGCTGACAGTGATCAAGGAGGACATGTGAGCAACACAGGAACCATGAAGACCGTGATGATCACCGGAGCTTCAACCGGCATCGGGCGCGCCTGCGCTCTCAGGCTCGATGAGGCTGGATGGAGGGTCTTTGCAGGGGTGAGGAAAGAGAGCGACGGGGAGGCACTCGTTCGGGCCGCTTCCGATCGATTGACCCCAGTCATCATCGATGTGGCCGACCAGGACTCGATCGATGCGGCCGCGGATCTGGTGAACGCCGCCGTCGGAGGACGCCTCGACGGTCTCGTTAACAACGCGGGCATCACCGTTCAGGGTCCATTGGAACACCTACCGCTGGACGCGTTCAGGAAACAGCTGGAGGTCAACGTCACAGGGCAACTCGCCGTGAGCCAGGCCCTCCTCCCGTCGCTACGCACTGCTAAGGGACGGATCGTCTTCATGGGGTCGGTGGCGGGTCGGGCGCCCTCGGTTCCCTTCCTAGGTCCCTATAGCGCCTCGAAGAAAGCGCTCGAAGCCGTGGCTGATTCGCTCCGGGGTGAACTGAAGCCGGCCGGGATACACGTCGCGATCGTCGAGCCAGGAAGCATCGCCACCGAGATCTGGGACAAAGCGACGGAGACCGCCGATGCCGACCTCGAGATGGTCCCCCAGGAGAACCTGGACTACTACGAGACCGCCATGCGCAAGGCAACCTCGATCGCCGGAAAGGTGGGCGCCCGTGGGATCCCTGCAGATGTGGTCGCAAAGAAGGTCGAACACGCCCTCACCTCATCCCGGCCCCGCACCCGGTACCTCGTCGGGAAGGACGCCTACGCCCGCGTCTTCATCGAGAGCAACGTCCCGGACAAGCTCAGGGATCGCGTCGCAGCACGGATCCTGTTCAAAGACTAACCCTCAACTCCAGGTTCCGGGTTCTTCGCCCTCCCTCAGCGGTTCCGCAAGGGTGGCGTGGCCCCGTTCGGTGACCTCGTCCGCAAGCTCCCTGAGGATGTCCATATGGCCGGCATGGCGGGCGGTCTCCTGGATCATCCGATTGAGGATCCAGCGGAGGCTCATCGTCTTACGGCTCGACTCTCTCGGGTCGGTAGCGGTGTCGTCGAGGTCAGCGGCCTCCACGATCTCCCTGCTCGTCGCACACTTCGAGGCGTACAGATCGAGGATGTCCTGGGTGCTCTCATCGAGGCTCGATCCGGAAGTCCGCATTTGGGTCGGCCTCGGTGCTGACCACCTCGATAGGAAGACCTCCGAAGACGCAATGTATCCACCAGCCCTCAACGAGCGCGAGGTGCTTCACGATGCCCAGGATCGTGCTCTCGGAGACCACGAACCTCTTCCGCAGGTTCTCGTCCGAGCACCCACGACAGATCGCCACGACTGCGTCCCTCTGGACATCCAGGGACGCCATCAGCATCTCCTTCTCTCCCGCCAGATAGGGGATCACCTGCACATCTCCCACGTCATCTCCCTTCCTTCATCGCCTCGAGGATCTCGCCCAGGCCCCCAATGATCATGTCCGGGGCCGGCTCCACTCCCAGCGCATCTTCCGGAGAGACCACCCCGGTGGTGACGAGGATACGCAGCCACCCTTTCGTGACGCCCACAGCAAGGTCGGTATCGGGCCGGTCGCCCACGACCGCGACCTTGTGTGCTCCCCCGAGGCGACGAGCACAGGCCTCGACCATCGGCTCATTGGGCTTGCCGACGACGATCGCCGTGCGGCCCCCAGCCATCTCGATGGATGCCAGGATCGAGCCGGCCCCCGGCCACATGGTTCCGTCGGAAGCGGGGAAGGTCGCATCGTTGTTGCTGGCATAGAAGAGGGCGCCCCCGCGGACGGCGATCCCGGCGCGTCGCATCTTCTCGTAGGAGAATTCAAGGTCCCAGCCCACCGCCACCAGGTCCACCTCGCCAGCCCCGTCCACCACCTCGGCCCCGGCCTCTTCAACCGCTACCCTCAAGCCCCTGCCACCGATAACCATGGCGCGGGCACCTTCGACGCCGACCGCACTGAGTTCCTCGCCCAGCACGACCGCCGAGGTGATGATCTCGTCGGCCCCGGCGGCGATCCCGAACCCTTCGAGCCGGGTGACGTACTCGGCGACGGTGTGGCGCGAGTTGTTGGTAGCGAACAGGACGCTGACCCCAGCCGCCCTAAGGGCGTTCACGGCTCGGGCCGCACCCTCGATCGGTTCGTCACCTCTGTAGATGACGCCGTCGAGGTCACAGACGAGCGCGTCGATCTGAAGGCTCATAAGGGCTGTGCGCTCCTTCTGTGCTGGTTATGTACGGGTTAGGTACGGCTCTACCCAAGACACCTTGGATGCTCGCAGGGTACTTCGATGCCCTAGGCTCAGGGGGGCCGGGTGGTCCCCCACCGCGGCAGGAACCACACTCAGGAATCACACAAGGGAGCGACCGCAGATCATGAGCACCAACCAGAAGAAGGTCTCCGTCAAGCCGCACGACTTCCTGGACATCGACGCCCTCCTCACCGACGAGGAGCGGATGCTGAGAGACACCGTCCGCCAGTTCGTGACCGAGAAGGTGAACCCCGGGATCGAGAAATGGTTCGAAGCCGGAGAGTTCCCCCGCGAGATGGCCACTGAGATCGGCGAGATCGGATTGCTCGGGATGCATCTCGATGGCTACGGCTGCGCGGGGACCAACGCGGTCTCCTACGGGCTCGCCTGCCTCGAACTCGAAGCTGGCGATTCCGGCTTCCGGAGCTTCGTCTCGGTACAGGGCTCGCTAGCGATGTTCCCCATCTGGAAGTACGGCTCCGAGGAGCAGAAGAACGAGTGGCTCCCGAAGATGGCCGCAGGGGAAGCGATCGGGTGTTTCGGCCTCACCGAACCTGATGCAGGGAGCGATCCCTCGGCGATGCGAACGACCGCCAAGAGGGATGGCGACGACTGGATCCTCAACGGCACCAAGATGTGGATCACGAACGGGGGCATCGCGGACGTGGCGATCGTCTGGGCCAAGACCGATGAAGGGGTCAAGGGCTTCGTGGTTCCGCGCGGAACCCCTGGCTTCACGACGCGCGACATCCACCGGAAGCTGTCACTCCGCGCGTCGGTGACCTCGGAGTTGATCTTCGACGACTGTCACCTACCCGCCGATGCGGCGTTGCCCGGTGTGACCGGGATGAAGGGTCCCCTATCGTGCCTGAGCGAGGCTCGGTACGGCATCGTCTGGGGCGCGATGGGAGCGGCCCGTTCCTGCTACGAAACCGCCCTCGAATACTCGAAGACCCGCAAGCAGTTCGACACCCCGATCGGCGGCTTCCAGCTCACGCAGCAGAAGCTCGTGAACATGATGGTCGAGATCAACAAGGGCATCCTCCTGGCGCTCCACCTCGGCAGGATGAAGGACGACGGCAACGTGGCCCCCGAGCACATCAGCTTCGGGAAGCTCAACAACGTCCGCGAGGCCATCGCGATCGCTCGAGAAGCACGCACGATCCTTGGTGCCAACGGGATCACGCTCGAGTATCCGGTGATCCGTCACGCCAACAATCTCGAATCGGTGCTCACCTACGAAGGTACGAGCGAGATCCACACCCTGATCCTGGGGAAAGCGATCACCGGGCTAGAGGCATTCGGCTAGAGCGACGACCTGATGTCCCACAGCTCCGGGTAGAACCGCTTCTCGAGAGTGGACCTGAGATACGGCGCGCCCGCAGAGCCTCCGGTGCCGCCCTTCGTGCCTATCTGACGTTCGACCATCAATACGTGCCGGTAACGCCACAGTGAGAACTGCTCGTCGTGACCCAGTAGCGATTCGCTGGTGACGAACTCGTCTATGTACTGCGGATCCTGCGCCATCTTCACGAGGCTCTCGTGGCGCGTCTCCTCGCTCTCGGCCGGCATGGCCAGACCTCGGCTCTCGAGGTGGCTGCAGAACGCGTCCCACAGCGTGGGCTCCTCGAACCTCCTGCGGAGTCGGACCATCTCGTCGTCACTCATCATCAGGCGGTCGAAGTAGCGGTCGTCCTTGATCCCCGAGATGAACTCGACCTCGCGGAACTGCACCGACTGGAACCCCGACGCGGGGGCCAGGTTGTGCCTGAACTCGAGGAAGGCTTGCGGTGACATCGTTTCGAGGACCCCGATGTGTTCGATCATCACGCGCTCGATCGCAGCTACCCTCGCCATGAACGAGCGAGCGGTCAGCAGGTCGCCTTCGAACAACGCCTCCCTGACTCCCTCAAGCTCGAACAGCGTTTGCTTGAACCAGAGTTCGTACGCCTGGTGAGTGACGATGAACAAGAGTTCGTCGTGCGCGGGGGGATCAGAAAGGAGGACCTGGGAGGAGAGGATCTCCGGCACCTTCAGGTAGCTGCCGTACGACAGCTTGGCCCCCTGCTCCCCGAACGACCTATCCATGTCGGGAGGGTAACCCGTCCGGGCCCCTGGGAAGGGGTCGTTTAGCATGCGCCTCATGCCAGAACTAAAGCCATTCCGCGGGGTCAGATTCGCCTCGACCGATTCACTCAAGCCCCTCGTCTGCCCGCCTTACGACGTGATCTCCCCAGCCGAGCAGAGACGCCTTCATGAGCTAGATCCTCATAACGCGGTGAGGCTCGAGTTGCCGTTCTCGGATCCAGATGACAAGTCAGATCGCTACCGGAAGGCTGCGGCGCAGTTCTCCTCATGGATCGGTGAGGACGTGCTCGCTCCGGACGAGCCCTCCCTCTACGTCTATCGCCAGGACTACGAGCTGCCTGATGGAATGCGGGGCCGCGTTGCCGGTGTTATCGGGGGCCTCACCCTCGAGGAGTTCGGACCAGGGGCCGGGATCCACCCCCACGAGAAGACGATGCCCGGACCGATCGAGGATCGCCTTGCGTTGATCCGCGCGTGTCCGGTCAACATCTCTCCCATCTATGCCGTCTACCGAGGCGGAGGCTCACTGGCCCCCTTCCTCGACTCCCTCGAGAACCGGCCCCCGCAAGCGCGTTTCGCGGACGACACCGGAACCCTCCATAGGTTGTGGAGGATCGGCGCGCCAGCCGAGGTCGAGATGCTCGCCGCAGCGGTTGGTTCCACCGATCTCGTGATCGCCGATGGCCACCACCGCTACGAAACTGCGCTCGCCTACCACCGCGAGCAGGAGGGTGCGCCCGGAGGACACGATGCGGTCATGTGCTTCTGCGTCGATGCGGACGTCGAGGGTTTGGTCGTGGCGGCGTTCCACCGGGCGATCAAGACGGAGGTCGGTTCGGAAGTCTTGGTCAAACAACTCCTCGATACGTTCGACGGCACCGAGATCGAGCCGAGCGGAGCAGTGGAGGCATGGACCGCGTCGACTGCCGACCACCCCATCCTGTTCGCGTTCCCCGATACCAGCGTGCTCGTCGAGATCTCCGCTTCCCAGGTGATCGAGGCGACCGGAGATCGAGCCAGCGCGTGGCAGGAACTCGATGTGGTGGCCTTGCACGAGGTCGTGCTGCCGGGACTGTTCGGAGAAAGTCTCCCCGAGATGGTCTTCACGCGCGAGACCGACGAGCTCGAGCGCCTGATGACGGAAGAGGGGTTCACCGCCGGAGCGCTTCTTCGGCCCCCCAGCGCCACCGACGTCATCGATGTCGCCAGCGCGGGTGAACGGATGCCGCAGAAGGCCAGCTACTTCTGGCCCAAAGCGCTAACCGGGCTCGTGTTCCGCTCTCTCGACCTCAGTTAGAAGGAACGTCCTCGGACTTCGCTGGCACGGGCGGATCGCACACCCTGCATGCGTCCAATCCCTCGGCGATCGCCTGCTCGACGGTTACCGTCATCAGCTCTTTGCCCTCGAGGATCCTGCATCCGGGTAGGTGATACGTGCTCTCCCCAGCAACGACGAAGTCGATCTTGCCGTTGGACTCGGACCCCTGCTGGCTAAGTCGGGACAGGTTGCGGCCCAGCAGCCTCGTCATCTCTTCGTACTGGTCGGTCAGATTCTTGCGCTCGGTCCGGATCGTAGAGAGGAACAGCAAGGTGCACCCGATGAGGATCAGGCCAAGGCCCATGAATCCCCCCGAGAGGAGGTACGGCATCTGGGCCTGGACGATGTTCTGGCTCGCGGCACCGTCCCATGCCTTCCCGATGACTACGAAACCGAGAGCTACGAAGGTCAAGCCCAATATCCTGCCCAGGCTGACACGGCGATCGGCGTCCTTCCAGGCTGACTGCCACATGGCTTTGAGCTTCTTCATCGTCCTCTTCCCTCTCTAGATCGATCTGCTTCGGCCGTGTCCCTTTCGGACGGATACGGCTGTTTGCCTACGCTTCACCCTGTATCTGACGTTAGACTCACGAACCCTCACGTTACTTGAGTCGCTGGGGAGGAATTCGACGGATGGGGAAGAACCCCTCTCAGAGACGTAAACAAAGGTAGATCCGAACCTAGGAGGGGCCACACAGATGCGAACCCAGATCGCAAGGAGGACCGGAGCGATAGCGGCACTCATCGCGCTCGCGGCCCTGGTCGTGCCATGGGGTTCAGCTTCGGCGGCGAAGAGCCAATCCACCGAACCTGCTGTCTCCTCGAACGCGTGGTACTGGCAAGATCAAACCTCCCAGCCCGTGACGGACCCGACAACGGATGCAGATGTCGTCACCCTCGAAGCGACCAACCCCTTCTGTCCACAAGCACCGGGTGGACTCGGTGGTCAGGACGCCACCTGCAAGTCCGGGCGGCTGCCGGTCGAGGTCCGTGGTGGTGACTACGAGACTCCCAACATGCTCTCTGCCGTCGGCTTCGACCTCCTCGCCGTTCCTATCGGCTCGAAGGTCACGAGATTCACCGCTACATTCCTCGAAGCCGACGACCCTCAGTCGCAGCCGATCAACGTCGATGGCAAGCAGCTTCAGGCTTGCGTTGTCAATGACTTCTTCGGCGACGGCGAGGCGCGCAAGTACAAGGAGCTACCCAAGTTCAAGTGCACGAAGAAGGATCCCATCGCCAAACGGAAGGCTCGTAAGGGCAAGGAAGGTTACGAATGGACCTTCGATCTTACGAAGCTCGCCGCTGGCTGGGTGAAGAACGGTGCTCCGGTCACGGCCGTGATGCTCTACCCGGTCAAGCCGAAGGCAGCGAGCAACGCTGCTGACGACGCCCAGTGGCGCGTCGTGATGGCTGGCAAGGAGGAGCCTGACGGGATCAAGACCAAGCTCGTCTACACGCCTCCCCCGACCGAAACCGATGATGGCCTCGGTGGACTCGACGGCGACGTCTCCGGCGGGTTCGACTCGGGAGATACCTCCACCGGTGGCTTCGACTCGGGCTCTGGCACCACGACGGGCACGACCACAGAGACCACTGTTGGGGAAGACACTCCGACTCCGGTGGAAGCTGACGAGGTCGATCCCAACGCACTCGCTTCGGACGCGATCCCTGAGGTTCCCGGAGGCCTCCCCATGTACGCCTGGCTCGCGATCCTCGGTGGCTTCGTCGGTTTCTCGTTGGTCCGTACCGTCGTCCTCGAGGGCGCTACCGGTGTTCGACCTGACGGGGTGCTCGCCCAGATCCGCAAGATCAACTCCGAACGTCGCGGGGCGCCGATCGAGGACGTCCTTGGCAACGATGACGGTCGCCTAACCGCAGCCCTCGGAACGATCCAGGGCCTCGGGCGCAGCGCCCGTTCGGCGATCACCAAACTCAACCCGCGTTCTTGGAGGAAGTCATGACCACCGCCCGTCGCTACCGGTACATAGGTGCGCTCATCGCGCTCCTCCTCGTCACCGCCGCATGCGGTCAGAAGGAAGGCGTCGCGGAACAGGGCGCGTTCGCCGGGGGCCTCGTCGCGGGAACTATCGACCCGGAGACCGGTGGCATCGTCCAGGAAGACGGAACCGTCATCGATCCGACCACAGGTGAGGTCATCGGCACGGTAGACCCGGACTCCGTCGGATCGGACGGGACCACAACCGAGGGGACCACGACCGGCGGCGACAACGGTGACGGATCGGGAGACGGCGACGATGGTGGGAACGAATCTGCTCCTACCGGCGGCAACGCAACCGGCGTGAGCGCCTCGACGATCAAGATCGGTATCCACGCCCCCATCACAGGTGCAGCTCCGGTCCCCTCCTCCTCGTTCGAGCGTGGCAAGAGCCTCTACTTCAACTTCATGGAGAGCAAGAAACAGTCCCTTAGTGGCCGGCATGTCGAGGTCGTATCGAAGAACGACAACTACAACCCTTCGCAGGCCGTCGCGGTCTGTAAGGAGATGGTCGAGAACGACAAGGTGTTCCTCCTCTATGGGGTCGCCGGCGCCGACCAGATCCAGGCGTGCGCGAAGTACGCCGCATCGGTCGGGGTTCCCTACCTCTCAGGTGGAGTGACCGAGATCGGTCTCACCACCCTCAGCAACTACTTCGCTCTGTGGATGAGCTACAAGCAGCAAGGTCCACTCCTCGCGGATCTCTACACCTCCACCCTCGGTGCGAGCGATGAGAAGAACGGGATGGTGCGATTCAACACGCCGTCTTTCCAGGATGGTCACGATGCGTTCGTCGCCGGGATGCAGTCGAAGGGAGCGGCGGTCGAGTACGACCGCACGGTTTCCAAGACCGCTAGTGCGACCGACGCTCAGACCGTGGCAGCCGAGATCTGCCGGGTGCCGCAGGTTCAGAACGTGTTCCCGCTGACCTCGCCAACGTGGTTCCTCCAGCTGGCCCAGGCCGCTAACTGCAAGCCGCAGTACGCCGGCATGGGACTCACGATGGGTCTCGACACGGTTGCCAATGTCGGTTGCAAGAACAACAACTCGATCGACAAGGCCGTCTTCCTAAGCCCGTTCCCCGCATTCTTCGACTCGAACAAGTTCGACCCCGACTTCCGCGCAGCTGGCGGTAAGGACGACATCGAGTTTGGGCTCTGGGGTTCGTCTAAGGTGATCTGGAAGATGCTTGCCTTGGCTGGGAAGGACCTGACCCGTGAACGGTTCATCTACGCGGCCGAACGCGGTGGCCCCATCAAGACAGGGGTCCTCCCGGATCTGCAGTTCTCGCCCTCCAGCCACTTCGGTGGCAAGGCGATGCACCTGATCCGGGCGAACTGCGCGAGCAGTCGCTACGAGACCATCAAGTCCTTCGCTTCGAGTTTCTAGGAGTCGGCTATGAGGAACCTGGTCGTTTCCCTAACCGTCGTCGGCATCATCGCGCTGATCATGGCGATGGGAGCGGGCGACCCAACGGGACCGAACCCCTTCGTGACGCTGGGGATCCTCAACGGTGCCATCTATGGGCTCGTCGCGATCGGTCTCGTCCTCGTCTACAAGGGCACCAGGGTCTTCAACTTCGCGGCGGGCGAGTTCGGCACGCTCGGAGCCTTCTTCGTCTTCTACCTGTTCGATGCAGAGTTCCTGGGTCTCCCCTACGGGGTAGCCGTGATCCTCGCTCTGATCGGGGCGCTGATCGTCGGATTGATCCTCGAGAGGATCGTGATCCGGCCGCTGATGAACGCTCCCCGTATCACCGTGATGGTGGCGACCATCGCTATCGCACTCCTCGCGATCGGGACCGAGATCCTCTTCTCCAAGGCTGAGCCCCGCACCCTGTCCCCCGCCTTCCCGGCGACCGCCGGGGGCGAGCCAGCTGGTGTTTATCTCCCAGGATTCGAGTTCCAGATCGACCCCCAGCGTCTGCTGACCCTCGCCGTTCTGCTCCTTGTCGGCGCCGCACTCGCGTACTTCTTCTCCCGAACCGACCTCGGCCTCGCCGTCCTCGCAACCTCCCAGGACAACTTCGCAACGAAAGTCGTCGGGATCGGGGTCGAGCGCATGTCGATGTTCATCTGGGGCACCGCCGCGATCCTGGGGGCCATCGCCGGGATCCTCTTCGTGCCCATCTCGGGGACGCTCATCCCCGGATTGATGACCACTAGCATCCTGATACCTGCATTCACCGCGGCCGTACTCGGCGGGATGACGAGTCTCCCCGGCGCGTTCCTAGGGGGGATAGCTATCGGCTTCGTCCAGAGCACATCGTTGTGGGCATCCGGTCACTACTTCATGGGGGATACACCTATCCAACAGACGATCCCCGGAGCCGAGCAGATCGCCATCTTCGCCCTGCTGCTTATCGTCCTGCTCGCGAGGCCGCAAGGTCTTCTTGGGAAGGAGGCCTGATGAGCGGGGAAACCGCGGTGATCCCGCAGGTCGTCACACAAGCGACCGAGCGATGGAGACCGAACCGACGCGGATGGAGCGCCAGGGTCGCGGTTATCGCCGCCCTGATCTTCGGGGTTGCGATGGTGCTTATCAGCGTCCCACCGTTCTGGGCAGACCGCATCGCCCTCGCGGCCATCTACGCCATCATCGGTCTGTCGCTCAACGTCGTTATGGGCTACACGGGTCAGGTATCGCTCGGACACCATGCGTTCGTCGGCCTCTCAGCATTCATCTCGGCGTACCTCGTAACCAACAGCGGGCAGACCTTCTGGATCGGTCTCATCGCTGCGGTGTTGGTCGGGACGCTGTCGGCTGGGCTCCTCGGACTCGTGGCGCTGAGGATCCGGGGCTTGTATCTCGCGCTGATCACCCTCACCTACGGGTTCGCCGCGGTTAACTCACTCTTCGAGATCCCCGCGCTCACCAACGGAGGGTCCGGGATGCCCGCTCCCCGTCCCTCGGGATTCGTCACCGACCACCGCTACATGCTCTTGTGCATGATCTTCCTCGGGGTCGCCCTCTTCATCGACTGGCGCCTCCTGCGTTCGAAGGTCGGTCGCGGCATCCTCGCCGTCAAACAGTCCGACGCGGTAGCCGCCTCGTATGGGATCAACGTCACCAACTACAAGGTGCTTGCGTTCATGCTCTCCGGGGCGCTAGCGGGCCTGGCGGGAAGCCTTTTCGCTCACCAGAGCCTGAACGTGGTGTCCAACAGCTTCGAGTTCAGGATCTCGCTCCTCTGGGTCCTGATGGTTGTGGTCGGCGGGCTTGGCAACAGGACCGGTGTCGTCATCGCTTCGATGTTCTTCGCCCTCTTCCCATTCCTCGTTGGTCTCAGTGAGGGCTTCTCGGAGTGGCTGAAGACAACTACCGGCTCGGACCCCGAAGTGCTTTCGTTGGTCCTCGGCCCCTTGCTAGCCCTCGTAACGATCATCCAGTACCCCGGAGGCATCGGACAGCAGATCTCACCGATCACCAGATGGTTGCGGGGTCAGAAGTTCACCCTGCACCCCGAGGGGAAAGTCCACCACAAGCGTTCGGTTAAGAACGTCTTCAAGCGTTTCCTGCCAAAGGATCCCGACGAGAAGTCGGAGACGCCCGTTGAGGACTCACCCACCACGGAACTGCAGAGGGTCGGCGCGGGAGAAGAGACATGACCAAGGTTCTCGAAGTACGGGACATGGGCATCCGCTTCGGCGGACTCGTGGCTCTCAATGGGGTCAACATCGACGTCCCCGAGTGGGAGATCGTGGGTCTCATCGGCCCCAACGGCGCCGGAAAGACGACTCTCTTCAACTGCATGATGGGGCTCTACACACCGAACACGGGTTCCGTCACCTATCGCGGGCAGAACATCTCATCACTACCGACCCACCGCAGGGTTGCCCTCGGTATCGGCCGAACCTTCCAGAACATCGGACTGGTCCGTGAGTTGACGGTGATCGAGAACATGATGATCGCCCAGCACTCACGGATCGGTTACGGAACGTTCGGTGGCATCTTCGGCTCGCCCCGATCGTTCGCCGAGGAACGCAGATTGCGCGCCTACGGCATGGAGGTTCTCGACTTCCTCGATCTAACGCATCTGGCCGACAGCAAGCTGGATGGACTCCCCTACGGGACGCTCAAGCTCCTCGAGATCGGGACCGTCTTGGCGACAGACCCGGACATGGTCCTGCTCGACGAGCCCTCATCGGGGATGGGCCCTGAAGAAGCGCACCAACTTGGCGAGCGGCTCCTGAAGCTCCGCAAGACTCTGAACCTCACCGTCCTGATGATCGAGCACCACGTTCCGCTCGTCGTCGGGGTCTGCGACTACGTATACGTGTTGAACTTCGGCGAGATCCTCACCCAGGGGAAACCGTCCGAGGTCCAGGCGCACCCTGAAGTCATCGCCGCCTATCTCGGCTCCGAAGCCGAAAAGGTCGATGTCGAGGAGGTAACCGATGGCGCTTCTTGAGGTCCGAGGTCTCGTGGTCGGCTACGGCTCGATCCCGGTGCTCCAAGGGGTCGACTTCGACATCGAGGAAGGTCAGACTGCCGTCCTGCTAGGTCTCAATGGGGCCGGCAAGACAACCACGGTCATGGCTCTCGCCGGGATGATCGACGCACAGGCTGGTTCGATCTCGTTCCAGGGTAAGGACGTCACTAAGCTCGACCCGCGCAAGCGGGTGGCCGACGGGATCGTGCTCGTCCCGGAGGGTCGTCGGGTGTTCCCTCAGCTGACGGTGCAACAGAACATGCGCCTCGGCGCATGGCCGCACCGCAAGGATCGGAAGACCTCGGCTGAGATCGTCGACCGCGCGGTTCAGTATTTCCCTCGGCTCCAAGAGCGATGGAAGCAGTTGGCCGGAACGATGTCCGGTGGTGAACAACAGATGCTCGCTATCGCTCGCGGATTGATGTCGCGTCCCAAGTTGATGCTCATCGACGAAGCCTCTCTTGGCCTCTCGCCGGTCCTCACGCAGACCGTGTTTGAAGTCGTGAAACAGATCAACGCCGACGGCACCACGGTCCTTCTCGTCGAGCAGAACGCCGGAGCGCTGGCCATCGCCGACAAGACTTTCATCATGGAGAAGGGCTCTCTCGTCTACACCGGCGAGGGCGACGACATCATGGACTCGGCAGGCTTGCGCAAGGCGTACCTCGGCGCTCCTGCCTGATCAGCCCGGCGGTAATCCCAAGAGAGCTCGGCCCGCGTCGGTAGTCACTTCCACCACCATCTTGGGCGTGCCTGTGAGGTCGTCGGCGGCGTCGATGCACTCGGCGAGCGCATCCGCCCCGATCTTCGCGCGCCTCAGCAGACCCTCTGGCGGTATCCGCAAGACGACATAGCTCTCGGCGGCCCCCTCAACCGTTCCGATGTCCGCACGTTCGCGAGCGATGAAGATGAACCTCGGCGCTCCCGCCATCCGGATCCCTTCGAGCACGGGGGCTAGGTACGAAGCCACGGGCCCGAGGACGACGGAGCGCGCACCCAAGGCGGCACGCTCAACGAGGTCCGGGTCTGTCGCCTGTCCTTCGGCGACGATGGCTCCCATGTCCCTCCACCTCATAGCCCGGGTGCGACTCGCCTCGAGTACCCGTACCTCGTCCTCCTGCGCCGTCAACCGGGTGATCGTGGCCGCGCATACTTCTTCATCGAGTCCGATGAGCAGAACGCTCACGCCCGCACCTGGAGGATGTCCCTCGCGAGGGTGAAGGTGGCACTCCGCGACTTCCCGAGGGGCTCACCGTCAACGTGCCGACTGAACCCTTCGTCCGCGGTGATCTCAAAGCTCTCAAGGTCGTGCGCATAGAACGCGTCCGAGTGACGCGAGATGCTGTCCGCGAGGACCCTCGCGGCGTAGAAAGGAAGCGCCTCTAGTCGCATCCGCTTCAAAGCGAAGACATCGAGCCCACTATCGAGCGACACGTCTGGAGCGAGGTCGATCGGTCTACCGGCGAGGTACGCGTACGGGCCAGCCTTGCAGGCGACGGCCATGGCCACAGGGATCTCGCCGAAGTCACCGCGGATGACCATCGAAGGGTTCCGGTGTCGATAGGTACTCGCAAGCACGCGGAACGCGCTCCAGTAGAAGAACAGTTGTCCGAACCTTCTCTTGGACGTGGTGAACGACTCGACCCGTTCGGCCGCTTCGGCATCGAACCCACATCCCGCGGAGAAGGTGAAGTAGCGATCGTCCATCTTTCCGAGCGAGATCATCTCGACGGGACGTTCTAGCCGGTCCACAAGGTGGTCGATCGCGGCGAAGGGATCGAGCGGGATGTCGAGTGCCCGAGCGAACACGTTCATCGTCCCTCCGGGGACTATCCCGAGCGCAGCCTGAGTACCGGCGATCCCATTGACGACCTCGTTGACGTGGCCATCGCCGCCATATGCGATAACCAACCGCGTTCCGGACGCACCAACCTCGGCCGCCATCGCTATCCCAGCCTCACGCTCAGTCGTCGTAAGGACCTCTAGCCTGAAGCGCTCCGATAGAGCGTCGACCACCTGGGCGCGCTCCCTCTGCGGCCGTCTCCCCGCGTTAGGGTTGACGATCAGGACGGCCGGTGGTCGTTCGGAAACGGACATCACACGCAACCGTATCCCGCCACGCAGGGCGACCCCAAGACACATCCCCGACCGGAAGGACCCGCTCCGATGGACAGACCGCTCACGATCGATACCAAGATGCATGGGCGGGATGGCATCACCGCCAGCTTCGTCGTGTCGGGGACAGACAAAGTCGCGCTCGTCGAATCCGGTCCCAGGTCATCGCTCGATCACGTTCTGAAGGGACTGGACGACGCTGGCGTCGAGGATCTCGATTGGATCGTCGTCACGCACATCCACCTCGACCACGCCGGAGCTGCCGGGACGCTCGCGGCTAGGTTCCCAAGCGCGAGGGTCGCCGTCCACGAGGTCGGTGCGAGACACCTGGTCGATCCGTCGAAGCTGTGGTCTAGCGCTGCTCGGATCTACGGCGATCGGATGGACGAGCTGTGGGGAGGGATGGACCCGATCGATGAGGATCGGATCACCGCGCTCACCGATGGCGATGTGATCGACCTTGGCGGCCGCACCCTGACCGCGCACGACACCCCCGGACATGCCGGCCACCATCACGTGTATCAGGACGACGACACCGGGATCGTCTTCACAGGCGACGCCATGGGCGTGCGGTTAGCCGACATCGGCGTGGTTCGACCAGCGACACCTCCGCCCGAGTTCCACCTCGAGAAGGCGATCGCATCGATCGAGAAGATCCGGACGCTTGACCCGACGGAACTGTGGCTCACCCACTTCGGCTCTCAGACTCCGCAGGGCTACGACGAGACCTGTGATGATGCGATCGCTGCTCTCAGGAAATGGGCCGAGTGGGTGACCTCTGCATCGGATGGCACCGACGACCTCGATGTCATCGCCAGCAGGGTCAAGGACACCGCAGCGGAAGCTCTAGAGGGACAGCTCGAGGAAGCTCAGATCGATCGGATGGAGCAGACCACGTCGTATCGGATGAACACGTGGGGCTACGTAAGGTATTTCGAGAAGAACGCTTAGAGGTCGATGAACGAGCGCCTGGTGCCGTCTCCACCCTTGTAGGTGCAGTCCCAGCCCAAAGGACTGAGAGAGAAGCTCTTGTCGATCTTGCGTGCCACACGGTGACCCTGAGGTAGACCGAACGCTTTGCGACAGTTGGTGTCGGCCCTCTCGACGAGATCCGAGGCCGCAGCTATCCCCATCACCCCGAGCAAGACAACGAACGCGGCAACGATCAGCGACCACGCGATCGCTTCGTAGAGTCGTCTGCCCGTGCTGGCAGCGGCCGCCATACCCATAGGAAGACGATAGCGACGTCTCCCAGAACTTAACAGTGGGATAAATAGGACTAACGACCTATAGCGCTACTACTTTCTGCGTAGTTCTCTTACCGAGAGCTCAGCTTCTCCGCTCTCTCAGGCGCATCGGTGATGTCTGGGTCGGCGCCGGCGACGCGCTCGAAGAGCTCGCGTGCGTGCGTGTAGCGCCCCCTCCGTTCTAGCAGATCTCCCAGGACGTACCAGGCGCGGATGTGATGATCCTGGGCAACAGCAGGGTCGAGGTTGAGCCGCTCGAGACGCGCGATGGCACCATCGAGATCCCCGAGCTCGGAGCGAGCACCAGCGCCGACGATCTGGGCTTCGAAGAAGACCTGTTCGTCGACCTCTTTGCCGGAGACCTGATCGCACAACTCCACGGCCTTGTCCGGCTTCCCGATCGCTCGGTAGGCGTCGGCGAGAACGTGATTCTGCTCCTGGGTTCCAGCGATCCGGCGGAATGCAGAGATCTCGCGCACGGTCTCTGGCCATTTCCCCGCCCGGTAGTACGCCAGCCCCAATAGCTCCCTCACGCTCGCTGACCTGAGCGCCATGTGCTTCGACTGCTCTCCGAGCCTGATCGCCTCGGGATAGTCCTCCTCGAGGAACGCTTGGGCTGCCTGACCGAACACCTTCACTAGGATCTCGCCCTTACCGGGCCTCGCGGTCGCCTCTAGTTCTCGGATGATCGCTTTCGAGAGGTTGGCGGCGTCCTTATCGCTCGGACGCTCATCCTTGGGTGGGCTCCGGTGACCCGGACGAGGGTCGCGCCGCTCGACACGTCCCCTATAGGGCGCGCCACGCTTGCTCTTGTCGGCCCCGCGTCTCTGCTCGGTCACGGGCTTCACCCTATCCGTCGTGGCTCGTGCTCCGGACGCCCAGAAGACGTCTCGACGGATCTCCGTCACTAGGGGCTGAACCAGAGATAGGGTGCCCGACCATGGACATGCTGATGGGTGAAAAGATCGCCGAGGCCGGCTTGACCGAATGGCGCAAGTTGGCCCAGGGACTCCACGCCCGTTACCTGGTCGCTGACTTCGGCACCGGCGCACGGTTCGTCGCTGCGGTAGGTCAGGCGGGCGACGCACTCGGCCACCACCCGCTCGTGTCGATCGGGAACGGGTACGTCGACCTCAAGCTGGTCAGCGACGACGCCATCTACCGCGATGACGAGGGCACCGAGTACGTCGTCCAATGGGTGACCCAGCAGGACGTCGACCTCGCGCGACGGATCACCGAGATCGCCGCCGACCATAAGGTCGCCGCCGACCCAGCTTCGGTCAGCATGATCGAGCTCGGTCTCGACACGGCGCGCTCCGGGACCATCGCTCCGGTGTGGGCCGCGCTGCTGGCTGGGAACTCCGAGGCCCAGGGCCACGGGTCCCCTAGCGACGAGATCCGCGACGCGACGGGGCGAGTACCGAACCTCTGGTTCGGGGACGCCGACGGGCACGAGAGCTCCCATCAGCGGTTCCACGTCGAGGTCTATGTGGCGTCCGAGGCGCTCGAGCATCGGATCGCAGCCGCCCTCGCCGCAGGTGGGACCGTCGTCGATGACAGCAACGCTCCCTCGCTTACCGTGATCGCTGACCAGGACGGCAACAAGGGGATCGTATGCGTCGACGTGGCTGCTGCGAAGAAGGATTGAAACGCCGATCCGGAAGACCCCCAGGACGCGCAGAAGCCGCCCGAAGGCGGCTTCTGTTGTAAAGATCCGGCGGCGTCCTACTCTCCCACCCCGTCTCCAGGGCAGTACCATCGGCGCTGGAGGGCTTAACTACTGGGTTCGGAATGGAGCCAGGTGTGACCCCTCCGCTATGGCCACCGAAAACTGTATGAGATTTTCAAGCACCGCCTCCCGAAAGAGACTGGTGCACTGTTCATTGGACGTTAAGGCAAAACATCACCTTGAACGCTCCAGAGCGAGCGCGAGCGAAACCAAGCCCTCGGCCTATTAGTACCGGTCGCCTGAACACATTGCTGTGCTTACAGCTCCGGCCTATCAACCTCGTGGTCTACGAGGGGCCTTACCCCATTACGGGTGGGAGATCTCATCTCGGAGTCGGCTTCGCACTTAGATGCTTTCAGCGCTTATCCGATCCGCACGTAGCTAATCAGCATGCCCTTGGCAGAACAACTGACACACTAGAGGTGCGTCCATCCCGGTCCTCTCGTACTAGGGATAGCTCTCCTCAAATCTCCTGCGCCCACGGAGGATAGGGACCGAACTGTCTCACGACGTTCTAAACCCAGCTCGCGTACCGCTTTAATGGGCGAACAGCCCAACCCTTGGGACCTGCTCCAGCCCCAGGATGCGACGAGCCGACATCGCACGTTGTTTCCACTATTTCTAGTGGCGCAGACTATGTCTTCTCCCTGCTTGATCAGAAGCGAGGGGTCGGCGTGTTGCGGTGCTCATATATTTGACCTGGTCAGACAGAGCTGCCTGGTCAGTGAGTCACCGCCGGTGGAAAAACCACTCAGTCGTTACGGGGTCACACAGAGGTCGTTGCTACTGATCTACCTGATCTGTGGACTTCCCACGGCATTGCCTTCTCGCATGGTCGCAAAGCGACCTGAGCAGATGCGAGGAAGGTTTCGCCGTTATAAGCCGATGCTTAGGTCAGCATTTCTGCTGCCTCACCCCAAATTGAGGTGCCAAACCCTGCCGTCGATATGGACTCTTGGGCAGGATCAGCCTGTTATCCCTAGGGTACCTTTTAGCCGATGAGCGACGGCCCTACCACGAGGGACCGCCGGATCACTAACTCCTACTTTCGTACCTGCTCGAGATGTCTCTCTCGCAGTCAAGCTCCCTTGTGCGTTTGCACTCAACTCCTGATGGCCGACCAGGATGAGGGAACCTTTGAACGCCTCCGTTACATTTTAGGAGGCCACCGCCCCAGTGAAACTGCCCACCTGACACTGTTCCCGAACCGGATCACGGTCCCGGGTTAGAAGCTCAGAACATTCAGGGCGGTATTTCAAGGGCGACTCCACGAGAACTAGCGTCCCCGCTTCAAAGTCTCCCGCCTATCCTACACAAAACGCCCCAAACTCCAATATCAAGCTACAGTAAAGGTCCTAGGGTCTTTCCGTCCTTCCGCGGGTAACGAGCATCTTTACTCGTATTGCAATTTCGCCGAGTCTCCAGTTGAGACAGTGCCCAAGTCGTTACGCCATTCGTGCAGGTCGGAACTTACCCGACAAGGAATTTCGCTACCTTAGGATCGTTATAGTTACGACCGCCGTTTACCGGGGCTTAAGTTCAGAGCTTCGCTGGACCGAAGTCCTGCTAACCCTTCCCCTTAACCTTCCGGCACCGGGCAGGCGTCAGTGCGTATACGGCGCCTTACGGCTTAGCACGCACCTGTGTTTTTAGTAAACAGTCGCTAGGGCCTGGTTTTTGCAACCATAGTCAGCTCGAGGAGCAAGTCCTGTCACCAACCATGGCGCCGCTTATCCCGAAGTTACGCGGCCAATTTGCCGAGTTCCTTAACTGGAGTTATCTCGATCGCCTTGGTATTCTCTACCTGTCCACCTGAGTCGGTTTGGGGTACGGGCACCACAGAAGCTCGCTAGAGGCTTTTCTCGGGAGCATGGGATCATCAGCTTCTCCTCAATCGGATCGGCATCGCGTCTCAGGATGTGTGACCCCCGGATTTGCCTAAGGGTCTCCCTACACGCTTACCCCACGTCAACCATCGCGTGGGTCTGACTACCCTCCTCCGTCACCCCATTGCTAGCCGCCACAGGTGGGTCGGTAGGCCCCGAAGGGCTTTCCTTAGCAACCTGTCTTAGCTTGGGCGCGTCTGTGGTGGTACTGGAATATCAACCAGTTGTCCATCGCCTACGCCTCTCGGCCTCGGCTTAGGTCCCGACTTACCCTGGGCGGATTAACCTTCCCCAGGAACCCTTGGACATACGGCGCGCAAGTTTCTCGCTTGCGTTTCGCTACTCATGCCGGCATTCGCACTTGTAACCGCTCCAGCAAACCTTACGGTTCACCTTCACTGCTGTTACAACGCTCCCCTACCGATCACATTAAAATGCAATCCCGCAGCTTCGGTACTTTGCTTAGCCCCGCTACATTATCGGCGCGAAATCACTCGACCAGTGAGCTGTTACGCACTCTTTCAAGGGTGGCTGCTTCTAAGCCAACCTCCTGGCTGTCTGGGCAACTTCACATCCTTTTCCACTTAGCAAAGATTTAGGGACCTTAGCTGGCGATCTGGGCTGTTTCCCTCTCGACTACGGAGCTTATCCCCCGCAGTCTCACTGCCGTGCTCTGGAGTACCGGCATTCGGAGTTTGGCTGAGTTCGGTAAGCTTGTTGGCCCCCTATCCCATCCAGTGCTCTACCACCGGTACTGAACGCACGACGCTGCACCTAAATGCATTTCGGGGAGAACCAGCTATCACCTGGTTTGATTGGCCTTTCACCCCTATCCACAGGTCATCCCCTCCGTTTTCAACCGAAGTGGGTTCGGGCCTCCACGAAGTCTTACCTCCGCTTCACCCTGCCCATGGATAGATCACCAGGCTTCGGGTCTAGGACACGCGACTAAGTTCGCCCTATTCAGACTCGCTTTCGCTCCGGCTACGGCTCTCGCCTTAACCTTGCCACGCATCGCTAACTCGCCGGCTCATTCTTCAAAAGGCACGCCGTCACACGACACAAGTGTCGTGCTCCGACTGTTTGTAAGCGCACGGGTTCAGGTACTATTTCACTCCCCTCCCGGGGTACTTTTCACCTTTCCCTCACGGTACTGGTTCACTATCGGTCGCTAGGTAGTAGTTAGCCTTACCAGGTGGGCCTGGCAGATTCGCACGGAATTTCTCGGGCTCCGTACTACTTGGGAACAACATCGGGAGACAGGTCGGTTTTCGCCTACCGGGCTATTACCGTCTCTGGCCTAACTTTCCAAAAAGTTCGGCTAACCGCCTGTTTTGTAACTCCCTGATCTGTCTGATGCCAGATCGGATGTGTCCCACAACCCCCCTGTGGCAACGCCATCAGGCTTTAACACCACAGAGGTTTGGGCTGATCCCGTTTCGCTCGCCGCTACTCAGGGACTCACTATTTGTTTTCTTCTCCTCGGGTTACTGAGATGTTTCAGTTCACCCGGTTCCCTCCACGTGCCCTATGTATTCAGACACGGGTACCAGCGCATTACCGCTGGTGGGTTTCCCCATTCGGACATCCTCGGATCAAGGGTTGCTTGGCGCCTCCCCGAGGCTTATCGCAGCCTGCCACGTCCTTCGTCGGCTCCTAGCGCCTAGGCATCCACCGTACGCCCTTATTAGCTTGGTTATAGATGCTCGCGCTCGCTATGGAGTTTCCAAGGTTCTGCCGAGAAGGGTTCCCCCTCGCTGAGACCGATTCCGGGGCAAAAAAATCCGCCGGCTGAGCTTCGGCCGGCGGGTGCGCACCTCGATGCGGAGGTCGTTAGACCGTCGCTAGAGGTACTCCCCATGGGTCTTCAGCAAGGAACGATTCCTTTCTCGTCCTGAACAGCTTGAGCATTGTAATACGCCTGGGGCGGGCGTCAACTCACCCGTAGCGGGCGCCAAACAGGTGCTATCGATCGAGGCCCAGCCGGGTCTCCAGCGCCTCGATCTGGTCGATCACCCGCTCGGGGGCCGTACCACCGTGAGAGCGTCGAGCCCTCATCCCCGCTCCCGGGGCCACCAAGGCGAGGTCTTCGGGCTCGAATGCCGCATGCGTCTCGGCGAGGATATCGGCGCTCAGGGTCTCTTTTGACTTGTCGAGCCGCGCGACCAGACCCCCGACTACTTCGTGGGCACTGCGGAAGGGGATCCCCCTGGCGACCAGGACCTCGGCGAGGTCGGTTGCCCACATCGCACCTTCCTCCGCGGCCGACGCGAGAGCATCCACATCGAAGCTCAGCTCCTCGAGCATCCCGCTCATCCCTCGAACGCACCCCAAGGACCGCCCTACAGACCGGAACAGGACCTCTTTGTCCTCCTGCAGGTCGCGGTCGTACGCGAGGGGTAGACCCTTCAGGAGGGTCAGGATCGAGGTGAGGTCGCCGATCGCGGGTGCAGAACGCCCTCGGATCAACTCGGCCATGTCGGGGTTCCGCTTCTGCGGCATCATGCTCGATCCCGTTGACCAGGCATCGGGAAGGGAAACGAATCCGAACGCCGGTGTCGCCCACAGCACGATCTCCTCGGCGAGCCGGGACAGATGGATCCCGATCATCGCGGTCGCATACAGGAGATCTGCTACGAAGTCTCTGTCCGACACCGCATCCATGGCGTTCTGAAACGCGCCGGAGAACCCTAGTTCCCGCATGCCCGTGGTCGCATCCAGCGGAAGGGTGGTTCCAGCGATGGCACCGGCCCCCAATGGAGAAACGTCCGACGACGCCCGCGCCGCGGACAAGCGCGTGATGTCACGCTCGAAGGCGCACGCATGTGCCATCAGATGGAACCCCAGCGAGACTGGCTGCGCTGGTTGCATGTGGGTGAAGCCCGGCATCACCGTGTCGGTGTGCGTCTTCGCGGTCGCGACGATGACCGACAGGAGTCTCGTCACCTCACGGGTCAGTTCGTCGATCGCAGCCATCGAATAGAGGCGCACGTCGGTTGCCACCAGGTCGTTCCTGCTGCGACCGGCATGGATCTTGCGCCCGGTGTCACCCAGGGCCTCGATCAACATGCGTTCGACGAAAGAATGCACATCCTCGTCCGAGGCGCTCGCAGCTACATCGCCCTGCTCCCAGTTCGTTCTGAGCGCGTCGAGCACCTCGCCGATGTCCTTCACCTCGTCGCTGGTGAGCAGTCCTGCGGCCTCGAGGACCTTGGCGTGCGCCTTGGTCGCGGCCACATCGGCACCGAGGAGAGCCATGTCGAAGTGCGTCGAGACCGACAGCGAAAACATCTCGTCGCCGAGTCCAGCTTCGAACCGACCGCCCCACATCTTGCCGCTCACGAGAGGCCGTTGACCTTCGACCACTTCTTAGTCGGCAACCCCCACAGCCGAACGAAGCCCGCCGCGTCGGCATGAGCAAAGGTGTCGTCGTCGTCGTAGGTGGCGAGCGATCGATCGTAGAGAGACTTCTCGGATCGACGTCCTGATGCTGCGCAGCCACCCGCGGTAAAGCTCAGCCTCACATCGCCGTCGACGGAGATCTGGGTTGAGTCAGCGAAGGCATCGAGGGCTTGCCGCAATGGCGAGAACCACAGTCCTTCGTACACGAGTTCCGCGTACTTGAGCTCGAGGTGGCGCTTCTCGCGCGCCACGGAACGCTCGAGGGTGAGGCTCTCGAGATCCTGGTGAGCTGCGATCAACGACAGCGCCGCCGGGGCCTCGTAGATCTCACGACTCTTGATGCCGACGAGCCGATCCTCGACCATGTCGATACGCCCGAAACCGAAGCTCCCGGCGATCTTTCCAGCGCGTTCGATCGCGTTCAGGGGCGTTACCGATTCCCCGTCGATCGAGGTCGGGACACCTCCCGTGAATCCGACGGTCATCTCGCCGGGACCGTCGGCCCCACTGGTCAGTTCGAAGATGTCTGCTGGGGGGTCCGTCCATGGGTCCTCGAGGATCCCGCACTCGATGCTGCGCCCCCATACGTTCTCATCGATCGAGTACGGAGATGACTTCGTGGTCGTGATCGGAAGGCTGCGTTCCTGGGCGTACGCGATCGTCTGCTCGCGGCTCATCCCCCAGTCACGGACGGGGGCGAGCACCTCCAGGTTCGGTGCGAGCGTCGAGAGGGCAACCTCGAAGCGCACCTGGTCGTTGCCCTTACCGGTGCACCCGTGGGCTACGGCATCGGCCCCGGTTTCGGTCGCGACATCGACGAGCACCTTCGAGATCAAAGGGCGCGAGAGCGCCGATACCAGCGGATACCTCCCCTGATACAGAGCGTTCATCTTCAGCGACGGGAGGAGGAACCCGTTGACGAACGCTTCCTTCGCGTCGACGAGACGAGACTCGACCGCACCCAACGTCGTCCCTCTCTCGACCGCGGCCTCGAGATCACCCGGCTGTCCGACATCAACGGCCACCGCGATCACGTCATATCCCTGTTCCTTCAGCCACGGGATAGCGACCGATGTATCGAGGCCGCCCGAGTAGGCGAGCACTACCTTCTTCATGTCATGTCCTTCCTTCTGAGGTCTGTGACCAACTCTGTGTGAGGGCGCTGGCATGGTCGGGAGACGGTGTAGCTATGAGGATCGTGTCGTCTCCCGCTACCGAACCGATGACGTCATCGAGTCCGGCGAGATCTATAGCGCGCGCTACCGCCGATGCATGGCCGGGAGACGTTAGGACCACGACCAGTGAATGGGCGGTGCGAACGTCAAGCGCGAACTCGTTCAGGGTCCTCTCTAGGTTGCGCACCATGAGATCCGAACCCGGCGTGCGGGTGATCTCGTCGGGAAGCGCGTAGACGAAGTCGTCTCCAGAGCGGATCTTGGCGGCTCCCACCTCGCGTAGGTCGCGCGACACGGTGGCTTGGGTGACCTCGTGGCCAGAGCGACGCAGTTCTTCAACTATCGCGGACTGACTCGCGGCCTTGCCCGAGTGCAGGATCCGCAGCAGATCCTTCTTGCGCTCAGATCTCATCGGATACCTCCTTGATGACGTCGACGGCTCTGTCGATCTCTTCGTCGGTGATGATCAGCGGAGGGAGAAGCCTCACGATGTCGTCCCCGATGTCGTTCACAAGGACCCCCCGCTCGAAGCAGCGCTGGGCTACCAGGTGGGCGGACCCCTCGATGACGATGGCCACCATCAGGCCCTTCCCCCTGACCGAGGCTCCGCTCGGGATGACGGACTCGAGTCCTTTCATCAGCCGCTCTCCTGCTTCTGCGGCCCGCTCGACCAGACCCTCGTGTTCGATCACTTCGATGACCGCCAGCGCCGCGGCACATTGGACCGGGCCCCCACCGAAGGTAGAGCCGTGGTCACCCGGAACGAGGGTCGGAGCGATCTCGGGGCTAGCGCTGCAGACGCCCATCGGGCAGGCCGCCGGCGACCGCCTTGCCGATCGTCATCACATCGGGGGTGATCGCGTCGTGCTCGTGCGCCCACCATGCCCCGGTGCGCCCCATGCCCGTCTGGACCTCGTCAACGATCATCAGGGACGAGTACTCGTCGCACAGATCCCGCACGTCCTTCAGGTAGCCACTCGGGGGAACGACGACCCCGCCTTCACCTTGGATCGGCTCGACGATCACCGCAGCGACCGCCGGCGACATCGCAGCCCGCAACGCGGCTACATCACCGAACGCAACGTGGGCGAACCCCTCAGGAAGAGGACGGAACGGAGCCTGTTTCGCGGGTTGACCGGTGGCGGCCAGGGCACCCATCGTGCGCCCGTGGAACCCCCCGTCGGTCGCGATCACCGTCGTCTTGTCATCTCCACCAGCGGAACGACCCCACTTGCGCGCCACCTTGAGCGCGCACTCGACCGCCTCGGTTCCACTGTTGGCGAAGAACGAGACCATCCCAGAGCTCAGGTCAGCGATCTTCTCGGCCAGCTCGCCTTGGGGGCCAGATAGATAGAGGTTCGAGGTGTGCACGAGCCTGCCTGCTTGGGCGACGATCGCCTCGGTCACCTTCGGGTGGCAGTGGCCGACACCTTGCACGGCAAGCCCACCGAGCAGATCCAAGTAGCGGTTGCCGTCTGTATCGGTGAGCCACACTCCGCTGCCCGATACGAACTCGACCGGTAGCCGTTTGTACGTCTTCATGACGTGGGCCGTCTTCATCATCGACCCCCGGTTACCTGAGTGCCCACCCCTTCGTCGGTGAACACCTCCAGAAGCAGCGCGTGCTCGACGCGCCCGTCGAGGATGTGAGCCTTGCGAACCCCGCCTTCGATCGCGGACACGATGGAGCGGGCCTTCGGCCTCATGCCCGCCGACAACCCCGGTATGAGGTCGGCTAGTTCGTCGGCGGTCAGTTCGGAGATCAAAGAACCAGCCTCGCCGAGGTCCGCGTACAGACCTTCGACGTTCGTCAGGTAGACGAGCTTGTCGGCGGTGAGCGCTGCTGCTATCGCGCCGGCAGCAGCATCGGCATTCACATTCAAAGCACGACCGTCGGCGTCCGGGGCGATCGACGCTACGACCGGCGTGAAGTTCGCGCCCAGGAGAGTATTGAGGAGATCGGCATCCACGGCGGTGATGGCGCCGACCATCCCGATGTCTTCTCCTCCGTCGCCGGTCGTCACCTGTGCGGTAAGGAGTGAGCCGTCGGTGCCATTGAGTCCCACGGGTGACAAGCCAGCCGAGCGTAGGTGCCCGGTCAGCTCGAAGTTGATCTGTCCGACCAGGACACCTTTGACGATGTCGAACGAAGCCTCATCGGTCACCCGGAGTCCACCCACGAATACCGGCTCGATACCGGCGGCGTCCATCGCGCGGGAAACCTGAGGGCCGCCACCGTGGACGACCACCAATCTCATCCCAACGAGTGCGAGGAGAGCCAGATCTGACGCGACCGAACCTGCTTGTTTGGGGTCCTCGAGGGCTTCACCACCGATCTTGACCACGACGGTCGCCCCGTGGTGCTCCCTTATCCACGGGAAGAGCCTCGGCGAGGACGTGGGTCTTGGCCGCGATCTGCTCCATCACGTGGTCCCGAACGCGTTGAGCTTCACGTAATCGGGTGAGAGGTCGCATGCAAGCACGGTCGCGTGTCCAGGTCCCGATCCGACCGCGCAGGCGACGGTGACGTCCCCTTCCATCTCAGCAGACGCGTCATTCATCGAGCCGGTTGGCTCACCATTCTCGAAAACCGGAACGCTCCCTATCGAGACGCTTAGTTCGGCTAGTTGAAGTTCGCGATCGACCGAACCCATGGCGGAGAGGACCCTCCCCCAATTGGGATCGGCCCCGTGGACCGCGGCGCGCCACAGATCGGAAGCCGCTACCGCCTTACCGAGGTCCGCCGCGTGAGACTCGTCGCGAGCGCCGAACACGTCGATCGTGACCAGCCTCGTGCCACCCTCGGCGTCCCGGACGATCTTCTCTGCCAAGGTCGCACACACATCCTCGACCTGAGCCGCGAACAGCGCCGGATCGACCGGGTCTCCACGTCCGGTCGAGAAGATGTACACCGAATCGTTGGTCGATTCGCACGCGTCGATCGAGATCCGATTGAACGTGCGGTTCACCGCCGTTCTGAGAACCTGAAGCAACTCCGCGTTGGCCAGGGGAACGTCGGTGGCGAGGAACGCGAGCATCGTCGCCATGTTGGGAGCGATCATCGCTGCCCCCTTCGCGACCCCCACCACCCTGCCTCGCTCGGCCAGTTTCACTTCCGAGTCCGTCGTTCTGATCGCGTGGAAGAACGACTCCATGTCGTCGGTCAAGTGATCCACGGCATCCGGCAACGACGCGGTGATCTTGTCGACCGGGAGAGGGATACCGATCGGGCCTGTCGATGACACGAGGACCTCGTCCGCACCGATCCCGATGCTCTCTGCGGCGGCAGCTGCGGTGAGTTGCACGGACCGCGTGATCACCGTCGACGCCGGTGCAGGCGTTCGCGTTCCCGCTGTTGACCACGACGACAACGCACCTGGTCAGAGAGGCGAGCTCGCGACCAGTGGACCGGTGCCGCCGCGGCCGCGTTCTGTGTGAACACACCCGCCCACGCCAACGGTGCGTCTGAGATGAGAACCCCCAGGTCCGGGCGTCCGCTGCGTTTGATCCCGCACGATAGAGACGCTCCCCGGATACCTTCCGGCCACTTCATGGCCACACCCCTATGGCCGAGAGACCGAGCGACTCATCGAGGCCGAGGGCCAGGTTCGCGTTCTGAAGTGCCTGTCCGGCCGCACCCTTCCCAAGGTTGTCGATGGCGCAGGAGACGATCAGGAACCCAGCTCGCTCATCGACCCGCGCTGCCACGACTGCTCCGTTCGACCCAGTGACCGCCTTCGTTTCGGGCCACCCTTCGATGACCCGCACGAAGGTTTCGTCTGCGTACGCAGCGGTCGAGGACACCGTGCGCCTCGGCATCGGTCAGCGAACGAGCCAGCGGAGCACGGGCGGTAACGAGGAGCCCGCGCGGCATCGGGGCCAGGTGCGGGGTGAAGGAAACCCTGAACTCGGTCCCCCACGCTCCGAGTCCTCTCTCGATCTCGGGGACGTGACGGTGGGAGGTCGTCCCGTACGCGCCTATGGACGCGCCGAGGTGAGCCATCGAGAACAGCCTCATCTGACTTCCTGCCCGGCCCCCGAGACTCCGGATATCGCATCGATGACCACCGGGCCACCGATGAGGCCCTCCCGCCGCGAACGGGATCAGGCCGAGGAGCGATGCGGTCGGATAGCAGCCGGGGTTGGCGATCCTCGACGCATCCGCGACGACGATCACGTGAGTGTTCGGTTAGCCCGTAGCACCACCCTGGGTCGCCTCGATGCTCATCCGAGAGATCGATGACCAGTGCCGACTCGGGTTCGCCGATCTGTCCGAGGGCCCCCGACGGCAGGCACGAGAAGAGGATCTCGGGCTGGGCGGCCACGACCTCATCCGCGGAGCAGAATGAGCCCACCGCCAGATGGGGATGTCGAAGCGACACGCTCTCCCCCGCGGCACGCTCGGCGCCCGGCGGCGACCACATCGATCCCGGGATGCCCGGCGAGCAGCCTGAGGAGTTCCCCTCCGCTGTATCCTGATGCGCCCAGTACGCCTGCCGTATAGCCCATGCCTGCAATATTATGCATATTCATGCATAGATGCAAACCGGTCTACTCCGCCCGCGGCTCCTGGTAGGTCTTGCGTCGGAACACGTCGGTCGCCAGCGACGCCACCCTATCGAGGATCACCAAACCATCGAGATGATCGATCTCATGCTGGAAGGCACGAGCCTCGAACGCATCCGTCTCGACGATGAGGAGGGTCCCATCGGGGTCCCGTCCCTCGACGACCACCTTCTTGTTGCGGACGACGTTCGCAGTGAGGTCGGGCACGCTCATGCAGCCCTCCCGACCGACCTCCCTGCCTGATGCCTCAACGATGCGGGGATCGAACATGATCACCAGACCGTGGCGAGGTCTTGGTCTTGGGGTGTCCGAGACGTCAAGGACGAATACCGCGGCGGGAGACACCGATCTGGGGAGCGGCGAGCCCCACGCAACCGGGGGACGCCCTCATCGTGTCGATCAGGTCGGCCACCAGAGCTTTCGTCGCGGTGCTCGCCGACCTCCTCGGCAGTTCGTTTGAGCACCCCTTCCGGGATCCTCAGAACATCGCGGATCGGCACGGCTCAGAGAACGTCGGTTTCGATCGGGTGCACGCTCACCTCGACCCCGATCTCCGCAGCGACCTCTTTGAGGGCGGAGGTCGGATCGTCCGTGGCGGCGACCTCCATCATCACGGCGTACACGGGCTGGTCCGGCTCTCCGATGACGCGCGAGGTCAGGTCCGTCACGTTGGCGCCGGCCTCCTCTAAGGCTTTGGAGATGCGGTAGACGATGCCCGGCTGATCCGCTCCGTACACGGACACCATGTGGGTTGGTTCGTCGTACTCGATCGCCGCTTCTTCGACCGGACGGACGTCAACCGTCACGCCCAGTTGTTGACCCGCACCTCTCAACCCGTCCTCGAGCTCCTCTTGAGACGACCCCGAGGTGACGACCAGCATCATCGAGAAATGACCTCTGAGGATCGTGGAGGTTGCGTCTTCGAGATTGCAATCCGCCTCGTACAGGGCCTTCGTGATGCCTGCAACGATGCCGGGCCGATCGTTTCCGATGATGGTTACTGCAAACAGGTCGCGTGCGCTCATCCGCGCAGGCTACTCAACTTCGCGGCCCATGGACTATCACTCGATGCGCCTTCAGAGTGAAGATGACCCGATTGTCGTCGGGGCCGTCGTACGGGTAGCTGTCGAGGCCCTGGTACTTCCCTGCCAGCTTGTGGATCAGGGTCTTGTCGGGATCGTCGGTGATCTCGACCGTCCCGCGGATCTCGACGAAGCGGTAGGCGTTGTCCGGATCCAGGATCGAGACAGCGACCCTCGGATCGCGCATCACGTTGGCGAACTTCTGTCGCTCCTTCGTGTGCGAGATCAGTAGATCCTCACCGTCGTAGTCGTACCAGACCGGCGACGTTTGAGGGGCGCCATCGGGCCCGATCGTCGCCATATGAGCGAAGCCCTTCTTGTCCATGATGTCGGTGAACCCATCTGGCACTTTCTCTGTCTTCACAAGCGAACCTTTCTCTCATCGTTAGCCATCTACTGAGGACCTACCCTCCCGCGCACACGGGTCTAACACTTGGGCGGGGTCTAGTTCGAAACCGAACCCCAGATGCCCCATGCTCCAGCGGACCTCCCCGCATAGAACGCCACTATCTTGCCGATCGCTCCGTCGTAGCCACGCTGCATGATGCCAACCTTCACACTGCGGTCGGCGACCTCCCGGCCACACGAGCGAACCAGGTCTGGGTCGGACGCCCCGGACGACAATTGGATAACACCCAGGCCAGTGGCTGTTTGGTGGTGGGGCCACCTCTCGGGTTTCCTTACCGTCTCCGAAGAGAGTTGCAGCGCTCGGATCGTCCGGTCGTAGCCGGTCTTGGCTAACGCGATATCGAACCGCATGGCTGCGTCCGAGGCACCTCCGTACCCCTCCGATCCCAGAACGTCGAGGTCCCGAAGGAAGGGGCACCATCCGGGAGCACCCAAACGAGCGAGGTCCGCCCGCGCATCGGACGGACCCGTGTTCTCCGGGACCTGGATCGTCACGGCATCGTCCACCGCGTCATCCCTATCGGCGAGTCGGATACCGCCCCACACCCCAGCGGATACAACTGCCACGACGGTAGCGACCGCTGCGAAACGCGTCGCCCAGACGCGTCGTGAGATCGAGACATCGAAGGGTGGCTCATGTGCCGAGGCGACGGTGTGAGCCATGTCTTCTCGGGTCGGAGGGTCATCGAGCGACGCTCGTGCCCTGCCCAGCCACGCCTCCGATCCCGCCTGCGAGCAATCGAGGACCGTAGCCGACGTGGCGGGGTCCATCTCGAGGTAGGTCGCGACGACGTAAGCCGCTCTCCTCCTGAAGCTCAGACGTCCAATTCCCTCGGACGGACTCCTACGCAGCGCCCGGAGTATCGCCCGACGTCTCGACGACCTGATCGTGGAGCGGATGCACCACACCTCGAGATCGTCGGCGCGTCTCAGATGCCGGAACTGGGCGATCGTTCGAACGTAGGTGCGGCGCGCAACGCGCGTTGCGGAACGCTCGTCACCGAGCAGAAGCAGGGCTACGCGGAATGACAGGGGATGAAGGCGCGTCCACATGTCCGGCACCCTTCGAGA
This sequence comes from uncultured Actinomycetes bacterium, assembly GCA_963756365.1. Classification (GTDB taxonomy): domain Bacteria; phylum Actinomycetota; class CADDZG01; order CADDZG01; family WHSQ01; genus WHTI01. The sequence goes on from CAVWNF010000003.1 coordinate 1,364,917, forward strand.
CCCCCCGACCGAGCCTTCGATATCGACACGTTGAAGCATGCTCGCTTCGCCCACGACATCACCTTCTCACGCACCCCCGATTAAGCGACCTGGAGAGATCTCCTCTCCCCGATCGCGATCCGCTCGAGTGGAAGGAACGCCAGCAAGCACATGATGTGAGGCAAGAAGATGATCGAGATCATCGAGAAGGTCATCACGTGGAAGGCCGCGGCTATCGCTAGCATCCCCAGCCCAACCCTGCCTCGCACGAGCAGCAGTGGCGACAGCAGCTCGAAGATCACGATCAGGTACTGGGTGACGTGGAGGATCCATGGGTGGTCCAAGAGCGGCTGCGCGAGATCGGTACCTCTGCGGATCACGGCTCGCACGAGCGTGGCCCCGTTCACCCATCCGACCCCACCGAAGCGGAGTTTCGCGAATGCCGCTAGGAAATAGGTGAGTACCGCGGCAAGCTGGATGCTGTGGACAGCGAACCCGGCGGCCTCGGTCGCGTCCTGATCTTTCCAGTGAGCCTTGCCGGCGGTCGGAAGCACGGCGAGCGCGACGAGGAACCCGAAGCGGTCGTGGTCGACCTTGCCGTATGAGAACGCGAACACCATCCACTGGAAGTAAAGGAGGAAAACGATCCACCCGGCGATCCGTGGGAGCCTGCCGCTCGCTGCGACGGCGGCCGCTGCGAGCATGACCACCTCGACGAGACCCACGACGGTCGCGGTAGGTGTAGGCAGGGGGAGCAAGCGCCCGATCATCAACGGCTGATAGAGATCCCCTGGGACGTTCCCATGCTGTGCAACCCACGATGTCGTGAGGAAGACATCTATGAAGATGAATGAGTAGAGGAACGTCCTCAGCCACGCGATGCGCGCGATCGGCACGGGAGCGAACCACCACCCTTGGATCACGGACGTCTCCAGATCGCTACGAGAACCTCTTCCTCGCCAGCGGGGCGTCCGCCCTCGAGGTCTGTGGTTCTCCGGTACAGATGTAGCTCCACCAAACGTGGCTCATCGGGAGTCATCTCCTCGCGGGCGAGCACCAGTTTCCCGAGAAGGTCGGTGTCCTCAACGAGTCTGTCGAACTGACCATCTACCTCGGCCCGCCTCAGTCCGAGGGCTTCGAAGGAAACGGTCACCTCATCGCCGTCCTCGGTCACGCCCCTAAATAGAGGTGCGTTCACGTGCCCGTCGAGCGAGTTCCTCGTCGAGTACATGCGGAATGGTCCGAAGGGGAAGTTGTCGTCATCGCCGACCCAGGCTCCGGCGAGCAATCCCACTAGGACAACCAAGGCCGCTCCGAGTCTGACCATCCTGCCTATCGGAGTGAGCATCACCGCAGGGTACCGAAATAGGCTTCAGCATCCACACATCGGGAGGGCACATGCCGAGCCTCACTTATGAAACGAACGGCCGCACGGCGCTCGTAACGATCGACCGCCCCGAAGTACGGAATGCGGTCGATCACGATACGGCCGAGGCCATGGCCGACGCGTTCCGCCGCTTCGATCGTGATGACGATCTCGATGTCGCGATCTTGTCGGGAGCAGGCGGGACCTTCTGCGCGGGGGCTGATCTCAAGGCCCTGGCCGCCGGACACCCCTCCCGTGTCGCTCCGGATGGAGACGGACCCATGGGGCCGACGCGGATGCTCCTGTCCAAGCCGGTTATCGCCGCGGTTGAAGGACACGCCGTGGCAGGTGGCCTCGAGTTGGCGTTGTGGTGCGATATGCGGGTCGCCGCCGAGGACGCTGTCTTCGGCGTCTATTGCAGGAGGTTCGGCGTCCCTCTCATCGACCTCGGAACGGTTCGTCTGCCGCGCCTGATCGGGCACTCGCACGCGCTCGATCTCCTGCTGACCGGGCGTGGCGTCTGCGGAGACGAGGCTAGGTCGATGGGTCTGGCGAATCGTCTGACCGCCCCTGGTGCAGCCCTCGAAGGTGCCCTCGAGTTGGCATCGCAGATCGCTTCGTTCCCCCAGACATGTATGCGCAACGATCGCCTCTCGTCTTACGAGCAGTGGGGCCTTGGGTTCGATGACGCTATGGCCAACGAGTTCCGGCGCGGGATGGACACGATAGAAACCGGTGAGACCGCAGCTGGGGCCGCTCGGTTCGCGTCCGGTGAGGGGCGTGGCGGTACCTAGAGCACGTCGAGGGAACGTTCCACGAACTCGCGATCCAGTGAGAACGCGTTGTCATCCTCACTGATGGTGCCGCCCATCACATCGGCCAGGTGACGGCTCCCAGCGGCACTACCCATGATCCCGTGTCCGCTGTAACCGGTGTTGACGAAGAGGCCCTCCACCGGGCGAAGGACCCAGCAGTGGACGGTGGTCGGGGCTCACCGTGTACTGCCCCGTCTGCAGCAGCCAGTTGACCGAGTTGTGCGCCCATACTTCCCGCCAGAAAGGAGCGATCCGCGCCACCGAGAACGGAGACTCGGGCTCGAGCAGTTGAAAGATGGCGTGGTGGTCGCCCGGCACATCCTCAGAGGGAGGGGTCGGCTGGGTGCGCGGATCGGTGAACAACAGGTAGGCACCTTGGAGAGCCGGACGCCAATGCGCCCCCGTGTCGTCATCGATCGTCATCGGGGCGTCCGGCGGAACCGCGGGGAGATCGGGCATCACGAGTTTCTGTCGCGGCACGGTGACCACCGGCAGGTCGAAACCTGCCATCGCGGCGACCACTCCCGAGAACGGGCCCGCCGCGATGACCGCTGAATCGCACGAGATCGTTCCCCTCTCGGTCACTACGCCTGTTAGCTGATCCCCATCTGTCTCGAAACCGGTAACTCCACACGACGTCACGATCTCGGCTCCCGATGACAGAGCGAGCCCCATCGTCAGCGACTTCGGGTCGAGGAACCCGTCTCCGGCTCGGTAGCGAGCGGCCACCACGTCCTCGGTGATGTACGGCCATCGCTCCTTGGCCTCCGAGCCGGAGAGCATCTCGATGTCTGTCTGGCCCCACTCGTGCTGTTGGGCTACGAGTTCCCGCGACCGAGCGGCACGCCCCTCGTCGGTGGTCACCCACAGATAGCCCTGCTGCCTGACGTTCAGTCCATAGACGTCCTGGTGGGTGATCTCCTCGAAGTTGAGGAACAGCTCGACCGATTCACGCACGAGCGTCAGTTCTTCGAGGTTGTCGAACTGGAGCCGGAACGCACCGGTCGATGCGGGCGTCGTGAGGGTGCAGAGAGCGGCGCGCTTCTCGACGATCACGGGCTTGCGGCCGGCCGCAGCGAGGTGGAACGCCGTCGCCGCACCGACCACACCGCCGCCGATGACAACCACGTCGGCCGCACTCGGGGGCCCATCCAGGTGCTTCAGTTGCGGCCTCACAGGTACCTCCAGGGTCGCGTTTCCGACATTCCTCGAAAGGGTAATCGGACGGAGGTTGACTTCACAGGGTTCCCCCTGTGGATCGGGGAACTGCGGCATCGGCCGCAGCAGCAAGGAGGTACATCGTGTACATCGGTTCAGGCATCGTTCTATTGGCCGCAGGGATCCTGCTCGCCATGTTCGTCAGTTCCACCCTAGGCATAATCCTCGCCGTCGTCGGTCTCCTCTTGATCATCGCCTCGTTCGCGATGGGAGCGGGCGGTCGCCGGGAGGTCATCGTCGAACGTGAGCGCCCAGTGAGCCGCGAGGTCGTACGAGAGCGAGAGATCTAGACACCGCCGTCAGGATCGTCGCGCTCCTATCGGGGGCGCGACGATCCTGAACAGCGCCGGGGCGAACGTCGTGGTCACGAGCGCCAGCAACACGATCGCGCTCTCCGTTCCTCTATCGATGAGACCCAGCACCACTCCGAGTTCGGCCACCGCGATGATCAGGCTCAGCCGCGCCGACAACAACGTCCCGGCAGCCACCGCTCCCCGCAGACCGAACCGGCGCGTGTAGAGGATCAACGCGGGAACCATCTTCACCGCGATCGCCGCAACGAAGAGGCCCATAGCGGTCAGCATCACTTCACTAGAGGCGAGAGAGCCGAGTTGGAACCTGATCCCAACCGAGATGAAGAAGATGGGGATCAAGAACCCGTAGCCGAAGCCGTTCAGTTTCGTCTCGAGCGCAGCGCGGTGTCTAAACACGACCGCGAAGACACTCCCCGCTAGGAACGCACCAAGGATCGATTCAACACCGAACAACTCGGAAACACCGACGAACACGAGCATGAGAGCGAGCGAAGCGCGGATCCCGAGTTCCTCCGGATCGTCGGTGGAGAACAACCTTTCGAACTTCTCCGGGAACCACCACGCAGCTCGGCGCAAGGTGAAGAGAACCACGAACAGGACCAGGAACAGTCCGGGGACCTTCATCAGTTCGAATCCCCCACCGTGCTCTTGGACCAGAGCGAAGACGGTGACGCCGAGCAGGGTGGCGAAGTCGGCGAAGATCGCACCGATCAATATCGCCTGGCCTATCGGAGCCGACTCGTAGCGGGTGCTTCGAAGGGTAGGGACGACGAGACCGACAGAGGTCGTAGCCAGGACGAACGTCATGAAGACGCCATAGCCGAGCAACTTGGCAGAGATAAATGCGATAGTCACCGACATCACGAACATCAACAAGGCGGTGAGGACCGGCCCCCGCCCCTGCCGTTCAAGTTTCGTGAAATCGATCTCGAAACCAGAAAGGAACATCAGCAGGAAGAACCCAAGTTCGGCGAGGAGATCGATCAACTCCGAGTCCTTGAAGATCCCCAGCACCTCGGGACCGACGACGATCCCGAACGCGATCTCAAGCACCACTCCGGGAACGTGGAGAACCCGGGCGATGATCGGCAAGATGAAAGCAGCCGTCGCGATCAGAACCAAGACGGTGGCCGGGGTCATCAGATAACCGGGACGATCAACACCGACGCCTTGGTTCTGCTTGCGAGGTGCCGGGTGACCCTCTCCGAGAGGAGCCCCGATCTCTCGCCTGCGCCAACGACGATCAGATCAGCGTCCTCCGCGATCTCGAGGAACTCGCGCACGGGGTTCCCGACCCGGGCCTCTCCCTGGATGTCCACCCCCTGGAACGCCGCCTCCTCCCGGAGCCAGCCGATCGCTTCCGCGGCGTCCTCGATGGCGGAGGGACCACCCAAGAACGATGGCTCCGCTACGGCAACCGCCGAGAGCTTCGCGTCGGCGAGCCCGGCGATGTCGATCGCGGCTCGAGCGGCCGCATGCCCAGCCTTGGTGTCTCGCGCCGGGATCACGATCGTGCGGTAATCGATCTTGCCGCGCGAGAGAAGGATCGGGGTGTTCAGAGAACGCGCCAGATCCACGTAGCGAGCTGCGGCTCTGCTCCCGAACAACCACGATGCATCAGGAGCTGGCACGACGAGGACGCCGATCGACTCCTCCTTGGAGAGTTTCAGGAGTTCAGCCGACGGTTTCCCTTCGGTGGGCTTCAGGCGTACCGAAACCCCTTCGGCCGCGTACTCAACGCCCTCGAGGAGGGCGTTGAGCCGATCGGACTCGGGGCCATCGTCGATCCTGGCCCGATCCCGGTGAAGGACCAGCACGGAGGATGACGTGGAACTTCGTACGAGATTCAGGGCCTCAGCGAAAGTGGTCCCCAGATGCGAAACATCCTCTAGAGCGACCGCGACCCGCTTTCCGAAATCGAGGGGAAATCGCGGCTCTGAAGACGTGAAGGCCTTGACTATGTCGGTGAAATCCGTGGCCGGGCCCACCACCGTGACGAGGTCGGCTTCTTCGAGAACCGTGGCCCGCGAGGGGTCGAGCAACTGGCCACTCCGTAGCACCGACCCAACCGCCCACGACGCCGGGCCGACGTCCCCGAGGGTCTTGCCTCTCACTTGAGCATCCGGGGATACACGCACCTCTACCGCCTCGACGCGACCCTCCGCGAACGCCTTCGAGTCCGTACGGCGCGCTTCCAGGGTCAGCTCCACCCGTCTCGCCACCAGTTCGGCGGGAGCGAACGCTTGGATCCCGAGTTCCCTGTATTCGCCCAAACGCTCGGGCCGGGACGCTACCGCGAGGATCCGATAGATACCCTGGCTCTTGGCAAGTCGGCAGGCTTCGAGATTCACCTCATCGTCGGTTGTCGCAGCGATCAGCGCATCGGCGTCAGCGAATCCCGCGCGTTCAAGGACGACCCGGCTAGATGGATCGCCGACGATGGGTTCGAAGGGTCGCACGCCTTTGGTTTGGGTTAGCAGTTCCTCCGAGGGGTCAACGACGACCAGCGACCACAGGCCCCCGATCCTCCGCATCACCTCGCGAGCTACTCCTCCAGCCCCCAGCAGGATCACTTTCATGGTCCGCATGGTCGCCGTTTTGACGTCGGCTGTCACTTCACAGGAATGGCTGTGGGGGGCATGCTGTCCCAACCGATAACTCGAAGAGAAGAAGGATCGGATTGCACAAGAGTGACGTCACCGTCGTTGGCGCCGGGCTCGCTGGACTATCGGCGGCTCGAACGATCGCGCGTTCCGGGCGCTCTGTTGCCGTGTTGGAAGCGCGGGACAGGGTCGGTGGACGCACCTATACGCGCGCCATCGGCGGTGGGTATTTCGATCTGGGCGGCCAGTGGCTCGGACCGACCCAACGAAGGATGCACGCGCTCGTGGAGGAGTACGGGCTCGACACCTTCTTGACCTTCCACGAGGGGAAGAAGGTGCTGGATGTCCGCGGTCGTCTCTCGACCTACAAGGGGTCGATCCCGTCCATGCCCCCGCACCAGTTGCTCGTCCTCAACCACACCATCTCCAAGATCGAGAAACTCGTCGGTTCGTTCGACGGCGATCTGCGCTGGGACGACATCTCGATCGGTGAATGGAAGCGCCGGCACGTCCGCTCGAGCAAGGTGCGAGATGTCGTCGAGTCGGCGATCAGAGTTGTATTCGGTGCCGAATCACACGAGGTCTCGATGCACTACTTCCTCTCCTACGTGAAGGCCGGGGGTGGACTCATCAGCTTGGTCGAGATCGAGAACGCCGCCCAGGAGACCCGGTTCGTCCAAGGCGCCCAAGGCGTGGCCCTCGCTATGGCTCGAGAGCTCGGCGACAGGATCACCTTCGAAGTGCCGGCCCTAGCGATCGAGCAGAGCGCACACGAGGTGACGGTCCACACCGATAAGGGGGAATGGAGAAGCGATGCGGTCATAGTTGCCGTTCCGCCCGCTCTCGCTGGACGCATCCATCTCGATCCGGTCGCACCTGTTATGCGAGACGCGCTGGTGCAAAGGTTCCCGATGGGGGCGACGAGCAAGTTCCACGTGCTTTACGACCGCGCCTTCTGGAGAGACGACGGGTACTCGGGCGAAGCCGTTTCGACCCACGGTCCGCTGTCGGTTGTCTTTGACAACTGCGCTCCCCAGAACGAACAACCTGCCCTTCTGGGCTTCTCCGTAGGCAGACCGGCACGCGAGCTAAGCGTCCTGACCCCCGGGGCGCGCCGGTCGGCGGTGCTCGACACTCTCGTTCGCTACTTCGGGATAGCAGCCGGGTCCCCGACCGACTTCGTTGAGATGGACTGGTCGATGGAGCCGTGGAGTCGCGGCTGCCCCACCGGATTCCTCGAAACTGGCTCTGCATATGCGCGGCGGGCGCTCGTCGAGCCGTTCGGACGGATCCACTGGGCGGGGACGGAAACCGCCGACGAATGGACCGGATACATGGAAGGAGCCGTCATCTCGGGCGAGCGGGCAGCGGCAGAGATCCTCACCGGGAAATGACTCCGTTTAGAAACGCCCAACTTTAGGTAACTTGTCGGGGTGGACTGGTGTCTTGATACCTCCGACCCAGAATCCTTCCGCGCTCTGCGTGAGGAACTCTTCGACTATCTAGAGCGCCACGCGGAAGAGGGAAGCTCGATATTCGATTCGAAGCTGGTTTTCGATGAACTCGTCGGCAACGCGGTCCGGCACGCCGGAGGCTCGGTGTGGGTTTCGGTCGAGTGGCCGTCGGTCTCCCCCATCCTCACCGTGAACGATCTCGGCCCCGGGTTCGTCCCGTCCACCCAGCTCCCCGACGACATCTTCGACGAAGGCGGACGCGGCCTCTTCCTCGTGTCGAGTTTCGCTTCCGAACTGCAGATCGTGCAGAAGAAGGCGGGAGGATCGCGCATCAGCGCCGAGCTCCCGATCAAGAGGAAGCGGGAACGTCACTTCCACACAGAGGGCCCGACGGCCCCGTCCCTCCCGGCCACCGAAGAAGCCGCAGAAGATGGCACTTTCGGCAAGGAGTCGTTCCTCCGGGCGCTCGTCGTCCAACTCGCTCAGCGACTCGAGCTCGATCACGGTCCTCAGGCCGCGGAAGAGGCGGTCGCAGCGGTCGGCAACGGTGTCGGTGGACGCATGGAGGAGGAGTACCGCAAGGCGGAGAAGGTCACCGGCTACCTAACGACCGAACAGATGGGCGACCTGTACGTCCGCCTCAAACACGCGATCGACGGCGACTTCTACGTCATCGAATCCAGCGAGGACCGCATCGTGCTCGGGAACAGGCACTGCCCCTTCGGCGACGTCGTCAAGACCGCCCCCGCACTGTGCCGAATGACATCCTCTGTGTTCGGGGGGATCGCCGCTCGCAATACGGACGGGCCCATCAGTGTTCAGCTGGAGGAACGGATCGCGGTCGGCGACCCAGAGTGCAGGGTGATCGTCCACCTGAAGGACACGCCCGACTCGTCGGCGCCGTTCTCGCAGAGCTATCACGACCCGGATCTGACTTCGGATGGTGGGGCGTAGTGGGGTCGAACCACTGACCTCATGCTTGTCGAGCATGCGCTCTACCAACTGAGCTAACGCCCCATTCGGGATGTGCATCTTAACGGGCGCGATAAGCCCGTTACGCACACATCGAGGCGGCGAGCGGAATCGAACCGCTGTACAGGGCTTTGCAGGCCCTTGCCTAAACCACTCGGCCACGCCGCCAGGGAACGCAGGATAGCGCGGGGCAGGCTCGCTTCAGGTCAGCGGGGGCTCATGGCCGCAACCGAGGCCGAGACCCAGAACGCACCGAGGCCCAGGCCCCCGACGATGTCCAAGGGCCAGTGCACCGAGAGATAAACGCGGGAGAACGCGATCAAGAACGCCAGCAATCCGAGGCCGCGCCAGATCCACAGGGTCTCGACCCGTCCCCTCCTATGGGTCAGGAGGAAGCCGAAGAGACCGGCCAGGACCGCGGCGTTGAGTGCGTGCCCACTCGGGAACGAGAACCCGGAGGCCGCGACCAAACCGCCGTGCGGTCGGGGACGCTCCACGAGGCCCTTGACGATGTCGTCGAGGAAAAACGCACCGACGATGACCACTGCCACATACACCGGCCACATCAGGTCGCGCGTTCGGAAATATGACCACACCGCGAGGCCGATACCAGCGACGAAAAGAACGAGGTTGCTCCCTAGGAATGTGAAGAACTTCATCAGATCCGTCAGGAGACCGGCACGATTGTCCCTGACGAAGTCGAGGATCGGGCGGTCGATGTACTTGAGGACGAAATCCTCGGCCGGCCCGAACACGACGATCCCGATGATCCACGTGCCGACCACCGCCAGGAGGAATGCGATGACCATGTACAACGCAGACAGCGGAGTGGCATCGAACCACCCCGTGCGGTTACTCCTCGGAACCATCGCTGAGCCTGGCATCGGGACCAACATACCCTCCGGAAAGTCCGGATATGCGCAGTTGTCGCTTGTACCTCTTTGCCCGTGAGACTAGGGTCGGTCGCCATGACGGATTGGATCGGCCGCGATGCCGCGCACGTGTGGCACGGCTTCACCCAGATGTCCACCTATGCCGATAACCGGCCGATCATCGTCGAGCGGGCCGAGGGCCACTATCTGATCGATGTCGAGGGGCGGCGCTACCTCGATGCGATCTCCTCGCTGTGGGTGACGACGCTGGGACACCGGGTGCCCGAGCTCGATGCCGCGGTGCGCGATCAGCTGGACAAGGTGGCTCATTCCACGCTCCTCGGGAACGGCAACACCACCGTGATCGAGCTGGCCGAGGCCCTTGCAGAAGTCGTTCCTGTCACCGACCCGAGGTTCTTGTTCGCCTCTGATGGTGCCGCTGCGGTCGAACAGGCCCTCAAGATCGCGTTCCAGTACTGGACCAACCAGGGTGTCTCGTCTCGGACCTCGTACCTGAGTCTCGGGGACGCCTACCACGGGGACACGATCGGGTCGCTGTCCGTCGGGGCCGGGGGGTTCGGCACCGACGTCTTCGACCCCCTCCGGTTCCCCGTCCTGCGGGCCCCCGGGTACTCGTCATCGAACGCACTCGAGGTTGCTGCCGAGATGGTCATCGATCGGGCCGACGATCTGGCCGCTGTGGTCATCGAGCCCCTGGTGCAAGGTGCTGCTGGGATCCTCACCGCGCCCGAGGACACCTTCGGGGTGCTGCAGGACGCGTGCCGGCGAACGGGGGTCCTCCTTATCTGCGATGAGGTCGCGACCGGGTTCGGACGAACCGGCACCCTGTTCGCCTCCGAGAGATGCGGCCTCAGCCCAGACCTCATGGCGATCGGGAAGGGCCTGACGGGGGGTTATCTCCCGATGTCGGCGACCGTTGCTGCGGGGCCGGTCGCCGCGGCGTTCGAGGGAGAGGATCTCGGTCCCAAGACGCTGTACCACGGGCACTCGTACCAGGGGAATGCACTTGCTGCGGCGGTTGCCCTCGAGCACCTGCGCCTGTTCGATCGGTGGGATGTTCTCGCAAACGTCGCCGAGCGCTCCGCTCAACTGAAGACCGCCCTCGAAGATCGCATCGCACCACTGGATGCCGTCAAGGAGGTCAGGATCGAGGGCCTCATGGCCGGGATCGAACTCCTTCCCGGCGACCGCATCGGACGCCGGGTGTGCGCGGCCGCGGTCGAGCGCGGCGTTCTGCTCAGGCCTCTCGGCGACGTCGTGGTGGTGATGCCCCATCTGACCGTGGGAGCCGAGCACATCGAGCAGATCGTGAGCGTTCTTGGGGACTCGATCGAGGCGTGCTCATGAAATGGACCCAGTGGGCGGCGGAACGGAACCGCGCGATCGACGCCCTGGGCAGATGGCGGAAGATCATCGACTTCGATGCCCGCGGCGTCGAGGGCATCTACGACGGGAGGCCCGTCGTCTCGTTCGCGTCGAACGATTACCTGGGGCTTGCGACGGACCCTCGCACCGTGACGGCAGCGCAGGACGCGGCGGCGGCGTGGGGCGCCGGAGCCGGCTCGGCCCGTCTGATCGTCGGCTCTCGACCGATCCATTCCGAACTAGAACGAGCGATAGCCGAGTGGAAGGGCACGGAGAAGGCACTGCTGTTCCCAACCGGTTTCGCGGCGAACCTCGGCGTGCTCACCGCGTTCGGCACCTCTGATGTGACGATCTGTTCGGATGAGTTGAACCACGCGTCGATCGTGGACGGCTGCCGTTCGGCCGCGGCCGCGGTCACCGTGTATCCGCACCGTGACCTAACAGCCGTGCGCCGGGCGCTCTCAGGTGCGCAGAGATCACTAGTCGTCACCGATGGCGTCTTCTCGATGGACGGCGATGAGGCGCCGCTCGCCGAACTAGCCGAGCTCTGTGCCGCTCGGGGCGCGTTGCTGGTCGTAGACGAGGCGCACTCGGTCATGAGTGAACCTGTCGAGTTCGGCGACGCGGAGGTCCTCAGGGTCGGCACCCTGTCAAAGTTCTTGGGCGCGATGGGTGGCTACGTCGCCGGGCCAGCCGCCTTGATAGATCACCTAGTGAATGCTGCGAGGTCATTCATCTTCACGACCGCCTCGTCGCCGGCCGATGCAGGGGCCGCTCTCGAGGCGATCCGGATCCTTCGCTCGAGCGAAGGTGCGGAACTGATCGCCCGGCTTAGAAACAACGTGAACCTCGTGCGGCCCGGCCACCCCTCCCCCATCATCCCGATCGTGATCGGAGACGAGGACAAGGCGATGGACGTTTCCGCCCAACTGCTTGAGAGGGGCTACGTGGTGCCTGCGATCAGGCCCCCGTCGGTCCCACCAGGCGGGTCTCGACTAAGGGTCACCTTGTCGGCAGCCCACACACCCGCACAGATCGACGGATTGCGTGGTGCGCTCGAAGCGGTCGCCGGGGTCGCTCCATGAGCGATGTCGTGGTGGTCACCGGCACCGGCACCGAGGTCGGCAAGACATGGGTCACCTCGGCGTTGATCCGTCACCTGAAAGAACACGACATCCCGGTGACCGCCCGGAAGCCGGTGCAGTCGTTCGATGTTGCGGATGGCTCGACCGATGCCGACGTCCTCGCGTCCGCGCTTGGGATCGAGGCTCACGACGTCTGCCCCCTCCACCGCTGGTACGAGATCCCGATGGCACCACCCATGGCAGCAGAGGAGTTAGGGCTCCCCCCGATCGCGCTCGCCGATCTCGTTGCCGAGATCAGGCTTCCCGAGGTCGGGCTCACGCTCGTCGAGGGCGTCGGTGGGGTGCGGTCCCCTCTTGCTGACGACGCCGACACCGCAGATCTGGCCGATGCCCTGGGAGCGCGCCTCATCGTGCTCGTCGCCGATGCGGGGCTTGGAACCATCAACTCCGTGGTCTTATCGCTCGAAGCACTCGCCCGCTGGGATGTTGCGGTGTTCCTCAACCGCTTCGAGGCGACCGACCGACTGCACCAGAAGAACCTGAGATGGTTATCCGAAGCAGAAGGCATCGGATGCATCACGGAGATCAAGGCTCTAGCTGCAAAGATCCGCTCGACGACTAGACCCAAAGACCTGACCGGAACAGAAGGGATCACGATCACATGACCAGTCGCACCCTGTTCGCCGATGCAAGATCCGCATTGCTCGACGAGGGTAGAGACCTGAGTCTCGAAGAACTGAGGGAACTGGCGGAGGTGCCGGTCACCGACGTCCCTCTTCTGGCCGCTCTCGCACACGAGGTGCGGCTGGCTCGATGCGGTCCGGAGGTCGAGGTCGAGGGCATCCTCTCCGCCAAGACCGGCGGATGCCCCGAAGACTGTCACTTCTGTTCGCAATCCTCGAAGTTCGAAACGCCTGTACGACCGACCGGGTATCTCGATATGGATCAGGTGCTGGCGGCGGCCAAGGAAACGAAGGAACTCGGCGCATCGGAGTTCTGCATCGTGATGGCTCTCCGGGGGCCTGATGAGAAGACGATCGACAACGTCCTCGATGCCACAAAGGTGATCCACGACGAGACCGGGCTCAACGTCGCCGCCAGTCTCGGCATCCTGACCAGAGATCAAGCGGAGAGGCTCGCGGCCGGAGGTATCCACCGCTACAACCACAACCTCGAGACCAGCAGGTCGTACTTCCCCGAGATCGTCACGACCCATACGTGGGAGGAACGCTACGAGACGTGCCAGATGGTGCGCGAGACCGGCATGGAACTCTGTTGCGGCGCACTGCTCGGCATGGGTGAATCGACCGACCAGCGGATCGAACTCTTGGGGCAACTGCGCGAGGTCGATCCCAGCGAGGTGCCACTCAACTTCCTCAACCCTCGGCCCGGAACCCCCCTCGGAGATCGCCCACTCGTCGAACCACTCGATGCGATCCGGTGGATCGCGTTGTTCAGGCTGGCGTTGCCGGAGGTCATCCTCAGGTACGCCGGTGGCCGGGAGGTGACCCTTGGTGAGCTCCAGGCGATGGGCATGACCGCTGGCATCAACGCGCTGATCGTCGGCAACTACCTGACGACCCTCGGGCGCCAACCGATGCAGGACATCAAGATGCTGTCCGACCTGAAGATGCCGATCGGAGCACTCTCTAAGGTCATCTGATGTATTGCGGATGGTGCGGGCGGGACTCCTCGGAGGGCGATGGATCGGAGTGCGACGGATCGTGTCGCGATGGGCTCGAGCCGATGCGCTACTGCCCCGAATGCGCCCGCACGCTAGACGTCCAGATCACCCCACTCGGCTACGTGGCCACGTGCCGGAAACACGGCCTCCAGAACGGATAGAGCCTCACCTAGCCGAGTTCAGGTCATCAGTCGGTAGCTGGCAACTCCACGGTCATGCGGCACCCTTCTTTCTGCCTACCCTCATCTGCCACCGACACCGTTCCTCCGTGCAGTTCCACGACCCATCTGGAGATCGCCAACCCCAGGCCGGCCCCGCCGTCGTCCTTCGATCGGGCGGCATCGGATCGATAGAACCGCTCGAAGACCCTCTCGCGCTCATCCGTCGGTATCCCGGGACCCTCGTCGACGACCTCGATGCGGATCACTCCATCCTGGCGGCGGGCGGACAGGGTGACGGTGCCACCGCTCGGTGAATGACGGACCGCGTTGGCGACGAGATTGGTCATCACCTGATCGATGCGCTCTCGATCGGCACTGAGCGACAGGTCGGGAGGCTCCACCGAGATAGCGAAGGACACCTCGGCCCCATTCCCGTGCAGGGTTGCCCCCGCCACGACCTCCTCGAATAGCTCAGCGAGTCGGAATGGGTCCGTCTGCAGAGGTACCGCTCCCGACTCGAGCCTGGACAGGTCCAAGAGTTGGTTGACGAGCGTCCCCAACTTCTCGACCTGTTGGAGCATCGATGCCATGACTTCGGCATCCGGTTCGGCAACTCCGTCGATCAGATTCTCGATGACCGCCTGAAGCGCGGAGATGGGCGTGCGTAGCTCGTGTGACACGTTCGCCACGAGATCCTTCCGGAGCCGATCGGTCTCCGCTAGTTCGCTCGCCATCTGATTGAAGACGCGGGCAAGCTCACCGACCTCGTCGCGTGAGGTCGCCATCACTCGTTCGTCGTAGTCACCGCGCGCCATCGCCCTCGCCGCCGCCGTCATGTCGCGCAGCGGGGAGGTCATACCGCGCGCCAGGAGCTGGACCATCAAGAGGGCGAACGCTCCCGCCAACACTCCCCCGACGATCCACGGGAGGTCGGCCCACGCTCCCAACCCGGTCACGACGACGGTCGCAGCCACCGCTGAGACGATCACTACTCCGAGCTTCGTTTTGATCGAGGTGAACCGGTCGAGTGGGCGCCTCATCGATCTATCGAGTAGCCGACGCCATGAACGGTCCGGATGACCTCATTGCCGAGCTTGCGCCGCAGCGCAGCTATGTGGGAGTCGACAGTTCTGGCCCCGGACGGATCGCGGTAGCCCCACACGTCTTGAAGTAGTTGTTCCCGGGTGAAGACGACTCCGGCTTCGGAAGCCATCCTCAGGAAGAGATCGAACTCGATCTGGGTGAGATGGATCTCCTCGCCGCCCCGCTCCAGTCGACGAGATGCCGGGTCGGCGACCAGATCTCCGACCATGACAGGATCGACCTGCCTCGTCGCCCGCTCGGCTCGGCGTAGAAGGGCATGGACCCGCGCCACCATCTCGCGGGACTGAACGGCTTGGTCATGTAGTCGTCAGCACCAACGCCAAGCCCGACCAACAGATCGGTTTCGGTATCTCGCGCGGTGAGCATCAGCACCGGGATCGGGCGATCCCTCTGGATCCGCCTGCAGACCTCGAGGCCATCGAAACCGGGGAGCATGACGTCGAGGACCACGGCATCGGGCTTGATCCGTTCGCACAGTTCGACTCCCGACGGACCGTCATGAGCCACTTCCACGAGGAACCCCTCGGTTCGGAGGCGGGCGGTGATGGCCTGGGCGATCGTCTTTTCGTCCTCGATGACCGCAACCGTGCGAGTTGGCATGCCCACAACTCTAGGGCCCATCCAGGTTCGAGCATCGGCCTTCCGCGTGGAGATTCCGTGGAGACTCGCGGAAGTCCTCGGCGGGGTCATAGGATTCGCCGGATGGAACTACTACGGATCGCAGGGCTAGAGGGCGAGATCCCCGACGGGGTTGTTCCCGAAGCCCTCAGCGAGAACGACCTGATCGATATCTTCCGGAATGCGGTCCTGCTGAGGACCTTCGACGAGCGCGCTGTCGCGCTGCAACGCCAGGGGCGGATCGGTACCTATCCGCCGTTCTGGGGGGAGGAAGGCATCCAGGCCGGACCCGTTCATGCTGCCGCCCCCGAGGATTGGCTATTCCCCTCGTACCGCCAAAGCGCGGTCGGCATCCTGCGCGGCCTGCCTCCATCGAAGATCTACAAGTACCGCAGAGGGTACGGAGGGTCGCTGGGCTTCTGGAACGCGCGTGAGTACCGGGTCGCGCCGATGACGGTGGCCATCGCTACCCAACTGCCCCACGCGGTCGGCGTTGCATGGGCAGCGAAACTCCGCGGCGATGACGTCGCCTCCCTCGTCTGGTTCGGAGACGGGGCCACCTCGGAAGGCGACTTCCACGAAGCGATGAACTTCGCCGCCGTGCACCAGGTCCCGACGGTCTTCTTCAACACCAACAACCAATGGGCGATCTCGACCCCGTACCGGCGTCAGACCGCGACCGAGACCATCGTCGAGAAGGCGAAGGCGTACGCGATGCCTGGGATCAGGGTCGACGGGTTCGATCCCATCGCATGCTGGCAGGCGGCACGCGAGGCCCTCGATCGTGCGCACAACGGCGGAGGCCCCACGCTTATCGAAGCGTTCTGCTATCGGCTCGCTCCACACGGGACGGCGGACGATCCCGGTCGCTACCGTGACGAATCGATCACCGACGAGTGGCGCCGGCTCGAGCCGATCTCCCGAACCGCCGCGTTCCTAAGGCGGATCGGCGTGCTCGACCAGGAGACCGAGGACAAGATCTTCCAAGAGGCGAAGGACAAGATCGCCCAGGCGGTCGTTGAACTCGAGGAAGGTGACCCGCCGGGTCCAGAGGTCATGTTCGAACACGTCTACAAGAACGGCCGTCCGTACACGTTCGACGAGGGCCTCGAAGAACTCCGCGGGCTTCATTAGCCGCACCCAAACCCCAACCCTTTGCCCCTCTCGGCGTGTTTCCGGCCACGTGGCGACCGCTAGCACGCCGAGACCTTCACGGGACGTACCCTGTCGGGTTGTAGACACCAACTCTGTCGGTTGGCCGACTGCTTCCTCAGCTTGGGCGCGACATCCTTCGAGTGGTAATAGCCCACACACGAAGGAGTAGAGATGAACCTCGGAGCTCTGAACCACGAGATCAACCGGTTGAACGGACGCGAGGTCGTACGCCGCAGCCAGAAGCAGATCCAGCTTCGCCCGCAGCCTCGGCCCAGACGTAACGTTCGCCCCAGCCGGCCGCCGGATAAGCAACCACGCCGGTAAGGAACGAAGAAGGCCCCGGACCATTCGGTCCGGGGCCTTCTTTCTTTCGTGTGTTAGTTCGTGACCTCGGGCATCCCCACACCGATCACGTGGACGACCTTCCTGATCTTTGGATCGAAGGTCCCGGCAGCACCGAGGTAGTACTCGACCGCGGCGGGCGTAACGAACTTCCCAGGGATGACCCCTAGGTACGACCCATCGTTCGATCCCTTGGTCATCGTGACCGACTTCCACTCGTCGGTCCCATGGATCCGGTAGTAGAGCGTCACCGGACCGTTGAAGTCGCCGCCGAGGACGACCGCCTTGATCGGCGTGTCCGTCCCAGACACTCGGTTGCGAACCGACGGGTGGAAGATGACCGGGCTCTGCGGAGCAACGTAGCCACCCGCATCAACCCCCAGGAACTCGAGGCTGCCACCCACGATGTCGATGGCGTCGTCGGTATCAACCACCTGCTGGAGATTCAGACCGAGGAACACGGTCTTGAAGTTGTTGTGAGCGACATCTCCCTGGACCCTCGTTGCGAGGACCGAATCCGCTCCACCCTTCTCCCAGGTTGCGAGGGAGGTGGCGGTACCGAACCCAGAGGTTCCCTTCTTGAAGACGTCCTGGAGCGGACGACCCGGGAACACATCGGTCTGGATCGCACCGCTGCCCAGGATGTCACCGGTACCGGTCATCTTGCCTCCACCGACCTGGAGCGTGTCGACGTAGTCGGCTCCGAAGTAGTTGCGGAGGAAGAGCGGCATCGACTCATCGGAGCCGGGGTTGGTCCGGCCCGGAGCCTCTCCGAGTGCAGCCGCAGCGCGCGGGCTGGTGAACATGAAACTTCCACCGCCATCGAGGTACTCGGTGATCGCGTCGCGGTCGTGCTGGTTCAACTGTCCCTGGTAGCGCTCGAGGCCCGCTTCCCAGATGACTGCCTGGTACTGCGACATGAGATCCGCAGATGCGTAGTTCTTCACGATCGCATAAGGCACACCTAGCGATGCGAGAGCACCTGCATAGATCGCTTCGGAATCGGTCGATCCATCGTCATCAACGATCAGGACGCTGGGGTCGGCAGGGCCAGCCCACAGGGTTGCCTTCTGGTAGTTGTTCTTCTCGTCCGCTTCCTTGATGCGGTCCCAGGTGTCGACCTCGACGAAGAGGTCATTCGGACCCTCCGAGGACGGCGTGTAAGGGAACTCGAAATCGGTCCGCGAGTAGCCACCGAGGTTGTTAACGAATCCCTTGACAACGACAGGACCCTTGCGGCGGCTGCCCTCTCGGACAACGACCTTCGTGCGCTTGATGGTCTTGCCACCATTGTTGAAGATCGGAACCGTCATCTGGTTGGCCGACCCTGCGGACAAGGTGCTCTTCGACTGAGCGAACCCAGGAGAGGCGTCCTTGTCGTTCTTCCCGATGTTCAGGATGTCCACCCTGATGCGACCGTTGGTCGGGGCATCTGCCCGGTGGTCGAGCTCATCGAACGCCCTCGGGCGGATGTTGGTGAACGCCCATCCGGTTGGAGCCTCGCTCCAGTTGGACCATGTGTCGCCAGCACCCGTGGTTAGGAAGGCGGTGTTCGGAGACTCGAACTTGATGTGACCCTCGTACTGCGAGCAGGCGGCGAAGTCGCCGACCCGTGCGTAGTAGGTACCGGCTTCCGGCTGGGTCACGTAGATGTTCTCGGTCTCGCCTACGAAGCCTGAGTCGGCCGGTCCGGCCACACGGGTCTTTGTTCCGTTGACGTCCTTGAGGAGCTCGAGGGTGCAGTCCCCGGTCCCTGTAACCGACACCTCCATGAGGTAGTTCGCGGGGTTCTCCTCGACCACGAACTCGTGGTCCGCCTCGGTTGCCGGCGGGAGGAAGCCACTGAAGGGGATCTCAGCCTGGGGGTCGCCCTCGACCGTGGGCACGTCCGGCGCGATCTTGCGCGTGCCCGAAGTTATCCCGGTGGCCGTTCCACCCTGTATCAGGTCGCTCGGCTCGCCCCGCGTGAGGTTGAGCTGAAGTTCCTGAGTGTTGTCGTTGTAGTCGAACTCGACCGGGTCCATCTGTGGACGGTTCGGGTCGGTGCCTGCATCGTTCGCACCGTTGTAGACGTTGGAACGCTTGTAGTAATCGAAGTGCCACACCATCAGGCCCGATGAGAGCGCCTGGCGGTCGAAGTAGGGCGAGCGGGACATCGCCTCGTGGATGGGATCTGCATTGACCGTGCGGCTGAAGTTCTCGAGGTAGTAGCCCTCGACCACGTAGCCCTTGTTCCCGTCCTTAACGAGGCCGTAGACATCCTCTTCCGTCCATTCGTGATCGTACTGATCCGTCTCACCAACCTTCGCCCACGTTGTCGGGACCAGAACGATGTTCGGGTCAACCTGGTCTACCGAGTAGTTCGGCTTGGGCATGACCTCACGAGGTTGGAGGAACACGTTCCGCGTGCTCTTGTGGATGATCCGGGGCTTGATCCATCCCTGGAACACCTTGCTGGCGGGGTTGAAACCGACGGGGTTGGATCCAGGAGGATTCCCGAACCACGAACCACCCGCCATGATGTCCCAGTCGCCCGTGCCCGCCGAAACGTACGCGGGGTTGTAGTAGTCGGGCTCACCGAGAGCGTGCGCCATCTCGTGCGTCGCGACGCCGATCTCGAGGTCGATCTCGGGCATCGTGAACACGCGCTTGACGAGGACGCCGTCAGAGGTGGCTACACCACCTGGGGTTCCGAGAGACGCGTCGATCGCGTGCGACCACGTGTGACAGGGGTCGCCCGTGGCCGCCATGTCGGGGCCCGAGTGGATGATGCCGGTGAAGTCGACGTCCCCATCACCGTTGTTGTCGTACTGGGAGAAGTCGACCGTCGGGTCGGCCTGTGGCACAGCCTCTGCCGCCATACCTGCGGCTCCGCCGCCACCGACGCCGAGAACCGAGTCCACAGGGTCGAGGTCATCGAACTCACTCTCGGGTGCTTCGATGCCGCCGTAGTAGCAGCGGTCCTGGCGCGAGCGCTGCAGAAGTGAAGGGCCCGTGGACATCCACCTGGACGAGGAACTGCCCGTAGGAGTTCTCGAAGTAGAACTCGGTGAGTGTGCCATTTGGGTTGCCGCCGAAACCGTCGAGGAGCTTGCTGAAGAACTCGGCGTCATGACCTTCCTGGAACTGAGGAGACGGTCTGGCCCTTGTCGGTGTCCCACCACGTCGACAGCATCAGGACGGGGAACTTGAAGAGTCGGGGGCCGCCCGCAGCGGCCTGGGCCTGAGCCTTGGCAGAAGCGATCCGGAGCTGCTCGAACATCTGCGTCCGGATGTCCTGGTCAGAGGAGCGCGTCCAGATGTTAGGGGTCAAACCAACGGATCGAGCGAGCCCATCGGGACGCGCATCGAGACCGACACGAGCGTCGGATCCGACGAGGCTTCCCTCATCGTTGCGACCCGTCGCGAAGACCCACCAGCCGTCAGAGCGCTTGGTGACGGTGTAACCCTCGTGCTCGAGAGCTCCACCCACCTCGGCTCCCGTCAGGCGCGCCTTGAATTTCGAGCCATCAGGCTGCTTGACCACGAGATCGGCTGGCGACGCTGGATAGAGGTCGCCCCAGACCATCGGTTGCTTGGACTTCTTGGACTCCGGTTTCCCGGCCGCAGCGATCCCCGGAAGGAGGGTCGCGGCTAGGAGCATGGCCACTAGGGCCCTTAAGACGTAGCGAAGACGCATGTGTTCCCCCTGTTATTGGGTGCAGGAATTCGTCGCTCAAGTCTTCTCCGTTGGCCGTTCATGTCCTCCCAGCAGCATAGCGGGCCTTCCGTCCCCCTCGGCTAGGCTGGGCCCCCATCGGTGATCCAGGGAGGAAGCATGGCCACCACTCACGTACGCACCTGCCCTCTCTGCGAAGCCACCTGCGGTCTCACGATCGAGATCGCCGATGGACGCGTGGGGTCCATCAGGGGCGATGTGGATGACGTCTTCAGCCACGGGTTCATCTGCCCGAAAGGGACCGCCCTCGGGCATCTGAACGACGACCCGGATCGACTGACGGCCCCGCTCGTTGATGGAAGCGAGGCGACCTGGGACGAGGCGTTCGCGGCCATCGACGCTGGCCTCCTCCCCATCCTCGAGGCCGAAGGTCCCGATGCGATCGCTCTCTACGCGGGCAACCCGACCGTCCATAGCCTGTCGATCTCGCTCCTCCTCCCCGGCCTCATCAAGGCACTGGGTAGCAAGAACTTCTATTCGGCGGCGACCGTCGATCAGATGCCCAAGCACGTCTCGTGCGGCTACATGTTCGGCCGCCCGGAGTTGATCCCGGTCCCGGATATAGATCGCACCGACTACCTACTGGTCATCGGCGCGAACCCTTGGGTCTCGAACGGGAGCCTCGCTACCGCGCCAGACTTCAGGGGCCGGATCGAAGCCATCCGAGCGCGCGGGGGCAAGGTCGTGGTGGTCGACCCGCGGCGGACCGAAACGGCGAAAGGCTCCGATGAGCACCTCTTCATCCGACCGGGGACCGACGCCATGTTCCTTCTCGCGATCATCGGCGTTCTGTTCGATGAGGGGCTCGTAGATCTCGGATCGATCGAGTCACACGTGGTGGGCCTCGACGATGTCGCAGTGGCTACCGCGCCATTCACCCCCGAAAGCGTCAGCGATCGCGACCGGGATCTCCCCCGATGTCACCAGGCGGATAGCGAAGGAGTTCGCTCAGGCCCCCTCGGCGTCGTGCTACGACCGGGTCGGAGCCCATCAGCAGCGCTTCGGCACGCTCACTTCGTGGGCCGCCGACGTTCTCACCGCGGTGACGGGGAACCTCGATAGCCCCGGCGGCAAGATGTTCCCTCTCGCCGCTCACGCCAGCCCCGATCCCGCTGAGCCCTCCGGACGGGGGTGGAAGACGGGACGGTTCACGAGCAGGGTCAAGGGCTATCCCGAGGCGTTCGGGCAGTTGCCGATCGCCGCTCTCGCGGACGAGATCGAAACCGCTGGGGCAGGTCAGGTCAAGGCGTTGATCACCATCGCGGGCAATCCGGTGCTGTCGAGCCCCAACGGGGGGCGACTCTCGCGAGCACTTTCTTCACTCGACTTCATGGTGGCGGTAGATCCGTTCCTGAACGAGACCACCAGCCACGCGAACGTGGTGCTCCCCTCTCCCCCACCCCTAGCGAGTCCTCACTACGATTTCGCCTTCTACGCGCTCTCGGTGCGGAACATCGCCAATTACAGTCCGCCTGCTACCGAGCACTCCGGCATGGACGACGGGGAGATCATCTCCAGACTCGCGGCGATCGTCTCGCGCCAAGGGGTGGATGCAGATCCGAAGTTCCTGCCGCGCATGACGCTCGCGTATCTCGTCGATCGCGCCACGGGGCCTGGGGGGTCGCTGAACGGGAAGGACCCCGGCGAGATCCAGAAACAGCTAGCAGGGAGACCTCCGCTCCTTCAGATACTCGATCTCAGGTTGAGGGGCGGCCCCTACGGTGATCGCTTCGGGGATGTCCAAGACGGACTGAGTCTCGCGGCCCTGGAAGCTGCCCCACACGGCATCGACCTGGGGGCCTTGGAGCCACGCGTGCCGGGCTTGCTGAAGACCGCATCGGGCAAGGTCGAACTCGCGCCTGGGCCGATCGTCGCTGACGTCGCCACGCTACGCGAGGCGATCGGTAAGAAGCCTCCCGAGATGATCCTGATCGGTCGTCGCCAGCTGCGCTCGAACAACTCGTGGATGCACAACGTCCCCACGATGATGAAGGGCAGTAATCGATGCACGCTCCTCGTCAATCCGCTCGATGCCGAACGTGCCGGCATCGAGTCCGGAAAGAAGGCGCTGATCAGGTCGCGCGTTGGCGAGATCGAAGCCGAGGTCGTCGTCACCGATGAGATGATGCCGGGCGTCGCCTCGCTCCCCCATGGGTGGGGTCACGACAGAGCCGGAACGCGCCTCTCGGTCGCCTCTAAGAGCCCCGGTGTCTCGATCAACGACATCACCGATGAGGAGATGCTCGATCCTCTATCCGGAAACGCCGCACTCAACGAACTCGCTATCGGATTGAGCCCGCTATAAGAGAGAGCGCGTTCTTGTCGATCTCCTTGGCAACGTGGCCGATGCGGACGTTGACGCCCAGCGCCGGCAGCGGCCACAAGACGACCGCGATGATCGCGGACAGCACGTCGAGGATGTCGTTGATGTTCTTGAAGTAGTTGTGATCGGCGGCAACGAATATGCCGATCACGAAGTAAGCGATCATCAGGATCCGGCCCAGCATGACGATGGTCCTCCTTGGTTGGGTTGTTCTCGTTCCTCTTGCTACCCAGACGGTCAGCTGAAACAATCACACAAGGTCGCCCAGGGCGGCCTCTAGGGCGAAGATCACCTCCTTGATGTGCTCGTCGGAGAAGACGAGCGGCGGCCTGATCTTGAGAACGTTGTCATGGGGGCCGGTGGTTCCGATCAGCACCCGCCTGCGCCTCATGCCGTTCATCACGGCCGCTGCAAGATCGGGGGCCGGGTCATCATCACGCCGGAACTCGACCCCGATGAGCAGGCCGCGCCCCCGAACCTCGGACACCCAAGGACTGTCCCGGGTCACTGCTCGAAGCTCATCGAGGAATCGTTCCCCGACCGAGGCGACATGTTCCGGGATGCCATCGGCTTCGACGACATCCAGAACCGCGAGGCCAGCCGCGCACGCCACCGGGTTCCCTCCGAAGGTAGAGAAGAAGCTCATCCGCTCGGCGAATCGGTCGACGATGTCTGATCGCGTCAGCACCGCCGCCACGGGGTGCCCGTTGCCCATCGGCTTCCCGAGCGTGACGATGTCGGGCACGATCCCGTATGCCTCAAAGCCCCAGAGGTGGTCCCCGAGGCGACCGAAGCCGGTCTGCACCTCATCGGCAACGAACAGGCCCCCCGCCTCATGTGTCGATCGAACGAGATCCGCCATGTACTCGGCCGACGGCGTGAAGATCCCGTCGCTCGTGAACCCCGAGTCGATGAAGGTCGCGGAGAGACCGAGCGAACGCTCGTCCAGGTTCCCCGAGCGCGGCGTCGAGCATCGGTACATCACCGTCACCGCGGGGAGGCGGGATCGTCACCACGCGCTCCGGGGTGTAGCCGGTCGCCCAGTGCTCCGGGGACAGATCCGCCACCGCTGCGGTAACACCGTGATAGGCGAACTCGGTGACTACGGCCCCCGAGTGTCCGGTGGCAACAGCTGCCAATTGAAGCGCGACGTCGTTCGCCTCGCTCCCGGAATTCACGAACATGCAGACATCGAGCCCGTCGGGAAGCGTGGCAGTGAGTCGTTCGGCCAGCTCGATCGAGTTGCGAT
Source organism: uncultured Actinomycetes bacterium (assembly GCA_963756365.1). Classification (GTDB taxonomy): domain Bacteria; phylum Actinomycetota; class CADDZG01; order CADDZG01; family WHSQ01; genus WHTI01. The sequence goes on from CAVWNF010000003.1 coordinate 1,389,335, forward strand.
GGAGATAGCGAAGGTTGGTATTAAGCAAGCGAGCGTTGCGAGCGATCGCGTCAGTGACATGAGGATGGGAGTGACCCACGACGGGGACGTTGTTGTAGCAATCGAGGAACCGCTCGCCGTTCGCAGCGATCAACCACATCCCCTCTCCCCGCACGAGGTGCAGCGGTTCCTCGTAGGACAGATCCGACATCGCCGAGCCGAGGACGCTTCTCCGAGTACGCAGGTCGTCGGTCGGGGTTGCGTCGAGAGGCACCGCGAACGCATCGGCGGCCCGTTCGTAACCAAGATCGTCGAGCCACTCTAAGAGCGCGGTCGCCTCCGCAACCGAACCCATGATGTAGTCCTCGTTCTCCGGGAAGGACCGGACCCGCCACGCCGCGATCGTGATCAGCGCGACCAGCCGCGCTGCTAGGAGTTCCGGCAGGATCGCGAGTTCGCCGTCTTCGAGTGGCGTAACCGACGAGTAGCCCTCGATCAGTGAGCCCGCGGCGGAGGAGAGGGTCGGTCCCTGCACGCATCACCGAGGTGAGTGCGGTCGAGACATCACAGACGAGCGCCGTGTGAGCGAGGTCGCCCATATCGAGGATCCCGGAAACGCGGTTGTCGCGATCGAGAAGTGTGTTGTCCAGCGTGAAGTCGTTGTGGATGGTCTGGGCGCGGAGTGATCCGATAACCGGCGCTGTCGTCGCGTCGAAACGATCGAGAGCGCGGATGACCAGCGCTCGTATCCCTGCGTCTTCTACGTGCTCAACGAGGGGTCTCAGATCGGGCGCATGACGTTCGTCCCACAACAACTTCCGACCGGCCGCCGGATGGAAGAATCCACGGAGCGCTCTTCCGAGTCGAGCCATCGTCGCCCCGAAGTCGTGAACCGCGTCGAGCGAAAGCTCGCCGGGCGACCCGTGGCGGCCCTCTAGGTAGGTGAACACCCGAACGAAGTGGCCCTCGGCTCGCCCCCAATAACCGCCGTCCGACGCGGCCACGGGCGTCATCACCGGAAGAGCGGGGTCGACCGCAGCGATGTGGAGCAACGCCCTGGTCTCGTAGTCGAGGGTCGAATCCTCGTCGGCGGCGTTCGAGATCTTCAACAGGAAGGCCCCGTTGTCGCTCTGCAGCTTGAAGTTCTGATCGCGCTCGCTCCCGAGGGGGCTCAACTCCCCGTCCACCCCGAAGATCCGGCCCGCGATCTCCCCCGCCTCGTATGGGAGAACGCGGGCGGTGCGGCGGTGAGAACGTCGGCAGGCTCGGTCACGCAGCAATACTCCTATGTAGCGGAGCAGAGCGAGGTACTTGCCCGATTCCTCCTGATATGCCATACTCCGCGGCGGGATGAGCTCGCTAGAGGGCGCCGTGGCGCCACCCCGGACGACCGACCGAACGAGGTCACTCAAGTGGCTTCGCTATGTCGCCGCGCTCATCGCCCTTTCGATAACTACATTTGGGGTGATCTGGATCCCCAACTACGAACCCCTCCAGTTCGGCTCGGCGAGCGGGATCCGTCCACCCTCGGCGCTGCTCCGAACGATCGACCAGTACGGGGATCCGGCGAGAGTCTGGCTGATGAAGGTCCAGCCGGGCACCGTCTTCACCTACTACTTCACGCTTCGCAACGACGGCCCGGTGGGTATCACGGTAAAAGAACCAATCATCGATGCGCATAGTGAGGTCGCCTTCCGACTGGTCGGCATCAGGTCCGGCATCCCCACCGAGGGATTCGATATGGATCCAAAGAATCTCCGCCTCTTCGAAGAGTTCGCGCTTGCCCCCGGTGAGGAACACCTGATCGGTTTGAAATATCAGTTCCTCGATTGCAAAGGTCTGCGTGGTGGGATCGGACAGAGCCAGGTCGAGTTGAGATTCGCCGTCCTCGGGGTGGAGCGCCATCAGACCGTCGAGTTCGATTCGATGCTCCTCGCCGACCGGGCCCAAGGCAGCTGCGAGGGCATCTAGCCATTCGACCCTTCTGGGCGACCGCGGCGCACTCACGTGTCGCCTCAGCCGCCCAGAAGGCGGTGGATCTCGCCTCTAACCGTTCGGCGATCCAAGGGGACCGCTGCCGAGTGACGGCGACACCTGCTCCATCTTGATCAACTCTTCCCGCCCCGCTCCCCCCGACACCCCGAAGATGAGCGTCGGCCCGACTCCGGGGGCGTAGAGCTTGTACTCGAGGACGTCGGGCTGGATCGTGATGGTGTCCTTGGTAAGCAGCATGTCCACGAAGTGACCGAAGGGAACGTCGGCCATCTCGTTCACGCTCAAGACCTCGCCGTTGTCCTCGGCCTCGCCCTGGTAGTACTCCTGGCGATACTTCATGCCGGGTTGTGGGTCTGCCGGGATGATGATGCCTGCGAGTGCTCCGTCGACGCCTGCCTCGAACGACCCGGCGCGGGTCGTGATCTTGCCGTCCTCGAACTCCGCGGTGTCCTCGCCGAGATACCAGATGTTCCCGTCGGAATCCTGCGCGTACCAATCGAAGGTGTCCTCGATGATCGAGCCGTTCTCGGTCACGGTGTCGCGCACAACGCGTGCGGTGATCCCGTTGGCGATCTCTTTCGTCTGATCCGTCACGGTCACGACGACCTTCACCTCGTTGCCCTTCTCATCGATCTCGAGGTAGGTCCAGCGGGTCCCTGGCTCCATCGGCCAGTACGGGTTCGTGATCTCAGTCGTGAAATCCGCCGGATCGAGCTCGACGTCCTCACTCCCCTGCGGGAGATCGAATGACCCCGCAGCGGACGTGGGGTTGTCGTCGCTCCCACATGCGCCAAATAGGAGAACCGTGGCTAGCAGCATGGCGGCCGTGGATCGGATCTTCATCTGAGCCTCCTTGATCGGATCGTCATTGCAGGCATCGAACTGCAGAGAAGCTGAGGGCTGCCTGAACTTCACACGAAAATCGGAAGCGCTTGTCTTGCTTCGTCCTTATCAATATCGTGCGAACCGAGCGTCCCACCCGGGGGCGAGAGGCGAGGAGAACGCCATGGGCGCCAGGCGCCGACTTGCAGGGCCAGTCTTGATCGGTTGCGTCATGTTCCTGTTGCCAGCCTGCGGCGGAGACTCAGCCCCTGCCGCCTTCTGCGACGCGGCTCGGGACATCTCGACCTTCGATGCAAATACCGATCCCGACACCACCCTCGCCACATTCGAGACGCTTGCGGAGGAAGCTCCCGACGAGATCAAGGACGCCGCAACGACGGCCAACGACGCCATCCAGGGCCTCGCTGCTGGCGACACCTCAGCGGCAGGCGACTACGAGACGGCATTGACCGAGATCAGCGCTTACCTAGATGACAATTGCGAGGCGCCCGAGTAGCCAGCACCCAGCCCGGAACATCCTTCTGGGTGGCCCTGACGATCACGCGTGTCGTCCCGGCCACCCAGAAGCAGGGGCTCCCGAAAGAGGGGGACCCAGAGCGCGTAAAAGGTGCTTGCTCCTCTAGGGCAGCGCTCCCTACCATCCCCCTGAACGGCCACTTGGATGGCTCTTGGTTGAGGGGGTTCAGTTGAAGAAGGTTGGATTAGCAGTGGGCTTGGTGGCGGCCGCGACCGCTTCCCTGATCGTCGGCATGGCGCTGCCTGCATCGACCCAGATCCCGCCGGAGAGGGTCACCCTGACCTTCTTCGACGCCAACGGGGACGACAAGGAGAAGAACCTCGACGTCAAGCCGTACAAGGAGTTCAACGCAGGAGACGGCTCGGTGATCTGGACCAAGGCCCTCGATCCGGAAACCTGCGAACCGGTCGGCTCGTTCGATATCAGTTTCCAAGTCATCAGGCTCGTCGGTAAGAACAACGCCTGGGTCAGATTCGGTGGCGCAGCCGTGCTTCCCGACGGCGACATCAACTTCGACGCGGTCGGCACATTCACCGACTTCGAAGCCGGCTTCGACGGCGCAGTGACCGGCGGCTCCGGTGCTTACAAGGACGCGACCGGCCAGATCACTGTCGGCGAAACTCCCGAGAAGATGTGTGACAAGAAGGGCGTCCTCATCACACTCGACATGCTGCTCGAGTAATCAAACCTGAACAGCTAACGGCCCCCGGAGATCCCGGGGGCCGTTTCTATACCGGAGTTCGCGGGTGTCGGGGCCTGTGCTTTCGGAAGGAGACGACGTGTCCGGCTCGTGGGATTCATTGAGCGCGCTTGAGCACACCGGGCATGAGAGATCCTCGTCAGGAGATCGAAAGACCTCTCGGCTGCACCGGGCGCAGTAGCCATGGGCAAGCTCCATCGCTTATCGAGCTCCCGAGAGGGCGGCGGGCAGAAGGGCTGTGAGGACACCCGAAACCTCCGCGATGCGATCCCTGTTCAGGAACGCGTCGGCCCACTCCGGCTTGGTCTCTAACATCGCGGAAAAAGCGACGATGCGCGCTTCGGGAAGCAAGCTGCGTCAGCGCGGGAGCGACCTTCTCACCCGCGGACATCATCTGGTCCAAGACGACGAAGTCGGGCCCGTAGTGCAGAGCACTGGCGATCGCAGCGGGCACGCTCGAGGCCTCGGTCACTTCAAACTCATCGAACTCGAACAGCATCCGAAGTGAACGACGGACGTCATCATCGTCGTCCACGATAAGGACGATGGGTCTCGGGTGGGAGAGCTCGCCGTTCATCACTCTTCCTAGGGTCGTCGGCAATGACACGCGTCAGCCGAGGTCTGGGACGAACAGCGTTGTCTTCAGTTTCGTTCATCTGGGCCCCCATCGCAAGGGGCCAGAAGCTGGGATCCTGCCTTGGGATCGTCGCTAGCCGCGCGCTGGGTTCTGGAGAACGGTACTCGTATCGACCGTCCCATCAACAACCCCACGGGCAACCACGCTGAGCTTGTGATTGTTTGCACGAGCGAAGCCACGAAGTAGGGCGAAAGCCGCATCCATATCGAGATTGCCCCGCTCCGCCAAGACCCCCTTAGCTTGCTCGATGACCACTCTGCTGTTCAGCGCGACCTGAAGTTGCTCAGACAAAGTTTCGGTTCGCTGGATAGCGCGCTCTTGGAGGATGCCGATGGTCGCGACATCGGCGAGCGCCTGGCCCACGCCAAGATCATCAGAGGGCAGAGCGTCCCTCTGGCTATGGAACAGGTTCAAGGCACCGATCGTCTCGGTCCGGAGCCGAAGAGGGAGCGCATACACCGAGCGAAAGCCCTGACGCTCTGCCTCCGGGACGAAGTGCGGCCACCGATCAACTTCCGAGGCGATATCTGCGACGAGCACCTGATCGCCAGATCGGAAGCACTCCAGGCATGGGCCTTCGTCGTTCTGGAGCTGGAACAACTCGATCAGCCGGGTCTGCTCGGACGACGACGCCATCACCTGGAGCCCGCCGCGTTGGTCAGCGAGCATGAGCCCTGCAGCGTCCGCTGCGAGCAGCTCGACTGACTGCTCCACCAAGGTCTGCAAGAGGTCGACCACATCGAAGTCGTCGACCATCGTGTCCGCCATGGCAACGAAAGCCTCGATGAGACTATTTTCCCGGTCCATCCGTTCTTCCTTGATAACTCCTGCTCCGGATTGAACAGGGAGTCCTCATTCTAGAAGCCGGCTGCCCAGAACAACAGCCCTCAGCCGGAGGCGTCTCCTAATCGCAGTCGCCTTTCGACCACAGCGGCGGCCACGTCTTTCAGTGCCATCTCGTGCGAAAAGGCATAGGCACGTAGCCGGACGAATGCCTCGTCGGCACCGATGCCGAGCTGAGCGATGACCACACCCGTGGCCTGGTGGACCTCGCGTGTCCACCACGACTGATCCAGCCACTTCTCAGCGAAATCGTCGGTGAGATCGCCATCGTTTCCAAGGAAAAACATCGCAATGACATCGGCAACCCGTAGCGCGTCGCTCAGAGCCTCGGGCTCCAAGGACCCCGGTGATCGCCGGTAGAGGCTCAAGGTTCCGAGACGAACCGCGCCGATCTGCAGCGGAAGCACGAAGATCGCACGGAATCTGCCGGTAGAGACCTCGGAGGCGAAAGCGGGCCAGCGTCGTGCCTCCGCACCGGCAAGATCCGATATCAGAACCAGACCCAACTCCACCGCATCTGCGGCCGGACCCTGCCCGAGGGTGATCTGGAGGTCTTCCGCCCACCCCGCATCTTCGTCGCTGGCGCCGACCCTCTCGCGTTGTGAGCCCTTGCTGATCAGAGACACGGCTGCGCCGTCCACCGGCAGGTTCGCCACGCAGGCTAGACAGATGCTTGTGGGGAGGCCCGTCCCCTCAGCGACACTGACCCGTACCGCCGCCAAGACCTCGGCGATCGCTCTGGGGTTAGCCATGTCGGGGGGACACCAAACCGTCGTTCGGCATGAAGCGCGCCACGTTTCCTGTCTCTCGAATACGGCAGGACCTGCCAAGCGAAACGCGCTGGGGTCTGGACGCCAGAGCCGACTGTCCCTGGACGAAGCCCACCTTAGTCCCTCGCCGCAGTCGCTTCTCCCAGTACCGGCCGACTTAGTCCCAAGAGAAAAACCCCCTGTCACCAGGGGGTCTTCGTTGGAGCGGGCGACCAGATTCGAACTGGCGACCCTCACCTTGGCAAGGTGATGCTCTACCACTGAGCCACGCCCGCAGGGGCACGATTATAAGGGACACGCCGGGTACGCCCAACCCTCCCGGGTCAACCTTGGGGTAGCTCGAACGTTCCCCTCGAGAGGCCGACGATCAGGGTCGCGAGGCCGTTGCCGACCTCGACCGAGCGGTAGGTGATGCCCCCGGCGATCTCTGGCAGGTTGATCGAGAACGAACCTGGAAGCGCATCCGAGGTGAGCACCAGACTGCTGCCCTCGACCGATAGTTGGCCCTCTCCCTCGATACCGGTGCTCGGCGAGGTCAGTTGCACGGAACCGTCGATGAACGCGACGACGATGTCGGCACCCTCGCGCTTGAGGGCTCGCGTGAGTGTCCGATCGCTCATCTGTGCGCTCCCCCGGCCCCCACCGATCTCGATGGCGCCAGGGTCACCGGAGATCAGGGTGCCCGCTTCGAACCGCACGTTCTCGAGCGTGAGAGTGGCGGAGTCGAACCGGATCCGGCCCTCTCCGAGCCCCTCGGCATCGAGGGTCACCTCGGGAAGCACCCCTTTGAGGAGGTTCACGATGAAGGGAAACCCGTCGATCGCGACCTGGGGCTGTTCCTCTAGTTCAAGGCTCTGCTCGAGTGACGATGCGACCGCTCGTTCGGCAACTCCCTTGGCGAAGATGTCCACCAACACCACAGCCGAAGCGATGATCCCGATGATGATGAGGAAGATGATGGATTTCTTCATCAAACTCCGGTGCTTCCGAAACCACTCACGCCGCGGGCGGTTGTTCCCAACTCATCGACCAACACGACTTCTACACTCTCCACTCTCTGGATGACCAACTGAGCTATCCGTTCGCCCACTCGGATCGTTATCGGCACCTCAGGATCGAGATTGACCAGGATCACCTTGAGTTCTCCCCTGTAACCGGCGTCTATCAAACCGGGAGCATTAGGAAGTGCCAGACCCTCTTTCAGGGCCCGGCCGCTGCGGGCGTGAACGAACCCGGCATAGCCATCCGGGATGGCGACCGCCCAGCCCGTCGGCACCGCATGGCGCTCGCCTGGGCCGAGGGTCACGTCCTCGACGGCACACAGATCGAGGCCCGCATCTCCGGGGTGCGAGTAAGAAGGCTCGATGGCATCCGGGTGGAGCCGTTGGAGCTCGAGTCGCACTAGTTCTGCGTCCGATTCAGTAGGGCCAGCAGTTCCTTCTCGAAGTCGGTGAGTTCCTGGAATCCCTTGTAGACCGACGCGAACCGCAGGTAGGCAACGTCGTCGAGCGCCCTGAGCCGGTCGAGTACCTCACGGCCGATCTCGGCGGACTGGATCTTGCGGGTCCCATCGGAGCGGATCTTCTCCTCGACCTCACTGACGAGCGCCTCGATCTGAGAATCGTCGACCGGTCGGTTCTTGCTAGCCATCCGGAGTCCGTCGGCGATCTTGTCGCGATCGAAGGGCACTTCCTCACCGCTGCGCTTGATCACGGTCAGAGGAGAGCCCTCGATGCGCTCGAAGGTCGTGTACCTGCTCCCGCATGCGAGGCATTCGCGCCGTCGCCTCGTGGCGCGGCCGTCCTCGGCCAGGCGCGAGTCGACGACCTTGTCTTCCTCGTGGCCACAGACCGGGCACTGCATCAGCGGTTCACCTGAACGCTCATGGAGACATCGTATGGGCATCGCCTCCGGTACCGGCACGGCGCTCCGGCGTGGTAATCACGGAGCATGGAACACGGCAACTCTCTCGGAACGTTCGTGATCTTCGGGGCATCCGGAGACCTGACGACTCGCCTGCTGCTACCTGGGCTGGCGGAGCTCCACGCGGCGGGCGACCTGCCTGACGGCTTCTCGATCCTTGGCGTCGACATCGCCGACAAGACACCAGACGAGTTCAGGGCCGAGATAGCAGAGGGCCTCGCCCAGTTCGCACCCAAGGTGCCCGAAGCGTCCCGCGCTGCCGTCATGGCAGCCCTCGACTATGCCGAGGCCGATGTCACCGACCCGAGCCAGGTGCAGAACGCGCTCGCCGGGATCGAGGAGCCGATGGTCGCCTACCTCGCGCTCCCGCCCAAGTTCTTCAGTCCAACGATCGACTCACTCGGCAAGGCCGGTCTTCCGAAGGGCAGCGTGCTCGTCATCGAGAAGCCGTTCGGAGAGAGCCTCGCATCGGCCCGAGCCCTGAATGTGATGCTCCGGAGGCACTTCCCGGAGAACGTCATCTTCCGGACCGATCACTTCCTCCACAAGCAGACGGTGCAGAACATCCTCGGTCTCAGGTTCGCCAACCGCATCTTCGAGCCGATCTGGAGCAACGAACACATCGAGTCGGTGGACATAAGTTGGAACGAAACCCTCACCCTCGAAGACCGCGCGTCCTACTACGACCACACCGGCGCGCTGAAAGACATGCTTCAGAACCACCTCCTCCAGGTCCTGTGCCTGACCGCGATGGAGCCGCCTTCGTCTCTCGACGAGAAGGACTTCCGGGACGCGAAGGTGGCGGTGCTTCGCTCCGTTCAAACCCTGACCGAGGACGAGGTCGCGACCCGAACCCGAAGGGCCCGCTACACCGCTGGCTCGATCGGCGAGCGCTCCGTTCCCAACTACGTGGATGAACCGGGCGTCGATCCGAACAACGAAACGGAAACCTTCGCCGAGGTCTCCCTCGCGCTCGGTAGTTGGAGATGGGCAGGGGTGCCGTTCACGCTACGCACCGGCAAGGCGCTCGGCGACTCTCACGCTCACGTACGGGTCACGTTCAAGCAGGTCCCTCACCTGGCCTTCCGCGACAGCGCCGCGTGCCAGAACACCCTCGAGCTGTCGTTCAACCCGGACGAGGTCAGGCTCAGCCTGAACGTCAACGGCGAGGGCGATCCGTTCCAGCTCGAAGAGACGGACCTATCGGTGACGTTCGCTCCCCAGGAGCAGCACGCGTACGCGCGTCTCCTCGCCGACGTTCTGAGCGGCGATCCCACACTGGCGATCCGCAACGACGAGGCAGAGGAATCGTGGCGCATCGTCGAGCCGATCCTGGCCGCGTGGGCGACAGGGACCCCGGCGTTGCTGGAATATCCGGCCGGGTCAGGCGGCCCCGTCGCGTAGGCGGCGGAGTTCATCACGGAGCTTGCGGACCTTCTCCTGGTAGTCCCCGTGTTCAGTGACGAGGGCTCCGGGCTCGACCGCATGCTTCTGTTCCGCACCACAGAGCGGGCACGAGGCGGGACCGGCGCTAAGGCCGGCCCCACACTCGGTGCACTTCTCTTTAGCTTTCGCCGCCATGGCTGATCCTTACGAGCAACCGCTCGTCGAGCCGCACGATGGACAAGCGAAGCACGAGCCAGCAGGGTTCATCTCGACCCCACAGGTGCCGCAGTAGGGACGGGAGCCGGCAGATGCATCGACCACCGGACCGAGCACCACGACTCCGCCCTGCGGCTTGTCGTGCCCGTGCCCGTTCCCATTGCCGTTGCCGTTCCCATTGCCATTCGTGTGCTCGGGCTCGGCCGGAGCGTCGTTCAGCTTGCTCTCGATCTCGGCCTGACGCTCGCCCGACGCCTTGATGTTGAGCCCGTGACGGTCCTCGACGCTCAGGTACTCGTACGCCAGCACCCTGAAGACGTAGTCGAGGATCGAGGTCGCGATCCGGAAGTCCGGGTCATCGGTCATGCCCGACGGCTCGAACCGGGTGCCGACGAACTGCTTGACGTAGGCCGACAGCGGCACGCCGTACTGGAGGCCCATCGAGATCGAGATGGCGAACGCATCCATGATCCCGGCCAACGTCGAGCCCTGCTTGGCGACCTTGAGGAACAACTCGCCGACGCTGCCGTCTGCGTACTCGCCGACGTTGATGTAGCCCTCGGTGTCGGCAACCTTGAACTTGATCGTCTGACTCCGACGCTTCTTCGGCAGACGCTGACGCACCGGCTGGGGAACGTCGGTCGCCTTCGCCGAGGCGGGATCTTCCTTCACTTCTTTCTTCGTGACCGACAACGGTTGCGCCGCCTTGCAGTTGTCGCGGTAGATGGCGAGCGCCTTGAGACCAAGCCGCCAGCCCTCGGTGTAAGCGGTCTCGACATCTTCGACCGAGACATCCTCGGGCAGGTTCACGGTCTTTGAGATAGCGCCCGAGAGGAACGGCTGCGCCGCCGCCATCATCTTGATGTGACCCATGTAGTGGATCGAGCGCTCACCCATCGCGGTGTCGAACACGGTCATGTGCTCCTCGCGAAGATGAGGTGCACCGACGACGTGCGAGTTCTCGTCGATGAAGGCGATGATGTCCGTGACCTGAGCCTCGTCGTATCCGAGCTTACGGAGCGCCCGGGGAACCGACAGGTTGACGATCGCCATCGTTCCACCGCCGACCAGCTTCTTGGTCTTCTTGAGGGCGAGGTCGGGCTCGATACCGGTCGTGTCGCAGTCCATCAAGAGCCCGATCGTGCCCGTCGGAGCGAGGACGGTCGCCTGCGCGTTCCTGTAGCCGTGCTCACTGCCCAACTCGAGGGCGCTGTCCCACGAGCCGCGGGCGGCCGAGACGAGATCCTCGGGCGCCTGGCCATCAGGGATCTGATACGCCGCGTCGCGGTGCTTGCCGATCACCCGGAGCATCGGGGTCTCATTCGTCTTGTACTCCTCGAAGGCACCCATGCGCTTGGCGATCTTGGCCGAGGTGGCGTAGCAGTGGCCGGTCATGAGGGCGGTGATGGCGCCTGCCCACGCACGACCCTCGTCCGAGTCGTATGCAAGACCCTGGGTCATCAGCAGTGCACCGAGGTTCGCGTAGCCCTGGCCGAGCTGACGGAACTTGTGTGAGTTCTCGCCGATCGCGTCCGTCGGGTAAGCAGCGAACCCAACCGAGATCTCCTGCGCTAGGAACACGACCTCGACCGCGTGCTTGAAGGCCTCGACATCGAAACGGTCGTTCTCGTCCACGAACTTCATGAGGTTCAGCGAGGCGAGGTTGCACGACGAATTGTCGACGTGCATGTACTCGGAACACGGGTTCGAGGCATTGATGCGCTCGGTGTTCGGGCACGTGTGCCAGTCATTGATCGTCGTGTCGTACTGCATGCCAGGATCTGCGCACTGCCACGCCGCATCGGCGATCTCGCGCATCAGCTCGCGCGCCTTGACGGTCTCGATGGGCTCGCCGGTCGTCACGGCCTTGAGCGCGTAGTCACTGTCGTCGATCACTGCCTGCATGAACTCGTCGTCCACCCGGACCGAGTTGTTGGCGTTCTGATACTGGATCGAATGAGCGTCAGAGCCATCGATGTCCATGTCGAAGCCAGCGTCCCGCAGTGCCCGAGCCTTGTGCTCCTCGAGCGCCTTGCACCAGATGAAGTCCTTGATGTCGGGGTGATTGACGTCGAGCACGACCATCTTGGCGGCGCGGCGCGTGGCGCCACCCGACTTGATGGTCCCGGCCGAAGCGTCGGCACCGCGCATGAAGGAGACCGGCCCGGAGGCGGTGCCACCGGAGCGGAGATGTTCTTTGGAGGACCGGATGCGGGACAGGTTGATGCCGGCACCGGAACCGTGCTTGAAGATGCGTCCCTCTTCGGCGTACCAGTTGAGGATCGAGTCCATCTCGTCCTCGACCTTGAGGATGAAGCAGGCCGACACCTGCTCCTCGCCCTTAGGACGCCACCCGACGTTGAACCACACCGGCGAGTTGAACGCGGCCTTCTGCGTGACGAGCAGGTGGGTCAGTTCGTCACGGAAGATCAGCGCTTCGGAATCGTCCGCGAAGTAGCCACGGGCGAGCCCCTCCTCGTGATAGCGGTTCACGACTCGGTCGATCATCTGCTTGACCGAGCGCTCGCGCTCCGGGGTGCCCATGGAGCCACGGAAGTACTTCTGAGCTGCGATGTTGGTCGCGTTCTGCGACCACGCCTTCGGGATCTCGACACCACGTTGCTCGAACGCGACCTTGCCGGTCCGGAAGTTCTGGATCACCGCGTCGCGGAGTTCCCATTCGACCTCGTCGTAAGGGTGAACCCCTTCGCTGGTGAAGTACCTCTGGATCCGAAGATCACTCTGTTCGTCAACCGCCGCACGTGGCGTCACCGCAACCCCTCTCTTCTCGCTCCCATTGTCCCACCCGGTCATCTCGTGGTCATCTCGTGCGCATCGCCCCAGCCACGAGATATGGGGCCTCCCAAGCCCCATCACCACTACATGTGGTGAATCACAGATGTGAAATTACGCCCATGTCGGGCGAGGGTCAAGCGTTCCCGAGCACTTTCCGCGCTTGATTTCGCGAGCGCGGCGGTGGGCCTACCTAGCGGCGGTTATGACCACCTGGGAGCTCGATCCGCTGACCTACCTGGGGTAGTCCCTGGATGCCGTTGATGTCGTAGATCGCATCCACGTATGCCCTGGGATCCACTCCCTCAGGCGCATAGCGGGTCGCCAACTCCCACACGGTGTCACCCGAGCGCGAGAACCACGGCGGCGGGTGCGCCGGGCTTGGAAGCGACCGAAGAGCCTCCACCGATGAGGTTGAACGCCACGACGATCCCGACCAGGAGAGCGCCGACTCCCGCCCTACGGCGAGCGACGGCGCGGCGACGCCGGGCAAGGGAGCGCTGGCGAGCGGCTGCGAACGCGTCGCGAGGGCCACGTAACTCACCTCGAGCGATGTCCTCATACCTGACCGCCATGCCACCCTCCTAAGTCGTCTGGAGCCGCTGTATCTGCACCGTAGGGACCGGGTACGACAGAAATCTCTTCGTTGCCACCCGAGCCCGCTGCCACCCGAGCCCGCTGGCACCCGAGCCCGCCTATCCGAACGTCTGTTCGATAGGGTAGCCGAACATCCGTTCGCATGCAAGACCTAGCAGCGAACACACGTTCTTGATTACGGCGTCCAAGGGGGCTAAGATGATGCGAACATCAGTTCGGAGTAGGGATTCGGAGTAGGGATCAAGACCACGCAACAGCCGTCACGACGGACGACAGAGCCAGACGACAGGCCACACGACAGGAGGACCACATGGTCGAGGGACTGACCGACAGGCAACGCCAAGCACTGCAGTTCATCGCCGAAGAGGTCGCCTCCAAGGGCTATCCCCCTTCGATCCGCGAGATCGGTGAGGCGATGGGCCTTGCCTCACCCTCGACGGTCCACAGCCACCTTCAAGCGCTCGTGAAGAAGGGCTTCCTGCGGATCGATCCCACCAAGCCTCGTGCGATCGAGCTTCTCTACGACGCAGATACCGATCTCCCCCGAGAGCGCACGGCGACCAGGAGCGTCCCGTTGCTGGGTCGCATCGCGGCAGGTACGCCGATCATGGCCGAGGAGCACGTCGAGGAGATCTACCCGATGCCTGCCGACCTCGTCGGCGACGGGAACGTCTTCATGCTGCAGGTCAGCGGCGATTCGATGATCGATGCCGGGATCTTCGACGGCGACTACGTGATCATCAGGCAGCAGCCCACCGCTCACTCTGGCGAGATAGTCGCAGCCATGATCCCGAGCGAGTACGACGAGGCGCCCGAAGCCACCGTCAAGACGATCCGACACCGCGGCTCCGCGATCATCTTGGAGCCAGCCAACGAGCGTCTCGAGCCCTTCGAAGCTCCGCCGGGCACCGAGATCCTCGGCAAGGTCGTTGCGGTGTTCCGCAGCCTCTAGTCAGACTGCCGGTCACTGGCGATGAATCCGCCGAGGTCGGCAAGGGATTCGCGCCGGACCCTCGCAACCAGGTGGGTACCTTCCTCGCTGTAGGTCTCTTCGACGACCTCTCCTTCGTCGTGCACCCGGGCCACCAGGTCTCCCCTATCGAACGGGATGTTGAGCACGACCTCGACCTTCAGGCGGGCCAGTTCCGAGTCGAGAAGGGCGAGCAGTTCGTCGATCCCTTCACCCTTCTCTGCAGAGATCAGCACCGCATCGGGCCGACGGGTGATGAGCACCTTGGCATCCTCGGGGGCCAGTAGATCTGCCTTGTTGAGAGCGATCACCGTGGGGCGATCGAGAGCCCCGATCTCGATCAAGACCTGTTCGACGGCAGCGATCTGGCGTTCGACGTCCCTGCTGGCATCCACCACGTGGAGCAAGAGGCTCGCCTCGGTAACCTCCTCGAGCGTGGACCGGAAGGCCTCGATGAGTTGCGTAGGTAGCTTCTGGACGAACCCGACGGTGTCGGTCATGAGCACGGTTCCCTCGCGGGGCAGTACGAGCTTCCTGGTGGTCGGATCGAGGGTTGAGAACAACTGGTTCTGGATCAACACGCCGGCATCGGTGAGATGGCGAAGCAAGGTCGACTTCCCCGCGTTCGTATAGCCGACGAGTGCGATGACTGGAACCCCGGTCCGCTGCCGCTGTTTGCGCTTCAAGACACGGGTGCGCTCGAGATCGACCAGGTCCTTCTTCACCCTCTCGATGCGCCGGAGGATCGAGCGGCGCTCTGCCTCCAGAGCCGACTCACCAGGGCCTCTCGTCCCGATCCCCGCACCTAGTCGAGACAGCACATCGCCCCAACCACGCAGGCGTGGCAGGCGATAGTTCAGTTGCGCCAGCTCGACCTGCAGTTTCCCTTCGGCCGACCGTGCGTGTTGGGCGAAGATGTCGAGGATCAATCCCGTGCGATCGATGATCTTCAGCTGTTTGTCTGCAAGAGGGTTCACGCCGGCGATCTCTTCGAGGTTCCGGCCCTGGGCCGGGGTCAACTCATCGTCGAAGATGACCATGTCGGCCTCGAGGGTGGCCGCTGCATCAACCACCTCGCGCGCCTTGCCCTTTCCTAGGTAGGTCGCGGGATGCGGGCGCTCGACGCGCTGCACCATCCGGTCTGCCGTATCCGCGCCTGCGGTGTCTGCGAGAGCCTCGAGCTCGTCCAGCGAGAACTCCGCGTCCTCGATGTCGGAGGTTCCGATCGCCGCTCCCACGAGGATCGCTCGCTCACGCTCGTCCTTGGTGGGTTCCATCTCTTTACGAGTCAGCGAAGACCTTTCGGAGTCGTTCGACGCCTTCCTCGAGGCGCTCGTCGGGCACCGTCAGTGAGAAGCGCACGAATCCCTCGCCCGACGGGCCGTAGCCGGTACCCGGGATCGCCACGACTCCAGCCTTATCGAGCAGTGCCGTCGCGAACGATTCGGAGGTGTGCCGCTCTGGGACAGGGGTCCACACGTAGATAGAGCCCTTCGGAGGCGTCACGACGACGTCCATGGACTTGAGGGCATCGCACAGGAGGTCCCGTCGGTGGCGGTAGCGCTCGATGGTTGCCACGAGATGATCCTGCGGCCCTTCGAGGGCGGCGATACCGGCTCGCTGGACCGCATCGAAGATGCCCGAGTCGATGTTGGTCTTCAGCCGCTTGATCGCCTCGATAGCACTGGCGGCGCCGGCGACCCAGCCGATGCGCCATCCGGTCATGTTGTAGGTCTTGGACAGCGACCCGAACTCGATCGTGCAGTCGAGCGCCCCCTCTGCTTGCAGCACGCTGGGAGCCACGTAGTCGTCGAACGTGATCTCGGTATACGCGGCGTCGTGGCACAGAAGGATGTCCCGCTCACGGCAGAACGCAACCACCTCGGCGAAGTAGTCGGCGTCGACGCACGCTGCGGTCGGGTTGGAGGGATAGTTCAACCACATCACCCGAGCACGCTCCACGACGTCGTCTGACAGAGCGGACAGGTCTGGAGTGAAGTCGTTCTCGGCCAGCAGCGGCATCATCGCCGGCTCGCCCCCAGCGAGGATCGTGCCCGTCTCGTAGACCGGGTAGCCCGGGTCTGGGATCAGTGCCACATCCCCCGGGTCGATGAATGCGACGGGGAGATGGAAGATCCCCTCCTTGGTCCCGACGAGGGGCTGGATCTGGGTGTCGGGATCCAACTCAACCCCGAAGCGGAGCCGGTACCAATCGGCGATCGACTTCCTGAACTCCGGCATCCCCGTGTACGAGGGGTATCGATGCGTTCCAGGATCCTTCGCCGCTTCGCACAGAGCATCGATGACGTGTGGCGGGCTCGGAAGATCGGGGTCACCGACGCCGAACGAGATGACGTCTACACCTTTGGCGCGCGCCTCCTGGATCTTGCGATCCATCTCTGCGAACAGATACGGGGGAAGCCGGTCGATCCTCTTTGCGGTTCTCAAATCTCAACCTTTCCTTCGAACGATCTAAGAGCTGGGCCCGTCATCATCACGGAGCTCCCGTCACCTGGGGTTCCGTCCCACGAAACTTCGAGGTCGCCGCCCGGAAGAGCGACGGTCACGTCGGCAGCCGTATCCCGCAATAGATGAGCAGCGACCGCCACCGCACATGCGCCCGTTCCGCACGCCAGGGTCTCCCCCGCTCCCCTCTCCCAAACCCGCATCCTGACGCGGTCCGGGGATTCGACGGTGACGAACTCGACGTTGACTCCATTGGGGAACATCGGATGCTTCTCGACCAGGGGCCCGATCTCCGACAGGGCCACGTCATCGGGTTCGTCCACGAACACCACCGCGTGAGGATTGCCCATCGAGACGATCGCTGCCTCAAGGGTCGAGTCCGCGAGCTCGATCTTGGCGTGCAGGGCGTCGGTTCCCGGCCAGTCCACGGGGATCTCGGCGGGAACGAATTCTGGCGGACCCATGTCCACCTTGACCCGGTCATCGTCGAGGATCCAGACCCGCTTCGGTCCCGCCCTCGTACCGACAGTTAACTCGGTTCCTTCAGCCAGTCCCTCCGCACGGGCGAACAGCGCGAGGCAGCGGATGCCGTTGCCGCACATCTCACCGATCGACCCGTCCGAATTCACGTAATCCATGAAAAGGTCGGTCCCGTCAGTTCCAGGGGCAACCCGGATCACTCCGTCGCCGCCGATGCCGAATCTCCGGTCGCACAGCGCCCTCACGGCCCCAGCCGACAGGGCGAGGCCGTCTTCGGGGTCGGCGATCATGATGAAATCGTTGCCGATACCGTGGTACTTCGTGAACCTCATGGAGCTCCTCACGCTCTAGCCAGGGTGCCTTTACCGGAGACCTACCTACGGTACCCGCCTACGCGGGCCTCTATGTTGAGGTAACAAGTCGAGCGGGCCTAGACTTCCGGGCCACTTGTACATCCAAACAGGGCGGTGCTGGAAGAGATGAGAGTCACCACGAGGGGATCGATACGGACGGCCATCATCGGGGCGGCCCTACTCGCCGTCGCCTGCGGAGGTGCCAGCTCTCTCGACACCGATTCCGTGGCGGTCTCACTCTCCGAATCGCTGTCAGCTTCCCTCGGGGGCCAGGTGGACGTGACCTGCCCAGAAGATGTGCCTGCAGAGAAGGGCCACACCTTCACGTGCACGGCGACCGCCGGGGACGAGAGCTTCGATGTCGTCGTCACGGAGACGAGCGACGAGGGGGATGTCACCGCTAGGCGTGCAGAGCTCGACATGGATGCGATCGAAGCTCAGATCAGTGCGCCTCTCGAGCAACTCGGCAATCTTCCGATCGAAGTCACTTGTCCGGACGACGTCGAGGTCGGTAAGGGAAAGACCTTCGAGTGTGTCGCATCGAGCGAGCGCGGCGAACTGACGATGATCGTCACTCAAACCGACGACTTCGGAAACATCACGTTCGAGCCGGCCGACGCCGAGGAGTAACTAGCCGCTGAGGTGCTCAGCGATCCGCTCCACGATCGGATCGCCGTCGAGCTCTATCCACTCGATCCGCGGATCCGAGCGGAACCACGATTCCTGACGGCGGGCGAAGCGTTTGGTGGCCCTCACTATCGCGGCCAGGACGTCCTCGGGTGCGGACCCCTGCATCTCCAGGACCTGTCGGTAGCCAAGGGCTTGGGCTGCGGTCCGAGATAGTCCCTGCGCGGCGAGTGTCGTCGTTTCCGCTACCAGTCCTCTCTCGATCATCGCTTCAGCCCGTTCGTGGATCCGGGCGTAGAGGTCCTCTCTCGAGCGCTGCAGCCCGACGGCCTTGAGGTCATAGATGCTCTCGTAGCGCTCCCATGACGAGTCGAACTCCGAGAACCTTGCCCCGGTCAGTTCGATCGCTTCGAGCGCACGGACGATCCGGCGCGTGTTCCCCGGCTCGATCTTGAGCGCGGCGGCGGGGTCGAGTTCCCTCAGGCGCTCGTACAGTTCGATGCCACCGTCGATGGCCGCCTCATCCTCGAGTTTCCGCCGCACGGCTTCGTCTCTTGGGGGGAAACGGAGGTCGTCCACCACCGAGCGGAAGTACAGGCCCGAGCCACCGACGAGGAGCGGGTACGCACCCCGGGCCTCGATGTCGACGATCGCGGCGCGTGCCGCGTCCCTGAAGTCGGCGACCGTCACCTCGTCGCTCGGGTCGAACACATCGATCAGGTGATGAGGTACCGAGGTCCGCTCTTCGAGACTCGGCGTGGCGGTGCCGATGTCCATCCCTCTATATGCCTGCATCGAATCGAGAGACACGATCTCAGCACCCAGGCGGCGGGCGACCTCGATGGATAGTGCGGTCTTTCCAACCGCGGTCGGGCCCACGATCGCGCCCACCCGGATCACAGCGTCGCCACCAGGTAGCCGACCCCCACGGGGGCCTCATACGCGAGAACCTCCGCCGAGCGTCCGCCGAACAGGTGCCCCAGAACGGCCAGGGGGCCGGCTCCGCACGATCCTGCATCCGCCCACGCCCGTGGTGGGATCGAGCTCAACTCGCCCGCATCGGAGCCGAGAGCGGCGAGGATCTGCCTGTCGAGGGCGAGCCCTTCGGCCCTCTCGGTCAACGGAGCGCGGGGAGACAGGGCTGCGGAGGAGTGAGCGCTGGCCACGACCAGAACGTGACTCTCGGTCGCTAGCGATCTGATCGCCTCGGCGAGAGCCTCCGCACGATCGAGCGACCCTTGGGGATCGATCCTGTCTGAGCCCGCGGCTCGACCGGTCCAATCGCGCATCGAACATGCCACAAGCGGAACCTCTGGCAGCGACCCCATCAGGAGAGGCACGCTGAGCCCCTCGTCCACGAGATCCGATCGCTCGGCCCCCCACTCTGCCGCAACGGCCTTCGAGGCTGCGTGGTCCAGACGTACCTCGACCGCGGCCATCGACGCACCGGTGCGTCGCGATACTCCCGTCTAGTCCGCTCGCTACCGCCTCGAAGGCTCCGTGCGGTGAGATCAGAACGACCATGTCGCACGGCAGCGCCCGCACCTGAGCCACTGCATCAGACATCCGAGAACGGACCTCGGGTAAACCATCCGAAGCCGCGTCCAAGAGCAGGAGGGGCGCGTGAGGGACGATCGCCCCGCTCAGCATGAGACCTAGGAGCAGCAGCTCTCGACCGACACCAGCGGGAGGTTGATCCGCGCAGGAGCGACCGGAACCGCTCGGGGTGGGCCGCCGACGGCGATGCCCTCGAGGTGACGTGCGCGAGACACAGTGATGGTTACCGCGCGGAACGTGCCCTCAGAAGAACCGTCGTCCGGGAAGTGCACGATCTTGTTGGTGCGCGTCCTACCCGTGAGCATCTCGGGATCTTTCCGGGAGGTCCCCTCTACCAATAGCTGCTCCACGGAACCGACGTGACGAGCGTTCCGTTCGATCCCGATCTCCTCTTGAAGGGCCTCGAGGCGCTCGTAGCGTTCCTGGACGACCGCCTTCGGGAGATGATCCGGCATCGTGGCAGCAGCCGTCATCGGGCGCGGCGAATACTGGAACGTATAGGCACTGTCGTAGCGTGCGCGCCGAACCAACTCGAGTGTGTCTTCGAAATCGGCATCTGTTTCCCCAGGGAACCCCACGATGATGTCGGTCGTGATAGCCACATCCGGGATCGCAGCTCGGACCATCTCGATCTTCTGGAGATAGCGTTCCCGCGTGTATGCGCGCTTCATCCGCTTGAGGATGCGGTCAGACCCGGACTGAACGGGGAGATGTATGTGCTCACACACGACGTTGCACTCGGCCATCGCCCGCACACTGTCCTCACGGAAATCCTTCGGGTGTGGACTGGTGAACCGGACCCGCTCGAGCCCGTCGATATCGTCTAGGGCATAGAGCAGACGCGCGAACATCGGCGTTCCGTCGAGGTCCCGGCCGTATGAATTCACGTTCTGCCCGAGGAGCGTCACCTCCACCACCCCGTCGGCAACCAGTTGCTCGACCTCGTGGACGATGTCGCCCATCCTGCGCGACTCCTCACGCCCTCGCACCGCCGGAACGATGCAGAACGTGCATGAGTTGTTGCAACCGATGGATATCGAGACCCACGCGTGCCACGGCGAGTTACGTCGTGCCGGCAGCGCAGAGGGAAACGTCTCTGTCTGTTCGAGGATCTCGAACGACGGTGCGATCTCGGACTCCATGAGAAGTCTCGGGAGGCTTGCGAGGTTGTGCGTACCGAGAACGACGTCGACGTATGGGGCCTTCTCCTGGATCAGGCTCCTGTCCTTCTGAGCCAGACATCCAGCAACGACGATCTTCTTTCCCGGTTGACGGTCCTTCACAGATTTGAGGTGGCCGAGGTTCCCGTAGAGCCGGGTATCCGCGTTCTCTCGGATGCAGCACGTGTTGAACAGCACGACCCCGGCTTCCTCCGCGCTCGAGGCGGGAACGTACCCCTGGTCCTCGAGCATCCCGGCGAGTCGCTCGGAGTCGTGCTCGTTCATCTGGCACCCGAATGTTCGGATGAAGTAGGTCGCGGGCTTCATCGTCACGCTCGGAGCCTCGATCAAGTCATCCATCGTTTCCATCGTAGCTACTTGGCGTAGGCCGACGCCCTCAGTTCCCTGATGACCATGATGCGGATCTGACCGGGGTACTGGAGCTCCTCCTCGATCTTCTTGGCGATGTCCCGAGCGACGACCTCGGCCTGCAGGTCGTCGATGTCCTCCGGCTTCACCATGACCCTGACCTCGCGCCCTGCTTGCATCGCATAAACCTTCTCGACGCCCGCGAACTCGGAGGCGATCGCTTCCAAGCGCTCGAGTCGTTTCACGTAGGTCTCAAGGGTCTCGCGTCGCGCCCCGGGACGAGCCCCGGAGATGGCGTCCGCTGTCTGGGTCAGAACGGCCTCGATCGTGCGCTGCTCGACCTCGTTGTGGTGCGCCTCGATCGCGTGACAGACCTCGGGCTTCTCCTTCAGTCTGCGGGCGATCTCGGCACCGATGATCGCGTGCGAACCCTCGATCTCGTGGGTCACGGCCTTGCCGATGTCGTGGAGAAGAGCGCATCGCTTCGCCAGCTGAACGTCGGTGCCCAACTCAGATGCGATGACACCCGCTATGTGCGCCGCCTCAACCACGTGCTTCAGCACGTTCTGGCCGTACGACGTGCGGTACTTGAGCCTGCCCAGCACCCTCACGAGTTCTGGGTGCATGTCGGAGATGCCGGTCTCGAGCACGGCCCATTCGCCGCCCTCTCGGATCTCGCGTTCGATCTCCTGCATCGACTTCGAGTGGATGTCCTCGATGCGAGCTGGCTGGATGCGTCCGTCCCCGATCAACTTCTCGAGAGTGAGACGCGCCTGCTCTCTGCGGATGGGGTCGAAGCACGACAGGACGACCGCTTCGGGCGTGTCGTCGATGATCAGGTTCGTACCGGTCGCGGCCTCGAACGCCCTGATGTTCCGGCCCTCACGTCCGATGATCCGGCCCTTCATGTCCTCGTTGGGCAAGGTGATCGTCTGGACGGTGGATTCGGTGGTCAGTTCGGAGGCAACGCGCTGCATGGCGATCGCGGTGATCTTGCGCGCCCGCTTGTCCGCTTCCTCGCGAGCCTGGGCCTCGATGTCGCGAACCAGCACCATGGCGTCGCGCTTGGCGTCGTCCTGGATCTGAGCGATCAAGAGCTCCTTGGCGTCGCCCACGGTCATCCCAGCAACGCGCTCTAGTTCGGCGGTCGCGCGGGCCTCGATCTGGTCGATCTCGGCACTACGACGGGTCAGTTGCGCCTCGCGTTCCTCGACCGCCTGCTCCTTGCGGTCGAGCGAATTGGTCCGCGTATCGAGGCTCTCCTCGCGCTGAGCGAGACGCTCCTCCTTGCGATCCATCTCTGCACGCCGCGCTTTGAGGTCTGACTCTGCCTCGCCTCGAAGCTTGAGCGCTTCGTCCTTGGCCTCGATGATCGCTTCACGCTTGGTCTGCTCAGCCTCGCGCTGCGCCGCCTCGATGAGGCTCTTGGACCGCTGCTCGGCGGAACCGACCGCCTTCTCGGCGGAGGACTTCCGAACGAGGTAACCGACAGCTGCGCCTGCGACCAGACCGAGGAGAAGACCGATGATGATCTCCATCCCTGCTCCTTTCGTCGCTTCCCGAGGTGAGCACGGCGATGAAGCCGGGCGTCACCCGGTACGGCAGAGCAGGCGGTTCCGCAGCGGCAACATCAGCCGCTAGGGGTCAGAGAAGCTCCTCTTTCCAGGCAGCGCGACGAGATACCCCCGAGGGGGCATCCGGCTGCGGTGGAGGTTCGATTTATCAAGGTTTCTCTCTCGCTTGTTCGTCCGTACGTACGGGAAGACATTGTTTGGTCCTTGGTTTTTGTGCTTGAAGGACATCGTAAGCCCTCTAGCTCTCCAACGCGGCAATTCCGGCGGATCCTCGTCCTCCGCTCAGTCCCAGCCCTCCGGGGGCAGGACGGCAGCGACCGCCTCTGCGGCCGATTCGTGGTCGATGCCCCGCCTGGCCAGCATCGCCATCATCCTCGGCGCCTGTTCCCGAGGCGGCCTGTGAGCCACCTTGCGGACGAACCTGGAGGCCAGTTCGACCGCCACGGCGACCTCGTCCAGACCGGCCTCAGCGAGAGCCACTTCGGCGTCCTCCCGAGACACCCCTTTGGTCTTCAACTCGGAGATCAGCGCCCTGGCGCCCATCCCCCGGCGCCTCACCCGCTCCTCGATGTACTCCAGAGCGAAGGCACGATCGTCGAGAAGCGCCAACGCATAGAGCCGGTCGATCGCCTGTTCGATGACCCCAGGGCTCGTCTCCGCCGCCGTCAGTTTGTCCCGGACCTCGGCCTCACTCCGCGCCCGTCGGCCCAGGAACTTCCCGGCGAGCTCCATGGCGTCCCGGAGCGCGTCGGCCTCGTCGTCTCCGATCACCCGGAGTTGGGATCGAGCGGTAGCCATCTCTAGGCCGACTTCGACTCGGTCGCATCCTCATCGGGGGCCGCCTCATCCACGACGATCACGTCCTCGTCGTTCCCTAGGAGGCCCAGCTTCTCTTTGATCTTGAGTTCGATCTCGGCCGCGATGTCGGCGTTGTCGCCGAGGAATGACTTGGCGTTCTCTCGTCCCTGGCCGAGTTGGTCATCGCCATAGATGAACCAGGCCCCCGACTTCCGAACGATGCCCTCTTCGATAGCGACGTCAAGGAGGCTGCCTTCCTTGGATATCCCCGTGCCGTACTGGATATCGAATTCGGCCTTCTTGAACGGTGCCGCCACCTTGTTCTTGACGACCTTGACCCGGACCCTCGAGCCGACGATCTCGGCGCCGTCCTTCAGCGAATCGATCCTGCGGACGTCGAGGCGCACGGACGAGTAGAACTTGAGAGCACGACCACCCGGTGTCGTCTCGGGGGACCCGAACATCACGCCGATCTTCTCGCGCAGCTGGTTGATGAAGATCAGGATGGTCTTGGTTCGGTTGACGTTGCCAGCGAGCTTCCGCAGTGCCTGCGACATCAGCCGAGCCTGCAGGCCGACATGAGAATCCCCCATCTCGCCCTCGATCTCGGCCCGAGGCACCAGTGCCGCGACCGAGTCGATCACGATGACGCTGAGGGCACCGGAACGGACGAGGGTGTCGGCGATCTCAAGAGCCTGCTCGCCGGTGTCCGGCTGGCTGACCAGGAGGTTGTCGGTGTCGACCCCGACCGCCTTGGCGTAGGACGGATCGAGGGCGTGCTCGGCATCGATGAACGCCACCAGGCCCCCTGCCTTCTGAGCTTCGGCGACCACGTGCAGCGACAGTGACGTCTTACCCGAACCCTCCGGTCCGTAGATCTCCACGATGCGACCGTGGGGCAATCCACCAACCCCGAGGGCAAGGTCGAGGGCGAGCGACCCGGTCGAGACGACTTCGACGTCGCTAGATATCCCACCATCGCCGAGGCGCATGATCGCGCCCTTACCGTGCGCCTTCTCGATCTGGGCCATGGCGTTGTCGATCGCCTGGTCGCGGCCCTTCTGATCGCCCTTGGCGTTGAAAACGGCATCCCGGGTCTGCTTGATCGCCACTGTCGTTCCTCCCGTACTAGTCCATCGATCCTTCGGTCACATCCGAACCTTAGAGAGGGGGTGCGACACGAAAACTGTCCCTCGGATGCACACGATACGAACATACGTTCGATATAGCAAGAACCTAGCGGCTAGACCGACCTGGGTGTGTGAAACGTGTAACTACCTGGGTGTGATTCTACGCCCGCCACGAGGCTGAAGGGAAGGCTCTAATAGGGGTTCGGGGTCCCGGATGCCCTCGGGTCGAGCGCCTCGCTCTCTCCTTCGGGGAACGAGATCAGCCCTGGATCGCCATCCGAGACGAAGCGGGTGCCTGCGAGATGGTTCAGCCAGAACGTGGCGGCGAGCTCACCACCTCCGGCCCTGATCCTCGGGATCGCATGAGCATCGAACGAGCGCGCGAACGGCGACGGTGCGGGTTCCGCTCCCACCAGGAACACCCCGTCATGCCGGTAACCGGTGCCCTCCCATGCGAGCGACCGCCGGGCCGGGAAGATCCCGAACGGCAACGCGAGTGTGCGCACCTCCGCGTCCGGGACGGCCTCCGTGATCAGTTGGGTCCCCTCACGCAGTTGTCGCTGAACGTCCGTGGCCGATAGCTCCGCCAGGTTGGCGTGGTCAAGGGTGTGATTGCCGAGCTCGAACCCCAACGCGGTCACCGACTCCATGGCATCGGGGCGTCCGTCGAACGGTCGATTGTTCACGAACATCGTTCCCGCCACGGGGAAGTCTTTGTGCCGCCGCGAGAAGCGCACGAAGATCCCCACTGCCGAGCGAGGAGATGGTGCCCCGTTGCGCCTTCGGTACTGCTCGATCGAGCCGTCGTCGAAGGTGAGGACGACAGGCGACTTCCCAGCCGGTACATCGATCTCGCCGCGTGCCAACTCGCCCGCGGTGATCGGGACGTACCCCTCTTCGAACAAGCGCTGCAACTCGCTCCGGAACCGACTTGGTGTGATGTCGTAGACGCTCTGCGGGCGACGTGTTATCCGGTGATACATCAACACCGGCACCGGACCCAGTTCGTTCGCCTTAACCTTGCGCGCTGCGGCGCGGACGTTCACAGTCGGATCGGGAGAGGGAGTCTGACTGCGGGTTCACCGAAGCACTCTCTCGAGGACTGGTCGTCGCCGACGGGATCTCATCGGAAGCGCCATCCGAGGTGCACCCGGCCACAAGAACACCGACACAGAGGAAAGCCATGAAGAGTTTCACGAGGCAAGAGGTTACAGGTGGGAACTAACAAGGCGTGGGTCAGATGGGTCGCCATCGGACTCGTGCTCGCGCTCATGTTGCTGGTCGTCATCTCCGCCCTCTCGAGCGGAGGAGCATCCACCGGCGCGAGCGCGCCCGACTCAACCCCTGCGTCGTCACCGTCGCCTACCGCGGAGCCCGACACGACGCCGCCGGTCATTCAGATCACGTCTCCCGAAGGGTCTATCTCGTCGATCGCCCCGGTCACCATCGAAGGAACCATCGACGAGGACGCCGAGGTAACCGTGGATGGGTCGCCGGCCCGGATCAAACAGGGGGTCTTCAGGATGAAACTGAACCAGCCCCCGCTCTCCCCGATCCTCGTCGTCGCCACCGATGAGGCGGGGAACGAGACGAGCGAGACGCGTACGCCTCGACCTCGACTACGAGAAGGTCAAGGGCGTCCACATGAGCGCCTACTCATGGACCTCCGACAGGTTGCGGGGTCCCGTGATGAAGATGATCGAGCGCGGTCAGATCAACACCATCGAGTTGGATCTCAAGGACGAATCGGGCCTGATCGGATACCGCTCCAAAGTGAAGCTGGCCAAGAAGATCGGCGCGGTTCTGGGGGTCTACGACCTCGCCGATGTCGTATCGAAGCTCAACCGCAAGGGGATCAGAGTCATCGGACGGCTCGTTGCGTTCCGAGATCCGGTCCTAGCGCAGTGGGCATGGTCGCACGGAGAGCGCGACATGGTGATCCAGACTCCACAGCGACAGCGGTACGCGGACTATGGCGGATTCACGAACTTCGCGAACGACGACGTCGTCGCCTACAACGTCGCTATCGCACGTGAGGCGGCCGAGGCCGGCGTCGACGACATCCTCTACGACTACGTCAGGCGACCGGACGGCCCGTTGAAGACGATGCGGTTCCCCGGGCTTGAAGGGATCTCCCGAACGCTCGGTCGCCCGTTTCGTGAAACAGACGGCCACCGCCATCAAGCCCTTGGGGGCACGCCTCGGACTGTCAGTGTTCGGCATCGCAGCGACGCGGCCGAAGGAGATCGCCCAAGACGTTCCGATGATGTCGCGCCACGCGGACTACATCAGCCCCATGGTCTATCCGTCCCACTGGGCTGCGGGCGAGTACAACGTCGGCAACCCGAACGCGAATCCGTATCCGATCGTGAAGCGGTCGCTCAAGGACTTCAAGAAGCTCGCGCGAAAGTCGGGCACGACCGTGATCCCCTGGCTCCAGGACTTCTCCCTCGGCGTCCGCTATGGGCCCACGGAAGTGCGCGCCCAGATCGACGCGGCGCGGGCGGTAGGGATCAACGAGTTCCTACTGTGGGATCCGTTGGTGACGTACACGAGCGCGGCACTGACCCGCAGATGAAGCGGATCGTCGCCTTCGGTGGTGGTGGCCTTGAGGGTACGGCCCCCGTCGCCCAACACTTCATCGAGACCTTCTGCACGGGGACGAGGGTCTGTTTCATCCCAACGGCGAGCGGCGATGACCCCGGATACATCGAGACCTTCTTCCAGACGTTCTCGTCCGAGAGGTTCGAGTCGACCTACCTACCGCTATTCACGCCCGACGGTGGTGACCTGAGCGCGCGGTTGATGGCGCAGGACGCGATCTACGTCGGGGGCGGCAACACGGCGAACATGCTCGCCATCTGGCGTCTCCATGGGGTCGATCGCATCCTCAGAGACGCATGGGAGGCAGGCATCCTCCTGATGGGGTCGAGCGCCGGCGGGAACTGCTGGTTCGAGGCGAGCAGCACGGATTCGTTCGGCCCCCAGTTGAGCGGGCTCGACGACGGCCTCGGTTTCCTCCCCGGCAGCTTCTGTCCCCATTACGACGGTGAGGAGCGGAGGCGGCCCACCTACCACGCGCTGATCGCGGACGGATTTCCACCTGGCTATGCGGCCGATGAGATGGTGGGTCTCTACTTCGAAGACACGACGTTCATCGAGGCGGTCGCTCCGAGCGACGGTCCAGGTGCGTACCGAGTGGAACGGGCCCCCGACGGCAGCGCCGCCGAGGAACCCGTCCCCACCAGGTCTCTCTGAGTCCTAGTCTCTCTGAGCCCTACGGGATCAGGGTCGTCGAGAAGGTTAGCGGGAACCTCTCGGCCGCTGCATACAACTCGCCGACGTTGCCCGGATCGCCGGGGATCATGTACTGGGACTGAGTGACCCCCATCTCGCTGAATGCAAACCCGAACGGCTTGTTATCGGTGTCGCCGGTTGCGTAGAAGTGGATCCCATGGGTGCCGAACGAGCCCTGTTTGTCCACGGGGTCGCTCCCGGAACCGTCATCGAACTCGGCATCGTCTCGGTAATACGAGGTGAGGACACCGGGTCCCGGACGATCCACGGTCGTGTAGTAGACGATCGATCCGTTCGCTCCGGCGACCTGCTCCCACATCTCTACCGGTGAGAACGGTTGCACGGTGGGATCGGCGAAGTCGTAGTGGGACTCAGCAGGTGTTCCGGTGCCGAGATCGAGATTGCCGAAGACCTCGTCGTTCTGACCATCGATCGGCACGCCATCGGGAACGACCGGGCTGTAGTAGGTCGTCACCGATCCGCGATTGTGATCCCACATCGAATAGATACCGTCCGGCGGGATCGGATGAACCCGGAGATTGAACGTGTCAAAGAAGACTCGGTCGTAAAGCGTGTAGAGGCGGGTGACGTTCGTGCCGCTCTTTGCTCCCCACGTTTCACGGAGAGCGCGGATAGGGCCAACACGTTCGCCGAGCGTGACGCTCGTTTCCTCCCACGCCTTGTCTCCGATGAACCCGACCGAGACCGCCTGCTCCTTCGTCTGCTGGAACGCTCGACCCTTCCATTGGTCGATCAGGTCCGGTCCGTAACCGTCCGAGGTCTTGATGTGGATCTCGTCGGGCATCCACCTGCCACCCCAGTGGAACGTGTAGGTATCGGAGGTGAACGTTGCCCAATCCCGCGGTCTCCGTGGGCCCGGATTCGCGGGCACCGGACGATTCGTGTCGCCTTCGAACGAAGGGCCGTCGGGTCCTTCACACCGGGGCCCCTCGGGGATGCCCTGGCCGCCCCTCGCTCCGATGTAGCGATCACCCCACTTGTCGCGTTCGTAGGTGACGTATCCGTCTCCGAAGGTGTGTTCTCTTCCGGGCGCCGCTACGACGTAGACGTAGCTCGTGCCTTCCGTCACGGGATCCTGTACCTCGATCTCGTACGCCGCCGCGGCCTCTGTTGGCGTGGAGCCATCGGGGGCCTGCGAACCCGCGTCGCGCGCCATGAACACGACTTCGTCGTCATCGTCGAAGTTCGGCACGGGATCGGGCGTCGTGATCGGTTCCCCCTCAGGGAACTCCGCGTAGCACTCCCCCGCGGTACGCCTGAAGCCCTCTTCGTCGAAGACGTAGGTGAGTTCGGGGTCGTACCCCGAGTACGGGCCGTTCTCGCCACCGTCGTTCGCTAGGAAGCGCCAGAACCGTTCGTCGACCTGAGCCGGGATCTCGGCGAAGGCCCCGTCGCGATAGGCGAACACGGCGATCGAGTCGGTCGGGACGTTCGCTCCATCGCTCGAATCGGGCGGGATGACCTGGGTCGTGTCCTCGCTATCGGTCTCGAGCAACCTGATCGGCATCGGCGCAGGGGCCGACAACGCCGGAAGGTCCTTGCCAGTAAGCACGACCGGAGCCGCGCTGCGATCGACCTCTAGAGGAAGAGCCGCGCGGGGACTGATGGTCGGTGTCGCGACCGCTGGGAGCGCGGCGAACGTCAGCCCAGCCCCCACCAGGAGAGCGGCGAATCCGTTCGTCGGCCTCATCAATACTCCTGAGATCCGGCGTCCCATACGGGAGGCTTGCAACTGGGAACCCCGCCGTTCAGCGGGTTGTTGTCGGTGATGTAGTAGCCGCCGCCACAGACGTCCACCATCCAGCCCGTCAGCAAGAAGTGCGCTTCCTGCCACGAGGCGGCAGGTTCACTGCGTGGGTGTCCGTGAGGGTCACCACCCTGCGATGGGGGGAGATTGCCGTTCGGCGGGGTCACGTTGCCGCTGTCCCAGTACACGAGCGTCGAGCCCTGCAACGGGTAGGTGGCACCTGAACTCCAGTATGGGTTCATCGCCCAGTGCCTCCCCTCGGCGAGCCCCGGCATGATCGCCGCTCCGATCGTGCGCGCCTCGACCTCGGCCGCGTGGTTAGTCACCTGGTGGTCGCTGAACGCGGCCTGGAGCATGATCTCGTGCGCCGGTGTGTTGGGGTACGGATCGCTCGTCATGTGAGCCGCGTAGCCGTTCGCCTCGCCTCGGTCCCACAGCATCTGAAGCAGCGCGAAACCAAGTTGGCGCTCCATCGGCTCGCGATAGCTCTCGTAGTACGGGACCGCGTAGGCGGGGATGTCCGCTTCGAGGGCCAACTCGCCTTCCCAGTCGACGCTGCGATTGAGCAGGGTCGAGTAGTTCATGCCCGGGACCCCGAGGATGCCACGCGAGAAGTCGGGAGCGATCGCCATCAACGATCCACCCATGATCCCGCCCTGGCTGTTGCCGTCGTAGTACGCCTGGGTCGTTTCACCCGGCTCCGAGGTGTTCACGAGCGACTCACCGTCGGCGTTCTGGAACGCAGGATCTGTTGCGAATCCGTCCGGGTGCACACCCGCACGTCCCACGAACAGGAAGTTGAGGAAGCCCTGCTGGGCCCTATCCGGGAGCGATGGGAACTGCGAGATGTCGGTGAGGATCGCCGCGACCGTCGGGAGGTCGGGAGTGGACATCCCCCACCAGTCAGCCGCACAACCGAGGAACGGTCCGTTCCTGCGTGGTGACTTGATGTCACCGATCTGGCCCTTGTCACCCAGGAGTCCGTGTCCGTAGAGGATCACGTTGTTCGCCTCGTCGTTCAGAGGTACATCACAGACGAACGGGACCCGGACCGTGGACTCGACGGGGTTCTGGTCCGGGAGGCCGTCGAGGTCGAGGTCGAGCAGGCGCGACCCGGGAGCCGGAGCGTCGGCCGGAAGTTGATTGCCCCGAACGTGGCCCTCGGTCTGCTGGATGCGATCCATGAAGTTCGGAACCGTCACCCGTCCGGTCACCCGTCGCAGTTGGAGGGTGTGCTCGACGCCGAAGGCATCGGTCCACGAATCGCTCCGGTTCTCGGTCTTGTCGACGACGAACTCAGGAGAGTCCCCTTCGACCACGAGGTCGGCAAGGTTCGTGTCTCCAAGTTGCCCGAAGGCAACGTCCCGCATGTGCAGCACCCGCTCGGAGAGGTTCCTCTCGCTCGCGACCGTGAAGTCCCACGCGAGGTAGAGCTCGTCCTTAGCGATCCCCGCGCCCTCGAGCGCCGGGAAGATGTCGGCGTCGTAGTGCGCCTGTCGGGTGGCGTCGGCGGCCGTTCCGTCGATGTAAGACTCGAACGCCGAGCCGGTGGCGATGCTCGACCCGGAGGCGTCTTTGAGGTTCCTCAGGGCCACGATGAATCGGGTGCCCTCATCGAAGTTGCGGGCCGGACGCAGGATGAGCACCTGACGCCCAGCCTCGACCGCACCGGGGTGCTGATCGAGTTCGGACCAGAACGGGTGGCGTTCCCCGGTCTCGGCGTTGATGATCACGATCGGGGCGTCGGGGGCCTGGTACAGATCGATGTCGGCGATCTGGTCTCGGTGATCGAAGTAGCCCTGCTCGTTCACCCCGACCTCACTGTGAGGTCTCTCTGACGTGCCCCAGGTCTGGTGGAGGTCTATCCCCGGAACGTAGGTCATCACCATCGAGCCGGGCGAGAAACCATCGTTCCGATTCCACTCGGTCGGGTCAACCGGCTTGCCTTCCCCACCCTGGGTGAACTCTGCACCGTTACGCGGCATCGCCGCAGGGCTGAAGTTGATCCGCTTCCCGGTATCGGTGCTGGCATCCGAGGTCGTGTACACGTCATTCGGGAACGGGAAGAGGCACAACGACGGGTCGAGTGGGTCACACCCGATGTTGCTCGGGACCGGCGAGTCCGGGCCCAGGATGTCTGCCGAGGCCGGTAGCCCCGAGATCGCGAGTAGCCCCACCACGAGCGCGGCGGTCAGTCTGAGTACGCGTAGCAAGATGGCCCCCCAAGTCAGATGTGCTCACGGACGCCGCCTAGCGGGCAACGTTGGGGACATCATTCGCCCATTACGGGCGAATCCCTCTTTTCGGACATGCTTCGGGACCGTGACTATGCTCGGTCGGTGCCGCTATCCCCGTCCTGCATCGACATCCTCGAGTGCCCGCTGTGCGCCGGCGGCCTGGCAGGCGAGGGCGGTTCGCTGATCTGTCCTCAAGGGCACACCTTCGACATCGCTCGATCCGGATACGTGAACCTGGCCCCCAATTCATCTATCCCCGGAGATAGCCAGGAGATGGTTGCAGCCCGCCATCGCTTCCTGAGTGCCGGTCACTTCGCTCCCCTACTCGAAGCCGTGATGGCGTCGGCCGCGCAACCTCCCGGTGTTGTCCTCGAGGTCGGTTCCGGCACCGGCTACTACCTCGACGGCGTCCGGGGGGAGCGGCCCGGTCTGGGACTCGACGTCTCGAAGCACGCCACGAGGAGAGCCTCGTCCGCGTACCCGGGGTGCTCCTTCGCAGTCGCCGACATCCGCGAGCGCATCCCGGTGGCCACCGGCAGCGTCGCCGTCCTCCTCGATGTGTTCGCACCCAGGAACCCTTCCGAGTTCGCTCGCGCGGTCAGACCCGGTGGAACGCTGGTCGTGGCTGTCCCGGGGGCCGGGCATCTCGGTGGGCTGATCGCCGAACTAGGGATGCTGGAGGTCCCCAGCGGCAAGACCGACGCGGTGATCGGTGCAGTGGCACCGCACTTCGAGCTCGCGGAGCGAACCGCCCTCCGGTTCGAGATGGTTCTCGGTCCAGAGGACCTCTCGGATCTCGTCGGGATGGGGCCGAGCGCCCATCACCCGAAACGTGGCGCCACCGTGCCGGATGGGCCGACGCGCGTTGAGGCAGAGATCGAGGTACTCAGCTTCGCAAGATCGCCGTAACCGGTCACTCGGCGCGGCGGATGCCGATCACGGGGATGACCCGATCTGTCTTCTGCTCGTACTCGGCGAACCCCGGATACCGAGATGCCTGGATCCCGTAGAGACGATCCCGCTCGCTCCGGTCTGTTTCGAACGCGATACCAGAGAAGGTCTCGGTGCCCACCTCGACGGTGACCTCTGGGGTTGCAGCGACATTGCGATACCAATCGGGGTGGGAGGGGTGGCCGCCCTTGGACGCGATCACGTAGAGCACGCCGTCCTCCTCGAGATACATCATCGGGTTAACCCGCTCCTCGCCCGACTTCGCCCCCCGGGAATGAAGGAGTAGCAGCGGGGCGCCCTCGAAGTTGCCTCCGACCTTGCCCTCGTTAGCCCGGAACTCCTCGATGATCTTGGTGTTGTAGTCGGCCACTGGTTGTTCCCCTCACTCGTCTGCGTTACTCGTTCAACCTGGGAGCAGGGCTGTCACTTCCCGGGGGTACGCTGCCCACCATGAGCGACATCGCCGATCTGTATGACGAGTTGAGGCTGGACATCGCGGCCCAGGTCGAACACCTGGACGACAGCGCTCTGAGCGCGCCCGTTCCCGCGACGCCGAACTGGAGCATCAGAGACATCGTGGTGCACCTCTCGGCCGACGCCGAGTGCGCTTTGGTCGGCGACTTCCCATCCGAGTTCTTCGCCAACTTCGGTGACGAGAGCGTAGTGGGAGCGCTCAACGACTGGACCGGCGGCCAACTGCGCTCACGGACAGACCTGAGTGTGACCGAGGCTCTCGAGCGGTGGGCCGAGGCGACGCCGGAGCTTCTGAGCATGATGCGAGGTGAGGTGCCGTGGCCCGATGGGGTGCCCATGTTCGGCGAGCGGGTGATGCTCACCGATGCATGCGTCCATCGTCACGACATCAACGGGGCGCTCGGCATCACCGGGGACCGTGACAGCGCCCAGGTCAAGCTCGCGGCGAGCGGCTACATCGCCACGGTTGGGATGCGGTTGACGGGTGCCGGCATCGCGCCGCTCAGGTTCACGGACGGGACGAAAGAGTGGGTCGCCGGGACGGGAGAACCCGGTGCGAGCGTGACTGCGTCACGCTTCGAGTTCTTCAGGGCGCTATCGGGCCGTCGGGACCCCGACCAGATCAGGGCGTACGAGTGGGACGGAGAACCCGATCTATACCTTCCCTACTTCTTCCCGTACGGGATGAGGCACGACGCGCTGATCGAGTAGCTCTTGCTACTTCGTCGCGGTGCCCAGGATGTGAGGGGCGACGATCCGGTCGATCGGACAGGTTGAGAACGTGAACCGCTCGATGTCCTCGATCACGAACCCGGCGTCGGTTATGGCGGCCTCGGTATCGCGAGAACAGTGACACCCGGCCCCCACCCGAGGCCAGATCGTCCGATCCATGGCCCGCTGGAACTTCGCCAGCTTGCCCGTACCTCGTACGTGCTCGTAGAACCTCAGCTGGCCCGGATGCTTCAGAACGCGCGCTATCTCGCGCAGAGCAACGGCTTGGTCATCGACCGAGCAGAGGACGAGAGACGCGATCGCTGCGTCGAAAGAACCATCCGCTCCGGGAAGACGCTCCGCGGTGCCGTCGACGACCGTCACCGCGATAGGCGCGATCGCTGCCGCCTCCATCGCTCTCGCTCTCAGATAAGGCTCCGGTTCGACCGCCACCACCTCGGTCACCGTGGACGGGTAGAAGGCAAAGTTCGGGCCCGGGCCACAGCCCACCTCGATCACCCTGCCGCTGAGTCCCTCGAGGAGAGCGACGCGATGCTCGGCCCCGCCCCGTGCAAGGTCTGCCTTGTTCAAGCGGGTATACAGACGTGCGAAGAGAGGGTGCTCGTGGCCCGACATCTCGTCCTTCCATCGTGGTCGCCCTGTCACGATAAGACGTCAGAGGAGGATCTTGAGCCGCCGGAACTTGCTGGTCGTTTCCTTCGCCGCCCTCGCCATCGCCGCGGGGGTGGTCTCAGTGATGACCCTGCGGCCCCCGAAGGACCTGGCCGATCTCCAGGCTTCGGCCGATCGCGCGAGCGAGGGATCGGAGCGGATCACCGAGAACCTTCAACGATTGGCCGACAACCTAGAGGCCGGGGCCAGTCTTCCGGGTGATACCGAAGCGATCCATGCTCTGACCATCAAGCAGCAGGACTCGCTGGAGCGGTTGGCCGACCTCTTGGAGCAGCAACTCGACAGCATCGCCGCCAGCGCTCAGGCCCTCGAAGACACGCAAACCTCCACGGATGAGCTTGCCGAACTCAGCGAAGCCCAAGCCGCGATCCTCCAACGGGCGGTAGCTGCCCTCGAAGATCTGAAGTCGTTCGCCGCCTCGGCCGCTCGACTGTCCGCGGAGGTGGCTACATCGGCCCGTTACGGCGCGCGCCTTGCGATCGATTCACAGGAAGC
This sequence comes from uncultured Actinomycetes bacterium, assembly GCA_963756365.1. GTDB lineage: Bacteria > Actinomycetota > CADDZG01 > CADDZG01 > WHSQ01 > WHTI01. The sequence continues at coordinate 1,424,644 of CAVWNF010000003.1, forward strand.
GTTCGGGCCGTGAACAGGATCGTTGCGTGGTCGATCGTCATAGTCACGGCGGTGGCCGCCGTGGGAGGAACGGTTGCCATGGTGACCTCCTTCAGCCTTCGGGGACAGGCTCACGCCACGCTCGAAGGCCAGCTCCGGCTTTACGAAGCACGCCTGCGGGTCGCCGAGGCTCAGGACGCTCTTGGAGAGACGGACATCGAAGACGCGCTGGCGGGAGCGCGCTCCGCCAACGAGGCGGCCGAGAGGGTGCACGCGGTGACGAAGAACATCGCCGCATCCCTCGAACCCACTACATCAACCGCGAGGGTCATCGCACGTGCCGCTGCCCGTGGCCTTCGGGGCGCCCGCTTCGCTCGCAGGCAGACGGAGCTCGCCTCCCAGTTGCTAGCGGCGATCTCCTCCTACCAGTCGGCCGCCCGGGGCTACTCGATCGCAACGAATCGAGCGCTCGAGGACATCCTCGATGCCCTTCGCCGGACCAACGAGAACTTCCCAGGGACGTTCCCGTGAGCGCTCGGATGAAGCTCGTCGCAACGATGCTGCTCGCAGCGGCCACTCTGCAGATGGCGGCTGCATGGGGGTTCCAGTCGGAGGCAGCGGACGCCCTAGAGGCTGGCGTTGCATTGTCGCACGCGCGATCCGAGCGGTGGTGCCTCTGCGCCAACGTCGATCTCCGACTATGAAGCGATCCTCGACTCTCTCGACGAGTCGATCGCGCTAAGGGCGGAGATCGACAGCACGCTCGGTGATGTCGAGCTGATCATCGACAGCCTCTCGCAACGCTCGACCGACGCTCGTGCCACGGCTGCAAGCTCTCGCGCAGAGCTAGCCGCAATCGCACGCGTTCTCTCCGCGGCGGTCGGATCATCCCGCTCGGCGTTCGACGATCTCGACGCACTGGAGGGCGTACTCGGAACCTCGGCGGACCTTGCCCGCCTGATCGCTGATGAATTGAAGGAGCTCGACAGGCGACTCGGGCCCACGGTGCCATGAGGCTGTCGTTGATGAAGCTCCGAGCCCCAGGTTCCCTCGCCCGTCGCGGTATCTCGATCGCTCTGTCCGTCGCGTTCCTGGCGATCGGCGTCGGCATCGGTGGGGGCGTCCCACGATCACTACATGACCTCGCGTCCCGAACCGGAGCGGCGGCGGACAATGCGGAGATCGCTGCCGAGAACACATCCATAGCCGTCCGGGATACGGAGGCCGTGGCCCAGATAGCCGAGAGCGTCCGGTCCCAACTCAGATCCAGCGAACGGATGCTGACAACGCAGCAAGAGATCGAGGGCCTCACATCCCAGAACCTCGGTCACTCCAAAGAGCTGGCCGAAGTGATCGAGGACATAAGGGTGGCGCTCGTCGACCTCAAGGAACGGCTCGGAAGGTTGTCATCCCTGTCCCGAAAGAGCGGGACGAGTGCGGAGCGAACGGCGAGCTCAGCCGCCGATCTCAAGGACACGCTCGACAGGTTGGCCGCACGATTCGAGCGCGTGGTGGAGGAGAGCATCGAACTGAACCGGAAGGCCAACGCCTACGAGGAGATCACCCCATGAGATGGATCGCTCTCCCCTTGATAGCGGGGCTCTTCATGGCCGGCTCGGGATTCATGGACGCACTAGAGAGGACCACCGACGCGTCGGTCGCTCTTGCCGAGTCCTCTGAAGACGCCCCCCGCACGACAACCGAGGCGCGCGCCGAGGTCGGCTCACTCCCCCGCGTCGCAGACCTGACCAGCCAGCAGGCGGAGGCGTTCGACATCCTTGCCGATGCGCTCGAGACCTCGGCGACGCGCGTTGGTGCCCTCGACGCCTCGGTGGAAGATCAACTTGCCATCCTTGGATCGCTTGTCGATGACATCGACGAGATCGACCCGTTCGTGACTTGCGTGGCCGAGCGCCTGAGATCTCTGGTCGCGACCTCTGTCCGCGGACCACAGCTGATATCTGCGATCTCGACGGTTCTCTCGGGGGTGGTCCACCAGCAAGACAGGTCGATCCGTCATCTGCGGAGCATCAACCGGAAGCTCACTGCTCTCGGCGTGATAGCGACCGCCACCGACGTTGAACCGCCTCCGCCCCCAGGTGAGCCGCCTTCGCCCGAGCCCGGGTCGCCCGGGGCCGGGTCGCCCTGCTAGATCGGTGGCTGCGGGTCGTACTGGATCCCCTTCTTGACCTCACGAGCGCGGTCCTCGGAGGCCAACCGAACGATCAGGTGCAGCGCCATGTCGATCCCAGCGGACACGCCCGCGGCCGTGATCACATCGCCCTCATCAACGAACCGGGCCTCGGGCATCGGTTCGATCGAGGGGTCGATGCCCGAGAGTTCCTCGAACGCGCTCCAGTAGGTCGTCGCCTTCCGGTTCTTCAACAGTCCCGCATCGGCAAGGACGAGTGCACCGGTGCAAACGCTCGTGGTGAGGGTCGCTCCATCGTGTACCGAACGGATCCACGCCCTGACATCGTCGTCGCCCAGCTGCGCTCGGGTACCGGACCCACCTGGATAGACGAGTACGTCGATCGCGGGGGCGTCGTCCCACGAATGATCGGCGAGCACCCGCAGTCCCTTCGCGCAACGGATAGGAACCGAGTTGTCCCTCGCTACCGTGAAGACCTCCACGTGGTCGTCGAACATGTGAGCCCAGTACGCGAGAACCTCCCATGGCCCAGCGAAGTCGAGTTCCTCGGCACCGTCGAACAACGCGATGCCGATCCTGATCGGCGAGGTTTCGCTGGTTCCCTCGCGGTCACTCATCGTCACTCCATTCATCTCTCATGAGTCCCATGTAGACCCAATCGTGGTACTCGCCGTCCTGCCAGACGTGCTGCCTCAATCGTCCCTCTTCGATGAACCCTGCCTTGAGGTAAGACCTGATGGCGCGCTCGTTGTCGGCATTGACGGTCAGCCACACCCGCCTCATGTTCCGGTAGCGGAACGCGAACCTGAGCAGCAGGCCGACCGCTTCGCTTCCGAAGCCCTTGCCGAGGTACTCGTCCCCGTGGATGGCGATGCCGAACGAACAGGTCCGCGAGTGCTCGCTGAAGTGATGGAGCCCACAGTCACCGATGACCTTCCCGTCGACCTCGATCACGAATGGCATCACAGTCCCGGTCTTGATGAACCCCTCCAACTCGTCCTGCACCTCCTTGCGCGTCCTAGGGGCAGGAGGATCGTCGTCGGCCAATACCCAGGTTCCGACATCGTTGTAGAACTCGGTCACCAGCTCGTAGTCGTCATCCTTGAGGGCACGGAGCGTGACCCTCTTGCCTTTAAGCATCTAGATCCCTCTCTGTCGGCACCTGAGTCTCTCCCCCTACGCCCCCGATGGCGGTCGGCCAGCCGACTCTGATCACCTTCTGAAAGACGCGCGCGGCGGTCAGGACCGTTTCATCGGTCAGCGCGGTGAACTGCAGACCTACCGGGAGGCCGTGATCGTCGATCCCTGCCGGGACGACCGCGGCGGGAAGGCCGGTGAGATCCTGCGGGGTCGTGAAGGTCATCACCATGTCTCGGAGTGGGATCGGCTGGCCCCCGATGCTCGAGTTGTCCGGGTCATCGATGAACGAGGGGGGTCCCGCGGCGACCGGGGTCACCAGTACATCAGCGTCCTTCAGGAGGACCCTGAACCGGGACCGAAGCCGGTCCCTTTCCATCATCGCAGCGAGGTAATCGTCGTCGGTGACCGATGCGGACATCTCTAACGCACGTCTGACGCCCGCTGAATAGTCGTCCGAGCGGGACGGGTAGGTACCCAGGAGTTCGGTATGAACCTCATATCCCTCATGTCGCTGAACGCGCGCGTAAAGATCTCGGATCTCGCTCGCTCCGGGGAACCGCCGCTCGTCGATGGTGGCACCGAGATCGACCAAGGATCCGAGCGCCGACGCGAAGATCCGAGCGTGGTCGTCCTGAAGCCGTGGGATGTGAAGGTCATCGGCGTGCACCACCCTCATCCCGCGCAGATCGTCACGCCAGCGAAGGATCCTGATATCGCCGATCACTGCCAGGGCGAGGCCGCAATCCTCGATCGACCTGGCCAACGGACCCACGTGGTCTAACGACGGAGCGAGAGGGCAGGCACCCGCTACATCCACGGCTCCGAAACTAGGCTTAACCCCGCTGATCCCACAGAACGCTGCCGGGATGCGGATCGAGCCCCCCGTATCGCTGCCGAGGGCTAGCGGAACGAACCCTGCCGCGACCGCCGCCGCAGACCCCCCACTCGAACCACCCGGGATGCGATCGAGTGCCCACGGGTTGCGCGTGCCCCCACGGCGTTCATGTTGAGTTGTGATCCCCCACGCGAACTCATGTGTGCGCGTGAGCCCGAGGACTATCGCGCCAGCTCTCTTCAGCGCGGCCACGGCCGCCGCATCCCGCTCCGCTATCCGTCCTGCGAAGACCTCGGAGCCGAACGTCGTTTCCATGCCGGCGACATCGAACAGCTCTTTCACGGCAACGGGCACCCCGTGGAGAGGTTTGGACACTCCCCCGCGTGCGATCTCGTTCGACGCCTCGGCCGCTTCCACCAGTGCCTCCGCTTCACGCAACGCGGTGAACGCTCCGAGGGAAGGATCGATGGTTCCGATCCGCGCAAAGGCAGAACGCACCGCTTCGGTCGGCGATCCGTTCCCACCGGCGTAAGCGTCGAGCAGATCGGTGATGCCTAGGGACCACAGTTCCGTCATCCGGGAAGGATACGGAGCGATCGCCTCTTCGTGGGGTTCTCCGGGGGTTCCACCCAGAGGCGCCCTCTGGGATGATGCCTGGATGCCGCTAGACGAAGGGGTCCTTGGGCGCCTACCCAAGATCGAGCTCCACGTGCACCTTGAGGGAACGATCTCGGCCGCGACCGCGGCAACGCTCGCTCGCAACCACGGCATAGACCCCTCGACACTTCCCTTCGGAGCTGGTTACCCGGCGAGGTTCGATTCTTTCCAGCACTTCGTCGATACGTACCTGGGCGTCTCCGCGCTGCTTAAGACACCCGACGATCTCTCGGAGGTGGCGGCAGCCTTCGCCCGAACTCAGGAAGCGCAGAACATCCTCTACACCGAGGTCACGTTCACAGCGCTGACCCATGTGGACAACGGGATGGAACCACGGGCCATGTGGAGTGCACTGAACGACGGCTTCTCAAGTTCCTCTAGCGAGATCAGATTGATCATCGATGCCGTTCGCAACATGGGGGCCGAACATGGCCGGAGGACGGTCGAGTTGGTCGAAGACGCGGACGCCGACATCTGCGCCCTCGGACTTACCGGCATCGAGGGGTCGGTGCCGGAGAGAGACTTCTCGATGCTCACCGAAGGTGCCGACAAGCTTGATCTAGGGCTGACTATCCATGCCGGAGAGACCAAAGGCCCGGATGTCGTTGCCGCCGCCCTCGATGACCTAGGGGCGCGGCGCATCGGGCACGGCGTCGGATCGATGCCCGATGACGCGTTGGTCGAGAGGCTGATAGCGGACCAGGTGCCGGTCGAGGTATGTCCAACCTCGAACGTGGTGCTCGGCGTCTATCCGTCGATGGACGAGCACCCGTTCCCAGAGATGTATTCGCGCGGCATGAACGTAACCGTGAACTCCGACGATCCCCCGTTCTTCTCGACCACCCTGACGGACGAACTCCGGAACGCAGTTCAGATCGCAGGTCTATCGGCCGCCGATCTCGCCGAACTGCAACGTCGAGCGGCGCGAGCGGCCTTCTGCCCACCCGCAACCCGCGACCGACTTCTTGGACGGATCGACGAGTGGGAGAAGTCGCTGGAGCGATGACTTCTTGCCGGCCCAAAAAGAAAGGGGGCCGGTAGCCCGGCCCCCTTAACTTCCGGCGCTTCCTACTCAGGCTTGGGGGGGCTGCCTCGATTCTTCATCAACGAGACGATCAGGGCGAGGGCGCCCAGGCCGATCCCGATAGAACCCAACAGCACGCCAGTGTCCGAACCGCTGCTGTCAGCGTCATCGGCCGCCATCATCTCGCCCATGTGAGCATTCGAATCGGCGAGGCCCTGTTTCACATCGGCGACCTCGTGAGAGGTCTCGGCTAGCAGGCTGAGGGCGCCGGTGGTCTCGTCACCTTCGGCAGGAAGTGCGACGATGGTTGCCCTCGGCGACGGATTGTCGCTGTCCTCCGCTCCCTGCCAGGTGACGACCTCGCCGTCCTCGTAGGTCTGGGTTGCGGCGAACTCGATCTCACCCTCTTCATCAGGCACCTTCGCTGAGAAGTTGAACTCCTCGAACTCGCCCGGGCCGATCTTCCCTCCCGACCACGTCACGACATCGACGACCTCGTCGATCGATGCCCCGAAAGCTTCGATGGGCTCGTCGAGCTTCTTCATCGTCACCTTGCGCTCCCACCCTGCCTTCGGTTGGAAGCTGACGAAGATGAGGTTCTCGGGAAATGTGACCTCGACCTTGGTGTTGGCGACGTCGCTCTCGTTAGGAACCCGAACGGCGAACTTGAAGAACGAGCCGGTGGGGGCCTCGTTCGGCTGGATAGTGACGTGCGCAAACGCGGGCACCGCCACGATCATTAGGATCGCAGCCGCGCTGAGCGCGGCTAAGAACTTACGCATCTGAACTCCTTCTGATAGTCGGTTACGGACCGATCAGAAGGCGGCTGGCGGACCTCTCGTCGTAAGACACCCAAGTGCGATCCGCGGACGCGGGGGCGCAACATCGAGGAACGGATACGGGACTCGAACGGCCGCTCTTTCCGGCAGCGGGAACGCTCGGTTCGCCAGCCTAGCCACCCCCGCGGCAACCGCAGCCAGCAGGAGCGTTTCGAGGAGTGCCACGACCACTTGCATCCCGATACCGACCAGCACCGGAGGTTCGAGCAGGACACCGACGACGTCGCCACCCGAGAACCAGCGCTCAAGGCCCTCGAGGATCACGAAGCCAACGGTTTGGAAGGCGCACAGCAACACTGCCACTCGGGTGCGGTCGAATGCCCCGCCCCCCTCAGCGCGCCAGTGGTCGATCAGGGATCCGATAGCGACGGCACCCATCCCGATCGCGATGGCCATGGCGATCGTCCACCACCGGTGTCCCGTGTGCTCTAGAAGTCCGAGCCGCTGATGGGGATCAGGCTCAACGACCAGATAGGCGAACGAGTGAGCCATCACGACGCCGAGCGCCGCGACTCCCCCGATCGTCCATCGTCGCTCCATCAGTTGGATGCTCTCATCACTCGGCTGTGACGTCGATACCGGTGGTTATCTGAGGCTCGTAAGAGTGATGGTCGGGCGAGACGAACTCGGCCTCGATCAGGTGCTCCCCGGGTTCGAGTTCGATCTCGCTCGCCGCTTCCGACGGCATCGAATAGAGGGTCCCGTCGACGTAGATATGCAGGTGACCAGCACCCTCTTCGGTGGTGTTGGGATCGCTGACCAGGGTGCCACCGGCGACATCCACGCTCACCTCGATCTTCTCTCCCGCTGGCACGGTGGCACCCTCGACCGGTGCCTCGAATGTAAGCGTCACGTCGGGAGCAGGAGGTCTCTCGGAGGAGTCCCCGCCGAGAGTGAACGCCGTGACCCCCAGTCCGATCGCAACCACAAGCAGAACCACGCTCACCTGAGGCTTCACCGCCTTCTGCAGGAAGAAAACGACGCCTAAGAGTCCCGCGCCGAAGGCGGCGATCAGCAACTCGATGTTGGCGCCTCCCGCGGAAGCTGCGTGTCCAAGAACGGGCATGATCAGGTCACCTCATGTCTCTCAGCCGACCAGCGGCTGGGCTAGCAAAGCAAGGGTCGCGACCGTGTAGAGGGTCATCAACCCAGTCAGCGCGTACTGGCTCTTGACCGCAGCACCGTGGCTCGGAGCCATGCGAACGGCGGTCCTGTGCGCCGACAAGACTCCCAGGATATGGCCCCCAACGATGATCGCGATCTCGATGAACCAGACGAGCTTCGGGGACGGAGCGAATCCAGAGAACAACCGGGCGGTACCGAACACGTTCCAACCGAGTTCGAAAGGATCGGACAACAGCCGGAGCATCGCGGGGACCCCGGTCATGATCAGCGGCGCGTTATGAGCCAGGATGTAGGCAACCCCGATCGGGATCAGCGACCACCCGAACGCACGTGAGACGGTCATCAATGGTTCCCCCGGGCGCCACCTGCGCGCGGTGGCCGTCGCAATGAGGAATGGCACCAGGAAGAGACCGGCGAAAACGAGCAGGGCGATCGAGTCCACCACCTGCGAGGACAGAGCATCCAGGCCCGTGGACTTCATGAAGTTCGTCCACCCCACGGTTTCCCTGATGTTGTCCAGGGTCGTGGACGCTAGTGTCACGAACAGAGCAAGGTAGATCCCGAGGGGGATGGGATCCTCGTCGTCGATCCCGAACAGGGGGCTGCGGCGATAGATGCCGGTCGTGGAGATCCGGAAGGGTGCGATCCGACCGGCGAAACCGAAGAGGATGCTCAACGGGTCGGTGGTCCGCCACGAGTTTCCGAGGGTTGCTCGCAAGCTGAATGCGAACAACGAGTACGCAACGACGGCGATGACGATGTAGAGGTCCTCGAAACCGACCCCGGAGATGAGCTCGAACCAGAACAAGGCGTAAACGAGGAGGGGACCGAGCCACCACGGAGCTGCCCGCTCGGTCACTTCGACTCCCTCGATCCGGTACCCGTTCTCCAGGGACGCCCACGGATCGGCGGCCTCCCATGTTCCATCGATGATCGCCGACAGAAGGACCATCCCGATGATGAGGCCGAGCCAGAACGTAAGGGTCGCGGTAGTGAACCCCTCGTCGCGTACCACTACCCCACCGACGAGCATCAATGCCAACCCGATGAGTCCCGCCACGCTCAGCGCGGTCCTGATGAGCTTCGCCGTGCCTGGCGAAGCGATGCGTGTCTCGGTCAGTGTCCTTGGTACGTCGCGAGCGACCGCCCTCACCACGAAGGAGACGGCAACCGTCGCGCCCGCACCCACTAGGTACAGCCAGAGTGGGATCGGGCTCTCATAAACCTGCCCAACGCCGTGGGCTAGGAGATGAGGGCCTGTCATCCGCCTGCTACGCGGCGGGTCACGAACGCGATACCGATCAGAACGACAGAGCCGAACAGAGTCGGGACGAGTGGAAACGACGGAGAACCGTCATCAGTGGCCGCGGTCGGGGCAAGGGTCGCCCCAGGGGATGGTCCCGGGTCTGGCGTTCCGTCGCTGGGGGCCGGTGTCTCCTCGATAGGTTCGGGCGTGCAGTCGAACTCACCCTCGACGGTGAAGGAGAACGTGCCGGTCGTACTATGCCCATCGACCGACGAGATCGATTCCCACCTGACCTTCCAATCGCCCGGATGGGCCTCAGGAGAGACCTCCGCGATGATGTCGTTGTTACGGACGGATACTCCGGTCACCGTGTTGCCACATGGGTCCTTGGCCACGATCTTCGAGTCACCCGTCGGGGGTTCGGTGAGCGTCACGCGGATCTCGGGCGGAACCTCGTTCAGAACGGCGCCCTTCTCTGGCACCGATGTCGTGTAGTCGCCGTGCGCACCTGCAGGCGCGATCGCCACGAGCGACAGCACCGCTCCGATCATGAGGGGGGCGACCCTCGCTAGGACTCTGTTCATCTGCTTCATCGATCCCTCCGTCAATGGCCCTCGATCATCGGGCACCTACCCCGTCAGGGGATATCTCCTCAACGGTTCGTATCTGGCCCCCGCGGAGGATGTGTGGCTCCTGTACAACACCACTTCATCGACCGCGAATGGCCTGTGCCCGATCTCCGCATCGAGGAGGTCGGTCAGCGTCGTCGGTTCTTTCATCCGGGCGAGGGTCAGGTGGGGTGCGTAGGCCCTCGTTTCCCTCTCGTAACCCATCGTTTCCAATCGGCCGGAGATGGCTTCCTCCGCTATTCCAAGGGTACCTGTCTCGTCGAGTAAACCGGCCCAGAGAACCTTCGCCCGACGGGCGCTCGGGAAGGCGCCCAGGCCAGAGATCGCCGCCGTGCCAGGCGCAAGACCGGCCGCGAAGTCCCCCACGACCGCATCTAGTTCGTGGATGCGCTCCTCATCGACGTAGCCGAGGAACCTGATCGTTACGTGTTGATGTTCGATCGGCATCCATCTAGCCCCGGGAAGCTCAGCCTTGAGACCTTCGGTTTCCGCCGCGAGGCTCTCCAGGAGGGAGCGTGGGGGGTCGGCTGCGATGAACAACCGCCACCGGGAGCTCATCCTCCGAGGACGCGGCGACCCAGGTCGAGCGCGGCGGTGACGGCGATCCCCCGGATGTTGTCGCGGTCTCCATAGGTCCGGGGACGCCTGACCTCCGTGCGTCCCTTGTAGTGCGCTGCGACGAACACGAGCCCGACCGGCTTGCCGTCCTGCGGTGCTGGCCCCGCGACGCCGGTGGCGGAGATCCCCAGATCGGCTCCGAACCTGGACGCCGCCTGTTCCGCCAGGATCCCAGCGGTCCTCTCGCTTACCGGCCCCACCTCCTCGAGGACGTCGGCCGGGACGCCCGCCACGCGTTCCTTGGCTTCGGTGGCGTACGCGACGATCGAGCCCAGGAAGAACGAACTCGCACCCTCGGCCCGCGTCAGCTCCGCTCCGATCAGGCCCCCGGTGAGCGATTCCGCGGCCGCTACCGTTTCGTCCCGCGCAGTGAGCAGCCATCCGAGAACCTGAGCCAATGTCCCTCCCTCACCGGTGACCGCGTTCTCTCCCAGGCGGGAACGGATCTCGTGCTCTATCGGGTCGATAAGCGCCAAGGCGGCCGTTTCGTCCTGCGCCTTCGCCGTTAGCCTCACCTTCACCATCCCGGACGAGGCTAAGTAAGCGATGGTCGGGTTCGATTGAGCGTCCACGAGGTCGGCGATCTCTCGGTGGGTATGCGACTCGCCGAGGCCGACCACCAGGATCTCGCGGGTCGCCAACACGGCGGCTCCCGCCATCCGCCTCAACTCGGGCAGGACCGACTTGTCCATCATCGCGGCCATCTCCCACGGGACCCCCGGTAAACAGAAGAGACGCTTGTCCCCCACGCGGGTGATGAACCCGGGGGCGGTTCCTTCGGGCGCTATCACCTCGGAGTCCTCCGGGATATCTGCCTGCTTGAGGTTGTCCGGTGGCATGTCGCGTCCGAGTGAGGTGAAGATCCCTTCGATGATCCCAGCAAGCGTGTCGTCCCGGACGAGACTTCTATCAAGCGCGGTCGCGACGGCTTCACGTGTGAGATCGTCCGGGGTCGGACCGAGACCGCCGGTGATGATCACCACATCGGAGCGGTCGAGAGCGTCCCTGATCGTCCTCACTACCCGATCCAGGTTGTCTCCGACCGCCACGTGATGGTGGACGTCCACACCGACAGTGCTCAGCATCTGGGAGATCCTCTGTGCGTTGGTGTTGGCGATCTGCCCCAACAGCAACTCTGTTCCCACACCCACGATCTCTGCCTTCAGCTGACGGCCTCCGGGGAACGTTGGGCCTTCACGAAGTACTCGACCCCGGATAGAACGGTCGCGCCGAGCACCACGCCCATCAAGACCCAGTGACCCACGTTCGTCTCCCATGGGAGGAGCCACCACGACACCATCAGGATCTGCAACGCGGTCTTCCACTTTCCTGCAACCGATGCCGGCAACGATCCCCCGCCGCTGACGATCTGGGTCCGGAGGATCTGGACGGTGATCTCGCGGAACGCGATCACGAGAGCAGCCCAGAGAGGGAATCCCCGAGTGTCCACCAGGACCAGTAGCGCGGCCCCGACCAGGAGCTTGTCGGCAAGAGGGTCGAGGAACGCACCCAATCTGGACTCGATACCCCGTCGCCTAGCGATCGAGCCATCGACGTAGTCCGAGACGGAGGCGATGAAGAACACCGAAAGAGAGAGCACCGCGTGGGCCGTCGATGTTCCGTAGGCGAGGGCCAGGAAAACTGGGACGAGGAGGATCCGGGCAACGGTGATGGAGTTCGGGAGGTTCACGCTCGTGAGCGTAACCGCCGCTGCCGGAAAGGTGCTTAGACCCGCACCCCAGACAGATCGGCCCCATCGCTAGCGGTGATCTCGACCTCGATGTAGTCGCCAACACTCGGAGCCGCAGCGGCCGAGAACGAGATCTCGCCATCGACCTCCGGGGCCTCACGCTGGGAGCGTCCCAACCACATGTCCTCATCGCGGTCGAACCTCTCGACAAGAACCTCGACCTTGTGTCCGATCAGACCCGCGGCCCGCCGCTCCATGGCGCGATCGGCAACCGACGACACCATCTCGGAACGTTCGCGTGCCAACGCGGGATCGACGTGATCCTTGTAGTCGTGGCTACGGGTGCCCTCCTCGGGCGAGTAGGTGAAGACCCCGATCCAGTCGAGTTGAGAATCCTCGACGAAAGCTCGCACTTCCTCTGCATCCTCATCGGTCTCGCCGGGGAACCCCATGATGAAGGTTGACCGCACTCCGGCGAGCGGGTCTGCGTCCCTGATCCGGGTGATCATCTTCTCGAAGCGCGCCCGGCTTCCCCACCGGCCCATCCCCTTCAGGACCGCTGGCGAGACGTGTTGCAACGAGAGATCGAAGTAGGGCACTACAACTTCAGAGTCGAGCATCGTGTCCATCAGTTCGTCCGTGACACCCTGCGGATGCAGGTACATGAGCCGAACCCTCTTCAGGCCGTCGATCCCGTCCAACCTACGGATCAGCGATGCGAGATCACCCGCGCCGATATCCCGCCCCCACATGACTGAGTCCTGAGAGACCAGTGATATCTCCGAGACGCCCTGCGACGCGAGGTGTTTGATCTCGTCGGTGATCGTCTGAGGAGAACGAGATACGAACTTTCCCCTCATCAATGGGATCGCACAGAACGTGCACCCACGATCGCATCCCTCGGCGATCTTCACGTACGCCCACGGGGCGCGCCCGAACCGGATCCGGGGGCTGGCGGCGATCGTCGCATCCCACCAGGCGGGATCGAACCTGGTGCCCGGGTCGCCGTGGATCCGATCGACGAGCGTTCCAGCCGCGACCTGTCCAACGATGTCGGAGACGCGCGGATACGCCGCGAAATCGATGAAGGCATCAACCTCAGGAAGTGAATCTGCCAGCTCGTCCGCCGACCGGGCGACGAGGCAGCCGGTCATGATCAGGCCCTTGAGCTGCGAGCGTTTGAGGTCTGCCAGATCAAGGACCTCTTCCACCGTCTCGCGCCGCGCCGGATCGATGAAGCCGCACGTGTTGACGAGAACGACGTCGGCGCCCTCCGGCGACTCGATGACCTCGTGGCCGCCCGCGTTCAAGAGACCCCCCAAGCCTTCTGAATCGATGGCGTTCTTGGGGCATCCAAGCGTAACGATCGCGACCTTCGTCATCGGCAGAGCCTAGAGGGGATCAGAGCGAATCGATGTCCTGTGGGAGGTTCAGGACGAATTGTCCAGGTCCTCCAGGCGCACCGAAATCTCGGCCGTTCACGATCAGATCGATCCCCGGAGCGAATCCGAAGATGATCGACATCTTCTTGTCGGCTTCGAACGTCTGCTCGTCGCCCACCTGCAGGGTGTCGCTGAAGACGACCTCTCCATCGCTCGACACCTCTACCCAGCACGGCTCGCGGGCCGCTACCAGCTTCACATTGAGCCCGTTCTTCAAGGCGAGCGAGCCCTCGTCCGGAGTCGCGCTCGGCGACGCCGATGGGCTCGGTGTGACCGACGGACTCGGAGAAGCACTTGGTTGTGGGCTCGGGTTGCTCGCGATCCTGTCCGCGATCCCGCCTCCTGTCCCCTGAGCGAGCCCGATCACGGCGAGCACCACGATGACGGCGGCAGCGGACGCCGCTGCCACGAGCCAGCGGTTCTTCGGGTTGCGCTCTTTGGGGGCCCGCTTCCTGTCACGCACGAGGTGCTGAGTGGGATCGACCCGATTGATCGAGTGTCGACGCTCGAACTCGCGCAAGAGAGGATCGGGATCGACCCTGAGGTACTGGGCGTAGGTCTTGAGGAATCCCCGGACGTAAGCAGGCGCGAGGTAGTCAAACTCATCGGATTCCATCCGCATGAGGAAGTCTGCCCGTATCTTCGTGTCCTCCGAAGCCCGCTCGATACTGAGTCGCCGCCGGCGACGCGCGCTACGGAGGTACGCGCCCATCGTCTGGGGCTGGTCGCTCATAGTCCTCCGTCACCTAGGCCTCTCTCCGCGCTATGAGGGGGAAGAGGAGGCGGGTCGACCATTATAGGGAGGCTGAGCGGCATACCGGCCCAGATCTCGAGGAGCGCTAGAGCAGCTCGTCCTGCTCGTCGTGATCCGAGGCCACGCCGTCGAGTTCCTCGATCGACATGAGGACGTCGCGGGGCTTGGATCCTTGCGATGGCCCCACCACCCCACGCTGTTCGAGGAGGTCCATCAGGCGTCCCGCTCTGGCGAAACCGACCTTGAGCTTGCGCTGAAGCATGGAGGTGGAGCCCAACTGGCCCCTGACCACCAGTCCGAGCGCCTCCTGAAGCAGTTCATCGTCGTCGGAGGACCCCGGTCCTGAGAAGTTCGAGTTCGAGGTCGTCTCCTCGACCGCAACGCCTTCGACGTAATCCGGGTCACGCTGGCGCTTGCACGCTCCCGCGACCGCCGCGATCTCCTTCTCGGTCACGTACGCACCTTGGATCCGGATCGGTTTGGGAGCCGAGGCGTGGAGGAAGAGCATGTCGCCCTTGCCGATCAGCTTCTCAGCCCCTCCTTGGTCGAGGATGACGCGCGAGTCCTGCTGCGAGGCAACCCCGAAGGCGAGGCGAGACGGGACGTTCGCCTTGATGACACCCGTAACAACATCGACCGACGGCCGCTGGGTCGCGATGATGAGGTGGATACCAACCGCCCGAGCCATCTGAGCGATCCGGCATACGGCCGCTTCCACATCCCGCGGCGCAACCATCATCAGGTCGGCCAACTCGTCGACCACTACCAAGATGTAAGGGAGTTGCTGAGGCTCGGCGTCCTCGCCATCGGCAGCGATAGCTCGTCGCGCGACCGCCTCGTTGTACGCCTCGAGGTTCCTCATCCCGTACTGAGCGAGCATCTCGTAACGCATCTCCATCTCGCGCACGACCCACTGCAGAGCGCTCGCTGCCTTCTTCGGATTAGTGACGACGGGAGTGATGAGATGAGGCACGCCCGCGAAGTGAGTCAGCTCGACCCGCTTCGGGTCGATCAGGATCAGGCGGACCTGGTCCGGCCGGGCACGCATCAGGATCGAGGTCAACATCGCGTTGATGCAAGAGGACTTCCCAGAGTTCGTTGCACCGGCGATGAGCACGTGGGGGAACTGGGTGATGTTCGTGAGCATCGCCCGACCCTCGATGTCCATCCCGAGCGCGACCGTCAAGGGGTGATGATCCGCGGTCGCCTTCTTGCTGCTGAGCACATCGCCAAGGGTTACGACGTTGGTCCGGTTGTTGGGGACCTCAACGCCGATCGCGGAACGCCCCGGGATCGGAGCAAGGAACCGCAGTTCTCCCGACGCGAGTGAATACTTCATCTCGTTGGCAAGGGACAGCACGCGATTGACCTTCACCCCCGCGCCCAGCTCGATCTCGAAGCGAGTGACAGCCGGACCAGCGGTGAAGCCGGTGACTTTGGCGTCCACGCCGAACTCGGCCAAGGTGTCTTCTAGCGAACGTTGTGTCGACTCGATCGACCGAGCAGAAACCTGCGTTCCACCACCGAGATGGAGGAGGTCGAGAGCAGGGAGTTTGTAGTTGCCGCGATTCCCCATCGGCATCGAGAGCTGTGCCGGCTTTGCTGGCGTCGCGTCGGTCGATGGCAGGCTCTTCTTGGTCGGCTGAGCCACCGACGAGTCGTCGTAGTCGTAGACGGGTCCCGGGCTAGCCACTGGCATTGGTGGCTGCGCGTAAGGCTCTAGGTCGTCGTCGTCTTCCTCGTACGCATCCTCGTAGTCGCTCTCGGAGTCATCGAGGCGCTCGGGTCTCACGATCAAACCCTTGACGAAAGCAACCATCCACGACCCCGCTCCCTTGCCGACTCCCAGAAGGACCCCGAAGGAAGTGTGGGACAGCACCATGACGCCGAGCACCAGCATGGTCACGAGAACGATCCACATCGCCCACGCGCCGATGAACCCGGAAAGGGGTTTCGCTACCAGAGCGCCGAGCACCCCCGCTTTGTCCTGCAGCTTCTCGAGCGGTGCCGACACCGGCTTGTTCCCGTAGACCATGTGGGCCATGCCCGCTATCGACAGGGCACACATGAGCGATCCGGTACCGATCCGTGCGGCGTGTGTTCTCAGGCGAGGGATGACGACCGCGGCTCCGGTGGCGAACAGGAGCGCCGGAACCAGCCATGCGAGCGAACCAACGAGCAATCGAGACAGCCACTCGATCCCACGTCCTGCGGGCCCCGCACCATCGGCGTAGATCCCGAGACCAGCGAGGATCCCAGCGAAGGCGACGGCGCCTCCCCATATCTCTGCGGGTGCGCTGCGGACCGTTACGAATCCCCATCTGGCAGCCGACGCCGACGCGCGCCCTACCTGGGTCACGGCCGATGGCTGCTTGGCCCTCCGTGAACGTGTGGCGGGACGCTTGGCGGAAGAGCGCGGCCGAGGAGAACTCCGTCCAGCCGAACGCCGAGCGCCCGATGAAGGCTTCCGGCGCGTCCGAGTTGCCACAGCTACTCCCCTGTCTGCCGCCTACTGGTGACTGCCGCTGGGTCTCCTAATCCTTCCCAGCGTCGAACAACAGTAACAGTAAGTAACATCCGCAACAGGATTTCAAGCCCTAGACCTCCATGACGATCGGCATGATCATCGGCCTACGGCGGGTTTCCGACCACACGAACTCGCCCAGGGTCCGCCGGCACCGCTTCTTGATGGCGCCCCAATCCGTGACCCCTTCGTCTTCGAGAGATTCGAGAGCATCGGCCACCCGGTCGGCGGCCTCCTCGAGGAAGTCCCTCGACTCGTCCTCGTAGACGAATCCGCGCGAGATCAGATCGGGCCCCGCAAGGATCTCGCCGGTCTGAGAATCGATCGTCACCACACAGATCAAGATGCCGTCGTCGGCGAGAACCTTTCGATCACGGAGGACGACAGGGCCGACGTCACCGACCCCTAGTCCGTCGACGAAGATCATCCCGTGGGTGACCACGTCGCCGCGCTTGATGCGGCCCGAGTTGAGCTCGATCACATCGCCGTCCTCGACGATCTCGATGCGATCTTCCGGGACGCCGTTGGCGATAGCTATCTTCGAGTGGAGCGCCAGTTGCCGGTATTCGCCGTGCACCGGCACGAAGTTCTTCGGCCGGATCGTTCGGATCATCTCGGCAAGCTCCTCGGATGCGCCATGCCCAGAGACATGGACCGGGGATGTCCCCGAGTGGAACACGTTCGCACCGGCCCGGTAGAGCCCGTTGAGCACTCGGTGAACCGACATCTCGTTGCCCGGGATCGGACTTGCGGACAGGATCACGGTGTCGCCCTTGGAGATCTTCAGCTTCCTGTGGTCGCCTGCCGCCAACAGCGACAGGGCGGACAATGGCTCACCTTGCGAGCCGGTGCAGACCACCACGGTGTTCTCGGGTGAGTGACTCCCGAGAGAGTCGATATCGACGAGCGTCTCGCCCGAGAATCTCAGATACCCCAGTTCACGGCCAACCTCGACGTTGGCGACCATCGATCGGCCGATGACCGAGACCTTGCGGCCCATCTCCTCTGCGATCTCGAACACCTGCTGGATCCGATGGAGGTTCGACGCGAAACACGCGACGACGATCCGAGAAGTTGCGTCCTTGAAGATGGCCCGCAAGCCGTCTCCAACGATCGATTCCGATGGGGTACGCCCAGGTCGCTCGGCGTTGGTCGAGTCGGCGAGCAATAGATCTACGCCGTCATCGCCGAGGCTCCGGAACGCATCGATGTCCGTATGGCGACCGTCGATCGGGTTGTCGTCGATCTTGAAGTCACCCGTGTAGAGGATCCGACCGTCGGGGGTGTCGAGAACCACGGACATCGCGTCAGGTATCGAATGCGATACGGATACGAATCGGCACTCGAACGAGCCGATGCGCGCGGTTCCAGGTGTGGTGACTTCGTTCATCGTTGCCTTGACCCCGTGCTCTTGCAGACGCCGTCGAGCGATACCCAAAGTCAATGGCGTTCCATAGACCGGCGCGGTCACGTCCTTGAGGAACCAGGTCAATGCCCCAACATGATCTTCGTGACCGTGGGTCAGGATGATCCCCCTGACGCGATCCGCCCGCTCGGTCACGTACGTGAAATCGGGGAGCACAAGGTCTACCCCGAGCATCTCCTCGGTCGGGAACGACAGCCCACAGTCGATCACGAGGATCTCTCCTTGCGATTCGACCGCCAACATGTTCCTGCCGACCTCGCCCGTACCTCCGAGGAAGATGACCCTGGTGCCGGAGGAACTCACAGGAGACCGGCCTCCTCGAGGGCGCCCGTGATGATCGAGACCTGCTTCTGGACTCGGTGGGACCAGTGGAAGCCGCGGATCACCAACGTCATGGCCCAATAGTTTCAAGGCGTACTTGACCGGGATCGGGCTTGCAGTCACACCCATGATCACCGAGAACAGCGGGACAAGTTCGGTGTAGATCCGGACGGCTTCTTCGTTCTTGCCGTCGCTCCACGCGGTCAGCACCTGCTTCATCTGACGACCAACGAGATGAGCGCAGACCGACACGATCCCGGTCGCACCCGCTGCCAGGTGAGGCATCAGCAAGCCATCGTCTCCCGAATAGATCTCGAAATCATGGTGCCCGGCAGCATCGAGGTCACGGCGCAGACGGGCCGTCTCACCGGCATCGCCAACCGCGTCCTTGACGGCGACGATCTTGGGATGAGCCGCCAGCTCGACCATCGTCGGCCGCTCCACGCGGAGCGCGCTGCGGGAAGGTATGTCGTAGACGATCACCGGTACCGCCGACGCGGTTGCGATCGCCCGGAAGTGCGCAAGTAGTCCATCCTGCGGTGGCTTCGAGTAGTAGGGAGTCACGATCAGGCAGGCGTCGATCCCGAGTTCGCCAGCCGCCTCCGTCAACTCGATGCTCTCTCGGGTGTCGTAGGAGCCGGTCCCCGCGATCACGGATACCTCATCGGGCGCCTCGTCGACGACGATCTCGAACAGCCGCAGTTTCTCGTCCCGGGTCGTGGTGGGCGACTCGCCCGTCGTACCCGACACGACGATGCCGTCAGACCCGGTGTCGACGAGATGACTCACGAGTGCTCTCGTGGCGGGTTCGTTCAGCTGCCCGTCACCATCGAATGGGGTCACCATCGCAGTGATCAGTTCACCGAATCGGGCGCCTGTGCCCATCTCTAATCACCTTTCTAGTAAGTGCTGTTGGCTGATCTCCAGTATGACCGTCTCGCCCCATTGCTACTCGGACCGGGTTACTCGACGGTGGTTTCGAGCCGGATGCCGTCGAGTCGCTCCGCATCCTCTGCAGCCGAAACGGTGACCGAGTTAGCGACCGGCCCCAGGTGGTCGGGGATCACGAGTTCGAACGAGATGGTGACCTCGCCACCCTCCTCGATGCCGGGGAACCTGTAGACAACACCCGCTCGGTCGACCGCAAGGGGCTCTGGGTCGATGGCTGCGATCGCAGGGTTCGAACCCTTGGCGGCGTAATCAACGATCGGGAAATCGTTCCCGACCCGCACGAATGCGATCGAAAGACCAGCGATATCGCCTGGCCCCGGGTTCTGGATCCTGAAGGTTGCGGTGACGCGGTCCCCTGCCGACACCGACAGGGGAAGGTCCACGGTTACGACTGGAAGACCCTTACCCGAGTCCGTGACGTTGGTGTCGGCGAAACAACCGGTGGCGATCAGTGACAGAAGGATGAGGGTTAGAGCCGCTGGCCGGATCACAGTTCGAGCAGGTTCTCCAACCCGACCGTGAGGCCGTTCGTCGAGCGGACCTTTCGGATCGCCATCAGAACCCCCGGCATGAAGGATGAACGGTCGAGCGAATCGTGGCGGATCGAAAGTGTCTCACCCGTGCCCCCGAAGAGAACCTCTTGATGGGCGACCGATCCAGGGAGCCGGACCGAGTGGATCCTCACCCCGCTGTGCACCTGCCCCCGCTCTTCGGCACCGGGAACGTCGCTGAACGGCTCATCTCGAACGCCTTCCATCATCTCGGCCGTCCTCAGTGACGTACCCGAGGGAGCGTCGATCTTCTTGTCGTGATGCCGTTCCACGATCTCGGCCGAATCGAAGTAGGGAGCAGCTGCCCGAGCAAAGGTCATCATCAACACCGCGCCCAGCGCGAAGTTAGGAGCGACGAAAACCGGGGAGTTTGCCTCATCGCTCCACGACGACAGGGTGACGAGGCGGTCGGCGTCGAGTCCGGTAGTGCCAACCACCGCGGCTATCCCTTGATGCGTCAGGGCTCGCAGGTTGTCCATCACCGAATCAGGTGTGGTGAAGTCGACCGCTACATGAACGCCGAGGTCAGACAGGCTATCTAGGGTGTCGTCTGGACCGACCCGTGCCACCAACTCCATGTCCGATGCGTCCTCCACGGCAGAACATGTGGTGGACCCCATCCGTCCCGTCGCACCCAGCACGGCAACGTTGATCATGGCTCAGGCGGCGTACCTGTCGAACGCGTCCTCATCGAACGGCCCCACCACGGTCACCCGGAAGATGCCCGACCCGAGAACGTCCTGAGCGACCCGCTTCACGTCGTCGAGGTTTATGGCATCGAATCGGTCGATCATCTCGTCGATCGACACGATCTCGCCGGTGGTCAGCTGCTGCTTGCCGAGACGGTTCATCCGGCTCCCAGGATCTTCGGACGACAGGACCAGGGCGCCGCGCACATGCCCCTTCGCCCTCGCCAACTCTGCGGGGGTGATGCCATCGTTGAGGATCGAGTCGATCTCGCCTCGAACGATGTCGATGACGGTCTCGGCGTTCTGCGGAGTGGTCCCGGCGTAGACACCGAATGTGCCAGCGTCCGCGAACAGCGACCGATACGAATACACCGAGTAGGCGAGGCCCCTCTTCTCGCGCACCTCTTGGAACAACCGAGACGACATCCCGCCGCCCAGGATCGTATCGACCACCGCGAGGGCGTGACGGTCCTCGTGGTTCCGATGAAGTCCCTCGGTTCCGACGATGATGTGAGCCTGCTCGGTCGGGCGACGATGAACGGTTACCCCCGCCTGAGGCGATGGAGCGATGCCGGTTCGCAGGTTCCTGCGACCACCAGCCGCCGAGAACAGAGCGGCCACGCGATCCACGAGGTCTCGGTGATCGACGTTTCCTGCGGCAGCGACCACTAGGTTCGGGGGGCTGTACCGGTCACGCCAATAGTCGGCGACCTGGTCGCGCGCTACCGCGGCGATCGAATCGTTGTAACCGAGCACCGGACGCCCCAGAGGGTGCCCGTTCCACATGCTCCGATAGAACAGATCGTGAACGAGTTCGTCCGGTGCATCCTCGTGCATCGCTATCTCTTCGAGGATCACCTTGCGCTCCGACTCGAACTCGGTCGGATCGATCAACGAACCCGTGACCATCTCCGACAGGATCTCCATCGCCATCGGAAGATCGTCGTCGAGCACCCTTGAGTAGTAACAGGTGTACTCCTTGCCAGTGAAGGCATTGATGTCGCCACCAACGGCGTCGAACGCGTCGGCGATGTCCTTAGCGGTGCGGGTTTCCGTTCCTTTGAAGAGGAGATGTTCGAGGAAATGCGAAGTCCCGGCTAGTTCGTCCGGCTCATCGCGGGCCCCCACGTCGAACCACAGGCCGACCGTCACCGAGCGGACCTCTTTCATCCGCTCGGTGACGATCGTTACTCCTGAGTCGAGCGTGGTGCGCTCGAACGTCGTCACTCGCCATCCCCCACGCGTGGAGCACGCTCTCGACGAGGTCCGCGGTCACCGCCGCGTCCACCACGGTCGCCACCGCGTCCACCGCGATCTCCACCGCGGCCGCCACGGTCGCCACCTCGGTCGCGTCCGCCGCCGCCACTGCTGCTCCGCTTACCGCCGGAGACCGCTTCCTCGCGGGCTTCTTCGATCGTCTTGCCGCCCTCCACCTGACGCTCCAGCCATGCGACCGGGGTCAGGTTGATGCGACCCTGAGAGTCGACCTCGGAGACCTCGACCTCGAGGCTGTCGCCGACGTTGACCGCGTCCTCGACGCGATCGATGCGACCCTCACCGAGCTTCGAGATGTGAACGAGCCCGTCGCGGTTCGGGGCGATATTCACGAAAGCGCCGAAGGTGGTCGTGTTCACGACCGAGCCCTGGATGCGCTCGCCGACCTCTGGGAGGTGCGGGTTAACCGTCTCTTCGATCAGTTTGGCTGCCTCTTCGGCACCGCCCTGGTCGGCCGATCCGATGAAGATCGTGCCGTCGTCGCGGATGTCGATCTCGGCTCCGGTGACCTGCTGAACCATCTGGATGTTCTTGCCCTTCGGTCCGATGACTTCGCCGATCTTGTCGACGGGAACCTGGATCGACATGACCCGAGGGGCGTTGTCGGCAAGGTGGTCGCGTGGGCCGGTCAGGGTCTTGTCCATCTGCTCGATGATGTGCAGGCGGGCCACCTTCGCAGCGCGTAGCGCTTCGGTGAGGACCTCGGCCGGGACGCCCGAGATCTTGGTGTCGAGCTGAAGCGCCGTCACCATGTCCTCGGTCCCTGCCACCTTGAAGTCCATGTCGCCCAGGGCATCTTCGTCGCCGAGGATGTCCGTCAAGGGGATGAACTTGCCCTCATCGGCGATCAGCCCCATGGCCACACCACCGATGTGCTTGCCTCCGCGGAGCGGTACGCCCGCGTCCATGAGCGAGAGCGATGAGCCACATACCGCGGCCATCGAGGTCGATCCGTTGGAGCTCATGATCTCGGAGACCACTCGGATCGCGTACGGGAAGTCCTCGCGGGTCGGGATCGCGGGAAGGATCGCCTTCTCGGCGAGTGCCCCGTGACCGATCTCGCGGCGCTTCGGTCCGCGCATGAAACCTGCCTCACCGGTCGAGTAAGGCGGGAAGTTGTAGTTGTGCATGTAGCGCTTGCTGTCGTTCGGCGACAGGTCGTCGACCATCTGCTCCATGCGCTGCATGCCGAGCGTGGTGATCGATAGACCCTGGGTCTCTCCACGGGTGAAGAGTCCCGAGCCATGTACCCGAGGGATGATCCCGGCCTGGGTCCAGATGGGACGAACCTCATCGACCTTGCGGCCATCCAGGCGCACTCCCTCTTCGAGTACGCGCTTGCGAACCAGCTTCTTGTAGAGCGAACGGGTCGCGTTCTTGATCGACCGCTCCTGTTCCGGGAACTGGCCAGCGAGCTTCTCGAGCACCTCTGCCTCGACCTCGGCCATCCGTCCACGTCGTTCCTTCTTGACGGTCTTGGCGATCGCCTCGTTCAGGCCATCGGTCGCAGCGCCCTTGACGCTCTCCATGATCTCGTCGCTGTAGTCAACGAAGAGTGGGTAGTCCGTGTCGGCTCCTCCGAAAGAAGCCTTCTCCTTGCCACCCTGATCGGCTAGCTCGGTCTGTCCGTCGATCGACTCTGCGATGAAAGCCTTGGACGCCTCGATACCCTCGGCGAGGAGCTCCTCGTCGGGCTTGGTGGCGCCAGCCTCGACCAGATCGAACAGTCGGTCGGAACCGCCGGCTTCGATCATCATGATGTCGACCTCACCGGAGCTGTTGCGGCGTCCCGCGACGACCAGTTCGATCGTCGCTTCCTCCTGCTCCTCGAAGGTTGGGTTCGCGACCCAGTCGCCACCGATGTGGCTCATGCGCACGCACCCGATCGGGCCTTCGAAGGGCATGTCCGAGATCGCCAGCGCAGCCGAAGCGGCGTTGACGGCCAGGATGTCGTGAGGCACTTCCCCATCGACGGACAGCACCGTCACGACGACGTGGACCTCGTGACGGAAACCGTCTGGGAATGCGGGGCGCATCGGGCGGTCGATCAACCGACACAAGAGGGTCGCATTCTCACCGGCACGTCCCTCGCGGCGGAAGAATCCGCCTGGGATCTTGCCGGCTGCATACATGCGTTCTTCGACATCCACGGTCAACGGGAAGAAATCTCCGTCGCCCCGAGGTGCCGATGAGGTTGCGGTCGCGAGGACCGAGGTGTCGCCCATCTGGGCGTAGACAGCGCCGCCAGCCTGGCCAGCGAATCGTCCTGTCTCGAAACGGATCGTGTCCGCTCCGATCTTGCGTTCTACCGAAATAGGTTCCGGGTTCATCTAGCTTCCTCCTTGGAAGACATGCCCGCGCTGCGGGCTGTTATCCGAAGAGGACTAGCCGGGTCGATTCTCAGTAGGAAGTGCAAGGGTTGGACCCCTTGGGCTTTCCACTGATAACCGACCGCCGAGCCGGCCCTCTCCGTGGTCACCGATCACTCTGGTTCGAGTCGTGATCGGTATGGATCATTGGCTTGAGTGAGCGACGGCCTCCCTTCCTGCTGAGCTACTGATCGCGCCGCCTACCTACGCAGGCCGAGTTTGGCGATGAGTGCCCTGTACCGCTCGATGTCCTCACGACGGAGGTACTCGAGCAGGCGACGGCGTCGGCCTACGAGAAGCAGGAGGCCGCGTCGAGAGTGGTGGTCTTTCGGATGGGTCTTGAAGTGTTCGGTGAGTTCGGTGATCCGGCGCGTGAGGACGGCAACCTGTACCTCGGGCGAACCCGTGTCGCCTTCGCCGCGGGCGTTGTCTTTGATGATCTCGGTCTTCTCGTCTTTCAACAGAGCCATTCTGGTTCCCTGGATCCCTTCTCAGGTTGGAGTTCTAGCGTCGCCTTCTGGAGGCCGCGCAGACGCGGATGAACGGGCCCGCGGGCTTGGCTATGGTAACAGAACCCCTCCCCGGCGGTGCCAGGGGGCTCAGGACACCAGCGAGCGCGTCAGATCGACGTCCGAAGCCATCTGGGCGACCAGATCGTCCACCGAGTCGAACTTGAGTTCGTCCCTCAGTCTGCTCCAGAACTCGAGCCGGACGACCCCGCCATAGATGTCGCCGTCGAAATCGAGGATGAACGCCTCGATCCGGATGGGACTTACGCCTACCTGGCCCCCGAACGTCGGGTTGACTCCCACGGAGATGGCCGCTGGCAGGTAAGAGTCGCCGACATGGATCCGGCCCGCGTAGACACCACGAGGCGGTCTGGCGATGGAGGCATCGAACTCGAGGTTGGCGGTCGGGAATCCGAGGTCCCTCCCCCGGCCGTCGCCATGGACCACCAACCCATCGATATCGAAGGGACGACCCAACAACGATCTGGCGTCCTCCATGGCACCGGAGGTAACGAGGTCCCGAATCCGGCTGGATGACACGATCTCGCGGTCGCCGGAGCCTTGCAGTTCGATCGTCTCGACCGCGAAACCGTCGCGCTCCCCCAGGTGGCGCAAGAGATCCACGTCGCCTGCAGCCTTGTGACCGAACCGCCATCCGTCGCCGATCACCACGGCTCTCGCCCCGAGACCCCGCACCAGGACGTCGTCGACGAACCGCTCCGGGGGCCAGTGGGAGAACTCCTCGTCGAAGGGGATCACGACAAGGACATCGGCACCCGTTCCTTCCAACAACTCGATCTTTCGCTCTGGACTCGACAGCATCGGCGGCGCATGTTCCGGGCGAAGGGTCATGAACGGGTGGCGATCCCACGTGACGATCGCAGCCTCGATGCCCTCATCTCGAGCGCGTGCCACACACCGCGCGATCAGGGAGCGGTGCCCAAGGTGTACGCCGTCGAACGTTCCGATCGTCACCGCGCACTCGAGCGTCTCCCCCTCGAGCGATGCCGGTCCGATGAAGGTCTTCACGACGCAACCACGCGATCGGGCTTCAGCGCTTCTCCCTCACGTTTGTAGACACCTAGCAGCTCGCCGTCCCTCACGACCGCCACCTCGGTCCCGTCCACGAGACCATCGGGGGCTGGCAGTGCGCGTCCATGAGAGACGTGCTCGGCGGTTCCGTCATCTGCCTCGATGCTGGGGAGCTGCCGGACCGCATCGAGGAGCGGTCTGAGCGCGTCCGGGGACGCGTCCTTGAGGAGAACCGCGTCGTCGAGCGTGAATCCACCCGCTTCGGTTCGCCGGAGTTCCACGAGGTGAGCACCACACCCCAGCGTCGCGCCCAGATCGTGCACGAGCGTTCTGATGTAGGTGCCCCCGGAACAGACCACGTCCAGGTTTGCATGGGGATGATCGAAGCTCGTCAGTTCGAGCGAGTGGATCTCGACCGCGCGTGGAGGTCGATCGACCTCTTCGCCCCGTCGCGCTTTCTTGTACAAGCGCTCGCCACCCACCTTGACCGCCGAGACCATCGGGGGTACCTGTTCGATCGGGCCACGGAACCCTTGGAGTGCGGCGACCACCTGATCTTCGGTGACGTCCGCAGGGTGCTCGGCGATGACCTCGCCGGACGCGTCTTGGGTCGAGGTGGCGATCCCGAACCGAGCCCGGGCCGAATACCGCTTGGGAGCTCCCTGTGAGTAGGCGAGGAACCGGGTAGCCCGGCCCAAACCGAGGATCAAGATGCCCGTGGCGTCGGGATCTAGGGTTCCACCGTGACCGACCTTCTTCGTGTGGAACACCTTGCGTATCGAATCGACGACATCGTGTGAGGTCATCCCGGCAGGCTTGTCGATCACCAGGACCCCGTCCGTCACGACTCGACCTCTGTGGTGCCCTCCCCTTCTGTGGGGGTGTCGAGTCCTTCTTCTACGGCTTTGATCGCCGCCTCGACGCTCGCCGCGGTGAATCCAGCAGCGAGTTCGTGTCCGCCCCCACCGTTCGCCCGAGCGATAGCGCCCACGCTGCGAGGTCCCTTCGAGCGGAGACTCACCCGGTAGCGACCGTCTCCTTGTTCCTTGAACATCGCTGCGATGTCAGCGTCACGGGTCGAGCGCACCAGATCGATCAGCTTCTCGGTCTCGTCAGGAGAGACCTTTGTCTCCTTGAGGTCTTTCTTGGTGAACCACGAGTAGACGAACCCGCGCTCGGCATCTAGGGCCGCTCTCTCTAGGACCCTGCCGGTCAGCTGCAGGTATCCGAACGGAGCCGACTCGAACACCTCCTGAGCGATGCGTGTGGCGTCTACCCCGCGCGTGAGAAGGTCGGCTCCCAGACGCATGACGTCGGGAGACGAGTTCGCGTACTGGAACCGCCCGGTGTCGGTCACTATCCCCGCGTAGAGGTTGGTCGCGACCTCGGCATCGATCTCGATCTCCGCGTCGAGGAGCATCGTGGCGATGATCTCAGCGGTAGACGAAGCGTCGATCTCGACGACATTGACAGAAGCGAAGTCATCGTTGCCGGGATGATGATCGATGTTGATGGAGCTAGGCGCCTTCTTGAACGCCTTCTCGACACCTCCAAGTCTCGATGCATCCCCGCAATCGACAGCGATGAACAGGTCAACAGCGGGCACATCTCCTGGGTCGACTACCGAATCGGCCCCCGGAAGGAATGCGTAGTTGTACGGGACCGTCGCCGGGTTCGCTCCCCAAGTGGGATAGGTCGTCTTCCCCATCGCGCGCAGAGCCAGCGAGAGACCGAGGAGCGAGCCCATCGCGTCGCCGTCGGGGTTGACGTGGCACGCGAGCGCGATCTTGTCTGCAGCCCGCATGGCGGCGATCGCTTCCTTCCGCTGATCACTCACTCGTAGGGTCCTCTTTGCGGATCGTGTACAGGATCTCCTCGATCCGCTCGGCTTGCTCGGGACCCTCGTCGCGGACGAAGGTCAATTCGGGGAGATACCTGAGTCTCACTTGGCGGCCGATCTCGGCGCGCAGGAACGGTTTGGCGCTTTCCAACCCCTCCATCGTGTCCGCCTGCTCGTCCGCGGTGCCAAGCACGGACACGAAGACGCGCGCCGACCTGAGATCGGGCGTCACTCGAACCGCGGTCACCGTGACGAAACCGATGCGCGGGTCCTTGAGTGTCTGTATGGCCTCCCCCAGGATCTCCCGGGCGACCTTCTGGACCTTCTCGGTCCTCTGGCTCATGAACTACTCACAGATCCTCCATAGATACGTGTTCGGTCCAGCGATCGACGATGTCGGCGCGACCGGCGATCACCTTCTCGATGGTGCGTTCGACCTGATCGAGGACCCTCTGGCAATGGTCCATCGACCCTGAAACGACGCTCACACCGAGGACGGATCGCTGCCAGAGATCCTGATGATCCACCTCGGCGATGGAGGCGCTGAAGCGCTTGTTCACGACATCCACCACCGATCTCAGCACCTGGCGTTTGTCCTTCAGCGACCCAGAGGCCGAGAGGAACAACTCGTAGCGCCCCAGCCCGATGAACATCGGAGCGACCTATCGCGAAACTTCCTGGACCTCGAACGCCTGGATGACGTCGCCTTCCTTGAAGTCCTGATAGTTCTCGATCCCGATACCGCATTCGTAGCCGGCCGCAACCTCGCGCACATCGTCCTTGAACCGCCGGATGGTCGCGACCGTCGATTCGTAGACGACGGTGCCATCCCTCACGAGTCGAACCTGGGCGTTCCGCTTGATGACTCCCTCGGTAACCATGCAACCGGCCGCGAGCCCGACACGAGGAACCTTGAACGTCGCACGCACCTCGGCCTGCCCGATCGGAACCTCGCGCAGCTCTGGCCCCAATAGACCCTTCGCCGCGTTCTCGATGTCCTGGACGGCTTGGTAGATCACCCGGTAGGTCCGGATGTCGACGCCAGCTTCTTCTGCCATCGGACGAGCTTGGGCGGTCGGAACGACGTTGAACCCGATCACGATCGCCTGCGATGCTTCCGCGAGGGTCACGTCGTTCTCGGTGATCGCTCCAGCACCCTTACGGACCACGTTGATCGACACCAGTGTTTGATCGAGCTTCTCGAACTGACCAGCAAGGGCCTCAACCGAGCCCTGCGTGTCTGCCTTGAGCAGGACGTTCAGCTCTGGGATCTCGCCCTCGCGCGTTGCCGCCAACAAGCCAGCGAGCGAGACGGCGCGCTGGGACACGTTCTCGGCCTCACGGACGTGATGTTCACGTTCAGCAGCGATGTCGCGCGCCTCGCGTTCATCCTCAAGAGCCCTGAAATCGTCTCCCGCTCCTGGCAGCGACTGCCACCCGAGGATCTGTACCGGCTGGCCAGGACTGGCGGTTGCAACCTGCTCGCCGTTCTCGTTGAGCATCGCTCGGACGCGACCCCACGCGGGGCCCGCCAGGATCGGATCACCTTCGTACAAGGTTCCGCGCTGCACGAGCACGGTCGCCACCGGGCCACGACCCTTGTCGAGGTGCGCTTCGATAACGACCCCGCGCGCCAGTGCCTCGGCGTTCGCCTTCAGGTCGAGTTGCACGTCGGAGGTCAGCAGGATCATCTCGAGCAGTTGGTCGATGTTCTCTGACTTCTTCGCAGAGACGTCCACGAACACCGTTTCGCCGCCCCACTCTTCCGGCAAGAGGTCGTAATCGGAGAGTTGCTGACGAACCCGTGTCGGATCCGCGCCTTCCTTGTCCATCTTGTTCACGGCTACGACCAGGGGCACCTTCGCTGCCTTGATGTGATCGATCGCTTCGATCGTCTGGGGCTTGACCCCATCGTCGGCCGCCACCACGAGGATCGCGATATCGGTGACCTGGGCCCCGCGGGCTCGCATAGCAGTGAAAGCTTCGTGACCAGGGGTGTCGATGAAAGTGATCTCACGCCCATCGTGCTTCACCTGGTACGCACCGATGTGCTGTGTGATGCCTCCGGCCTCACCTGAGGCAACGTTCGCCCGCCGGATGACGTCGAGGATCGAGGTCTTCCCGTGGTCGACGTGACCCATGACCGTGATGACCGGGGGTCGATCGACGAACTCGACACCCTCGTCCTCCTCGGCCAGATCCTCGTCGAGTTCCTCTTCGTCCTGTCCCGGGTCCACGATCTGCACCGCGGTGCCGAGTTCCTCCGCCGCGAGCATGACGGCCTCGTCGCTCATCGATTGTGTGAGCGTCATCATCTCGCCCGCCGCGATCAGTATCTTCACGACTTCCTGGCCCGGGATCTCGAGCTTCTCCGCGAAGTCCTTCACGGTGATCCCTCGGTGGACCTTCACGGTCTCGCCAGCAGCAGCGGGAGCTTCCGGCTGCGGCTCGGCTTCGGCCTCGGCCTTCTCCGCCACCGGGGCTGGCGCAGCCTTCGGAGCTTCTGGCTTCGGCTCCGCCTTCGGAGCTTCAACCTTCGGTTCCGCAGCTTTCGGCGCAGCCTTGGACTCCGTCTTCTTGGGCTCTGCCTTCGGGGCGGCCTTCTTAGGAGTGGGAGCTGCCGCCTTCTTGGGCTCGACTTTCTTGGGCTCAGCCTTCGGGGCGGCCTTCTTCGGTGTTGGAGCCGCCGCCTTCTTGGGCTCGGCCTTCTTCGGGGCTGCTTTCTTTGCGGGTGCCTTCTTCTTGCCGATGTCGGACTTCACCTTGTCGGCAACCTCAGGGGTGATCGTGGACGCGTGGCTTTTGACCGCCTCGCCGATCTTCTCGAGGTGGGCCAGAACGTCTTTGGATGAAAGTCCGAGCTCTTTCGCTAGCTCGTGGACCCTGGGGTTCGCCATTCTTTCCTTTCCTTGCTCAGTCTCGAAATCCTAGTCGCCCGTTGGCTCGGCACCTTCGGCCGCGTCCTGCTCGGCCGGGGACTCGCCCGTTGCAGCCGGCTCGGCAGCGATCGATGTTTCCTCGACGGCGGCTTCGGTCTCGCTGACCTCAGCCTCCGCTTCGGTTTCCTCGGGAGCCTCTGCCGCGGCGGCTTCCGTCTGGGCGGTCCTCATCTGCGCTTCGGACTTGATATCTACCCTCAATCCCGTGAGGCGGGCGGCGAGGCGAGCGTTCTGGCCCTCCTTGCCGATGGCCAGAGACAACTGATGGTCGGGGACCACCACGAGTGCGGTCTGACCGTCCTCCTGGAGGATCACCTCTTTGGCCTTGGCTGGCGACAGCGCGTTCTTGACGAACTCTGATTGGTCATCGACCCACGGGATGATGTCGATCTTCTCGCCGTGGAGTTCGTTGGTGACCATGCGGACCCGCGAGCCCTTCGATCCAACGCAGGCACCGACCGCGTCCACGTTGCGGTCGTTCGAAACGACTGCAACCTTGGAACGATGTCCTGGCTCGCGAGCGACACCCTTGATCTCGACGATGCCGTCCAGGATCTCGGGTACCTCGAGTTCGAAGAGTCGTTTGATGAGCCCCGGGTGAGTGCGCGACACGATGATCTGAGGGCCGCGCGCCGACTTCCTCACCTCGACGATGTAGGCCTTCAACCTGGCTCCGTGTTCGTAGCGTTCGTGCGGGATCTGCTCGGACGGCGGCATCAGCGCCTCGGTCTTGCCAAGGTCGAGGATCGTGTATCGGTGATCCTGCTGCTGCACGATCCCCGTGACGATGTCTCCCTCGCGACCCGAGTACTCGCCGAAGGTCAGGTCCCGCTCGGCCTCACGGAGGCGCTGGAGGATGACCTGCTTAGCGGTTTGCGCAGCGATCCGACCGAAGTCAGCGGGCGTGTCCTCCCACTCCTTCAGGACAGTGACCTCTTCGGTCTCGTCGTCTACCTCTATGTCCTGGGCAAAGACGGTTACGTCGCCGCCCTCGCGTTCGATGACGGCACGGGCACCGCGCGTCTCGTCCGCGTTGGTCATCCGAAGGTAAGCAGACGCGAGCGCCTTCTCGATAGCCTCGACAACAGTGTCGAACGAGATCCCACGCTCGCGCTCGAGCTCCCTCAATGAATCCATCGGGATCTTCATGGCTTGTCCTTTCCCTTCCATTCGAAAATCGTTCGTGCGGACTTGATCTCTGCGAGCGGCACCGCCACCTGGCCCGCGGTGCTTTCGATCGTCACCGAGGTTTCGTCGGCGTCATCGATCACCCCGTCGATCCGGTGGCTTGCGCCGATCAGCGGTTCCTTCGTCTTAACGGTCACGTGCGAGCCCTTGCAGAGGGCGAAATGCTCCGGCCTCTTCAGGGACCTCTCCAGCCCGGGCGACGAGACCTCAAGCACGTACCTGCCCTCGATCGGATCCTTCAGATCGAGGGCACGTGACATCTCGTTCGAGACATCCGCGACGGTGTCTAGATCGACACCCCCATCGGCGTCCACGTAGACCCTGAGCACAGCGGATCCGGGACGTCCGGTCATCTCGATATCCCAAAGCCTGAGGGAGTGACGGCGAACGATCGCCTCGGCGAGGTCTCGGACCTCTTCGAGAGCTGGCATCCGGCCTCCCTCATGAATGAAGCCCCTCCGTCCGAGGGGCTTCGCTTCCTATCGTTCCCGGCGGTTCACGTACACTGGTCGCCACTGTTCGTCACAAGCCGCCCGGCAGGTCGAAACAACCCTGCTCAGGGCGTAAACCAGAGTAGCAGATGGAGGAGATATCGATGGCTAAGAAAGGGCGCAAGCGCCGGGCACGCCGCAAGAACAAAGCTAATCACGGCAAGCGACCAAACGCCGGCCGCTAGGTTCCGAGAACTACTCCGGAGGAGGCCCCATGCCGATCGGCACGATCGGCTCCTGCCTCCGCCCGGCCCCCTTGACCACAGTCACACCATCGCCTTCGGCGGTCCCCGAGGCCCTGATCTCCGCGGCCACCCGTTCGGCTTCCTCGATGAGGGCATCGACCAAGCGGTCATGAGGCACCCAGCCGATCTGCTTGCCCTTCGAGAATAGGAGTCCCCGCCCGGGACCAGCCGCGATCCCGATGTCCGCATCGCGCGCTTCGCCCGGGCCGTTCACCTCGCAGCCCATCACTGCGATCTGCATGGGCGGCAGGTCCATCTTCTCGATCCTGGCCTCGACCTCGTTAGCCAACTCGAAGACATCCAGTTCGGCTCGACCGCAGGAGGGACAGGCGACGAAGTCGAATCCGTCTTCCCTGAGCCCGAGGGTCTTCAGGATCTGTTTCCCGAGTTTGACCTCTTCGACGGGGTCGGCGGTGAGCGACACCCTGATCGTGTCCCCGATGCCTTCAGCCAACAGCGTCCCGAGCCCGATCGCGGACTTCACCACACCCTGCTTCGGGGTTCCTGCCTCGGTCACTCCGAGGTGCAACGGAACGTCGGTCCGGGTCGCCAAGAGTCGGTACGCATCGATCATCTCCGGGACGTTCTGATGCTTGACCGACACCTTGATGTCCTCGAACCCGTGCTCGGAGAGCAGCGAGATCTCGTACAGGGCGCTCTCGACCAAGGCTTCGGCCGTGGGGCGCCCGTACTTCGCAACGAGTTTCTTGTCGAGGCTCCCGGCGTTGACCCCGATCCGGATAGGTATGCCTCGTTCCTTGGCGGCGTCCGCCACTTCCTTGATGTGCTTCGGGTTGCGCATGTTCCCCGGGTTGAGCCGGAGTCCGTGCACCCCGGCCTCGATCGCCATCATCGCTAGGCGAACCGAGAAGTGGATGTCGGCGATTATCGGGACTCCACCCTCTTGAGCGATCGTCGGAAGAGCCTTTGCGTCGCCTTCATGAGGCACCGCGACCCTGACGATGTCGGCTCCCTGGGTGGCAAGGGCATGAACCTGGATCAGCGTGGCGGAGATATCTTCCGTCTTGGTAGTCGTCATCGACTGGATCGACACCGGCGCGTCGCCACCGACCGCGACTTTGCCGACATGGATCTGCCGTGACTTACGTCTCTCGTACATCGGACCAGTCTAGGTGGGCCCCGCTCCTACCCGAGCGTCCGAGCCAGAACCACACAGAATCTCCACCCGGCCAGGCCAGGGTCTCGACGATCCGCCAACAGATGGGAACCAGCGGGGACTCGATGCCAGGTTAACGCGCACGGATCCAGAAGCGGATCGTCTCGACGATCCGCCAACTAGAACGGCGATTCGATCGGGCGCGCGATGTCCAGGTAGAGAACCGCCAGAAACAGCAGGACGAAGAAGGCGATCACGCCGGCTGCCACTGGGATCAGCTTGCGGACGTCAACCTCGCGGCCGGTCACCTTCTCGTAGGCCAAGACCAGGAGATGCCCGCCGTCCAGGGGTGGCAGCGGGAGCAGATTCATGATCCCGATGAAGACCGTAAAGGCGGCGACCATCCCGATGAAGTCGAGGTACTGGCCGGAACTCACGGTTTCGCCAGCGAAGCGACTGGCCCCCACCAGTCCGATGGCCCCCGTCGGGTCCCTCTCGGCCGACCCGGTGACCTGGGCCCAGAAGTCGCTGTCGAAGACCGTTCCGAAGACCTTGCCGATGCCCTTGAAAGACAACGTGGTGAGAGTCCAGGTCTCGCTCCCCCCACGCCCGATCGCACCGAGCAACGATTCACGCTCGTACTCCGGGGCCGGGGCGACCCCGAGGAACCCTCCGGTCGTCTCCCCCTCACGCGGAGTGCGGACATCGGCACCTGGCGGCGCGTAGTCGATGATCGTGCCGTCCAGAGCGAACAAGCCGGTTCCCAAGGTGAAGGTCTCCGTCCGCGACTCTCCATCTCGTTCGATCTCGAAAGTGACCGCGTCACCCGGATGAGCCTGGATGTACGCACGGATCTCGCCCCAGGTATCGGTATCGGCATCGGCACTCCCTCGATCCCAACGATCTCGTCGCCCGGACTCAGGTCGGCACTTGCCGCGGGAGTCTCTTCTCCCCCGAGGCTGGAGGTCACGTTCTGGATCGTGGTGGTCGCCTCGCCCGTGGGAAAGCCGATCGTGAGGAACGCGATCGTGAGAAGCAGGAACGCGACCACGAAGTGGGTGGCGGAACCCGCCACCAGCACGATCGCTCTCTGCCACTTCGGCTTGTTGGCATACGCCCGCGGTTGGTCCTCCGGAGCGATCTCCTCATAGGGATTCATCCCAACGATCTTCACGAACCCACCGAGAGGCAGGGCTTTGATCCCGTACTCGATCTCGCCCTTGTGCTTCGACCACACGGTCGGGCCGAATCCAACGAAGTACTTCGTAACCTTGAAGTCGAAGAACCGCGCGGTGAAGAAGTGCCCGGACTCGTGGATCATCACGACGACCAGGATCGAGAACGCGAACAGAACGATGCCGAGTGTCACAGAGGTCCTCCAGGAGATGAGGGGGTCCCGACACCCCGGTGTGAGATGAGGGAGCGAGCCTCGTCGCGCGCCCAGGCATCGGCCTCCAGCACGTCTTCTAGGACCGTTGCGTCGAGCGATCCGTGTTTGGCGAGGACATCCGTCGTGACACCCGTGATGTCGGCGAACCCGAGTCCGCCCGCAAGGAACGCCTCGACGGCGATCTCGTTCGCCGCGTTCAACGCGGCCGGGTAGGTGCCGCCCTTCCTGCCAGCTTCGTATGCGAGATCGAGGGCCGGGAAACGTTCCCTATCCACAGGTTCGAAATCGAGACTTCCGATGTCCGCAAGGTCGATCCGGCGAGCACCGCTGGGGAGACGCTCCGGGAACGACAGCGCGGACTGGATCGGGATCCTCATGTCTGCGGGCGCCGCCTGCTGCACCATCGATCCATCGACGAAGCATGCGATCCCATGCACGATCGACTGCGGGTGAACCACGACATCTATCTGGTCGTACGAGAACCCGAAGAGGAAGTGTGCCTCGATCACTTCGAGGCCCTTGTTCATCAGCGTCGCTGAATCGATCGTGATCTTTGGTCCCATCTCCCAGGTCGGATGGGCGAGGGCCTCATCGGGAGTGATGCCATCGAGACTCGTCCGCGTTCGGAAAGGACCTCCCGAGGCCGTGAGGATGATCCGTTCTACGGTCTCAAGGTCCCTCCCGGAGAGACATTGGGCTATGGCCGCATGCTCGGAATCGACCGCCTCGACCCGCGCTCCTCCGGCCGCGGCGGCCGCGAGGCACAACTCTCCTCCAGCGACGAGACTTTCTTTGTTCGCCAGAGCGAGCGTCTTGCCAGCCGTGAGTGCAGCCAGAGAGGCGCGCAGTCCCGCGGCCCCAACGATCGCGTTCAGAACGATGTCCGCGTCGTCCAGCCTCGCGAGTTCGATGCCCTCATCTGCGCCGACCGCCGTCCTCGTGACGCCGAACTCGGCGGCCTGCGACTCGAGGGTGTCTACATCGCTCCCGACCGCCAGACCGACTACCTCGAAACGTTCTGGGTTCGCGCGAACAACGTCGAGGGCCTGACGACCGATCGAGCCGGACGAACCGAGGATGACGATGCGGAGGCGTTCTCTCACGGATGCGATTGTCGCAGCCTCTCGCCTATACGACGACGAAGTGAAGGTAGAGGAAGACGCTCGGTGCGCAGAAGATGATCGCGTCGATCCGATCGAGCATCCCGCCGTGACCCGGAAGCATCCGCCCCGAATCCTTGATGCCCAGTTCGCGCTTGACCAGCGACTCCGAGAGATCACCGATCGGGGCCAGCACTCCGATGATCGCCCCCATGCCGATGCCGTGGACCACGCCGATCACGTCGATCAACGCCCCGAACGCGGCCCCCACACCAAGAGCGACGACGAGGCCGCCGATCATCCCCTCCCAAGACTTGTTGGGCGAGATCGACGGCGCCAGCTTGTGCCGCCCGAGGCTCGTTCCGATGAAGAACGCTCCGATGTCATCGGCAGCGGTGATGAGGACGTGTGCGGTCAGCACCGCCACACCGGATCTGAGCGTCAACATCGACACCGCTCCGACTCCCCCGCCGCCGATCCAGAAGATCGCCCATCAGTGTCCACGCAACGTCACTCGCTGGTGTCGGTCCGCGCCCCGGTCGCATCGCCAGGACGAACGTAAGAACGATCACCACGACCGCTCCGACCGCTATGTACCCGGGTTCGTTCGGCCTGAAGTACGCCGGCAGCGTCAGGGCCAACACCCCAAGGGGAGCCATCGCGGTGATGTT
Organism: uncultured Actinomycetes bacterium; assembly: GCA_963756365.1. Classification (GTDB taxonomy): domain Bacteria; phylum Actinomycetota; class CADDZG01; order CADDZG01; family WHSQ01; genus WHTI01. The sequence goes on from CAVWNF010000003.1 coordinate 1,461,402, forward strand.
CCGTCGCCCCGAACCACGGACCGCGATCAACAGCTCGAGGCACGCCAGCGTGACAACCGTGGTGGCGACCCAGAAGAACGCGGTCGCGCCGACGAACATCGCGCCCAGCAACAGGATGAGCAGGGCGATCGCGGTGGCGATCGCTTGCGGAAGGTTGCGACCGCCGGAAGCGGCCTGTTCAGGCATGGAGAGCCTAGACCTCGGAGAGTTCGTGTTCCTTGCGCTGGAGGTTCTCGTCGACCTCACCGACGTGTCTGTCGGTCAGTTTCTGGAGGTCGGTTTCCGCTCCGCGCTCTTCGTCCTCGGACAGGGTGCCGTCTTTCTTCATGCGCTCGAGTTCCTGTTTGGCATGACGTCGCACTCCTCGCACCGCGACCCTGCCTTCTTCCGCCCGGAGGTGAGCGATCTTGATGAGTTCCTTCCGCCGGTCCTCAGTCAGCTGCGGGAACGCGAGGCGGACCACGGTTCCGTCGTTCGCCGGGGTGATGCCTAGATCCGAAGAGAGGATCGCCTTCTCGATCGCGGCGATCGAGTTCGGATCGTAAGGAGCGATCACCAAGAGGCGGGGCTCAGGCACCGACAGGTTCGCTACCTGATTCAAAGGGGTCTGCGTGCCGTAGTAGTCAACCGTGATGCGGTTCAGAAGCGAAGGAGCAGCCCGACCCGATCTGATCTGAGAAAGATCCTCGAGATTCACCGACACTGCCTTCTTCATCTTGTCTTCTGCTTCCTTGAGCACTTCAGCCTTGGTCTCTGCCATCCGATCAGCCTCCCCGGTTGCCTGCATCCGAATGAACGAGCGTTCCGACATCCTCGCCCGAGAGCACGCGAACGATGTTGCCGGCCTTGAGGTTGAACACGATGATCGGGAGTCGGTTGTCCATGCACAGCGAGATAGCGGTCGAATCCATCACCTTCAGTTCGCGGCTGAGCACTTCGAGATATGGCAGGGAACTGAACATCTTGGCGTCCGGGTTCACCTTCGGGTCGGAGTCGTAGACACCATCTACCTGCGTCGCCCTTGAGGATCGCCTCCGCGTTGATCTCAAGCGCGCGCAGGGCCGCGGTCGTGTCGGTGGAGAAGTAGGGGTTCCCGGTCCCGCCCGCGAAGATGACGACGCGGCCCTTCTCGAGATGGCGCATCGCTCGACGTCGGATGTACGGCTCGGCTAGCTCCTGCATCCAGATCGCCGACTGGACCCGCGTCTGGACACCCTCTTTCTCGAGAGCGTCCTGGAGAGCAAGTCCGTTGATGACGGTTCCGAGCATCCCCATGTAGTCGGCGGTGGTGCGGTCCGTTCCCTGCGCCGAAGCACTGAGCCCACGGATGATGTTCCCCCCGCCGACCACGATGCCCAACTGCGACACCGAGGTCTTTCGCATCAGCCAGTTGCCTAGCGATGGACGCGACGATCCGCGGGTCGATCCCGAAACCGTGCGAGGGATCGGCGAACGCCTCACCGGAAAGTTTGAGGAGGACCCTCTTGTACTTCGGTTGGATCGAGGCCGGTTCGCTCGGGTCGGTCATCGAGCCTAGGACCCGGATCCCTCACCGACACGGATGCGGCAGAAACTCCCGATCGTGATGTTCTCGCCCATCGAAGCTTTGGCCTCGTTGATCAGATCAGAGATCGACTTAGCTTTGTCCTGGATCCATTCCTGGTCCATCAGAACGCGATCCTTGTAGAAGCCCTCGAGCTTGCCAGCCACGACCTTGTCGATGATGTTCTCGGGCTTGCCCGACTCCTTCGCTTGCTTGGCGTAGATGGCGGATTCCTCATCGATGACGCCCTGAGGAACCTGGTCCCTCGTCGTCCAGTCGGGGTCTGCGAACGAGATGTGCATCGCGATGTCCTTCGCAAGACGCTCGAAACCCTCGGTCTTAGCGACGAAGTCGGTCTCGCAGTTGAGTTCGATGAGCACACCCAGCTTGGCCGGGTAGTCCGGCTGCGGTCGGTGCATGTACGAGTACACGAGACCCTCGGTTGCCTGGCGCTCGCTCTTCTTCGCCGCGTCCGCGAGGCCCTTCTCGCGGAAGAGGCGCTTTGCGGTCTCGAGGTCACCATCCGCCTCGGCTAGTGCCTTCTTGCAATCCATCATCCCGGCGCCGGTTGACTTCCTCAGCGCGGCGACGTCTTTCGCATTGATCTCAGCCATCTTGCCCGTCCTTCTTTTCTTCGGTCTTCTCTTCCGTCTTGACTTCAGTCGCCTCGGGAGTGCTCGCACCGTTCGTCTCTGAGGCGGTTTCCTTCTGAGCGGCCTCTTCAGCCTCTAGCTGAAGTTCCCACTCCGCCTTCGGCTGTGCCGCTGCACCGGGGAGCAGTTGATCCGCGGCATCGGCGGCCGGCGTCGGGGACGCGGCTGCCTGCTCCTGGTCCGGAGCGTCCTGGCGCATCGACTTGCCCTCGATAACCGCGTCTGCGATCACGCGGGTGAGGATCGCGCCGGATCGGATCGCGTCGTCGTTCCCGGGGATCCCGTAATCGACCTCATCGGGATCGCAGTTGGTGTCGAGCACGGCGATGATCGGTATCCCAAGCTTGCGCGCCTCGCGGACGGCGATCTCCTCCTTCTTCGTGTCGAGGATGAAGATCGCGCTCGGGAGCTTCGTGACTTCCCTGATACCCCAGAGGTTGCGCTGGAGCTTCTCGAGCTCGCGCCTGAGCTTGAGCGCCTCTTTCTTCGAGAAGCTCTCGAGTGCACCCGTGGCTTCCATGTCAGCGAGTTCGTTCATCCGCTTGATCCGATTGTGGATCGTCTGGAAGTTCGTCATCATCCCGCCCAACCAACGGAAGTTGACGTACGGCATGTCTGCTCGGTCGGCCTGCTCCTGAACGATGCCCTGGAGCTGCTTCTTGGTGGCGACGAACAAGACGGACCCACCGTTCGCGACGAGGTCGCGAACGAAGGCATAGGACTTCTCGATCCCGGTCATGGTCTGTTGCAGATCCAGGATGTAGTTGCCGTTGCGCTCCGCGAAGATGAATCTCTTCATCTTCGGATTCCAACGACGCGTTTGATGGCCGAAGTGAACCCCGGCCTCTAGCAACTGCCTCATCGTGACGACGGGCATAGCGGTACACCCTCCTTCGGTTATGCCGGCCTTAAAGCAGGTCCGGTCTCCTCCGCCCGCCGAAACCCAGGTTCGTTCGAGGTTCTAGAACGACCTGGGACCGAAAGCCCACACGCCATGGGGCGCGCGGGAAGCGGACGTGCGTGATGTGGAACGGAGTGAGATTACCAGTTCCGGGGGTAGCCCGGAGCCTCCAAAAGGGGGCTCAGGAGGTGATGGCCTCGTTCATCTTGCCCTTGAGGGCCATGACGGCCTTCGTGTGCATCTGGCACACCCGCGACTCGGTGACGCCGAGGACCTCACCGATCTGGGCCAGCGTGAGTCCCTCGTAGTAATAGAGGCTGACCACGATCTTCTCTCGCTCCGGCAGCCGTCCGATCGCCCCGGCGAGGATCTCTTTCATCTCTTCGGTCTCGAATGCTTCGGTCGGGCCCACGGTTTTCGTGTCCTCGAGGGTGTCGATCAAGGAAACCTTGTCGCCAGATCCCCCCTCGACGGCCATGAGCTCGTCGAGTGCCACTAGTGAGACGGTCGAGAGCTTCGTGTAGATCTGGTTCAGTTCATCGACGGTGATCCCCATGGATTCGGCGATCTCTGCGTCGCTCGGAGGCCGCTTCAGCTTGTTCTCGAGTTCGTTGTAGACCTTCTCGACCTCGCGGGCCTTGGAGCGGACCGACCGGGGGACCCAATCGATCGCCCGCAACTCATCGATGATCGCTCCTCTGATCCGGCTGATCGCGTAGGTCTCGAACTTGATCCCTCGGGACAGCTCGAACTTGTCGATCGCGTCGATCAAACCGAAGATGCCGTACGAGATGAGGTCGGCCTGCTCGACGTTGGCCGGAAGTCCAACCCCCACACGACCGGCGACGAACTTCACCAGCGGGGAGTAGTGGAGGATCAACGAATCCCGGGCAGAGGTAGAGCCGGATGACTTGTACTCATCCCACGCCTCCTGAACCGGATCGGCATCAAGGTCCACATGAAGAGTGGGCCTCTGGTCCGATTCAGGCTCTGGGGTGACTCTGCTCATAAACAGCCCTTAAGCGCTCGTTGGATACATGCGTATAGATCTGCGTGGTTGCGAGACTCTCATGGCCCAAGAGTTCTTGCACCACACGTAAGTCTGCACCGTTATCCAGCAGATGTGTAGCGAACGAATGACGTAGAGCGTGTGGTCCGACGGGCCTACGACCTTCGGCGGTCAGGTAGCGGGTCATCAGAGCCCGGACGCTCCGGGCCGAGAGCCGCCCTCCACGAGCGTTGAGGAAAACGGCGTGGGGATCACTGGGCGTCGCGGACAGGCCCAGGTACCAACGCCTCCCGTCGTGAACGTAGGTATGTAGCGCCTGCGCGGACGACTGGGTCATCGGTATTCGCCGTTCTTTACGTCCCTTCCCGAGGACCGTCACCATCTCGGATCGAAGGTCGATCTCATCGAGGTCCAGCCCGCACAACTCCCCCACCCGGAGCCCGGAGCCGTACAGGAGTTCAAGGATCGCCCTGTCGCGTTGCCCAGCCGCATCGTCGTCCGGAGGGAGCTCGCATAGGAACGACGCGTCCTCCTCCTTCAGCACCTTAGGGAGGGGTCGATCGAGTTTCGGGCGACTCGAGGCCATCAGCCGGATTGGTCGCCACTATCCCTTGGACCACGGCCCAATTGAGCATGGACCTCAGAGCCGAGACCTTCCTGGCGATGGAACGACGGGAGTATCCCCTCGTCCCCAGGTAGGCAACGAATCGACGCAGCCTCTTCCGATCGATCGCGGTGATGTCGTCGATCCCGCCTCGGGCAAGCCACTCGCTCGCCTGGCCCAGGTCGCGCCGATACGCGTCGATCGTGTGAGGAGAGAGGTCTCGTTCCACCCGTGCCGCCCTGAGGAACCGATCGCACACCGTCCCCAGGCCCGCAGCCTCTCCCCCTGCTCGTGGATCCATCGTTGCCGCCATAGCCATCCGAGCATGGGGGCCCGATGTTGCTCCTGTCAACTATTGAGCCGCGATGATCCCTGGATCCGACCCTCGGACGACGCAGGCAACCTTCCAGGAACCCCTGGTAAGTGTGGTCGCGCTGGTAAACGTGGCCACCGCGACCACCGCGACCACCGCGACCACCGCGACCACCGCGACCACGCCTATCTGGAACGGAGGGCGCGACGCGGAGCCGAGCACCTGTTTCTGTGATCTCGAACCCCGCTCTGGATTTCCGGGCGAAACCGCGCACCTCAAGCTTCGCCAGGATCATCATCACCCGACCAGCCGGCAAGGTTCCCGTCGAGACGATCCGATCCGGGGATGCCGGAACGTCATCGAGGGCGAGAAGGGTGCCGAGTTCGTCGTCGTCCAGGTCCACCGGTGTATCGGAACGGAGTGGCTCATGCGGGTCGGTCCAGGCGACAGAGGGAGCGATCACCTCGAAGACGTGCTCGGGACGACTAGCGAGCGCGGCTTGGGAGGTGCGGATCAGTTCGTTAGGAGCGATGGCCATCGCGTTCCGTGGGCCGCCCGGGACAGCGAAGACCTCGCGGCCGCAATCGAGAGCCAGCCGGGCGGTGATCAGCGAGCCGCTCTTCTCGCCGCCCTCAACCACCACGACGGCGTGAGCAAGTCCAGCCACGATCCGGTTGCGCTCGGGGAAGTGGTGAGGTCGAGGCTCGGTGCCAGTCGGGTACTCGGAAAGGACGGTGCCGCGTTGCTCGATCATGGTGCGCAGGCGGCGATTCGTCCGCGGGTACTCGTTGTCGAGCCCTGCCCCAAGCACGGCAACGGTGTTCCCGCCAGCCTCGAGACACGCGCGGTGGGCGGCCGCGTCGATCCCAACAGCGAGTCCCGAAACGACGACGAAACCCGCCTCGGCGAAGGCTCGCGCCATGGTCTCGGCAACTTCGATTCCAGAAACCGTCGGGCGGCGCGTCCCTACGATCGCCACGCAGGTGGGGTGGTTATCGAGCGGAAGCCCTGATGCGAAGAGCTCGCGGGGCGCCACCAGTCCGCCCATCTCATCGAGTCGCCTTGGCCACTCCTGGTCGGCTGGCGTGATGCGACGGATCTTCATGCTGGCACCGCCTCCCTGTCGAGGAAGCGATAACCGCCCGCGGCGTAGACGTGTTCGGCATCCACCCATTCGTCCCCCGCGAGATCCGCAAGGGTTCGCGCAAGGCGCTTGATCCGGTCCATCCCCCGGCCCGTCAACCGCGCACTGTCGATCAACTCCGCCAGTACGTTGCGAGCGGCGGCGGTCATAGAGACGGTGTCTTCGAGTTCAGCCTTGCTACAAGAGGAGTTGGTGACAAGGGTGGAGCCAAATCTCTCCTGTTGGATATGACGGGCGGCCTCGACCCGGGCACGGATCGAGGTCGAGGACTCGGACGCAGCCGTGTCCATCAGTTGTGCCCGTGACGGTCGATGGAGGATCGCCTGGATGTCGAAGCGATCGATCAATGGACCTGACAGCTTCTCGTTGTAGGTCCGCAACCTGACCGCCGAACATGAACACCGGGCACCCGGGTCCATCGCGTAGCCGCAGGGGCACGGGTTCATGGCCGCGACCAGCGAGAGCCTGCAGGGGAAGGAGATGACCCCCTGACTTCGCGCGATACGAACCACGCCCTCCTCGATCGGTGCCCGGAGACTGTCGAGCACATCACGTCTGAACAAACTGATCTCGTCGAGGAAGAGGACACCGTGATGAGCGAGCGACGCTTCGCCCGGTCGAGCTAGGCCGGTCCCCCCGCCGACCAGCCCGGCGAGCGAGATCCCCTGGTGAGGCGATCTGAAGGGGCGCTCCGCGATCAACCCAGCGGCCCCTCCGAGCAGCCCGGCGACCGAGTAGATGGTCGTCACCTCGAGCGACTCATCCTGGGACATCCGCGGAAGGATCCCGGGGAGACGCCGGGCGATCATCGACTTGCCCGATCCGGGAGGTCCGATCATCAGAAGGTTGTGGCCGCCCGCGGCAGCCACCTCCGCGGCCAGTTTCGCAGCGGGGTGCCCCTTCACCTCCGACATGTCCTCACACGCAGGCTCGACCGATTCGATCACCGGGAGATCTCCTGGTGTCCATCGGCCCTCGAGGAACGCAACGCACCGCGCTAGGTCTTCCACCGGGACGACTTCGATGCCCTCCACGATCGCGGCCTCCGGTGCGTTGGCCACGGGACACACGATCCCTTTGCGACCAGCCTCTTTGCAGGCGAGGGCTGCAGCAAGGGTCCCGCGGATCGGTCGGATCGATCCATCGAGTCCGAGCTCGCCCACGAACACCCAACCGTCGAGGAGGTCTCCCTTCATCAGTTCCGCACCTGCCATCAGGCCAAGACCGAGCGCGAGATCGAAGTGTGTGCCCTCCTTGCGAAGACCGGCGGGGGCAAGGTTCGCGACGACGCGGCGTCGGGGCCAATCGTGAGCGCTGGATTCGATCGCAGATCTGATCCGCTGGTCGGCTTCCCTCACCGACACGTTCGGAAGCCCGACGACCCGGAACGTGGGGAGGCCGTTGGGAGCTACGTAGACCTCAACTTTCACGAGGTGACCCTCTGTCCCGACCAAAGCAACGGATTCGGTAGTAGCGAGCACTGTCATCACCCTTTCGAGGGAGTGGACTATGGGTGCTCGACGTTAGAGAGGGCCTGCGACACGAGAACCGCGCCGCCTAGCTCCTGAGGGCGCGGTCCTTCTTGATCACCTTCACGACATTGCGGCCGGGGATGCCCGTCACTCCCCCACCGCCATGCGTCCCGGAGCCACATTGGTACAAGCCCCGGATAGGCGTGCGGTAGTCGGCGAAGCCCGGTGACGGCCGGAGGTGGAAGAGCTGCTCGGGCGATAGCTCGCCGTGGAAGATGTTGCCTCCGATCAGCCCGTACTCCTCTTGCATCTCGTGGGGGCCGACGATCTGGCGATCGATGATCGCGCTCCTGAGGTTGGGGGCGAACTCCGAGAAGTGATCGATGACCCGGTCCGCATAGGCATCCATCTCACCCGGTTGGGGATCGTCGGCCCAGGTGTGAGGGACCCACTGGGTGAACATCGACATCACGTGTTTGCCCTCAGGGGCAAGCGTTCGATCGAAGAAGCTCGGGATGCAGCAGTCGGCGAACGGATGTGCCGCGGCGCGACCGGCGCGGGCGTCCTGGAACGCTTGCTCGATGTACTCGACCGTCGGACCCATCACGATGGTGCCGCCATGCACCGCGGCGCTCGGCTCTGGGTGTGCCTTGAACACAGGAAGTTCTCCCAATGCCAGGTTGACCTTCACTACCCCTGAACGTGTGTTCCAGCGCTCGATGTCGGTCCGGAAATCATCGGGCAACTCGCTGGCATCGAGATGATCGAGGAACGCGATCTTCGGATGGGTCGAGGTCACGATCACCGGGGCACGGAGTTCGGTGCCGTCGTCGAGGGCAACGCCGACGGCCCTTCCTCCCGAGGTCAGGATGCGGGTGACCCCGGAGTCGGTTCGGATCTCGGCCCCCAGCGCCCGGGCCCCCGCGGCGATCGCGTCGGACACCGCGCCCATCCCGCCCTCGGGAAAGCCCCACTTGCCGATATCGCCGTCGCCTAGATCCCCGATGTGATGGTGGAGCATCACGTACGCCGTGCCGGGCTCGGCAGGACCGGCCCACGTACCGATCACTCCGCTGACCGCCAGCATCGCCTTGACCGGCTCCGATTCGAACCAGTCATCGAGGAGGTCGGCGATGCTCATGGTCATCAACCGCGTCACATCGGCGACGCCGCGGACCCCGAGCTTGCGCAGGTGCCACGCGATCTTGGCTTGGTCGAGCAGGTCCTTCGGTTTAAGCGAGCCGACGTTCGGGGCCTTCGTTTCGAGCAGCGGGCCCATGACCTTGCCGATCCCACCGATCCACTCGTCGTAGCGCTCGAGTTGCTCGGCATCATGGGTCGAGAAGCGAGCGATCTCGGCCTTCTTCTCGGCGGGAGACTTTCCCCCCAACATCAGCGCGTCGTCACCACCGGGGCGCGGCATGAAGTAGCCCTCTTGCGGATGGATCTTGTAGCCGTGCGCTGCGAGGTTCAGATCCTTGACGATGGCGGGGGGCATGAGGCTGACCACGTAGGACAACGATGTGATCTTCCAGTCATCACCGAAGGGTTGCTCGGTCGTGGCCGCACCTCCAACGCGGTGCCGCTTCTCGAGCACGAGGGTCCTAGCCCCGGCCTTGGCGAGATAACCGGCCGCGACGAGACCGTTGTGGCCACCGCCGATGACGATCGCGTCGTAATCCGTCACAGAACCTCCTTCGTTTCCGGGAACCTTAGTCACTACGATGGCGAGATGGAGCGAGACGTCTGGATACCACTGCGGGATGGCACCCGATTGGCCGCCACCCTCTACCTCCCCGTCGCAGTGGCGCCGGCAGTGCTCGAAGCACTTCCCTATCGCAAGGATGACCTGACGGCCAACTACGCGGGCGAGTACCGAAGGCTTCGTGACGAGGGAGGCTACGCGGTCGCACGGGTCGATCTACGCGGAACCGGATCGTCGGATGGGATCGCCATCGACGAGTACCCGGAACAGGAGCAGTCTGATCTCGCGGAGGTGATCGCGTGGCTCGCCGCACAGGAGTGGTGCACCGGCTCAGTCGGGATGTACGGGACGTCCTACTCGGGGTTCAACGCGCTACACATGGCGATCGAGCGGCCTCCCGCACTCAAAGCGATCTGCGCCATCTACGCGACCGATGATCGCTACACCGACGATGTCCACTTCGAGGGCGGGGCACTCCGCGGGATCGATCAGATCGACTACTGCCTCTACATGGCAGCCATGAACGCTCTACCTCCGGTCCCCTCGACCTTCGGGAGCGACTGGCGCGATGCGTGGGACGAGCGCATAGCGGCCTCGGAACCGTGGATCATCAAGTGGCTGGAGGAACAGAACGACTCCCCCTACTGGAGACACGGTTCCCTCAGGCCCGGCTACGAGCGGATCGATGTCGCGACCATGATCGTTGGCGGCTGGGCAGACGGTTACCGGAATGCGACCTTTCGCATGTTCGAACGACTGACGTGCGCGAAACGACTGCTGATCGGGCCGTGGAGCCACTCGTCGACCGAGACATCACTTCCGGGCCCTCACATCGACCTCGTTCCCGAGATGATCCGGTGGTGGGATCGCCACCTGAAAGACATCGACAACGGCATCGATCTTGACGATCCGATCCAGGTGTTCGTGCGGCGCTCGACGGCCCCTGCCCCTGACCTCCCTGAGGTGCGAGGGGAATGGCGCTCCGAGGAAACCTGGCCCCCGACCAGGGTGGAGGAGCGCCGCATCGATCTCGCCGCGACGGAGCACGATGCGACGACACTGGAGGTGATCGGCGATGTGGGCGCGACCGCATCCCTGACCTGCGCGGGGGTGCTGCCGTGGGTCCAGCCGTTCGATCAGCGTCCCGACGACGCCCGTTCTATGACGTTCGACCTCCCCGTACTGGAAGACGACCTTGAGATCCTGGGTTACCCGCGCCTCGACCGGCGCGTGGCCGCCGACAGGGAGGTCGCGTTCCTCTCGGTCAAGCTCCAGGATGTCTTTCCCGACGGGACCTCGGCGAACGTGAGTCGTGGGTTCCTCAACCTGACGCATCGCGCGTCGCACTCCGAACCGGCCCCCCTGGTGCCTGGCGTACCGGTCGACGTGAGCATCGCTCTCACCGCGACGTCGTGGGTGTTCGAAGCAGGTCATCGGATCCGGGTGCAGATCGCGGGGACCGACTGGCCCAACGTCTGGCCACCGCCCGGGCCGACGACGCTCACGATCGATCCCGCCGCCTCGACTCTGGTCCTTCCGGTGATGCCGCCGCACCCCTCGCCGCGCGATCCGGGATTCGTTCTTCCTCCTGCGGAGCGCGGTGACGCTCCCGAGGCGACAAAGTCCATCGAGACCGAAACCGGTAAGACGCCGGTGTACCGGATCGAGGAGGACGGTGACGTCGGCATAGTGATCGTCGACCACGGCGGGCCCTACACCGCGCCGAACGGGGCGAGGGTGCTCGAGGACTACTCGGGGACGATGACCGTGTCACGCAGTGACCCCGGGAGAGCCAGCGCCGAAGGACGGGCGCGGTTCGAGATCGCGTGGCCCGAGGCGACCTGCTCAGCCGAGGTGACGATGACGCTGACCTCCGATGCCCACGACTACCGCATCCGGATAGATCTCGTCGCCACCGAGAACGACGCGGAGCGAGCGAACAGAACGTGGGAGCGGACCGTCCCCCGGCGCCTTCAGTGACCGATCAGGTGACAGGCAGCGAAATGCCCGGGCCTCACCTCTACCAACGGTAGGTCCTCTCCGGTGCAGAGCCCAAGGATGCCGGCGGCCTCGGCACGGCCGGACGCGACCTCGGGGCACCGGGGGTGGAACCTGCACCCGGTGGGGATCGAGGTCGGATCCGGGGGTTCGCCTTGAAGGATGGGACGGTCGGTCCCTTGGGCTTCCGGGACGACCGCGAGCAGCGCCTTCGTGTACGGGTGCAGCGGCGCGGTGAGAACCTGGTCGGCCGGTCCGACCTCGACGATCCGACCGAGGTACATGACCGCCACCCGATCGGCGATCGTCCACGCGAGCCCGAGATCGTGGGTCACGATGAGGATCGACAGTGAGAACTCGTCGCGTAGTTGCATCAGTAGCTTGAGGATCTCGCCTCGCACCGACGCATCGAGCATCGAAACGGGCTCGTCCGCGACCAGAACCTCCGGTTCGAGGGCGAGCGCGCCCGCGATCACGACCCGCTGACGCTGGCCCCCCGAGATCTCGTGCGGATAGAGAAGGAAGAAGCGTTCGGGTGGCCGGAGCCCGGCGCGGGACAGCGCGCGAGCGACGAGTTCCTCCTCCTTGCCCGGCACCTTATGGATGCGGAGTCCTTCTGCGACGATCTCGTAGATCGTTTGCCGCGGATTGAGCGATCCCGTGGGGTCCTGGAAGATCATCTGGACTTTGCGTCTGTACGCGTGCAGGTCGCGGATCGGACTGCCTTCGAACTCGACCGTGCCCGACGCGGGTTTCTCGAGGCCCATGATCGTGCGAGCCAGTGTCGTCTTGCCGCAGCCCGACTCGCCCGCGAGCGCCACGATCTCGCCTCTCATCAGAGAGAACGTCACACCATCGACGGCGCGCGCTCCCTCGGCACGCTTGCCTAGCAAGCCCGAGATCATCCCCTCGCGGCCCGCGAACGTGACGCGGAGATCATCGGTGGCGAGTACGGCCTCGGGCCTCGGACGATGCGTCACCCGTCCTCCTTCACCAGCAGGCACGCGGCGCGACGTCCGGCCCCTGCGTCGTACAGAGCGGGTGTAGTGGTGGCGCAGGGCTCAAAGGCTTGCGGGCAGCGGGGATGGAACGGGCACCCACTCGGGAGAGCGGCGGGGTCGGGCGGATCGCCACCGAGACCGACCGGGGCGCCGCGGAACGCGGCGTCGCCGATCGTTGGGAAAGCTGCGGCTAGTGCCTTCGTATAGGGATGTTGGGGGGACTCGAAGACCTGCTCGGCGCCACCGATCTCGACGATCTCGCCGGCGTACATCACCGCGATGCGATCGCACACCTCGACGAGCACCGACAGATCGTGGGTGATGAACAGCATCGAGAGGCCGAACTCTCCCTGCAGATGGTTCAGGAGCTTCAGGATCTGAGCCTGCACCATGACGTCGAGCGCGGTCGTCGGCTCGTCCGCGATCACGAGGTCCGGTCGGCACGCCAAAGCCATGGCGATCATGACTCGCTGCTTCTGGCCCCCGGACAACTCGTGGGGGTAGTCGCGCGCTCGGCGCGCCGGGAGCCCGACCTGCTCGATAAGTTCGGCCACCCTCGCAGTCGCATCACGGTCGGAGATGTCGTCGTGCAGGTGGATCGCCTCGGCGATCTGTTCGCCGACCCGCCGTACGGGATTGAGAGCGTGCATCGCTCCCTGGAAAACGACCGATGCTTCGTTCCACCGCGCCGCTCGTAGCCTGCCGAAGCTCATCTCGAGCACGTTCTCACCGCCAAGGAGCACCTCGCCCGTCACCTCGGTGCCCTCCGGATGGAGCCTCAGGAGTGCGTGAGCGATCGACGACTTGCCACAGCCCGACTCACCGGCAAGGCCGAGTACCTCGCCGCGTTCGATAGCGAAGTCGACGTTCCTCACTGCCGGCACGGCACCGCCCTGGGTGCTGTAGGTCACGCACAGGTCGCGCACTGAAAGCACTGTCATCGGCGACGCAATCTTGGGTTGAGGATCTCGTCCAGTGCGTATCCACACATCGTGAACGCGAGGACGACCAGCACGATGCACAGACCCGGCGGCACCAGCCACCACCATGCGTTCCTGCTCGCGGCTCCGGAGGAGAACGCGAACTCGAGGATCGTGCCCCACGAGATGCTGAACGGATCGCCGAGTCCGAGGAACGACAGCGTCGTTTCACTGAGGATCGCAACCGCGACGACGAGGATCGTGTTGGCGAAGATGATCGGGAACACGTTCGGCAAGACGTGCCGGGTGATCAGATGCCAGTGCGATGCACCGAGGGCGCGAGAGCGCTCGACGTACGGCCTGGTCTTAACCGACAACGCTTGGGCGCGCACGAGTCTGGATGTGCCCGGCCACGAAGTGATCCCGATGACCAGGATGATGTTCCAGATCGACGGGCCGAGCAGCGATGCCAGCACGATCGCCAGCGGCAAGAACGGGATCACGAGGAACCAATCCGTGAATCTCATGAGGAGGTTGTCGCGCCATCCTCCGAAATACCCGGCGGCGATGCCGATAGTCGATCCGATCAGCATCGACAACAGCGTTGCCACGAACCCGACGAGTAGCGAGATCCGGGCTCCCCAGATAGTCAGGGTGAGGACGGACCGGCCGAGGTTGTCGGTGCCGAGCGGATACTCGCCGTTAGGTGGCTGGAAGGGAGCACCCGTCGCAGTCGTCGCTTTCAGCCCATCGGCATCGGCGAGGAGGGGTGCGAAGAGCGCCACCGCGACGAAGAAGAGCAAGATCACCAGTCCGGTCATCCCCATGCGGTTCGACCTGAAGGACTTCCACGTCCGAGCCATCGCTCGGCGTCGGCGCGCCCACGCGATCGAACGCGGGCCAGCATCCCTCGGCAACATCGTCGGTGCGCTCATGCCTGCCTCACCCGAGGATCGAGATACGTGTAGAGGAGGTCGGCGATGAGGTTGGCGATGATCACCGAAACACTGAACAGGAGGAAGAGGCCCTGCAGCAGTGGATAGTCCGGAGCTCCGATCGCTTGGAAACTGAGCAGCCCTAGCCCGGGCCACGAGAACACCGTTTCGACGGTGATCGCCCCGGAGACAACGAACCCGAGGTTGAGAACGGTCAATGTCATCGTCGGGAGCATCGCGTTCGGGACCGCGTGCCGCCGGAGCACGAGCCCCTCCCGCAAGCCCTTGGCCCGGGCCGTGTTGAGGTAGTCCTCCCCCATCACGTCGAGCAGTGACGACCTCATGATCAAGGCGTACTCGCCGATGAAGGCGAGGGTCAACGTCACCGCCGGAAGGAACATGTGGTTGAGAACATCGACCGCGCTCGAGAGGCCGGTGAAACCGGCGCTGGGTGATGTCATCCCTCCGGTCGGGAACCAACCCAACCCCGAAGCGAACCCGATCAGGAGCAAGATCCCGAGCCAGAACTCGGGCATCGCGTACGTGATGAGGGCGAACCCCATCGATCCCACGTCGAACCTAGACCCCCGGCGCCACGCGCCGAAGATCCCTATCAGGAGCCCGATCACGGTGGACAGCACCGTTGACACCCCGATCAGCAGCACCGTCGGCCAGATGCGAGACCCGATCACCGAACTGACCGGCTCACGGAACGTGTAGGAGATCCCGAAGTTGCCCCTGACCGTGTCGCCCGCGTAGATCAAGAACTGCTGGGGCAGCGCCTTGTCGAGCCCGAAGTCCCGCTCGAGTTCTTCGACGGCTTCCTTGGGGAGGAGCTTGTTGCGGGCGAGGACCTGAGCCGGGTTGCCGGGCAGGACCCGGAACAGAACGAAGTTGAAGACCAGAACGAAGAGCAAGGTGAAGAAGGCGTTCGCCACCTTCCAGGTCAGATATCTCCTGGTCCCCAACTATCCCCTCCCCTCGTTCTCGTCCGTCACTTGCGTCGAGGTCAGGCGCGGTCGTCCCTGCCGGTAGCGCTCCGCCCGCGTCTCATCAACCCGGCGCCGCCGACGATCACGATGAGCCCGAGCCCGATCCAGACCGCGACGGGGAAACCCTTGGTCGCGTCGTCTGCGGATCGCTTCGCCGACTCCGCCGAGAGGGGCCGGATGGAGATGAAGCTGAACGGCCCGTAGGCCGCGGTCAGGTCGCCTCCCGGATCCGGCTGCTTGATGAAGCCGGTCCAGCGATCCTTCCGATACGCCTGAAGACTCGTGTCGTCGTACAAGACGACATACGGCGCGTCCTCGTAAACCATGCGCTGCATCTCCTTCACAACCGCAGCGCGCTCGTCGAGGTCGAGGATCGCCTTCTGGTCTTCGTACATCTGGTCGTACGTCTCATTGCAGTAGAAGCTGTCCGACCAGATCCCCTCGGGGGGTCGCTGCTCGCACGTCATCACGGAGAGGATGAAGTCGGGGTCCGGATCGGGGAACCATCCCCAATGGAACATGTCGTAGTCCCCGTTGTAGATGACGTCGGTGAGCTTCGTATCGGTCAGGGGTTTGACCTTCGTCTCGATGCCGATCTGGCTCAGCCACTCTCCGATGAATTCGCTCGCGGTGACCGTGTCTTCTCGTTCGCTGCGAGCGAAATATCGGAACGAGAGCGGTTCACCGCCCCCGGGCATCTCGCGAACGCCATCACCGTCTGTATCCGCATAGCCCGCATCGTCAAGCATCTGATTCGCAAGACCGATGTCGAACTCGAACACCTCGTCGGGAGCGGGTTCGTAGTGATAGAACGCGATCGCAGAGGGAACGATCCCTCCACCCAGGACCCCGTTCCCGAGCAAGACCCTGTCGAGCAACGTCTGCTTATCGATCGCGTGGGCGATGGCCTGTCGCACGATCTTGTCCTTGAGGGCCGGGTGCCCGTCCGAGTCCGGTAGGACCTCGTCGGCTCCGCTGTTGAACCCGATCTCCTGGAACGAGGGGATCTTGGCCGCATTGAGGCCGATGTTCTCCTCGCCCTCGAGCGACTCGTAGAGGGACGATCCCAGCGTGTCTGCGAAATCGATCTCGCCGGATTTGAGGGCTTGGACTAGGGCATCTTCGTTATTGAAGATGCGATAGACGACCTCGTCGACATGCGGGGCACCGCCCCAGTAGTCCTTGTTGGCCTCCATCCGAAAGAACTGACCCTTCTGCCACTCCACCACGTGGAACGCTCCGCTGGTGATCGGGTTCGGATAGTTCTCGTACGTCTTGCGTTCTTCCTTGCTGATCTCGGACCAGATGTGTTCCGGCATCGTGTACACGTAGGCAGACAGGACGCTGGGGGTGGGCTTCTTGGTCGTGACCACGAACGTCGTGTCGTCTGGTGCTTCGGCTGATTCGACGAGCTTCAGATACGAGAAGCAGCAACCGATGTGCTCGTCGATCACCCTGTTCCACGTATACGCGATGTCGTGGGCGGTGAGCGGAACGCCATCCGACCACTCGACCCCCTCTCGGATCTTGAAGGTCCAGGTAAGCCCGTCTTCCGAGGTGGTCCACGACTCGGCGAGGCCGGGGGCCGGCGAGAGATCCTTGAGATCGAAATTGACCAGGAGGTCGTAGCTCAGCGCGTACATCAGGTAGGCAGGGGCCTCTACTCCGACGAACGGGTTCATGGAGTCGAGATCGTTGTCGTCTCCTACAGTGAAGACGATCTTGTCTTCGCCGCTGGCGGGCGAGGCTTCGTCCGTTTGGGCGAGAGCCGTCCCCACCAAAGTGGCCCCAACCGCGACCGCAAGCGCCAGTGTCCGGATCCCCCAACCAGTGCGCATGGTTCCCTCCTCGATGTCGTCCCTCCAGAGTGGGCGAGGCGGCTCTGCGGCGCCTTGTCCAAGACGTATAAACCCCCGAGTACTTCCTAACGGGCCCATCTAAGTCGATGCGAGTCATCCGGCCTAGGATTGCCTCGGCAACGAGGGCCGGGGGCACCCGAGGACGGGAGTAGAGATGCGGCTTGGACTGAATCTTGGCTACTGGGGCTCCGGCGCCCAAGACGGGGTCGCTCTGGCCCAAGAGGCCGAACGCCTCGGCTTCGATTCGGTCTGGGTGGCGGAGGCGTACGGGTCCGACGCGCTCACCCCGTTGACATGGGTAGCGGCGCAGACCCAACGGATCAAAGTGGGCACGGCGATCATGCAGATGCCCGCGCGCACCCCGGCGATGACGGCCATGTCGGCGGCGACGCTGGATCTCCTGACCGACGGAAGAGTGCTTCTCGGACTAGGCCTGTCCGGCCCCCAGGTCGTCGAGGGCTGGCACGGTCAGGCGTACGGGAAGCCCCTCAAGAAGACCCGCGAGTACCTCGAGATCGTGCGAACGATCCTCCGTCGCGAAGAGCCACTCGAACACCACGGCCCTCACTACGACATCCCATACCGGGGCGACGACGCGACCGGTTTGGGGAAGCCGCTGAAGCTCATCATCCATCCGCTCAGGAACGAGATCCCTATCTACCTCGCGGCCATCGGGCCCAAGAACGTCGAACTGACCGCGGAACTCGCAGATGGGTGGCTCCCGACCCTGTACTCGCCAACCAGACACGAAGAGCTGTACGGCGAGCAGATCAAGAAGGGTTTCGATAAGGCGGGCGGTGACAAGAGCTTCGATGATTTCGATGTCGCGCCCTCCGTGCCCGTGGTGCTCGGCGACGACATCGACAACTGCCGGATGATGGTCAAGCCATTCGTCGCTCTCTACGTCGGCGGCATGGGGGCGAAGGGTAAGAACTTCTATTACGACATCGCCGTCCGCTATGGATACGAGGCCGATGCCGAGAAGATCCAGGAGCTCTATCTCGCAGGAGACAAGGTCGGAGCGATGGCCGCGGTACCGGATGCCTTCGTGGACGAGGTCGCGCTCGTCGGCCCGAAAGAGCGGATCGCAGACCTCCTCGACAAGTGGAAGGACTCGCCGATAACGACGTTGATCTGCGCCGCTCAGCAACCCGAGGCATTGCAGGTGATGGCCGAGCTGGTGCTGTGAGCGACACGCTCGGGCGCGTCTTCGATCGGATCGACCAAACGTTCGATGACCACCTCGGGTCGGTGCTCAGATATCTGCGGCAGCCGAGCGTCTCGGGCACCGGTGAGGGGATCGAGGACTGCGCTGCCATGACCGCCGAGTTGATCGAGGCGGCCGGGGGGACGCCGGAGGTCGTCGAGACCCCAGGGCACCCGGTGGTACTCGGTGACCTGCCGGGCGATGGACCTTCTCTCCTGCGCTATGGGATGTACGACGTTCAGCCGGTCGACGAACCCGATTGGATATCACCACCGTTCTCCGCCGAGATCAGGGATCGTCCGGGCGTGGGGCCGTGCGTCTACGCGCGCGGGGCCGCCAACTCGAAAGCATGCCTTGCAGCGTTCCTGCTCGCTGCAGGCGTCGTGCGCGAGGTGGCCGACATGCCGGTCGCAGTGAAGCTCGTGGTTGATGGCGAGGAAGAACTCGGCAGCACGCACCTCCGCGGGGTGGTCGACGCCAATCTTGAGCGGCTGCGAGCGGACGCCGCGTTCGATCTCGATCTCGGGGCACTCTCTACGGGGACCCCGTCGGTCTATCTCGGGTGCAAGGGGATCCTCTCCTATCGCCTCGTCTGCAGAGGTGGCGATTGGGGAGGTCCAGTTTCCGGCGCGCACCACTCAAGCGCCGGGGTGTTCCTCGCCAATCCGGCATGGTCTCTCGTCCGTGCGCTGGGCGCGCTGGTCGATGCCGGCGAGAACCCGATCATCGCCGGACTGGAGATCGATATCCCGGAGGCGGACCAACCGTTCATCGACGCACTGGAAGCCACCTGGGATGACGATGCCGAGAAAGACGCCGCAGGGGGCGCGGTGCGCTTCAAGACCGACAGCCCGAGGGCCGCGGTCGAGGCGTACCTGTACCGACCGGCGATGAACATCAACGGGCTGAGAGGGGGCTATCCGGACGGTGGGAAGACGATAATCCCGCACGTTGCGGAGGCGGTGATCGATCTGCGGGTCCCGTTCGGCTGTGACCTCGACGCCGTGGATGGCTCCTTGCGATCCATCGTCGCGGCCGCCGCCCCCGAGGTCGAGGTGATCGAGGACGAACGATGCCTCCCCTCCAAGACCCCGTCAGATTCCGCGGTAGCGCGAGCGATGGTCCTCTCTCACGCGGACGCCGGACGAACGCCGCAGGTGTGGCCGACGGCTCCGTGGTGGGCCCCGTACTACCTCTTCGATCAGGTCCTCGGGATCCCGTTCGCGACCGGCGGCGCCGGGTACTCGGCCGGCGCCCACGCCGCGAACGAACACGCGTCCATCGCAGGGATCAAGGAGCACATGAAGCAATCCGCGGCCTTCCTGTTCCGCTTTGCGGAACTCCACGGGGATGAGCGATGACGCTCACCCGGGTCTCGGCCGCCGGTTCTCCTCGCGCGCTGGGGATCGGGCAGGGTGTGGGCTCTGCCGAGGCCATCGGCACAACGCTCGACTTCTACCGGTCGCTCGGCGTGGACACCGAGGCCCTCGGGGTCACGTCGGCTCCGTACCTCGACGCCGCGCGGTCGGTGCTGCCTGGTCTCGTGGAAGAGCTAGAGGGACTCGCGGAAGGAGCCGGGATATCGCTCGAGGATGCGAGCTTCCTCAACTGCATGGAAGAGGTATGGAACTTCGAGGCGTGCACCACGATGATCCACGGGCACTTCTTCATGCACGCCGAGCAGTGGTACGCGGGTCACGATCAGATCCTCGTGGTCACTGCGGAACCCGACGACTCCCCGGCGTTCGTGTCGGTCACCTGCGCCGGGTTCCTTCCGGCCGTCGGGGTGAGCGCATCGGGCTTCGCGCAAGGCATCAACTCGCTCCAAGCGGACGATGACACGATCGGAGTCCCGCGCGTTCTGCTCTCACGGGCCCCCTTGTCGGCGGATGGGTTCGAAGCGGCCCTCAAGGTCGCCGACACGCCCAACCGGGCGGGAGGGTACTCGCACGTCTTCGCGACAGCCACCCGATCTGCAGGGATCGAAACCAGCGCGCGCTTCTACGGCGCGATCGATGACCTCGTCGCCCACACCAACCACTACCTACTCCCAGATGCGCCTAAGGGCAGGAGGTCGAAGGGGTCCGAGGCGCGCCTCGAACGCGCCCGCCGCCTGCTGATCGAAGCGCCGCCTGAGGATCTCGAGGACTGTGCAAGGTTGCTGGCGGATCACGACAGCATCCCTCAGTCGATCTGCCTCCACGAGCATGGTCCCGGTGCCAGTGGAACCGTGTTCGCGCTTGCGTGCGACCTCAGAACCGGGCGCATGATGGTGTCGGATGGACCTCCTTGCCATGGACGATGGGAGTACGCGGAGGTCCCGGGGTTCACCGCAGAAACCGAAGGGGCGCGAAGCGATGTGGTCTGAGGTGCTCGAGTACGGTCGCCTGTCGTGGCCCGAGGTCGCACGCGCCGCGTCCGAGGGCAGGGTGCCCGTCGTTCCGATCGGTACTCTCGAGGACCACGGCTATCACTTGCCGATCGACACCGACGTCACGCTCGTCGAGGCGATCTGTCGCGGTGCGGTCGAACTCCGGCCCGCCGACACGGTCCTACTGCCGCCGATCGTGCACGGCTACAGCCCCCACCACATGGACTTCCCCGGCACCATCACGATCTCCTGGGACACGTTCTGCAGGTACGTCACCGACGTCGCACTCTCGTTGGTGAAGCACGGATTCACCAAGGTGCTCCTGGTCAACGGGCACGGCTCCAATCAGAACCTCGTGGAGATGGCCGCGCGCCTCACCATGGTCGAGGAACCTGCATCGCTCGTCGCCGCCACGTTCTATCTCGTCACCGAGGAGAGCCGCACCGTGATCGACGCGACCCGCACCACCGACGCGCGGCGGCATGGCACACGCCTGCGAACTCGAGACCTCCCTGTACCTGCATCTCCATCCGGAGGCGGTGGACATGAGCAAGGCCGTCGACGAACGGGGCTATCCGGAAACCGAGAACTCCTGGCTCGACTGGTCCGATGGACCCCTCAAGGTGATGCCGTGGTGGTCGAGTTTCTCGGACTCCGGGGTGCAGGGGGATGCAACCCAGGCGACCGCCGAGAAGGGTGCCGCACTGTTCACCAGGGCCACAGAGGAACTCGCAGGATTCGTGGACGAGTTGAGATCGATGCCGATCCAAGGAAGGAAGGACCACCATGGCGACTAAACCGAAGCCTCTACCTCCCGGAGGGACGATCGGGGTCCCCGCGCCCTCGTCCCCGTACTTCAACCTCACCGAGGTGGAACGAGCCCTCGAATGGTGGCAGAAACAGGGCTACGAGGTGAAGCTCGGGAACGGGATCCACGCCCGCACGATGTACACCGCAGGCGACCCTCAGACCAGGGCCGATGACATCACGGCGATGTTCGCCGACGATGACGTCGATGTCGTGATGACCCTTCATGGTGGGTACGGGGCGCAACAGACGGTGCCGCTCGTCGACTGGGAGGTCGTGAAGGCCAACCCCAAGCCGTTCGTCGGCTATTCGGATATCACCGCCCTGCACGTGCCCCTGCACACCTATTGCGACATGGTGACGTTCTACGGTCCGACCTTCGCCGACTCGACGCACCCGAAGGCGAAACCCTTCAGTCGCGAGCGGTTGCAAACGGCTCTCACTTCGACCGAGCCGCTGGGCGAGGTGCCTCTCAATCCCGAGGATGAGTTCGTGAGCACCCTGGCCCCCGGGAAGGTCTCCGGGCAGATGGTGGGGGGCTGCCTCTGGTTGATCGGACAGGCGATCGCGACCCCATGGCAACTGGATCTCGATGGCAAGATCTTCTTCTTCGAGGACGTCGACTGTCCCGCCTGGTACATGGATGGTCTGCTCAATCAGATGACCCAGGCGGGCCTCCTCAAGAACGTCATCGGGGTCGTCGTCGGTGAACTAGAGAAGTGTGACTGGCGCGACACGAAACCCGAGTGGCCCCAGACCCTGTCGATCGAAGACGTACTCCACCAGTACATCGATCCGCTCGGGGTCCCCTGCCTCTACGGCTACCCGATGGGTCATGGCGACTACCTGACGACCACTCCCCTCGGCGTCGAAGTGACCCTCGATGCGGACAACAAGAAGCTCACGATCGATGAGGCTGCACTGAGCCAGTGATCGACTAAAGGCGTCCCGCGTCGATTATCCGTTGGAGGAACCGCCGCGTACGCGGCTCCTTCGGGTCCGAGAAGATCTGTTCCGGTGAGCCGAGTTCGGCGACGACCCCTTCGTCGAGGAACGCCACGCGGCTGGCGATGTCGCGGGCGAAGCCCATCTCGTGGGTGGCGATAACCATCGTCATGCCGTCGGCCGCAAGCTCCCGGATCACCCCCAGAACCTCCGCAACGAGTTCGGGGTCGAGCGCGCTCGTCACCTCATCGAGAAGCATCAGGCTCGGCTGCATGGCCAGGGCCCGGACGATCGCGACGCGCTGCTGCTGGCCCCCGGAGAGACGATCCGGGTACTCGTCCCGCTTGTCTGCAAGACCGAATCTCTGGAGCAATGCGACGGCACGTTCTTGCGCCTCCGACTTCTTGATGCCGAGTGCTTCGGTGGGGGCCAGGGTGACGTTACGGAGCACCGTCATGTGAGGGAACAGATTGAAGGCCTGGAACACGATGCCGATACCGCGGCGTACCTCGTCGGCGTCTACCTTCTCGCCGGTTAGCTCCTTGCCAGCCATCGTTATCGTTCCGGCATCGACGGGTTCGAGCAGATCGATACATCGAAGCAGGGTCGATTTGCCCGACCCCGAGGCTCCGATCAGACAGACCACCTCGTGCTCGCCGACCTCGAGATCGATCCCGCGCAGTACGTGGTTGGTCCCGAACGATCTGTGGACACCGACGACGCTGAGGCCACCACTCATCGAGCGAACCCTGCTTCTCTTCGCCTGCGATCGCGCGCTATCAGGTGGTCAGTGAAACGAGCCAGAGGGATCGTCATCAGAACGAATAGGGCGGCGGCTACGACGTAACTCGCGTAGTTGAACTGCTCGGCCCCGTAGATCTGGGCTGCCCGGGCCGCCTCGATCGAGCCGAGGACCGACACGAGCGCCGTGTCCTTCTGAAGCCCGATGAAATCGTTGAGGAGCGGCGGGATCACGCGCCGGATCGCCTGGGGGAGGACGACGAATCGAAGCGACTTCCAGCGTGACAATCCGAGCGATCGCGCCGCGGCCACCTGACTCTCATGGATGGAGTCGATCCCCGCTCGATACACCTCGGCCACATAGGCCGAGTACACGAGGACCAGAGCGACTATCCCGTAGGTGACGTCCGATCGACTCGAGATGTATTGCAGACCGAGTCCGGGGATCCCGAAGCCGATCATGTAGAGCACGAGGATCAGCGGGACACCTCGGAAGATATCCGTGTAGATCACAGCGAGAGCCCGGAACGGGAAGAACGCGGGGCCAGGGATGCCGCGCACGATCGCTATCACAAGTGCGAGAACGAGGATCAGAACCTCGGCGGTGAGGAAGATCCGCACGTTGAGCAAGAACGCGCTGAGTACGCCGGGAGATGTCGTCGTTCCCGTGAACGCCTGTTTGAGGTGATGCCACGAGAAGAACCTCTCCCGCACGATGTCCGCCCCGGGCGACAGGGAGATGAGGATCGCAACGACAGCGATGAATGCGATCGTGGACGCGGTCGATACGAGAACCGCCCGGTTCCCGAACATCCTCGAGCCGCGCCTAACGTGATCGGGCGGGGCGGATGGTGCCGGGGTGGGTGGGTTGGCGGAGCGGACGGTGGGGTGACGGATGGCTGCTCGCCAGCGTCTCCCCCACCGGCACTCACTGACATCTGTTTCGGCTAGTCGGTGATCGTCGGAACGCTCAGGTAGTCCTGCAGGAACTGATCCTGCAGAGATTCGAGGGTCCCATCGTCACTTATCTCGCCGAGTACCTGATTCACGCACTCGACCAACGGGTTCCCTTTCTCGAAGAGCATCCCGAACGGTTCCTCGGTCGGGTACTGCCCGATGACCTCGCTGCCTTTGATCTCGAAGTCACGCAGATACACGGTCGTAACGACATCGGTGACCAGAGCATCGATCTGGCCCGAGTCGAGCGCAGATTTCACGTCGTTGGTCGTGTCGAAGACCTTCGGCTGATTCTCCGGCTGCACGGTTTCGTTGATCCAGGCAAGGCTCGTCGTACCAACCTGGGCACCGAGCGTGTAGCCCTGCAGATCGGACACTGAGGTCGCCGATGAGATCGGGCTGTCCTTCAGTGCAAGGATCCCCTGGTTGTCGTTGAAGTAGCCGTCCGAGAAGTCCACTACCGCGGAGCGCTCGGGAGTGATGGAGATCTGGTTGATATCGAAGTCGTAGTCCTTCTCGCCCGGTGCATAGGACTTGTTGAACGGCTCGACCACCCATTCGATGTCGAGGCCCATGCGGTCCGCGATCTCGGCCGCAAGCTCACCCTCGAAGCCCGAGTAATCCTTGGGAGAACCTTCGAACCACGGTGGATAGGCGGGACGATCGGTGGCGACCGTAAGCGTTCCCTCGGTTAGTACCGGAGGGGCGGCCGGATCGCAGCCCGGCGTTTCTTCACCGCCGCTTGCGGACGGCGAGTTGCTCGGGGTCTCTTCGGCGCAGGCAGCGAAGAGCAACGCTCCCGTCGCTAGGACGACGAGAAGTCTGCGCAGGTTCATGGCGTCTCCTGGAACGGGAGGGCCCGATGCCCTCTTGAGCCGAGAACTCTAGAGGACTGCTCCGCCCGCGACTACCCCTTCGACGATTGGAAGTACGGGTTCGTCCCACTTTCGTGATCCGTAACGTCAACTACGTCGGTGATCTCCGGTATCGCTTGCTTCAGGGCGGTCTCGATGCCCTGGCTCAGGGTCACCTTCGCCATCCCGCAGCCTTGGCATCCCCCGCTCAGTCTCAGGAACGCGGTCGAACCCTCGACGTGATCGAGGTCCGCCCTGCCTCCATGAGACGCGATCGCTGGGTTGATGTGGTGCTCTAGAACCGTCGCTATCCGCGTTTCGATATCACCCGAAAGTGCGGGATCTCCACCCACCCCGACTGCCGGGCTCGGGCTGTTGGGATTCTCGACCTTGAGGTTCCCGACGACCTGATCGCCCACGAGCACCAGACGGGCACCTCGAAGGGCCTCGACGCTAGCGGCGGGGACGACGAGCGCGAGGTCATCGTGGTGTTGGACAGCGTCCGCTTCCGCGGCCTCGGATACGGATTGCAGATACATCTCGTAGATGAACTCGAGCCCGTTCACCCCGGTCACTTCGAGCCACAGTGCGAGGTTTTCCTCGTCGGGTTGTCCGGCGCGGAAGGAAAGCACCTTCTGGCGGGCTTCGTCGGTTAGGTCGATCAGTGGAGCGTCACTCATGGTTTCGACTCACATCCATCCTTGTTGGTCCCTGAGGGCATGATAGGCCGATGCCGAAGGTCCTTCTTCTACTCCCGTCCAACACCTATCGGGCCCCCGACTTCATCGATGCGGCGAAGAAGCTCGGAGTGGAGGTCGTGGTGGGCACCGACCATGACACCGCGATCGAGAGCCACGGAGTCCTCACCCTCGATCTCATGGACGAACCCGACTCGGTCGCTCGGATAATTGAGTACGCGGAGAGATCCAAACTTGACGGGATCGTGGCGGTGGATGACACGGGGGTGAAACTCGCCGCACTGGCGGCAGAGGCGTTGGGTCTCCCATCGGGTTCGTCCGCTGCGGTCGCCCTCACCCGGAACAAGTTGGAGTTGAGGCGAGCGCTCGAGGGCACCGCTATCCCACAGCCCGATTTCGCTCCCGTCAGCGACGGAGAGGATGCGGGCGCGGTCTGCACCCGCATCGGGTTCCCGTGCGTCTTGAAACCGCTATCGCTCGCAGCCAGCAGAGGCGTTATCCGGGTGGACGACGCTGCGGAGGCGCGCGTTGCGGCCGACAGGATCGGATCGATCCTCGCCGCGGCTGCGGAACCGGACACGACATTGATAGCGGAACGATTCGTGGAGGGACCCGAGGTTGCCCTAGAGGGCATGTACTACCGAGGGGAACTGCACGTCCTAGCCATCTTCGACAAGCCAGATCCACTCGATGGCCCCTACTTCGAGGAGACGCTGTACGTGACGCCATCGCGGCTTCCAGAGAGGGTCTCTGCCGAGATCTCCTCCGCCGTGGTCGGAGCTGCGTCGGCGATCGGCCTGCAGGAAGGCCCGATCCACGCTGAGCTGCGGAACGTCACCACGGAACCGGTGCTCATCGACGTTGCCGCTCGAACTATCGGAGGTCTGTGCTCAAGGGCGCTCCGCTTCGGCGTCGGGGTCACCCTTGAGGAACTCGTCCTCCGCCACGCTGTTGGCCTGCCGATGCGACCTATGCGGCGAGAACGGGCCGCGTCGGGCGTGGCGATGCTCCCCATCGAACGCTCGGGGCGGCTGCGCGCGGTCACTGGGGTCGAAGAGGCGCGCACCATCACCAGCGTGGCCGGGGTCGAGATCACGATCCCGATCGGCGAGGCGGTCACCCCTCTCCCAGAGGGAGACCGCTACCTCGGATTCGTCTTCGCGGTCGCCGCCACGCCAGCAGAAGTGGAGGCAGCGCTCCGTTCTGCCATCGAAGTGATCCAGCCCGAAATCAGCTAAAGCCCCCTAGAACGTCCAGTGACTAGTCCTTTCGGACTACGACTAAGGCCCAAGTTTCATCCGAAAAAGGTCTTGTCCGACTCTGGCCACACTGTCATCGTTACGCAACGTTGCAACCAACTGGGAGGCTCGAAGGGAGGGTCACCAATGGCGCTCGGAAACACTTGGAGCTAGTTGTTGGGAACGGTGCCCCGGGAGCTAATGCCCCGGGGCACCTTCTTTCGTGAGGAGACTTCTGCAGGCATGGCCGACACCGATCTGAACGACCTCCACGTCCCGCTCGGGCCGCGATCAACCGTCCCCGAGACGGAGCGGACGATCCGGCTGGACGATCCCCGCGGGCCGAAGGGCGACTTCGCACGCCTGTGGGCGGCGACGGCCATCTCCAACATCGGTGACGGGGTCCGGATAACGGCTCTCCCTCTCCTTGCGGCAGTGATGACCCGGGATCCGATCCTCGTTGCGGGCGTCCTCATGGCGACCCGCATCCCATGGCTGCTGTTCAGCCTCCACTCGGGAGCCATAGCGGATCGGACCGACAGGAAACGGCTCGTGGTACTCGTCAATGTTCTGCGGGCCGCGGTGATGGGTCTCCTCGCCATCAGCGTCGTGACTGGCACCGGTGGGCTCGTGGCTCTCTATCTCGTCGCTTTCCTGCAGGGGATCGGTGAGGTGTTCTCGGACAACACCGCGTTCGCTCTATTGCCTTCGGTGGTCGGCAAGGAGCAGCTCGAGAGAGCCAACGGACGCCTCGAGGCGGCGATCATCGTGACCAACGAGTTCGCCGGCCCGGCCCTCGGGGCTCTCTTGTTCGCAGCCAGCGCGAGCCTTCCATTCGCTCTCGACGCTCTTACCTTCGCGCTCGCCGCCTGGCTCTTCGCCGGGATGCGTCTCCCAACCCGGACCGTCGAACCGCCAACCACCAGCGTTACCGAGGACATCAAGGACGGTCTGAAGTGGTTACGCGCTCACCTGATCCTGAGAGACCTCACCGTCATCGCCTCTCTCACCAACCTGAGCCTGCAGGCGACCTTCGCCATCCAGGTCTTGTTCGTCCTGGACGTACTCGGATTGAGCTTCGCGAGCTTCGGCGTGCTGGTTGCCGCTCAAGCCGGTGGCTCGATCGTGGGAAGTTTCGTGGCCAGCCCACTTAGGGAACGGATCGGCTTGCGGAGCACGGTGTTGATCTCTCTTGGGCTCGCTGCGGGGGCCAACCTGGTGATAGCGACCACTTCATCGTGGGTCGTGGCTGGCGCGATGTGGATCGTCATCAGCGCAACCGGAACCATCTGGAGCATCGTCACCAACTCCTTCCGCCAGCGATCGGTTCCCGATGACCTCCTAGCGAGGGTCCAGAGTGCTCACCGGTTGTTCTCGTGGGGAGCTATCCCTCTAGGCGCATTGCTAGGGGGTCTGATGGCGAAGGGCTTCGGGCTTCGGGCCCCGTTCCTCGTCGCGGGCCTCGCACTGAGCTTGTTGTCGATCGCCGCGGTCAGACTGCTCCCGAGCGAGCGCCCAGTTTCGATCACGCTCGACCGATAACTCGGGATTCACCGGCCGGTGAAGTTCGGCTCGCGCTTCTGCACCCACGCGATCACTGCCTCGCGCGTATCTTCGGACGCGAGGACGAGCGACTGCGTGAGCGATTCGATGTCCAGGACCTGTTCGAACGCCAGGTCAGCCGCGTGGTTGAGGTTCTCCTTGATGAGGGACGCGGTGCGCGGAGGCATCGCAGCGATCCGGCCGGCGAGATCCGCCGTCACGTCATCCACCTCCTCGGGCTCGCACAATCGATTGAGCAATCCCAGTTCGTTCGCTTCGTGGGCCGAGATCGTGTCGCCCAGGAGAGCGAGTTCCTTCGCCCGGTGAAGCGGAAGGAGCCGTGTCAGGATCCACGAGCCGCCGAAATCTACGACGAGGCCTCGTTTGACGAACAGCTCCGCGAACGAAGCGTCTGTCGACGCAACGATCAGATCCATACCTAAGGCGAGGTTGCAGCCAGCTCCCGCAGCGATCCCGGTCACCTTGGAGATGGTCGGGACCGAGCACCCGTGCACCGAACGTGTGATCTCGTGCACGATCGCCATCCGCGCTTTCATCTCGATCGGGGACGTGACCTGGTTCGCAGGGTCCGTCAGGTCGGCGCCCGTACAGAACGCCCCGCCGGCCCCCGTCAGGACGAGGCACCGAACGTCCTCATCAGAACCAGCTCGATCGAAGACCTCTTTGATCTCATGGAACATCGTCCACGACATCGCATTCTTCTTCTCGGGCCGATTGAGAGTGACCGTCGCGACGTGCCCATCCAGTTCCCAGATCAGTGATTCGTAGTCGGACACGTATCCCTCCTAGAAGGCGTCGGTCAAGACGGTGGCTTCGGTGCGCGTGGGCGTCACGATAACGGAGACCACATCGAACCTCACCTCTCGACGGCCAAGGTGATGGGAACCAAGCCAGATCCCGGCGAGGCGCCTGATACGCGCCTGCTTGATAGGCGTTACCGCCTCGCATGGGTCACCGAAACGGGCGGACCTCCGCGTCTTTACCTCGACGAACGCGATCGTCGAAGAACTCGCCACCACGAGATCCAGTTCGCCCTCGCGACAGCGGAAGTTGCGCTCGAGGACTCGGTAACCGGCGCGTTCGTACTCGAGGGCGGCCACGTCTTCACCAAGTCGCCCGAGAGATGGGCGTGCATCCATGAGAATGAGGCTAGCCATGGGGTGAGACACGAGCGGTGATCGAGAGAGATTCAGCCTTCGAGGCCAGGTGGCTCCGGTATCAGATCGCGTTCGGCGAGCTGGGCTAGTTCCTCGACGTTCATGTCGCGGAACGTCACTACCTTGACGTGGGAAACGAATCGAGCGGGTCTATGCATGTCCCAGACCCAGGCATCGCTCAACTCGACCTCGAACCAGACCTTGGGTCCGACGTTCTTGGTCTCGACCTTGACGTCGTTAGCGAGATAGAAGCGCCGCTCCGTCTCGACGACGTACTTGAACATCGGAAGGACGTCGCGATACTCCTTGTAGAGCTGGAGTTCCATCTCGGCCTCGTACTTCTCGAGGTCCTCGACGCTCATCCTGTCTCCCTCTCACTGGTCTGCTCGATGCCAACCTCTTCCCCGTAGTCTCGCACCTCGCGGCTCGAATCGGTAGTCACTTCGGACTCCGAGATGGCCGTATCTAGGTCTTGTGGGAAGCCGGTAACCCCGTAGAAGGACCTCCGGTGGATCTCGCACGGGCCGTGCTCCTTGAGGGCGCGCCAGTGGTGGCGGGTCCCGTAGCCCACGTTGCTGGAGAACCCATACTCGGGGAAGCGCTTTGCATACCGCCTCATGGCCGCATCCCGGTGCACCTTGGCGACGATGGAGGCGGCCGCTACCGAGGTCGAGACCGCGTCCGCTTTCTTGACGGCAAGGGATGGCACACGGAGCCGCTTGATCGGGAAACCGTCGACGAGGACGTACTCGGGCGACACCCCCAAAGTTGAGAGGGCCTTCCGCATCGCCATCAGGTTGCATCGCTGAAGGCCGATCCGGTCGATCTTGGCCGGATAGATCCTGACGACCGAAACGGCGATCGCCCTCTCTTCGATGACTCTGACGAGCCGTTCCCTCTGCAAGCGGGTGCACATCTTGGAGTCACGGAGGCCATCTATCTCCGTACCCGGCTCGAGGATCACGGCGGCGGCTACAAGTGGGCCCGCCAACGCGCCCCTGCCTACCTCGTCTACGCCGGCGACCCTCTCGAACCCGCATTCGGAAAGCCGAAGCTCGAGGAGGCCAGATGCATCAGTGACCATGCCGAGCACCATAGCGAAAAAGGCTCACGATCCCGACTCAGAGGCCCCCGAAGTTGCCCGGCGGCCACACGATCGCGAACGCCCGGCCCACGATCTTGCTCTTGTGGATGGGACCGATCACTCGAGAGTCTTCGGAGTTCCCCCGGTTATCCCCCATCACGAACACATCCCCCTCCGGGATCTCGCATCCGGCGTCGCGGGTCTCCATGCCTAGCCGCTTGCAATCCCGCGCGGTGATGGACTGGCTGCCCCCGTCCGATCCACGGACCCAGGGCTCATCGACGACCTCGCCGTTGACCGTGAGCACACGAGGATGACCTTTGTAAGAGATGACGTCGCCCTCGACCGCTACCACCCTCTTGATGTAATCCTCCTCCGCCGAGGTTGGGAGGCCCAGCAGGTCCCTCGCGAAGTCACGCACGTCCTGCCACCACGGGAAGTCCTTGTCGGGTCCGAACACATCTCGCGCGAAGACCACCACATCTCCCCGGCTCGGCTCATCGAAGTGATAGCCGAGCTTCTCGACGAGGACGCGATCGCCAACGTGGAGCGTGGGGTACATCGACGCGGACGGGATGTAGAAGGCCTGTGCGATGAAGGTTTTGATGATGACCGCGATAACGAGGGCGAGCGTGATCAGGACGGGAAGCTCAGCGAGCTGCGCCTTCCACCCCTTCGAGGTCTTCTTTTGCTCATCGGCCGGCGGAGGTGGGGCGGCTGGCGGAGGAGGCGGGGGCGGCACGGAGGTCACTTCACCGGTCCGGGCCAGTTCCTCGTCGGTCATCTCATCAAGACGAGAACGCAGCGTCCGTCCGTCCTGAGGATCATCTCCGCCCTGATCGGTCATCGATGAAGGTTAAAGCCCACCGAAGTGGGAGAGGGGCCAGACGACGACGAATGCATGTCCGATCACCTTGTCCATCGGAACGGGCCCGAAACTTCGAGAATCGTCCGAGTTACCGCGGTTGTCCCCCATCACGAACATCATCTTGGCGGGAACGTCTATGGGCCCGAACGACGAAGTCACTACACCATCGTCCAGATAGGGCTCGGAGACCTCCTGCCCATTGACCAAGACAACTCCGTCTCGGCCCTCGACGGTGTCTCCACCTACGGCGATCACGCGCTTGATGAAGTCCTGGGTACCGCCCGTCGGGAATCCGAACAGACCCTTGAAGCCATCGCTGATGTCGGTCCACAGGGAACCGTCCTCCTCCGGGACCACTCCAGCGAAGTTCTTCTCGAAGACGACGACGTCCCCACGCCGTGGTTCGTGGAAGTGATAGCTGATCTTCTCGACGAGAACCCGATCACCGATCCCGAGCGTCGTCTCCATCGAGCCGGACGGGATGTAGAACGCCTGGATCAGGAAAGTCTTGATGAGAAGGGCGACGACGAACGCGACCACGACCAGCACCGGAAGCTCGACCCAGAAGGGACGGTGCTTGCGCTCGATTCTTGGTTGATCGTCCTCGTGGTCAGGGGTTGCAGGCGAAGGCCCTGCCGGCGGTTCCTCGGTGACGGAAGAACGAGAGTTCTCCACGTCCTCCACTAGGGCTGACGCCGCTCTTTGATCTTGGTGGCCTTCTTACCAACACGCGCACGAAGGTAGTAGAGCTTCGCCCGGCGAACCTGCCCCATCGCGGCGACCTCGATCTTGGCGATCATCGGCGAGTGGATCGGGAACGTTCGCTCGACACCAACCCCGAAAGAGATCTTGCGGACGGTGAAGGTCTCGGACAGCTTGCTGCCGCGTCGGCGGATGACGATCCCCTCGAAGACCTGGACGCGCTCACGCTCGCCCTCGACCACGCGGACATGGACGCGCACCGTGTCGCCCGGGCGGAAATCAGGTACATCGTCGCGGAGGTGTGCCCGCTCAACCAGATCGATCGTGTTGTTCATCGTCAACTCCTGTGTAGTTGCAACTCCAGCCACGTTCCCCGCTGAGAACGCGGAACAGTAGCCCGGACGGGATTCGAACCCGTGATCTCCTCCTTGAGAGGGAGGCGTCCTTGGCCAACTAGACTACCGGGCCTTGCTTGGTGCGATCGGACCGCGGGCCCGAAGCTGGGGCGCCTGGATTCGAACCAGGACTAGCGGTACCAGAAACCGCCGGGCTGCCAGGTTACCCCACGCCCCAATGCCTTTCAGAAACTGGCAGTCAGGCAGGATACCAGCAGCGCCTAGAGCGCCCGACTCAGGCGGCGCTGTGCAGCCGGGCGATCGTGGTGGGCTTGCCCAGGATCTCGAGAGACTCGAACAGCGGCGGAGAAACAAGCGTCCCCATCACTGCCGCGCGGATCGGCTGGAAGGCCTTCTTGGGCTTGAGCTCCCGCTCCTCGGCCAGCGCCCTCAGCGCACCTTCGATCGCCTCGGTGCTCCAGTCCTCGATCTCATCGAGGCGCTCCGCTACCGCCTTCAGATACTCGCCCTGGTCCACCAAGGCGGACGCAGCTTTGTCGTCGGGGGTCACGTCCTCGAACAGGAACCGGACCATCGGCGGGGTTTCGGTGAGTCTCTTCATACGCTCGATCAGCAGCGGGGCTACCTGCCCGAGGGTGGCCCGTCCCTCCGGTGTATCAACGCCTTCGATCTCCGCGGCGAGACAGACGGCCACCATCTCTTCGATGAGATCTTCGGGGGCAGAGGATCTGATGTAGTGGCCGTTGAGCCACTCGAGCTTCGCCACATCGAACGCCGCTGGGTTCTTGCCAACCCGTTCCAGCGAGAAGTTCTCGACGAGCTCCTTCCTTGAGATCACGTTGGTGTGGTCGTCGAGCGACCATCCGAGGAGCGCCAGGTAGTTGACGAGAGCGTCGGGAAGGAACCCCTGCTCCCGGTAGGCGGCCACGGATACATCTCCCCACCTCTTGCTGAGGGGTTTGCCGTCCTCGGCCACGATCAGTGGCAGGTGGGCGAATACGGGGGTGTCCTTGAACCCGAGCGCCTCACGGATCAACAGTTGCCGCGGCGTCGATGCGACGAGATCGTTCCCTCGGATGATGTGCGTGATGCCCATGAGGTGGTCGTCCACGGTGACGGCGAGCATGTAGGTCGGGGTGCCGTCGCTGCGCATGATCACGAAATCCGGAGTGTGGCCCATCTCGGTTGTGATCTCGCCGAGGACCTCGTCGGTGAAGGTGATCGACCTGTCGGCGGGCACGATGAAACGCACCGAGTAGGAGCGCCCCTCGTCCGCCAGCGCCTTCTCGGTCCCCTCCTCGTGCTGGAACACGGGACGTCGCTTCGCTTTGTCGGCAGCCTTCCGTTCGAGGTCGATCTCGTCGGGGCTCAAGTAGCACCTGTACGCGAACCCAGTCTCGATCAGTTTCTCCGCGTACTCCCGGTAAAGATCGAACCGCTCGGACTGACGATAGGAGTCCTCGGGCCCACCGACCTCGGGACCCTCGTCCCAGTCGAGCCCTAGCCATCTGAGATCGGCAAGGACGGCCGAAACGTTCTCCTCGGTAACCCTCTTCGCATCGGTGTCGGCGATCCGGAGTACGAACTTCCCACCGTGGTGACGAGCGAAGGCCCACGAAAACAACGCGGTCCGCGCGTTGCCGACATGGATGGAACCGGATGGGGCGGGTTCGATGCGCGTCTTAACGGTCATCGCGCGACCCTACCCGCCACCGAACACCGTTCTGGGCGACGGAGACACCGGCACGTGACGCTCTGGTCGCCCAGAAAGGAGGACCGGGCCGGTCTAGGAGACGAGATCGAGCCAGTGCCCGTACTTCTCGTCTTCGCCGCGCACTGCTGCGAAGAACTTCTGCTGGATCTCCATCGAAACGGGACCAGGATCTCCGATCATCCTGCCGTCGATCTCGCGTACCGGCGTCACCTCGGCGGCCGTTCCACAGAGGAAGATCTCGTCGGCGGTATAGAGATCGGAACGAGCGATGAGCCCCTCTTTCACCGGCGTCCCTAGGTCGGCGGCGATCGTCATCACCGTGTCGCGTGTGATGCCGCCGAGTGCCCCGGACGAGAGCAGCGGAGTGGTGATCTCGCCATCGTTCACGACGAAGATGTTCTCGCCAGTCGCCTCGGCAACGTACCCCTGGGTATTGAGCATGATCGCCTCGTCGAAGCCCTTGTGGACGGCCTCCTGCTTCGCGGCAACCGAGTTGATGTACGCCCCGGTCACCTTCGCCGCGGGCGGGATGATGTTCGGGTCGTGGCGTCGCCACGACGAGATGGTCATGCGCACGCCGTTCGTCAGTGCGTCCTCGCCCAGGTACGCGCCCCAAGACCAGACCGCGATGGCGACGTCGATCGGGTTCGCTTCCGGGTTGACTCCGATCTCGCCGTAACCACGGAACGCGATCGGACGGACATAACAACTCTGAAGGCCGTTGCGTTTGATCGTCTCGTGCGTCGCGGCGACCAGTTCCTCGACCGAGTACGGGATCTCCATCATGAAGATCCGGCCGGAGTTGACCAGTCGCTTCATGTGATCTTCGAGACGGAAAACGGCTGGCCCCTTAGGGGTCTCGTAGCAGCGGATGCCTTCGAAGACGCCGGTTCCATAGTGGAGGGCGTGACTCAGTACGTGAACGGTCGCCTTGTCCCACTCGACCAACTCACCGTTCATCCAGACCACGTCGACCGGTTCGATCGGCATCGTCCCTCCCCTAGTCCGTCATGACAACGAGCCTGGCGTCAGCCAACTGGGCCCGTTCTTTGATGTCGTCAAGTACATCCTGAGGTATCGGCGAGTCCACCGCCAACCCCATCAGGGCCTGGCCCCCTTCGGTCTGCCGACCCACCTCCATCGTTGCGATGTTCACACCGGCCTCACCCAGCAGGGTTCCGACGATCCCGATGATCCCGGGACGGTCTTCGTAGCGGAAGAAGGCGAGGATCGGAGCGAACGCCATGTCGAACTCGTAGCCATAGACCCGCACGAGTCGCTCGGTGTCTTTCTTGCCCACCAGGACCCCGCCGACAGACACGGTCTCGCCCTCGCACTCGGCCCGAACCTCAACGAGATTCACGTAATCGAGAGATTGGCTGGACTTCGATTCGTCGACCGAGATCCCCTTCTCGCGCGCGAGAAGGGGAGCGTTGACGAAGGTGACGGGTTCGTGAACGACGGACGAGAACGCCCCTTTGAGTCCGTAGAGCGTCAGGGCTCGGGTGTCGTGCTCCGCTATCTGGCCGTGGTACTCGAACCGAAGACCCTCGATCCCGGGACCAGCAAGTGCGACGGCGATCCGCCCGAGTTTCTCAGCCAACTTGAGATAGGGCTTCACGGCGTCCGGGATATCGGTACCGACCTCCAGGTTGACGGCGAAGGGCACGAAATCACCTTGGAGGGCGAGGAGCACCTGCTCCGCGATCGCAAGGCCCGCCTTGTCCTGGGCCTCTTGAGTGCTCGCACCCAGGTGAGGTGTCACAACGACGTTCGGGAGGGCGAACAGGGGGTGGTCGGTGATGGGTTCCTTCTCGAAGACATCGATGGCGGCCCCCGCCACGCGCCCGTCGGTGAGCGCAGCGACGAGCGCCTCTTCGTCGATCAGGCCCCCACGCGCCGTGTTGATGACGCGGATCCCCGGCTGAGCCGCGGCGAACTCTTTCTCCCCCACGATCCCCATGGTCTCGGGGGTGCGCGGCAGATGGATCGTCAGGAAATCCGAGCGACGACATACCTCGGCAACGTCCGGCATCATCTCGACACCCATCTGTGTGGCTCTGCTCGAAGAGACATAGGGATCGAACGCCACGATCCGCATCCCGAACGCGCTCGCACGCTGGGCCACGAGGGTCCCGACCTTGCCGAGTCCGACGATCCCCAGGGTCTTTCCGTGGAGCTCGACCCCACCCCACTTCTCGCGCTCCCACGAACCTCCGGTAAGGGCGGAGTGGGCTTGAGGGATATTCCTTGCCTGCGAGAGCAGCAACGCCATCGTGTGTTCGGCCGCTGAGAGGATGTTGGACTGCGGCGCGTTGACCACGAGTATCCCTAGCTTGGTTGCAGCGGAGACGTCCACGTTGTCGAGGCCGATCCCAGCACGGCCGACCACCTTGAGGTTCTCACCCCGTTCGAGCACCGCGGCGGACACCTGCGTGGAGGAGCGGACGATGAGGGCGTCGTACTCCCCTATCGCTCCCTCCAGTTCGTCCGCGCTCATACCGAGACGCTCGTCCACCTGGACGTGCTCTCGCATGCGCTCGAGGCCAGCGCCGGACAGGCGCTCTGCAACCAGAACCTTCATCGCGGCATGGTACTAGCCGGGGGCCCTCATCCGGGGCTCAGCTCGTCGATCACGTAGTCGATGGCACGGGTCAAGGTCGCTACGTCCGCAGGCTCGATAGTCGGGTAGCAGGCGATCCTCAATTGGTTCCGTCCGAGTTTCCGGTACGGCTCGGTGTCCACGATGCCGTTGGCCCGCAGTGTTGATGCCACGGCTGCTGCGTCGACGGAGTCATCGAGGTCGATCGTCGCCACGAGAGGGCTCCTCTGCTCCGGGACGCTTACGAACGGGGTCGCGCGGTCGTGCGCCTCGGCCCACTCGTAGAGCGTCGTACTGGATTCGAGCGACCGCCCGGCCGCCCACGCAAGACCGCCCTTAGTCAGGAAGTCCTGGATCTGAAGATCCATCAGGAACAAGGTTGCCAGCGCGGGGGTGTTGTAGGTCTGATCCTTGCGCGAGTTATCGAGAGCGATCTTGAGATCGAGTGACGCGGGAACGTATCTGTCCGTTGCGGCGATCGCCTCGATCCGTTCGACGGCAGTAGGCGAACAGATCGCTATCCACAGACCGCCATCAGACGCGAAGCATTTCTGAGGCGCGAAGTAGTAGACGTCGGTTTCAGTGATGTCCACCGAGACGCCCCCGGCCGCCGATGTCGCGTCGACCGCGACGAACGACTTCGGTCCCGGGCGGACCACGGGCATCATCACCCCGGTGGAGGTTTCGTTGTGCGTCAACGCGTAAAGGTCGACGCCATCCCTCGCCGTCAGGATCGGATGGGTCCCAGGTTCTGACGAAACCACATCCGGAGTATCGAGATGCGGGGCTTCTGCCGCGGCCGCGCATTTGCCTGAGAACTCCCCGAACACCGCGTGGCAACTCTTCCGTTCGATGAGCGAGTACGCCATCGCGTCCCAGAACGAGGTGGAACCCCCGTTGCCGAGCAGCACCTCGTACCCTTCGGGCAGGTCGTAGAGATCGGAGAGCCCCTGTTTGATGTCGGCTACTACGGATCTGACCCCGGGCTGACGGTGACTGGTTCCGAGGAACGAGTCCGCCACCTCGAGGAGGCGTGCGACCTTGGCCCGGTCCACTTTGGACGGGCCGGAGCCGAACCGACCATCGGCCGGAAGCAGGTCGCTCGGGATCTTGATGGGTGCGTTCACTTGATCTCCTGAGGTAGTGCAACTGTCGGTCCGCCGACGAGGCCGACGGAACCATTCTCGTATCATGTAGCGTCCGCGCAGCGCACGGTTACGCGACGAACTACCCACGCAGGAACACCGACGAAGGAACACTAACGAAGGGGTGAGCGAGATCTCCGAGGGCCGGGTGTCCAAGAAAGTAAGCGCGATCAACGAATCGCCAACCCTGATGATCGACGCTAAGGCCAAGGCCCTGAAAGCGGCCGGCGAGAACGTCATCGGCTTCGGCGCTGGCGAGCCGGACTTCCCTACCCCCGAGCACATCGTGAACGCTGCCCTGGAGGCGGTAAAACACGAGCCGTACCACCACTACACGCCGGGCCCGGGCCTCCCCGCACTGAGGGCCGCCATCGCGGACAAGACGCTCCGAGACTCTGGCTACGAGGTCCAAGCGAGTCAGGTGATCGTCACTAACGGCGGTAAGCACGCCCTCTTCGAGACCTTCCTCGCCCTCATCGATGACGGTGACGAGGTGCTGCTCCCCGCCCCCTACTGGGTCAGCTATCCGGAGATGATCCGTTTCGCCGGTGGGACCGCGGTGGAACTCCAGACCACGGAGGACACGGGTTTCCGAGTGTCGGTCGATCAACTCGAAGCCGCGCGCACCGAGCGAACGAAGGCTCTCGTATTCGTTTCTCCCTCGAACCCCACCGGAGCGGTCTATCCCCGGGAACTTGTGAGGGCGATCGGTGAGTGGGCCGCCGAACACGACATCTGGGTCATCACGGATGAGATCTACGAGCATCTCGTTTATGGCGACGCCGAGTTCTCATCGATCCCCGTCGAGGTTCCGGAGATCCGCGACCGCTGCGTCGTGGTCAACGGCGTGGCCAAGACCTATGCGATGACCGGGTGGAGGGTCGGA
This sequence comes from uncultured Actinomycetes bacterium, assembly GCA_963756365.1. Taxonomy (GTDB): domain Bacteria; phylum Actinomycetota; class CADDZG01; order CADDZG01; family WHSQ01; genus WHTI01. Next base: position 1,500,346 of record CAVWNF010000003.1, read on the forward strand.
TGGTTGATAGCCCCGGCCGATATCGCCGCCGCCGTCACATCTCTCCAGTCACAGGCGACCTCGAACGTCGGGAACGTCTCCCAGGCGGCCGCCCTGGCCGCGGTTTCGGGGGACCTCGTGGCCGTCGATGCCATGCGCGTGGCCTTCGATCGGCGGCGCACGACGATGGTGAAGTTGCTCAACGAGATCGACGGGGTCGTCTGCTACGAGCCTGAAGGCGCTTTCTATTGCTTCCCCTCGTTCAAGGGGGTCATGGGGCGGACGATCGCCGGGCGCAAGGTGGACAGCTCGGATGCGTTGGCCGAAGTGATCCTCGACGAGGTGAAGGTGGCGATCGTGCCTGGTGAAGGCTTCGGAGCGCCCGGCTACGCGCGGCTCAGCTACGCCCTCGGTGACGACGACCTCGAGGAAGGCGTCGGCCGCATAGCCCAACTGCTGGGCTAAACCACGAGGGAGCTATCGATCTCATCGATGCTCCCGGCTCCCAGGAGATGAAGGGCGGTGAGCATCTCGGACCGGAACAACTCGAGGCACCGCTCCACGCCAGAGCCTCCAGCGGCGGCTAGTGCATACAGATAGGGGCGACCGATGAACACTGCCCTCGCCCCCAGAGCGAGGGCGATGACCACATCGATCCCCCGCCTCACTCCACCATCGAGGAACACCTCGTAACGACCTGCTGCCGCATCGACTATCGGCGAGAGGGCGTCGATGGGCGCGATCGCCCGATCTATCTGACGCCCACCGTGATTCGAAACGACAACCCCGGCAATCTCGAGCTCTGCCGCGATGCGCGCATCCTCGGGGCTGAGGATCCCCTTGAGCACGACGGGGAGCGAGCTGAGCGCACTCAGCTCCTCGATGTCCTTCCACGACAGGGACTGCTGGATCTCGCCAACAACCACCTCCGATAACTCTCCGGAGGTAGCGGGAACCTTGAAGTTGGCGAACATCTCAGGGGGGAGCTCCAGGCCATGATGGATCTCACGGTCCCGTCGACCCACCACTGGAAGATCGACGGTGATCATCAGGGCTGTGAAGCCAGCGCTCTCGGCACGCTCGATGTGCGAGCGCGTGATCCCCCTGTCCTTCAAGACATAGAGCTGGAACCAGGGACGATCGCTGGCGGCCCCAACGTCCTCGATCGTTCGGGATGACAGCGTGGAGAGGCACGAGATCACCCCCGTGCTGGCCGCCGCTCGCCCCACCGCCACCTCGCCCTCGGGGTCGGCCAAGCGGTTGAAACCGGTCGGAGCGAGGCCGAGGGGCATCGTGACCTCCCGCCCCAACATCGTGGTGCGCAGGTCAACCTCGGCGATCCCCCGCAGGACCCGGGGGATCAGGCGGCGGCGCTCGAACGCTGCGACGTTCTCGGCGAGCCCGATCTCGTCGCCAGCGCCCCCCGCGATGTAGTCGAAGGCCGCGTCATCGAGGGCTGCGCGAGCCTCCGGAATAAAGTCCGCGATCAGATCGAAGCTCTCCACCTCGCCGCCCATAAGAAGGAGCGTAAACCAGGGGATTCCAGACTGCGGTAGACATGGGGCTCATGTCTCTACGACCTTCAAGGCGCGGTCTCCAGTTCAGAGCGCGCAAACGCCGCCCCCTACGAGCCATCGCGGTGCTCGTTGTCATCGGAATGGTCGCCACAGCGGCCGTTCTCATCTTCAGGGACCGCGGCCCCAGAGGCGAGCACGCTCTTATCGAGCCGGTCGAGGCCTGCGATGTACCCAAAGCGCTTCTCGAGCGGGTCTGGAGGGGCTACACACCTGGGAGATCGGGTGACGTGCTCGCGATCGAGCAGGCCCCCAACCAGTTCGGCACCAGACACTCAAGCGCGTATCCGTATACACAAGACGTTCCCCTGATCCTCTGGGGGCCGGGCTACATCAAGGAGGGATTCCGCTCCGATGCCGACGTGACGTTGGCAGACGTTGCTCCCACCTACGCCGACCTCCTTCATTTCGAAGAATGGCCACACCGCGACGGCACCGACCTGAACGACGCACTCGTCGACGAGGACCAGCGCGTGACCCCGCCGAAGTTGATCCTCACGATCGTCTGGGACGGCGGCGGGACCAATGTTCTCGAACAGTGGCCGGACGAGTGGCCATATCTGAAGAAACTCGCCAACCGGGGCGCATGGTTCACCGAGGCAACCGTTGGCTCGACCCCATCGATCACGCCTGCGATCCACGCGACGCTTGGGACCGGAGTCTTCCCAGACAAGCATGGGATCCCGGATATCAAGATGAGGGTCAACGGAAAGATCGTCGATCCCTGGGCCGGTTCGAACCCTAGGCACCTAGAGGTGGACACGATCGGCGACCTATGGGACCTGGCCAATGGGAATCTCCCGGTCGTCGGGATGATGGCCCGGGACTCGTGGCACCTCGGCATGTTGGGTCACGGAGCCTTCACTGAGGGGGCCGATAACGACATCGCCGTGATGGACCAACTCGGGGGTCTCGACTTCCGCACCAATCCCGACTTCTACACGCTGCCCAACTACCTCAAGAACCAGGACGGGATGCTTGAAGCAGCCGAGGAGATGGACGCGGCCGACGGGGAGGCCGACGGGCAATGGCTCGGCACCCAGGTGATCCCGTTGGACGGGAAGATCCGCTACACGCCCGCCTGGAACGTCTATCAGGTGGACAAGCTCAAGCAGATCATCGCCAATGAGGGTCTCGGAGCCGACGAGATGCCCGACCTCTTCTACGTCAACTTCAAGAGCACCGACCTGGCGGGCCACGAGTGGAACATGCTCGAAGAGGAGGTCAAGCAGGACGTCAAGGCTCAAGACGACGCCCTGAAGGAGATCGTAAAGACCCTCGACAAGCGTGTCGGGCGGGGCAACTACGTCATCTCCCTGACCGCAGACCATGGGATGACTCCAACGCCTGAATCGACGGGGGGCTGGTCCATCGATCAAGCGGAACTCGGCCGGGACATGGACGCGCGCTTCGACAAGACGACTCCGAAGACCCCGCTGGTGCTTTCGAATCGGGGCTACATGTTCATGCTCGACAAGAAGGAACTCGAGCGGAACGACGTGACCCCGGAAGAGATCGCGGAGTGGCTTCAGTCCTACTCGATCGAGGACAACGCTAAGAACGGCGACCTCAAGGGGTTCGAGGACAAGGCAGACGAGCGCGTGTTCCTGACGGCGATGACGCCCGCCCAGCTCGAACAGAGCCTTACCTGCACCGAGGATCCGTCAGGCTGACGCGGCCCGAACCAGACCCTGCAAGACGCGGAGATCGCGGACGAATATCCGGGCCATCAGCGGCTTAAAGAGGGCGAGACCGAGCGCTCCCACGATGCCGAGCGGGGGGTAGAGCGTCTCTCGCCAGAAGACATGGGTGGCTGTGCCCACGGGGGTCATGAAGATCTCGCCACCACCTGAAACCCAGCCGGCATGGGCGATGCCAAGAACCTCGTTCGGTTCCCATCGGGTCACGCGCACCTCGTCTCGGGTCGAGATGCCTCCGATCTTGACGGTCGCCTCTGCGACGACCCCAACCCCTTCACGCTGCTCGGAGAGAACGACGAAGTCACTTGCCTCGAGCATCCAATCTCCCTGGTGTTCCCAATCCGTGATCAGCCGCCACACGACCTCGGGTGGTCCCGGCATGGTCTCGGCCATGTCCACGACGATCGGCCATCCCTTCAAGACGGTGTCTGCGATCGAACGCCTCACGTCAGTTTCTGGCGCAGCAGATCGTTGACGATCTGAGGATTGGCCTTGCCCTTCGACTTCTTCATCACCGCGCCCACCAGGAAACCGATCGTTCCCATGTTTCCCGAACGAACCTTGTCCGCGGCATCGGCGTTCTCGGTGATGACCTCATCCACGATGGCCTCGATCTCGCCGGTGTCGGAAACCTGTTCGAGACCCTTACTCGCGACCACCGCGGCGGCATCGTCCCCGGTTTCGAACATCCCTTGAAGGACGAGCTTCGCTTGCTTGCCCGAGATCTTCCCGGAATCGATCAACGCGACCATGCCCGCTAGTTGCTCCGGGCGGATCTTGGAGTCCCACAGCTCGAGCCCCGCGTCATTCAGCAAGCCGAAGAGGTCCGCGATTATCCAGTTGACGACCTTCTTGGCGTCTCCGTCATAAGCACCAGCCGCGGTTTCGAACCACTGGGCGGCCCTCAACGATGAGGTGAGGACCTCGATATCTGCATCTCCGAGTGCGTAGTCCTTCGCGAAGCGCGCCCTGCGCTCGGCAGGCGACTCGGGGAGCGTCGCGCGCACAGAGGTCACCCACTCACCCGACGGTTCGAATGGCACCATGTCGGGCTCGGGGAAGTAGCGATAGTCGAATGCGAACTCCTTCGTCCGCATCGACGATGTCTCACCCGTCTTCTCATCGAAGTGGCGCGTCTCCTGCACGAGGGTCTCGCCGGCATCGAGAGCTGCCCGCTGGCGCTTCTCCTCATACTCGAGCGCACGCCCGACGGAGCGGATCGAGTTCATGTTCTTGACCTCGACCTTCGCTCCATACTCCTTTTGACCGTGGGGGCGCAGGGAGACGTTGGCGTCCACGCGCATCGAGCCCTCTTCCATCCGCACATCCGAGACCCCGAGGGCCTCGACAACCGCTCGAAGTTCGCTCACGTACGCGACCGCCTCCGCCGCCGAGCGGATGTCCGGCTCGCTAACGATCTCGACCAGTGGCGTTCCGGCCCGATTGAAATCTTCGAGCGAATAGTCACTATCCGCGATCCGCCCTCCGCCTCCGATGTGGATCGACTTCCCGGTGTCCTCTTCGAGGTGGACACGGGTGATGCCGACCGTGTGGCTCCCCCACTCTCCGGTGATCTCAAGTGCTCCCGCGTAACAGAGAGGAGAGTCGTACTGAGAGATCTGATAGTTCTTCGGCATGTCCGGATAGAAGTAGTTCTTCCGATGGAAGAGCGAACGCTCAGCGATCTTGCATCCGAGCGCAGCGCCGATCTTCATCGTGTACTCGATCGCCATGCGGTTCGGCACCGGAAGCGCCCCAGGAAGACCGAGGCAGACCGGGCAAGTGCGCGTGTTCGGGTCGCCACCGAACGCAACCGCGCACCCGCAGAACATCTTCGACGCGGTGGCAAGCTCGACGTGGATCTCAAGTCCGACCGTCGTTTCGTAGGTCGCGCTCATATCTGCGGTCTCGCGATCACGCCCTGGTCCTGTTCGAACGCGTACGCGGCCCGGAACATCGTCGGCTCGTCGAGCGACCTCGCTATCAGTTGCAAGCCCACGGGCATCCCGTCGTCGGGTGACAACCCCGCCGGGATACTGATCGCGGCGTTACCAGCAAGGTTCACGGGCACCGTGAAGACATCGGACAGGTACATCGCCATCGGGTCCTCCGCGCGCTCACCGATCTTGAAGGCGGTGGTTGGCGACGTCGGACTTGCGATCAGATCGACCGTCTCGTACGCCGCGGCGAGGTCCTGGGTGATGAGGGTCTTCACCTTCTGGGCCTTGCCGTAATAAGCGTCGTAGTAGCCCGCCGAGAGCGCGTAAGTACCCAGCATGATCCGTCTCTTGACCTCTGGTCCGAAGCCCTCGGTCCGCGTCCTCGACGTCATCCTCACGATGTCGTCGCCTTCGACCCGCGCCCCGTAACGCACCCCGTCGAAGCGAGCCAGGTTCGCGGAACACTCCGCCGGGGCGATCAGGTAGTAGGCGGAGATCCCGTGCTCGAACGACGGCAGCGACACGTCCACCAGGATCGCTCCGAGTGCCTCGAGCCGCGCGTAAGCCTCATCCACCCGCTGCTGAACGCCGGGATCGGAACCGGTCTTGAACTCCTCGACGATGCCGATCCGCAAGCCTTCGATGCCCCTGTCGATACCGTCCAACAACCCGGGCCTGTCGCCGGGGATCGAGGTCGCGTCCATCACATCGAAGCCAGATGCCATCTCGAGCAGGGCGGCGGAGTCTGTCACCGTCCTCGTCAGCGGCCCGGCCTGATCCAGCGACGACGCGAACGCGATCATCCCGTACCTGGAAACGGTTCCGTAGGTTGGCTTGACCCCGACCAGGCCGCAGAGGGCGGCGGGCTGCCTGATCGATCCGCCAGTGTCGGTCCCCCATGCCCATGGCGTCAGCCCCGCCGCGACGGCCGCCGCCGATCCTCCTGACGACCCCCCCGGCACCCTTTCGGTGTCCCATGGGTTCCTCGTCAGTTGGTAACCCGAGTTCTCGGTCGAAGAACCCATCGCGAACTCGTCCATGTTGAGCTTCCCGAGCATCGGAAGCCCCGCGGCATCACATCTGGCCACGACCGTCGAGTCGTATGGGGGAACGAATCCCTTCAGGATCTTCGATCCGGATGTGGTCGGCACCCCTTTGGTGACGAACAGATCCTTGTAGGCGAGAGGAACCCCATCGAACCGGGATCGGCTCTCGCCCTTCGCCCGACGTTCATCGGCAGCCGACGCTTCTTCCAATGCGCGCTCGTCGGTGCGGTGCAGGTACGCGCCGAGGGTGTTATCGAGCGCGTCGGCGCGCTCGATCAGCGCCTCTGTCACCGCTCTAGCGGTGAGCTCACCAGAAGCGAGCGCGTCTGCGATCTCTACTGCCGACAGCCAGTGGAGTTCGGTCATCAGCCCTCGTCCTCGATGATCCGAGGCACCTTGAAACGGTGGTCCTCGACCTCGGGGGCGTTGGCGAGCGCCTCTTCCTGGCTCAGCGAAGGCTTCAGTTCGTCGTCCCTCATGGCGTTCACGAGATCGACCGAGTGCGCCATCGCCTCGATCTCGTCGAGGTCGAGCGTCTGGATCCGCTCTGCGTGCCCGAGGATCTGCTGGAGTTCGGCCACCATCTTGTCGCGCTCGGCTTCGCTCAGATCGAGTCTGGCCAGGCGAGCGACGTGGTCGACGGCGTTCCTATCGATGGTCATGGCGACGAATCCTAATCGGCAGCCCGGATGCCTCTTCCGCAGTGGCCCCGGGCTTGCTACCGTTCAGCCATGGCCTTCCCCAAGCACCTCCTTGCCGACCACGAGAAAGTGGTCTTCGACATCAAGCCCCACTGGATCGCGGCCGTGCCCTCGGCGATCTGGACCCTCGTCGCGCTCGCGGCGATCTTCTTCGGCTACCGGGTCGCCGGGAACCTCTTCGACGGCCCCTCCAACACGCCCGAGCTGCTCGTCGTGCTGCGTCGTTGTGCTGGGGTGGATCTACCTCGCCGTGGTCCCGTTCCTCCGGTGGCGCTTCACGATGTTCGTCCTCACCAGCGATCGCTTGATCACCCGCACGGGGATACTCAGCAAGCACTCCAAGGAGATCCCACTCGAGCGCATCAACGACGTCGCCTTCAGTCAGACGATCCTCGAGCGGATGTTAGGAGCCGGCGACCTATTCATCGAGTCCGCGGGCGAACGCGGCCAGACGCGCATCACTGACGTCCGCAAACCGGAACAGATGCAATTGATGATCTACAAGGAATCCGAGGAGAACTCGAACCGCATGATGCGGGGAGGGTCGGCCGCAACCCCACCACCGGTCAGCGACTCGAACACGGCGAAGAGCGAGAACGTCGTCGAGCAGATCGAGGCGCTGGGCCGCCTCAAGCAACAGGGGGTTCTCAGCGAAGCCGAGTTCCAGGCGAAGAAGGAAGAGCTTCTCAAGCGTATGTAGTCGGACGGCTGGGCTTCGGTGTCCCACGGTCGTCATGAGAGCCTGTAGCCGATGACTTCCACCTTCAGTGCCGTCGTGTTCGATTGCGACGGCGTTCTTCTCGACACCGAACGGCATTGGACCGTCGCTGAGGAGCTGCTGTTCGCCTCGTACGGCAAGGTCTTCGACGACGACGCCAAGCGCAGCACGATCGGGACGTCGCTCGTGACGGCCTCCATCATCTTGGAGAAACTCCTCGACCAACCGGGCCGGGCTGCCGAGCTAGCCGACGAGCTGGTCGGCCACGTCACCGATCTCCTAGTGACCCAGGCCGCGCCGCTCCCCGGGGCCGCAGAACTCGTCGAAGAGCTTGCCGAAAGCACCCCGATAGCGGTCGCCTCGAACACCTACCGCACGCTGTTGACCGGAGCCCTCGACGTCGCCGGGCTGTTGGGTTGGTTCGACGCGGTCGTCGCCGGAGACGATGTTCCCAACCCGAAGCCGGCCCCCGACATCTATCTGCGAGCGTGCGAACTACTGGAGGTTGATCCCGCGGAGACGATCGCGTTCGAGGACTCCCCCACCGGGGTCGCTGCCGCACGATCTGCCGGTCTCCATGTGATCGGCATACCGTCGTTCCCGGGGATCGAACTCGACGCTCACGAGATCGCCTCATCCCTCGAAGATCCCGTCGTCCGCGAGGCACTCGGACTCGCCTGAGTCTCGTATCGTGGAACCTCGATCGAGGCGGGAGGCGCAGTGGATTTCGTCATCCAGGACGAGTACGCAGAACTGCAGAAGAACATCACCGACTTCATCGAGCGCGAGCTACGGCCCCTAGAGGCGCAACTCGATCCCGAGAAGGACGACGTTCCCGTCGAGCTTCGAGACAAGGTGCGTCGGCGCTCCGCGGAACTCGGGTTCTACGCCGCCGATTTCCCCGAGGACCTCGGAGGCAGCGGCCTACCCCAACTCGGGATGGTGCTCCTGCGCGAGGCCGCTGCTCGGACGGGCTGCAGGCTCGCGGGGTCGGCGGTCTACGGGCCGGAGGGACCGACGGGCGTGCTCTTGTCAGGGACCGACGAGCAGAAGAAGCGATACCTGATGCCGCTGATCACGGCAGAACGTTCCATGTGTTTCGCCTTGACCGAGCCCGATGCCGGGTCGGACGCGCAGAACATCAAGACGACCGCGGTCAAAGACGGCAACGAGTGGGTCATCAACGGGACGAAGCACTTCATCACCAACGGCAACCACGCCGACTTCGCGCTCGTGTTCGCCGCTACCGACAAGGAGTTGAAGGCGTCGGGCGGCATCACCGGGTTCATCGTCGAGAAGGGCACCCCGGGGTTCGAGGTGGGTCGCGGCCAGATCGGGATGCTCGAAGGAGAGGGCCAGTTCGAGCTCATCTTCACGGACTGCCGAGTAAGCGAGGAGCAGATCCTCGGGGGCCCGGAAGCCCTAGGGATGGGCTTCTATGCAGCGATGCAGTTCCTCGCGATGGGGCGGCTCTCGATCGCCGCTGGTTGCAACGGCATCGCCGATTACTGCCTGAACCTCGGGATCGACTACGCGAAGGAACGTCAGGCGTTCGGTCGTCCGATCGGGAAGAACCAGTACGTCCAGGGACACATCGTGGACTCGTTGGTCGAGCTCAAAGCGTCGAAGCTCATCACCTACGAATGTGCCGACAAGTACGACCGTGGCGAGGCCGTGATCCAGGAGTCCTCGATAGCGAAGCTCTACTCGACCGAGATGGTTAACCGCGTGGTCGACCGGATGATCCAGGTTCACGGAGGCATGGGGTGGATGCGCGAACTACCGCTCGAGCGCATCTACCGCTTGGTGAGGATCTTCACCCTCGTCGAGGGAACCTCAGAGATCCAGAAGTACATAATCGCCAAGTCCCTCGGCCTCTAACTTCTATACGACCGGGCTGATCGGCTCCTCGATGGCGGTCAGATGCCCGTCGATCTCCTCTGACGGGGCCGGGCGCGGCAGTTCGCGGTCGACCCTACCGGCGGCCCGATAGCGAGTAAGGGATATAAGGAACAGGAAGATCCCGGCTCCCACGAGGACGGCTTGAACGCCCACGACGGCCGCAACGGCGGGGACGAACGTCAATGGAAGCAGCTCGCCGATGTGCGCGTGCACGGTGATGGTGCCCGTCACCCTCCCGTACATGCCTTCGGGAGTAGCGCGCTGCGTGAGCGTCCGCGTGAGCGGGAACGTCACCCCCAGGACGACACCCCAGACGATCGCCCCGAGGATGACCACCCTCAGGTCGGCGGTGCCCGCGTAGAGCACTGCACCCAGTCCGGTTGCGCTGACCCCGAACACGACCGAGCGAGCCGTCATGAAGCGTTCCGGCATCTTGACCATCAGCACCGAGCCCCCGATCATGCCGAGGCCGAAGATCGCGTTGACCAACCCGAGCGTCTCCGGCCCCACGTCGAGGACGTCTCGAAAGAACAGAGGCTCGACCGAGCCGAACGCGCCGAACGCAAGCCATGTAGCGGTGCCCGTGGTGATGAAAAGGCGGAGTGAACTCTTCGAGTACGTCACCGCGAAGCCCTGTTTGATCTCGGCGAAAGCGGACCGTTTCGCTTCCTCGGGGGCGGCGAACGAGCGCACCTTTACCTTCAGGATCAGCGCCGCAGCGACCAGCGACGTCACCGCATCGAGGATGAAGATGTGGTCGATCTCACCGAAGTGGGCAAGGAGTGCCCCCATCGCGGGTCCCGCCACGAATGCCGCGTTGCCGGCGGTCTCCAGGGCGCCGTTGATGCCCTTGAGCTTGTCCTCGTCCTCGGTCAGGTACGGCGGGAACGACGCGATCGAGGCGAACACGATCATCGAGAAGAACGACAGGAAGGCGATCGCCAAGGTGAGGGTTCCCATCGTGTCGGCGAACACGGGGGCGATGGCGGCGGGAACGAATGCGATCTCTCCATACAGCAGAACGCGTTTGGGGTCGTAACGGTCGACCAGTACGCCGCCGGCCGTCGTACCCAACAGCGCCATGATCCCCATCACCCCCATCAGGAGAGCCAGCTGGCCCGGGGTCGAATCGAGCTCGAATGTGGCCTTGCCCCAGATACCTACGAAGAAGGCGGCCTCGCCACCGGCGCGCGAAACGAATCGGGCCAGTGAGACCCGAACGAGGTTGGCGTCCGGTTTCTTCATCTGGAGCATGGCGTTCCTTCGATCCGACGGTCTCTCACGGGGCGGGGTGCGGACAGAGTGATCCGATTACCAGGATGTACAACACCGAGCAGCATGGATGTCGTTCCGCTGACATCGATGCTAGACAGGTCCCGTAGCCTTTCACCGAACGCCCCAACCCGCACTTCACGAAGGAGGCCCTCGATGGCCCAGCTACCCGATGGGATAAAGATCACCTGGCTCGGACACGCGACGTTCATCGTCCAAGGACCCGACGGCAAGCGATACCTGATCGACCCCTTCATCACCGACAACCCCTCATGCCCGGATGACAAGAAGGATGTTGGTGAGATCGACGGGATCCTTGTAACCCACGGTCACATGGACCACATCGCGGACCTCGTGAGTATCGCCAAGAGCACCGGCGCCCCCGTGATCGCGATGGTGGAGCTCGCTGTCTGGCTATCCGGGAAAGGGATCGAGAACGTTACCGAGATGAACAAGGGCGGCAGCGTCGAGTTCGCCGGGATCAAAGTGCACATGACCCACGCCATCCATTCCGCAGGTATCGAGGACGGCGACAAGGTCATCTATGGCGGCGAACCAGCGGGTTACGTCCTCGAGTTCTCGAACGGCTTCAAGCTGTACCACGCTGGAGATACGTGCGTCTTCGGCGACATGGCGCTCATCGCCAAGCTCCTGGCCCCCGATTGGGCGATGCTCCCGATCGGAGACCACTTCACGATGGGACCGCGCTCGGCTGCGGAAGCGATCAGGTTATTGGGTGTCAAAACGGTGATCCCGATGCACTACGGAACTTTCTCGTTGCTCACAGGGACTCCCGCGCAGCTGAAGGACGAGAGTTCCGATATCCCAGGCCTGGAGATCATCGAGATGGAGCCCGGCAGCACGATCGGCTGATCAGCCCGCTGCTTCCAGCTTCTCAGTGCTCGCGTTCCGTTGGACGAGGGTCAGCAGCGCCGTTACGTGATCGACGCGCTCCTCGATGGAGATCGACCCACCCCAGAAGCCGAACAAGCGCCGAGCCAGATAGAGGACGCGCAGTTTGCCCTCGCCACGAACGAGCCCTGCTTCGACCTCACCTCGTCGGAGACCAGGACACGCGATCGCGATCGTCACGCTGTCACGCTCCTGCTCGACGCTGAGTTCCGCCTCGGCATCGCCGGCCAACTCCGCACCCACGTCTATGACCCGCACCAGGATCTCGGAGAGGGGGCCTGGATCGGCAAGAACGGCAGGCGCGTCGTCATGGAAGGCGCTAGCGAGTTCGGTGAACAACTCGGGGTGGTCCGAATGCTTCGCTGCTCCTGCTAGCAACTCCCCCAACCACACGGGACCGGGGGCATCGCCCGGGCGACCGGCTTCTATCGACCGGAGAAGTTGGAGATCCTTCATCGCCTGGGCCGCACGTTTCGACTCGTCCCTGAGGATCCCGATGAACGACTCGCGGTCGGGGTGATCGGGGCGCGACGCGACGATCTCCGAGAAGCTCCAGACTCCGGAGAGCAGTCCTGCGAGCTCATGAACGATCGTCGCTTCCGCTGTCATCTTCTTCATCCTCGAATCGGATGTCGGTGGCCCCGATGGCCGCCCCCCATTCGTTATCGGTGCTTTCGACCCCAATCCTGAGCGTCCATCCCTCTTCCGGGTCGCCCTCGTCCCACAGGTACCAGTCCAGGCGGGCGATCTCCGAGCCAAGCGCACTCGGTTCGGGGGGCCAATGAAGGTCACAGAGGTGGCTGGCGAGGTACCAGGCCATGAATCGCCCGAGGGCCGCCCCGCGGCGTCGGCCGTGGGCCCCCCCGCTCGCGGCCGCCCACGCGATGCGGTTGAGAGCGGTTGCCGGGTCGATCGGGACTGCGCGGGCCTCGCCGAGCGACAGGTGTGAGATCGCGTCGAGAGCCGAACCTTGGACGACGACCGCCCTGGCCGCGCCGTTCGACTCCGTCGTCCACGGGTGGACGAGGTCAAGCAGCATCTGGATCAACTCAGGTTCGTCCAGTTTCTCGACGTCGGGTGACGCCTCGAACCCAACCAGGGGTCCTGTGGGCTCCCACGGCTCTTGCACCTCGACATGCTCGGATCGATACACCGCCAGCGAGTACGCCGGCTCCCACTCGAAGGTCTTTCCGGGCATCTCAAGAACATCGAGCGCCGCTCGTGGATCGTCGCTGAGGACCTCGCCTCGGATGACCCGCTCCTGCGCGACGTAACAGGCCAGTTGAGGTCCGTCGATGTACGGCGCCAGGTCCTCCCAGGGATGGGTGGACGCTGCCACCTCGGTCAGCGGGCCATGCGAGAACCGACCCACGTCGGGGTGCAGCACGCCCGCCGCCAGTTCCCCGGGAGCCTCGAGGGCCACCCGGTAGTCGATGTGAGCCGCTATCGGCCAGAGTTGCTTCCCTCGCTCAAGAGCGTCCTCACATGCCTCGGCGACATCGAGCAGGTCTTCCCAGGAGCGCGCCGCACAGAGTCCATCGACCGCGCGCAGCAACCCGTTCAGGTCGGCGGCTTCGATCAGGTCTCTCAGATGTTGGTCCACGTGGCGCGCAGGCTACAAGGCCCGCCCCTCGATGGCGCGCTCGAGGTAGGGGTAGATCGCGTCCGCCCATCGCCGGTATCCCTCGTCCCCCGGATGGAACTTGTCGGCTGAGTTATGGGTGTCGGGGGCCTCTTCGAAGAACGGGTAGGTCAACCGCGCCAACGGTACGAACGGTACGCCTGCGTCCTCGGCTGCCTCCTCGATCGCGTCCGAGACTGAGCGCCCCCTCCACCCAGCAAGCGAGCGCAGGGGTTCATAGAAGGCTGCGGCGCGCATGTCCGGCGCGCCGGCGACCACGACAATGGCTCCGGTGGCCTTCATCCTCTCGATCGCCTCCGCTACTCCACTTCTCACCTCGTCGATCGAACTCAGATGGATCACGTCGTTGGCGCCGATGGCGATCAGGACAAGGTCGGGATCTGTCTCCGCAGCAGGCGCCAACTGATCGGCCACCAGATCGGCGACCCTCGCTCCTGATATGCCGAGCGACGTCATCCTGACCTCGTAGCCCATCCCCGATAGTCGTTCGCCTAAGAGACTGGGGTACGCGTGTGCGGCATCACTCGCCCCGACCCCCGCGGCGGTTGAATCGCCGAGAACGATGAACCTAAGCTGGCGGTCGCCTGAGCCACCTGAGACAAAGGTCCCCTCGACCTCGAGACGGGGTTCGGTCGGCAGGTACTCGCGCCGCATCGCCAAGACGATCTCGACTCCGATCATCGCGGCCAGAGTCACCACTGCGAGCAACAGAGAAACGATGACGCGCTTGAGCACGGAGATCAGCCGAGCCGGTTGGCTATGTGCTTCGCCGCTCGATTGGCGAGCGCGTAGATCGTCAGCATCGGGTTGACTCCCGACGCGGTTGGGAATGCAGATCCATCCGTGACGAAGAGGTTCTCAACCTCGTGCGTCTCGTTGTGCGGTCCGATCGCAGAGCTCGTCGGGTCGGTGCCCATCCGGCACGACCCCATCTGGTGGAACGATGCCATGGTCGCCTGACCATGTGCATAGCCGCGCTGACGCGTAGCGGCCGCCCACGCCTCGTGAGCCGACTTCGTACCCGGCCGATATCCGATCGGAGAACCGTGCGGGGAGAGGACCTCGTTAGCTCCGGCCGCTTCCATCACCTGGCCCGCTTTGATCACGCCCTCCATGATCCTTCTCTCGTCGTCGGCGTCGAGTCGGTACTCGACGCGAGGACTTCCATCCTTCGCGATCTTGATGCGCCCGGCCGAGCTGTCGCGCGGCAGCACCGCGCAGAACGAGTAGTGAGCGTACGAATCCATGCGAGCTCGATGCTCGGCAGCGCCTTCCCACGCGACGAACGTCGCGCCTGCACCTGGATGAACGGGGACCGTTTCGAAGATGGGGCCGTAGCCGCCGTCCCAGTGCCGGAACTCGTGGGAGTAGCGCGATTGGAGCGTTCCCTCCCACATCCTGATCTCTTCATCGAAGATGCCAAAGGCAGCGGTCCCAGGGTGCAGTCGAAGGTTGTGACCGACCTGCCCGCCGAGCGATGATCGCAGCAGCAACGCCGGCGTCTCGATCGCGCCGGCCGCAGCGACAACCGCACGCGCCTCCACCGTCAGCCTGTGTCTGCCCACGGTCGCCTCGACCCCGGTTGCTTTCCCATCGGCTATCCGCACGGTACGCACGTCGGCGCCCGTGATCATCCGGGCACCCTTCGCCTGAGCATCCTCGAGGTAGGTCCTCATCGTCGATCGTTTCGCACCTACTCGGCATCCGAACCCGCAGTAACCGCACGACTCGTCCTGAGTGCATCCCTTCACCGCGCGCGGTAGGAGATCCACATGCCAGCCGAGTGCCTTGAGACCGTTCTCCATGACCTCGTCGCGCTTCCCGGCGGCTGATGAATCGAGGTTGACGTTAAGCCGCGTGGACACCTCATCGAACGATTCCGAGAGTTCACCGTTCACGAACGCGTCGATGGCGGTGATCCTTCGCCATTCATCCAAGACGAAGTCCGGCGGCCGGAACGAGGTCGAGTAGTTAACGACGGTCCCACCCCCGAGCGTGGAACCCGCGATGATCCGGACGTTTCCCGCGGTGTTCTGCAAGGTCATCCCGTACAGGTACATGTCACGGGTCGCTTCCGCCTCTAGGTGATCGAAGTCACGCTCGCTCTTGTACGAGCCTTTCTCGAGCACGACCACATCGAGGCCAGCCTCTGCCAGCACCCCGGCTGCGCAACCCCCGCCCGCACCCGAACCCACGATCACGACATCACACCGCAGCACCTCGTCGTGGTCGATGGCCAGGGGGGTGAGGCGAGGTTCGTCCGTGGGTGCCTTCCCGATCGGCCCCTGGTACCCGATGCGCTTCCATTCGGAGCTGGGGCGACTGTAGAGAGAGGAGAGTGCCAGCGAAGTGACCCCGCCAGCCAGCTGTCGTTTCATCCCTACCTTGCTGCGCGACCACTTCTTCAGGAGCGTCTCGGCTTGTTCCGGAGTGAGCCACGAGACCGGGACCGGTTTTCCGGTGAGGGCAAGAGCACCGAGGCGGGTGTCGAGTGACTTCAGGGCACCAAGCAATCGCTTGCGATCGCCTTCCGAAGAGAGCTGGGAGATCCCGTCCAACATCCGGGCCGGGATCTCCGGTATGTAGCCGTCTCCCAACGCACCGCGGGCGAGGGCGGTCAGAACCGGCGTGACGCGCGGGACCTCCATCGCCCTATCCATGAAGAGGTTCTACATCTCTCCGGCCACTAATTCCACGTACACGCGTTACGTACTAGCGCCGGCGCGGCGGTCGGCGGGAGCGGCGGTGTTGGCGAGCTCTCGGCTTGCGACGACGGGGCTCGCTGGAGGGGGCACGCCGGGGTCGCTCAGTCTCTGCCTTCTGGACGGCCGCGATGACGTCCTTAGTTGCATCCGTCTCGCCCGTTTCACCGGCCTTGAGGAGCAACTGGAACAGGACCGCGCGCTCGAACTCCTCGATCGAGTCCGCTACTTTGTGCCGCGATCCCGCTGGCGTATCCCATTCCGCGATGATCCGGCCGGCGTGAGGTACGCCAACCCGCAATGGGATGGAGCCGATCTTCCCTTCCCAGATCAGATCACCTGGTTCCATGTTTCCGTCCTTCCTTCTACGTAGCTAGCGCGGCGCCGCGGCCGCCACCGGCGCGGTGGCTTGAGCCCCGGAAGACGCCGATCTCGTCCAGACCGGCGCCGCTCCCGCCACAACCGGGAGGCGCTCGGCCATCCCTAGAGTACGGGAATCTAACCCGGCGGTTGCGCTCGTCCCCTCAAGAGGTGAGCCTGTGGCCATGGCAACCACCACGATCTCCGGCGCAACCGTGCTGCTCGGCCACGATCTGAGACCGGAGCGCGTCGATCTCATGATCGATGGCGGTCATATCGCCGCGGTGGGACCAGATCTCCCGGCATCGGAAGCGACGGTAGAAGCAACCGGCTATCTACTGGTTCCGGGATTCATCGACGCCCACGTGCATATCGGTTTCGTCGACCCCGGAGACGTGGTCCGGGGCGGAGTGACGACGGTCCGTGACCTCGCGTGGCCCCCCGCCGACATCTGGCCCCTCGTTGCCGACTCCGCGCGTCCCGACTTCAACGGCCCCAGGATCATCGCGGCCGGGCAGATGTTGACCGCTCCGGGCGGGTACCCGACGACAGCGGGATGGGCACCTCCCGGAACAGGGCTCGAGGTCAACTCTCCCAGTGAGGCCATGGCGGCGGTAGCTCGCCAGGCCGAAGCCGGTGCCGCCGTGATCAAGGTCGCCCTCAATCCTCCGGCCGGTCCCGTGCTCGATGACGCGACGCTCGCAGCGATCGTCTCCGCTGCGAGCGAGAGGAACCTCAAGGTCACCGGTCACGTCCATGGTCTGGATCAACTCGAGAAGGCCCTCGATTCCAAGATGGACGAACTCGCTCACATGTTGATGAGCGAAGAGGAGATCCCGCCGAGAACGATCGAACGGATGGTCGCTACGGGGATGGTCGTGGTCCCCACACTGTCGGTGAGGGAGGGCCGGGATCTTGAACTCGCGATCCAGAACCTCACGACGTTCATCAAGTCTGGTGGAGAGGTCGTCTACGGCACCGATCTGGGCAACGAGGGTCCCCGGCCGGGCATCGATGCTCGCGAGGGTCGCGGCGATGGCAGCAGCTGGGATGTCTGCGAGGGCGATCATCGGGAGTGCGACGGTCTCCTCGGCCCACCATCTCGGCCTGGAAGATCGCGGGGTCATCGCAGAAGGGATGCTCGCTGACATCGTCTGTCTCGACGGTGCCGCCTTAGAGGATGCACGGTGCGGTGTCCGATGTGAAGTGTGTGTGGCGGGGCGGAGTGCGCGTCCGCTAGGCGGGTCGGACCTCGATGACCTCGACCTCGAGCTTCCCGGCCGGAACCTCGGCAACGACGGTCTCACCTGCGGAGTGACCTAGCAGAGCCTTCCCCAGGGGCGAGTCGGGCGTGAGGATGTCGAACTCGCCGCCCTTCTCCTCGCGCATCCCGAGCAGGTAGGTCTCCGGCTCGTCATCGCCCTTGTGCTTGAGGGTGACTATCTGCCCGGGCGCGATCACGCCATCGTCCTTGGACTCGACGATCACCGCGTTCTCGAGCGTCTGCTTGATCTGACGGACGCGCGATTCCTGTAGTCCCTGCTGGTCTTTGGCCGCGTGATACTCCGCGTTCTCGGACAGATCACCGTGCGCCCGCGCGGTTGCGATGGCGTCGATGATCTGCTCCCTGAGCGGGCCCTCGAGTTGGTCGAGTTCGGCCTTCAACTTGTCGTAGGCGTTCTGAGTGAGGTGGAAGGTCTTCGCTTCGGGCATGTCCGAATCCTAAGGGGGCCGAGTGCCCGGCCTCGACCACTAGGATGGTGCGCCATGGGAGAGAGATTGGCGGGCAAGGTTGCGATCATCACCGGCGCTGGCCGGGGGATCGGACGCTCCATCGCCGAAGCGTTCGTCGCCGAGGGGGCACGGGTCGTCGTCAACGACGTCGATAAGGACGCCGCCGCGGAACTGGTCGAGCACCTCGGCACCGATTCCATCGCCGAGAACTCGGCGATCGGCACCGTCGACGCGGCAGAGGCAGTCGTTGCCGCCGCCGTCGATCGATGGGGTCACGTCGACATCCTCGTTAACAACGCCGGCATCCTGAGGGACAAGATGACGCACAACATGTCGGAGGACGACTTCGATCAGGTCATCGGAGTGCATCTCAAAGGGACATGGGCGTGCGGGCGAGAGGTGATCAAACTGTGGCGGCCCCTCGCCAAGGCGGAACTCACCGACGGCAAGCCACTCAATCGCAAGATCGTCAACGTGACCTCGCCATCGGGTCTCATCGGAGCGGTCGGACAGTCGAACTACGCGGCCGCCAAGATGGGCATCGTCGGACTCACCAAGACGTGGGCTAAAGAACTCGGCAAGCTTCAGATCAACGTGAACGCGGTCTCCCCAACGGCCCTCACAGCGATGACCGAACCTCTGATCCAGGACCCCGAGGAACGCGCCCGGCGTGAGAGCCGCTTCGCCCTCGGGCGGTACGGTTCACCAGCAGAGATCGCCCCTAGCTTCGTGTTCCTTGCATCGAAAGATTCCGACTACATCACCGGACAGATCCTGTGCGTCGACGGGGGCCTCGTCATCTGAGGCACGGAGGAAAGGCGGAGAACCATGGCTCGTGCGTGGCCGTTCGAGAACAAGCCTGAAGCAGGAGGAGCAGCCGAGAAGTACAAGGGTCCCGACGGTTTCGCCGCGGCACGTGGCGAAGGGATCGAGGCTGTGGTGGTGCGCATCGGTGGGAACGATGCGCTTCTCGTCCTCGTGGATGCCAGCGGCGCGTGGGATCACTGGGTCTATCACGACAAGGAAGAAGCCCTCGGGGTCGCGAACGCCCTTGGGATAACGGTCCACGAGGACGAATACCCGGAAGCCCTACGCGTGAGGATGAACGCTCGTCAACGGACCGCCGCCGAGTTCGACCGCGGTGCCTATCCCGAACAAGGACCGGTGGGGCCGCTCAAGCCCTATCCGGAGAATCGTCCCCGTCAGCTAGATCAGGAGACTCCGGAAGGGGCGAGCGCTCAGGCCGTCGAGTGACGTCCCGCACGACGACCGCGTCGTAGACGGCTCGGCCCGGCGCAACCTTCCGCTCGGCCCATCCGCGGAACAGCTTGCGCGTAGCTCCTTTGAGTGCCGCCCTCGTGGGGGGTAGCAGTAGGACCAAGCCCACCGCGTCGGTCAGGAACCCCGGAGTCAGCAGCAGGGCCCCTCCCAGGAGGATCAGGGCGCCGTCGCTGACCTCGTTCGTCGGCATCTCGCCTCGCGCCAAGGTTGTCTGGAGCCTTCTCCACGTGGCAAGTCCCTGCTGTTTGAGTAGCCACGCACCCGCCACCGACACGGTGAACAAGAGCGCGAGCGTGTAGAGAACGCCGATCCCCTGGGCCACCTGAACGATGACGTAGAGCTCGGCGATAGGCACCCCTATCAGCAGGATGAAGATCACTAGTCCCATCTCTCCAGTATGTAGGTGTTCATCTGGTAGAGATAGCAGCATGACGAACCCGTCGGTCACCGCACCGAAGCTCCGCGAGATGTCCTTGAGTGAAGCTGCGAGCGCGGTCGAAGCGGGGGCCGCGTTCGTCGACCTCAGGCGCGTGCGCGACTACCTAGACGTTCACATCCCGGGATCTCTGAACCTCCTCCACGAAGAGGGGCCCGGGTTCGCGGGGCGGGCACGTGATTGCATCCCGCTCGACGTTGCGTTGGTCCTCGTTGAAGCAGGTGGTGGAGAGGATCTCGTCGCCGCGGCCGCCGCGCTGCAAGGCAAGGGGTTCACTGTCCTCGGCTTGTGTCGTGATGGTCTCAATGCATGGGCAGAACGCGATACCCCGGCTTCCACCGAAGTGATCGGAGGGAACGAAGCCTCCGGGAAGCTATTGCTCGATGTCGGCGATCCAGGAGCTACACACGTGGATGGTGCGCTTCGGATCCCTAGCGACACGCTGTGGGAACGGATGGATGAGGTACTTGAAGCAGCCCAGGACGGTCGGGTCGTGATCGTCGCTGGCTACGGGGTGCGGGCATCGCTCGCGGTTGGGATCCTCGAGAAGCACGGGATCTCTGACATCGCGTACTGGAGCCCCTGAGGGCTACTCTCCCTCTTCCAAACCCTTCGCTATCAGGAAGCCGCGGGCCCGCTCGGTCAACGGGTACCTATCAACGATCGCCCAGAATGCGTCCGAGTGATCGGGGACGATGAGGTGGGCAAGTTCGTGAACTATCACGTAGTCGCGCACCCATCCCGGATACTTCGTTAGTTCGAGACTTAGCCTGATGGTTCCCTCATCGGGGCTACACGAGCCCCATCTCGACTTCTGCGTTGGAACCCAGGCGATGTCTTCCGCCCGCACGCCGTCTACGTAACGATCCGCCAACTCGCGCGCCTTGGCAGCCAACTCCCCTGACGCGTTCAGACGATCCTTCTTCTTGCGCTGGGCCATCCGTTCGGCCATCACCTTGACCCACTCGTGTTCCTCGGCTCGAGATAGACGCTCGGGGAGGGAAACGATCAACACGTCCCCCACTATCTCTGCCGACACCGTCTTCTTCCGGCGAGCAGAGCGACGGATCTCGATGCGCTCGAACTCTTCCTCGAGGCCGGGGATATCAAGGGGCAGGCGGTTGGGCATGGCTCACATCCTAGGCGTCGTGAGGGAGGCAGGGGGCAGTTGTATCCGCGGCACAAAAATATGCACGCAGTCTCGTTCGTGTTTGGCTGGCATACGTTTGTGAAGCGGTTCACAATGTGGTTCACCCACAAAGTCCCGTCCCCCCGGGACCACATAAGGCCCCATCACTGGGACCGCAGAACCCCCTCCGTTACCCGCCCATCCCCCCCAACGGAGGGGGTTCTCTTTTCCCCTAAAAGAGTTCACCGAGCGCCTTCCCGAGACTCCGTTCCACCGCTCCGATGACGGACCCGATCCCTGATGCGACCCCACCCCAGCGGCTATCGCACTCCCGGGAGCCGCCGCGCAGGAAGTTGTAGATCGACGCGAGGGCAGCCTCGGAGGTGACGATCGCTGAATGCCCCGTCGCCCACCCGGTAGGTGGAACCGTGATGGTCTCCTTCCCAGGCCACGTCGCCCGGTCCGCGGGTACCACCAGATCATTCACGAGCCGCAGCGCGAGCGTCCGCGTTCCGAACATCGTGTCGACGCGTGCCAGGTCGTCCATCAGTTCGGAGCCGGGGGCCAGTTGAGCCACGGACTCACCCCCGACGTTGATGGGAACCACTCCTGCCCCCGCCAGTTCCTCCGCGGCCCACCCCAGCGGCCCCTCGGAGAGATCGGAGGCGACCGCCCCGAGTGGTGCCCCTCTATGGGGAGTGGACAGGGTCACGAGAGAGGCAACCCTCGGTAGCCCTGGGTCCCATGGGGTCTGCGTGTTCAACAACGTGCGGGCGACGATGCCGCCTTGGGAGTGAGCGATCAGATCGACCGCCCGACCGGGATGAGCGGCCCGTACCTTCCTCAAGAGATCGCGTAGGCCCTCCGCCGCCGCTCGGATATCACCCCAGGTGTCAGCGGCGCCATAGCTCTCATGGAAGCGGGGCCCGTCCGTCGACCGATAAGAGAAGCGGTAGACGTCCTGAGGCGCATAGTTCAGGGACGCCGGGACGGTGAATATCTCGTCGCTGGCGCCGTTCTCGGTGGAGCTAGCGATCCCCGCCACGACTATGGCCAAGTTGTCGTTCGGAGGACCGGCCCCCGTTGGAAGCGCGGTCCTGGGTGTGCATCCGCTCGGGGCGGCACCAGCGGTCCGAGGGATGAAATCGGGGGCGTCATCCCCCACCGTGATCACCACCGGCGCGAGATGGATGGCCCCGGACGGATCGATGGGTCCGAGGAACGGAGCCGGATCGACATACCTGCCGTCGAGCCGAACCCCAAGATGGAGTCCGCCGTAGGCACCATGAGACGAATCGACCTGGGCTATCCACATCCCGGTCGAGACCTGGTCACCTTCGGCGACCGAGAAACCGGTGACCTGCGTGTAGGTCGTTTCGAGCCCGGAGCCGTGATCGATAGTGACGGCCCCTATCCCCGCAACGAGACCTGCGAAGGTAACGACCCCCGGGCCGCTCGCGCGCACGGGTGTTCCGGGCTCGGCCCAGTAGTCGATCCCTCGATGCCCCGGGCCCCAGGTGATCTCTGGTTCCTCGAACCCTCGAGTGATGCGCCCATCAACGGGCGGGGCCAGCAGAACCTCGGCTGCACCCGCCGCACTTCCACTGAGGACGAGGATGAGTACCGCTGCTGCGACGATCCGAACGGACATGACACCCACGATGGATGGCGCCGGGTGGGGACGCTGTGGCGCGGCGCACGTGGATTAGGTTCTCCCGATGCAGGAACCATCCAAGCGGTCCGGGGCTCGGGCCGCCATCCCCCTCGCCGCTCCGGTCTTCGCATTCGGGATCTCGTTCGGGGCCCTCGCCGAAGCGGCTGGCTTCGCCCCACTCCTCACGATCACGATGTCCGGCACCACCTTCGCCGGCTCCGCGCAGTTCGCCGCCGTGTCGATCCTGTCGGATGGTGGAAGCGTCGTTGCCGCCCTCGTCGCTGGGATCCTCTTGAACGCGCGCTACCTTCCGATCGGGATCTCGTTGGCACCCGCCCTCGCGGGGCCGAGTTGGAAGCGATTCCTCGGGGCACAACTAGCCGTCGACGAATCGTGGGCCATCGCCCACGTCGGAGGGGGTGCGTTCCATCGGGAACTGCTGCTGGGGGCGGGGGTCACGCTCTACCTCGCGTGGTTGCTCGGCACTGTGCTTGGCGTCGTCGCGGGCGGTTTCCTCGGGGAGCCCGAGAGGCTGGGGCTCGACGCTGCCTTTCCAGCTCTGTTCCTGGTGCTCTTAGCCCCGCGGCTCGAGGACCGACGCGCGTGGATCGCGGCGGCTGCGGGCGCATCTATAGCGACGATGCTGATTCCCCTAGCACCACCGGGTATCCCCATCCTGGCGGCGGTCGCTCCTCCCCTGCTCCTGTCGAGGTCCAAGTGAGTCCCGCCCTGATCGTTGTGCTCGCGCTCGGCGGTGTCACCATGGCTCTGAAGGGAGCTGGACCTGTCGTTCTGGAGGGCAGGCCGCTGCCGCCGGCCGTGACGGCGATCGTCGTCCTGCTCGGACCGAGCCTTCTCGCCGCCCTCATCGCGGTGCAGACGCTCGACGGCGGCCGGGCGATCGTCCTGGACGAACGGATCGTCGGCGTCGGGGCCGCAGCCCTCGCTCTCCGTTTCGGTGCGCCCCCATTGATCGTGGTTGTGATCGCTGCCGCGGTCACCGGAGGGCTGCGGGCGATCCTCTGATCTCACGAAGGACCGGCCTAAGTGCCGCCGTCAACTTCGGGTGAGAGGTCGTTGATCTTGTAGAGGGAGATCTCCCCTACCCCCTTTAGGCGGCGTCGGCCGATCTTCGACACACCGATCTGCTCGTCGAAGGCCGCCAGCACGTCCTTGGAAACCACCACCGTCGAGGGAAGAGCGAAAGCGGTGATCCTCGCCGCAACGTTCACGGGCCGTCCGAAATAGTCGCCGCCGAACGGGAGCGTGTCGCCCAGATCTATACCGGCGCGCGCCAACGGGAGATGGTCGTCGCTAGCGGCTCGCTCGACGATCCCGAGCGCCGCCGTTACAGCTCGCGTCGCGTCGGGTGACACGAACATCACCGCGTCGCCGATCGTCTTGACCATCCGTACTCCGGAGTCGTTGCAGATCTCGAGCACCGCTTCCTCGAACCCGCTCACGAGCGTTCCGAGTTCCTCGCCCGGTAGATCCCCCGAGATCGAAGTGAAATCCACCAGGTCGGCGAACCCAACCGCAAGGCGAGTCGTGTCCTCGCCCGAAGCTTCACTCAGGGTGCGCATCGCAGCCCGCAGGTGTCGACGGTGCATGTTCTTGAGAGGTGCATCGATCAACTCGAGGAGTTGAGGCACCAAGCGCGCTAGATCATCCTCGTCAGCCGAACTCTCGTCAGCGAGGAACCTTTCCGCGAACAATCGCGTCTCGGCATCGGCGATCCGTGAGAGCGCCTGACCGTACGTGCGCGCCATCGCGATGAGGCTGTCCAGAGGAAAGCCGAGATCGACCAACCCAGCGAACGCGACGAGCGACTGGAGATCGTTCTCGTCGTACGCAACCTCGGTGGGGTCGGCTACCGGAAGGCCGAGCGCTCGCCACGCTCGGGTGGCCACCTCGTAGTCGATGCCGGCGGCTTCTGCCGTCTGAGGACCCGTCAGGGTGGGCTGCGGGAGATAGCGGTCGGGGTCGAACCCAGCCATCGTCATCCCGCAACCCTACCGAGACATGGTTACGGAGCTAACTCTGGTTGGCGTCCTCGTGCTCCGCGACCTTGCGGCGGACTTCCTCCATATCGAGTTCGGTGACCTGCTCGACGAGGTTCTCGAGGGCCTCCTGGGGCAGCGCTCCGGCCTCCGAATACAGGAGGATGTTCTCCCGGAAAGCCATGAGCGTCGGGATCGACATGATCTGGAATGCGCCTGCAAGCTCCTGCTGTGCCTCGGTATCGACCTTGCCGAAGACCGCGTCCGGGTACTTCTCGGAGATCGCCTCGAACGTGGGCCCAAACATCTTGCACGGGCCACACCATTCGGCCCAGAAATCGACGAAGACGGTGTCGTTGTCCTCGATCGTCTGCTGGAAATTGTCCTTGGTGAGTTCGACCGTTGCCACTGCGGAACGCCTCCTAAAGATGGTCTTCGGGTGTACATGAGGTAGAACGCATCGGGATCGCTTCAGATTCCATGGAGCTCACGATCCGCCACCTCTCGCGTATCCTGCCCGGATGGAACCCGTTTACACGCCTGTCGTGCGCACCGCCCTAACGCTCTTCAAGGTGATGGGGTGGGACATCCAGACGACGGGTGCGGAGCACATCCCCGAACGGGGACCAGCCGTGCTCGCCAGCAACCACATCGGTTATCTCGACTTCGTCTTCGTCGGCGCGGCCGCTCGTTCAAGTGGAAGGCTCGTCAGATTCCTCGCGAAGAAGGAGGTCTTCGACCACAAGATCGCAGGCCCCTTGATGCGAGGGATGAAACACATCCCCGTCGATCGCTTCGGAAGGGCTAACGACTCGGTCGAGAACTCCGTCGAGGCGCTGCGGCGTGGTGAGGTCATCGGCATGTTCCCAGAGTCAACGATCAACCCCTCGTTCGTGCCAGGGGAGGGGAAATCGGGAGCCGTCCGTATGGCGATGGCGGCATCCGCTCCGCTACTGCCATGCGCCGTGTGGGGCACTCAGCGGATCTTGACCAAAGGCCGACCACGCAACCTCCAGCGGAAACTCGTGATCACGGTGAACATCGGTGCACCTATCCCTTACGGCTCGGACGATGACCCGGCCGAGGTTACGAGCCTCCTGATGAAAGAGATCTCGACCATGGTCGAAGTTGCCGCAACCACCTATCCCCAGCAACCCGCGGGAGAAGACGATCGCTGGTGGGTTCCCGCTCATCTGGGTGGCACAGCGCCCACGGTGGAAGCAGCCGCGCTGATGCTGAGTGAGGAACGCGCTGAACGGAAGCGTCGCCGCTAGGTCACTACGGGATCGTGGTCGATCGCTCACCGCAGATATTCGCGACGCAGACCCTCCCGGTGATCCGCTTCCCCTTCAAGCCCCCGCTGGTTGTCAGCAGGAAGGTCCCGCGCTCTAGCTCCAACTCTGTCATCGCTCCATCGATATCAACGGTGGCCTCGATCCCCGGTACCGCGATCGCTCCCACGTCCAACTCATCGATGGAGCGGATGATCCCGAGCGGAGCAGCGCCGATCCCGCTGGATATCCGAACGTCTGCCAGTTCTTCGGCGCTGCCGAGGAGCACCAGGGGCAGCGAGAACGTCACCGCTGCCGCGGTTTCCCCGTAGCCGCCAGCGAGCTCGGCGACCGGAACGCACGGCATCTCATCGCACCTCACCAGAGTGAATGCAGGAGCCACGTCAGCTCCCCCGACTCGGTCGATCCGAACCTCGTGAGGAACGCCGGCAAGATCGAACGCGGTCACGTAGGAGATCGCGGGGGTGCCGAAAACATTCGATCCGAAGGACGGCATGTCGGGAACATCGATACGGAAGAAGAGGTCCGCAGATTCCGGCCGGTAGGAAACGCTTGCCCCCGTGAGCTCGGTGCCCGGCACCTCGCTACCTTGAGCATCGATGGGGTCTTCGCTGCTGGTCACCAGGACCCCATCGAGGGTGACGCGACCCGAGATCGTCGCGTCGTCGACGTCCAGGTCAGAGATCCCGATCCGGGGTCCCCGGTCGCGGACGAATACGTCCAGGCTGCTCCCCCCTCCGGTCGCGAGGCCGTCACTCGTGCTCTGGAACACGATCAACCGACCATCCGACGAGACTTCGGGGTTCTCGTTCTCGCCGAGAGCGGGCTCACCCGATGGGGTCGCCGACAGCAGTTCAGTGCTCCCGGTGACGTTGTCGTGGACGTAGAGGTCGGTGCTGTAGGAGAAGTCGGACTGATCGATGCCCGGCTTGGCAGCGTGGAAGTACACGTACCTGCCGTCATCTGAGAGCGAGGGGTAGTTCACCCTGCTGAGCTGGCCACCCGCCGAGGTGACACCAACGCGCTCCGTGGTTCCGGCGACGCGGTCTCTAAGGAAGATGTCTCCGCCGTAGGTCACCTTCTCGGCGCCGTTGGTGTCGTTGGGGACCAGGTTGGAGGCCAGACTCTGGAACGCGACGAACCTTCCGTCAGGCGTGAGTGCGGCGGCGAGACTGGAGTCCTGATCTCCCTGGGTTCCGTCGGTCGCAACGGACACGAGTTCTACGGCCCCTGAATGCATGTCTCTGATGAAGAGATCACCGACGCCATTCTCGTCGCCGTCAACGATCTTCGTGGACTTGCTGAAGAAGGTGACGAAACGACCATCGCCCGAAATCTCCGGTGATGTCGAGGATCCATCGGCGACGGAGCCGTCGAAGGTCTCCGATACGTTCGTGGTCGTTCTGGTTTCCCGATCGAACATGAATACATCCGCGAAGTTGTTCGAATCTCCCGGGACCAGATCGGCTGCCGCGGAGTGGAATACGACGTAGCGGCCATCGTCGCTGATGTCCGGGCGCAGGGCGCCACCTTCAGAGAAGCCACCGCTGAGCGAGACTTGGACCGATTCCGTCGAGCCGGTCTGAAGATCGTGGACGTAGGCGGTAGCGAAGCGCCAATCGGACGTTCGGTTCCTCAGCATGTTGGTCGCCCAACTGAGGAAGACCACGAACCGCCCGTTACCGCTGATGGCTGGCTGCATCGCGGTCTGGTTCGCAGGGCCATCCGCGCCGTCTGAGATGAGCTCGATCTCGCCCGAGATCAGGTCGCGAACGAAGATGTCGTCCCAACCGTTGGTGTCCCCCGGCACGAGGTTCGAAGCGTTGCTGGCGAACGCGACGTGACGGCCGTCATCACTGATCGACGCGAAGTACGAAGAGCCGTTCGGTACCTCTCCGGCGTGGCCGCCGGATACGAGCACGGTGCTGCCCGGGCGTTGGTACGCAGACTTCGGAACCTGCTTCGCCTCGGCGGCAAGCGGTACGAGCAATACTCCGACGGTAACGAGTGCGGCAAGCCTTCGCATGACGATCCCCCTCAGGATTCGGTTGTCCACCCCTTCCTCACCGAAGTGCCCGGTCCTTTTGTGCGGATGCACAAGCTCGCCGCGATGGGGGAACCTTTACGTCATGAGTTCCTCGCCGACAGACCGACCGTGGAAACCGACGAAAGAAGAGGTCGCAGCCGCCCAGGACGCGTTGGTAGCTGATGTCATCGCGGAAGATCTCGATGTCCTTTTCTGCGGGATCAACCCGGGGCTGTACTCGGGAGCGGTCGGCCATCACTTCGCCCGACCAGGAAACCGACTGTGGAAGGCGCTCCATGCGTCTGGGTTCACAGACCGCCTGCTCGGTCCCTTCGAGGAACACGTCCTGCTCGATCACTCACTCGGCATCACCAACCTGGTCGAGCGGGCCACCGCCACTGCCGACAAGCTCGACGATCACGAACTGATCGTTGGGGCGACCAAGCTTGAGAGCAAACTCGCTCGCTATCGCCCTCGCTACGTGGCGTTCCTCGGGTTGACCTCGTACCGGACCGCGTTCGGAGCTCGCGGAGCAACGGTGGGCCCCCAGGATCACCAGATCGCAGACTCGAAGGTGTGGCTCCTCCCTAACCCCTCCGGGCTGAACGCCCACTACCAGGTGCCCGACCTGGCCCGGGTGTTCGGGGAGCTCAGGGCCGTGGTCCGCGATTCAACAAACTGTTGACGCGTTCCCGGGGTGGCGAGAGGATGTGATGGACCGCTAACCGGGGGGACATCATCGAACGCGTTGCGCTCTACCTTCAGGACAAGCACCCGATCCGAGACGGCATCACGTACGTGCAGAAGGCCGAGGCCGCGGGCTTCGAGGCCGTATGGCAGGCCGAATCACGTCTCGTGAGAGAAGCGACGGTTCCCATGGCCGCGTTCGCAGCCTCGACGGAGACCATCAAGGTCGGCTCTGGGGTGGTCAACACGTGGACGAGGAACGCCGGCCTCCTCGCCTCGACCTTCGTAACCCTCGACGACCTTGCGCCGGGCCGGGTGATCCTCGGGGTCGGAGCGTGGTGGGACCCGCTCGCGAAGAAGGTCGGCATCAACCGGAAGAAGCCGTTGCAGTGCATGAGAGAAACCGTTGAGGCTTGCAAGGCACTCTTCTCGCTCGAGGAGGTCACCTACAACGGTGACTTCGTGAAACTGGATGGAGTCCGTATCGACGTGGTGCATGGGGATGCATCCGCACGTGACATCCCCGTCTATATCGGTGCGACGGGACCTAAGATGCTGGAGCTCTCCGGCGAGATCGCAGATGGGGTGGTCCTCAACTACATGGTGTCACCCACGTACAACGACGCCGCCATGGAACGCATCACAGCCGGAGCGGAACGCGCTGGCCGGAACATCGCGGACATCGACCGGCCCCAACTCGTCGTGTGCTCACTCGACAAAGATCGTTCGAAGGCACTGGACAACGCCCGCCTGTTGCTGACGCAGTACCTCGGGCAGCAGCCGCACATCATGAAGGCGTCGGGGGTGGATCAATCTCTGATCGACGAGGTCAACGCAATCGTCGACTGGCCCGCGACGCACGCCCAGATCGAGAAAGCCGCCTCGCTAGTGCCGGACGAAGTCGTCCAATCGGTCAGCGCATCCGGCACTGCCGAGGAATGCAGAGCCAAGGTCAAGGAGTACATCGACCACGGAGCAACATGTCCGATCCTCTATCCGCTCGGGGACGACGTCGAGCTGATGATCGATGCCTTCGCGGTGAACGCATGAGCGACTACCTCGACCAGGCCGAAAAGTATCGAGAAGACGTGACTGGCTTCCTGCGGGACATCGTCGCTCTCCCTTCGCCTTCTGGCGGCGAGAAGGACGTGGCCGAGCGCATCGTGGCCGAGATGACCAAGCTCGGTTACGACGAAGCGTTCACTGATGCCATGGGCAATGCGGTTGGCCGCATCGGCAGCGGATCCACCAGGATCGTCATGGACAGCCACATCGATACGGTGGGCATCGGCGATCCGCGGGCATGGACCTTTGACCCGTACGTTGGCAAGGTCGAGGACGACATCGTCTACGGGCGCGGGGCGGGAGACGACAAGGGCTGCATCGCGTCGATGGTCTACGCCGGGAAGCTCATGGCCGAGCGGAACCTAGATGGGGCCGACGCCACCGTCTATGTCATCGGCACAGTCATGGAAGAAGACTGTGACGGCCTGGCGCTCGGATATGCACTCACCGAAACTATCGGTCAGGTTGATTGCGTGGTCATCGGCGAATCAACCGACCTCGACATCTACCGGGGCCATAGAGGGCGGATGGAGATGAAGGTCATGATCACGGGGCGTTCGGCTCACGCCAGCGCACCCGAGCGCGGAGACAACGCCGTCGCCCACATGGCCCCGCTCATCACCGCGATCACGGAACTGAATGAACGACTCACTCCAGACGACTTCCTCGGTAAGGGAACCATCGCGGTAACGAAAGTCGAATGTGAAACAGCCTCACTCAACGCGATCCCAGCGTCGTGCACGATCTACCTCGACCGCAGGCTGACTGCCGGCGAGACCCTCGAGTCGGCGGTTGCCGAGATCGAAGCACTTCCCGCTGCCGAGGGGGCGGTCGTTCAAGTACTGAACTACGCCGAACCGGCATGGACCGGGTTGACGCTCCCTATCGAGAAGTACTACCCGACGTGGCTGTTCGAAGAGGATCACCCGCTCGTCCAGGCCGCTGCGGCCGCGGTTACCGAAGCGTTGGGAGATAGACCCAAGATCTCGAAATGGGTGTTCTCGACCAATGGGGTTTCCTCGGCGGGCCGCCTCGGGATCCCGAGCGTCGGTTTCGGACCCGGTATCGAGATCCATGCACACACGACCGAGGATCAGTGTCCGATCGATCATCTCGTGAAAGCCGTCGCAGGCTACGCGGCGATGCCCAAGGCGATCGTCGACGCGGGGGTGAAGAGATGACCGAACACGTCGATCTGACGGTCAACGGAGCGGCCGTGTCGCTCGACGTTGAGGCCGACGAGACGCTGCTCGATGCGCTCCGGGATCACCTCGGGCTCCTGGCGGCGAAGGATGGTTGCCAGCCAGAGGGCTACTGCGGCTGCTGCACCGTGATCGTCGACGGCCAGGCCCGGGTCTCGTGTTCGCAGGCAGCCACGAAGTTCGCAGGCAAGGACGTGGTGACGCTCGAAGGTCTGAGCGACCACGAACGGGAGGCGTTCGCGATCTCCTTCGCGGCATCGGGGGCCTCGCAGTGCGGCTTCTGCTCGCCCGGGATCGTCGTGAAAGCGAAGAACATCATCGACAAGAACCCCTCTCCGAGTCGCGACGAGATCGCCAAGGGACTGGCCGGCAATCTCTGCCGCTGCACCGGCTACGTGAAGATCATCGACGCGATCGAATCGGCCGCTCAGATCCTCTCGGGTGGAGAACCGCCTCACATCGACCACTCGGGTCGCATCGGAACGCGGGCCCCGAAGTACGAAGCGTTCGAGCTTGCCACCGGCAAGAAGGCATTCATCAACGACATGAGCATGGACGGGATGCTCCATGGAGCCGCCAAGTTCTCGGATCACCCGCGGGCGGTCGTTACCAAGATCGACACCTCGAAGGCAGAAGCGATCGAGGGCGTGATGGCGATCATCACCGCTGCCGATGTCCCAGGTGAACGCTACGTCGGTGCGATCTACAACGACTGGCCCGCATTCATCGCCGAGGGTGAAACGACGCGCTACGTCGGAGACATCATCGCTGCCGTCGCGGCCACCTCTCGTTGGGCAGCCCGGAAAGCCGTTGAGGCGATCGAGATCACATATGACGTTCTCGAGGCGGTCGTCGATCCCGAGGAGGCCATGCAGGACGGCGCCCCCAAGGTCCACGAGGCTGGGAATCTCCTCAAGACTCACAAGATCGACCGCGGCGACGTCGAGACCGCCCTCGCTTCCTCCGCGCACGTCGTCACCGAGACGTTCGAGACGCAGTTCATCGAGCACGCGTTCCTGGAACCCGAATCATCCCTGGCGTGGCTAGAGAACGATGAGATGCGGGTCTACTCCGGGGGCCAGGGCATCTGGGACGACCGCAAGCAGATCGCGAGGCTGCTCGGAGCCCCGGAATCCGAGGTGCGAGTAACCCTCGTCAGCAACGGCGGAGCGTTCGGCGCCAAGGAAGACCTCGGCATCAACGGCCATGCCGCTCTTCTCGCGCACGCCACTTCGAAGCCGGTGAAACTCACGCTGTCACGCGAGGAATCGATCCGGATGCACAGCAAGCGCCACCCGATAAAGATGACCTACACGGTCGGGTGCGACGCCGACGGGCGACTCACTGCGGTGAAGGCGAGGATGGTCGGCGACACCGGCGCTTACGCGTCGGTCGGCGACAAGGTCCTCCAACGTGCATGCGGACATTCCTGCTCCGCGTACGAGGTGCCCAACGTCTTCGTCGAGGCGCACGCCGTCTACACGAACAACGTTCCCTGTGGAGCCATGCGTGGGTTCGGTTCGAACCAGGCGAACTTCGCGATCGAGGGGTGCCTCGACCGTCTCGCCGAGCAGGTTGGCATCGACGGATGGGACATCAGGTGGCTCAACGCGCTCGACGTCGGAGGAGTCTTCGGCACCGGTCAGGTGATCGGTGAGGGTGTCGGGTTCAAGAAGTGTCTCGAGGCGGTCAAAGACCAGTACAAGGGCGCGACCTACGCGGGGATCGCCGGGGCCGTAAAGAACGTCGGGGTCGGCAACGGGCTGCCCGAGTATGGGCGCGCATCCCTCCAGATCCAGGACGACGGTTCGATCCTTCTGAGACATTCGTGGACCGAGATGGGTCAAGGCGTTCACACGGTCCTCGGGCAGGTCGCGGTTGAGGAACTTTCCTCGGCAGGCGTCGAGACGAAGCACCTACAACTGACCGTCGATACCGATCGCGAGTTCCAGACGGGGCAGACGACCGCATCGCGCGGAACCTTCCTTGGCGGGCTAGCGGTCAAGAAAGCATGCGAGAACCTGAAGGAACAACTGAACGGTGGCGGGATCGCGGACCTAGCCGGTCAAGAGTTCACGGGAGAAGTCGAGTTCAAGGTCACGCAGCCGATGGATGATCCCAACCTCACGCGGAGCCACATCTGCTTCGGATGGGGAGTTCAGGTCGCGATCCTCGACGACGACGGCAAGCTCGCAAAGATGGTCGTCGCTCACGATGTCGGCAAGGTGATGAACCGGAACCTCCTTGAGGGCCAGATGGAAGGCGCGGTCCATATGGGCCTGGGTCACACCCTCACCGAAGAGTTCGTGATGAAGGACGGGCATATCGAGACCCCCTCACTCAAGTCGCAGGGGATCATCCCTGCGAAAGGGATGCCAGAGGTCGAGTGCATCTTCATCGAGGAACCTCAACCGGAAGGGCCGTACGGCGCGAAAGGGGTCGGCGAGATCGGCCTGGTCCCGACGTCGGCGGCAGTCGCCGCTGCCTGCCACGCGTTCGACGGCGTGTGGCGCACGAAGCTCCCAATGAAGGACACGGCTGCCGCGAAGGCGGCTCACCCCAAGGCCGCCCGCAAGGTCTACGGCTAGTCGTGGGGATCACCCTCGCCGGTGGGACTCTCGCCGACCCGGCGCGCGGCTACGTCGGTCGCGACGACCTCCACATCTCAGGGGACAGGATCGGGGGCGACGGTGGCGCGGAAGGAGTATCTGGAGTTGTAGATGTCTCCGGGTGCTTGGTGATGCCCGGGTTCGTGTGCGCGCATCACCATCTCTATTCGGCCCTCGCACGGGGGATGCCACCACCGCAGCGAGCCCCTAAGAACTTCGTCGAGATACTCGAGAAGATCTGGTGGCGTCTCGACCGCGCTCTGGATCACGAATCGATAGGACTGTCGGCCCAACTGGGGAGCCTCGAAGCCGTCCTCGCCGGGACCACGACGATCGTCGATCATCACGCCTCGCCCGAGGCCATCCGAGACTCGCTTGACCATCTGGCCGATGGGATCGATTCGGTCGGCGCGAGAGCGGTCGTGTGTTACGAGGTCACCGACCGCCATGGAACCGAGCGCGGGACCGAAGGGGTCGAGGAGAACGCCAGGTTCCTCAGATCGAACCGTCGTCTGAACGTGCGAGCGATGATGGGTGCGCACGCCTCCTTCACGATCGGGGATGAGACGATGGACGCCCTCGTCGGAGCGGCACGGGATGCGGGTGCGCCGATCCACATCCACGTTGCGGAAGACGCGGCGGACGAACGGGATTCCCTCGATAGATACGGCGAACGAACCGCTCACCGGCTCGCACGCCGAGGAGCGCTCGCCGAAGGCGACCTCATCGCACATGGGGTTCACCTCGATCCGTCCGAGATAGACACTGTCCGCACGTCGGGGGCCTGGGTCGCACACAATCCGCGCTCGAACATGAACAATGCGGTTGGCTACGCACCGGCGACATCGCTGGGCGAGCGGGTTGCGCTCGGAACCGATGGGCTCGACGGGGACATGCTCATGGAGGCACGAGCCGCGTTCCTTCAATCGAGCGAGCACACCACCGACGGAGGGGTGCCGTGGGCGATCGATCGTCTGGTCGCCGGTGGACAGCGTCGCGGGAGGACTCTTCGGTGAACCCGCGTTGGGCACGCCTTGAGGTTGGTGCCCCCGCCGACCTCGTCGTCCTCGACTACGACTCCCCCACCCCGATCGACGCCTCCAACCTTGGCGGGCACATGCTGTTCGGCCTGACCTCGGCGCGAGTCAGGGACGTCATGGTCGGAGGCCGCTGGATCGTGCGCGATAGGAAGCATCAACTGATCGATGAAGAGGAGCTGAGGGCACGCTGCCGCGAGGCGGCTCCGAAGCTGTGGCAACGGATGGAGGAGTACTAGTGGATCGTGCAGCGTTCGCTGGCAAGGACTACATCTCGACCGCGGACTGGTCGGTCGAGGAACTTTCGGAACTGCTCGATGTTTCGATCGAATTGAAGGAAGCGTTCAGAGCGGGCGAGCCGCATCGGCTTCTCGCTGACAAGACCCTGTTCATGATCTTCCTCGACCTCTCCACGAGGACGCGCAATGCGTTCGAGGCTGGCATGACGCAGCTCGGTGGCCATGCCCACTTCATCGACGCGGCGACGTCTCAGATCGCGCACGGTGAGGCGCCCCGCGACATGGGGATCATCTTGGGGTCGTACGGACATGGGATCGCGATCCGGCACGACAAGGTTCCCGGTGAAGGCAACACCTACATGCGTGAGGTCGCCAGTGCGACCGACAGGCCGATCATCAACCTGCAGTGCGACATCGATCATCCGACTCAACAGATCGCCGATCTCATGACGATCGAGGAGCACTTCGGTACGAGAGACCTGTCGGGGATGAAGATCTGCGTCTCGTGGGCCTTCGCTCCCTCTTACGCGAAGCCGATGAGCGTCCCCCAGGGTCTCGCTCTTCTCCTCCCCCGTTTCGGTGCCGAGCTGACGATCGCCAGGCCCCCCGAGTTCAGACTGATGACCGACGTGATGGAGCAAGCGCAGCAACTCGCCGCTGAGGGTGGCGGCAGCATCGTCGAGGTCGAGGATATGGACGCCGGCTTCGAAGGTGCCCAGGTCGTGTATCCGAAGTCCTGGGGGGCCGAGCATCTGTTCGGCAACGAACAGGAGGCGCTCGCCCTCAACGCGCGTTACAAGGAGTGGATCTGCGACTCTCGCAGGATGGGTATCGCGGCCAACGACTCGATCTATATGCACTGCCTCCCCGCCGATCGTGGGAACGAGGTCACGGACGAAGTCATCGACGGCAAGCAGTCGGTTGTCTTCCAAGAGGCGGAGAACCGACTGCACACCGGCAAGGGCATCATGGCGCTGACGATGGGCGGTTACGCCTGACAAGCTAAGCAACCCGGATAGCATCAGCCGATGGAACCGATATTCCGTTCGGTCGTGATCGCAGCAGGGACGGTATTCCGTCTCAAGCGCTGGAAGACGATCGCATCGGGACTCGAGAACATCCCCAAGAGCGGCGGTGCGGTCATCGCGACCAACCACATCTCGTACCTCGACTTCGCCTTCATCGGGAAGGCGGTATTCGGCACCGGACGTCGCGTGCGCATCCTCGGCAAGCAGGAGATCTACGACCACCGGTTCGCAGGCTTCTTCATGCGCGGTGCGAAACACATCCCGGTCGATCGACGAGGTGATCCAAGCAAGGCTCTGGACGCCGCGGTCGAGGCAGCCCGCTCCGGTGAAGTGATCCTCATCTACCCAGAAACGACGATCAGCCAGTCGTTCGTGCCGATGAAAGGGAAGACCGGCGCGGTCCGCATCGCCCAGGAGGCGGGCGTTCCGCTGATCCCGGCGGCGGTATGGGGGTGCCACCGGTTGATGACCAAGGGTCGCCCACGTCAGTTGAAGAGCAAGGTCGTTACGAGCGTGACGTTCGACAAGCCCATGGGCGCTCGATGACGACCCGGTCGCCACGACCGCCGCCCTTATGGGCCGGATCAAGGAACTCGTGGACGGACTCGTCCTCGCGTATCCCCAGCAGCCGGACGATGTGGCGAACGCCTGGTGGATCCCGGCCCACCTTGGCGGTGCGGCGCCGCCCCCGGACGAGGTCGTCGCGCCCCCCGAGTCCTAGGCAACTCTCGGCGTGAACCGGCCACCCGGTGGCCGGATCCACGCCGAGACGCGACAGGTCGTTAGGTCGGGGGGTGGCCCACGATGCGCTCGTACGCGACCGGGTCCGTAGCGCCCTCCGTGCTGAGAAGCAGGACTTTCGCGTCCTTATCCAGCCCCATAGCGGCACGCAGTTCGGCGTCGTCCATCGCGGCGAGCAGTCCTGCGAGACCCGCCGCCCCGGTTTCCCCTGCGGTCACACCCTCGGCGTCCAGCGCCCTCATCCCCTCCTCGGCCAACTCGTCCTCGACGGCCATGAACGCGTCGTAACCACCGGAGACGTACGGCCACGCGACGATCGAGGGCGTACCGCAGTTGAGTCCCGCCATTATCGAATCGTGAGGGCCGGGCACAGTGACGATCTCGCCCGCTTCGATCGAAGCCAACACGCAGGCAGCCTTCTCAGGCTCGACGCCGATCAGTCTCGGGGCGAGGTCATGGCTCTTGTAGTGCCGGGACGCGGCCGCGGCCAGCGCACCGACCCCCATCTGGATGAACACGACATCGGGAGCCGCCGGCAATTGCTCGTCCAGTTCGGTGAAGATCGTCGAGTAGCCCTCGATGACCCACCGAGGCACGTCTTGATAGCCCTCCCACGAGGTATCGGAGATGACCAAACAGTCATCGCTCGCATCCTGAGCGCTCCGCGCGACCGCATCCTCGTACGAGCCATCGACGACTTCGCAGGTCGCGCCCTCCGATGTGATCCCTGTGATCCTCGCGTCTGCGGTGCCGGCCGGAACGTAGATGCTCGTGTCCAGTCCGAGGAGCTTGCCCATCCGAGCAACCGCGCGCCCGTGATTCCCATCGGTCGCGGCCGAGAGGCGGTAGCGACCATTGAGGCGCTCGGCCAGTTCTTGGAGACGACTCCACTCGCGGAACCCACCAACCCGCGGCGTCGAGAGCGCGATAGGTACCCCACGACGCGCCGAGGATCTTGAAAGACGGTAGCCCCAAGCGGCTCGATTCGCTCTTCACCCACACCGCCCCGAGTCCAAGACGATCGGCGATGCCCGCGGCGTCGACCAAGGGCGATGGCTCGTAACCAGGGAGGCTTCGGTGGAACGCGGACGGGTCACCCTCAGGGGGTTCGAGACGTCCCGAAGTGTTCGATGCGAATCTCACGTCAACCCACTCGCCCCTCTCGCTACGAACAGTCCGCGCCCGGCTTCGCCGACGGGTTCCCCGTCTCGCGAAACGACCTCGCCGCGTGAATACACGATCCGCGGCCACCCCTTCACGACGACATCCTCATAGACCGAATAATCCACCTTCGAGTGGAGTCGCTCCGGCACCAGGGGCCGCTCCACGTTCGGGTCGAAGACGACGATATCGGCGTCGGATCCATCCTCGATGGCCCCCTTCTTCGGGTAAAGGCCGAACAGTTTTGCGGGGGTGGTGCAACAGAGATCCACCCACCGTTCGAGGGTCATCGCTCCCGATGCAGCGCGCTGATGGATCAAGGCGAGTCTGGTCTCGACTCCCGGGAGACCTCCTGGGATCTGGGTGAAGTCGACCCATCCCCCTCCGATCAACCCCGCGTCCTTCGATGCTTGATCGAACGGGCAGTGATCCGTAGACACCACCTGGAGGTAGCCCTGCTCGAGGCCTTCCCAGAGTTCCTCAGAGTGCCACCCATCTCGCAGCGGCGGAGCACACACGTAGCGGGACGCGACTTCAGGCAGATCCTCGTAGCGCTCGGATGACAGATAGAGGTACTGGGGGCAGGTTTCGGCGAACACCGGAAGGCCCCTATCGCGCGCCCGCCGAACATGCTGGAGGGCGGAGGCCGACGAGAGGTGAACGATATAGAGGGTGGCACCGGTGTCCTCGACCATCCTTATGGCGCGCTCGACCGCGATGGCTTCCGCATCTGGGGGCCGAGAGCGCGCGTGCCATCCCGGGGAGGTATTTCCGGCGGCGAGTGCTTCTGCCCTCGCCCTCGCCACGCTGGCATCGTCCTCGCAGTGGAGACAGATCAGCGAGTCATGTTTCTCGGCCGCAACCATCATCTGCGGTGATGACTTCATCCGCGACCATGAGCCTCTCGGGATAGGTCATATAAAGCTTGAACGAGGTGATCCCACTGCCGTTCATCTCGGCGATCAGGTCATCCGCGGGCCGCGTCAACTCGGTGACCGACATGTGGAACGAATAATCGATCAGAGCCTTTCCATCGGCCTTGGCGTGCCAGTTAGCAAGCCCCTCGGCCACCGACTCGCCCCTGTACGCCGCTGCGAAGTCCACGATGGTCGTGGTCCCTCCGCAGGCTGCTGCGGTTGTGCCTGAGGTGAAGTCGTCGGCCGAGACGGTAACCCCGACGTCCATATCCAGATGGGTATGGACGTCAACCGCTCCAGGGATCACGTAGCAGCCAGTGGCGTCTACCTCGTCGTCAGCGGGGATCCCCTTCAGGTCCCCCACCATCGAGATCATCCGGTGCTCGATCAACACGTCTGCTCGCCGGCGCCCTTCGGCGGTGACGATCTCTCCGGAATGGATCAAGGTTCCCATCGCCCCATCCAACAACAACAGGACCACATCGTGCGAGGACCGAAACTGGTAATCCGCTCCTTCCGCTTCTATGTTGTGGGGACGACTATTGGGGAGGGACCTTGCTCAAGCTAGTGAAACCGATGATGGCTGTACTCGTGGCGCTGATGTTCGCGGCATGCTCGTTCTCGTTCGGCGGTACCTCGCTCGACATGGACAAGATCCAAGACGAGATCTCATCCGGGATCGAGGAACAGACGGGAGTGGTGATCGAATCGGTCGAGTGCCCTGAAGAGGTCGATGCGGAAGAGGGCGAGTCGTTCACCTGTGATGTCACTGCAGAAGACGGGACGACGGCGGTCGTTCAGGTGGATCAGACCGATTCCGACGGAAATGTCACCTGGGAGATAGTCGAGAACTAGCCTCAACAAACTGTTGAAACACCCTGGTCCCACCCGTACGATTCCCCGATGGGGGTGAATGGGACGGTGACTGGGACCGCAACTAAGTCCAGGAGTCCGTGGACCGATAAGCCGATCCTCGTCGTCGCACTGGGGGGGAATGCGATCACGCGCCCCGGGGACGAACCGTCCGTTGCGTCCCAGTTCGAGCGCACCAGGGAAACCGTCGAGCAACTCCTCCCGGTGATCGAGGCCGGCGCCTTCCGGCTGGTGCTCACGCACGGCAACGGCCCCCAGGTCGGCAATATCTTGCTGCGATCCGACCTCGCGGCAGAGGCGCACGAGCTCCCGCCGCTGCCGATCGACTCCGCGGTGGCAGATACCCAGGGAGCGATGGGCTACATGATCCAGCAATGCCTGAGCAACGCCCTGTGGGAATCCGGGATCAGGCTGCCGGTCGTGACGATCGTCACCCAGGTCCTCGTCGACGACGAAGACCCTGCGTTCCAGAACCCGACCAAGCCGATCGGTCGCTTCTACCAAGCCGAAGACGTGGAGGACCTCAAACGCCACGGGTGGGTGATGTCGGAGCAGAAGGGTGGATGGCGCCGGGTCGTCCCCTCGCCGATCCCGAGCGAGATCATCGAGGAGGACGTCATCCGGGAACTCCTCGACTCGGGGGTGATCGTCATCGCTTGCGGTGGCGGCGGGGTCCCGGTGGTGGCCGGAGAGGGCGGCTCGCTCAGTGGGGTCGAAGCCGTCATCGATAAGGACCTCGCAACATCTCTGTTGGCCACTCACGTGGGAGCCGACACGCTCGCCATCCTCACGGGTGTCGACAACGTGGCGGTCCACTACGGCACACCCGAAGAGATCCAGCTCGACGAGGTCTCGGTAGAGGAGTTGGCCAACTATCGGTCGGCCGGTGAGTTCCCCGCCGGATCGATGGGGCCCAAGATCGATGCGGTCATCGGATTCATCGAGAGAGGCGGACCGAGGGCGATCATCACGAGCCCGGAACATCTCGCTGAGGCGCTCGAGGGCACCGCAGGAACCCACGTCCTGGGCCGCGAGATCCGCGCGGAGGGTGCCTAGATGG
The DNA here is from genome assembly GCA_963756365.1 of uncultured Actinomycetes bacterium. Lineage (GTDB taxonomy): Bacteria > Actinomycetota > CADDZG01 > CADDZG01 > WHSQ01 > WHTI01. The sequence continues at coordinate 1,540,965 of CAVWNF010000003.1, forward strand.
AGGTGTTCCGCCCCACCGATCTCGCAGAAGCACTGCTGATCAAGTCTCAACATCCAGGGGCCGTCCCCATGGCCGGGGGCACGGATCTGATGGTGGAACTCAACTTCGACAGGCGCCGGCCAGAGGTCATCCTGGACCTGACCCGCTGCGACGAACTCGCCGACGTGGGGACGCGATAACGGCTCGGTGAGGATCGGCGCCGGAGTCTCCTACTCGCGGCATCATCGCGGAGCTTGCCGCCGATCTACCCGGCCTCGCTATCGCGTCCCGGACAGTGGGGTCGCCTCAGATCCGCAACCGCGGCACCCTCGGCGGCAACCTGGGAACGGCATCGCCTGCGGGGGATGGGGTCCCACCCTTGGTCGCCGTCGGGGCCGAGGTCGAACTCGCATCGAGTGCAGCCACCCGGCGGATGCCGGTCGCCGACTTCATAACCGACGTCAAGAAGAACGCTCTCGAAGATGACGAGTTGATCGTCGCGGTCCACATCTCCGCGGCGAAAGGGCCACAGCAGTTCTCGAAGATCGGAACCAGGAACGCGATGGTGATCGCGGTTGCGACCTTCGCCATCTCGCTCGACCTCGAGGCACGCACGGTTGGTGCGGCCGTAGGCTCCGCATCTCCGCGGCCCCTGATCCCAGCAGAGGCGTGCACCGACCTGGCCGCCTCCCTCGATTGGGACGGCATGTCACCCATCCCTGAAGAGATCGCCACCGGGTTCGGGAACGCGGTAGGGGCGGTCGCCACCCCGATCGACGACGTTCGAGGCACTGCCGCCTATCGCCGTCACGCGGTCGCAACGATGGCCCGGCGCGCCCTTGGCTGGACTTGGGACGAGGCCCGGGGAACCCGATCATGAGGATGATCCTCGACGTCAACGGTGAACGCCACGAGGTCGACGGCGCGTGGGAGGGCGAGAGCCTGCTCTACGTGCTCAGAGAGCGACTGGGCTTGCCGGGCAGCAAGAACGCGTGCGAGCAAGGCGAGTGCGGCTCGTGCTCGGTGTACATGGACGACACCGTCGTGTGCGCATGTCTGGTGCTCGCAGCACAAGCGGAGGGGCGCAAGGTCGTTACCGTCGAAGGACTCGCAGATTCACATGAAGACCTCCATCCCGTTCAAGAGGCGTTCTTGGAAGCTGGCGCCGTGCAATGTGGCTTCTGCACCCCGGGTCTGATCGTTGCCACCCACGATCTCCTGCAGCGGAAACCGTCACCATCCGAGTCCGAGATCCGAGAGGCGCTCGCGGGGAACCTGTGTCGCTGCACGGGATACGAGAAGATCCTCGATGCCGTGAACCTCGCGGCGGAGTGGCAGTCGTCGTGACAACCCTCGTGCTTGATGGGTGCGTGATAGCGACGATGGATCCAGCGGGTAGCGAGATCTCCAACGGTTACATCGCTATCGATGGGACGAGGATCGAATCACTCGGGACAGGACCTGCGCCCGAGATCGAGGGTGCACAACGGATCGACTGCCGCGGGCTCCTAGCGACACCCGGGCTGATCAACACGCACCACCACTTGTATCAATGGCTCACTCGAGGTCTGGCGCAAGAAGCCACGCTTTTCGAGTGGCTCACCGAGCTGTACCCGCGCTGGGCGCTGATCGACGACGACATGCAGAACGCCGCCGCTCGGGCGGGACTAGCTGCGTTGCTGACGTCCGGGTGTACGACGTCGATGGACCATCACTACGTGTTCCCGCACGGTGCTGGTGATCTTCTCGGTATCGAGATCGGTGCCGCGCAGTGAGCTAGGGATCAGGTTCCACCCAACGAGAGGCTCCATGGATCTCGGAGTTAAAGATGGGGGCCTTCCTCCCGACAGCGTGGTCGAGGAGATCGATGTCATCCTCGCTTCAACCGAAGCGGCCATCGCTGCCCACCACGATCCTTCGTTCGACTCCATGGTCAGGATCGCCGTTGCTCCTTGCTCCCCGTTCTCTGCTACGGGGGAACTGATGAAGGCCTCGGCCGAGCTGGCGCGCTCCAAAGGTGTTCGTCTGCACACCCACCTCGCCGAGACGATCGACGAGGAAGAGTTCTGCCTGGAGCGCTTCGGGATGAGACCGACCGAGTATCTGGATTCGCTCGGGTGGCTCGGCGACGACGTGTGGTTGGCCCACTGCATCCACCTATCGGACGAAGATGTCACCCGGTTCGGCACCACCCGCACAGGGGCGGCCCATTGCCCAACCTCGAACGCTCGGTTGGGCGCCGGCATAGCCCGAGTCGTAGATCTCATCGGAGCGGGCGCTCCGGTCGGGCTCGGGGTGGACGGAGCCGCCTCGAACGAGGGGGGTCACCTTTCGGCCGAGCCACGGGCCGCCTTGATGCTCGCCCGGCTGCGTGGGGGCCCGTCCGCACTCAGCGCCCGCGACGCGCTATCGATCGCGACGATCGGTGGGGCTCGGTGCCTCGGTCGCGAGGACGAGATCGGGTCTTTGGAGGTGGGCAAGTTGGCCGACGTAGCTCTATGGAAGATCGACGGTCTCGAGGATGCTGGGATCGAGGACCCTCTCGCCGCACTCGTGCTCGGAACGCCTCGGCGCGCTCACCACGTCATCGTCAACGGCGAGGTCGTCGTCGAGGCGGGTGCCCCCACCAGAGCCGACGTTGAAGCGCTCGCCACGGATCTCGACAAGCACGCACGTCGGCTGGCGGAGGCGTTCTCGTGACGACCCGGAACGGAACCCGGGGTTGCTCCCCCACGGATCGTCGAACCGACGCCGGGCGGGATCGGCGAGAGCGTCATCAGACCGGACGGCGTACCCAAGGTGACCGGAGAGTTCGCCTACTCCTCGGATCTCTGGGCCGAGGGGATGTTGTGGGGCGCGACCGTAAGGAGCCCACACCCGCGCGCACGGATCATTTCGGTCGACATCAGCAAGGCCCTCGCTCTCGACGGGGTGTGGGCGGTGCTCACCCACGACGACGTACCGGGCCGGAAGACCTACGGACTCGAGTTCGCCGGATCAACCGGTTCTGGCATGGGAGGTGATCCGATACCAGGGTGAGGCGGTCGCGTTGATCGCCGCAGAGCATCCCGAAACCGCGCGCCGAGGCGCAGAGTTGGTCGAGGTCGTTTACGACGTTCTCGATCCGATCACGGACCCGGAGGCAGCGATAGCAGACGAAGTCCGACCCCCTCCATCCTGAGGGGAACCTGATACGCCACGTGAAGATCCGCTCCGGCGACCAGTCCCCGATCGCAGATGTGGTCGTCTCCGGCGACTACGAGATCGGTATGCAGGATCAAGCTTTCCTGCGGCCCGAATCGGGCCTCGCCGTGCCCGATGGAGAAGGTGGGGTCGATCTTTACGTCGCTACCCAATGGCTCCATGTTGATCTCGGACAGCTCGCTCAGTCGCTTGGACTTGCTGAGGAACGCGTTCGGATCACCCTGGCCGGCGTCGGCGGTGCATTCGGCGCACGCGAGGACCTCTCGATGCAGATCCATTGCTGCATGCTTGCGCTCCACACGAACCGGCCAGTGAAGATGATGTACTCCCGTGAGGAGTCGTTCTTCGGCCACGTTCATCGGCACCCGGCCAAGATGCACTACGAGCACGGAGCTACGACCGAGGGCGACCTCGTTTACGTCAAGGCACGACTCGTGCTCGACGGCGGTGCATACGCTTCTTCCTCGACCGCGGTTATCAGTAACGCTTCGTGCTTCGCCATCGGCCCGTACGAGTGCCCGAACGCGACCATCGACGGCTACGTCGTCTATACGAACAACCCTCCATGCGGTGCGATGCGGGGCTTCGGCTCGGTGCAGGCCTGCTTCGCTCACGAATCTCAGATGGACAAACTCGCGGCGGCCCTCGATATGGATCCGGTCGAGCTGAGGCTCCGGAACGCCATGACGACCGGGTCCCGGCTGCCAACCGGACAGGTCGTGACGGGACCGGCGCCGGTGGCGGAGCTATTGGAATCGATCCGATCGATGCCGCTGCCGAAAGACGAGCCACGCGACGGCCCTCTCGATCTCACCCGCTTCCCGGGTGGCGTTTCGAACACCACCCACGGCGAAGGCGTTCGAAGAGGCGTCGGCTACGGGGTCGGGTTCAAGAACATCGCCTACTCGGAGGGCTTCGACGACTACTCCACGGCACGCGTGAGGCTTTCGATCACCGCTGGTGAACCGGTCGTAGAGGTCCACACCGCCGCCGCCGAGGTCGGACAGGGACTCGTCACCATCCAGATGCAGATCGCGCGCACCGAACTCGGGATCGAACAGGTCGTCGTGCTCCCCGCTGACACTCAGGTCGGGTCCGCTGGCTCGACCTCGGCCTCGAGGCAGACCTGGATGACCGGGGCCGCGGTGAGGAAGGCATGTGAGGAGATCCGCCGCCAGGTACTCGAGCGCGCTGCGAGAACGTGCGGAGTCAGGGTCGCCTGCTGTCGATGGGGGGCGGAGCGATCATCACGCCCACCGGCGAGGTGGTCATCGACCTCGCTGCCCTGCTAGGCGAGCGACTCCATCGAGGAAACGTACGAGTATCACCATCGCAAGACGTTCCCGCTCGATCCCGAGACCGGTCAGGGCGACGCCCACGTCGCGTTCGCGTTCTCGGCGCACCGTGCCGTTTGTGACGTCGACACCGAGCTGGGCCTTGTGAAGGTGATCGAGTTAGCGACGGCCCAGGACGTCGGAAAGGCGCTCAACCCCCAGGCCGTCGAGGGCCAGATCGAAGGTGGAACGGCGCAAGGTCTCGGCCTCGCAGTGATGGAGGAGATCGTCATCGAGGACGGCAAGATCCGGAACCCCTCGTTCACCGACTACCTGATCCCAACCATCCTTGACATGCCACCGATGCAGATCGACGTCATGGAACTCGGCGACCCAGACTCCGAATACGGCATCAAGGGCGTCGGCGAGCCCCCGACGATCTCATCGACCCCCGCCGTGCTCTCGGCACTCCGCGCGGCAAGTGGTAAGCCGCTCGAGAGGATCCCCGTGCGCCCCGACGACTTCCTCGACCTATGAACAGGGCACGCCTGATCGCCGTCGCCCGCGGAGACGAGCCACCGGACCTCGTCATCGAGAACGCCCGGGTGTTCTCCTCGTTCACCAAGGAATGGCTCGAAACTCCGGTTGCGATCGCGGAAGGAAGGGTCGCCGGTTTCGATCCTGGCAAGGGCGGTCACCGTATCGATGCCGAAGGGGGGCACCTGGTCCCCGGTTTCATCGACGCCCACGTCCACATCGAATCTTCGAAACTGATGGTCGACGAGTTCGCGCGCGTCTTGCTCTCGCACGGCACGACGTCCGTCGTTTGTGATCCACACGAGATCGCCAACGTGCTGGGCACCGATGGGATCCATTGGTTGCTCGATGTGTGCGAGGGGCTCCCCCTCGACGTGTGGGTGATGGCGTCCTCGTGCGTACCCGCGTCCTCGTTCGAGTCGCCTCGCCGCCCCTTCACGATCGGGGACCTTGAATCCATCCTCAACCGGAAGCATGCCCTCGGTATCGCAGAGATGATGAACTTCCCCGGAGTCATCTCCGGGGCAGAGGACGAGGTTGCCAAGCTTGAGATCGCAGCGGCGACGCATGTCGACGGCCACGCCCCGGGAGTCAGTGGGCGAGACCTCGACGCATACATCGCCGCCGGGATCCGTAGCGATCACGAAGCGACGACCTACGAAGAGGCCGTCGAGAAGAGACGCCGGGGGATGTGGGTCCTTCTACGCGAGGCGTCCAACGCGCGGAACCTGGTAGCCCTCCTGCCGATGGTCAAGGAACTCGGACCGGAGAACTGCGCGTTCTGCACCGACGATCGGGAGCCGGATCTCCTCTACCGAGAGGGTTCCATCAATCAGATGTGCCGCATCGCGGTTGCCCACGGCCTCGCCCCCGAAGACGCGTTGCTGATGGCATCCCTGAACCCTGCCCGCTATCACGGTCTGAAAGATGTCGGCGTGATCGGTCCGGGCTATAAAGCCGATCTGATCTTGCTCGATGATCTCGTGGCCTTCCGTCCTTCGCTGGTGTGGAAGGACGGGCGCATGGTGGTCGAAGACGGCGTCGCGGTTGGAGTCGAGGACCGCGCCGTTCCTCTCTGGGTGAGGCGCTCGGTCCGGAACGCTCCGGTGGCCGAGAGCGATCTGCGCATCGAAAGTCCCGGGGGCAGCCTGCGGGTGATCGAGATCGTGCCCGAGCAGTTGCTGACCAACGAGATCCACATGGACGCCAAGATCTCGTCGGGCGTCGCGGTCGCCGATCCCGAACGCGATATGGCCAAGATCGTGGTCGTCGAGCGTCACCACGCGACCGGGCGTATCGGCAAGGGCTTCGTCACCGGGTTCGGCCTGCAACGCGGAGCGTTCGCTTCGACCGTTGCTCACGACGCTCACAACATCGTGGTGGTCGGCGCGGACGATGCCGACATCGCCCGGTGTATCGAGCGGCTGGAACAACTCGGGGGTGGGATCGTGGCGGTCGAGGGCGGCGAGGTCCTCGGGGAGCTCCCACTGCCCGTCGCTGGGCTCCTAGCGGACCTCCCGGTGGATGAGGTCGTGGCCCGGCTCGACGACCTTCACGAGCACCTGAGCACCCTTGGAGTGACCGTGGTTTCGCCGTTCATGACGTTGTCGTTCCTGGCCCTCTCGGTGATCCCCAGCCTCAAGATCACCGACCGTGGACTGATCGACGTGGATCGATTCCAGATCGTCCCTCTCGAGGTCACGTGAGTCTGGCTACAGAGCTCGCCGCGGTCGCCGCAGGGCTCGAGGCTCTGAACGGTGAGGGACGCTCAGCGGTCGTGTGGGACCTCAGCCACGATGAGCCTCTGGTGCTTCACGCGGGGCGTCACGCGCGCTCCGTCCTCGTTGAGAAAGCGACGATCGCGCTCGGCCTCGGGCGAAGAAGAGTTCGAGGTGGACGACGGACCTGGGGTGAGAGGCAAGGTCGTCTCGTGCGGATCCGGTGGCGATCGAGCCGCCTACGGGTTGTTCCTCCATGGTGCAGGTACCCCCCACCTGGGTACGACCACCGAGGGCCTGATCGAAGCGGCAGAGAGATCCCTTGGCAAACGGGTCGCCGAGATGAGCCGGGAGGAACGCCAGGAGGTCGTGCGATTCCTCGACGAAAGAGGTGTGTTCATGCTACGGAAGGGCGTGGAGACGGTGGCGGACCGCCTCGGGGTCACGAGGTTCACGATCTACAACTATCTCGACCGGGACACGTTTGGAGAAGGACCGTCAGGCGAGGCACAATAGCCTCAGACCGGGTTGGAACAGGGTTGGAACAAGGGTCAGGACAACAGGGGACGAACGGGAGTGAGACCATCATGAGCGAGAACCACGCGCCCACCACGATCTTCGGATCACCGGGCACACCACCATTGGCCAACGAGAAGGTCCTGGACTATCGCCCTGGATCTCCCGAGCGAACCTCGCTTGAGGCCGAACTGAAGCGGCAGAAGGGCGAGACGCGCGTCGCTCCCCTCATCATCGACGGCGACGAGGTCGAAACCGGCAACACCTTCGAGATCACCGCGCCGCATGACCACTCGCAGAAGCTCGCCGACCGTCCACGCCTCTGGGCCCGAGCACGTGGACGCTGCCATCCGATCGTCGCTCGATGCCGCCCGCGATTGGGCGGCTCTCCCCTGGCAGGATCGGGTCGCCGTGTTCTTGCGGGCGGCTGACCTGGTGGCTGGCCCATGGCGTGACCGGATCAACGCGTCGACGATCCTCGGTCAGTCGAAGTCCATCTATCAGTCTGAGATCGACGCGATCGCGGAGATGGCCGACTTCTGGCGCTACAACGCGCACTTCGTGGAGCGTATCTACGCGGAGCAGCCGACCTCGGCCCCCGGGATGTGGAACTACTTGGACTACCGACCGCTCGAGGGCTTCGTGCTTGCCGTCACTCCCTTCAACTTCACGTGCATCGGAGCGAACCTATCGAGCACTCCCGCGATGATGGGGAACGTCGTCCTCTGGAAGCCGTCCGAGAAGCAGGCGCATTCGGCGCAGTACACGATGGAACTGCTCCTCGAAGCCGGGTTGCCGCCCGGGGTCATCAACCTCGTTCACGGGGACGGAGCGATGATCTCTGACGTTTGCTTGCGCCACCCTGACTTCGCCGGTCTGCACTTCACCGGGTCGACGACGGTGTTCCGTTCGCTCTGGAAGCGAGCGGGCGAGAATCTCGAGAACTACCGCTCATATCCGCGCCTCGTCGGTGAGACCGGCGGCAAGGACTTCATCGTCGCCCACCCCTCGGCGCAGATCGACAGTCTGGTTGTAGGCATGGGACGGGGTGCCTTCGAGTACCAGGGTCAGAAGTGCTCGGCACCGTCGCGCGCGTACATCCCGAGGTCACTCTGGAAAGACGTCCGCGAGGGCTTGGTGGAACTCGCCGAGTCGATCCCCCAGGGAGACCCATCCGACCTCAGCAACTTCATGGGCGCCGTGATCGAGCGATCCGCCTTCGACCGACACAAGGAAGCGGTCGAGAAGGCGGTTGCTGCCGGGACGGAGGTCGTTACCGGAGGAAAGTTCGACGACTCGGACGGCTGGTTCGTGCCTCCGACGGTGCTGCTGACAGAGAACCCGCAAGCCGACACGATGGTGCGCGAACTGTTCGGACCGGTGCTTACCGTCTACGTCTACGACGACAGCGACTGGGACAAGACCTTGGACGTCGTCGACCAGACCAGCCCATACGCACTTACCGGTGCCGTGTTCTCGACCGATCGAGCGGCGATATCGCAGGCGACCAACCGTCTCCGCAACGCGGCCGGCAACTTCTACATCAATGACAAGCCAACGGGAGCCGTCGTGGGCCAGCAGCCGTTCGGTGGCGCCCGAGCGTCAGGCACGAACGACAAGGCCGGCTCGATCTACAACCCGCTCAGGTGGACCACCCCACGGACGATCAAGGAGACTTTCGTCCCGCCCACCGACTGGCGCTACCCGCACCTCGGCTGAGATCTGACAATGAGAAAGGGCCCCCGGAATCCGGGGGCCCTTTCCTGTGCGAGCCTTCTAGGCGAACCAGTCCCGCACGTAGAAGATGCCGAAGTAGACGACGAAAGCTCCGGCAGCGATGTACATCATGCCCGATACCTCGCTCGCCTTACCTCGTGCCAGCTTGAGGAACACGTAGGTGACGAACCCTGCGCCGATACCGTTCGTGATCGAGTACGTGAACGGCATGATGACCATCGTTAGGAACGCAGGTAGCGCCAACTCGATGTCATCCCACGGGATCTGCCTCACGCCCCTGATCATCAGGAACCCGACCAGAACCAACGCCGGTGCAGACGCCTGGAACGGGACGATCAGTGCCAGTGGCGAGAAGAAGATCGCCAGCAGGAAGAGACCGCCCGTGACCACCGAGGTGAGCCCGGTTCGGCCCCCTGCTGCGATCCCAGATGCGCTCTCGATATACGTGGTGTTGGACGATGCCGAGAATGCTCCACCGACAGCTGCGGCGACCGAGTCGACCTCGAGCACCTTGTCGATGTCCGGCAGTTTCCCCTCGGCGGTGAGAAGACCAGCCTCCTCGCCGAGACCGACAACGGTTCCCATCGTGTCGAAGAAGTCAGCGATCATCAGCGTGAACACGGCGAGGATCGCCGATATCGCGCCCAACTCCGCCCAGTAGCCGAACGAGAAGTTCCCTATCAACTCGAAGTTGTCGCCGCTCGGCATGTCCACCGGACTCTGCCAGTTCGCTAACGGACCGAAGCCCGTTCCGTCAAGGAACGCTTCGTTGACGATGACTGCTATGACGGTCGTGGCTAGGATCCCGATGAGCAAAGAACCCTTTACCTCGCGCATGTAGAGGAACGAGATCAGCAGGAAGCCGATGATAAAGATGCCTATCGGCCACCCCACCAACTCCCCACCGGTACCCATCCCGACGATCGGGGTCCCCGGAGTTACGAACCCCGCGTCAACGAGTCCGATGAACGCGATGAACAACCCGATGCCGACCGCGATCGCGTGCTTGATCGGCAGTGGCACCGCATCCATGACCGCTTGTCTGAACTTGGTGAGCACCAAGATCAGGATGAGGATCCCCTCGGTCACGACCACGCCCATAGCCTCGGGCCACGTCAGCATGTTGCCGCCAACGAGTTGGAACGCAACCACGCCGTTCAGGCCGAGGCCGGCGGCGATCGCGAATGGGTAGTTGGCGTACGAACCCATCGCAAGTGTTAGCAACCCCGCCGCCAGAGCGGTGACGGTCAATACTGCGGGGCCGCTGAGTACCGTGCCCTCTCTGTCGGGCAACGCGGTCAGGATGGCCGGATTCAGGAACAGGATGTAGGCCATCGTCATGAACGTCGTTGCCCCCGCAACGACTTCCTTGCGAACGGTAGAGCCCCGTTCGGTGATCTTGAAGTACCCGTCCAGCCCGCTTCCTCGCGATTGGACAGACTGTGCCAAGAGGCACACCCCCTTTTACTCCCGGCGGCATCCATCCCCGGTCGGACACCGACCCCCGATGTCTCGAGGCCATCCTCTTCGGCCCCGTGAGAGTCATATCAAGCCAAGCAGCTATAGGGAAGGACCTCGCGCTAACGCATGTAGCGACCCGTGGCGACGCCCTTCCCCTCGGGCTCGCCGGAACCGCCCAGGAAGCCGCCCTTAGCTCGGATCCGGATCCTCTTAGAGCCCGACACGACCCGATCGAGGCAGAACGGAATCCTCGGCCGAGACCCCGTAGCGGCGGCCGGATCTAAGGGTTGCGCTGAGAAGCTCGTTGGTGGGCCGATCGTTCAAGCTCGCAAGGACATCGTCGAACGACTTCGGCTTGCTCCCCGCCCCACCGCCGGAAGAGGAGTAGTAGCAGCCGTCCGAGTAGCAGAAGACCCCACCGTTACGAGATGAGCCGACGTACAGATCCGCGTATTCGAGGTCGTGGGGCGTCTTCACGTTCAGCGGCATGATCAGATCCTCCGAGCCATCCTCCGGCTCGAGCTGGACGAGGAGATGGATCCTCTGGCCGGGGACTACACGGAGACGCCTCTTCTCGGCGAACTCGCCGGTTGCCGACAGCGCTGTAAACGTTGGTCACCTGGTAGTGCCGGACCTCAGAATCGACATCGGCCTCGATGTCAACGTCGTCGAAGGTGACCTCCTCGAACCCGTTGTACCGCAATAGGTACAGGTACTCCTCGAGTTCGAAGATGGACTCGTAGGCGATATCCCATTCGGATGCGAAAACGTTGGACCTCGTGAGCGTGAACGGGGTTCCGTCTTCGCGTTCGCCGTTGACCGTGAATGTGACCCCGGACGAGCCTTCACCGATCTGATCGAAGACCGAATCGATGTTCACGAGCAGATGGATCGCTCCGAAGAACGGGACGTCGTCGTCTGACAATGGATCGGTCTCGCCATCTCGAGACGTGCCGTTGTCGGCCGACACCGAAGACGTGACCGGGATGACCTCCGGCCCCCTCGTGGTATCGATCCTGACGCCCGCAAGCCGGTCTTGATCCATCACGCCGCTGATCGCTCCCACCGAGGCCAGCTTGTACGGCCCGAAGATCGGATCGTCGACAACGGTGAGCGCGGTGGCCTCGTTGGCGCCCAGGGCGGATGCCCCTCGGAAGAAGAACGGGTGGCCGAAGCCGAGAGCGTCGTCACCACAGACGTAGGTGGTCGTTCCCACCGCGGCCGCCGTGACGTCGCCGTAGCTGAGCGCCACTGCGAGGTTCCCGCCGGGCTGAAGCGAACCGGTGACGGCCTCAGGCGCGCCGCTCACGCTGCCGCCACCCGAGGTGGCGAAGAACGGTGCCTTGGCCTTCTTGAATGCTTTGTTGATCTTGGCCATGCGATCGAGGGGCACGCCCGAAAGAGACAACGGGAGCATCAACCGGGTGAGGCTGGCCGAGGCGGTCCCGGCCCGTTTCGCCATCGACCTGCCCAGGGCCCCCGGAACGCTTATCGGCTTCGTCCCGCGGCCCGACGACGGGGTGGACGAGTAAGCAAGGATGTCGTCCATCTCGTCGGCGGGCGTCAGCCCTCCGATCGAGGACGGACCGAACGAGAAGCCGTACGCGACAGCTCCGAGTAGATCGTCCCCGAGATATACGGGTGAACCGGACATGCCGGCCCAGATCCCACCAGCAGCATCGATCGCCGGACCTGACGTATCGACCACGATGAGGTCGCGGCCGGGAGCGATGGCGTTCTCGAGCACCCCAAGCACCTCGACGTCGAAGGGTTGAGGGGTGGTGCCAGAGGAAACCGTGTAGCCGACGGCGTTCTCGCCACCAGAGATCGAATCGTGATCAACGATGTCGGGGCACTCCCCTTGGATCGCAGCTTTCGCTGGCCCGATCGTGAACAACGATGCCACGAGCAAACAAGAACCCAATACGGAGACCGCCACCCTGGACACCATGCGATACGAGTTCATCCGACCCCTCTCTTGATCCCGCCCGAACGTCCCCGAAGTGAGGGACGTCTCCGAGCGTACGTTTCGGCACCCATAACCGGAAGACCTTTTCTTGAAGCCCACTGGATCTCAGACGTTCGGCAGCCCCGGAAGGTTGCCCTGGGGAGGGGGAATCTCCCGGCGAGGGCCGCGATTATCCTCAGGGCATGCCGACGGTCACGCTCATCAAGGGAGATGGGATCGGCCCCGAGGTCTCGGGGGCGACCAGGCGCGTGGTGGACGAACTCGGCTGCGGGATCGATTGGGAGATCCACGATGCCGGCATCCCGGCGATCGAGACCCACGGGACGCCGCTCCCCGATCACGTCCTGGAATCCATCAGAAGGAACAAGACCGCCCTGAAAGGGCCCGTCACCACTCCTGTCGGCAGTGGTTTCCGTTCGATCAACGTCGCCCTCCGGCAGGAACTGGACCTCTTCGCCAGCGTTCGTCCGTGCCGCTTGTACCCGGGGGTCCAGAGCCGCTACGAGGCGGTGGACATCGTCGTCGTACGTGAGAACACCGAGGACCTTTACGAGGGCATCGAGTTCGAGCAGGGCTCCGAGGAACTGGAGAAACTGCGCGGCTACATCAAGTACATGCACAACTTCCAGATCGCACCCGATGCAGGGGTCTCGGTGAAGCCGATCTCGATCTCGGCGACCCGGTCGATCGTCGAGTTTGCGTTCGAGTACGCCAAGCGGAACCGCCGGCGAAAGGTAACTCTCGGGCACAAGGCCAACATCATGAAGTTCTCCGACGGTCTGTGGCTCGAAACTGGTGAACTCCTCGCGGAGCAGTACCGAGAGGTGGGGTTCGAGGCCCTCCAGGTTGACGAACTCGCCATGTGGCTAGCGTGGACCCCGAACGAGATGGATGTGATCGTGCTGCCGAACCTCTACGGCGACATCATCTCCGACCTGTGCGCCGGCCTGGTGGGCGGTCTGGGCCTTGCCCCGGGCATGAATCTCGGAAAGGAACACGCCGTGTTCGAGCCGACCCATGGCTCGGCCCCCGACATCGCGGGCAAGGGCCTCGCCAACCCGATCGCGATGATCCTCTCGTCGGTCTTCCTCCTGCGACACCTAGGGTTCGAGTCCGAAAGTCGCACCCTGGAGCGCGCCGTGGCAGCCGTCCTGGCCGAGGGCAAGGTCCGTCCTGCCGACATGCGGCCGGTTGGCGATCCCGCAACCACCGATCAGGTGGCCGAGGCGATAATCGAGCACTTCTGAGTGGACGATCTCCAGAGGGTTAAGAACTTCCTGAGAGGCATCCAGGAGCGGTCGGCCACCGAGACCGTGCCGTTCGACGGTGGGACCGCGTTCCTGAACGAGCGGTTCCCGATCATCTGGGACATGAACCTCCTGGTGGTCGAAGACGCCCGCTCAGTGACCGCGGCCTCGCTGGTGGAGGACGCGGACGAGATCCTCGGCGGCCGCGGGATGCACCACCGGAAGGTCGAGATCGGCTACACCGACGAGGCCGAGAGGATCGCTGAGGAGTTTCAGGGCTATCCGGGGTGGGAGCGAACCCAGATCGTCTCGATGGTGCTCGATCGCGAGTCGGACCGTGCCCCGATCGCCGGGACCGCCGAGGAGGTGCCATACGAGGCCATCCGTGAACTCCGCATCGAGATCACGACCAGGGGCCCGTACGCGAACCGCGGGAGCTACGAGTTCGATCAGCTCATCGACAAGGACCTCGTGTGGAACGAGACCGGCAATGCCAGGCACTTCGTCGCACGCCTGGACGGCAAGATCGTGTCGGGGTGCAACCTCTATATGGCGGGTGATGTCGCTCAGGTCGAGGAGGTCGACACCCTCGAGGAGGCGCGTAACAAGGGTTTCGCACGGGCCATCGTGCAGGCCGCGATCGATGCCGCGCGCGGCAGCGGGCTGCACCCTGATCTTCATCAACGCGGATGAGGCCGACTGGCCGAAGATGCTGTACGACCGCATGGGCTTCACCCGGTTGGCCACGTTCGATCAGTTCCTGAAGGAGCCGGGAAAGGGCTAGCCGCCGGGCCCCACTCGTCCTACTATTCAAGTAGTAAGGGTTACAGGGGGCGGTGGATCACTGGCCCGGGGCTCGGACAGGGTGCCCACCAGGTACGGCACGACACAGGTTCGGGCCGACCTCGAGCGGGCACTCACCCCACGTTAGCGATCCCCGCCTCCGTCTACGTCTAGGTGGCGCGGGGGTCCCACTTGGTCTTCGGTGCGATCGGCGCGAGCAGGATGCGGTCCTTGTAGCGCTGGATCGTCTCGATGAGGTGCGTAACGACGTCGTCGGTCAATAGGTGCGGTCGGAGGCCGAGTTCCATCAACTTGGTGTGGGTCGCGTTGTAGTAATGCTCCTCGGCCTCGATCCGGGGATCGGCAAGAGCGTCGATCTCGACGTTGATCCCCATGCCCCCGGCGACCCTATGAACGAGATCGGCAAGTTCCCGCACCGAGAACTGCTCGGTGAACTGGTTGAACACGCGCATCTCGCCTGGGGCGGCGGGATTCTCGACCGCCAACTTGATGCATTGGATCGTGTCGATGATGTTCAGGAACCCTCGGGTCTGTCCGCCCTTGCCGTAGACGGTGAGCGGATAGCCCACCACGGCCTGAACGCAGAAGCGGTTGAGTGCGGTGCCGAGAACCTCGTCGTAGTCGAACCGGGTGCAGAGTCGCTCGTCGAGATCTGTTTCCTCTGTCTGGATCCCGTAGACGACCCCCTGATTCAGGTCGGTCGCCGCGATGTTCCACATCCGACATGCGAAGTGGATGTTGTGCGAGTCGTGGACCTTCGTCAGGTGATACAGCGACCCGGGCACCTTGGGGAAAGGAAGCGTGTCCTTCCGGCCGTTGTGCTCGATCTCGATGTAGCCCTCTTCGATGTCGATGTTCGGGGTGCCGTACTCCCCCATCGTGCCCAGCTTGACCAAATGAGCCTCGGGAACGATGTCTCTGATAGCGAACAGGACGTTCAGCGTTCCCTCGACATTGTTGCGTTGAGTGAGGAGAGCGTGACGGCGCGAGATCATCGAGAACGGTGCACTCGGTTGCTCGCCGTAGTGGATCACGGCATCGGGCATGACTTCGGCGAACACGTGATCAACGAACGAAGGATCGACGAGATCCCCGATATAGATCGGGATGTCGATCCCCGTCACTTCGCTGAACGCCTTGACCCGTTCCTGCAACGAATGGATCGGGGTCAACGACGCCGCCCCGATCTCAGTGGACATCGAGCGCCGGAGGAAATTGTCCACGAGCGCGACATCGTGACCGGCGTTAGCCAGGTTCATCGCCGTGGGCCACCCTAGATAGCCGTCTCCACCGAGGACAAGGATCTTCATGGGCGGCAGGATACCCAACCCGCCGTGATCAAGGTGCGTGGGATGATTGGGGCATGAGCGAGCCTCTGGTAGACCGATTGGGACGCCCGATCCGCGACCTGCGCATCTCGGTCACCGACCGCTGCAACTTCCGCTGCGTCTACTGCATGCCCAAGGAGATCTTCGGACCCGACCATGCCTTTTTGGAGCGCTCGGAATTACTGAGCTTCGAGGAGATCACCCGGCTGGCGACGATCTTCTCGGGCCTGGGGGTGCAGAAGCTGCGCCTGACCGGAGGCGAACCTCTCATCCGGCGAGGGGTTGAGGATCTGATCGGGATGCTGAGCCCTCTACCCGGGCTCGATATCGCGCTCACCACCAACGGATCGACACTGACCCAGATGGCCGAGGGACTTGCGAGAGCCGGTCTCGATCGAGTCACCGTCTCGCTCGACTCCCTCGACGACGAGCGCTTCAATCAGATCAACGACGTTCGGTTCCCCGTCGGCAAGGTCCTCGACGGGATCGAAGCGGCATCTGCAGCCGGTCTCTCTCCGATAAAGATCAACATGGTCGTGAAGCGAGGCGTGAACGACGGCGACGTCGTGGACATGGCCCGCCATTTCAAGGGCTCAGGACACATCGTGCGCTTCATCGAATACATGGACGTTGGCACCACCAACGGGTGGCGACTCGATGAAGTCGTACCTGCCGCCGAGATCCTGGCCCGCATCAACGAGAAGTTCCCACTCGAGGTGATCGGTTCCGATTATCGGGGCGAGGTCGCCAAGCGCTATCGCTACGTGGATGGCGGCGGCGAGATCGGGTTCATCACCTCGGTGACACAGCCGTTCTGCGGGGACTGCACCCGGGCACGCATCTCCTCGGAGGGAAAGCTATTCACCTGCTTGTTCGCCGCAGAGGGGTTCGATCTGCGGGGGCCGATGCGATCGGGAGCGACCGACGACGATCTCATCCAAGACATCCGAGCGGTCTGGTCGAACCGAGGCGATCGCTACTCGGAACTCCGCTCCGCTGCAACCGATCCGGTCGCACGGGTCGAGATGTCGTACATCGGGGGCTGAACGCATGCCAGACATCCACGTATCTCTCGAATCCGGGCCGCTCGACATCGCCGCGCTGATCACTCGGGCGGAAAGTCCTGGTGCCGGGGGCCTGGGGGTATTCATCGGCACGGTTAGAAGCTCCGCCGCGGTCGAGGCGAACTCGTCGAAGGACGTCGTCAGGCTCGACTACGAAGCGCATCCCACACTTGCACTGGAGAAGCTCACGGAGGCATCACAGGCCACCGCGGCGCGCTTCGATCTGATCAAGGTGGTGGCGGTACATCGCACCGGAACCTGTCCGATCGGCGAACCAACCGTGGTGATCGCTTGTTCGGCGGCGCACCGCGGGCAGGCACTCGATGCCGCTCGGTTCCTTATCGACACGATCAAGGAGACGGTTCCCATCTGGAAGAGCGAGGTCTACGACGACGGCTCGGCATGGGTAGGAGCGACTCCGTGAACGGGATCAGAACGTGGATCTAGGGCTCAAGGGCAAGGTCTGTTGGGTGAACGGAGCATCGTCGGGATTGGGGTTTGCGTCCGCCATGTCCCTGGCGCGTGAAGGTGCCGTGATCGCTCTTTCGTCGCGCGGTGGAGACAAACTCACGACCGCTGCTGCCGAGATCGCCGAGCAGACCGGAGCGAAGGTCGTGGCGGTCCCGGCCGATGTCTCGGAGCTATCGAGCATCTCGGACGCACACGACCACATCCGCGCAGAACTTGGGCCCGTCGATGTTCTCGTGGCGAACGGTGGCGGGCCTCCGCACGGAGGTTTCGATGACTTCGATGACCAGCAACTGTTCGATGCCTTCAGTCTGACGACCGCCTCGGCTTGGCGACTCGCGAAAGCGGTGGTCCCCGACATGCGATCGACCGGTGGGGGCGTCATCGAGTTCATCACCTCGAGTTCGACGAAAGAGGTGATCGGTGGACTCCTCCTCTCGAACATGATGCGAGCAGCGGTGGTCGGGATGGCGAAGACGCTGTCGAAGGAGTTGGCCGCCGATGGGATCAGGGTCGTCTGCCTTACGCCGGGCCGGATAGAAACCGACCGCGTGCTCCAGCTCGACGAAGCACGAGCGAAGGCCACCGGTGTGGACCTAAAGGATGTGCGATCGACCTCGGAGAGGGCGATCCCTCTGGGACGCTATGGCTCTATCGGCGAGTTCGGAGACGTTGTGGCCTTCGTCGCCTCGGAGCGCGCCACCTACATCACAGGGACCTCCGTCGTGGTTGACGGCGGGATGCTCAACGGCATCCTCAGCTAGCGAACAAGCGACTCGTAGTCAGCCCACGTGTCGATATCGACAGGAACGTCATCATCGATGTCCACGACCTCAACATCGGGTGACAGCCTCAAGAGCGTCCTGGCCCCCTCGTCGCCGCTGAGATCGACGAACAAACCGAAGGCAGCCCGGTCCACGATCACCGGGTGGCCAGGGGTGCCTCGATAACGCGCTCTCGCGATCGGTTTGTGTCCGCCGTGGAACGCCTCGATCACCTGCTCGATCGCCTCCGGAGGGATCCGAGGTTGGTCCCCGAGAAGGATCGCAGCAGCACGGGAGTGGGCATCGACCGCATCTACGCCCACTCTCAGGGAGGTCGACTGCCCCAGTGAGTAGTCGCGGTTGATGACCACGCGGACGTCACCGCTGAGATCGAGTGCCTCCTCGATCAGGCGGGCATGGTGGCCGAGGACCACCACGATCTCGTCCACCGAACACCCTGCGGCTCGGTCGATCACGTGCTGGAGGACAGGCTTCCCGTCGAGGTCGAGCAGTTGCTTCGGGGTTCCGAGCCGTTCGGATGAGCCAGCAGCCAGGATCAGCGCGGAGATCACGATCCCGACCCGTGGATCGATCCAGATCTGTCTCGCAGCGGAGCGCCCTTCCGTGAGCGGGCCACGCTCATGACCTCGGCCACCAGAGCCACGGCGATCTCGTCCGGGCCCTCAGCACCGATGTCGAGCCCGGCGGGTCCATAGACGCGACCGTCGCGATCCATATCCAGATCCGAATAGAGCCGCTCGAGCCGAGCGGCCGGCCCCAGCATGCCGACGTAAGCGGCATCCGAAGCTTCGAGCGCGGCGAGGTAGTCCTTGTCTCTGAGGTAGTTGTGGCTCATGACGAGCACGTACGAGCGATCGTCGATCCCACCGGCGCCGACGATCTCGCCGGGGGGTGTTGCGACGAGTCTGCATCCGGGGAACCTCTCCCCGGTGAGCAGATCCTCGCGGTCGTCGGT
Source organism: uncultured Actinomycetes bacterium (assembly GCA_963756365.1). Lineage (GTDB taxonomy): Bacteria > Actinomycetota > CADDZG01 > CADDZG01 > WHSQ01 > WHTI01. The sequence continues at coordinate 1,560,011 of CAVWNF010000003.1, forward strand.
AACTGTGACGGTCCAGCCCATCCCGGTCGCCGTGCGAGCGACGGGGATCGCGTCGTGCCCTGCGCCGCAGATCACCAGACTCAAAGGGGGTCGCAGAACCTCCAGAAAAACCCTCGTCCCATCAATGACCGCGACACCCGAATCGCCGGTTGCGATCCGTTCATCGAGAGCAGCCGAGACCTGGGTCGCGAACGAGCTTGAGTCGTCACCGGTCACGATCCTCGCTCCAGCGGGGTGCTCGCCTCTGTCCTCCACGAGAACGGCGACCGCAAGATCTGTGCGGTTCTCTATCGCTGTTGCCATGGCATCCGCAACCTGGACCGCATTCTCGGCCGGTTCGATGAGGACCTCGATCAACCCGTTACACCCCAGACCCCATCCCCAGACCGCCTCATCATCGGCGGTGAGGTCATACGTCTCGACGCGCGGGACCCCCTCGGTGATCACGAGGCGGGCGGCCCCTTCGACCTCGCCCTCGAGACATCCGCCAGAGAGGTTCCCGATCGGAGTGCCGCTCTCGGGGATGAACAGTCGGGCCCCCTCCCGTCTGTAGGTCGAGCCCTCGACACGAACGATCGTGGCGAGCGCCGCTCTCCCCCCGTCCTGGAGGTGATCGAGGAGAGCCCTCAGTACTGCGGAGGTTTCAGTCACCCCCCGAAGCTAACCCCCTCGGGTGCCGGTGTCAGGCCCGATCAGCCGCCCGCGACGGCCGGGATGATCGAAACCTTGGCGCCTTCGGGTACCTGGGTGTCCAGACTTTGGAGGAAACGCACGTCTTCTTCGTCGAGGTAGATGTTGACGAAGCGTCGCAGTTTCCCGGCCTCGTCCACGATCCGGGTCGAGATCCCCTCGTGCCTCCGCTCCAGTTCAGCCACCAGTTCACCGACGGTCGCACCAGAGACCTGAACCTCGGACGCCCCTTCCGTGAACGTCCTCAGTTGTGTCGGGATCGTCACCGTCACGCTCATGAACCCTCCTCCAGTGCTCGATCGACCGCCGCCACGTTCGCTGCGATCGTGTGGGTTGGACCTACGTCTCCTAGTGCTTCGATGGTCTTGAGCCCGATACCGGTGATGAGAGCCACCGTTTCGTCGGTGCGATCGATCTGCCCCTCACGCACTAGGCGTTCGAGCGTTGCGACCGTCACCCCACCAGCCGTTTCGGTGAAGATCCCCTCGGTACGCGCAAGCAGCCTCATGCCGTCCGCGACCGCGGCCTCCGGCACCCGAGCTATCGCACCGCCCGTCTCCCTGACGTCTCGGAGCGCGTAGTACCCGTCGGCGGGGTTACCGATCGCCAGGGACTTGGCGATCGTGTCCGGCTTCACCGGGATGACGTCCTCGGCACCGTTCTCGAACGCGACCGCGACCGGTGAGCAGCCGTCGGCCTGAGCTCCGTAGATCTTCGTCTGGGGCACCTCGTCGAGGAGACCCACCTCGTGCGCCTCGCCGAGACCCTTCTTGACCTTCGTCAGCAGCGAACCAGAGGCGACCGGGATCACGATCGCGTCGGGTGCTCGCCACCCGAGCTGTTCAACGATCTCGAATCCGACCGTCTTCGACCCCTCCGAGTAGTACGGGCGAACGTTCACGTTGACGAACGCCCAGTCCCGGCTTCCTGCGAGTTCGGCGCACAATCGATTCACATCGTCGTAGGAACCGTCGACCGCCAGTAACTCGCCTCCGTAGACCGCAGCGGCAGCTACCTTCCCCGCCTCGAGCCCCTGTGGGATGAACACGACACTCCTCATGCCCGACGCGGCCGCATGGGCAGCAACGGCCCCCGCCAGATTCCCGGTGCTCGCGCAAGCCGCGACCTCGAATCCGAAGGCACGTGCTGCCGTAAGCGCTACAGACACGACCCGATCCTTGAAGGAGTGCGTGGGGTTGGTCCCCTCGAACTTGAGCCAGAGGTTGTCGAGACCGAGTTCAGCGCCCAACCTCGGAGCCCGGATCAACCTCGACCATCCGGCTCCGATATCAACCCGATCGATGTTCGGGGTTGGAAGGAGGTCCGCGTATCTCCATATCGTCGGCGGACCGGACGCGATCCGCTCGCGCGAGATGACGCGTCGGATCCAGTCGTAGTCGTAGGCGACCTCAAGAGGACCGAAGCACAGTTCGCAGACATGCTGAGGCTCGAGAGGGGTCTCGTTCCCGCACTCTTTGCAGCGAAGTGCCCGTGCCCCACCCCAGTCGAGTACATCTGGGACCACCGGGGGTCCGACGGCGCGTGGGAAGTCCGAGAGTGGTGAGATCGTTGGTGTCGTCATCGCGTGCTCCTCCTCGGTATGTGTGTCCGAGGAGACGCATCTGCGTCGCTCATCTTCCCCCGGGCTTCTGCTCGGGCCAGATTTGGCACCTTCCCCCTCATTGGGGTGGGTTGCCGGGGCTTCACAGGGCTGGATCCCTCTGCCCCTCTTGATGAGGTAGACGGTTTGTACTCCGGATAGGCGCGAAAATCAAACGACGTACCGAACCACCCGAGCGCGGGAGAATAGGGAGATGAAGTCGGTCGTCGTCGTCACTATCTCGGACGGGGTGTCCGCAGGAACGCGCGCGGATGACTCGGGAGACCTCGCGGTCAAGTCCCTTGAGGGCGCAGGTCTGTTGGTTAGCGAACGAACCGTGGTTCCGGACGACCGTGGTGCGATCGTGGCCGAACTCAGGAGGCTGTCGGCGGCCGAGGTGGGAGCGGTCATCACCACCGGTGGCACGGGCTTCGGCCCCCGCGATGTCACTCCCGAGGCAACCTCCGAGGTGATCGAACGGGCGAGCCCCGGACTAGCCGAGGCGATCCGTGCCCATGGGCTTCAGAAAACCCCGTTAGCGGCGCTGTCCCGCGGAGTGGCTGGGGTCGCGGGCTCGACGCTGATAGTCAACCTTCCCGGCAGCCCCAAGGCCGTGGCCGAGGGCCTCGAGGTCATGCTCCCGTTGCTTCCTCACATCCTCGACCTCCTCGCGGGAGATACCGAGCACACCTAGCCGGCCTGTGACCACCTTCTGATCGCCTCGGCTCGATCGCCGACCTTGAGCTTGCCGTAGATGTGATTGATGTGGTTCTTCACGGTCTTCTCGGTGAGGAACAGCGCGGCCGCGATCTGCCGATTGCGTAGACCCTGTGCCACGAGGCCCATGATCTCGCGCTCGCGCTCAGTGAGTTCCCCGCCGGGACCCTCTAGCCGCTGCGGGGTTCTCCTGAACTCATCGAACAGGCGCGTGATGATCGGCGGTGCGAGGTAGCTGTCCCCGATCGCCGCTTTGGTGGTCGCCTCGACGATCTGCTGGCCCGTTAGCGAGGACCCCACCAGGCACGCGGCCGCTCCAGCCCTCAGAACGGATGGGATCATCGGATCTCCATCGGTTGGCGCCACGATCACGACGGGGAAGGAAGCCGAGCACCGTTGGACCACGGACGCCAGATCGTCGACGTCACTCGTGGTCATCACGATCACCGGGCGCGATCCTCGGCCCCGGGCCGCATCAAGCGCCTCACGGGGTCCATCGACCTCGGCCACAAGTGTGAGCCGGTCGCTGGCATTGATCGATTCTGTGATCGATGATCTGCAGGCCCCCTCGGGGCATGCGACCACGACCTGAACTTTTCCATTGGGATCCATCGCTCTCACTTCCTCAACTGGTGTGACCGAGGTGATTTATGCCGCGCTCGGTCGCAGGTGAAACATGCCCAAAAAGGGCGTTAGTTATGCCCCCTCGCCACGCTGTATGGAGCCGACACCGCTCTGGGAGCGCGCAACCGGCCATGCCCTGGTCATCGGGGAGGGGTCGATGTCCGTGACGTAGTCTCTCGGGGCTGGGATCGACACCATGATCGGGGGTTCCATGGTCGACAAAGAGGTCGAGAGGACTATCGAAGCTCTGCTTCAGGAACGGCGTGAGTTCGTGCCGCCGGAGGCGTTCACTAAGCAGGCCAATGCGTCGGATCCTTCCATCTACGACCGTGCCGCCGCCGATCCCGAGGGGTGGTGGGCCTCTCAGGCGGAACGACTCCACTGGTTCAAGAAGTGGGACGAAGTCATGCGCCGCGAGCCACCCCATCACGAGTGGTTCGTTGGTGGGAAGCTCAACGCCGCCTACAACTGTCTCGACCGGCACCTCGAGGACCACGGCGAAAGGGTCGCCTACTACTGGGTCGGCGAGCCTGGCGACAAACGAACGATCACCTACACGGAACTCCATCACGAGGTCTGTCGACTCGCGAACGCCCTCAAGGATCTCGGCGTTACCCGGGGTGACCGCGTCGCGATCTATCTCCCGATGATCCCGGAGCTGCCTGCCGCGATGCTCGCGTGCGCCCGGATCGGCGCGGCCCACTCTGTCGTGTTCGGTGGGTTCTCCGCCGAGTCATTGAAGGACAGGATCAATGACGCCGAATGCAAGGTCCTGATCACGGCAGACGGGAGCTACCGGCGAGGAGAACTGGTCCCGCTCAAGGAGAACGCTGACACTGCGGTAGCGGACTGCCCTTCCATCGAGAAGGTGGTCGTCGTGCAGCGCACCGCCGAAGACATCGAATGGTCTGACCGAGACGTCTGGTACCACGAAGTGATCCGAGATGAGTCGCCCGACTGTCCTGCTGAGGAGATGGACTCGGAGGACATGCTCTACATCCTCTACACGTCGGGGACCACGGGGAAGCCCAAGGGGATCGTTCACACCACCGGCGGCTACCTAACGGGGGTTAGCTCGACCCACAACCTCATCTTCGATCTCAAGCCCGAGCAAGATGTCTATTGGTGCGCTGCAGACATCGGCTGGGTCACCGGGCACAGCTACATCGTCTACGGACCGCTTGCCAACGGGGCGACCTCGGTGTTGTACGAGGGGGCCCCGGACCACCCAGGCAAGGACCGGTGGTGGTCGATCATCGACGAGTACGACGTGACGATCCTCTACACGGCCCCAACTGCGATCCGGACGTTCATGAAATGGGGCACGGATCTTCCGGCCGGGCACGACCTCACATCGCTGCGACTACTCGGGAGTGTCGGTGAACCGATCAACCCCGAGGCATGGATCTGGTACCAGGAATTCATCGGGGGCGGCACGACGCCGGTCGTCGACACTTGGTGGCAGACCGAGACGGGAGCTATCGCCATCTCCGCACTTCCGGGGATCACCACACTCAAACCTGGTTCGGCCACGCGTCCGTATCCCGGTGTGTTCGCCGATGTCGTTGACGACAAGGGCGAATCCGTCGGCCCAGGGGGTGGCGGATACCTGGTGCTCACGCAGCCGTTCCCATCCATGTTCCGCACGATCTTCAAAGATGACGAGCGCTACCGGAACACCTACTTCGAGAAGTATGGGAACGAGACCTACTTCCCGGGCGACGGTGCGAAGCTAGACGACGACGGTTACTTCTGGCTCCTGGGGCGGGTGGACGACGTGATGAACGTCAGCGGCCACCGCCTCTCGACCTACGAGGTCGAGAGCGCTCTCGTGGATCACCCGAGCGTTGCGGAGGCGGCGGTGGTCGGTCGTCAGGACCCGAAGGAGGGCGAGACGATCGTTGCCTTCGTTACCCCGAAGGGAAACGTGACCGGCGACGAAGCACTCATGACGGAGCTGAGGGAACACGTGGGCACGGTCATCGGAAAGATCGCCAGACCCCGGTCGATCGTTTTCACTGACGATCTCCCGAAGACACGCTCAGGCAAGATCATGCGTCGACTCCTGAGAGACGTCGCCGAGGGCCGCGCCCTGGGCGACGTGACGACCTTGCAGAACGCACCTATCCTCGACGAGATCCGCGCAAAGGCCGACGCCCAGAAGGGCGACGAATAGCAAGTTCCGAAGGGAGACAGATGTCACACGTAGTCGAACCGGTGATGGAAGAAGCGCCATTGGGCAGGAAACTCCTGGCCGAATTCGTAGGTACCGCTCTGCTCGTCGCAGTTGGTGCCGGAGCGGTCGTTATGTTCCTGCTAGGGCCACTCCAGGATTCGACCTCGCGCATCGCCGACCTCGCTCAACAGTACGGGGGCAGCGTCGACCAGATCGACCCAGCCATCCCGATGTTGCTAAAGGGCGGCGCGACGAGCCTGCTCCCGGTGGCTATGGCATTCGCACTCGTGTTGTCGGTGCTCGTTTATGCCTTCGGAGGAGTCTCGGGTGGTCATTTCAACCCCGCCGTTACATTCGCTCTTGCCGCGGTCCGTCGTTTCGACTGGAAGGACGTACCGGCGTACTGGCTCGCTCAGATCGCGGGCGCGATCGTCGGCGCATTGCTCATCGCTGGTGTCTACGGTCAGGACGGGGCTTCGTTCGGTGGAACCGACATCCTGCTCGGCGCGACGACGCTCTCAGCTTCGATCAGCCAGTGGCAGGCTCTCCTGTCTGAAGCACTCGTAACGTTCGTTCTGATGACCGCGATCATGGCGATCGCGGTAGACCCTCGCTCCCCGAAAGTCATGTCCGGGCTCGTTATCGGCCTGGCTCTGGGTGCCGGGATCTTGGTTACCGGAGCGGCAACCGGCGGCTCGGCGAACTTCGCCCGGAGCCTCGGCCCGTTGGTCGGGTCGCTGTTGTACGACACCGGAGACATCCCGTGGAGCGATCTCTGGATCTACGCGGTCGGTCCCTTCATCGGCGCCGCCGCCGCAGCCTTCTTGTACGAGAGCGTGGCGGGACTCGAGCGAGTGGCCCCGGCGCCTCATCCAGGGGCGGCGACCGGTTCCGACGACGTCATCGATGTGATCGAGGCCGTCGAAGTCGAGGAGGAGATCACGGTGACCCCGACCGACGAGGGGCCCCCGAACGACGCCTTCAAGCCCTAACCACCGGATGGCAACCTTTCCGGTCGAGCTCCCCGTCGAGAAGAAGGGCGAGCACTGGTACGCGCGCGCTGGCGACCGGACGCTCCGACTCTCCAATCTCGACAAGGTGTTCTGGCCGGAGTCCGGATACACGAAGGGCGACCTGCTCGCCTACTACTTCAACGTGTCTCCATACATGCTGCCGCATCTGAAGGAACGTCCTCTGACGATGAAACGGATGCCCAATGGGATCAAGGGCGACTTCTTCTACGAGAAGAACGCTCCGGTCCACGCGCCCGACTGGATGCCGACCCTTCCCGTAAGGGCCGAAGGCGACACCAAGACGATCAACTATCTCGTCGCCAACGACGTCGCCGAGATGTTGTGGGTGGTGAATCTGGGTGCCATCGAATTCCATCCCCTCCACGCGAAAGGTGAGGATCAGGAACACCCGACCTACTGCTTCTTCGATCTCGACCCGTTCGAACCCGCTGCTCACGACGAGGTCAGACACGTCGCAAAGCTCATCAAGGTCGTCCTCGACCAACTGGGGCTCGTGTCCTACCCGAAATGGTCCGGGGCAACGGGGATGCAGATCATGCTCCCGCTCGACCGCAGCCACGGCTACGACATCGTGAGAGGTGTCGTCGGTTCCATCTCGGAACTGGTCCACGAGGCCGACAAGCAGGTGACCACGCTCGAGTGGGAAGTGAAGCGACGGACCGGCAAGGTGTTCCTCGACGTGAACATGAACCGGCAAGGCGCGAACATCGCCGCCGCCTACTCGGTGCGACCTGAGGTCGGTGCGCCGGTCTCGACCCCCATCACCTGGGACGAGATCGACGACCTCGATCCCACCGACTACAACATCGAGACGATCTTCGACCGTCTCGCGGATGTCGGCGACCTCTTCCTCCCAGTAGCCGAGGGGCCCGGACAGTCACTCGATCACGCGATCGCGGCCCTGGGGGCGGAGCCCCGGAAGGCCCGAGAGATCCGCAGGAGATAACCCTCCCGCTCAATAAGGGGTTGGGGGCGTGGAAAGCGTCCTAAGCTTGCGAGATGGGCCTCTACATCGGGACGTCCGGGTGGGCGTACAAGGAATGGAAGCCGGATTTCTATCCGGAGGACCTCCCGCAGCGGGCGTTCCTAGAGCACTACGGGAACAACCTGAGCGCCTGTGAGATCAACGCCACCTTCTATCGCCTCCAGTCGGACGACACGTTCGCACGGTGGGCCGAGAACACGCCGGAGGACTTCCGCTTCTCGACCAAGGCACATCGGAAACTCACCCACTCGAAGTCGATCGCTCCGGAGACAGGTGAGGGATCGTTCCTCGACGTCTTCCTGAAGTCGGTCGGAAAGCTCGGGGACAGGCTCGGGGTGGTGCTGTTCCAGTTCCCCCCGCATCGGAAGCGGAACGACGATGATCTTGCCGCATTGATGGACGCGTTGCCGATGAGCCTCGATGTCGCGTTCGAGTTCCGGAACGAAACCTGGGAGGACCCCGAGGTGACCGACGCGATCGCCGATCGGGGCTGGACGATCTGCGTGTCCAACACCGACGGTGAGGTGCCTCCGTCGCTCCCGCCCGGTGATCTCGCCTACGTGCGGCTACGGACCGAGCGCTACACGGCCGCGCAACGGGACGGGTGGACGCGACTGTTACAGCGCGAAGCCGAGGACCGCCCCGTCTACGTCTTCACCAAGCACGAAGGCATCCCCGCCGGCGACCCGTTCGGGGGCGTGGGGCTCGCCCAGTGGTTGGTGGGTCAAGTCTGACGAGATGCCCGATAAGAAGTCGTACTCACAGAAGCGCTCGTTCGACGAGACACCGGAACCCCAACCGGCCGTCGAGGGGGACGTCGACCCGGGCACCGCACGACCCGGCGAAAGCTTTGTGATCCATCAGCACCACGCGACGAGGCTCCATTTCGATCTCAGACTTGAGATGTTCAATGGGGAGACCCCCGTGCTGGTGTCGTGGGCGGTCCCGAAGAACCTCCCCAGGAGGAAGGGCGACAAGCACCTCGCGGTTCACGTCGAAGACCACCCCTTCGACTACGGATCGTTCGAGGGAACCATCCCTGAAGGCAACTACGGAGCTGGCGAGGTGCGGATCTACGATCACGGAACCTACGAGGTCCTCGAGCAGGAGCCGGGCAAGGTCACCTTCCGACTGAACGGCGCGCGACTCAAGGGCGAGTACCACATGTTCCGGTTCCCGAAAGCGGGAGAGAACGAGTGGCTCGTCTTCTTGGGCAAGGACCTCCGTGATGAACCAGAACCGTTGCCCGACCTGTCTCCCATGCTGGCGACGCTTCAGCGCGAACCGTTCGACGACGAGCGCTATCTGTTCGAGGTCAAGTGGGACGGCGTCAGAGCGATGGCGATATGCACCGACGAAACGAAGCTGCTGTCGCGCAAGCGCAACGAGATCACGGCGAGCTATCCGGAACTGGGAAAGCTGCATGAACGCCTCGCCGCGTACGACGCCATCGTCGATGGAGAGATCGTTGCGTTCGAGGCCGGGCGGCCGTCGTTCGAGAAACTCCAAAGCCGGATCAACCTTCAGGACGCGAAAGAGATCGAACGCATCTCGAAGAAGATCCCGGTCCAGTTCATCGCGTTCGATCTGATCTATCTCGATGGCCGATCCCTGTTGGGCCAGCCGGTGGAGGATCGTAGAGCTCTGCTCGAGAAGATAGTGGTGCCATCGGAGAGGATCACGGTCTCGGAAGCGATACCCACCGACGGACTTGCCCTGTTCGCCGCCGCGAAGGCTCAGCGGCTCGAAGGGATCGTCGCGAAGAAGCTCGGGTCACCGTATCGACCGGGGCGGCGAAGCGGCGAGTGGATCAAGGTCAAGGCCGTCTACGAGGCAGACCTCGTGATCGGAGGCTGGTCCAAGGGAGAAGGTTCCAGGGCAGATTCCTTCGGAGCTTTGCTACTCGGCGCGTGGGACGGAGACGATCTCAACTTCGTGGGAGCTGTCGGGACGGGGTTCTCCGAGGCATCGATGAAGGAGATCCTCCCCGCCCTGCGTTCGATCGAGACCGACGCTCCCCCATTCGAGGGTGGCTCCGAGGCCATCAAGTCAGGGCGGTTCGGCAAGCCGATCAACGACCCTCACTGGGTCGAGCCGGTGGCGCTGGCGCGGGTCGAGTTCCGAGAACTAACCTCGGGCGACCGATTGCGAGCCCCGTCATTCAAGGGCATCTCCGCCGATAGGGACACCTCGGAAGCCACGATCGAAGCCCTGCGGGCGGTTGCCGGTGTCGAGCGATGACGAGGATCCGCGCGCTATGGACACGGTTGTTCGGCCGGCTCTACTCGGGGATCGCGAACAACCTGTACGAGCCGGTCATCGTGAAGATCGCGTTCCCTCTCTTCGGACGAGATCTCCCCGAACTCGTTCGGGCCCACGGCCGGCGAGCGAGCGCGCTAGCGAAGGGGCGACCGATACTGGACCTACCGGTCGGCACCGGATACTTCGCAACCGACATGGCGAGCATCCACGAGGGGACAGTGGTTGCCGCCGATCTGGCGTGGGGGATGGCAGCGAAGGCACGCTCCACCGACGCGCGCCTCGCGGTCGTACAGGCGGACGGCTTTCACCTCCCGTTCCCTGACGACGCGTTCGATGTCATCGTCTCGTCGAACGGACTCCAGGTGATGCCGGACCTCGCCGGAGCTGTCGCAGAGATGTACCGGATAACGGCTCCTCGGGGGACGGTGCTGGTAGCGCTCCCGACGATCCCCGTGGGCAGTCTTCTTCCGCGAGCCGTCTCGAAGAGGATGCCGACCTTCTTCCGTTCGGGCCGCGATGTTGCCGATGCTCTCGTCGACGCTGGTTACCAGGTCTCTGATTGCAGAAGGAGTCGGCTCGCGTACTTGATCGAAGCTGTCAGACCAGCCTGACGCGGACGCCACAGTTGAGCAGGAACGTCCGGACATTCTCCCAATCCTCATACGTCTCGCCGGTCGTGACGATCTCACCGATGCCGGAGTTGGCTATCAACTTGGCGCACGTGAAACACGGGACGCCGGTGATGTAGATCGCTGCGCCGTCACGCTCGACGGGGCTCGAATAGAGGATCGCGTTCGCCTCGGCATGGATGGCGATGCAGTTGTCATGTCCCCATCCGCTCGCGACATCCGAGGTGGCTCGGGGACACGCTCCTTCGTCACAGTGCGCGTGGCCAGACGGGGGCCCGTTGTAACCGGTCGAGCAGATACGTCGGTTCTTGACGATGACGGCGCCGTGTTTGCGTCTGACGCAGTTGGAACGCGTCGCGGTCTCTCGAGCGATGTTCAGGAAGTAGTGATCCCAGTCCGTCCGCTGCTGCGCAACTCGCAGTTCCATACCCGCGCGGTTCCTCCCCCAGGTGGCCCGTCTGACCACGTCACCCTAAACGACCGGTTCCCACCGACCGGCGACTATCCTCTCGGTTCATGACCGATATCGGCGCCGAGATCCTCACCGACCTGATCCGCTCCGCGTGGATCATCGAAAGCTCCAGGGCTGAGCTGTACGACTCGTGGGCCCTCCTCGACGATCGGTTCGAGGCCTCCGCCGTGCGGGCCCGGAGCCGTGCCGAGGTCATCGCCAGGAGCTTGGAAAGCCGGGCGCGTACGCCGGATGACGGGACTCGTAGCCGCCCACACCGGGTGGATCCAGAACCTAGTGGGCGACGCACCAACCGATGTCCCCTTCGGCGAACTGTTCGCCATCAGGCTTTCCGATTGGGTTGATTCCCACGCGGGACCGTTCCTGGAAGAAGAAGGCGCCGCCGAGATCTCCGCAATGAATGACCAGGAGAAGGAAGACGTCCCGTTCCCGGAAGCACCACCCGGGCCGCTCGAGATCGAACCGGTGGAAACCATCCCCTTGAAGCCTCCGGGAGACGTCAGGTTCACCTTCGGGATACTCGCCGACATCCACGTCGGCTCGCCGAGAGGCGAGGCGATGGCGAGAGCCGCTATCTCGGATCTGAACAACTCGGGTGCGGAACTAGTCATCCAATTGGGGGACCTCACCGATCACGGGGACCGATCCGAGTTCGAGTTGGCTCGAAAGGTGATGGACGAACTCGAGATGCCCTACTTCACGATGATGGGTAACCACGACATCTACTCGTATGAGGAAGAGGCACTGGTAGGGCGTGACCTGTACTCGGAGCACTTCGGCCGGCAGGCAGACGGGCTACTTCATGAGCACGCAGGCGTGCGCTTCGCGCTGCTTGACTCCGCCGAGGAACTCGCATCGCCGTTCCCACCGTTCAACCTCGTAACCGGTGCATTCATGGAGGGCAAGGGCGGAGCGGTTGTACGTGGCGCGCTCAGCGTTCCTCAGCATGAGATCCTCGCGGAAGTCGCGAGTCCAAACTCACCCCCCGCCTTCGTGTTCCTCCACCATCCGCCGCACCCCTTCACAGGATTCCCACCCATCGTGTTCGGCCTTCGCGAGGCAGACTCAGGCAGACTCCATGCGGTATGCGACTCGGGGAATGTGTGGGGGGTCTTCGCAGGTCACACGCACCGCAATACCTTGTCGACGCGCTTCGGAGATGTGCCAGCACTCGAGGTTGCGATCCCGCGCGACTTTCCGTGCGGCTATGCGCTCGTCGACGTCACCGACCATGGTTACTACTACCGGTTCGTCCAACTCTCAGATCGAGAACTGGTGCGCGAGGCAACGAAAGCGGTCAGCGGGATCCACGTGCGTTACGGCTTGGGTTCAGACTCGGAGCGAGCGTTCGTATGGAGTCGTAGTTAGCAACTAGGTGGAGGACTTCTCTTTGTCCTCGAGGACGATCTCGCGCGGCTGCTCGCCGGTGGTGACGACGGTGACATCGCCTTCGGTACGAACCGTGACCGGCGCGTCTAGGGGCCTCGGAGGAGCTGGAGGTACGTGCGTCGGAGTCCCTTGCCAGTGAACAACCCGGTAGGGCGCTGGATCGTTGACCTCGACGTCCATCATCTGGCGGGAGGGTCGATCGTCGCTCGATTCCTCTACCGACGGGTAGAGGCCACTCCTCGTTCGATTGCGGAACCCTCGAAGCACGAACAGAACAGTTAATACAGCACCGACCACGAGGACCGTAACGCGACCCCAACGATGAATGCGGCTAGTTGCGAATTCGTCATCTTCCCCACCTTCAAGCGTGCCGGGGGTCCCCACCAGGACGACTCGGCTATTACCAGGATCTTACAGGAGGGTTCATCCCCCTGCCAGGCCGGTACGAACCATTCCTCGGCCGTTTGAAGGTTATCCGGGCCCCCCGCAAGTCCTGCTGGGCCGGACATGTAGCGCTTTTCGGACTAATCGCCAGCTCGGTAGCCGGTGAATCTTCTCAGCAGCGAGCGGTAGAGCGGAGGGGTGAACAATCTCGGGATCTGAAGGAGGTAGTACCAGCGTGGCACCACCCGTTGGAGTTTGCGTTTAGAGATCGAGTCAACCACCGCCGCCGATACCGCATCGACATCGGTGAGCACCAACCTCAGCAGGCGCTGGCGAGCCAGCTGCGCCTGGGGGAACCCTTCCGTCGGTAACGGGCCGGGCTCGATCAATCCGACGTGGACCCCGCGATCCTCGAGTTCGAAGTGCAACGCCTCTGACCAACCGACCAGAGCGAACTTCGATGCCGTGTAGGTGGACGAACCCCCGAGTGCCAAGCGGCCAGCAACCGAGGCGATGTTGATCACATGTGAAGGAGCCGCTGCGATCAACATCTCGAGCAAGGCTTCGGTGCAGTAGACGGCCCCGAAGAAGTTCGTAGACATCACTTCTTCCAACGTCGAGACGGCACCCTCCTCGGCGAGGTCTTGCACCCGCGAGTAACCCGCGTTGTTGACGAGGACATCGACGCGGCCATGAACGTCGGCGACATGCTTCGCTAGACCCGCAACTGCACCTCGATCGGAAACATCGGCGACACAGAACGAGTGGCCCTCGCCCGGCAGGGCGGCGATGAGTTCGCTGAGGAGTTGCTCGCGCCTAGCTACCGCGCAGACGATCGCGCCAGCCTCGGCCAGATCGCTGGCGACCTTCCTTCCGATCCCGCTCGAGGCGCCGGTGATCACGCAGACTTTGCCGTCGAATCTCATGTGTAGGTGAGTATCAGTGGTAAACGTGAACCTCGCTGCCGATCTCCGTGAGGGAGAACACCCACGTCGCTGACCACATGGGTATGCGGGCGCAGCCGTGACTGGCGTTGTAGGTGGGTACCTCCGGCCACCCGTGGAAAGCCCTGCCCCCATCCCAGTAGCTCGGATAGTAGAGACGCCCGGGGCTGTAGCCAGCCAGCTTGCGGAACACGCGATAGGTCCCGTCGTGCGTCGCACCGTTGGCACCCGTGGAGGTGTGAAGGATCCATCTCACGTTGCCGTTCTCGACCACCAGGATCACCTGCTTGGTCTGGTCGATCTCGAAGTGGCGCCCTCGGCCACCGAAGCGCGCCGTGGCACGCTTCGGGTCCGCCAGCCGGCGCCAGGTCCCGTCATCGACACGCCCTACCCGCGCCGTCCCCTGCACCTTGTTGAACGCGATCAAGGCATCGGACGTCTTCTCGTCGAACCTCTTGTCCGCAGAGGGGATGTAGTAGCCAAGGCCGCGAAGACGCTTCTCGAGCAACTTCACGAGCACACCCTTGGAACCGACCGCAAGGGGCTCAACTTTCACTTTCTGCAGTCCGGAGCGATCCGAGGCCCTCGCTAGGTTGTCCGGGTCCATCGTTGCCGTGGCTCGGTAACCACCCAGAGACTTGATCGCGAACGGAACCTTGAAGCGTCGGCCCCTGCGAAGCGTGACGGTCTTCCGATTCACGACCTTCCCGAAACGCCTCAGCGTTACCTTCATGCGACCTCCGGGCACCTTCGGCGAAACGTGTCCGGTGGCAACGGCCGTCCCGAACAAGCGGACGCGCTTGAGCTTGACGGTCACTTTTGGGATCACCGCGACCGATACCGGCTCGCTACTCACCTCGCCCCAGACCGCATGGGCCACCAACTTCCGTCGGGGGGCCAGCGTCACGGAGTACTCGCCGTCGTCGTCAGTCTCGGCAGATGCAAGGACCGAGTCTTCAGCATCCCGGATCTCGATCGTCTGGTCCGGCGTCGCGGGTTCTGTGAGGCCAGAGAGCCGCACCTCGTTCCCGATACGGATCGAGCGCTTGTCGGTCTCGAGGGTGATGAGCTGAACAACCTCTCCCTCGCCCTCTTGAGCGGCCTTCTTGGGCCCAGCCGAAGCGCCCACCGGGGCACTCAGCCCCACCACCACCATGACGGCCAACCACCTGGAACAGACCCGCACTTATCCCCCTCTCGGACAGAACCTGGACAGAGTGTGCCAGACGGAGCGAGCGATGCGGTGAAGTTCTGGGTGGGTGTGAAAACCTTCTGGGCCCCCTGCGGAGCCGTTATCCTCGAACATCCCGAAGTAACGATCCCTTACGAAGGAGTAAGCATGGCCTACAAGAAGCTTGCGGCCCTTGAAGAGAATGGCTACGTAGAGCTCAAGCCGTTCGACGGTGAACTCGACCCCGCCGAGTGGGAATCGCTCGAGTACGTCGATTGGAAGTCCGGTGGCGACACCAACTTCGCGATCCTGGCCTCCGCCAACGGCGACCACGACCCCCGCGGATTCTGGGAGCACGGGCTCCCCGACAAGGGCGGAAAGTGGACCGACAACATCGAGAAGTGCCCGACATTCAAGGAGTGGACCGAGTCGGCCGGCGCCGATTACGGCCGCGTGCGGGTCATCAAGCTGAACCCGAACGAGAGCTACGACGAGGCCGTTCGCAACATGCACAAGGACGACAACAACCGGCTGACCGAAGAGGGCACCGGCTGGGTCGTGCGCGCATGGTTGCAGCTCACCGATGATCCCGACAGTTACATGATCCTGCGCGAGAACAAGGACGACGTCGACTCCGAGAAGCACGTCCATCTGCCCAAGGGCGCGGTGTTCCTCGTCGATTCCGAGCGCCTCGACCACGCGGTCTATCACCCTGGTCCCGAGCCGCGCTACGCCGTGATCTCAAGCTTCGAATCGGGTCCCGAGCTAGAAGCCTGGGTCGCCAAGAACCAGAAATAGCCGCGTCCCATAGGGCTAGGCACCTGGGGACGGCGAGAGCGGATCGTCTCGACGATCCGCAGAACAGAATGGCTCAGCAGCCCGGTAGCGGAGACGCTGCCGGGCTTTCTGTTTCTACGTGCACGTGGGGATATCCGCCGGGGAAGTAACGGTCGGCTTGATCGGTGAACGACGAGAACGAGCGTGGGGTTCCCAGCACCGTATGCGCGTACGAGACCCTCTGTCCCTTCTTTACTCGCACGTCCTGAACGTGAAGCACCATGACCCGCATCTGTGGATCATCTCGGGGCTCGATCAGGATGCGGACGTCGCTCTCCGACCCGCAATACAGACGGTACGGAGTGACCCCGATCACCCGGCCGCTAACCGGGGACCGGACCTTCTGACCTGGTCTCATAACGATGTCGGCCGCTGAGGTTGCAGGCGTCCCACGGCCCCGGGACGACATCACCTGGCCGATACGGACGAGCATGGCGGCGGCCGTATCGAACAGTGACTGGTGGTAGCCGATCCCTATGAGCTTTCTCGCTGGCATGTAGAGCCTTAGGCCCTCCGTTACGGCGAACGTCACGGGACGGAACCTTCGCTCGCACGAAACGCTCGTCTCGGAGCGGGTGCACGTATCGACCCCCGGGCCCCCGATCAGGCGATCAACACCTCTTCCGCCCGATAGATCGTCTTCCCCCGCTCCTCCGTCGACGATGTCTGCTCCCCTGCCCGCAGCGACCGTGTCATCGCCTGCGCGGCCGTTGAACGTCTCGGAGCGCCGCGACCCGACGAACGTGTCCGCCCATGGGGTTCCATCGACCTGCTCGATCGATGTGACTCGCTTACGCCCGGCGCCCTCGCTGAAACCGCGTGTGAGATCGACGTGCGCTCCACCGCCGCGGTCGAAGACGAGCCTGTCGACTCCCCCGCCTCCATCGATGCGATCCCTCCCCCATCCCGCAAGGATCACGTCCGCTCCACCGCCAGCCAGGATGCGATCATCTCCTCCGCGCCCGGAGATCCGGTCGTCCCCCGGCCCCGCGCAGATCACGTCGTCAGCGCCCGTGCCGACCAGCCGATCGTCCGCAAGCGTTCCCACGACGGTGCACGCCGCCCCTGTCGCCGAGGCTTCGAGTGCGGCGTCTCTGGTCGCTCCCGCTGCCTAACGTCGCGCTCACGCGCAGCAGGCCACCCGAGGTGACCAGTCCAGCGACCCGCACCGTGCGAGTCTCGCCTGCATCGAGAGTGCCGAGCGAGCAGGGGAGGTCACATCCTTGGAACCGGAGAGCCTCGATGCGGATCCCCTCGATCGACACGGTGACGTCGGCGGCTTCCGCGGTCCCATCGTTCACGACCTCCAGAACCGCGCTCACCACGCTGCCCGAGTGGGTACGGCCCTCCAGGTCGCCCCAGGACAGCCTCAGATCGGGCTCTCCTCCCGCTATCGCAGGCAGTAGCCCGATTGAGATCGCCAGAACGGGGACCAGAAACAGGGAGATAAGCGCCGAACGGCGACTAGGGGAATCCACCACCACTGGATAACATCGCTAGCGTCGAACCTCTAGTGGTCGCGGGCAGATCTTTCGAACGGGTTGTCTCGGTAGTAGTGGCCGCCGCGGCCGAGGGCCACGAGCGATCCGAGGCCGTACGCGGGGATCATGAACGGTCCCCACCGCTCGTACTGGCGCACGTGCACCATCTCGTGGCGGAGAAGTTCCTCGCCCATCGGAACGACCGACAGCACGACATGACCGAGGGTGATCGCTGTGTACCGCCAGCCGAGCTTCTTCGGCCACCTGGCTCCCTCGCAGATCAGCACACCATCGTTGACCCGACGGTCGTCGAAGAACGGCGCCAGCGCAAGGCCGATCACGGACGCGGGACCCGCCCATATGAGTTTCAGGACCCTCATGCGACTAGAGCGGGATGTTCGACAGCACGAGGATGCGCGGCTCGGTCATCTCCTCCATCGCGTACTTGAGCCCCTCTCGCCCTGATCCGGAATCCTTGCTGCCTCCGTAGGGCATCTGATCGGCTCGGAAGGAGGAGACATCGTTCACGATCACCCCACCGGCGACGATGTCGCGGTGGGCGGTCATGATCCTGTCGAGATCGTTGGTGAATACTCCCGCCTGGAGCCCGTACTTCGAGTTGTTCACCTCGTCGATGGCGTCCTCGAACCTGGAATAGGTACCCACGGTGATGACGGGGCCGAATATCTCTTCGCATCGCACCTTCATCTGCTGCTCGGTCTTGCTTAGAACGGTGGGTGAATAGACGGGGTCCTCGCGCTTCCCACCGATCAGGATCTCTGCTCCGGACTGAACGGCCTCGTCCACCCACAGAGAGATGCGCTCTAGTGAATCGTGATCGATGACCGGTCCGACATCGACCTCCGGGTCCATCGTGTCACCCGTCTTGAGCTTGGCCACCTCGCCCACGAGGAGTTCGGTGAAACGATCCGACACATCCTCGTGCACCAGAACCCTCTGAACCGAGATGCACGACTGCCCGGCCTGATAGAAACCGCCGAACGCGATGCGGGCCGCGGCGTTCTCGAGGTCGGCATCCGAGTGAACGATGACTCCGGCGTTGCCGCCCAGTTCGAGCGTCACCGCCATCTTGGGAGACCGCTGCTTGATCCCCCACCCGACCTCGGACGAGCCGGTGAACGAGATCTTGGCGAATCTCTGATCTGTGGCCATCTCTCCGGCTTCGCTGCCGCCGACCGGAAGGACGGAGACCATGCCGGCTGGGAGATCCGTCTCGCAGAAGAGCTCGCCGAGGAACAGGGCACCCAGGGGCGTCTTGGTCGCAGGCTTGATGACGATGGGGGCACCCACCGCTATCGCTGGCGCCATCTTGTGTGCCACCAGGTTGATCGGGAAGTTGAAGGGAGCGATCGCTAGAACGGGGCCCGAGGGGGAACTGTCTGATGATCCCCAGACGCGATCCGAGTGCGGCCTCGGTATCGAGCCGCATGATCTCGTCGTGGCCACGTCTCACTTCCTCGGCCGCCCATCTAAAAGTGGAGACAGCCCGCGCCGCTTCGCCCTTCGCCCACTTCATGGGCTTGCCGCCCTCGCGAACGATGAGCTCGGCGGCCTCGTCGAGGCGCTCTTCGAGCCGACGCGAGATGAGCATCAGCGCCTCCGCGCGCGCGTGAACAGGCAGCTTCCTAGACTCGTCGAACACGGCTGCGGCGGCGGCGATCGCATCCTCCACGTCCGTGGGTGAGGGAGACGCGACTTCCGCCACGAGGGAACCGTCGTACGGGTTCCGCACCTCGAAGGTCTTGTCCCCGGCGCGCCACTCACCGGCCACCAGGAACTTCTTGGTCTCGGTCATCTGTCCACCTCCGTGCCTCTTTGGAGTTCAGTGGCTCGATGCTAGTCGCCACGCCACGCCACGCCCTCCGCGAGCGAGTCGTACCGATAGTCGGGCGCTTATACAAAGTGGAGGCTGCCATCCTGGCTGATAGCGTCATTCGGTGGCCAGCCAAGCGGAGCTCCTCGAGATAGATGGCCTCGAGGTGAAGGTGAGCAACCCGGACAAGGTCTTCTTTCCGGAGCCGGGCATCACCAAGCTCGATCTCGTCCGGTACTTCGTCGCTGTTGGGCATGGTGCACTCAGGGGGGCCAGGGAACGGCCGACCACGTTGCACCGGTTCCCCGATGGGGTCATCGGCGAAGACTTCTACCAGAAGCGGGTACCGAAACACCGGCCTGAGTGGATCGAGACGACCACGATCACCTTTCCCTCAGGTCGTTCGGCCGAGATGCTCCGCATCGCCGACGTCGCCCACATCGCGTGGGCCATCAATCTGGGATGCCTGGAGTTGAACCCGTGGCCGGTGAGAGACAGCGACGTCGATCACCCCGACGAACTCCGGATCGACCTCGACCCGACCCCCGAGATCGACTTCGCCGACGTGCGTGATGTCTCCCTGTGCCTGAAGGAGGTCCTCGATGAACATTCGCTCGTCGGTTGGCCCAAGACTTCAGGGAAGCGCGGGATACATGTCCTCGTGCGCGTCCTCCCCAGGTGGGACTTCACCGAGGTGAGGCGGGCGGCACTTGCCATCGCACGCGAGGTCGAACGGCGCATGCCTGGGATCGCAACAACTGCGTGGTGGAAGGAGGAACGCGTGGGCGTCTTCCTCGACTTCAATCAGAACGCGCGCGACAGAACCGTCGCATCGGCCTACTCGGTGAGACCGACCGCCGATGCGCGTGTCTCGACGCCGCTCACGTGGGACGAGGTCGCCGACGTCGATCCGGCTGCGCATACGGTCCAAACGGTTCCCCAACGTTTCGAAGAGCGCGGCGATCCGCACGAGGGGATCGACGACGCGGTGTGCTCTTTGGACGAGATCCACGACCTCGCCCGCAGAGACGAGCAGGGCGGCCTCGGTGACGCTCCCTGGCCCCCGAACTTCCCCAAGATGAAGGGTGAGCCGCCGCGCGTACAGCCATCGCGCGCCAAGAAGCCGGCCGAGGACTAGTCGGTCTGCGAGAAGTCGCAGTCCTGAACGGCCTTGTCGGTGCGCCACCTGACGAACCCGACCGCGTGTCTGAAGCGCCGCCCCATGATGCGGTCGTACGACACCTCACAGACGAGGACAGGTTCGAGGGGTACCCATTCCGGGTCCTTCCCTGCGCTCCACCGACTCTGGCCCCCGGGTGAGCGGCCCTCACCGAAGCTCTCGCCTCCCTCTATGTCCTTGAACACGTCGAGCAACTCGACACGCTCCGCGGCCTTGAACCCGGAGGTGTGGCCGACGTACTGGAGAACACCATCGTCGTCGTAGAGACCCAACAGCAGTGACCCAACGCCCTTCTTGTCCTTCGAGAGCCGATAGCCCCCCACCACGCAATCTGCGGTTCTCTTGCGCTTGATCTTCAACAGAGAGCGCTTGTTCGGTTGGTAGGTGTCGGTCGTTCGCTTCGCCACGACACCGTCCAGACCTCGATCCTCGTACTTCGTCAGCCAGGTGCGGGCCTCTTCGGGGTCGGTGGTCATCGGGGTCATCAGAAGCTTGCTCGTCCTGGTCGCCTCATCCAGGATGTCGTCGATCGACGACGGTGCTCCGAATCGCTCGTGTAGCGCAGCCAGTCGCTCGGACAGCGGCGAACCGATGAGGTCCCCGCCTAGCTCGAGGGCGTCGAACAACACGACCGAGGCGGGGAGTTCGCCCGCCAGCATGTTCACGCGCGACTCTGCCGGGTGGATACGTAGCTGGAGTTCCTCGAACTCGAGGCCCACCTTGGAGGCGACCACGATCTCGCCGTCGAGGACGCAATCGCTATCGATCAGGCCGGTAAGGAGTTCGATCACTTCGGGGAAGTAGCGGCCGAGACTTCTCCCGTCACGGCTGATGACGTGGAGGTCGTCGCCTCGCCTGTGGATCAGGCACCGGAACCCGTCCCACTTCGGTTCGAAGATCCATCCGTCGCCGTCCGGGACATCGTCGGCCAACTTGGCGAGCATCGGCTTGATATCGAGGGGGATGCCCACTACTCCTCGAACAGTTCAAGGGCCTTGAGCGCGAGCCACACCTCGAGGCGATCCTCTGCCTGGGTGAGATCGCGATCGAGGAGTTCTTCCGCCTGTCGCACCCGGTATCGAAGGGTGTGGCGATGGATGCCGAGCGCGGCTGCACCCGGCTCCCACCTTCCGCCCGCCGAGATGAATGCCTTGACCGACTCGACGAGCTCTGAATCTCTGTCCTCGTCCCGATCCATCAATGGCCCCAGGACCGACTTCACATATCCCTCGAGGATCCCGGTGGGCCGGGCCCCCAGAAGGAATCCGTATGACCCGAGGTCGCGGGGAGAAACGACGGTCCGCGACGAAGGGGTCGCTCGCAACGCGAACACGGCGGTCAGATAAGAGTGCCGCGCCGAGCCGGGAGGAGCGGCTTCGCCCACCCCGATCCGAACCGTTGCGGGGTCAAGCCCGATCTCGGCCGCAGCGGCTATCACATCGTCCACGGCGCCCGAAGATATGAGGTCGAGATCGCCGGTCACGACGAGAGCCGCGACGCTGCTCCCGAGAACCACGGTTCTCACCTGAGGGCAACGCATCCCGAGCGCGGCGTCGACGTTCCACGCGAGATCCTCCAATCGACCGGCGTCCTCGCCAGCCTGTGCATCAACGACGATCGCCGTCGCCGGACGCCCAGGTGAGTATCCGACGAGTTCGAGCCGACGCTCCATCTCGTCGCCCTCGATCTTGCCCGTAAGTGCATCGGCCACGACGTCACCGGCGACGCGGTGTTCTGCCTCGATGACTGCACGCCTCGACGCGAGGAGCAGTCCCAGAACCGTCACCGCGTGATGGACGACTATCCGGTCACGTTGACCAAGGCGCGTGCGTTTCCCGTAGACGAAGATCCCCTCGTGGCGTTTACCGGCAAGCACAGCCACCGCGACCTGCGCTCCGTCGGGCCCCATCTCCGCGGTAGTCGTTGGCCCACTCCGCTCGACGAGTCCGCGTGGAAGCCCTTTCCAGATGACCTCGGGCTCGAACGTGTCGGCCGCGTCTGCCGACCGAGCTATCACCCGGCCACGGATGTCGAACAGGATCGCCCAGCCGCCCGAGAGTGAGATGACTTCGTCAAGCACGTCGGCCGGGCCCGAACCTCCAGCCACGAGAGCAGCCAGTCGTTCATGCACCTCGACCGACATCTGAGCGTCCTTGATGCGCTCCTCGCCGATGCGCGATGACACCGCTTCGGAGATCGCTATGAAGGGAACTGGGTACGGCACCTCGATGATGGGGAACCCAACTCGATCCGCCGCGCGCTTGATGGGAGATGGCACCTCGTCGAAGCCGAACCCGATGCCGAACCCGAGACCGGAAAGGCCAGCTTTGACGAGCCTCGTGAAGTAGGAGCGCTGCGCCGCAGGTGATCCCTTGAGCGCCATCCCGGTGGTTAGTAGCAATTCGCCACCGGTGAGCCAGGGGGTCGGATCCTCGAGCTCTGAGGTATGGACCCATCGAACGACCCGATCGGTCCCCTCCTTGCCCGCGACGAGGGTGAGCCCAAGCCCTGGTAGTTCAAGGAGGTCCCGCATCGTGAGCGACATCTTCTCCAGAGTGTATAAACCCCCGTTCTCAGGTGCTACTCCGTGACCCTGAGCGGCTGAGGGAGCCGCCTGTAGCGTGCCTTAAAGGAGTGCGGGACGCGGCTGTCCGCCCTCAAGAAACGGGCAGCCGTGCTCCGCCGTTCCACTAGGACTGGGGGGCCCAACCGCGTGACCGATATTCCGGGACCGAACTCGACGGAGTTGCTCAAGCGTCGAGAAGCCGCAGTCCCGCGGGCCGTCTTCAACACGGTGCCGATCTTCGTTGAGGGAGGGGACGGCGCCGAGGTCACCGATGTGGACGGCAACACCTTCATCGACCTCGCCGGGGGCCTTGGGGTACTTAACGTTGGGCGAGCCAACCAGCGCGTTCTCGAAGCCGTCCACGCTCAGGTCGACCGGTACGTCCATGAGTGCTTCCACGTCTCGATGTACGCGGAGTACGTCGAGGTTGCTGAGGCACTGAATCGGCTCACCCCGGGAGATCACGAGAAGAAGACGATGCTCGCTAACTCGGGGGCAGAGGCCGTCGAGAACGCTGTGAAGATCTCACGCTACGCGACCGGCCGTGACGCGGTCATCAGTTTCACGAACGCTTTCCACGGACGGACCTTGATGGGGATGACGCTCACTGCCAAGGAGATGCCCTACAAGCATGGGTTCGGCCCGTTCGCACCCGAGACGTACAGGCTCCCGTTCGCGTATTGCTACCGGTGCCCGCTCGGTCTCGAGCGAGAGACCTGCGGGGTCGCATGCGCGGACTTCGCTGCGGACGCGATCGATTCGCAGATCGGCGCCGACCAGGTCGCCTGCATGATCGTCGAACCCGTACAGGGTGAGGGTGGCTTCGTCGTTGCCCCTGACGATTACCTCCCCGCCCTCAAGCAGATCTGCGAGGAACGAGACATCGTCTTCGTTGACGACGAGGTGCAGTCCGGCATGGGACGCACCGGCACGATGTTCGCTGCAGAGCACTACGACGTGATCCCCGACATCGTGACAACGGCGAAGTCATTGGCGGCAGGCTTCCCTCTCTCTGGGATCACCGGACGAGCCGAACTGATGGAGGCGCCTCACGTCGGTGGACTTGGAGGTACCTACGGAGGAAACCCCGTTGCATGCGCCGCGGCCGTCGCCGTCCTCAGCGAACTCTCCGAAACCGACCTCCTGGATAGGGCCAAGAAGCAGGGCGGAACGATCAGAGGACGACTTGATCCCCTAGCCGATGAACTCGGGATCGTGGGGGAAGTGCGCGGATTAGGACCGATGATCGGCATCGAACTCGTCACCGACAAGAAGACCAAGGAGCCGCACAAGGTGGCAACAGCTGCGGTCGCGAAGAGGTGTCACGATCACGGGGTGCTGATCCTAAAGGCGGGGACGTATGACAATGTGATCAGGTTGCTTGCTCCACTGGGCATCGAGGACGCTGAACTACACGCCGGGCTCGATGTACTCGTCGACTCTCTTAGATGGGCCGATTCAGGGATGAAGGAGGTCTGATGTCGTCCGTTCGACTCGAAGGTGTGACGAAAGCCTTCAAGGAGATGATCGCGGTCGACAACATCGACCTTGAGGTCATGGAGGGCGAGTTCCTCTCGTTCCTCGGCCCCAGCGGTTGCGGCAAGACAACGACGCTGCGGATGATCGGCGGCTTCGAGCAGCCCACCTCCGGCAAGGTGTTCTTGGGCGAGGACAACGTGGCCGGATTACCTCCCTACAAGCGCAACGTAAACACGGTGTTCCAGTCCTACGCGCTGTTCCCGCATCTGAGCGTCTCCGAGAATGTTGCCTACGGTCTTAAGCGCAAGAAGGTCTCGAAGGACGAGATCAAGACCCGGGTGAAAGACATCCTCGACCTCGTTGATCTCCCCGGATACGAGGACAGACGGATCACCCAGATGTCAGGTGGGCAGCAGCAACGTGTCGCTCTCGCTCGTGCCCTGGTCAATCGTCCTGGCGTGCTGCTGTTGGACGAACCGCTCGGTGCACTAGATCTCAAACTCCGCAAGCAGATGCAGCTCGAGCTGAAGCGCATCCAGAGCGAGGTCGGCATCACTTTCATCTACGTGACTCACGATCAAGAAGAGGCGATGACGATGTCTGATCGCATCGCAGTGATGAACGCCGGTCACTTCGAGCAGATCGGCGCTCCGCAAGACATGTACGAGCTGCCTGCAACCGAGTTCGTCGCCTCGTTCCTGGGGGCGTCGAACCTGCTCGACGGTGTCGCTCGAGGGCCAGGACGGCGGGTTAGCTCGCGTGAAACTAGGTGTCGGATCAACGGTTTCCATCCCCGTCGACAGGATGCCTACCGAGCGCGGCGAGGTTCGGGTCGGGGTCAGGCCCGAGAAGATCCATATCGGAAACAGGGATTCGTCGAACGGTCAGCATCCCAACTCGATCGAGGCTCAGGTCATGATCTCGACGTACATAGGGGTCAGCACCTCGTACGAATGCCGCACCAGCGATGGCTCCAAGGTCGTCGTGTACGTGCAGAACCTGGGCAACGACGCCCAACCGTTCGGAGCAGGGGCTGCTGTGCGCCTCTCCTGGGATCCCGAGCACACATTCGCAGTTGGCGCGCACGGAGGTGATTCGTAGTGGACCCAAGGGAGAAGGAGATCAGGGAACTCCTTGCCCAGCAGCCACAGCGGGGGATGTCCCGACGCGATCTGCTGAGGCGCATGGGCATGGGTGCGGGAGCTGCATCGATGGCCGCGTTCCTAGCCGCATGCGGGATCTCGAAGGAGTCTCCGAATTCCGATGGCAAAGGATGATGTGAAGAACACCCTTACGACCACCGAGGAGCAGGGCGCGTTCAACTTCGCCAACTGGCCCCTCTACATCGACAAGGAGAAGGGCCGCAGGCCAACACTCGACGACTTCACCAAGGCAACCGGCATCGAGGTGGATTACAAGGAAGTCATCGACGACAACGAGGGCTTCTTCGGAACGGTTCAGGCCCCCCTCGCCGCCGGGCAGACGATCCAGTGGGACATGATCGTCGTCACCGACTGGATGCTCTCGAAGATGGCACGACTCGGCTACCTCGAAGAGCTCGATCACTCGCTCCTGACGAACTTCGCTGATAACGCCAGCTCTCTCTACAAGGACCCCGTCTACGACCCCGGGAACAAGTACTCGACGCCGTGGCAATCGGGCATCACCGGCATCGGCTACAACCCGGAACTAACCGGTCGGGAACTGACCTCGTTCGAGGATCTCTTCGATCCTGCTTTCGAGGGCAAGGTCGGGATGTTCAAGGAGATGCGCGACACCTTGAGCCTCACCCTGCTCGGCATGGGGGTCGAACCGACCGAGTCGACCGAAGCCGAGGTCGAGGCCGCCGCGCAGAAGTTGATGGAGCAGCGCGATGCCGGGATCGTGCGCCAGTACTACGGCAACGACTACGCCGACGCACTGGTGAGGGGCGACGTCGTCGCCACGATGGCCTGGTCCGGTGATGTATTCCAGCTTCAGTTCGACAAGCCGGAACTCCAGTTCGTGGTGCCCGATGAAGGCGGCATCCTCTGGGTGGACAACATGGCGATCCCCGAGGGGGCGGCCGCACCGATCGACGCCATGCGATTCATGGACTTCGTGTTCCAGCCAGAGATCGCGGCGCAGATCACCGCATGGGTCAACTACATCTGCCCGGTGCCGGCGGCGCAGGAGATCCTCGCATCCGCCAAGGACGACTACACGCAGACTGTTGCGAACTCGCCCTTGGTGTTCCCGACGCCCGAGATGGAAGCGAAACTCCACTCCTATAAGGATCTTGACGAGGAAGAAGAGGCGTTCTGGAACGACCTCTTCGGACAAGTCATCCAGGGCTAGAGGGAAACGATGGCCGGGGAGGGACGGAAGAAGTGGACCCCGTATCTATTAACCCTCCCCGGCGTCGGGTTCCTGCTCATCTTCTTCGCCATCCCGATGGCGACTGTGTTCTCGGTCTCGTTCCAAGAGGGATCACTGTCTAAGGGTTTCGTCTTCACCGGTCACTGGCAGAACTACACCGAAACCCTGTCCCGATACGACACGCAACTGATCAGATCGTTGTGGTTCGGGCTCCTGGTCACGGCATTCACCCTCATCATCAGCTACCCGATGGTCTACTGGATCGCCTTCAAGGGTGGGCGCCGGAAGAACATCTACCTACTGCTCATCCTGCTCCCCTTCTTCACGCCGTTCCTGATCCGTACCTTGATGTGGAAGACGATCCTCGCCGACGAGGGGATCCTGCTCGGGACCTTGAAGGACCTCGGTCTCTTATCGGATGGGTATCAGGTCCTCGCGACAGCAACCGCGGTCGTCGGCGGGATGACCTACAACTTCCTGCCGTTCATGGCGCTCCCCCTGTACGTGTCACTCGAAAAGATGGATCACAGGTTGCTCGACGCCGCGGCCGATCTCTACTCGAGTCGCCGCCAAGCGTTCCTGAAGGTCACTCTTCCGTTATCGCTCCCCGGAGTCTTCGCCGGATCGCTCCTGACCTTCATCCCCTCCGTCGGTGACCCGATCGATCCAGAACTCCTGGGTGGGATCAACACGACGATGATCGGTCAGGTCGTCCAGCGCGAGATGTTGACCAACAACGCCTATCCGCGTGGGTCGGCGATCTCCTTCGTATTACTCGCAGCCATCCTCATCGGAGTGTTCATGTACGCGCGCGCCCTCGGAACCGAGGAGATGACGGGCTGATGGCGAGTGCTGCGCGGGAACAGAAGACCGAGGACACAAGGCGAGGAACCTCAGAAACGCGAATGGTTCCTGCGTCTCTACACGAAGCTGGTGATCGCCTACCTCTTCACGCCCGTCTTGTTCATGGTCTTCTTCAGCTTCAACAACCCTGTGGGCCGGTTCAATCTGACGTGGCAGGGGTTCACGCTCAAGTACTACTCACCGAGTCGGCTGTTCGAGTTCGAGGAACTGAATCAGGCGATCACACACTCGCTCACCATCGCTCTTTTGGCGATGCTGATATCTACGGTCTTCGGAACCCTGATCGCATTGGCCCTAACGCGTTTCGAGTTCAGGGGTCGATCGGGATTGAACCTCTTCCTGTTCCTCCCGATGGCCAGCCCCGAGGTTGTCTTGGGGGCTGCACTGCTCTCGTTGTTCGTGACTCTTCAGGTCCCCCTCGGGTTCCAGACGGTCCTCATCGCCCACATCATGTTCTCCATCTCGTACGTCGTGGTGACGGTGAAGGCACGCACGTCCGGGTTCGACAAGAACCTGGAGGATGCGGCCGGCGATCTCGGCGCGAGCCCGTGGGTCGCGTTCTGGACCGTCACCTTCCCCCTGATCTGGCCCGGCATCATGGCGGCTGGCTTGCTCGCGTTCGTGTTGTCGCTCGACGACTACGTGATCACTCTGTTCAACGCAGGTCCGTACATCACGTTGCCGCTATGGATCGCCGGGGCATCGCGCCTCGGTGTACCGGTCCAGGTGAACGTACTGGGTACGCTCATATTCATGGTCGGAGCCATCTACGCGGTCGTCAGCATCGTCAGGAGCCGAGAGGGACGCACCGCTATCCCTGGTGCGCACTGATGAAGACCGAATCCCTCTATCTCACCGACGCCTACCTGCAGGAGTTCGACGCGACCGTGATCGCCGTGGATGGAAACTCCGTCGCGCTCGACCGAACCGCGTTCTATCCGGGGGGCGGCGGTCAACCGAACGATACGGGAACGATGGACGTCGGAGGCGAGATCAGAGACGTGACCAAGGTTCGTAAGGAAGACGGAGTCATATGGCACGAGCTCGACGGCCCCGTACCCGCCGTGGGTATAGAGGTTCACGGGACGATCGACTGGAACCGACGCCATGCCTTGATGAGGACCCACACCGCGCTGCACATCCTCTGCGGCATCGCGTGGCACCACTATCAGGTGAAGGTCACCGGCGGAAACATGGACGAACTCAGCGCGCGCATGGACTTCGAGTTCGAGGAGATCAACCCCGAACTTCTGAGCGACTTCGAGGCAAAGGCGAATGCCGAGGTCGCTGCGGCACGGGCCACCTCGGTCGCGTTCCTGCCTCGCGATGCGGCCGATAAGGACCCTGACCTCATCCGTACAAAGATCAACCTCTTGCCGAAGGACATCACCGAGGTACGGGTGGTGACGATCGAGGGCCTCGACACCCAAGCCGACGGTGGCACCCACGTCGCCTCGACCGCCGAGGTCGGGGCGATCACGTTCACCGGTTACAAGAACAAGGGCAAGTCGAACAAGCGGATCGAGTTGGCGATCTCCTAGGAAGTCACCGCAGCGCAGTAGCCCGCGAGCGCTTCGATCGAAAGGTCGATGTCCTCCTCGGTGTGCTGAACCGAGATCGTCCACTGCTCCTCTTTGCCGGGCGTCTGGTAGATCCCCCGGTTGATGACCCAGTACCAGTAGGCATCGAACAGGGAACCATCGACCTCCTTGAAGTCTCGATAGTTCTCGAGCGGCTTGTCCCGGAAGGTGATCGAACCCTTACAGGTGAGGTCGGTCGTGTAGGCGGGGATCCCATGACGGTCGAGGATCTCCTGATAACCGGTAGCGAGCCTCTTGCCCATCACCCGGATGTGGTCGTAGCCCTCGGGAGTGAGGACCTGGGTGAGCGCCGCCAGACCGGCAGCAACCGACAGCGGATTGCCGTTGAACGTTCCGAGAGCGGCAACGCCATGCTCGATCTCATCCATCAGATCCGCCCGGCCCCCGAAGGCACCGATGGCCGCTCCCCCACCGATCGACTTGGCGAGGCAGACGAGATCGGGCTGCACCCCGTAGTACTCGGTGGCACCACCTGCGGCGATCGTGACTCCGGTCTTAACCTCGTCGAAGATGAGAACGACGTTGTTCTTGGTGCAGATGTCGCGCACCGCCTGCAGATAACCGTCTTTCGGTACGACGATCCCGATATTCATCATCACTGGCTCGAGGATCATGGCGCCGATCTCATCGCCGTGGTCGGTCATCATCTGCTCGAGGGCAGGGATGTCGTTGAACGGAACCACTTTCGTGTACTTGGCTGCGTCTGGCGGGATGCCCTTGCTGAACGGCACCGACCAAGGCCTTTCGCCCATGTCGGATGAATCCAGCGACGGCACGACCGAGAACATCACCGCGTCGTGGTGGCCGTGGTACGAACCCTCGATCTTCAGGAGCGTGTCCTTGCCCGACGCTGCACGCCCGAGCCTTACCGCGTCCATCGTGGCTTCGGTTCCGGAGTTGGTGAAGCGAACCTTCTCGAGATTGAAACGGCGCTTCAGCTCCTCGGCGAACTCGACGGCCGTTTCCGTGGTCGTGGCGAAGTGCGTTCCGGTCTCGGCCGCCTTGACGATCGCATCGCGGATCAGGGGGTGTGCGTGACCGACCGCCATCGAGCCGAACCCGTTGTGATAATCGACGTAGTCGTGCCCATCCACATCCGTGACATGGCTCCCATGACCCTCGGCGAGGTAGATGGGATAAGGGTCGCCTGCCTGGAACGACGACGTGACGCCGAAGGGCATAGAGGTTTCGGCGCGATCGAACAGAGCCTTGGACTTTGGCGTCCGCTCCTTGAACCTAGCTACTTCTTCGACGCGAACCTTGTCGGCACGCGCATCCATCTGCGATACGGACACGAGATCCTCCCCTGATCACTGCCTCAACCAGTTCAGGCTAGCGGCTGAGGGCGCGCCGGAGTACCGACAATCAGCACAAAGAGACCCGCTTGCCTCCCTCAAATGGGTGAAACTGCTACCGCTCCCGGGGTAGGCACACGAATATGCTTCCGGCGATGCGCGCCATGTGCCGGACGGATGGGGAGTGGAAGGACGTCGACGATCTCGACGACCTCTCCGATCTGTGCCTCGATACCAACAACCTCGTGTGGGCGGAGGTCGATACGGCACAGATGCCAGACGGGCTTCTTGAGGTTCTGACCGAAGAGTTCTCCCTCCATCCCCTGGCGGTCGAGGACGCGCTCAACGGTCGCCAACGCCCCAAGCTCGAACGCTATCCGGGGCACCTCTTTCTGGTTCTCCAGCAACTCGACGAGGTTGAGGGGCAACTGGAGCCGTCCCAGATCGCATGCTTCGTGGGGCCGAACTGGGTGTTTGCCCTCCACACGGGGGCCACCGCCACGATGGCGGAGTCACATCGGCGATGGGGGTCAACCGAGATCGACTTCCTCGACGGCTCGATGGCTTTGCTTCACACGATCCTCGACGTCACCGTCGACGGCTACCAGAACATCGGCGATCGCCTCGAGGCAAGGATCGAGGATCTCGAGGACATCGCGCTCGACACGTTCAACCCGCCCCTCCAGAAGCAGATCTACCAAGCCAAACAGCAGCTGGCCCGGATGCGGAGATACGCCTTGCCGGCCGGGCGCGCTCTCGAGGACCTGATGGCTGCCGACGCCTCCATGACCAAGGAGGCACGGCACTATTTCGGTGATATCTCCGACCACATGTCGCGGATAAACCAGCAGGTTGGTCAGTTGGACGATCTACTCCAAGCGGTCCTCGATCTGGTCAGGGGCGAGCAGGCCCAAGCCTTGAACGAGGTGACGAAGAAACTCACATCTTGGGCAGCCATAATCGCCGTTCCGACCTTCATCGCTTCCGTCTACGGGATGAACGTCCACCTGCTCCCGGATGGGAACGGGATCATCAATTTCTTCGTGATCCTCCTGGGGATGTTCGGGACGGCTGCGTACCTCTACTTCACGTTCAAGAAGAAGGGTTGGTTGTGAGACCGACGCCTAAAGCCTGCTACCCTTCCAACCGCTATGGCAGAAGGCAAACAGAAGAAAGTCCAGCAAAAGATCATCCTCGACGTCTACCTTTCCTCCCCCGGGGGAAAGCCACGTAAGTCGTACGCGGGTGAGATCAAGAGACTCCAGAAACTCGGATTCCGTGAGATCGATCGCAAGGTCGCTACGAGGGAAGATCACCTGAAGCTCACCCTCGAGCGCGAGATCGACAAGTACCCGGGCGTTCCCCTCGCCCCGGTTCCTCCCTACATCCAGTAATTCCGGAAACCCGTTAGCGTCATCCTCGGCCGTCTCGTCCTGAGACCCTTATCGAGGAGGACCTATGCCGCGTGGGTTGAAAGTCGTTGCACTCTTCGCAGTAGCGATGCTCGCGTTCGCCGCTGTGTGGTGGTGACGACGAGCCCAGTGCTTCGAACGGTCCCTCAACGGAAGAACCCACAGGAGAGACCGTGGAACTGTCTGTCACGGCCGCCGACTTCTCCTTCGAGCCGACCACCCTGAATGCTCCGGTTGGAGCAACCGTCGGGATCACGCTCGACAACACCGGTGTCGCCGCTCACACGTTCACGTCCGACGACCTGGACGTTGACATCGAAGCGGCGGGCGGCGCGGTCAGGACCGGCGAGTTCACCGTCCCCGAGGCCGGGACCTACGAGTTCCACTGCCATTTCCACCCGGATCAGATGAAGGGTGAGATCGTCGTCGAGTAGATCGACGGTGCCCTGAGGTGGGTCAGGCGATCCCGTCGCCCACGAACGGGTTGGTAGCGCGCTCCCGCTCGAGGGTCGTCGCGGGCCCATGGCCCGGATACACAGGGACGTTCTCTGGAAGCACGAAGAGCTTGTTTCGGATCGCTGACAACAGCGTCTCGGAGTCACCTCCGGGAAGGTCCGACCGACCGATCGATCCCGCGAACAGGGTGTCTCCGGAGAAGATGGCCTCATCGTGGATCAAGGAGATCGAGCCGGGCGAATGTCCGGGAGTGTGCAGGACCGAAAGAGCCACCCCCCCAGCGAGAAGAACGTCGCCCTCAGACGTCTCGGTATCCACCTCTGGAGGGGGAGGAAGATCGATGCCGAGGAACATGCGGCCGGACTCCTGCATCCACGCCAGAAGGGGCTTGTCCGCCGCATTGAGATGGAAGGGAGCGCCAGAGAGCTCACGCAATCGGGCGGCGGCGGTGATGTGATCGAAGTGCGCGTGCGTTGCCACGATGCTCGTGATCGTTAGGCCGAGTTCGGCGATGGTCAGCGCCAAGGCATCGGCGTCATCTCCAGGATCGATGACTATCGCCTCTTTGGTCACGTTGTCACCGACCACGTAGCAGTTGCACGCGAGCGGGCCGACCTCACGATGGATGAAGATCTCGAAACTCATCCGGACTTGGTACTACCTCCGGAGCCCAACCGCCATCCAAGGTATCCACCGGCGATCGCCCATAGCGCCCCCAGGACGAAGGTCGCAAGTGGTGCGGCGGTCGCTACCAGGAACTGGCCCTCGCCAAGGAACGCAGCGCCTATCCGC
Source organism: uncultured Actinomycetes bacterium (assembly GCA_963756365.1). Taxonomy (GTDB): domain Bacteria; phylum Actinomycetota; class CADDZG01; order CADDZG01; family WHSQ01; genus WHTI01. Next base: position 1,593,243 of record CAVWNF010000003.1, read on the forward strand.
ACCCGGGTGACCCAAACGGCGAGGAGCATCACGATCGCTACGACCCCTGCCGCGGTCCCGAGGACCTCGATCGGGGGGTTCTCTCTGTTGGCACTAGCTCGATAGCCCGCGTAGGCGAACGCTGCCAGCGGGATCAGCAACATCACGAATGCATAGACGGGGGCGAGGTCTGCACCCCAACCGAACAGCGAGGTCTCGGAAACGGCATTGGTGCCGTCGATGGTGCGAGCCAAGACTGCGATCGGCGCGCCAAGCGAGAAAGCGGCCGTTCCCAACACCAGATTCGGAAAGAAAAGTAGGAGAGCCAGGGCGAAGGCGACAGCTTCTCCAGCGGACAGGCTCGTGACATCTCCGAACACCAGCTTGATAACGAGGACCGCCAGCAATGCGACGCTCGAAAGGAGGGCGAGCCACTTCAGCATCGATGCGCCGAGGACCACACCCGATCGGAGCATCGATCTGTCCCTCAGCCATAGGCGGGCATCGTCACTCAACGAGCCGATCCCATGGGCCCTCAAGCCACCGATCGCACCGAACAATGCCCCCCATATCAACCCGATAACCAGTGCCCCGAGGGCACCGACCGACAGCGCGGGGCGAGCATCCTCTGCTTTGAAGAGCAGGGCGGCGATGAAGCAGAAGAGGGCGAACGGAACGGCCACCTTGATCCCCTCGGCAACCCTCTCCCTGACGGACATGGCACCGCTGCTAGCAACGATCTTGCGCGTCGCCCAGCTCAGCATCCAGCCGATGAACAAGAGCGACCCGATGATCAGTACCGACGAGGTCGTCGCACCGCGCTCCACCGGGATGCCGATGGATGCGAGCCCTGCGATGACGATCCTCTCGAAGAACCAGACGGGTCCGTTGTCCGAACCAAGTCCGGGAAGGACGAGCTTCGCCATCAGGACCAGCACCGCCCCCATGGCCAGTAGGGCAGCGAAACCGACGGCCGCAGCCAGAGCGGCTCGATCCCATCCATGAGTAACGACACCCCGACGAACCTCGGCACCGAACTCCTCGAGGACCCGGGCGGGGCCAGGGTCCTCGGCGGCGGTGTCGTCGACTTCCGGTCCGGGCGTGTCCGTGACTTCAGTGTCATCAGCCTCAGCCGCCTCGGCTTCAGCCGCCTCTGCCTCGATCTCGCTCCGGTCGATCGCCTCCGTCCGCTCGACCCCCACTTCGATCGTGGGGTCGTCGGGGGCGGGAACCTCGGTTGCGTCGTCTCGCTCATCTTTCATGTCCGGAGCGTACCGGTCAGGAGTCACAGGCTAGACCTGTAGGCCATACCGAAGGTGGCGCCCAGTCTCGCTCGCTCCAGCGAACGACCGATCCGCCGCGGGGAGGCGGTCCTGCGGCGACGTGCGAAGCGCTCCGAAAGAGCCTTACCGATGACCATCGAAGGTTGCTCCACGTAGCGAGCGGACAGTGCAGCGACGGCGATGGCGACCGGAGGCACCAGCGCAAGCACAAGCCACAGCGGCAGGTACGGCGATAGGGCGTGTACCGCGGCGTAGAGGACGATCGCGTGAAGGAGGTAGAGGCTGTAGGAGATCCGCCCGAGGAAAAGGAGTGAGCGGTGGGACATCGCGCGCGCAGCACGCGCTGACGAAACGAGGAACGTGATGAAGATCGCGGCGCCCGCTGCTATCCCCCAGTGCTCGACTCCTTGAGCGATCGCGTTCTCGCCAAAGAGATCGGTGACGGTACGCGCCTGGACGTAGAGGGCGGCACCGGTCATCAGGTAGAGAAGCTTGAGGGACACCGACAGCGAGTTGATCCACGACGCGATCTCTCTCCGGTGCTTGGCCAACAGGGCGCCCATCAGAAAGATCCCAACGAGGTGAACGCTGACCGCGTACTCGATCGAACCGTCTCCCAGCTTGAGTCCCCCGATGTATGCCCACATGATCCCCGCGAGCGAGAACGCACCCGCCACGGCTACGGCGGCCGAGGTTCTCCACCGCAGCACCGGGATCAACAGGAACGGGAAGACGAGCGAGATGCGCATCTCATGGACGAGCGACCAGAATGCGAGTCCGTAGTCGCTCGCCCGGAAGCGGCCCAGCATCCCGACGTGGTTGGCGACATCGCGCGACGTGATCGGACGGTTCCAGTGGCTCTGGAACCAGTCGCTCATGCCGGGGATGTAGCCGCGCGCCAGTAGCGTGTAGCCGGCGAACCCAAGGGCGACCGCGACGATGTACGGGAGGTAGATGCGGAACACCCTCCGGATCGCGTACTCCTCGTAGGAACGGTCCCGGCCCGAGAGGTACGGCAGCGCCAGGACGAACCCCGACAGCGCGAAGAACAGGAGCACTGCCTCCCGCCCCGCCACGATCGCGTGCAGCGGGCGTCTTGTCTGCCACCCGGAAGAAGTGCCAGTCGAGCCACGCCCCGCTTGACCGCAGGACGTGGCCGACCATGACGGCCAGCGCGGCGATGCCCCTAAGGGCGTCCAGTTGTTCGAATCGGGCCGGTTTGGCCTCGTACGGGAGAGTTGCCACTTAAGAGTGGTTCCACAGCTTCCACCCCCCTAAACACCCCGCATTCTGCGCGACTCTCGGCGACAGTGGCCGGCGCCCGCTGTCGCCCGGTAGGCGCCGAGAACGTGCGTTCGGGGGCCTATTCGTCGATGCCGGCTACGAGGATCTCTAGGAGGACCTCGGGATGGTCGCCCTGGAAGCGCTCGAGCTGGAAGCGGCTGGGGAACAGGGCCAACAGGGTCCCGTCCGAGCGGGTGAAGACCTCCGCCTGCCACATCGACTTGAGGGCCTCAGCCCCCGACTCGTCGGTACGGCGGGCGATCTGGTAAGTGGTCGAGCGCAGTTCGACCGGGGCGCCGAACTCCTCTTCAAGTCGGTACTGGGCGACCTCGAACTGCATCGGGCCGACGGCAGCGAGGATCGGTTCCTGGTCGCCTCGATCCGGGTGACGCAAGACCTGGACGACGCCTTCTTCGTCCAGTTGCTGGATCCCGCGACGGAACTGCTTGTAGCGCCCCGAATCCTTGTTGCGAGCCACCATGAAGTGCTCGGGCGCGAACGATGGGATCGGCGGGAACGTGACCGGGTCGTCGACGTACAGCGAGTCGCCGATCCCAAGGTCGGTCGCGTTGACCACCCCGATGATGTCCCCGGGGAAAGCCTCGTCGACAGTCGCCCTCTCCTGACCGAACATCTGGTGCGCGTACTTGAGCGAATAGGGACGTCCCGTTCGTCCGTGCACTGCGGTCATCCCTCGCTCGAACCGTCCGGAGCAGACCCGGAAGAACGCGATGCGATCCCTGTGATTGGGGTCCATGTTCGCCTGGACCTTGAATACGAACGCCGAGAAGGGATCGTCCAAGTTCCGGGGGACACCACCGACGTCCTCACGGGCGATCGGCGTCGGAGCGATCTGGATCATCGCTTCTAGCAATAGCCTCACGCCGAAGTTAGAGACCGCGGATCCGAAGAACACCGGGGTTGCCTCGCCAGCGAGGAACGGCTTCGGATCGAAGCCGGAACCGACCGCATCGAGCAACGAGATCTCATCGGTAGCAACCGTGTAGGACTCGCCCTCCTCCTCGGCCGCGATATCCGCATCGATGATGGCCTCCGGAGCGATCGTGGCTCCGTGAGCGGTCTTGTCGAAGCGATGGAACTCGCCCGTTCGTCTATCGATCACGCCCCGGAAATCGCCTGGGATCCCGACGGGCCAAGTGACCGGTACCGGCGTCAGCCCGATCTTCTGCTCGATGTTGTCGAGGAGTTCCAGCGGCGACAGCCCGGGCCGATCGAACTTGTTGATGAACGAAACGAGAGGGATACCGCGGGCCCGGCAGACATCGAACAGCTTGAGGGTCTGCGGCTCGACCCCCTTCGCTGCATCGAGGACCATGACGGCACAGTCCGCGGCCGCCAGCACACGATAGGTGTCTTCCGAGAAATCACGGTGGCCGGGGGTATCGAGCAGGTTGAAGACCGTATCGAGGTACTCGAACCTGAGGGCCGCCGACGTTATCGAGATCCCCCTCTGTTGCTCCATCCCCATCCAGTCCGATGTGGCGGCGCGCCGATCTCGCCGGGCCTTAACGGCTCCGGCTGCCTCGATAGCTCCCGCGTATAAGAGGAACTTCTCGGTGAGGGTTGTCTTGCCGGCGTCCGGGTGGCTGATGATCGCGAACGTGCGACGGCGGGCCACCTCGGAGCCGAAGGATGCTGGGCTCACAGCCGCAACCATAGATGACCACTCCTCTATAGGCTGTCGCGATGGAGCGTCAGAAACTCTTCAAGCAGGTAGAGATCGCAGACAACTTCCTGAAGTACGCCAAGCCAGGCACCGAAGACAAGGCCCGTGACCGCGCCCGGCGGCGTTACGAGAAGGCTCTGAAGATGGCGATGTCGGATGCGGACGACGACTCCGTCCAGTTGATCAAGCTGCGTCTGAACGACCTTGCCCGAGCGTCGTCGCCGCGATGCCGAGCCCGAGGTCGAGGACTACGAGTACGACGGCTCAGGGGGGAGCATCCTCGTTTCGGACCTCCCCGAGCACGCCAGGGATCGGGTGCCGCCGGGCCAGAAAGTCACCAGGGGGTGGCCGGTCCTCCACGTCGGAGGGATACCTCCGTTCGATGAATCAACGTGGTCGCTCGAGTTCCGCGGTGAAGTCGATGTCCCCTTCACGCTGAGCTATCAGGAGTTGAAAGCACTGGGGCCGATCGACATGCGCAGCGACTTCCACTGCGTTACCGGATGGTCGAAACTCGATAACTACTGGACCGGGGTCAAGATGACGACGCTCCTCGAGCGAGCCAGGCCCTCGGAAGCAGCGACCCACGTCACCGTTGGGGACGGAATCGACTACACCGCCAACGTGCCACTCGATGTGCTCGCCGATGACGACGTGATGATCGCGTGGGCGCACAACGGCAAGGATCTAGCTCCCAAGCACGGCTTCCCTCTGCGTCTCGTCGTCCCCAAGTTCTACGCGTGGAAGAGCGTGAAGTGGGTTCGTTACTTCGACTTCATCACCGCGGACAAGCGAGGCTTCTGGGAGGTGCGCGGGTACCACAACCGTGCGGATCCCTGGCTCGAAGAGCGCTACAGCTACCAGGAGAAGTGATGGGGTCCCTCGGGTTCGGCTTCAAGGTCGGTCACTTCACCGACGCCGAGCACATGACCGGGTGCACGGTTGTCCTCCCGCCACGAGGAAACGTCACCTCGTGCGACATCCGTGGTTCGTCACCCGGCTCGCGCGAACTCACACTCCTCGATCTCGATCGCAAACTGACCGAGGTCCACGGCATCCTCCTGACCGGTGGGAGCGCGTTCGGCCTAGCGGCTGCGACCGGCGTCGTCGAGTGGCTCTCGGAGCGCGGGATCGGCTACGAGACTCCGATGGTGACCGTGCCGATAGTCCCGGCCGCGGTCGTCTTCGACATGGGGGCCATCTCTCCCGAGAGCAGGCCCGGCCCCGATGCCGGGCGGGCGGCGTGCGATGCCGCTACCGAAGCAGATGTGCCCTCGGGTCTCGTTGGTTGCGGCACCGGCACCAGCGTTGGCAAGTGGGCGGGGCTCGAATATCGAGCCCCTGGCGGGCTTGGTTTCGGCCGCGCGTCCCATGGCGAGACAACGGTCACGGCCGTTGCCGTGGTCAATGCGGTGGGTGACATCCTGGCCCCCAACGGCAGCGTTCTACGCGGAACCTCGGCGCCCCTGGGGGAACCGGAACAGCTCCTCCCCGACGACAACGATCTCCCGATGAACACGGTTCTCACGCTGATCGCCTTCGAGGGCACGTTCACCAAACAAGAGGTCAAGTGGCTCGCGGGACGCGGCTCTGACGGGGTTACCGCAGTCGTCCGGCCCGCCCACACCCGCTACGACGGCGACGTCACCTTCGCGGTGGCCGCCCCGTCCGAGACGGCAGAGACGAACCTCGACATCCTCGGCCCGCTCGCTACCCAGGCCGTCGCAACGGCCGTCCGTCACGCCGTTACCTGACCGTCCCACACCACCACCGCCCCTTCCAATGCACCTTCTGGGCGACGAAAGCGTCACGGAGTGGTCGTTCGGTCGCCCAGAAGGGGAGGGGTTAGAGCTCGAGGACTACCTTGCCGAACTGGTCACCCTTGTCGAGGTAGCGGACCGCATCGGCACCCTCTTCGAACGGGAACACCCGATCGACCGGAGGCGTGAGCTCCGCGCCCTCGACGTAACGGATCATCTCCGAGAAGTCTTGGTGCGAGCCCATCGTCGAGCCGATGAGCGACAACTGGTTCCAGAACAGCCTCTGCGCATTGATCGTCGACTTCGCCCCCGCTGTGGCCCCTGCGGTAACGATCCGGCCCCCCTTGCGGAGCGCGCGCAGAGCGGTATCGAGGACGTCGCCGGATGCGGAATCGACGACGAGATCCACACCCCGCTTGCCCGTGTGCGACCGGATCTCTTTCGCGAAGTCATCCTTCGTGTAATTGACGCCGTGGTCCGCGCCGAGATCGAGGGCTTTCGCCAACTTCTCATCGGATGACGAGGTCACGTAGATCCGCCCGGCGACCCCTCGCGCCAGTTGCAGAAGCGACATCGCGAGGCCCCCACCGATCCCGGTGATGAGGACCCACTCACCCGGCTGGAGGTTCCCGCGGGTGAACAGCATCCTGTACGCGGTCACGGTCGTGACCCCGAGGGCGGCGGCTTCGACGAACGATAGGTGCGCCGGGAACGGAAACACGTTGCCCGCGGGAACGGCGATCACCTCGGCGAACGTGCCGCCGACGTGCTCCCCCATCATCCGGAACCTCGGACATAGCGACTGCTCGCCCTGGAGGCACAGCTCGCACTTCCCGCACGACAAGCCGGGGTTGATGATGACCCGAGCGCCATTCGGATAGCCCTTGACGCCATCCCCGGAGCCGATCACCTCGCCCGCCGCGTCCGCGCCAAGGATGTGGGGGAACGCGATGTCGATCCCGAGGGAACCCGTCAGTGTCCAGATGTCGAGACGATTCAGAGCGCACGCCTTGATCGAGACCAGCACCTCCCCCGGGCCAACTTCCGGCTCGGGGATGTCTCGGATCGCGACGTGATCGATCCCGTAATCGTCGATCGTGAGCGCTTTCATGCCCCCTAGATAACCGAGATCGCGTCTCGTGTCACACCCCCTCCCTAGTCTCGTCAAAGGATCCACATCCCGGGCCACAGGAAAGAGGTGGTCTGTATGACCAAGAAGAACGCGCCGGGCGGGAAGTCGCCCGTGTGCCGAACGTGCGGCAAGCGCATCCGGATACCCAAGGGCTGGACCGCGGGGCCGGCCGTCAGGCGTCACTACTGGCGCGAGCACCGCGACGTGATGCAGCCCGAAGGCACCAAGCCGTGAGCTGGCCGGACTGCGAGAACCTCGATGACGGTCCGAACCTCGGGGACCTCTTGATCCTGATGCTGGCCTCTACCCTGCACGGCTTCAGAGATCGGCTCGTAGACGATGGCTACCGGAACGCAGCGGATCTCATCGCGGATCTGATCGAGGTCGTCGACGACTACCTGATCAGCACCAAGTGACGGCAGGAGTGAGCCTTCCCCGGGTCGAAACTTGGTCTCATGAGACGTTCGCTGGCGGTCCTCGGTATGACTTTCTGTCTAATCGCGCCCACCGGGGTCCAGGCCGAGACGTACATCGGCTACGACCAATCCGTCTCGGGCCAGTGGTTGGTGAAGAAGTCACCCCGGAAGTACGCCATGTACGTCGCGTGGGGCCTCAGGGGCGTCCATAGTGACGGGACCCCGAAGACCCTCGGGGTCCTCGATCGCTTCCCCTGCACGGTCCGCCGGAAAAAACGGGTCAAGGTCATCGTCTGCACGGCGATCATCGCCCTCCAGTCGATCCCCCATCAGAACCTTACGATCGATCCCTTCCTCCGGACCGCAAGGCTCCAACTCCATTCGGAGGAGCCGTTCGACAACACGATCACATGGACCGCAACGGAAGACTTCGATCCAACGGTGTTCCACATGAACGACGAGGGTCACGTCCACGTCTCGGTCGACGCCCAGGTCGCAGCCGCCGGAGCCGGCACGATTCGGAATCACGATCTCACCGACAGCATCGAGGCGTTCAGCATCATCGAGGGCTACGGGCTGATCCACAGCGACGACACGACCTCGATATGGCCGGAGTTCACGATCCGCGAGACCTTCCGGCTTTCCTCGTCGATAATCGAGGGATGAGCGAGAGCGATCCGATCTTCTTCGACGGTCCGGCCGCGTTCGAGTCGTGGCTGGAAGCCGAGGGCACCTCCACCGACGAGCTGTGGGTGAAGATCGCCAAGAAGCACACCGGCATCCCGTCCCTCAACTGGGCCAGCGCGGTCGATGTCGCCCTGTGCTTCGGCTGGATCGACGGCAAGGCGAAGCGCATCGACGACGACTGGTACGTGCAGCGCTTCACCCCCCGGAGGCCGAAGAGCGTGTGGTCGAAGGTCAATCGCGACAAGGTCGCTGCCTTGATCGCCTCCGGCCGGATGCGACCTGTGGGCCTCGCGGAGGTTGAGCGAGCGAAGGCCGACGGCAGGTGGGACGCCGCCTACGACGGGATGGCGACCGCCACCGTCCCAGATGATCTCCAGGCGGCCCTCGACGAGGGTGGGGTGGACGAGGCGTTCACGGCCCTGGGCTCGACCAACCGCTACGCGATCCTCCACCGGGTCCAAACGGCGGTGAAGCCGGAAACGAGGGCCCGCCGGATCGCCCGGTTCGTCGAGATGCTCCAGAAGGGCGAGAAGCCCTACTGACCTACCCCTGATCCAGTCCCAGGGCAGGACTTTGGCTTCAGGGTGTCGAAATCCCCCAAAGCGGACGGCATCGTGGTCGTCCCAGAGGTCTAGGAGACCCTCGGTGAAGAAGCTTTCGCTACTCGTCCTGGCGACATCCCTGCTCGCGTCCTCGTTGTCTATCGCACCGGCCACGGCCGGGATCCAGCCGGACGCCGGGCTCGCAGGCCCCCTCGATCGGGTGGACGCTTCGTTCTCGCAGTTGGGGATCGCAGCCTGGATCATGAAACGTTCTCCGGGTCAGTTCGATCTCTATATGGCAGTGGGAGCGCGCGACACTTGGGGGCGCCGCATCCCGGTCCCGCAGACGTACGGGGGTGTAGCCGTAGGCAAGTGCGAGAAGAGGCGGAACGGTGGGACGATCGAGCTGAAGTGCTTTCTACAAGGCGTTATGGAAGAGATCCCCGCTCAGGACTTCACCGTCGATCCTCTGTTGCGGAACGCGAGCCTTTCCATGGCATGGGAGGGAGGCGTCCACGAGATCGAGTGGGATTCAAGGAGTGAGCCCAGGAAACCGGAGACGACTCTCTATCCGGCCCCCCGGTTCCTCTACCTCTCCGCCTGGATGTGGGCCGACGCGCACGCTCGCGGGACGATCTTCGACCGCACACTCAAGCCCCGTCGCTCCGACCTGTCCTTCCTCCTCCAGGACGTGACGGTCCGTTCCTATGGTCGGGGTAGGGGCTTCTCGTTGGCCGCGGACGGCACCTTCAGGTTCAGGGACACGATCCCGCTCGCGCGCTGAGCTAGCTAGTCCCCGACCGCTTCGAGTGGGGGACGGTCCTCGTCGTCCGTGGAGGGACCGTCGGTGAGGTCGACCACGCGGTCGATCGTCGATCGAAACCTGTCGATCTTGACCCGGCCCTCGTCGTACTTGTTGCGAGCGTTGGTCAGGTGGCGGCCGAGGACGTCGTACTCGTCGGTGAAGCGAGCGAAATCCTGGTGCAGTTGACCGCACACCTTCAGGACGCGCTGGGCATCCTCCTCGATCGACATGCACTTGAGGCCGAGCAGCACCGTCTGCAGATAGCCGCTGATCGTGAGCGGTGACATCGGAACGACGCGCGCCGTCATCGCCAGGTCGTAGAGCGGTTGCTTACGGTGGTAGAGGCGGAGGACCTCGCCGTAGACACCTTCCGCCGGAACGAACATCACCGCAAAGTCGAAGGTGTCCTCGTCGGGCACGATGTAGCGGGTCGAGATGTCGCCGATGTGCTTGGCGACGTCACCGGCGAAGGATCGCTCTGCATCGGCGCGCTCGATCTCGTCGGTTGCGTCGCACATGCGCGTGTAGTTGGCCATCGGGAACTTCGAGTCGATGCACACGAGTTTGCCCCCGGCCTTGACGACCGCATCGACGATGCGCCCGGACCGGAACCGGTGCTGCATCGAGTACGCCCGCGGCGGCAGGATCTCGCGCAGAACCTCCTCGAGCATCGCCTCACCCAAGCCCCCGCGCGCCTTCGGCGCCTTGAGGATGTCTTGGAGCTGCGTGAACTCGCGCGCCTGGGTAGCGACGGCCTCGGTTGCGGTCTGGACCTCGCCGAGGCGCTCGAAGATGTCCTGCGCCATCCCGGTGGACGCGTTCTGGGTGATGTTCATGCGCGTGTCGATCCCCTCGAGCCGCTCCGCGACCCGGTTGTTCTCGAGGCTGACCTGATGGCTGAGGCGCCGCAGTTCCTCGGTGATCGAGGAGACGGCGGCATCGGGGGTCCTGCGGCGGCTCACCACGACGGCGGCGAGCCCGGCCCCCAGGGCCAGCGAGATGAGGACGATCACGACGGTTCCCATAGGTGATCACCATAGGGACCACGTGCGACAGTTTCGGGGTTTTCCACAGGCACCGACTTGACCCTGGGTCCCTACCGTGTGATAGTTCACCACATGGTTAACAATCAGATGGGGACGGATCGGGCGCTGAACGAGGTCTTTTCGGCACTGGCCGACCCGACCCGCAGGGGCATCCTGGCCCGCCTGGCAGAGGGAGAGGCAACGGTCAAGGAGCTCGCCGAGCCGTTCGACATCTCTCCCCCGGCCATCACCAAGCACCTCAAGGTCCTGGAGCGCGCCGGGATGCTCGAGCGAAACGTCGACGGCCGCGTCCACCGCTGCCATCTGGAGGCCGGCCCGATGAAGGAAGCAGCACAGTGGATCGAGCGCTACAGGAAGTTCTGGGAGGGCACGCTCGACTCCCTCGCCGCCTACCTGCACACGGAGGAGAACCGATGAGCACCCCGACACTGTTCCTGAACGTGAAGCGCACCCTCCCCTTCTCGAGGGAGAAGGTGTTCAAGGCGTGGACCGAGCCCGAGGAACTCGCCAAGTGGTGGGGCCCACCGGACGTCACCGCAGAGAACGTGACGGTCGAACTAAAGGTCGGCGGTGCATGGCGGATCGACATGAGTACGCCGGACGGGGGCACCATCATCTCCGGCGAGTACCGCGAGATCGACCCACCTAAGCGGCTCGTCTACACCTGGTTCGTCAACGACGACCCAGATACCGAATCCGTGGTGACGATCGACTTCCGCGAGGCCGATGACGGCACCGAGGTCTCGATCGTCCACGGCTCATTCGGCAACGAAGAGTCCAAGCAGATGCACACAGAAGGTTGGATCGGCTGCTTCGAGGAACTCGCGCGGGTTCTCTCGGACGGCTAGGGGTGGACGCGCCCCACGGGTGAACGACGGTTCGCCCAGCACGACCCGGCGAGGTCGCTCCTCGCCGGGCGCGCCATGACACTCACGACACCTAAAGGAGAAGCAGATGAGCATCGCTATCGATCAGACGTACGAACTGAACGCGACCCCGGCCGATGTGTTCACCGCATTGACCGACCCCGAGACGCTCGTGAAGTGGTGGCCGACCTCGGCCACGTCCGACCCGGTGACGGGTGGGGCGTTCGAGTACGTCTTCAAGTTCGAGGACGCGAGCCACGATGGCGTTCACGACGGCACCTACACCGAGGTGTCCGAGAGCCGGATCGTCTACCCGTGGGACGCTGGCTACCCGACCACCGTCGAGTTCACGATCGAAGGTTCCGGCGACAAGACCACTCTGCGCCTGAACCACACGGGCTACCAGCAGGACGAGATCTTCGAGCAGACGAGCCAGGGATGGTCCTTCTTCCTCGGCAACCTGAAGACGTGGATCGAAGACGGCAAGGACATGCGCGTCGAGGTCCTCGGCCAGAAGATCGCTTCCTGACAACTAGCATCAACTGGAGTCGGCGTGCATCGTGGGCGCCGACTCCTTCCTGTGTTTGATACCTATCGAAGGGAGAGCCATGAGCATCGCGATCGAACAGACCTACGAGCTGAACGCCGCGCCCGCGGACGTCTTCGAGGCGCTCACCGAGCCCGACAAGCTGGTGAGGTGGTGGGCGACCGAGGCAACCTCAGACCCAGTGCCCGGCGGCGCCTACGAGTTCATCATGAAGTTCGAGAACTCGACCGGCCACGCCCACAAGGGGCACTACATCGAAGTGGACCCCAACCAGCGGGTCGTCTACTCGTGGGAGTGGGGAGGCTTCCCGACCCAGGTCGAGTTCACGCTCGAAGGGTCCGGCGACAAGACCACTCTGCGCCTGAACCACACCGGGTTCGAGCACCGAGACGACCTGTTCGAGGGAACCTCGAAGGGGTGGGCCTCCGCCCTCGGCAACCTCGAGGCGTGGATCAACGCTGGCGAGGACAATCGCCGAGCGAACCACGGTCAGATAGTCCCTGCCTAACCCTGACTCCCACGGTAACGAGGCTCAGGTCTCGCTGCCGGGGATAAGCGGTACGAAGCGCGCGGGGGTAAGGAGCCTGACCATGTGGGCTTCTGCCCCGCGGCGCTCGTACAGGTAGATGTTGTCTACGTCCCCTTCGGCGACCGGGATCACAAGGCGACCCCCGTCGACGAGTTGCTGGATCAGCGCCCTAGGAACCTCGGTCGCCGCGGCCGACACGATGATGGCGTCGTAGGGGGCGTGCTCCGGCAGTCCCTTCCACCCGTCCCCCACCACGACGTGGGCGTTCGAGATCCCGGCCGCCTCGAGGTTGCTTTGAGCTTGACGCGCGATCGTCTCGATCCGCTCGATCGAATAGACCTCTGCGGCCAGGGAACCCAGCAGAGCCGTCTGGAAACCGAAGCCGGTGCCGACCTCGAGAACGACGTCACCTGGACCGACCTCCGCCCACTCGATCATCCTGGCGATCAGGCTCGGCTGCGAGGTTGTTTGCGACTCGAGGATCTGAACCGGGCGGTCCTCGTACGCCATCGACCTCTGCTCGTCGGGGACGAAATCGGCCCGGTCGAGCGCCTCGAACGCCTCGATGACCCGGGGGTCGCTCACCCCCTGGCGGACGATCTCTCTATCCAGCCTCCTGCGACCCCTCGGCACCGGCGATCACCTCGCTTTGCTTGCTTCCGATTACGATGCTTCCACTATGTCTCGATTCGAACGATTGAGCGTCCTCGACGAGCTCTTCCTGCACCTCGAAGGGCCAAACACCCACATGCACGTGGGTGGTCTCGCCGTGTTCGAGGGCCCGGCCCCCGAGTACCAGGACGTGCTCGACATGGTCGAGCGCCGGCTCCAGAACGTTCCCCGGTTCCGCCAGAAGCTCGCGAACGTGCCCTTCGGTCTGGGACGTCCGGTCTGGGTCGACGACACCCATTTCAACCTCGAGTATCACGTCCGCAACACCGCGCTCCCCCAGCCGGGGGGCGATGATCGCCTCAAGCGGCTCGCTGCTCGCATCATGTCGCAGCAACTCGATCGCTCGAAGCCCCTGTGGGAGATCTGGTTCGCCGAGGGACTCACTGATGGCCGCTTCGCGCTGATCAGCAAGACCCACCATTGTCTGATCGACGGCGTGTCGGGGGCCGATCTGATGTCCGTGCTGCTCGACGGCACCGACGAACCCTTCTGGCCCGAGCCCAAGGCGTGGATGCCCGAGCCCGAGCCGACCGCGGATCAACTCCTCGTGGATGCCATAAAGGAGCGCGTCACGTCGCCGGCGGAAGCGGTGCGCTCGCTTCAATCGTTGATCATGGACCCGGCCAAGGTGCCGAACCGCGTTGTCGAGGGCGTCAAGGCACTCGGCGCGTTCGTCGGCGGTGGGTTCGCCGCTCCGGCGTCGTCGCTCAACCGTCCGGTCGGGCCGCACCGTCGGTTCGAAACCGTGGTCGCGGAACTCGCCGATTTCAAGGCGATCAAGAACGCACTCGGCGGAACGGTCAACGATGTCGTGCTCACCGCCGTCGCCGGTGCGGTCCGGCATCTGCTCGAAGGACGCGGCGAGCGCGTCGACGAGATGGAGCTGCGCGCGATGGTGCCGGTGTCCGTCAGGGCCGACTCGGACAAGGGCACGCTCGGCAACCAGGTCGCGTCGCTGTGGGCGGCACTCCCGGTCTACGAGCCCGATGCCGTCGAACGCTTCAAGGTGGTCCACGAAGAGATGAAGGACCTGAAGGGATCTGGTCAGGCTGTCGGTGCCCAGATCCTCACGACGCTCGGCGAGTACGCACCGCCGACGATCCTCGCTCAAGCATCCCGTCTGGTCGCGCGACAGCGGGCCTTCAACCTCGTCGTCACCAACGTCCCCGGCCCCCAGGTCCCGCTCTACTCGCTCGGCCACAAGATGACCGAGGTATATCCGGTAGTTCCCCTGTCGGACAACACCACGATCGGGATCGCGCTGTTCTCGTACGCGGGCAAGATCTGCTTCGGTCTGTTGGGTGACTACGACGCTGCTCCTGATCTCGGAGTGCTCGCCGAGGGCCTCGAGAAATCGATCGCCGAACTACTCGCGGCGACCGGGTGACGGGGACAACCCCCAACCCGCTCCAACCGTTCGTCGAGCATCACAAGATCTGCATCCTCGACGGTGGGTTCGCCACGCATCTCAGTGACCTCGGCTTCGACATCGACGATCCGCTGTGGTCGGCGAAAGCGCTCATCGATGCCCCTGAACTCGTCGAGCTCGTCCATCTCAACTACCTCGAGGCGGGCGCCGACGTCGTGATCTCCGCCAGCTACCAAGCGAGCTTCGACGGGTTCGCGGCGCGCGGGATGGACCGGCAGCAGTCTGCCAGCCTGATGCGCCTGAGTGTGGAGCTGGCCCGTAACGCGGTCGAGCGGACCGATCGGGACGGACCCACGCCGGTCGTCGCAGCATCGGTGGGGCCCTACGGCGCGTACCTGGCCGACGGTAGCGAGTACTCCGGTGACTACGGCGTCGGATCGGACCGGCTGCACGACTTCCATTCCGAGAGGCTCGGGGTGCTGGTCTCGGCGGGACCGGACCTGCTCGCGATCGAGACGATCCCTTCGCTTCCCGAAACCGAGGTGCTCGTAGAGCTTCTGCGCGACCACCCCGATATGCCTGCGTGGATCACATTCTCTTGTCGCGACGGCGCCCACATCTCGGATGGAACCGGCATCGGTGAAGCGGTCGCCGTGGCGGGCTCGGCACCGAACGTCATCGGCGTCGGCGTCAACTGCACGGACCCCGCCTACATCACCTCCATCCTCGAGAACGCCGCGTCAGACAAGCCGCTTGTCTGCTATCCGAACGCGGGCGGAGGCAAGAGGGTTGACGGCGAGTGGCGGTGGAACGAACACGACCCGGGGTCATTCACAAGCGCAGCGGCGATCCTGGCGCGACGCGGGCGCCCAAGTGATCGGTGGGTGCTGCGGGACCACGCCGGCAGACATCGCGAGCCTGACCCGCTCGCTCTCCCCCTAGCCCCCCTCCATAAACGCCCACTATCTAGACCGCATGGGCTATGGCCCCTAACGCACCTCGGTGTCAAGGTTGGATCGAGCCATGCAAGGGGGACTCGCTATGCGTTCTCGCAGCATCGCCGGGTTGTTGATCGGGGCGATCGTGGTGATCGGTGGCATCGCCACCGCCCTGATCCTGACCTCCGATGAGGGACGCCCCACCGCGGGCTCATCCGATGACGGAGCTGAGCCCGGCCTGAGCCCCCTAGGCCTCAAGCTGACCGCACCTCAAGGATGGACTTCGAGCGCAGACGGTCTCCAGGTTGCCGAGTCCCCCAGCGACATCGACGCCACCAGCGCGCTGGGGCCGAGGATCACCGCGTATCTGCGAAGCCCCGATGCTTCGCTCGCCGATGCATTCGAAGGCGGGGTCGCCGAGGTGCTCGACGTTCCGGTGACGCAGATCGCAGGGCTCACCACCTCGGGGGTGACGATCGTGGACGAGGTGGACGGCACGCGCTTCGTTCGGGCTTACCGACTGGTGGTCGATGAGGGCCGGACCGCAGTGTTGTTGCTGCTCGAAGCGCCCGAGGTGGACTGGCCTGAAGCCGAAGCCATTTTGGTCTCGGCGGTGACATCGTCATGAGGCTGCGCCTGGCGACGTGGGCCCTACTCGTGACCGCGGTGGTCGCTTCTTCACTCGGTCCGGCTCAAGCCGAAGGGGTGCTCGACGGGGTCTATAAGGGAAAGCTCGTGGACCTAGGTGACTTCGGAACACTGATCTCGAGCGAGGTTGAGATCGAGGTCAAAGACGACGAGCTCTACGGGTTAGTCGCCGCCACAGCAGAGTTCGATATCTCCGTCTTGGGCGAGGAAGCGACACCCGTGTGTTTCGGTGTGCAGATCGCGTTCTCCGACGGCAACGCAGTCGTCAGGGCTGGCCCACCCCCAGCGATCCTCTTCTCGGGTGAGGCACTCATGCGGAAGACGACCAAGGACGGCAAGTGCGCTGGTCCGTTCCCAACGAGCAACGCCAAGGATCACGTCGTCCGAGTGCGAGGGGACTTTCACTTCAAGGGCACCGAGATCGTCATGAAGGGAACGATCGTCGATGACGGGAACCAGTTGAAGTTCGAAGCGACGACTCCCCTGCTCCCCGACGACAAGATCGACCCTAGCGAGGTGGACTCGTGGGACGGCACCGAACTGGAGGACGCGGGTGAGACCCTCTGCCGGGTTTACCAAGTCCGAGACGAGGACGTCGGTGGTGATTGTCGAACCCTGCTGTTCCCAACAACTGAGGAGAACCCGATCGAGAGCGCACGTTCGTTGGTCGAACACCTGGCGGGATTCAGTCAAGGGTTCGGTAACCCGGACCTGCCTACCGCCCTCGATGCCGCGTTGGCCCCAGCGAGGCACCTGCTGAGGTTCATGAACGAAGCACCTACCGCCGAGCGCAGGATCGTCGCCGCCCGAGCGATCAACAACTGGTTCAGGGCCGTGTTGACTCTGATGGACGAACAGATCCCGGCGTCTAGCTGACCAACCGCCTCCGCATCAGGCGGATCGCGACGGTGCCGGCGATGACCATCATCGCCACCAGGTAGGCGACGTGCCAGAGGTCTCCGATCGTCACAGTTCCGGTCGTGAGTGCCCGAAGCAGAGCGGCGGAATGGAACAGCGGCGACGCCATGACGATCGGTTGCAGCCACCCCGGATACAGCGCGATCGGGAAGAATGTGCCGGAGAACAAGAACAGCGGGAACACGACCAACGTCATGACCTTCTCGAGCGAGGTGATCTGCTTCGTGATCCCCGTAAGCACCATCGCTCCCGACGACAGAGCGGCCCCCGAGAGCATCAGCGCCGGCAGCGCGAGCAGTCCCCACGGGGAAAGCACGAGTCCGAACGCGACCATCACGATGAGGAAGCCGAAGCCGTAGATCGTCGAGCGGATCAGCGCCCACATCACTTCGCCGACCGCGATATCGGGGATGTTGACCGGGGTCGTGATGATCCCGTCGTAAGTCTTGAGCCAGTTCATCTTGAAGAACGGGCTGAAGAACCCATCGAACACCGCCCCGTTCATCGTCGCCGCGGCGAGCATGCCGGGGGCCATGAACGACACGTAATCGATCTGGGTGCCTGCGTAGTCCACGTCGGGCACGAACTGCCCCACGCCATAGCCGACCGCCAGGAGGTAGAAGACCGGCTCGAAGAACCCACTCACGAACGCGATCCAGTAGTGCTTGTAGGCGAGCGCGTTGCGCACCACCATCTTCTTGGCGCGTTCGAGCGAGGGCCGGGGATAGACCTGCTGGGCGGCTCACGACACCAACCTCTTCTCGAACTTCCCGATACCGATGGCGGCGCCCGACGCTGAGCAGGACGACCAGATAGGAGAGGTGCCACACGGCACTCACCTCGAGGTCGTAGATCGTCACCTGGCGGATCAGCTCGACCCCGTGATACAGCGGCGTGAGCGAGGCGATGACCTTGCCCCACAGCGGGAGCTGATCGATCGGGAAGAACGTTCCGGAGAGCAAGAACAGCGGCGTCACGACGAACCGGAACAGCCACGTGTAGGCCTCGTCGGTGACGAGCGTCGCGGTGAGGGCCATCACCAGCGACGCGCAGCCAACACCGGTAAGCACGGCGACCGGGATCGCTACGATCGCCAGCGGCGACGAGAACACGCCGAACAACGCCATGACCAGGAAGAATGCCGATGCCATCTGGGTGAGGCTGAGCGAGATCGACATGAGCTCGCCGAAGTAGATGTCCTTGACGGCCAGAGGCGTCGCGAGGATGGCCTCGTAGTTCCGCTGCCAGGTCATCTTGCTCATGATCGGGTAGGTGGCGTTGAAGACCCCGGCCTGCATGCAACTCGCGGCGAGCATCCCCGTGGCGAAGAAGTCGACGAAGCTGGCTCCGCCGAACGATCTGCCCTCCTCGACCATCGATCCGAGGCCGAACCCCATCGCGGAGAGGAACATCACCGGGGTCAGAACGGAGGCGAAGAACGAGAACCGCCACGCCCGCCACACGACCAGAAGGTTCCTGCGGATCACTTTCGTCGCGTTCACTCGATCAGGGATCTCCCGGTGATCGTGAGGAAGACGTCCTCCAGCGACGCCCGGCGCACGAGCGCAGTCTCGGTCTCGATCCCGTTGTCGTGGACCGCCGCTAAGGCCTCGTCGCCCGAGTGCGTATAGAGGAGGACCCGGTCGGGCAGCCACTCAACCCTGTCTGCGATGCCGTTGAGCGTCGCCTCGAGACGAACCCGGTCCTCGTCCGACAGACGCAACTCGACGACCTCTCGGGTCGAGTGCTCGGCGATGAGGGCGCGCGGTGAGCCCTCGGTGACGATCTTTGCCTTGTCCATGACGACGAGGCGGTCGCACAACTGCTCGGCTTCGTCCATGTAGTGGGTGGTGATGACGAGCGTGACCCCTCGCTGCTTGAGGCGGTAGAGGCGGTCCCACACGAGGTGTCGGGCCTGCGGGTCGAGGCCGGTCGTCGGCTCGTCGAGCAGCAGCAGATCAGGTTGGTTGATCAGCGCGCGGGCGATCGTGAGCCGGCGCTTCATCCCACCCGATAGGGGCTCGACCTTGCTCTTCGCCTTCTCCTTGAGCTGGACGAACTCGATCAACTCGTCGATGCGGTCCTTGGCGATCGTCCTTCGGGACATCGAAGTAGCGGGCATACATCTCGAGGTTCTCTCGCACCGTCAGCTCGATGTCGAGGTTGTCTATCTGCGGCACGACCCCGATGCGAGCCTTGATCTCGGATGCCTGGGCGACCGGATCCATCCCGATCACCCTGCAGCGAGCCGTCGGACGGCGGCGAGGTGCACCCGATCATCCGCATCGTCGAGGTCTTGCCAGCCCCGTTGGGCCCGAGGAACCCGAACGCCTCTCCCCTACGAACCTCGAAGTCGATGCCGTCGACCGCAACGAACTCACCGAACCGCTTGGTGAGCGAACGCGCTTCGATCAGGGGGCCGTTCTCGGAGCTGGTTGGCATCGGGGCATCCTACGCCCGAGGCGTCGACGCCCGGACTCCGCATACGCTGGGGGCCACACGAAACGAGGGAGGGTTCACGGATGGCCGAACGGACAGATCCACCAGTGGTTGCAGGAGAGAAGGAGACGCTCAGCGCCTTCCTCGACTATCACCGGACGACGCTCGAGATGAAGTGCGAGGGGCTGACCGACGAGCAGCTCCGCACGCGCGCGGTCGAGCCTTCAACCCTGAGCCTGATGGGCCTCCTGAGACACATGGGTGAGGTCGAGCGATGGTGGTTCCGGATGGTGTTCACGAACGAGAAGGTCGAGGACCTCTACGACTACACCGACGACGACGACGCCGACTTCAACGACATCGCCGAAGCCACCTACGAGGACGCTCTCTCGAAGTGGAAGGCGGAGTGTGAGCGGTCCCAGGCCATCCTCGCTGCAGCGGACCTCGATGAGATCAGCAAGCTGGATCCTCCGAAGGACAGGGAACGGGTCTCGATGCGCTGGATCGTCGTCCACATGATCGAGGAGTACGCCCGCCACAACGGCCACGCCGACCTGTTGCGCGAGCGGATCGACGGGGCCACGGGCGAGTGACCGCCCCTACGGGATAGGTTCTCGCTCATGGATCGCCTCAACGTCTCGCCGCCATCGAGGAAGCCGGGGGCCGCCGCGACGCGATCGTCGATCCCAAACCGCCGACCGACGACTAGCGCAACGAGAACGGCGGGTATCGGTCGGTGATCAGCAAGAGGGCGTAGGCCTCGACCCTGGTCCCCCACCGCATGACGCCCTCGATGTAGTCGAAGGCTCCCCGCGGGTAACGACCGGTGAAGAGGATCGCGAACCAGGCGAAGATCCCGGCGAACAGCGCGCCGATGACCAGAACGATCAGCACGACGAAGTGCGGGATCGCCAGGAGCCATTTCACGAGCGGCAGGAATCGGTTCAGGTCCTCTTTCGCATCCGGGTAGTCGAGCTCGAGGTGGACCGACTGCTCCTCATCCGTGGACGGGTAGGCATCGTTCATGAGGAACACGTAGGAGAAGATCCGGGTCGTGAAGCGGGTCAACTCAAGGTTGAAGTCGAACCACCAGCGCGGGTACTTCTGGCGGAACAGGATCAGTAGCAGCGTCGAGCCGATGATGGCCGTGCCCCCGGTCGCCGCGATCTGGCTCCCTTTGTCGCTTGCGAACTCGAAGCTGGTGCTGCCCCCGATCGTCGCCAGGACGATGAAGATCGGGATCGCGAAGAGGATCCGGAAGAACGACGACATGCGATCGAGGTCTCGGTCGGGGTAATCGATGTCCAGTCGTGCTGGGTACGCGGTGGTGGTCACGGGGTCCATGCGGGTCCTTTCAGATCTGATGACTTACGATGTAAGGGAAGGTATACTTACGACGTAAGCATGTCAAGGACTACCGACTTCTCCCCCATGCTCACCTGTATCTTCGAGGAGAGGAAAGGCAGATAGCGGATGGCGGCCCAGGCGGACACGAACACTGAGACCCGCTCCCCCCTCAACCGCGAGCGGGTGCTGGCGGCGGCGATGGCTCTCGCCGACAAAGAGGGCATCGGCTCCCTCAGCATGCGCAAGGTCGGCCATGAACTCGGGGTCGAGGCGATGTCCCTCTACAACCACGTCGCCAACAAAGAGGATCTGCTCGATGGCCTCGTCGACCTCGTCCTCGGAGAGATCGACCCTGTGCCGACCGAAGGTGACTGGAAGACGAAGATGAAGGCACGGATCCTGTCGGCTCGCGGTGCACTGCTCCGTCACCCATGGGCATCCCGGGTCATCGAGACGCGCAAGACCCCCACCCCCGCCGTCCTCGATCACATGGAGACAACGCTCGCGATCCTGCGCGACGGCGGCTTCTCGGTCGACCTCACGCATCACTCCCTACATGCACTAGGGCAGCAGGGCGTTCGGTTTCGCCCAGGAGCTGTACGACGACAGCAGCGACCTCGATGACGAGATGGAGGCCATGATGATGAAGATGGCCGACCGCTATCCCGCGCATCATCGAGATGGCGATGGAGATCAGCCACGACGCCGAATCGGTGGTCGGGAAAGGCTGCGACGACCAGTTCGAATTCGAGTTCTCGCTCGATCTCATCCTCGACGGCCTCGAGCGCCTGCGAGCAGCCGAGGAACAAGCCGCCTCCTAGTCCCCCAGCTCCACCCCGGATCCGTCCGATCTTGGGTTCTTCCCTCCCCGCGCTTGACTTGCTTACGGTGTACGTCTATAACTTACACCGTACACTTACAGCGTACGCTTACGGCGTACATTACTGGGAGGGGCTCCACAGATGAAACTGTCAACCGAATCACTGGCCCGCTCGGCCGCCCGCCGCCCGTGGCGGACCGTGGCCGTTTGGGTCGTACTGCTGATCACCGCCGGGGTGCTCGCATCGCAGCTGCTCGGCGATTCGCTCACCACCGACACCGACTTCACCAACGAGCCCGAGGCCAAGACGGCCACGCTCCTGCTCCAAGAGAAGCTGCGCGGCGCGGACCGGGACACCGAGTTCGTGGTCGTCACGGCCGGGACGCCTGCCACCGAAGCTGAGTACCAGGCGTACATCGGCGAGCTTCAGGGCGCTATCGCCGGACTCGACGTCGTCGAGCACGTCGGCAGCTACCTGACCGAAGACGGGCCGGTATCGGAGAGCGGTACGACGACGCTCCTGCCGGTAACGCTCGCCGATGGCGAGACGACCGAGGGGGATGCCGCCGAGCTCGTTTCGGAAGCGGTCGCTGACGTCAGCGCGCCGGCGGGCTTCCGTGCATTGGTCGCCGGACCCGCAACGCTCGAGAACGAGTTCATCGAGCTGGCGGAGGAGGGTCTCAAGAAGGGCGAGGGCATCGGCATCCTCGTCGCTCTCGTCGTACTGATCCTCGTGTTCGGAGCGGTGGTCGCCGGACTGATCCCGATCATCCTTGGGATCGCCTCCATCATGATCGCCCTAGGTGCTGCGGCGCTGTTCGGTCAGGTCTTCGAGCTCCCGTTCTTCATCTCGAACATCATCACGATGATCGGCCTCGCGGTCGGCATCGACTACTCGCTCTTCATCGTCTCTCGCTTCCGTGAAGAGCGCGCAGCTGGTTATGAGGTGCCCGATGCGATCGCACGCGCAGGTGCGACCGCAGGCAAGGCGGTTGCCTTCTCCGGTCTGACCGTTGTGATCGCGCTCTCGGGCATGTTCCTTCTGCCCAACACGATCTATCGCAGCATGGGTCTCGGAGCGATCCTCGTAGTGATGATCGCGGTCGCTGCGGCGATGTCGTTGCTCCCTGCAGTGCTCTCGCTGATGGGCGACAAGGTGAACGCCCTGAAGATCCGAGGTCGTAGGAGCGGCGGCGCCACCAAGGGCCGGTTCTGGGAGAAGATCGCTGGGGTCGTGATGCGGCGCCCGGTGACCAGCCTGTTGGCGGCCGGCGGCGTGCTCGTGATCGCCGCGCTCCCCTTCTTCAGCATGCACGAGGGCTTCTCGGGCGTGAGCACGTTGCCGGATGGAGCGGGTTCGAAGGAAGCGTTCCTGATCCTCGAGGACGAGTTCTCCGGTGGACTCGGCTCTCCGGTCGAGATCGTCGTCGACGGCACCATCGATGGTGATGCGCGCGCTGCGATCGACGATCTTCGCGCGGCACTCGACGGAGATAGCTCGTTCGGGCCCTCGACGCTCGAGGTGAACGATGCGGGCGATCTCGCACTCGTCTCCGTGCCGCTCAATGGCGACATCGCAGGTGACGCCGCGATCGATGTCGTCCGTGATGTGCGGGACAGCGTCGTGCCCGCAGCATTCAACGGGACCGGCATCGATGTCTACGTCGGTGGCGACACCGCGTACAACATCGACTACCTCGACCAGGCACGGACCTACACGCCGATCGTGTTCCTGTTCGTCCTCGGACTGTCGTTCGTGCTCCTCACGGTCGCGTTCCGCTCGCTCGTCATCCCGGTGAAGGCGATCGCGATGAACCTCTTGTCGGTCGGTGCCGCCTACGGGATGGTCACGATGTTCTTCCAGGAGGGCGTGGGTCCGGAGTTCGTCAAGGACATCGCATCGTGGCTCGGCTTCGGACAGGTCGAAGCGATCGAGGCCGGGATGCCTCTGTTCATGTTCAGCATCCTGTTCGGACTCTCGATGGACTACCACGTGTTCCTTCTCAGCCGGATCCGCGAGCGGTTCGATCAGACCGGCGACAACGCTGAGTCTGTCGCCCATGGTCTCAGGACCACGGGGTCGCTGATCACCGGAGCGGCAGCCATCATGGTGGCGGTATTCGCGGGCTTCGCAGCCGCGCCGCTCGTCGGCCTGCAGCAGATGGGCTTCGGTCTCGCCGTCGCCGTGGCACTCGATGCCACGATCGTCAGGTCCATCCTCGTCCCCGCGACGATGAAGCTCCTCGGCGACCGCAACTGGTATCTGCCGAGCTGGCTCCAGTGGCTGCCGGAGATCCACATCGAGGGCACCACGACACACGACATCTCGCTCGACGAACTCGAGCCGGAACTGGTCCCGGTCGGCTAGAAACGGAGTGGAAGGGAGAGGGGGGCGATCGCCCCCCTCTTTCGCGCCGAGTGGCGTAGAACGGGTAGTTTGCTGCGGATGGAGCGCACCAACATCTCATCCGGGTCGCCGTGGGAGCCGAAGATCGGCTTCAGCCGCGCGGTTCGGGTCGGTGATCAGGTTCATATCTCCGGCACCGCGCCCATCTGGCCCGACGGTTCGTGCGACCCGGACCCCTACGTCCAGGCGAAGAGGTGCATCGAGATCATGCTCGAGGCGCTCAAGGACGCCGGCGGCCGCCCGGAGGACGTGGTGAGGACCAGGATGTTCCTGATCGATGCAGGCGATGTCGACGCGGTCGGTAGAGCGCACGGTGAGTTCTTCTCGGAGATCCGCCCGGCATCGACGATGGTCCTGGCCGGTGGCCTCCTCGATGAGCGCTGGAAGATCGAGATGGAAGCCGACGCGATCCTGTCCACCAAAGAGTTGCACTAGGAAGGGGCCGAACATCGTGGAGAGGAAGATGCCCGGCCTCGATCTAGGGGAGAAAGAGATGCTCGTCGCGTGGCTCGAGTTCCACCGAGCCACCCTGGCCTGGAAGTGTGAGGGACTAACCGACGAGCAACTCCGCGAGCGCTCTGTACCACCCTCGACCCTGAGTCTGATCGGACTCCTCCGTCACATGGCGGATGTCGAGCGGGGATGGTTCCGCATCACCTTCGCCGGCGAGGACATCGATTACGTCTTCGACTACTCGGAGGACGACGACGCCGAGTTCAACGACACCGCGACCGCCACCCACGCGGAGGCCCTCGCTCAGTGGGAGGCGGAGTGCGATAAGGCTCGTGAGATCGTCGCCGGGGCCGAGATGAACGACATGGCCGCGAAGGAACGACGCGGGGAGCCCGTTTCGATGCGTTGGATCATGACCCACATGATCGAGGAGTACGCCCGCCACAACGGCCACGCCGACCTCCTACGCGAGAGCATCGACGGGGCAACCGGGGACTACTAGCCCCATCTGGATCCAGTCGCTACCACTCGACCAGTTTCCACACCTCCGGGAGCATGCCGGCGGGTTCGTCGCCGATCCGGGCAAGGACGGCAGCGGCGGCTTTCCCCCACCATCGGGGGAGCGATACGCGGGTGTCTGACGTTGCGTAGCGACTCCTGGCTCATCCGGAGAAGCCTAGGAGGTTCGGCTCAGATCGAGTGAGTTCGGTGGGTGATGAGCCAAGCGATGCAGTAGATGGTGAGCCCCAGGCAGGAGAACGCGAAGACCCCCCAGCCGACGAGCAGATGAGGCGAGTGGAAACCTCCGCTCAGCCAGATCAGATTGTTGACGAACCCGATCGCACAAACAACCCCGGCGAAACCGAAGACGATCACCGCCGCGACCGCCGCCGATCGTCGCCCCTTACCGAATCCACTCGCGATCACCGCAACGACGCCCGAGGCAAAGGCAAGCGCGAGGAGGATCGCTATCATGCCGGCATCCTGAAGACCGTTCGACCCAAACCCCGGCGTGGAGAAGAATTCGAACGCCCACAGGAACAGCGAAGCGGGGATGTGGGCGAACATGACCCCGGTCGCGATCTTCGCGTCGGCAGCGACCTGCTCGTCCGACATCAGGCCGTGCCCGGGAACAGCCGCGACTCTCGTGAGGTAGAGAACTCGGCGGTCGGGCCGAGACTCCCGGCGAACGCTCCCAAGGGGCGAGCCACCAGGAGCGCGCCGGCAGCGGCTCCCGTCTTCATGAATTCCCGTCTGCTGAGCGGCATGGGAAGCTCTCCTCGGATGATCGGAACCACTTAGGTGGGTTGTTCGTCTCCGATCGGCTCGTTTCCTGCCTGGACCTTCGATCATCAGGACTCCAAGTTGTTGCGCGTGGTTATCCTTCCCAGGGATCATCTTCAGGCTCCACGCCACAGCAAGGCATTCAAAACGGGCGACTACTAGCCGATAACGGGTTCCTCGCTCTTGCGCGCGAGCGTGCCGTCGATGAGCGCAGTGACCATCGGGCCCGCTACCGCGAGGATCAGGACGTAGGTCACGGCAACTGCCTCGAACCGCGGGGGTGCACCCGATACCGCGGCGATTCCGGCGATCGCGAGTGAGAACTCTCCTCTCGCTACCAGCCTGGCCCCCGTGCGAAGCCTGTCGTGCGCAGGAAGGTCGCGCGCTCCCCACCATGCGGTCGCGATCTTCGTGGCGATCCCGATGATGGCGAGCGCGGCGGCCACTCCCAAAACCGGAGGGATCTCGGTGGGGTCGGCCGTGAGGCCAACGAAAGTGAAGAACAGTGCGGCGAAGAGGTCCCTGAGTGGGGCCAGCAAGGATCGTGCTGCCTTGGCAGCCGGACCCGAGAGAACGATGCCCAGCAACAGCGCGACCACCGCGGCACTGATGCCGACGGCTTCGGCCGCACCTGCGAGGAGAAGGGTGAGTCCGAGGATCGTGAGCAGCAGAGCCTCGTCCGAGCGATCGAAGATGACGCTACTGACACCGACGCTCATGCGAGTCGCCAGCAGCAACATGACGATCACTCCCGCGACCCCTGCTAGGGCACCTGCGAACGCGACCGGACCCGCTTCACCGGTTGCGAAGACCCCGATCACCGGCAGATACACGGCCATGACGAGATCCTCGATGACGAGGAGGGACAGGACGGTGCTAGAGATCGCCGGCCCCACATCTTTGCCCGACAGAAGCCGCGCTCCGATCCCCGACGAGGTTACGTAGGTGACTCCGCCGAGGGCCACGCAGCCCAGCACACCGAAGTCGAGGAGAACCCCGACGATCACGCCCGGGGTGAGGTTGAGAACGAGGTCGAGGATGCCGATCCGCTTGCGCTGACTCATCGTGCGCAACAGCTGGGACGCCGAGTACTCGAGCCCGAGCATGAACAGCAGCAGGATCAGCCCGATCTCTGCGCCGACCGAGACGAATCGCTCCGAAGTGACGAGAGGCTGGAGGCCGCCCTCGCCGAACGCGAGACCGGCGAGGAGGAACAGCGGGATGGTAGGGATCGAGAAGCGTGACGCGACCCGAGACAGCACCGCGAGCCCAACCAGGATTGCGCCGATCTCGACGAAAAGCTCGGGATGCTCCACGTCACCTTCCTACCATCGCCTGATTGGTTGCTTTGTTGCTGTGCGTATCGGCGCACCCGCGATCGCATCGGTAACGCTGATTCCTCGACGGGCCTGCGGGGCATGACCTAGTCATGAACATCAAAGAGCTATTTCCCGCTGGCGCGTAGTCGATGGGCACCGAACGCATCGTTCCGATCCTTACCGTGTCAGACATGACCGAGGCGATCCGAGAGCACACCGAGGTACTGGGGCTCGAGGTGGTGATGGACATGGACTGGATCGTCTTCCTCGCCGATGACGCCGGGCATCAGCTCGGGCTCATGACCACGGATGCCACAGCTCCGCAGAACCCCGACGTCTCGGTGTTCGTCGACGACATCGACGAGGCGCACGAGCGTGCCATCGGCGCAGGGGTCGAGATCGTCCATCCTCTGACGAGCGAGGAATGGGGGGTCACGCGGTTCTTCTACCGTGACTCATCCGGACGCGTCATCAATGTGGGAACCCACACGGCTTCGAACTAGCCGCGGCGCCGTAGTGAGAGCTTGAGTCAGCGGTACTTCGCGATCGTCTCCGGGTCTTCCTCTTCCCAGCCGCGCTCCTCGATCAGGCTCCAGCAATCGGGCCGGGATCCGTCCTCGTCGGTCACCCCGTACTCCTCGGACAGTTGGCGCGCGGTGAGGACCTCTCCTCGGAAGCGGTCGTGATCGGAGTCCGCGGCGAGTGCGGCGACTCCTCGGGCGACGTAGGTCGGCGACTCGGAGATCGCGAACCCCGGGACTTTCTCGAGCGTGTCGTGCCAGTTCTCCTCGGCGACCCCGAACCCTTCGAGCATCCGCTCGGAGCGGAGCCACCCCGGCGTGACACCGAGCGGGACCACCGGATGATCGGCCAACTCCGATGCGAGGTTGCGGACGAAACGATCGACGCTCGCCTTGACGAAGTCGTAATAGAAGCTGGTGCCCGGCCGGATCTCGGTGTTGACCGAACGGGGGCCGTCGGTCACCTCGACCAGAAGGCCGCCGCCCGTCTCCAGCATCAGCGGCAGGGCGATCGAACTCGTGATGATGTGCGTGTCGATCCCCATACGCAGTATCCGGAGGCCGCCCTCGAGATCGTGCTCCCACAAAGGCGTTTCCCATTGCGCGTAGCGATCGCCGCCGAAGATGTTGTTGACCAGGATGTCGAGGCGCCCCCGATCCGCCCGGATCTTCTCGACCAGGGAGCGGACCTCATCGATCTCGAGATGGTCGACGACCAGCGCAGCGCCCTCTCCGCCTGCAGCGCGCATGAGGTCCTCGGTCTCTTCGATCGTCTCTGGCCGGTCCATGTCGGACGGGACCGGTGCTGCGACTGCTTCGACCGGTCGCATAGACGAACGCTCCCGCCCGAGCGAGCTCGATCGCTATCGCCCGCCCCGCCCCACGCGTGGCCCCGGCCACCAATGCGGTACGGCCGGCGAGTTGAGACATGGCAGTGCTCCCTTCGTTGCGAGCGTGAGAGGCACCACGGCCTCAGTGGGACAAACCGACCTTACCGGACGCTCCACAAGCGAAGGCTCGGGACCAGGCTTTGCCCTCTCATCAGCACCATTGCAGCAGCCAGTGTCACCGCGTCCGGACGATGACTTCCTGTTCGAGACGAGCTCCCAACCGGTCCCGTTCAACGTCGATGTCGAACTGCATCTGGATGTTCAGCCAGAAATGCTCACTGGTACCGAAATACCGAGCGAGCCTGAGAGCCGTGTCGGCCGTGACCGCACGCTTACCGTGCACGATCTCGTTGATGCGGCGAGGTGGAACGCTGATGTCCTTGGCGAGCCGATACTGACTGATCCCCATGGGGGCCAGGAACTCCTCAAGCAACACCTCGCCCGCATGAAGCGGTGCCGTCCTAGTAGCTGCCATCGTCACTCCTAGTGGTAATCAACGATCTCGACCTCGTACGCGTCTCCCGACTCCCATCGGAAACAGATCCGCCACTGGCTGTTGATCCTGATGCTGTATCGACCGACTAGATCCCCCTTCAGCTGCTCGAGTCTGTTGCCCGGCGGAACCCGGAGGTCGGCAAGGGTTTCCGCTGCATGCAGCATCCGGAGTTTCCTGAAAGCTGGCCGCACTATCGAGGGCCCGATGCTGGGGACAATCTCCCGATCGAACAGCCGACGAGTCCTTCGATCCTTGAAGCTCCGAATCATCGAATAGTAACGCCTGGCGTTATTATCGGCAAGCGTGGCCTCCCTACGGTCTGAACTGATTTCAGGTCAGACTAGGGATCGGGTGCGACACGAGATCGGGCGCTTCAGGCTCCAGCCCATCTGCAATGGGATGGCGCCGTCTCCCCGGCGGATGAACGCCAACCGGGCGACGTACCTCTACGGATCTCGAACTAGCTTCCCTGTTGCCCCGGTATATGCAGGACTTTCAGAACCGGAACTACTGTTACGCCTTCCGTTCCAGTTTCTCAGGCAGAGCGAGCAGCTCACTAGTCAGATCCACTAAGGATAGAGAAGGAAGTCTGAGAAGTTGTTTGCGTGCTCCGCCATTACCGTTTGTAGGTCCTCTGGCAGCCGTCGTTCAAATTCATCATGATGGAGCGTTCGCTCGCCCCAAGGAATCCAGACAAGCCGTTGATCCGTTGCGGTCAGATAATCCTGCACGAGATCTTTCCTCATATACACCAAATGGGATCCCGATTCAGCCGAATCAAGTTGCCGGTAGATGCTCACAACCTGACCTCTGGGATCGTACAAGTCGAACGACCCCGCACGACTTTGCAGGCCCGAAAAGTCACAGAGGGCTGGGGCTGGGAACTTCACACCGGAGACACGGTTCAGTGGGCTGTGATGACTCTCCCAGGCCCAATGATGGACAGGAACCTCAACTGGATAGGGACCGCGGCCCGACGAGCGCCATTCGACTGCGTCCTCACGATGAGGTTTGGAGGATCCATTTTGTCGTCGAAGTGCCGCACCGTAGCGAGGGGACCAAGGCACTTCACCGGCGAACGTGTAGAAGTCATCAGCGGCTTCGGGAATCCTGTGATTGCCGAGATAGGTGGCCCGGTCTATCCGCTCTTGAAGACGAGAGACAATGCTCTCTTTCATGAGTAGGGCCCTCAGAAACGTCCAAACCTCACGATTGTGAGTCCCAACCAAACGCACGAAGCCGTCTAGTAGGAGCCATGGACCCGGTTGCCCATCGACCACTTCTGGCGTTAGGAGATCGAGATGCGTGGGCGATGGACCATGCCGAAGCCATCGAATGTGAGACTGCGGTGCCCGCCAAAATACCTTTGGCATCTCAACCTTCAATATCTGTCTATCCGAAGGAAAGCTGGGATCGATATCGCAGTCCGATGTCCGGTCAAGGAGGCGATGTTCCGCTAGCAGACCAGCATCGAGTCGCACTCCGTACATCTCAAAGAATGCAATCCACGAATACTTCTTTCCGTAGCGGTCAATCCTTCCGGTTTCGTCCGAACTGCGAAATGACTGGTTGCGCGCAATTCGTGTATCAGCCTCCTCGAACTTTTCCGACGTGAAGCCCAGGTCGAACATTCTCTGCATAACTTGCTTCTTGACCGCCTGATACCCGACATGATCGTCCTGATAGTTCCCCCGGTCCGGGACGAGGTGGCCCAGTGTGTAGTTCTCGAAATCCATGTGCAGGGCGCGCCGGACTTGGTCAAGGGTGCTCTTGCGGATACCTCGTGTGGATCGGAACGGAGAGGCAAGGTTCTCGAATCTTCCCGGATGTACCTCACATTCTTCGGAGCGATGCAGCCAGGAGAAACTGAACACGCAATGCTCCGATCCCTACCACACGTAGTCGCGAACAAGGATGTGTTTCGTTCCATGAGGCGCCTGAGGGAGAAACATCCTTCGCACGAGCTCTCGTGCGAATCCAGGAAGCTCATGACGCAGTTCTGTCGCATTGGGCGTGGCCCAATCTCGCATACACACACCGTAGGCAGCGGCTAACAGCCGCTCAGGGACGTATGGGTCCGGGAATTCCAGGCCTTCAAGCACTTCCGCGAACAGAGCCCCCGGGTGCGAAGACCCGAGGTAGACCAGCGCTTGGGTCGCCCGGTCTCGCAACAAACGATCGGAGGTGGTGAGCATCAAAGAGAGAAGACGCAGCTCGTTGGCTGCATCCTCGATACTTAGTCGAGCCGTCGGTTCGCTCTCTATCCAAGAGAGCAACCGCACCAAGGCAGCGTGTTCATCCACACCTCGCAGGAACTCCGACCAAACCAGATCACGCGTTGCCATGTCGAACCTCTTGAGAAATCCGCTGAGCCTCTGCGCGTTGTACGGATGCGTCGCACGGGCGGCGAGGGCGCTAAGCGCTTCCAATGTTTCAGCTCGGGTTACATCCCCTGCAGAAGAAAGAAAGAAGCCAACGAGCTTGTCCGTTACAGGACCAAAACTATCCGGACTGCGCCAATAGAGGCCCTCAAGGAAGACCTGTGCAAGAGCATCTACTTGTTTGCACCGTTGGGGAAGGTAGCAAACTAGTTCCTTATCCAGCTGAGATCGTTTCATGCGCTCCGGAAACTCCAGCATGATTGCCGAAACAATCCCTGGGTAGCGAAACCGGCCCCATGGATCGGAGGCAAAGACCTTTCCCAAAGGCCGATTGGAGTAAAAAAGACGGCGGAGTTCTTGTTCGTCACTCCCCTGGGTGATGTTGTGTTGATCGAGCAAGTGGCGTGATACAAGGTGATCGCCGAATCGTTGGTACGGAAAATGAATCACCAACTCATGAGAGTCGTCTTTCCATGTCATTTCTTCCGCAAGAAGGCCGTCAAGAATGAGACGGTCAAGGATGGCGTTAGCAGTCGATTCTCCACAACTGCACACGTCGTTGACCCGCGGCAACTGCTTCGTTCCGCACCGCGTAACCCAATCTCGCAATTGCGCTGCCATTACTCCTGCTACGCCGGGGACCCCAACCCGATGGTCGCCCTTAAGTATTCGCCAGCAAGCCGCCGCAGCAAGGCCGTGATCCTGCTCGACTGTCTTTCCGACGTGCTTGGCTAGGTACTCCAGAATGTATGTCATGCCCTTTTGCCCCGACGCAATCTCGCGCAGTTTCGCCTTCTGCGTTCGCTTTTGAGAGATCCTTGAGAGCCTTGCAAAGGAGCTTGAGAAACAGTGGGCGGGAGAATTCGAAACTCAAGGAATCTGCGGCGCGGGCAGCTGATACGCCTAAAACTTAAAGTACTCCAGTTGCGCATTGAGTTCCCGCTCATCAAATCCGAAGTGCTCCACCGTCGCGAAAAGCTTCAGAGAGGGCTCCGTGAAGATCAGCTGTTCGAATGGCCGTCTACAGCTAATGACTAGACCTACATCAGGATAGGCCCGTACTGATCGGGCTATGCGTGCAGCATGGAGACGCCACGACGCACGGTCCCCTTCATTCACCGCATCAATTAGGACCAAGGCTCTGGACTTGGATTTTCTTCCTAGCCTCGACAACCCCTCCAGCAGACTCTTTGACGAGTCAGCTATGCCCGATTCCTTTGCGGTGGCGTCGAGGGGATCTTACGCCGCTTGGAAGAGAACCCGCGAGTATGAGGAGTGCTGGGTAGCCGGCTTGCAAAAGACCCCGAGTCACGTCGCAAAGGAAGTGCGTCTTTCCTGTGCCCCACTGCCCCAGGATCAGGAGCCTGTTATTTCGCAGAAGGGCCGTTCCTGGCGGGCCATCAAGGTAGGACTCAAGTCTCTCCAGTCGGTCACCAAACGCTCTCAACTGCCGAATCTGATTATCGAGTTCCCCCACGTCCCTGAGCCTCCTTCGAGAGTTGACGGAAGCGATCCCAGGATTCGTCGATCGATCTCTGAACCCGCCGAGACACCGAGCGGCAGATGACTCGCAGTTTCCCGCCCTCGGCGAGGGCATCTTCCAGCCCATTAGCACCTACCGTCAGATCGAGCTGCTCAAGCAGGGTTTGAGGGGTTCTAACGAGACCTCGAAATCTCGGGGCAATGATGTGGCGGTCTTGGTCCAGAACGTGGCGGATGTCATGGCCGACTTCTCCCAGGCGCTCTCGGAAACCACCAGAATGGGCCAGAGCCTGAATTACGTCATCCAAGTAGCTGATACTGATGTTTGGAGCACCATTTTCGATCCCAGGCGTGTACCTGGGTCCTGCAGCGGCTACGGCTCTTTCCGAGACCCTCCTCAGCTGGGCTAATGAGATCTGCATAGTCACGCGCACCCATGATCCTGGCTTGACCACATGTCCAGAAGCTATCCGCCAGCGGCGCCAGTTGGAAGTTGCATCAGCTAGAAGGGCTTTGTCTGCAAGCTCAGGACTAGACCATCGAGGGACGGATGGGGGTAATTTCTCCATTTTGCACTCATTGATATAGACGCGCTCCGTTACCTATCACTCCCTGTGCGTTGGTCGCCTGATGAACAACATGGACTGGTGGCCGGCTCGGACTGGTCATCCCGGCGCCCTGACCCACGGGAACGGGTCATCCATCCTCTACGAAGGGCCGAATTCACATAAGCCCGCTCTCGTGTCGCACCCTCTGACTATGGTTCGCAAAACGGACAAGGACTACAATCGGAGGATGACCGTGGAGCAGACTTGGGCTGTCATCGGGATCTTGGCGGCGACGTTGATGGCGACGTTCGGGATGTTCTTCTATCTCGGAAACAAGATCGATACCTTGGGGGCTCGGCTCGATGCGCGGATCGATGGGCTGACTGGTCGGATCGACGGGCTCACGGGACGGATCGATTCACTCAGCGCCAGGATGGACGGGCTGTCGGCTCAGATGGCATCGCATCTCTCGGAGCGTCACCCGAGCTGCTGACTAGCGAGTCGGTGAACGGCTGCTGCTAGTCCTCTTTGTCGGTGAAGTAGAGGTCGAGGCGGCGGTTGATGTCGACGGCCCGGCGTTCGAACTCGTCGTAGCGGCCTTCGGCGGCTAGTTGCGGATCGAAGACGGCTCCCGCGAAGCCCACGAGTTGGGCGCCCGCGTCGAGGTAGCCCAGGTAGTTCTCGCCGGTGATGCCACCGGTGCTCAGGATCTTCACGTCGTCGAGCGGGCCGAGGACGTTGGTCAGGTAGTCCGGGCCCCCGAGCTGCTCGGCCGGGAACACCTTCACCCAGTCGGCGCCGGCCTTGTGGGCCCTGTAGATCTCGGTCGGGGTCGACGCACCCATGCACACCGGGAGCGACAGACCGTGGGCCGCCTCGATCACGGCTTCGTTCACGGTCGGGGTGACGATGAACTCGGCGCCGGAGTCGTACGCCTCTTTGACCTGGTCGGCCTCGAGCACGGTGCCGACGCCGACGATCGCATCGGTGCGCCCGGCGACCTCGCTCAGCGCATCGGTCGCACCGGGTGAGTTCATCGTGATCTCGACGGCCTCGAATCCACCTCGGACGGCCGCGCCGATGCCCTCGATCGGCATGCTCGGCCTTCTGGACGCGGAAGATCGCGATGATCGTGGCGTCCTTGAGGCGCTGGACCCTCTCGGTGAAAAGCTTGTCGTTCATCGGTTGAGATTACTTCACGCTCCCCGGCCCCCTACGCATCCCCCGGGAAGAAGAGGCCCTCCGGTCCTCGTTGTCTCGAAGCGGAGACGAAGGAGTTGATGGAGCCATGCCCGAGAGTCACGCTGCAGTACTTCGATGGATGTCCGAACTGGCAAGTCGCTCAAGGAGCACCTCGCAGAAGCGCTGGCCGCGAGCTAGCGCAGACGCCGAGGTCACCTTCCGAGCGGATCGAGACCCACGAGGAGGCCGAGAGGCTCGGGTTCCGGGGCTCCCCCACGATCCTGATCGATGGGACCGACCCGTTCGCGGAGCCGGGCGCGCCGGTCGGGCTCTCGTGCCGCGTCTACCGGACGCCAGAAGGACTCCGAGGTTCTCCCGGTGTGGACGCCCTCCGGGAGGTGCTGATCTAGGCCGATGCGCCTGCTTTGATCAGGGTCATGCCCTCGGGGGTGCGCTCGAGTTCGATCTTGTCCTCGATCCTCGCCGATAGCTCGGCGACGTGGCTCACGAGGCCGATCAGGCGCTCGGGGCTCACGATCTTCTCGATCCCGTCGAGCGCGTGGCCGAGTGCCTCGGGGTCGAGCGAGCCGAAGCCCTCGTCGAGGAAGAAGCACTGGAGCCGGCCCCCGTGGCGCGCGACCGCTTCGGCGAGACCGAGCGACAGGGCCAGGGACGCGAGGAACAGTTCGCCGCCCGACAGGGTCAGGATCTCGCGCTTCTTGTCGGCGTCGAGCTCGTCGATCACGTTGAACTCGGCGTCGTCGTCGAACCGGTAGCGCTCGGTGAGCTCCATCAGATAGGCCGAACCGAGCTGGGATAGCAGCTTGCGCCGGTCCTCGAGCAGGAACGCGATGAAGTACTGATCGGTGAGGTCCTTGCCGAGCGTGTCGTAGATCCCCTGGCGGTCCTGGATCTCCTTCTTCTTGGCCGTCAGCTCCTTCGCTCGCTCGCGGTCCTTCTCCCAGTTCGCGATGCGCTGCTTGGCCGCGGCGGCATCCGCCTTCAGGTCCGAGAGCACGTCGGCCAGCGCCACTCCCCCATCGATCCCAAGTTCCTTGCGAAGTTCGGCGAGGCGCGCACCGACCGAGCCCGCGGCGCCCTCGGCCTTCTCGAGCTTGAGTCGAGCCTCCTCGACCTGAGCCGCGACCGCGGCCCTGATCTTCTCGGCCCGGTCGCATAACGTCCGCGCCGGATCGCTCGGCTGCGGGGCGACGACATCGTCGAGCCGGCCCGCGACCAGGATCACCTCGGCGCACAGCTCGTGGCGGCGCGCTTCGATCTTGACCTTGTTGGCGGCCACCGCATCCCTGAGCGTGCGAGCCTCCTCGGCAGCCTTGGTCGCGGCGCTCGCAGCACTCGCCGCGCCGGACAGCTCGGCGAGCCGCCTCGTCGTCTCGGCCACGAAGTCATCCACCTTGCCGAGTGCATCGGAGAGGACCTTGGCAGCCTTGGTCGCGTCCTTCTTCTGGGCCGCGACGAGCTTCTCGAGTTGCGTCGCACCCGCCTCGGCCGCGGCTACGGCTCGTTCGGCAGCGGTCGCCGTCTTGAGCGCGGCATCGGCCGACTTGATCGCGGCGGTTTCGGCCTTCTCGGCCGCGGCAACCGCACCCGGGGCCTTCGAGCTCGGAACCTTCGCCACCTTCTGTTCGCACACCGGGCACGGCTCGCCAGCGACGAGGTGGACCCTGAGCGCGTGGGCCTGGTGCTCGCGCTCGATCGCACGCACCGCGGCGGTGGCGGCGTCGCGGTCGGCCACCGCAGCCTCGGCCGCAGCGGCGCGCTCGGTGGCGTCCTTCTTCAGGGCGTCTAGTTCGGCGGCACCGGCATCGAGGGTCGCGACCTGGGACGCGAGCTGTTCGGCCCCCGCTGCGTGCGCCTCGGCCTTGGCCTTCAGTTCCGAGAGCGTCGCGACCGAGCCGAGGTCGGCTTCCGAGCTTCGCCAGTGCCTCGGCCGCCGACGCCGCGGCCGCCGTGGCGTCGGTGAACTTCTCGTCGGCCGCGGCGATCAACTCTGGCGAGTTCGTCTTCCTCGTCGGCGAGTCCGGTCAGCACGTCGCTCTCGGGCAGTGACGCCAGCGACGACTCGGCCGCGGCGAGTTCCTTCGTGGCGGCGGCCTTCTCGGCCTCGGCCCCCTCGGCCTCCTTGATCAGCAGCTTCTCGCGCGGCAGCGCCTCGGTGAGCGTCGCGGCCCGGCCATCGAGGTCCTTGAGGCCGTCCTTCTCGGTCGTGATCAGATCGGCGAGGTCCTCGGGGATACCGCCGAGCTCGCCCGAGACCTCGCGGACCTCGAGTTCGAAGTCGGCGACCTTCGACTTCGCCGCCTTGCGCAGGTCGTCGATCTGATCCATCCGGAAGACGCCCTTGAGGATCTGCATCTTCTTGGTCGTCGCGGCCTCGAGGAACTCGGAGAACCGGCCCTGGGCGAGGAGCACCGACGAACAGAACGCATCGAAGTCGAGGCCGAGCAGTTCCTCGATGGTCTCGGTCACCGACGACTCTCCGGTGAACTTCTCGCCAGAGGCGAGGTCGACGAGCAGATGCTCGGAGGTACCCGAGTTGCGAAGCACCCGCGACACCTCGTACTTCTTGCCCTCGACCTCGAACAGCAACTTCACGTGCGCGGCGTCGGTGCGCGAGCAGATCAGCCGCTTGGTCTTGTTCCTAAGGCGCGGGGTCTTGGAGTAGAGGGCGAACGAGATCGCATCGAGGATCGAGGACTTGCCGGCCCCCGTCGGCCCGACGATCGCGATGAAGTTGCGGTTCTCGAAGCTGATCTCGGTCTTGAGTTCGTGGCTGCGGAAGCCCGACATCTCGAGCACCAGCGGCCTCACCAGTCGATCCCTACTTCGGCGACGAGTCCCTTGAACGCCTCGATCAACTCTTCCTTGGCCTCGACCCCGTGACGGGTCGCGTAGAACTCGCCGTAGAGATCGTCGAGGCTGCGCCCCTCGCGCTCGGACGGATCGACCTCGTCGCGGTCGTACTCGGCCCGCACGTACAGGGCGTTCGGCAGGAACCCTCGAACCTCGTCGGCCAGTCCCGCGACCGGCCCATCGGTCAGCACGCCGACGTCGAGGATCGCATCGCCGAACTCGTCGACCCTCGTCTTGAGGTTGTCGAGCGAATCCGAGACCTTGATGAGCTTGCGGCCCTTGGTGATGGGCTTGGGGGTGACCTTGGCCGGGTGACCCGGGACGCAGCTCGACCAGCAGGACGTTCTTGTCCTGGCCCTTCTCGCCGAAGTCGAGTTGGAGCAGGCTGCCCGAGTAGTGGGCGGCGACCGCGGAACCGGGAGCCTCCTGGCTGAGGTGGATGTGGCCGAGCGCCCCGTAGTCGATGTCGGACGGGAGCGCCTGGGTCTCGGCGGTGAACGCCTCGCCGATGTGGAGGCCGCGCTCGGAACCGGACGGGATCGCACCGTTGATCATGAAGTGACCGACGAGGATCTCGATCGTGTCGGGCCCGGAGTTCTTGCTCATGTGTTCGCCGTAGACCGAGCACAGCCGCTTGATGCGGTCGGCGTACTTCTTGTGCCAGTCGTCGGCCGACTCCATGAGGTCAGAAACACGCGCCTCGTGGAGGAACGGGAACAGTGCGACCTGCGCGGTGGTCTTGCCGTCGCGCGACGCAACGCGCACCACTCCCCCATCCTCGGGCGGCAGCGCCTTGTCCGCGAGGTAGATGCGGGACGACGCGAAGTAGGGCTTGAGGACCCGGAACAGCTCGGCCGAGTCGTGGTTGCCGGCGATCGCGACGACCGTCGCCCCGGTGTCGGCGAGTCGTTGCAGGGCGTCGAACACCACGCCCATGACCGCGAACGGCGGCAGCGCGCGGTCGAAGAGGTCGCCCGCGACGATGACGAGATCGACCTGATCGGCCTCGGCGTACGCGACGACCTCGTCGAGGCATGCCTTGGCCTCGTCGAGGCGGTCGAACCGGCCGAGCTTCTTGCCGACATGCCAGTCGGCGGTGTGCAGGATCTTCATCGACTAGATCCCCTCGAAGGGATCCCCCTCCTCGACCATCTCTTCGGGGCGGGTCGCCCACGGCGGGTACGGGAACGTGAGCACGGTCGGCGCCGGGATCGCCGGCTGGCTGAGCACCATGGTTCCGGGCTTGAACAACCGGGCCCGGGCCCTCGTCGACGGGAGCATCCAGCCGTACTCGGCGCGCTCGGCCTCGGCCGAGTCGAGC
This sequence comes from uncultured Actinomycetes bacterium, assembly GCA_963756365.1. Lineage (GTDB taxonomy): Bacteria > Actinomycetota > CADDZG01 > CADDZG01 > WHSQ01 > WHTI01. Next base: position 1,632,115 of record CAVWNF010000003.1, read on the forward strand.
CGCCCCGACACCTTCAGGGCGGCGTTGCTGAGGACGTCGGGATGGACCCGCGACGCGGTCTGCTGGGCACCGATCAACAGGACACCGAGCGAGCGCCCGCGCTGGGCGATGTCGATCAGCGTGTCGCGGATCGGCGAGTAGCCGTCGCGCGGTGCGTACTTGTTGAGCTCGTCGAGCACGATCGCCGACAGCGGGAAGCGGCCCTTGCCCTCTTTCTCGGCGTGGACCTCTTTGATCAGCGCGCCGACTACGAAGCGCTGCGCGGCCTCGTGAAGGTCGTGGATGTCGACCACGGTCACTGCCTCACGGGCCCGATCGATCTTGCGCGACTCACCGGCCCGGATCAGTTGGCCGACCCGGCCTTGACTCGCGTAGAGGCGGCGCATGAACGCACTCGCGGTGCCCCCCTGGACCCGCCCGGTCCATGCGAACTCCGGCTCGGAACCATCCTCGGGATCGAGGAACTCGCCGATCGCATCGACGAGGCTCGGGAGGTCCTCGATGATCCGCTCGCCGGGACCGACCACGACTTCCTTGCTGTCGGGATCGTCGTCGGGCGGACGCAGCACGATCGCACCGGGCTTCCCGGCGACGTCGCGCGCGTAGCGGTGAAGTTGGTGCGTGACGCGCTCGGCGACGAAGGTCAGCTGGTTGCGTGAGTCGTTGGCGTCGGTGAACAGGAAGCTCAGCAACTCGTCGTCGACGAACTCCCGCGGGGTCCAGCGGAACGCCTCGACGCCATCGAGCCGAGCGCTCGACTGCGGGATGCCCTCGGAGCCCTTCTTCATCCGCGCCGGTGCCCAGAACGAGACCGACGGGAACGGGGTCGGGTCCATCCCGAGGATCCGCCACTTCTCGGCGTGCTCATCGGAGAACCTGGAGTTCGGCTTGTCGAGGAACATCAGGTCCTCGCCCTTGACGTTGAAGATCAGCGTGCGCAGGTTCTTGGCCGACTTGCCGAGGATCTCGGGATGCGAGGTGAGGCACCTGAGGAAGAACAACGCGTACGACGTCTTGGTCGCGACCCCGGAGACGCCCGAGATGCTCATGTGCGCGCCCTTGGTGCCGTCGAAGAAGTCGACATCGGCCCACACGGGTTCGTCGTCCCGGGTGAGCCCGACCGGCAGCGCCCGGGCCCCCGAGGAATCGCCCATCTCGTCGACGTAGAGAGCCCTCTCGCGCTCCTCGCCGACCGCCCGGTAGACCGGCTGGCCGGAGTCGGGAGCGATCCACATCTCGGGCATGACCCTGATCACCTGGATCGTCGCGGTGCGCGACTTCTCGGCGGGGAGCGTGCCCGCGACCGCAACCCGGAAGGTGTCGGATTCGAACGCGGTGCCCTCGTAACGAGCGTTGGTCTCGACGACGATCCCGTAGGTCGTCACCTCGCCGATCTTCGGCACGTGCGTCTTCACGATCACGAGGTCATCGAGTTGCAGGTAGTCGTCCTCGTGCAGAACGACCCGGAACTCCTGAGTGGTGGTCGCTTCGGAGCCGAGGACGAGCCCGACCGGCGACTGGATGTCGTCAGGCAACTGCGGTCCCTCCCGTCGAGCGAGCGGCCGCCGCGGAGCGGATCATCCGGTAGCCGAGTTCGCGATCGCCGAGCAGGTGACGAAGGTGCTTCTCGAGCCCTGCGATCGGGACGAGGTTCTGCGGCGCACGCGCATCCCAGTGGGCCTCCGATGCGAACCGTGGCAGCAGGCACGAGGATGCGTCGGCGAGCTTGGACGCGGTTCCGATCGAGTGCGCCGCGGGGATCTCGCACCGGATCACGCCGTGCCATTCGTGCATGGAGGTATCCAACTCGCACAGGCGCAGGTACCACGAGTAGCGCGGTCGCTGCGGGCCCCCGAAGAAGAACAACGGCGTGCGCTCGCCACACCCGAGTTGCGCGACGAGTGCGTTCTCGGCGTCGTCCAGGTACGCGGCGTTGTGCGACTTGATGACGCCGACCGCGGCGGCCGCGCCCGGGTTCATCTTGGCGAGTGGTCCGTCGATGAAGACGATCTTGTCGCTGCCGGCCCCCGACGCGAGTTCGATCGCGAGCACCGCCTCGGCGTCCCGCATCGTCGCGTGCACCTTGTGGTCGAGGTCTTCCGGCGCCACGCCCGCGACCGGGAGCGGTCCGTAGTCGAGCCCCGGCCCGCACGACAACGAGAGTTCGTGGCCGGAACCGACGGCCAGCACTCGGGTGATGCGAGCGGCGGCGATCTCGGCACGGCGCACCGGGGTCCCGTTGCCGGCTGCGATGTCGCACGACACCGCGCCCACACCGATGGAGGCGGCAAGGCCCGGTGCCGCATGCTCGGCTTCGTCCGGGGTCACGAACAAGCGGGCATCGGTGCGCCTCACGCCGTCGACGAACAGGACCTCGTTCCAGCTCAGATCCTCTTGGGCGCCCGGGGCGAGTGCCTGCCACCCCACGCCTTCGGCGGTGGTGTCGACGTCATCGGGACGCCCGCCGTCCCACGCCACCTCGACCTCGGAACCGTAATCGGGGGCCCACGCCTGCACGGAGATCTTCATCGCCCCAATGTACCGAGGGGGTGTGACACTCCTGGGGACTTCTGGCCCCCACTTTTCGCGTTCTAGTGGGAGCCGTCCCCGAAGCGCTCGAAAGCGGCGTCGATCTCCTTCCACGCCACCTCCCGCCCGTCGAAGCCGAGGACCGCCGTCTTCTTCTTCTCGAGGATCTTGTAGACGTCGAAGAAGTGCTCGATCTCGGAGAGGAACATGTCCGGCAACTGACTGATGTCGGTGACGTCCTCGCGCAGAGGATCGTGGCTGGGGATGCAGATGATCTTCGCGTCGGGGCCCTTCTCGTCCCGCATCCAGAACACGCCGATCGGGCGAGATTCGACCCAGCACCCCGGGAACGTCGGATCGTCGAGGAGCACCATCGCGTCGAGAGGGTCGCCGTCCTCGCCGAGCGTGTCGGGCACGAAGCCGTAGTCGGCGGGATAGGCCATCGCGGTCAGCAGACGCCGGTCGAGCCGTATGACGCCCGCGTCGTGGTCGAACTCGTATTTGTTACGGCTCCCCTTGGGGATCTCGATCACAACATCGACGACGTCTCTCTCGGGATGGGTCATCCGGCAATCATCCGTCCACGGCCCCCGGCCGTCCACCGACCGCGTCGCGAGCCTCGATGCCTCCGGGAAGCGATGGCAACAGGATCAGCCCGATCACGATCGGGAGCCAGTGCGCGACGAGGCGCCACCCGAGGACCGCAGCCGTCGCGGCCGCACCATCGACACCACCCGCGACGAGGGTTGCGGTTGCGACCGCTTCGACGACCCCTACCCCTCCGGGAGTGAGAGGCACCGCCGCGGCGGCATTACCCAGCGCGTACGCGAGCGGGACCGCGGGCAGGCCCCCGAGCCCCGCGGTCGCGAACACGACCAGGCCCAGGACCGCCATGTCGGCGACCCAATTGAGGGTCGCCCACACCAGCGCCGCGCCTCTGCGACGGGGGTTCCTGATGATCTCTCCACTGCGCTCGATCGCGACCGCGACCTGCTCGCCGATCTCGTCGGGATCGAGCTTGCCCTTGAGCGGTCCGTGGGCGAGGGGCCGGACGATCCGCCGCACGAGGTTGCCGACCTTCTGGGGCCACAGCAACGCGGGCGTGAGGAGAGCGCCGAGCCCAAGGACGGTGACCGCCACACCGATGACCACCGCGAGCGCACGACCGGCGAGCTCTCCCGTCAACAACACCGGGATGACCGCGACGCCGAGGAGTCCGATGAGCACCGCACTCGACACGAAGCCCGAACCCGCCAGCGCGGTCGCGACCCTGAGCACGCCCCTATCCTCGGAGGTCAGCGGCTTGACGGTAGCGGCGAGCGAGCCGACGGTCCCGCCCGGGAGCACCTTCCCCAGAGCGAACCCGGCCAGGACGGTCTTCTGCAATCGCCATTCGGAAAGTTCTCGCCGAGGCGCGGCAAGAGAGACACGGATCAGCACGCCGTACGAGAACAGGCTGAACGCCTCGAGCCCGAGCATCGCAGCCAGGGTGATCGGGAAGGAGCTGACCAGGTCGATACCCGTCTCGCGCAGCCCTGATAGCTGCGCCGACACCACGTGGACACCGATGGCGAGCCCCACGGCGATGAACACACCCCGGAGCCACCCCCTCTTGGAAGCCATGCCCACACCTTAGAGTGCGTTCACTACCAATCGGGGGGGTCGATGCAGAGCGATATCCGTGGGACCGACCACTACAAGCGAGCCGAGGCGTTCTTCCTGAAGGTCCTGGGGCCCGCTTTCGGGCAGGTCAGCACCGCCGAGTATCCGGTCCCCTCACCAGGTGGCACCGAGGTCGCGTTCACCGGAAGCCACCTCACCGCCCTTGAGGGCAGACCCAAGAAAGAGATCTGCATCGTTCCCGTCGATGGCGAGACGACGATCGAACGTATCGCCCCGGGTAGTTCACCGACGTGGTCGCCCGATGGTGAGAGCCTCGCGTTCATCGCCGAGAGCGACGGACGCGGGGCACTTGCGATCGCAACCGAGCGCGGGCGGGGCAAGATCGTTAACTCCCCCGCCCTCGATGGCACCGTCGAGTATCTCGCGTGGAACTCATCCGGCACGAAGATCCTGCTCGGGGTCGCCGGACTCGGAGCGCAAGCGCCGGGGGCCGAGGGCTCGGGGGCCAAGAGCGACGTAACCGCGGACGTGTCGTGGCTCCCCCAGGTTCACGGTCGCGACGCGGACGAGTGGAGACGCCTCTACGTCCACGATGTCGCGGCGGGCACGAGTCGGCTCGTGACCCCCGGCGGGATGACGCCCGGGATCAACGTGTGGGAAGCCTGCTGGCTCGGTGATCGCATCGCCGCGGTCGTCTCCGACGACCCGAGCGAGAACTCCTGGTACCGAGCCCGGCTCGTGGCGCTCGATCCGGCGACGGGCGAGCACGAGGAGTTGTACTCGTCGGCGGTCCAGATCGGCTTCCCCACCGCGAACCCGTCCGGGACCAAGGTCGCCATGGTCGAAACGATCGCGAGCGACCGGATGATCCTCGCCGGCGACATCGTGATCGTGGATGTGACCACGAACGATGCGAGGCAGCACCAGGTGGACTGCGATGCGAGCTACCTGCGTTTCGATTCCGACACATCGCTGTTCTTCACCGGCCTGAACGGGATGGACTCGGTCGTCGGACGGCTCGACACCGAAACCGCCGCGGTTGAACGCTTGTGGGCCGGCGAAGAGGCGATCGGGGGCAGGTTCAATCCCTATGGCGAGCCGTTCGGTGACGACGGATGCGTGACCATCATCACCGACGTCGCTGCGTATCCCGAGGTTGCGATCGTCGGACGGGGCGGCGTGAAGCGCCTCACTCGGATGTCGCATCTCGGCAGCATCGACCTCGAGGAGATCGTCGCCTCGACGCGCCGGGTGACATGGACCGCTCCCGACGGTCTCGAGATGGAGGGCCTCTTGTGCACGCCCGGATGGTGACGGGCCGTTCCCGCTCGTCATGGACGTCCATGGGGGCCCGGTGGGTTCGTGGCGTCGGATGTGGGCATTGCGCACCGGGCTCAGCCCTCTGTTGGTTCAGAGCGGATATGCCATCTTCCTTCCCAACCCGCGTGGGTCGGTAGGAAAGGGTCAGGACTTCATCGCCGGGGTCCTCGGCGACATGGGCGGGGCCGATACCGATGACTACCTGTCGGGACTCGACCATCTTGTCGCCGAGGGCGTGGCCGACCCGGCCCGCATCGGAGTGATGGGTGGGTCTTACGGCGGATTCATGAGCGCGTGGATCATCACCCGAACGGACCGTTTCGCGGCGTCGATCCCATCGAGCCCGGTCACCGATTGGTTCAGCCAGCACTACAACTCGAACATCGGCGACTGGGATTCGTACTTCCTAGACGACGTGCCGTCGAACCCGAGCGGCAAGTACTTCGAGCGCAGCCCGGTGTTCTTCACCGAGGGCGTTACCACCCCGACGATGGTGATCGCCGGTCTGGATGATCGCTGCACGCCCCCCGGGCAAGCGATCGAGTTCTACGAGGCGCTACGGATGGCGGGGGCCGAGGCCGAACTGGTGCTCTATCCCGGCGAGGGCCACGGCGTCGGTCACTTCCCCGCAGCGATCGACTACGCCGCGCGCTGCCTTGCGTGGTTCGAGCGGTTCATGCCGGCGCGTTAGCGACCGAGCGCCTCGCCGACCCCTGCGATCACTCGATCGACCATCGCGTCGGTCGCGGTGCGGCCCATGAGACCGACCCTGATCGCCTTGCCCATCGTCGGCACTAGACCACCCGAGATCATGATGCCCTTGCCGAGCATGTGCTTCTGGATCGCCGCAGGATCATCCGCCCACATCGCGATGACGAGGTTCGCCTCGCTTCCGGCGTGAGGGATCGGATCGAGACCTAAGGCAGCGAGACCTTCGCGGCACTTGGTCGCGAGCGCGTGCCGTCGGTCGACCCATGCCTCCAAGCCCTCTTCTAGGATCCGGCTCATCGAGGACGACAGCGCAAGGGTCAGGTTGGTCGGCATCGTCACCGGATGCGGGTGCCACGAGCCCCACTCGTCGCGGTACTGGTCCCAGATCTTGAGGTCGAGGTAGAAGGCGCGGGGACGGGACTCACGGGCGTCGAGTCGAGCACGACCTTCTGGACCCAGCGCGAGGATGCCGTACCCCGGAGGGGCCTCGAGCCCTTTCTGCGTGCCCGTGACGAGAACATCGATGCCCCACTCATCGACCTTCAGGTGCTCACCACCGACGGACGCGATGCCGTCGACCATGTAGAGAGCGCCTGCGTCTTTCGCCGCCTGAGCGATCTCGCGAACCGGATGACGGACGCCGGTAGCAGTCTCTACATGAACGGTTGCGACCCCGTCCGCCTTCTGAGCCGCATCGAACACCGCACCCGGATCGACCGGTGCGCCTGGTTCCACCTCGAGGGGGATCACTTCGAGGCCGTGCGCCTGCGCTATCTGCGTCAGCCGGGTCCCGAAGAACCCCGTCTGGGCGACAACGATCCGTTGTCCCTCTTCGAACAGGTTCCCCACGGCCGCATCGAGACAGGCCGTCCCGGTCCCGGGGATCAGGTAGGGAGAGTCAGCGCAGCCAAGGATGGCGGCGAGCTGATCGAGGGTTTGCTCGTGGAGTTTGGTCCACACGTCGCCGTAGTGAGCGATGAGCTGGTTCCCAAGGATCTCGAGGTCCTCTTCGTGAACCTCACCAGGTCCCGCGATCATCAACTCGGGGAGCTCCGGGAGCTTCCGTGGATCGACCTCCATGTCACCTGCCATGCCTCTCGAACCTCCCTGCGGGTTCGCTAGTGCCCGCTCCGTTGCGGGCCAGCTGACTCGATGCTAACGCCTGGCCGCGCCATAAAAGAGGGGCCAACCCCCTATGTGGTTTCGAACGCCCCACTTATGGTCATAAGGCAGAGTGGCTGGGCGAGTAAGGGGATGACATGAAGAAGATCTGGATCGTTGCCATCGTGGCGTTGGTTGGAGCCGCCCTTACGTCGATCGGACCCGTGAGGGCGCAAACGGCCCCCGAGCCGATCGCCAGCGGAAACGTGTCCTTGATCTCGGTCCTCCCCGGCACCACCGGCGCGATCGGTGCCAGGTTCAAGGACAACGAGATGTTCCTCACCACCAGCTCCGGGCTCCAGACGTACAACATCTCCGACCCCGCGAACCCAACCCTGCTCGGCGCTCTGCCGCTCCCCCACTTCGAGAACGAGGACGTCGACCTTGGCAGCGACATCCTCCTCATCTCGAACGACGCCGCAGAATCAACCGGCATCCTCTACGTGATCGACATCTCTGATCCGGAAACTCCGAACATCTTGTCGGCCTTCCCGATGGGCGGCGATCCGATCCAGGGCGGGCCTGGGCACACCGCCTCTTGCATCCTCGACTGTAAGTTCGCGTGGGTCACGGACGGAGGCGGGATCCGCGTCATCGACCTCACCGATCCGAGAAACCCGGTGGTCACTGGCGTCTTCGAAACCGCCGCCGGGGGTGACGTCGCCACCCACGACGTACAGGTCGATGGCAACGGCCTCGCGTGGGTCGTTGGCTTCGGCGGGGCGATCGCGTACGAGATCCCCGACGACTACGACGGGTCCGACCTCGGAACGCAGGTCGCAAAGACGAACGAGGAGGGGTTCTCGACCTACCTCGAGCTCTTCGGACTCGGAGATGGAAGCGAGTACAACGACTACATCCTCCACAACTCACGACGTCTCAAGAACAAGGGCGTCGTTTACGTGACCGAGGAGGACTACACCCGGCCCGGTTGCAGCGGGGCCGGAGCATTCGAGACCTGGAAGCTCCCCGTCGAGAAGAAGAAGGTCGACGGTAAGAAGAGCAAGGTTCCCACGGGAGCGGACCTCAAGCCGATGGACCAATGGGTGGTCGAATCGCTCAGCGACCCCGAGGGGTGGAAGGCTGCACCACCGGCCTCAGCGCTGTGCTCGGCGCACTACTTCGACGTGAAGCGGAACGTGGTCGCTCAGGGCTGGTACGAGCAGGGACTTCGCCTCCTCGACGTTTCCGATCCGCGCGACATCCGGCAGCTCGGCTACTTCATCCCCCCGGAGGGGATCGTTTGGGCCGCCTACTTCGCCCCCACCGACCCGAACTCCCGCATCATCTACAACCTCGACTTCGTCGACGGGGTGCAGGTGCTCGAGTTCGACCGTCCCGGGCGCGGGCGGATCGGCAGCAAGCCGTGCAAGGGATCGGCTAAGAAGCGCAAGAAGTGCGAGAAGAAGAACGGGGTCAAGACCAAGACCGCACCGGTCATGGCCGAGTGGACCTCCTCGCTGCCGATCCAGTTCCCCTTGCCAACCGGAGGCACCGACTCCGGGGAGTCGTGGGGTTACGCCTGCCGGATCGTTCCACCCTTGTAGCTACCGCGTCAGTCGGCGTTGGAGAGAACCTCGATCACCTGGTTGTGGGTCCCGCGGTTCTGCCACGGGATGTGCGGGACCGACCCGGCCCCCTGCGCGGAGAACTCGATCCACTCGGCTGGGAAGGTCCAGTTGCCCGGGTTCTGACCCTGTTCCTTACTCAGTTGGGAGATCGTCTTCTTGAGGGCCTTGACCACGACCGACCGGCACGACTCTCGCCGCTTGGTCTCCATGTCATCGCAGTAGCGGCGGGCCATGTGCTTGCGCGCCCCCTTCTTGAAGATGACATCGAGGTAGCTCGAGTAGTCGAACCACATGCTGCTGCCGATCACGGGGGCTTCTACTAGGTCGTAGCCGTCCTCGCCGAGTTCGTCGTCGAATATCTCGTGTACCGCGTTCTCGTACCACCCTTGGAAGATGGCGATCGCGTTGCCATCGTCCATCAGGCCATTGCGATCCTGGTTGAACCGATGGGCACCGGAGTCGATCCAGTCCCCAACGATCGCGATCGCATCCTTGGCCTTGACGCCGTCTAGCTTGGACTTCGCTGCGAAGCGCAGCATCTTCGGTCCGAGGTAGAGGCCCCGCACGTCCTGGGTGGCAGCATTACGGATGACGTCCACCAGATCCGAGAGTTCGAGCTTTCCAGCAGTCACGCGCCGCTTCATCTCGTCGGCCAGTAGCTCAACCCGGTGGATCGAGCCCCACTTGATGCCGTCCATGTTGTCCCAGGCTCGCGCTGGCTTGTTGTTCCAGTTGACGAGCCAGCCCTGGGTCGGGTTGACGACCTTTGGCTGGTCGGCGAAGGAGACCTCACCCTGCCACTCCCACTCCCCGGTTCCCCAGATCGGTAGCGAGGGCTGGACCCCGGGCTTGCGCAAGGGGTACTTGCCAACGTGGAAGTAGGCGATGTTGTCGTGATCAACGTAGTGAGCATTGAACGACATCGTGAACTCGGAAGCCGCAGCCTCGAAATCAGAGATGTCGTCGATCTCGGTGTTCCACTTGTAGAAGGGCGGCAGCGAATCGATCTCTCGCATCCAGAAGTTCCGTTGCTTCACGAACGCCACTGGAGCGCCATCGATCGTTCCCCTGGAGAACACCGGCCCGTGGATGGTCCGGTAGAAGGTCCGTTGCTCGACGGACGGAGGGGCGGGACTGGTAGGAGGCGGCTTGACGACGAAGGTCTCGGAGCGAGATTCCATCGCCTTGCACTCGCCGTTGTAGATGTAGGCGTTGGAGTCGGTGGTCACTTCGCCACCCTCCGGGTCGCAGAGCAGTTCGGCTCTGGTGTCGACCGCATCCGAGTACCCCGTCGTGAGCGACCACGCATAGTCGCTGCCGCGGCCAAGTGGAACGAGGGCCGAGGCTCCAGGAACCGCGGGGCCCCTGAAGTCGATGCCCGGCGCGTGCACGTCGATGTCCATGAAGAACTGAGGAACGGAATAGCCGACCTGCGGGGCGCCGATCTGCATCGGGTTGCCCGAGGTGGTCAGGTCGCCGGAGACGATCAACGCGTTCGACGCGGGCTTCTTGAAGCCCATCTTCTGAAGGAAACCCTGGCGCATCGCGGTCTCTGCCGCGGTCTTCTCGGCGAGTTCCTCCGCTTGGTCGGGGATCGCTACCGACGCCCATTCCACCTCCTTGAGATTCTGGGAGGGGAACCTGCCGTCGGCCTTGCGGATGGAGGTATACGAGCGGGCCTCGTTCTGGAACACGAAGTCGTCGTAGGCAGCGCGGCCCTTCTTCTTGCCGAGGCGGCCCTCGAGATGCGCGAAGAGCCCTGCGTTCTCCATCTCCGTACCGGCGGTCTCGCCGAACTCGCGCAACTGAAGCACTACGAGGAAAAGCGTGTCGCTGACGGTCCACTGCTCAGGGAACGCGGGGAACGGATTCCCCGTAGCGGCGTACTCGACCGGGACCTGATCCGGCTGGGTGGCGAGCGAGTCGATGTATGCGTTGACCCCGGCCGCGTATTGAGTGAGCCCATCCTGGAGGGTCTTGCCGACGTCGCCGAACTTGTCGTCAAGATCGTCGAACATCTTCTGGACCTCGGCCTCGGTATAGCCCTCTCGTCGGGTGACGATATCCATCTCGAGGTAGTCCTCGCCCACGAACTCCGAGAGGGTTCCCCGTGCCGCATGGCGGAAGATATCCATCTGCCACAGACGGTCTTCGGCAGACACATAACCGAGCGCGAACTCGGCGGTCTCGATCGAGTCGGCATTGATATGCGGGATCCCCAGAGAATCACGCTGGACGGTTACTCCCGCCGTGGGCTGATAGGTCCGCTCCGCTGTTCCCGTGAGGCCGAACTGCATCTCGTGGAAGTAGTCGGGGATCTCAGCATCCGTGACGTCGTCGTCTTCGATCAGGGAAGCGTAGGTCTCGAGTTGGTCGCTGTAGTGGGGGCCGAAGTCGTCGGCCGCGAACTCGGCCGCAGTGACGTTGCCTTCCTGGCCCGGAGGGACTATCGAATAGGCGCGCAGGTGGTCCTCGTACAGCGGTGTCTGCGCCACCGCCGCAGGCGCCGCCAGTGCTGCGGCGAGCAGGGCGGCTAGACCGAGGGCGACCCCTCCTCGGGCGTGACGGGAACTCTTAAACATCTGGGGCCTCCTGAGATGGCGTTCGACCGATGATCGATGGCGATAGGTAACGGTTCGACCTTCCGCCCCCGATACCCTCTTTGCCCTCGGACGGCCCTAGGCCAGGTGGTGGATGACGATCATGGCGACGTCGTCGTGGCGGGCATCGCCGCCGAAGGAAGCGATCTCTGAGACGAGAGCGCTTGCGATCCCCTCCGCGTCGTTGGGAGCATCCGCTATCACCTGGCGAGCCCTCGCTCCCCCGAAGACATCACCATCTCTGCGGGCGTCGGTGACACCATCGGTGAACAGGACCAAAGACTCGCCCGCTTCTAGAGAGACCTTGAAGGGGGCTCCGTCCGGTTCATCTAGTACTCCGAGGAGCAGGCCCGGCTCTCCCACGTAGCCCACCTCTCCACCGCTCCGCAGGATCGGAAGGGGGAGGCCGGCTACCTGGCCCTCGATCTCGCAGCGGCCATCGGCCACCCTCACGAGGGCGTAACAGAGAGCGCAGAACTGCTCGCGTTTCGCTCCTAGCAGGGCCACGTTCACGGCCTCCATGATCTTCTCGGGACACGGGTCGTGGCGCGCCTCGTTGCGCATCGTGTGGCGCACGAGGCCCGTGAGCGCAGCTGCTTGAGGGCCTTTGCCGCGCACATCACCGATCGCCAACGCCCAAAGTTCGCCGGGCTCTACCTCGAACAGATCGTAGAAATCGCCGCCCACTGCGTTATGGAGCCCAGCGGGGAGGAAGCGGCTGGCGACCTCTAGTCCCTCGATCGTTGGCAACTCGGGCGGGAGTAGATCCTGCTCAAGTGCCCGCGCCGTCTGGTTGCGCTGTTGGAACTCGATCGCGTGGGACATCGCGGTACCTGCTCGCAGCCCCAACTCCTCGGCGAACTCGAGGTCGTTCTTATCGTAGATAAGAGCCGACTCGGCGGAAACCATGGTCAACGTGCCGAGGATCCCGTTCGACGAGCGCAGGGGAACGACCATGATCGAGAGGATCCCCAGGCCCTCGATGATCGTCGCGTACTCGTCATCGTCGATCGCCTCACGGATCATCTCTGCGGTGAGTCTCGGTATCAGGAGCGACTCCCCCGTAAGGGCAACGGGATACGGACCCAATCGCTCGTCGGGGTCCGGCGGATACCGGACGCGGAGCTCCTCAGCCAGGGCAACCTTGGTGGGGTCCGAGTGATGCACGGACAGCCGCCGGAGTTCATCGCCGTGCAGCAGGTCCAACGCACACCAGTCGGCAACACGTGGGACGGCTAGCTCGGCGATGCGATTGAGGGTTGCTGTGTAGTCGAGCGACGAGAACAGCGTCTTACCGGCCAAAGCAAGGAATTCCATCCGCTCTCGCGCTCGTTCGGCGACTGCTCTCGCTTCTATTTCTCTCTCGAGGGCTAGTTCGCGTTCTTCTTCTGCCATCTTCTGTCCCGTGACATCCCGGAACGCGCTCACCGCATATAGAACGCGACCAGAGTCATCCTTCACGGGACGGGCGACGACCGCAGACCAGCGTTCCTCGCCGGTCGCCTTGATCCTGAACCTGAGGATCACCTCGTCTGGATACTCGCCGAGCACCGCCCTGCGTCCGGGAAGATCTTCAAGGGGGAACGGGGACCCGTCCTCCGCGAACAGTTCGTATCTCGCTAGGCGTTCCGCGGGAGGCGCCGACAGGAACTCCTCAACGGTGAGGAAGCCGCTGAACTCAGCTGCGGCCTGATTGGCGAAGACCAACCCCATGTCGGGGCCTTGAGCGATAAGCCCGACGGCAGCAGCCCGCGCTATCTCAAGGTCGGCTACGGCCATCGATAACTCATTTGGGATGAGACCATCTGTCATCGCGTTTTCCCCCAACGGATACCCGTTCGTAAACGAGATGCTCTCGCCCCTGAAAGCATGTCTGTCCGGTTTCTACCTTGTGGGAACGAGCGATGCAAGCCCCGGAACGAGCTTTAGCTCAAAGGTCCATGGAGGGGGGCTTCGGTGCTTCCTCTAGAGCGGAATGCCGCATAGTCGAGGAGCGGGCCCAGGGGCTCAGCCGCCCCCTTCGAGCGGCCAGCCTCGTACCTCTCCTCGCCGTCTCCGGCTTGGATCCTGGCCTCGAGCGAGGCCACATCGGCCATCTCGGTGCGAGCTCGAGATGTGCCAGACCGCTCTCGTAGGGCGCTGGCGGCTCCGATGAGCACCCCTGCCCGGTCTGCTTCTCCGCCGAGAGCGGCGGAGGCAGCGAGGGCCTCCAGGGCCTGGGCAACCGTACGCGGGTCCCGCGTCGACCGGGCCAATTCCAGTGCGCGGGTGCCGAGCGATCGCGCCGCGTCCACGTCCTCGCGCGCGACGGCGATGAGCGTGAGCGAGGTTATCGATGAGGCGGCGCCGGCTGCCTCCCCTAGTCGTTCACAGATGCCCAGCGCGTCGCTGTGGGCCGCGGCCGACCCATCGAGGTCACCGCTCAGGCGCAGAGCCAACCCCGTACCGTTCCGTGCCATCGCGAGCCCCGGTTCGAACGAGATCTCCCGGGCCAGTACCGCTGCGGAGGCCAGCACTTCCAGGCCCTCTTCCGCACGACCGTCCATGACGGTGAGGGAGCCCTTCCTTACGAGGAGATCGACGACGCCGCGCCTAGACCCGAACCTCTCGGCGCGGAGTAGGGCCTCCTCGGTGAGGGCGAGGCCGGAGTCGATATCCCCTTCCCTCTCGGCAACGAAGCTGAGCACACCCAGGGCCTGTGCGCCGAAGTAACGATCGCCCAGCTGCGTGAACAGAGCCAACGCTTCCCACGCATCCGACCCTGCATCGCGCAGAGCCCGTCCCGCGGCTCGGAGAGTCGCTCGCACCAGATGACCGAAGGCAGCCCCCCAGGTATCCCCTTCCTCCTTGAGCGTTGCGATGGCGCGTCCAAGTTCGACATCCGATTCCATCTCCATCGGAGCGAACTCAACGAGTCTCTTGAAGATCTGCGCGTGAGCGCGGCCAACCCGTTCGCCCAGAACCTCGTATAGGCCCTCGGCTTCGCGGCACCATTGCATCGCGCGTTCGTCACCCGGGGCATCCAACCCGGGATGCACCCGGGCGAGGAGGCACCTGGCCCTCAGGGCATTCGGTTGGTCATGCGGATCATCGAGTACTTCGGTCAGTCGGTCGCGGGCTTCCTCCGGATGCCCGCGGATCCACCAGAACCAGCCGAGCGCTCCCGAGAGACGAAGCGCGGGCCGGAAGTCGGACAACTCGCACGCCCACGTGAGAGCGGTGCCGAGATTCTCGAGTTCGGCATCGAGGAGATCGAGCCATAGTTCCTGTTCACCGGTTTTGATGCGCGAGTCCGCAGCCTCGGCGAGCCTCACCAAGAACGCGACCAAGCGCTCCTGCGCGTCGGAGACTTCCTCCCTGCCAGAGAGTTGCTCGAAAGCGTGGTGTCGCAGAGCGCCGATCATCGAGTACCTGATCGTCGAGGGTCGGGCGTCTCTCCCGAGGAGCCCAAGAGCCACCAGACGGGACGTCATCTCGCTTGCGTCACCATCCGGGGCACACACGGCAGCGGCCGCCTCGATCGTGAATCCTCCCGAGAACACCGACGCGCGCGCCAGGAACTCCTTCTCTTCGGGAGACAGGCGCTCCCACGCCCACGAGATGGTTGCTCCAAGGACTCGGTCCCGTTCGAGCGAGGTCATGTCCGAGATCCCCACCCCCGCCAGCCGATCCAACAAGCTTCGTCCGAGCGTGTCCACCGAGACCGATGCGAGTCGAGCGGCCGCCAACTCAAGAGCGAGCGGTATGCCTTCGAGGGCGATGCAGATAGTGGCGACGTCATCCTGGTTGGCCCGGTCAAGGGTGAACGACGGATCCGCGGTTGAGGCACGATCCACGAACAGTCCGACCGCTCCGTACCGGGCAAGTTCCTCAGGCTCCAGGCGTTGACCTTTCACCGGGAGGCTCAAGGAGGACAGCGACCACCGTGCCTCACCCGCGACCTGAAGCGGAACCGTTGAGGTCGCCAGTATCCGGACGCGATGAGCGCGGAACATGATCTCTCCAACCACCGTCCCGACGTCGACGATGACTCCCTGGCAGTTGTCCAGGATGAGGAGCAGCTCTTTGCGTTCTAGAAACGCCATCAAACGTTTGAGCGGATCGACCCTCGCGGCCCCGCGAGCATCCTGCCGATCGTGAGCGATCCGGCCCCCTTCGACGATCCCCAGCGCCGCCGAGATCATCCTCACGATGTGCGCCGCGTCCGTAGCGGGTTGCAGATCGATCATGAACGCATGGGTGCCGTCGAGCTCCTCGAGACGATCGGCCGCCTCGAGAGCGAGGCGGGTCTTCCCGATCCCTGGCGGACCGGTGAGCGTCACCAATCGATTCTCGACGAGGAGGCCTGGGATACGTTCGAGTTCGCGGCTCCGCCCGATGAAACTCGTTGGCCGCGGAGGTAGTTCCGGCCGCGCATCGATACGACTAGCAGATGGCGCGTGGAGAGGGCTCGGAACCCGACGGAACACTTCGAGCGCATCGGCAGGACGTCCGGCTGCGTGCAAGGCCCTCATCAGCTGAGCCGTTAGCCGCTGATCCTCAGGATCGTCGGCGAGGAGCTTCTCGAGGTCTTCGATCACGTCATCGTGCGAGCCCCGTCGCAGCATGGCCTCGATCCTGTCCGTCACCGCGATCCGATGCATCTCGGTGAGCCGTCCGATATCAGCGAGGGCCCATGGTTCCGAGGAGAAGTCGGCAAGTGCCGGTCCGCGCCACGATCCCAACGCCTCCTCGAGAAGGTCAACCGCGCGGTCGTACTCACCGATCTCGAGTAGAGCCTGACCTTCTTCCGTCAGTGACTCGAATCGAGCGGCATCGACCTGAGATTCATCAACATCGAGCACGTAGCCGGTCTCGCGCCCGATCAGGACCCGCTGGGCGCCATGTGCCTCGAGAACCTTACGGACCTGGGACACCCGGGCCTGGAGCGCGTTCTTGCCGGGGGGTTCCCCGGCCCACAGATCGCCCAGGAGGCGCTCGGTGGGGACCGTACGCCCGGCCTCCAGCGCAAGGATCGCGATGAGCCCTCGCTGGATAGCCCCGGCCACGTGAAGCTCGCGTCCACCATCCAGGATGCGCAGGGGGCCGAGTATCTGGAACTCCATCCGAGCACCTTAGCGAGCGGATGGGTCTGCAGGGAAGGGCCTCGCGGTCCATGGGTTTCGCAGAGGGAGCGGCCGGACATACACAGCTGAGGATGAAAGCTGGCGAACGGATCCATGACAGGTACAAGCTCGAAGAGCCCCTCGGCCGTGGCGGGATGGCCGAGGTCTGGCGTGCTGTGGATGAGCGCCTCGAGCGCACCGTCGCGGTCAAGTTCCTGTCGGAGCATTTCTCCGACGACCCCGAGAACCTGGTCCGGTTCTTCTCGGAAGCCCAGCAGATCGCACGGATCCAGCACCCGAATGTCGTCACCGTCCTCGAGTTCGGCGATCACGACGATCGCCCGTTCATCGTCATGTCTCACATCACCGGTGGTTCGCTCTCAGAGGTAACCGGTTCGCCGGTCGAACCAGATAAGGCCCTGGCGCTAGTCGCGGGTGCTGCCAAGGGAGCTGGAGCCGCCCATGACGTGGGGATCGTCCACCGTGACATCAAACCGGCGAACATCCTCATAGACGAAGACGGCACGGTCCGTCTCGCGGACTTCGGGATCGCGTTCGCAGATGGCGCCGAGTCGATGACCCAGACCGGCGCCGCCATCGGCTCGCCTCATTACATCTCTCCGGAACAGGCGAAAGGCGAACCGGCCACCCCCGCCTCCGATGTCTACGCGCTCGGGATCGTGCTCTACGAGCTGATCACGGGTGAGAAACCGTTCGACGCCCAGAACATCACCGGCATCCTCACGGGACACATCGAACGCGAGCCCACCCCACCACACGACCTCGTTCCAGATATCGACCCGGCCGCAGAAGCCGTCGTCTTGAGATGCTTGGCTAAAGATCCGGCCCAGCGATTCTCCGATGGGAACGATCTCGCCGGGGCGATCCAGGAGGTCCGTTCTGGGCGGGCCGATGCCACACTGCTCGCTCCGGCAGCCGCAGGAACCGCCGAGTTCGAGTCGGTGGACACCGAGCCGACGAGTGCACGGGACCCACGGAAAGTCGCGGCGCTGGTTGCGGCCGCCCTTTTGGTGATCGGAGCGGCCACCGCTGCGGTGATGATGACCGGATCGGGGGATCCGGACGGAACCGCGATCGCAGCGACTCCTAGTCCGACACCATCCAAGACCAAGGACAAGAAGGAAGACAAAGAGCCAACCGCCGCTCCGACATCATCCGCAACCCCTACCCCTAGCCCAACCGCAAGTGAGGCTCAGCCGAGTCCAACTCCGAAATCGTCACCGGAACCGAAGCCGACCAAGACGCCGAAGCCGACGCCCACGCCAACGCCGACCCCGACCTCAACCACGGCAAGCACCGGAGAGCCGACGCCCACGCCCGCGGCTAACTGATCCCTAACGGAACGGGATCTCGTAGGAGTCCTCGCGCGGAAGATCTTTGATCGCCTCTTTGATCCGCCGCGACATCTCATTCGGATCGATCGACAGACTCATATCCTCCGCGTCGGTCTGAAGTCGCTCGAGGGCGTTCCGGAGTTTGCGACGGGGCTTGAAACGACCGGCCCACTCAACATCGACGCCCGAGGTCCATGACCGCGCCCTTGCCCACAGTCCCGAAACGATCCCCTCCCGACCGACCGCCATCGCGCGATCGGTGGTGCTATCGATCCGGAAGTTCCATCCCAACTCTTCGGGGATGAACGTGAAGGTCAGGCCCTCTCCGGCGAAGGTGATCGGAGTCTTCTCGAGTATCTCCCCGCGGGTCTGGAGACGGTTGTAAGCATCCGACTCCGTCAGTCCAGAAACCGCGTAGCCCTCGACACTCACACCGTGGTGGACCTTCCCAGCGTTCGAACCCAGGTCCACGATCACGAGATAGGCGAGTAAACCCGTCACCACGAACCCGACGAGCATGATCCTCGTTGCAAGGGGAGCGTCTCTCATGTCGCCATGCTATCGGCGGTGCGCGATCATCCGTTCGAAGCGCGTGCGAGCCTCGTCGGTCATCCCTCGGTCCTTCGTCGAGTCCCAGTTCCCGACCTCGTCCGCGGCCTTGTCGCAGTAATCGCCGATCTGGGAGAGGAGATCCACGAACAGTTCGGCGGTGAGGGCGATCACATGGAGACGTTCTGGAAACGGACCCCCGGTTTCGAGGTACTCCTCCGCGTACGAGATGAGGTCGTCGGCCATCTCACGGGACGCCGTCGAGGTCGCCCTCAGCGATCTGGCCAAGTCCTCGGGCTCGCCGTGGTCTCCGAAGAACGCCCGCAGCAGGCCCTCGATCTCGAGCTTGGGAGGCGCCGGTTCGGTCTTCAGCCATTCTTTCAAGGCAGCTCGACCGGCGGGGGTGATCGAATAGGCGTTGCGCGTCCGCTGACCCACGTTCTCCTTGTCGAGGCTCGCCCACCCCAGCGCCACCAGTCGCTTCTGTTCGCGATACAGGTGGGCCTCGGAACTCGGCCACGCGAACCGGAGGCTGCGCCGGGCCTGGCGGGTCAGCTCGTAGCCGGTCCACGGCCGTAGGGCCAGGAGACCGAGGAGCGAGTACGTAGCGGTCGATGCGGTCGGCATGATTTGACTTTACTCCATTTGTGAGTAGATTTACTCTCGGTGTGAGTAACTGGCGATCCAGAATGGAGGCGGGCATGGTCGAGCGCGGCGCAGGGAGAGGTCGTCCGAGCGGAGGGCGTGCGGCTCGCCCACGTGGTTCCGGTGAGGGAGGCGGCGGGAGAACGATTCGTAGCACTGCTAAGGGATCTGCCGGAGGACGCCGGATCACTTCCCGTTCCGGGGCTCAAGTGGACGGTCGCGGAAACCGCGGTCCACATGCTGACGGTCCTGCGCCGGGGACTGGTCGACTTCCGGCGCTCGGAGACGCTCGAGGGGCTGGCCGAGTTGAACGACCTCTGCATCCAAGAGGTCGACGAACGCTCTCTGGCCGTGATCGCGGACCTGATCGACGAGGCGTCGGCGAAAGCGGTTAGAGGACTGCAGGGGATGAGCGACGAGCAGGCCGATGAGGGGTTCCCGCTGCACATGGGGCTCAGCGCGAACGTACCCACCGCTATCTCGTACGGGATCTTCGATCTGCTCGGTCACGGCTACGACATCGCCCGGGCGACCGGCCACGACTGGCCGTTCGATCCACTCGAGGTCGGCACGATGATGCGAACGATCCTTCCGGCGATGCGCCCGTGGATCCCCCAAGAGATCATCGACGGAGAGCCGCGCGAGGAACGCATCGCGTTCGTTCCCGACGTTGTTCTCTCGATCAGAACCGGCGGAGGACTGTGGTCAGTGACGAACGCGACCGACGCCACCGACGAAGTAGATCCCGTCGAGCTGTTCCTCGCGGTCGCCGGCAGAGAGCCGGCATCGGACCCGGTCGTGACGCGCATCGCATCGTGGTTCTCCCCCATCTAGGGATGAAGCTTGCATATCCCCCTAGGCTCGGGCCGGACCTGCGTGCCAAGACCTCGACCACCCTTGCGGACATGGGGCGGCGGCGCGTTAATCGTCTAACACTGGCCGAGGAAGAGAGGGTCCGAGATGTCGGGGCGTTCCAGTAGGCGCACTAGGTTCGTCTGGATCCTGATCGCGGTCGCTGGTCTCATGTCGGCGTCGTCTCCAACGCACGCCGTCTCCCAGGCGGGGAGGCTCCTCGATCAAGGCCCCTCGGAGTTCACCAGCCCGTGGGGTATCGCCACCGATGAGTTCGGCGACATCTACGTCGCCGATGCCTACAAGAATCGGATCGTGAAATTCGACGCCGGCACGAAACAGGCCGAGTGGGTCGCAGGGGCGTACGGATCTGGGGACGGCCAGCTTTATCTGCCGCAAGGCCTTGCGGTTGGCGACGGCGTGATCTATGTGGCGGACACGCTCAACCACCGCATCGCGATGTTCACCCAAGAGGGGGCGTGGGCTGGCTCGATCGTCGGAGCGGGGGAGAACACGTTCGCGTATCCGGCCGACGTCGACTACCTCAACGGTTACCTGTTCGTCGCCGAGGGTGGGGGCCATTGCAGGGTGACCATCATCCGAAAGTCGGGCGCTACCTACAACATGGTCGGGACCGTCGGCAGCTGCGGTGGCGCACCAGGGCAGCTATCCAGCCCTGCCGGGGTCGCCGCAACCGATACCGAGATCTTCATCGCCGATGCACAGGGGGCCGTGAAGAAGTTCGACTATTTCGGCAACTACCTTCTGACGATCGCATCTCCGGGGTATGAAGAAGGCCAGGTTGACGGCCCCTATGCACTGGCTGTGTCCAAGACGGGCGCCGAAGGAACGCATGTATGGGTGATCGAGGCGGGCTCGACCTCGCGAGCCCAGAGATTCACGTCGGACGGGACCCTCGTCGACGTCCTAACCGGAACGAATACCAACCACTTCAGCTACCCCCACGGGATCGCGCTGAGTCCCACCGCGGATGTCTTATACGTCGCTGATACCAGCGGCGACGATCCCAACGTCTACTCGTTCCTTGTGACCGAGCCCGAGATCTCTGTCGTTGCCGACGACAACCTGAAGCATCTCGTTAAGACCGAAGGACTCTGGTTCAGAGTCGCCTACAACCAGACAACGAAGACGTGCAAGGTTGTAGCGACAGCGGACGTCTCCGTGCCCGGGCATCCCGAGTTCACCGTCGATAGGGATTTCAGAGTGGGGAGCCTCGCCGACGACTACAAGGTCGACGTGAGCGCGAAGCAGGCGAAATGGATGGCACGAGCCAAGGAGTCGAACAAGAAGGTCTCGGTGCGCGCATCGTTCCGCGGCAAGTGCGACAACAACGTGAAGGTGACTGCCAAAGAGAACTACAAGGCTTCGTAAGTCGAGGCTCTAGTCAGATCTGTCTAACCTCCGCCTACCGACTCATTCTGCGGACGCCGCCAGCCCAAGCGCTGGGTTCTGGCACTCCTTGCTTGCTTGACTAGAGGATCTCCACTGGGCAGCGGATACCTGGAGCCCTGGACATCCGCCGATCACTTGTGACCAAGGGGCAAGCAAGCCCCTCGGCCAGGGCGATGTACGAAGCGTCGTAGGGGGTGAGATTCGCCCGAAGCTCCCAGATACGGGGGGCAAGCGGCCAGTGTGGGTATCTGGCGAGAGTGAGCTCGGATAGGCCGCTGAGTGCGTCCTCAGCCTGCTGCTGATGGACCTCGCCAGCTGAGTGCAGTCGCCTGAGTGCCGACATGACCTCAAGATCGATCAGATGAGGGGCGTGTAGGTCTGGATCCTCACGCAGTCGATCCCTCGCCCTTTGACCCTCGAGGCCGTGATCGGCGACAGCCAGGGCGAGCGTGGATGCGTCCACCACGATCACCGTGTCTCGCGATCCTTCCTGATGGAATTCACGACGACCGTAGATGAGAGCCGGGCTCCCCCGCGTCGCTCTATCCGTCGCAAGACCTCATCCACCGTAGGTTTCGATGCAGCCTCGTTTACCAGACTCAACAGGTACTCCTGTAATGACATACCTGCCGCATTCGCTCGACGCCTCAGGATGGAGTGGGTCTTTTCAGGAACGTTGCGGATCTGCATGTTCTTCATTGCATGCATTTTACATGCACTCCCCCACAGGCTCAAGGCTCGCCGTTGCAGGTGTCGGGCGACCACAGGCCCCTGTCGTTGTCGCGGGCTTCTCGCTCGAGTTCCACGAACAGGTCTGCGTGGCGGACGTTGGGCGGGTACGTGAACGCCGACGCGTAACCGTTGGAGACCATCCGGGCATTGATCATCTCGTCCCCGAGATAGACGTAGCGCAGGAGTCGGTCGAAACGGTCCGCCTCCTCGACGTCCTTGACCATGCGCACCTCTGCACCTTCGACCAGCGCCTTCATCGCGGCCGAGGCTTCCTTGCCGAAACACTGGACCGGTCGGCGTGGGTCTACCGACTCCGGCGTATCGATCCCGATGAGGCGGACACGAGCCTCGCCGCGGCCTGCTTCGCCGGCCCCGGGGCCTTCGACCCGGGACGTGACCTCCACCACGAGTGTGTCACCGTCGACCACCCTGGTTACCGTTGCGTTCTCGTAACCAGCCGGGCTCCTGAGAGAAGGTAGCCGGGGACTGAACGGTCAGATCGACAGCCACCTGGCACGACGCCGATGCCAGCAAGAGTAGAGACCGCTATCCGTTTCACCCCCGCAGGTTAGCGGGGAGGTGCGACACGAGGCTAGAGCCACACCCTTGCGCTACGTGGTGGGGTGTCGTGGTTTATCGCGCCAGCGGGGAAGGAACTCCTCGCCCGCCCTGGAGGGTTCCGGTCGAGCCGCGACATCTCGAGGTCGATAGAGATCGAGAAGATCTCTAGATGACGGATGCCGAGCCACGTGGCACCTCTCTCGAACGCGTCTGAGGGCGCTCGCAAGAGCTCCCGCGCACCCTCGACTCACCCGAGGCGCTCAGCCGGAGTCCATCAACTGCGATCCCTAGCGCCTTGACGGTCTCGATCTCGGTCCGCACAGACTCTCCCCCTCGACTGAAACGTCCCCAACCTCACGGATGATGACGGTTCAGGGTGGAGCCCGTCATCATCAGATTGCGCCAACTCGCGCCCTAATCAGGTAAGAATTAGGACATTCCGTCCACAATCTGCGCCACGGTCTCCGTACGGTCTACGATAGGTGCGATGGGAGGCCATTCCACCGGGATGCCCACGCGTCGCAAGTGGCGGGGTATCCCGATCGCTATCGTCGGGGGTACGAGCGCGGACGCACTCCGATTAGCTCATTCGATAGTCGAAGGGTCGGAGAACCAGGCGGTCGAAGGGAGATGCCTGCCAGCGCTGACCTACGTCGCGTACGTCCCGCTAAGGCGCGCCTTCGGGACGACACCTGTCGGGAGATCCTGCATGGGTAGCGAGGACGACGAAGCGACTGGCCGCGGGGCGAGTGGTCATCCTCGCCGACATGCAGTGGGCAGATCGCGACACTCTCGCCCTTCTGCCCACGCTTGGCTCGGCAGGTTCCTCTCGATCGTGACGCTGCAGCCAGGATCTCGCCAGGCGCCGAGGCCGTTCTCGACCCGCATCCGGGACGCTTCGTTCCTCGAGATCTCACGCTGGCGGACGATCAACCCGGCTCGGGTGCCGACGACGGCACCCTGCTCGAACAGGATGTCCCCGTCGGAGAGGTTCACGTTCGCGATCACCGAGCTCCGGCGTCCGATAACGCTTGCCGATCGTTCACGACTCCTCGAGCTCGCCGCACTCAACGCTCCGGACGATCGGAGAACGGAGCTAGCGTTCCAGGCAGCCGCCGCCCTGACCGAGGTTGGGTTCAGTTTCGACGCCGAGGCGATCCTCGACTTGATCCCCGACGACGACGTCGAGACCCGGCGCGGCGACGTCCTTCTCAGATCATGGGCAGTGATCCATCGGGGCGAGTATCACGGCCGGGAAGCGCATCGCAGAGGAGGGGCTTGCGCTGGACGGGATCGGCGGCGGACACGCGCATCAAGCTGGAACTTCGTGCCGCCGAGGCGGACGTCTGGAGTCAGGCCCCGGATCTCAGGCTCGACCACCTCCTCGATCTCCTCCTCGGCCATCGGAGGCGCGACGTCGAGGTCGGCCGAGCCCAAGCGTCTCGTCGGACAGTTCCTCGCCTGGAGGAGGGACGAGCGCGGGATCGACCTACCTCCGGAGCGCACTTGCTGGAGGCTCACGCGCTCGGCGAGCTCATCGACGAACTCACGTGCCGCGCGCAACTCTCCTACGCCCTTTATCAGTCGGGGCAGCCACGCGAGGCGATCGGCATCGCTCTCGCCGGAGCGTGGAAGACGGACGGACTCGGGATCGGGAACTGGGAGGTTGGGTTCCGGGTCGAGAGCGCCTACTTCAGCATGTTGTGGAGCGGGGACTACCGCGACGAGGTGGACGACCTCGTGGAGCAACTAGACGCAGGAACCACCCTCGGAAGGTTGCGATGCGAAGCCGAGGCCCTCGCCGTCATCGCCCTCGCTGAGCTGGGCCGGTTCGACGACGCAAGGGCACGCCTCCCATTGATGAACTCGTGGGTCGACACGCCAAGGGACATCACCGAATCACTTATCGCTCGCTCCGAGCTCGCGTGGCTCTCGGGAACTCGCACGAGATCCTCACGATGCTCCGAGTCCGCGACCCCGACCGGTGAAGGGACGAGGGATCGTTCAGGCGAATGCCAACTGGGCGAGATTCGATCTGGGACTTCCCGTAGAACCTCACGGCGGCTGGCCACAGGTCACCGGCGTCGCCCCGCATCGAGATCGGCGCCCAGGTCCACCTTGCGGCCGGACGCTTCACGGACGCCGAGAAGGGGTTCCTGGCGGCCGCCGATCGGTGGGATCGAGGTGTGGTCCGCACGTGCGTGGCGCTGCCGATGGGCGGCCGCGCTCGCGATGATCCGGGCCGGCGAAACTCGAGCGCGCCAAGCCGCTGCTCGACCTCGTTAGCTCAGGTTGCGACCGAACGCGGCTATCGACCCCTGCTCTTCAGGATCCAGCGTTCCTACAGGGAAGCGGGTTTCAAGCGCCCGCAGGGTCGGATGTCTCGCGGGCACGTAACCGACCGCGAGCGCGAGACGCTGACACTGGTTGGCGAGGGCCTGACCACGAAGCAGATCGGCGAGCGGATGGGCGTGATGCCATCGACCGTCGAGACCCTCGTGCTCGAACGCGATGAAGAAGCTCGGGTGCTCGACACGCGTCGAAGCCGCTTCTCTCATCGTCACCGAGGAACTCGATGGCGTAGAGCGATAATCGGCCGTGAGGACGAACTCCGACGCGTGATCGAACTGCTGAGGGCCAGGGAGACAGTCATCCTCGTCGGGCCGCCTGGGATCGGCAAGAGCGCACTGTTGGCTTCGGTCATCGAGCAGCTGGGGGCGAAGTCGCTCGCTGGTGCTGCGATCAGGGCGCTTGCCGACGTTCCCTACATCCCTTTCAAGCGAGCTCTGAAGACGGGACATGCTCGGGGACGCTCATGCCATCGCTCGGCAGGTGTCGGCCGTCGACAGGTGATCGCATCCTTGTTCTCGAGGATCTCCACTGGGCCGACGAGGGCACCATCGAAGCCCTGCCGAGCATCGCAGACAACACCAGGATGCTGGGCACCCTCCGAGCGGACGATCGTCGCACGGATACGGTTTCGAATGCGCTCGAAGGGCACACGAACTTCGTCAAGCTGAGAGCTATCGAGCCGGCAGCACGCACGGCTCATCGTCGCGGAAGTGGCTCCTGAGTTGTCGCCCTCGGAGGTAGAGGAGATCGTGACGGCCGCCGGCGGGAACCCATTGATGCTCCGCCAGATGGCCACCTCCGGAGCCGCCGACTCGTTGATCGAGGCCCTCGAATCTCGCCTCGCTGAGCTGTCGGCCCAGGCCTGTCACGAGCTCAAGTACCTCGCCGTCCTTGGACGACCCTTCCGAAGGAGCGGCCCGGCGATCGAGGAACTCATCGCAGCCCAGCTCGCGGTTCGAGAGGGCGACGCGCGTCGCGTTCGGCGCACTCGCTGATCGATGAAGCGATCGTTGAGGCGCTCGACGAGCGTGAGCTCGCCGAGCTGCACCGGGAGATCGGCACAACGGTGTTCGATCCGACGGAAGCGGCGGTTCACTTCGAACTCTGCGGTCTCCTCGAGGAGGCCTGCGCGAAAGCGTACGAAGCGCTCGAACGCTCGACGAACCCCGGGGAACGTGCCGCGCTGTTGAAGATCCTTGCCCTTCATACGACCGGCGAGGCCGGGGACGACCTCAAGCTGGAGGCGGCCGGTGCGATGAACCAGGGGGGCCTGTCGAGCCAGATCGAGGAGGTCCTCGATCGAATCGAGAACCCTCACCGCATCGCTCCAGAGATCGCCCTCCATAGGACGCGCGTCCGCAATGAACCGAGGGGATACCGCCCGCGCTTACGAACTGGTCCAGGCGGGCTTGAGCCGCGCCGGCACCGACGAAACCCCACTGCGGACGGCCCTGATCCTGATGCTGACGGAACTCGACCTCATCGAGGCGAGGCGGTGCGTGGAGACATCGGCCGGTTCCTTGCCCCGATCGACCTCGCCGAGAGGACTGGCACCGGCCTTTCGAGAGCGCTGCGCATCGCAGGATCGGCACTCTCGCAGATCGGTCACTCGGACGCGGAACATCACTTGCGAGCGAGCGTTGGTGGAGGCGCAGAGCTCACGGGAGCCAGCGGAGGAGATGCTCGCTGCGTTCAATTTCGCCGACCACCTGTTCCCGTCGGCACCCGATCGATCGGTCGCGCTGTGTCTCGCGATGTCATGGCGCGGCGGGGGTAACCAACATGGGCTCGTGGGAGATCGGGATGAGGATCCTCGCCGAGTTCTACCGTCTGATCGCTAGCGGTAACTTCGCTCCATCGATCGATCGGTTCAACGAGATGCTCGATCTCGGCACCACCCTCGGCCCGTGAGGATCAGGGCCGAGATGCTTCTCGGTCATCGCCTTCGCGGAACTCGGCCGCTTCGATGAGCCGCAGCCTCGCGACTCTGACCCGCTCGTCGCAGTGGGTCACGTCGGACGCGGAGACAGAGCCAGATGACGATGGCAGAGGCCCGAATGGCGTGGCTTAGCGGACGCTCCAGCGCGGTGTCTCGATCTTCACGACAGCGTCACGCAGAAGGGGTGGGGCCGCGACATGCTCGTGACCGAGGTCGCGTGGGCTCGCCTCGACCTCGCGCAGCCGATCGGTGATCTTCGCCGTCACCGGATCATGCCTATCTGGGACCGATGGAGCTGGAACGCTTGCCGCTCGTTGCGCATTCGGGAACGAACGCTTCGATACGAGGAGCGGTCGAGGGCTTCGACCGCGTCGTCGAGATCTACTCGCGTCACTGGTTCGGCCGCACGATCCGGCCCCAGTGGGCGGCCGGACTTGCCTGCGCTCGCGCCGGCAGGGAGAGCGAAGCCATCGATCGGCTCACGACGGTGCATACACGATCGCGACCGAGCACTCCTACGTACCGATGGCGAGACGGGTCTCCAGCACGCTGCGATCGCTCGGTGTCTTTACGGTCGCGATCATCGAGCGGGAACCGGACGTCTGACGGATCGCGAACTGCAGGTCCTCGGCTCGTCGGAGGCGGTCTCTCGAGTTCGCAGATCGCTCGTCGACTCCACATCGGACCCCCGACCGTCGAATCCCACGTGAGCAATGGGATGAGAAAGCTCGGGTGCTCGACGCGGGTCGAAGCTGCGAGCCTCGTGATGGCGGACGGTGATCCTATGTGAGGCCACTCATCGTCATCGACCGGCTCGACGACGACCTCTTCGAGAGCACGGTCGCCGAGGTGGTCGCGGCTGGATGGGCGCGTCACGATTCGCTTAACCCTCGAGGCGGACGAGTGGGACGCAAGCGAGGCCCGGATCGTCGTCACCGGACGGATCCAGCTCGCCGGTGATGTCGGGGACGCCCTCCTTTCGGTCGCGCGCGGAGCCGGTCTCGTCACGGCGCTCGATTGTGAGGGCTACATCAAGCGGAACTTCCTTCACGACCTCTACCGGATCGGTCCCGTGGAGGTTCGCTACGAGATCGAGGAGTCACCGATCTTGAAGTTGACCGAGGAACAACTGCGACTCCTGGAATACATCGCGACGGGTTCGACGGTGGCTCAGGCTGCGAGCCGGATCAACCGCTCACGGCGAACGGCGGATCGTCTCCTAAAGGATGCACGCGGCGCTTTGGGGGTCGAGCGCAATGCCGAGGCGGCCGTCCTCCTCGGCAGCGACTCGAGAGATGGAGGTCGGTCTGATGATCCGATCCAAGACCCCACCGTCGGTCGCCGAACTCAGGAAACTTATCCTCGAAGCTCGCTCAAGCGGGTCGCTGGCGACCGAGTTCGCAACCGCCCTTCGAACTGACCCAAGTCCTGTTCACCTCGGCGCGTGGGGATGAAGCCCTGGCCCTGGCGCTGTCGATGGGGTGGCGAGCGAAGGAAGAGGGTCTCGATGAGTGGGAGTCGGCCTTCCGGATCGAGGCTGCAACCCTCGAGATCGTCAGAGACGGTCGCCACTGGCACTCGGTCGAGGAACTGGAACGTCTCCTGTCGGCCGGCAAGACGCTTGATTCGCTCAGGGCCGCTGCCGACGGGATCCTGATCGCGGCCCTCGCGGAACTCGGTGATTTCGAACGAGCGCAGATGCACCTGAACTCGATCGGCAGCGCGAGCCGGCCAGACGACCAGGTCGAGACCGACTCGGGGCGGATACGGCTCTTGTGGTGCAGGGGGGATGAAGAGGGAGTCGTGGCGGTGGCCGACAGGGCAGCGACGAAGACCCCTGGGAGCGTCGTCATCAGGGTCTACGGAGACTGGGGACGGATGGCACTCGGTCGTCGGGTGCCGGACCCCCCACCAGACGACGTTCCCGAGTATCTGAAGCCGGGGATCATCGAGTGCCGCGCACTTCCACGCTCTGTCACTCGGTGAAGGGGACGACGCTCGCTCGCTGTTCGATGAAGCCCGCGAACGATGGACCGGCATCTGGTTCACGGGTGCTCTCCGATGTCGATTGGGTGCAGCACTCGGGGCGCTGGAGGACGCGAACCTCGAGGATGCCCGTGGACGACTGCTCGTCGCCGAACGGATCGCTCAGGATCACGGCCTCGTGCCCATTCCGTGACGAGGATCAGAAGTCGCCCTCGCCGAAGCAGGTATCGAACGCCGTCCGACGGGAGGGCACCGAGGTGCCGTGACCCATCGTCAGCTCGAGGTGCTCTCTTGGTGGGTAGTGGGTGCCCAAACACGTGAGATCGCTGAGAGAACTGGACATCGCTCCCTCGACGGTCGAGACGCTGATCCGGACCGCGATGATCAGGCTCGGGGCATCGACACGCTTGGAAGCCGCCGCTCTGGCCACCGGGGAACACCCCCTCAGTTGACCGGGCGGTCAAGTGGTGCGGCTTCTCTCAGACCTGACGGTCAAGTAACGCATCGCTACTCTGGGAGTCCAAGTGCGTACTGCAAGACACAGCAGATGATGATGAGGGGATAGCCAGATGACCACGATGGATGAACTGAGAGGCGCAGGCTTGCTCGAGGAGTCCGGCTTCGAACTGACGCCGAAGGGCCGGGTGTGGCTTCAGGAACTCGAGCGGACCAGGTTCCGCAAGACCACCGAGGGTCGTGATCGAGCCGAGTTCACGTTATCTCGATGGCGTCGAGGATCTGTCCGATGGTCCCGAGCGCGGCGACGACGAGGACTTCGTGATGGGAACGACTGGCCTCCTGCGCTAGCATCCACTAAGAAACAAAAAAGGCCCCGGCATTAGCCGGGGCCTTTTTTCGTACTCGAGATCAGCCGACCTTCACGCTGTCGGAGGAATCCTTCTTGCACTCGTACAGTGCGCCGTACTCGTCGGAGTAGACGCTGCGGGACACCGTCGCGTAGTACTTGCCGTCTGCGTCGTTGACCTTCGCCTTCCAATCGCCACTCTCATCGGTAGACGTGGACGCGACCTTCTCGTCCTTCTTCTTCTTGCGTTCCTTGTACACGGTTACGTCGCGGTCCGCGATGCAGTTTTCATCTGCGGAACTGACGCTCCCTTTGAAACCCTTCTTGCTCTCCTTGATCGTTACCTTGGACTTCGTCGCGCCTTCCTCGGCCTGAGCGACCCCGCCCACGAGGACGCTCGACGCCATGAGCGCTCCGATCAACAGCATGCGGCCCTTGGCCACCGCGGTACCTCCCTGCTAGTGCGAATCAACCACCGAAATCCTAGACGTGTGATTCGTGAGATGTAAGGGACTTTGGGCCAGGATTAGTTGCACCTTTCGGGACATATCAGGCATCGCCACCGCGGCGACGGGAGGAAAGGGCTCGGGGGTGGCGAAACCACCGAAGGACAGGAATCTTTCGGATGGGGGACGCTCACAGTGCTGAAGAGAACCGTAGCGACGCTTGCCGCCTCTGGCCTGATGGCCGGAACCCTTGCTTTGGCACCTATGGGTCACGCAGCCCCGTCGGACACTCCCGCAAGGGAAACCGAGGCCGTGACGATCACCGGAGACAAGATCCCTGAATGGTCGAGGTTGGCCGCCACGGGTGTGGCTCAGCCGTGGCCGTCGGGTACCGAGTACGGCGACGGCACCCGAGACGCCCACAACGGGACCTTGATCGTGCCCCCGGACGCACGCACCGGCGCGAAGGTTGACGAGATCGCTGCGTACAAGTGGAGCGATGGCCTTCACCGCTACGTAGAGGTTCCCGTGCAGGTGGACGAACGGTTCCCATATTTCCTTGCGAACGCCAGAAGCGACTTCGGTTTCTACTCCGGCACCGACGAGGAACTCACCTACGCATGGGACACGGAGAACTGGAAGAAGACCGCAGGTGACTGCTTCGCGCAGTACCCGCCGGGTGAAGGAGCCACCCCGGACCCAGTCCCCGGCCTCGACGATGACGACGAGATCACCTTCATGGCTTCGGACGCTGGCTCGCAAGCCCCTTCGGATGCCGCTCCCCCGCCCGGAGCAACTTCTGACGGCTACGACATCGCCCTCCTCGATCAGTTCGCGCCAGATCAGCAGAAGCACGTCTATCTCTTCCTGACCGCGACCGGGCCGAGCTTCGATGCTGACAACGGCTACGTGAACTACCAGCGTCACGCGAACGCGGACGAGTGGGTGGATCGCAACAACTGGGCCGATGACGACACCGAGAAACTCGGCTCCTCCAACACCGGCTACGGACCCAACCTCGAGGGAAGCGTCTGCAACGCGGACGGGACGGTGCGCGCATCGACCGACCGATTCCCGCGTGATGGCGTCACGGTGACAACCGCCAAGTACAAGTGGACGGCGACCGGTCGCTGGATGATCCGCGGGATGCAGGTCGCAAAGCCGAACAAGGCCGGCTCGTACGGACCCGACCTGATCGACCGCTGGAAGGGCAGGGCGTTCCAGCAAAGCCCCGACTCAACGGTCTCGCTGGTCGGTTTCGAGGACGAGCAGGTCAACTGGGAGGCGAACGCGACCCTGCTCGGTGAACTCGCCGGCCCGGTCCGCGCCATCCGCGAGGTGTGGGGTGCCGACTCGGGCACCAACGTCACCAAGATCGAGACCTTCTATCGCGACAAGATCACTTACCGCTACCACGTGCGCGTCCACCCGATCCCGGCAGATGGCCTCTACACATCGTGGGACTACAACCACGATCAGGTTCAGACCTACTACAACGAAGCACTCACCGACGGCGTTCCGATCGACGGCAAGAGCGACGAGGCCGTAGGGAACATCGACGACATCTTCGGAGAGCCAGCGTTCTTCGACGCCCCCGACCCGACCTTCACCCGACCCCTTGCGTTCCTCAACTGGGAGCAGGTCGCGGGCAAGGGCAACAGTGGTTCGTTGGTCTACATCTTCGAGCTCAAGAATCTCCAGTCGCTCGAGAACCCGCTCGTCACCCCGTACTACCGAGACGACGCGTGTCTCGACGATGGCACCGGGGACGATCCCTCGCCGCGCATGTGGCCGGGCGAGAGCTATGCGTGGATGTCCGAGCGCAACATCGACTACGTGGACCGTCCCTGCTTCACCGACGAGGGAGCGAGCGGTCCGTATCGACAAGGTGCATTCGGGACCCATGGGATCCACTACTTCGTGACGAACGACACGGACAACGCCTTCGGTCCTAAGCCGGTGACGGAGATCGATGGCCAGCAGACCGAATGGGCCGTTCCGCAGACGAAGCCTGAACGAGTTGGCGATACCTATGCGAACACGGTGAAGGTTCCGCTCATCGCCACCCCGTACTTCCTTCCGGGAGGCTCGTCGCAGCCAGACCCCGAGCCCAGCCCAACGGCGTCGCCGACGCCAACCGCCACCCCGACACCCACACCAAGCCCCGATGGCTCTCCGAGCGACGAAACGGAAACCTCGTTCCGGGTCTCGGCTCGCAGTCGCAAGGGGCACGAGGCCACCTTCGGCGGTGTGGTTCACAAGGACGAGGGCTGTGCGGTTCCCGTCGAGGTCGATCTACTCCGCAAGGTCGCCGGTACCGACGCGTGGGAGGTAGTCGCATCTGCCACCCCCGACGACTCGGGAGCGTGGGGTCTCACCGTGACCGTCGACAAGAACGCCAACTACGCCGCTGAAACGGACTCGGGTGGTGTGTGCTCTGACAACCGCACCCACGAGGTTCAGATGTCAGCGAGCGCCGTCGTCAAGATCCTCTCCTACAAGCACAAGCGCAACGTGCTCAAGGGTGAGGTCTCACCTGAGTACCCCGGCACCACGGTCAAGCTCTTCCAGAAGAAGGGCGGAACGTGGCGAAAGCTGGGGACCGACAAGCTCAACCGAAACTCGCGCTTCAAGTTCCACGAAGGGCTGCGGAACGGACGCGTGTACAAGGTCGCGTGGAAGAAGCAGTCGGTTGAGAACGAGCGCGGCAGCAAGCGGTTCCGGATCTGATCTGAAATGACGAAGGGCCCCGGCCATGCTCCGGGGCCCTTCGCTCGTTCGCATCCCAGGGTGGATGCGAGTCCTCGCACACACGCAAAGTTTTTCGTCTATCGGAGATAGTGCGCCTCATGGAATCTCCAGTCAAGACCCTTCCGGGCAGGTTTCAGGGCGCACGCCGCTAGGTATGCTGGCCGCCGCCCTGCCCCATCCGAGGAGGACATCCCGATGCCTGAAGCAGTGATCGTTTCCGCCGCCCGCACCCCGGTTGGCCGTGCCGGGAAGGGGTCTCTCATCACCGCCCGCCCCGACGATCTGATGGCGTTCGCCATCAAGGAAGCCATGGCAAAGGTGCCCGAGGTTGATCCGGGTGAGGTCGTCGATGTGATGATCGGCTGCGGGTTCCCCGAGCAGAAGCAAGGCATGAACCTCGGCCGTCGTGCGGCGCTCCTCGCAGAACTCCCCCAGCATGTCCCCGGAACGACCGTGAACCGGTTCTGTGCGTCGTCTACTCAAACGATCAGGATGGCGTTCCACGCGATCAAGGCGGGCGAGGGCGACGTCTTCATCTCCGGAGGCGTCGAGTCGATCAGCCAGGTGGACGGGTACCCGAAGGACATGGAGGAACTACACCCCAAGCTCTTCGGCGATGACGCTCCGATCGCTAACGTCTACATCCCGATGGGGATGACCGCCGAGAATGTGGCCAAGAAGTACAACGTCGAGCGCGACGAGATGGACAGATTCGCCCAGCGCAGCCAAGAGAGGGCGGTCGCCGCCCAGGAGCGCGGCTTCTTCGACTGGGAGATCTCGCCCTACACGCTCGACGACGGCACGGTGGTCACCAAGGATGACGGGCCGCGCGCCAGCTCCTCGTTCGAGAAGCTCCAGACCCTCGCGCCTGCGTTCGACCCCAACGGCGTCGTCACCGCTGGCAACTCGTGTCCGTTGAACGATGGCGCGGCTGCCGTGGTCGTGATGTCAGAAGAGCGCGCTAAGCAGCTCGGTGTGACCCCTCTCGCCCGCATCATCGCGTCGTCGGTGTCCGGGATCGAGCCGGAACTCATGGGGGTCGGTCCGATCGAGGCAGTCAGGAAGGTTCTGAAGCAAGCTGGCATGTCGATCGACGACGTCGATGCGATGGAACTCAACGAGGCGTTCGCCGCACAGGTGATCCCAGTGTGCCGCGAGGTCGGGATCGACCCCTTCGACGATCGCTTCAACGCCAACGGCGGAGCGATCGCCATCGGACATCCCTACGGGATGACCGGGGCCCGCATCATGGGCACCTTGATCAACAACCTGCGTGAGAACGACAAGACCATCGGTCTCGAGACCATGTGCGTGGGTGGCGGCCAGGGCATGGCCATCGTCATCGAGCGTCTCTAACCCTCGTTCTGGGCGGTTCAAGGGTCTGCGGGTGTCGCCACAGCCGCCCAGAAGGTGCTTGATGGGTTAGGCAGCGGGGGCGCAGAGCCGTTCGGCGAGCGGGAGTAGTTCGTCGATGTCGGTCTTGACGAGGAACTCGTCGGCCCACTCGGGAGCCTCGGTGATCACCGCCGAGAACGCGATGATCTTCGGACCGGGGCAAGTGGAGCGGATGAACTGCGCGGCCTGCTCGCCGTCCCAGCGCGGCATGAAGTAATCGAGCACGACGATGTCCGGCGACAGATCGCACGCGGCCATCGCTGCCTCGAATCCATCGACGGCGACGCCCCCGATGCGGAAGCCGCCGTGAACCTGGAATAGGGCAGCAAGGACCTCACGCATCGCGGGGTCATCGTCAACAAGTAGGACGACTGGACGTTCCATATCTTCAATATCGGTTCAAACCGCGCCGGAACCCATCGTCAAGAATACGTAGTTCCAGGTGGTTACACCCGTGAGCTCAGTTCTTGTCGTCCTGCTTGATGGCCGTGTCGATCCCGGTCGCCACTGCGAACATGAGCAAACGCAGGTCGCCGGAAACCGTCGGCGAGATCTCGACCATGTAGTTGTCGGAGGTCGTGAAGATCTCCTTCACGCTCCCCGCCCACTTCTTAGTGATCCTGCCGACCTCGTTCTCGGTGGCGTCGAGCAACTGGAAGTTCCATGCACGCCAGTTCTCGGCTCTGACCATCCCGAGCTTCTCCCCCGTCGGCGATTCGATCGCGAACTCGAACTTCTTGAAGAGCTTCTTGCCCTGCACGAGGGTGCCGACGTCACGTCCTGTGGCGTCCTTGACGTGGACCTTAGAGAAGATCAGTGCTCTTGGCCGGATGGTCTCGAGGATCTTGGTTCCGGTCTCGTCGTAGAGGCCGTAGGTGTGGGTCATCATCTGGTCGAGGTTGGTCACGAACCGGGCGACCTTCTTGAGTTTGGACTGGCCCTCTTCGGTAACGTGCCCGATCTCGTTCCCCTCTTCGTCTCTGATCTTGTACTCGTTGGTGAGCTCGATGAACTTGGCTTTCTGGTTGACGAAGAAACGCTCTTGAGTGAGCAGGCCGGACAAGGTAGCCCCCTGTGGACGAGGTGAACGAGCAGGACCACGGAATCGTACTTCGGGCATCGGCGCATGTGAAGGGAGCCCACCCAGTCTTGTGATCTACGAGTAGGTTCTGCGGATGATGAAGCACACGGTCGCTCTCGCTGTCATCGTCCTTGCGTCCGTCCCAAGCGCGGAGGCGGGACGGACACCCCGCTGCGAGGGTCTGCGCGCAACGCTCGTGGGAAGCAACGGTGACGACCACTTGATCGGTACGGCGCAAGCCGATGTCATCGTCGGGCTAGACGGTAACGATCTCATCGAAGGGCGCGGCGGTGACGACTTCATCTGTTCGGGGCGCGGCAACGATGAGGTTCTCTCCCAGGGTGGCAGAGATGTCGTCAGGGGCGGGCCCGGAGCCGATGTTCTCAAGGGGCACCGGGGGCCCGACGAGCTCTACGGCGAGGCCGGGGACGACGTGATCGAAGCTGGTCGGGGCGGAGATGCCCTGTTCGGGCTCGCCGGTGAACGACACCCTCTCGGGCGGGAAGGGCAACGACGGCGCGGAAGGCGGCGACGGGGACGACGTCATGCTCGGAGGTCCCGGCCACGACCATCTATACGGACTCCGCGGTAACGACGAGGCAGCCGGCGGCAGGGGACACGATGGCTGCGACGCCGAGGTCGAGCGTAGCTGCGAGGAACACGACCGCTAGGTCACTCCACCATGCACGCCGGTGAAACCGTGTGAGGTGCTCTAGAGGGAAGCGCGTCTGACTATCAAGGCGCCCGCTCGGGTGGGATCTCCGTAGACGATCGCGACCTCTCCCCCGCCGATGGCTATCGCGATGTCGGTCACGTAGCCGGCCTTCTCGAACCTCGTGGTCTGAGCATCGGAGCCGGGAGCTTTCTGTAGATACGCCACCCGCTTGCACCCGATATCTCCGCATCTCTCGTAGGTCCCGAACGCCACGTGCATCGTGTGCGTCCCAGGTTCCGCGGCAACCGCTACCACCTCCGCCACAACACCCGGCTTGGAGACGCTCACGCCGTTAAACAGACGGAGCTGGCCCCCGGTGGTCGTCCATGCGACGCGGGGGGTTCCATCGGAGCCGACATCGAGGTCCCAAGCACCGACCCGATGCGCACGAACACTGCTCGTCCAGCCACCCGGGGTCCTCGTGAACAGCCTCAGCGTCTTCCCGTCATAAGCCCCGATCACGACCGCGCCTCCGTTGGCCGCGACCTTCACGGATCGGATCTTCGAGACCCCTAGGTTCTCGACACCATCGCTCCCGCCGTAGAACAGGCGATCCTTGGAACCGACCGTGAACGCCCGATGCAGGTTGGAGTCGTCGATCGCGATATCGCCGATCGCGTAGCTCCCGTCCATCCCCAACTTCGCGTCCACGATCGATCGGTTACCGGCCGGGTCGATGATTACGTTCGCCTCGCACATGACGGCCTCGCCAGAGTCGTCAGCGATCAGGCGATCGTGGAATCCGATCAGCGGATCGCCACCTTCTGGAACGCCGATCGAGACCGACCCAGAGGCGAGTTCCAGTCGCGCTATCGTCGCCCCCACGCCAGACGGGTCGAAATAGCGGATCAGGTCATCACCCGTTGCGCCCGCGACATGAAGTCCCGTCTGCGAGTACGCCGCATCAACCTCGTCGAAGACGTGTTGTGAGTCGTAGATGTCGGCTTCGAAATCGACCGCGGCTGGTGCGCTACTCGGCGACGTCCGGGTGATGAGGGGCAACTCCCCTTCAGCACAGGCGGCCGGCGGCTGCCCGGGCCCGGCCGTAGCGAGGGCCAGACTCCGTGCGGCGTTCACGCGGCCCCCGGTTCGCACCGCGTTCCACAGATCGGGTCGGCGGTCCACCCCTGCGAGCAGCAGGTTCTTGATCTCGGCCACCGTCGCCTCGGGTGCCACGGCCCACAGCAAAGCTGCGGTGCCAGCAACGTGGGGAGTCGCCATCGAGGTTCCGCTCATGTAGACGAACGGGTCATCTCCGTAATCGGCCGTGAAGCATCGGGTGTAGAGGTTGTCTATCTTCGCTCCGTCCGCCTGATCCTTATCGTTCGCTTTCAAGCGGAAGCGCAGATGGACCGCGGGGTCACCGTCGTATCGCTCGAGGCTCAGTTCGTTGCCGTAGTACCACTGCCGGGTGGAGAACGCCCACTTGGTGAGGCGCTTGAAGCTCGTCCCGTCCCGCGATGCTTCGATCAGCAAGCGGTCTCCACGGGCAACCCTGAGCCTGAGGTCGTAGAACAGAACGCAGTTCCGCATCCCGCTGAGGTCTATCGGCGATCCGGTGCGCGCCCACGCATTGCTCTTCCGTTTGTACCGTCCGTCCGGGCTGTCTTCCAATCGCCCGTCGTTGAAGCGATTCGTGGACCATCCCCACTCTGTCCCTCGGCCCCCGGTCATCCATCGTCCCTCGATGTCCTGGTCGAAGTACTCGGAGAATGGAGATCCCCATTCGGGGCGATCGCTGAGGACCGACAGCCCCGGCGCGGCAAGGTCAACCGTCTTCACACCCCTGTTGGAGAAGCCGGTAAGCCTGTCGTTCTGATCGGTCGCCGCAACGCACACGATGTTGGGGAGACCATACGCACAGGGATAGGTGGGCTCGATGTCGTTGTCGTCACCACGACCATCCGGGCCCCCATTCCCCGCTGCGATCGCGAACAGGGTGTCGGGGTGGGCATCGATAGCTCGCTTCATCGTTCTACTGAAGACACTCGCTTGGATGCTGACGTTGGCAACACGGGCACCCATCGCTCCCGCGTAATGCATGCCCGCGGCGATGTCGGCAAGTGATCCCGAGTTGGACTCGTCGAGGACGCGCACCGACAGAAGGCTCACCTGCGGGGACACACCGACGATCCCCTGGCCATCGATGGCCGCTCCGATAGTTCCGGCTACATGAGTCCCGTGCCCCACCTGATCGTCGGGTCGATTGTCGGCGGCAACGAAATCCCAACCACGCCAATCGTCCACGAATCCGTTGCCGTCATCGTCCACGCGATCGTCGCGATCCGCTTCGATCGCCGATTCGCCCGGGTTGATCCACTGCGCTGCAGCGAGATCCGGATGGTCCATCGCCACCCCAGAGTCGACGACGGCCACGAGAACGTCGGTGGAACCCTCGGTCGTCTCCCAAGCCTCAGGCGCATCGATATCTGCGTCTGGTCGGCCGCTCTGTCCGAAGACACGCTGGCCGGTGTTGTTGAGTCCCCACTCGTCCGGGAACCTCTCGTCGGAAGGAGCAGCACCTTCGAAGACGTAGTTGGGTTCGGCGTAATCGACCCCGGCCATCGCTCCGATGCGGGCAGCGGCAATGATGGGATCCTCCGCCCCAACATCGACGACCTCGGTGCGGGCGATCCCGAGCGAGCGCACCGAACGAGCGCCTATGCCAGCTCGGACCAGCGGGCGCGCCGCTGAACGCTCGTAGGCAACGATGACCTCCCCGGGAACGACCCTCGGAGTGACAGACACGTCATCGGCTCGAGATGTGGGTCGCGGGGCCCCTTTGGCAAGAGGTAGGTCCCCCACCAAACAACCCACGAGGAGCACCAGAAGCGAACCAACAGTGAGCTCCCGGGACGTCATGCGACGGATGGTACGGGGTCTCGCTAACTTACTGTGTGGTAAGTTACGGTTCGGTAGGTTCACAGGGCGGCGGCCCCAGAGAGGTGAAGTCATGTACACGAATGACGCGACAAGAACCATCCCGGGCGTAGAGGTGATCAGTCCGAGCGGGCACAGGGTTCAACGCATCTCGGTTCTCATCCTCACGATCCTTCCGCTCACCGGACTGATCGCGGCGATCGTGACCTTGTGGGGACGCGGCATCGGGCCGGTCGAGGCCTCGATCGCGCTCGTCTTCTATCTGTTCACTGGTTTCGGCATCACTGTCGGTTTCCATCGCTACTTCACGCACCAGAGTTTCACCGCAACGCGCCCGGCCAAGATCGGTCTGGCGATCGCCGGATCCATGGCGGTACAGGGATCGTTGATCTCATGGGTAGCGACCCACCGTCGGCATCACGCCTTCAGCGACCGAGAAGGTGACCCGCACTCGCCCAATCTCGATGGAGAGGACGGCGTCAAAGGGATCCTTAAGGGCCTGTGGCACGGGCACCTCGGCTGGTTGTTCGATCCCGAACAGACCTCGGCCGAGCGATGGGCGCCCGATCTCCTGAAGGACAAGACGATGGTCAGGATCGACCGAGCCTTCCCCTACCTGAGTCTTGCCACCTTCGCCCTGCCGCCTCTGATAGCGCTGATGATCACGGGTTCGTTCGGCACGGCGGTCACCACGTTCCTATGGGCGAGTCTGGCGCGGGTCTTCCTGCTGCACCACGTCACGTGGAGCATCAACTCGATCTGTCACTTCTATGGGAAGCGCCCATTCGAATCACGCGACCACTCGACGAACAACTGGATGCTGTCTCTGATCTCGTTCGGCGAGTCGTGGCACAACAATCACCACGCGTTCCCGACCTCCGCACGCCACGGGATCCTGCGCGGGCAGATAGACCCGAGCGCGTGGCTGATCGCGGGCCTACAACGTCTAGGGTTGGTGCGTGATGTCAAGGCTCCGTCGGAAGACCAACTCGAATCCCGAAAAGCTGCATAAGAGGGCGCGCCTATGACCGGCCGGGTCAGGATGACCGGCCAGGAGCGACGCGAGCAGTTGCTCACCGTCGGACGCTCGGTATTCGCGGAGAAGGGTTACGACGGGGCTTCCATCGAAGAGATCGCTCAGAGGGCAGGCATCACCAAGCCCGTCGTTTACGAGCACTTCGGCAGTAAGGAAGAACTTTACGTAGTCATCGTGGACCGCGAGGTCAAGCGTCTCTTGGGCCGGTTCGAGAACGCCCTCGAAGCCGGCTCCCCCAGAGCGAAGATCGAGGCTGCGGCGCATACGTTCCTCACCTACATCGAGGAGGAGCAGGAGGGATTCCGAATCCTCGTAAGGGATTCGCCCGTGACCTCGGGAACCGGAACGCTGGCCTCAGTGATCGGAGATGTCGCTGCGAAGGTCGAATACATCTTCGCCGATGAGTTCAGAACCCGAGGGTTCGACGCCAAGCTCGCCCCGATCTACTCCCAGGCACTCGTTGGCATGGTTGCCCTCGTCGGCCAAGGATGGTTGGAGACCGGGAAACCCGACCGCAAGGTGGTTACCGCACATCTCGTGAATCTCGCATGGAACGGACTGAAGGACCTCGAGAAGAAACCGAAGCCGTAACCGTTACAGGCGTTCCTGCGGTGACGTGCGTTCGGTGTCGATGCCGTACCGGTCGAGTGCTTCCTTAACCTGCTCCGGCTTCAGTTCCCCGAACTCAGCGAGCGCGGCCAGGGTCGCAACCACGATGTGCTCCGCGTCGATCTCGAAGTACCTCCGCAACGCGGCGCGGTGTCCCGATAGACCGAACCCATCGGTGCCGAGGGGGATGAACGGCGCGGGGATCCACCGGCTGACCTGGTCCGGCACGGCCTTCATGTGATCGCTGACCGCGACGACGGGGCCTTCGGCGTTCTCTAGTTGTGAGGTGACGAATGGGATGCGCTTGGGCTCATCAGGGTGGAACCGATTCCACCTCTCTGCCTCGAGCGCGTCGAGTCGCATCTGGTGATACGAGGTTGCGCTCCACACGTCAACCGAAACGTCGTGGTCCTGAGCCAGCATCTCCTGGGCGCGCAGCGCGGTCGGCACGAGCGGTCCGGATGCGAGGATCTGGGCACGTTGCGAATGGTCGCCGCTCCCCGCTCGGAACCGATACAGCCCCTTGATGATCTCGTCCTCGATCCCATCGGGCATCACGGGTTGCGGGTAGGCCTCGTTGTAAAGCGCGAGGTAGTACATCACGTCCTCGTCCCGTTCCAGCATCCGGATGAGCCCGTCCTTGATGATGGCGGCTACCTCGAATGCGAACGCGGGGTCGTAGGCACGTACCGCGGGGTTCGTGGTTGCAAGCAACATCGAGTGACCGTCGTCGTGCTGCAAGCCCTCACCCATGAGCGTCGTGCGTCCGTTGGTCGCACCTAGGAGGAACCCACGCGATCGCTGATCGGCGGCGCTCCAGATCGAGTCACCGACGCGCTGAAAACCGAACATCGAATAGAAGATGAAGAACGGCAACATCTGCTCGCGGTGGGTCGAGTACGAGGTCGCCGCCGCGGTGAAGGAACCCATCGAGCCAGCCTCGGTGATGCCCTCCTCGAGGATCTGGCCCTCTTTCGACTCGCGATACGCGAGGAGGTGCGCCGCATCCACCGGTTCGTAGAGTTGGCCCTGGGACGAGTAGATCTTGAAGTCTGGGAACAACGACTCCATCCCGAAGGTCCTCGCCTCGTCGGGGATGATCGGAACCACGCGCGTGCCGAGCTTCTTGTCCTTGAGGAGCTTGCGCAGCAGACGTACGAAGGCCATCGTCGTAGCGACGTCCTGCTTCGTCCCGGCCGCGAACTCGTCGTAGAGGTCTGGCTTGGGAGCTGCCAGTGGTTCGTGCTGAACCCGGCGCTCGGGGAGCAAGCCACCGAGTGCGCGGCGACGGGAAAGGATGTACTCGACCTCGTCCGAATCGGCCCCCGGATGGTAATAAGGCGCCCCCTTCTTGAGCTCCTTGTCGGAGATCGGGAGCTCGAGGCGATCGCGGAAGGCCATCAGTTCCTCTTCCGAGAGCTTCTTCGCCTGGTGCGTGACGTTGCGCCCCTCGACCGCTCCCCCGAGGGTCCAGCCTTTGACGGTCTTCGCCAGGATCACGCTGGGCACGCCCTGGACCTCGACAGCACGGGCGAACGCCGAGTAGACCTTGCGATAGTCGTGCCCGCCCCGCCGGAGTCGGCGGAGATCGTCATCCGAGAGGTGCTCGACCAGTTTCTGGAGTCGTGGATCGGGGCCGAAGAAATGCTCC
Source organism: uncultured Actinomycetes bacterium (assembly GCA_963756365.1). Classification (GTDB taxonomy): domain Bacteria; phylum Actinomycetota; class CADDZG01; order CADDZG01; family WHSQ01; genus WHTI01. The sequence goes on from CAVWNF010000003.1 coordinate 1,674,488, forward strand.
CGGATGTAGCCACCATCTTCGACCACGTACTTCTGGAACTCACCATCAACCGTCGTATTCATCTTGTTCACGAGCACTCCGTCGTGATCCCGCGCCAAGAGTTCATCCCACTCGCGGCCCCACACGACCTTCACGACGTTCCACCCGGCCCCCCGGAAGTTCGCCTCGAGCTCCTGGATCACCTTGCCGTTCCCCCGGACAGGGCCGTCGAGGCGCTGGAGGTTGCAATTCACGACGAAGATCAGGTTGTCGAGGCCCTCGCGCGCGGCCATCGTGATCGCTGCTTTCGATTCAGGTTCGTCCATCTCGCCGTCACCGAGGAATGCCCACACGCGCTGCTGCGACGTGTCCTTGATCCCGCGATTGGCGAGGTACTTGTTGAATCGGGCCTGATAGATCGCGTTGAGAGGGCCGAGACCCATCGAGACGGTCGGGAACTCCCAATAGTCGGGCATGAGGCGAGGGTGCGGGTACGACGAGAGCCCATTCGGGATCGTGTCTTGCCTGAAGTTGTCGAGACGTTCTTCGTCCATCCGGCCCTCGAGGAACGAACGCGCGTACACGCCCGGTGCCGCGTGACCCTGATAGAAGATCTGGTCTCCCCCGCCCTCGGCGTCCTTGCCGCGGAAGAAGTGGTTGAAACCGACCTCGTAGAGAGAGGACGCCGAGGCGTAGGTGGCAAGGTGTCCGCCGATCCCATCGTGGGCCTTGTTGGCCCTCATCACCATCGCCGCTGCGTTCCAGCGGATGATGCGTCGGATGCGGTGCTCCATCGCTTCGTCACCGGGGAAGTACGGCTCTTCCTCGGGCGGGATCGTGTTGATGTAGTTGGTCGAGGTCATCGAAGGCACGTCGACCTTGCGACTGCGAGCGTGGCTGCTCACCCTGCGCAAGAGATAACGGGCTCGCTCCGGCGAGCGATCCACTATCTGATCGATCGCCTCGATCCATTCCTGGGTCTCCTCCGGATCGATATCCGGAAGCTGCTCTCTGTACTCGTACATCAGCTCACCACCCCTGTCGCGGGCACTCTGTGCCCTTTACCAGGGTAAACGTTCAGCCCTCGGAGGCCATCGCGAGGTCAACGAGGTCTACCACCGACAGCAGCAAGCCATCCTTCAGTACCGGGAGGCGCCGGATGTGCTTCTGAGCCATCAGTCGCTGGACGTCCTCCACCCGGGCGTTTGCGTCCACGAAGACGGGGGTTCCCCGCTTGAGTTCGGCCTCTGAGACCTCCATGAGGTTCACGCCCTCACCCTTGAGCAGGTCGGCGAGCCACCGCATCGTCGATGTCTCGTCATCGGACCAATCGGATGCTCCGATGACGTCACCGACCCGCGCCTGGCTAGGGATCTCTTGGGGGGCCATCGCCCCAGGGTAACGGAGGTGTCCGATTACTCCGGGTCACCAGGGGGCCCAGAGGTCACGTTGGGCTGGCACGACGGGCAGAGGTACACCACGCGATCGGGCGTCCCATCATCTCGTGACGAGGCGGTTCTCACGATCGGGGTCCCGCAGCGCCGGCACGGCTCACCTCGCCGGCCGTAAACCCATCGCCCCCGCCCTCTCCTCGTATCCCCTGTCGTTATCTGTCGCCCCGTCGTTCGATTTCCCATGATGACCCTGCGAGCCAGACGGACGACCCCAGGAAGATCCTCGACCTCGCCCACAGGCGCGAACGGATCCAGCCCCTTCAGGAAACAGATCTCGGAGCGATAGACGTTCCCCAGCCCGGCCAGCTTCGTCTGATCGATCAAGGCATCGCCGATCGCTGCCTGTGGATCAGATCTCAGGCGTGCGATCGCCTCCGACTCGTCCCACAAAGTGAGCCTCGGCGCGCTCCCACCCCACCCGGGCACGACCTTCATCCGCTCCGCCCATTCCCCTTCCGGGGCGAGCAGATCGGGGCCGAGATGCCCCACGAGGTCCGCCTCAGACTTGGTCGGCACGAGATCCACGCGAGCAAGGTCGGTCCCAACCGCGATCACCTCTTCGGTCTCGAGCACAGCCCGAATCTTGAATGCGGGAGTGCGCCACGAACGTCCGCGCTCGAAAAGATCCCAGCGTCCCTCCATCTTGAAGTGGGTGTGAAGTGTGATGCCGCCCTCGATCCTGAACAGCAGGTGTTTACCGATGGGGAAGACCTCTCGGAGGATCTGGCCACTTAGATCGGTCGTTGCGTAGCGCGGAACCCGCAGGTCGCTGCGCACCAGGCGACGGCCCTTCATCGCCGCGTGAAGGGTGGCCGCAGCCAGGTAGACGGTGTCGCCTTCAGGCATCGAGGCGGAGGCCGCGCGAGGACGGTCGGAACCCAGCGGCCAGCAGCGACCTCTCGAGTTTCGAACCCATCGCCTCGTCCCCATCAACCTTCTGCACGTGGAGGCGTCCGACGAGACCTTCCTTTACAGCGCGGGACAGCGCCGCCGTGGCTTCGGCGAGGATCTGATCGTCGTCGCTGTACACAAGGATCGTGCGGCCCCCCTTTTCGACGTAAAGAGTGATCTCGCCGTTAACCAAGACCACGCTCGCGCCAACCTTCCGACCGGGGCGATGACCAAGTCCCTCAGATAACGGCCATGCCAACGCCGCTCCGTACGGAGAAGCGGGGTCTGCCGAGGCCATGACGTGCGTTTTCAGATCGTCGAGACGTACCTCAGCCAAGGTGCGCATCCGATCGACCGCCCCGGGGTACGCGAACTGAGCGCCACCCAAACCGTCAACGAAGTACCCACGCCTGCACTTACCGGTGTCCTCCATCAGCTTGAGCACCGGATACACGCGGGCGAAGCCGCCGACGATGCGCTCGCCAACCACCGCTCCCCTGGTAACGACCCCGTGCCGGCTGAGCATCTGTTCCGCAAGGGCGAGCGAGCGTCGTGTCGGATCGGCAACCCGAGTCTCGACGACGCTCCACCTCCCGGCGCCAGCGGGGGGGCCGAGGCGAGAAGGCATCGACGGTCTCCGTCGTCTCCGAGCGCCCCTGGAGCGCACTCCACCGAGCGCCCGGAGAGGGGCCAGCGTGTCGTTGGTCACGTGCCCGGCCCACACGAGTTCCCACAATGAGAGGAGGAGCTCGGCATCATCCGTCGAGTTGGTCGCGGCAGCGATGTCTCTGAAGAACGATGCCCCGCGGCCCGAGAGTGCATCAAGGATCGCCTGTGCCCCGTCGCTCAGTTCGGTCTCGGCCGCCTCGGGGAGGAGCAGAGAGGCATCCGAGGCGGTCGCGAGGACGATCCATCCGTCATCGCTGCCCGCGGCTCCGGCCCCGGCCCACGTGACTTCACCGGAAGCCATCAGCTGATCGAGAAGGGCGGGCTCGTAGCCAGGCAATCTGCTCAGCAGGATCGCCGATTCGAGCTGAGAGGCCGGGAGTGGCGCACCTTGTAGGCGAGTGATCGCTTCGTAGACCGAATCGATGGTGGCCATCCCGCGCGAGTCCGACCCCACCCCGTGCCACGCGGCTCCGAATCGGGCCAGGGCGTGCGGCGGAACCGGCTCGACATCCTTACGGAAGGCGGCGAGCGATCGACGTCGCAGCCTCCGGAGTACTTCGACATCCACCCACTCGATCGCGCCGGGTCTCCCATCCGGTCTGAACTCGCCTGCAACGACGCGACCACCCGCCGCGAGGCGTTCGAGAACCCCTTCGATAACCGCAACGCCTAGTCCTAAGCGATATGCGACTTCATCCGGCGTGAACGGCCCGTGGGTACGAGCGAACCTCCCGATCAGATCCGCAAGCGGATCGGATACCGGTTCGGTGAAGGCTCCCGGGAGCCCGACCGGAAGCGGAACGCCAAGCGCATCACGCACCCGGGCGGAATCTTCGATCGCGATGAACCGGTCGGTGCCCGCGATCCTGACCTCGATGACGCGACCGGCAGCTAGGAGTTCGTCGATCCAGCCTCCGGGGTCCTCTTTGGAGCGAGCTCGGATCTCCTCACGGCTCAGGTCACCCACGATCCTGAGCAGATCGTGAAGGTCATCTGAGTCACGAGCCTTGTGGTCATCATCGAGTCGCTGCAGTTCAAGTTCAAGCGATGAGAGAGCCTCGTCATCGATCAACTCGCGCAGTTCGTCGCGTCCGAGAAGTTCCGACAAAAGCGACCGGTCAAGGGACAGCGCCTGCGCCCTCCGCTCGGCAAGCGGCGAATCGCCCTCGTACATGAAGGCCGAGATGAAACCGAAGAGCAGAGATGAAGCGAACGGGGATGGTTGCTGGGTATCGACCTCGATGATCCTGACCTCACGGGTCGAGATACTGGTCATCAGATCCTTGAGCGCGGGGAGATCGAAAACATCCTGTAGGCACTCGCGATACGTCTCGAGGATGATCGGGAACTGCGCGTACCGACGCGCCACCTGCAACAAGGAGGACGACTTCTGCCGCTGTTGCCACAGTGGCTGCCTACCACCCGGTCGTCGACGCGGGAGCAGCAATGCCCTCGCCGCAGACTCTCGGAATCGTCCGGCGAACAGCGCCGAACTCCCGACCGCTTCAACAACGATGTCCTCGATCTCGTCCGGCTCGAAGACGACGGACTCTGCCGGAGGAGCGTCATCTGCCTCGGGTACGCGAACGACGATCCCATCGTCCGCGTAGATGCACTGCACCTCGATCCCGGATCGTTCACGGACGCGGGCCTCGATCGCCTGGGACCAGGGGGCGTGCACCTGGGCGCCGAACGGTGAGTGGATGACCACACGCCAGTCGCCAAGCTCGTCCTTGAACCTCTCCACGACGATGGTGCGGTCGTCCGGGAGGTGCCCGACCGCGTCCTTCTGCTCCTTCAGGTAGGCCATCAGGTTCGAGCTGGCGGATGCGTCAAGGCCCGCGTTGCGGAGCCGTTCGCGCGCCTCGAGATCGCCGCTGGCAGCAAGGGTTCTGAGGAACTCGCCCTGCGCCTTCCCCAGCTCGAATGGACGACCGGGGGCATCGCCGTGCCAGAACGGCATCTTCCCTGGGCGTCCGGGGGCCGGGGACACCAGCACCCGATCGTGCGTGATGTCCTCGATCATCCAGGTCGAAGCTCCGAGCACGAACGTCTCGCCCGGACGCGATTCGTAGACCATCTCTTCATCTAGTTCCCCGACCCGGCCGCCACCTTCGGTCGCCATGAAGACCCCGAACAATCCGCGGTCAGGGATCGTGCCCCCGGAGGTGACCGCAAGTCTCTGCGCCCCCCGCCGAGCGCTCAGGGTGCCCGAGGAACGGTCCCACGTGATCCGGGGGCGCAATTCTGCGAACTCGTCCGAGGGATAGAGCCCGGAGAGCATGTCGAGGGTGGCTTCGTAGGCAGACTCGGGAAGTTCCTCGAAGGGGGCCGCTCGACGCACCATCTCGAGCATCTCCGAGGTGTCCCAGTCGTCCATCGCGATCGCCGCGACGATGTGCTGAGCGAGGACGTCCAGGGGATTCCGCGGATAGCGCATCGCTTCGATCGCGCCGACACCCATCCGTTCAGCGACGACCGCGCACTCGAGCAGGTCACCGCGGAACTTGGGGAAGAACACCCCTTTGCTGACAGCTCCGACCTGATGCCCAGCGCGCCCGATCCGTTGCAGCCCAGAAGCGACCGAATCGGGCGCCTCTATCTGAACAACGAGATCGACGGCGGCCATGTCGATCCCGAGTTCGAGTGAACTGGTCGCGACCACGGCGGGGATACGCCCTGCCTTCAGGTCGTCTTCGATGATCAGCCTCTGTTCCCGAGCGACCGAACCGTGATGGGCTCTCGCGATCTCCTCACCTGCAAGATCATTCAGGCGGGCGCAGAGTCTTTCCGAGAGCCTCCGGGAGTTGGCGAAGACGATCGTCGATCCGTGTGCGCGGATGAGTTGCAGGAGTCGTTCCTCAACGTGGGGCCAGATGCTCTGGCGCTCCTCCACCGTCGCCGACGGGTCGTCAGAGGTGCCCAGGGCACCGAGGTCTTCAACCGGGACGATCACCTCCAACTCGAAGCGCTTGTCGTTCGGAGGGTTGACCACCTTCACGCCCGCGCTGCCCGTCCCCCCGAGGAACCGGGCGATCTCGTCGAGCGGGCGAACCGTGGCCGAGAGCCCTATCCGCTGCGCCCTTCTCCCGATCAACCGATCGAGTCGCTCGAGACTCAGGGCGAGGTGAGCCCCCCGTTTGGTCCCGGCGACCGCATGGATCTCATCGAGGATCACCACATCGATCGAGGTCATGACCTCGCGAGCCCGCGACGTAAGCAGGAGGAACAGAGACTCGGGGGTCGTGATGAGGATGTCGGGCGGGGTTGTGGTGAATCTGCGGCGTTCGTCCTGAGGAGTGTCCCCGGTGCGCAGGCCGACCTGGATCTCTGGGATCTGTTCGCCGAGGCGCTGGGCCGCCGCCTTCATCCCAGCCAACGGAGACCTCAGGTTCCGCTCGATGTCTACGGCAAGGGCCTTCAGCGGGGATACGTAGAGGATGCGAAGACGTTCCTTCTTGGCCGGCGTAGGTTCGACCGCGAGGCGATCGAGGGCCGACAGGAATGCAGCCAGCGTCTTCCCCGAGCCCGTTGGAGCCACCACGAGGCAATCGTCACCATCGGAGATCGCGTCCCACGCTCCGGATTGAGCCGGCGTCGGGGCGCTGAACGAAGCCTCGAACCAAGCCTGGGTTACCGGAGAGAACCCCATCTCATGGATCTTCGGGCGTTGGTGTGACAACTTCCTGTTCTTCGACGTCCGAGCCCCTTGCGGAGAGGCGGATCAGGATGGCGCCCACCACTGTCGCGGCCAGCGAACCGGCGAGGATGCCTACCTTCGCCTCATCGGTGATGAGTTCCTCACTGAAGGCGAGCCCCGCGATGAACAACGAAACGGTGAACCCGATCCCGGCCACGGCCGCGACCCCGAACATCTGGGGCCAGGTTGCCCCCTCGGGCAGCGACCCGAATCCAAGCCGCGACGCTATCCACGAGAACAATGTGATCCCTAACAGCTTGCCGACCACGAGACCGAAGAACACGCCGATGGTCACCGGCGCGGTCAGTGCCGCCGACATGACCTCAGCGCTGAGGGTGACCCCGGCATTGGCGAACGCGAACAAGGGGATCACCAGGTACGACGTATATGGGTGCAGGAGCGATTCGATCCGCTCCGCGACCGAGACCGCTTCCTGTGCTTGGAGGGTCACCGACCGAACCTCCTCGGCTGAGGGGTCATCGGCAAGCTTCTGCGCCTCTCGGAAAACATCGCCCGCCCCGTCAGGGTCGGCGGGAAGGGCAGGGGTGAGCATGCCCAGGGCGACACCTGCGATCGTCGCGTGGATCCCGGATTCGAGGGTAGCCAGCCACACCAGCACGCCGACCACCGCGTATGCGGGGGTCCACCACACCTTGACGCGTCGCAGTCCGATCGTCAGAGCGATTCCCGCGAGAGCGACGGCGAGCCACCCGAGGTGGATGTTCGACGTATAGAAGAGCGCTATCACCAGGATCGCTCCGATGTCATCCACGATCGCCAAAGAGAGAAGGAACACCCGGAGGCTCGACGGAAGACCGCGACCCAGCAGCGCTAGCACGCCGACAGCGAAGGCGATGTCGGTCGCCATCGGTATCCCCCACCCTTGTGCGCCGGTCCCACCCGCGTTGAATGCCAGGTAGATGAGAGCGGGAACGACCATCCCGCCAAGTGCGGCGAACGCGGGCAGACGCGGCCTTGCGCATGTCGTTCAGCTCACCGGCAACCAACTCGCGCTTGATCTCGAGGCCAACCACGAAGAAGAACAGCGCCATCAGCCCGTCGTTGACCCAGTGCTGCAGATCCTCGACGACCTCGAACGAGCCGATACTGAACCCAGCCTTGGTGTGCCAGATCGATGCGTAAGACTCCGACCATGGCGAGTTCGCCCACCCGAGAGCGAGGACGGTGGCAGCCAAGAGGACGACCCCGGACGCCGCCTCGGTGTCGAGGAACCGTCGTAGCGGTCTCGCTAACAAGCGTGGCACCCGTCGATCGCTCGATACCCAGGAGTATCCGAGCGGCGGCTTGCTGAGCGACACGAGAGATACTCCTTCGAGCTAGGTGACGGGCCGGGAGAACGGGCTCCGTGGGGTCACCCCCCGGGAGCTCACCAAGAGATTACAGGTCACGGTCGCGTACCCTGGAGCGGTGAACGAATCGATCTCACTCGGGCGCATCGTTGGGATCAAGATCGGGATGAATTGGTCCCTGATCGCGATCTTCGGCCTCATCGCGTGGAGCCTCGCCGACGGTCGGTTCCCGTACGACTATCCCGGCTACTCGGAGTCTCTCTATTGGTTCGGGGCCGTCGGCACCACGATCATCTTCTTCGCGTGCCTCCTCGCCCATGAGATGGGCCATGCACTGGTTGCCAGGTCTCACGGGGTCGAGGTGGTCGGTATCACGCTGTGGCTCTTCGGTGGGGTCGCCAAGCTCCAGGGCGACTCGAAGACAGCCGCCTCCGAGTTCAAGATAGCGATAGCCGGGCCCATCGTTAGCGTTGCCGTTGCCCTGATCTTCGCCGGGGTTTCGTGGCTCGCCGCCGCCGTATCGGCACCCGAGTTGGTCGTCGGCATAAGCGCATGGCTGTGGCGGATAAACGCGATGCTCGCGGCCTTCAACATGCTGCCAGCGTTCCCACTCGACGGGGGTCGTGTCCTGCGGGCCGCCATCTGGAGGTTCAAGGGACGGGAGAAAGCAACCAGGTTCGCGTCGAGAGTGGGGCGAGGGTTCGGCTATCTCATGATCTCGGCGGGGCTCCTGGAGTTCGCAGTGCGAGGTTCGTTCGACGGGATCTGGATCGGTTTCCTCGGGTACTTCCTCATCACCGCCGCCACGACCGAGGAGAGGATCGTCACGGCCCGCACGCGACCCGCTGACGAGCCTGCCACCGAGGAAGGAACCCCGGCGCCTGGTGCTGAACCAGAAAGCAGCCGCGGCTAGGTCGGCGTCCAGGTGCGTGTGTGGGGCGGCTCACCATCTAGGAATGCGTAGGTCAGCCGCACCTCCGTTCCTTCGGGCACCAGACCCAGTGCGTGGAGGGCCTCGGCGTAGATCGTCAGTTGGTCTGCCCCCTCGACCTCGAACCGTTTCCCGGACTTCCAATCGACGACCTCGAGTCCCCCATCCTCGGTCTCGAATACCGCATCGATGCGCCCTCTCACGATCGCGCCGTTCCGCTTGAGAGCGAACGGCAACTCGACCATCGGTTGCCCGGACGGAAGGACTGCAAGAGTGCGTTCGCTGTAGCCAAGCGACTCCCAATTGGCCAGCTTGGCTGCGATAACCGATCTCTCCTCCGGATCGGCGGGCTCGTCGAGTTCGGATTCGTTCGGGAACGGAGCCAGTAGACCGGCGTAGTCATCGGACTCGGTCGACTCGAGATTGCGCTCCTCGATCAACCGGTGGATCTCGGTTCCGATGTAGCGCTCGTCGGTCGGCTGGTCGAGGCGGGTCCGGGTGACCTCGTCGAAGGTCAGCTTGCCGCCTTCGATCCTGGCGAGATCGGTTGCAGAAACGATGACGGTGCGCCCCATCCCATCCGAAGCGGGCGAGGGAGCGGCCGCGAGCATCTCTACCTGAGCGGACAGACGCTCGATCGAGGACTCGACATATGCGACTCGGTCGGCGGGGATCCGTTCGAGGAGATCTGCTGGGGTGACGTCCCCGGCCACCAGCGCATCCGCAGCGGCTCCCCATCCTTCCGGAAACAGGTCGTCCCCCTCGCCCAGGCGAGGTACGGGCGGCCATTCGCGTTCGGACTCGAGCGCAGCGAACAGCGGGTTCTCTTCGGGCTCCTCGGCCCGCTCGACGACGCTGATCAGGCCCTCCGTTTCGAGTTCCGCCAACTCGTCCCAGAAGATCGAGGTTCCGCGCGAGAACTTCACACGCTCGTACCACCACCCCGCGGTCACCGCTAGGAACTGCTTCGCACGCGTCAGTGCGACGTAGAACAGCCGCCGCTCATCCTCGACGGCGCGCTCTTTCACCTCTGTTTCGAAATCGCGCAACTTGCCCGACCACTGTGGGAGATGCCCCTTGTCTTCGCGCACCTCGTAAGGCAACTCGCGGTAGCTGGTCAGGGGGTTGGAAGCCCTCTCGTTCGGGAAGATCGAGTAAACCTTCGCACCCCTCTTGTTGGTGCGGGCGGCCACGGAAGGTACGAAGACGCATTCGAACTCGAGCCCCTTCGCCCCATGCACGGTCATGAGCTTCACCGAATCGGAGTCGGCGGGTTGTGCTGCTTCGAGCGTCTCTTCGGCGTCGTCGGCGGCCTCTAGATAGGCGATGAAACTCTTGAGGGTCGCCTCACCCTCGACCGGCGAGAACTGGGCGACGTAGTCGAGGAAGTTGGCAACGTTCTGGCGGGCCGCCGCCGCGGCGCGCGTTGGTGATGCCGCCAACGCGTCCGCTATCCCCGTTACGGAGATGACCTCTTGGACGAGGTCGAGCAGCGAAGAGTTGATCTTCCGGCGCAGCAAAGCCAACCGATCGGAGAAGTCGGACAACCGCAGTCGAGCCTCGTCCCCCAGGCCCTCGATCTCGTCCAGGTGATCGAGACACTCGACCAGGGCGAAGCCCACGTCCCCTGGCTCCATGTCGTACGCGAGACCCTCGTCCCCGCCAGCCAGCTTCAGACGCAACGTGCTGTTCCGACCGGCGGCCCACCGAGCGCACAGAGCCAGGTCTCGATAGTGGATGCGCCATCTCGGGCCGAGGAGGACCCGCGCCAGCCATCGATTCGACGACGGCTTCGTCGCCAGCGAGCGCAGCCACGCAACCAGTTCTGTCACTTCCGGGGTCTTGAGTAGTCCTCCGAGGCCGACCACCTCGACGGGGACGTCCTTCTCTTCGAGCGCCTTGATCAATGCATCCATCGCAGCCTTGCGTCGGACCAGGATCGCGATGTCCTTCCATTGCACCGGGTCCCGACCCTCGGCGAGCGAGCTGCCGTGCAACTCGTTGCACCGCGACGCGATCCACCCTGCCTCAGCAGCCTCGCTCTCGAAGAGTCCGAGGTGCACCTGACCGGTTCCGTTGGCGGGGTTCGGTCGAAGAGGACTTCCGGGTCGTCGGTCGGGCTCGATCCGATCGACGATGCGGTTGGCAACCTCGAGGATGTGGGAACCGGAGCGGAAGTTCTCGGACAACGAGATGTGCTTGTATGCCACGTTGCCAGAGCGGGGGAAGTGCTCGGGGAAACCGATCAGGTTGTACATGGTTGCGCCGCGGAACGCATAGATCGCCTGACGCGCGTCGCCGACCGCAGTCACCGCCCCGCCGTCGCCGACGAGGGCCTGGATCATCCGCCGCTGTGCGACGTTCGTGTCCTGATACTCGTCCAGCAGCACGATCGGATATCTCTCGCGCAACTGCACCCTCACCTCGGGGAACATCTCGAGGATCTCGACCGCACTCGTGACCTGATCGCCGAAGTCGATCCGCTTGTGGTCCTTCTTCGCTTGGATGTACGCCTCGACGGCGGAGCAGAGCTCGAGGCGTTTCGCCGCGGTCCCGCGCATATCTTCGTTCGCCTCGGTCGACGCGAGCACCCGTTCGGCCGCAGCCTTCACCTCGGAGACCCCAAGAACGTGGTCGGCGAGCGAAGAGGCAAGTTGCAATGTCGCACCCACGAGTCCGGCGGCGCTCCGTAGCTCGAGGGCCTCGAACGCCGGGAGCTCGTCGATGCAGGCCGACACGAGTTGCCATTGCTGGGCCTCGGTCAGGAGCCCCGATTCTGGTTCGACGCCGACGAGCAATCCATGTTCGCGGACGAGGGCCGCTGCGAAGGCGTGATAGGTCTGCACCGTTACCTCACCGACCTTCTGGCCGGCATCGCCCATCGCCCCGAGGGCTCTCCTAACGCGGCTCTCTAGTTCCTCGGCCGCCTTGTTCGTAAAGGTCAGACCGAGGATCTGCGCGGGGTCGTAGCCGCCCGCCTCGATCGCCCACGCGATCCGAGCCGCCATGATCGCCGTCTTGCCGGACCCGGCCCCTGCTACCAGGAACGCAGGCTCGAGCGGATGGGCGATCGCCTCCCACTGCTCGTCCGTCGGCTCGTAGCCTTTGAGAGCAGCGACGATCGCTGCAGATGATGATGGTGAGGAGCTCATCCGGACAACTCCTTACCTTCGGGCCACAGCGGACAGAGCGGCTTGAACTTGCACCAGTAGCAGTTGGCTTCGGGGTCCGGCCGGAAGTCCTCGGCGAGGGCACCCTCGATCAAACCGGGAAGGCGTTTGAGTGCGACCTCAGCGTCCTCTGGCTTCTGGGTTCTGACCGTAACTTCGCCCTTCGCGAAGTGACTCGGGTACACGAGTTGCATCGAGATGGGCTTCCCATGTTGAGAGATCTCGGGATCCGAGGTCGCCGCCAGGTGATAGATGGCCAGCTGCAGCGATGCGCGCGCTTCGTCATAGAAGATCGGATACCGGGATGTCTTGTAGTCCTTGATGACCAGTCCGTTGCCCTTCTTATCGATCCTGTCGATCCGCCCAGTGATCCGGTGGCCGTCGAGTTCCACGCTGAAGGACTTCTCGGTCATCAGAGCCGAGCCGGGCTCGAGGAAGTTCACGTAGCGATCGATCATCACGTACCCATCCCGCCTGAACTGGCGAGCGATCACCTTGTTGGGGAACACCGACTCGTCGAATAGCTCGTCGTAGCGGACCAGGACCATGTCCTTGTTGGTCAGCCGTCTGCGTCCCGCTGCTTTCTGCTTGTCGTCGGGCTCCTGTTCACAATCCTCGAAGATCTGGTGCATCCACGTTCCGAACGCCATGTTGTGACTGGAATCGGGATCGAGTCCAAGGACCACCGTGAACAGGTACTGCAGACCGCAGTTGTCGTAGTTCGAGATACGCGAATAACTCGTGCGCAGCTTGTCGGCAGGGAGATCATCGTCTTCGCGACGGCCTTGTTCCCGGATCGGGAGGGTGCCTTCGGTCCAGTCCCACCGCCACCACCACTCGCGCGGTTGAGCCGCAGTGCACGACGGATCGACCTTGGAGGCGTGAGCGACCGCGACCAACGCGGCGACGCGATCTGCCGGATCTGTCGAAGTATCGGCCAACACTTTGCGGAACCGGCCTGCAGCCTCCGACAGCGTGAGCGGATCGGCCGCTCCAACAGAGGTGACCTCCGGTGCCTCACCTATCAACTCTTCGAGGAACCGGCTCGGTGCTCCGCGGCGAGACGGGCCCGGTGAGGTCGAAACGATGCATCGTTTCGACGCGCGCGTCACCGCGACGTAGAAGACCCTGCGGTCCTCGGCCTCGTTCTTACGCGCGCGTTCCACCGGACTGTCTTCGTCGAGGAAGTAGGGATCGAACAATCCCCGCGCGCGCCGCCCCTTGGGGATCGCACCTTCGACGCAGCCGCACACCCCGACGACAGACCACTGCTTCCCCTTGGCAGAGTGGAACGAAAGGATCTGCACACCGCCTAGGCGTCTCTCCGGTGGGAGCCACGGGTCGGATCCGAAATCGGCGCGCCCGATCGCGTCGAGGTACTCCTCGAGGGTTGCTCTTCCCCTGCGTCGCTCTACGAACCGTCCGAGGGCGCGAGCGAAGGCACCCAGGGCCGCTAGTTCGCGAGCCGCGTCAGGATCCTTGCCCGCCGCGGCGTCGACCTCTCGGTAGTGAGGCGCGGCCGCCCATACCTGCCAGAAGGCCTTGTCTGCACGCGCATCACCGTAGGTGCGTACGAGTTCGGCGAGGCTCCTGACGTTCGCGACCTTGGGCTTCAGGTCCGCCTCGAGGTCATCCGGAGGGCGATGGAACAGCCGCTCGAGGGTCATCCCGGCCAGACGCGCGGAACGCTCCAGCTCGCGGATCTCACGATCCTCGAACCCGGCCAGCGGGGTCCGGAGCAGATCGGCGAGGGCGTCCTCGTCGTCATGGATCGCGTAGCGGGCGAGACTCCGAAAAGCGCGGACCGAGGGTTCGTGTTCGAGCGGGCGATCCGGCACTGCGACCTGGAATGGCACCTCTACGGCCTCGAGAGCGCGCTCGAGCGGAGGCAGCATCGCCGCGGGCGAGGTCAGAAGGATGGCCATATCGTCATAGGAGATCCGGTCGGACAAGTGGATCGAGCGGAGGTTGCGAGCGATCGCGTCCGCCTCGGCGGCGAGGCTCGCGTACGCGGCAACCTCGATCGTCGCGTCACCGGCGGTCTGTGCCGGCCTGTGAAGGGACGAACCCGTCCGTTCGATGAAAGAGAACACCTTGGAGCCAGCATCGGGCCCGAGTCGATAGGAGGTCCGAAGCGTGATGGTCTCGAGCGCCCCAAGTTCCTCATCCGCCCGTTGCAACCAGCTCGGATCCGCTCCGCGGAAGGCCTCGATGGACGAGTCGGGGTCAGCGGCGACCACCAGGGATCCACTCCCGTCGTCGTCGGCGAACCCGGTGAGGAAACGAAGCATCCGTTGCTGCACGAGTGAGAGTTCTTGGCCATCGTCGACGAGGACGTGAGTGAACCGATGCCTCAAGGATGAGCGAACGTCCTCGAACTCTGCGATCAGCGAGGTGGCCTCGGAAAGCAGGGTTGGGTAATCGATACGAGCGCTCGATCGGAGTCGGTTCCGTTGCTTCCGGTAGAACCCAACGAGTTCCTCGAAATCAGGCTTGAGCTCGACGAGCCGTCTCAGTTCCGCATCGGTGAGCGCCCGCTGGCCCGCTCGGATACAGAAGTCCACCACCTCGTCGGCAAAACCAGGTGACGACAACAGGCCCTTGTAGTTGGGCCAGTTGACCGGGTTCTCGAGCGCGCAACGCATCCCGGATGTCACCCCACTGCTCAGGACTCGTGAGCAGGACGGGTGGCTCGGGATATCCAAGCTTCTTGTAATGGCGCCCGACCAGGTGATTGGCGAGACCGTGCCACGTATAGACCGGAACCTCGACCAGCGCATCGAGGCCCTCGTCGAACAGCAGGCGTTCGGTGAGCCGATCCTGCAGGACGATCTTCTCGGTTCGGTTGGCAACGAGGAACAAGATGCGTTCGGGAGCAGAGCCACTCGAGGTTGCAAGCCTCACGAATCGCTCCACCAGGACCGAAGTCTTGCCGGTGCCAGGCCCCCCGAGGGCTAGAAGAGGCCCTGCTGCGTGGCCCAATACCTTTGTTTGGTCGTCGTCCCACACCAGCTTGTTGGTACCCGGGGTGGGTTTCTGATCGGTCATGGAGCCAAACCTATAGGAGCCCTACGACAGGAAAAGATCAGTCGCGGAAATCCCGTCTCTGCACTTCAGGGATCACCGGAACCTTGAACGCAGCCGACGACACATCGAGGACCGAGGGGACGTTCGACTTCCTGAGGAACGGGCTATCGGCGGAGCTGAGTTCGAAGACGAGCTGGTGGTTCTTCTCGAACCTCCAACCGTTCCCCGAGAGATCGAACGTCGCGCACCCTCGGCCGGGCGCGACGTCCACATTCACACGGCACGATGCTCTCGCCACCATCGTCATCGAGCCTTCGGGCGCAAGATCGAACATCCGAGCTTCGACCCAGTAGTCGCGCGCCGCGGTCGAATAGTCGAGAGAGACCGCGGGTATGCCCATCATCGTGAACGGGAACGTCACCTTCTCGCTGACGTACTGGACGACGCCCTTGGGCGGCCCGATGTCACTCGTCGTGAAGCACTTGTCGTCCGCTTGGCTCCGCGCCACCGGATCCGCTTCTGGCCCCCGGCTGTCGACCTGGGCAGAGTTGACGTTCCCTCCCCCGTTGAAGCGGTAGACCATCCGTGCCGGGGTCAACTCCCGCCAGGTGGCTGCCCGGTATTCGATCCCAGGCTCCTCGAGCGGCACCTCCGCCGTCGCATTGGCAGGGCAGGTCGTCGTTGTCGCGGCCACGTTCAGCGGTGGCTTCTTCCCTCGGTCCCTCAAGTAGTGATCGAGGAACCGGTCGATACGGGTATTGATCCCCATCCGTTTCCTGGCCGGGGCACGATCGAGGTCGAGGACTCCGTCCCGGCGGAAATCGGACGTGCGACACAAACGGTGGACGGCTCCGCAGAGGTCGCCCCACTCGGTTGCCTTGTTCTGAACGAAATGCTGATAGTCCCCCAGGTACATCTGGATCGGATACTTGGACTTCAGTTGCTTGAGCTTGTTGTAGAAGCGAACGGACTCGATCGTCGGGAACAACGGATCGGTCCACGTTGCTGCCGCGAAGATCGGGATCTTCAGTCCGTTCCTAACCCGTTTCCAGTAATCGGGCTGGTAGTAAGCGGACCGATCCCGGATGAATGATCTCGCCGTGTCTTGCAACAAGGGATCCCCGTCATACGGCTCTCCGGCCTGGAGCCTGGTGAAGACCGAATCGAGCCACGTCGGAAACGTCGTGTGATCGGTAGCGGCAGCGTTCCCCGAGGCATACAGGCCGGCGACGATGCTCTGTTTCTCGACTCCCAACGGATATAGAGAGCGCGCCTTCCCGGGTCGGCTGTTAGCTATGACCGTCTGCCCGGAGTTGAACTTGCGGTCCTGGTAATGGCCCCCAGGCACGAGCGATTCGAGGAGATCCGTCCAGCCGTACTTCGGGACGACCGCCCCGAGCCGGATAGGGGTGCCCGAGATGGGACTGCTCCACTTCGGATCCGTCAGCGTCATCCACGCAAGCCCACCCCCGTAGGAACCACCGACCACCCCGATCGCCTGTGGATCGATGTCGAAGAAGGGAGTCCCCCCGGCCGCGGCCAGGCTCGCATCGTGATCGGCAAGGAGACCAACCAGGTACTGGAGATCGTTCACCTCGTAGCGACGAGAATCGAGCTGCGTCGTACCGGACGAGCCTCGATCCGCTGGATCCCTGAAGCCGCGCGCTGTATAGGTCACAACGACGTACCCGCGCGACGCCCAGAACGCGTTTGAGTGATGCCACTTCTCGCCGGCGGCATCGACGTCGTTCGCTTCCCACGAGGTCTTGTTACCGCCGCAACAACCGTGCATGAGCACTATCACCGGTCGGCCCCCACCTGGGGCGGAGGTAGTGGGCACCGAGACATCGACATCGAGTGTGATCCGATTATCGGATTCAGGTCTGAGGTCGTCGCGCGCGTCTGCCTCGACCACCTCGTCGCCTACGGCGGGCCTAGGGAGACCCTTCCAGTCTTCGCCGTCACCGGAGCGGGCGTGATACTTGACCGGGACGGGGATCCCCGCGGCCCCTCCCCCCACGGGAGGAAGACCGTCATCACAGAAACGGAACGGCAGTTCGTTGTTCCCCGCACCCGTGGAACCGTCGGCAGCATCGACGATGGTGCAGTTGGGGCCCTCAACCAGCCTGGCCAGTGCGAGGAGCGAATCGGATGTAAGGGGATCCACGGGGATCTCTTGCGCGGAGGTTGGTACCCCAGCGGATAACAGAGCCGCGGTGAGCGCGGTCGCGAGGACAACCTTCAGGCGAGCCATGGCCCACATCCTGGGGCACGCCGAGAGACACAACAAGTGAACCAAGCCCAACGGTTGACGCGCAACGCCGAGAGACCCCGGCGGAAGATCAGTCCTTGCTGACGTGGAACGCGCCGCACATCCCGTTGCAGTTCCCGCTCGAGAACGTCGAGTGGATGGTGCACCGGTAGAAGTACTCGCCATTCTTGCGGGGCTTCTTAGCGAACGACCCATTACCGGGCAGGTCGAAACGCTTCCCGTCCCAGCGGCCGTCGTAGAACGTCAGGTTGTGGAACACCGAAGTGGTGTTGACCCACTTGACCTTCCGCCCCTTGGCAACGTGGGGGAAGGTAGGAGCGAAGTCATAGTTGCCTGCGGTCCCCTTCGCCTTGATCTTGACCGCCGCACCCGAGGCACTCGGGCCTACCATCAGCAACGAAGCGAGCATGCCTAGCACCAGCGCCCGCGCTATCCACGACTTCATGCTCGATCCTCCTAGAAGATGTAGGCCCGCCGCCCACGGAAATCCGGCCATCCCGGCTCGACTTGTCCCATAATCCATTCCCCCGGTCCTGTTGGCAAGGGGGGTGGGGCGAAACCGTCACGAAACCGTCACAGATGCCTAGTTACGCCCAGAAACACCGACAACGCAAGCCGAACCGAACCACTAGATGGAGCGTGAGGACATGACGCAGCGCCGGTTCCCCGGCTTCGGGGACGCAGAGCAGGACCGCCTCCCCGCATGGGAAGCCAACCTGATCGATGAGGCGATCGCCTCGGCCGAGGCCCGCCTCGCCGATGAGAAGCGCCGTGCTCGGCGCCGCGCCGTCCAACTCGCCCGGGAACAGGGCTATCACCGCCTCGCCGTCGAGATCGATCGGCCGGCGCGCGTTAACCCCGATCAACTCTCGCTCCTCCCCGAAAACCCAACTTTGTTCTAGGCGATCCTCGAGAGGATCGCCATCTGGATCCACCTGTGCCTGGCTTGGCATCGAGTCCCCGGCCTGTGGTTAACGATCCTCGAGAGGATCGCCATCTGGATCAACCCGCTCGCCGCGTGCGTGGGCCCTAGACAGGACCGGGCTCTTCTTACAGACTGCGGACGGTGTCACTGACCTTGCGCCGCCTCGCTCTCCACGGCGCAACCCTTGGACTATTGCTTGCTCTGCTGCCGTCGGGCTCCACGGTTCCCGCCGAAGGGGCACCGAGCGCCGCTCCGTTGAGACGGCACTTGCCGGAGGCGTCACATGCGACGGCCACTGGTGCCACGGGTCGCCCCAACTGGAAGATACGGATCGATCGGATGGCGGCCTCTAAGAACGTAGGGATCGCGGTGATGACCGGCGATAGATATCTCTACAAACACTCGAGCCGGAGCAAACGGATCCCAGCCTCGAACCAGAAACTGCTGATGACCATGGCGTTGTTCGATCATCTCGATCCGGAGTCGGTGATCGAAACAACCGCGGTGGCTCAGTCGGTCAAGGGTGGGCGCGTGATCGGCGACCTGTGGCTCGTCGGGCGAGGCGACCCCGCGGTCACCGGAGGGGGCCAGTACGGGAAGGACCTTCCGTTCAAGCCGACGCGGCTGAGCGCCCTTGCAAAGAAGATCGAACGATCCGGGATAACTCGGATCACCGGATCCGTGCGAGGCGTGATCTCCTATTTCGCACACGACTGGTATGCGCCTGGCTGGCGCTCTACCTTCCCCGCAGAAGAGGTCCAGTTGCCGAGTGCCCTTACCTTCGAAGCGAACGTCGGCGGAGGGAAGCACATCTCTGATCCCGAATTCCGAGCAGCCAAGTCTCTAACCCGGAAGCTCCGGGCTGCCGGCGTTCGCGTGAAGGGAAAGGCGTCCACCGACGGTCCCCCTCAGGACGTCGAACCCGTCGCTTCCGTGAGTTCGCAGTCGGTGCTCAAGCTGGTCCGTTTCACGAACAAGAACTCGATCAACTTCTTCGCTGAGATGTTCGGAAAGCGGCTAGGGGTAGAGGCGAACGGGCAACCTGGGACGATCGCCTCCGGCGCCGATGCCATCGAAGATTGGGCGGGCAACCTGGGAGTAACGCTGAAGGCATTCGATTCCTCTGGACTGTCTTACTCGAACAGGGCGTCTCCGAATGGGCTCGTGAAGCTGCTCGATCACGCTGCCGCGCAGCCCGGATCTGGGAAGTTGCGCTCGACCCTCCCCACCGGCGGTGAAGGCACTCTCGCCAACCGATTGAAGGGTGTTGAGGTGCGGGCTAAGACGGGAACCCTGAACGGTTACTCAACCCTGAGCGGCTACGTCTACCTCGAACGGAGCGACCAGTGGGCCTCGTTCTCGATCATGTCCCAGGGGATGGCCAAGTCGACCGCCGTCGATCTGGAGGACCGGATAGTTCGCCTCCTGGAGGCTAGAGCGCGCTAGCCCCCAGGCGCGAACCCAGATCAGATGACTTCGCGGTCGCGCACCACGGTGCGCTCGTTGCGGCGATCGGCCCATGGGCCGACACTGCTCCAGAAGACCAACGACAGTACGAAACCGACAGCACCAACGACCATCAAGATGACGCCTACTGCGTCGATGTTGATGCCGCTCGCATCGGCCTCGACCGCCCAGGTGAGGATCGCACCTGCAGCGAACAAGAAAAGACTGACTCCGATACCCATTTTGTGTACCTCCTGGAAGCGTCCTCGCTCCCCACGGTTGCGGATCCCCGGGTTAACGGGGGCCTAGCATGGATACCCGCTCACGACAGGGGACAAACCGGCCACTCGAGCCCCTGTCCGCCGAAGCCCTTCCTCTCCTACTACTGAAGTAGTA
This sequence comes from uncultured Actinomycetes bacterium, assembly GCA_963756365.1. Classification (GTDB taxonomy): domain Bacteria; phylum Actinomycetota; class CADDZG01; order CADDZG01; family WHSQ01; genus WHTI01. The sequence goes on from CAVWNF010000003.1 coordinate 1,694,658, forward strand.
AAAAGACTACCTATCGAAGGGAAGAGGGTGGCTGGGACCAGCAACGAGAGCACTACAGCGAGCGACCGCGGTCAGTTGAGCGCGGGCGGTCCCCTGTGGCGCAAGGCTCCATTCCTCCTCCTTCGCTACCCCTCGCTGTTCGCCGCGATCGCCGCGGCGGCGTTGGTCCTTGGCCTCATCACTGCCGCAGCACCCCTCTATCTCTCCTCTGCTGGCACCGGCGCTCTCGTCGAGCAGTTCCGGTCGGTCACTCCGTCCACAGCCGGATTGACGGTGGCTCAGTACGGACGCGTGGACGGCGCCACCATCGCTGCATCGCTCGATCTGCGAACGGAAGCCCTCGATACGGCTACCGGAGCGGTCGAGTCCCTCGGAAGCGCAACCCGCAGCCTCATCGGAACGACGGTGACCATCGGAGACCCCAACTCCGGGGTTGAGGGTCGGGTGGCAGCGCGAACCGGTGCCGCAGACCACCTCGACTTCCTCGAGGGACCCGAGGGCGACGGCTTCTTCGTCAGTCGGGTGCAAGCCGTGACGCTCAACCTAGACCTCGGGGAACACGTCACTCTCACCACAGGCCAATCGCCCCCTGTCGAGATCCGCGTCGCCGGGATCTACGAGGATCTCTCTGCGCTACCGATCACGGCCTTCTGGCAACCGATCGGCGGCGCTATCTACGGAGCCGGAGATCAGGTTCCCCCACCTCTCATCTTAGGAAGCATCGACGCTGCATCAGAACTAGACGAGACGCTCGGGGATCGCAGGCCGTTGCAGCGGTGGGAATACCCACTCGCTATCGATCTTTCGCTCGAACAGGCCGAGATCCTCGCGACCGAACTGCGAGCACTCGAAGCAAGGCTCGATGACGGTTCGGGGGCGCTGGCCCGGATCCTGCCGTTCTCGGAACACTTCACCGTCCTTCCGGATCTCGTGAACAGCGCGAACGACACGGTTACCGGCGTCCGCTCTCCCGTCTCGATGATGGGTCTGGGAGGGCGGCTAGTTGCCCTGGTCGTGATCGCCGCCGCCGGCGTCTATGGGATCCGGCGACGGCGCATCGAGGCAGCGGTCCTCGGAGCCCGAGGCATGGGTCCCGCCGCGATGGGAGTGAAGTCCGCGATCGAAGCGATCGGCCCCATCGCCATCGGAGTTATCACCGGGTGGGGGCTTGCGTCCGTGGCGGTCAGGTTCTTCGGACCGAGCGGGTCACTCCCCTCTACCGCTTACGTGGACGCACTCGGATCAACGGTCATCTCGGGAGTGATCGCAGTCGTGGTCGTGGGGATCGTCGCGGCCGTGGCTGCCCGCAGGGAGGCAGATGGTGCGTTCACGCGCATGGCGCCTCTCGGTCAGGTCCCGTGGGAGCTCGGAGTCATGGTTCTTGCGGGGTTGTCCTTCTATCAACTCGATGCCAAGGGTCTAGTGAGCGCGGACGGGAACGCCCCACCGAAGATCGATCTGTTCATGCTCATGTTCCCGATCCTGTTCATCGCGGCCGGCGCGGGGCTGGCGACCAAGGGCCTCTCCATGGCACTCCCGCGATTGAAAGAGCTCGGGAGGGAAGCGGGCGCCCCCCTGTACCTCGCCACCAGAAGGCTCGCCTCCGCCCCTCGGCTCGCTCTCATGCTGGTCACCGCGTCATCCTTGGCGATCGGCGTACTCGCATACGCCGGGATCCTGGTCGGCTCGGTTGAAGCGACCGCCGACGCGAAGGCGCGCGTCTCAGTGGGAAGCGACTTCGCCGCTCAGGTGAATCAAGGAGCGTCGCTGCCGACCGAACTGAGCACCCCTGCCACGATCGTCACGCAATACGACCTGGTTCAAGCTGCCGGTACCGACCAGGCGGTGACGATCCTCGCGGTCGATCCGATGAAGTTCGCAGAGGTTGCTTACTGGTCACACGACTTCTCCGGCCGCTCGCTCGCACAACTGATGTCGTTGATCTCCGACGGTGATGGTGACCTACCCGTGATCGTCGTGGGAGACGAGAACTCGCAGGTTGCCAACGGCCTCGACCTTTACAGCGCGTCTGTTCCGGTCGAGATCGTCGATCAGCCGAGCGGCTTCCCCGGGATGAACGTGAGGCAGCCAACCGTCGTCGCCGACGCCGGTCTACTCGAGCAAGCCTTCGAAGACAATCAGGGATCGATAGGAAGCGCCCAACGCACCGATCTCCTGTGGGCCCGAGGGGACGCCGACGAGATCTCGGCCACTCTCCGCGCAAGCTCGATCCCGTTCGGGCTGGAGCGCTCCGCCGAACGGGCAAAGAACACGCCGACGCTCCTCGCGGTCTCGTGGACGTTCCAGTTCCTTCAGGCCCTCGGCATCATCACCGGTTTCGTCGTGCTCGCCGGCATGCTGCTCTACCTGCAATCGCGGCAACGCGCAGGGATCGTTTCGTTCGCGCTCGCCCGCCGCATGGGTTTGAAGGCGTCGGCTTACAGAAGTTCCGTCGCCATCGAGCTAGCAGCGCTCCTCGGGTCATCGTTGCTGATCGGAACCGCGCTCGCTTTCATCTCGGGCCGCATCATCTACGGCCGCTTCGATCTCCTTCCGGAACTACCTCCCGCTCCGCTATGGAGGGTTCCCGTTCTGGTCATCGTCGCGACCGGGGTAGCTCTCGGCCTCGCCGCGCTCTTCGGTGCGTGGCGCGTGCAGCGCACGGCGCAGTCGGCCACGGTCTCGGAGGTGCTCCGTCTTGCAGAGTGACACCGCGGCGTTGTGCAACGGATTGGTGAAGATCTACTGGACGGGGACAGGTGAGGTCCACGCGCTCAAAGGGATCGATGCTTCCTTCCCGCGCGGGTCGGTAACCGCGGTGGTTGGCCCCTCGGGGTCCGGGAAGTCATCACTGCTGCGCATCATGGCGGGCCTCGATCGCCCCACCGCGGGCCGAGTGCAGGTTGGCGGGGTCGATCTCACAGGGATGAGTCCGTCGCGTCTCAGAAAGATGCGTCGGAGATTGATGGGCTACGTGTTCCAACGGCCCTCCGAGAACCTGATCCCCTATCTGACCGTCACCGAGCACCTTCAGGTCGCAGCCGAGTTCAGGAACCGATGGAAACCGAAGGATGGTGGAGAACTCCTCGAACTATTGGGTCTGGGGAAACGCAGGAACCATCTCCCCCAGCAACTATCTGGAGGTGAGCAGCAGCGTGTCGCTTTCGCCCAAGCGGTCGTAGGGGGGCCCTCGATCGTCGTTGCCGACGAACCGACGGCCGAACTCGATACGCACTCGGGCGAGGCATTGCTCGAGACCATCGCCGCGCTGACCCAAACGGGCATCAGCTTCATCGTCTCGACCCACGATCCGGCGATGGTCGCTGCGGCCGACCGAACGATGCTGATCCGCCACGGGACCCTCGAAGCCGAAACCCACCAGTCACGCCTCGTGTCGGTGATCGATGCGAGCGGCCGGATCCAACTCCCTCCCGAACTGCTCAAGCTCTTCCCCGATCGTCGGGCGATCATCGATCCCCAGGGAACGGGAGTGAGGATCACCCCGCCATGACCACCGTCGTGACACTCACCGGCGTAAAGAAGGTCTATCGGCGGGGGCCGGAGGAGGTGCGCGCCCTCGATGACGTCAGCCTCGAACTGAAGCGGGGCGAGGTCGTCGCTCTCGTCGGCCCGTCGGGGTCGGGCAAGACAACGCTTCTGAACATCCTCGCCGGGTGGGAGGAACCTGACGCAGGGACCGTCGTTCACGAAGCCTCCCCCACCGTCCACCCTGCCAAGTTGCCGTGGGGTGACATCGCCATCCTTCCCCAGGCGTTGGGACTTATCGAAGAGATGAGCGTGCGCGAGAACATCGAACTTCCGGCCCGGCTTCCCGGGGGGCCAGGACTGGAAGCGGTCGCCGAACAGATCGACGGACTCCTGGGCGAACTCGGGCTCGCTCGATTCGAGGATCGTCCCCCGAACGAGATCTCGATCGGAGAACAGCAAAGAACCGCTCTCGCACGCGCTCTTGCGCTGTCCCCACGACTTCTCCTCGCGGATGAGCCGAGCGGACACCAGGATGCGGCATGGGCCGAAGGCGTGTTCCGGGCGATACGAACCGCAGCCAAGGCCGGGACCGCTTGCCTCGTCGCGACGCACAACGAGGAACTACTCCAGTTCGTCGATCGCATCGTGGGGATCAGGGACGGAGCACTGGTCGATGTCGAGCACCCCGGTCTCCGACCGCCCGAGGAGATGGCCGTCGAGGTGACCCACATCGAAGAGGAAGTTCCCGAGGCTCCCGGTGTGCTCGACGATTCACCGTTCCGGCCCGTCCCCGATGTCGCGAGCGACGCGCCACGTGGCCGATGCTGTTCCTCTGCGTCGTGACGACGATGGCGACGAGGACCTACGAACCCGCTTCGGCCCCCAGGCCTAAGCCTTCGCCCGCTACCTTCTATCCGTCGGCCACGGACGGCTCGGGAAGAGCAACTCCGCGCGCAGCGAGATCCTCGAGGACCGCCCGTGCCGCGTTGCGTCCGGGTGCCCCACACACTCCGCCACCAGGGTGAGCCCCCGAACCACATAGGTAGAAGCGCGGGACCGGAAGACGGTAGCGATGCCAGTCCGGCGACGGCCTCTTGTCGAACAGCCAGTCGGGGAGGATCTCGCCGTGGAAGATGTTTCCCCCGGTGAGTCCGAAGCGCGCCTCGAGGTCCGGCGGACCCATCACCAGCCGGTTCTCGATCAGATCTGACAACCCAGGGGCATATCGCTCGAGGTTCGCGATCGCCAGATCGCCGATCTCGTCTCGGCGTTCATCCCAGGTGCCGTCCGCCAGTTCGTACGGAACGTACTGAGCGAAGATCGAAAGGGTGTGCTTCCCCTCGGGTGCCAGTTCCGGCTCGCTCGCGGTTTGGATCCACGCTTCGCAGAACATCTCGGTCGCTGGCACTCCCTCGGCCGCAGAGCGAGCCGAGGTTTCGAGGTAGTCGATCGAGGGAGCGACCGAGATCGTCCCCATGTGCTCCGGTCCGGCAACCCCTTCGGTTCCGATCCCCCGGAACTTCGGAAGGCCGGACAGCGCACAATTGACCTTAACGACCGTGCCGTAGCTGGGGTACACATCGATGTCCTGGATGAACTCCGGTGGAACCGCACCGTCGGGTACGAACGTGAGCGTTCGCTTGGGGTCGGCGTTGCTGAGCACTATGTCCGCGTCGATCTCTTCGCCACCAGACAGAACGACGCCCGCTGCCCGCCGATGGGTGTCGAGTTTCAGCTGCTCCACCTCGGCCTCGGTCCGGATCTCGCCGCCCGCTGCCCGCAAGACATCTGCGAGAGCCGCGGTGATCGCTCCCTGGCCCCCGCGCACGAAGCCCCACTGCCCTAGCTCGCCGGTCGCCATCCCGAACGCGTGGTGAAGGTAGACGTAGGCGGTGCCGGGGGTCCGGGGGCCAGCCGCCGTCCCGATCAGTCCCTGGGACGCGTGGATCCCCTGCATCAATTCGTTCTCGAAGTACTCCTCGACGACGTCGGCGATCGATCCATCAACAGTCCTTGCGAATAGCTTCTCGACGTCCGATTGGCGGAAGGCTCTCCGCGCCTGCTTGCGCGTCGCCGGGTAGTGAAGCAGCGGGGTCAGCCGCCGCGCTGCCTCCTCGAAGAGCTCGTGGAAGCGGGGATATGCGTCCGCATCCTTCGTAGACAACTCCGATATCGCAGCGTGGGTCTTCTTCGGGTCGTCCCAGAAGAACAGCCCGCCTCCGTCCTCGTAGGGATGGAAGAAGTCAGGGTCCTTCCTTCGGACGTCCAGGACGAGACCAAGTTCAGAGACGACCTCGGGCACGAGCAGCGATGTCGCATACGACGCGGTGGACATCCTGAATCCCGGCCACAGTTCTTCGGTGACGCACGCTCCGCCGATCCGATCGCTTCGCTCGACGACGATCACCCTCAGACCAGCCCGGGCCAGGTAGCACGCGGAAACGAGACCGTTGTGCCCGGCGCCGATAACGATGGCGTCGTACGAACCCACCAATCACCTCCAGATAAAAGCGCTAGCCAAAGACCGCAAGGCAGGCTACCGTCTCGCCATGACCCTCAGTTCGTTCTGTCCAACCTGCAAACGAACCGTCTACGTTGAGGATGAGGCCACACCTGTCTGTCCGGTGTGCTCGTCACCGCTACTCGAGACGGTCACGCTCGAGGACGAAGATCAACCGGACGGGGCGAAGTAGGCGGCTGACTCCAGCCGTCCCTCTTCCATAACCATCGTCGTGACCGACCCGGTCGTGCAGTTGACCCTGCCGAGCCAGGGTGGTCCCCAGCTTCCAGCAAGTGCCTTCCGGGCTACGACGACCGGCGTCTGATGAGCGACGATCACCACTTCACCTTGGGCCGACTCGCTGGCCTCGGCGATCGCATCAAGCACGCGATCACGGATCTGCTTGAAGCTCTCGCCCCATGAAGGCGTCCACGGGTTGCGCATGTACCACCAGTTGCGGGGGCTGGACAGGAACGGGACCACCGCTCTCGTCACCCCTTCGAACCGAGTGTCGCTCTCGAGGAGTCGATCGTCGGTGACGATCGCGAGGTCGTGGTGGCGACCGATCTCCGCAGCCGTTTCTTGAGCACGCTCAAGAGGACTTGCCCAGATCGCACCGACGTCGCGCTCGGCTAGATACTCGGCTGATTCCTTCGCTTGTCGGCGGCCGAGCTCGGACAATCGGAACTCAGGAAGCCGTCCGTAGATAACACCGCCAGGGTTCTCAACCCGACCGTGCCTGACCAGATGGATCACACCCGTGATCTTGTTTCGCTCCATAGCGTGAGGCTACCCGCGCTGCGCGTGTGCACGGTTAGTGTGCGGCGATGGGTCGGATAGTCCTGTACGGAGCCACCGGATACACCGGACGCCTCACCGCCCACGCCCTTCATCGACGCGGCGTCGACTTCGCCATCGTGGGGCGGAACCGAACCAAACTCGAGGAACTAGCGGCGACGGTCGGCAACCCCGACGTCTTCACGGCATCCACCGGAGATCCATCCGCACTCATCGCAGCGTTGGATGGGGCCGGGTCCATGATCACTTGCGTTGGCCCTTTCGTGCAGCACGGATGGACGGCGGTCGAAGCAGCACTCACCGCGGGGGTCCACTACGTTGACTCGACCGGTGAAGGCGCATTCATCCGCCGGATGATCGACGAGAAGGGCGAGGCCGCCTCACGGCGCGGGATAGTGATGGCACCGGCGATGGGCTTCGATGAGGTCCCCGGAGACGTTGCGTCGAGCCTGGCGGCCGATGGCATGGGCTCCGTCGAGATGGACGTCACCTACGCGATCCCGACGACCGCATCCGTCGGAACGCTCAAGTCACTCCTCGGGATCATCGCGTCGCCCGGCGCACGGGTAGAGGACGGGAAACTCACCCGGATGACGGCGGGAGATCGCTTTCGCTGGGCGCCGATGCCACCTCCCCTGGGGCCACGTCGCGCGGTCTCGGCTCCCCTCGCGCTCGCTCACCTCGCACCTCTCCACCTCGACCTGGATCGCTACGACACCTACTTCACTGTGGGTCGTGCTCAGAAGCTCGCCATGAAGCCCGCACTCCCCACGCTCGGGATGGTCATGAAGGTCCCCGGCGCCAAGGGTGTTATCGATCGACTGCTGGGGTTCCTCCCAGAAGGGCCTGAGGGCGACGCTCGTTCCGCACGGTGGACGATCCTCGCCGAGGCGCGTAGCGGAGATAACTGGCGCAACGTGACGGTCACCGGCATCGATGTCTATGGACTCACAGCAGAGACGCTCTCCGCCGCAGCGGTGCACCTGGCCGAACGACCGGACGGTCCGGTGGGGGTGCTTCCCCCGGTGGCAGCCGTCGGTCTCGACGTGCTACAGAAGACGCTACTGGACCTCGGAACGACGATAACGACGTACGACACGCAGAGCGACCCGGGAGGAGACTGAATGGGAGCACGGCTCAAGTACTCGAAGGTGATCGACCGGCAACTGTTCTACGACCGAGGCGGGAAGATCCATCCCGGGCTCGAGAACACGGTCGTGATGCCTGGGGAGCCGGGGGTGGCAGCAGCGTTCCTCGTCATGCGCGGGTGGGGCGACTGCCACGGGACCTTCACCGAGCGGTGGCGAGTCGTGACCCCTGGAGGCACCGCCGTCTACGAAAGCATCCCCCGAGAGATCCACGTCGCGACCGAGTCGCATACGGAGAAGCTCGAGGATGAGGTCGCCGAGTTGAAGCTCGACTATGCCGGCGACGACTACGAGGTCGTGTTCGAGATCGACGATCGAGAGGTCGCTAGGACGCGGTTCGAGGTCAAGGCGGAAGAGGGCGAAAGGTAATAAAAAGGGCGGGAGTCTCCAACGCGCGGGCAGTGCGTCGGATGGCTGCGGCGGCAAATGCGACTGGACCCCCGCCCTTCAGGAGATTCTGGGGTCGTCGAAACCCAAGGGGAATAGTCCGCTAGAGCTATATTCCATGCTCCATCGCCCCCAGCAGGCAGGTCATCAAACGGGTGTAACCGGGCGGTCACCCGGGGCGTCCAACCTCCCAGTACGGACCACCATGGTCCGTCAAGACAGGGAGGCACAGGAACATGTACGAGTTTGCGATCGTGGTCCTGCTCGGAATCGGTACTTTCAAGCTGGTCGACATGCTCAACGAGTACGTCGATCTCTCCAAGATCCAGACCGTTCTGACTATCGCTCTAGGAGCGCTAGTAGCGTGGGCACTCGAGTTCTCGCTCTTCGCCCAGTGGGGCATCGGGGTACGGTCTGAGGCGCTTAGCTACGTCGGTACCGGCCTGATGATCGCCGCCGCTGGCTACGCCACCCCACAGGTCTTCGAGCACGTCGCCGAGGTCCTTGGGATCCGTCGAGGAGGCGTCAGCAAAGCCGCTTAAGCACAACCGCAACTCAGAAGGGCCCGGGAGACCGGGCCCTTCTTTTCGTTCTATCCCATTTGTCGGGTTGATCAGGGGGAGCCACGAGAAAGAGGCTAAGTATTTCTGCGTAAGCCTTTTGTCTAGGGCTCTACGCACCGATACTTAGCCCATGACCGGTTACGGCGAGATGCGTCGTTTGGAGCAGGCCCTGATCTACGTGAGGGCCTTCGGAGTGCTGTTCGGGGCGGCTGCCGTCGCGACCACCCCGGAGTTCCCCTCGGCCGCTACCCGGAACTCGGCCTGGGCGGGCGTCGCCTTCCTCGCTCTTGGGACACGTTCTTATCTGGGGGGCTTTGGGGCGCCTGGACGAACGACGCCAGCTCGTATCCCTGAGCCGCTGGGGATTCGCGTTCGATGCCGTCGTCATCTTTGCGTTCGTGTGGATATTCGCCTACGAGGATCCGTACGTGACTTGGGCACTGTTGCTCCTCCTCCCTATGGAGGGGGCGCTGCGCTACCGGCTCGCCGGGGCTTTGACCGCCACCGCTGCTGTTGCCGTGTTCCTGATCCCTCAGACGTTCAGGGTCGCGGGGTTCAACAACGAAGCCTTCGAGTACGGCACCTACGTTTTCGTCGCCGGGCTCACCACACTCGTTGCCGGCGTCGTGGGGTCGATGGCAGAGAACTGGTACCAGCAGAGTCTTGAACTCGAAGCTCAGACACTCAAGCTCGCCGAGGTCGACAGGTTGAAGGACAGGTTCCTCGCCATCACTTCGCACGAGATCCGGGGGCCTCTTACCGCGATCATCGCGGGCGTCGACACGGTCCTGAAGCGCGGTGACAGGCTGACCCCGCGAGCAAAGAGATCGGCTGCTCGAGATGGTGGGACTACAAGGGCACCAACTCGCGCGGCATGGTCGACGATCTACTCGTGACCGCGCAGGTTCAAGGGGGTACGCCAGCCCTCCACCCCGACTGGACGAGGCTCGACGCGGTGATCGACCAAGCACTCGAGGCCGCGGCACCGAAACGCCGCCAGCACCAACTGGAACTCTTCGTTGACCAGGTTGAGTGCGAGATAGATCCGGCCAGGTTCTCGCAGATCGTTCGCAACCTCGTAGAGAACGCTTACAAGTACACGCCCGAGCGCGCACGAGTAACCGTTACAGCGAAAGCTTCAAGCAAGGGCTTGCAGATGTCGGTAGCGGACGATGGCAACGGGATCCCTCGGGACAAGCGCGACCTCCTCTTCGAGGCCTTCTCCCGGATCCAGGAAACGGCCGCGGGTCAGGACGGCGTTGGCCTTGGCCTTTACGTGGTGAGCCAACTGGTCGCCGCGATGGACGGCCACATCGATCTTGCGTCCTCTTCGGTGGGAACCGAGTTCAAGATCTCGATCCCCTGTCGGACCCGCCACGATGCCCCCCAGCTGGGCCTCGTGGCGGACACCGACGATCGCACCGGCTGACAGAACGCGAAAGTTACCCACCTCCAAATACGAGATTCCGTCTCGCCGCTCCGTAGTCTTGCTGCATGGATGGAACCCTTCTCCGGCTGTCGCCGTCGAGCGCACTCAACTTCAAGAGTTGCCCTCAGTTGTTCAAGTACCGCTCGATAGACCGTCTTCCGGAGCCAGTATCTCGAGCGCAAGCGAAGGGGTCTCTCGTCCACTCGGTACTCGAGCGCATCTTCTTAGAGCCGCCCGAACTCAGGACCCGCGAGAGGGCCGAAGAACTCCTCACCCGCTTGTGGGCAGAGGTTGATGATTCACAAGAGGTCAAGCCCGCGGAGCTCGATCCCGAGGAAGAGGCTCAGTGGCTCGCCGAATCGACCCGTCTGCTGCGCAACTACTTCCGGCTGGAAGACCCGCGCGATCTCTCCGCCAGCAAGCTCGAGTGGTGGGTCGAGTACGACCTCCCGGATATCCAACTGAGAGGCATCATCGACAGGCTCGAGGAACGGGAAGATGGTTCATGGATACTGACCGACTACAAGACCGGGCGGGTCCCCTCCACCCAGCGCGAGCTTGCCGCGTTCTTCGGACTCCGCTTCTATGCACTCGTTTGTTGGAGGGCATTCGGGGTCATCCCGAAGCAGATCAGGCTCGTCTATCTCTCGGACCCCGCGGTGCTCACTTTGGATCCGCACGAACGGATGCTGGTCGCCTTCGAGAAGCAGATGCAGGCGATCGGTAGCGCTATCAAGCGGGCACACGAGAAGGACGACTGGCGGCCAAGCCCCTCGCCCCTGTGCATGCACTGCTCGTTCCAGGAGATGTGCCCTGCGTGGCCAACCTCACAGGACGAACAAGGCCGCCCCTAGGGGCGGCCATTCGAGCTCGAGCTATGTGGCGTTCTTCGGGAGCATGCGGGTCATCTTCGTCCCGCACACCGGGCACGCTCCCTGAGCGGCCTTGGAACCGTTAGCGAGAGTCTTGACCTCACCCTGGAAGTCCCTCTTCTCGCGGCACTTCACGCAGTAGCCGTTGTACGTCTCGGCCATCTCTGCTCCTCTCTGCCGGCCCACCTGCTGCCGGCCCACCTGGTGGGGCTTGATCACCGTCGAGGCGCCCCCCGTGCGTAAATCGTGCCACGCCGCCCGCCCTGGGGCCGGATTTCCGACTACTAAGAGTGTTCGTCGCGAGGGGCTTCCGAGACAAGATGACCATCTTCGTCACTCTCCGGAGTGGGCGCGCCTGCTGGGGCGGGTTCAGGGGGGTCTTTCGGAGGGCGGAGCGCCCCTGTAGCGGAGCATGAGGTAGGCGGTGATGGCCATCACTGTGATCGCCGTCAGCTGGCTCCCGGTGAGGCCCAGGTAGCGCTTGTCGACCCTCAGGAAGTCCTCGATCAAGCGCATCCCTCCGTACGAGAACCCGAAGACGAGAGCGAGGAGGCCCCGGTTCCTCACCTTGCGGCCGATCCAGAAGAGGAGCAGGAACAGCAACCCCGCGAACAGGAAGTCGTAGATCGCGGTCTGGTGCAGCGTGATGTCGTAGCACCCGAGCGAGGGCGGCTCGCCTCGTTCGAGGGCGGCTCGATAGACCGAGGCTGGTTGCGGCGGCACTCCCCCGTTCTCGCCGAGGCATCGCCACCCCGAGCGCGAAATCGGTCGGCTTACCCAGGTGGTCCCCGATCATCAGGTCACCGATCCGCCCGAAGAAGATCCCCAGGGCAAGGCCGGGCGCGGCGAGATCGACCATGGTCCAGAATCCGAGGTTGTGCTTCCGGACGTAGGGAACGGCGGCCAGAACCGCGCCCGTGATGCCTCCGAGGAGCGAGATTCCGCCCTCCCACACCTTGAAGACCCCAAGGGGGTCGTCGAACGAGTTGGTGACCTCGGAGAAGTGTCCGATCACATAGGCGAGGCGGGCTCCGACCATCGATCCAAGGAGCGCCCAGAACAGTGCGTTCCAGATGTCATTCTCCGACGGGCCCCCGGTGCGCTTGCTCCGTTTGACCATGTATTGGGCTCCGATCAGGAACCCGAGCGCGATCCCGATCCCATGGGGGCTGATGGCGAGGGGGCCGAGGTGGATGCGAGGGAGGATCTCCCACTGCAAGGGGTTCCATCCGAACTCGACGGGCGCGGCGAGGTTCATGGACAGGAGCGTCCGAACTCCACGAAGCAAGCGTGGGTGAGCGGCATGCGCTCGGCGAACAACCGCTCGACCGCCTTCGCGTACATCCGGATCTCGTACTGCGCGGCCTCGGCGTTCCTAAGGGATAGGAAGTTCATGAGGGAGCGGGCGTTGAGCGTCCAGTAGAACTGGGTGTAGATGCCGACCGGCAAGATCGCCCGTGCGACCTCCTTGGCGATGCCCTGCTCGAGCATCTCCTCGTACTCCTTGTAAACGTCCCTGTAGATCTGCTCGAACCGACCCCTCGTCTCGTCGGCGAGCTCATCACTCACCTGCTCGAACGAGTACGCCCCCGGCTTGCCCACCTGCGTCCGAACGTTCCTGGCTTCGGGGACGTAGAAATCGGCGTCGAGCTGGTGGTAGCGGCCCGATTCTTCGTTGAACGACGACACCCGGTGACGCATCCACTCGCGGACCACGAAGATCGGACAGCGGATGTGGAAGCGGAACGAGTTGTGCTCGAACGGGGTTCCATGGCGCTCGCGCATCAGGAACTTGATCAGCCCCTTGTCGCGATCGTCCATCTCCTCGCGTCGCACTGCGAAGCTCACCCGGGCGGAGTTCACCACCGAGAGATCGTCGGCCATAGCGGAATCCAGACGGACGAAGCCGTGATCGAAGAGTGCAAGCTCGTCGGGTCGCTCCCCCGGTCTGATGTCCGGGGATTCGAGATCGGGATAGTTCGGGCTGTCGGGAGTCATGTCCTCGGAGTATAAGGAGAGTCATGGGCAACTCTTTGGAACCGACGAGTAAGCCAGTGAGAGCGCCGATCCGGGCACCGCATGGAACCGAACTCTCATGCCGCGGGTGGCCGCAGGAAGCCGCCCTGAGGATGCTGATGAACAACCTCGATCCGGACGTCGCCGAGAGGCCCGACGACCTCGTGGTCTATGGCGGTTCGGGGAGAGCCGCTCGCTCGTGGGAAGCCTTCGATGCGATCGTCGCGGAGTTGAGGGATCTCCGGGGCGACGAAACCCTCCTGGTGCAGTCCGGGAAGCCGGTAGGACGCTTCCGCACCCACGAGCGCGCCCCGCGGGTGCTCATCTCGAACTCGATGCTCGTACCCAAGTGGGCGACCTTCGAGGAGTTCCACCGACTCGAAGGCCTCGGGCTGACGATGTACGGGCAGATGACCGCCGGCTCGTGGATCTACATCGGCTCGCAGGGCATCCTCCAGGGGACCTACGAGACCCTCGCCGAGCTTGCCGTGCGGAACTTCGATGGGACGCTCGCGGGTCGGGTCGTCCTGACTGCAGGGCTTGGAGGGATGGGCGGCGCCCAGCCACTGGCGGTGACGATGAACGGCGGGGTCGCCCTCTGCGTGGAGGCGGACCCGTCGCGGATCGAGAAGCGGATGGAGACCCGCTACCTGGACCGCTCCACGACCGACCTCGACGAGGCGGTCGAGTGGGCCGAGGCCGCCAGGGACGAAGGTCGTGCCGAATCGATCGGCGTTCTCGGGAACGCCGCCGAGACGCATCCCCGGCTCCTCGAGATGGGCTTCCTCCCCGATGTCGTCACCGATCAGACCTCGGCCCACGACATGCTCGACGGCTACGTCCCCGCGGGGATGCCGTTCGAGGACGCGGTCGCTCTAAGGAAGGACGACCCCGATACCTACATGAAGCACTCGTTCGAGTCCGTGGCGGCGCACGTGGAGGCATGGCTCGAGTTCCAGAAGAAGGGCTCGGTGTGTGTGGAGTACGGCAATGCGATCAGAGCCCAAGCCGAGAAGGTCGGAGTCTCCTCGGCCTTCGATATCCCCGGCTTCGTCGAGGAGTACGTCCGTCCCCTGTTCTGTGAGGGGAAAGGCCCCTTCCGGTGGGTTGCACTCTCCGGCGATCCTGCCGACATCCACGCCACCGATGAGACGATCCTGCAGCTGTTCCCCGACGACGATCGCCTCCACAGATGGATCAAGATGGCATCCGAGAAGGTCGCGTTCCAGGGACTCCCCGCGCGCATCTGCTGGCTCGGGTATGGCGAGCGGGCGAAGGCGGGGCTCGCGTTCAATGACCTCGTGACGTCCGGGAAGGTATCCGCCCCCATCGTCATCGGACGGGACCACCTCGATGCAGGCTCGGTCGCATCCCCCTATCGCGAGACCGAGGGGATGATCGATGGCTCCGATGCGATCGCCGACTGGCCGATCCTCAATGCGCTCTTGAATACCTCCGCCGGGGCCCATTGGGTGAGCGTCCACCACGGCGGTGGGGTGGGTATCGGGAACTCGATCCACGCTGGCATGGTTGTGGTCGCCGACGGAACCGCCGATGCGGCTGCCCGATTGGAGCGGGTGCTCGACACCGACCCGGGTACCGGGGTGATGCGTCACGTCGACGCCGGCTACTCGAGGGCCGTCCAGGTGGCCGACGAGCGCGGGGTCCACGTGCCCATGGAGCCCACCATCCGCGACGCATGACGCCGGTGGTCTAGGCTTTCCGACGTGGCGACCGTTCATCTGAGGCACCCGCTTAGAGACTTGGCCGACGATCACTCCGAGGTCGAACTCAAGGGTGCCGACCTCCGAACCATCCTCTTAGAACTCGAACGGCGTTTCCCGCGCATGAGTGGTTGGGTGCTCGACGACACCGGTGCGTTGCGGCGTCACGTCGCTGTGTTCGTCCACGGCGAGAAGTCGGGGCTCGACACGACGGTGTCGGATGACGACGAGGTCCACATCATCCAGGCGATCTCCGGCGGGGCCGATGCGGAACTCGTCGTTGGAACGCGCAAGGGGCTGTTCGTGCTGCGCGGTCAACGTGGCGGCAACATGGAGATCGCGGGACGAGCCTTCGCCGGCCAAGATGTCGAGTTCGCGATGAAAGACCAGCGGAGCGGGATGTACTTCGCATCGGTTACGCATGGTCAATTCGGCCCGCGCCTCTATCTGACCCTCGACCCCACCGGAGAATGGGAACAAACCGAGGGCCCGACGTTCCCCGAGGACGCTGGAGACACGGTCGAGCGCATCTGGGTGATCAAGAAAGGTGAAGCCGACGGTGAGATGTGGGCAGGGATCGCCCCCGCGGCGCTGTTCAAGAGCGAGGACGGGGGCCGTTCCTGGAGTCTCGTACGGAGCCTCTGGGACCACCCCACCCGTCCCGATTGGGGCGCTGGACTCGGCGGCCAAGCCCTTCATTCGATATGCACCTACCCCGGTGATCCCCAGAAGATCGCCATCGGGATATCGGCGGCGGGGGTCTGGATCACCGAGGACGGTGGCGAGTCTTGGGAGCGCGGCGGTCGAGGCATAGTTCCGGAGTACCTCCCCGAAGAAGCCCGGGAGGATGCCCTGGCTCTATGCGTCCACAATATGCATCGTGCTCCGCTCGAACCCGACACCCTCTACATGCAGTTCCACGGTGGTGTCTATCGTTCGGACGACGGAGGTCGGAACTGGACAGACATCGGGCTCCCTTCTGGGCTTCCAACAGATTTCGGCTTTCCGCTCATGATCGATCCCGCGGACCCAGATTCGGCCTATGTGATCCCGCTCGAGTCGGCCGGTGACCGGGTCACCCCCGGGGGCGAGGTCATCGTCTGGGAGACGCGCGACAGGGGCGCTTCGTGGCAACCGAGAACCGACGGACTCCCGGACTCTGACGCCTACCTAACGGTCCTCAGACAGGCCTTCTGCCACGACGGACTCAGCCCGCTCGGGCTCTACTTCGGGGCCACCTCGGGAGAGGTGTTCGGCTCGGCCGATGCCGGGGCGAGCTGGACGAGCGTCGCCCGGGACCTCCCCCCGGTGCTGTCCGTCCGCTGCACCTCCTAGCCCCTCCGACGCCCTTCGCGCGTTCCCGCTATCCGATCAGCGATCTACGAGGCGGTAGACGAAGCGCAGGCCGGACCACGTCTCGTCGATCGCCGCGACCTTGTTGTCGACCAGCCCGATCGCCAGTCCGGCCTCCTGGACCACCTCGAAGGTCATGTCGGTCGGCACCCCGGACGCCTTCTTGGGCCACGCGATCCATAGGCCCCCATCCTTCGCCAGAGCAGCCTTGAGGGCGGGGAGACGGGTTCTGTAGCGGGACGCGCTGTCGGAGAAGAACACGATCACATCCAGGGAGCCCCTGAGCTGCTTCTTGATGCGGGCCCCGTGAGGCAATGCACCGAGGGTTGCCTCGAAGTCGTCGGGAGACGCTCACGAAGCAGACCTCGTGACCCTCCTTGATGCCGAGTTTCTTGGGCAGAGGGGTACCCGAGTAACCGGACGTCACGGTCGCGACCAGCCGTGCGGTTACCTCACCTACGCGTTTCCTGATCTCACCGTTGCGAACGGTGCACAGATGGCCGTCCTGGACGACCGTACGACCGCCGACCATCACCTTCGTGATCGCGGTCTGCTGCATCGAGTGAACGATGTGCCGCTCGAGGTTGCTGGGAGGCTGGAGCGACAGATCGTGAACGTCGAGGGCGACCAGGTCGGCGAACGATCCCGGCTCGAGGGTGCCAACCGGAAGGCCAAGGAGGTCGCCTCCGCCTCGCGTCCCCAACCGGAATGCCGTGTGCGCATCTAGCGCAGCGCCGTCCGTGAGGCGAGCCTTGGCCATCAAGCTCGCCTGACGCATCTCGTCGAACACGCTCTGGCGGTTGTTGGCGCAGCCCCCATCGGGACCGAGCGCGACCCGGATCCCCCTACCGAGCATCTCGGGGACACGCGCCATCCCATCACCGAGGAAGGCATTGGCACCGGGGCAGTGCACAACGCCCGCACCGGAGGCCGCTATCAGGTCGAGTTCTTCGTCGTCGGCCCACACCGTGTGGATCGTGACGAGACGTTCCGACAGGAGCCCCTCGCGATGGAGCAACCGCACCGGCGTCGTTCCGAATCGTTCCTCGATGAGAGTGCGTTCGTAGTGCGCCTCGGCCAGATGCAGATGACAAGGAACGTCGAGATCGTTCGCCAGATCGAGGGCAACGCGGATCGTCTCTGGGCTCGCGGCATGGAGCGAATGTGGAGCCGGTTGCACGCTGATGAACGGATCGTCCCGGTAAGCCTCCGCGAGCGCCCGGCATCGTTGGGCGGAATCGAGCGCGGGTTCCCGATAACGCGCCGGTGCCTTGGTCGGGGCGTCCGGGTCGTAGAGAGCGCGGGCGAACACCAGCCGGATGCCGATGTCGTGAGCGGCTTCGATCACTCGCTGAGCGTTCTCGTTCCCGGAATCGTGGAGGTAGAAGAAATCTACGGTTGTGGTTGCACCTGCGAGCAAGGCCTCTGCGAAGGCGAACAGTGCGCCCGCATAGATCGCCTCGCCGTCGAGGTCTGTGGAGAACGGATACAGAACCTCGTCCCGCCACGCCTCGAAACCAAGATCGTCGGAGAACCCCTTGAGGAGGTTCTGGAACGCGTGACCGTGGGCGTTGACCGTGCCGGGAACTATCGCGACGTCTCCCCAGTTCTCGGGGACGACGCCGTCCGGGATCTCACTCTTTGGGACGACGCCAACGATGTGGTCCCCCTCGACCAGGACGGCGCGCCCCGACTCGAAGGCCTCGCCCGTATGCAGGAGTGAACCGAGGATCGCTCTCACGAACCCAAGGGTAGCCGTCTATCTCCACCGAAGGTCGGCTTCAGCGCGTAGGGTTGCGGGCGTGAACGTTCTGATCGGTGAGCCTCTCAGCTTCGAGAACGTGGTCGACGTGGCACTCGGGGACGCGAAGGTCGCGGGCTCCTCGGGCCTCGCCGAACGCATGGCTCCCGCCCGCGCGGTGGTCGACCGGGCCGTCGCATCGGGTGAGCCGGTCTATGGGATCTCGACGGGGATCGGCGACCTGGCGAACGTGAGGATCGACACCGGGATGGCGACCCAGTTGCAACGTGACCTTGTCAGAAGTCACTCGACCGCGGTCGGGCCTCCCCTCCCAGAGGAAGTGGTGAGGGCGATGCTCCTGTTGAAGGCGAGAACGTTCGCTTTCGGCGCATCGGGGGTCAGAGTCGAGGTCGTCGAGCGGCTGATCGATCTTCTGAATGCGGGGATACATCCGGTTGTCCCCTCGCAAGGTTCTCTCGGCGCATCCGGGGACCTTGCCCTCCTGGCTCATCTCGCGGGTGCGGTGATCGGCGAGGGCAAGGTCACCTACAGAGGCGAGACCAAGACAGCCGCCGACGCTCTGCGCGCCGAGGGACTCGAGCCGATCGAGTTGTCGCACAAAGAAGGACTCTCCCTCATCAACGGAACCGAGGGCATGCTCGCCCTCGGCATCCTCGCCTTCGAACGCGCTCTCAGGATCACCAAGAGCGCCGACATCACCGGAGCGATGTCGGTCGAGGCGCTCCTTGGCACCGACCAGGCGTTCGCCGAGCGGATCGTCTCGCTGCGCAAGCACCCTGGTGCGCTGGATGTGGCGGCGAACCTGCGCTCGCTTCTTGATGGGAGTCCGATCGTGGCCTCGCATCGGCACTCGGATCACCTGGTCCAGGACGCCTACTCGCTGAGGTGTATCCCACAGGTTCACGGTGCCTATCGCGATGGCCTCGAGTACATCCGACGCACCCTCGAGGCCGAACTGGCCTCTGCGGTCGACAACCCGTCGGTGATCGTCGAAACGGGCGAGGTGCTCTCGGGCGGGAACTTCCACGGCGAGGCCCTGGCACTCGCCCTCGATCACCTCGGCCTCTGCATCGCCGGATACGGCACGATCGCCGAGCGCCGGGTCGCACGCCTCGTCGACCCCGACCTGAACAATGGACTGCCAGCGTTCCTCACCGAAACACCAGGGCGGTCGAGCGGCTTCATGATCGCCCAGTACACGGCTGCGTCGATCGTTTCGGAGAACAGGGGTCTCTGTTTCCCCGCATCGTCCGACTCGATCCCGACCTCGGCGGGGCAAGAGGATCACGTTTCGATGGGAGCGACCTCTGGACGGAAGGCCTACGCGATCGTCACGAACACACAGAACGTGCTCGTCGATCGAAGCCATGGCAGCGGCCCAAGGGATCGATCTGCGCGGCGTCGACCCCGCACGGGGAACCGGAGCCGCGGTGGCGGCCGTGCGAGAGGTGTCTCCCCGGCTCGAAGCCGACCGCAGTCTGTCCGAGGAGATCGGGGCGGTGCGAGAACTGCTCGGGAGCGGGGCCTTGATCGCCGCGGCCGAGTCGGCATGCGGGAGACTCAACTAGCGAGCAACACGCTCCTGGCCGCGCTCGGACGACGTAAACCAACTCCCCACCGCACACCACCGCCAGCACCGGATCGTGATCGGGGCGATACGGCAGCGCTTCGACGTCTCGCAACATCGAGCACCACGAGGTCGGCACGGCGACCGGGGACGATGCGGCCCACCTCATCGTCGAGACCGATCACGTACGCCGCGTTCACCGTGGCAGCAGCGAGGGCTTCGAGGGGTCTCAGTCCGTACAGGCGACAGGCGAGAGCGATCACGAACACCATCGAATGAAGAGGACTCGTCCCCGGGTTCAGATCGGTCCCGAGCGCGACGATCGCCCCTTCGTCGATCAGGTTCCGAGCCGGAGGCTTCTTGTTCTGGCGGAGCGTGAATGTGGCACCCGGGAGCAGCACCGCGGCCGTATCGCTGGCGACGAGATCACCGACGGCGTCGAGGGACGTGTGGTTCAGATGGTCGGCCGAGTTCAGATCCCCAGCGCGCGGCGAAGGCTCCGGCCTGCGAGTCTTCGAGTTGGTCGGCGTGCATCCTCATGCGAAGACCGAGGGCATCGGTCGACGTCTTCAGGCGCGCCGGCGTGTTCGAGTTGGAACGCGATCGACTCGACATAGATGTCAGCAGCGTGCGCCAGCTTCTCGTCGGCGACCTGCGGGAGCAGCGTCTCGGAGATCTCGCCGATCCATTCGCCCTCCGTCTTGTCCGGCGGGCACGCGTGCGCAGCGAGGCACGTGGTCACCACCGTCTGCGGCACCGAATCGGCCAGGGATCGAGCGAGCCTCAATTGGCGGAGCTCGTTCTCGATGGTCAGGCCGTAGCCAGACTTCGTCTCGAAGGTCGTCGTGCCCTTCGACAACATCTGCCGGGCGAGTCGTGCCCGCGAACGCAAGCACCTCATCGTCCGTGGCCTCGTGGAGGAGTCGCTGCGACCGGAAGATCCCTCCCGCCTCCTTGTGGAGCGTCTCGTACCTGACGCCGGAGAGACGAGCTGCATCCTCGTCCGACGCGCCATCCGAAGAACGGCAGGTGCGTGTGCGGATCGACGAACCCGGGCACGACCGCGCAGCCGGTCGCGTCGAAGCCTCACGTCGGCACCAGATGCAGCGCCCGCAACCACTTCGGAGATCACGCCACCGTCAACGACGACACTTGCGTCCTCGATGATCTCGATCGTGCTCATCAGGTCGCCCCGGATCGGGCCCTCGCCATCCATCGGTACGACGCTCTGGGCACGCTCTATCGAGATGCTCATTCGTCGTCATCTTCCTCATCGGGAGAACGCCGTCGCGACACCTTCTGGTAGCGGATGATCCCGTCGTCCGAGACGATGCGTTCGATGTCTCCCTGGCTGCGAAGGTAAGCGATGTGGGCGAGGGCCTCACCTAGAGCCAAGCGCTTCTGGAAGTGGAGCAGGGTAGATCCGAAGATGTCTTCGGTTATCTCCTCCGCGGTGTGGGGTTCATGTCTAACGACCTGGAGGATCGAGCCGAGCCTCCTATCGTGATGACGGGCGACGACTCGGGCACGAGCCGCCCCATCCTCGAACGGACGACCGTGGCCCGGCAGCACTAGGGCTGGCTCCAGGGCTTCCATCTTCTCGAGTGACGTCAGGAACTCGCCGAGAGGGTTCTCGTCGCCACGCTTGAAATCGATGTGGGGAGTGATGGCACCGAGCAGGTGATCGCCCGAGATGAGGATGCGTTCTTCCGGTGCCCACAAGCAGATATGAGCCGGCGAGTGACCTGGGGTGTGCACGACCTTCCACTCCCTGCCGGCGACGCTCAGGGCCTCGCCCCCCGCGACCGGGTGAGTAGCATCGACCACGCCGGTGACGTATCTACCCCAGTCTTCGTACGCGGTCAGATCGCCGATGTCGTCGTCCCCGACACCGTGATCGTGGAGGAGTTCGGCCAAACGATGAGCGGCGGCGCCTGGATCGCGCAGCGCATCGAGGTCACCCGCCGGCCGCCTCGTGCATCCACAACTCGCAATCGGTCTCGTCAACGAGCCGGCCCGCCAGCCCGTAGTGATCGATGTGCGGGTGTGTGACCACCAAGCGGTCGATCGCAGAGAGAGTCACACCGCAGACCTCCAACGATTCGACCAGGTAACCCCACCCGTTCTCGTTCTCGTCATCGGGCAGGTGCATCCCGCAATCGACAAGGGTCGCTCCATCGTCATCCACGAGTAGGTATGCGTTCACCCGATCCAAACCTGGGAACGGCAAAGGCAGCACCAGGCGAAAGACGCCCGGCGCGGGTTCGCGCCGCCGGATCTCGGGAACCTTCATCACGATGGGTCGCGATACCTACTCGTGAACCTGCTCCTTGATCAAGAACCAGATCCGAACGAGCACCCGGAACTCAGGGCTGCCCTCCTCAGTGACCGTCCCTCCGATATCCACAACCTCGAAGGTGGTGATGCCGCGCAGAGTAAGGCTGGCGCGATGGATAGCTTCTGAAACGGCATCCTCGATCGAGGTGCCGGTCGCGTACAGGTCGATCGACTTCTCCACCGACATAGGAAAAACCCCCTTCGCTTGGAAGGGGGTCATCCTATGGGAGGGGTGGAACGGGGTGGTGCCGTGGTGCGGGGTGCTTCAGGGAAGCTGGTTTTCTACCGTCCGTTACGTCCGAACGGAGAGACGAACGTGGGCGTGAGGTCGCACGTGACCGGGAGTCGGCGTGCCGACCTCCGTGATCTCGCTAGTTCCCGGGAGAACTGGCCCCTCGAGATGGCTAGCCACCACCGTGCGTCGGAGACATGGACGGCATCGGTCTTGGGGCCGATCATCCATCCACAGGTTCGCTGTGCCTCCATCGGTAGCCCTTTCATCCAACTGGTCGGGGGTCCGTATCGCGTCCGCCGAGTGATGGATTCACCGCGAGGCACTTCGTTCCTTCAAGGATCGGGAGAAATATAGGGGCTGACCTGCCCAAACGCGGGATATGTCCCGATTTGCCGGGAAAATTTTCTCCCTACAGATAGCCCCTGATCTCATCCGC
This sequence comes from uncultured Actinomycetes bacterium, assembly GCA_963756365.1. Taxonomy (GTDB): domain Bacteria; phylum Actinomycetota; class CADDZG01; order CADDZG01; family WHSQ01; genus WHTI01. The sequence goes on from CAVWNF010000003.1 coordinate 1,717,274, forward strand.
TCTGGCCACACGCTCCACCGCGATATCGAACGCCGCATCGCGCAGGCTGACACCGGTCGCCTCGGAACGATCGAAGACCAGCTCGGTCGCCTTCTTCATCCGTTTCTTCAGCTCGAAGTTGACCTGCTCAAGCTCCCAGCGGAACTGCTGGATGTTCTGGACCCATTCGAAATACGACACGGTCACCCCGCCGGTGTTGGCCAAGATGTCGGGAAGCACCGGGATACCTCGTTGCAGCAAGATGGCATCGGCCGCCGGGGTCGTGGGTCCGTTCGCAGCCTCGATCACCAGGCGGGTCGAGATGCGTTCGGCGTTGCCCGTGTTGATGACCCCATGTATCGCGGCCGGGATCAAGATGTCGCAGTCGACCTCGAGGAGATCCTCATTGCTGACGAACTCCCCATCTGGAAAGTCGGCCACCGTCCCGGAATCCTTCGAGTGCTTGAGGACGAGTTCTACGCTCAGGCCCCGACCGTTGAACGTCCCCCCTTTGACGTCGCTGACCGCGACGATCGTCGCGCCCTCTTCTTCGGCGAGAGCGGCCGTCCAGTAGCCAACGTTCCCGAATCCCTGGATCGCTATCCGAGCACCTTTGAAGTCGATCCCGAGATGCCTCGCGGCCTCTCTCGCGGCGATCACGACGCCGCGCCCGGTCGCTTCTTCTCGTCCTGGGGAACCGCCGAGCTCCACGGGCTTGCCGGTGACGATCGCTGGTTGATAGCCGTTCTTCTGACCATAGGCATCCATCATCCAGGCCATCGTTTGCGCATTGGTTCCCATGTCGGGAGCAGGGATGTCGCGGTTCACTCCGATGATGTAGCTGATCATCGAGGTGAACCTGCGCGTCAGGCGCTGCTGCTCCCCGATCGACATCGTCGTCGGATCGCACTGCACGCCACCCTTCGCTCCACCGAAAGGAACATCTATAAGTGCGTTCTTCCACGTCATCAGGGCAGCGAGGGCGCGTACCTCATCGAGGTCGGCAGAGGGATGGAACCGGATGCCCCCCTTATAAGGACCCCTCGCTCCGTTGTGTTGGATCCGGAAGCCCCGGAAGATCTTGAAGTCCCCGTTGTCCATCTTCACCGGGATCTGAACGCTGAGCTCGCGGTACGAGGTCGCCAGGACCTCTCTCATCTCATCCTTGAGGGAGAGCCTGTCGGCGGACCGTTGGAAAAAGTAAGAAGCAGCTTCGAACGGGGTCATCCCGTCGTGAGGAGCTGCCAACTTGGTTCGAGATACGTCTGCCTTGGAATCCTCGGACACGCTTCCCCCGATCGCTCGTTCCGAGTTGCCTCAGCAGCGTACCGCTGCGGGGCCTCCCCTGGTGGGGCCGTCCTAGGAGTTGGCGTCGCCTGCCGCGACCGCCTGAGGGAGGCCGTCCTGGATGAACCGGTCGGTCGACTCGTAACCGAGATCGATCATCTGAGGGGTCGATCTCAGGGATGTGAACGGGACGTACTGGCTCAACACGGGCATCGGAACGACCACGATCCTCGCCTTCTTCTCGAGGATCTCTCTCTCGAGGCGGAATCGCTGAGAACGGGCCAGGCTGAACGCATGAAGAAGATGATCGATCGGCCGGGCGAGAGGACGACTGCCCTGGCGATAGGAAGTCGCATCCATCACATAGATGGTGCGGGCCCCCATCGCAACCGCCGGCGCGATCGGAACGTTGTCGGCCACCCCACCATCGACGTAACTGACCCCGTCGATCTCGACCGGCGGATAGATCCCGGGCATCGAGGTCGACGCAAGGATCCGAGGGACGATCTCGCCGGAGGTGAACACGATGCCGTCACCGGTGGCCTGTTCGGTTGCAACTATCCCCAGCGGGATCTGAGCGTCTTCGATGAGAGTCTCGTTCCCAAGCCGCTCGGCCACCAAGGAGGCGATCCCGGAGTTGTCGAACACGCGGTTCCCACGTGCGAGGAACCTGGCCCACGAGACGCGCGACCCGGGGAAGAGGTCCGTCTCGCGCAGACCGCGCCAGATCGACTCGAGTAGACGAGTGCCATGGGGGGTCGGATCGAACGCCAGAAAGGCTGCGTTGAGAGCTCCCACAGAGCACCCCATCAGGATGTCGGGTTTGATCCCGTGGTCGGACAGGGCCTGGACGGCCCCTACCTGGAGCGCTCCGTACGGACCTCCTCCGGACAGGACGAACGCGACCGGATCAGCCCGCCTCTGAGCGAGGCGCCGGAGCCACTGGGCCCTCGATGGGATCCCCCTGTCCGCCATAACAACATCATCGGCCACGGGGACGGCTGAACTGAGTCTTTCGCGCCTATCCCTTTCGGCCCTTCGACGCAGCCGACTTCGCCTTCGACGAGGCCTCGCTGCTCTTCTTGCGTGCCTCCGAGGCCGCCTTCTTCACCTTGGGCGTCGTCTTCTTGATCGCGTCCGCGCCTCTGGCGCGGACGGCCTTGGTCGTCGTGCTTGCAGCCTTACGTCCGGCACCAGCCGCCTTCTTCACGCGTGCCTTGGCCGTCTTTACCTCTTTCGAGGCAGCGAGGCCCTTGGCCGACTCTCTTGTCTTGTTCGCAGCCGTCTTCGCCAGCGCACCGGCTGCTGCCGCCGCAACCTTGACTGCACCGCCGGCCGCCTTAACCTGCTTCTTGGCGGTCTTCGCATCGCGGGTCTTGGCAACATCCTTCGCGGTGGAGCGGGCGACCTGCACCGCTTTCTTACCTGCCTCCGCCACACCCTTCGCAGCTACCTTTGCCTGCTTCTTGGCCTCCTGCAGCTGCTTGTTGGTCTTCTTGGCCATCACGTCTCCCTCCGTCGAACATCGGATCAGCACACGCCTACCCAGCCGGGTCTACGGTACCGCCCCGGACGGGGGCGCGCGGAGGCGGAACTTCCACGGTCCAGGGGTAACTCGGCGTAACCTCAATGGATGACGGACCAGGAGGTCGGCCTCCACCCCGAGAACCCACCACCCCGGGGCACGCCGCGGGGGCTGTCTGGACCGGCGGCCGTCTGGACGCTGGCTATCTTGATGGTTGCGGTAGCGGCGGGGTTGTTCTTCTCGACCCAGGTCGACCAGAAGGTGTTCGGCCTCGGACTCGATCTCCCGTGGTGGTTGTTGACGACCCTGTTCTTCGTCGCGGAGATCTACGTCGTTCACCTGCAGTTCCGATCGAACGCTCACTCGTTCTCGTTCAGCGAGATCCCTCTGGTGATCGCTCTCTTCTTCGCTGCCCCGTGGGCTCTGATCCTGGGCCAGGTAGTAGGCGCTGCGGCCGCGGTTCTCATCACCCGTCGGCAACGTCCGATGAAAGCCTTTTTCAACATCGGCTTGCTGACCCTTGATGCTGTCGTGGTGGTGGCGGTCTTTCGAGCCATCGTCGGCAACGACCCGATGGGCGGGAAAGCGTGGGCGGCAGCGCTCATCGCGCTCGTGGTTGGGAATCTCCTTTCTGTTTCGCTGATCGCGGTTGCCATCTCGATGGCAGAGGGGGATCCCCCCGACCTACACGCCCTCTTGAGGGTGATGACGCTGGGGCCCCTCGTAACCGTGACCAACGGGGCGCTTGCCCTCGTGGGCGTGGAGATCGCGAAGGTCAACCGGGGGGCTGCCTGGCTCCTCGGTATACCGGCGGCCGTTCTCTATCTCGCCTATCGCGGTTACACGACCCAACGGCAGAAGCTGGCGAGTCTCGAGTTCCTCTACGAAGCGACGCGTGCGTCGCAGCAGGGGCGCACGGCAGAAGCCGCCATGGCCTCGCTCCTTACGCAGGGTCGCAACATGTTCGCGGCCGAGATCGCCGAGATCGTTTTCCTCCCCACCGAAGCGGGCGACCGGGCCCAGTCGATAACCCTTGGACCGGGAGAGTCCGTGACCCCCCTCCATGAGATCGATCTCGAGCCGACCGTCGGCATCTGGGCTCGGGTCGTCTCCGAAGGCGAGCCGCTCCTTCTCGCTCGCCCCATCGAGAACGACTACCTGCGCGACCATTTCGAAGGCCGCGGGATCGAAGACGTGATGGTCTCTCCGCTCCGAGGAGAGCACGGGATCGTCGGGCTGATGATGGTTGCCAACCACATGGGCGACGTCACCACTTTCGACGTCGAAGATCTAAGGATGTTCGTGACCCTCGTGAACCACGCGAGCATCTGGCTCGAGAACGCCAGACTGATCGGGCGTCTGGAGGAGTCGCTAGCTCACTTGACCGAGATGAACCGATTGAAGGACGACTTCGTTGCGACCGTCAGCCATGAACTCCGCACCCCGCTCACGTCGATCCAGGGGTACGTGAAGACACTCCTGCGACCAGAGGTTCGGTTCGGTGACGAAGAGCGCTTGTCATTCCTCGGTGTGATCGATCGGCAGGCCGCCCGCCTGCGTAACCTCATCGAGGACCTCCTGGTCGTGTCTCGGCTTGAGTCTCACAATGACGAGCAACAGTTCGACGTCGTCCGCATCGACAACGTCGTGGAACACGTCCTAGATGAACTCGCCCCTGGCGACAGGAACAGATTCGCCCTCGGTTTCCCTGAAGACATGCCTCGTGTCGTCAGCGACGAGCAGAAGTTGCGCCAGATCCTCACCAACCTCATCGGTAACGCCATCAAGTACTCCCCCGCTGCCGGACAGGTCTCGGTAACTGGGGCCATCGATGGGGACGGTGTCACGGTGTCGGTCACCGACGAGGGGCCAGGTATCCCGGAGGAATCACGGGAGTTGGTGTTCGAGCGCTTCTATCAGGTCGATCAGAGTTCGACCCGTGCGGTCGGCGGCACCGGCCTTGGCTTGTACATCTCTCGTAGATTCGCCGAGACGATCGGGGGCCGAGTGTGGCTCGAGCAGACGTCGTCCTCGGGAAGCACGTTCTCGCTCTGGGTGCCCGCGTCTCCGAACGTCACTAGGGAGTCTTCGCCGTCACCTATCGAGGTGGATCCGTAGCCACGTGCGTTTCCCGCATGAGGGGCACTTGAACCAAGAACCGTGGTACTTCACCACAGGTAGGTGGAAGTGCACAGGGAACATCAGCGCGGCCAGCTCCAGGTACGAAACGCGCGTCTCCTCGCGACACGAGGAACACTCGACCGTGCAGGCAAGCGTTCGCTTCTCGGTCGCGCTGTACAGCGCGTAGCGACCTCTCCCCTCATCGGCGGGACGGCTCTCTGGCAACTCGATCGTCATCTCGGCTTCCCTCCATCGATGGTCCTGGCATGGGTCCTGTACGCCTCCGCCCCAGGATGCCGCGAGGCGAATGACAGTATCGACCTACCCGCCTGAGAGGCCTCGGCGAACCTGATCGACTTCGGCACAGGAGGCTCGAATACCGGAACCCCATACCTCCCTCCCACATCATCAAGCACCTGGCGAGCGTGCTTCGTCCGCGGGTCGAAGAGGGTTGGGATGATCCCAGTAACGATGAGCGCATCGTTCGTGAAGTGACGGATATCCGTCACCGTCTCGAGCAATTGACCCACCCCGCGATGAGACAGCGCCTCGCACTGGAGAGGCACGATCACCTCGTCGGCCGCGGTCAAGGCATTGATGGTGATGATCCCGAGCGACGGCGGGCAATCGAACAGGATGTAGTCGTAGTCCGTTTCGAGTTCACGGAGAGCGCGCTGTAGCGCATACTCGCGACCGGTCTTGGCTAGTAACACCGCTTCGGCGCCTGCCAGATCGATGTTGGCAGGCACGAGGTCAACCTCTCGCTCGATGGTCACTTTCGCCACCGGGATCCGCCTCACCAGCACGTCATTGATCGTTTCTTCCAGGCCGTCGGGATCGATCCCCATCGAGTAAGTGAGAGCGCCCTGTGGGTCAAGGTCGACGGCCAGAACCCGTCTGCCCAACTCGGCCAGCGCCGCGGCTATCGACAACGTGGTGGTCGTCTTCGCGACGCCACCCTTCTGGTTGGCGAAGGCTATGTGGCGAGGCACCTAGACGTCCTTCTCCTCCGGATCCGTATCCTCAGATCTCTTGGGAGACTCGAGACCGAGACGGGCCAGGAGTCCCCTGATCTCGTCCGGTCGCCAGTCACGCCCTGTCATCTCGGTGACGAGCTTCGAGGTGATCTCTCCGACCACCTCATCGGTGAACGATTCGTAGCCGTCGAGGAATCCCGTCGCGTAGTCCCACGACACATAGTCGTCTGGATCGGGATCGAACGCAGGCTCGTGGATCGGCGATTCGCCAGCCTCAAGGAGTTCCTTGAGGTTCCCAGCGAGCAGGTCCCAGGCCAGGAAATGATCCTCGTTGCAGTCGGGACAGAAGAACACGGCCCCTTTGATCCCGCGGGGGCCGAGGAGGTCCTTCAACACCTCGACGTCGATCAGGTCCTGACGGAGGGTGTCGCGTTCTTCGGCATCAAGGGGCTCGGAGCCGTCATCGCCCTCAGACCAGTTCTGCTGACCTTCCTGGTCCTCGAACCGATCGTCTCCGCCCGGGTCTGGATTCTCCATACTCGGATGGTACGGCAGGCAGGGGAGGTCAGATAGCGCCCGTCTGACTACCTGGAATTAGTCCCGATGGTTCATTCCGCGCCTACACGGCGTGTGGAATCGTGGACGCCAGGAGGCTAACGACGATGGGGCGGAGCGAGCGCAGGGCTACGGACGGGTTGGGCTTCGAGAGCCAGCCACTCGATCTACGAGAACCTTCGGTGGACCCGAGCAGTGGACTTCCAGACGCCCACGCCCTCGGCGCACGATTGGCAGAAGAGGTGGCCCGGTCGGTGCGCCACTCGAGATCCCTCTCCTTGGTCCTCCTGGAAACCCCACCCCTCGACGAGGGCGGTACCCAGGTGACCGGACAGATCGCAGGACTCCTCGCGGGGAGCCTCCGGGCCTCGGATGGCATCTACCTCTATCCGCCGAGTCGCTTCGCGCTCGTGCTTCCGGAAGCCCCCTATGCGGCTGCGCTGGGCGTGGCGACCCGGGTAGCGGCGCTTGCCGCGGCGGTCGGCTTCGAGGACGGGATCACCCTTGATCTGTCCCCCACCGGAGCAGGCCGCGTACACACGGGCGTCTCGTCCTACGAGCCGGGTCTGGATGCTGACTCGCTCCTTAGTGCCGCTGCAGAAGCACTCGATCGTTCCCTCGCCGGTATGCCGGGAGGCAGACCTCAGGCGGTGACCATGGATCTCAGCGCGAGTTTGACCCCCCGTGAACTCGGCGTTCTGCGCGCCCTCGCTGGGGGGGCGACCGAGAAAGATATCGCCCAGGACCTAGGTATCAGCGCCGGCACCGTGCGAAGTCACAAGGCGAGGATCAGACGGAAACTAGATGTGTCGCCCCGATCGCGCCTCATCGAATTCGCTCGGAAGCACCTTGGGACCACCACACCTCGCGAACAACCACCCACGGTGTAGCCGAGAAAGCTCTAGAAGCTTGACAGGTAGAAGTCCACGATCGAGCTGCCCCACAAGGTTCCGATCATCGCCCCAACCGCGAGGAACGGGCCGAACGGAACCATCGTCTTCCGGTCACCCTTCTGCGTCAGCATGATGGCCACGCCCACCAGCCCTCCCATCAGGAACGCCAGGAACATCGAGATCAGAACCACACCTATCCCATCGAGATATCCCAAGAACGTCCCCAGGACGAACGCGAGCTTGACGTCTCCGCCCCCCATCCCTCCCTCGAACAAGAACGCGATCAAGAAGAAGAAACCGCCGAAGACGAGCATCCCTAGCGCGGCGTCGAACAGTCGATCGGGTTGCGAAGTCGAGAACGCCGTCACCGCGATGGCCGCCCACCCGACGAGGAAGAACGGGTAGACGACACGGTTCGGGAGAAGGCGGTACTCGAGATCGATCACGCTCAGCACCACCAGGGTCCAGAAGAATCCCGAGAACAAGATGAGGTTGCCGGAGAAGCCCAACCTCCACGCGAGCAGCCCGAACGCGATGGCGGACACCAGCTCAATCAGTGGATACCGGATCGATATCGGCTGACCGCAGTGCCTACATCTCCCGCGGAGCACGATGAAGCTGAACACGGGCACATTCTCGAGGGCCCCGATCTGCTCTTCGCAGTTCGGGCAGTAACTGCGCGCTGGCGTCAACAACGACACGCGTTGCGGGATGCGGTAAGCGGCTACGGTCCCGAAGCTTCCGAAGACGAGACCGAGGACAACCCAGAGGGCGATCAGCAATTCATCGGGGTTTCGAGACCCCTAGTCTTCGGGTCCGCCGATGTGGTGGCGGATAGCCGCCAGCAGGCCGTCTGCTTCGAACGGTTTCATGATCACGTTCTCTCGACCGATCTCGTCGTCGAAGATCTGGTGAGCGTCCGGCTTACCGGTAACCACGACGATCGGGATGCCCTCGGTGACAGGGTGCTCCTTCATCTCGTCGAACATCCGGCCCCCGGAAACGTCGGGCATCATCAGATCGAGCAGGATCAGATCAGGCTTCTTGAACTCAGCCTTCGTGAGACCCTCGAGGCCATCCCTGGCCTCAGTGACCTCGTATCCCTCTTGCTCGAGGATGAATCGCTCGAGGTCCCGCACCGAATCTTCGTCTTCAACGATCAATACCCGCTTAGCCATGCCGAAAAGGTATCAACTTCCAGGCGGTCGTTGCCGATATGTAGAGAGAATGGATATGAAGCAGCTGCGGGCAGCGATAGAAGCGGGCACATACGAGGTCGAGCCGGTCAAGGTCGCCGAGGCGATCATGGCGTGGGTCAGTCCCACAATCCTCGAACGGGCGATGATGGAGATCTCAGTCCACCGACCGCCTCGGCCATCCGAACCGCCCTCGACGTCTCCCTAACGTCGTGCACCCGCACGATCGCGGCCCCGGCGTGAGCTGCGAGCACGGCCACCGCGAGGCTCCCCTCAAGACGCTCCTCTAGAGGCAGCGAGAGGCTCTCCCCCACCATGTCCTTGCGGGATGCGGCCACCAGCAGGGGCAACCCAAGCGCAACCTGCTCGTCGAGCCGCCTGACTAACTCGAGCGAGTGATAGGTCGTCTTCCCGAAGTCGAGCCCCGCATCCACGACGATGTTCTCGCGGGAGACCCCGGCATCCGTCACCTCGGCGATCGAGCGCGACCAACTAGAGATGACATCCGCTACGACATCCTCGTAGCGCGGTCTCCTGGGACGACCCCTCACCTGACCGCCGTTATGCATCACCACTAACCCGGCTCCGGTCGCCGCTACCACCGATCCCATGTCAGGGTCGCTGAGCCCCGTCACGTCGTTGACTATCCCGGCGCCCGCTTCGACCGCAGCGGCTACCACCGACGGCCGAGATGTCTCGATCGATAGCGGCACATCCGTTCGGCGCGCGATCTCCTCGACGAGGGGAACCAACCGAGCCAGTTCCTCCTCCTCGCTCACCTCTGTGCCTGGTCCCGCCTTGACGGCACCGAGGTCGAGGATCTCGGCACCTTCTTCGACCATCCCGAGAGCGAAGGAAACAGATTCCTCCAGTCCCATCCGTCCGCCGTCGTAGAACGAATCCGGGGTGCGGTTCACGATCCCCATCACGAGGCAGTGGTCGAGGGCGATCCGCCCGTGAGCGTGTCCCAGTTCTCTCATGCGGGCGTAGCCTACGCACGATGGAGAAGATGCCGGTTCTGGCGGTGGGCGCGATCTGCGTACGCGCTGGCGAGATGCTCCTGATCCGACGAGGTCATCCGCCCGCTCAGGGCCGTTGGTCGCTCCCCGGGGGCCGGGTGGAAAGCGGGGAACTCCTGATCGATGCTCTGCGGCGGGAAGTGATGGAAGAGACATCTCTCGAGGTCCAGGTCGGCGCACTCGCAGGGATCTTGGAGGTGCCTGGGGATACCCACTATGTGATCCTCGACTACTTCGCCGAGGTGATCGGTGACGACCTGCCTCAGCCCGGTGACGATGTCACCGACGTCAAGTGGGTGCCACTCGACGAGGTCGAAACGATGGAGTTGACCCCCCGGTTCGTAGAGACGCTCCGAGGGTGGGGGGCGCTTCCTTAACCGGGAGCAGGGCCCCAGACGTAGTCGGTCAAGTATCGGCCTCTGAGGTTGTCGAACGCGCACGGATCTTGTTGGGGCTCGAGCGTAAGGGTCCCGTCGGAGATCGACCACGTGTAGGTGACCTTCAGGGTTGCGCACACGAGATCGTTGAACAAAGTCACCCGATCGCCGTCCACCGTGTAGTGACCGGAACTAGAGAACGCGGACGTCTGATCGTCCACGTGATAGCGGCCGTCCTGGAACGAGAGCGTTGCGGTCCCGGCGTAGATCCGATACGGAGCGCAGCGCCTGCACGGAACGGGTTCACCAACATCCGCAACCGGCACGTCCCTCATGAAATCTCCATCTATCGCGGTTGCCTCGACGGGCGGCACGGGGGTGGTGAACGGGTAGGGCTCACGCGGGTCGTCTCGCCACGAGGGGGCCGAGGTTCCCGCCGCATCGCCCCCACAGGCCGCCAGGGCGAGCACGAGGGCTAGGGCGACAGCTATGCGTCTCACGCCCCGATGGTGGGCCACACGAGGGGATGTCTTCCATGCCCTCTCCGTCGCGTCGATGTCGCCTGGATGTCGCAACCCCCTTCCTGGCGTGAGGCGTGGCTCCTAGGATGCTTGGATGATCATCCGGGTTTTCAGAGGCTCCGCCCAGCCGGGGATGGAGGAGGACCTCCGTTCTTACATGAGGGACAAGGCCATGCCCGAGTTCCGCGGCGCCCCCGGGCTCCTCGCCGCTCACATGGGCAGCTCTCCGGACGACGACAGCGCCGCCATCTTCGTCACGATGTGGCAAGACCTGGATTCGCTGATCGCGTTCGCTGGTCCCGACTGGCAACGGGTGATGACCTCGCCCGACGAACGTCAACTTTTGGGCGCCGCATCCGTGTCTCACTTCATCCTCGAAGACGACGGCTCGCAGACCCCGCTGACCTCCGATCCGCCTCGCACGGCCCGCACCTTGAGGGCTCGTCACCAAGGCGGGGATGCCCGGGCCCTCGTCTACATGGGCTCCACGATGGATGTTTCCGGCATCGTCTCTGCACTCGGTCGGCGCGGTTTCCCTGCGCTTATCGCTCCGGCCGCACCGTCGGCGGCGTCGCTTCTCACGCGCTGGCGACCGGACGTCGCCATCGTCGGAGCTGACGCGGACGGCGCCGGCGGCCTCCTGAAACAACTCGAGCGCATCGAGGTTCCAGTTCTACTCGTGGGTGATGGTCGATTGATCGGGTCACCGGCGCGCCGGAACATCCGGGCAGCCGTGCTCGCTCTTGCCGAACCAGAGGAGATCGCCGCCGCGGTCGAGATCGTCATCGGCCGTCCACCACTCCACGGGATGCCCGAACTCCTGGACGCCGGAGAGGTGCGAGTGGATGTGACCGAGCGCCTCGCCTACGTGAACGACCAACAGGTTGAGCTTCCTCCCAAGGAGTTCGCCCTTCTCGCGGAACTGGCGTTACACCCTGGACAACCCATCACCTCATCGGAGATCGCGGCGCGCGTGTGGCCGGAGAGCGCCTGGATCACCGGCGACGACGTGCGCCGCACCGTGTACCGACTCCGGAAACTCATCGGGGATGACGAGCGAGATAAGCCGCTGATCCGGAACCGGCGAGGACACGGCTACGTCCTAGAGCCCCACTAGCCGTCGTCGGTCGGCGGGAAATGTCCCGTGATCCCTTCTTCGACCGAGGGCGGGAACGGCTTCTCGTAGTAACGATGATCCAGGATCTCGAAATCATCACCAGGCTGCGGCAGAACCATCAGGCCGCCAGCTCTCGTCTGGAACAGGGCGCAGATGGACCGAAATTCGCAGCGGAACAGCCACGTCGGCCCCGCCACCGCGGCGGTCCCCACCTCAACGGGTGACGCCATCCATCGGTCACGAGTAGCCGCGTCCTTCCAGATGTCGATGACCACGACGGCCTTCCCGCCACGCACCGCGGCTGCGCTCCAATCGACGAGGCAGGCCCGCTCGTCGGAGGAGAAGCTCGCCCGGGCGATGCCACCATCGAGGGCTTCGCAGGTCAACCCAACAGTCCCCATGGCCGTCGCCACATGCTCGCTGGCCACGAGTCGCGCCCCCGGCACCTCGGGAGTCCCGCGGGCAACCACGGCAACCGAGACGATCGCCACCGCAACCAGCACGAACCCCGCCACCGTTGTCGCGCGGGCGGTCCGCGGTGCGGCTCCATTCCACCGGAGCCACAGGATCGAACCGAAGACTCCGCAGAGAAGGACTGCGAAACCCACGGCAAGCATCCATGGGTCTATCTCGATCGATGTGCTCGCGAACGGGTCGAATCCCCGCCCCATCCCGTTGCCGGAGATACGGAAGGTGCGCGTGTTGGTCGTCACCCCGTTCGACCACACCATGGCTGCAGCGATCGCACCCACGACTGAGGGCACCCACGCGATGCGAGCGGGACGGGGGGTCATGTGGTGAGGATGGCGGTTCGGCCTCGCGGGAGACAATGTCCTCAACGTCGCGTGGACGTCGTGAGAGCGTCCTAGTAGACGAACAGGGCGACCGTGTCGCCCTCACGCACCATGCTGCCCGCAAGAGGGTCGGTCTCGGCAACCGTGGATCCGCCTCCGCCTGCTTCGACGACCCTCACCTTCAAACCCTTCTTCTGAAGGAGCTTCGTGGCATCGCCGACGCTCATCCCCCGCACATCGGGAAGCCTGAACTCCTTGAACTCCGGCCCGATCGACACCGCGACCCGCACCTCGCTCATCTCATCCGCGGTGGCCCCTCCATCGGGCGTGGTCGAGACGACCTTTCCGACCGGGACGTCCTCGGAGTAGGCATCGAGAAGCACGGGGGTGAACCCCGCTTCCTTGAGCACGCTAGCGGCCTTCTCGCTCGGCATCCCGATCACATCAGGCACCTCGATGCTGCGGGGACCTTTGCTGATGACAAGACCGATCTCGCTGCCGAGTTCGACCTTGCCGTTCTTTGGAACGGTGGCAACGACAGCGTCCTTCGGAACCTCGACGCTGAACTCGTAGGTAAGGGCCCCGACCGCGAACCCCTCTGCAACGATCTTCGGGCGGGCCTTATCCAGATCCATCCCCACGACCCCCGGGACCGGCTCGAGTGGAGGACCTTTCGAGAGCACCAGACCGATCGTCTTGCCCTCCAGCAACAGCCCATCGTCCGGATCCTGAGAAACGACGCGACCTTCGGGCACCTCGGCATCCCGCACCCTCTCCAGCACCACGATCTCGAAGCCCGCTTCGTCGGCGGCTTCTGTGGCTCCATCTAGCGTCAGTCCTGCGAGCGACGGGACCTCGACCTCGTGGGGACCGAAGAAGGCGGCTGCTCCGCGCGCTCCTCCGAATCCAAGCAACCCCAGGATCATCACCAGCGTTACCAACCGCCCGAGGCGCAGCCGCTTCTTCCTCTGCCGCCCGCGACCTCGTGAGGATGGCGTCGTATGCCCACCGGGTACCCGGACGTCGGTGGTCACGTCGCGCATCAGCGACGCCACTGGCGGTGCGGGTGGAACCGACCTCGCCCGAGCCGTTCTGAGAGCAGCAGCCATCTCGCCACCAGAGCGGAACCGATCCGACGGTGACAGCGCGCACGCTTGCAGCACCACGTCATCGAGTTCTGAAGGGATCCGTGGATCGAAACGGGATGGGGCAACCGGTCGCTCCGTCATGCGGCGAGCGATCAACTCTGACCCGCTGCCGGCGCTCGGAGGAGAGCCCGTGAGGCACTCGAACAGAACCGCCCCGGCCGCCCAGATGTCCGACGCAGGTGTCCCCTCTGCTCCGGCTGCTTGCTCGGGGGCCAGGTAACGGATCGTGCCTGGAAGACTTCCGCCCGGTGAGGTGCGATCCGAGTCGAGCACGACCGCGATCCCGAAATCTGCAACCTTCACTACACCAGCTCGCGAGATCAGGACATTCTCAGGCTTGACGTCCCGGTGGACGAGACCGGCTGCATGTGCACCCGCAAGTGCGTCACACATCGCGGCAACGATCTCTACCGCGTGAGAGGGATGGAGAGCCCCTCCGGCCAGCAGTTCCCTCAGGTCCGTTCCGGGCACGTACTCCATGACCATGTAGTAGGTCCGGTCGTCTTCCGAGCCCCAGTCGTAAACCCCCACAACGTTCGGATGGGTCAACCGGGCCGCTGACCGCGCTTCGGCACGGAAGCGCTCGACGAGTTCGGGGTCCTGCGCGAGCGACGGCTGCAGAACCTTGACCGCAACGGGACGATCTAGGAGCAGATCATGGGCGCGGTAAACCTCACCCATCCCTCCACCGGAGATGCGCGCGACCAACCGGTAGCGCGACGCGAAAGTGTCGCCGACGAGATCACGCATCAGCCTCATCTGCTCACCCCGTCACGGTTCGCCGTTTCAGCCACTGCCATGCTTCAGGTGGTAGTCGAACCTGCGCTCCAGAACCGCCATGTCTCGGGCGGCGGCACGCGCTTCAGAGATAGCCGTCTCGGCCGCACTGGCCGCCGCTGCCGCGGACGTCCCGACGTCCTTGACCCGGTCGCTGAGACGAGCGAGCGCGGAATCCAACCTCGTCGAGATCTTCCCGAGTTGCTTGCCAAGAGCGGTCCGCTCGTCGCTGAGCGCGGCGATCTCGTCTTCGAGTTCTCCGATGCGTCCGGTCAGATCTTCGATCGCCGACGACCGCACTAGCGGCCTCGCTGGAGGCGTCGGTAAGCCGTTTCTCGGACGCGTCGTCGAGGGCGGGGGTTCCGCATCCCGCCAGGAATATGGTCGCGACGACCAGAAGCGCCGCTCCCCGTACGTGTAGGCGCGCCGTTTGCATCCCTCACAAGATAACAGAAACCACATCAATAACACCAGCAACATCAGTAACACTCAGGCTGAGAGCGTCGCCACCAGGGGACGATGGTCGGAGGCATCTGTCTTGATCGTGTGGTGGTCCCGTGCCGCTAGGCCCCGAGAGGTGAGGATGTGGTCGATCCCCCTCCACCACGACATCGTCGCCAGCCGGGGGCCCGGGGTGAGGCCGACGTCTCGCAGATGCCTCAGGCCCCCCCGGCCGGTGTTCATATCGCCGAGGAGCAGGACGTCACCCTCGATCCTCTGGATCTTCAACGCCAGAGCCCTCAGCTGGATATCCCGGGGTGACGGGGCCACTGCCAGGTGAGTGGTGAGCACCGACAGGTCCCCGACCCTCGCCACCAGTGCGACCCGAGGCTCCTCGCCGCCGAGGCGCGGAAGGCTGAAGATCTCGGGCTCCGCCGGCTCGCTCGTGGAACCGAGCGCTATCCCGTACGAACCCTCTCCATCTTCGAACGCCGGGGCGAACACGAATCTCAGGCCGGTCGCCGCGGCGAGTTCCACCGATTGATCGACACCACCGGAACGGGCGAGGACCCGATCGACCTCTTGGAGAGCTATGACGTCGGGCTCGATCGCCGTGATGACGGATGCGACGCGCGCGACATCGACGACCCCGTCCCTGCCCAAGCAATGTCGGATGTTGAAAGTCGCGACCTTCAGTTCCACGTGCGAACCATAGTCGGGGGCCTATGGGAGCATGACCCGATGACCGAGCCATCTCTCACCGGAACGAACGAGACGTTCTGTTACGTCCACAAGAACACTCCGACCAAGTTGGCGTGTTCGCGGTGCGGAAATCCGATCTGCGGGCGGTGCGCCATCCCCGCCACGGTTGGACAGCACTGCCCCGACTGCGTCGCCGAGGCTCGACGGTCGGCCCCTAAAGTCAAGGTGACCAGCCAGCTAGCCTCAACCGCTCCGGTCGTCATGACCCTGATCGCGATCAACATCGTCATGTTCATCGGTGAGTACGTGATCGACGGATTCACAGAGAACCTCGTGCAGTTCCCACCGTTCATCAGCGCGCGGTGAGTACTACCGGTTGTTCACCGCGATGTTCCTGCACGCGGAGAACAGCCCCCTTCACATCCTCTTCAACATGTACATCCTGTTCACCTACGGACCGTTCGTGGAGCAATGGTTGGGGAAGGCTCGATTCGTCACTCTCTACCTTCTGGCCGGCCTAGCGGGGTCGACCGCGTCGTACACCTTCAGCGCGGTCAACACTGGCAGCTTGGGTGCATCAGGGGCCATCTTTGGTGTGGTCGGCGCCCTCGCGGTCCTGGCCTTCTACGCACGAGGGACCGCTCAAGGTCGCAGCCTCTTGCAGGGGGTCATGCTGTTCGTCGGGATCAACCTGCTACTGGGATTCTCATTGGGGGGCATCGACAACAACGCTCATATCGGGGGCCTTATCGGCGGCGTAGTCATCGCCTTTGGCCTCACGCAGAACCCCCGCCAGTTGCGCCCAGCGGGGGTTCAAGTAGCTACCGTTCTTGGTGTCGCCGCCCTCCTCGCCGGGGCGATCGTCAACCGCACCAGCGAGATCAAGGCGCTGTTCCCGGGCCTCTAGGCCCCGCTCGCCACCTCCACGACGCCGCCTTTGATCACCGCAGCACCGTCGGGGTTGTAGGTCTCGAATCCGTAGATCGTCGTGCCATCACCCGTCCCGGTCTCCCAGAACTTCGTGGTCAGTTCCTGGCCCGGGAGAACCGGCTTCGAGAAGCGCACCGATACCTTCTTCAGGCGCTCCGGGTTCCCATCCGCGAGACCGTTCACTGCACCCTTGGTTGCGATCGCCATCGTGCACATCCCGTGGTTGATGATCCCGGGGAGACCGGCCATCTTGGCGACGTTCTCATCGAGATGGATCGGGTTGTGATCGCCCGACGCTTCCGCATAGCGGTGGGTCTGGTCGTCATCGACCTTGGTGGTCTCTTCGAAAACGATCTCCGGGGCAGCGGTCTCCCCTCCGCCGCTCGCAGCTTTCGCGCCCGATCCCGAACCGCGGATGAACATCGTCCCGCGCACCTCGGCGACCGTGTCGCCGTCCTGATTCGTGATCGGAGCAGCGACCGTGAAGGTCTCGCCGGTGTCCTTGGTTTCAACGGACTCGAGTACGGGCTCAACGGTCAAGGTGTCACCCGGACGGATCGGCTTGTGAAGGATGTGCTCCTCGGAACCGTGCACCAGACGCATCAGGTCCGCCCCCAGGTCGGGGTCCATCGACGCCGCCATGAACGAGTCGAACGCAGGAACCACGGGGAACACCGGCGTTGCCACCACGTCTTGGGAGATGTACCGCTCGTTTTCGTCGTTGGTCGCCCGGGCGTACTTCTCGATCGCCTCTGCGGACACCTCATAGGTCTTGGAGTCGTACTTCTTGCCGATGAGTTCCTTGTTGAGCGGCATCTGTCTCTCCTCTCTGGCTTAGTCGGGTAGATCGATGTCGGCTTCACCTAGGAGCGCGACCTGCTCCTCGTCAAGTCCGAGCGTTTCGGGGCCAGCGCCTCGCCGACGCGCTTCGAGACTGACGGTCACGGTGCTGCCCTCGATGGACTCGACCTTACCGGTGCAGACGATCTCGTCGCCAGGCCACGATCTGGTCGTGAACCTGACCTTGTACCGGCTGATGTGCTGCGGGCCCCCGAACCAGTCGGCGACCGCGTGGGCCAGGTATCCGGCAGGAAGCATCCCCATAGCGAACACCGTCGGGGCTCCCTGGCTCTGCGCGTACGCCTCGTCTTGGTGGATCGGGTTGTCGTCCCCAGACGCCGCCGCATAACGCACGAAGTCCTCGCGGCTCATCGGCCCGAACACAACCGGGCCGAGTTCCATACCGGGGGTGATCGCATCGAGGCTGATGCTCTGTGGCGTTCCCATCAGCCCACATCCTTCGATGTCTCGATGAGCGTGTACAGGGCCGTGAGCACAACCTCACCCTGAGCGTCGGTGAAGATCGACTCGTAGGTCACGAACCTCATCGAACCACCCCGCTTACCTTCCTTGGTGAAGTCCTTCGCGATCCTCATCACACCCTTCAGGGTTTCACCGGCGATCGGGAGCCGTTCGTAGATGAACTCCTGTTCCCCGTGGAGCACCCTCCCGTAGTCGAGATCCGCTCCGAGCCGTCGTTCCCTCTCGTCGCGACCCACCTGGAAGATCTGGGTCGTGGTGAACGTCGGTGGCGCAAGCAGATCAGGGAACCCCGTCCGCTTTGCAGCATCAACGTCGAGACAAACCTCGTTGTCCTCGCCGACCGCGATCGCGAACTCCTGGACCTTGTCCCTATCGACGGGGAGATCGAAGACGATCTCTGTTTCGACCGCTCCTGGATCAACCAAGGTTGACGCCACCCCCGCCGGTCGCCTTCACCATCATCGGCATCATGCCCTCCGGCGCGATGCCGGATGGGAACTCTTCCTTGAGCTTGGCGAGAAGCTCTGCCGCGTCCCACTTCTCGTCCTTCTGCAGCAAGGTGCCCTCGGACCATGGCTTGAGCACGTTGACCACTCCGCCGTACACGAAGAGGCACTGCCCGGTGATGTCTTGGGCATCGTCGGAACACAGAGCAACGATCACCGGCGCGATGTTCGCCGGGTCCATCGCATCGAACTCACCCTCTGCCGCCGAGATGTCACCGAACGTCTGCTCAGTGAGCCTCGTACGCGCGTTGGGAGCTAGACAGTTGACCGTTACGCCGTAGCGACCGAGTTCAAGCGCCGAGATGATCGTGAACGCAGCGATGCCAGCCTTGGCTGCTCCGTAGTTGGTCTGTCCGACGTTACCGAAAACACCGGATGGGCTCGAGGTGTTGATCACCCGCCCGTTGATCTGGTTCCCGGCCTTCGACTGCTCACGCCAGTACGCGGCAGCGTGCCGGGTCGGAGCGTAGTGACCCTTGAGGTGAACGTTGATGACCGCGTCCCACTCCTCCTCGGAAAGATTCACAAGCATCCGGTCACGGATGATCCCGGCGTTGTTGATCAGGATGTCCAACCGTCCGAAGTCACTGATCGCCTGCTTGACCATGTTCTCGGCACCTTGGAAGTCGGCGACGTTGTCATAGTTGGCGGTCGCCTCGCCGCCAGCGGCCGAGATCTCGTCCGCCACCGATTGGGCCGGAGACTTGTCCTCACCCTCACCGGCGGACGAGCCACCGATGTCGTTCACAACCACCTTTGCGCCGGCCTCGGCGAGCGCAAGGGCATGTTCGCGCCCGATGCCTCGTCCGGCCCCAGTGATGATCGCTACCTTCCCGTCGAGAGAGCCCATCTCGTATCCCTTCTGTCCGGTTGAAGATCGAAAGACTTGACCGAGGAGTCAAGTTTCGAGCGAGTCTATCAACGCCCGATGACGCGAGAAAAAGGGTCCCCGGAATGGCGGTATTTACGCCTCGTCGTGTGCCAATATGCGGGTACACGAGAGAGGAGGTGGTCCGAACTTGTTACCTAGTAATTCGGGACCTCGTGAGGTGAACGGCTGCTAGCGGCTCGATCCTCGTAGCACGGGATTCTGACCCTGGACCACCAGGAGGGTCGCTGCGGAATCCACACCGTTTCACCCGGCCTCATCTCGTCTCGGAATTGGTCCCCCGAGAGCAGCGATAACGAGAGTTGCCGAACAAGCAGTTCGCACTACAGAACCGGCCCCGAGATCTCGGGGCCGGTTCTCGTTAGCGGATGAGTTTCTTGAACGCTGCCTCGTCCAGGATCTCGACCCCCAGGCTCTCAGCCTTTGCGAACTTCGAACCCGGGTTCTCGCCGACCACCACGTAGTCGGTCTTCTTGGAAACAGAGGAAGTCACCTTGCCCCCGTTGGCCTCGATGGCGGCGGCGGCTTCATCACGAGTGAAACCCTCGAGTGATCCGGTCAGAACGAAGGTCTTCCCCAGGAGCGGGCCCGACAGCTCGACCTTCTCCTCGATCGGGTCCACCCCTGCAGCCTTGAGTCGATCGATGACCTTGAGGTTCCCCTTCTGAGAGAAGAAGGTTTCGATGCTCGCAGCGATCACCGGCCCGATCCCCTCGAGTGCAACGATCTCTTCCGCGCTCATCCGTCTCAGCTGGTCTAGGGAGCCCACCTCGGCGGCGACCTGATACGCGGTGGTTCCACCGACGTGGCGGATACCGAGTCCGACCAAGAGAGCGCCGAGCGGCCTCGTCTTCGACGCCTCGATAGACGTCATCAGATTGTTTATCGACTTCTCCTTGAACCCTTCGAGCTCCCCCACCTGCTCCGGGGTCAAGTAGAAGATGTCGGACACGTCGTGCAGATAGCCAGCCTTGATGAGGGCATCGATCGTTTGGTAGCCGAGGCCCTCGATGTCCATCGCTCCACGCCCTGCGAAATGGAAGATCCGCTCGACCTGTTGCGACGGGCACTCGAGACCCGTGCAATAGGAAGCAGACTCACCTTCCTCGCGCCGGATCTCCGAGCCGCACTCCGGACACTTCTTGGGCATCCTGAACTTCTTCTCCGAACCCGTGCGCTTCGAGGTGATCGGACCAACCACTTCGGGGATCACGTCCCCCGCTCGCCTCACGATCACCGTGTCGCCCTTGCGAAGATCCTTGCGAGCGACCTCGTCCTCGTTATGGAGGGTCGCCGTTGAGACGGTCACTCCTCCGACGAAGACCGGATCGAGTACCGCGTAGGGGGTCGCTTGGCCGGTCCGCCCGATGTGGATCCGGATGTCCTTGAGAACCGTCGTTCGTTCCTCGGGCGGGAACTTGTAGGCGATCGCCCACCTGGGCGCTTTGGCCGTGTACCCGAGTTCCTCTTGTTGGGGGATCGAATCGACCTTCACGACGATCCCATCGATCTCGTAAGGCACGTCGTGTCGATGCTCCTGCCAGTACTGGCAGAACTCGTAGACGTCCTCGAGCGTCTCAACCCTCTTGTTGTTGGAGTTCGTCCGAAGGCCAAGCTCACGCAACGTTTCCAGCGCTTCGGAATGCGACCTGAGCCTCGTCCCCTCTACGTAGCCCACCCCGTGGCAGACCAGCGAGAGCTTCCGGTTCTTCGTGATGGACGGGTCCTTCTGCCGCAGAGATCCTGCCGCTGCATTCCGCGGATTAGCGAAGGTCTTGCCCTCGTCGGCGCCCAGTCGTTCGTTGAGCGCCTCGAAGTCATCGGTCCGCATGTAGACCTCGCCCCGAGCTTCGAGAACGGGAGGAACCTTTCCCTTCTTCCGGAGCCGGAGTGGGACGGCCGCTACCGTCCGCATGTTCGAGGTGATGTCCTCGCCGGTCCGCCCATCCCCCCGGGTGGCCCCTTTCACCAGCATCCCGTCCTCGTAGATCAAGTTGACTGCGGTCCCATCCATCTTGAGCTCAACCACGAAACCGTCGGCAGCCCCGATCTCCTTCTCCACCCGGCGTCCCCACGCCTGCAACTCCTCCAGCGAGAAGCAGTTGTCGAGCGACATCATCGGGGTGCGGTGCTTGACCGGAGCGAACGCATCCGAGGGCGGCGCCCCCACCCGTTGAGTCGGCGAATCGGGGGTGACCAGGGCTGGATACTGCGCCTCGATCTCGATCAGCTCGTTAACCAGCGCGTCGTACTCGACATCCGCCACCTCAGGCTCGTCGAGCACGTGATAGCGGTACGAGTGGTGGTCGATCTCGTCCCGGAGGGCCGCAGCCCTCTTCTTTGCCTCCGCCTTGGTCATCTGGCTATCTTCCCAGGAGGCTGCGACGAGTAGAACCCTCCTCCCAGAAACCCCTGGTAAACGTGGTCGCGCCGGTAAACGTGGTCGACGCTCGCGACCACCGCGACCACCGCGACCACCGCGACCACCGCGACCACCGCGACCACCGCGACCACCGCGACCACCGCGACCACCGCGACCACCGCGACCACCGCGACCACGGTGTCTCAGGATGAGGTGCGCGTCACCTATCTATGACCGGTCAGGACCGCGATGACCTGGCGCACCCGGTACGGGCGGGAGTCGTCGTTGGTGAAGTAGCCGAGGGGCTCCCATGCGCCGGCTCCGATCCGCCAACGTGCCTCCCAGATGACCTCGACGACAAGGTGGTACAGACCACGGGTCTCGTAGACGTGCCCAACCGAGCCGGGCCTCCGCTCCGTCCACCGACGCCCAGGGGTTCCAGTGACCGATTGGGCCCCATCCCCGAAGGTCCACACGTACTGAACCGGCCGCGCTTGGGCGGAAACCGTTACTGGACCAGCCTGAGCGGTGGCCGTTACGGGATCCATGTCGTTCCCGAGCCAGAAGTAGGACCTCAGCCCGGTGAGACCCTTCCCATCGGGAGACACCTCGAGCTCGGGGCGAGGCGCCAAGCGGATCGCTCGGTCCGCCAGGATCCGGGCCGCCTCCTCGGGCGTGGTCCGTCGCCGTCTACGGTCTGCCGTCTGGGGCTGGGGCTCTGGCGAAGCGAACGAGACACAATCCCCAGTCGTGTCGCTGAACACGAGATCCAACGAAACTCCACCCGACCCATACCTGGGCGCACACGTATGAGGAACCAACCCCACCGGCACCACAACAGGAGCCTGGGGCTGGACTGCCGATCGAATCGGACTCAGTGAAGCGGCTATCGTGACTGGAAGGTCTGGCGACTGGCCTCGACTCCGCGGCGCCTCCGTGACGCGCTCGAATGCTGAGCACTCGTCGCCTTCCGCCGTCGACGGCTGCAGACAGGACCAAGGGACGCGACGAGCCACAGACGACGGACTCAAACACTAGCGCAGCGTGCTCGATCATCCAGTCACTCCGTCTCAGTCAGGACGGCGATTCCAATCAGCCATCCTGACTCGGTCTTGAAGTCCAGAGTCCAATCGATCGTCTGCTCGACTAAGGGCATCTGCGACCTCCGTGACATCTCTCCCGTCCTCAGTCTACGAAACATGGGCGATCGTCTCGACGACCTGCCATGCGATCTCGACTGGACCGACGTCTGACCTGAATCGTTCACGAGGTCACTTGACAAATCGACGTACTCGAGTCCGTACACGTGCAATCGCGTCGATTGAGGTCGCGATCTCGCTTCTCCATCGGACTGCTCGTGTCATCGGCGAATAGCTCATGCGGAACGAGCGACAGGTCGCGCGTCTGCAGTAGCCTCGATCCGCCAGATCGTTCAGTTCTTCGAAGCGTTCGATCGCTTCCGCGTCGGTGAGGCCGGATTGGGTGGTTGAGGCTGGTGTGGGGTTCGGGGGTGGGTCGCTGCCGCGGGCGCCTATGAGGAATACGGCGATCATCACCGCGACTAATCCAAGGACGACTGCGGCCGCGGAGAACGGGGAGAGGCCTGGAGACCTCTGATTGGAATCTTGTTCTCGGTCCATCAGGCTGCCCCCTGACCGGTCCGCTATGCCGCTTTTCTACCCCTAGCGAGACTAGTTGAACATCAACTCTTCGCGCTCTGAGCCACGCTCTAGAAGGGCCAGAAGATGGGGATGAGGACTCCTGCCAACAGGATCATGAGCAGCGTGAGGGGGAAGCCGAGGCGGAAGAAGTCTCCGAAGCGGTAGCCGCCCATGCCGTAAACCATGGTGTTGGTCTGATAGCCGATCGGCGAGAGGAACGATGCTGAGGCGCCGATGGCTACGGCGAACGCGAAGCCTCTCGGGTCGAGCCCCGCCTGGGTTGCGGTTGCCATCGCCAGGGGGAACATCAGGACGGCTGCAGCATTGTTGGTGATCAGTTCGGTGAGGAGGGTTGTCGCGATGAGGACCCCGAGGAGAAGGCCAAGGTTGCCGAACGCGTCGAGAGGACCCAACAGTGACGAGGCGACCCGGTCTGCGAGGCCGCTCGTGGCGATCGCCTCCCCCAGTCCGAAGCTCGCAGCGATCACGACGATGACGTTCAGGTCGACCGCGTTGCGTGCCTCGAAGGGAGTTAGCACCCGGAGACCGACGAGGGCCACTGCAGCTAGGAGCGACACATCGAGGATGTCCATGAGGCCAGTACCAGCGAGGACCAGAACCGCAAGTGTGACCAAACCGACGATCGGAGCCTTCTCTCGACGAGGTGGTGCCTCTCCGCCGAGAGAGGCCACGAGGAGGAAGTCCCGCTGATCGCGCCACTTCTGACGGAAGTCATCGGCGGCGAGGACGAGCAGAACATCACCGGAGCGGAGCACGACCTGGCCGAGCTTGTCGTCGATCCTCTGGCCGGCTCGGTGGATCGCCACGACAGCCCCGCCGTAGCGGGCCCGGAACCCGATGTCCTTCAGGGTCGTGCCCGCAAGGGGTGAGTCTTCCGCCACCACGGCCTCGTGGAAGCGCCTCAGCCTCTGTTGCACATCGTCGGGGAAATGGTGCTCCTCTGCCGACGCGAGGCCAGGGATGCGATGAAGGTCCACGACCCGGTCCACGTTCCCTGCGAACAAGAGGATGTCCCCCTCGCGCAACTCGGTCTCGGGGGCGACGGGAGCGATGCGGTTCCCAGAACGTTCGATCTCGGCTAGATAAACCCCCTCGAGGTTCCTAAGGCCCCCCGCGGCGATCGATTGCCCGGCGAGGGGACTTCCCTCTTGGACCGACATCTCAACGGTGTACTCGCGCGAGTCCTCACCGATGGAATCGCCGGGAGCGGTGCGCACGGGCAGAAGTTTGGGGGCGAGGAAGACCATCATGGTGCACCCGAAGATCGCCAGTGGGAGGCCGACCTTGCCGATCTCGAAGAGGCCCATCGGATCCTGGCCGGAGTCCTTCAACAATCCGGAAACGACGAGGTTCGTTGAGGTTCCGATCAGCGTGATGACGCCGCCCAAGATGGCGGCGAAGCTCACCGGCATCAGGTATCGGGAAGGGGAACGCCCGGTGCGTCGAGCCCACGCGATCACGCCGGGGGCGACCATCGCCACGATCGGGGTGTTGTTGAGGAACGACGACGCCGCTGCCGTTGGAAAGACGACGCGACTGAGGGTCCTGGTCTCCCCCGATTCGCCGGGTGGTTCTGAACCGAGGATGCGCGACGTGACCTGCTCGAGGGCCCCCGTTTTCTCGACCGCTGCGGCGAGGACGTAGAGCGCGGCGACGGTGATCGGGGCAGCGTTAGAGAATCCGATGAACGCCTGATCCGAGTCGATAACCCTCGACACCAAAAGCACCGTGACGGCTCCGAGGATGGCGAACGGAGGCGATACCCGCTCGGTGGCGAGCACACCAACGGTTCCCGCCACTACCGCCAACGTGAACCACGCTTCCCACGGCACTCGGTCTGTCTCCTTCTTAGGTGGGTCGGGGGGACGGACACTCTTATAACACTCT
This sequence comes from uncultured Actinomycetes bacterium, assembly GCA_963756365.1. Lineage (GTDB taxonomy): Bacteria > Actinomycetota > CADDZG01 > CADDZG01 > WHSQ01 > WHTI01. Next base: position 1,742,282 of record CAVWNF010000003.1, read on the forward strand.
CAAAACACTCTTTGGCGTAATCCTTGGATTCTGGGGGGCGGGGGCTACGTTAGGAGGTAGGAGAGCCGCCATCGCGGCTCGTTGACTTGTGGGGGTTTTAGATCATGGCAGAGAGAAAGGGCGAGCTCGCGCTGCTGGTAGGCGCGATCCTCCTGTTCCTTGGACCGGCGCTCACCTTCGTGACCCTGAAGGCCGACGCGAGCCTAGGCGTCGCCAGTGAGTCCGAAACCGGTTACGGGACGGGCGATAGTTCCTCGTACGTACTGGCTGGGATCCTCATCGCAGTCGCACTCGTCGTGACGGCGTTGTCGAAATCAGCGGGCCTTCGCAAGGGGATGGCCGTTCTCGCGATCATCGGCGGCGCGTTCGCTCTGTTCGCCGGCATCGTTGACATCAGCGGAAACGCCGACATCCCGGCAGAGCTGGATGGTCTCGTCGAGATCAGCTCGGGGATCGGCACCTACGTTGTCACCCTCGGTGCAGTCATAGCTTTGATCGGTGGCGTGTTGCTGCTCAAGGGCGGCTCGGGAGCAACCGCTGCCCCAGCGGCACCACCCGCAGCACCTCCGGCCGCCTAGAGCGGTGCCCCCCGTTGGGGGCTAGGTTGTTGCAGTGAAGATCGAACACCCGGACTACGGGATCGGCGAAGTGATGGCAGGCGAGGGCGACCAGGTCGCCCGAGTCGAGCTCTATCACTTCGCCGCTCCCCTTCCGAGCGCCTTCCACCCCTCGTGGATCCCCGGCTTTCCCCAGAACGAGAACCGCGCCACCCTCGTGCGCGTCATCACACAAGACGGGGTCGAAGGTTGGAGCGCCGGTCCCGCGCTCGGGAAAGAGCGCCGAGGGCTCGGCGATCTGCTCGGCCCCTACGTCCTCGGCGAGGACGCCACCGACATCGCTCTCGTGCAGCAGCGACTGCGCGAGATGAGTTATCTCGGGTGGCGCAATTGGTGGATCGAACCCGCTTTCTGGGACATCAAGGGAAAACGTGCGAACCGTCCCGTCTACGAACTCCTCGGAGGCGAGGGACGGACGGTCGAGTGTTACGCGTCCACAGGGGAAGTCCGTTCTGGACGGGAGCGGATCGAGGAGTGCGAGGCTCGCCTCGCTGAGGGATTCCACTCGATCAAGCTCCGGGTTCACGGTGAAGAACAGGACGACATCGCTCAGGTAACAGAGGTGGCCGCTGCACTGGATGGGCGGATGGCGATCGGGGTCGATGCCAACCAGGCGTGGCGGGTGACGGCCATCGCCGATGCTCCTCTTTGGGATCTCGAGAGAGCCAAGCGGTTCTCCGACGTCTGCGCCGATGCTGGGGTGGCCTGGATCGAGGAACCGCTCCCGATGGATGCCTACGACGATCTCGCCACCTTGAGCGGGTACTCGCGCGTCCCGATCGCCGGAGGCGAACTTCACACGGGCGCGTTCCCGGAGCTCAAGATGATGGTCGATCGGCGCTGTTACTCGATGTTCCAGCCGGATGCGGTGTTCACCGGGGGCATCGCCCAGACCTTGGCCCTTGCCCGCTACGCACGGAGTGCGGGTCTGCGCTACACCCCGCATACGTGGACCAACGGATTGGGCTTTGCAGTGAACCTCCAGGTGTTCCTCGCGTCGGGGGCCGCTGCAGATGAGCATCTCGAATACCCGATCGATCCGCCGGGGTGGGTCCCCGAGGCACGGGACGCGATGTTGACCCAACCGTTCCTTCACGACCGCGGCAAGATCGCTGCCCCGACCGGCCCCGGACTGGGGATCGAGATCGATAGAGGCGCGCTCCGGAAGTACGGGAAGCGCTTCTTCGTGATGGACCGCAAACGGCTTGTCCTCTTCTCACTCCGTGACCGTGGGATCAAGGCATCGAAGGAGATCGACGCAGCGAAGAGATCCAAGTCCGACAGCCGACAGCCGTAGGAACTCTCGTCTGAGAGGCTCCCGCAATGGACGAGATCAGAACGCCGGCCGGATTCATAGCCCGCACCGCGGCTCCTGCCGATGAACCAGGGGTCATGAAGGTGGTCAACGAGGCGGTCCTCGCCGACGTGGACATGCACCTGTACCGGGACGGTGACCTGGCCGACGAATGGAAGGGCCGGGAAGCCGACGATCTGATCGTCTTCGAGACGGACGGTCCCACGTCCCAGATCGCGGGGTTCCTCTCGTTCGAACCAAGCGACAACGGCTTCTACTTCGAGGGCTTCGTGCCACCCAGTTACGAAGGCAAGGGGCTGGGCCGCGCGATGGTCGACGAGGGGGAACGGCGGGCTGAGGCACTCGCTGCGGCTAAAGGCACGCCTGTCGTCGTCGAGACGAACGTCGGGAACGAGCTTGCCCGTCTGATGTTCGAAGAGCGCGGGTGGAAAACGCACGAGTTCGACGCCGCGATGTTCTACGACCTGACCGGCGAGCTCCCCGAGGTCATCTGGCCAGATGGCATCACCCTCCGTCCATACGTCGAAGGCGACGACGACCTACTGATGCACGACACGATGAAAGAAGGCTTCGTTCCGGATTGGCCCGCAAGCACGGACAGAGAGAAGTGGGTTCCCGGCCATCGCTCGGCATCTGGCTACTCGCCCGACCTGTGGTTCTTCGCACAGCGAGGGGACGAGGTCCTCGGAGCGATCATGTGCCGAGAGACGTGGCACGCCGAGGACTCCTCCGGGTGGATCAAGAATCTCTCCGTCCTGCCATCAGCACGACGCACCGGAGTAGGGCGCGCTCTCCTGTTCGAAGCGTTCCGGCGGTTCAAGGAGAGGGGGCGAGAACGTGCGGTGCTCGGCGTCCATCTCAACAACCCGACGGCCGCGAAGGACTTCTATCTGCGGGTGGGGATGACGATGTGTCCTCACGTCTCGGCAGACCTCCGCAAGACGTTCGCGCCGTGAACGCACGGACCCCCCGCCTCGAGGATGCCGAGGCAACGACACGCTGCATCAACGCGCTATCCCTCAGCGACTCGGGCACGCTCGACTATCGCGACGGCGAGCTAGCAGTCGAGTGGGCGGCGGCGGACCTGTCAGACATGCTCGTGATCGAGGACGAGGACAGGATCGTTGGCTTCCTCAGTATGACGACGACGACTACTTCGAGGCATACGCGGATCCGAACCACGACTTCGAGCGTGTCCTTGATCGCCTCCTCGACGAGGTCGAACGACGCGCGCACGCGACGACCAACGACACTGGTGAGCCGGTCGTTCTCGAAACCGACATGTCGAACGAGACATCGCGTTCGATCCTCGAGAGCCGCGGATTCGTCGAGGTCGGCGGCTGGTACAAGTTCATCGCTCAGCTCGAGCTCATCCCGCCGGAGCCGACGGGTGGTCCTCTCATCCGCAGCTACGTCCCTGGTGAGGACGACGACGTCTTCTACCGCACGCTGGCGGAAGGGTTCGGGAACGACTGGGACGAACCACCCGCTTCCGAGTTCCTCGCCGCCAGCATGAAGGTCTACGGATACACGCCGGACCTTTGGCTCCTGGCAGAGTCAGGCGGCGAGGTGGTCGGAGCTCTCCAGGGGTTCGATCAGTGGACCGCCAATGCTGACATCGGATGGGTGCGGAAGCTCGCCGTCCTCCCCGGTGCGCGGGGCCAAGGGATAGGACACGCTCTGCTGCTCAGCGTCCAGCAACGCTTCTCCGAGCGCGGCAAGGAGTCGCTCTTCGTTAGGGGTAGAGAAGGGCAATCCCACGGATGCACGGGCGTTCTATAAACGCATCGGCATGATCGAGGTCGGCGAGCAGACCGTCTACCGCAAGACGGTGACGGCGAGCTAGGAAGCCCAGGGCCCGACCCCGGCGATCCTCTCCGGCGTCACGTGGACGATGAACCCGGGCGGGGGGTCCGGCATGCCGGGGAACACCACGTCGGGGCCGAGGTAGGTGTGTGCGAGTTCCTGAAGCAGGTCGGCCGCGCCGCCCTCGGTCAAGTGCGCCGAGCCGTAGATCACGAGGTACTCCCTCAGTCCATGCTCGTTCGTGCTCTCTGAGATCGCCGACAGAGTCACCCGAGGGTCGCGCCGGATGTTCTTCAGCTTTGCGCTGGTCGAACATCGTGGCGATCCTCACCTCGTCGTCGTCCACATCGGCCCAGGCGCTCGTGATCTGAGGCTTCCCGTCGGGATCGATCGTGGCAAGACTGATGACGACACCGGAACCGAGTAGTTCTTGAGCCGAAGGGGGGATCTTCATCGGGTCTCCTTCAGGACGGTCTACGTGCCAGCATCATCAGCCGCCGGCGGCGGAACGTCCACTCGCCGTCTTCCTTGCGGAAGTCCATGCCGGTCAGGTGTCCGGCCTCATCGACGAACGTACGGACCTGTTCGATCCGCTCCTTAGGGAACTCGCCGGGCCACATCCACTTCGAGAACGAGTTGCGTCCCTCCCAGATGTTCTCGTCGACGATCTCTAGGCCAGCCGCCTGGACCATCACCCGGAACGCAGAGACCGGACGCGACATGGCATGTGAAGGATCGCGGATCAGCTCGAGTTGGTTCATCACGAGTGCTTCCTCGTAGTTCTCTGAGGCAAGTTGGTCAACGATGAATACGAAGCCATCGGGCTTGGTCACTCGGGCCATCTCCTTGAGCACCGGCACGGGGCGCTGGATGTGATGGAAGGCCTGGGCGCTGGTTGCGATATCCACTGCTCCAGTGGTCAGGGGAAGACGCTCACCCTCACCTTGGATAGCGACTATCTCCTCGTGGGAGCGGACGGCCGTCGCAAGCATCCCGTGCGTGATGTCCACGGCGATGAGCTGGCCCGCAAGCCCGGAGAACAGCGAGAGGAAGTTTCCGGTCCCCGCGCCAACTTCGAGAACGCGAGCGCCGGGTGCTACCCGAGAGAAAGCGACCGCGTCCATGTCGTCGAAGCGACCCTTGGTGCGCTCGGAGAAACCTTCAGCGGCGCGCTCGAACTCGTCCTGGACGAGACGGCGGGACTCAGACACCCGCGTACTGAGCTACGACGGAAGCGATCACACCTCCGCCGAGGAGCACCTCTGGATCGTCGGCGGCATAGATCGCCGCGGACTGTCCCGTGGCCACCGCCTCGACAGCGTCGTCGAAAGTGATCGAGTCGCCCTCGATACGCGCGGGGAAGGCATCTCCGTGGGAGCGGTACTGGACCAGGACATCGGTTCCCGACTCGGGTGCTGGGCCGGAGAAGCTCATCTCATCGAGCACAACCCCGGTCGCGCTCGAGTTCGTCGCGAGACCCCACGGTGATGGTGTTGTCGTCGGCATCGATCGCGTTCACGAACACCGGGACCCCTAGGGCGATGCCCAGTCCCTTGCGCTGGCCGATCGTGTACCGGCCGAAACCCCTGTGCTCGCCCAGATCGTTCCCGGCCCCATCCACGATGCGCCCCGGGCGAGAAGCGTCGCCGAGATGTTCGTCCACGTAGCGGTCGAAGTCTCCGTCGCGTACGAAGCAGATCTCCTGGGAGTCCGGCTTAGCTGCGGTCCGAAGACCCAGCGAGTGGGCGATGGAGCGAGTCTCGCTCTTCTCGATCGTGCCCACCGGGAAGCGAACGTGGTCGAGATCTTCACCCGAGAGCATCCACAGCACATAGGACTGGTCCTTAGCGCGATCGACGCCGCGCTTGAGCACGGCCCGACCAGAGCGCGTCCCGAGGCGCGCATAGTGGCCGGTCGCTAAGACTTCGGCACCCAGTGCTCTCGCCTTCTCGAGCAGCGTCCCGAACTTGATCCACTGATTGCACCTCACGCATGGGTTGGGGGTCCGTCCAGAGAGGTAGTCACTTCGGAAGTTATCGATGACCGTCTCTTCGAACCGGTCGGCGTAGTTGTGCACGTAGAAAGGGATGTCGAGGACGTCCGCAACGCGGCGCGCATCGTCTGCTGCCGACAGGCTGCAGCATCCGGACGCGTTGTTGATGTCATCGCCCTTCCAGAGTTTGAGCATGATGCCGGTGACGTCGTAGCCCTCTTCCTTCAGGAGTGCCGCCGCCACCGAGCTGTCCACGCCACCGGACATGGCGACCACCGCTTTCCGAGCCATCACGCGACCTTGCGAGCGCGCTCGACGATCGTCGGAAGCGCGGCGAGCAGGGCGTCGACGTCCTCGTCGGTATGAGGCGCGTCCCAGCGTGAACCGGAGACTGCCCTGGGCCAGATCCGCGGGCACCCCGATCGACAGGAGGACGTGGGAAGGGTCGAGAGCACCCGACTGACATGCCGATCCAGAGGACGCGGCGAAACCAGCCTGATCGAGCAGCAGCAGCAAGCGTCTCGCCCTCGGTGCCGGGGATGCAGATGTTCAAGTTGCCGGCGACACGGTCCTCGAGACTCCCGTTGACGACGACGTCGGGAACGATCGAGCGTGATCCCCTCGAGCATCCGGGTGCGCATGGTGAGGAGGCGCTCGGACTTCTCGTGGACCTCCTTGGCCGCGATCTCGGCGGCTAGGCCCAGAGCCGCGATCCCTGGCACGTTGAGCGTGCCCGACCGCAGGCCCTTCTCCTGGCCCCCACCGTGGATCACCGGTTCGGTCGGCACCCCGGCGCGGATGAAGCACGCGCCGGTTCCCTTCGGGCCCCCGATCTTGTGGGCCGAGAACGCCGCGAGGTCGACGCCCCACCCGTGGAGATCGATCGGGACGTTCCCCAGCGCCTGGACCGCATCGCTGTGTATCAACGTTCTCGGGTTCACGGCCTTGACCGCCTCCGAGATCGCGCGCAGGTCCTGGATGGTCCCGATCTCGTTGTTGACCGCCATCACCGAGACAAGGATCGTGTCGGTCCTGACCAGCTCCGCGATCCTCTGCGGAGCGACATGACCGGATGGCTCGACCGGGCACAGGGTGACCTCGAACCCGTGGCGCTCGAGGTAGTGCGCCGCGTCCAGCACACCGTGGTGCTCGAACTCCGACACGACGAGATGTCGTCCGCTACCCGCAAGCTTCTCGGCCGCGCCCTTGATCGCTAGGTTGTCGGCCTCGGTGCCCCCGCCAGTGAAGATGACCTCAGCCGGGCTCGCACCGATCGCGTGGGCAACCCGTTCGCGGGCGACCTCAACGGCAGCGCGAGCAGAGCGACCATAGGAGTGGACGGAGGACGGATTGCCGAAGTCCTCGCCCAGGTAGGCGAGCATCAGATCCCGGACCTCAGGGAGGACAGGGGTCGTTGCGGAGTGGTCTAAGTAATGCATCACCCCAGGATAAGGGGACTCAGTCGGTCCGAGGGGAACCGGGGTCGTCCTTGAAGCGGCGCTCGATATCCTCGAACGCTCTATCGAAAGCCTCGTCGGCCTCGGCCCGGCCCACACGTCTCCGGGCGTTGAAATCCTTCATGCGCTGGGGGTAGCCGATCACGGAAGCGTCATAGACGGGAACGCCCAGCTTCTCGCAGTAGCGGTAAGCCTCGCCGGGCTCCCGTACGGGAGCCCGGGCGTGGTCACCGTCTCGATCGACCAGCAAGAGCGTGGTCGGCTGGGTTGCGGTCCGGGGCTCGATGTATCCCTCGATCCCCTTGCGCGTCTGGGCGAACTGGGCGAGCGCGGTCAGCTCGGGGCTACCGCGTCGTCCGCTGAAGAACCGCCTCAGGCGATCGCCCAGTCCCACCTGATCAGCCCTTGCGGGACTTAACTTCCTCGATCAGCTGCGGAACGATCTTCAGTGCGTCACCCACGATGCCTAGGTCGGCGAGTTGGAAGATCGGTGCTTCCTCATCCTTGTTGATCGCGATGATCTTCTTGGCGCCCTTCATGCCGACGATGTGCTGCGTGGCACCGGAGATACCCACTGCGATGTAGACGCTGGGCTTCACGGTGATCCCCGTCTGCCCGATCTGATAGCTGTAGGGCACCCATCCCGCATCGACGACCGCACGGGTACCGCCGACCGCAGCGTTGCCGATCGCGGCAGCGAGCTGATCGAGCAGTTCGAAGTTCCCAGGCTCCTGGAGCCCGCGTCCTCCGGACACGACGACGGGGGCCTGGTCCAACTTGGGTCCCGATGACTCCTCGACGTGACGCTCGACGCGCTTCGCCTTCTTCAGGTCATCAGAGATCTCGACGTTCACGTCGACCACGTTCGCCGAGCCGCCGGAGGGCTTCGCCTCGAACGACTTGGGCCGGAAGATAACCAGCTTCGGCGATCCCTCTAGCTTGACGTCCACCAACGTTGCTCCACCGAAGATCGCGGTGCGGGCAGTGTTCTCATCCAGAAGGTCGATCGCGTTGCTCATCAGCGTCGATCCCGTCTTGGCCGACAGGCGACCTGCGACGTCACGCGAGTCGTAGTTCATCGCGAATGCGACGACATCAGGGCTGTGCTCCTCGATCAATGAGTGGAGAGCGTGGGTCGCCGGCTGAGCAACGAAGTCACCGTAGACATCGTCGTCGCTGGCGTAGACGGTCGCGGCACCGTACTCGCCGAGCTTCTCGGCCGCTTTGGTCGCGCCCGGTCCGAGGACGACAGCCTCGGCGTCTCCGATGTCGCGCGCTTTCGTGAGGATCTCGAGAGCAGCGACGTCTACTTCGCCCTCGGGGGTCGTTTCTGCGAATACCCAGATCTTGGCCATCTCTAGATCACCTTCGCTTCCTTGAGGAAGTCCGCGATCTTCGCCGCAGCGCTTCCGTCATCCTCGATGACCTCACCGGCCTTGCGTTCCTCGGCCTGGCTCATCTCGGCCACCTCTTGCTTGACCGTCACGTCATCACCCGACAGACCGAGGTCTCCGAGTGACAGCGTCTCGACTGGCTTCTTCTTGGCGGCCATGATCCCCTTGAACGATGCGTATCTGGGCTCGTTCACGCCGGCCGTGACCGAGATAACCGCCGGGAGCGGGCACTCGACAACGTGGTAGCCGTCGGCAGTCTGACGATTGACCTTGATGGTGCCGCCGTCGGTCGAAACGATCTCCTTGACGGTTGAGACGTGGGGAACACCCAGCAACTCGGCGAGGGTTCCAGGCAGCGTTCCGGTGTAACCATCGGTCGACTCGACGCCAGCGATGACCAGATCGAAGTCGCCCGACTTCTTGATCGCTGCCGCCAGAACCGTGGCCGTTACGAGGACGTCGGAACCCTTGAGCGAATCGTCCGACACCAGGACGCCTTTGTCGGCACCCATGGACAAGCCCCGTCGGACGGCTTCCATAGCGGAGTCCGGACCCATCGAGATGAGCGTTACCTCACCCTCGCCGGACTCCTTGATCTGGAGCCCCGCCTCGACTCCGAACTCGTCCCCCGGGTCCAGAACGCCCTGGACGCCGTCACGCTTGAGCGTCTTCCCGTCCATCTCGGGGGGCACGTTCGGATCGGGGATGTGTTTGACACAAACCGCGATGTTCATCGGATCGCCTCCAGTAGGTTGCAGGACTGCTTGCAAAAGTTAGCAAATACTTTACACCAGCAAACGAAGCAGAAACCGTCCACGCTAGGTGGCTCGATAGTAGGTGACGCCGTCCTCCTCCGAGACCGTCGCCATGCCCTCCTCGACGATCAGGTCGAGATGGGCAACCACTTCCGAAACCGCCAAGAAGACGTCATACCCACGAACCCGCGGATACATCTCACCTGAGAGTTGATAAGGGGTCTTGGGGTCGGCGCCTAGGTGGGAGGCGATCCGGCCGATCCGTTCCCGGTGATGCTCGAGGGTGCGTTCGATGAGGGCCAGCGGCGCGGTCACCGGATCACCATGGCCCGGGTAGACGAGTCTCAGATCCATCTTCGCCATAGCTTCCAGCGAGGCCATGTACTCCTTCAGAGAGCGCCGTCGCTCCCCCGGCTCGTCGAGAGAGGGCTCGAGAAGCGGGTTCGGAGACGTGTCCGGGAGCAACTGATCCCCCGCGAACATCGTGCCCGTTTCGGGCTCGAGATAGACAACATGACCGCCGGTGTGGCCAGGCATCAGGTACGTCTCGAGCGTGAACGTTTCCTGGGTTTCGTCGTCCCCGAACCACCGGAACTCGAAGACGTCGCCGTCCGCAACCGGGATCACCTGATCGTGGTCCATCCCGGGTCGTGCCTTGTCGTTCTTCCTGGCCTGGTCCATCTTGAAGAGCAGGTCTAGGGGCATCCCCGCTTCGATCAGAAGGCGTCCCACCTCGAACACCATCTGTCGGTCGCGGACCCGGGCGATCTCCCTCTCGGGGAAATGCACAGTCGCGCCGGATAGCTCCTGGATGACGTGCACCAAACCGTAGTGGTCCGGGTGCCCGTGAGTGATGAGGATCCGCTCGATCGCTTGCGGGAAGTACCCGGCGGAGTTGAGCCCCAGCAGCAACGCGTTCTGGGCCTCAGGCGTATTGACGCCGCAATCGATCAGCGTCACCGGCTCGGCTTCGATCAGATACGCATTGACTGGGCCAACCGCATAGGGGGTCGGAACCTCGAGACGCTTAACGGGAAGCTTGTCCATCTTCCCAACAATAGGTTCCCTCGTGGCAGCTTCGGTCCCCCGTTCAGACCTGCCGAGTCCCCGACATCAGGAACCTCGCGAAATCATCGGCAGGAAGTGGCCGCTCGAAGAAGTAGCCCTGCGCCAGATCGCACTCCAGTTCCTGAAGGCGCTCGTACTGAGCTCTCTCCTCCACGCCCTCAGCGACCACCCTCAATCGCAGAGCTGCTGCCATATCGATGATCGCCTCGATCAGAGTGCCTCCATCAGTATCGGCCCCCAGGTCACCCACGAAGGAACGATCGATCTTGAGTTCACCGAACGGATATCGCTGCAGATATGCGAGCGATGAGTAGCCCGTGCCGAAGTCATCGAGACTAAGAGTGAACCCCATCGCTCGCAGTCCTTCGAGGGTCAGATCGACCGGGGATTCGCGATCTAGGAGAACCGCCTCGGTCAACTCGAGCCAAACCCCAGACGCCTCCACCCCATTGGTGGAGAGGATGGCTTCGAATCGATCCAGAAGGCCCGGCTTCAGGATCTGCGTGCCTGAGAGATTTACCGCCACATGCAGGTCCATCCCCTGAGAGCGCCACCGAGCAAGTTGCTTGGTCGCGTGGTCCAACACCAGGTCGCCAAGGGGGACGATGAGCCCGCTCTCCTCGGCGATGCTTACGAAATCGAGGGGAGGGACCCAGCCCCGCTGAGGATGCTCCCACCGGACCAAAGCTTCCGCCCCCACGGTCGCTCCAGAGGCGACATCGATCTTCGGCTGGTAGTAGACGGTCAAGCCCCCAACCTCGAGAGTTGTGCGCAGATCCGCCTCGATCTTCAGCCTGTCCGTCACCCTCGCCCCAAGGTCGTCCTCGAACACCTCGTAGCGCGCCCTTCCGCGATCTTTGGCGCTGTTCATGGCCGCGTTGGCGTCACGCAGGAGATCCTTGGGGCTATCAGCGCTCCCCCGACTGAAAGCGATGCCTATCGACACCGACAGCACTACATCCTCCGAGCCAGTTTCGAATGGAACATGCATGGCTCGGTTGATCGCTTCCGCTACCCCGACTGCCTGATAGCCAGCATCGAGGTCCTCGCACACCGCAACGAATTCATCGCCACCAAACCGGGCCAGCGTGTCGGAGGGCCTGATCGCAGACCTGATGCGCTCAACAACTGCTAAAAGTATGCGGTCGCCGATATCGTGACCGAGGCCGCTGTTCACGAACTTGAATCTGTCAACGTCTATGACTAGGACAGCTACCTGCTCTTCTCGGTGGGTGTGTTCGAGCGCTCGCGCGATGCGATCCAAGGCGAGTTGGCGGGTCGGGAGATCCGTAAGCGTGTCATGGAGTGCCTGATACATCAGACGTTCTTCGTAGTCAGCTCGTGTGCTCAACATCGCGTTGTAGGCGAGAGCAACCTCGGTCACTTCTCGGGGTCCCCCGACATCTATCTGTGACGGGTCAGCCTCTCCGTCGGCAGAAGCGATCCCATCGGCGAGTGTCTTCAACGGCCGCGCTATCTGTCGGTTGAACAGAAGCACCTCGATCAGCAGCAGGATCGCCACTATGGAGAAGAGCCCCAATCGCTGCTTTAGCGCGTCATTCGCCCGCGAGAGAGCGCTAGACAAGTCTTGGCCAAAGTAGATCTGCCACGGGGTTCCATCAACATGCCGCGAGTTGTATAGCCTCGTCACCCCGTCGGGGCCCTTGGCCTCTCCCGCTCGAGACTCGGAAGCCGCCTGGATCCATGGTGCCGACGTGACCCCCTCCGAAGTGCTCAAGGTCACCGGCGGGTCTCCGGCAACGATGAGGACGTCGACATCGGTGTTTTTCGGTGCGATGGCACGAGCGACCCCCGCCCACTGGATCGTCGCAACGAACGAACCGTCGGGCGATCCCTTCGGGCCTGCGACCGGTGCGTGCAGAGCAAAGGACATGGCACCGGTAACCGGGTCTTCGAAGGTTTCCAAAACCTTGCTAGATGGATGACCTGCGGCTGACAATTCCTCCAACTCGTACCTGATGCCAACGGCTTCGGGGGTCGAAGAACAGAGGATCGTCCCCCTCATGTCCACCAGATCCAACCTAACCCCAGGGAAGACGCCAACGCCCGAGGACGTGAGCGTGCATCCCTCCGGCATCCTCAAAGCCGCCATCAAGCCGGGATTCAGGCTCGTCTGTTCGACATCCAACACGCCTTGGGATATCGATTGAGTCATATCATCGGCGGCGATAGAAGCCCACGTGGACATCTCCCTGTGGGCATCGTGGCGGGCATCCCGGAATGAAGCGATAGTGATGTACGTCCCGAAAAGGGCAACGACTCCGACCGCCGTTCCCGCGATAACGATCAGATATCCACGTACGGGCCAATTCCTCTTCGGGCGCGTTGCAGCGAGCCTCTGATCGTGATCGGAAACTGATCGGTTCATACGACCCAGCCCTCTGGCCAACCGCCTTGGGACAATTACCTAGATCCACAGTACACGCCCATCACTCCGCCGATGGGCGTACTTTCCACTTCCCAAACGGAAGCAGTGCCCCCATTCCGAAGGATGAGGGAGCTAGGTGCGGCGTGTCGCTCGCTCGGCCAGCCGCTTCGCCATGAGCCAGAAGATCGGCTTGTGGAACGGAAGAAGCAGCCACCAGTAGGCGCGCCCGAGAAGGCCCCGCGGGCGCATCAAAGCCGTCTGCCGCAGGACGCTCCCGTTCCCCTCCGGTGCGATCGTCCACTCCACCCACGCCTCACCAGGGAGCTTCATCTCGGCTCGTAGAAGGAGTCGCTCGGAAGTGACGGCCTCAACCGTCCACCAATCAACCCGCTGACCGCGGACGAGATCGCCATCCGGTCGCACCCACTTCAGGCCGCGGCCACCGAAGAGATCATCCAGTCGCGCCCTGATCCACCAGGTCCAGGGCAGCGGGTACCACCGTGAGTTCCCGCCGATCGAGTGCAGTTCGGAGGTCATCTGGGCTGGGGTCGCCTCCCCCTCGATCTCTTGTCGATCGACCAACAGTCCTTCCCAGAAGCCGGGGGCCCGCTCCACATCGGGCGGGCTCATCCGCCCGATGTGCTCCACCTGATAGCGCAGTGAGTCTGCAACCGCGTCTTCAAAGGTGCCCGGGTGGATGTCGGGGAAGGTTGAGCTCGCCGAATCGTCCGTGACCACAACTTCGTTCCGGAGGCCATCGATCAACGGTCGGGCGAGTGATGCACTGATCGGAGTCACGAGGTTCACCCAGTAAGAGCTGAGGCGTGGCGACAGCACAGGAACGCTCAATATCGCCCGCGTGAGGCCGCGGGCGTTCGCATAGCCACGGATCATCTCCCGGTAGGTGAGGACCTCGGCCCCGCCGATCTCTACCACCTGACTCTCACCACCACCAAGCTCGGCGGCGGCAACCAGATACCTGACCAGATCGTTCTCGCCGATCGGTTGCGTCCGCGTCGTGAGCCATCTCGGAGCGATCATGAACGGGAGGCGCTCGGTGAGATACCGGAGCATCTCGAACGCGGCGGAGCCCGCTCCGACGACGATAGAGGCCCGCAACTCGATGACCTGAATCGGCCCCTCGGACAGGAGCTTTCCCACCTCCTGTCGCGACTTGAGGTGCGAGGACAGATCGTCGCTCGGATCTCCCAGGCCTCCGAGGTAGACGATGCGCTTGACTCCGGCGGTCTCGGCAGCGCGCCGGAAGTTCAGAGCCGCCGTGCGATCCCGCTCCGCGAAATCGGCACCCTCCATCGAGTGCACGAAGTAGTAGGCGACCTCGATGCCTTCGAGGGGCGCCCCGAGGGAGACTTCGTCGAAGAGATCGGATGGCACCGTTTCCATCTCGGGATGACGGAGGCCGGCCTGCTCGGGGTTTCGCGACGTCCCGCGTACCGGGAACCCGCCCTCCAGAAGGGCTGGCACCAGACGCGACGCGACGTAACCCGTGACCCCGGTGACGAGTACCCGTGGACGGGTCACCGGCCCACGAACTCGGCCTTGCCCAGGCCCTTTCTCCTGGAAGCTCGTCATCCCGATGCTCTGATCCTCGGTCGCGAACAGGGCTGCGAATGCCTGGCGTTCGAGCAACAGCCCGGTACGTCATGTCGACGTCCACCCCGTTCTGGATCGTCTGCTTTGCGGCCATCAATGCCACCGACGCTCCGCTGGCCAATCTCTCCGCTAGAGCCGAAGCGCGCTGCGTAGACCTTGTCTGGAGCGACGACCTCGTTGACCAGCCCGATCCGCAGGGCTTCCTCGGCGGGAACGAAACGACCGGTGTAGATGATCTCCTTAGCTCGTCCCACGCCCACCAGACGAGGAAGGCGCTGGGTGCCTCCGGCCCCTGGGATCACTCCGAGAAGGATCTCGGGCTGGCCGAGCTGGGAGTCCTCCGCGCAGATCCGCAGGTCACATGCCAACGCGAGTTCGCAGCCTCCGCCGAGGGCGTAGCCGTTGATCGCTGCGATCGTGACGACGGGCAAACGTTCGAGGCGTGTGAAGACGTCCTGGAAACGTCCGATGTAGCGGAACATCTCGACCGGATCCTGAGTTGCCATCTCCTTGATGTCGGCTCCCGCCGCGAAGACCCTCTCGCCGCCCCACACGATCGCAGCACGCACCTGAGGGTCGATCGCGATCGCATCGACGACGTCGCCGATCTCGAGAGCGACCTGATCGCTTAGAGGATTCAGTTTCGGTCTGTCGATGCGGATCGTGGCTACGCCTGTATCCGCTATCTCGAGGTTCACGAACTCGCCCACGGGGGCCTCCTTCATCGAGGACTTGGTGACTGAAGGCTACGATGCCACGCGATGAACGACGATCTCGAGGCGAGGATCAGAGCGGTCCTGGATCACCCCTCGAAGGAGATGACCCTCGAGGGCACCAGGGACGCAGCAGTGCTCATCCCGATCATCGGTGGTCCGGAGCCGACGATCATCTTCACCGTCCGAACGGAGCATCTCCCGAGTCACAAGGGTCAGATCTCCTTCCCGGGCGGTTCGATCGACGCCGACGGACGAGTCACCCGAGCACGCCGCCCTGCGGGAGGCGCACGAAGAGATCGGTCTCGATCCCGACTCCGTTCGGGTCCTCGGTCGGTTCGATGACTTCCCCACCTACGTGACGGGCTACGTCGTTACCCCCGTGGTTGGCTGGATCGCACAAGAGCCGACCCTCACACCCAACCCAGCGGAGGTCGCCGAAGTGCTGCACGTACCTCTATCGGAACTTGCCGAAGACATCCGACGCGACCCAGGCTTCGTCGAGAGCGACCGCACCTATCCGACCGAGGCCTGGGTCTGGCATGGTCACATCATCTGGGGAGTGACTGCCCGGGTGGTGCGAACGTTCCTCGAACGGCTCTCTGACGCAGGCATCGTCGATCGCCCGGGGGGCACTGGGATGTGGCCAGAACTCGAAGCGAAATGGCAGCGATGATCGATCTCGTGGCGACCCTCGTGGCCATGGCCGCCCCGTCTCCGTCGCCAACCATCCTGAGGGCTCCCCCGGCGAGCGGTCTGGAGACGGTCGGCGCGATCCTTGCCATCGTGTTCGCACTTGCGGCAGCGATCCTCGGCTACAGGATCATCCGTGGCGGAAAGGGCCTCTAGAACCTCGCATAAGCGACATCCGTCGCTACGCAATACCCGCAAACCCCTTCACGTCCCGCCCCATGCTTGAAACGCTGTGGGCTCACCGAGTGGGTCGTAGGGCGTTCGCGCCCGAGGGAGGTTTCAACTTGAGGAAGCTCGTGGCGGTTTCTGCCGCCCTGTTCATGGTTCTGAGCATCGCTATACAACCGGCGGTTGCCGCACCACCTGACGTTGCCGACGGGATGACGGCTTATTCGGTCCTCCCTCCCGGACAGTCGGGAACCGTCTTCGGTTCTCAGACCGCATTCACCCACGACCAGGTCGACATGTACGCGGCCCTGATCAATGACGATGACATCACCGAGGCTGAACTCGCGGACGGGACCTACTTCCACGACTTCCAGTTCGGGATCCCGGACGATGCAAACATCACGCGCGAGTACAACCCCCCGGGTCGCACCGACGTCACCATCTATCGCGACGAGTTCGGCATCCCTCACATCTTCGGAACTGACGCAGGGGCAGGATTCGGCCTCGGCTACGCGACCGCCGAAGATCGTCTAGCGAACATGACGGTTCTCCGGGCGGCTGCTCAGGGGCGTCTCTCAGAGGTCCTGGGTGACGGTTACCAGGGTTACGACTCCGGCGTGCGGCAAGGCGGTTACTCCTACAAAGAAGTGAAGAAGATCTTCAACCGCTTCGATAACAAGTTCGGAGCCGACGGGAAGAAGACCCAGGCGCTACTTAGGGACTTCTCGGATGGGGTCAACGCGTACGTAGATCAGGTCAACGCGAACGAGTTCCCCAAGCCTCCTGAGTTCACCCAGTTCCTCGTATCCCCGACCCATTGGCAGCCGACCGACACCCTCTACCTGGCGATCCTGCAGCTGCGAGACTTCGGAGGTGGTGGCGGCGACGAGTTGAGGAACGCCGCTCTGCTCCACGAGCTGGACGCACGCTTCCCGGGCCAGGGTTACGACATGCTGCTTGACCTGACCAATGTGAACGACCCCAACGCGATCCCCACGATCGATCCCGTCGACGGGACCTTCGACTCTCAGGATCTCGGCCCGGTCGACCCCGACGCGGTCGCCATCCCCGACGGGATCAGCGCTCTGGCAGCCAGGCGTGCGGCAGCCGCCAAGATCGAGAGCGACCTGGGCGCCGATTACCGGCTCACCCACCCCGCGTCGAACTTCCTGGCGGTTGCCCCCGAGCACTCCGCAACAGGAGGCTCTCTTGAGTTCGGTGCGCCGCAGGTTGGCTACCGGATCCCGCAGTTCTTCATGGAGGTGGACGTCCACGCGGACTCGTTCGACTTCCGCGGCCCCGCACTGCCGGGTGCGTCGATGTTGATCCCACTGGGTCGCAGCACTGACTTCGCGTGGTCGCTCACGACCGGAGTTTCGGATGCGGTTGACATCAGGGTCGAAAAGCTCTGCAAGCCGATCAAGAAGGGCAAGAACAAGGGCAAGCCTTCCAAGAAGAAGCCGGGAGCTGACTCGAAGTACTACGTCTTCAAGGGCAAGTGCAAGAAGATGACTCAGCGCAACGAAGTCATCAAGACCAACCTGTCCAAGACTGAGTCGAGCACCGAGACGCTCACGATCCAGAGGACCAAGCACGGTCCCGTTGACGACAGAGACACGGTCGATGGATGGCCGGTAGCGATCGTCACCCAGCGCTTCTACTGGATGAAGGAAGCCGACGCACTGCCACTGTTCCTCGACGTGATCCGGAACACGCATTCCGTGGAGGACTTCCAGGAGCGCATCGGGAACTTCGCTATGTCCTTCAATGCCGTCTACGCGGACGCTGAAGACATCGGCTACTTCCACGTGGGCATGTATCCGAAGCGTGCCACTGGGGTTGACCCCCTCTTGCCCTCATGGGGCACCGGAGAGTGGGAGTGGAAGGGGCGTCGCTCGTTCTCGAACAACCCTCAGGTCATCAACCCAACGAAGGGTTGGATCGCGAACTGGAACAACAAGCCTGCAGCCGGATGGGATGGTGGAGGCTTCACCCAATGGGGCCCAGGACACCGGGTCGACCTACTCACGAGTCAGATGGAAACCCTGATCGCGGGCGGCGACGTCACCCTGAGCGACCTCGTCGACGTGATCAGGACCGCCGCTACCCAGGACGGGCATGCGAACTCCGTCGGGCAGTCGATGCTCGATAGAGTCACGCCGGCGGCCGGGGCAGAAACCGAAGCGCTGGCAGCCGTTCAGGCATTCGTTGACAGCGGAGGCCATCGCTACGACCAGGATGGCGACGGGCTCACCGACAACAACATCGTTGGCTTCTTCGACGTCTGGTTCGACTCACTCATCGCCGATGTGTTCGACGACGAGATGCATGACCTCTACTCATACGCCCCACGGGGTCGCAACGATGGCGCGCAGAACTCGAACGGGTCCGCCTACTACGGGGACTTCTCGAACTACCTGTGGAACCTGTTCGCCGACCCGGCTGGGTACTCCCGCGGACTACTGCGACGATGCAGCGACCGGTGCCGCAGAATCCTGCGCAGACATGGTCCAGAGCTCGTTCGAGGAGGCCGTGGCCGAACTGACGACGGCTGAGGGCACGGACGATGTGGGCGATTGGACCACCCCGGTGGACACGATCACCTTCGGAGCGGTTGGAGCGCTCGCTGCATTCGACATCCCGTGGCAGAACCGCGGAACCTGGAATCACGCGGTGCAGTTCAACGCACCGTAGAACACCGATGTAGCGGAAGGGGCGGCGCAAGTCGCCCCTTCTTCGCGCCTAGAACATCGGGGGCTCGGTGTAAACCCCCCACTCCTCTTTGAGCGCGCCGACCATCTCTCCGAGCGTGACGTATGCCTTCGCGGCCTCGACCAGAGCAGGGACCGAGTTCGAGTCGTCATGAGCCATCTCCCGAAGGGCTTGGATCGCGTCCTCCGCTCGCTTCGCGTCGCGGTTGGCCCGAACCTCAGCAACGGCCTTGTTCTGGCGCTCCTCGATCTCGGGACCGATCAGAAGGACCTCGGGCGGAGCCTGGACGGTACGGGTGAACCGATTGACGCCGACCATGACCTTCTTGCCCTGTTCGAGGAGCTGCTGGTAACGGAACGCTGCATCCGCCATCTCCTTCTGGAAGTAGCCCTCCTCGATCCCGGCGAGCATCCCGTCGAGGATCGAGTCGTTCCCCATCTCGAGGATCTTGGCGAAGTAATCCTCGGCCGCCGCCTCGGTCTTGTCGGTGAGATCCTCGACGAACCACGACCCACCGAGGGGGTCGGCGACGTTCGCCACTCCGGTCTCGTATCCGATGATCTGTTGCGTCCGGAGCGCGATCTCTACGGCCTCCTCGGTCGGGAGCGCGAGGACCTCATCGAGCGAGTTCGTGTGGAGACTCTGCGTTCCGCCGAGCACCGCGGCCAACGCCTCGGTCGCGGTTCTGACCACGTTGTTGTAGGGCTGTTGACCGGTGAGTGAAACGCCCGCGGTCTGCGTATGGAACTTGAGCATCCACGAGCGTTCCTTCTTGGCTCCGTACCTCTCCTTCATCCATCGGGCCCAGATCCTGCGGGCGGCGCGGAACTTGGCGATCTCTTCGAAGAAATCAACGTGAGAGTTGAAGAAGAACGAGAGACCTGGGGCGAACGAGTCGACATCGAGTCCGCGCCTGATCCCTAGCTCGACGTGAGCGAAGCCACTGGCGACAGTGAACGCCAGTTCCTGTACCGCCGTCGAGCCAGCTTCTCTGATGTGATAGCCCGAGATCGAGAGCGGGTGGTACTTCGGAACGTCGGTCGCGCAGTACTCCATCATGTCGCCGGTCAGTCGCAGGTGAGGCTCCGGCGGGAACAACCACTCCTTCTGGGCGATGTACTCCTTGAGGATGTCCGTCTGGCAGGTCCCGCCGAGTTTCGATACCTCGGCCCCCTGCTTCTCGGCTGCCGCGATGTACATCGCGAACAGCATTGGGGCCGGTCCTGAGATGGTCATCGAGGTAGTGATGTCCTCGAGGTTGATCCCGCCGAACAGAACCTCCATGTCGGCCAGCGAGTCGATCGCCACTCCGCAGCGTCCGACCTCTCCCAGCGACTCCGGCTCGTCCGAATCGCGTCCCATCAACGTCGGCATGTCGAACGCTACCGACAGGCCGGTCTGGCCGTGCTCGGTCAGGAACTTGTAGCGCTCGTTCGTCTGATCGGCGGTTCCGAATCCGGCGAACTGGCGCATCGTCCACAGACGTCCCCGATAGCCTGATGAGTAGATGCCACGGGTGAACGGATACTCACCTGGCACCCCCAGTTTCGGGTCCGCCGCCGAGATCTCTCCGCCATAGAGGGGCTCGACGGACACGCTCGACAGCGTGTCGAAATCGACGTCGTCCCGAAGCGCGCGCACCTTCGTATGCCTTCTTCCACTTATCGAACACCTGGTCGCCCATCCCTGGAGTTTACCGGGGTCCTGCCTCGGGGAGCGTGGGCGGGACGCACGGGGACGAGCCGGGCGATACTGAACGGCGTGGAACAGGCCACCCAGAAGGGACCCGAAGTGAACGCCTCGACGATCCGGTTTCGGATCCCGGATCCAGAACGCGACCTCCGAGCCGTCCGCCTCCACCAGGAGGTGAAGCGCCCTCGAAACGGACCCGAACTCAAGTACGACGCAGAGCAGGGGGCCTGGGTCGGTGAATTGGACCGTCCTCGGGCGGATCGGGTTGAGTACCTCGTCGAGCTGGTCCACTCCGACGGGGCAACGGAGCTGATCTGCGATCCCATGAACGAGGAGCGGGCCCCCGGAGCGTTCGGCGAGAAGTCGGTCGCGGTGATGCCCGGCTACGGGCCACCCTCATGGCTTGATGCGGAGGAGGCCCCGCCCGGCACGCGCAGAGAACTCAGCCTCACCTGCCGCGCGGTGAAGGGCCACATCCCCGTGTCCTTATGGAGCCCCCCTGACACCTCCCCCGCCGAGCCGCTGCCGATCTTGGTCGCCAACGACGGGCCCGAGTACGACTCATACTCCGGGCTCACCCGTTTCTTCGAGGCAGGCATCGCAGCCGGAACCCTTCCGAAGTTCAGAGCGGCGTTGCTAGCACCGGTAGATCGCAACGAGATCTACTCGGCGTCGGCTGCCTATGCTCGTTCGTTCGCTCACGTGATGCTCCCCGAGCTACTCGAGAGCGCCCCAACACCATCCGGCCGAGAAGCTCGGATCGCGATGGGGGCCAGTCTCGGGGGGCTGTCGATGCTCCATATCCACCGCCGGACCCCGGCGACCTTCGGAGCGCTCTTCCTTCAGTCCGGGTCATTCTTCCGGATCCGTTACGACAAGCACGAATCTGGATTCCCGCGGTTCAGAAGGATCAGCCGCTTCGTCGGGGAGGTTCTCGGGGCCGAGACGTGGTCGTTCCCTATCCCCATCACCATGACCTGCGGACTTATCGAGGAGAACCTGGCCAACAACCGCGCGGTTCACGATGCGCTGGCAGCCCAGGGCTACGAAACTTCCTTCGTCGCCAACCGCGATGGTCACAACTGGACCGGCTGGCGGGATACGTTCGAGCCCCACCTGACCGGATTGATCCAAAGGATGTGGGGATGAACCGCTCGCAGAACTCGATCGCTGCCCCGGCCATCGGCGGCGCGGGCGAAGTGATCTCGTATGGGCACTACGGGAGGCCGATGATCGCGTTCCCATCCCAGCAGGGAGCCGCCCAGGACTACGAGAACAACGGCATGGTCGGCGCTCTCTCGGACCTGATCGACGCGGGTCGCCTCAAGATCTACGCGGTCGATAGCTTCGACAAGGGCAGTTGGGACGACGACTCGATCCCCCTCGAAGAGAGGGCCCGGCGGCACGGTCATTACGAGGACTGGATCATCAACGATGTGGTTCCTTTCATCTTCGAGGACTCCGGTGGGCCCCAAGAGATGATCGTCACAGGGTGCAGCTTCGGTGCCTTCCACGCGGCGAACTTCTGCCTCAAGAGAGCGGACCTCTTTCCACTGGCGGTGTGTCTCTCCGGTGTCTACGACGTCAGCGATCTCGGGTGGGGTGAACGGGGCGACGCGGTGTACTTCAACAACCCGATGGACTACGTCCGCAACCTCGAGGGCGGCCATCTCGACTGGTTACGGGGGCGGGCCAACCTCCTGCTCGTGGCCGGGCAGGGCCAGTGGGAGGACACGACCGGAGCCCTACAGTCGACCAAAGAGTTCGCAGGGGCGCTCGGAGACAAGGGCATCAGGCACGAACTCGACCTGTGGGGACATGACGTGCCCCACGACTGGCCGTCATGGCGGTCGCAGATAAGCCATCATCTACCGAGACTCGTATGAATGATCACTTGATCGGGCTAGTACTTGGGACCGAAGACGATTGGCCAAGCGCGTTCGAGGCCATCATCGGCCGCGTCCCGCAGCCGCTTCGCTACGGAGGCACTGAGCACACCTTCCCGACCGAACGCGTCACGTACCACCCGTTCGACCTGCGCGCTGTCCCCCGCTACTCGCTGGTGATCGATCGTCTCGCTCACTGGTACACGCTCTCTCGGGAGTGGCTCAAGAAGGTCGCCCTCATGGATGAGGTCTACCTGCTGAACAACCCGTTCACGTTCCAGGCGATGACCAAGCACTCCGCGTACTGCGCAATGATGCGCCTCGGCCTCAAGGTTCCCGAGACATGGATGGTCCCGCACAAGGTGCCGCCGACCGACCCGCGCTTCCCCGAGATGTCGCGCCGCTACAACCTCCCCTTCGACCTCGGCGAGGTCGCCGCTCAGGTCGGCTACCCGATGTTCATGAAGCCGTTCGACGGCGGCGCCTGGGTTGGAGTCACCCGGATCGCAGATGAGAAGGAACTCAGGGCCCGCTACGACGAGTCCGGCGAACGACTCATGCATCTCCAGGCAGCGGTCGACGGTTTCGACGTGTTCGCCCGGAGTCTCTCGATCGGAGCCGAGACCCTAGTGGTGCGCTTCGATCCCGACCGGCCGATGTACGACCGCTATCAGGTCGATCACGATTTCCTCAGCCCCGAGTTGGGGGCCGAGGTGGTGTCGATCGGCAAGTTGATCAATGCGTTCTTCCGCTGGGAGTTCAACTCGTGCGAAACCCTGATCAAGGACGGCGAGGTCTACCCGATCGACTACGCCAATGCGGCGCCCGACCTCGCGTTGACTAGCCTGCACTACTACTTCCCGTGGGCACTGAAGACGCTCGTGAAGTGGAGCGTTTTCTGCACCGTGACGGACCGCAAGATGCGCGTCGACCAGGACATGGACCGCTATTTCAAGATCGGCGACAACGACTCGATCCCTTACGAAGACAAGATCCATGCGTACCGAGAGATCGCCGAGGACTACTTCGAGGCCGAGCGCTACCACGAGTTCTGCTGGAAGCACCTGTCCGACATCGACCAAGCGACGGTCGACTACATCTCAAGCCCGTCGTTCGACGACCTCCTGGTGCGCACGGTCAAGGCAACCTTCCCAACCCACGAGCACGACAAGTTCGTCGAGCACTACCGAGGCCTGCTGGGAGCGTGGGTCACAGACCAGCGGTAGTCCGGGATCAGTCGGCTCGGAGCCTAGGCGTACATCGATTCGATCGCGTCGTTGTACTTCTCGAGGATCACGCGGCGCTTCAGCTTCAGGGACGGGGTCAGTTCTTCGGATTCGGCCGTCCACTCGGACGGGACGATGAAGAACTTCTTGACCTGCTCGACCCCGTTGAGGTGCTGGTTAGCGTCGTCGACGGCCTTCTGGATCTCGGCAACGACACGGTCGTCCTTGGCGAACTCCTCGACCGAGGTGAACTCCATGCCGTTCTTGGCGGCCCAACCCTGCGCCGCCTCGACGTCGAGAACGATCAGGGCGGCGATGAACCTCTGCCGGTCCCCGATCGCGCATGCCTGGGCAACGAGGGGATGGCTCTTGAGAAACCCTTCGATGTTCGAAGGCGCAACGTTCTTGCCGCCGGCGGTGATGATGAGCTCTTTCTTGCGATCCACGATCTTGACGAACCCATCCGAGTCGATCTCGGCGATGTCGCCGGTGTGCAGCCACCCGTCGCTATCGAAGGTCTCGGCCGTCTTCTCCGGCTCCTTGTAATAGCCAGAGAGGGTGACGTTCCCGCCCCGGATCAATAGTTCGCCGTCGTCGAGGAGCTTGATCTCGACCCCGGGGAGTGGCTTTCCAACGGTCCCGGACTTGCGCGCCTCGGCCGTGTTGCCCAATGCGGGGGCCGAAGTCTCGGTCAATCCATACAACTCGATGATGTGGACACCCACGCCGTCGAAGAAATCGAGCGTCGAGGGAGAGATGGGGGCCGCACCACTGAGCGGCAGCTCGCACTTGTCGAGGCCGATCTGCGCTCGCAACTTCGGGAACACGACCTTCTCGGCCAGCGCGTGCTTGACCTTCATGCCGAGGGGGATGGGTTCGCCCTCGCGCTGACGGCGAGCGACCTCGACCCCGTTGGCGATCGCCCCGCGGGCGAGCTTCGCCTTGCGATCGTCCCCGGCAGCTTCGAGTTTCGCCATGATCCCGGCCTGCAACTTCTCCCACACGCGCGGAACCGCGAGGAACGAGTACGGGTGCACATGCGGAACGACTTCGAACACCTCGAGGACCTCTGGACAGAACGTGACATGGGACTGCGTGTAGAAGGAGACGTAGATGGTCGCCACCCGCTCTGCCGAGTGTGCCAGGGGCAGATACGAGACGTAGGTGGCCCCCGATTCGTAGTCCTCCATCATCTGCGAGGCATGGGCCGTCCATATGGCGTTGTAGTTGGTGGTGACGACTCCTTTGGGGTTGCCGGTAGTGCCCGACGTATAGATCAACGTCACCGGGTCCTCGGGAGTGACCTCCTGCCACATCGCCTCGAACTCTTCACGGCCACCGTTCTTGAGGGCAGCACGTCCCATCTCGAGAACGTCGTCGTAACTCATCACCCAGTCGTAGTCGCCGAACTCCTCGGCGTCGTGCATCAGGATGACCTTCTCGAGGCTGGGCAGCTCCGAGCGCACCTTCTCCCACCGCTCCATGAACGATCGGTTCTCGAGGATCGCGAACTTCGCCTCGCAATGTCCGGCGATGTACTGGACCTGATCCGGTGAGAACGTGTTGTAGAAGGAGACGGGTATCCCCCGCGCGTGCAGGATCCCCTGGTCGGCGACGATGTGATCGGGAACGTTCCGGGCCTGGATCGCCACCGCATCGCCCTTGGCGAGCCCAAGTGCCCTGAGCCCCATCGCCAGTTCGGCGACTCGTTCACGAACCTCACGCCACGTGTAGGTGTGCCAGTGATCCTCGTGCTTCCAGGACATCGCTGGCTTATCGCCGCGCTCCCTCACGTTCCTCTCGAGGACGTGGCAGAAGTTCTTGCCCTTAACCGCCTCGTCTACCTGGGCCCTGAGCGCCGCAGTGTCCTCCATGATCGATCCCCTTCCCCACCCAAGAGTTGTCTCAGGTCATTCGAGCATCCGCGCCCCACCCGGTCAAACGCCGGGGATCGTCAGAGGGCGGCGATCAGTTTCTCGGCGGCAGCGTAGGGGTCGATGCGACGGGCTGAGACCTCTTCGGTCAACTCGTCGAGGAGGTCGGTCACTTCCGATTCGACCCGGCCCCGGAAGTGCTCGGCCACGATCTCGCGCAGTTCACGCTTGACCCGGCGACGGCGACGAGACTCGAGGAGGCCCGCATCCTCTTGGTACGACCGATGCTTGGCTATCGCCGTCCACAGTTCCTCGATCCCCTCGCCCTTGGTCGCGACGGTCTCGACGACCTCAGGCTTCCACGGCGTGGAGGACATCTCGAGCATCTGGTTGAGCTCGCGAACGGTTTCCCTCGTCCCTTGTCGATCTGCCTTATTGACCACGAAGACGTCAGCTATCTCCATCAACCCGGCCTTGTTCGCCTGAACCGCGTCCCCCCAGCCGGGGTTGAGGATCACGAGCGTCGTGTCGCAGGCATCGGTGATCTCGACCTCGGCTTGGCCCACACCGACGGTCTCGATGATGACGAGGTCCTTGCCCGCCGCGTCGAGCACCCTCACCGCTTCGGGGGTCGCCAATGAGATCCCACCGAGGTGTCCCCGGGTGGCCATCGAGCGGATGAACACATCAGGATCGGTGGCGTGCGATTGCATCCGGACCCGATCACCGAGCAGCGCTCCTCCCGAGAAAGGGCTCGACGGATCAACAGCTAGAACGCCGACCTTGTGATCGTCCTGGCGGGCGCGGCCCACGAGCCGCTCGGTCAAGGTCGACTTACCCGCCCCAGGCGCACCAGTGATCCCGATCGAATACGAGGTCCCCGTGTGTGGGTAGATCGAGCGCATCACCTCGCCTAGGGACGCGCCGCCGTCCTCCACGAGTGAGATGAGTTGAGCGATCGCTCGTCGATCGCCGCTGAGAGCGCGCTCGACGGTTCCGGGGTCCAAACGATCAGGCCTCGAGGGCGACGACCTGGGTGATCTCAGGGACCCTCTCGCGCAGGATGCGTTCGACACCCTGCTTAAGCGTCACCGGCGAGATCGGGCACGTCTCACAAACGCCGAGTAGTTGCACCGTGACGGTGCCGTCCACGACGCTCTCGAGTCGGATGTCGCCGCCGTCCATCTGGATCGCTGGGCGGATCAACTCGAGTGCTTGTTCGACCTGCTCCTGGACCGTCGTCTGCTTCACAGGAGCCATTCTACCGAGTCAACGCCTTCCGGCCGGGTCGGTGCCGTAGAAACTCAAGGATCGAGCGTGATCGAGGCGCCCAAGCCGGTGAGCTTCTGGACGAAATCCTCGTAACCGCGCTCGATATGCCCGTCATCGTGCACGATCGTCTCGCCCTCAGCGCAGAGCCCGCCCAGCACCAGAGCGGCTCCGGCGCGGATATCCGGCACCCGAACGGGCGCTCCGGTGAGGCGATCGACCCCCCGGATCACCGCGTGATGACCCTCGACCCGGATCTGAGCTCCCATCCGGTTGAGTTCGTCGACGAACAGGAATCGGGCCTCGAAAACGTTCTCCGTGAGGATCGAGGGTCCATGCGCTAACGAGAGGAGAACCATCATCGGAGGCTGAAGGTCGGTTGGGAACCCGGGATATGGAAGCGTTACGAGATCGATCGGCTGAGGACGTGCATCCGAGGTGATCCTCACGGAGTCAGCATGCCTCGTCACCACGGCACCGGTGTCCTCGAGTTTCTGCAGGATCAGCTCGAGGTGCTCTGGGCGAACGTCGGTAAGGGTCACGTCTCCTTGGGTGGCCGCTGCTCCGATCGCATAGGTGCCCGCCTCGATGCGGTCTGGGAGGACGACGTGGGTAACGGGGTGGAGCGCATCCACTCCCTCGATCGTGATCGTGTTCGTTCCGGCCCCCAACACGCGCGCTCCCGCCTCGTTGAGGAACTGAGCGAGGTCCTGGATCTCGGGCTCTCGGGCCGCGTTCTCGATGGTCGTCACGCCGTCGGCGGTCGCTCCGGCCATGAGCAGGGTCTCCGTGGCGCCGACAGACGGGAACTCGAGCAGCACCCGCGCACCGGTTAGCCCGTCGCTGACGCCCTCGACGTATCCGTACTCGGAGGTGAACTTGGCCCCCATCTTCTCGAGGCCCCTCAGATGGAGGTCGATCGGACGAGAGCCGATCGCGTCGCCTCCAGGCATCGCCACGCGCGCTCTCCCTAGCCGCGCCAGGAGAGGACCCAGTACCTGGATCGAAGCACGCATCTTCGTCACCAGGTCATAGGTGGCCTCGTTACCCGGGTCCTGGGTCGTGTCGATCTTCAGCGTGTGCCCGTCGAAGGAGACATCCGAGCCGAGCTTCTCGAGGACCTCACACATCAGATACACGTCTGTGATGCGCGGGACGCGCGTGAGCACGACCTCGCCCGGGATCATCAACGCCGCCGCCATCAGCTTGAGCGTGGCGTTCTTGGCCCCGCTGATAGAGACCTCGCCAGCCAGTCGACTGGGACCTTCGACCACGAATCGTTTCACGACGTCATCTTAGTGAAGGCCCCCGGTCTCCCGGGGGCCGATCGCTTACCGCTTACGCGTGGTCTTACGCGCGGTCGACTTCTTACGAGCCGGAGTCTTCTTCTTCGCCGCGGTCTTCTTGCGACCGGTTGACTTCTTAGCGGCGGTCTTCTTGCGGGCAGGAGCCTTCTTCTTGGCCGCGGTCTTCTTGCGACCGACCGTCTTCTTTGCGGCCGTCTTCTTTCGTCCCGCCGTCTTCTTGGCCGCGGTCTTCTTGCGTGCCCGCGCGTCTTCTTGGCGGCCGTCTTCTTGCGGCCCGCCGTCTTCTTGGCGGCGGTCTTCTTGCGGCCCACGGTCTTCTTGGCGGCTGTCTTCTTGCGGGCTACGGTCTTCTTCGCGGCTGTCTTCTTGCGGGCTACGGTCTTCTTCGCGGCCGTCTTCTTGGCCGTCGCCTTCTTGCGAGCGGGGGACTTCTTCTTGGCCGCAGGCTTCTTACGGGCCGCGGACTTCTTGGGACGAGCGACCTCAGCCGTGGTGCCCACTACGGCGGCGACACTCTGACGCACACCCGCTAGCGCCCCAGAGGTATCTGCATCGGGGGTGAGTTTGTCTGCCGCCTGAGCCCCGAGGTCAGCCACCGTCTCCCGAGCGCGCTCGCTCCCAGCAACTGCCTTGTCCTTCATCTGATCCATGAAACCTTCACCGTCTGCCACGATCCCTCCATCTCGTTCACCAACCAGCCCTATCGATACAGCAGCGTTTCCAGATCGCACCGAAGCAAACACTACGCCCAAGATTTGGGACATCGTCCGGACGCGACGCTCAGTACGGGTTCTCTGGATCCACGTCCAGGCGTGATTCGATCAGCCAGAGGTTCTGGCGCACGCACTCGGGGCACATGGCCATGCTGCGGTTGTCCTTGTCGGGCATCTCTTGCCACCCGATCGGAGCGAGCCCATTCCGACGCGGTTCGGAGCGACCACATGAGTGGCAGAACACCCGGTTCCTAAGTCCTTCCGAGTGGTCTGCCATCCCGTGGGGCTAGTCGCGTCCGAGTTCCGGCGAGGCCATCGCCACTCTCATCTCGGCTTCAGCCCGTTGGTCAGCATCCTCCGCCGCTTCCCTGCGCTTCTCTTCGATCTTGCGGAGAGCCTCGTCCTCGGACAGGCCCCCGATGTCCTCGGCATCGTCGGCGAGGACGATCACGTGATAGTCGTCCATCGACCCCGAGGCTTCGAGGACACCGCCCGTCACCGCGAAGCTGTGCTGCTCGGTGCCAGAGGTGATCTTCACGAGCCCCGGTACGAGCGCGGCGAGGAACGGGATGTGGCCCTTCAGGATCGCGAACTCACCCTCTGGCGAGCGGGCGACGACCATCTCGGCCTCGCCCTGCCACACCTTCTTCTCGGGTGAAACGATCGAAACGTCCATCTATTTGTTCATCTCCTCGGCCTGCTTCTTCGCCTCTTCGATGTCACCGACCATGAAGAAGGCCTGCTCGGGAAGATCGTCGTACTCACCCTCGGTGAGTCCCTTGAACGAGGCGATCGTGTCGTCCCGGCTGACGTACTTGCCGGAGATGCCGGTGAACTGCTCGGCCACGAAGAACGGCTGGCTCAGGAACTTCTCGATCTTCCGGGCCCGAGAAACGATGACCCGGTCCTCTTCGGAGAGCTCGTCGACACCGAGGATCGCGATGATGTCCTGAAGGTCCTTGTAGCGCTGCAGGATCCGCTGGACGGTCGTCGCCACGCTGTAGTGCTCGTCACCGATGTAGCGGGGGTCGAGGATCCGTGACGTGGAGTCGAGCGGGTCGACGGCCGGGTAGATGCCCTTCTGGCTGATCTCACGGCTAAGCACCGTGGTCGCATCGAGGTGGGCGAAGGTCGTGTGTGGAGCCGGGTCGGTGATGTCGTCGGCGGGCACGTAGATGGCCTGCAGCGAGGTGATCGAACGACCCTTGGTCGAGGTGATGCGCTCTTGCAGCTCGCCCATCTCTTCTGACAGGGTCGGCTGGTAGCCGACAGCCGAAGGCATACGACCGAGCAGCGTGGAGACCTCGGACCCGGCCTGGACGAAGCGGAAGATGTTGTCGACGAAGAGCAGCACATCCTGGTGCTCGACGTCACGGAAGTACTCGGCCATCGTCAGAGCCGAGAGGGCGACACGGAGACGTACGCCCGGAGGCTCATCCATCTGTCCGTAGACGAGTGCGGTCTTCTCAAGGACGCCGGACTCCTTCATCTCGAGGAGCAGGTCGGTCCCCTCACGGGTGCGCTCGCCGACGCCAGCGAACACGGATACACCACCGTGCTGTTCGGCGACGCGGTAGATCATCTCCTGGATGATGACGGTCTTGCCGACACCAGCACCGCCGAACATCCCGATCTTTCCACCCTGGACGTAGGGGGCAAGAAGGTCGATGACCTTGATGCCGGTCTCGAACATCTCGGTCTTGGGCTCGAGGTCCTCGAACTTCGGAGCCTCGCGGTGGATCGGCCATCTCAGGGTGTCACTTGGGATCGAGGAGCCGTCGACCGGCTCGCCGAGCACGTTGTAGACGTGCCCGAGTGTGGCCGGGCCGACGGGAACTGAGATAGGCGCACCGGTGTTGACGACGCGCGCTCCACGGACCAGGCCGTCGGTCTGCTTCATGCAGATCGCCTTCACGACCGAGCCACCCACGTGCTGGGCGACCTCGGCCGCGATCTGGTCCTTGGTGCCCTGGACGTCGCGGTCGATGAACAGCGCGAAATTGATCTCGGGCATCTGGTCGGCGGGGAACTCGACCTCGACGACGGGCCCGGTGATCGTGAGCACCCTGCCTTCGCTGGTCTGGAGTTTCTCCTCGGTCATCGCCATTCTCTAAGCCTCCTGTATCCCTGCAGCGGACAGGGCCTCGGCCCCGCCGATGACTTCCATGATCTCGGTCGTGATCTCTGCCTGGCGGGCCTGGTTGTAGACCCTGGTGAGGTTCTCGATCAGTTCCTCAGCGTTGTCGGTCGCAGCCTTCATCGCACGGCGCCTAGCGGCGTGCTCCGAGGCAGCGGCTTCGAGCATCCCTTGCAGGACCGTGCCCTCGAGGTAGCGGGGAAGAAGGATGTCGAGGATCTCCTCGGGCTCGGGCTCGAACTCGTAACTCGGGCTCGGGCCTTCCTTCTTCTCGCCCTCGGCGGAGAACTCGTCCTTCGGAAGGGGCAGAAGCTGAACGATGGCTGGGCGTTGTGTCATCGCCGACTCGTAGCGGGTGTAGACGAGGCGAACCTCATCGACCTCACCTTTGATGAACGCCTCGGATGCGGCACGAGCGACCTTGCGAGCGTCTTCGATCGAGGGCTGGTCGGACATCCCGATCCAGGACTGCTCGAAGTCGTAACCACGGAACCTGAAGTACGTGATCGCCTTCTTGCCGGCCAGGAACAACTCGTAGCCCTTGCCGTGCGCCTGCACGTCTCGTTCGGCCTTCCTGATGACGTTCGAGTTGTAGGCCCCGGCGAGGCCGCGGTCTGCCGTGATCACGACGGTCCCGATCTTGCTGATCTCGTCGCGCTCCTTCAGCAGCGGATGGTCGATCGAGCCGACCTTCTCGGCGACCGATCCCATGAGCCGTCGCATCTCCTCGGCGTACGGACGCGCCGCCTCGACGCGTTGCTGCGCCTTGATGATGCGCGACGACGCGATGAGCTCCATGGCGCGAGTGATCTTCTGGGTCGACTTGACCGATCCGATCCTCCGCTTGATCGCGCGCAGCTGCTGAGCCATATCGCCCTACGCCTCCTCGACCTCGGGCACGCCTGCTGCGGCGGCCGTGGTCTGGACGGTGCCGGCCTGCTCGACGAAACTCGACTTGAAGTCCTCGACTCCGGACTTCAGTTTCTCGGTCGTAGCGTCATCGAGCTTCCCGGACTCCTCGATCGTCTTAAGGACATCCGAGTAGCGGGTGCGGAATGCTCGAGCAGTCCGGCCTCGAACTCGCGCACCCTCTCGACCTCGATGTCGTCGACGTAACCGTTCGTCATCGCCCAGATGGAGACGACCTGCTCCTCCATCGGGAAGGGCTTGAACTGGGCCTGCTTCATGAGTTCGACCACTCGGGCGCCTCGGTCCAGCTGGGCCTGCGACGCCTTGTCGAGTTCGGAACCGAACTCGGCGAACGCTTCTAGTTCGCGGTACTGAGCGAGGTCCAGCTTGACTCGGCCGGACACGCCCTTCATCGCCTTGGTCTGCGCAGCACCACCGACTCGGGACACCGAGATACCGACGTTGATCGCCGGACGGACACCTGAGAAGAAGAGGTCCGTCTCGAGGAAGATCTGTCCGTCGGTGATCGAGATCACGTTGGTCGGGATGTAGGCGGAGACATCGCCACCCTTGGTCTCGATGATCGGCAACGCCGTCATCGAACCGGCGCCGTTCTCATCCGACAGCTTCGCGGCACGCTCTAGTAGACGGGAATGCAGGTAGAACACGTCGCCCGGGTACGCCTCGCGACCCGGCGGACGACGCAGCAGCAGCGACAGCTGCCGATAAGCGATCGCCTGCTTGGAGAGGTCGTCGTAAACGATCAGCGCGTGCTGTCCGTTCTCCATCCAATGCTGCCCCATCGCGCAACCGGCGTAGGGAGCGAGGTACTGGAAGGGTGCTGGAACCGACGCGGCCGCGTTCACGACCACCGTGTACTCCATCGCTCCAGCTTCTTCGAGGGCGTTGACGACCTCAGAAACGGTCGAAGCCTTCTGGCCGACGGCGACGTAGATGCACTTCACTGCCTTGTCGGTGCCCCAGTTGTGCTTCTGGTTGATGATCGTGTCGATCGCAACCGCTGTCTTACCGGTCTGGCGGTCGCCGATGATCAGCTGACGCTGACCACGACCGATCGGCGTCATCGCATCGATCGATTTGATACCGGTTTGCATCGGCTCCGAAACTGGCTGCCGCGCAGTCACACCGGGGGCCTGCACCTCAAGAGGGCGATGCGCCTCGGCCTTGATCGGTCCCTTGCCATCGATCGGGTTCCCTAGAGCGTCGACAACACGGCCCAGCATCCCGTCACCGACGGGCACAGAGAGGATGTCGCCCGTCTGCTTGACTGGGTCACCCTGCTGGATGTGCTCGGCTTCGCCCAACACGACGGCACCGATCTCGCGCTCGTCGAGGTTCATGGCTAGTCCAACCACGCCACCCGGGAACTCGAGCATCTCGTTCACCATCACGTTCGGAAGACCGGTGACGTGAGCGATACCGTCACCGACGTCCTTTACGACGCCGACCTCTTCGCGCTCGACCGACGGCTTGTAGTCGTCGACGTGCTTCCTGAGGGCTGCGGAGATATCCGCAGCACTGATCGTGAGCTGATCTTCTGCCACTAGCCCTTCACCTGCTCTCTAAGCTGTTCGAGACGGCGCTTAACCGTGCCGTCGATAACCGTGTCTCCGATGGTGGTGGAGATGCCGCCGATGACGGCAGGGTCCACGAAGACCTTCAGTTCGACCTTCTTACCCGTCGCTTTCGACAGGGCGGCGATGAGGCGCGCCCTCTGGTCGTCATCGAGGGAAACAGCACTCCTCACCTCGGCGACCACCGAATCGCGCGCTGCCGCGGCGAGGTCCGCCAACTCGTCGAGGATCTCGGGGAGTTGCCGCGCCCGACCCTGGCCGACGATGAAGTCCAGCAAGCCCAGCGTGTGGGAGCTCACCTTGTCGGCGAGTATGTCGCCGAGCACCTTCGATCGCTGCTCGCGAGGGAGGCTCTGATCCGATAGCGCCTGCTTGAGCTCGCTGTTGGATTCGAGCACCTTGCCGAACCGGTACAGCTCGTCCTCGACGCGATCCAGCTCGCCCTCGGCGTTCACCACGCGGAACAGCGCTTCTGCGTATCCGTGAATGACGCCTTCGGAGGCCATCAGTTGTTGGTACCTCCGTTCGAGCCCATGCCGGATACCTCGTTGATGTAGGCATCGACCATGTCGCGTTGAGCTTCCGCGTCGACGCTACGGCCAACGACCTTGCCTGCGAGTTCGATCGAGAGGTCCGCGATCTGGCCCTGGAGCTCCTGAACCGTGCGCTGACGCTCGGCCTCGATCTGCTCGCCTGCTCGGGCAACGATCGCCTCGGCGTCCTTCTCTGCCTTGGCAACGACGTCCTTGCGCACCTGCTCGGCCGCCTGGCGCGCCTCTTCGATCACGCGATTGGCTTCGGCGCGAGCCTCGCCCAACTGCGTCTTGTACTCATCGAGCATCTTCTGAGCCTCGACCTTGGCGCCCTCGGCACCTTCAAGGTCTCCCTGGATCTGCTTCTCACGTGCCTCGATCACCTCTTTGATCTTCGGGAACGCGAACTTCCCGAGAACGAAGGCGACGACGAGGAAAGCAAGCGCACCCCAGAGAAGCTCTGCCGCTTCCGGAAGGACGAGATCGAGCCCGGTACGGGCTTCCTCTCCCCCCTCGGCGGCGAGGATCAACAGGTTCGTCACTGCTATCAGCCTCCCGCCGACTAGATGATGAAGGTAAGAACGAAACCGATCAGAGCGAGTGCTTCGATCAGGGCGAAGCCAAGGAACATGGTCGTACGGGTGTTACCGGCCGTCTCCGGCTGGCGAGCCATCGCCTGGATGGCGTTCGAGAACACGTTTCCGATACCGATAGCGGCACCGATAGCGGCCAGTCCGTAAACCAGCCCCTGTGCGATCGCCTTGAGACCCTCGTCGGTCATCTGATTCTCCTCCTCTTCCTTCTTCTCTCGTACTTCTCTGACTTATCTGACGTCGTGCTAAGCCGCGACCGTGGCGGTCCCGACCTCAACATCGTGCGGTACTTCGTGGTGAGCATCTGCATGGTCATCCGCCTCGCCATGGCCGTGGAGTGCCTCGGCGATGTAGAAGGCGGTAAGCGTGGTGAAGATGTACGCCTGGATCGCGATCACCATCAGTTCGAACACGATCAGCAGAGCCGCCACGATGAAGGTGATCACCCCGAGGGGACGCTGCATCAGCGTTCCGTGGATCAAGAGATCCTCGGTGAACAGGAAGAACACAGTCAGCAGGACGTGCCCCGCCATCATGTTGGCGAAGAGTCGGATCGCCAGGGTGAGCGGCCTGATGATGAACACCGAGAACAGCTCGATCGGGGTCAGGATGATGTAGATGACCTTGGGCACGCCCGGAGGGAACAGGGTCTCCTTGAAGTAGCGAGAGGCCCTGCTTCTTGATCCCGACGAAGTTGAAGATGGCCCACGAGAGGATCGCCAGGAATGCGGGGACCGCCATACGCGACGTGACGGGGAAGTTCACCCCAGGGACGATCTCGAGCAGGTTGGCGAAGAAGATGAAGAAGAAGAACGAGGTCAGGATCCCGGCGTACCGAACGCCCTCGGGCCCGATGATGTCGATCGCGATGTTGTTCCGGACGAACAGGTAGCCGGACTCGCTGACCGTTTGCATCCCCTTCGGGATGAGTCTGCCCTTCCGCGCACCCAGCATGAAGAACAGGATCGTTGCGATCGCCGCCACGAACATGAGCAACACCACGCGATTGATCGCGAACGGTGTGTCCTTGAACCAGATCTCATCCCAGATAAAGAGATGGAAAACATCGAGTTCCATGCACTAGCTCCTTGCGCCGGTGGAAGGGGACGGATTCTTCTTCGAGGGAAGCTTCAGAAAGGCATCGGCAGCCTCCCACATCACGAGGGTGAGGTGCACGCCGACGAGAGTTACTCCGGTGACCGCGAACTCAAGCGAGTCGACCTGCTTGAGGAGGACGGCCGCCACGGTGAGCATGATGAGTCCGATGCCGAAGGCAGCCATTCCAGCTGGCATCAACATCTCGGGGCGGTTCTCGGCCATGCCCCCGATGATGCGACCCGAAAGCCACAGGTTGATGAGGGTCAACGCGATCCCGATGGCTCCAGAGACGGCCCATTCGAGTTGGCCGACGATCGCGAGGAAGGCGACGATGGGGAGCGCAAGGTAGAGGCCCCTCCGGATCATCCTCTTCACCATCTCAAGTTCGATCACTTGCCCAGATCTCCCTGACGTCTCTGTACCGCGACGTAAACGTGCACGATCCCACCGATCCAACCGATCACGGACCCCACGACCTGGAACCATGGATCGGTTCCGAACTGCCGGTCTGCCAGCCACCCGAAGAACCAGAACAGACCCACCGCTCCTGCGAACTCGAAGGCGAGGGACATGCCTATCGCCATCCCGCTCGAGTACTTGCCGGGGCGCTGCGCCATCGCTGGCCCTTCCTTCTGTACGGCTCTTGGGCTGCCCGTTCCTGCTGCGTTCCCTGCTGCGTCCAAGCTGACCCTGACCCCCCAAAACCGATGATTCGGTGGGTCAAAAATCAGATTTTGTGGCTGAGAACTCGCATAGTAGCGCATCTGGCACCTCTTTGTGAAATCTTTCACAAGGGCTCCGCGGCGCTCTACGAGGGGTTCCCAGCCCTGAAGGAGGCCAGGATGCCAGATAGCGGCGGGCCTGTAAAAGCGGCGGGCTCAGACCTCGAGGCGGTTCTGGATGAACTTCGTGATCGCCGGGAAGAGCGTGTAGATCACGATCGCTGCGACCGCGATCGGAAGGGCGAATATCACCTCGGAACGGTCGAAGAAGGTGAAGGCGAGCCCGGCCCCCGCCGCAAGGGCCGACCAGATGTACATGACGATCACCGCTTGGCGATGCCCGTGGCCCAGGTCCATCAAACGGTGGTGCAGATGCTCCTTATCGGCGTGGAACACGTTGGCGCGCCTCCGCGCCCGCCGGATGACTGCAAGGAAGGCATCGAGGATCGGGATTGCGATCACCAACAACGGGATCAACAGGGGGATATAGGCCAGGAACGCCTCCGACGAAGAGGGGGCCAATCGACCGGGAGCGGTACCGACCCCGGCGATCGTCGCGGCTCCCAGCACGAGTCCAAGCAGCATGCTCCCGGAATCCCCCATGAAGATCTTCGCGGGATGGAAGTTGTAGCGGAGGAATCCAAGGGTGGCCCCCACCAGGATGATCGCGACGAGGGGAGCCACGTAAGCGGGGATCGTGATGGTTTCGCTCAGCCGGAAGGTGTAGATGAAGAAGGCCGAGGCAGCGATCGCAACGATGCCCGCGGCCAACCCGTCGAGCCCGTCAACGAGATTGACGGCGTTCATCATCGCAACGAGCCACAGGACGGTGGCGATCACCGAGATGTCGTCGCCCATGGAGAAGTTGAAGCCCGGGAGCACGAGGAACTGGAACTTCACCCCGGAGAGGAAGAGGATCCCCGCCCCGAAGATCTGACCCGCGAGCTTCACGGGGGCAGGAAGGGCCCTGAAATCGTCGACCACCCCAAGGACGAAGATGACCGAACCGGCGGCGGCGATCCCAAGCAGCGCGGATGACTCCGTGAACAGGTCTCTGAACTCGACCATCCGAGATGCGACGACGCCTGCGGTAAGGATCCCGATCAGCAATGCCAACCCGCCTAGCGTCGGTGTCGGGTGAGCGTGGACCTTGCGGTCGCTCGGGTGATCGATCGCGTTGATCCTGCGAGCGAACCATTTCACGAACGGGGTGACCAAGAAGGTCGACACCGCCGCTACTAATCCGACCAGCAGGTAGGGAGTCATGTACTAGTTCGCTTCAGCCTCGGGGTATGGCCGGAACCTATCGGTGAGGGCCGTCACTTCAGCCCTGACCTTCTCTTTCGTGGGCTCCGAGTCATCCTTGAGGATCGTGGCGATCAACACTGCGATCTTCCGCGCTTCGTCCTCTTTCATTCCGCATGTGGTGATGGCGGGCGTACCGATCCTGATCCCAGAGGCGATGAACGGCTTCTCGGGGTCGTACGGGATCGCGTTCTTGTTCACCGTGATCCCAACCGCGTCCAACCGCTCCTCTGCTTCCTTCCCGGTGATGCTGACGGGGCGGAGGTCGACCAGCATCAGATGATTGTCCGTGCCACCCGACACGATCCGGAGGCCCTCGTCCGAGAGCGCTTCCGCACAGGCCTTGGCGTTGGCAACGACCTGATGGGCATAGGCCTTGAACTCGTCGGTCTGAGCCTCACCGAACGCCACCGCTTTCGCTGCGATCGAGTGCATCAGAGGGCCACCTTGCCACCCGGGGAAGACGCTCTTGTCGATAGCGGAGGCATATTCCTCCTTGCACATGATCATCGCCCCGCGCGGGCCCCTGAGGGTCTTGTGGGTGGTCGCGGTCACGATGTCGGCATGCTCGACCGGGTTGGGATGCGCCCCGCCCGCTACGAGCCCGATGATGTGGGCCGCATCGACAAGGAACAGGGCACCGACCTCGTCAGCGATCGACCGCATCGCCGCGAAGTCCCATATCCGGGGATAGGCGGAGGCGCCGGCGATGAGCATCTTCGGCCGTTCCTTCTTAGCTATCTCGCGGATCTCGTCGTAATCGATAAGTTCGGTGTCCTCTGTGACCCCGTACGAGACCGCGTTGAAGATCTTCCCGGAGAAGTTGGCGAAATGGCCGTGAGTGAGGTGGCCCCCCATCGCCAGCGCCATACCGAGGATGGTGTCCCCCGGCTTAAGGAACGAGAAATAGGCGGCGGCGTTCGCCGACGCGCCCGAGTGGGCCTGAACGTTGACGTGGTCTGCGCCGAAGATCTCCTTCGCCCGCTGGATCGCGATCTCCTCGACGACGTCCACGTACTCGCACCCGCCGTAGTAGCGCTTGCCCGGGTAGCCCTCGGCGTACTTGTTGGTCAGCGGGGTGCCCAGCGCGGACAGGACCGCGGGGGACGAGAAGTTCTCGGCCGCGATCAGTTCGATCTTGGTGTTCTCGCGATGCACTTCGGCGAGGATCGCGTCCGCAACCTTCGGGTCAGACTTCTCTAGACCCTCCCAATCGAGCCAGCCAGGGGTACTCACTTCGCACACTCCTCTTCTTCTATCTGCGTGATCTGTTCGAGCCGACGGCTATGCCGGTCGCCTTCGAACTCGGTCGCTAGGAACGCATCGATGATGGCGAAGGCGTACTCGGGGGCCAGCACCCGCCCACCTAGAGCGAGCACATTCGCATCATTGTGCTCGCGCGCGAGGCGCGCCATGAACTCCGACTGGCATAGCGCAGCACGGACCCCTCTCACTTTGTTCGCAGCGATCTGCTCGCCCTGTCCGCTACCGCCGAAGACGATCCCAACCTGAGCGTTACCGGAGACAACCTCGCGGCCCACGGCCGCGCAGAACCGCGGGTAGTCGACCGACTCTTCCGAATCCGTTCCGAGATCCATGACGGTGTGTCCGGCGTCCGAAAGATGGCGAGCGACGGCCGTCTTCAGTTGGAAGCCAGCGTGATCGGAGCCCAGGGCGATGTGCACCCGGTGAGTCTAATTGTCGCCGGGGCAGAGCACCCGGAGGAGCACCTCGATCCCCTCATCGAGGTCGACCAGGGTTCTTTCATAGGCCGAGAACGGCAAGCCGTACGGGTCACCTAGGTCGTGAGCCCGGCGGGACTCTGGCCTCGGTCCCGCCAGCAGGC
Organism: uncultured Actinomycetes bacterium; assembly: GCA_963756365.1. Taxonomy (GTDB): domain Bacteria; phylum Actinomycetota; class CADDZG01; order CADDZG01; family WHSQ01; genus WHTI01. The sequence goes on from CAVWNF010000003.1 coordinate 1,781,681, forward strand.
TCTCTAGCTTCTCGTGGGGGGAGCCGGCCGAGAGATCGGCATCGATCTCGACGAGTTCCTTCATCAGTCGGACCCGCCCGCCCAGGGCAGCGTTCGCTCGGGAGATCTCATCGAGGTGGACGCTGGTCATGGCGACGATCAAGTCCGCGTCGATCGCAGGGTCGAACGCTTGCGCCCGGTGAGGAGAGAGATCGATCCCCCTCCCTTGAAGCGCGACGATCGCCTCGGGTGTCGCGTGGTTACCATCCGATGCCCAGGTGCCGCTCGAAGTGACCGTGATCCCGGAGCACCCGCGCTCGTCCAAACGATGGCGCAGAAGCCCCTCGGCCATGGGCGAGCGACACAGGTTCCCGGTGCAAACGAAGTGGACATGCATGATTCGCAGAATGCTAGCGTGACCCCCATGACTGAACCTCGGAACGACTCATGGGAGGCGCTCAAGGGCCGCCTCGAAGAGATCAGGGATCTCGGCAGCGCGCTCGAAACTGTTCGAGTGGGACCAGGCCGTGATCATGCCCGAGGGAGGCGGTCCGGCCAGGGCCAAAGCGAGCGCAACGATCGAGGGCATCGCCCACGCGCGGCTAACGGATCCACAGGTTGGAGACCTCCTGGCGGATCTTGAAACCCAAACGGACCTGCCGGCAGATGTCGCTGCCCACGTGAAGGTGACCCGCCGTGAGTACGACCGGGCGACCAAGGTTCCGGGCGCCCTGGTGAGAGAACTAGCCGAACTCCAAGGGAACAGCTATCAGACGTGGACCGAAGCGAAACCGAAGAACGACTTCGAGATGCTCCGTCCCAGCCTCGAACGTTTGGTCGAGCTCAAGAAGGAAGAGGCGGACGCCATCGGGTGGGAGGGCGAACGCTACGACGCCCTGATCGACGTATTCGAGCCCGACATGACTACCGTCGAGGTCGAGAAGATGTTCGGGGATCTGATCGAGGGACTGACTCCGCTGGCGAACTCGATCCTGGATGCAGCGGGCGAGAAGCCCGCGTTCCTCACCGCCACCTACGAGGTCGACAAGCAGATGGCCTTCAATCAGTGGCTCTGCGAGCAGGTCGGCTTCGACAAGGTTGCCGGTCGACTGGATGTCTCACCACATCCGTTCACGATCCAGATCGGCCAGGGAGACGTGAGGCAAACGACCCGGATCGATCCCAACGCTGTCATGGAAGCGATCTACGCGACCCTCCACGAGACCGGCCACGCGCTGTACGAGCAGGGACTGCCGAAAGAGCTCGAGAACCTGCCGGCGGGCACGGTCTCGTCGCTGGGGCTTCACGAGTCCCAGTCTCGGATGTGGGAGAACCAGGTCGGGCGGAGCCGCCCATTCACCGAGTTCATCCTCCCGAAGATGAAGGATCTCTTCCCGGAGAACCTAGGCACCCTCAGTTTCGAGGAGTTCCACGAAGGGGCGAACTACCCGCAGCGGAGCCTGATCCGGGTTTACGCGGACGAGGTCACCTACAACCTCCATGTGGCGCTGCGCTTCGAACTCGAACTCGCGATGTTCCGTGGCGATCTGGACGTAAAGGATCTTCCGGGGGCCTGGGACGAGTACATGGAGAGGTTCCTGGGGGTCAAGCCGACCACGCACACCGACGGAGTCCTGCAGGACATGCACTGGTCGATCGGCGCGCTCGGGTACTTCCCGACCTACACGCTCGGCACCTTGTACTCGGCCGCGTTCTACGACAAGGCCGACTCCGACCTCGGCGGCCTCAACGATGACCTGAGGAAAGGCGATGGCTCGCGGCTCCACGGCTGGTTGAACGAGAACGTTTACCGGCACGCGTACCTGAGGCCCCCGAAGGACATCGCCGAGGACATCATCGGAGGACCCATCACCGCGGGGCCATTCATCGAGTACCTGCGAGACAAGTACTCGGCGATCTACGGCACGGAGTTCTAGTTATCTAGAGGACCTGGGCCTAGAAGATCGTGCGGAGGGTCTGGTGGATGTCCTCGTCGGTGATAGCGCCCGTGCGCAGGATCGAGAAGCCGTCCCGCAGAGACACGATCGTTGAAGCGGGATCGTCGCAGACCCCCCCGTCCACGTAGACGGCGACGCGATCTCCGAAGGTAGCCCTCGCTTGGTCGACGAAAGCCGCCGGTCGTCCTCCGGAGAGGTTGGCACTCGTGATGGCAAGTGGGCCCGATCGAGCAAGCAGTTCGCGGGCCAACTGGTGAGCGGGCACCCTGACCGCAACACCTTCCTCGCCCGTACCGCCGAGATCCGCATCGAACCCCGGAGCGCGATCGAGCACCATCGTCAATGGGCCGGGCCAGAACCGCTCCGCAAGTGCTCTCGCCCGGTCATCGAAAGAAGCGACGTTCTCTAACGCCACGAGGTCAGCTCCCAGTACGGGGATCGGCTTGTCTGACGGCCGCTCCTTGAGCGCGAACAACTTGGCGACCGCCTCCGGCGAGTTCGGATCGACCCCGATCCCGTACACGGTGTCGGTTGGCAGGACGATCACCTCCCCACCTTCGAGAGCGGACAGAGCGACGTCGACGAGGATGGTCATCGCGTGCGTCCCATCACTATCCGATCGCGCCCGTTCAGGTCTTGTTCCACCGATATCTCGATGTATCCATCTTCAGCTAGCAACTGGGACGTTCGCTCGCCGAGAGACTCTCCGATCTCTAGCACCAACCACCCGCCGCTACATAGCCATCCTCGTGCTTCTGCCGCCAATCGCTCGATGACGGCCGTTCCGTCAACGCCAGCGAACAGAGCCTCGTGTGGCTCGTGATCGACGACATCGACCGGCAGGGAGCTGCTCTCACCGGTTGCGACGTATGGAGGGTTCGAAACGATCACATCGATCGCTCCCCGCAGGTCATCCGGTAGACCGCTCAAGAGATCGCACGCGACGACTTCGACGTCGAGTTCCAGATCTGAAACGTTGGAGCGCACCCAGGTGAGGGCCTCGTCCGACACCTCGGTCGCGAGAACCCGGGCGTCGGCACGCTCGTCCTTCACCGCGAGAGCGATCGCACCGGACCCCGTACCGACGTCCACCAAGGTCCCATCCGGGGGGAGGTGGGCAAGAGCGTGGTCTACGACGCCCTCGGTCTCTGGCCTCGGGATGAGAACCCCTGGACCGACCGCCACCTCGATCCGTCGGAATCCGGCGATCCCGGTGATGTACTGAAGCGGCTCTCCTGCAACTCGGCGCTCGCCCATCTCAAGTGCAACCCTGACGACTTCCTCATCGAGCCGTGCCCTCGTCAGGGTCAACATCTCGCGATCCATCCCGGCCGCCGCCTCGACCAGCCAGCGCGCATCGGCCTCGGGGCTCTCTACCCCTCCGGCAGCGAGGAGTTCCGCCAGACGCCTCTCTAGATCGAACGGCTGGGTCAGGAGTCTCCTCCTTGAAGTCCTTCCTCACGGAACGTGGTGATCAGATTGTCGATGACCTCATCCAGATCGCCCTCGAGGATCTCGGCGAGACGATGGGTCGTGAACCCGATGCGGTGATCCGTCACCCGGTTGTCCGGATAGTTGTACGTCCGGATCCGCTCCGATCGGTCAGCGGTTCGAACCTGGGATCGCCTCTCCTCCGATGCCGCGGCTTGCTGCTTCTCCTGCTCAACCTGCAACAAGCGGGCGCGGAAGATCCTCAGTGCCTTCTCCTTGTTCTGGAGCTGCGATTTCTCGTCCTGGCACGACACGACCTCGCCCGTTGGAACGTGAGTGATGCGCACGGCCGAGTCGGTGGTGTTGACCGACTGCCCACCGGGGCCGCTCGATCGGTAGACGTCGATCTTGAGATCGTTCGGATCGATCTGGACGTCAACCTCTTCAGCTTCGGGGAGAACGATCACGGCGACAGCCGAGGTGTGGATCCTGCCGCCGGACTCCGTCACGGGGACACGTTGCACCCGGTGGACCCCCGCCTCGTGCTTGAGCCTCGACCACGCCTTGCCCTTGACCGCGAAGGTGACCTCCTTGAAGCCGTTGATCCCCGTTTCGTTCGAGGAGAGGACCTCGGTCTTCCACTTGCGGGCTTCCGCATAGCGCGAGTACATCCGGAAGAGATCGGCCGCGAATAGTCCCGCCTCGTCTCCTCCTGCCCCTGCCCTGATCTCGACGATCACATCGCGATCATCGTTTGGGTCCTTGGGCTCGAGAGCTGTAACGAGTTCGTCTCCGAGCCGCTCCAGGTTCTGTCTCTGCAGCTTGATCTCATCTTCGATGTAGTCGCGCTCGTCACCCGACGCGCCTTTCAGCATCTGCTTGGCCTCGTCTAGTTCGCGCTCGGTCGTGACGTACGAGCGCCACAATTCGACGGTTTGCTTGAGGCCAGAATGTTCTTGGCCGAGGGACCTCAGCTTGTCTGGCTGGGATGCCGCACCCGGATCGGCGAGTTCGAGTTCTACCTGCTCGAATCGGGCCTCGATCTCTTCGAGGCGGGAGCGCGCAGCGCCACTGATGTCCATGTGCTCAACCTACCTTTGGGACTACGAGACGGGCGTGGTCGGTGCGTCGCCGGGGGTCTCTCCGGGCTCGGGTGCAACCGCCTGCATCGCTGCGATCGCGACCTCGATCTGATCGAGGGTGGGTGGCTTCGTGGTGATCCTCTGCAGCGCGAGACCCGGGAGCATGGAGATCCTGAAGAAGAGACTCTTCTCGTTCTTGGAAGCAAGTTTGATCGCCTCGTAGGAGAAGCCAGCAAGGAAGGGGATCATCAGGATCCTGAGAGTTATGCGTGGGAGCAAGGCCGCGCTCAGGAACAGGTCTAAGACGAAGTGAGCGACGATCGTTAGGAACAACACGATGAACAAGAAGTTCGTCCCGCATCTGACGTGCAGGGTGGAGTACTTGCTGTCGATCAGCGCCGGGTCCATGGGATCGCCGTTCTCGTACGCGTAGATCGTCTTGTGTTCCGCTCCGTGGTACTGGAACACACGTCTCACGTCCTTGAACTGGCCGATGACGAGCAGGTAACCGACGAACAGGGTCAGGCGGATACCGCCTTCGATCAGGTTGAAGACGAGGTCTCTATCGGCTCCGACATTGAAGAGGTTGCCCATCAACCTCGTACCGAGCACCGGGAGCATGATGAAGACGGCTGAGAACATCACCATCGCGACCGTCAGCGTCCAGCCCAACTGCTTCTCGGACATCTGCTCTTCTTCTTCGAGAGCGTGATTCGCCGAGATCATCAGTGCCTTGATGCCGATCGCCAACGACTCCCCAAGAACCATCACGCCGCGCGCGATGGGCCACTTCAGCCAGGGATGGCGTTCCGCGAGCTTGGGGAGGTCGTGCTTCTCGACGGCGATCGTGTCGTCGGGACGCCTACAGGCGACCGACCATGAAACTGGGCCGCGCATCATTACGCCTTCGAGGACGGCCTGGCCGCCGATCGAAGGACGTGCACCCTGTGGGTGCGAATGGATCTGCTCGTTGTCCCCCACTATCTGTGAGGACTACTCGGCTGCCGCGTCGGCCTTGTCGGCCTCGGGCGCCTCTTCCTGCTTGGGGGCCGACTTGCTCATGCCCGCGTACTTCTTGTTGAAGCGCTCGACGCGTCCACCGGTATCCACGAGCTTCTGCTTGCCCGTGTAGAAGGGATGGCACTGATTGCAAAGCTCAACGTGCAGCTCGCCCTTCGTGGAACGAGTGGTGAAGACGTTCCCGCAGGAACAGCTCACCTTCGACTCGGTGTACTCAGGATGGATCTCGGGCCTCATGACTCTTCCTTTCGCGGTACGTGGCTTGAAACTTCGTTAGCAGCTTCTCGAGCCTTCCGGGCTCTTTCGTAGGCTTTGGACGCTTTGGCCATCATCATGAAGGTAGCGATGAGACCGCCTACCAGCCCGATGATAGTCAGCCATTGCGGCCAACCTAACCCCAGGAGCAACTATTCCCCCTTGACCGGCGCCTTGGAGATCTCCTGAAGGAACTCTGCATTACCGCCGGTCGCCTTCATCTTGTCAACCAGCAACTCGAGGGCACCCCCGTCAGCAAGGGCATGCAGCACCCTACGGAGCCGCCAGACGAGTTGGAGTTCCTGCGCCGTTAGCAGCAACTCTTCCTTACGCGTACCGGACGCCTGGATGTCGATCGCCGGGAAGATCCGCTTCTCGGACAGCTTCCGATCGAGCTTCAATTCCCAGTTACCGGTTCCCTTGAACTCCTCGAAGATGACCTCGTCCATCCTCGACCCGGTCTCGACCAGGGCCGTGGCGATGATCGTCAGCGAACCACCGTGCTCGATGTTCCGAGCCGCACCGAAGAAACGCTTCGGCGGATACAGGGCGGTCGAGTCGACACCACCGGACAGGATGCGCCCGGAAGCCGGGGTTGCGAGGTTGTACGCACGAGAGAGTCGCGTGATGCCGTCGAGAAGGATCACGACATCCTGCTCCATCTCGACGAGACGCTTCGCGCGCTCGAGTGTGAGCTCGGTGACCTGGATGTGGTCGTCCGACGGGCGGTCGAACGTCGAGTACACGACCTCGCCGTCCACCGAACGTTGCATGTCCGTGACCTCTTCGGGACGCTCGTCGACCAGCAGCACCATGAGCTTGACCTCAGGGTTGTTGGTACGGATCGAGTTCGCGATCTCCTTCATGACCGTTGTCTTCCCGGCCTTCGGAGGGCTCACGATCATCCCGCGCTGTCCCTTACCGATGGGTGCGATCAGATCGATGATCCGCGGAGTGATGTCCTTCGGGTTCTCGAACTGTTCGAGCGTCAGTCGCTCCTCCGGATAGAGAGGAGTGAGATCGGCGAATCGGGGACGGTTCTGGACCTTCTCTGGCTCGAAGCCGTTGACCTCGCGGATCTTCAGCAGAGCCTGGTACTTCTCGGTGTCCTTCGGGGAGCGGACGGACCCGAGGACGTGGTCTCCCTTTCGGAGGTGGAACCGCCGGACCTGCGAGACCGAGACGTAGACGTCCTTGTCGCCGGGCAGATACCCCGATGTCCTCAGGAAGCCGTAGCCCTCTGGGAGGAGGTCCAGGATCCCAGTCCGAACCTCTGCGTTCGGATCGTCCTCGACCTCGGAATCGTCGTAGTCGCGGTACGGCTGTCCGCCGCCACCTTGATTGCCGCCACCGCCTTGGTTGCCGCCACCACCACCGCTGCCTCCGCCGCGTCGGCGACGCCTGCGTCGCCCACCTGCGTTCGGATCGGCCTTTTCACGTGGTCGGTTGCGGTTGCCGCCCTGATTCTGGCGGTTCCGGTTGTTGTTCCGGGGGTCATCGCGCCGATCGCGGTCATCGACCGCGCCTTCGTCGCGGACGCCCTCTGACTTCGGCGCATCGAGGGGCGGGGCGGCTTCGCGCTTGCGCTCGCCGCCCGAGGTGCCCGAGGTGCCCGAGGTGCCCGCGGAGGAACCGGCTTCGGATGAACCTTCCGACCGCGGTGCCGGAACCTGTGTCTCCGGCTTGCGCCCGCCGTTCGACGAGCCTTTGCTGCCGGCGATCTTGTCGATGATCTCTGCCTTCTTGAGGCCAGTCACCTTCAGATCGAGCGACTTGGCGATCGTCCGGAGTTCGGCGACGCCCTTACCTTCGAGAACGCCCTTGTTCAGGGTTTCTGCCACTGCTAAGCCTCCTGCATCGAGGGAAGCAATTCGCCAAGGTTGCTCCTGGCGGCCTCCCAATCTTTGTTGAATCTTTCGAATCCCGCATCGGTCAATGGGTGTTTGACGAGAGACTCGAACACGCTGAACGGCATGGTTGCGATGTCCGCCCCTAGTCGGGCCGACTCCACGACGTGAACCGGGTGACGGAGGCTCGCTGACAAGACCTGCGTCTCGTATCCCTGGACCGAATAGATCTCGCAGATGTCCGATAGAACCCTGAGGCCATCGGTGGAGATGTCATCGAGCCGACCCAGGAACGGGGAGACGATATAGGCACCTGCCTCAGCAGCAAGGATCGCCTGACTGGCCGTGAACACGAGGGTGACGTTCACCTTGATGCCTTCGTCGGAGAGTTTGCGAGTCGCACCAAGCCCATCGGGGGTCATCGCGATCTTCACGACCGCGTTGTCTGCGATCTCGCGGATCTCATGGCCCTGCCTCACGAGCGTCTCGGTGTCGTCGGACGAAGTCTCGATCGAAACGTCTCCATCAACGATCGAGCAGATCTCCTTGACCAGTGGCAGGAACGAAGTGGATTCCCTCCCGATGAGTGTCGGGTTGGTAGTCACCCCGCGCAGAACCCCCCACGCTGCTGCCTTACGGATCTCGTCGAGATTCGCTGAGTCGATGGAAAGCTTCATATGACGGTCCCTTTCTCCTTCACTTGCTCGTGCTTGTCACGTTCGTTGTCTTCGATCTGTTTCCCCTTGTCGATCGCCCCGACCGCTCGCTCCAGCAGGGCCCCCTTGCCATCTACGCCAGCAACGGCTACCCCTCGCTCGGCGCTCTCCAGCGCCTTCTGGATGACGATCTCGATGACATTGGTGAGACTCTCGTCCAAGTCGTAGTGCTCGACGATCGGCACTCCACGCATCAGAGCGGACGAGATCATGTACTTCTGGAGCCGCCTGATCTTCTTGAAGGCCGCTAGGTACCGGTCCTGTGGGCGGTTCCGTGCTTCGCGACTCCGGAGGTAGAAGTGGCTCTGGTGGAGTTCTTCGTCCTCGACCGTAACCAGTAGTGGTACCACCACCGCGTTGTCGCTCTCGACGCTCTGTAGGAATCCGGGAACCAGGTGCGCACCCTCGAGGATCAGGTCGGTGCCTTCGGCGATCGCCCTGTTGATCAGTGACTGAGCTCCGACGGCTACTGCCGCGGCCTGCTCTCGGAAACCGATGATCAGCCTATCCCCTGAATGAGGTATCGGCTGCCTAACTGCTTCATCGGCTTCGAAAGACGATGAATAAAGGGTCGGAAACATCTGCTCGGTGAAGGCACTCCTGAGCACCTCTCGGACCGCGTCGGTCGAAACGACCCTGGTGATACCGAGCCGGGTGGCCAGCTGGGTCGCGATCGTCGACTTCCCGACGCCTGTCGCGCCGCCGATCAGGACGATCAGGGGGATGTCCAATTCGGCCACCGACTGCCACTTGATGAATCGCTCGGCGAACGTGTCGCCAGCCTCGCGCCGAAGCACCTCGAGCGTCAGGTCGTGCAGACGCTCGGCGGTGATCGTTTCCCGGTCCAAGGCCACGAGTTCTTCCTCGACCTTGTTGGCTACCGAGTAGGCACGCCCAGGGGTGAGCCCCGTCACCATCAGTTGAGACGCGGTCAGACCCTTCGAGTACGGGAGCCCGTGCTCGCGCTCGGCGATGAAGATGTGTTTGCGTCTCGGTTCGTTCATCCGGCTTCCTTCTCGTGGCGTTCTTTCGCTAATCCCGCTGCCCACGTCACGACCTCTTCTGGGTCGTCTCCGTCGATACCGACTGGGACGTTGTCCATGAACGCGACTTCCATGCCGAGGTCTCTAGCCCGCCGCGCCGCTACATCGATCGCCGCCGCCTTGATCTCGCAAAGAAGTACGTCTGCTCCCCCGCTTCCCAGTGCCTGGATATCTGCCTCCAGGCGGTCCCTATCGGATAACGCGTGGCTCACCCCGACGACCGTGCACCCGTATTCGCTCTCGAGATGACTGGAGATCGCCTCTCCGGCCGCTTCGGGAGCGGTCGTCGCAACGAATACCGCCATTCCTTGGACGGGGACGGTGGGTGCTGGACGGAAAACCGTGCGCACCACGCGGATCGCCTCACGGGTTCCTTCGCCTCGCCTAGCAGGACGGAATGCATCGTCTCTCACGAGTTGCGTCGCGACCTGCGAGATCTGGGAAGGCGTACCGAAAGGGTACTCACACATAGTAACCACGGCGAAGTCCGCAAGCAACATCCGGTACGGGCCCAGATATCCGGCCAGATACTCCTCGGGGATAGAAGCAGGAACTATCAACCCGGTGACATCGGCGTGCGCGGGAGGTATCGATGCCCCCGATCCCTCAAGGATCGTCATGTTCCCAGGGAGCGTGTCCGCCAATTCGACTCCCCGAGCGACGTTCGAGATGTCGATCCCGCCAGCGAGCCCTCCCCCACAGCGTCTGCACCCCACGGTGGGCACCCGGGAGAGCAGCGCGTCTTCGATGTAGTCAGAGGCAGCGTGGCGGCCCTCGTCCGCCAGGGCGAGCAGGTCGTCGGCAGTCATCTCTATCTGGTCCCCACGGAGGATCTCGGGCTCCTCAGGGCCCCCTCGTCCCATGGCGACCACAACGGGCGCGTGGCCATCACGATGGAGGGTCCGGGCGATGTAGCCGGAAACCGCCGTCTTGCCGGTGCGCTTGCCCGTTCCGATCACCGCGATGCTTGGACGAGAGGTCAGCTCGGGACGCGGAGGAGGTGTGAACCGGAAATCTGCCCCCGAGTACGGAACGCCTCTAAACAGAGCGACCGAGATGAGTTCGTGTCGTTTCCTGTAATCCAGAACCGGTTCATCCGACAGATCGATTACCTCATCGGGCGAGAGTTCCACGATGGCCTTGTCCAGCAACTCCCGCGGGTCTCCACCGGATCGGACAGGCACCTCGCCGTACGAACGAACCCCGCCCGCCGGAAGCTTCTCGCGGCCTCCGACCAGCAGTGCGGCCAGGACCTCCCACCCGGAGGCTTGGATCTCGGAGAGGGCCCCGGCTACGACCGGTGGATAGTGCTCGCCATCGACGATGACAATGGATCGGATGTGGATCTCTTTTCACTCGGGGAGCGCGACGCAGTCCCGGTAAGGAGGTCTCCAGCGGAGTCGCCGGATGGCCACACTCTAAACGCCTCTGGTGCGGGAACGGCGTATCTGTCTAGCCGACCGAGGTGGCGCCGTTGGGTTCCCATTCGCTCACGAAGACCCGCCACCCAGCGTTCCTGTCGCGGCACACTCGACGGATCTGCTCGGCGCGGGTAACCGCCTCAGGACGAGGGACGATCACGAGTAGCGATGGTCCCGCTCCAGCGAGGGCAACCGCTAGACCGGCTCTTCGTAACTCCGCATGGACAGCGGCGGTTTCGGGCTGAAGCCGGAGACGGTGCGGTTCGTGCAATCGGTCGTTCATCGCCTGGGCCAGCACGTCACTACCCGAACCGGAAGTGACTGCTGCCACGAGCAGCGCGGCTCGCGACGCCGTGAACTGGGCATCAGCGAACGCAACATCCGTGGGCAGAGCACGCCTAGCCTCATCGGTCGAGAACCCACCCCGGGGCACGGCGATGATCGGCACGAGCCGCTCGGATGGCTCGAGTCGGAAGAACCTCGTCTCGTTCGAAACGCCCTCGCGGTAGCAAACGACGAGGCCGCCCACGAGAGCGGGGATGACGTTGTCCGGATGGCCCTCCAATTTCGTAGCCAGTTCCACCATCTCGGACTGATGGACCGAGCGATTGGACAACGCGCGCGCCGCGAATAGGCCCCCTACGACGGCTGCGGCCGACGAGCCGAGGCCGGAACCGAGAGGGATCGGGTTCTTGACGCGCACCGCGTAGCCAGCGGGTCGGCGCCCAACGTGATCGAAGAACTCATTCATAGAACGGATCACGAGGTTCGAGTCGTCCAAGGGGATCGATTCCGCACCCTCGCCCTCGACCATGATGTCGAAGGAGTTCCGACGCGGCTCGATCTCGATCTCGAGATGCATCTGGATCGCGACGCCGAGCGCGTCGAACCCCGGACCAAGATTGGCCACAGTCGCCGGAACGAGGACCTTCACCGCGGCTGGCATGTGGCGCCCTTTATATCTCGCTTCGCGGCCCGTTTACAGGTTCGATCTGAGTTGCATCTCAGTCGAGCTTCAGTTTCTCTCGGATCGCCCCGATCTCGGCCGGCGCTCGCATCCTCTCGGGCGCCGAGTCGATCGCGCGGTCCGGATCCTTGAGCCCGTGTCCTGTAAGAACGCAAACGACGATCGAGTCGGTCTCTATCGCCCCTCGTTCGGACATCTTTACGAGTCCGGCTACAGAAGCAGCCGACGCGGGTTCGACGAAGACGCCTTCCGCGGCGAGCAACCGATACGCAGCGAGGATCTCGTCGTCGGTAACCGATTCGATCGAGCCCCCCGATGAGGACGCCGCCTCGTTCGCTCCATCCCAAGAAGCTGGGTTTCCGATCCGGATAGCGGTAGCGATGGTGTCCGGTTCTTCAACGACGACGCCCGAAACGATCGGAGCTGCTCCTGCGGCCTGGAAACCATGCATCCGGGGATGCGAAGAGCTCCATCCGGCCCCCTCGGCTTCCTTGTAGCCCCTCCAATAGGCGGTGATGTTGCCGGCGTTGCCCACCGGGATCAGGTGGAGGTCGGGGGCCCGGCCCAGTGCCTCGACTATCTCGAACGCCGCGGTCTTCTGGCCCTCGATCCGGAACGGATTCACTGAGTTGACCAAGGTCACCTCACCGGCCTCGGCCAGTTCGCGGGTGAGGGCGAGCGCGACGTCGAAGTTCCCTGCGATCTCGACGACGCGGGCCCCATGAGCGAGCGCTTGCGCCAGCTTGCCGAGCGCTACGTAGCCTTCCGGGACCAGCACCGCGCACATGAGCCCGGCCTTTCCGGCGTACGCGGCAGCAGAGGCACTTGTGTTACCGGTCGAGGCACACACAACCGCCCTCGATCCCTCTTCGAGAGCCTTGGAAACCGCGAGCGTCATGCCCCGATCCTTGAAGGAACCGGTCGGATTCAGACCCTCGTACTTCAGAAACACGGACGCCCCGGTTCGCTCCGACAGTCGTTCCGAAAGGAGCAAGGGGGTATCCCCCTCGCCCAGAGAGACGATCGGGGTCGAGTCGGTTACCGGTAGGTGGTCGCGGTAGCGATCTATGAGTCCGGTGGTGGGGCCGGGGGCGCCTCCGGTCACACCTCGCCGGTCCCTTCCACCCTCAGTCTCGAGGTCATCTCCTTCACCGCGTCGAGGGACGCCAAATCGGAGAACGTCTCTCGGTGTTGGCCCTCGGTCGCGGTGTGGGTGATGAGAGCCAAGGTCGCCGCATCCCCGCCGCCCTCCTGCCGGACGCTCGCTATCGAGACGCCGTGCGTTGCGAACACGCCGGCAACCGTCGACAGGACCCCGGGCTGATCGAGCACTGACAGGACCACGTAGTAGCGGACCCTCGTCTCATCATGCGGACGGATCTTCGCTCGGTCGTGGTAGCAGGTGCAGCCTGCAGACCGACCGCCGGAGGTGATGTTGCGCGCTATCTCGACGAGATCCCCCACAACCGCAGCGCCGGTCGGGCCCCCACCAGCGCCGCGCCCGTAAAACATGAGCTCGCCGGCTTCCTCACTCTCGATGAAGACCGCATTGAACACGTCGCGCACGGACGCTAGTGGATGGGCTTGCGGCACCATCGATGGATGTACGCGGGCTGCCACCTGTCCCTCATCCATCTCGGCGACCGCAACCAACTTCACCTCGTAACCGAGTTCGTGGGCCGCCACGATGTCACTCGCCTTTACCTTGCTGATGCCCTCTCGTTCGACATCGCCTGCGACGACGCGCGCGTTAAAAGCGATCGAGGCCAAGATCGCGAGCTTCGCGGCCGCGTCGTATCCCTCGATGTCCGCGGATGGATCCATCTCCGTGTAGCCGAGGCGTTCAGCCTCGGCGAGTGCCTCGGCGAACGACTCCCCCGTCTCCGACATCCGGGTGAGGATGAAGTTGGTGGTTCCGTTCACGAGACCCATCACTCGCTTCACGCGATCCCCCGCCAGGTTCTCCTTCATCGGACGGATGATCGGGATCCCACCGGCCACGGACGCCTCGAACAGAAGATCCACGCCCGCTTCGTCGGCCGCGTCCATAACTTCCTTGCCGAGCGTGGCAAGCAGTTCCTTGTTGGCCGTGACCACGTGCTTCTTGTTCCCGAGCGCGGCCAGGATCAGGTCCTTGGCAGGCTCGATGCCTCCGATCGCCTCGATCACGACGTCTATCTCGGGGTCGTTGACGATCTCCCAAGGATCGGTCGTCCAGCGATCCTTGGGCAGCGATATCTCTCGTTCCTTGTCGAGGCTACGCACCGCGATCCTGGTGATCTCGATGTCGCATCCCGAGCGCTGCCGTAGGTCGGCGGCGTTGTCCATGACTATCCGGGCTGCGGCTCCACCGACGATCCCGCACCCCAACATCCCCACTTTGACCGTGTTGGCCATCCGATTCTCCGATCTCCTTCGAGCGGGAATCGTACTCGTCACTCGATATCCTCTCTAGATGCCCGAACTCCCGGAGTTAGAGGCGCTCGCTGAGCGGATGACCGAGAGCTTCGCCGGGCAGTCGATCTCGGGGGTAGATGTCCTCGGGTTCTCGGCCCTCAAGACCTTCGCCGTCCCGCCTGAGAAGCTCACTGGCAAGGCACTCGAGGAGGTCACCCGCCGAGGCAAATACACGGTGATGGCGGTACCGCCGTACAGGGTTCTCATCCACCTGTCCCAAGGAGGGCGGATCGACTTCGAGGTTCCCGTTAAGAGAACGAAGCCTCGCGGTTCGGTCGCGCGGTTCCGGTTCGAGAGCGGCGGGTTCCTGGTGAAGGAGTTCGGGACCGAACGCAAGGCCGCCTGGTGGATCTTGCAGGATGGAGAGACCGGCCCGCTAGAGGGGCTCGGCCCCGAGCCAACCTCCGAGGAGTTCGAGGACCTGATCGTCTCCGGGACCGATGGCCGCCAGCTCCACACCATGCTCCGTGACCAACGAACCGTCGCAGGCATCGGACGTGGGTTCGCCGACGACATCCTCCACGCATCACAGCTGTCGCCGTTCGCCTCATTGAAGTCTCTCGACGCAGGCCAACGTGCCAACCTTCTAGCTCGAACCCGATCCGTGCTGGTCGAGGCGACCGAGCGGGAGCGCTCTCGATCGGGAGGGCTCCCGGCCAAGATGGGCGATCGGTTCACGATCCACAATCACTTCGGAGAGCCGTGTCCCCGGTGCGCGACGAAGATGGAGCATGTCTCGTACGAATCGCGTGAGGTCATCTACTGCCCCACCTGCCAAACGGGTGGGAAGATCCTGGCCGACCGAAGGATGTCCCGGCTCCTTAAGTGAGCGGTTTGCCGTCCAGTCGCCGGTCGTACCTCAGCAGATCGTGGTCGGTCTCGCGCGCCACGATCTCGGTCGCGTCACCGGAGTGCACCAGCACGACCGCAGGGCGCGGTACCCGGTTGTAGTTCGACGCCATCGAGTAGGTGTACGCACCGGTCGCCGGGATGCAGACGAGATCCCCGACCGCAACATCCTTCGGCAGGTGAACATCGCGGATCAGCACGTCGCCCGACTCACAGTGCTTGCCCGAGAGCGTGACCCTCGGCCCGTCAGGTGCATCGGCACGCTCCGCAAGGAAAGCCTCGTAGCGCGCTCCATATAGCGCCGGGCGGATGTTGTCCGACATCCCGCCATCGACCGACACGTAAGTGCGCACTCCAGGGATCTCCTTGATCGTGCCGATCCGGTACAGGCTCACCGCGGCGGCTCCGATCAGGGAGCGGCCCGGCTCCGCGAACAACTCGGGCACTTCGAGGCCAGCGGCACCGAACTCACGGACCACTGCACCGCGGATCATGTCCCATGACGCGACCGGGTCTGGAGTCATCTCGTCTTCCGTGTGAGCGATCCCGAGACCTCCCCCGAGGTTGAGCTCGCGCGCTGTGAACCCAAGCTCGGTGCGCGCGTGGACGAGGAAGGCAGCCAGTCGCTTGACCGCGAGGTCGAAAGCGGCCATCTCGAAGATCTGCGAACCGATGTGAGCGTGGATGCCTACGACATCCTCGCCGAAGTGTTCGAGCGCGCTCCGAAGTCCCTTGAGAGCAACCCCATCTCCCAATCCGAATCCGAACTTGGAATCCTCTTGTCCGGTCTGCACGAACTCGTGCGTGTGCGCCTCGACCCCAGGCGTGACGCGCAGCAGCAGCGACGCGCTCGGCCGAACGAGAGAGAGCCGCTCGATCTCGTCGAAGGAGTCGATGACGATGCGGCCGACCCCGTAGTCCTTCGCGTGCTGAAGCTCGGCCAACGACTTGTTGTTGCCGTGGAACAGGATCCTCTCGGGTGGGAAGCCGGCGGCCTGAGCGGTCGTAAGTTCACCACCGGTACAGACATCGAGTCCGAGGCCGAGCTCGGCCAGCAACTCGAACACCCCGACGCAGCAGAACGCTTTGCCCGCGTAGAAGACATGATCCGATCCGACGGCCTTCGAGTAGGAGTCCGCCCGCGCCTCGATCGTGGCTCTGTCCAAGACGATCAGGGGCGTCCCATATCGATCGGCTAGCTCCGCGGCATCGATGTCGGCGATGACCAATCGACCGTCCGTAACGGAGGCGGTGTCGGGCAAGATCTCGCGCATCTCAACAGGGTAACTACCCGGGCAGGGCCGAGAGGTCGCCCTCCAGAACCAGGGTGCACGATCCACCGATCCGCACCCGATCGCCGTCGGCGCTCATGTGGATGTGTGACTCACGACCCATCTCGACCCCCTGGATGATCTCTGCATCTATGGAACCGACCCGGTCGGCGAGATAGAGGCCCAATCCAGCCGCCGCCGACCCGGTCGCCGGATCCTCAGGGATCTCGAGCTCCGGGAAGAAACCGCGTGCCCGTATCACCCCGGCTTTCACTGCCGTGAAGCAGTAGGCACCGACGCCGGGCAGGTCTCTCATGTGGGTGAGGTTCGGACTGGCCGCCTGAAGCGTTGCGAGATCGCGCACCGGAACCATCAGCTGCTCGACCCCTGCATCAGTCATCGATGGCGTAAAGCTGCCCATGGCGACCGAGCTCTCGGGCCTCGAGGAACAGTGCGTCCTCGGGGATGCTCAGGGCTCGCGACAGCGTCTCGTTGATGGAGGAATCGGTGTCTTGGAGGGTTGCCCCCACCGTCCCACTACGCTCGAACCAGATCCGATCAGCCCCCAGTGTCAGGTCCGTAGCCCCGGCCTCCGAGCGCTGCACGAAGTCGCCCTCAGGTGCACGTCCGAGGTGACGCATCAGCCATGCGGAACCGATCGTTGGATGACCGGCGAACGGAAGTTCCGCGCCCGGCGTGAAGATCCTGCAGTCGTATCCGGCGTCATCCCACGACGTGATGAACGACGTCTCGGACAGATTCATCTCGCGAGCGATCGCTTGCATCTGAGAGGTAGACAGCTCGCCCGCATCCGGGAACACCGCGAGAGGGTTCCCTTGGTAGGGAGCGTCTGCGAACACATCTAGTTGGTAGAAGTGCACGTCACATCCTCTCCGGGGCCGACACTCCGAGAAGCCCGAGCGCATCGGCGATGACGGCACGCGTGGCAACACACAAGCTGAGTCGCGCCGTCGTAAGACCGGGGTCGTCGGTGACCACCTTGCAATCTCGGTAGAACGCGGTGAACTCGCTGGCGAGCTCCTCGATGAACCGCGTGATCCTCTGCGGAGCACGGAAGGTCGCGGCCTCGGGGATGACGTCCTCGTAGGAGGCGAGTTTCCGCATCAGGGCGTCCTCGGAAGCATGGGTCAGCAACCCGAGATCGGAGCCGTCGATGTCCGGACTCGCGCCCTCGGACTCTGCCTTCCTCAGGATCGAGCAGATACGCGCGTGCGCGTACTGGACGTAGAACACCGGATTCTCTGGGGCCTGCTGCGCGGCGAGTTTGATGTCGAAGTCCAAAGGAGCGTCCATCGACCGCTGCAAGAAGATGTAGCGAGCAGCATCCGCCCCGACCTCGTCGATCAACTCGTCGAGTGCGACGTAGATCCCAGCCCGCTTCGAGCCCTTGATCGCGTCGCCCTCGTGCACGATCGACACGATCTGGAGCAGCGATACCTCGACCGCGTCCTGATCGAACCCCAACGCCTGCACCACACCTTTGAAGCGAACGACCGTTCCGTGATGGTCGGCTCCCCACAGATAGATGAGTCGGTCGAACCCGCGCGCGAACTTGTCCGTCACGTACGCCGAGTCGGCAGCAAGGTAGGTCGGGAGCCCGTCCGAGCGGACCACCACTCGATCCCTGTCGTCCCCGAAATCGGTAGAGCGGAACCAGAGTGCGCCGTCCTCCTCGAAGACATGCCCCGAACCTTTCAGCTTCGCCAAGCTCGCTTCCAGCGCACCGGAGGTGTGGAGGGTTGCCTCCGAGAACCACACGTCGTGGCGGGTGCCGAAGCGCTCGAGCGTCGCCTTCATCTGCGTGATCATCCGATCAAGGGCGATCTTCTTGAGTTCCTCGACCCGCTCTTCGGGCGCAACATCGACCAATCGGTCGCCGATCTCGCCGGTGATGTCCGCGGCCAGATCGATCACGTAATCGCCCTGGTAACCGTCCTCGGGGACCTCGGCATCTCTGTCGTGAGCCTGCAGGTAGCGGGCGGCGACGGACTCGGCGAACAGACGGATCTGGCGACCGTGGTCGTTCAGGTAGAACTCGCGCGTGACCTCATGACCCGTGGCCTCGAGCAGGTTGGCGATCGCATCGCCGACCGCCGCGTGCCGACCCGAGATGACGTTGACGGGACCGGTCGGGTTGGCCGAGACGTACTCGACGTTGACCTTGATCCCCGCTCCTTCGTCGCTCCGCCCGAACCCAGAGTTGCTATCTGCGGCCCGGCGCACGACTTCGTGCAGCCACGTGGGCGAGAGACGGAAATTGAGGAAACCGGGCCCGGCGATCTCGACGGCCTGGATCAGATCCGATACCGGGATCCGATCGACGATCGCCTGAGCGAGACTCCGCGGATCCCCTCCCCCGCTCGCGGCCAGCGCAACGTTCGTAGCCCAGTCACCATGTTCCTTACGCCGCGGTCGCTCGAAATGCGCGTCTGGGATCTCGCCCTCGATCAGTCCGTCCGCTTTCGCAGCGATGAGCGCCTCGGCGAGCAGCTCGCCCAGCCGGAGGGTCACATCGGCCATCAGTTAGCTACCAGACGCTCGATGATCTCGAGAAGCTCGGTGGGATCGAACGGTTTCGTCAGGTACTCGGTAACCCCCGAAGCCGTCCCCCGATCGATATCCGTCTGCTGCGCCTTGGCCGACAGAAAGATGACGGGGATGCGTGAGGTCGCCTCGTTCGCTTTGATCCGTTCACACGCCTCGTAACCGTCCATGATCGGCATCATGATGTCGAGGATCACCAGGTCCGGGAGCTCCGCGGCCGCGACCTCGACCGCCTCCGACCCGTTGTGGGCCGAGACGACGTCGTAATCCTCGAGCTCCAGATTCACCTGTAGCAACCGAAGGATCACGGGGTCGTCATCGCACACGAGGATCTTCTTCCGGGAGGCCATCAGGACGCGATGCTACCCGCACCCAACCTGCCAACGGCCGACCTTATGCTCTACTTTGTTGTCCCGAGCCCCCGTAGCTCAGGGGATAGAGCACTCGCCTCCGGAGCGAGGTGCGCAGGTTCGAATCCTGCCGGGGGCACACCTTTCTGGCGGATCGTCGAGACGATCCACTTCTGAGCTATGCCTGCCGCACCGGGCTTGCGAGGAATGGCCTCGGGAGCGAGGTGCGCAGGCTTCTAGATGCAATCAGCCTGGCCCGGCGATGGGATGCAGTCGAACTCCACCTTGGCACTAGCGGTGCCGTAGAACATGCGTCCCAAGAACGGCGTGGTGGTCACCGGGGTGATCTGGATCATGATCTGGCTCCCCGCTTCGAGATCGCTGCCGGGGATGACCGCTTGGACGACCCCGCTGCCGGTGGGAAGGCCCACCGTCGCCGAGCGTGACGGCGGCATGTACGCCTCGTTGCAGAGTTGAGAGGAGAGATCGGGCCATACCCGGATGTCGACCGCACCGGCGGTGGATGCGGCCGTGAAGGTCACCTTGATGTCACCGGTCACCTTGCCGGACAGCTCCCCTACGAACACGGGGAACAGTGAATTGCCCGCACAGTTCGTGTTGGGGCCACCGACGTAGTTGAGCAGCTGCATCGACTTCTCGGATGACCCGGCCTGGGGCGTCAGTTGGAGGTACGCGAGGCCCTCCGCCTCTCCCGCAGGTTGCGCTCCATCCATGAACAACGTCGTTGCAACGGGGGTGGTGGATGAGGGTGGAGGTGGAGGCGCAGGTCCGCTCCCTGTTATCCCGATCGTCGTCGAAAGAGGCGTCGTCGTTGGGTTGATGCCGATGACGTAGAGCTTCTCGTTCTGGGCAGGACCTGGGATCGCCTCGCCTGGCGCGGGATAGGTCAACGTCGCTCCGGTCGCGGAGTCGCGAAGGACGGCCAGGATCGCTCCGTCGGAGATCGTCGCCACGAAGCCACCGTTCACGCGTCGAGCCATGACGCCGCCATCGCGGAGGTTGGCGGTCGCAGAGGCGCCCGCGGCCAGCGTCGAGGGCACCCAGCGGTTCAGGTACTCGGCCCAGTTGCGGGTCTCGCCAGCGCCGACGGCCGGGGCCCACGCCATGTTCTTTCCGGTGATGAGCCCGGCCGCCCACTGCGCCGCCGAACGAGCGTAGGGCTCGCCCGTCGCAACCTCGATCGCGTGGGTGACCTTCTTCGAGTTGCTCGCGTTCGGCACCTCGGCACCGGCAGGTGCGCCTTCCATCACCAGCTTGGCCAGCGTCTCGACCCCGCGCGCTCCGTACCACGGGAGCCAGAAGTTGCACGCTGCGTATGCGGGGGTCTGGAACGCTCCCCCGGCCATGCCTGCATCCGACGCACTGAATCCGTTGCACCCGTTCGCGTCGTTCGCGTACACGAGCGAGCCGGGCTGGTGCGATGCACCCGAGTAGGTGTGGAGCGACTCCTGCATGCGAGCGGTTCCCTCCGAGTACGAACCTGGGACGCTGCGTCCTGTCGAGGTGGGCTTCACGTAGTTGTTCTGCCAGTCGTGGAACATCTCGTGCCCGAGGACATCGGTGAGGACGTCGTAGTCGCTTGCCCCCGGATACGTGTAGCCGAGCGCCTCGAGGAACGGCCGGACCTCGCTCACCATGTGGATCTGGAAATCGTCCGCGATGAACACGCAAGCCTGGCAGTAGGCGCTTGTTGAGTCATTGATCGAGACGTAGCCGGTGTTCGCTGGACCGATGTTCGCCTGGGTTGGCCCCTGGGCAACCAAGAAGCGGGTGCGAGCGGGAGCCCACGCGGCCCTGAATCCCCAATCGTAGAAGTCCTGGTAGTTCTGTGCGATCGCTCTACGGAAATCGCGCAGCAGGTCGACCCTGGAGTTTCCGGTGTCGGTGCCGATGTCCACCGCGTTGCGCGAGTCGCCGATGCCGACCACGATCTTGAACCCGTCTGGGCTGGTGTAGCTCACCTCAGCCGCAGGATCGTCCAAGCCACCGGTTGGGAGTCCGCGCTCTGCGGTCAGAAGACCATCGACGAGCCTGGCGTAGCGCTCGTTAGCGCCGTCCACCGCGGTCAGGCCCTCCCATTGAGCGACGAACGGCTTGTTCGCGAAGCCAGTCGATACCCACTTCGCAAGCCGCACCCCGGCCGCATCGGTCACGATCGTCCAGCGCGCATCGACCCCGTTGGTAAGGGAGTGGGTGGCGATGGTGTGAACACCGGCTGTGGCGCTTCTCGAAGTGACCGTGGTCTGGTCGAAGTAGGGAGCGGCCGCTAGGCGCGCATATGCCGCCGCCACCGCTCCGGATTCAGCGAAGGAACGTCCATTCGCCGTCCATGCATGGTTGAAACCAGACTCCGCATCGCACCAACCGCCGGGAACGGCGATCATCCGGTGACGTGTGCCCGGGGCGATGTATGGCTCGAGCACGAGAGCGGTCGTCAATCCGGCAACACGGTCCGTCTGAACGAACTCGGTGCCGGCGCCGAAAAGTTCGACCCCAGCATCTAGAGCATCGCCCGAAGCGCACGCCGAGATCGAAGGAACGGCTGGCGGCGCCGAAGAGGCTGCGGATGAGGCACCGAGAGGTACCAGCAGCACTGCTGCCAGCAAAGGGGCGATGAAACGACGCATGACCGACTCCTTGTTCGAGAGAGAACAACCCAAGGGAACGAGGAATCTTTCGCTTGAAAGTGCCCGATTCCTGCTGGTATCGCCCGATTCCTGACTGGAGCCGCTGGGAACCTCTAGGGCGAGGGCCCCGGATGGTCTCCGGGTTCGGTGGGTGCTTCGGTCGATGCTTCGTCCCGTCGTCGCAGCGCGGACCACCTGCTCGAGGCGTAGACGTCGGCGACGTAGGTGAGATCTCCTTGTTCGCCACCCCAGCCAGGGAAGACAGGTCTCTTCGGTCACGCAGATGCCGCGGGCACGGTTGATGGATGCGAGCTCCGAGGTCGCTCTGAGATGCGGGCGCTCGATCACGGTGCCACCTCGGTCCTTGAATGTGAGACCTGCTTCGGAGTCTCCGATGGTGATGTCACCGTCGTGGATGGCGCGGTGGTGTGAGTGACACAGGAGCACGAGGTTGTCGATGTCGGTGGTGCCGTTGTCTCTCGCCCACCATTCGATGTGATGGGCAGAGACTCCCTTACGAGCGCATCCCGGGAACGCGCAGCAGTGCTGTTTGGCTTCGAGCACCCGTCTCATGGCCCGGTTAGGTCGTCTCGATGTGCGTCCGAGGTGGAGGACTTCATCTCCCTTGTGGATCATCTCGAGAACCGATGAGTCACACAGGAGTCGTCGTGCGCTGTCGCTCGAGATGATGCCGCCGTCCTGGAGGCGACATACGGCGCTCTGATCGAGCTTGTCGACATCGAGGTGGACGACGACCTGGAAGCGTTCGTGGTTAGGACGGATCCCTTGTCCTCCAGAAAGCAGATGTTCTCCGAGATAGAGGAGTGCATCGGCATCCTCGGCGGCCCATGGGTCGGTGGCGTGTTCGTCGCGGGTGTAGCCGTCGGCGGTCATCTTCTGGGTAGCGGCTCTAAGAGCTCGATCGAAGATCGCTCCGTTCTCGGAAGACAGCGATCCGGTGATCCTCCACGAGCCGTCGTCTCTGTGGGTGGTCCTCAGGTAGCGGTCTCTGTGCGAGGTGTCTTGTTCGGCTCTGAGCGCGGAACGGTAGAGGCCAGCGAAGCGGGACAGTTGACCCCCGGAGAGTCCGTGGGCGAGCTCGAGGAGCTCTTCTTCTGTCTCGGGCTCGCTGATGTCCATAAGGATGTTCGTCTGGGCCAGAGACAGCTCGCCCGCCGAGAACGCGGCGGTGATCTGGGGATGGTCCTCGAGCTTGGTGGCGATCCCCAAGAGGTGACGGGCGGAGCTCGGGGTGTGACCGAGTTTCCAGCTGAGGAAGTAGGAGGGGGTCATGACCCCGGAGTGATCGGCCCAGAACTCTTCTTCGGTGTGCTCGGCGATGAGCTTGGCGAGCTGGGCTTGGGCGGCGTTGATCTCGGCCTGAAGCGTGGTGATGCGAGCCTCTAGATCCTCCCTGCGAGCACCGCGCTCGGCGAAGGTCTCGCGGCGCTCGGGCAGCTCGCTGCACGGTCCGGCAGGTCGTGTTCGTGGGGCGCTTCTTGAGTACCGAACATACGTTCGATACTAGTACAAACCCTCCCCTACCGCAAGCCCAAAGATGGCTCTCTCACTGGGCTCTAGCGTTCACCGTCATCCCTGGAAGGACCAAGCCCTCGTCGGTCCTGAAGCTCTCTATGTTGGCCTCGAGTGCGACCCTCAGCTCTTCGAGTTTGCTCTCGGGCAACTCGCGCGCCGCGGCGGCGATCGCCCCGGCGACCTCGATCATGAAACTCCATGCCACGTCGAAAGAGGGGTAGCGCCAGATGACCGGCATCTCTTCGACGGTCTCGACCTCGAAGCCCGCCTCACTCAACATCGAGGACAGCACGTCGTGGTCCGCGAGCGAGAACATCCCACCGGGACCGAACGGATCACTCGGAGGCTCGAAGCCCATCTGCTTCATCGTCATCCCGGTCACCGTTACCCATGGGTTCGCCTCGGGGCCTCCCCACACCGAGAGAGCGAGAGTGCGACCGTCCTTCAGCACCCGTCGGCACTCGGTGAGAGCAGCGAGTGGATCGTGCATCAGCATGAATCCCCACCGGCAGATGATCCCGTCGATGGAGTCGGTCTCGAGGTCCATGTTCTCGGCATCGAGAACCCGCGTTTCCACATTCGTTAGACCCTGGGCTTCCGCGCTGCGCCGAGCAACCTCGACCATGCCGGGTGCGAAGTCGGTCGTGATCACCTTGCCCTGGGGGCCGACGACATCGGAGACCAGGAACCCGTTATCGCCCGGGCCCCCCGCGAGGTCGAGGATCGTGTCACCCGCGCGGGCATCGACGTTGGCAGCTAGCCACTCGCCAACGTGGCGCGTGGTATCCCACATGAAATCCCGGTTGTTCTCCCACCCGGGCGCCATCTGGTCCCAGAGCGCCTTGCTCGCCGTGCGTTCATCGCTCATCGATCAACCTCCTTAGAGACGTCACCTGATCGCCGTTCATATCGAAGTTGTCCGGCGACAACCACTGTTGGTACGCGGTGGCGAGCGATGACCAGTCGTCGTCCACGATCGCGAACCACGCGGTGTCCCTGTTGCGGTTCTTGATGATCATGTGCTTGCGGAAGATCCCCTCGAACGTGAACCCGTAGCGGAGGGCGGCGCGCCTCGATCGCTCATTGAGCGCGTCGCACTTCCACTCGAGACGTCGGTAGCCGAGCGCGAACGCGTTGTCGGAGATGAGGAAGGTCGCCTCGGTAGCGGCGCGGGTTCTCTGGAGGGCTGGTCCGAACCAGATGTGACCGATCTCGATCACGCCGTGCTCTGGCGTGATGCGCAGGTACGACATCACTCCCTGAGCTCGCCCATCGACCTCGACCGCGAAGAACAAAGGGTCGTCGCCCGAAACGCACCACCGTAGGTAGTCGCCGAACGTCTTCCGGGTGAAGGGGCCGTTCCCCATGTAGTCCCACAGATGCGGATCGGCATCGGGGCCATGCGCCGCCTGGAAGAGATCAGCCTCATGAGCGTCAGGATCGAGAGGTACCAACGACACGTAGGTCCCCGCGATGCTGCGCCTCCCTGGATGAGGAGGAGCCGCCCAAGCTTCGAGGGTGTTCTTCGACACGTGCGCTCCCTACTCCGGCCTGCCCGTCTCCGGAAGTCTCGCGTGTTAGGTCCTCGGGCGTATGGGGCAACATCTCAAGATGGCGCTCCGATGGAGTGCCGAGGGCAAACTTTCCAAGGAACAGAAACCGAGTGGAGGCTGAGATGGACTTCGGGCTACTGATACTGAGACTCGTGGTCGGTGGCACGATCGCCGCACACGGAGCACAGAAACTCTGGGGCACCTTCGGAGGCCCCGGCCCTGAAGGGTTCGCGACCGTCCTCGGCAAGATGGGCTTCAACCCTCCCCGTACGTACGCCTACCTTGCCGGTGGTGCGGAATTCGGAGGCGGGGTTCTGATCGCGCTTGGGCTCTTCACCCCCTTCGGCGCGGCCGCGGTAGCGGGGATGATGCTCGGAGCGACCCTCTTGGTCCACATCCAGAACGGTTTCTTCAACGGCAACAAAGGGTTCGAGTTCCCACTGGTGCTCGGCACCGCTGCACTCACGTTCGCGTTCACCGGACCAGGCGAAGTCTCTTTCGACCACGCGCTCGGCTTGGACATGAGCGGCCTCGCGTGGGGAGCCTTCGCGACGGTTCTCGCAGCGATCGCGCCGTTGGTGGTGCTCGCAAGCCGGAACGACCGAGCCGATGAGTCCGCCACCGAAAAGGTCCCAACGCCGACCGCCTGATCGACAACGATCCTCGAGGTCCCGTAAAGATGCCCCAACGTTCATTGGCTCGCGCTATCGCACGAGGGCTAGGGCGTAGGTGTCCTCAGTGTGGGCACAAGGGCATCTTCAGGTCGTGGGGAACGCTGCACCCGGCCTGTCCCAACTGCCACTACAGGTTCGAGCGCGAGGACGGCTACTGGGTTGGCGCACTGACGATCAACCTCGCGGTCGCCGAGGTTCTCTTCGCTCTGTTGTTCGTCGGCACGATCTTCGCGACGCTGCCCGACATCGCGTGGAAGCCTCTCCTAGTGGTCGCCCTCGTGACGAACGGGATCGTTCCGATCCTCTTCTATCCATTCTCGAAGACGCTCTGGATGGCGATCGATCTCTATTTCCATCCCCATCGGTCAGAGGGCGACTGACTTAGAGAAGCTTGTGGTCCTCGGCTAACTGATCCACGACCTCGACCCGCTTCGGTGAATGACTCCGCGGCAGCAGTTGTGCCACGTGGTCACGGATCTCGTCGAGTGACGGCGCATCACCCTCGACAACGATCTGAGCGACCACAACCTGCCCCCACTCTTGTTCGGGTTCACCATGTACCCGAGCCGCGACGATCCGTGGGTGCGAGATCAGGGCCTCCTCAACGGAGCGCGGCGCGATGTTCTCTCCACCCGACACGATGATGTCGTCGGCTCGACCGATGACATCCAAGACTCCGGTTGGTCCCAGTTCACCGAGGTCGCTCGTCCTGAACCAGCCGTCGACGATCGCCGCTTCGGTCGCCGCCGGATCGAGACGGTAGCCGTCCATCACCATCGGCCCTCTGATCAGAACCTCACCGCCGTCGATCCGAACATCGACGCCAGGGAGCGGGCGGCCGTCGTAGACCACTCCTCCACACGTTTCGGTCATCCCGTAGGTCCGCACGATGTTCGCCTCCCGGGCGCGCGCTCGAGCAGATGGGAGGGCACCGAGGCGCCGCCGAGAAGGATGACCCGGAACCGGGAGAGGTCGACCTCGGCGTCGAGGAGCCGATCTAGCATCGTCGGGACCACCGAGATCATGGTGACGTCGTCCTCAGCGGCGATCGCATCGACATCGAAGTGTTGATGGATCGCGGGCGGTCGCCCCGTCTTGGCTCTGACAAGGATCATCAGCCCCGCTATGTGATGGAGTGGGAGCGCGCATAGCCATCTATCTTCCGAGCCCTCTCCCGTTCGCTGCGCGCTGGCGGCGGCCGCGGCATCCATCGCCGCATGCGACAGCGTCACGCCCTTGGGTTCGCCGGTCGTCCCGGACGTGAGCATCACCGCCGCGGTTCCGTCGGCGACCTCGGCAGGTGACTCGATCTCGTGCTGGCCGGTTGGGCCGATAAGGATGTGGGGCCTCATCCGGAGGAGGATGCGGTGAAGGGCGTGCTCACCCAGGGCGGGATCGATCGGGAGCACGGCGTCTCCCTCCCCCCAGATCCGCTCGAGTAGATCGAGGAACCGGGGCCCCCTCTCGACCTGGAGCGCTACGAGGCGGGGCACGAAGGTTCCTCGGGAGGTTGTTTCACGGGGTCTACGGTAACGTAACCATGCGAGCGATCACTATCTGAGTGATTTCTCATACAGATATCTCCTAGACGAGAGGACCCCGATGGATTGGCAGCGCTCCGGAGAGTACGGAGACATCTTCTACGAGACGGCCGAAGGCATCGCCAAGATCACGATCAACCGGCCCGAGGTGCGGAACGCGTTCAGGCCCCAGACCCTGTTCGAGCTGTCGGATGCGTTCAATGTCGCCCGCGACGACCCGAAGATCGGGGTCATCATCTTCACCGGTGCCGGCGATCTCGCCTTCTGCTCGGGCGGAGACCAGCGCATCCGAGGCGATGACGGCTACGTGGACGACCACGGCATCGGGCGCCTGAACGTTCTCGACCTTCAGATCCAGATGCGCCGTCTCCCGAAACCGATCATCGCCATGGTGGCGGGATACGCGATCGGTGGTGGGCACATCCTCCATCTCGTAAGTGACCTCACGATCGCGGCCGACAACGCACGCTTCGGTCAGACAGGTCCGAAGGTGGGTTCGTTCGACGGCGGCTATGGCGCCGGGTCTGCTCGCCCGCACGATCGGCCAGAAGAAGGCGCGCGAGATCTGGTACCTGTGCGATCAGTACGACGCCGAGGAAGCCCTCGCGATGGGACTCGTCAACAAGGTTGTGCCGCTCGCCCAGCTCGAGGAGGAAACGGTCGCGTGGTGCAACAAGATCCTCGAGAAGAGCCCGCTCGCCCTGCGGATGCTCAAGGCTGCGTTCAATGCCGACACGGACGGCCTCGCCGGCATCCAACAACTCGCCGGGGATGCGACCCTCCTCTATTACATGAGCGAAGAAGCTCAGGAGGGCCGCGACGCCTACGTCGAGAAGCGCAAGCCTGACTTCAGCCGGTTCCCGAAGCGTCCGTGATGTCGTGGGTCCGTTCCTAGAGGCGGCGCGGCCGAAGACGCTCCCGGCTGCGATCGCTCCCGTGTTGGTCGGGACGGCCACCGCCGATGTCTTCATCGGTTGGCGCTTCGCTGCCGCACTCGTCGTCGGACTCTCTATCCAGATCGCAGTCAACTTCGCGAACGATTACTTCGACGGAGTACGCGGGGTCGATAACGAGCACCGGGTCGGTCCACGTAGAGCCGTTGCTTCGGGATTGATCTCGCCACCCCGGATGAAGGCAGCGATCTACGTCGCTTTGGGGGTCAGCGCTGTTGCCGGACTCACGCTGGCGGCCGCCACGACCTGGTGGTTGCTCGCGATCGGCGGGGTCTCGTTCCTGGCAGCGCTTGGCTATAGCGGCGGTCCGAAGCCGTATGCGTCCGCCGGGATGGGCGAGCTGTTCGTGTTCGTCTTCTTCGGATTGGTAGCGACGATCGGGTCCGCCTTCGTTCAGACGGAGAGCATCGACACCCTTAGCGTGGTCGCCGCGATCCCCATGGGTCTCCTATCGATGGCGATCCTCGTGGCCAACAACATCCGGGACATCGCCACCGACCGTGCCGCGGGGAAAGCGACACTCCCCGCTCGCATCGGTGAGGAGAGGGCTCGAACGCTTTACCGGGTCGTGCTCTTCGGAGCGTTCCCGTTCGTCCTTCTGATCGCCGGGATCGATGGGTCACCGTGGCCGATGGCGGCCCTCGCTACTGCTGCGATGGCGTTCCCGCTGTTCGCCAAGGTCGATGCACGAGGGACGGAACTGATCCCGGTACTGGTTGGCACCGCGCGCGTCGAGATGGTCTTCGGCGCGCTCTTGGCGGGGGGACTATGGATCTCGTAACGCTCCCCTTCCAGGTCAAACTCCGGACGCGCTTCCGCGGCGTGACCGAACGCTCGGGCGTGCTCGTTAAGGGACCTAAGGGATGGGCGGAATTCTCTCCGTTCCCGGAGTATGACGACCGGATGGCTCACCGCTGGTGGAGGGCCGCCCACGAGTTCGCGACGACCGCCCTCCCGGCCCCCATCCGCGACCTGATCCCGGTGAACACGACGGTTCCTGCCGTCTCCCCCGAGGAGGCGAACGAGATGGTGCTGGCATCAGGGTGCTCAACGGCGAAGGTGAAGGTCGGGGAAGGCGACGACGAGGCTCGCGTCGAAGCGGTCCGCGACGCGCTGGGGCCGAACGGCAACATCAGGCTCGACGTCAACGGTTCGTGGGACGCGGAGCAGGCGATCCGCTCGATCACTCGCCTGTCCACTTACGACATCCAGTACGTCGAGCAGCCGTGCGAGCGGCTCGACGATCTGGCCAGGGTTCGAAAGGCGGTGGACGTGCCGATCGCCGCGGACGAATCGATCCGCCTTGCAGAGGACCCGATGACCGTCCAGCTCGGCGAAGCTGCCGACATCGCGATCCTCAAGGTGCAGCCACTCGGAGGGGTGCTCGCGTGTCTCGCGATAGCCGAACGTCTCGGACTTCCGGTCGTCGTGTCGTCCGCGCTCGAGACCTCTGTGGGCATCGCCATGGGAGCCCGGCTCGCCGCGTGTCTCCCGGAGCTTCCATATGCATGTGGACTGGGAACCGTCCCACTGCTCGAGCGAGACGTCGTCGCAGAACCTCTGACTCCGATAGATGGGCACATCGAGGTCCGAGAGGTGGAAGTGGCCCCAGACCTCATGGATGAACCAGACGACGCCGAGGGTCTCCTCGCGCGCTTCGATCGGGCACGGGAGGCGCAGTGATGACAACGCCATCCGAAGCGATGAGCACGGTGATAGTCGACGAACTCGTCCGTAGTGGCGTGCGCCATGCATGCCTCGCGCCCGGACAACGTTCGGCGGCACTTGCACTCGCGTTCGAAGAAGATCCGCGGATCGAGGTCCATGTCGTGCACGACGAACGTTCCGCTGCGTTCCTCGCTCTCGGGATCTCCCGTGTGACCAGCCTGCCAACCCCGGTGCTCTCGACCTCCGGGAGTGCGACGGCGAACTTCTATCCGGCGGTCATAGAAGCCTCGCAGGGGCGCGTCCCGCTTTTACTTCTCACCAGCGACAGACCGCCCGAACTCAGGGCCACGGGCTCGAACCAGACCACTGATCAGATCAAGCTGTACGGGAGTCTCGTGAGGTGGTTCCACGAGATGGGCGTCCCCGACGATGACTCAGGTGCCCCCCGCTACTGGCGCTCGGTGATGGCGCGGGCCCTGGCGCAAGCTTCGAGCGCACTCCCCGGTCCCGTGCACGTCAACCTCGCCTTCCGCGAGCCACTCGTCGGCGGATGGCGCGGCAGAGCCGTACCCCCACGATCTCGACGGGCGACCCTCCGGAGCTCCATGGACGACCGTAACGACTGAACACGTTCCCTCCCCCGAAGTTATCGAGCGGCTCGCCAACAAGGCGGCTACAGCCGAACGTGGTCTGGTGGTCGCCGGAGGAGGACTTGACGATCCCTCCGCTGCTGCGTTGTTCGCCGAGGCACTCGGATGGCCGTTGGTCGCCGAAGCACACTCGGGGGCGCGCCGAGGGCCGAACGCGATCGTCGCTTACGACGCACTGATCAAGAACGGAACGCTCGGGGCTCCGGATCTTGTCATCCGCGTGGGGCGAACGACGACATCGAAGTCGCTCATCGCCTATCTCGACCCCTCGATCGAGCAGATCGCCATCGACCCCTCTCCGTTCGACGTCGATCCTCTCCGGACAGTGGACGCTGCGATCGTTGGTCGGCCGGGTTTGATCCTGCGCGCGGCAGCGGGGCTGATCGACGAGCGGGATGACAACGAGTGGCTTAACGCGCTGGCGCGAGGTAGACAACCTCGCGCTCGCCGCTGTCGAAGGGGTCCTCGGCGAGGACTTGAATGAGCCCAACGTGGCGAGGATCGTGGCCGCGGCCGTCCCGCACGGAGGCACTCTGGTCGTGGCCTCCAGCATGCCCGTGCGTGACCTCGACAACTTCATGACGCCCCGAGAAGGGCTCGGATTCGTCAGCAATCGCGGCGCGAGCGGGATCGATGGGTTCGTGTCCACTGCCCTCGGCGTTGCGCTGTGCGCGCCCGGCCCGGTGGTTGCCCTCGCAGGGGACCTGTCGATGCTCCACGATCAGAATGGCCTGCTCCTCACGTCATCCGAAGAGGTCGACTGCACTTTCGTGGTTATCAATAACGACGGCGGCGGGATCTTCTCCTTCCTTCCACAGGCGGAGCGGGCGAGCGCCGAGCGGGTCTTCGGCACACCCCATGGGATCGACTTCGCCGACGTGGCTCGCACCTATGGGGCTGGCTACGAACGGCCCACCACCGCGGCGAAACTCACCGCATCCGTAGAAGCGCCTCCGGACGGAGTCACCATCGTCGAGGTCGTCACCGATCGCAGCGCGAACCGGGCCCTCCACGCCGAGATCGCTGCCGCGATCGAAATGGCCCTTAAGAAGATCTGACCTCGCTGGAACCAAGCGCGTACGGACGCGAGTCGAAGTTCCAACAGCGTCTACCGCGGGAGGAACCCGACATGGCTCAGAAGCGAACCCTTTCCATGGCAGCACTCTTGCTGATCGCCGTCCTGATCTTCGGAGCGTGCTCCGGCGGCGCCGGCGATAGCGCATCCAGCGGTGGAGGTGTTACCTCGGGGGACGGGGGGGGTGACGCCGCCTACGACGAGATCGGGGCTCCGGAAACCATGGAGGATACCGATGCCGGAGCCAGCACCGGTGGAGGCGACGATGGCTTCCAGTCCGCTCCCGCAACCGACCTGCCCGACGTCGGGCCGAACGTCATCAAGACCGCCACGCTCGGGATCGAGGTGAAGGGCAGCTTCAGCGACTCGATGCAGGACGTGATCGACGCGGCGACCCGACACGGTGGGTTCGTGACGTCGTCGTCGATCGCTGGAGACGATGCACGTTCGGGGTCGATCGTCATAAGGGTGCCGTCCGAGCAGTTCGAAGCAACGCTCGGTGAGATCAAGGGGATCGCCAGCAAAGTAACGCGCGAGGAGGTCGCCGGCCAAGACGTCTCCCAGGAGTTCGTCGATCTCACCTCCCGGGTCCGGAACCTGGAAGCGCAAGAGAACGTCCTGCTGGGCCTCATGAACGACGCCACTACGGTGGCCGCGTCTATCCGTGTGCAGAGGGAGCTCAGCGGCGTCCAGATGGAGATCGAAAGGCTGAGGGGACGGATCAACTACCTGAAAGATCAGACCGACTACTCGACCATCTCGCTCCGGATGCGCGAGCCGGGGGCCGTTGCAGCCAAGCCTGCTCCCCCCGAAGGAGCCTTCGAGCGGGCGTGGGACAACGCGACCAAGACACTTGCCTTCATCTACACGGGCGTTGTTGTGGGTGCTGGCTTCGTCCTCCCCCTGGCGCTCATCGCGCTGATGCTCCTGTTCGCCTTCAAGGCCGTGCGACCACTGGTCGTCAAGACCCGCTGATCAACTCGGATCCCCGAGTGCCGAGCGCATGGCCCGAAGCTTGACCCGGGTCTCCTCCAGCTCGGCCTCGGGGATCGAACCCGCCACGATCCCGTTCCCGGCGAATAGGCGGGCCCGCGATCCGGACAGCTCCGCGCATCGCAGCGCGATCGCGAACTCGCAGTCACCGCGTGGATCGATCCATCCGACCGGGCCTGCGTAACATCCACGATCCATAGCCTCGAGTTCCCGGATCATCTCGATCGCCTCTCGGGTTGGGGTGCCCCCTACGGCCGCCGTTGGATGCAGACGCGCCAGCACCTCGAAGGTAGAGACCTCCGGAAGCACCGTCCCGCGTGCCCCGGACGCCAAGTGTTGGACGTTCGCCAGCTTCAACAAGTGGGGCTCCTCGTCGATCTCCATGTCGGAACAAACGTCGCTGAACGCGGTTCGCACCGAGTCAACCGCGAGCCTGTGCTCATCAAGATCTTTCGGTGAGCGGAGCATGCCCTCCCCAAGCGCGTCGTCGGAGGCCTCGTCAGAACCCCGAGCAGCCGAGCCGGCGAGGGTGAGGGACGTGATCTCGCTGCCCGTTCTAGTCAGGAGCGGCTCCGGCGAAGCTCCGATCAGTCCATCAACGGCGAACGTGTGGCATCCGGGGAACCTCTCGGCCAGCCGTCGGCAAAGGACGCGCTGATCGAGGGGTTCCTTCGACCACACCATGAGATCGCGAGCGAGGACTACCTTGTCGAGCGATCCCGCCTTGATCTTGCCCACCGCCCGATCGACGGCTTCGAGCCACGCGACCTCATCGACGCTCGCGCCTCCGTAGCGGATCTTCTCGGGAGCGATCTCCGCGACACGCTCTGGTGCCTCGGCTCCAGCGACCGAGGTTCGCCATGCCCGGTCCCCGATCCTTGCCACCATGGTGGCCGGCACGATCACTACCGATGGATGGGTGCTCGGGTCGAAGGCGAACGAGGTGAACGCCACTGGGCCGACCCCTGGGGGTCCGGTGACTCCGGATATCTCCGCGTCCTGGAACAGTTCATCTACCCACCTGCCCGCCGCGGAGAAGGGGTCGACTTCGTCGATATCGAGCCGGGCGGCCTCGCCCCAGCCAACGATCCCCGTTCCGCCGCGCAGCCAGATGAGGCCAGCACCCGAGGGGGCGAGTGAGATCAGGTCAGAGGTCACTTCGATCTCTTCGGTATGGAACCTGAGAGGGCTCACGACCGACGGGCAGTGATGATCTGTGCCGCTCCGAGCCCGACGAGGCTGGACGACGCGTCCGGGAACCCGGTTCGTTGGATCAGCCTCACCAGTTCGTCGCGCGGTGGGAGGTATGCGGTCGACTTCGGGAGGTATGCGTAGGCCTTCTTGTCCGAGAGCAGCCCACCGATGAACGGAACGAGTCTGTGGAAATAGAGCCTGTGACCCCATCTGAAGAAACGGTTCTCTGGCTCTGCAACCTCGATGACGGCGATCCGTCCTCCCGGGGTGAGGACGCGCGCGAACTCCTGGAACAGCTTCTCGATGTCGAGGACGTTGCGGAGTGCGAACCCGCACGTGATGCCGTCGGCGACCCCATCTCCGACTGGCAACCGAAGCGCGTCCGACTGGACCAAGGGCGCATCGGTCTTCGCCACATGCAGCATCCCGTAGGAGAGATCGAACCCGATCGCTTTCAGGTCGGAGCGCTCGAGCTCACGACACAGATCGCCAGTGCCGCACGCGATGTCAAGAACAAGGGCACCGGGCGCGAGTGACATCGAGCGGACCGCTCGCCTGCGCCAGCGTGTATCGAGCCCAAAGGTCATGATCCGATTGACGAGGTCGTACCGCGGAGCGATGCGGTCGAACATCGATCTGACCGCACCGACCTTCTCATCTCCCGTAGGAAGTGGATCGGTTGGCATCAGCGGTCACCTCCCGGCTCGAGTTCGAACTCGTAGCCTTCTTCCTCGATCCGTTCCTGCGCGAGCTTCAGAAGGGTTCGCTGAAAGTGATTCGCCACGAGCGATGAAGTTGCGGGCAACATCTTCCGGAATGCCTCGACCAATCGTTCGGCCGCTTCATCCTCGTTGTCGGTCTTCGCGCGGATCGGGTCTCTGACGAAGGTGACGAACATCTCGACCGCCTGAGCCGCGACCTTTCGCATCGCGGCATCGTGGGTCCGGGCAAGGTCCAGCAGTTCGCTGAGGGGGAGACCCGCTTCCAAGAGAGCCAGGCCGGCGGAAACGGCAGCGGCATCTGCATCGGTGTATCGAGATTCGCCGTCGATCCTCCTGGCCGAGATCAATCCCTCTCTCTCGATCGCCGCGAGGAGTGCGGGAGAGACGCCGGTGCGCTCGGCGAGCTCCTCGACGCTCAGACCCGTGGTCCCATCGGTTCCACCTGCGACCGCCGACACCAGGGCTTCGTCGGCCGCATCGGCCGTTCCCGACACCAGCCTCTTGATGGACGCCAAGGTGAACCCCTTGTCCTTCAGTTCACGGATGCGCGTGAGGCGCTCGGCATGAACGTCCGAGTACCAGGCGATCCGCCCCTCCCGTTCGGGCGCGGGCAAGAGCCCCTGCGCCTGATAGAAGCGCACGGTGTCCACGCTGACGTCACAGCGGGCAGCGAGGTCGTCGACCCTGAATCGCATGAGCAACCACTCTACGAGTGATCGCTAGGAACGTGGAACCCCGCCCGACCGAGCACGGAGCCCAGCACTAGGAAAGGAGGGTTGAGAGCTCCCGATAGAAGCGGCCCCGGGGGTAGGGGGTGCAGCCGGCGGTTCGGGCCCGGTCGGCTATCTCGGGGGCTATGTGCGAGAAGAATCCGAGTATCCGGAGGCCGGGGTTCGACTCGGCGAGTGCTCCGATCGTCGGCAGAACCTCCTCGCCCCCACGATCGAGATCGATGATCACGGTCTCGAGATCCTCCAGCCCTGGATCGAAGCTCTCATGGGTGGCGCTGTGGACCGTCTTCCCAAGGCTCTCAGCGGTCGAGCGGATGCGCTCGAACGCGAGCAGGTCGGCATCGATCACGACGATCATGGGGTCCAACCTACGCCGACATATGCTGACCGTCCGAGCAGAGCAGGCCACCGGGGGGTGGGATGTCCGAGTCGAACAACAAGGCCGACAAGGTCAAGATCAAGGGCTGGCGCAAGCTCGCCGCCGCGACCTGGGGGGTTCCTAACGATCCTCAGATCTACGGCGATCTCGAGATCGATGCGACCCGACTCCTTGCGTTCATGAAAGATGCTCAGGAGGCGTCAGGCACCAAACTCACGATCACGCACATGGTTGGTAAGGCGATCGCTCACGCTCTTGGCGAGCATCCCGAACTGAACGTCCGTCTGTACCGGGGGCACTTCGTAGCGCGGGAGACCGTCGACATCTTCTTCATCGTCTCCGCCGATGCGGGAGCGGAACTCTCCGGGGTCAAGGTCGTGAACGCGGACAAGAAGGGTGCTGTCGAGATCGCCCAGGAGCTCGCCGGCCGAGCGACGAAGATCCGGACCGGCACGGACGAGGAGTTCGGCAAGACGAAGTCCATGCTGTCCAAGACGCCAACGAGGTTGCTCAACCTCTCGATGCGGGCCGCCGCGTGGATAACCACGGATAGGGACAAGGACCTCAAGAAGCGAGGACTCCCCCGCCAGCCGTTCGGCTCGGCCATGATCACCTCGGTCGGGATGTTCGGCATCCAACACGCCTACGCACCGCTGTCGCCCTACTACCGGATCCCATTCCTGGTTCTGGTGGGCGAGGTGACCGACAAGCCGGTCGTCGTCGACGGTGAAGTTGTAGTGCGCCCGATGCTGACGCTCGCCGCCACGATGGACCACCGCTACGTCGACGGCTTCCACGCCGCGAAACTAGCGAAGCACGTCCGCGCGTACTGCGCCGACCCAACAAGCTTCGAGCCTGCCTGACGAACAAGAAAAACACCCCGGCCAGATGGCCGGGGTGCCTCTCCGGAGCGGTAAAGGGGTAAGAAACCGCTCCTGGGGGGAACTGGTGCTAGTTCGTGAAGTTCTCCGGGAACTGCTTGACGATCGCTCCCGCCAGCACCGAAGCCAGCACGGTGTTGTGGTGAGCAGAGTTGTTCAGCTCACTGAATGCCGTGGCTGCATCCCCGGCGACCAGTGCATCGATCGCAGCGAACAAGGTCGCAGCGTGCTCGACGAGACCCTCGGCGAT
Organism: uncultured Actinomycetes bacterium; assembly: GCA_963756365.1. Taxonomy (GTDB): domain Bacteria; phylum Actinomycetota; class CADDZG01; order CADDZG01; family WHSQ01; genus WHTI01. Next base: position 1,818,340 of record CAVWNF010000003.1, read on the forward strand.
CGCATCCGCCGACACTGCCCCTTCGGTCGCACCCTCGATCAGCTCACCGAAGTCGGTGCGGTACGAGTCGAGACCGGACTTGGCCTTCTTGGCGCCGGCCTTGTCACCACTCGCCTGAGCGACGGTGTAGTCGACGAAGAAGCCGATGTGCTTGCGCCACAGTGGAAGGAACGCGTCCTTCGCACCCGGGTACACCGAGTCGATCGTGTCGCCCAATGCGATCGAGTTCACGTCGAGGGCGTTGGCTGCGGCCTTGAACTCGGGAGAGTCAAGTCCGTTGCTGAGGCCCATCGAGATCGTGATCCCGGCAAGGTAGACGTGGTCGTCGAGCAGGTGAGTAAGGGCGACCTGAAGCTGCGAGGCAGCACCATCGGCGGCACCCGGGAAGTTGTCCGGCTGCGACGCTGCGATCCCGCCAGCAAGTGCGGTGGCGGTCATAGGCATGTGCGCTGCAGCCTCTCGGAGCAGGTCGAAGGCCTTGCCGTCACCCTTCACGACAGAGTCGATCGTTGCGAACAGGCTCTCAACGTGGGGGATCAGTTCCTCTGCAACTGCATCAGCAGGAAGCTCTCCACCGGTCGCGCCTTCGATGAGTTCACCGAAGTCGGTGCGGTAGCCGTCGAGGGCAGACTTGGCCTTCTTGGCGCCGGCCTTGTCGCCACTCGCCTGAGCGACGGTGTAGTCAACGAAGAAGCCGATGTGCTTGCGCCACAGTGGAAGGAACGCGTCGCGTGCCTCGTCGCCGTAGATGCCGCCGATCGCGTCACCAAGAGCGACCGTGTTCTTGTCGAGCTGAGCGGCCGCGGCCTCGAACTCAGGTGAGTCGAGCCCGTTGCTGACGCCCTGAACGATCGTGATGCCGGCCTGGTAGACGTGGCTGTCGAGCAAGCTCGTCAGCGCTTGCGTCAGGGCAGGGGCTCCGGAGTCGAGTGCGACCGGATCGGTCGAAGGCTCTTCCATCGGGCTTTCTGTTCCGTCACCTGAACCGGTGGCGGTGGTGTCTGGGTCACTCTGGGCACAAGCAGCTCCGAGGAGCATCATGGCCATGAGCGCACCGAACAGGCGAAGCAGTTTGCTGTTGCGCATGTTGCAGCACTCCCTTTCGTTGTCGTTCGTACGGTTGCTGGTAGTTCGCAAGCAAAAGGCCGGGCGTATTGCCCGGCCTCGGTATTTCTTCGTACGCGTTTGCTATTCGACGGTGATCGACGCCGTCATCCCAGGATGGATGCCGCAGAAGTAGTCGTAGGTCCCTGCTTCTTCGAAAGTGAACGAGAAGTCGTCTCCCGAGGACAGCATCTGATCGAAGGTTCCATCGGGCTGCGCTTCGGTGTTGTCACTGACACCTGGGACCCCTTGTTCTTGCGGGACCCCCGACGTGACGGTGTGATCGACGTCATCCTCGTTGTTCCATGTGATGGCCTCACCCGTCGAGATCGTCACATCACCAGGTTGGAACATGATGTTGCGAAGCGCGACCTCGGTCCCAGCTTCTGCCCCGCCAGCGGCGGGAGTTGATCCGCTGTCCCCCGAGCACGCGCCCATCACGAGCGCTGCGAGCGGGATAAGGATGAGCGATGTGGTCTTCCTCTTTATCTGCATGCAGACGGTTCGGCTCTCCGAGGTGCCTGCGGATTGGAGGTCGGCGATTATGCTCCCGACCATGACTAGCGCAGCGATCGACGTGAAGGGGCTCCGCAAGTCCTACGGCACGAACGAGGCCGTACGCGGCATCGACCTGAGGGTCGCCGAAGGTGAGGTCTTCGCCCTCCTCGGCCCGAACGGAGCCGGCAAGACGACGACGGTCGAGATCCTCGAAGGGTTCCGCGCAAGAACCGCCGGGGAGGTGTCTGTCCTCGGATTCGATCCGGGTAAAGGCGGGCGGGCCCTCAAGGAGCGCATCGGGATAGTCCTTCAGGAAACGGGGGTCGATCCGTTCCTTACGGTCGCCGAATCGATCGAGATGTATCGCGGTTTCTATCCTCATCCGCGTGACATCGATGAGGTGATCGAAGTCGTCGGCCTCACCGAGAAACGCGACGAGCGCGTGAAGAAGCTCTCCGGGGGCCAGCAACGACGCCTGGATGTCGCGATCGGGCTGGCAGGCGACCCCGACCTCTTGTTCCTCGACGAGCCCACGACCGGGTTCGATCCCTCGGCGAGGCGCAACGCATGGGGCATGATCAAGAGCCTGAAAGACCTCGGAAAGACGGTCTTACTGACCACTCACTACATGGACGAGGCACAGGTCCTCGCGGACCAGGTCGGGATCATCCGACAGGGCGAGATCATCGCCCTTGGCCCACCGGCGATCCTCACCGGCGCTGACACCGCCACGCGCATCAGGTTCCGGCCCGCGCCCGGGGCCTCCCCCGCTGGAGCGACAGCACTCGACGGCGGCCTCGTCGAGATCCGGACCGAGGACCCAACCAGGACACTCCACGAACTGACCTCGATGGCTATCGAGAACGGGGCTCCCCTCGAGGAGCTGTCGGTGACCAGAGCGTCGCTCGAGGACATCTACCTGGAACTGACCGAAGGATCGACCGATGCGTGACCTCTCCCTGCTGATCACCCAGATCAGGTTCGAGAACCGCTCGTTCTGGCGCAATCCGGCCGCGGCCTTCTTCACGTTCGTGTTCCCTCTGATGTTCCTCGTCATCTTCAACGTGGCGTTCGGGGGTGACGACGTCGACCTCCCCCACCACGGGCGAGACGTTCTCGGCTTCCAACTTCTTCGTGCCGGCCATCCTGGCGTTCGGAGTCATCACCGCTACCTACACGAATGTCGCTATGGGTGTGACGTTCAAGCGCGATGAGGGCCAGCTCAAGAAGATCCGTGGAACCCCGCTGCCCGCATGGGTCTTCCTCGGGGGGCGCATCGCACATGCCATCTTGATCGCGTTCCTGCTAACGATCATCACGGTTGCGTTCGGAGCGGCCTTCTACGGGACCGAGATCCCGACGACGACACTGCCCGCTCTCCTGGTCACCCTGTTGGTGGGAACGGGTAGCTTCGCCGCCCTTGGACTCGCTATCACCGGATTCATCCCCAACGCCGAGGCCGCACCCGCCGTCGTCAACTTCTCGATCCTGCCGCTGTTGTTCCTCAGTGACGTCTTCATCAAGTTCGACGATCCGCCTGTGTGGATCGAATGGGTCGGCAAGATCTTCCCGGTCAAGCACATCTCTCAGGCGCTACAGACGATCTTCAATCCGTTCGAAACAGGTTCAGGCTTCGAATGGGGGCACCTCGGGGCTGTGGCCCTCTGGGGGGTCGTCGGAACACTCGTCGCGATCCGGTTCTTCTCGTGGGAGCCAAGGAAGTAGTCGTGCACGCCAACGCCCAGAAGGTCCAGGACACCCTCCGCTCGTTGGGCAACGACGGCGAGGTCGTCGAGTTCTCGGCCAGCACCCGCACCTCGCAGGAGGCGGCGGACGCTATCGGGACGACCGTCGCGCAGATCGCCAAGAGCATGATCTTCGCTCGGGGCGAGACCGGTGTCCTGGTGGTCACCTCGGGGGCGAATCGCGTCTCGACCGCGAAGGTCTCGACGCTGCTCGGTGGCGCCATCGGGCGAGCGGACGCCGACGCGGTGCGGAAGCTCACCGGCTTCCCGATCGGCGGCGTTCCGCCCATCGGCCACGTTGAGGGTCTCGAGGTGCTGATCGACGAGGACCTGCTCACGTTCGACGAGGTCTGGGCCGCCGCAGGCACTCCGAACGCCGTGTTCAGAACCACGCCCCAGGCTCTCATCGAGATGACCGGTGGCCGGGTCGCGGACATCAAGGAGTGAGTCGATGATCGATCTGTTCAGCGACACGACGACCAGGCCGACGCCCGAGATGCGCGCCGCCATCGCCTCTGCGGAGGTCGGTGACGAGCAACGGATGCTCGATCCGACCGTCAACAGATTGCAAGAGATGGTGGCGGACATCCTCGGCAAGGAGGCCGCTCTGTTCCTCCCGACCGGGACGATGTGCAACGCGATCAGCTTCCTCGTGCACTGCCGACCGGGCGACGAGATCCTGATGCACGAGACCGCTCATCCTCTCAACCACGAAGGGGGTGGCCCGTCGGCGCTGGGCGGTGCGGTCATCACGCCACTCATCGGGGGCCCGCGGGATGTTCACCGCGGATGATGTCCGACGGTGCCATCCGACCCGACGATCGCTACTCGCCTCGCACGAAGGTCGTCTCGATCGAGCAGACCTCGAACGCAGGCGGCGGGGCGTGCTGGCCCATCGGGTTGATCGAAGAGGTCTGCGCTGCGGCGGATGAGAGCGGACTCATCAAGCACATGGACGGGGCCCGGTTGTTCAACGCCGTCGTCGCATCGGGCACGCCCGCGGCCGACTTCGCCCGACCTTTCGATTCGGTGTGGATCGATCTCAGCAAGGGGCTCGGCGCACCGGTCGGAGGGGTCCTCGCCGGGAGCAACGACTTCATCGCCGAAGCGTGGCGCCACAAGCAGACGGATGGGCGGGGCGATGCGGCAGGCGGGAGTGATCGCGGCCGCGGGCATCTATGCACTCGAGAACAACATCGAGCGGCTCGCCGACGATCACTCCAACGCGAAGATCCTCGCTCGCGGACTCTCGGAGATCGAAGGGATCGAGGTCGATCCCGATTCGATCGAAACCAACATCGTGTTCTTCGACGTCACCGGGACGGGCATGACGGGCGACGCGTTCGCTGCCGCGATGGAAGACAAGGGCGTTTCGTTCTCGGACATCAGCGGCAACAGCGTGCGCGCGGTGACGCACATGGACGTCGACAAGAACGACGTCGAGAACGCGGTGGCCCTCGTTCGCGATCTCCTCGGCTAGCGGGCAACGTACCGGCGAAGCGCCGGCATCCATCCCCACACCGCTGCGGTACCCACGAGACAGACGACTCCTCCGATCACCACGGACGCGGGTGCACCGACCACGCCGGCGAGGACACCGGCCTCCATGTCTCCGAGGCGCGGGCCCCCGGTCACGACCATGATGTTCACCGAGTTCGTACGGCCCAAGAGCGCGTTGGGGGTCACGACCTGGAGGATCGTGCCGCGGAAGATCGCGCTGATGACATCCGCGCCACCCGCGACCGCCAGGAAGAACAGGGTCAGCGGCAGCGAGAACAACGAGAGGCCCGCCAGGGCGATCGACACACCCCATAGGGTCACCGCCCACAGGACCGCGCGACCCTGTCGTCGGATGCGGCCAACCCACCCGGTGGTCAACGCCGCGATCAAGGCTCCGGCGGCGGGTGCTGCGTACAGGAGTCCGAGTCCGGCGGCCCCCATCCCGAACGTCCTGCTGGCGAGGGCCGGGAACACCGCCCGCGGCATCCCGAAGATCATCGCCACCAGATCGATGGAGAAGATCGACATCAGGACCGGGGTGCGGAGCGCGAACCTGAGGCCTTCTCGGATCGATTCGAGTCTCGTGCTGTCGCCAGACTCCGGGAGGTTGGCCGGAACCCACCTGAGCGCCACGAGAGCGACCACGAACGTGAGGGCGTCCAGCAGGAATACGACCGACAGATCGAACGACGCGATCAGCACGCCGCCGATGGCGGGGCCGACCATCTGGGTGATCTGGTAGACGACCTGACGCAACGCCATCGCCGCCGGCATCTGCTTGGAGTCCAGCATCGAGGCCACGGTCGCCGAGCGCGCCGGGCCGTCGATCGCGGTGAGGGCCGAGGTCAGTGCCGTGAATCCGTAGATCCACAGCACGCTGGGCGAGTCGGATGACGCGATGAATGCCAGTCCCAGTGAGCTGAGCGTCAGACCGATCTGCATCTGCGCCATCAGTTTCCGGCGATCCATCGAGTCGGCGATAGCTCCACCGATCATCGAGAACGCGATCAACGGCACGATCTCGACCAACCCGATGAGTCCGACCGCGACCGTCGAATCGGTGATGCGGAAGACCTGCCACGCGATCGCGACTATCCGCATCTGGCCCCCGGTCAGCGAAACGACCTGACCGATCCACACCGCGCGATACGGAACGGATTCCCTCAACGGGGTGATGTCGAGCGCGAGCGCTCTGGCTCGCGACAGGCGCCGGGACACGTTCGCCTAGTAGTTCGAGGAGATCTCTTTGAGCTTCTTGCGGCGGTGCAGCGCATCGATGATGCGCACTGTGCCGGTGCGCGAGCGCATCACGATCGACTGGGTGATCGCGTTCTTACCCTCGTAGCGCACGCCCTTGATCAGATCGCCGTCGGTGACTCCCGTGGCCGCGAAGAAAACATCCTCGCCCGTCACTAGATCGTCGGTCGTGAGCACTGCGTCCAGGTCGTAGCCCTCGGCGATTGCCCGGTCGCGCTCCTCGTCGTTGCGGGCCCAGAGGCGCCCCTGGATCACACCCCCGAGGCACTTGATCGCACATGCTGCGATCACTCCTTCGGGGGTTCCTCCGATACCGATAAGTAGGTCGACCCCGTTGTCATCGCGTGCGGCGGCGATCGCTCCGGCGACGTCTCCGTCCATTATGAATTTGATCCGGGCCCCCGCCTCGCGGATCTCTTTGACGAGCGTTTCGTGGCGGGGGCGGTCGAGCACCACGACGGTGAGATTTTCGACATCGGTGCCTTTTACCTTGGCGAGTCGCTTGAGGTTCTCGGTGGTTCCCGCCTCGATGTCGAGGACGTCGTGAGCCTCTTCGCCGGCTGCGATCTTCTCCATGTAGACGCACGGCCCGGGGTTGAACATCGTGCCGCGTTCCGCGAGAGCCACCACCGCGATCGCACCGTTCATGCCCTTGGCGGTAAGCGTCGTCCCATCGACCGGATCGACGGCGATGTCGACGACCGGGGGCTCGCCATTGCCGATCTCTTCGCCGTTGTAGAGCATCGGAGCGTTGTCCTTCTCGCCCTCTCCGATCACGACGACACCATCCATGGACACCGTGTCCATCATGAACCTCATCGCATCGACGGCGGCTTGATCGGCCGCTTCCTTGTCTCCGCGACCGAGCCACCGAGCGGCTGCCAGAGCTGCTGCTTCGGTAACCCTGACCAGCTCGATCCCGAGGTTCCTATCGGGTGTCTGCCCCGATGGGGTTGGCATCCTTGCCTCCCGTTCGCTTGTTCCGGCCGCTCGATATGCCCCGTCTACCGTTCTAAAGGGTAGCCGCTGCGGCCGCCCGCTCGGCTCTGCCATCTTTCTCCATCCGATTCATCCCGTTATCTAGTCATTTCTGCTTAAAGGGACACCGCCCCACCGCCGATGGGACCATATGACTACTGGTAGGAATTGGGTGGTGGTGTTGCTCGTGGGGCTGCTCGGCGTGGTTGCCCCTGCACCGGCCGGCGCCGCGACCCCCGGTTGGGCCAAGGGTGCGGTCCGCTACCTCAAGGATGCCCACCTCCTCGACAACACCTTTGCCCCGAACAAGGCGATGCGTCGCAACGATTTCCGATCGCTCATGGACGGTGCCTTCGGAGGCGGCTACCACCGGACCAAAGGAAAGGTGACCGCCGCGGAGGTCGATCGGGCGCTCGTGAAGGCGCTTGGCCAAGCTCCCGTCGCGGAACACCTCGAGAACCTCACGAGCCCGGACGATTGGAGTCCCAAGGTGCGGAAGTGGTTCGGCGACGAGATCGTCGCCCGCGAGATGGGCCTACGTCACGACCGGCCGGTCGATGAGGACGAGCACGAGGCGTCCGCCGATGAACGGATGACCCAGGCAGACATCGCGTACGCGGTGTGGCGCGCTCTTACAGGACCCTCGACCTACGGCGCGGATGCGTTAACCGGAGTGGCGCTTCCGAAGGTCGGGGACGCGCAAGCAAGCGGTCCTCGAGTTCGCGTTCTCTCTGGTTGGGACCCCTTACGTCTATGCAGGAGAGTGGATCGCCGACACCCCCAACGACTATCCGTATGGTGCCCAGAAGCATGGTGGTGTCGACTGCTCGGGATTCGTCTGGTACGTCCTCCAGAAGAAGACAGCCTCCTACTCGCCACCCGATCGTCCCTACAAGGGGTGGTCGTTACCGGAACGGTCCTCGGCCGAGATGGCGAGGGCGACGGACGAACGGCTCGGGTTTGGCAAGATCAAGCCGGGGGACGTCCTGCTGTTCGCTCCTTCCGGGAAGGACTCGAGACCTCGCGACGTCTACCACGCGGGTCTCTACGTCGGCCAAGGGTGGATGATCCACTCGTCGGGCGGGCGCGCAGGTGTGAGCATGTCGCCGATCGGCAAGGGCAGTTGGTGGCGGACCCAGTTCCTCTTCGGTCGCCGGGTTATCGACTGATCAATCTTGTACGTAGACCGGGACTCCAACCGGGTTTCGCTCGTAGAACGATTGAGTCACGAACATCGGGATCCGAACGCAGCCGTGGCTCGCCGGATAGGTCGGCACGGACGGGCTCCCGTGGATCGCGTACCCGCCCACGTAGTAGTTCGGCCACCACAGCTCGCCCAGCCGGCTAACCCTCTTGCCGGGGATCTTGCGGACGACCGTGTAACTGCCACGCGGGGTGTGAGCCTTGTACCTCTCTCCGTCGATCTCGTAGTACTCCTCGTTCCCCGTGGAGACGGGGATCGTCTTGAACACACGGCCCCCGTGGACCTCGTACAGGATCTGCTTGGAGACATCGATGTGGATGTAGCGCTTGCCGGGATGCTTCGGAGTCTTCGGTCGCTTCGAGGTGAGGATCTGGGTCAACTGGGCGGGGGTCACCACTCCGTCACGCGCAAGTCTGTTCGACTTCTCGAACGCGTACACGCCTTGAAGGGTCTTGTCGTTGAAGTTGCCGTCCGGGTTCCCAGCGACGTAGCTCGTCAAACGGAGACGCTTCTGAAGCAGCTTGACTTGACCACCGCTCGACCCCTGACTGGTGGTCACGTCCCACCTGACCGGTGTCGCATGCTTGAGCCCATCGACCGACTTGAGGTCGTAGCCCCGGCGTTGCAGAGCCTTTGCGATATCGAGAGCGGCCTTGCGATGGCTGCGGCGCCACACGTCGAGGCTCACGATCGTTCCGGGGCGGAACCCCTTCATCACGCGACTCTTGATCGCCTCGGCGACCCCGCCGGCCGGCCGGGTCGTCCATCTCACCGACGTGTACCCGCCGGCTCCTAGTCGCTCGAGGACCCGGAGGTCGCGGGCACCTTTGGGCGCCCGGACGTAAGGTCCGGCCTTGCCACCGACCCCGGTGATCGCCTTCGCCGCCCGGTTCACCGACGAGGTGATCTGTGTGTCACTCATCTCGGTGAATGTTTCCGATCCGTAGCCTCGGTTCCCAAGGCGATGGCCGGCCTTGAGGATCGCTCGGGCGGTGTCCTTGTGGTGGTCGATGTAGGAACCGGAGACGAAGAAGGTCGCTTTGGCCCCGAGGGCATCGAGCCTCTCTGCAAGACGCGCGCATCTTGGAGGCTTTCGTCTGGCCGTCGAGCGTGATGTAGGCGACCTTCTGAGTAGATCCGATCACCCATTCGCTCGGTGGGACGCCGGCTGAGGCCGGCCCCGCCGTGATCGTCACCGCTATGGATGCGACCTGGGTAGCGATGAGCACGAGCGAAAGGAACCCTCGCGCGGATGTTGTCTTGGAAGCTGTCTTGGACACCGGATCCGTTCTTCCTAGGGGACGATATGGGCACCCTGCGCCCCGGATTGTATATGCGGGGATTACCTATCCCTCCCGAGACGCCCCACCAGAGCGAGGGATTACCACGGTGAATCGGGCTCCCGTCCACGGTGGGTCGGTTCCGTCGTCCAGTTCGATGGTGCCGCCGAGTTCTCCGATGAACCGCTTAGCGATGTACAGACCCAGTCCGGTGCCGAACGAGGGTATGTGGTCCCCCGAGGTTCCTCTCTTGAATCGCTCGAAAACCGCGCTCCTCTGGTCTTCAGGAACACCCGGTCCCTGGTCGACGATCTCGATAACCACTGCGTCTTCGGTCCCCGACGCCGTGACCCTCACCGACGTATCGGCCGGCGCGTACTTACAGGCGTTCTCGATGATGTTCCGGAGGATGTGATGGGCGCGGAACTGATCGGTCACGATCCCAGCCGGACCGGTCCCCTCGATCTGCGCGCGATGTCGCGCTCCGGCAGATTCGACGGCGTTGTTCAAGCAGGTCTCTGAGCAGGACGTAGTTCGTCCGCCCTGGGACGACATCCGTTTCGAGCCGAGAGACCAGCAACAGCGTCTCGACCATCGTTGCAAGCCGGTCGCACTGTCGAACCACTGTCTCGAGAAGTTCTGTCCTGTCGTTCTCCGAGAGGCGGTCCCCTCGTGTCAGGACCGTCTGGGCGGACCCCTTTATAGAGGTCAGAGGGGTTCTCAGTTCGTGCGAAACGGTTGCAAGGAAATCGTCCTTCATCCGATCGACCTCTGCCCGCGCATCATCCTCGACGATCCGACGCTCGTCCTCGCGTCGAGATAGCTCGCGATCGTGCATCAGAGCTGCCACCTGATCAGCGAGTGGAGCGAGGATCGCCAGATCTCGTTCGGTATAGCGACGGGTCGCAGATTCGATGTTCAGAGCGCCGATCACTCTGCCGCTCGACGATCAAGGGCACGGCAACGCCCGAACGCATGCCGGAAACGGTCGATACGTACTCCGGATGATCGTGAACGTCCGGAGCGACGACCGCCTCCCCCGTTGTGAAGGCTCGCCCGGACATCCCTTCATCAACCCTGATGAAGTTCTTGTCTGGTTCGGGATAACCGAAAGACGCACCGCAGCCGAGACGGCCGTCTCCGGTTGGGATCGCGATCACGCTGGCATCGGCATCTAGAAGTCGCGACAACTCCGCGAGCATCGCATCGGGAGCATCGTTCTCATCCACCCTCGACAGGCCCTGCGAGACGAGAGAGCTTGCGGCCCTCATCGTTGCGCCGAGCCGTTCCTCCGCCGCGCCGCGCGGAGATCATCACTGCCAACGTGAACACCAAGCCCAATATCGCCACTGCACCGGCGAGGATCAGGATCTCATCGAATCCCGTCATGGTGCCGAGAGGCTATCTTGGTTGGCTTATGGATGCCTCAACCGGACTCGTGTGGGTACTCCTCACCCTGGCCGCGCTCGGCTTCGCGTACAGGCTCTACCGGTACCTGGCGAAGGATGGACCACTCGATGACGTCCTCGGTGGTGGCCTCCTAGGCGGCATCCTCATCGCGATCGCGATCCTGGTCGCATCCGATGTGGGTTTCGGGCGCTGGGCAGCATTGATCTATGGGATCGCGTTCGAACTCATAGTCATGCCGTTCTGGGTCCTCGCGGTCATGATCCCGAGCCGTCCGAAACCGCTCGACATCACCTTCACGGTTCTCTACGACCTCCTCCTCGCGGCGACCATCGTCCTCGCCATCGCCGCCTGACCCCCCACCCCCCTTCTGGGCGAACGGGACGTCGCCGCGTGTCGCCTCAGTCGCCCAGAAGCGCAGTGGCCAGGAGGCCGGAGGAGGCGAGCAGGTCGAGGAACTGCTGGGGGCTCGAGTTGTAGGCCAGGGCAAGGGTTGCAAGATCGGCCTCCCTAAGCGGGAGACGCTCACCGTCGTCGGAGCGGAGCGCCCTGACAGAAGCGACGAATCTGCTCAAGGTTGCCCATCCAGGATCGGACGCCGCATCGAGTGCGGCCAGGTCGACCGTGAAGCCAGGCTCGATCGTCGCGTGCTCCTCGTGGGCGGTTTCGGGAAGGAGGGCGGAGATCGGGACCTCATAGAAGGCAGCCAGCTCGGAAAGCTTGGCGATCGTGACGTTCCGATCCCCTCGTTCGTAGGCGCCGACGATCGCCGCCTTCCACGCCCCAGCGGAGCGCCCCGGCAACGTCGCTCAGAGACATCCCCTTGTCAGCCTGACCCCCGGAGGCGTTCGCCGACCTCCCGTGCGTAATCGTCGCCAGTCACCTTCGGTCACCATCCCGCCTAGGAACCTGCCTCGGAAACGCCTGTTCCCTCACTCTACGTAACCGAACAACGGAAGTAGATGCACCCTTTAGGATGGAGCGATGAAGGCTTTGTGGAAGGGTGCCGTCACTTTCGGGCTGGTGAATATCCCCGTACGTCTCTATTCGGCAGTTGAGGAGAAGAGCCTCAAGTTCAACATGCTGCACGAGAAGGACGGGGGCCGTATCAAGTTCCAGCGGGTCTGCTCCGTCTGCGGTGAAGAAGTCACCTGGGACGAGATCGTCAAGGGCTTCGAATACTCGAAGGATCACTACGTAACCTTCACGGACGACGAGATGAAGGCCCTCGACGTTGACTCGATCAAAGCGATCGATGTCGTCAACTTCGTTCCTCTGGAAGAGATCGATCCGATCTACTACAACCGCACCTACTTCGTCGTTCCCGAGCAATCAGGGCTCAAGGCATACAGATTGCTTCAGCAGGCACTCGAGGCCGAGGGCCAGGTGGGGATCGCGAAGGTTGCCCTGCGCGAGAAGGAACACCTCGCGACGATCCGCTTGAAGGACGACGTGTTCGTTCTCGAGACGATGCACTGGCCCGACGAGATCAGGGTGCCTGAGTTCGAAGATCTCGATAAAGAGGTCGAGGTGCGCGATCAAGAGGTCAAGATGGCGCGGCAACTGATCCAGCAGCTTTCCACGGACTTCGATCCGAATGCTTTCGTCGATGATTACCGCGAGCGACTCGAGAAACTGGTGCAGCAGAAGGTCGACGGCGAGGAAGTAACGATCGCAGCCGAGGCTGAGGAAGAGCCCACCAAGGTCGTGGATCTCATGGAAGCACTCAAGGCTTCCGTGGCTGATGCTAAGAAGAAGAAAGAGGGTTCAGCCAAGAGCCCCAAGAAGAAGACGACCGCCAAGCGCGCGTCGGCGTCCTGAGGAAGGTTCTTGGACAAGGTCTCTATCAGCATCCCGGCAACTCCGCAGTACCTGCAGGTGGTTCGACTCATCGCCGCAGGACTCGCGTCCAGATTGACGTTCACGATCGATGAGATCGAGGACCTCAAGATCGCGGTCGATGAACTGGCCGCGTACCTCACCGGCACTCAGGGTAGAGACGGCACTCTCGACATCGAGTTCGCGATCGAAACCGATCGCATCGCGATCAACGGCACGGGAAGGTTCGGCGCGGGTGACAAGGTGAGGACGGAACTCACCGAGTTCTCACGTCAGATCCTCAGGCTACCGTCGCCGACGAAGCGACACTCGAAGTCAGGGATGGCCTCCCCTCGTTCGCCCTGATCAAGAACAAGCGCCCGTGACCGAGCGGGGGCAACTCAGCAAGGAAGAGGCCCGAGACCTCTTCATCAGATACCGAGCCGCCACGGACAAGGCAACGATCGAGCAACTACGCGCCGAACTCGTCGATCAGTACATCGGACTCGTTGAGTTCCTGGCGCGGAGGTTCAAGAACCGTGGTGAACCTCTGGAGGACCTGACCCAGGTCGGGATGATCGGGCTCCTCAAGGCGATCGACAGGTTCGAGTTGGACCGCGAGGTCGAATTCTCGACCTACGCAACGCCCACGGTCGTCGGCGAATTGAAAAGGCACTTCCGGGACAAGGGTTGGGCGGTCCGTGTCCCCCGTCGCCTCCAGGAACTACACCTCGAACTCACGAAGATGATCGGTTATCTGGGCCAGGAGCTCGGGCGCGTCGCCGAACGTCCAGGAGATCGCGAAGGCGACCGGCTACACCGAGGAGCAGGTTCTTGAAGGCATGGAGATCGCTCAGGCCTACAACTTCTCGTCGATCGACGCTCCCATCGACTCCGATGACGAGGGCTCTTCCACCTTCGCCGACCGCTTGGGGGCCGAGGACCAACAGATCGAGAACCTCGAGTACTGGGCTTCTCTGGCACCCGAGGTCGAGAAGCTGCCGGCACGCGAACAGAGCATCCTGTTCCTGCGATTCTTCAAGGGCCTGACGCAGTCGGAGATCGCCGACAAGCTCGGCATCTCGCAGATGCACGTCTCCCGTCTGCTCAACCGCACCCTCGTCAAGCTGCGGCGCTCGTTCGACGAATAGAGCTAACCGCTCAGATCTGGAAGAGGTCGCTCAGGTACTTAGAGACAGCGGCGACCGGGGTGTGTTCGGTGGCGACGTCCTCATCGAGCGAGCCAGGTGTGTACGCAGGCCTCGCTTCGAGCGTGTCCTTGACCGCAGCCGAGACGAAGCGCGTCAGCTGCGCGTAGCCGTGGGCGTCGTCGAGTCCGCGGGGGCGATGGTAGTAGCGCAGCGGGAAATACATGTAGAGGTCGTGCCGAGCCCTCGTTAGTGCGACGTAGAACAGACGACGTTCCTCTTCGATCTCGTCCGCGTCGCCGGTCGCCATGTCGGATGGGATCATGCCGTCGGCCGCGTGGAGGACGTGCACGACGTCCCACTCGCCGCCCTTCGCCGAATGGATCGTCGACAAGATCAGGTAGTCCTCGTCCAGCCCCGGGGGGCCAGCGAGATCCTGGGTGGATGCCGGTGGATCGAGGGTCAGATCCACAACGAAGCGCTCTCGTGATTTCGCGGTGGCGGCGAGTGATTCCAACTGATCGAGATCTCTCAGGCGGGCCGCCGAAGACTCGTAGAGGCGGCCGACAACCGGGTCGTAGAACGCCCGGAACCGCTCGATCTGAGCCGGGACGGGGAGATCTGTTCTGCAGTCCTCGAACACATCGACCAGTTCACCGATCTGCTCGGATCGCACGCCACCGGGGGCAGGGCGCTCCTCGATGAACGTGGTCAGTGGAGAGGCAGCCGTGCCGGACCCACCCACCCCGATCGAGTTCATCAGCGCCCGGGCGGTCGCCGGCCCCACCCCGTCGAGCAGGTTCAGGATGCGCCACCAGCCGAGTTCGTCACCAGGGTTCTCGAGGATCCTGAGGAACGCGACGACATCTTTCACGTGTGCCGACTCGACGAACCGTAGACCGCCGTACTTCACGAAGGGGATGTTGCGTCGGGTCAGCTCGATCTCGAGTTGGGCGGAATGGTGCCCCGTCCGGAAGAGCACCGCCTGTTCCTTCAGCGCAACTCCGCGTTCACGTTGTTCGAGCACCTGTTCACACACCTGATGGGTCTGCTGTTCCTCATCGAGGCATTCAACGAGGACAGGACGATGTCCATCCGTCCGCTCGGTCCACAGAGCCTTGCCGTAGCCGACCGGAGACTCGGCCATCACCGCGTTGGATGTCGCGAGGATCTCCGCGGTCGATCTGTAATTACGTTCGAGCTTCACGATCTCGGCCCCGGGAAAGTGGTCGGGGAAGGACAGGATGTTCTCGATGGTGGCGGCTCGGAACGAATAGATCGACTGTGCGTCGTCACCGACGACGGTGATGTTGCGGTTCGAGCGACGCATCGCGCGGAGGACATCGGATTGCAGATGGTTCGTGTCTTGATACTCGTCGACCAAGACGTGATCGAAGCGCTCGGCAACCAGCTCGCCCACACCGGGAGCCTCTGCGAGTGCCTTCCAGAAGAGCAACAGGTCGTCGTAGTCGAGTACGCCCGCCCGACGCTTCCGCTCGACGTAGGCCGAGAGGATCTCGCGGATACCCTCAGCCTCAGGCTTGCACCAAGGGAAGCTCTTCTCGAGGACGTCCTTCAGTTGGTCGCCCGAGTTCACTGCCCGTGAGTAGATGGCGGCGATCGTGTCTTTCTTGGGGAAACGCTTCTTGCCTTTCGCGTAGCCGCCCTCGTCACGGATCAGATCGATCAGGTCGGCTCCGTCGGACGCATCCACCACCGAGAAGTTCGACTCGAGTCCGAGGGCACGACCGTGAAGGCGGAGCAACCGGTTGGAGGTGGCATGGAAGGTTCCGCCCCAGACGCGCGCTGCGGCTGCTCCGGAGCTCATCTGGCCCGCGCGCTTGAGCATCTCGGCGGCGGCCCGCCGAGTGAACGTGAGGAGGAGGATCTTCTCGGGTGGGGTGCCCGTCTCGATCAGGTGCGCGACGCGGCACGCCAGGGTCTTCGTCTTGCCGGTGCCCGCCCCGGCGACGATGAGGAGAGGGCCACCCGGATGGGTCGCCGCACGTAGTTGCTCGGGGTTCAGATCCTCATGCCAGGACATCGGGGCTCCCAACGGTTCAGCGCAAACGGGGTTGGCGAACAGACGTTCGTATCCTATGCGGAACGATCCCTCGGCATCCGGCTATCCGTCCTCTTTCACCGGGACCTTCACGATCGCCACGGTCCCGTCGGCGGCGGCGATCGTGAACTCGCCACCCATCTCGCCGATCAAGGTACGGACGATCTGGAGCCCCAAACGGGCCCCCTCCAACGCTCCCTCCGGGATCCCGGTGCCGTCGTCTCGGACCGTCACGACGACCTCGCCCTTCCCCCTCGCGAGGTCGATGTTCACCGAGCCGGTCTCCCGGCCTTCGAATGCATGCTCGATCGAGTTCTGCATCAGTTCCGTCACCGTCACCGCGAGTGGGGTCGCCAGGTCCGCCGGTAGCTTGCCGGTCTCACCTGTCACGGAGAACGAGATGCTCTTGTCGGGCTGGACGAGACCCTCGGCGACCATGTAGCCGATCCTTCGCGCGACGTCGGCGAACTCGGTGACATCCGAGGGTTGTTCCGAGAGGGTCTCGTGGACGAGCGCGATCGAGCCGATGCGCAGCACGCTCTCTTGAAGAGCCGCCCGACCCTCTTCCGACTCCAGACGGCGCGCTTGCAGACGCAACAGGCTGGCGATCGTTTGGAGGTTGTTCTTCACTCGATGATGGATCTCGCGGATCGTGGCGTCCTTCACCGAAAGCTCGCGCTCCTTCTGGCGGAGTTCGGACACATCGCGGACGAGAACGAGAGCTCCCACGACATCCTCAGGTTCGTAGAGAGGCAAGCATCTGATCAGAAGCACGTTCTCGCCGCTGGCAAGTTCGCCGTCCACCAGAGCGCGGCGCTCGATAGCTTCGCTCACCGGAGTCCGTCCCAGATTCAGATCGTCGAGGTATCGCCCGAGGATGTTCTGCTTCACCCCGAACCGCCGAAAGGCAGACACGGCGTTGGGTGACGCCCACGACACCCGTCCCGATGCGTCGAGGACGCACAGCCCGTCTCCGACCCTCGGCCAATCGCCGAACGGGGTGCTCGCGTACGGAAACTCCCCGTCGCAGATCATGCGGGACACGTGCTCCGCGGCCTCGAGGTAGACCTGTTCGAGGCGACCAGGTCGACGCGACGTTGCTGGCGACCCTTCCTTCGTCACGACCGCTACGACCTCGCCGTCGTAACGCACCGGGACCGCATCCATCCGGATCGGCACGCCATCCACCAGGACGGGATCGTCCTGTGCCCAGATCTCTCCCTCGCGGAAAGCGCGCTCGACTATCGGTTGCTCGGGCTGTGAAACAACGGTTCCGACCATGTCTTGTGGGTAGAGGGTTTGCGAGGTGAATGGACGCAGCTGAGCGCAGATCTCGAAGCTTTCGTCGCTGCCATCCTTGCGGACGTAGAGAAGGAGATCTGAGAACGACAGGTCCGCAAGGACCTGCCACGACGAGCACAGCGTTCTAAGGTGCTCGGCCTGAGCTTTGGAGAGTGTTGAGACACCCCTGATGCGGTCGGCTAGCGTTGCCATCCGAGCATCGTGCCACGACCGCTCCATGAAGGAGGATCAAGTGCGCACCGCAGTTATCTCGGATATCCATGGAAACCTGATGGCCCTTGACGCCGTTGAGACCGATCTCGAGACGATGGGGGTAGACGACGTCTGGTGCGGAGGCGACCTCGGGTGGGGCGGCCCGTGGGCCGAACGCTGCATCGAACGCGTCCGCTCAGCAGGGTGGACAACCGTCAGAGGCAACACGGACGTGTGGCTGACCGGCGATCCACAGACGGCGAAGACGGACGAGGAACGGCAGACGTTCATCGACCTGGCTGCGGCCCACAACATCTCTGAGTCCGATCGGGATTGGCTGCTGGCGCTCCCCATCGGGCACAAGGGGCCGGGGGGGATGCTGATGGTGCACGGCACGCCCGATTCGCCGTTCGAAGGACCGATGCCAGATGCACCCGCCGGAGAGTTCGCTCCATACGAGGGTCGGGCCACCGCGATCGTCTACGGACACGTCCACCGGGGCTTCGTCCGACGGCTCGCCGACGGCACCATCGTGGCCAACGCCGGTTCGGTGGGCTTCCCGATGGACAGTGAGTTCGCTACCTATCTGATCATCGACCACACGGGTACCGACTGGACCTTCATGCATCGCCGGATCCCCTTCGATCGGAGGGCGGTTGTCGCTCAGGCAAAGGTGATCGGGGGCCCGATCGAGCGCTGGACGTTGGAGAAGCTCGGAGCATGACCGACCGGGTCTACTCGCTCGCCGAGGCGAACGAACTTCTTCCTCATCTCGCCACCACCTTGATCGAGATGAGGGACAAGGTCGCCCTCGCCGGTGCCCTGCGCGAACGGATCGAGCGGACATCGAAAGACCAGGGGCTGGCCGACCTCAAGGCCAAAGAAGCCCGAGCGATGGAACGGGTGGAAGAACTACTCCTGCGGATCCAGGAGTGGAACCTGATCCTGAGGGACATCGACGCCGGGTTGATCGACTTCCCCGGACAAGTTGCCGGGCGAGACATCCTCCTGTGCTGGCGCCTCGGCGAGCCAGAGGTGGCTCACTGGCATGATCCGGATGCAGGCTTCGCCGGCAGGCGGTCGATCGCCGAGCTCTAGCGTCCCTCGAATCCGGGTGAGCGCTTCTCGGACATCGCCCGGATGCCCTCCGCTAGATCCTTCGAGTTGTACGCCTCCGCGACCAACCGATCGAGGTCGTCAGCGCGCCCCGCGGCACGAACGTCACCGATCGTGTCCATGACCGTTTGGATCGCCCGCTTGTGACCCTGCACGGACAGTGGAGACAGCTTCGCTATGCCCTCCGCGAACTCGTCCACTGCACCCTCGAGCTCGTCGTCGGGCACCCATCTGTGAACGAGTCCTTCCTCGGCTGCGATCGAACCCGACACCGTGTGGCCGGTCATGAGGATCGTCTTGGCGCGTGCCATCCCCACCAGATTCACTAATCGCCTGACGTTCTCAACGTTGACGACGATCCCGAGGCGCGCCGCAGGGATGCCCAGGGATGACGTTTCACTCGCTACCCGGAAGTCACACACGCACGCGAGTTGGAACCCGCCGCCCAGAGCCGCGCCGTGGATCTGGGCGACCGTCGGGAGTCCGAAGTTAGCGATGGTCTCGAGCATGTTCTCGAAGCGAGGCACGAACTCGAGCCCGCCGGGCCCAGAGACGGCCGCGAAGTCCGCTCCGGCGCAGAACGCCTTGCCGCTGCCCCTGATGACCACGACGCGGGACTCATCACCTACCTGCCCCAGGGCGTCGACCACCGCGTCGCACATCTCGATCGACAACGCGTTGCGCAGTTCCGGGCGGTTCAGTGTCAAGGTCGTGACGCGTTCGCTATGGGCGACCTCGACGAGTGCCATGATCAGTCGATCACCGCGATGACGTCGCCCTCTTGGACGGTGCCACCTTCGGTCACTTCGATCGAGGAGATCGTTCCGGAGGCAGTCGCTTCAACGGGGATCTCCATCTTCATCGACTCGAGTATGCAGATCGTCGCGCCTTCCTCGATCGAGTCGCCCTCTTTCACCACGATCTTCCAGACGTTGGCCACCATCTCTGCCAGGACCTCTTCGCTCAACCTGATGCCTCCTCGAGTTCGACCGCGAGCCCGGACCGATCGGGTTCGGCGGGAAGGGACATGAGGGCGCGCGCCTCGGCCGGTGTTGCAACGCTTCGCCCCGAGTGTTCGACGATGCGTGCTGCTGCTGCGATCAGATCTCCGTTCGATGACGCCATCTCACCGTTCGGGAGATAGAAGTTGTCCTCAAGCCCCACCCTCACGTTCCCGCCGAGTGCGACCGCACCGGTCACCAGTTCCCATTGCTTCCGAGAGATCGCAATGACCTCCCATGTCGAGCCCGCGGGTAGCAGAGAGGCCATGTGAGCCAGGGTCCGCGTGTCTGGGGGTGCTCCCCCGAGCACACCGAGGATCAGCGAGAACTGGATCGGTGGCACCAGGAGACCCATGTCGATGAGCGGGGCACAGTTGCCGATGTGTCCGGTGTCGAAACACTCGCATTCCGGCTTGACCCCCGCCTCGTTCATCTTCTCGAGGAAGAAGGTGATGTCAGAGAACGGGTTGGCGAACACCAGATCGAAGATGAGTGCCTTCCGCTTGCTCGAGTACTTCGCATAGTTCATCGACCCCATGTTGAGAGCACCCAGTTCCGGCTTCAGGGTCGTCACGTGGTCGATCCGCTCGGAGGTCGAAACGCCGACCGCGCCGGTTGAGTAGTTGATGATGATGTCCGGGCACTCGGCCACGATGGCCTCGGTGATCGCTTTGTACTCCTGGGTGCGGTAGCTCGGAGTTCCATCCGGATAGCGGGCGTGGATGTGAACGACCGAGGCGCCCGCGTCGTATGCCCGCTTGGCCTCGGCCCCGTACTCCTCGGGGGTGTACGGGATGGCAGGACATTGATCCCGGTTCGCGGCGACACCCGAGATCGAGCAAGTGATCACGCAAGGATCCATGAGCCAGGAACCTATAACGGATGCCCCGGAGCCCGCGCATGACATCTGTGTAATAGCCTCACGTCCATGACTGTCACCGTCGTAGACCATCCCCTCGCATCCCATCTCTTGCTCCAGATCCGCGACGAGAGCACCCAGCCTGATCAGTTCCGTTCACTTACCAAGAGGCTGACGACCGCGTTGATCTTGGAAGCGACCCGGGATCTCCCCACGATCGCGGCGGAGGTTCAGACCCCGCTCGAGACTGCCCAGGGCCGCGCTCTGGCGGGTCCCATAGTGGTCGTCCCGATCCTCAGAGCCGGACTTGGGATGCTGGATGCAGCAGTTGAACTGTTCCCGCAGGTAAGGGTGGGATATCTCGGTTTGGAGCGCGACGAGGCCACGTTCCAACCTTCCGCCTACTACGCGAAGCTCCCACCACTGAAGGATGCGGTCACGTTCGTCCTCGATCCGATGCTCGCAACGGGGGGTTCGGCGAACGCGGCGCTATCGAACATCAAGGATGCCGGGGCAGACCGCATCAAGATGGTCTCGATCGTCTCCGCTCCCGAGGGCATCAAGGCGCTCGAGGACGCCCACCCCGACGTCGACATCATCACCGCCGCTATCGACCGCCAGCTGAACTCGACCGCCTACATCCTCCCGGGTCTGGGAGACATGGGCGATCGCCTGTTCGGCACGAACCCTTAGATACTCGGGCGACTAACGGGACGGATCAGCTGGAGGGGAGGCCTCCAGGACCTGCCTTCTTGACCTTCTTCTCGGCACGCTTCTCTTTCAGTGTCTTCTTCGCTTCCTTCTTGCCGCCCTTGTTGCTGCCCTTGTCCTTGTTAGCCACAGGTCCTCCTCGATCGACGCGATGACCATCATCCCTCATCCGAGGGCAACAAGCTGAAGAGATTCGAGGAGAGAAGGACGGTGCCTGGAGGCCAACTCGATGGCTGGTTGAACCAGCTTATGAGAGACGAGCCTCGCGATCGACTAGGTCATCACGCTTCGGTCTACATCCTCAGCATCGGTTTCAGAGTTAGCCGTCGGTTGCGGCCACCAGGCACCGTTAGGAGTTCTGTCGGCGGTTCGAGGGCCACTCTTTAGCGATCCCTGAGCGTGGCCCGGTTCGTTCAGGTCGATTTCAGGTGCGACGGGGCACCATGTTGCTGCACCCCTAGGATGGAGGTATGGAGATGGAGAAGCGCAAGAAACTGATCGTCGGAGCCGTCGCCGTCGTTGCACTCGTTAGCGGCGGATCGGCTATCGCCGTGGCATCGGGTGATGATGACGCATCCGACACGGCGATCACAGGATCAGCGCTACAGCAAGCGACCGATGCCGCTCTCGCCCACACGGGTGGCGGCACCGTGACCGGCACCGAGGTCGACGACGAAGAGAGCAAGTACGAGGTCGAGGTCACCCGCGCCGACGGCAGCCAGATCGACGTCCAGCTCGACGAGAACTTCGAAGTCGTTTCCGACGAGGCCGAGACCGAGGGCGAAGACGACTAGCCGTTCGCCCGCGTCATGCTCTAACGAGAAAGAGGCGCCCGATCGGGCGCCTCTTTCTGTTGAGCCGTGCCTAGGGTCAGGAGTCCTGACCACTCACCTTTCGTGCGTGTCGGAATCCAAGCCCAACGAAGACTGCAAGTAGGGCTCCGGCGAAGATCGCACCGATCCCAACCCACATCGTGATCACACCTACGGTCCACCAGCCGTACGCGTTCAGCAGGATCGCTCTGAGCGTCTCTCCCCGGAACAGGGTGTCCGCCTTTGCGCTCAACTCGGCCCTCTCCTCGTCGGAGATGCCTTCTGCTCGTGAGGCCGTCGAGGTCTCGGAGTAGGTGGCTCCGTCGTTGACCTCAGCTAGGTGGCCGCCGATGTAGCGGGAGTACGCCTCGGCCCCGGCTCCCGTGTCGACAGTGGTTCCAGCGAACTCACCAAGATCTGCCTTCTCAGCGGGAGACATCGCCTCCGCAGGCGGGAAGGTGATGTTCTGCGGCTCGAGGCGGTCGCGCACGTTGTCCAGAGCGAAGTTGCCTCCGTAGACGGCAGCCCCTCCGATCGCCAATAGTGCAATGGCCATGATGGCCGCCGTCCAGCTGACCATAAGGTCGATGAACCTGCGTCCTACGTGCGCCGTAGCCTCTTTCCGTGAGGCGAGTTGTGCGTGAGTTGACTCGGCGATCTGTGCCACTTGGTCCTCCTTCGGTTCGTTCTCCATCCCAATGACTCAAGGATGTCGAACTCGAGGGAGGGGCCCAAGTGCCGGTCGGCCCTCCTTGGGTGGGCCGAACGGGCACCACCCGCCTAGTCCGGGCGGGGTTTCTCCTGGGCCTTCATCCGCGCGGCGTAGGAGGCCGCCTCGGCACGCCGGGAAACCTCGAGCTTCTGCAGGATGCTCGAAACGTAGTTCTTCACCGTTTTGTCCGACAGGTGGATCGCCTCGCCTATCTCACGGTTGGTGAGGCCCTCGCCCACCAGGTCCAAGATTCGCTCCTCCTGGGGAGAGAGTCTCGCCATCTTGGGATCTCTCTCATCGAACTTTGCCTTCCGCAGGCGTTCCAGCACTCGCTTGGTGACGTCGGGGTCGAGGAGAGACCTGCCTCCCCCAACGGTCTTGATCGCATCGACCAGGTCCCGGCCCCTTATCTGCTTGAGGACGAAGCCGGCAGCCCCGGCCATTATCGAGTTGAAGAGTGCATCGTCGTCCGAGAAGGAAGTAAGCATGATCACCTGGGTTTCCGGGAGCTCCGCTCGGATATCGCGACATGCTTCGACACCGGATCCGTCTGGCATGCGTACGTCCATGACGACGACATCTGGGTGGTGGATCCTCGCGAGAGACACTGCGCTCGATCCGCTGTCGGCTTCCGCTACGACCTCGATGTCGCCTTCAGCTTCCAGCAGGGAGCGCAGCCCCTGGCGAACGATCTCGTGGTCATCGGCGAGAAGAACCCTCAGGCCTTCGCTCATGTCTCAACACCTCTCGGTAAGTGGATCTCGTGAACCATCCCGCCCGAGGAACGAGGTGAGATAAGCATGTGCCCTCCGAGGCGCTCCACCCGCGTCTCGATGTTGGACAGCCCATGCCCCCTGGTGACTGCCGCCGGGTCGAAAGTGACACCATCGGCGATAACGCTAAAGACCACATCATTCCCGTCCAACGCCAGCGAGATCACTGCCTCGGTCGCGTGAGAGTGCCGTGCGACGTTCGAGAGGACCTCACGAACGATCTGGATCGCATCGCTACGGTTCAACACTGGGATCGCGTTCAGCGCCGCGTCGTCCAATTCGAGGGTGGTCTCGATCATAGAGTTCACCTCAAGGTCGCGAACCAGTTCCTGTATGGCGTTTCCTAGGCCCCTCTCTTCGACGCTCTTTGGTTGAAGCGCAAAGATGTAGGACCGAACGTCGCGGATGACGTCGTCGAGGGTTCCGATCGCGTCGTTCAGCCTCGTTTTCGTTGCCTGCGAGTCGCGGTCGGCCAGGCTGATGGTTCCCTGAAGGGAAAGTCCGACCGAGTAGATCGACTGGATCACACCGTCGTGCAACTCCTTCGAGATGCGCTCACGCTCTTCGAGAACCGCCAGCTCATCTCCTCGAGCCTTGACCTCCTCGAGGAGATTGGCGTTCTCGATCGCGACTCCCGCCTGCGCGGCCAGGGTCATCGCGATCCGTTCGTCGTCCTTGGAGAACTCCGCGCCACCCTCTCTTTCAGTCAGGTAAAGGCGGCCATAGACACGGTTGCCCACCCTGATAGGGACTCCAAGGAAGGAATGCATCGGAGGGTGGTTCGGCGGGAAACCGTACGAGCTCGGATGCTCAGATATCTCCCGCATCCGAAGCGGACGTCCGCCCTCCAGCAGAACCCCTAGGAGCCCCCGTCCCTCGGGCAGGTCCCCGATGGCGCGAGCCGTCTTCTCGTCTATGCCCGAATACACGAACCTGACCAGCAAGCCGTCATTTCCGACGACCCCTACCGCCGCGTATCTAGCTCCGAGAAGTTCCGCCGCGATGTCGGCGATCCGGTGCAGCAGCGTGTCGATATCCAACTCCGAAGCCAGCGCGAGGCCCGCCTCAACCAGACCTGCGGTTTGCCTATGTCCGTGATCGCTCATGCGGTCACACTAACCACCCATTCATCGGCCTTCGCTGAGCAGTGGACCAGACGACCATGGCGCCCTCTCGGTCTCGTGAGGGTCACCCAGCGCTCGCCCGGGGCTTGTCCGCGTGTCGTCCCACTCCCAGTCGAGTTCATCCTCGACCTCCAGCACGCCAGCGACGTTAGCCGTGACCCTAAGAGTGATGTCGTGGGTCGATCGCCGGTCAGCGGTTCCTCGAAGAGTGACGCGGCCCTCATCTACATCGACCTCGAGCCCGATGAAGTTCTCCATCCCGAGGGCTCCGATCGCTGCCTTAACCGAGGCACCCACCGCCTGATCTCCCCTGACCATCGAACGGACGAGATCCGAACGGGCGAGAACCCCCACGACGTAGCCGTTCCCATCTATGACGGGGAGGCGCCGGATGCCGTAGCGATCGATCCGCGCCGCGGCCACCCAGATCGAGTCATCGGGAGCAACCGTGATCACGTCCCTAGTCATGAAATAGCCAACCTCTGTCCGGTTCTCGTCTCGAGGTGTCCGTCCCTGCAATAGGTACAGGAGGGGGTCCAAGCGCACCGGAGCAGGTGACAAGGGTGCCGGTGGCTCATACGCGGCGACGAGATCCGATTCGGACAGGATGCCGACGAGACGGCCTCGCTCAACGACGGGAGCTCCGCTGATGCGGTTGCTGAGGAATCTTGCACCCGCTGTTTGGATCGTGTCCGTGGGCCGTAGGGTCACGACCATGTGAGTCATGACATCTTGCACCTTCATCTGGTTCATGACGTTCCCTTCGATCGGTGTGAGAACCCGATCCTCCCGAAAGGCTCGCCACCGCGTTAGGGCCGATCGTCACCTCACCCCAGGGCCCTGTGGCCCGCCAACGCCTACTTCTTCTTCTTGGGAGGCAACGAATCGGCGAAGGACGCTCCTCGTTCCACCCACTCCTCAAGGGACGCGTCGTCGTCTGTCGCCTGGGGCTCGACCAGGATGAAACCGGACATCGTTCGACCGGTGAAGTCCATAGGTTTGACATAGGGCCCCTTCATGAGCTCGTCCATGGCCTCGCGCCCTACCCGGACCAAGAGATCGTCGTTCATGACTCCGACGCACATGTTCCCTTTGAGCATGAACGCGATCCCACCGAACATCTTCCGTTCGGTCAGCTCGACGCGATGCTCGAGGAGCTCTCGAATCCGGTCGGCCAGTTCCTCGCTGAACGCCATCCTCAGAGCCTCATACCGGCAGGACGCCGTGCTTGCGCCACGGTCGCTCGACCTTCTTGTTGACCGACATCTGGAGGCCACGTGTGATCGTCGCCCGGGTGTCGGCCGGATCGATCAGGTCGTCGACGAACGACCACCCGGCGGCCACGTACGGACTGATCTGCTCGCGGATCATGCCGACCATGTTGTTGCGTGTCTCGTCCCGCTGATCCTCGGGCATCGCCTCGATCTGCTTGCGGAAGATGATGTTGACCGCCCCCTCCGGGCCCATGACCGAGATCTCGGCGGTCGGCCATCCGACGATGAGATCGGGTTCGAACGCGCGGCCGTTCATCACGTAGTAGCCGGCGCCGTATCCCTTGCGCAGCACGACGGTGATCTTCGGGACGGTCGCCTCCGACACCGCGAACAACATCTTGGCACCGTGACGGATGATCCCCTGCTTCTCGACCGCTGAGCCGACCAGGAACCCCGGACAGTCCATGAGGAAGACAAGAGGGATATGGAAGGCGTCGCAGAGCCACACGAAGCGAGCCGCCTTATCGGCCGAGTTCACATCGAGTGCGCCGCCCAGGAACTTCGGCTGGTTGGCGACGATCCCGACGCTCTGGCCCCCGAAGCGCGCGAAGCCCGTCACCAGATTGCGCGCCCAGTCAGGCTTCATGGGGAAGAAGTCGCCATCATCCACGATGGCATCGATGACCTTGTGGATGTCGTACGCCTGCCGCGGGTTGGCGGGAACGATGTCGTAGAGGTCCTCACATCTCCTATCGATCGGGTCCTCGGTCTCTTTGAGAGGCGACCGTTCGAGGTTGGACGAAGGAAAGTACGAGAGATAGTCCTTGATCGCATCGATGCACGCCTGATCGTCGGCCACTTCGCGGTCGGCAACCCCAGAGATCTTGTTGTGGACCTTCGAGCCACCCATGTCTTCTGCGGTGGTGTCCTCCCCCACCGCGGCCTTCACGAGATGTGGACCGGCCAGTGCCATGTTCGAGGTGCCCTGGACCATCGGGACGAAGTCTGCGAGACCCGGGATGTACGCCGTACCGGCCGCTCCCGGCCCCATCATGGCGGCGACCTGAGGGACAACGCCCGACATGATGACCTGCTCCTTGAAGAGGTCTCCGGTGCGAGCGAACATCGAGCCCGTCGCCTCTTGGATGCGAGCTCCAGCCGAGTCGATCAGCCAGACGAGCGGGATCCGTTCCTTGAGAGCAAGCTCGCGCATGCGAGTGGCTTTGAGTTCGGTGACCATGCCCATCGACCCCGCCATGACCGTGAAGTCATACGCGATCACGACAACCTTGCGGCCATCAACGTTCCCAACGCCACACACGACACCGTCGGCGGGAGTGTGTTTCCCCTGCATCTGCGGCGACTGCGACTGGTGGTGTGCGAGAACACCCTGCTCGACGAACGTGCCTTCGTCGAAGAACCTATCGATACGCTCGCGCACCGTGAGTTTGTTCTGGGAGTGTTGGCGCTCGACCCTCTCGTCGCCACCCATCTTGGCGGCTTCGTCCTTGCGCCGCTGGAGTTCTTCTGCGACCCCCCGCATGTCGGGGCCCTCGTACGTGTAGGTCACCTGTGGACGGTCGTCACTCACGGTGCCTCCTGATGGCCCTTCGCCGGCTACTACGCCGAAGTCTGCCCGGGCTCGTCCCGCCTAACTTACTTCACCGGTTCTTCCACTCTGGGGGTCGCTTCTGGAAGAACGCGGAGATGCCCTCGATCGTGTCTTCCGACTGGAGTGCGACGCTCAGCATCCCAGCGAGATAGTCGAGGGCTGCATCGAAGGTCTGATCCTCGGCGTTGTAGAACGAGTTCTTCCCGAGCTTGAGGATCAAGGAACTCTTGCCCGCGACCTCGGTAGCCAATTCGGTCGTTGCTGCGTCTAGTTCAGAACGCGCCACGACCCGGTTCACGAAGCCGAAACGCTCACCCTCGGAGGCAGGTATCCGTTTGCCGGTGAGCATCAGATCGAGAGCGACCTTGCGGGGAAGATCGCGGGCAACGACCGCGGTGATCATGAACGGCCACAAGCCCAGACTGACCTCGGGCATGCCCAATTCGGCCTCGTCGCAGGCCACGACCAGATCGCACGCGAGCATCAAACCGAATCCACCAGCCAGGGCATGACCATTCACCTTGGCGACTATGGGCAGTCTCGAAGCGCGCATCTGGGCGAACAACTGACCGACCTCGCTCCGGATGAAGTGCTGCTGAACGGCCCCCTCGGACGACATCCCACCGAGGTCGCCGCCTGCGCAGAAAGCCTTGTCGCCAGCCCCGGTCAGAACGACGACCTTCACGGCCTCGTCGCCGTCGGCTTCTGTCAGGAAAGAAGAGATCTCCCGAACGACATCACCGTTGATCGCGTTCCTCTTGTCGGGCCGATCGATCGTGATCGTGGCGATGGGACCCGAAACGTCATAAGCGACGTCGGTCAATCGTGACCTGACCTCAGGATGTCGAGTACCGCGCGAGCGTCGTCATCTTCGATCGGGGTCGGGGCCGCGTTAGGCGACCGATCGCCTCCCAGCGCCCGGCGCATGTTCTCCTCCGCGCGCTTCAGCGTCTCTTCGGCGGCACGTAGGCGAACACGCACATCGTTCTCGCGTTCATTAGCCCGCTCGAGTTCTGCCTCGAGCTCTTCGATGCGCTGAGCCTGGTGCTGGCTGGCGGACGCGAACGCCTCTACCTGAGCGGTTCGCAGGCCATCGTCGCGCGACAACTCGAGCAGACGGTCGACCACCGACCTGCCGATATCGTCATAGTTGATCCGGGTGGACCTCTTCGCGGCCCGGCTCGGAAGGCGCGCTTCGGCATCTTCGATCGTGAGCGGGTCGGTAGACGTGATGTTGATGATCGTGTTGCGACCTCGGCGGCCACGCTGCACGACATCTATGCGCCCGGATGACTCGAGAAGTTTCACGGCTTCGGCAGATCTAACGGAGTTGAGTCCAGCGTCTGCAGACACTTCACGCAGCCGCCCCTCGAACCGTGTGCCTTCGGCTTCCTTCTGCAGGCCACCGAGAAGGTTGTTAGCAAGGATATGCAGATTGGTACGTGCCACAGTCGGAACCAGCCTCAGGGTTGGGGGATAGGTTGCTCTGCATCGTACCCGCAACGCCGGATCAAGGAACGTACACCTGTAACCTACTGGTTGGTTTCTGGGCCCTCGAAGAGCGCGGTGACCTTGGACCTCAGGTGATCGGGGCAGGGGGATGAACCTCGCAATCGTGAGATGAGGTTCTTGACTTCACGTTCCATCCCCAACCGCTCGAAGCACGGGGCACATTCATGCAGGTGCGCCTCTATCTCGTCCTTGCGCGCGGTCGGTACCGTTTCGCCGTCGAGGATCTGGACAGCGATCTCGAGCGTCTCCCTACATTTCTCTTTCATGTCTTCGGTTCCATCGTCTGTTCCCCCGTAGCGCTCGCCTGTGGACCCTTCACGATCCCTCGGTCTCGGGCTATGTCCCACAACCTCTTCTGGAGAGCTTTTCTTCCCCGGTGCAAGCGAGACATCACCGTTCCCATCGGCACGTCCATGATCTCGGCCATCTCGGCGTAGGAGAAGCCCTCAACGTCCGATAGAACGACCGCCAGTCTGAATTGCTCGGGGAGGTCGTCGATCGCGTCGATGATGTCCGAATCCACCAAGCCGTCGAGAACGATCGTCTCCGGCGTGGCGGAGAACTGGGGATCGTGGTCCTTCAGCTCCTGGTAGAGGTCGAAGTCCTCGACCTCGTCCTGGCTCACCTTCTGTGGCTCGCGCTGCTTCTTCCGATAGGTATTGATGTAGGCGTTCGTCATGATGCGGAACAACCACGCCTTGAGGTTCGTGCCCGCCTCGAAGCGATCGAAGGAACGGTAAGCCCGCAGCATCGTTTCTTGGATCAGGTCCTCGGCGTCCGCGGGATTGCGCGTCATCCGCAAAGCACCGCCGTACAGCGAGTCTAAGAGGGGGAGGGCGTCATCTTGGAACCGTCGCTTGTCATCCTCGGTCAGCTCGGCCGGCTCTCTTTTAGCCACCTACTTTCGAACCCCCATCCTTGTCGAGCATCCCTGAATCGAACGTGAACATGAGCTCGGCACGCTCGCGGTGAGCGACGAAGGCTATCTCGATCATCTGGCTAAGCAGCTGCCGGAAAGACGTTCCCGCTGCTTCCCAGAGATAGAACGCGAACGATCCCGGGACCGTGTTGATCTCCATGACCCAGGTCTGGCCCGAGGCCTCATCGACGAATGCGTCGACGCGTGCGACGCCGGCTGCATCCACTGCCCTGAATGCCTGCACCGCGTTGTCCTGGACCTCTTTGGTCAGAGCGTCCGAGATGGGGGCCGGGATCCGCCTGTCGGACGACGCCATCCCCTCGCCCTTGGTGCCAGACGAAGCGCTTCGAGACTTGCCACCATCCTTCGCCCCGCGCAGGTACTTGTCGGAGAAGGTAAGGAACTCCTCCGCCGCCACTGGTTGTTCGCACACCGAGGGTCGGTCCTCGGCACCAGGCCCCCCTAGAACCGCGCAGTTGACCTCGATGCAGCCTTCCATCGCTCGTTCAACCAAGACCTTCATGTCGTAGCGACGGGCGACATCCAATGCAGCGATCAACGCATCCCGGTCGCGCGCTTTGCCGATGCCCACGCTCGAACCGAGTCGGGCTGGCTTCACGAATACCGGATAGCCGAGGGTCTTCTCGATCTCTGACAACGCCTTCTCTGGATCGGAGTCGTATGCCCGCACCCGAACGAGCACATGGTCCACGACGGGAAGCCCGGCCGCGCTGAACACAGCCTTCATTGCGACCTTGTCCATCCCGATCGCAGAGGCCCCGGCCGAGGAGCCCGCGTAAGGGATGTCTGCAAGCTCCAGAAGTCCCTGCAGCGTTCCGTCCTCCCCGAACGTTCCGTGTATCGCTGGGATCACGACATCGAGCTCGATCTTGCGCGCTCCCTTGAGCCGTCCCCCGGGCGCCATCAGGCCCCCGTAACCAGCGATCGGAGGGATGAACGCCTCCTCACCAACCTCGCTCCACCGCTTCTGCTTGAAAACGTCGAGATCGTTGAGGCCGGGCGCGGATAACCACGCGCCCTCTCTCGTCACGTAGATGGGGATCACTTCATGATCCTCGGAGAGGGCGGCCATCACCTGATGGGCGGTGACGATCGACACATCGTGTTCGACCGATCTCCCGCCGAAGACGACGCCGACCTTGAGCCTGGATGCCATAGGGCAGGCAGTCTACCGGCCCCCCCGGCAGCTCTCGGCGTGAAATCGGACCCCGGGTGGCCGGAAACACGCCGAGAGTTGCACGACTCGAACGCCCTTGAAGGTCTCGGCGTGAGATCGGACCCCGGGTGGCCGGAAACACGCCGAGAGGCTAGCCCTCTAGTTGGTCAGGGAGGTCGTTCTCGAACAGGACCACGTCACCGGGGCCGAGGAGGGTACCGAGCCGTGCGGTCGCCTGGGCCAGAGAGTCGAAGGTTTCGACCTCAGCGCGGCTCCCGGACGCACCTTCGAGGATCGCAGCTCGGTTCACCGATGCAACGACCAGAAGATGGTCGGCGACGGCTCCGGCGTTCTCGCCGAACGATCGGTTGGCCTCAGCTTGCAGTTCGCCGAGTTCGATGATGCCGGGGGTGACGACCACCTTGCGGCGACCCTCGATCTGATCGAGCACTTCGAGGGCCGCTGCCGCACCCTCAGGGTTCGAGTTGTAGGCATCGTCGATCACGGTCACTCCGCCCGCCCCCCGGATCAACTGGAGGCGGTGCTCGACCGGCTCGAGAGAGGCTGCCGCTGCCGCGATCTCGGCGAGCGAGCGGCCCATCAGCCGGGCCACCGCCGCCCCGGCAAGTACATGCCCTACCGAGTGCCGTCCCAGGAGCCCCGTGGCCACCTCGACGGTCTCACCGCCCGCCACCAACACGAAGGAAGTGCCCTCGGAGGTGAACCTGATATCCCGTGCCGTTACATCCGGACGGCCGTCTGGCTCGATGCCGTACCTCACCACTTCGACATGGGAGGTTCCATCGGCAAGCATCCGGACATCGAGGTCATCGACGTTCATCACCGCCGTGCCGCCCTCGGGCAGATCGCGCACGACCTCGTACTTGGCCCGGCGGATAGCGTCCATCGACCCGAACCGTTCGAGGTGAGCGGGTCCGATCGCGGTCAGCACCCCGACGCGTGGTTCGACGAACGCCATCAACTCCGCGATCTCGCCCTCGTGATACGCACCCATCTCGACGACGAAGTACCTGTGCGAGGGCTCGAGGTTCTCGTTGATCGTCCGGCACACGCCGAGCGGAGTATTGAACGAACCGGGCGTTGCGAGTGCGGAGCCTGGCTCACCGATCAACTTCTCGATCGCGAACTTGGTCGATGTCTTCCCGAACGAACCGGTGACTCCCACGACTTCGGGGCCGAAGTCGACCAATCGGGATCGAGCGGCTGACAGGAACCGACCGTTGATCATGTTCTGGATCGGAGACATCAAGATGTCACCGAGCACAAGCACGCGAGGCGTGAAGTAGTAGATCGCCGCAGTCATCACGACCCAGGTGACGACGTCGAGCGGCCAGCCCCCGAGTCCGATGTGGACGACACCAGACGGGATCAGGATCAAGAGGGGCGTGATGATCGCGGTCGTCCACAAGATCCGTCGCGCCCGACCGGTCATCACCAGTGGCTTCTTCGTGCCGACGTCGCCTAAGAATCGCGCGCGCTGAGGGTTGCCTCGGCACCACTCTAGGAAGCGAGCGCGCTTGTAGCCCTCCTGCTGGAAGACCTGGAGGGCGCGCTTGTACCGGAAGAACTGGAACACCGAAAAGGCTGGGATCAGCCCGTAGATGATCGTGCGGAGCACGATCGTGTAGCCGGAGAAGGGATCCGCCCGGTTCACGACGCCGCGGGGGTGAGGAAGTGGTTCACGACCCGACAGAAGCGGTCTGGCTCATCGAGGTAGGCGAAATGCCCGGCACCCTCGAACAACACGAGGCCCGAGTCCTTGATCAGAGACTCCATCTTGCGCCCATGTGCCACCGGGACGGCGTCGTCTTCTGTCCCCCAGATCAACAAGGATGACGCCTGGATCCGTGGCAGCAGAGGCGCGAGGTCTTCGTTGACGACCTTCACGAGGATCGGACGCATCCCACCGGCGTTCTTGTAGTCATCGGACTGGATCTTTGCGTAGACAGCATCCCTGACCGTCCTGCCGACGGGGCCGAGCGAGCCGGCGAAGCGGGCGCTCTTCGAGACGAACCTTTTCCCTCGTGCCTTCAGCGACGGAGGGGTTCGCAGGCCCGATGCGCCCTGCGCCACGAGTTTGCCAACGAGGTCCTGGTGCGTGGCCGCGAGATAGAGCGACGTCTTCGCCCCGAAAGAGTGTCCGACGAATGCTGCCCTCGTGATGCCCATCTCGGCCAGCGAATCCCTCACGAACGCCGCGTAATCGGGCGTTCCCCACACGCCTTTTGGGATCGGGGACTCTCCGAAGCCGGGAAGGTCGAACGCGACCACCCGATGTGCGGATCGGAGGCATTCGATAACCGGCATCATCGACTCGATGCGCCCGCCCCAACCGTGAAGGACCACCACGGGAGGGCCTTCGCCAGCGTCGTAGACACGGGCCTCTTGGCCACCTGTGTGCACGGTCTGAAAGGTATCCACGGGGGAGCAGTATCGCCCCAATCCGCTGATCGGTGTGACGCTAGTTAACCCACCCGGACGCTCGGCGCCGGGGAACCAGGGGGACGACACCCTCAGCCCTGCGCGGACGGTTCTCGGCATCGGCATGGGTGGCCCCAGTGAGCCACTCGTCGAACTCATCCGAGGGAAGGGGCTTGCTTATGTAGTAGCCCTGACCGACACGGCAACCAAGGCTCGAGAGGTAGTTCCACGACTCGGCACTCTCGATCCCCTCGGCTACAACCTCGAGGCCGAGGTTGCGTGCGAGGTCGATCACGGATCTGACGATGACGGCATCGTTCTCGTCAGTCGCCATCCCCATCACGAAAGAACGGTCGATCTTCACCTCTGCTACGGGGAGGCGCTTCAGGTACGAGAGCGACGAGTAACCGGTACCGAAATCGTCGATCGACAGCGAGATACCCATCCGCTTTAGGGCGGTAAGCGTGGTGATGGCTCGGATGGGGTCCGCCATGATCGTGCTCTCGGTGATCTCGAGCTGCAGAGCCGACGGGGGAAGGTTCCACTTGGCGAGCAGATCCAACACCTGGGCTGGCAAACCAGCGTCCATCAAGTTGCGCACCGACAGGTTCACGGCAACGACGAAATCGCCCCAGCCGCTACTCCGCCAGTGCCGGCACTGCTCGAGTGACTTGTCCAGAACCAGCTCGGTCAAGGGTCCGATCAAACCCGTGTGTTCGGCCAGCGAGATGAATTCGTCGGGAGGCATCATCCCGTTGCGCGGATGGTTCCATCGGACGAGTGCCTCGGCTCCAAGAACCGAACCGTCCGAAAGGTCGATCTTCGGTTGGTACCACACCGCCAGTTCGCGCCCTTCGATCGCCGCTCTCAATTCACCAACGAGAGCTAGACGGCTCGGGCTGTACTGGTCCTTATCCGATGCATATATCTCGTAACCGCGGTGATTGTCCTTGGCCAGGTACATCGCGACATCCGCTCGCTGCATCAGCGCATCGGCATCAAGTCCGTGACGCGGATATAGAGCGATGCCGATACTCGCCCCGACGTCGAGCATCAGTTGCTCCAACTCGAAGGGGGTCTCGAGGGCAGCGACGAGATCATCGGCAGCCTTCGTTGCGTCACCGATCGCCGAGATGTGCGGCAGGAGGATCGCGAACTCATCGCCGCCAAGTCGCGCAACGGTTGCACCTTCTGGGATGCTGGCCGATAGCCTCTTCGCCATCTCGATGAGCAGACCGTCGCCGATGTGATGTCCGAGCGTGTCGTTGATCTCTTTGAACCTGTCGAGGTCCATGAGGAGGACGGCGCTCATATCCTCGGGGGGTGAATCCTTGATCGTGTCCCGTACGCGCTCATGGAACAGCGCTCTGTTGTAAAGGCCGGTGAGCGCATCGTGTTGCGCTTGGAACTCGTTCTGCTGGGCCTGGGTCGCGAGACTGTCGATCAACTCGCCCTTCTCGAGAGCGACGCTCGCGTGGTTGGCCAGGGTTTCGAGGAGCCTGAGGTCGCTCGAGTCGAAGGTATTCACATCGCCCAGGTGGTTCCCGACCAGCAGGTGACCGACCACCTCCTTACCCTCCTTGCCGAGCAACGGCACGGCCATCGCGTCATAGATGCCGCGCTCCTCGAAGTGCGCACGCAAACGCTCGCTCTTGATCGGCCGCGGGAGAAGGATGGGCTCGGCTGATTCGGCGGCTCGGGTCCACAGCGCCTCCGCCGGATCCATGCCGATCTCGTGGAGGTTAGAAACGTCATCGCCCGGCCCTAACGAGGCGAACAATGCCCTCGACTCTCCCACCGGGAACCGTACGAACTCGGCGTAGTCGGCAACCAGCATCTCTC
This sequence comes from uncultured Actinomycetes bacterium, assembly GCA_963756365.1. Taxonomy (GTDB): domain Bacteria; phylum Actinomycetota; class CADDZG01; order CADDZG01; family WHSQ01; genus WHTI01. The sequence continues at coordinate 1,853,661 of CAVWNF010000003.1, forward strand.
TTGCCTGCGAAAGCATCGCCACGATGACCTGTTCCGTGTCGGGCGAACGCTGCAGCACCTTGGCCGAGTCGAACAGTCGCTCGAGGCCTTCGTGTCTCTCTCGTTGATTCGTGTAAGCGCGGTACGCGATCGAGAGCAAGGCCGCTGGGAAGATCAGGAGCCAGCCAGCGCGCAGGTCGGCCCACAAGAGCGTGGCCGCCATCAGAGCGATACAGGTATTGGCCAACGATGCCACGGTGCCGAAGCCCATCACGGTGCGTAGTCCATCCCTACGTCCCTGCGTCATCGCGATCGCGAGGAACACGCTGAAGCCCGAGAAGACGTTGGCCGAAAGCGTCGATGCGAAAGTCGCCATCCATCCGAAAGCATCCATCGGGGAAGCCCCGCCAGCGACCGCCGCGAACACGATGATCCCCAGCGAGGTCTCGACCATGTACTTGGCGAGGTTGAAGGAGAGCTTCACGAGAGGCTGCTTGCGGACGAGGTGGAAGGCGAACCACGCCCCGATCAGAACGCCGAGCATCAGTTCAGTGGGGCTAGAGAAGAACAGCCCCAGGATGATCGGGATCTCGATCAATGAGGACGTCACCGCCTCGCGTTTGAACTGCAGGTGCGTGACGGCGATCTCAGCGAGCGCGAAAGAGGGAGCAAGGACCCACCACGAGATGTGGAACGGAGCATCTCTCGTCGGCAACCCGGTGATCACCAGGAAGTACAGGGCGAGGCCGATCAGGGCGAATGCGCCGGTAAGGATCCAGACGCGCTCTGTGCCCGTCAACGACAAAGAGGGAAGCCTCAGCTTCCGTTCCGTCGTCGTGTCAGTTGGCTCATCCACCCGGATGACCGTCCCTTCGATCTCGCTCGCTGCATCGGGTAGTTCCAGTTTTTGCCTTACCTAAGGTTCGACCTTCAGAGGGGGTGGCTTTAGCGCCGAGGGCCGACCGCTCGAACTACGTAGGGGCAGGACTAGGGGTGACGGGGACGCGGAAGGGCCCGCCCCCGAAGGGCGGGCCCCGATGAACCTAGGATCTTTGCGTCGTGCTACTCCCAGAGGGACCCGGACCACGTGTTGCCACTCCAGGTATTACCGCTCCAGGTATTGCGGGACCAAGTGTTGCCGGACCATGTGTTGCCCGACCAGGTGTTCCCTGACCACGTGTTGCCAGACCAGGTGTTCCCTGACCAGGTGTTGCGCGACCAGGTGTTGCCCGACCATGTGTTCCGGGACCACGTGATCCCTGACCACGTCAGGCCGCTCCACGAGTTCCCGCTCCAGGTGTTCCCGGACCAGGTGTTCCTCATCCAGTCTCCGCCGGACCAGGTGTTACCGGACCAGGTGTTGCGGGACCAGGTGAGTCCGTCCCATGGGTCACCGAAGATCGTTTGCTCGCCGGTCAGCTCGTTGCCGTTCTCATCGACGACGTGAGCACTCCCTCGGGCCAACTCGAGCGAACCGAGTCCCGTGCCACGGAAATGGCGTTGCTTAGCGACGACCTCAAGCGGAGTCGACATCCGGCCCAATAGCGGCCAGATCCAGAAGCCCGGCACCCTGGGCGGTCTTGTCCGCCGCGGGAGGCGTTCGGCCGATTTCACCATCAGGAACTTGACCTGATCGGGTGAGAGGTTCGGTCGGTGCGACAGGACCAGAGCGGCAGCACCCGAGACAACCGCTGCCGACTGCGAGGTACCGGAGCCCTTGAACAGCCCGATCCCTGCACGCCCGCCCGGCGACTCCTGGTCGATGTACGAACCAGGGACCCTCAAGCTGGCGATCGATTTTCCGGGAGCGATGAGATCCGGGTTCCTCAGGTGGTTGCCCTTGCTGGAGAAGTCGGGGACGACATCGTCCGCGACCGGAACGGTCCCCATCGGGTCGTCCGCACCGACGGCGAGGACGAACGGGTCGAGGGCGGGGTTGTTCAACTGGATGTTCCCGTAACCATCGTTCCCCGCTGCGACTACGACGACTATGCCCTTGTGCCATGCAACCTCGGCTGCGTAAGCAAGGGGGTCAATGAGATACGGCTGGATGCCGTCGGTACCGAACGACAGGTTGAGCACTCTGATGTTCAGACCGGAGTCGTTGCGGTGCTGAACGACCCAGTCGATCGCTGCGATGACCTGCGAGACGTCGGTAGCTCCGTCGGCCTGTGCAACCTTGACGCTGACGATCCTCGCGTCGGGAGCGATACCCATGAAGTTCTCGGGGTCCTTCAGAGAATCGACGGTCGCTGGGGCTCCCGAACTGTTTCCGGCGATGATGCCTGCCATGTGAGTCCCGTGACCGAAGGTGTCTAGGTAACGAAGTTCGGGTGAAGAGGTTTCGAAGGACAGGTCCGGCCCGTTGACGACCTTGTTCGGGTCGTTCAAGCCAGGGACCGGTGCGACTCCGGAATCGATCAGAGCGACATCCACACCACTTCCGGTGAAGCCACGCTTCCAGAACTCCCTGGCCCGCACGATGTTCGCGGTATTGAAGAGGGAACCGGGTTCGGCAACAGGCTGATAGTCACCCCAGTTGCTCGTAAGGAGACGGACCTTCCCGTTGATGGTTACGTGACGAACACCGGCGGTCGTCTCGAGGCGCGCCAATGCGCCCGATGGCACGGTTGCCTCGAACGCGTTGATGATCCCCAGCTGACGACCAACTTCTCCGCCGGCGGCTTCGACCGCTCGTTCGGGACCATCGCCGACACCGGGCATCTCCTGAACGATGACGGAGACCATGCGGCCGGCTTCGGCAGCCATCTCTTGAGACTTGGGGGCTCCGAGGCCCATGATCGTGAGTGCTACGACCAGGGCGACCGACCACGCTGCGTAGAAGTGGGGTCTCTTTCGCTCTCCCCAGGTAACTCCGAATGCGATGTTCATCATTCTCCTTGAGTCGAAAGGCCGCTTCCCCACGTCGCGGCTTTGATTGGTCCTAATCCCTCATATGGGGGTTCGACTCCACCCATCGTGGGCTTTAGCGGTTCGGGCGGGCCATCTTGACAACCACCCGGGATGACTAGTCATTTAGAGCCCTGAAAACGGACGGATCGGACACCGGGTCGGATCACCGGTAGGACCTTGGACCGCAGACCAACCGGCCCCCCGGGGATCCTGTGCCTGAGCGCTCAGGCCTTTGAGCGAGCCCCGATTGCCTCAGAGATGAACCGCTCGCATGCGGCAACGAGATCTGCCACGGCACTGTGCATCGCAGCTGCGCGATCGGCGGACGACTTGGCTTTCTTCACTTCGTCGAATGCCTGCTCTTGTGCGGCACGGAGATCCTGCTCCCTGAGGAAGCGCTCAGAAGCGCCGATCGAGATGCTCTGCCCGTAGATCGTCTGAAACCTCGCCATGATGCGACCTCCGCCACCCTGACCCCCCGATTCCCCCAGGGGGTGCATCCGCTTGTCGGGTTCTAGCCTCTAACTTCGGGGACGCAAGATGAATACGCAGTTGCACGTATTTCGGACATAGGCCACAAGTCTCATGCCAAAAGATGGCAAAGACGGCTTACGCCTCAGGATCGAACGGGCTGTCGGTCGTGCTTGGGCACGTCTGACCCGCCTCGGGGCCCTTCCCGGCGAAAACGTCGATGTACTCGCGCATGGCGTCGACGTCCAACTCCGCGAGGTCCATGCGCTCTCCCCACGAGATAACCGAGAACGGCGATTCCATCCCCGAGAACGGAGCGGATAGGACGTTCTCGTCGAACTCGAGAGCGAGGTCCTCCAGCGCGGTGATGTCATCGGGTGATGCGTCCGGAGAGAACATCAGCCCCACGGCCCCGTGCTCGAGCGAGTGAACGAGGTTCTCGTTCGGGATCGCGGTGCCGTGAACGCCGCATGCAGCCGGGCTGGTTGCATGGGTGCCTTCGACAGGAGGTGACATCTCGTAGTCGAGAGTCCCCTCGGCGTGCTCGCCCACCCCGCCACCGGAGAACTTGGTTAGCTCATGACCCCCGATCTCATCGGGGGTCTGGCCTCTGAAGAAGACGAACCACACGGCTAGGGCGGCGAGCGCAATGAGTGCAGCCCCGCGCACCAAACCTGCACGGGCCGCAGCCTTGCGCTGCTTTGCCTCCTGCTCGGCTCGCTCGCGCCGACGTTCCTCGATCCGCTGCTGCTTGAGGGCGTGAGCTTCCTGGCCCCCGGACCTCTTCTTCTTCTTGTTAGCCATGGTGCGAGAGGCTACCGCGTCGGCGTACCTATTTCGTCATCACGCCAATCAGACGATCAATCTTCGGGAAGTGCAGCGAAGGCCTTCTTCGTCTTCACGTACCAACCCATCCCCTTGATGGGATTCTTCCACCTTCCCTGCATCATCTTCCGGGCGCTCTCGTGCGATTCATCACCGCTCGCAACCATGTCTTTCAGGTGCTTGTCTTGGGCCTTGATGACCTCATCAGCCGATTCTCCATGAAATTCGGCATCGCATGGTCCACCCATCTGTCTGCACGTCATCGTTTTCATCCGTCTCACTCCTTCCTAGTCTGACTGTTCTCTGCCGTGAACCTGGCGGTCGCTCCTCGCGCGGGCGTGGAGGAGCTCTCGTCGCCGCGCTCATCTGTCAGCTCACGGCCTTCTTGATCAGTCGCACGATCTTCTTCTCTACGTCGGGCGTCATCTCTTTCAGCGCGAACGAAGTGGGCCAGATCGAGCCTTGATCGAGGTTCGCCGTGTCGCTGAAACCTAGCGTCGCGTACCTCGCCTTGAACTTGTCTGCGCTCTGGAAGAAGCACACGACCTTGTCGTCCTTGGCGTACGCAGGCATGCCGTACCAGGTTTTCGGGTCGAGATCGGGTGCGTTCGCTGCCATGAGGTCGTGCAGCCGCTTGCCCATGGCGCGATCGGGTTTCGGCATCTTCGAGATCGCCTCTAGTAGGGCCCTCTCGCCCTCTTCTCTATCTGACGCTGCCTTGAGCTCCTTGGAGCGCTCTTTCATCGCCGCCCGCTCCTCGCGCGTGAAACCTTTCGATGTCGAAGAGGTGCGCGTTGTCGACTTCTTCGTCCCCTTCTTGGTTGTGCTGGGCATGATCACTCCTAACTCGTTGCCTGTCCGAATCATTTGGAGCATATACTATTGATGCCCCGAAGCAACTGTGCGAAGATGAACGCTGCCATGAATGACATGTCGCCGACCTCCCCAGCCGATCCGCCGATCTCCGAATTCGCGGGCCAGCTGTTCTTTCGCCTGTGGCGGGCTTCTCACACGCAGACCACAGCTGCCCTCGCATCGATCGGCATCACGACCGCGCTCTTCGCCGTGCTGAACTTCCTTCTGTCACGCGGCCCGTCGATCCAGCAAGAGATCGGCGCCGCGATCGGGATCGATCCCAGCACGATGGTGGCCCTCATCGACGAACTCGAGGGTGCCGGTCTTGCCAAGCGGCGACCGCATCCGAACGACCGCCGTGCGCGCGAAGTCGTGATCACGCCGAAGGGTCAGCGAACCGTGAAGCGGGCGCGGGTCCTAGCCCAAGAAGTCGAGGACGCCGTTCTCCATGGGCTCACCTCTGAGGAACGCCGCCAGCTGATGGGTCTGCTTCGCAAAGCGCTTTCATCTGCACCCGCACTGCCCCCGTGGCGCTCGGACGAAAGTGATGACGCTGCGACGTGACGAACACGGTTGCGATCGGGTTGCAAACTGAGCGGCAAGAAGCACCCTCGAACAAGTGTTCAAGGCGCGTCGGCTGACCTACCTATCGATGCCGGTGCCGAGCCGCTCCCGAGAAGACCTCGAGGCAGAGGTTCAGATCATCCACTGGGCCCTCGGGACCGAAGGCGAAATAGCGCCCCTTCCGGTCCGGGATCCGGACCTTGTACCTGCCCGTGGACTTCGTCTTGCCCTCTCCGACGAACACGCCCGTGTTCTGGTCGATGAATCGATAGATCTCGATCGGCGCGCCGCGCGTGCACGCCAGGTAACCGTCGGCGACCGTCATCCTGCCCTTCGCTATCAGGTGCTTCTTCAGGCCGAGACTCAGGAACATCTCGTGATCGACCCCACTCCGTCGGAGTTGGGCTCGGGGTCACCGTTGGAGTCGCCGTCGGGGTGCCGCTCGGCGAGCCGGTCGGGGTGGGGGCCGGTCCCCCACCGACGGTCTCGTAGAGGGTCTGCGCCGCCGCCCCCAGGAATGGCCCGAACAGAACGCCCGGGAGTTCGTCGTAGCCGTAACTCGTAAGCGAATTGATGGTCGTGCCGCTTATCACCCACCCGCCTCCGGAGGAACCGCCGGTCATGTCGCAGCCGATCGCGATCGGAGGCTGCGCTCCGCCCGAGTCTCGGTATCCGAACCCAGAGGTGCACCGGTACATCCTCTCGCCCTTGAACGGCGGGGCTTGAGGATGGCCGATCGCCTCGAAGGTATGACCGTTCGGTGACTGATTGAATCCGATGCCTCTCGAGCCGACGACCTCCTGGATCTCGTCGCCCGACTTCGGCGAGATCCGCGCCATGCCGATGTCGAAGTCGAAGTCGCCGGCCTTCCAGCCTGCGAGCGTGAAGAGTTGCTGCCCGGTCCAGGCGCCGAACGGCTCACTCCCGTTCCGGTAGCCGGGCACGAAGATGAAGTTCGTCGAGAACCCTCCACCTTCGTTGTCGTAAACGCAGTGCCCGGCGGTCAAAACGACGTTCTCGTTGGGCGAAGTGATCACCGTGCCCGAACACACGAAGTCATCTCCCCCGGAACTGAAGAACACCTTGCCATGCGTCCGGAACGGAGCTGTGCTGGTGTTGACGATCTCGTCTCTGACGAAGGGGATCGCTCCGCCCGCTCCCCCGACCCTACGGAGTTCCCGGTTGATGACTGCGTCACTCGAGGGGCCCGTCGGAGCGAACTCGGCCGCCGGTCCATCGGGACGGGGGGCTTCGTCGGACGGGTCTGGTGCTCCGGGGAGTTCGACCTCCATCGGGGTAGCGGCCTTCATCCGGGCCGACGTCCAGTACTCGCGGACCGCGCTCGGATCAGTCACTACTTTCGACGCGATCACTCGGCGCGCCGCCAGTTGAGCGCCGCTCGGCGCGCCACCTGCGGACGAGAACACCGGGAACAACAGGAGCCCGACGAGGGCCAGGACGATGACGATCGGAAGACTGCGCTTCACTCGGAACCTTTCAGTGGGCGTGCATGAACCTTCAGCACACCCCATCGGGCCTCTGCGGCCCATACGTAAGCGAAGCAAGCGATCTCTCGCCGGATCGCCTTGAACTTGGGCCCCCGTGCTTGCCCTGGTTAGGCCCGTTTCGTGTCTCACCCCATCTCGATAATGAGTTGTATGAGAGTTACCCAGGTGGACCATGCGATCGAGCTGCTCGAGAAGGCAAATGCCGGTCTCGAGCCGGAGTTGATGAGCGTTCCCGAGGCCAAGGCGGCACTCGAGACCTATGCACGGGCTCAGCGGCTTGCCGCGTTCGGGGTCGCCGCACTGGCTCGCAAGATCGACGATGCCGCCCGCCTCGCCATGGTCACCGGGACCTCGATCGGACGTGCCAGGGAAACGATCGCGACGAGCAAGACCCTTGAGGACTCGAAGCTGCTCGGCGATGCCATGAAGGTGGGAAAGATCTCACTCGATCAGGCGACCGAGATCGCTCGGGCCGAAGATGCATCCCCGGGAGCGGCACGGGAACTCGTGAAGCTCGCCCAACACGAGTCGTTCCACGTCCTGAAAGATCGCGCCCGAAAGGTCAAGCTCGAGGCCGAACAGCACAAGGATCTAGCCGCTCGTCAGCGCGACGCGCGCCGGGCGGGAAGCCACGTCGATGCACTCGGGATGGTTCACATCCATATGGAGCTCCAGCCGCACGTCGGCGCGCCGATCGTCGCCCGGGCAGAGGCCGAGGCGCAGCGCCTCGCCCGCGCCGCCAAGAAGACCGACCGTCGCGAGCCGTTCGAGCGGCATCTCGCCGATGCTTACTCCGCGCTACTGGCTGGAGCGGGCAAGGGGCGTGCCAAGCGCCCGGAGCTGACGGTGCTCGTGTCTCACTCGGTGATCAAGCGCGGGTGGAAGGACGTCAAGCCGGGCGAGTTCTGCAAGATCCCGGGCCTCGGACCGGTGTCGCCCCAGGTTGCCAAAGACATCGCAGGGGATGCGGTCCTCAACGCGGTGTTCTACGACGGCACCGACCTCAGGCACTTCAAGCGATGGTCACGGGACATCCCGGTCGAGATCCGCAGTGCCCTTGAACTCGGCAAGCCGCCGGACTTCGATGGGATCAAGTGCGTTGATTGCGGAGATCACTTTCGCACCGAGATCGATCACATCGAGCCGGTTGCAGCAGGAGGGCCGACCTCCCTAGGGAACGGCGCCCCACGGTGCTGGCCCTGTCACCGTGCCAAGACGGCTCGGGACCGGCGTGCCGGCAAACTGAAACCCCGGGCGCCGGCGGCCGTGAACAGCTCTTGATCTGGAGAAACAGAAAAGGACCGGCGATGTCCACCGGTCCCGACCTGCTGGTTCTGTGGTTGCAGGGGTGGGATTTGAACCCACGACCTCCGGGTTATGAGCCCGGCGAGCTACCAGACTGCTCCACCCTGCCCACGCAGTTTAGCAAAGGGTCGCGGGGCGAGATAACGGTCAGTTGCCTGCGGCTGCTTCCGCTTGGGCCAGGATCGCACCGAGCTTGTCGATGAGCCTCGCGTACTCGGAGAAGTCTCCGTCCTGGAGTGCCTGCTGTGCACGGTCGTAGATCCGTCCGGCTTTCTCGATCAGCTTGGCGACCTTGCCCTCTGCGGGCGGCTGGAGGCTCCTCACCCGGGGGAGGTTCTTCCGGCGGAACCACAGGTGTCAGGTCGAACTGCTGAGCAAGCGCCTCTTCGAAGGTCGTGCCGATCGTCACACTCTCGCCATAGATGGTGACGATGCGCTTGAGCTCGGGGATACCTGAAGCGCTCCCGCCCTCGGCGCTATCAGCGATGACGAAGATCGGTTGCACGTAGAGGATCGAGTCTTCGATCGGGAGGATCACCAGCGAACCGAAGTCCACCGTCGATCCACCTTGGCGCAACAGCGTCAAGGTCTCTGAGATCTCGACCTCCTGGTTGATGATGTTGTCCACCTGCGTGGGGCCGAGCGGTGGCTGTGACGACGGGAACTCGAGCAGCTTCATCTCGCCGTAGACGCCTGGATCGGAGCGGGCCAGCATCAAAGCGATCATGTTGTTACGTGCGCGCGGGGTGAACGGCCTGGTGAGGACGAACTCCTGCTCGGTCTCACCCGGGAGGTTGACCAACAGGTACGTCGGCTGGACCTGCTGATCCTGGGTCCCACTCGCCGTCGGGTTACCGGGTACCGCCCACTGGTCTTCCTTCGCGTAGAAGTCGTCGGGTGATTCCATGTGGTACGTGAGATAGATCTCGGACTGAACCTTGAACAGGTCCTCCGGGTACCGGAAGTGGGCCTGGAGGGCTTCCGAAGGTTCCTCGTCGGTGAAGAGGTCGGGGAACGCATTACGCCACGCCTGGATCATCGGATCTTCCTCATCGACGATGAAGAACTTCATGGTCCCGTCGTACGCGTCGACAACGACCTTCACGGAGTTCCGGATGTAGTTGGCGCGACCGTCGAGCGTGCCTTGCTCGCCACTCGACACCAGCTCATCCAGATCGACGCGCTCCGAGTACGGATAGAACTGGCTCGTCGTGTAAGCGTCGAGGATCCACTGGACACGTCCGTCGATGACCGCGGGGTACGGATCGTGGTCGAGGGCGAGGAACGGCGCGGCCCTCAGCACACGGTCACGGACGTTCCTATACAGGAGGATCTGGGATTCGCTTGTGATGAGGCTCGACAGAACGATGTTGGGGTCGAGCTCACGGATCGCGAACGCCAGCTTCCTGAAGATGCCACCGATCGGGATACCGCCTTCACCGTCGTAATTGCTTCGCGCTCCAGGGAAGTCGAGTTCGTCTTGCCCCGTATCGACGATCGAGAACTCGTTCGAGTCGAAGCCTTCTCCGTAATAGAGACGAGGCTGCTCGTCGGGGAAGACTTCCTCCGCTCCGGCTTGTGCTGTACCAGGGACATCGGAAACCAAGAAGTCAGGTTGGCCGGCGGTCGTCCGGCCGTTGGCGAGGCTCGCGACGACGCCGTAACCGTGCGTGTACTGAAGGTGGGTATTCGCCCACGTCCTCGACTGCTCGGGAAGTTCGCTAACGGACAGCTCTCGGGCCGACAGGAGCGTCTGGCGCATCTGCCCGTCGATCACGTAGCGGTCGATATCGACGTCGGGGAACGAGTAGTAGGTCCTGATCGCCTGAAGCTGCGTGTACGCCAACTGCAGAACATCGGGATCCCAGAGCCGTACGTTCTGGAGGAGGGCGTCGTTATTCTGGATCTCCTCGCTGGTTAAGTCGTCTGCCGCAGCGAACGGCTCCACCTCGACGTCCGAGAGATCGAAGCCCTCCCGCGTTGCATCGAGGTTCCTCTGGATGTACTGGCGCTCCCTCTGAAGCTCCTGCGGGTCGACCGAGAACCTCTGGACGAGGAACGGCCACAGCGCGCCAGCGAGGACCGACGTCAGTACCCATATGCCAACCGCGGCGAGCGGGTAGCGATGCCCGGCGCACAACGATGTTCACGAGGAACAAGAGTGCCGAAACGATCGAGATGATCGCCAGGAGCCGGAGCGCGGGCAGTTGCGCATGCACGTCGGTGTAGCTCGCCCCAGTAACCGTCCCCCGCGCCGAGAAGTTCAGATCGAAGGTCCCCAAGTAGTACTGAGCAGCTTTGATGAGAGCCAGCGAACCGAGGAGCACGGAAAGGTGAGCGAGGGCCTTCGAGGACACTCCGGCCAAACCCTGATCGGGTCGGATCGAACCGTAGAAGTAATGCGCGAACGCCGAAACGAGCAGGGCGGCCAAGATCGCGAACCAAGCCCAGGACAGCACGTCCTTGAGGAACGGCAACTCGAAGATGTAGAAGCCGATGTCCTTCGAGAACTGTGGATCCTTGATGCCGAACGGCACCCGATTAGCCCATAAGAGGTAGTCCTGCCACGCGGCTGCGGCTCCGAGTCCGGCCAGGATGCCGATCAACACCGCAGCGGCCAGACGCAGCCACCTCATGTAGGGAGAAAGAAGGCTGCGGTACCGCTCCATCGGATCGGGACGGCCACCGATCTCGAGACCCACCGGCACATATGCAGGCGCGATCCGGTGAGCGAGGAACAGGTTCAGCCACACGATGATCGCCACGGTCACGCCTACCGCCAACCCAACGAAGAACTGGGTGGAGAGGCTCGTGAACAGAACGGACGAGAACCCGACCTCGCGGAACCACAGGACGTCCGTATAGAAACGAGCTATGCCTACGGAGGCGGAGAAGACGATAAGGACCGCGACGATCACGAACGTTCTTATCCGGCCGCCTCGGGTTGGCGTCCTGCGGGGAAATCGCTCAGCCTGCATGAGAAAGCAGAGTAACCGGAGTTGCCTATGCGGAGATCGCCGCTCGGATCTTCTGGAGAAGGACCTCGGGGCTGAACGGCTTACCGATAAAGACGGCGTCTCCCCAGTCGTTCGAGCGGCTGCGATCCATGCCCGTCAGGACGAACACGGGGATCGAGCGAGTGGGAGCCTCGTCCCTGAGCGCGGCGATCACCTCGCTGCCCTCCATCTTCGGCATGCGTTGATCCAGGAGGATCACGTCTGGGACCCGTTCGAAGGCGATCCTGAGGGCCTCGGCGCCATCCTCGACACACACGACCTCGTAACCCTCATCCTCAAGCACTAGCTCGAGCGTGAGCCTCACGCTCGCGTCGTCCTCCGCGATCAGGACCAACGGCTTGCCCGCGGTCAGGAGGGACCCCCTAGTGATCCAGCACGAGATCCAGCACGAGGTTCAGCCCAGGGATCTCTGGCACCCCGGGAGCATCGGGCAGGACATCTTCGACCGTGCATTCCACAACGTTACCCTCGCACTCGCCTCCAGAGGGGGAAGGGCTCGGTTCGGGGTCAGGATCACCACCGTCGCCATCTCCTGGATCGCCGCCCCCCTGCGTCGGCGGGCTTTCGCCAGAGTCGCCGTCCGCTCCGGAGGTCCCGTCTCCAGGCTGGGACCCACCACCGGCACCCGGCTGTCCCACCGCTGCGAATGCGCCAGACCCTCCGAACCAATCCTCAACCTGGGCAACGAGAGGCTTCGATCCGACCTGAAGGATCGTCGCTATCACTCCCCACGAACCATCCTGCGATCGAAGGTCCATCACGTCGCCGAACGCGTCCTTGAGGCGCCCACCGACCTCATCGGCGATCGCCGCAGCCACCAGAACATCGGCCGCGGGACGATCGAGGAAGGGCCTCATGTATCCGACGTCGGGCCGACCGACGGAGTCCCGGATCAGATCAAGTCCGTACTTCCTCGGGATCTGATTCGTGAAGGCCGACGAGAGCCGAGCAAGTTCGCTATCCAGTTCGATAACGTCGGCGAGGTGATCGCGGTCCCATCGGTCACCAGGGTCGACCTGATACGGACGTTGCTCGGAGATGTCGCCTACCGAAACCGATACCTGCCGCAACCGTTCGATGTCGCGGCGGGGCTCTCCCGGAGCCCCTACGGAGACCATCCCGTCGTAGGTCCCGACCCTCGTGACGGTCGTCCGGCGATCTACACGGAACGTGCCGTTCGATGACTCCGCTCGGGCATCTCCGAACGTCACGATGGTCTTCTGTGGAGCTGCTACGAGGGAGCTTCCCTGCCGACGCCTCCACTTCGTCGCCATCGCGGATGACGATCGTGGATCCGCCGTCGAGAGCGATCGTCTGCCCCTCGCCCTCGAGCCTGATCAGCGCAGTGGCCTCAGGCGAGGTCGATACAACGTCGCCGACCTCTAGATCGGCGACCTCCTCTATCTCGAAAGACTCACCGGAGCGCGCGACCGTGACGACGCCCTCCGTGGAGGAACGTCGCGCCTGCATCGCATCTAGTGGATCGTCCTCGGACGAGGCACATGCTCCGGAAACGAGCGCCAGCGCCAGGACGACGAGTGTGATCTTCCTCACTTGCTCAACCCTTGCTGCTCTGGAAGTGACCCCATATGCGGCCCCATAGGCGAATTATCCCGTCGCTGAGGCCATAGGTGAATAGTCCGAACGGACTAGTCCTCTCCATCGGCACCGCGGGCCACGAACTCCGGCAGGATGACCGTGAATGTGGTCCCGACATCGATCGCGCTCTCGACCGAGATGGTCCCGGAATGTGCCTCGACGATCCGGCGCACGAAGGCGAGGCCCAACCCCAGGCCCCCGTACGAGCGGGTCTCGGAGCCATCGAGCTGATGGAAGTCCGAGAAGATCCGGGGCACGTCCTCTTCGGGGATGCCGATGCCCTCGTCCATGATCTTGATCACGATCGAGTCCCTCCGAGTCTCCGGGCCCCCATCCTGATGGAGTGCCGAGATCTGGATCGCGCCCCCGTCCGGAGAGAACTTGACTGCGTTATCGATGATCTCTTCGAGGGAGCGACGGAGGAGGCGCTCGTCGCCGGCTATCGGGGCGATCCCCTCGGGGATGAGGATCTCGAATCCATGGCGAGGTGAGATCTCGCGCCACCTCTCGATCAGCCCCCCGATCACCTCATCGAGCGACACTGGGTTGCTCTTCGGAGACAGTCTGCCTGCCTCCATCGCGGAGAAGTCAACGAGAAGCTCGACGATCCGCTCCAACTTCTGCGTCGATTCGAGGATGCCCCCAGCGAACCTCTTCGAGCGCTCGAACGGCAGCTCCTTGCGCCCAAGGATCTCGGCGTATCCCTTGATCGGGGTCAGCGGCGTTCGGAGTTCGTGAGAGATGTTCGCCAGGAACTCCGATTTCATCCGCTCGAACTCGCGCTCTCCCGTCATGTCACGGATGACGGCAACCCCGCCAGCGGTTCCATCGTCTTCGGATCTCAGCACCGCGCAGGTGACTGCCACCGGGAGCGGAGCTCCGAAGCTACGCGTCAGGAAGACGTCTCCGACCGATCCTTCCGCGAGCTCGAATATCGGAAGACCGGTTGGCTCACCTTGCGGGTCGAGGACCTCGATGACCTCGTCGATCGGCTTCCCGATCGCATCCTCCGCCTTGAGCCCGGTCATCAGTTCGGCCTCGATGTTGAATGCGAGCACCTTCCTGTCCGCATCCACCGCGACTAGGCCGTCGGCCATCGACTGGATGATCGCCTCGATGCGGGAGCGCAGTGACTCCTCTTCTTTCGCCGACGCCCTCAGATCGCCAGCCATCGATAGCAGCGCAGATGTCATCTCGTTGAAGGTGTCTCCAAGTCGCCCGACCTCGTCGTTCCCGCCCACAGCGGCCCGGGCATCGAGGTTCCCTTCTCGGATCTCGGTCGCCGTGCGGGTGAGGTTTTGGATCGGACGGCTGATCCGGCGGCCAGACAGCCACGCCAGCCCCAGGGCGATGAAACCGACGACCATCGAGATGAGGAACAGAGATCTCGTAACGTCCTCTCTCGTTCGAGCGATCACCGTGTCGGGACTGGTCAACGCGAGGATGGCGACCTCTTCGCCGTTATCCGTGGTCAGCGGGGTGAACGCACTGAAGTACGCGCCGTCCCCTAGCTCTTGACGCTCCGAGATCGTGTCTCCCGCCGCGAGGCGCGAGTTGACCGCCGCCGACACGAGCCCTGAAGAGATCTCGTCGGGAAGGGTGCTGGCTACGACCGCGCCATCGCCGATAAGAGACACACGGGCGGGTCGCACCAGGTTGGTGACACGCTCGACCGCGAGGTAGTCGATCCACCTCCCAAGGACGAGGCCCCCGGCCGTCTTGTCGCTCCCTGGGGCACGCACGTCGAACGCTGCGATCACCGCAACGGCCCGCTTGTCCACCCGGTCAACGCTCGCGGACGCGATCGATAGCAGGGTCGACCACGTCGAGCACCACCGGAGATCCGAGGATGCGCTGAACCTGTGTCGACGACAGTGACTTCGGCGAGTTCAGCGGCGGCTTCGTTGCCAGCAGGGCGGGTGCCCGCTGCGCCCAGCAATCTCCCTCTGCTGTCGATGATCAGAGCGAAGTCGTACTCGCCGAAGACGTCTCCCCCGGCAAGCTCCGAGGCAAGCCCCGGGAGATCACGGCGCGCGGCGACCACAGACCTGATCACATCGAGGCTTCCTACCACCTCAACCTGTTGCAACAACTGCTGGGCTTCGTCCTGTCCGATGCCTTGCGCCGCATTACGGAGTTGGGACTCGAGGCGCGAGAGCTCTTCGTCTTGAACGTTGTCGGACAGAACCCCGGTGAGGGTCCCAGCGAGAGCCAAGACCACGACCATGAGCAACCCGGCGAATGCTGCGACGAAGCGCGTGCGGATGCTGGTCCTGACTCCGGTCCACAGCCAGAACCCGAGCGCGACGAACGAGACCAACTTGAGTGCATGTGCCAGGTAATTGAGAGGGTCGGACGCACCCTGCCCGAAGACAGCGTCAGGCTCGAGAGCGAACACGACCTCCGCCCCACCGAACGTCGCCGCCGAAAGGGCCAGCCGCCACGTCTGGCCGAGCCGCTCGCGGGTCGATCCCGATAGAGCAGTGAGGGCTACGACCATCGCTATCGCTGCCGGAGCCATCAGAGCCGGTTCCTCGAAAGCGATGAGCGCCGGAGCGATCGGGCTGCGGCGGATCCCGCCCCACAAGCCGATCAGGACCAGGAACAGCCCACCCGCCCGGACGACGGCCCACGATCGGATCGCCATCGAGGATGACGAATGAGGCACCGTGAGCCACCTGAGAGACCGCCAGGGTTGCGAAGCCGAGAGCGACCGTAAGACGGTTCACGACAGGTCCGGGCACCAGCAGTGGCCGCGAGGGGACCAGCAGGGCCGCCCCCGTCATGACGAGGAACCCCACGAACTCCACGGTGAAATGCAGGGGCACAGCGAGGAAGCTCTCGAGCATGTGCCTAGTCTTTCACGCAGGACTGGCGCGATGTCCGTTCTGTCACTGCAGCCCTATCTGTGTCACCGCGTTCCTAGGGGTTGTCCTCCAGGTACTCGAGCGCGTCGGCGAAGTTCGAGATCGGCACCACCTCGATGCCTTCCTTCGCCGCGGCCACGGCCTCGTCGAAGTTCGCGATCGGGGCGAGGAAGATCTCCGCGCCCTCACGCTGCGCCGCAACGACCTTGAGGTCTATCCCACCGATCGGCCCAACCCCGCCATCGCAGTCGATCACTCCGGTCCCCGCGATCTCTCGCCCGTCGGTGAGATCGTCGGGGGTGAGCAGGTCGTAGAGAGCGAGGGAGAACATCAGACCGGCCGAAGGCCCACCGATGTTGTCGGTGTCGAAGGACACCTTCACGTCTGACTTGAAGTGATATCCGATGTCGTCCATCAGGATCCCGATGAGTGCTTGCTCTTCGTTGTCGGGGTTGCTCATGGTCGTGATCGTGAAGGTGCGATCGTCAGAACCGCGTCGAACGGCTACCTCGATCTCCTCACCCGGAGAATGCATATCGATCAATCGGCCCACATCACAGGTCGTCTGAACGCGGGTTCCATCTATCGCAACGATCACATCTCCCTTTCGGAGATGCTCGGCGGCGGGGGAACCTTCGACGGTCTCGACCACCCTCGCCCCCTTACCCTCGGAACGTCCCTAGTCCGAGAGCGACTAAGGCAACCTCACGCGCATGTTGTTTCGAAAGGGCCATGTCCTTGCGGGCTTGCTCGAGGATCGAGTCGTAGGAGCGCCCATTGGTGAACTGCTCTTTCGAGATCAGCTTGTAGGTGGGGTCGAACGCAGACTTGACGACCTCGGCGAAGGTCACCCTGTCGTCGATCGAGACGGTCGTCAGATAGAGATGCCCTTCCGATGAGTACTCCTGGGCACCGCTGACGTTCACGCGGCTCTCGACATCTTTCACGGGGCCTGGCCCCTCCGCGAAGTAGATCGGCAGCGGGACGAGGAACGCGGCTGCGGTCAGGCCGATGGTGACGAAGAGGGCGATGACCAGCTTAAGGACAGGGGAGCCCTTCACTGGTTCAGGTTGGGCGAGGATCGGCGGCATCGGCTGATTCATGACTGCGCAACTCTAGGGCCTTGGCGACCCTATCGAGCGTCAGGAATCGAGAAGGATCGAGCGAAGAGACTGGAACGACTCGAGACACTTCCCGGCGCCGTTGACGACCGCCTCGAGAGGTTGGTCGGTGATGTGCACCGGCACCTCCGTTTCTTGCGACAACAACATGTCGAATCCCTTGAGCATCGAGCCACCACCGGTGAGCGTTATCCCATTCGTCAGGACATCCTGGACGAGGTCGGGTGGTGAGCCGCCTATGCAATCGACCACCGCTGCCAGCACCGCCTTCACCTGCTCCGAGATCGCTTCACGGATCTCCTCGGAAGTGATGTCGATGGTCTTGGGCATGCCCGTCGCGAGATCGCGCCCTCGCAGCTCCGCGGTCAACTCCTCAGACAGAGGGAACGCCGACGCGATCGTCATCTTGATCCTCTCGGCGGTTCGTTCACCGATCGAGATCGCGTACTCCTTGCGAACGTGATTGATGATCGCCGCGTCGAAGTCGAATCCCCCAACCCTGATAGCCGAGTTGGTGACGATGCCGCCCATCGAGATGAGAGCAACCTCACTCGTTCCACCACCGACATCGACGATGAGTGACCCAAGCGGTTCGTGGATCGGAAGGTTGGCGCCGATCGCAGCCGCTATCGGCTCCTCGATCAGATGGCACGAGCGGGCACCAGCAGAAACCGTTGCTTCCTCGACCGCCCGCCGTTCGACCTCGGTAAGTGCGGAGGTAACGCAGACGAGCACCTTCGGACGAGACAACCGACTGACTCCTGCCTTCTGCAGGATCAGTCGGATCATGCGCTCGGTGATGTCGAAGTCGGTGATCGCACCGTTCCTGAGCGGACGCACGGCGACGATGTAGCCAGGGGTGCGGCCGATCATCTGCCACGCTTCCTCGCCCATCGCAAGGACCGCGCCCGTCTCGCGATTGAGCGCGATGACGGATGGCTCCGCGAAGAGGATGCCGTGGCCCTTCTGATAAACGAGGGTGTTGGCCGTCCCCAGATCGATCGCGAGATCTCTCGCCATTGGCCTGCTGTCTACTCGAAGGAGTGAGCCCGCATGCTGCGGCGCTCCTGGATGCGCTGGCGCGCTGCTGCCCTGCGCTCGGCGTCGAGACCCTTCGTATCGCGCCGCCCAGACACTGTTCGGGAGCGGCGCGGCCCCACCGGGGCCGACGTGGGGGTGCGTAGGGGAGTGCCCTGCGAGATCGCCTCAAGGCCGGTTCGGAACCCCTCGACGGACTGCAGCTCGTTCTGTTTCTTGCGGTGAGCGATCATGAGCCGGGTCATGCCTGCAGCACCCAGCAACAACAACAGGATCAGATAGGTCACTTCTTCTCTCCTAAACGGTCGTCTGCGTCCCGGAATTCTCCCGGGCGGCGTTCGGATGCGCTTACCTGGTGCGCTCCGTGGATCCTCATCGGATCCCGGGAACTGCCGACGCGCGAGGGTAGCAGACCCCCGCTTCTGGGGTCAGATTCGGGCTGGAGACCGGCGCCGACGCAAAGCGGCCACTCCGATCGCCGCCCCTACGAGTCCGACCGAAGCCATGGCCCCCTTAGCTAGGTCGCCCTTCCGGAACCGGCCATTCCCGAGCCTGATGTAGTCGCGGGTGCGTTCGACCGCCTCCCGGAGGGTCTCGCCACTGGACCGCTCGCAGGTGAAGCCTGCATCCTCGAGCTTGGCGGGGGAAACGACCCACGGGTGCATGACGTAATGGAGCATCCCTGCCGGCGCCTCGCCGATCCCGAGTGACCACATCTTCTCGGCCACGCTGAACGCGGCCGACTCCGCGATCTCTGCGTTGCGGCGACCGATGATCGCATTCGCTTCTTCCCACGAGAGCCATCCGTTCGGAGCCAGGTTGTAGGGGCCGTCGAGGTCGTTGTCGACCGCGAACCGAAGAGCCCCGCCGACGTCATCTTCGTGGACGAACTGGAAGGGGGGCCGGTAACCCTTGACGCCCATGACGACCGGCATCTCGAGGAGGTGCGACCACGCATTGTCGACGTGGGGGCCGAATACGATCGCGGGGCGGAACACGGTCATGATGACGTCCGGATACTCGTCCCGGAACTCCTTAACGACGTACTCAACCTCGAGCTTGTGCGCCGGGTACGAGAAGTCGAGGTTCGCTCGCAGAGGAGAGGTTTCGGTGAGGGGGACGTCGTTGTCTGGATGAGCCCCGTACGCGGTCGCCGACGATGTGTAGACGACCTTCCTGACCCCGGCGGCGCCGGCACACCTGAAAACGTTCTGTGAGCCGTTCACATTGATGTCGCGCATCTCGGTCTCGTCCTTGATCGGATCCATGACGAAGGCGAGGTGCACCACCGTGTCCACACCGCTCAGTCGCGCTCCGAGTGCTTCGCTGCGCACATCAAGGGAATCGAAGACGAACTTTTCGTGGCGGAATGACGGTGGGATGACGTCGAAGCCGAGAACCCGGTCGATCTCATCGCTCGAGCAGAGCTGGCGCACGAGTCGCCCGGCGAGATAGCCGGACGCTCCGGTGATCGCTACCGTGCGCTTCTGCTCCCGGGGGCTCATATATCGAGGGTAACCGCCGGGCGATCCGGCCGCTCACGCATCCGATCAAGGCGCGTAAGCTGGCCAGCATGAGTGGACAGGAACCCTTCGGAGACATCCCTCTCTTCCGCGAGATCCAGCGACTCCTCGCGTCCGGCGGAGGTCCGATCAACTACGAGATCCTCGGTCAGGTAGCGGCATCTGTAGCAGCGGAGGGGAACGCTGAGGTCGCAACCGATCAAGCGGATACGCGGGCGCTCGCCGAGACCGTCCACTCCGCCGAGACGCTGCTCGCCGGCTACACGAGGGTGACGATCGATGAACCGAACCAGATACGCACCCTGACGCGCTCGGGATGGATCCAGACCGCGATCCCCGGATGGAAGTGGCTCCTCGAACCCTTGGCTGCTCGTTTCACCGAGCAGATGTCGGACATGGGCCCGGAGCAAGAGCAGGCGGGGATGCAGGTTGCGATGGGTCAGATCGCACCTCTCCTGATGGGCATGCAGGGCGGTGCCCTGGTGGGCCATCTGGCTAGAGAGGTCCTCGGCCGCTACGACCTCCCCCTCCCGTACGACGACGACGGCAGGCTGTTCGTCGTCGCTTCGAACGCCGCTCAGGTGGCCGCCGAGTACAGCCTCGATGGATCGACCCTGCGCCGCTGGCTTGCCCTCCAAGAGACTGCGCGTTCGGTCGTGTCCTCCGCCGCCCCGTGGAGCGAGCGCTACTGGCGAAGTCTTCTCATCGAGGTCGTCGAATCGACGGAGATCGATATCGGTGACCTCGAACGCAGGCTCACCGAGCTTCAGTCAGGCGGGATCGAGGCGATGCAGGAGGGCTTCGGCCCGGACGGCTCGCTTCCCGTCGTGCCAACCGAGCGTCACCGCCTGGCGCTCGATCGGATCAACGCCTTCCTCACGATGTTCGAAGGCTACGCGCGCCACGCGGCTCGCCAGGTAGCCGATGCGGTCATGGGCGACGTGACGATCATCGAGGAGGCGATGTCGCGACGGGCGGCTTCACCCAGCGACGGAGAGTCGATGCTCGCGAGTGTCCTCGGACTCACGGTGGACAGAAAGCTCGAGGCGGCTGGCGAAACGTTCTGTGCGGCCGCGGTGAAGCTCAAGGGGATCGCCTTCCTCAACAGGGTGTGGGAAGCGCCCGACAACCTGCCGTCGCTCGATGAGATCAAGGATCCGTTCGCGTGGATGGAACGTCTCGAGCAGGACTAGCAGGTCAACGCCTAGGAGCGCTCGAGCCTCTGTTCGAGGGCGAGCTTGAACATCTCGGTCCGGTTCAAGGTGAGCACTAAGTCCTCTCCGAAAGCTTCGAAGAAGGCTTCGACCTGCGACGAATGACGACGGAGCGCGTTCTGCTTCTGCGTCAGGAGGTCAGGAGGAACATCGAAATCGATCGAGAGGAACTCTCGGGGCGTGGTCCGCGGCGAGCCCGGCGAGAACACCGCGTCCCTCACTTCAACATCGAGAGCTTCGAGCCACTCAGGCGTTAAAGTGGCGTAGTGAAGTTGAGCGCCGCGCTTAGCGCCGCGCTGGAAGGCCTCGGTGGCCCAGGTCGAAACCGCTTGGTGATCGAGGTGACCGGTGAGCCCGTCGGGTGGGAACGTGAGAACGGTGTCGGGATCGACCGCTCTGATGATGCCCTCGAGCTTCCCGACCGCCTCTTCGAAGTCGACCCACTGGCACTGGCCGTCTTCGTAGTCGAGCCACATCAGCTCAACGACTCCGACGGCATCCAGCGCGCCAGCTAGTTCTTGCTCTCGGGTCCGTCCCAGAACCTCGGGAGGGAACCTCTCTGGATCGGAAGTGCCTGCCTGACCGCGGGTCGCCATCGCGACCACGACTCGGTTGCCCTGGAACCTCGCCCGCGCCATCAACCCCGCGCTCGAGGTACGTCTCATCATCGGGATGAGCCCAAACGCCGAGGATCGTTCCGATCTCACTCACACGAGCAGTATGTCGCCCTCGACCAACCGACGCTAATCAGCGCGTGTGCATACCTCGGATCTGGCCTCCTGCAGGGCTAAACCGGGACGATCTCCGCCTCGGGTACGCCGTTCTCGATCCACAGGAGGGCCATCGATTCGTGGGGGGATGTGCGCTTCCAGGTGGGGCTTCCCGGGTTGAGGAGCAACAAACCGTCCTCGTCCTCGTTGCACGGGATGTGCGAGTGCCCGAACAGGACGACCCGTGCCTCCGGGAACCGAGCGCGCATCCGGGAGCGGCGCGCCTTGGCGACCCCCGAATCGTGGATCATGCCGATCGTCACTCCCCCGAGTTCGATCTCCGCGGTGTCCGTCGCGCCCCAGTGCCTGATCTCCGGCCCGTCGCAGTTGCCCATCACCACGGTCACGGGCGCGAAGGTCTGCAGCTCGTCGAGCAGAACCGGGTCGCAGACATCACCTGCATGAAGGATGTGGTCCGCGGTTTCGACGTACGGCCACGCCCCCGGAGGTAACGGACGAGACGCCCCGTAGGTATGTGTGTCGGAGAGGACTACTACCTTCGTGTCTCAGGCCTTTACGAGTACGTCGCCACACACCGGGCATGCCGGGTCCTTGCGGACCTTCACCTCGGCGAAGCGGGTCGACTGGGCATCGAACGTAAGCAGTCGGCCCGCCAGTGGCTCGCCGTAACCGACGAGCAGCTTCAAGGCCTCGTTCGCCTGCAAGGTTCCAACGATCCCTGGCAACACACCGAGGACTCCCGCCTCGCTGCAGGACGGAGCCAACTCGGGAGGCGGTGCCTCTGGATACAGGCACCTGTAGCAGGGTCCTTCGTGAGGGATGAAGGTCGAAACCATCCCCTCGAAGCGGAAGATCGATCCGTGTACGACCGGCTTTCCCAGGGGGACCGCCGCGTCGTTGACGATGTAGCGAGTATCGAAGTTGTCGGTTCCATCGACGATGACGTCGTACTGGGCGATCAGTTCGGACGCGTTAGACGCATCGAGCCGGAACGCGTGGATCTCGACATTGACGTCGGGATTGATGCCCTTGATGGTCTGCATCGCGGACTCGGCCTTGAGGGTGCCCACTCTGTCGGTCGAGTGGATGACCTGACGCTGCAGGTTGCTCTCCTCTACGACGTCGGAGTCGATCACGCCGATCGTCCCCACACCAGCTGCCGCGAGATAGAGAAGTGCGGGAGAACCCAGTCCGCCGGCACCGATCACGAGCACCTTCGAGTCGAGCAGTTTGAGCTGACCCTTCTCGCCGACCTGCGGAAGGATGATGTGGCGTGCGTAGCGGTCGCGCTCGGACGCGTCGAGCATGCGGGGGATCTTGAAATCGAACCCGAGGTCCTTCCAGCGCCCGAAACCGCCACTCATCGAGGAGACATCCGTGTAGCCAAGCTCGGTCAGGGTCTTCGCTGCGAACGCGCTACGCACACCGGAGGCGCAGTAGACGATCACCGGAGTGTCCTTGTCCGGAACCACGTCCTCAACACGAGACTCGAAGTGGGCGCGGGAGAGATGCGAGGCGTTGGGAACGATCCCGTTCTGCACCTCATCCTGCTCACGCACGTCGAGGAGGCGCACGTTCTCGCCACTCTCCAGGCGCGTGTGAACGTCCTCGGGGGTCACTTCTTGGATCTGTTGCTTGATCTGCTTAAGGAGGTCTCTGAAATTCGCCATGTTCCTACCTTACAATAGTTGTTTAATCCCTGCGACCCGGACGAATTAGTTTTGAGGGATGTCTTCCCCGCCGGGCGCTACGCACAACCTCTCGCCCACGACCGGGTATTCCCTACCGTGAGGGCGGTCGTGTTCACGGGGGATGGGGTCGAGGTCTCCGATGTCCCCGCCCCCAAGGTGGTCTCGCCGTCCGATGTCATCGTGAAGGTGAGTCGGACCGCCATATGCGGTTCTGACCTACACCTCCTAGATGGGAAGACCCCCGGGATGAGGCCGGGCGGGATCATCGGCCACGAGTTCGTCGGCACGGTCGAGGAGGCGGGGAAGGAAAGCGGTCATGAAGAAGGGACCCGGGTCCTCGGTTCCTTCCTGATCGTCTGCGGGGTCTGTCCGCGGTGTCGGGCCGCTCGTTTCAACCACTGCGTCGAGCGTCGGGCGCTCGGGTTAGGGACCCTGACCGGAGACCTCGACGGCGCCCAGGCGGAGTTCGTGCGAGTTCCGAACGCGCGAGTGAACCTCCGACCACTCGACGGGGCTTTCGCCGAGGTCGATGACGACCGGGCAGTGTTCTGCGGGGATGTGCTGGCGACCGGGGTCTACGCGGCTCACATGGCGGAAGCGGCCCCCGGCCGGACGGTTGCAGTCATCGGGGGAGGTCCGGTTGGGGCGCTGAGCGCGCTGGCGGCGAAGGCACGGGGTGCCCGGGTGGTCTTGCTCGACCAGGACCCGGAACGGGTTTCCTTCGCCACGGAGACGCTGGGGCTCGAGGCGGCGGTCGTAGGCGATCCACTCGAGGTCGTTCAGACCGCCCTTGGCGGGCAAGCCGATGCGACGATCGAGGCGGTGGGCCACACCTCGGCGTTCCGCTCCTCCCTGAAGACGACCGCGGACGGCGGGATCGTCGTGGTGGTCGGCGTCTACGGCACAGAGCGCTACGAGTTGCCGATGGGCATGGCCTGGATCCGAGCGTTGGACATCCGTTTCGCCGGGATGGCGAACGTGCAGGCTCACTGGTCCGAGGCGCTCGATCGTGTCGCCGATGGATCGATCGATCCGAGCGCGACCATCACGCACAGGCTGCCGCTGGACGATGCGGTTGAGGGCTACGAACTCTTCGCGGCGCGCGACAGCCATGAAGGTGGTGCTAGAGCCGTAAGGCTCAGGCAGACTTCTTCGCTCGCTCGGCCACTACTTCGTCTGCCGACTTGCCGCATCCAGGACAGAACTTCGCGTCCGGGCCGACCTCTGCCTCGCAGAAGGGGCACGGGCCCTCGATCTCTGCCTCGGTATGGCCCTCGCGGAAACCCTGCTTGAGTTCCTTACCGGCCTGGCCCATCGATCGAGCTAGCTCGGGAAGCTTCTTGGCGCCGAACAACAACAGGATGACGAGCAGAACGATGATCCACTCGCCTCCACCGGGGATGCTCATGCACTCCTACCTCTCATGCGATCGCTGGTGCCACTTCGGCTCCGACCAGCTCGACATCTTCTTCATCCGACAGTTGGAACGGGAGAACGCCCAGGGTGCAGACGACCTCCTCGACGCCCAATTCGGAGAGACGGCCGAGTTGATCGACGACATGATCGACGGTCCCAGCTATCCCTCTCTCTCTGAACTCTTCCCAGGATACTCCTGCACCCTCGGTAATCACCCCTTTAGGGGTCCGCTCCACCAGCCGCTCGAACCGCCTCGCCAGATCCTTGTCGTCCTTGCCCACCAGGAGGTACGCGCCGACGCTGCGACGCAGGGTCGCTGGGTCTCGGCTCTGCTCCTCGCATGCGGAGTCGGCGAAGCGGGCACGGTCGGCATAGGTATCCACGTCACCTATCCACGAGAAGTTCCAACCGTCGGCGACTCGGGCCACGGTTCGAAGCAAGAGATCTCCCTTGCCCCCGACGAAGACCTGGGGGCGGGGGGACTGGACCGGTCCGGGTCGGACGATGGCACCATCGATCGTGTAGTGCTCGCCCTTGAAGGTGAGTTCCTCTCCAGCTAGCAAGCGAGAGATGATCTCGACCGCCTCGCCGAGACGACGGATCCGTGTCCCTGCTCCGTCGAAGGGGATCCCTGCCGCCACGTACTCGGGCTCGTACCACCCCGCGCCGATCCCGAGCTCGAGGCGACCGCCGGAGAGCCGGTCAAGCGTGGCTGCCATCTTCGCGACGAGGGCCGGGGAGCGCAGATCGTTGCAGAGTGCGAGTGACCCGATCCTCAGCTCGGAGGTCGCCGCCGCAAGCGCTGCCATGGTGGTCCAGCACTCGAGGGCTCCTTGACGATCCTCCGGGCCCCCGTACTTCCCCCAATCGAGGAACAGGTGATCGGAGACCCACACCGAGGAGAAGCCCGAGGCCTCAGCCAACCGGGCCACGTCTCTGACGCCCTCCCACGAGACCGGCTCGCCACGTAGGGAAGTGTCGTAATGAGGGAGTGCGAGTCCGAGGTTCATCACATCAGTCTAGAATCATGCGCGTGAAGGTCTCAGACATCATGACCGAGGCGGCCCTGACGGACGCACCCAACGACACCCTTGCCGACGCGTCCGCCAAGATGTGGGCTCAGCAGACCGGATCCCTTCTGGTCATGGATGGCGGCAAGCTCGCCGGGATCGTTACCGAACGCGACCTCCTCAGGTGCGTAGGAGAGGGAGGCGACCCGTCCCAGGTAAGCCTCAGCGAAGTCATGACGAAAGATCCCGTGACCGTTCCCGCGGACACACCGTTGAAGGATGCCGCGCAGATCATGTTCGAGCGTTGGTTCAGACACCTTCCGGTCGTCGATGCCGAGGGGAATGTTGCCGGAGTCATCTCCCTGCGCGATCTTTTGACACTCGTTGCGAAGGGGATCGAAGAGCCCGAGAAGCTTCAGAGCCTCACGGGACACAGCCTGGTGCGTGACGTTCGGCTCGAGCGGATCGAAGCCGGCGACCTCGACTAGACCGCACTACGGTCGGTAGCTCCAACCCCAGTCCTGTCGCTCGAAGGCAGCGTCGCCCAGTTCTATCTGCAGGGATGCCAGACCCAGTTCGCCGATCGTCGTCTTCGACTCAACGACCTCCATGAACGCATCCACGGTATCCGGGTCGTAGAGCACGCCCCTGTTTCCCGAGATCTCGTCGATCGCCTCATCGACAGACCTCCCCGCGCGGAAGACCCTGGATGAGGTGATCGCATCGAAGCTGTCTACGACCCTAACGACGCGAGCGAAACGAGGGATCTCGGTGCCCGAAAGGCCGTATGGATAGCCCGACCCGTCATGATTCTCATGGTGATGGAGCACGGCCGAGACGACCTCTGGGTAAAGACGGATGGGCCTGAGGATGCGAGCGCCGATGGCCGGATGCTCCTTGAGGAGATGCCACTCGTCTTCCGACAAGGATCCAGCCTTCAGTAAGTACGTTGTCGGGGATCCCAACCTTGCCGATGTCGTGCAGCAGTCCCGCGAGGTAGGCCTCCTCGCGCTTCGATGTAGCCCATGACCGACGCGAGCTTCTGCGCCAGTAGCCCCACCGAGATGGAGTGCCCCTTAACGTACGGGTCCCGCGCTTCGAGCGTCATCACGAGCGAGTTGATGATCCTCGAGTGCATCCGGTCGCCCTCGGAAGCTAGGCGCAGGCCCTGATGGCTTTCGGAGAAACGGAACATGCACTCGTGTAGAGCATCCAGAAGCGCCTCCTCGACCTCGTGTCGATCCTCACCGAGGAAGGGGCGCACCGCGTGGCGACCGGCTAGAAGGGCTCGCTGGAGATTGCGCTCGAGGTGCGATCCGCTCTTGGCCCGTCGCAGTACGAGGCCGTCGATCACGGTCTGGACGTCTGCCCAATCGTTGTCGCGGAACGCGCAGACGAGTGCCGCGATCAGGGCCTGCAGATGCTTCTCAAGATCTGGATCGTCTCGCCGATCGATCGCCGGGACGCTCGCCAGCCATGCCGCCGCGATCTCGCGGCGATGGTCTTCGAGGATCCGCACGAGAACTTCCGAGGCGTATCCGACGCGCTCAGAGGTAGCGATCACTCTCTTCGGTTCGTCCACCGCGCCACCCCCACCGGTTGCCATGCAAGGATCCCGTGTCCGCACGAGATCTCAAGGTCCCCAGGCTCCCCTGTAATCACTAGTCTTGCCTTCATCCCCAGCCTTACCTTCCGGCAAGCCTAGGTCATCGAACGCGCTATGCACGCGAAACCTGCCTAACGCGCATACTTCGCAAGTCGCCCTCGTCGGGGATGGGTCAGATCTTGTACTTCTCGAGGAGTCTCCGGGCGATCACTTGCTTCTGGATCTCGGAGGTCCCCTCCCCGATCAACAGGAACGGAGCATCCCGATAGAGGCGCTCGACCGTGAACTCCTTCGAGTAACCGTAGCCACCATGGACCCGCAGAGCCGCGAGGGTGATGTCGTGGCACGCTTCGGAGGCGAACAGCTTGGCCATGCCTGCTTCGAGGTCGCTGCGCTCGCCAGCATCCTTCTTGGTGGCAGCCTGTAGAAGCATCAACTTGGACGCTTCGAGCTTGGTGGCCATATCCGCTAGGTGCATCTGGATCGCCTGGTGCTGGCTGATCGGCTTGCCGAACGCTTTGCGTTCCTGCGCGTACTTGATCGCTTCCTCGAACGCCCGGGTCGAGACCCCGACGGCTCGGGCGGCAACGTTCACCCGTCCGATCTCGATGCCATCGAGAACCTGTCCGAAGCCCTTGCCCTCTTCCGTTCCGAGCAGTTGGCTCTGGGGGATCCGGAAGTCCGAGAAGGTCATCTCGGTCGTCTCGACACCCTTGTAGCCCATCTTCTCGATGTTCTTGCCGACGTCGAGCCCGGGCGCCGGTTGGGGCACTCCCGCTTCCTTCTCGACGATCAACATGCTCATGCCCTTATGGGGCGGATCGGCCTCGGTATCGGTCTTGACCAAAGTCATCACGATCCCGGAGCGAAGGCCGTTCGTGAGCCACATCTTCTGCCCGTTGACGATGTAGTCGTCACCGTCTTTGACGGCCTTGGTGCGGATCGCCTGAACGTCGCTGCCGGCCTCGGGCTCGCTCATCGCGAGAGCGGCACGGATCTCGCCCGTAGCCATCCTCGGCAGGTAGTTCTGCTTCTGCTCGTCAGTCCCGAACTTGCCGATGAGGTAGTTGCCCATGAAGTGCGTATTGAGGACCCCGGAGAGGCTCATCCATCCACGCGCTAGCTCGACGACGCACATGGCATAGGTCGTGAGCGACTCGCCAACACCGCCGTACTCCTCGGGGATGTTGAGACCGAAGAGGCCCATCTCTTTCATCTGCTCGACGATCGCCTCGGGGAACTCGTCCTTGTGCTCCAACTCCTCGGCGACCGGGTAGACCTCTTTCTCGATGAACGTGCGGACGGTCGAGACGATCTCCTTCTGCATATCGGTCATCTCGTGCATCACGCCTGCTCCCATTCCTTCTTGAAGTCGGCGTAGTGCTTCTGCTGGGTCCGCCCTGCCGCCCGGCCGCGCTCGGCGAACTGGATCGCCATCTTGCGCGATGCCTCGTCGATCATCTCTTTGCCGAACATCACCGCTCCGGTCTTGTCGACCTCGGTGGCTTCCTTGTAGGCCTCGAGGAGCGACTCGGCCTTGTCGTACTCCTCCTGGGTCGGCGTGAAGACATCGTTGAGAACGTCGACCTGGCCCGGGTGCAGCGCCCACTTCCCGTCGTAGCCGAGAGCCCGGGCGCGCATCGCCATCTCGCGGAAGCCGTCGAGGTCTTTGATCAGGAGATACGGACCGTCGATCGCCTGGAGGCCGGCATCGCGCGCCGCTACCAGGATCGTTTCGAGCACCCAGTGGAAGTGATCGCCCGGGTAGCCCGGCATCGGCAGCCCTGCCGTAACGGTGGGGAGGCCGAGGGACGCAGACATGTCCGCCGGTCCGAAGATCAGGGTTTCGGCTCGGTCCGAGGCGTGGGCGATCTCGTGGATGTTCTTCAGGCCCGTGGCCGTCTCGATCTGGATCTCGAGACCGATCTGCTTGTCGAGACCAAGCTTCGTCTCGATCATCCGCAGCATGTGATCGACGAACATGACCTCGTGCGCGTACTGGGTCTTTGGGATCATGAGGCAGTCGATGTGCTCGTGCGCCCCCTCGATGACCGTCCGGATGTCATCCGCTGCCCACTGCGTGTCGATCGAGTTGATGCGAACCACCACGGTCTTGCCAGACCAATCACCGTTCTTGAGAGCATCGACCACATTGCCGCGAGCTTCTTCCTTGGCGAGTGGCGCGACGGAGTCCTCAAGATCCATGAAGATCTGGTCGGCGGGGAGTCCCGGGGCCTTGCCGAGCATCTTGGGGCTCGAACCGGGGACGGACAGGCAGGAACGACGTGCTCTCATCTCAACTCTCCTCGTTCGGGGTCCTACTCGACGTAGCCGAGACCGCGGAGATGCTCCTCGATCTCTCCTTCTTCATCTGAGCTGAGTCCGCTGTCCTCGCTCGCACCCGCGGCCGCAGCAGCACCCTCATCGATCGTGAGCTCGAAGCCCTCACCAAGGAGGGTCTTCAGGACCTTGCCGTCACGTGGGATGGCGGAAGAGACGCCAAGGGCAGCCATCGCGGTCGGGCCTAGATCGATAAGAGATGCGGTCTCGGTCAGAGGACCCGCAGTGATCCCGGGGCCCGTAGCGACGAGAACACCTTCGAGGCGATGGTCGCCCGAGAGCCAGTCAGCCTCTTCGACCATCGTGCGGGCATGTGTCAACGAGTACATGGGTGCCGGTACGAGAAGGAGGTCAGGGGCGGTATCGAGGAACTCGCCAGAGAGCACTTCCTCTTTCTCGTAGATCTTTCCGATCGGATTCGTTCCCGTCACCGGGTCGCGGAACCCTTCGAGCGCTGCCTTGACCTCGGCGCGGACCTTCTCGTAGTCGCCCGGTTCGACGATCCCGTTCGGTTCACGGCCCTTGAGGTTGACCGACACGCCCTCGCCGGTGGAGACCACGCTGGTGTAGACCTTCGTGTTCGCCCAGTCGATCGGTGAAGCTGGGATCGAGATCTTGCCGTGCAGCTTGAAGATGTCGTAGAGCCTGCGGGCGATACGCCGCCCCGGCCCCCACCTGATCAGATCGAAAGCGAACGACCCCTTGCCGAACTCGAGATAGCCGAGGTGCTTCAGGACCCGGTCCATGGTCACGCACCGGGTGCACGCCTGGTGGCCGTGGTCCGACATGAACATGACAAGGTCGTCGTCGGTGGTGCGCTTCAGTAGTTCCGCAAGGCCGTCGTCGAGCATCTTGTAGATGCCTCGGATGTTGGCCGCGGTCTGCGTCTTGCTCTTCTCTGGATACTCGGGATGCTCCGGGTGGATGTATTCCATCAAGCAGTGCTGGATCCGATCGGTCGAGACGTAGACCAGCACGCCAAAGTCCCATTCGGTGGTGTCGAGCAGATACTCGAAGGTCTTCTGGCGCTTAGCCGTTATCTGCCGACACTCCTCAACGAACGCATCCGGACGGTTCCTGTACGTCGTCCACGACATCCCGTTGATCGGGAAGGGAGCCTTCTCGTCGAGCTCGGTCTGGAGTTCCGTGGGATGTGTGTAGGAGCGGCTCGCCGGGAGCACTCCCCCGCCGATGACCTTTCCCTTGATATCTGGAGTGGGGAAGGTAAGCGGGATGTTGAGGGCGAGGCTCGTCTTGCCGTGGCGCGAGAAGTCCTCAAAGATGGTCGGCGCCTTGATCGAGCGATAGGTTACCGGCAGGCGCTTCGAGACCCCTGGCTTGTGCTCGAGGATGTCGAAGACGCCGTGACCTGCAGGGTTCAGGCCGGTCATGAACGAGGGCCATGCACACCACGAATGCGAGGGGATGGAAGAGAGGCAGTCGCCGTAGGCGCCGCGCTCTATCAGCCCGGCCAGGTTGGGCAACTCACCTGCGTCGAGCATGGGACGGAGGATCTTCCAATCCACGCCGTCCCAACCGATTACGAGGACTCTCTTGGGCTGTGACACGGAATGGGAGGTTAGCAGGCGGATGCGGAAGGGCTTTGCAGCGATAGCGGTATCGGTACTGGTCATCCTCGTGTTGGCCCCCGCCGCTCTGGCGAAGAGTTTCACCCTCCCGACCGCCAACGTCGAGATCGTCGTCAACAAGGACGGCTCTGTCACGGTGACCGAGCACATCACTTACGCATTCTCGGGGAGCTTCACGGGGGGATACCGAGAGATCCCTCTCGAAACGGGTGGCTTCCTGAAGGACATCGCCGTTTCGGAAGGAGAACGCCCTTATCGTCCGGGAGCGTCGGCTGAGTTGGGGAGTTCGGGCGCCGAAGATACGTTCGGGGTCGCGTCGATCCCGGGTGGGGTGCGGATCGTGTGGCACTACGGGGCCTCGAACGAGATGCGCACGTTCGACGTCTCGTACACCCTGGTCGATTTCCTGACGGTTTACGACGACGTCGCCGATCTCAACCTGAAGGTCTGGGGGGACGAATGGCAGACGACGCTAGGAGCACTTACCGCCCGCGCCACCCTTCCTGCCGCAGCGCCCGGCGAGGTTCGCGTCTGGGGCCATTCGCGCCTCCTCGACGTGGGCGGCGAGACCTCCCTCCTGGAAGACGGATCCGGTGCACGGCTCAGCGCCTCGGAGGTCGCTGCTGGCAACTGGGTCGAGATGAGGCTCGTGTTCCCAACCGCACTGCTCAAGAACACATCGGGGGCCGATCGCGTGTCCGGCGACGGCCTCCAGGCGATCCTCGACGAAGAGGCTGTTTACGCGGGGGTCCAGCAAGCGAACGCAGAGAAGGAGAAGCGGGATCAGGAGCGACTGCAGAACCTGCTGAACAACCTCCCGTTGATCATCCTCCTCACCCTGGCGCTCGCGATCGGTCCTGCCGCGGCAACCGCCTACCTCATCTATCGCCGCCACGGTAAGGAGCCGGACGTCGGGATCGTTCCGGAGCACATCTTCGAGCCTCCCGGCGACGAGGCACCCGCTCTCGTCGCCGCATTGATAGCGCCAAGAAGCAACACGGTGACAGGTGATGCATTCACCGCAACCCTCTTCGATCTGATCAGGCGCAAGCACATCGACGCGATGTCGACCCTCACCCAGAAGAAGACGTGGGGAGGGCTACGGACCGAAGATGTGAGCGATCTGGTCCTCACGCTCAAGGACGGTGGCAAGGGAGAGATGACGCCGTTCGAGAAGAAGGTCTACGACGCCGTCCTTCATGCCTCCGGAGGGGAGCCCCAGTTCCCCCTGACCCAGATGCACGAGAAGATCAAGAAGGATCCCACCCACTACTCAAAGGTATTCACCAGCTTCAAGAAGAAGGTTGGCGCCAGCGTGCGCAAGCTCGGCTGGTGGATCTCGGAAGGTGCGAGCACGGCGATCCTCGCCACGGTCCTTGCGTGGGTGGCAACCATCGGGTTCGGCGTTCTCGCAGCGGTCGTGTTCGACAACGCTCCCGGGATCCCGTGGGACACGGTGCTCTTCGCGGCGCTAGCGGTGATGGCGGGTGGCAACGCGGTCCTGCTGACCGGCTTCGCCATCTATCGCAAAGGGTGGGAGAAGCGTTCACAAGAAGGCGCCGAGAAAGCTGCCAAGTGGTCCGCGTTCAAGCGTTTCCTCACCGACTTCGCTGGGATGCAGGAGGCAACTCCCGGGTCGGTCGAGGTCTGGGAGCAGTACCTCTGCTACGGGATCGCGTTCGGAGTTGCAGAGCGAGTGCTCGCCGCCGCCCAGCTTCACGCTCCACCGGAGCTCGCGGAAGCGAGCAACGTCTACTGGATCGACAGCAGCGGTCACATGGGGTCGGGTGGATCTCTGTTCGCGATCACCAACCTCGGCTCCGCGATCCAATCTGCATCTCCGCCGTCTTCCACCTCGTCAGGCGGAGGTGGTGGTTTCTCAGGTGGCGGTGGGGGTGGTGGCGGTGGGGGTGGCGGCGGGGCCTGGTAGGCCTACGTCTGCGGAACGTCGCGCGGGGCGACCGAGAGCCGGTACGCCCTCAGCGCCAGTTGCAGGCGCAGCTTGTCCTCCGGATCTCTAAGCGACCACCCGGTTAGGCGTTCGATCTGCTTCAGGCGATAGCTGACGGTGTGCGGATGAGCGAAGAGTGCCTCGCCCGCGAGCTTCACGCTGCCATCCGAGTCGAAATAGGCCTCGATGGTCTTGATCAGCTCTCCCTTGCGGCGCTCGTCGTACTCGATCAACGGCCCGAGAGATTGCTCGACGAACCTTGAAACGAGGGTCGGATCGCTCCTGAGGAAGTGATAGAGGAGGAGGTCGTCGAAGTGGAAGATCGGCCCTTCCATCCCGAGCGCGAGTCCCACCTCAAGCGCCTCTCTCGCCTCGATGTAGGCGCGGCGGATGCCTTCGAGCCCCAGCTCCGGTCCCCCCATGCCGAACCGCCACCCGATCCCCAGTTCCGAGACGAGCTTCTCGCCCACGGTTCCATGATCGGCGAGCTTGTCCGAGGGCAGCAGCGCGATCGAGTGCTCACCCTTCTGCAAGACGATCGCGTCCGGAGCTGCATCCGCGGACGCTCCTGCCGCCGCAGCCGACACCAGCGACTCGTTGCGCCCATCCCGATCGGGGCCGAACCCGACCAGCGCGATGTAGGTGAGCGACAGGTCATATCCGAACGTGTGAGCGCGCTGGAGGATGTCTTCAGGCGAAGCGTCCGTCCCGTAGAGCAGATCGGCGAGGAACTCGCGCCGCGCTCCTTCCTGCTCGCGCACGATCGATCGCTGGGCCCGCGCATACGCCTCGGCAACGGTGGTGGAGATCTGATCTGTGTACCGGAAGATCGCTTCCGCGAGTTCGATCGCAGCTTCCAAAGCGTTCCCCTCGAACCGCCGGGTCTCCTCGGCTAGGACATCCCAGCAGATACGCGCCACGGTTCGATAGGCAGACAGGACGTCGTCAAGCGGGATGCCCGTCTCGGCCCGACGCGCTCCTACCCTCTCGATGGGGAGGAGCTCATCGGTGCGAACCTCTCGCTCCTCGGTCAGAACCACGGCGAGGATCGCAACATTGTTGCGCACCGCGTCCTTGACCTCCTCCATGAGAAGTTCGCCACCGCGACCGTACGAAGGCACGGTCTCCGAGATCTGCTCGGCACATCGCTCAACGACCTCATCCATCCGTTCCAGGAACCTGTCGATGATCGGTCGGACGCCCTCTGTGCCGGTCATGATGGGGCCGAGATCTTCTCGAACGCGCGTCCGAGCGCTGCGAGCGCACTCTCCGCCATCGCCTCGGCGACTCCAGCCCCCTCTTCCGCCATGGCCTCAACGGGATCGAGCGCAGCCACGAAAGCCGAGGTCCCGCTCTCTTGGACGACCACGTTGCAGGGGAGGTGAGCCGCAACCTGAACCTCTGGGCCCATCTGCTGGATGTCAGGTGAGCTCCACGCACCCATGAACAGGTACTGGCGCTCATCGCCCGCCTCCTCACCGAGCATCCCCCCGACGTGCATCTCGGTAAGGATCGAGAACCCCTCCGCCTTCAAGGCAAGTCGGGCGCGTATCACGGCCTCGTCATAGCCTTCTGGGACGTCGACGGTGTAGCCGTACTCGGTCATCTCCCATACGGTAACGCCTCGATGGCTCTCTTATCGATCCCCAACATCTCCGAAGGTAGACGGCCGGACGTGGTCCGAGAAATGGCCGCGTCGGCGGGGAGCCACGGATCGACGGTGCTCGATGTCCACGTTGACCCGGTTCACAATCGCAGTGTCCTCACCTGTTGGGGAACGCCCACCGAACTGATCGACGCGATGGCCGAGCTCGCCACGACTGCAGCGATCGCGATCGACCTCGCTGCCCACGACGGTGTCCACCCGCGCCTCGGAAGTCTCGACGTTTGTCCGTTCGTTCCATTCAGGTCGCAGATGGACGAGGCGGTGGCGGCCGCACGCGCCCTCGCTGACCGTCTCGGCGATCTGGGGCACAGCGTCTATCTATATGGAGCGGCGGCCGAACGGCCCGCCACGAGCGACCTGCCCTCGATCCGACGAGGGGGCCTCGAGGGCCTCATCGAACGGGAGCTGCCTCCCGACAGGGGGCCGGTTTCGATAGATCCGGCGAAGGGAGTCATTTGCGTCGGGGCACGGGGTCCACTGATCGCGTTCAACGTGTGGCTCCGCTGTCAGCTCTCGACGGCAAGGGAGATCGCCGCGCAAGTGAGGACTGCTTCCGGCGGGCCCCCGGGCATCCGCGCTCTCGGACTGGATCTCGGGGACGGGGTATGTCAGGTATCGATGAACCTGATCGACCCGACCGTCACCGGTATCGACACTGCGTTCGAAGCAGTGCGTTCGGCAGCGGACGAACTCGGAGGTGAGATCAGTGCAACGGAACTCGTTGGAGTCGTCGAGGAACGTTTCCAACCGAAGCCGGACGCGACTGCGGCCCGGCTGTTGATCACGCCGGGCCGCAGTATCGAATCTCTTATCGGTTGATCACCTACGACGTGTTGTCTTCTTCCTCGCCGCTGGCTTCTTACGAGCGGCTGGCTTCTTGCGAGCCGTCGTCTTCTTGCGGCCGGTCGCCTTCTTACGAGCGGCTGGCTTCTTACGAGCGGTGGTCTTCTTCCGCGTCGTCTTCTTGCGGCCTGTCGCCTTCTTACGAGCGGCTGGCTTCTTGCGAGCGGTGGTCTTCTTCCGCGTCGTCTTCTTACGGCCTGTCGCCTTCTTGCGAGCGGCTGGCTTCCTGCGAGCCGTCGTCTTCTTGCGGCCTGTCGCCTTCTTACGAGCGGCTGGCTTCTTACGAGCGGTGGTCTTCTTCCGCGTCGTCTTCTTACGGCCTGTCGCCTTCTTGCGCGCCGGCTGGCTTCTTGCGAGCCGTCGTCTTCCGGGCGGTCGACTTACGCGCCGCCGGCTTCCGAGTGGTCTTGCGAGCAGCCGCTTTCTTCCTGCCCGTCGTCTTCTTTGCTGCCAACCCCAGCACCTCCCTGTGTTGCTCCTAACGAGATCGTCCGTGACCTCGTCTTCCCCGTTCTGGTTGCACGCTCTTCGCGTGCGAAGGTTCGTCTCGACCCAGCAGACTCCCCCCAACCAACAACGACCTTACGCGCTCATCGCGACGCGTCTACGAGTAATTACGCACCAATAGTGCGTCAGGTGCAAGCATTGATTTCGGAAATCACGTGCATGCAGTGCATGACGTGGTATGGGCGCAGCGGGTCAGGAAGCGGTTCGAAGCCTTCTCATCGCGCGTTCGCGACGCAGTCGACGGCGTTCCCGTTCGGAAGTTCCACCCCAGATACCGAATTGCTCTTTGTTGTTGAGCGCGTACTCAAGACATTGATCGCGCACCGCGCATTGACCACAAACAGAACGTGCCGCCTTCGATGAACCTCCGCGCTCCGGAAAGAAGATCTCTGGATCGACCTCGTGACAGCGCGCGTGCGTCTGCCAATCAAGAGGTTGCAGAAGTTTCGTGGTGATCCGTTGCATTCCCCCGGCCTTCCTGTCTGCGTGCAGGTCTCCCCGAATAACAATGTTGTAATTCTAGGCGCCGGATTCGACTCCGCGCAAGGGCCCTGACCTGCTATTTCGCGGCAGAGCTCCCCAGATGGAGCTCCTGGACCGCGGCCACGACGGTGCGGCCGGCAACGGGTTTGACGAGCGACAGCGCTCCCCCAGCTTGGCGAGCGAGCCAATCGTCTTGGATCCGGTCGATGAGGATCACCACGGGGATAGCCGCGAGGTCGGGTGTCGCTTTCATCTGACGGGTTAGAGAGAATCCACCAGCAGAGCCTGTCTGTAAGTCCACGACAACGACATCGGGTGCCTTGGGTCTGAGTTCACGCCATGCGTCCCGCGCCTCGAGGGCGAAGATCACTTCCGCATCTTTCGCGAATGCCCATTCGAGTTCGTCGCGCACTTCCGGGTTGTCGCTGACGACTAGGACCCGAAGCGGTCCCGAGGGAACGGATGTCACTATCTATCAGCCTGCGGCTTTCTCGTTCTCTCGTTCCCGGATCTGGCCAGAAACATGATCGAGAGCCTTCTCGATATCGATCTCGAAGCCGGTCTCCATCCCCTGGAGCCTGCCGAGGGAAGAGATGAGCCTCGTGCCCGAGTTCTCGGCATCCTCGACGGCTTCAACGAGGACCGTCGTGTAGTGACGGCCAAACCGGGTTCCACAGAATGGACAGCGTCCAGGTTGATCCGACTCCGGCCCGATCTGGGTCAGATCGAATCTCCGCTCACACGTACCGCAGGTTGCTTCGATGCTCATGCTTCACCTCTCGTGCCGGCTAACGGGCTGTGGTTCCGGGCGCGGCCGATGATAGTCCCTTGCTTGGGCGGATCGAGGTCACGAACGACAGGACGAACGCCGCTATCGAAGCGGAGAGCCATGGGAACCGCACGATCAGTGGGTCGCCGACGATGCGACCGACCAGATCGATCCACGATCCCGGTCCCACGGGGAGTATCCAGTGGTAAACGAGGAACCCGCCCACCCATGGCAGGAGAGCCGAGAGCCGTACCCCGCCGGTGAACCAGTAGGCACCGTTCTTCGCATCGAGTTGATCGACCTGGATCGCGCCGCGGCGGTTGACGAAATGATCCGCAGCAAGGATCCCGAACAGCGGAACGAACACGGAACCCAGGAGGAACAGGAATGCTTCGAAGCGTTCCATCGTCAACCAGGCCGCCAGCACCACCGATATGGCGCCGATACCTATCACCAGTGCTCTGAGCGAGGCACGGGGAAACACGTTCTTCAAGCTGAGCGCCGCCGAGTAGATGTCTGCGAAGGCTTCGTCCGTTTCGCCAACCAAGAGCGCGGCGAGAAACGTGAGACCGGCGATGGAGCCGCCAACCACCGCGAGGATCGCCGTCGCTATCCCCGCAGGGCTTGGCTCCGCGCCTGTTCCCAACACCAGCATCGCCCCGAGTGAATACAGCCACACGTTCGCGATCAGGTAACCCCAGAACGTTCCGGTGAATGCGGATCGCGCCCCACGTCCGAAACGGTTGTAATCGCACACGAGAGGCAGCCACGAGATGGGCATCGCTATCACGAGATCAAGGGCTGGCCCGAATGGGGCTCCTGACCCCGGCGCTCTCAGGGCGTCCCCGATGCCGTCGAGAGTGAACGCGAGCAAGGTCACTGCGATCACGATGCCCCCGATGACCCAAGCCCCGAAACGTTTCATCCAGATGCGGGCGACCCCAACCGGGCCCCAGAGGGCGAGGCCGACGCAAACGACGGCCACGATCCCCAACCACATCCAGCGCGCAGAGAATCCGAAGATCTCCCGCGAGACGATGTCCGCGACAAGGGACATCGCCCATAGCTCTACAGCGGTCCAACCGATCAACTGGACGACGTTGAGCGCCGAAGGGAACCACGAACCCCGCACCCCAAGGACCGGACGGAACAGCACCATGGTGGTGATCCCGTGGCCAGCGCCAGCGGAGCCAGCGAGGGCCAACAGAGAAACCCCGATCACCGACCCGATGACGATGGCAGCGAACGCTGCTGCGAAACCCAGACCGGGGACGAGGAAGCCTCCGGTGACCAGGACGAGGAGACCCACGCCGAGGTCGCCCCACAGGATCGCTAGATCGAATCCCGAGAGCGTCCGCTCGGACTGAGGGATCGGATCGACACCCCACTCCGGTACACCTTCGACTCGTTCGAGCACATCGCTCACGGCTGCCTCCCTACGCAGGTCCTAACCCGACAGGTTCAGGGGTCGCCTTTTGGCCTCTCAGCCCCCGAAGGGGCTCCCCCGGCTGATCTCGTCCGAGCATAGTCCCTAGGTCCCGGAGCGCACCTCGTCTACCGCCTTCTTGATGTTCTCGAGCTTGGTCTTTGCCTCGTCCACCGTGCGGGTCTTCAGACCACAGTCTGGATCGACGAACATGCGCTCTGCCGG
Source organism: uncultured Actinomycetes bacterium (assembly GCA_963756365.1). Taxonomy (GTDB): domain Bacteria; phylum Actinomycetota; class CADDZG01; order CADDZG01; family WHSQ01; genus WHTI01. The sequence continues at coordinate 1,892,713 of CAVWNF010000003.1, forward strand.
GATCAACTCGAGCGCCCGCTTGATCCCGGAGACGATCTCCTCGACCGATTCCTGACCGTGGCTGTGGACGTCTACGACACCCAGGCCTATGTACTTGGTGAACGGGGCACGGGCGAAGTCCTCGAGGAGCGAATAGTCAGAGTTCGCGAACTCGAGATCGATCTGATCAACGGGGATGTCGAGCATCTTCGGATACGCGCGATGGAAGTCTCCGTAGCAGATGTGGGTGATCGTGTGCGCCTCTAGTGGTTCCGTGACGATGTTCATCGCCTCGATCACCAGGTCAAGTTCGTCCATCCGGGTGGATGCTGCCGGTTCGTCGATCTGGATGAAGCGAGCTCCTGCTTTCTCGAGGTCGAGAGCCTCATCCCTGATAGCCCGGGCAACGTCAAGTACGAAATCCCGGCGTGTCGCATAGTGCTCGTTGAAGCTCCAGTCACAGATCGTGTACGGCCCTGTCAGCATCCCCTTGACGGGCTTCTCCGTAAGGGACTGCGCGAACTTCCACCAGTCAACGGTCATCGGTTTGTCACGGCCGATAGGCCCGGTCGCGATGGGCTTCCGGTAGTAACGGTTGCCGTAGGAACGCACCAGGCCCCCTATCTCGAGACCGGGCATCTCTTCTGCGAAGTAGGCGACCATGTCGCCTCGGTACATCTCGCCGTCCACCACGAGATCGGTGTCTATCCCATTCTGGAACTCGACCCATTCCGTGGTCGCTCGCTCCTCCAGCGCCTTCAGTTCAGATCTCTCGATCTCCTTGCGGGCGAACTTCCCGCGCGCTTCCAGCAGGTAAGGGGGCTTGGGAAAGCTTCCGACCGACGTGGTCCAAAGTCCGTCGCCTTCCAATCCAGACTTGCTCATCTAGGCACCTACCTTCCGGGTTGCGGCGACGAGTCGTTCGAGCTTCGCGAAGGCCTTCTCTCGGGGCAGGAACTCCAATCCGGCGGACGGTGCCACCGACAACCGGTCCTCTCCGAGAGCCGCGACCAGATCGGAGATGGTCGCGGCGAGTTCATCGGTGTCCTCCAGCATCGTGTTCCGAGCGTCCACCACGCCAGCCTGTAGCCGCTTCTCCCGCGGCAAGAGGTCAACCAACGTCCTGTTCTCGGCTCCGGACACGAAGTCCAACCCGAACCCATCGACGGGGAGGAGGAAGAACTCCGAACCCAATCGCTTCGCGTCCGAGAAGTAGGTCGCGAGGACCGACTCCGTCTCGGCGCGTTGCAGTTCGGCGGTCACGATCCCGATCGCCTCCCTCGCCAGCTCGAGATCCTCGGGAGCGTTCAGCAGAGCCGGTTCATCGATCTGGATCACCGTTGCCCCGGCAGCCTCCAACTCGAAAGCCTCCTGAGCGAGGACCCTTGCGATAGCCAGCACGAACCGCTCGTGGTCGTTGTAGTGCTCGTCTATGGACAATCGCGCGAACGTGATCGGGCCAGGGATCACGGCTTTCACGGTCACCTTCGCTGCCTCTTTGGCGAACGAGAACGCCGGCACCGATGCCGGCCCTCGCCACTCGACGTCGGCCGTGCAGATCGGCTTCCGGTAGTAGACGTTGTTGTCGAACCAGCGGAGGAGGCCACCGATCTCGAAGCCAGCCATACGCGCGGCGAAGGGGGTCAAGATGTCGTCCCAACGTGCGTGGCCGTCGGTGATCACATCGATGCCAGCGCTCTCTTGCTCAGAGATGATCTCGCGGACGAGGTCATCCTGAGCTGCCTTCAGGTCCTCGATCGTGGACCTCTCCTTGTCGAGACCTTGGATCGTCTTGCGGACCGTGAAGGTTCGGCCCTCGGTGGGCGGCTTCGGGTACGAGCCCACGACCGTGGTGCGGATCGTCATCTACCGTCTCCTCTCGCAACATCTGGACAGAGAAAAACCTCCCCCGGGAACGGGAGAGGCGACGGTGCACTCTCTTTCGGCTCATCTTCCCTCCCGAGAGGGGGGCCGGACTTCGCACCTCTCCTGACGGCGTGCCGTCCGGACGGTTGCGGCGGGTTCACTGGGCCGGTCCCTCCCCCGCTCTGGATGAGCACCCCGATACTAGACCGAGTCCAGCAGGCGCGAGCCATCCCCCACGACAAAGGGCCGCCCGAGGGCGGCCCTTGCTCTAACTACGGGAGATCAGAACTGAGCGGAGTCTCCGCAGGCGCAGGTTCCCTTGGCGTTCGGGTTATTGACCGTGAACCCAGACTGCTGGAGTCCATCGACCCAGTCCACCGAGGCACCCGCGAGGTAAGGCGAGCTCATCTTGTCGACCCTGATCGTTACGCCCTCGACGTCACTGACGATGTCGCCCTCGAGCTGACGATCGTCGAAGTAGAGCGAGTACCGGAGGCCTGCACACCCGCCCGGCTGCACGGCGATCCGCAACGCGTACTCCTTGCCCGAATGCTCATCGGGGGCCTGGGACACCTCGCGATCGAGAAGCTCGGCTACCTTCTTGGCAGCCGAAGAGGTGATAGTGACCGGCGCTGTGGTGGTGGAAGTCACTGGCGTTGTCCTCCTTGCATATCCCGGGACGTGCTCATCATTGCCCCGGGGCTGGTTAGCAGCATCATTGTATCGGTTGCAGGTGTCAACGAGGATGAACCACCGCCCATTCCACGATCAGTAGCACGACCGCCGCGATAACCAGCCCCAGAACCACCTTGCGGCCGAGGGTCAGGCCGGGGGGAGGGGCATCGAAGAACAGCGGGGCCATGGCCAAGATCACCGCCCCAGCCGCGGCGAAAAGGGTCGAACCGAGCACGAGGGTATGCCAGAGCTCGTGGGGCATCTACAGCCTGAAGTTCTTAGAGGCGCTCGCGTTCGTCTCGTCCTGCGAGGGCCACGAGATCCGGAACCTTCCCGAGCACTTGCGGCTCTCCAGGATGAACCGTGAGTTCTTGTCGAGGCGGTCCTTGCTGATCGTCTTGAACCGACCACCTTTCCGGGCCTTGAGGACAACCTCCGTCCCGCTCTTGGAGGGTTTGACCCGCCCCTTGATCGGCTGGGGAGCAGAGCATCTCGTGGGCTTCCGCATGAGGATCTTCGCGGTAACGGCGACATCTCGGGACGCCGGAGAGATGTCCTCACACACGGTGGAAGCATCGGATGCCATCGCCTCGTACGTGGCGCTGAACCTCGACGAGTGTGAGTACGTCCAGGTTCCATCCTCGGCCACCGGGATCTCCGCGGCGAGCAGCTCCGGGATATCCCCCGGGACCCACTTCGACAGGGACACGGTGAAGGGCTCTTCACACGCTGGATCGGCGGTCACCATGCCGGTCAGAACGAAGTCCTTGCGATAACGGACCTTGTCGTCGCTGGTCTCCAGGGTCGTATCTATCGCGGTGGAGATCGGCGTAGGGCTTGGGGTTGCGGTCGGGGTGGGGCTCGGCTCCGCGCACTCCCCTGTTCCGGCGACCACGCACGCGTGGACAGACGCGCCGACGATCAGGTTCACGACGACGAACGATGACCCATTGGGAACCGTCGTCGTTTCATCTGGCGCCGTCGATGAGGTGCTGATGAAGAAGCAGTCAGAGGTGAAGAAAGAAAGATCGAGATCGTAAGGACCGACGCTGGCCCCCGTGGCACTGATCGGATCGCCTCCCGGAAGGAACGTCTCTGGGAGCGCGAACACCAATCCATCGACCCCCTGACTGTCAGGAGGTGCCATGCAATCGGACGTGAAGTCGTTCTCGGTTACTCCTCCGCCCGAGGACCCAAGTGGGTTCGAGGTCTGGATGTCACCTTCCGCTACGAAAGAACCGTCCGCTAGGGCTCCAGATGGAGCGAGCAGGACGAGGATGATGATCCCGGCGAGCGCCGCCGCGACGAGACTCGCCAGGTATGCCCTCGACCCCGCGTTCCTCACTCTGTCCCCTTAGGCGAGATTGGCGGAGCGCGGGTAGGCGATCTCCGGATCGGTGATCACATTCACCAGGTACGGCGCGCCCGAATCGAACGCCCGGCGCAGAGCAGTGCCCACCTCGGCCGGGTCGGTAACGGTCTCGCCCTTGCCTCCGAACGCCTCCATGATCTGGTCGTATCGCAACCCGGGCTGAAGGTCTGCAGCGACGTCATACCCATACATGTTCTTCATCGGATGCTTCTCTAGACCCCAGATGCCGTTGTTTCCGACGACCGCAACGATCGGTAGGTCGTGGCGGACGATCGCCTCGAGCTCCATCCCGGCGAAGCCGATCGCACCATCGCCGTACAGGAGGCAGACCTGCGCATCCGGATAGGCCAGCCTCGCCGCGATCGCGTATCCGGGCCCCGCGCCGAGACAGCCGAATGGGCCGGGATCGAGCCACCGCCCCCCTTGATGAGAGCGGATCTCGCGGCCCGCATAAGAGACGAAGTCACCGCCATCGCCGATCACGACGGCATCCTTATCGAGGATCTTGCCGAGCTCCCCGTAGACGCGCATGGGGTGGATCGGCGACGAGTCGGACGCAAGTTCGGCTTCGACACCCTGCCTCTTGGTCTCCTCGACACCACCGAGTCTCTCGAGCCACTCGTCGTGCTGGTCCACCGCTCCAAGAGCCTCGAGCAGACTTGTGAATATCCAGTCGAGGGATGCCCCGATACCGAGAGCTAGTTCGACGTGCCCGGCGATGAGGCTCGGATGCGAATCGAGGTGAACGACCTTGCAGCCAGACGCGAAGCCCTGACCGAATCCGAGTCGGAAGTCCATGGGTGCCCCTGCGATGATGACGAGATCGGCGTCCTTCACTGCGGCAGAGCGGCTCCGGGACATCGCGAGCCGATGACCGGCGGGGACGCATCCCCGTCCTTGGCCGTTCATGTAGACGGGGATGGAGGCTCGCTCCGCAACCGACTGCAGCGACTCCTCTGCTCCATCCAACCAAACGTTCGAGCCGGCGATGATGACGGGCCTCTCTGCCGTCTCCACGATCCCGGCCAATGCCTCGATGTCGCCCAGGTCCCCCCCGAGCATCCCGATCGAGGTGACCTCGGGTACGTCGAACTCGACGGCGTTGAACAGCACATCGAGCGGAAGATCGAGGAAGCGGGGGCCCCGGGGCGCCGTCATGGCTCTGATACCGGCTTCGATCACGCCGGTCGCAATCTTGGTGGTGTCCTCGATCGTTTCGGCGGCCGCCAAGGGTGCGATGAACGGGATGTGATCGATCTCCTGGAGCGACCCCTGGCCCCATCGGAACATGGGGGCACGACCTGCGAGCGTCAGGACGGGGGCCTGGTTGAAGCCTGCTTGAGCGAGCGGACTCATGATGTTCGTCACCCCTGGTCCCGCGGTCACCGCGGCGACCCCGAGCGTTCGCGTCAGTCGTGCCCATCCCTCTGCTGCGTAGCCAGCGGTCTGCTCGTGCCGGACATCGACGATGCGGATCCCGTCGTTATGGCAACCATCGAAGATCGGAAAGATATGACCGCCAGAGAGGGTGAAGAGGTTCTCGACCCCGAGGGCCTTCAGCGCTCGTGATACGGCGTAACCACCGTGGAGGGTCTCAGCCATACGGAGCAGGATAGTTGGTGAATGGGAGGGGCGAGCGCACCCGCCCCTCCCTGTTTCGGCTTAGCTCGACAGCTCGGGGGAAGCCGCCAGCGTCGCCCTTACCTTCTCGCTCGACTCGCGTCGCGCTCGTCCCACCGCCTCATCCGTTGCGAAGGTGTCCGGCCCCAGGAAGGCCTCTGGATAACCCCACATCCCGTGCTCACCGATATCGAGGCCCTCGATCTCCTCTTCCGCTGACACGCGCAGCCCGACCGTTGCCTTGATGCTGAAGAAGATCACCGCGGACCCCACGATCGCCCACGCTGCTACTGCACCAACACCGAGCAGCTGCACACCGAGTTGCGAGAATCCGCCGCCGTAGAAGAGTCCGGGCGAGCCGACTCCCGCGCTGGTGATCAGCCGCTCTGATGCGAACAGCCCCACGGCCAAGGTGCCGAACGCACCACAGATGCCGTGGACCGATACCGCACCGACCGGGTCGTCGACCCCGAGTCTGTCGAGTATCAGGATCGAGAAGACAACGATGACCCCGGCGCAGGCACCGATCACGACCGCTGCCCATTGCTCGACGAACGCGCATCCGGCCGTGATGCCAACGAGCCCGGCCAGTGCCCCGTTCGCGGTCATCCCGACATCAGGCTTCTTGCCCTTGATCCAGATGGCGATCATCGCCGTGCATGCACCGGCCGCCCCTGCGAGTGTCGTGGTGACCGCGATGTCGGCGATCGCAGGGATCGCTGCCATGGTCGACCCGGGATTGAACCCGAACCATCCGAACCAGAGGATCATCACACCCAGGATCCCGAGCGGCATCGAGTGACCGGGGATCGCTCGCGGCTTCCCGTCCTTGGTGTACTTGCCCAGCCGGGGCCCGACGACCATGGCGCCGACAAGGGCGGCCCACCCGCCAACCGAGTGCACGACAGTGGATCCAGCGAAGTCGAGGAACTCTCGCGACGCCAGCCACCCGCCGCCCCATATCCAGTGCCCTGAGATCGGATAGATCAGACCCGAGATGAGCCCGCTATAGATCAGGTAGGACGAGAACTTGGTGCGTTCCGCCATCGCGCCCGAAACGATGGTGGCGGCGGTCGCCGCGAAGACCGCTTGGAACAACCACTTGGCGGTCAACGGTGGGGTTGCCCATGACAGCGAGTCGAACGTTCCTTCGCCGCCACCCATGAACCAGCCCGTGGTACCGAACAACGCGTTCCCCGCCCCGAACATGAGGGCGAAACCGACGGCCCAGTAGGCGAGTGAACCGACGCCGAAGTCCATGAGGTTCTTCATCACTATGTTCGCTGAGTTCTTCTGGCGCGTGAAGCCGACCTCGACCATCGCGAACCCCGCCTGCATGAGAAACACGAGGAAGGCTGCGATCAGTGTCCACATCGTGTCCAACAAGACCTGTTGATCCATACGACCTCCTGCAACTGGCCGACCCGAACATGGTCGACGTGATGCAAGGAACGTTATGGAAGGCCTGTTTCCCGGCTATGTCTGGTTCATTTCGAAGCGGTAAAACGCGTGTTTCGGGGACGTATCGAGATCACTCGCCGTCGTGGGCTCGGCGGGTCACGCCGGTGTCTCCGATCGCAGCCGTTTCGCTGGAGGTTCTCCGGATCTTCCCGTCGTGCTCGTGGTCGTGAGCGGCCGGATCCTCGATCCGAGCATCGGAATCCTCAAGCCGGGTCCGCGCCATGGAGCGCGCCGACTCCATGTCTTCCGCTTCCCCCGCCCGAAGCAACTTGGCTGCCAGGGTCTCGATCCGGTCATCCATCGACGACCTCCCTCTCGCTAGGTGATGCAGTGCCCGCTTGTGTCTAGTCGACCGTCCAGGTATCCCCGGAGTTCAGGAGTTTCGAGAGATCGCCCGGCCCTTGCTGCGTCGCCGCCGTCCGGAGTTGATGCTCTATGCCGTCCCCATACACGGGGTGCTGCACGTCCCTGAAAACGCCTAGTGGTGTGGGTGACGTTGGCCCCGAAGCGATCCGCGACAGCGAGAAGGCAAGGCTCTGCGTCTCGTGATGCTCGTCGTGTACCTGGATCTCCTCGATCCCAACGTCGGCCACGTTAACGACCTCGAGTGCGCCATCCTTCTTCATGCGGACGCCAAGCGAGTTGTCGGGGCCGAATGTGATCGGCTTCCCATGCTCGAGGTAGATGCGGTTGCCGCCACCTCCCTTACCGGTAAGCGCCACGAAGGCGCCATCGTTGAAGATGTTGCAGTTCTGGTAGATCTCGACGAAGGCGCTCCCTCGGTGAGCCGCAGCGCGCTTGAGGATCGATGGCAAGTGCTTCCGTTCGACGTCATACGTTCGGGCAACGAACGTAGCCTCCGCCGCCAGTGCCAGAGACACAGGATTGAACGGAGCCTCGAGCGAGCCGAACGGCGTCGACTTGGTGACCTTCCCCTGCTCTGAGGTCGGCGAGTACTGACCTTTGGTGAGACCGTAGATCTGGTTGTTGAACATCAGGATCTTGAGGTTCACGTTCCTCCGCAGCGCGTGGATCAGGTGGTTGCCGCCGATGGAAAGCCCGTCACCGTCGCCCGTCACGACCCAGACATGCAGATCCGGCCGCGCGGTAGCGATACCTGTGGCGATCGCTGGCGCTCGGCCATGGATCGAGTGGATGCCATAGGTGTTCATGTAATACGGGAACCGACTTGAGCAACCGATCCCCGAGACAAATACGAACTTCTCGCGTGGGATGCCGAGGTCTGGGAGCACGCTCTGGACCGCTGCTAGGACCGCATAGTCACCGCAACCGGGACACCAGCGGACCTCCTGGTCTGACATGAAGTCCGCACGCTTGAGGGTCCCAACGCCGCCGGAGGCCTCGGTGATCCCCACCTCGGACATAGGATCGTTCGTCTGGCTCATAGGTACTCCTCGATCTGTTCTTCGAGGTCTCCTGCGCGGAACGGAAGACCATTGACCTGATTGATCGAAACGACGTCGATCAGGAACTCTGCTCGGACCAACTTGGAGAGCTGGCCCATGTTCATCTCCGGGACGATCACCGTATCGAAGCGCTTGAGGAGATCGCCGGTGTTCTTGGGGAACGGGTTGAGGTGCTTGAGGTGGGCACGAGCGACCTTCTTCCCCTTGAGGCGCAGTCGTCTACACGCTGCACCGATGGCTCCATAGGTGCTCCCCCACCCGAGCACGAGGACCCTCGCCGCATCGTCGCCATCCCAATCGAGTGGATCGATGTCCTCCTCGATGGCCTTGATCTTCGCCTGGCGGAGCAACGTCATCAGATGGTGGTTGTCGGCGTCGTAGGAGATGTTGCCGGTCCCGTCCGCCTTCTCAAGGCCCCCGACGCGATGTTCCAGCCCAGGGGTGCCTGGGATCGCCCACGGGCGGGCGAGCGTTTCGTCGTCTCTCAGGAACGGCCAGAAGTCTTCGCCAACGTTCGGCTGCGACGCGAACGTGACGGGGATCTCGGGGAGCTTCTCGACCGACGGGATCCGCCACGGCTCGGCACCATTCGCGAGATACCCATCGGACAGGACGATCACCGGGGTCATGTACTTGAGTGCCAAACGGGCTGCCTCAAGCGCTGCCCAGAAGCACGAGGGCGGCGAATACGAGGCCACTATCGGAAGAGGCGACTCGCCGTGGCGGCCGTACATCGCGTGCAGGAGGTCAGATTGCTCCGTCTTCGTCGGGAGTCCGGTCGACGGGCCCCCGCGCTGGACGTTGATGACGAGCAGTGGCAGCTCGAGAGAGATCGCCAGCCCCAGCGCCTCGCTCTTGAGGTCGAGGCCGGGCCCCGAGGTGGTGGTTACTCCAAGGTGGCCGGCGAAGGACGCGCCGATCGCCATCGAGATCGCGGCGATCTCATCCTCGGCCTGGATCGTGCGGACCCCGAAGTTCTTGTACCGGGACAGCTCGTGGAGGATGTCAGAGGCGGGGGTGATCGGGTACGAACCAAGGAGCAGGGGAACCTTTGACTGCACGCTTGCCGCGATCAGCCCGAACGCAAGCGCTTGGTTGCCCGTGATCCTGCGGTATGCCCCCGGCGCCAGAGTGGCTGGCTTGACCTCGAAGGCGGCTAGCTCTGCGGTCTCCCCGAACGCGTGACCTGCCTTCAGCGAGGCGATGTTGGCATTCGCGATATCGGGTTTCTTCGAGAACTTCTTCTCGAGCCACGCAACCGTCGGATCGAGTGGACGGCCGTACATCCAGGAGATGACCCCGAGAGCGAACATGTTCTTCGAGCGCTCTGCTTCCTTCTTGCTGAGCTTCGACTCCTTGACGGCTTCGATCGTCATCTTCGTCATCGGGATCCTGATCAACTGGTAGCCATCCAGGGATCCATCTTCGAGAGGGTTGACCGAGTAGCCCACCTTCTCGAGGTTGCGCTTCTCGAATGCGTCCTCGTTGACGATGAGAAGACCTCCACTGAGGAGGTCTTTGAGGTTCGCCTTCAGTGCGGCCGGGTTCATGGCCACGAGCACACCGGGCTGGTCTCCAGGGGTGAGGATGTCGTGGTCGGAGAAGTGGATCTGAAAGGCCGAAACACCCGCAAGGGTGCCGGCGGGGGCCCGGATCTCCGCAGGGAAGTCGGGCAGGGTGGATAGGTCGTTGCCGAAGAACGCGCTAACCGAAGTGAACCTGTCGCCCGTCATCTGCATGCCGTCGCCGGAGTCACCAGCGAAACGGATGACGACGCGATCTAGTTCTCTCCGCTCTTGCCCTTCGCCGGGTGGGGCGATCTGGGCCGACATCTGGAGCCTCCTCTGATGGTTCTCGTCTGCCACGTACAACCATAGACCCTAGAGGGCGTAATCCCTTAGGAGTTGGAGCGCACGATCTGTTTCCTAGAGTCGCTTAGCGACCTCGATGGACGCGACGCTCACGACCCGCTCTTCACCCCGTCGCGTGAGAAGGACGAGAGCGGCGTCGGCATCGGTTCCAGAGACAGATTGCAAGAGCCCGGCGCTCGAACCGTGAGGGTGTGCGGGGTCGCCCGTGGCATACCGGATCGTCACCCGGCTCCCCAAGAGCGATCGCCATGCGGCGGGGTCGTGCAGTTCGGGGTCGTGGATCTTCACGGCTTCTCCAGACGCGCTAGAGGCCGGGCATCAGCCCGGCCCCCGCATAGATCGGATGTGATTACTCGGCCCGCTCCTCAGATGGTGCGAAGGGGCTTTCCATGGCGCCGCCAGACGCCTCGGGGTTCTGCTCGAACCAAACGTTGTTGACCCCGATGAAGTTCTGCCATTCCGGGGGAACGCTGTCCGCAGGAAAGATCGCATCCACAGGGCACGCCGGAAGGCACGCGTCACAGTCGACGCATTCCTCCGGGTGGATGAACAGCTGCTCCTCGCCCTCGTAGATGCAGTCGACGGGACATTCGTCCACGCAGGCACGGTCCTTCACGCCGATGCACGGCTCGGCAATGACGTACGTCATCCCGATCTTCCTCCTGACGACCTAGAAGTGATTTCTTGGCGACATCATACCCACGGCCCCAGGCGGGATACCGCGCTTGTGACCTAGTGCCTCGCCTGCTTCTCGAGGTAGTCGTAGAGACCACTCCGACGAGCGATCGCAGTGGTCATCTTTGGCGAGATCGCGTGGAAGACATCGACGATCCTGCCGAGTCCAGCGGACACGATGACCTCCGCTTTGTCCTTCTCGATCGCCGTGATCGTCGCCGCTGCCACCTTCTCGGGGGACACCATCCCCGCAACCTTCGGTGCCTTCTCGCCTTGCATCCAGTCGTACGCCATCCCCGTGTCACTCACGAAGCCGGGGCAGACGACGGACACACCCACCCCCTTCGGTTTCATCTCTTCGCGCAGCGACCACGAGAACCCGACAAGTGCGTGCTTGGAGGACGAATACACGGTGTTGTAGGGAACCGCGGTCTTTCCGGCGGCCGAAGCGATGTTGACCACATGCCCGCGGCCGCGCTTGACCATCCCGGGGAGAGCGAAACGGGTGAGCAGCTCGACCGCGATCACGTTCGTTCTCAATATCGACTCGATCACGGCGGGGTCGGTTTCCTCGTAGTACGAGTAACTCTCGATCCCAGCGTTGTTGATCAGAAGATCGACCGGACCCAGTTCCGCATCCGCGCGCTCGACCAAGCTTTGGAGCGCGTTGTTGTCCTGAACATCCGTGGGCACCGTGATCGCCTTGGCCCCGAGGGCCCTGACCTTCTCGGCGGTCTTCTCAAGATCCTCGGCCGAACGCGCCGCCAGCGCTATGTTCACGCCTTTGCGCGCGAGGTGCTCGGCGATCAGCACTCCGATCCCTCTAGATGCTCCGGTGAGGATCGCGGTTGAGTTCTTGAGTTCCATCAGGACGCAGCCAGGCGTTCGGCTGCGCTGCGGAACTGCTTACCGGCGTGATAGCTGGATCTCACCAACGGCCCGGACTCGACCCACGCGAATCCAAGTTCGTCCTCGCCGAAGGTCTTGAACCGCGCGAACTCGTCGGGGTGGACCCAGCGATCGACGGGCAGGTGCCACGAGACCGATGGCTGCAGATACTGCCCGATGGTCAGGACGTCGCAACCAACCGCCCGAAGATCACGCATCGCTTGGTAGACCTCGTCCTCCCTCTCACCCATCCCGACGATCAGGTTGGATTTGGTCACCTGATCCGAGCGGAGTTCCTTGGCCCACATGAGGAGGTCGAGGCTGGCGCGATAACCGAAGCCGGGCCTGATCTCAGGATGAAGCCGCGGCACCGTCTCGAGGTTGTGGGCCAACACGTCGGGGCGGGCCTCGATCACGCGTTCCAGCGACTCACGGGGATGCTCCTTGCGGCCCTTGAAGTCGGGGATCAGGACCTCGATGCCGCACTCCGGCATCGCGGCACGAACCTCGGTGATCGTTGCTGCCCAGTGGGCCGAGGCCGCATCGTCGAGGTCATCCCTCGCCACGCCGGTGATCACCGCGAACCGAAGGCCCATAAGACGAACCGCCTCGGCGATCTTGGCGGGCTCATCGGGATCGAGCGGTTCCGGCTTGTGGGTCTTGATGTCGCAGAACGAACATCTCCTCGTGCAGAGATCACCACACAGCAAGAACGTGGCCTCGCGGGACTCCCAGCACTCGTAGATATTGGGACAGGCGGCCTGCTCGCACACGGTGTGCAGGCCCCTCTCGCGCATGATCGACATGAGATCGGTGTAGTTCTCGCCCCGCTGCACCTTGACCTTGAGCCAGTCTGGACGCCGCTCTGGCCGGGCCGCGCCGGGGCCGGGAGCGGAGTTCATCTTGACCCCGCGCCTCTGCTCGCGTTCGATCTGATCACGCGTCTTGATGGTGGGTTGGATTACGTTGCCCATACCCTCTTAGGGTACAAGGCGCCACGACGAACGAGGACGGTGGGATGGCTACTTGGCAGGACGTGATCGATGCGGAGCCCGCCTTCGCGGCTGAGATACAAGCGGTTCTGGACGCCCATAAGCACAAGTTGATCGCCACCCTGAGACCCAACGGAAGCCCGCGGATCAGCGGTCTCGAGTGCGAGTTCGCAGTCGGTCAGCTCCATTTCGGGATGATGCCCAGGTCACGGAAGGCCGCCGACCTCAGACGCGACCCTCGCCTCGAGATCCACTCCTCGTCCGAGGACGCCGCTGAAGACGACCCTTCGACGTGGCTCGGAGACGCGAAGATCTCAGGGCGAGCGATCGAGGTGACCGACCCTCAGGAGCGGGCCGCCTTCACCGAGGATCCAGGGGCGACCCATCCGATGTTCGTCGTAGACATCGAACGCGTCGTCAGGATCAAGCTCGATGGCAGCCCACTCCATCTCCTCGTGAGGACATGGCGTCCGGGTTCGAAACTGAAGGACGTCTTCGCCGACTAGTACTCGGCGAGTTTCCGCAGTTCCTGTTCGAGGCGATCGGCATCAGGTAGGAACCAGTGCTCGAGGGTCGGTGCATACGGCATCGCCGGAACGTGCGGTGCCCCGATGCGTACGACCGGAGAGTCGAGTTCGTGCAGAGCCTTCTCTGCGATCTGCGCGGATACCTCGGCGCCGACCCCGAGGAACTTGTTGTCCTCGTAGACGACCATCGCCTTGTTGGTCTTCCCTACCGACTCGAGCACGGTGTCGATGTCCAGCGGGTAGATGGACCGCAGATCGATGACCTCGACCTCGATCCCGTCGGACGCCAGACGCTCGGCGGCTTCCAGGCAGAAGTGATGCATGAGTCCGTACGAGATGCACGTAACGTCTGACCCCTCGCGGGCGATGCGCGCCTTGCCGAACGGCGTGGTGTAGCGCTCGTCGGGAACGTCTCCCTTGATCAGGCGGTACGTCTTCTTGTGTTCGAGGTAGAGAACCGGGTCGGGATCTTCGATCGCTTGGATCAGCATCCCCTTCGCATCCTCCGGCGTCGATGGAGCGACCACCTTCAACCCGGGAACATGGGCGAAGAATGCCTCGATCGACTGCGAGTGATACAGCGCGCCGTGGACGCCACCGCCCCAGGGGGTTCGCATCACGAGCGGTAGACCGAAATCGCCGTTGCTCCGATATCTGACGCGAGCGGCTTCCTGCACGATCTGGTTGAAACCAGGGAAGATGAAGTCCGCGAACTGGAACTCGGCGACGGGGCGCAGATCATCGAGCGCCAGACCGATAGAAACACCGGCGATAAGACACTCGTCGAGTGGGGTGTCGATCACACGGTCCGGTCCGAATTCCTCGAGGAATCCCATCGTCGCGCGGAACACGCCACCGCGAGCTCCTACGTCCTCTCCGAGGACGACGATCCGGTCGTCACGCTTCATCTCGTCCATCAGCGTGTCGTGGATCGTCTGGATGATGTTCTTCTGCGTCACTCCGCTGTCCTTCGCATCCTCGGTGGTCGTCTCTGTCGCCGTCGTCATCACTCGACCTCCAGGTCCGCGTAGACGTTGTCCATGGCGGTCGAAGGATCTGGGAAGTCGGCTTCCTCGGCCGCCTTCGCCCCCTCCGAGACGATGGTCTTGGTTTCCTCGCGCATCTCGGCGATCTTGTTGTCGTCGATCACATCAACCGATCGCAAGTAGTTCTCGAAGGCCGGGATCGGATCCTTGGTCTTGGCCTCCGCGACCTCTTCCTTCGACCTATAAGTGCGGTCGTCGTCATCTGAAGTGTGCGAGTAGAAGCGGTACGTGCGAAGTTCGATCAGGGTCGGACCCTCACCGGCGCGAGCGCGGTCGACGGCTTCCTTGGTCAGCCGATAGGACTCGAGGATGTCGTTGCCGTCCCCTTCCACGCCCGGCATCCCATAGCCCTCGGCCCGCTTGAATACCCGGCCGGCGACCTGCTTGGACTCGTGGACCGAGATCGCATACTGATTGTTCTCGCAGACGAAGACGAGCGGGAGCTTGTGGATCCCCGCCATGTTCATCGCCCCGTGCCAGTCGCCCTCGGACGTGCCACCCTCGCCGAACCATGTGCCGACTACGGCATCGGACTTCTTGATCTTCTTCGCCAAGGCGATCCCCGCGGCATGGAGGACCTGTGTTGCGATGGGAGATGACCCGGTGATGATGTTGCGGTCGCGTGCCCCCCAGTGCGCCGGCATCTGGCGTCCGCCGGACGAGGGGTCGTCCTTCTTGCCGAAGAGACCGAGGAAAACGTCTTTGGGTGAGAATCCAGCGACCAGCACGAGAGCCAGATCGCGGTAGTAGGGGCAGAAGACGTCTTTGCCCTTCTCGAACGCCCATGCAGAGCCCACCTGGGCGCCCTCATGACCCGAGACAGGCACCACGAACGGCGCCTTGCCCATGCGGTTCAACGCCCACTGGCGCTCGTCGCAGAAACGAGCGCTCAGCATGAAGCGGTACATCTCGACGATGTCCTCTTCCTTGAGCCCCAACTCGGTATGGCGGTCCTTGCCCTCCGGCACTTCTCCCCCTTTAGCTTTCGACGATCTTGGTCGACGGTCCGGCATGGCGCGGCGAGCCAGTCCTCAGATGTTCGGGATGGGCCCACGCGAGCCCGCGGTCGAAGACCTCAGCAAGGTGATTCGCCGCAAGGGTCGCGACCTCCTTCACCCCATGCTTGGTTCCGGTTTCGTTCTGGATCGAAGTCACCCACCGGTCTTGGATGCCGCACGGCACGATGCCCTCGAACATGCTGAGATCGGTCGCAACGTTCAGGGCGAATCCGTGCATCGTGATCCCGCGGGTGATCTTTACTCCGATCGCTCCGATCTTGTTCTTGCCGACCCACACGCCTGTGTTGTCGACGTCTCGGCTGGCCTCTATCCCCAGGTCCTTCGTAACCCTGATCAGCACTTCCTCGAGTTTGCGGAGATACGAGATCACGTCGTACCTCTCACCCAGCTTGAGGATCGGGTAACCGACGAGCTGACCAGGCCCGTGGTAGGTCGCCCGGCCCCCTCTATCGACGTTGTAGAGGGATATACCTCGCCGCGCCCGCTCCGTTTCGTCGTAGACGAGGTCGTCCTGGAGGGCGCGTCGGCCGAGCGTGTAGGTGGGTGGGTGTTCGAGGAGCATGAGCGTGTCACCACGCTCATCGTCGAGACGAGACATGAACAGCTCGCGCTGCCACGACCACGCGTCCGAGTAATCAACCGACCCCAGCCACGATGCTGTTAGTACGGCTACATCGGCATCCACGTTGATGCTCAGCCTCCTTACGGCTTACAGGTACTGCGATAGCTCGGACGTGAAGTCGTGCGTCTCGATGCGCTCCTTCACCCGTGCCAAGAACTGTGCTGCCTCGGCTCCGTCGATGATGCGGTGGTCCCAGGAGAGCGACAGGAACCCCATGCTACGGATCGCGATCGCGTCGTTGTCGGTGACCACGACGCGCTTCTCGATCGCCTCGAACCCGATGATCGCTGTCTGACCGAGAGGGATGATCGGAACCGAGATGATCGAACCGAACGGACCCGGGTTGGTGATCGTGAACGTGCCACCCTGAAGGTCATCCGGTGAGAGCTTCTTGGTACGAGCCTTGACGACGACCTCGTTGATCCCACGGGCGATGCCGACGAGATTGCGCTCATCGACACCCTTGACCACCGGAACGATCAGCCCGCCGCCTTCAAGGGCGACGGCAACCCCGATGTTGACGTAGTGCTTGACGAGGTTCGCACCGTGCTCTTCGTCGTAGCTCGCGTTCACCTCGGGCATCTCGAGCAAGGTGTCGGAGAGCAACTGGGCGAGGATCGGCATGTAGGTGAGGTTGAAACCCTCCTTGGCACGGAAGTTCGCTTTGGCGCGCTCTCGAACGGAGACGACGTCGGTCCAATCCACTTCCACGGCGTTCCATGCGCGGGCGGTTTCGAGGCTGCTGGCGACCATGTGTTCCGCGGTTCGTTTGCGGATGTTGCTCCACGGCACGAGTTCCTCGCGGCCGCCACCGCTCGGAGCGGCTGCGGGGGCCCGGCCCGAACTTGGAGCAGGCTTCGGGGCCTCCTCCGCCTGAGCCGCCGGTTTCGCTTGGGGCTGAGACTTGCGCTCTTCGACGAACCTGAGAACGTCTTGCTTGCGGATCCGGCCCCCGGTGCCCGTTCCCTCGAGATCGTCGAGATCAACATCGTTTTCGTCAGCGAGGCGTCTAACAAGCGGAGAGATGATCCCGCGCTTCGAGGTGTCGCCAGACGCGGCAGACCTGCGCGCTGGCTCCTTCTTGGGTTCTTCAGGTTCTTCGGGTTCTTCTTTCGACTCTTCTGCCGGTTGCGATCCGGCGTCCGGCTTCTCGTCCGGCTGCTCGGCTTCTGGCTGCTCGTCGGCAGCGTCACTGGCGTCGTCCTCGGAAGCCTTGTCGTCGTCCGAGCTGTCGTCACCCGAGCTCTCGCCGCCCTCGTCCACGATCGCGATCGCGGTTCCAACGTTCACCGTCTCGCCCTCTTCGACCAAGATCTCGGTGATCGTGCCGGACGCGGACGATGGAACCTCGGAGTCAACCTTGTCGGTGGAGACCTCGACGATGTACTCGTCGGCCTCGACCTTGTCGCCCTTCTGCTTCAACCACTTGGTGATCGTGCCCTCAACGACGGTCTCGCCCAGCTGCGGCATCTTGATCTCGGTTGCCATGCCCTCCCCTTCGAGGATCGAACGCGGGGGTCCACCCGCCCCCGCCATTGCGGCGTTTACGTATCAGAAGGCTCCCAGTATCCCGCATCCTCCAGGGCCTCCGTTAAGGCGGCCGCGCCGACCCCGTCACGAGCTTGACCAGAGCAACTCTGAAAGTATATTTTCGCAAAATGCCTTTCAGAGATTCCTTCGAACTGACCGACCCCAAGGCGATGAGGGCGCTCGCACACCCCACCCGCCTGTCGATCTTCCACACGCTGGTTGATGGCCCGACGACCGCGACCCGGTGCGCCGAGGCGGTCGGGGAATCGCCGTCGTCGTGCTCGTATCACCTGAGGATGCTGGCGGAGCAGGGGTTCGTGGAAGAGATCGAGAGCAGCGACGGACGCGAGCGCCTGTGGCGACTCGTGCGGCGCGGGTGGACCGCCCGTGCACTGTCGGGAGACTCGGAGGAGTTCGCGGCCGCGTCCCAGGTCCTTAGGGACTCGACGGTGGAACAGAGCGACGCGGTGATCGACTCGTTCCGCTCCCACCAGAGGGACTTCCCCCCCGAATGGAGGGAAGCTGCCGCCTTCATGCACTCGATCATCTACGCGACGCCAGATGAGCTCGAGGACATCGCCAACAAGGTTCTCGACGTCTTGACCCCGTACGCCGAGCGCGCGGGGACAGACGACAAGCCGAAGGGGGCGAGGAAGGTCATCACCGTCTTCCGCGCGGCTCCGTTCCCGGACGCGCCATGAAACGACTCATGCGCAACGAGCAGTTCCGGTTGTTGCTCGCGGGCCAGTCCCTGAACATGTTCGGCGACGTAGCCCTGTTCCTGGTGCTGGGGATCTGGGTCAAGGACCTCACCGGGTCGAACGGAGCAGCTGGAGGAGTGTTCCTCGCGTTGGTCATCCCGGCATTCGTCGCGCCGATCGCAGGCGTCTACATCGATAGGTTCTCGCGTCGGACCGTGATGATCGCGAACGACCTGGCCATCGGGACGATCGTCCTCGCCTTGTTCTTCGTTACTTCTCGAGAGCGCGTGTGGATCATCTACGCGGTCGCACTCCTGTACGGAGGCTCCCAGCAGATCTTCTTCGCCGCTCGCTCTGGACTACTCGTCACGATGCTCAGTTCGGACGATCTCGGATACGCCAACTCCCTGCTCGAATCGATCCGTCAGGGCCTGCGCGTGGTCGGTCCGCTCGCTGGAGCCGCTCTGTTCGCCGCGTTCGGAGGTGGGGCGATCGCCGCCCTCGACGCGATCACGTTCTACGCGTCTGCCGCTTTCCTCATAGCGATGAAAGTGCCCGAGGCGGACCGGAGTGATGAGCGCCTGCCTTTCCGCGAGGAGTTGACCGCCGGGTGGCGACACATCTCTCGCACCCCCGCGCTCAGGATCGTGATGATCGTCATCTGCATCGCCCTCTCTACGATCGGGCTCTTGGAGGTCGCCCTCTTCGCTCTCGCCGACGAGGGTCTCCATCGCTCTGCAGAGTTCATCGGAGTGCTGGCAACGATCCAAGGCGCCGGCTCCATCGTGGGAGGACTCGCTCTCGGGTCCTGCGCTGAAGAGGATCGACGAGGTGAACTACCTCGGGATCACCCTTGGGGGCGTCGGGCTTGGCCTCGGACTGCTGGCGGTCACCGATCTCCGCGTGGTTTCGATTGGACTCTTCATAGTCGGTGTGGGCCTCGCCGGGCATCTGGTCGCCTACATGACTTTGATCCAACGACGCACTCCCGAGCGGCTCCAGGGACGGGTGTTCTCGGCCGCTGAATCTCTCTTGACGATCCCGTATGCGCTCTCGATGGGTCTCAGCGTCGTGCTGATCGCAATCATCGATTACCGCCTGATCTACCTGGTCAACGCGGTCGTGCTGCTGGTGGTGGGAGCCTTCCTGTGGCGGTGGACAGAAGATGCCCCGGAGGCAGGCGATCTCGTGAGTAGTGGACGCCCGATCGTCGCCCCCTCCCCTACGGGACGTCCTCCGGAACGGCCGAGTACCCCAGGGCCAGGGACACGCTCTCCGAGCCCCGACGCGTTCACGGCGGAATGAGGTCCGTCTACGCCCGGACGACCCTGACGAAATCGGTGCGACCGGCGCGGGGGCCGGGCGCGCCGGCGACGACGGCTACAAGGTCACCCTCGGACACGATCCCGGCACCGCGGGCAGCCACAACGGCCCGCCGCACCTCTTCGCCCGCCTCGTGGGCATCGGGCATCTGACCGACGGCTAGAGGCTGAACCCCCCAGAGCAGCGCCAGCCCACCCAGGATCTCGGTGCGAGCTGAGATCCCCACGATCGGAACCGAGGGTCGGAACGATGCGACGCGGCGCGGTGTCGAGCCCGAGTTCGTGGGACACAAGATGGCCGCCACGCTGAGATCCTCCGCTGCCTCGACGGCAGCATGGGCGACCGCCCATGAGACCTTGTCGTCAACCATGTCGTCCTGAGCGATGGCCGGAGTCTCTTTCGGCCACGTCTCCGCGGCGAGCGCCGATTCGGCCATCGTGCGAACCACATGGGCCGGGTGATCCCCGATCGCGGTCTCTTCCGAGAGCATCAGAGCGTCGGTACCGTCAACCACCGCGTTAGCGACATCGGCGACCTCGGCGCGGGTTGGCAGCGGCGCATGCGTCATCGACTCGAGCATCTGCGTGGCGGTGATCACGGGAGTGCCCGCTCGATTGCAGATCGCGATGATCTCCTTCTGCAGGAGCGGGACCCTGGTCAGGGGCATCTGGATCCCGAGATCGCCACGAGCGACCATCACCGCATCGGCAGCCGCGACGATGGACGGAAGTTCTTCAACCGCAGCGCGCGTTTCGATCTTCGCCACGAGAAGCGGTCGGTGGCCTCGCTTCGGCAGCGCCGCCTTGACCCGCTCTATGTCCTCGGCATCGCGGACGAACGAGAGGCCGATCATGTCGACCTTCATCCTCAGGGCGTGCTCAAGGGCACGTTCATCGGGCTCGGTGAAAGCCTGCATCCTGCGTTCGGAGCCGGGGAGATGCATCCCCTTGCGGGACCGAAGGGCGCCGCCTCGCAGCACCCGGGTGATGATGCCGTCGTCGGTCGTGTCTTCAACGAGAAGGACGATCTCGCCGTCCGCGAGGAAGATCTCGTCGTCCTCGGAGACGAGGCTCCCAAGCAGCGGCACGGTCGTCGAAACCTGGTGCTCATCTCCGACCACATCTCTCGTAGTGAGCACGAACCTTGCATCGGGTTCGAGCCTGACCTCGTCATCCCGGACGGGCCCGGACCGCATCTTCGGGCCAGGGAGGTCGGCGAGCACGCCCACGATGCGACCGCGCTCGACGGCCACCTGGCGCGCTATGCGGGCCGTGCGAGCGTGTCGATCTGGATCCGCGTGAGCGAAGTTGAGCCGGAACACATCGACTCCGGCATCCACCAACTCGCCGATGACGCCGGCGTCATTGCTCGCGGGACCGAGCGTCGCGACGATCTTCGTGCGGCGCTCGATCATCGGACCATCAAGTGGTCCGTCACCCGTGAAGCGGCTTACCGACGAGATGGAGGAACGTCTCCCCGAGAGCCTCGGACAAGGTGGGGTGAGGGTGGATCAACTCCGCGAGTTCGCTGGGATAGGCCTCCCACGAGGTTGCCAACTGAGCCTCGGTGATCAGGTCGGACGCGCGTGCTCCGATGATGTGAACACCAAGGACCGCTCCGTCCTTCTCGGCCACCGTCTTCACGAATCCCTGTCCCCCACCGATCATCAGCGCCCTGGCATTCGCCTGCCACGGGTACTTCGCCGTGACGACGTCGTAGCCGAGTTCTTTCGCCTTGTCCTCCGACAGACCAACGGCCGCCACCTCTGGCTGGCAATAGATGACGTGTGAGATGTTCTTGTAGTCGACCGGCATCGGACTCTCGCCCCCGAGCACCTCGGCAACCTTGATGCCCTCGATGAAGGCAACGTGCGCCAATTGTGGATGCGGCCAGTTCGCCTCCGGGATGTGGATGACATCTCCGATCGCGTACACACCGTCGGTCGAGGTCTTGAACAGAGGATCGACGACGATGAACCCCTTGTCGGTGGCGACCCCGGCTTCCTCGAGGCCGATGTCTTCCGACCTCGGAGCACGTCCGATCGCGACGAACGCCCGGTCGGCCTTGAGCGTCTCGGCCTTTCCGTCCTTCTCGACCTTGATCTCGATGCTCGAATCCCCCACCTCGGCACCGGTGACCGATGTGTCGGTGAGGATCCTTATGCCGCGCTTCTCGAGAGCCTGGAGCAGCGACTTGGAGATGTCCGCATCCTCAGCCGGGGCGATCCGGTCGAGCATCTCGACCACCGTCACCTCGGAACCGAAGCTCTTGTAGATGCTGGCGAACTCGAGTCCGATGTAGTTGCCGCCCACCACGATCACGGAAGCTGGAACGTCCTCCGCGGTCAGTCCGTGGTTCGAGTTGTGCACGACACCGCCATCGGCCTTCAAGAACGGGAGGTCTCTGGGAACGGAACCCGTGGAGATGACGACCCCCTTGGTCGCCGTGATCACACGGTCGCCATCAGCTGTCTCGACCGCGACGGTGCGCTTATCGACGAGCTTTCCAGTGCCCTCGATCAGTTCGATCTTCTTGCGCTTCACGAGACCCGAGAGGCCCTTGTACATGCGGTCAACGACCGACTGCTTGAACGACTGGACCTTGCTCCAGTCGAAATCCGGTTCCGCGGCGATGATCCCGAACTCACTCGGCCGAGCGGAACTCATCCATGAGGTCGGCGGAGTGGAGAAGAGCCTTGGTTGGGATGCAGCCACGATGGAGGCACGTGCCGCCCACCTTGTCGTTCTCGATCATCGCAACGGACAGGCCCAGGGACACCGCACGGAACGCGCACGAATATCCCCCGTTCCCGCCACCGAGGATCACTACATCGAAAGATTCCTTCTTGTTATCAGCCATGGTTTGACGATAACCCGCCCAGGCCTCACTCCTCGAAGTGGACCCCGCAGTGTTTGCAGTAGGGGGCGTTGGGCGAATTGAGGCCCTTGCAGTCGGGGCATCCGAACGGTTCCACGGTTCCGGTCGATACCTTCCTGATCGCGGCGATGGCCAGGACCCCGAAGGACAAGATGAAGGCAAGCGTGACTGCTCCCCGGGTGTCCACGCCCGCCCTGACCGCGAGCGCAGCGGTAAGCGCCATACCGGCGAGCACTACCGTCGCCATCACCCGGTTCACAGGATCCGCCCCAGCCAGTCGAGGGCCATCTCGACGGCTTCGTCAACGCGCCTCAGTTGGTGGCCGGCCCCCGGGATGATCCTCAACTCGCCCGAGTTCGCCCGATCGGCCAGCTTGGTCGCATGATCGACCGGCACGACGTCGTCTGCATCGCCGTGGACGATCAGCGTCGGCACTTTGACGGCGATTATCGATCTCTCTGCAGTCACCGACGAGAACTCCTCGACGAAGGCTGCCGGATCCTCGTGTGCCTCGGGAGAGATCTCCATCCCTGCCTCTTGGGTGATGCGCGCGACCGCGTCGTCCGGGTCCCCGGCGAACAGAGACCATCGAGCGGGCGCAGCGAAAAGGACCAGAGCATCGAGGGAGGCTCCACGTGCGACCATCTCGCATGCGACCGCTCCCCCCGCCGACGACCCGACCACCGCGAGTGGCAACCCACCTGCACCGTCGAGGGCGCGCGCTGCATCGACGATCGAGCGTGCGTCCCGCACCCAGCCTTCGATCGAGAAATACCCAGGGCTGTCGTTCGCCCCGCGCATCCCAGCCCACGCCGCGACCCAGCCCTCTGAAGCGAACCGTTGGGCGAGCCCCGGATACCCGGTGTCATCCGCATCGGGGGGGTTGATCGTTGGGATGCCGTGGAGGAGGACGACGATGCCCCGTGGATCCTCGGGAACGTACGCGCCGCCCCGAAGACGGGACCCATCGCACAGAACGGCCAGCGACCTCTCGATGAACTCCACCCGCGAACCCTACGCGTTCGTAGGGCTACTCGACCCACACCGCTGCGGAGAGTTCGTGTGACAGGGCGTGGCGTTCGGAAGCGTCCCCCACGGTGACGAACAGAGGACCCCCAACCGGTCCCCGATCGATCACGGTGACACGAGCACCTGGCTTGATATCGATGCCCGCCAGGTACTCGAGCGCATCCGCCCTGTCATCCGGCACCCCGCGCACGACGACCTCATCTCCGTTCGCCGCGTCCCACAGAGGTCGTCCGATGTGAGGTGGGATCGTCCCGTCCTTCGAGGGGATGGGATGGCCATGAGGATCGTGAGACGGGTCGCCCAAGACCTCGGCGATGCGGTCTTCGAGGTCCTCCGAAAGGACGTGTTCGAGGATCTCCGCCTCGGCGTGCACCCTGTCCCACGGCACTCCGAGCGCCTCGGCCAGGTAGGTCTCGAGGAGGCGGTGATGCCTGATCACCTCGAGGGCGATCTTGCGGCCAGACTCGGTCAACTCGGCGCCCTTGTAGGGGTGATGGACCGCCAGCCCCATCGAGTCCAGTCGCTTGAGCATGTTCGTGGCCGATGCCGCAGACACGCCGAGTCTCTCGGCGAGATCCTTCGTCTGCACCGCACCCTCGAACTCGGATGGGCGCGTGGATGTCAGATGCCAGAGACCCTTCAGATAGTCCTGGACGGCGGGAGTGGCGGCGCTCATCCTTCTAATTTAGCCATATCTAAACCAGACTTGGAACTGGCGCTGGTACGAGACGCCTGGGAGAAGATCGCCCACGGCTCCCCCGGGCACGTACGCTTCCCGGGATGGAGCGCACCGCCGAACGTGCAGCAGGGATCGCCCTCGCCGTCACTATCGTTCTAGGCATCGCCAAACTGGTCGTCTGGTCGATGACCGGCAGCCTCGCCGTTCTCACTCAAGCGCTCGACTCGATCCTCGATATCGTCGCCCTCGTTCTCGTGTTCCTAGGGGTTCGGATCGGAGCGCGACCGGCCGACGAATCGCACAACTACGGGCATGAGAAGGCGGAGAACCTCGCCGCGTTCGCGCAGACGATCATCCTCGGCGTCGTCGTTCTGGGAGTAGCCCTCGAGGCGGTCAACAGACTCGCCGGGGGCGAAACCATCACCACTCCGTGGTACTCGTTCGCACTCCTCGGCGTCTCCGCGGTCGTGGACGTCTTTCGGGTTCGGATGCTCAGGACCGCCGCAGCGGCGGCCGACTCGGACGCCCTCCGAGCAGGAGCGCTCAACTTCACCACAGACATCGGTACCGCGATGGTGGCGCTCTTGTCTCTCGGTTTCGTCCGGGCCGGGATCGAACGAGCAGACGCGATCGGAGGTCTGATCGTCGCGGCTGCCGTCTCGGTCGCTGCGATCCGATTGGGACGACGGTCGGTTGACGTCCTTATGGATCGAGCACCGGAGGCTCCGCTACGGGCGATCTCGGACGCCGCTTCGCACGCCCAGGGCGTTGCCGAAACGCGCCGGGTACGCGTACGGACCGCAGGGCGGAAGCTCTTCGCCGACGTCACCGTCGCGGCAGGGAGAACCTCTTCGTTGGAACGGGCGCACGACATCGCCGAAGCCGTCGAGAAAGAGATCGAGCGGGTTGTCCCTGGGGCAGATGTCGTCGTGCATGTCGAGCCGATGACGGCGGAGAGCGGTCTCGTCGAAAGGGTCTACGCGGCCGCTAGTCGCGTCCCCGGCACTCACGAAGTCCACAACGTCAACGTCCATTCGTTCGACGACGGCGCTGGACTACAACTACATGTGACCCTCCACGCGAAGGTATCCCCGGGCACATCGATCCAGAGCGCACACGAACTATCCGAGGCGATCGAGCGAGCGGTCGTCGCCGAACTGGAACCCGGTACCCGTGTGGATACCCACATCGAGCCGTTGGAGCCGACGTCGAAGGGCACGGTCGTGACCGGCACTCGGGCCGACATCGTCAGATCCGTCACGGCCGCAGCCATCGATGAGACGGACGTTCTCGATTGTCACGAGGTGATCGTTACCGAAGCGGACTCACGCTTATCGGTGACCGCCCACGTGCATGCCAGAGCGAGTCTGTCCCTGGTGAGGGTCCATGAGGCGGCCGATCGGATCGAGCAGAAGGTGCACATCGCTCATCCGGAGGTTGGCCCTGTTCTTATCCATTTCGAGCCGCAGTAAGAGCACCCCTCGAGTTCCACGCCAGCCATCCAGCGATCGCAACGATCAAGAGAAGGCTCGCGTTCTGAAGAGCGACGTCGAGCGCTCCGAGGTCGCCGCGATTCATGAGATGGAAACTCAGATGAGGGATCGCGAACACCAGATAGGAGCCCGCGGCAGCGAGGGTCAGCTTTGCATCCAGTAAGTACGCAGCGGCCGCGAACAGAACCGCGAACGCGAGGTTGAAGGCTCCTACATCGGTGACGAGGTGTTCATTGAACTCCCCTATCGCGGACACCCACGAACGACCGTAGCCAGGGAAACCGGAGAAGAAGCTCCCGGGGAAGAAGAGTGCCCACACTCCGACGAAACCCCCCTGGATAGCGAGGAACCACAACCCCGCTTTGACCCATCGATCTCGCTCCATGAGTACCTCCGTCGGCGGTAGACCGCTGGTCGGTCCCGGCTGTGCCTAGAGTAAGGAGATCCGATCACAAGCGACAGTGCAAGCCGAAGGTCATAACCGAGGCAGTGGATGAGGAGGCGGTTCGAGATGAAGCTGTTGGTCACGGGAGCCTCCGGCATCCTCGGTCGCGAAGTGGTCGCCGCAGGGATCGCCGGGGGCCACGTTCCCGTCGCGATGACCCGTCGGAAGCAACTCGATGTGCCACCAGGTGCATCGTTCATCACCGCTGACGTCCTCGATCGGGATTCTCTCGATGCAGCGGTTGCAGAGGTTGACGCGGTGATCCATTGCGCGACGGATCCACGTGGTGCCGCCCGCGACACCGAGGTCACGGGAACCAAGAATCTGATCGACGCGATGGACTCAGCGGGGGGTGATCCGCACCTCGTCTACGTCTCGATCGTCGGGGTGGATCGGATACCGCTCCAGTACTACGCCGCGAAGATCGAGGCCGAGCGCATCGTCGAAGAGGGTCGGGTCCCGTGGTCGATCCAACGCGCCACTCAGTTCCACAACCTCATCGTCGGTGGCTTCGGAGTGGCGCTCAAGAAGTTGCCCGTGTTGCCCGTTCCTCGGGGCTTCGCCTTCCAGGTGTTGGACCCGCGTGACTGTGCAACACGACTCCTCGAACTGGCCACGGAAGCGCCCGCCGGACGAGCGCCCGACATCGGTGGGCCGGAGGTCCGCTCGATCGAGGACCTCGCCAGGACCTATCTCGACACCGTCGGGATCGACAAACGGGTCATCCGACTCCCCGCGGTCGGAAAGAAAGCAAGGGCGTTCAAGGGTGGTGGGAACCTCTGCCCCGAGAATCCCTACGGGACGATCACCTTCGAGCAGTACCTCGAAACGATCTAGGCGACGACCACCGAAACGGTGTGATAGCCGGCCGCCCCATCGGGATGTGGGGCAGCTGGTGACGCGGTTTGGGTCTCGCCGGAACCATCCGTCGCCCGGCACATCACGGTCGTCGTGCCCGCTCCCTCGGGGATCCACCGGTACGCCCACAAGGTCCACGCGAACGGAGACAGAGGTTCCTTGAGCGTCGCCTTGCTCCACGTCTCGCCGCGATCAACCGATACCTCTACCGCCGAGATCCCGCGATCCCCCGCCCACGCGACTCCCGCCACCCACGTCGATAGCCCGCTACGCGCGGAACCGTTCTCGCCAACGACGTCCATCCGCGACTGCGTCTTGATGACCGCGGGATCCGACCACCCTCGCTTCTGCCAGTAGCCCAGGTAATCGCTGCTGACGACCTCGATCGCTTCCAGCCACTTAACGTTCTTCATCCCGTAGATCCCCGGGATGCGCACGCGACATGGGAAGCCGTGCTCCTGGTGCAGCGGTTGTCCGTTCTGCGACACGGCGATGATGACCGAGCCATCCATCGCGACCTCGAGAGGGATCGAGTCCGAGTATCCGTCGGCTGCGCGGAACACGACATCCATCGAGCCGGGCTTGGGCGACGCGGCTTCGAGCACATCGGCGAGTCGCACCCCACCCCATGCCGAGTTACCGATCAGATCCCCGCCGACCTCGTTCGAGATGCACGTCAAGGTCACGTACTCCTCGATCACCTCGAATGTGTTCTGAAGCCCATCGAACGAGTACGTGGACGCGGTCTCGACCTCGCCAGCAACCGAGAGTTTCCACGAGGACGCATCGACGGACGGCTGGACGAGATTGATGTCCACGACATAGTGCTCTGCGGCTGAGGTCACTTCCGGGCTCAGACCCGCGATGTCTGGGAATCCCTCGGTCCGAGGTGCACTCACTGGGACGGAGGGGGCGACGAGCGCAACATCGGTGTCCGGGCCCGAGAATCGTCCTGCGATGGCCCTCACCAGCGCTCCCCCCGCGCCGAGTCCAACGGTGGCGATGAGACCGACCCGTAGCGCGCGCCGGCGCGACGCGTCGCCTTCGATGTCGTGCGACAGCGCACCCGCCATCGACCGGGAGACGCGCGCGTAGAGAGGGATCGCCAGCGCCGAAGCGATCGCAGTTTGGATCACGCTCGCTGACACCGACGGTGACGACAGGCTCGCTACCAGCGCGATCGACGCCAACAGCAGCCCGGTTGCATAAGGCCTCAGCACTCCGCCGCGTCGAGTTCGGACCAGAGCCTCACCGCCGAAGACCACCGTCAGGACGAGCGCGGCGATGGTCAGCAACCGACGCGCCCAGTGACCGAACGTCTCGATGAAGAACGTTGCGACGTCTCCGGGGGTCAGACGGAGGAATCTCTCGGCGATCGCCTGGGGGGCGAAAGGAGCTCCGTCCCAGACCTTCGACAATCCCCACAGAAGGATCAACGCGGACGCTGCGCCCACGGCCCCCGCAGCTCTGATGGCGGTCTTGTCAGGGCCGTGGTCGGTCGTCTGTTGGTCCCGCTCGTCCGTGTCCAGCTCCATGGCTCCATTGTGAGGCCGGGAGTCTTTTATGGGGTTCGGAACGATCACCAGCCCCTGTCTTGCCACTCCTTCAGGTGCGGGCGTTCGTCCCCGATCGTCGTGTCGTTGCCGTGGCCCGGATAGACCGCAGTCTCATCAGGAAGTGTGAAGAGCTTCGTTTCGATATGCCCGATGATCTGCTCGAATGCCTGCTGGTCCCCCCAGGTGTTCCCCGGGCCGCCCGGGAACAGGGTGTCACCCGAGATCAGATGACGGCCCGTCCACAGACATATCCCACCAGGAGTGTGACCAGGCGTGAACAACACGGTCACATCACGTTCTCCGAAGTGGATCGTGTCGCCCTCCGAGACCTTCCGGTTGATCGGTACCGGGTACTCCTCGCCTGGATGCGCATAGACGGGGACCCCTAGACGCTCGACCAGTTCCGGGAGAGCTTGAACGTGGTCTGCATGTCCGTGGGTCTGGACGATCCCAACGATGTTGGCGCCGTCGCATGCCTCGAGGATCAGCTCCGGTTCGAAGCAACCATCCACCAACAGGGCGTCGTGGGTTACGGGACACTCGAGCACGTACACGTTGTTCTCCATCGCGCCGACACGGATCTTGCGAACGATCAGGTCGTCGCCTTCGTAGTGATGCGTCACGGATGCCTCCGGTTCAGGAGATGACTGTTGCTTCGAGCGTACCGATGGTGACCTTCTGTCCGGTCTCAACAGTGTGCTTTAGGACCGCCAAGGCGCGTGTGCCCGACGCCGAGGTGACCACGCCACAGTTCTCGTCGTCGATCGTGACGTCTGCTCCCACCACGAGGTCCTCTTCAGCTTCGATGCTCCGGACGGTGCGGTTCACCTTCCCGCGGAAGTGGATCTTGGCGACCGTTTCCTGGCCTACGTAGCACCCCTTATCCAGATCGAGAGCTCCGATCTCCTCGAGGCGTGCCTCCTGCGGGATCGTGTGGTTGCCCATGTCGAGCCCCCACCGCGGAACCCCGGCCTTGATCCGGAGATCCTCGAGTTCGCGTTCATCGATCGGCTCGGCGCTCGCCGCGAGCTCTTCCAAGAGCGTGCCGAGGTCGGATCGGCGCACCCACAGGTAACCCGCATCCACGCCCCAGGTGGTGGCCGGGTGAGCTGTAGCAGGAACCCCCACGGTGAGGTCTCGCCACCCCTCGCCGACGAGTAGTACGAGGCCCATCTCCTCGGACACGTCCTCGATCTCGACCTGTGTGGCAAAGACGTAGCGGCGGAACTCATCGGGGAAACTCTCACGCAGAGAGGGCTCGAAGTGCATCAGGATCGCGTTGTCGCTCGCGACCGCCTCGAAGAATCCGACCATCCGGCCCTTCGCCGTAAGCATGGCCCCGGAGCGCGCCTCCCCTGGATCGATGTCCTCGAATGAGCGCGTGACGATCTGATGGAGGAACCAGGCGCGCTGAACCCCGGTGAAGCGGAGCTTCCCGCGGTCCGAGGCGTCGTTGTACCTGATGGTTGCCATACCTCTATTCTCAACGCACCGTGGACCTGAACCTTTCCTCAGAGCATCAGCAGGTGCGAGATACCGCCCGTGAGTTCGTCGAGCGAGAGGTACTCCCTCACGTCCGCGAGTGGGACAGAACCGAAGTGATGGACCGCTCGATCGTCAAGAAACTCGCCGATGTCGGCTTCCTAGGGGCACCGATCCCCGAGCGCTACGGCGGGCCCGGCCTCGACAACCTCTCTTACTGCCTGATCATCGAAGAGGTCGGTAAGGCCGATTCGTCCGTGCGCGGCGTGATCTCCGTGAATGTGGGCTTGGTCGCGAAGACGATCCTCAAGTGGGGCACCGATGAGCAGAAGGATCGGCTCCTTCCGAAACTCTGTTCGGGGGACGCCCTCGGCTGCTACGCGCTGACGGAACCGGGGTCTGGTTCGGATGCTGCGGCCCTCATCACCTCGGCGACGCGCGACGGAGATTCCTGGGTGCTGTCCGGCACGAAGATGTTCATCACGAACGGAGCGTGGGCAACGCATGCGCTCGTCTTCGCTCGCACCGGGGAGCCCGGCCCCAAAGGCATCACTTGCTTCATCGTCGACACCTCGACCGATGGATTCAGCACCACACCGGTCACGGGAAAGCTCGGCCTCCGCGCGCAAGACACCGCCGAATTGGTCCTCGCCGAGGTGCGGGTTCCCGACTCCGACCGTCTTGGGGATGAGGGCGAAGGTTTCAAGGTGGCGATGTCGGCCCTCGATAACGGGCGCATGTCTCTCGCGTCCGGATGCGTAGGGATAGCGCAGGGCTGCCTTGAGGCGTCGGTGGCGTATGCGAAGGAGAGAGAGGCCTTCGGGGGACCGATCGCGAGGTACCAGTTGATCCAGGAACTGCTCGCCGACATGGCGGTCGAGACCGAAGCGGCGAGGCTGCTCGTTTGGAAGGTTGCCGCACTCGCCGATGCGGGGGTCAAGCACACGATCGAGTCTTCGCATGCCAAGTACTTCGCATCCGAGGTAGCGGTGCGCGCCGCGAACTCCGCGGTCCAGGTATTCGGTGGCTACGGCTACATCGACGAGTACCCGGTTGGGAAGTACCTGAGAGACGCTCGGGTCGCGACCCTCTATGAGGGCACCTCGCAGATCCAGAAGCTGATCATCGGACGAGCGCTGACAGGCGAGAGCGCCTTCTAGCCCTCTAGCCCGCTAGTTCCTCCGAGATAGAACCGCCGAAGAAGTCGAGCAGCAATTCCGAGGTGCGCTCCGGGTGTTCGATCTGAGGAACATGAGCGCCGTCTTCCCAGACCTCGACCCGAGCGGCCGGGAGTTCGTGAGAGACGCGATCGCCGAAGCGCGCGGTGATCAGCGGATCCTTCTCGCCGTACACGAACAAGGAAGGAACCTCGAGGCGGGAGAGACGCGCCCAGAATCCTTCCTCCCCGAACGGCTCGTCGAGGTAGATATTGCGAGCGGCCGCGAGGAATGCCATCCGGGCGCGCGGGGACTTCCACGTGAGCAAGAAGTCGTCGGCCGCGGCCCCGTACCACTCGTCGGGCAGCCGGTCTGGATCGGCCATCAGCTGCTTGATCCCCGACAGGACCTGTTTGCGAGGGATACGCGGGGCGAGGAAACCGAGCTCCGGACGGGCGAGTCTCACCAACCACAACGCCGGACGATGCGAGAACGCGGTGGCAGGGCAGAGACACGCGATCGATCGCGCCTTCTTCGGTTCGAGCATCCCGATCTCCATGGCGATACGACCACCCATCGAGTTACCGACCAGGTGCGCGTCCTGGTATCCGAGGACGTCGAGGAACTCGATCATCGAAGCAGCTAGGTAGTTCGCGTCGTATCGGGCCCGAGGCTTCGACGACGCTCCGAAGCCGGGGAAGTCTGGGACGATCACCCGGTAGTGGCGTGCCAGTTCGGGAATGATCGTTAGCCACGATGACTTGGTTGCGCCGAGACCGTGCATCAACAGCAACGGTTCCGCCGTCCGGGTCACCAGCGATCAGGGTCGACAACTTGATCCGACCTACCTGGATCTTCTCGATCGAGTAGTCGAGCGCCCCAGCCGCTGGATGTTCGAACATGGTCTCGAACCTCATCGCGCGCTCGATGCTCCCCCGAACGTTCAGTTCCCCAGCGGCGAAAGCTTCGACCCCGGAGACCTCGCCTTCGACCATGGCCCTCCAGGTCTCGGCTGACGCGAAGATCTCTGCATCAGGAGTGCCGTTGGGTTTACCGACCTCGCACAGATCGCCGGTCACGACTACATCGCGCGGGTAGGCGCGTCCGACGTGAAGGCGCCACCGCCCCTCGGGATGCTCCTTGCCTGCCACGGCGAACCGCAGTGGCAGCGCGTCTATGAGAGCGCCCGAATGATCCCCCGACATGACGATCACCCTACCCGGGCAGGGTCGTCTCATCCCTGCAAACGAGGATGGTTCTCCAGTGTCCGAAGTGTCTAGTTAGCCTGGGTTGAGCCGGCGTTCAGTCGGTGTCTAGTTAGCGAGGAGAGCGTCTGCGATCGCGGCGCGGTGGATACTCGGTGACCCATCGAAGGAGGCGATCCACTCAGCTCGCTTGTAGTAGCGATGAAGGATGTGCTCCCAGGTGAATCCGATCCCACCATGCACCTGGATCGAACGCTCGCATGCCGTTACCGCAGCCTCTGCTGCCCGCCCTTTGGCCGCCAGCACCGCGGTATCCGCGTTGTCGTCGTTCTCCGCTACGCACCACGCGGCCCAATAGGCGAGCGACCTCGCCAGCTCCGTGTCCGCGTAGATGTCAGAGATCTGATGGGAAACAGCCTGGTAGACCCCGATCGGCTTCCCGAACTGTTCGCGCGTCGAAGCATGTTCCTTGGCCAGCGCGAGGGCGGTCGAGCAGATACCAACCGCCTCGAGAGCCAGAGCCGCGTACGAACGCCGCCTGATCTGATCGATGACAGATCCCGCGTCGCCAGGTTCGGCGAGCACCTCGACCGGGGTCGCGTCGAAGACCAACGACCCGAGTCGACGGGTTGCGTCAACGGTTTCGGCAACGTTCCCCTCGACGTCCCGCGCCAGGAATAGCCCAAGGCCGTCGGGTCCGCGCGCTACTACAACCGCATGGTTCGCTGCCGCGAGGTCGGGGATCAGATACTTCTCTCCGGTGATCGTCCACGACTCACCGGATCTTTCGGCCGTAGTGGTGCACTCGCTCATCGCGTCGAAGGTGGCTGGCCCGCCGGGCTCTGCGTAGGCAAACGTCACGACCGCCTTGCCTGCGACTACCTCCTCGAGAACGGCACCGCTCAGCGCAGGCAGCGCCAGACCGATGGTCGCGAAGAAGGGCCCGGGGTAAAGCGCCGCACCGGTCTCCTCGAAGATGACCGCCTCCTCCAAGAACCCCATCCCGGCGCCCCCTTGAGCCTCAGGCACCGACAGCGACGTCCACCCGAGGTCCGCGACCGTCTGCCACGACGACGGATCCCAACCGTCATCGGACTGCGCGAGTTCGGAAACCTTGTCCGCATCGAACCGGTCGCCGAGGTACTGCCGGGCTCCCGCCCGCAGCATCTCCTGCTCTTCAGAGAACGAAAAATCCACATTCCATCCTGTTCTGCGGATCGTCGAGACGATCCGCTTCTTCTTCCGGTCCGGAACCAGAGAGGCGTCATCGACTATCTGCCTTTGGGGAGGTCGAGACGACCGCTCTCCGTCCGACGATGATGTTGCGAAGAACCTCGGACGTCCCTGCCTCGATCGTGTTCCCTCTCGAACGCAGCTGGTGGTACTGCCAGTAGCCGTTCCACGTGCCGTCCGCGCCATCGAGTTGAGCGCTCGGCCCGAGGATGTCGAGAGCGAGTTTGGTCAGGCGCTGATTCGATTCCGACCAGTGGAGTTTGGCCACGGATCCCTCCGGCCCGGGTACGCCGGTCTTCATCAGTCCGGTCAGGGCGCGGTAGTTCGTGAAGCGCAGGGCCTGTAGATCGAGCCACTGCTCGACGAGCCGGTCACGGATCAGCGGGTCATCGGCCGCGGTCGAGCCGTTCCTCCGGGTTTCCTTCGCCAGTGCGATCAGCTTGCGGACCTGGATCTCGAGCCGGGCCGTCAGGGCGAACCCAAGCGTTCCTCGCTCGTGCATCAGGGTCGTCATCGCGACTCCCCACCCGCCGTTTATCTCGCCGAGGACGTTGTCCACCGGGACGCGGACATCGGTGAAGAAGATCTCGTTGAACTCCGGGTCGCCGGTGATCTGTCGCAGCGGCCTCACCTCGATGCCCGGTGAATGCATGTCGACGAGCATGTAGGTGATGCCCTTGTGCTTAGGGGCGTCGGTGTCCGTGCGCGTCATGAGGATGCACCAGTCCGCGATGTGGGCGAAGCTGGACCACACCTTCTGTCCCGTCACGACGAACTGATCTCCGTCCCTCGTCGCCTTGGTCCTGAGCGACGCGAGGTCGGATCCGGATCCCGGCTCCGAGAAACCTTGGCACCAGACCTCCTCGCCCGAGAGGATCTTGGCGAGGTGACGCTCCTTCTGCGCGTCGGTCCCGTGAACGATGATCGTCGGACCAGCCATCCCGAGGCCGATGACACCGATGTGTTCGGGGGTCTCGGCGCGAGCGGTTTCCTCGAGGAAGATCGCTTGGTGGGTGTAGGGGGCGCCGGCTCCGCCGAATTCCTTCGGCCACGTAAGTCCGGCGTAGCCGCCGTCGTAGAGCTTCTTGCTCCAGACGCGCGAGACCTCTTCCTCGTCGCGGCCCGGCGAGTGATCTCGTTCCTTCCACCCCTGGGGCAGGTTCGCCTCGATCCACGTCCGTAAACCATCTCTGAACGCAGCTTCGGAAGACGAATCCCTGAAGTCCATCGCGGCATCTTGCACGAAGCGAGGAGTGGCCACAAGCAACACCCGTCGCTCCGTCTATCTACGAGGGATTCCCTATGGACGTGGGCCCTTGTCTGCCGGATGATGCCCCCTTACGTCTGTCACGGACCGGGCAGGAACGCGCGAGGCCCGGAGCGAATCGACCAAGTGACAGGTAGGCTCGCTCGGGCGGTATCGCGCGGGACCGGGCAAACAGGGACCACGGATCGTTATTGGGGGAAGACATGGCTGACTACGAGGTCGAGATCAGCATCCGGGACCTAACCAAGTCCTTCGGAGCTCAGACCGTGCTCGAAGACATTACGTTCGACGTTCCCAAGGGCAAGATCACCGTCGTCCTGGGCCCATCTGGAACCGGAAAGTCGGTCTTCCTCAAGCATCTGGTCGGCCTCCTGAAGCCGGACCGGGGCGAGATCTGGATCGGAGACAAGAACGTCCCCGCTCTGAACGAGCGCGAGCTCTATGAGGTCCGTCGCAAGTTCGGGGTCCTATTCCAGGACGGTGCGCTCTTCGGGTCGATGAACATCTTCGACAACGTCGCCTTCCCGCTGCGCGAACACACCAAGAAGAAGGAAGGCGAGATCGCCGACATCGTCAACGAGAAACTCGAGATGGTTGGACTGATCGGCGCCGAGAAGAAACTTCCCGGCGAGATCTCGGGCGGCATGAAGAAACGCGCCGGCCTCGCAAGGGCCCTGGTGCTAGACCCTCAGATCGTCCTCTTCGACGAGCCGGACTCCGGGCTAGACCCTGTCCGTACCGCCTTCCTCAACGAATTGATCAAGGACCTGAACCGCCAGCTGGACGCGACCTTCATGGTGGTCACGCACGACATCCCGACCGCTAAGAATGTCTCGGACTACATCGGGATGCTCTACCGGAGGAACCTCGTGAAGTTCGGACCGGTGGAGGACATGTTCACCTCGGATATCCCAGTCGTAAGGCAGTTCTTGTCTGGCTCGACCGAAGGTCCCATCGGTATGTCGGAAGAGAAGGACCAGACGAAGGCAGTGAAAAGCTCCTCGGGCATGAGTGCAGCGGAGGTCGAGGAGATGGAACGGGAGGCGGGCGCCCCTGATGAGGCCACGGCGGAACACAGCGGCTGAGAAAGCGGATTAATTGGCAAGACCGGTTCGCACGCTCGTCGTAGAGACGGGCAACATGTTCGCCATCACGCTCGAGGCGTTCCGCGTGATGTGGAAGCCCCCTTACCCGTGGCGCGAGTTCGTGCGCCAATCGTGGTTCATCGCCAGCGTCGCCATGTTCCCCGCGGTCCTTGTGGCGATCGCGTTCGGGGCCACCATCGCCCTTCAGGTCGGCAACGTCGCTCGTCAGTTGGGGGCAGAGTCCCAGACGGGCGCCGCCATGGTGCTGGCGGTCGTGCGCGAGGCGGCTCCGATCGTTGCAGCCCTGCTGATCGCCGGAGCCGGTGGGTCGGCGATGTGCGCGGACATCGGCTCTCGCAAGATCAGGGACGAGATCGACGCCATGCAGGTGCTTGCCGTAGATCCGATCGCAACCCTAGTGGTCCCACGGATCTGGGCTGCGGTCTTCGTCGCGATGCTCCTTGACGGGTTCGTCTCCGTCGCTGGGATCGCGGGAGGATATTTCTTCAACGTCGTGATCCAAGGAGGTACGCCCGGTGCGTATCTCGCCTCGTTCAGCCTCTTAGCCCAGACCGCCGATCTGGTGGTCGCCATCATCAAAGCCGGGATCTTTGGCTTGGTCGCGGCGATGGTCGCCGTCTATTTCGGCTTCTATGCGAAGGGCGGTCCGAAAGGGGTCGGCGACGCGGTCAACCGCGCGGTCGTCGTCACCTTCATGCTCGTCTTCTTCGTGAACTTCATCCTCACCGCCCTGTACTTCGCCATCGTCCCTCAGAAGTTCGGGTGATCTGATGGCGCAGGCAAGCAACCGGGTCCAGAGAACCTTCTCGTTTCCGGCGCGCGTTTTCACCCGGCTTCTCGACGGGCTCGAGGGGCTGGGCAAGCAACTGGGCTTCATGGGCAAGTCCCTCGGCGACATGGTCTTCGCCACCAAACACGTGGGCGAGATCGCTCGCCTCGTCTCCGAGATCACCCTTGGCGCAGGCGCACTTATCGTCGGGGCTGGCACCGCTGGAGTCATCTTCTTCATGTCCTTCTTCACAGGCACCCAGGTGGGTCTCGAAGGCTTCAAGGGACTGCAGCTGATCGGAGCCGAGGCATTCACGGGGTTCCTCGCCGCCTTCGCCAACACCCGCGAGATCACTCCATTGATCGCCGGGGTCACACTCGCCGCGCAGGTCGGCGCAGGGTTCACCGCCGAACTTGGCGCGATGCGTGTCAACGAGGAGATCGACGCACTCGAGGTGATGGGCGTTCGCCCGGTGCCCTATCTCGTCTCGACGAGGATCATCGCTGCGGTCACCGCGATCGTTCCTCTGTACCTGATCGCGCTGTTCGCCTCGTACTTCGCTACCCAGCTCGTGGTCACCGATCTCCTCGGGCTATCGGGAGGAACCTATGACCATTACTTCACCCTCTTCCTGCCACCGATAGACGTCCTCTATTCATTGATAAAAGCGGTCACGTTCGCGATCGCGGTCGCCCTGATCCACTGCTACTACGGCTTCCACGCGAGCGGGGGGCCGGCCGGGGTGGGGATCGCGGTCGGTAAGGCGATCCGGGCGTCCATCGTTGCGGTCAACATCCTCAACCTCGTCCTCTCCGCCTTCATGTGGGGAGTGACAGACACCATCCGGATCGCGGGCTAGCTCTTCCTGCCCCAGCTCTTCCTGCCCTAGATCGTCCCGTTTTGGCCGGTTCTGGCCCGGCGATCACGACTACTTGCCGAGCGGATGGGAAGGAACGAACGGCCCGCGGCGAACCTATGGAGGGTACGGGCACCCCGCCTCGACACCGCGGTCTATGGGCGGGTGCGGTGCTTGTGTCCAAGAGAAGTAGATTGTCTCTGCCTGCCTTACGCATGGCGGCATTTGGATTCGGGGGATGGCGAAATCGCATCACGGGTGGCACTACGGAAGAAAACGTTCGGTTTCCTAGAGGAAGCCGGACGCATGTTCTCGATCGGGCTCGAGGCGCTCCACACCTCGTTCCGACGCCCATGGCCGGTGCAGGAGTTCCTCACCCAAGCATGGTTCCTCATGAAGGTGACCACGCTCCCCGTGATCCTGATCTCGATCCCGTTCGGGATGATCATCTCGCTCCACGTCGGTTCGTTCCTGCGCGACCTCGGCGCAGAAGCTCACATGGGCGCAGCGATGGTCCTAGCCGTCGTGCGCGAGGAGGCGCCGGTCGCGACCGCACTACTGATCGCAGGGGTCGGCGGCTCCGCGATGTGTGCGGACCTAGGTTCGCGCCGTATCCGAGACGAGATCGACGCGATGGAGGTCCTTGGGATCGACACCGTGCACCGGCTCATCATGCCGAGGATCTTCGCCGCCGCGATGGTGGCCGTGTTGCTCGACGCGATCGTTTCGATCGCCGGGATCGCGGGCGGTTGGTTCTTCGCAGTCTTCGTGCAGCACGGGACGACTTCTTCCTACTTCGGTTCCTTCAACGAACTCTCGCAGCTGGCCGACCTGATCATGGCGCTCATCAAGGCCGTTATCTTCGGCTACGTCGCCGGGACCGTCGCCTGCTACAAGGGCTTCTTCGTGAAGGGCGGGCCGAAAGGCGTGGGCGACGCGGTCAACCAAGCGGTCGTCATCACGTTCATCTTCCTGTTCTTCCTCAACTTCATCCTGACCGCGCTGTACTTCAACTTTGTACCGCAGAAGCTGTAAGGGGCTGAGATAGAGATGGCCGGACGAGTGATAGCGAGACCGAGGTTCAGGTTCCTTGGTCGCGCCATCCGTCAGACGGCCAAGCCGTTCGAAGAGATGGAGCGGCAGTTCCGCTTCTACGGCAAGGTCGCCAAAGCGATGCCCGCAGCGCTCCACTACCGCGGTCAGATCCTGAACATGGTCTCGGACATCACGATCGGGGCCGGTGCGATCCTGTTCGGCGCCGGGATGTTCTTCGTCATCTTCTCGATGTCGTTCTTCACCGGTACGCAGGTCGGTCTCGAGGGGTTCCAGGGGCTCCAGCAGATCGGTGCCGAAGCATTCGTCGGCCTGGTGTCATCGTGGGCGAACACTCGTGAGATCACGCCACTTATCGCCGGGATCGCACTCGCCGCCCAGGTCGGGGCTGGCTTCACCGCAGAGATCGGGGCCGCACGTATCTCCGAGGAGATCGACGCCCTTGAGGTCATGGCGATCCCATCGCTCACCTACATGGTCGCCACGAGGGTGTGGGCAGCGCTGATCACGATCATGCCGCTGTACCTCGCCGCACTGTTCTCGTCCTACATGGCCACACAGGCGATCGTCACCAAGTTCTTCGCGTTGTCATCGGGGACCTATACGCATTACTTCCAGTTGTTCTTGCCACCGATCGACATCTTCTACAGCCTCATCAAGGCCGTCATCTTCGCCTTCACCGTGACCCTTATCCACTGCTACTACGGCTACAACGCTAGCGGTGGACCTGCTGGTGTCGGTGTGGCGTCGGGTCGTGCGATCAGAACTTCGATCGTGACGGTCGTTCTCCTCAATCTCCTCCTCTCCCTGCTCATGTGGGGCGGCGGCGACACCGTGAGGATCGCAGGATGATCCGGCGCATCGCAGTCATCCTCGTGGGGGCCCTTCTGGTGGGAGGGCTCGGCGCTGGCGTCTATGTCGGTGTTCGCTACGCGTACGGTGCCTACGACGACTACTACTACGTGACAGCGGACTTCCCGAGAGCCGGGCAACAGATCCAACGAGGCACCGATGTCCGGATCCGTGGGGTGAACGTCGGCAAGGTGACCGAGATCTCGTTGGTTGACCGCCACGCTCGTATGACCTTCCAGATAGAGGGTCAGTACGAGATCCCAGCCGATGTCGAAGCGGTGATCACCCTCAAGACGTTCCTGGGTTCCAAGTTCATCGACCTCCGCACGTCGACCAGCATGGGCTCTAACCCCCTTCAGGACGGTGACGTCATCGCGTCAACGATGGTTGGAGCCGAACTTGAAGATGCCCTCGACGATGGAACCCGCGTGCTCGATGCGATCGATGCGGAGGACCTTGCGACCGTCATCTCGGAACTAGCGGAAGCATCACGTGGGCACGGTGACGATGTCGCTCGAGGCCTGATCGCCAATGCCGATCTCTCAACCACATTCGCCGAGACGCGGAAGTCGCAGATCGCTGCTCTCAAGGACTTCGACACGGTCTTCGACGAGCTCGGTCCGCGCGCGAGTGACCTCAACGCATTGGCCGATGCCATGAACGAGGGCGCCCCTGTCTACGCGAGCCAAGAGGCGCAGTCGAAGATGCACACCGCCCTCGTGAATCTGGTGCCCTTCGCCGAGAACCTCGCCGACATCATCATCCTCGAACGTCCGGCGCTCGATCGCATGTACGACGCCGGGGACCGGGTCCTTTCGGTGATAGCCGCCAACGACGGTGGTTTGCAGAACCTGGTCCACGGCCTCTACCGCTACGTCTTCAAGTTGGGTGCGGCTATCGAAACCAACCTCTTGGAGGATGGAAGCGCAGCCGCAGGCTTCGTGAACTTCATCGGTGGCAACAGCCAGGAAGAAGAAGTCGATCAGTTCTGCACCGTGCTGCCTCCCGAGGGACGCGACACGGTCCCTCTGTGCGAGAGGGTGCCGCGATGAGGTTCAAGATCGGCATCCTCGCGAAGGTCGTCATCTTCTCGGCGGTGTGCATCGCCTTCACTGTGATCCTGGGGATGCGCTTGGCCAACCGCGGGCTGTTCACGAGCGAGAAGGTTTACGAAGCCGAGTTCGACAACGCCTCGGGTGTGGTCAAGGGCGATTCCGTCAAGATCGCTGGGGTCGATGTTGGCAACGTCAAGGGGTTCCACATCGAAGACGGCCACGCGGTGGTCGAATTCAGTGTCAAAGAAGAAGTCGAGATACCTGATGATTCCGCCGCTGCGATCAGGTGGCGCAACGTCCTCGGCCAACGGTTCCTCTACGTCTATCCAGGGTCCAGCGGGACCGCGCTCGCCGAGGGTGACCGGATCCCGTTGGAACGCACCGAAGAGGCTGGCGACATCGGCAAGCTACTGAACAACCTGGGGCCGATCCTCCAAGCGATCAATCCCGACAAGGCGAACGCGTTCCTCGATAGCGTCAACACCGCCTTGGTGGGCAACGAGGTGGCGGCCAGGCAGCTCTTGGACAATGCTGCTGGCCTAGCCACCGAACTCGCCAGCGTCGAGGACCGGATCAGGAGCGTCGTTGACTCGTCCGACGAGGTGCTCAACGTCTACGCGACCCAAGACGACGCGCTAGGGGCGATCATCGATCACCTTGGCTCAGTCGGTGGAGCGCTTAGATCCACGACGGGGAACCTCAATACCGTTCTCTCCGACTTCTCGGTCGTCCAGAAACAACTTAACGAACTCATCACGGACAACCGCGACAACATCGATACGACGCTCGGCGACCTCAACGTCGTCACGAAGCTCCTCGCTAAGAACAAGAAGAAACTGGCACAGACGCTGTGCACAACACCGCTTGGGATCTCTGGCTACTTCCAAACGACCTCGTGGGGCGAGTGGTTCAACGTGCGCGTGGTCGAGGTTCTGATCCGCGACAACGAGAGCAAGCTCCTCACGAGCCAGAAGGAATCGAACGACTCGCGAGGTGAGCGCGCCAAGCCTGCGTACGTCGACTGTGGCGGTAACTCGAAGTACAAGCCTCCCCCGGGCTCGGCTGGCGCAGGTGCCTCGCCGAACGAACAGGTCAGTGAAGGCTACGAAGGCATCCTGAGGTTCCTCCTCGAAACGGGGGGCGAAGATGCGTAACTTCTTCCACAAGTTCCTAGGCAAGTCGTTCCTCGAGCGGAACCAGCTCGTCATCGGCTCGCTCGGCGTGATCTTCGTCCTGGTGGGTTCGGTCCTCGCGCTGGCCCTATCCGGAGGCGTGTTCGCTGACACCTACTCGGTGAAGGCCCAGTTCAAGGACGCCGCTGGTATCCGGGCAGGAGACAAGGTGACGATCGCCGGTTTGGATGCTGGCTCGATCGGGTCAGTCGAGATCACCGGGGCCATCGTCGAGATCGAGCTGAAGATCGATTCGGACATCGAGATGCCCGCCGACTCGGACGCGGCCATCGTGGTCGAGACCCTCCTGGGTCGGAAATCGGTCGAGCTGGTCGCGGGCGACTCCTCGACCAACCTCGCCGAGGGAGATCTCATCCCGGTCGAGCGCACGACGACACCCATCGAGATCGCAGACCTCAACGATGCTTCGGTCTCTCTGCTCGAGCGGTCCGACGCCGAAGCCCTCGAACAACTCATGATCGAGGTCACCAAGATCACCAAAGGGAAGTCACGCGAGATCGGCCAGGTGATCGACGGCCTTGCGACGGTTACGGACGCTCTCGATTCTAAGAAGAGCGAACTCCAGCGGTTGATCGAGTCGATGTCTACCCTCGCAGGGACGTTCGCGTCTCGGGACGACAAGATCGTGAAGCTGATCGATGACTACAACGTCGTCCTCGGTAACCTCGCGGACCGACGCAGCGAACTGACCGCTCTCCTCGAGAACACGGACTCCGCTGCCCACGAGGTTGCCGATCTCGTGGCGGACAACCGGCCCGTACTCGACTCGACGTTCACTTCCCTAACCCAAGCCCTCAAGGTCGTCGATGGCCACCAGGTCGATCTAGCGGCAACGATCCCCTACCTCGAAGCCGCGGTGCGCGGCTACTCGTCGGTCGGCTACAGCCAGGGCATCCCCAACCGGTGGGCGAACATCTTCGTTCAGTCATTGGGCCCGGTCGGTATCGATGCGATCGCTGGTCCGTGTGGGCTCCTCGACCAGGCACTGGACGAGATCCTCGGTCCCGACCCCAGGCCCTGCTCGGAGCGTGAGGAGTTCGGCCAGGGGGGCGTTGGCGGAGAAGCACCCGATGGTGGCGATGGTGGCTCCGACGAGCCAGCCCTCCCAGACGCCCCGGTCCTCCCGGGTGACCTCGGCGACCTGTTCGACTCCGTCGTCGGCGGCACGCTAGGGGGCCTCTGATGAAGCCCATGAGGCTCATTGCCACTGTCTTAGTCGCCGCACTGATCTCAACCGGTTGCCAGTTCGGATCCGGGGACGAGTCGCCGCGCCTATCAAGCCGAGTTCTCGCGGGCGATCCAGTTGTTCCCGGGCGTGAAGGTCAAGATCCTGGGTGTTGACGTGGGCCGGGTGACCGGCGTGAAGAACATCGATGGTTCGGTCGAGGTGTCCTTCAAGATCGAAGACCCCAACGTGAAGATCCCAGCTGACGTGAAGGCAACGATCGTTCCGATCTCGCTGCTAGGTGAGCGCTACGTCCAGTTGTTCCCTGCTTACGAAACCGGACCGACCCTCGAAGCTGGTGCCACGATCCCACTCGCCAGCACGACCGTCCCATCCGAGGGAGACGAACTACTCCAAGGGATGCAGGACTACCTCGGTGCCCTGGACACGGACACCGTCGAAGAGTTCATAACGAACACGGCAGTCGTCCTTGAAGGCAAGGGTGCTCGCCTGAACGATCTGATCGGGAGCGGCACTTCGGTGCTCCGCACGCTCGCCAAGAAGCGCGACGAGATCGCCAACCTGATCGTTCAGTTCAACACCCTGACCCAGGCGCTTGCGACCAGGCAAGATGCCCTCGGCACGCTGATCAACACCTACAACGTCGTCGGAGCGACGGTCAACGACGTCAGAGGGTCTCTCGAAGGCACGATCACCGGTCTGAACGATGCCTCGGCTCAACTGGCGTCGCTTCTGATCGACAACAAGGGCAATCTGAATACAGACCTCAACGTGCTGACCAAGACAACGCGGACCCTTACTCGCAACGTCGATTCCTTCGCGCGCACCAGCAAGTGGGCGCGCAAGCTGTTCGAGGCTGCTGGGCGCGCTGCGGACTACGATCGAGAGTGGCTCCGCTTGGGCAACCAGGGTGAGCCTCTGGCAGAGCTGATCCTGTTCCGCCTGCAAGACCGTCTCACCGGCGTCTGCCTCAGGCTGGGACTCGACTCGTGCGACAGCCCCGCGTTCTGGCAGAAGAATTCGCCAGAGCTGTTCTGCCTCGGTGATCTGAAGTGCCCCGAGAAGGACAAGGCCAAGCAGGTCAAGTCACAAGACGAAGCGGAGGCTGCGATCGACGGCCTGACCGACGAGCTGAACAACCAGATCGATGCTCTTCTCAACAAGAACTGCAAGGAAGCCAAGAAT
Organism: uncultured Actinomycetes bacterium; assembly: GCA_963756365.1. Lineage (GTDB taxonomy): Bacteria > Actinomycetota > CADDZG01 > CADDZG01 > WHSQ01 > WHTI01. Next base: position 1,936,843 of record CAVWNF010000003.1, read on the forward strand.
CCCAAGAAGTGCCGCAAGAAGAAGCGCAAGCTTAAGAAGGCTACCGACGGGCCGATCGGTGACATCGGGGACGCCGTTGATGACATCCTCGACGGGCTCGGTGGCCTCGGCGGCGGCGGAGGGCTCGGACTATGAAGCGGCTGATAGGACTCTCGATCGCGCTGCTCCTCGTGTTCTCTGCATGTTCGAGTGGGGACGCTCCGGTGATCCAAGCGCGGTTCGATGATGTCTCCGACCTCTTCCCACAAGCACCGGTCACCTTCGCCGACATCCGCGTTGGGACCGTCACGAAGATCGAGCTAGATGGCACGCAGGCCCTAATCACCATGGAGCTTTACGAGGACGCCGATGTACCGGCCAACGTGAGCGCTCGTGCTCGCAGAACCTCGGTGCTCGGCGAGCGCATCATCGACCTGTTCGTTCCTGAAGGCGTGTCGGAGTCGTCCGGTGCCTTGGCGGACGGAGCCACGATCGCCGAAACCGAGACCCGAGCCGACCTCGAGAACCTGGTGGTCGAAGGGAACGACGTACTCGGAGCGCTCGGGGCCTCCGAGATCGCAACGATGGTCGATGAAGGGGCGCGTGCGTTCGGCGGCCGCGGCAACGACCTCAAGACGATCATCTTCAACTTCCGAGACATCACCAAGACGTTCAACAAGAACAGCGGCTCGATCAAGTCGCTCATCCGGAACATCGACGATTTCAATCAGGTGGTGGCGTCGAAGTCAGCCGAACACGAGGACGCTTTGGTGAATACCGCCCGCGCGCTCGAGGTCCTGGATCAAGAGAGCGACGAGTTGACCGCCGCCATCGCCTCACTGGCTCGCTTGGCAACTGGCAGCCGGAGTCTCCTCCAAGCGCACATCGACGAGATGGACAACTTCTTCCAACAGGCTCGAACCATCGTGGGTGCCTTGCGCAACGAGCAAGGCTCGATCCTGAAGATCCTGACCTACGCGCCTCTCCACAACAGGAACACGCAGCTTGTCGAGTTCATCGACTTCAACCAGGTGATCCAGGAATTCGTCATCTGCGGGTTCAACGACAACCCAGATGACCCTGCTCGCCGCTGTACCGGCAAGGATGAGGGCTGATGGTCAACAGACGCGTCATCATCAACCTCGCGATGTTCTTGCTTGCGACCACCGCATTGACCGGATTGGGAGTGTCCCAGTTGCTACTGAAGGACTCCGGCGGTCCGGTGATCGAGGCCGAGTTCACTGACTCCGGGGGCCTCGCTCCACGGAACGACGTAACGATGCGAGGAGTCAACGTCGGCGCGGTCGCGAACGTGACCCTCACCGACGACGGGGTCATCGCGAAGTTGACACTTGACCGAGGTACCGAGGTGCCGGCAGATTCACGGCTTCAGATCACGAGACGAAGCCCCATCGGCGACCTGGTTGTTGAGATCACCCCCGGCACTGGCCCCGCTCTCGCCCGGGGCGACGTGATCCCCGTCTCTCAGACGGCGCCGCCGCCGGACGCGGGTAAAACCGTCGAGATCCTGGCGGATCTCCTCCACAGCGTTCCGGCCGAGGACCTGGCCACTGTCGTCGGTGAACTCGCCGACGCACTCGAGGGCCGGGGAGACGACCTTGCCCGCCTTTCCGAAGCGACCGCAGACTTGCCCGAGGCGATCCTCACCGTGCAGTCCGAGTTGGAAGCACTGATCAACACCGGTCCGGAGGTCACTGGGGTCCTGGCGGACAACGCAGACGTGCTCGCCGACGACATCACGCGCACGGCTCAACTGGCCGACATCCTCCGTGACCGGCGCTACGACCTGGTCGACCTTTACAGCAACGGAGCGAGATTCACGAAGGTCGGGAACGAGCTCCTGGTGGAGCAGAAGCCGAACATCTCGTGCCTGATCCGTGACTTCGCCACCATCAACACGACGCTCGGGACCAACGAGAATCTCAGCAATCTCGTCGCGGCTCTCAAGCTGAACCCACTCTTCTTCGGAGCCGTCGAGCTGGCGGTTCAAACCGGTCTCGATGGACGCGCGTGGTTCAGGGTGCAGCTCCTTCCCCACCAAGAACCGGCGGGACGCACCTATCCGCAGCATCGGAAGACCCCCGATGTCCTTCTCGGCAACGCGTGCAGATCTCAGTTCGGGGACGGGGTCGGGCCCACAGACACCAACAAGAGCAACGTCCAGCTGGCTCCAGACTCGACGGTTCGCCCCGGCAATTGAGCCGGTACTCGGGCGAGGGATAGTCTCGGCTGGTGAACTCTCTTAGGAACGTCGCGCGGGGCCGGGCACTGCCGTGGTCGATAGCGGTACTCGCCGTGGCGGCCGCGGTCGTCTTCGCTGTCCTGTGGCAGAGCGCTGGAGAGGTCGACCCGGAGCGGGCTGAACTCGAGACCCAGGCCGAGAACTTCGTTCTCGCTCTGACCAACTTCTCGTCCGAGACGATCGATGAGGATATCGACGAGATCAAGTCGTTCGCGACCGGCGCATTCGAGGGTCAGGTGAGCGACCTGTTCTCCGAAGAGACAGTGGCCGCGATCAAAGAAGCAAAGGCGACAAGCACTGCCACGGTCGAGGCACTGTTCATCCAGACCCTGTCGGAGGATTCGGCCACTGTGTTCGCGGTGCTGAGCGAGGAGATATCGAACGACAGCCTCGATCAGCCACGGACTGACATCGTGCGGATGGAGGTTGGGCTCGTGAAGGCTGGTGACGGCTGGAAGGTCGATTCGGTCGAGCTGTTCCAGTCACCCGGCGACGTCGTGGCCCCTGCCGGTTAGGCCGTAGCGAAGACCTCCACGAGGGCCTGGTAGTTCTCCATGATCCGCCCCGAGCTGGGCCCGTACCAGGGACCAGCCACCATCGCCCGATCCGCGATCCCCGACCACTCCTTGATCCTGTCCTTCACCTCATCAACCGGACCTGCGATAGCGACCTGATCGCAGAAGTCGTCGTCGATCAGTTCGGTCATCTTCACCTTGTCCTTCTTGCCGAAGGCAGCCCGAAGCTCATCGGTCAGATGCGCTCGGTCGTGCAACTCGAGGATGCCTTTGTACGTGCGCGTGGTGGCATAGAACGCGATCTGCAGCTTCACCTCGGCCCTGGCCGCATCGACATCGTCCGAGATGGAGATCAACGGAGACGCCATCAGATGAGCACTCCCCGGGTTTGCGACCTGCACGCTCGGCCCCCTCGGCGATGGCAGGCTTGACTACTTCGCGCAGGTACTTCGGAGACGCTATCGGGTGGCCGATGAGTCCATCGGCTATCTCACCGCAGACCCTCGACATGATCTTGCCAACCGCCGCGAAATAGATCGGGACGTCGCGTCTGTCGGGTTGGGGCTGGCCGTGGAAGCTCGGCATCGTCACGTTGTAGAAGCGGCCCTCGTGCACGACATCCTCACCACGGTTCGCCGCCCAGACGGTACGCATCACCTCCGCATACTCCTTGAGCTTCGGTGCCGGATGCTCGAACGTGACCGAGAACCTGTTCTCGTTAACCCGCTTGACCTGAGATCCGAGGCCACAGATGAAACGGCCCCCGGAGAGTTCATCGAGATCCCACGCCGTCATCGCCGTGATCGTCGGAGATCGTGGGAACGCGAGGGCGATCGCCGTCCCGACCTTGATCCTCTCCGTCGCCGAGATGGCCGCGGCGGCCTGGATGAATGCCGTGCTGGTGGTCTCGGCCGCCCAGCACGACTCGAAGCCCGCGTCCTCGACCATCTTGGCCATGGGACCGACCATCGCCATAGAGCCTCCGATGCCGATGCCGTAGTCCATCCTGGTCCTCTCCTCGGGGGGCGACCTACTGTTGCCACGGCGTTGCCAGAGTGCCGCCCGAGGACTATAAACGGGAGCGATTTGCGAACTGGTCCCGGCGCGGTATCTTGCGCCGCACGGGCACAAAGACTTTCTGAATCAGAACTGACCCCCTTAGGAGGGCCTTTCAAGTGGTGGACCTGCTGGACGATGAAGAGATCCAACAACGCCTAGATGAGCTAGGTGACTGGGAGCGCGAGGGACTCGAGATCCACAAGGTCTTCGAGTTCGACGACTTCCCCGCGGCGATCGACTTCGTCAACGAGGTCGCCCGACTGGCCGAGCGATACGCCCATCACCCGGATATCGACATCCGTTGGAACAAGGTGCGCCTTGCCCTCTCGACCCATTCCGAGGGTGGCCTGACGCCGATCGACTTCGACCTCGCGAACGACATCGAGCAGACGATCGACTAACTCGGTTCTGGAACCGGGTCCTCCCGGAGCCACGGGGGAAGCGAGAACGTGACGTCCTCTGTCGTTACTTCCTTGGTTTCGACATCGTTGAAACCAAGTTCAGCGAGGCGCTCTAGGAGCCTGTCGACCAAGACCTCCGGCGCACTCGCTCCAGAAGTCACCCCAACGGTCTCTGCACCGTCGAGCCACGCGGGATCGAGATGCGTCTCGTCGGGAACGAGATGAGCAGGGGTCCCGGCGACCTGGGAGACCTCGACGAGTCGGTTGGAGTTACTGGAATTGACCGCCCCGACCACTAGGACCACGTCGGCCTCCGGAGCGAGGGCTTTCACCGCGACCTGACGATTCTGCGTGGCGTAGCAGATGTCGTCGTTCCGGGGTCCTTTGATGTCATCGAACCTCGTTCTGAGGGCTTCGACGACATCGAGCGTGTCGTCCACCGACAGAGTGGTCTGAGTCAGATAAGAGATGGGGGCGTCCACGCTCAGCCCCAACGCGTCGATCTGATCGACGTCCTCGATCACGATCGTGTTCTCTGGTGCCTCGCCAGCCGTTCCTTCGATCTCTTCGTGACCGACATGGCCGACGAGGACGATCTTGCGACCCTCGCGAGCGAAGCGCTTGGCCTCAAGGTGCACCTTCGTAACGAGGGGGCAGGTCGCGTCGATGACCTGGAGCCCGCGGCTCTCGGCGTTGTTCCGCACCTCCGGGCTGACCCCATGCGCCGAGAAGATGCATACGGCTCCCTCGGGGATCTCTTCCTCACTCTCGACGAAGATAGCGCCCCGCTTCTCGAGTTCGGTCACCACATGACGGTTGTGAACGATCTCCTTGCGCACATAGACAGGAGCGCCGAGCGTGTCGAGGGCGCGTTCGACGATCTTCACGGCCCGATCAACGCCCGCGCAGTAGCCGCGAGGGGCGGCGAGGATGACTTTCTTGCCCGGTGCTCATGGGCCCATCGTAGTTGCGGCCGGTCTGTAGCCGGGACGGTGGCCGATATGGCCACGAGAACTTCACATAGTTAGCTGGGTCGGTCCGGGTGCACCATGTCGCCGGGCACCACCCACTCCTCGTACTCCGCCTCGGTCAGGTAGTCGAGCGAGAGGGCCGCCTCCTTGAGGGTGGAACCGTCCTTGTGTGCCTTCTTGGCGATCTCTGCTGCCTTGTCGTAGCCGATCCTCGGCGACAGGGCGGTCACGAGCATCAGCGACTGATCGACCAGTGCTTGGATGCGTTCCCGGTTCGCCTCGATGCCCTCGACACAGAACTCACGGAACGACCTAGCCGAGTCGCTGAGGATCTTGGCCGAGTGGATGAAATTGCGGATCATCACGGGCTTGAACACGTTCAGCTCGAAGTTCCCCTGCGAGCCGGCCATGCCGAGGGCGACGTCGTTCCCGAACACCTGGCAGCACACCATCGTCATCGCCTCGGACTGCGTCGGGTTCACCTTCCCGGGCATGATCGATGAACCGGGTTCGTTCTCGGGTAGTTCGAGTTCACCTAGACCAGACCGGGGGCCGGAACCGAGCCAGCGGATGTCGTTCGCGATCTTCATGAGAGAAGCGGCCAGAACCTTCAACGCGCCATGGGCATGGACGAGTGAGTCATGGGCGGCCAGGGCTGCGAACTTGTTCGGGGCGGGTTCGAACGGAAGCCCGGTCAGTTCCGCGATCTTGCCAGCGGCGGAGGAATCGAACCCCTCGGGCGAGTTGAGCCCCGTTCCAACCGCGGTCCCCCCGATCGCCAATCGATAGAGACCAGGGAGGGTGGCTTCGATGCGCTCGAGGTCGTCATCGAGTTGGGAAACGTATCCGGAGAACTCTTGCCCAAGGGTGAGCGGAACCGCGTCTTGGAGATGCGTGCGCCCGATCTTCACGATGTCGGAGAACTCGTCGGCCTTCGCCGCTAGAGCGTCTCGAAGTTCGCTTATCCGAGGGAGGACCCGCTCGACCACGATGGTGGCTGCAGCGATATGCATCGCGGTCGGGAAGGTGTCATTGGAGGACTGCGACATATTCACGTGATCGTTGGGGTGGACGGGATCCTTACTCCCAAGCTCGCCCCCGGCCATCTCGATCGCTCTGTTCGAGATGACCTCGTTGGCGTTCATGTTGGACTGCGTGCCCGATCCCGTTTGCCACACGAACAGGGGGAAGTGATCGTCGAGCTTCCCATCGATCACCTCGTCGGCTGCTGACACCACCAGGTCGGTCACCTCGTCGGGGAGGTTCCCGGCGGCCTGGTTGGCGAGAGCGGCAGCCTTCTTGAGGATGCCGAACGCCTTGACGACCTCGATGGGCATCCGGTCGTCACCGATCGAGAAGTGGTGGAGCGAGCGTTCGGTCTGGGCGCCCCAATATCGATCAGCGGCGACCTCGATCGCCCCCATGCTGTCGGTCTCTCGCCTAGTTGCGGCCATGTCGGGTCTCCTGAGTGCGTCGTTGGCGTTCCCCAAGACTAGCCGGGCTGGGAGCGACTACGCCTCTAGATGGACAGCCAACTCGGTCTTGTTGGGGCGCGACCCCACCGTGAGGATCACCAGTCCGACCAGCAGCAACAAGCTTCCGAGAACGGACACGGTGCTCAGGGTCTCGTCGAGGACCACCACCCCTAGAACCGCTGCGGTCAGTGGCTCCGCGAGGGTCAGGGTCACAGCCGTCGCCGACGGTACCGAAGTGAGACCCGTGGCGAACATCGAGTAGGCGAGTGCAACGGTGATGACGCCGAGGTGGAAAACGGCTGCGACGCCCTTTGCCTCACCTATCCAGCCGAGCGGTTGGGTCGCTAGGACGAAAGCTAGAGGTACGGCCGCGAGGCCGAACGCAACCGCCACTACGGCGCCGGACCTGTGGGCGTCGAGAAGGGTCTTGCTCGAAACCGTGTACGCGGCGTAGCCGGCCCCCGCGAACAATCCGAGAGCCACCCCCGCGGGATCCACGGCAACGTCGCCGCCCGAGGTGATGAGCATCGTGCAGCCGACGACAGCCAGCGCTGTCGCCAAGAACCACACCCGGTCCGGCTTCTCGCCCGCGAAGAGGATCCCGAACAATCCGGCAGCGATCGGAGCGCTCCCGATCGTCACGATCGTTCCGATCGCAACCCCGGTCTTGGCGACGGACGCGAAGAACGCGAGTTGTGACGAGGCAACTGACAGGGCCATGATCGCGGTGGGCACCGGACTCCAAGACTGGCCGCCGCGGAACGATCCACGCGCACGGGCTAGCGCCAGCAGCAGGACTCCACCAAGCACCACTCGAACCGACCCGATCCCGAGCGAGGTGGCTCCGTGGGGAGCGAGGGCCTGGGTGGTGCCCGTCGTGCCCCACAACATCGCTGCGGCGAGGACAAGGAACGCGCCGGGCGGAACCCCTCGCTGTCTCACGCCTTCTTCTTGGCCGCGTTCTGTGGCCTCTTACGCTTCTCCATCGCGACCCTGTAGAGATCTGCCTCTCCGGCCTCCTGGCTCGACGGGCAGAGGGGCTCGATCGAACACGCTCCGCACTCCGGTTTCTTCGCATCGCAGATCGTGCGCCCGTGATCGATCAACAGATACGAGATCCGGGGCCACTGCTTCTTCGGGACAACCGCCTGGAGGTCCTTCTCGATCTTCTCGGCTTCCTTCGGGCCCTTATCGGTGAGACCGAGCCGGACGGCGAGGCGCCCGACATGCGTGTCGACAACTATCCCGGCGTCGGGATCCTTCTTCAGGACTTCGGGGAAACAGTTCGACTGGACAACATTCGCGGTCTTGCGGGCGACCCCCGGCAGCGTGATCAGTTCCGCGATCGTCGCGGGCACCTCACCGTCGTAAGTCCTCGATCAGCTTCTGGGAGAGTCCGCGGAGCGACCTCGTCTTCTGTCGGAAGAACCCGGTCGCGTGGATGTCCTCTTGGAGTTCCTCCTCCGGCACCGCGAGATAGTCCTCGGGCTTCCGATACTTGGAGAACAGGGTGGCCGTGACCTGATTCACCTTGACGTCGGTCGACTGGGCCGAGAGAACCGTCGCCACCACGCATTCCAGCGGGCTCGAGAAGTTGAGGGCCACGTGGGCGTCCGGGTGAGCCTTGCCCAAGCCCCGGATGATCCCAGCGATGCGCTCGGAGGCGGGATCGGTCCTGGAAACGGGCATCGCCGAAGGATACCCAGAGCCCCAGGCCCCCCGTTTGCCCCCAGGAGCGAGGGGCAGTACGGTTACCAAACAACCGTTTGTTTGTGAACTGACGGCGATGGGTCGATAACGATGGCGATAGCAGCGACGGAGTCGAAAGGTCGAGGGACGAGGCGCGACGAGATGGTCGCCGCCGCCGCCCGCCTGTTCTCCGAGCGCGGGTACCACGGCACCTCGATGCAGCACCTCGGCGACGCCCTCGGGCTTCAGCGAGGTTCTCTCTACGCGCACATCGGCTCCAAGGAAGAGTTGTTGTTCGACGTCGTGGACTCGGGGGCCGAGCACTTCCTCACCAAGGCCAACTCCGTGCTGGCATCCGAGGCGATGGCCAAGGTCAAGCTCAAGCTCCTGCTGGTCGGCCACATCGAGACCGCTATCCAGCATCTCGACGCGGCGACGGTCTTCCTCAACGAATGGCGCTATCTCTCGGACGAGCCTCGCACCTTGATCCAGGTGAAACGCGACCGCTACGAGCAGCTCGTGAGACAGATCATCGACGACGGCATCGCAGCAGGAGAGTTCAGGAAGGACGTTGACGTGAGGTTCGCAGCAACCCTGGTCCTATCGGCTGGGAATTGGACCTACGCGTGGTACCGGCCCGGCGGGGAACTAGGCCCGACCGAGATCGGCGAGAAGTTCGCAGAATTGGTTCTGAAGGGACTGGAGGACAGATGACCTACGAAGAGAAGCTCGCTCGCTTCAACGAGCACATCGCTGATGGCGGCAAAGTAGAGACCGAAGATTGGATGCCCGACGACTATCGGCGCGGGGTGCTCAAGTTCATCGAGATGCACGCCAACTCCGAGATCATGGGTGCGTTGCCCGAGCGCGAGTGCCTGCCGAAGGCCCCCACTTTGATGCGCAAGATGTCACTCGCCGCGAAGATCCAGGACGAGGTCGGTCATGCGCAGCTCCTCTATCGCGTCGCCGAGGATCTGGGAAAGAACCGTGACGCGATGTATGAGGACCTCGTCGAAGGTCGCTCCAAGTTCCACAACGTCTTCCACTATCCGGTCCATCACTGGGGCGATGTCGCCCTGATCGGCTGGCTGATCGACGGCGCTGCCCTCGTGACCCAGGCAGCGCTCAGGGAGTCTTCGTACGCCCCCTACACCCGAGTGCTGAAGCGCATCTGTGCCGAGGAGCAGCTCCACCTCCGTCATGGTGAGGACATCACGCTCGAACTTGCCTCCGGTGCCGATCGTCAGCGGTGGATGTTCCAGGACGCGCTGGATCGTTGGTGGTTGGCGATCATCCACTTCTTCGGCCCCCGCTCGAACGTCGAGAAGGACCTCCTCCTCAAGTGGAAGGTCAAGACCCGGACGAACGAGGATCTGCGTCAAGAGTTCCTCGACCGCTACGTCCCGAAGATCCTCGAGCTGGGCTTCACCTTTCCGACGCCGACCCCCTTTCACGACGAGAGCACCGGGCACTGGCTGATCAACGAAGACGAGATCGACTGGACGCCTCTCGAGAAGATCAAGAAGAACGAAGGGCCTGAAACGGCCAGACGGCTCGCATGGCGCAAGCAGATGTACGACGACCATCGTTGGGTTCGAGAGGCCATGGCCGAACCCGCGATCCACGTTGCCTGATGGACGTCTACGAGGTCTTCAGACGCACGGGTCACAAGGACCCCTTCGAGCACGCCGGGGCGGTCATCGCGCCGGACGGCGATATGGCGTTGATGATGGCGAAGGAGTGCTTCCTCAGACGGCGCGAGGGCGAGCACCTGTGGGTCGTTAGGCGCAACGACATCCACTCGTTCAAGGACGAGTCGCTTCTCGAGATCGCCGCCGACAAGAGCTACCGGTTCGCGTCCGCTTATCGGGACGTGATCGCCAAGCGCGAGAAAGCGATCGAACGCGCTCGAGCGATCGAGGCGTCATGAGCGATTCACTGATCGCCCTCCTGACGGCGCTGGCCGACGATGAACTGATCCTCGGGCACCGGCACTCGGAATGGACCGGTCACGCACCCCATATCGAAGAAGACGTTGCGTTCTCGTCCATCGCCCAGGACGAGATCGGTCACGCGACGGCTTACTACTCCTTGCTTGGCGAACTAACCGGCGAGAGTCCGGACCAACTCGCTCTCGGACGCGAGGTCGGCGATTACCGGCACGCGATCCTCTGCGAGCGACCGAACGGTGACTGGGCCTACACCCTGGCTCGGCACTGGCTCTACGACCACGCCGACGACATCCGCCTCGAAGCCCTCGAGCAGAGCGCGCACGAGGGCCTGAGGGCAGTCGCCGGCAAACTCCACCGTGAGGAGCGCTACCACCTGCTCCACGCGGACTCATGGCTGGTGCGGGTGGCGTCCGGTCCCGTAGAAGGTCGCGCTCGGTTGATCGAGTCGCTCACCGACGCGTTCGGAGATGCGCTCGCCCTCTTCGAGCCCACGGAATCCGAAGACGATGCGGTTAAGGAGGGGTGGCTCCCGGTTCCCTCCGATGAGATGCGCAACCGGTTCCTGTCTCGTGCATCGAAAGCGCTCGACGACCTGGGGCTTCCGACCGACGTCAGGGCGGCAGCCGATGACTCTGCCGAGTTCGTCGCCTCATCTTCAGGTGACCTGATCGCGTCTGAGGGCGCCGGCGCGGAGCACGCTGGAGCGATCGGTGCATCCGGAGGACGTACCGGGACGCACACCGAGGACTTCCAGACGCTGTGGGACGAGATGACCTCGACCTACCGCGAGGTACCAGGAGCGACCTGGTGACCGTAACGACGACGGTTACCGAGCGCGTGCTGGGCAGCTCTCGCTGAGGTTCCCGACCCCGAGATCCCTGCCGTCTCGGTGGTCGACATGGGCATGATCGAGGACGTCACGATCACGGGCGAGAGCGCTGGCGTCACCGTGCTGCCGACCTTCAGCGGTTGCCCCGCGATCTCGGTGATCCTCAAGGACGTGACGGCAGCGGTGGAAAAGGTTGATGGGATCGAGTCGTGCGAGGTGAAGACCACCTTCTCTCCACCGTGGACCACAGCTCGGATCACCGAGGACGGTCGGCGGAAACTCAGGGAGTTCGGCCTCGCCCCGCCGAGCGGTTCGGGACCGGTGCTGATCACGCAGATCGGGCTGCCCGAGGTCGCTACCTGCCCCTTCTGCGGAAGCACGGAAACCCGGAACGAGAATCCGTTCGGACCAACCCCCTGTCGGGCCCTGTATTACTGCGACGCATGCAGGAACCCGTTCGAGCAGTTCAAGCCGGTTTAGCCAGCCAATCTGATAGCTTCTCAGTATCCGAAGGGGAGTATCCCCTGAGCGTCGTGATCGTCATTACGGCATCCGCCCGGTGGCGACGGCCTCCCGAAACGGGAGGTGGGAGAGACCTTCGGCCCGTCGAACCGCGAGGCCGGAGGTAAACGATGCAGGTCGAACTATGGGTATGGATCGTGTTCGTCGCGTTCGTAGTCGCGATGCTCGCCGTGGATCTGCTCATATTCCAGCGAGAAGCTCACAGCGTTTCGATGCGCGAGGCGGCAGGCTGGAGTGCCGTCTGGGTCGCTCTCGGTCTCACCTTCGGCGTCATCATTTGGGTGTGGCAAGGGGGTAACGCCGCGGGCGAGTACTACGCCGGGTATCTGATCGAGAAGAGCCTCTCGATCGACAACATCTTCGTGTTCGCACTCGTCCTTGGCTACTTCTCCGTTCCCGCCGCCTACCAACATCGCGTCCTCTTCTGGGGGGTGTTCGGAGCACTGGTGATGCGGGCATTGTTCATCGCCGCAGGGGCAGCCCTTCTCGACAACTTCGCGTGGATGATCTACCTGTTCGGCGGATTCCTCGTAGTGACCGCGATCCGGATGGGGATGCACAAGGGCGGAGAGGTGCATCCCGAGAACAACCCGGTCCTCAGGTTGATGCGTCGGCTCACGCCTATGACCGATTCGTTCGAAGGCCCGGCCTTCTTCGTCAAGCGCAACGGGAAGCGGTTCGCGACTCCGATGCTCGCTGTCCTCGTCGTGATCGAAACGACCGACGTCATCTTCGCCGTCGACTCCATCCCTGCGATCTTCGCGATCACACGCGACACTTTCCTCGTGTTCACGTCTAACGCGTTCGCGATCCTTGGACTGAGAGCGATGTACTTCCTACTCTCCGGGATGATGGATCGGTTCGTGCATCTGAAGACTGGCCTAGCCGTCGTCCTGGGGTTCGTCGGTATCAAGATGCTGCTGGCCGACGTCTATCACATGCCGATCTGGCTCTCTTTAGTGGTGATAGCGGGCGTGATCTCTGCGTCGGTGGTCGCATCGATGCGTACGACTCGGACGGGAGGCGTTACCTGATCTCTCTAGCCGACGTCACGGCGGCAGCCGACCGACTAGGTGGGGTCGCTCACCGCACCCCGATGTTCACGTCACGCCATCTCGACGAGGCGACCGGAGCGAGGGTGATGCTGAAGGCCGAGAATCTCCAGCGAGGCGGAGCGTTCAAGTTCCGCGGTGCCTACAACCGCATCTCATCACTCGACCCTTCGGAACTTGCACGCGGCATCACGACGTTCTCGTCTGGCAATCACGCCCAGGCGGTGGCTCTTTCCGCTGCCTTATGCGAGACGACGGCGACGATCCTGATGCCCGAGGATGCCCCGCGTGCGAAGGTCGAAGCGACACGCGGCTACGGGGCCGAGATCGTTACCTACGATCGCTATACCGAGAACCGGACCGAAAGAGGCTTGGGACTCGCGGCCGAGCGGGGCCTGACACTCGTCCATCCGTACGACGATCATCACGTCATGGCCGGTCAAGGAACGGTGGCTCTAGAGATCCTCGAAGACGTCTCTGACATCGATGTCCTCGTGGTTCCGGTCGGGGGCGGCGGTCTCATCTCCGGATGTTCCACGGTGGTGAAGGCACTCCGACCGGAAGCCGTGGTGATCGGGGTCGAGCCAGCCGCCGGTGACGACACTAAGCGTTCACTCGAAGCTGGTCACCGCGTCACGATCGAGGTGCCGAGAACGATCGCAGACGGGCAGCAGGTCGAATCTCCCGGTGAGTTGACCTTCGCTGTGATGAAGGAGCGCGTGGACGAGATCGTGCTCGTTACCGATGCCGAGATCGTCGGCGCGATGGGTTTCCTGTTCGAGAGGATGAAGCTGGTCGCCGAGCCGTCCGGTGCGGCCGCTACGGCGGCTTTGCTTGCAGGGAAGATCGACGCGAAGGGCAAGAAGGTCGCTGCGGTTATCTCTGGCGGGAACCTGGGAGCAGACCGTTTCGTCGAACTGTTCGGTTCTTAGGACCCCACGACAGCAACCATGCTCGGCCGCTCGGCCAGCACCCGTAGGAACGCCTCCACGACCGATGGATCGAAGTCCCGCCCAGCCCCGGCAGCGAGGCGCGACTCGGCCTCTTCTCGTGGCATCGCCTTGCGGTACGGACGATCCGAGGTCATCGCGTGGAACGCATCGACCACCAGGATGATCCTCGACTCGATCGGGATCTCCTCGCCAACCTTCTTGTCCGGGTATCCGCTCCCGTTCCAGTGTTCATGGCACGCGCGGACGATGGGTCGCACATCGGCCAACCTCGAGATGGGGCCAAGGATCTTTTCACCGAGCTCCGGGTGCATCCTGATGACCGCCCATTCGTCGTCATCGAGGGGCCCCGGCTTCCGAAGGATGTCCGACGGGATGCCGATCTTGCCGATGTCGTGGAACAGTGCTCCCAGTTCGAGGCGCTTCATCGCAGCTGGCTCAAGCCCGAGTTCCTCTCCGACGAAGAGGGCCGCGTCGGTGATCCACCGGGCATGATCCGAGGTGTATTCGTCCTTCGCTTCGAGCGCATTTGCGAGCGCCTCGACGGTGTCCAGGAACGTTTGCTCGAGGCTGTCGAAACCTGATGCGTTGTTCAGACGCGAGCTGCAGTTGGTTCGCTATCCCGGCAAGGAGGCGCATCTTGCGCTCGGAGAACTCGTAGTCACCGAGAGCGGGGGCCGATACGGCGAGAGCAGCGAACCTGCCGCCTTCCAGACGCATCGGCGCAACGGCCAACGATGAACTGACCGCGTTGGGATCCGCTCCCATCGACTCGATGTCCTTGGGGTGAAGAACGAATGGTGAGGATCGGCGCAGATACCCGTCGATGATCGGGCCAGCGAATCCTGCCCGCTCCATGATCTCCATCTGATCATCTCGCAAGCCCCACATGGACTTCGCGGTCAGCAAGCCGCCTGCCTTGTCCTGGGTCCAGATCGATGCAGAGGGTGCTCCCAGTTGGCGGGCAACGAGTTCGACGGAGATGTCGAGGACCTGATCCATACCCTCGGCCCCTGCGACCTGGCTACCGAAATCGAGGAGCGCCTGGGCGATCTCCGCGGTTTCCTTCTGGTCTTGGTAGATCAGAGATTTCTGCATGGCAACAGACGCGTGGCTCGCAAGCGAGGCGAACAATCTCAGCCGCTCATCGGTGAAGTGACCCCGGATCATCGGACGGCTCACGGGCAACGATCCAGCCCATCAGACCGTCGGACATGCTCAGCGGGGCAACCGCTGCCGGCTCGATCGCCGTCTCTCCCGATACGCCAAGTCCTCTCGCCATCTCGGGAGTCACGAACTGGGGATCCTGGCCGAGGAACTCGCGGAACCGCTCGCCGACCTCGCCGGGGATACGCCGCCTGATCGAGTTGTCGTTGTCCTTGCCCACGAAGCCGACGTGCGCCGAACACCTGAACTCGCCCGAACGCTCGTCCTGCAGCCACAGTGCGGCCTGCTCGACCTCGAGCAACTCCTGAGTCATCGCAGCGGTTTCGTTGCCTATCTCGTGGAACGATCCTGCCTTAGTAACGCGGTCGGCGAATTGCAGAAGGCTTCTCGAGCGTTCCGCCTCGCGCCTCTGCTCCTCGTACATCCGAGCGTTCTCTAGTGCGACCGCTGCGTGGCTGGCCATCACTTCGAGGAGCCGGACGTCGTCTCGATCGAACTGCGCGACGCCAAGCTGCGAGATCGCCAGGACGCCGACGACGTGGACGCCGAACGTCAGGGGCACCGCGATCAGCGATCGGGGACCAGCATGCTCATCGATCGGCTTGATGGCGTGGGCAACCTCATTCAGATCTGTGATCAATTGCGACTCGCCAGTCTCGAACGCCCTCCCGATCACGCCCTCTCCCTTATCGAAGACGTAGTCGAACGGACGGAAGCCTTCGGCTGGTTCCTGGCCCATCCACGCGATCGGGTGCAACCGATCGCCGCGAGCCACATACACGCGACAGTCGTGATAGTCGGTGAGTGTTCTGAGCTCGGACGCGATCGTCGAGCCGATCTGCTTCATGTCGTTGAGACGGTTGAGCTTGCCCGACAGCGACTGGAGCATCTTCAGATGAGCGATCGAGCGAACGTCGTCGATCCTTGTTGATTCGTCTGGACGCTCGGTATCACCCTCGGCGAACAGTTCCGTGCGGTTCTTGCCGCGCGACTTGGCGGTCATCATCGCTGCCTCCGCGCAGGCAACCAGCTCACGTGGATTCGTAGCGTGGTCCGGACCCTGAGCGATACCGACCGAGAGGGTGATGCGTCCAGCGGGATCGAAATCGATCGAGCGCCATCTTCTCGGAGATCCTGGCCGCAAGTCCCATCGCATCTGCGGCACTACTCGAAGGAAGGATCGCTGCGAACTCCTCGCCGCCGATACGACATGCGATATCGGAACCGCGCACCAAGCTACGTCATGATCTCGCCCACCGTCCCTAAGACGTGGTCTCCGACCGCGTGGCCGTAGATGTCGTTCACACGCTTGAAGTCGTCGAGGTCGAAGACGAGCACCGAAACCTTGTCTTCGGCACGCGAGGCCCTGAGCAGCTCCGCCTTGAGACGCTCGTGGAAGAACCGGTGGTTGTAGAGACCTGTAAGACGCGTCCGTCTGAGCCTGATGCTCGAGGGCGGCGCGGATCTCGGCGTTGTCGATGGCGAGGGCGGCGGCGTCGGCGAAGCAGCGCGCCAGTTCGAGTTCGACAGGACTGAACCTTGCCGCGTCGCCGAGTCGGTAGAGATTGAGCGCACCCTTGATCTTGGTACGAGCTATCAGCGGCACGGTGATGAGTGCCTCCGGCTCGATCGGGGTCCCGGGCACCATCTGGGCACGGGGGTCGAGGTGCGCGGCATTGGTCAGCACAGCCTCGCGGTTCTCGACCGCCCACCCGGTGATGCCGAGCCCGAACATGCGTGGTGACTGGCCATGACCTCGTCGGCCCACTGATCGCGAGCCAGGACCGGGGTGAGGATGCGGGTCGATTCGTCGCCGCCGTAGATCGTCAGGGAGTCGTAGGGGACGAGTTCCTGGAGGGCTTCGGCGACCTCGTCGAGGAGGACGTCGAGGGACTGCTCGGAGAGGAGATTGCTGAAGAGTCCTGCCAGCTTCCGATAGGAATCAAGCAACGACCGCTCGAGGGCGCCACGCGCCCCGGTGTCGTCGTGTTCAGGAATCTGCTCTCCCTCTACTGCACTAAGCCCCATCTATCCCCAGTCAGAAACGCCAACGGATAACCGATGAAAGAGTTATCGGCCGCCTGCGAGTGACCCTTGAGGAGCGCCTGGGGCCTAGAACTGCCCGTAGGACTTGAGGATCTCGAACTCGAAGATCAGGCGCTGCTCCGAGACCATCGCGGCCCGGTACTCATCGAGATCGTCCGGTTCGCCAGCGAGGGTCCGATAGAGCTTCAGATTGTTCTCGACGGCATCCTCGGTGATGACCGTGACCTTCGTTTCGAGGCCCAGCCACGACCATGGCGAGTCTGACAGGACGCACAGGGTGGAACGAGGGTCACGCCTGAGGTGGCCGGTGCGAACCCGGGTCTCCGTCGCCGAACTCCACAGCCGGCCGTCGACAAGCCCGACCCCGATCCGGGCAACATGTGGAGTCCCATCCTTCTTGAGCGTCGTCTGGATCGCCCCGTGATTCCTCTCGAGGAACTCTCTGACCTGGTCATCCATCCGCTATCCCCCACCCTCGTTCGGGCTCCCTTCCCAGTGGGTAGCCTCGTGGCAACAGCATAGGAGGACACATGAGTTTGGAGATAACCGACGAAGCCATCGAGGTGCTGGAGCGCTCGCTCGAACTCGGCGGCGTCGACAGGAAGACCGGAGGGGTTCGCCTGCGCGGCGCGCACGGGCTGGGCCGGGGGTTCGAGATCCAGGTCGAGCTGGCCGACGGTCCGACCGACGGCGAGACCGTCATCGAGAAGGGCGGCGTGCGGGTCTTCGTCGATCCCGGCGTGACCGAAGTGTTCCCCGATGCGATCGTCGCCCTCGATCCTCAGCACGACACGATCGTGGTGCGCCCGAACGCGTGACCGTCCGCAAGCGGGTCCTGGTATCCGGCCGCGTTCAAGGTGTCTTCTTCCGCGACTCGACGAGGCAGCGGGCGACCGAAGCCGGCGTCGCGGGCAGCGCCCGTAACCTCGAGGACGGCAGGGTCGAGGTGATCCTCGAAGGGGACGAGCGAGCGATCGACGAGGTCGTCAGGTGGACGGCACTGCACGACGGACCGCGTCACGCGGATGTCGACTCGGTCGAGATCACCGACGAAGAACCTCGCGGGATGTCCGGATTCTCGACGGGAGGAACCGGCGGATGGCGGAGGGGTCTGCCCACCCCTCCGCCGATCGCCGTTACGGGCGCTGAAGCCCGAAGGTGTAGGCGCCGCTGCCGCTGTAGGAGTAGACCTCCCACATGTAGTAGCCGGCGGTACCGCTGTACGTGATGGTCTCGGTCGACGTCGACGACTCGCTCGCCGCCACCACCGCCCAGTTGTAGCCGTTCCACTTGTAGAGGTAGAGGTCGAAGTCCGCTCCCGACGGACCGTCAGGCATCCCTTGTGCGTGCCCGAGGACACTCGAGTTGTAGTACGTGCCGTTCGGCTGGTAGTCGTAGTCGCCGTCTCCGGCAAGCGATCCCGCGATACGTCTCCGGCAGCGTGCAACCGGTGGAGGTGGTGGAGGTGGAGGCGGCGCCGCCGAACAGCGAGTAGAGGAGTCGGTTCGGAGAGCCGCTCCCCGGCGAGGTCACGACACCGGTCGTCGCCGACGAGGTGATCGCGCTCGCCGACGGTCGACGGCGTTGCGGCCGGGCTCCCCTGGAGGTAGAGGGCCGCCGCACCGGCGACGTGAGGCGTCGCCATCGAGGTCCCGTTGATCGTGTTGGTCGCGGAGTCGCTCGTGTACCACGCGGAGGTGATGCTCGAACCCGGCGCGAAGAGATCGAGGCACGAGCCGTAGTTCGAGTACGAGGCTCGGGCGTCGGACGACGTCGTCGCCCCAACCGTGATCGCGTTCGCGACCCGCGCCGGCGAACCGTTGCACACGTTCGTGTTCTCGTTGCCCGCCGCGACCGCGTAGGTCACACCGTCGGCGATCGAGTTGTTGACGGCGTTGTCGATAGCAGTACTTGCTCCGCCGCCGAGGCTCATGTTCGCAACTGCCGGCTGGGCCGCCCCGTGGTTGCCGGTGACCCAGTCGATCCCGGCGATGACCTGCGAGTTGGTGCCGCTGCCCTGACAGTTGAGTACTCGAACGGCGACCAGGGTCACGCTTTTCGCGACCCCGTACGTGCTACCTCCGACCGTGCCACCGACATGAGTGCCGTGACCGTGGCAGTCGTCGGCCGAGCCGCCATCGATCGCGTCGTAACCGTTGATCGCGCGTCCACCGAACTGGCTGTGAGACATGCGCATGCCGGTGTCGATGATGTACGCCTTCACTCCCGCTCCGGTCGCGTTGTACGTGTAGCTGTTCGACAACGGCAGAGCCGCGCTGATCGATCCGGTCGAGCCCCCACGTCGCCGGCGACTGCACGTCGGATCGCCGTCACTGTCTGGTCGGCCTCGATGTACTCGACGTTCGGATCGCTCCTGAGCGCCTCGAGGGCCTGGTCCGACAGCGTCGCCGCGAACCCCTCGAGAGCGTGGCTGTAGCGGTGGTGCACAGCCCCGCCCTCGGCCCTTACTTCCTGACGAGCCGCTCGCATCGACTTCCCGACCGGTGGCTCTTTGTCGAAGACGACGATGTAACGACCCTCGATCGCACCCGGAGCCTTGGTTCCGAACACCGGAGCCTTGCCGCCGCGCGACGGCTGCGCCGATCGCGGCCCCCCCGGCCGAGCCGACGCCGTCCCTACGAGCAGGACGGCGAGCGCAACACCTGCGAGAGCTCTGATGGCCCTCTTCCTGGTCAACACTTGCGGATCCCTCCTTTGCGATCCGGGGTGCGCTCGGAAAGGAAGGCGCGAGTACGCCGTACGTGGCAGGTGTGCGGCAACTCCCCCAGTCCCCCCTCTGCACCCAGATTTGTTACCGAATCGTAAGTTTCGGGAGCTTGGTCAAACAGGCCCATATCCAACCCAATCGGGTGAAAGTAGTCCCTGTTTCGGGGAGAGAGGTGAAAGTAGTCCAGTTTCGGGGAGAGAGAGGTGGTGGTGAGGGAACGGGTCGCTAGGATCCCGCCCGGATCGAGACTTCCTTCTCGAGCCGATCTCCCAATGGGATGGAGCCTCATCGAGGTATCCGCACCCATTTGTCTCGTTCCTGGGCGACAGGGGAGAATCGGGGCATGACTACTTTCGATGATCTGGCGACGGCGAATGAGGAGTATGCGTCTGGGTTCACGGGGGGTGAGGTTCAGGCTCCTCCGGCTCGGAAGCTTGCGGTGATCACGTGTATGGATTCCCGGTTGCATCCGGAGACGTTCCTCGGGCTTGAGCTCGGGGATGCACACGTGATCCGCAACGCTGGGGGGCGGGTGACCGACGACGTCATCAGGTCGTCTGCTCGTGTCGCAGGGGTTGCTCGGGGTCACTGAGATCGTGCTGATCCAGCACACGAAGTGCGGGTTGCAGGGGAACACCAGCGAGGCCATGGCCGCCAAGGTGAAGGAAAACCTGGGCGTCGATGCGTCGCACATCGACTTCCTGACCTTCGACGACCTCGAGGCGAACGTCGAGGCAGACGTGGAGAGTCCTCGCAGGCAACCCGCTTGATCGCGAGGGCACCTCGATCGTGGGGGCGATCTACGACGTGACGACTGGGCGGCTCTCCGAGGTGACCAGGGCGACGTCCTGAGACCTCCTCCCGATGCGGGAGAATCGATCCCTACACCGGCGAGATGAAGGGCGGACACCGGTGCCGGACAGAGACGTACTGATCGAACGCATCGGCTGGCACGGTCAGGAGATCGTGTTCAAGCGCAGTGGCGAGGGCGACCCGCGTCGTCCTGATCCACGGGATCGCCGGGAGCTTCGACACGTGGGATCCCGTCCTTCCGGCCCTCGGCCGCAACCACCTCACGATCGCTCCGGACCTCCCGGGTCACGGCCGGGCCCCCAAGCCGCGCGGCGACTACTCGCTCGGGGCGTTCGCCACGATGATCCGGGATCTGCTCGAAGCGCTCGATATCCCTTCGGCGACGATCGTCGGCCATTCGCTCGGCGGCGGCATCGCTCTGCAGTTCGTCTACCAGTACCCGGAGCGCTGCGACCGGCTCGTGCTCGTCGGCAGCGGCGGACTCGGGCCCGAGGTCTCTCCCCTGCTGAGGGCGGCAACGCTGCCGGGCTCGGAGCTGGTGATCCGCATGGCGACGAGCGACCGGGTCGAGAACGTGGCGCGAGCGGTGTTCGGCAAGCTCGGGAGCCTCGGGGTGAAGGCGCCCTCGACGCTCGGGACGATGGGCGAGCACTTCCTGGCCCTCAAGGACGCCGCCGCCAGGCGGGCGTTCATCACCACCGCCCGCAGCGTCATGGACGTGCGGGGCCAGCGGATCGATGCGACCGACCGCCTCTACCTCGCCGAGGACATCCCGACCCTGATCGTGTGGGGCAAGAAGGACCGCCTGATCCCCGTCGAGCACGGCTACCGGGCGCACGAACTGGTGCCAGGGAGCAGGCTCGAGATCTTCGATAGCTGCGGGCATTTCCCCCACGAACAGTGCCCGGACGTCTTCGTCGAGACCCTCGAGAGACTTCCTCGCCACCACCGCCCCGGCATCCGTGACCCTGAAGGACATGGCTCGACAAGGCTCTTCGCCGCTCCGCCTCGATCTAAGCCTCCCTCAGGCGCCTAAGCCCCCGTAAGTCCCCAAGATAAGGACGTTGCCCGATGTCGGGCCTAGGGGCTTATCCGTAGCTTCCTCCTTACGGAAACGGAACCCGAAGGAGGAGGACAGTGATGTACGAGTCGATGTTCCAGGAGATGGCCCGCCAGCACATCCGGGAGCTGGAGGAGGAGGCCGCAACCGCCCGCCTCGCCAAGATCGCCCGGGGCAGCAAGGCCACCAAGCCGATCCACCCCACGGCGGCACAGGCTGACCCACGCGCTGGCACGGTGGTAGGTGTCACCACTCGGACGAGAGCGGAGTCCTTCCCCCAGGCCCGCTCTCGTCCCCGCGCGGCGCGATGCTTGCGGACATGCCAGTCGATCCCCCAGGTTTCGTCGGTCGCTCCGCAGAGCTCGATCGCCTCTCCGGCCTACTCGGACGCGTGGAGGCCGAGCAGACCGCGGCCGCCGTGATCGGCGGGGACGCTGGGGTCGGAAAGACCCGGCTTATCAACGAGATCGCCGCCCGGGCCGAGGAACGAGGCTTCCGGGTGCTCGATCGGTGGCTGCATGGAGACCGGCGATGTCGGACTCCCCTACGTCCCGCTCGTCGATGCGTTCCGCACGCTGGGGCGCGACCCGGACGAGGCTCAGCATCGTCTCCCAGATCGCGCAGGCGGTTCCGAATCTCGGACGGCTCCTGCCCGCACTCGACGACGTCCGGCCCCCGAACTGGGCCGGGCCAGGACGGACTCGATCAGGTCGAGTTGTTCGGCGGGATCCATTCCCTCCTCGGCCGCCTCGCCGACGAGGCCCCACTGCTCCTCATCATGGAAGACATCCATTGGGCGGACCGCTCGACGCGCGACCTCCTCTCCTTCCTCCTGCGGACGCTCCGCACGGGGAGGGTCGGGCTGCTCGCGACCTATCGCTCCGACGAACTCCACCGCACCCACCCACTGCGCCCCCTGCTCGCCGAGATCGTCAGGCTCGTCGAGGTCGAACGCATCGACCTGCAGCCGTTCGACCGAGGCGAGCTGGGCCAGTACCTCGCGACCCTGACCGATGCGCCGCTCGATCAGGCCACGATCGACAAGATCCTCGAGCGCTCCGAGGGCAACGCGTTCTTCGCCGAGGAACTGATCGCGGCCGGAGCCGCCACCGGCGACTCCGTGCTCCCCGATGCGCTCGTCGATGTGCTGCGTGATCGGATCGAGACGCTGCCCGAAGCTCGACCCAGGAACTGCTGAAGGTCGCCGCGGTCGCTGGCCGACGGGTCGACCACGACCTCCTCGTCGCGGCCTCGGACAAGGACGAACTCGAGATCGAGCCGGACATCCGCGCCGCGGTCGCGGGACAGATCCTCGTCGCCGATGCGAACAGCCGGGACCTATCGCTTCCGCCACGCGCTGCTCCAGGAGGCCGTCTACAACGACCTCCTCCCCGGCGAACGCACTCGCCTCCACGAGACCTACGCCCGGCTGCTTGCGGGAACGACGGCTCCGCGGCCGAGCTCGCCTACCACTGCCTCGCGTGCCACGACCTCAAGCGCGGACTCGTCGCGGTGATCGACGCGGCGACGGAGGCGACCGATGTGTCCGCTCCCGCAGAGGCCCTCGTCCATCTCACCCAGGCACTCGAGATCTGGGGCCAGGTACCCGACGCCGAGGAGGTCGCTGGCGTCTCCAAGGTGCAGGATCCTGCTCCGCGCGGCGGCGGCAGCCGGGAACATCGGCGAGTTCAAGAAGGCGATCGCGTTCGCGCAGAGCGCGGTCGAGATGCGCCGAGGCATCGGACCACGAACTGAGCGTCGCGCTCGCGTACGAACGGCTCGGCGAGCATCTCTACCAGGGGGAATCCCCGGTCGAGGCGACCCTCGGCGCGTTCCGGAAGGCGGTCGAGCTCGTTCCAGAGGATCCGCCGACCGCCGCAACGGGCCCGCGTCACCGCGGGGCTCGCGCGGGCTCTCTTGGGCTGGCGCATGCACGACGAGGCGCGCAGATGGTGCGACGAAGCGCTCTCGGTCGCGCGCTCGGTCGGAGCCAAGGAAGACGAGACCCACGCGCTGAACACGCTCGCTACCCTTGAGATGCGGCACGACAACATCGAGGAAGCACGCGCATTGCTCCTCGAAGCGCGATCCAGGGCGGAAGAGATCGGCGCGCGCTTCCAGGAGCTACGCGCGCAGTTCAGCCTCGGGGCTCTCGCCCTCGATCAGGGCGATCTCCCGACGGCCAAGGAGGCGCTCGATGACGCGATCGCCAGGGCCGAGAGCTACGGACTCATCTGGGGGCAGTACGGGATCAACTCCAACGTGCTGCGGCTGTTCACCTACTACGCGATCGGAGC
Organism: uncultured Actinomycetes bacterium; assembly: GCA_963756365.1. GTDB lineage: Bacteria > Actinomycetota > CADDZG01 > CADDZG01 > WHSQ01 > WHTI01. The sequence goes on from CAVWNF010000003.1 coordinate 1,960,611, forward strand.
GTGGGACGAGGGCCAGGCGATCGCTGCCGCCATTGACCAGCGCATCCTCGGAGCCTCGTACCTGTCTGCAGCGGTCCTCTACATCGAGGTCGCGCGCGGGAGCGACGGCGTTGACGACCGGATCGAACAGCTCGCCAAGCCGGGCAAGGATCTGGACTGGGTTCGCTACATGAGGTCCGGGTGCGGTGCCGACCGGGCCCTCTACAAAGGCGATCTCGACACGGCCGAAGCCATGATCGAAGCGATCCTCGACGAACTCGTCGATGCCGAGGAGGGGTGGGAGCTCAGCGCGATCTGGCCCGGCACGCTCGGCATCACGATCCAGGCCGAACGCGCCGAGCTCGCCCGACGGGCGGGCGACGCCGAACTGGTCGCGGATGCGATCGCCACCGGCAAGGAGCACCTCGAGCGGTGCCGCAAGGCGATCGAGTACTCACGCTCACTCGGGCGACAGATCGGCCCCGAAGCGCTGGCGTGGGTCGCCCGCGCCGAGGCCGAGAGCAGCCCGACTCGAGGAGCAGTCCGTCGGTCGAGCTGTGGCGCGCCGCGACCGAAGCGTTCTCGTACGGCTACCTCTACGAGGAGGCACGCTCCCGCTTCCGGCTCGCCGAAGCTCTCCTCGGGGAGGGCGAGCGCGACGAGGCCGAGGACCAGCTGCGGAGCGCTCACCAGGCCGCGCTCGACCTGGGGGCCGAGCCCCTGAGGGAGAGGATCGAGGCACTGTCGCGGCGCGGCCGGATCGACATCGGGGCGGATCGCTCCGCCCCCGACGGTCTCGCCGGGCTCACCGCACGCGAACTCGAGGTCCTCGCGCTCGTCGCAGAAGGACGCTCGAACCAACAGATCGCCGACGAACTGTTCATCAGCCGCAAGACGGCGAGCGTCCACGTGAGCCACATCCTCGCGAAGCTCAACCTGTCGACCCGCGTCGAAGCCGCCGCCCTCGCCCACAGGGCAGGGCTCCCAACAACAGGATCTACTTGAGCGACACCCAGACCGACTTCGTCTGCGTGTATGTCTCGACCGAGTGGACGCCCAGTTCACGTCCGAAGCCGGACTGCTTGTAGCCGCCGAACGACACCGATGGGTCGTACTGACCCGCGGTGTTGATCCACACGGTTCCGGCCTTGATGCCCTTTGCGACGCGGTGGGCCTTCGACAGATCGCTGGTCCAGACCGCCGACGCCAGTCCGTACATCGTGTCGTTCGCGACCGCGATCGCCTCGTCGACGTCCGCGACCTCGATCACCGACGCGACCGGCCCGAATATCTCTTCCTGGGCGATGCGCATGTCGTTCTTGACTCCAGTGAATACGGTCGGCTGCACGAAGTAGCCGTCGCCGAGATCCGTGGCGCGCTCGCCACCAGTCGCGACCTCGGCCCCCTCGTCCTTGCCGATGTCGATGTAGCCAGTGACACGATCGAGCTGCTCCTGGCTGACGACCGGACCCATGCCGGTTGATTCATCGAGCCCGGGCCCGAGCTTCATCGCTGCGGTCGCATCGACCAGGGACGAGACGAACTCGTCATGCACGGAAGACTCGACGAGGATGCGCGTGCCAGCGGTGCAGACCTGGCCCGAGTTGAGGAAGACGCCCATCATCGAACCCTTGGCAGCGCGCTTCATGTTCGCATCGGCGAACACGATGTTCGGCGACTTGCCACCGAGTTCGAGCGTCACGCGCTTGAGGTTGCCCATCGATGCCTCGAGGATCTTGCGGCCGACCTCGGTCGAACCGGTGAACGCGATCTTGTCGACGTCCATGTGCGCGGCGAGTGCGGCGCCTGCCTCGTGACCGAGCCCAGTAACGACGTTGACCACGCCTTCGGGGACTCCAGCCTCGAGCGCCAGTTCGGCCAGACGCAGTGCGGTCAGCGGGGTCTGCTCGGCGGGCTTGAGGACGACGGTGTTCCCGAACGCGAGCGCCGGGGCGACCTTCCAGACCGCCATCACGAGTGGGAAGTTCCACGGGATGATCCCCCCACACACACCGAGTGGCTCGCGCAGCGTGTAGACGAGCATGTCGTCGGTCGTCGGATTGGTTTCGCCGAACACCTTGGTCGGCCAGCCGGAGTAGTAGCGGAAGACCTCGGACGCCATCCACATCTCGCCCGCCGCGATCCCGACCGGCTTACCCGAGTCGATCGACTCCAATTGGGTCAACTCTGGGATGTTGCGCTTGATCAACTCGCCGAGCTTGAAGAGGACCTCGGCCCTCTTGCCCGGACGGAGGCCCGACCACCTGCCGTCATCGAACGCCTCTCTCGCCGAGGCAACCGCCTGGTCGATATCTGCCCCGCGCCCGCGGGGCCTGCGTGACGGTCTTTCCGGTGGATGGGTCGATGACATCGAAGGTTTCGCCCGAAGCAGCATCGGCCCGGGAGCCACCGATCATCATCTTCGGAGCACCTTCGAGGAACTTGGTTACCTCGGGCAGCACCTCTGGCTGGGTCATCTGATCTCCTCCTGATGGTTTCCACCCAGCCTAAACGGCAAGGAGCCCGGACCCTCAGGCCCGGGCTCCTTCTGATGCTCCCCCCGCCTAGTTCGAGCCGAAGGCGTTGAACGTGTCGTCGATGATCGGCCCCCACGAGGTGCCGCTCGCATCGAACTCTTCCGGAGGCGAATGCTCCGCGGTCATGACCAGCGATGTGCCGTCCTGCCGGATGCCCACGTACATCTGTCCGTAGAGGGGCAGCGACCCCTGCGCGTCGACCCACAGCGCCTGGTAGTCCATCACTGCGATCGACACGAGCGAGCCGAACGGCTGAAGCGGACTCACCGCTCCCGTCTGCAAGTTGGCTGTAGTTCTCGGCAGGGAGGATCACGGAGACGATCCCGCTCAGTAGCGACGAGGCATCGGTCGCGGGGTCCTCGACCCCGGAAACCGCATAGACCCAGCTGCTGTTCGCATCGCCAAGGAGCAGGTCGGTATCACCTTGTCCGAGGACCTCCCACCCGGCCGGAACCGAGATCTGGACGTTGGCGCCGATCACGACCCCGCTGCCGGGGTCAGGAGCCGGAGCCTCGGTAGGCTGCGGCTCCGGCGCAGTGGTCTCTTCAGGCTGAGGAGCAGGGTCGGTGTTCGAGATCGGGGTCGGGTTGAGGATGCCGGAACCACCCTCACCCGGTGCCGCGACAGCCGACTGGTTGTTGTCGCCCCCGGACATCAGTCCGACGACACCACCGATGCCACCGATCACACCGACACCGGCGACGATCATCGCGATCGTCTTCTGCTTACCCGACTGGAAGTAACCACCGCCAGCCCCTGCCGCCGGCGCCGTTGCCGCCGGCGGAGTCGCTGCGGGGGCGCTGGCTGCGGGTGGAGTTGCCTGTGGCTCTGGAGTGGATGAGGTTGGCGTCTGATCGCTCATGCCGCACCTCCCACCGGTCCGGAGCCCATATGGCGGCGGGCTTGGTGTGAGGCCGAACGGACCGACGTGCCGCACACGACGCAGAACGACGATCCGACGAGCAGCATGTTCTCGCACTCGGGACAGAACGTCTCGACGAACGTCTCGCGTTTGCCGTGCAAGGACTTGGCAGCGTCCTCCACTGCGGCCTCGAGCAGCGCGTGCTGGAGCATGACCCTGATCCTGATGATCAGAACGCCCAGGATCACGAAGCCCCACAGCAGGCCGAGCGCTTGGCCGAACGGTGCGTAGGCGAACAACCTGACTCCGAGCCAGTAAGCGATATTGACCCCGGCAGCGAACAGGAAGTTCTTCACGTAGTAGGGCGTGAAACCGTCGTAGCCCTCGCCCTTACCTGAGAATGCGGCGACCGCTATCCCAGTAGCCGTCCCATAGATAAGCGACTTGACGACCATGAGGTTCACGATGACTACGACCCAAGAAGCGAGTCCGGCGGTGGTCCGGAACTCGCTCGAGGTGAAGACCGACGAGAAAACGACGAGGGTCTCGAACGCGGCATAAGCCGTTCCTGCAGCCACTCCGAACGTGAGCCCGTCGATCATGTCGTCGAACTGAGGGCGGCGAGCCAGCAAGGCGGCAGGAAGGTTCTTGACCAGTTCGGCGACGATCGGAAGGAGCACCGCGAAGATCAGCAGGGCCTTTATAGAGATCGAGCCGACGCCGCCCCGAGATCCGCTGCCGGCAACGAAGCTTCCGAACTCGGACTCGAAGGCCCAGCGGAAGAACACGATCGAGACGACCACCGACAGGGCCCCCGTTACGAAGAACAGGCCGACCACGACTGGGGCCGGAGCGTCTTCCCACAGGTTCACGTCATAGATGTAGACGAGATAGGCAACCGGGATCAGGAAGGCCGCCGCGGCGACGGCGATCGAGAGGATGCCCAGGGCCGTTGATCCGATGATCAGGACCGCGCTGATGATCATCGCCCAGCGATAGTTATCTGCAGTATCGCGACTGGTGTGGGGCATGATCGTCGAGATGAGAGCGAACTGATTGACACCCTCGCCCGACTGGACCACGTACGAATTATCTCGTTCGTGACCGGCGGGTCCTCCGCCTTTCATCTGAGACCCACAGCGATGACAGAACCGCGCCACCTCCGGGTTCTCCGAAGAACACTGGGGACACTGCAAGACCGCTACCTCCTCTGTTTCCACGAAAACTGCCGCAAGAGGAACTGTGGGGACATGGCCATAGGGTTGTCAATGACCTTCTGCGAAAGACTTGTGCTCGAAGGTCAAAGTTTCGGGCGCAAGGTCATTGACACCGCTCGCGCCGTGTACGGACAATCCCCCTGTGCCACATTCCGTTCCAAGACGCTCGCTAGTCCCGCTCGCCCTATGCGCGGCCGTCCTCGTGATGTCGGCCTGCGAGCGGACGAACGCGGTAGCCGACGGCCCTGCCGAGCCGACCACCCTGATCGTTTCGAGTGCCTGGCTCCAGAGCAACGATTCCGAGGATGCCCAGGCCCGGATCGCCGCCCTCACGAGATCGGTCGATGAACTTCGCGAGGTGACTTCGTCTGGTTGGGTCGGGAGACAAGATGACATCACCGGCTACCTGGGGGAACTGACCGGCGGCCGCTTCTTCGGGGACGCCGCGGCAGATGCCACCTCGGTCATCCAGGTCTTGATGGACACCTACGGCCCGGCTCTCTTCGGTATCGGGGCCTCCAATCTGATCCTTGGCGACGAGAGCCAGCCCGATGCCACCGGTTCGACCACCATCCGAGCCGAGCAGGCGATCGAAGGTGTGCCCGTGCTCGATGGGAGCCTGATCTTCACCATCGGGGACGCTGCCTCTGAACCTCGCGTCAACTCGATCTCGGGAAGAGTGTTCGGGGGTCTGTCCGTGACCACGAACCCGTCGGTGTCGGCGAAGAAAGCTGCCTCGGAGGCAGTGACGCTCTCGGGCGGTTTCGTCCAAGGGAAAGCACGCTTGGTCGTGATCCCGGGCGGCGAGGGCCAGTTGGCGTGGGAGGTCGTCGTCGTCGGAGCAACCAACAGTGGGGATGAGCTCACGCTGTCCGACGGTCTCTACTACATCAGCGCGGTCACGGGCGAGCTCCTAAACGTGCGGCCGGCATCTGCTCACGGGCGCACATCGGTCCCGTATGCACCTCAGTTCGCGGGGAAGCTCGGCAGGGTTGGTTCTCTGGTCCAGCACCAGTCAGCCTCGGACGCGGTGGAGGTGACCGGTGATAACCCGGTGGGCGGCCAGTTGACCGCCGTCGGCGTCAACACCCAACAGGGCGTTGCGCTGGTTGATACCACCGTCCCCACTTACGATCCGCAGACCGGCGAGGGCGGCATCTATACGTACGACGCGCGCGGCAGCGCAGATGAGAGTCAACTCCCAGGCACCCTCTACGTCGAGAACGGGACCCGCATCAACGACCCGGAGGCGCTAGCCGCTCAGTCACTCAGCCGGGTGGTCTACGACTATTACGCAGCCCTCGGCCGCGCATCGTGGGACGGGCAAGGCGGATCCCTGGTATCGACCGTCAACTTCGGTGGTGGCGACTTCTGCAATTCCTTCTTCTCGTCATCACTTCAACCGCCACAGATGGTCTACGGCAACCCGTGCGAGGCGGGCGGTGGCCTTGCCGAGCTGTCCGAGGTCGAGATCGATACCGCCGGGCACGAGATCACCCACGGTGTGACCGACACCTCGGCTGGGCTCATCTACTCGGGACAATCAGGGGCGCTCAACGAGAGCTTCTCCGACTACTTCGGGAACGTGATCGGAAACGCCCTGAAGGGATCAGACTCCGCTGCTCTCTTCGAGGGCGGATGCAACGGATTCACCTCGCCCACTCCGATGTGCATCCCGAACCCTGAGGGTGGCCTGTCGCTGAGGTACATGCTGAACGGCAATACCTTCGCCGACTACCTCTACATCCTGAATCCGCCTCACCGGCTCCGCATCCTTGGGGTCAACCAGGACTCGGGTGGAGTGCACCTGAATTCGTCGATCTGGAACAACGCCCTCTGGAGCATCCGTGCTCGCCTGGCCCAGATCGAAGGGACCGACGGAAACTCCTCGAAGCTCGCGACCGACTTCGACAAGATCGTCTACGCAGCGCTCAACTCGAAACTCGGTCCATCTGCGGGATTCGTCGATGCTCGGACCGCGATCGAGCAGACCGCGGTCGAGGCTGGGGCCGACTCGACGATCCTTCGAGTTATCCAGGAGACGTTCGATTTCAACAAGATCTGCGCTGGGTGCGCCGCTCCCACGCCTGGCCCCGGCAAGATCGTCTCGGCCTCCCCCCAGACCCAGTTGGCCCCAAGCGTGTTCCAAGATCAGATCGCGTGGCTCGACCTCAACCAGGGTGATGGGATCTTCGGGTTCCCCGCGCAGGCGGGTGTCGGCAACGACCCGACGAATCTCGCATCCACTCCGGAGACGGCACAGGTGGTGTTCGCTGGCAACTCGATAATCGCGCTCGAACTCCCCGGAACCATCGTCAGGTACGACTCCGCTGGGGCCAAGTCGCAGCTTGCTGACATCGGCGTGTCGACCCTCGCTGCTGGCCTCGCGGGCTCCGACGTCGGGGCAGCCTGGGTATCGATGGAGGACGGGACCGTTAGCTTCGTGGATCCGAACGGGTCGGTCGCGTCTGCTTCGCTTCCGAAACTAGGAGGCGAATCCATAGTCTCGATGGGAACCGGTGACGGCGTCGTCAGCATGGGAACGGACGGCGGCTCCGTGCTGATGTGGCAGCCGGGCGGAGACATCAACTTGCTGGGCAACATGCAGGGAGCGGTTCTCTCGGTCGCCGCGTATGGGAACAACGTGATCGCCGTGGACGATTCAGGAAACGCGGCGTTGTTCGATACCTCGGGAGGGGTCACCACGCTGTCCGAGGACGCGATCCCATTCGGTGCTGCGATGAATGCCACCTATGCAGTCTGGGTGAACAGCCAGGGCGAGCTGGGAGGAGGGGTGGCGCGCACTGAAGGCGCGGTGTTCCCCGACACCGACCTCTACATGTTCAGCCTCGACTCAGGCACCACCTACAACCTGCTTCCGCAACGAGGTCAGCAGGGATTCCCTGCCCTGTCGGGCAACCGGATCGTGTGGCAGGACGCCGTGTATGGCGGCGATGACATCCTCACCGCCACGATCCCTACCGGCCTCTAAAGAGCCAGGGATGGCATCCCCGACAACGGCCCTCAGCGCGCGGCGACAACTCGCTATGTGGTTGGCCCCAGCACTCCTCGTTCCACTCCTGATGGTTGGTGCGATCAAGGTTTCGGCCCCGAAAGAGGTCGGCGGAGAGCTGCGCGATCTTCATCCACTTGAGGTCGGAACGACATGGGTGTACGACGTTTTCGATCACGGTGAACCCTCGGGGACACGCACCAGACAGATCGACGGCCAGGCGGGTCTCGGTGACGATCTCCTCGATCTCGTTACCCTCACGAGTCACTACACCGACTACCCCACCGTGGGAGCACTCGACTCCCTCGTCTATCTCGGTGCAACCGACCACGCCATCCTTCAGTACGGCATCTACAGCTCTCACGAGTACCGCGTCGTCGATCCCCCGGCCCCCTCCTATGAATTGCCGGTCGAGGAGGGCGCTTCGTGGTCGTACAAGGGCAAGGTCGGTGATGCTGAGCTCACCTTCGAGGCCACGCTCGTCGCTATCGAGGATGTCGAAGTATCGGGGCGCACCTTCAACGACTGTGCTCACTACGTCACCGAGCTCGAGTACGTCTTCCCAGGTGGCGGCGGGGAACCGGAGACCCTCGAGGAATGGACCTGCCCCGAGTACGGGCCGGTGAAGACGATCGACGTCATCCCGAACCTCGGCGTGGAGATCACGGAAGAACTCACCGGGTTCCACGGCCGGGGCATCAACTGGACCGCTCGGGATCGATCTGCGTCCCCCGGTGTTACAGGGGCGGGAGCTACGTTCGGCTTCGATGCCGCACGCACTAACCACATCGACGGGACGCTCGATCCGACACTCGCCTGGAGCGATTCCCGCAGTCTCAACTACACGTTCCCGATGGTGAGTGACGGCGAGGTCGGGGTCCTCGGGGAAGAGGATGGCTCGGTCTCGGCCGTCGATACCTCGAGTGGCGAGATGCAGTGGCGCGTCCGTCTCTCGGGTCCCATCACCGCTCCGATCACGATCGCGGGTGACACCGCACTCGTCGCCGACGCATCGAAGAACCTGTGGGCGCTCGACCTCGCCGACGGTTCTGCCGCGTGGGTCCGGGCGTTCGACGACGTCATCACTCAGTCTCCCGTCGCGGTCGGCAAAGGAGTGGTCGTTGCCAGCGAGGACGGCTCGCTCCGGTCCCTGTCACTCGCAGATGGGTCTGAGGTGTGGTCCCGAGAGATCGAAGGGCTCGTACGGACAGCGCCAGCCGCGGCAGACAACACGGTGATCGTGGCCGGTTCCGAGAGCATCGCTGCTTTCGATGCCGCGGACGGCACCACTTTGTGGGGCGACGGGCTCGAGGGCCCGACCACCGCTGGCCCCCTGATCTCGGACGGGCACGTCGTGGTCGCAGACGACGCGGGGATCGTATCGACCTTCGACCTTGATGACGGGACGCGCGGCTGGCAAGCGAGACTCAACCTTTCCACCGAGCACATGGCCGCGGGAGACAACAAGATCGTGGTGCTCACGGGCACCGACCGCCTCACCGCCTTCGATCTCGATTCCGGCGCGACCGACTGGGCCCTGGACATCGAGGCCAGTAGCTCCGCTCCCGTCGTCGTCGGGGGCGAGGTGGTGAGCGTGTCCACAGATGGCACAGTCACGACGGTCGCCGTGGCCGACGGTTCGACCACCGGTGGATGGGACCTTCCAACCCCGGCCGACGACGTCTCTCTCAGTGCTGATCTACCGATCGGTACGGTGGATGGAACCATCGTGATCTCCGCCTTCGTGGGCGCCGAGGCCCACGCGATCACCCAGTTCGCCTACCCTGTGGCCTCGGACGCAGCCCGCCGGGGCGTCTCCTTCGGCTCCGATGTTCGCGCGATCCCGTCGCCATCGAACGCGGCTGCGGCTCTGAAAGGCGACGTTCTGTTCGTGCCGGGCCAGGACAACGTCCTTTACCGAAGCACCTCGACGACCGATGTCGCCCCCGTCCTCCAGAGCACGGGACTACAGCCGGGGGTCGTGATCGCCGGTGATCTCCTGATCGCCCAGCGGGATCAGGAGATCCAGGCGCTCCCTGTCGATGGGGGGAAGCCGATCTGGACGTTCCCCGCGGCTGAGCCGTATCCGGGGTCTGTTCCGGCTGTCTCGGGTGGGACAGTGTTCGTGCCCGAGTACGGACTCGGGCTCGCTGCGGTGGATCTCGCCGACGGCACACCCCTGTGGTTCGAGCAGATCGACAACGCGATCGGAACGATGCCGCCTCTCCCGATCCCCGGAGGCGACGTGATCTACGGGTCGGGAAGCATCGCTCGTTACGACGGAGCGAGCGGACGGCGCGTGTGGTCGATCCCCGACACTCAAATGTTCAACTCGGCGGCATATCTCGACGGTCTCGTGTTCGCCGACCTCGTCCGCAACGAACACTCGAGCGGCCTCGCCGCGATCGATGCGACGAGCGGCAGGATCGAATGGTTCAGGGATAACCAGAACTCGCAGATCATCGTCGGACCGGTCGCCTCGGATGGTGTCGTGATCTACCCCGATGCTGGCGGTCTTGTCGTCGCGCTCGACGCCGATTCAGGTGTCGAACTCTGGCAGATGCGGCTCTCGACGCCGATCGCGGGGACCCCGGTTATAGCCGACGGGCGCGTCTACATCGCCGAGACGGGACGGGAAGAGGATCTCTACCAGCGCGAGTTTCGGGTGTCGGCGCATGATCTGCGGACCGGGGAGTTCCTCGGGTCGTTCCAACCCCCAGGGCAGGGCTACCTCATCACCCCTGCCCTATCTGGGACCGAGGACGGGAAGATCCTCGTTCCGTCGACGAACCGGTTCGGCTCGATCGTCATGATCCTGGAACCGCGTTCGTGAGGAACCTCGCTCGTAAGGTCACGTCGCTGCTGAAGCCCGTGTGGGAGACCGCGTTCAGGGATCCGGTGAGGGAGAGCCACATCAGGCTGGCCGGAATGGGTACCTCCGAGCGACAACTGGCTATCGTCGGGCTTATCACCCTGGCTCTCCTCCTTGGCTCGGTGCTGTTCGCCGACCTCTGGCGCGGCGGCGAGCTGCTGCCTATCGGCGACTTCGGTGGGGACCACACGTTCCTGCCAGTGGGGATGCTCCCGGTAACGCTCATCGCGTTCATGACGGCGTGGGCCCTGCTCTTGTGGGGAGCGCTGACGGCGTCGCCGATCGTCCGCCTCGCAGTTGCGGTCACCTTCCTATTGACCAACGCATCTCTCGGGGTCGCCGTCTCGGTCTCGGTCGGCGAGCGCGCAGCCCTCGACCTCGGCCCCATGCTGATTCGGATCGGCTACTTCCTGCCGGCCGCCATGCTCCTTCTATCTATCCCTGCAGCGATGGTTCCTCGGATCGCCCGCATCGCTCGCCCGCTTCTGCGCATCGCTATCATCGTCGGACTCGGGATGTTCTTCCTGGGCCACCTGTGGATCCACATCGTCTACGTCGAGGAGGGCTTCCAGGGAGGAGCCCAGTCGCTGATGTCGGGCGCTATCACCGAGATAGAGGGCCTCCTCCTCCCCCTCGTCTACGTCTCGGGGATCCTCGTCATCGACTTCAGCCTCGATGTCGCGGAGGGGGTCGCGCTCGCAGCGAGGACAGCGACGAGAACGGTCGCCCGGTGGCTACTGGCTGGTTTCATCAGCCGTGAAACTGTGGATACAACTCGGTGCTCACGTAGGTGAGTGGCTCAGCTACCTCCAAGACCGGCCAGCAACCGTCGCTCGGACCCTCATCTCCATCGCCGTCCTCGCCGTGACCGTCGCTCTGGTGACGCGCTTCCGATCGAGCGTGGCGTTCGAGGATGCCAAAGAGCGCCTTCTTTACGGGAGTGGGGTGGCGCTCTCCCTCAGCTACATCGCCACGATCCTCGTCGTGGGTGCGGGCATCTTCGCGATCGCGCAACTCAATTTCGATGGCATCCCGGGCTTCGTCAACTCCTTCCCTAAGGACGAACTCCGTGACTACGGGCAGCCGGTCCTAGCCGCGGCGGCGATCGTGGTGGGTGTATGGCTGATGAGGAAGAACCGTCGTCGCCCGATGGACCTGGAACTAGGATCGGGTCTGATCGTCGTGGGCGCGTGGACCCTCCCAACATTCCTTCTGAACCTCACCGATCTCAACCTCGGCTTCAACAACGCTCTCGCTGACATCTTCATCACGCTCGCCCTCGCTCTAGTGCTGGCTACGAGATGGAAGAGCATCGACACGCCGGCGGCGGTGACCCTCAGCGCGATAACGGTTTTCTCGTGGATGGTGATGACTAAGGGCGACTGGATCTCGGTTGCGGGCGGCATCTTCGGTTTCCCCGCCGTCCTCATCGTCGTCGTCGGCATCGTGTTCTCACTCGCCGGTGATGCTGGCTTCACCGCAGAGTCGAGCAAGCGTCTACCCCAGGGCTCCCGAGTCCTCATGTTCGTCGGCTATCTGATCCTGTCGGTGAGCATCCTGAACTGGGTCGAGGTGACACATAGCGGAAGCGGCTCATCGAGTGGGGCCGACGCTGGCTTCTTCTTCCTCGGCATCCCATGGGCCGCGTGGTTGGTGGGCAGACGACTGCTGCGGCTGGGAGAAACGGATATCGAGGAAGAGGTTGCCGGGGCCTAGCCGAGCGGAGGCTTAACGGTCCGGCCAGCGTAGGAACCAAGCACCCGGGTGAAAGTCGCGTGGTCGCTCATCTCGCCGAGCGCCTCGATGACCGCGGGGGCGTGGGCGGGGGCCTCCACGTCGATGTAGATGACGTATTCCCATGGACGGCCCGCCTTCGGACGGGACTCGATCTTTCCTAGATTCAGGTGACGCTCGGCGAACGCACCGATGCATCGATAGAGACATCCAGGAACGTGCCCGACGCCGAACACGAGGCTGCACTTGTTCGGTTCCTCGAGTGGCTCGGGGTTGCGAGAGAGCGCCCCGAAGCGCGTGTAGTTATCGGGGTAGGTCTGGATCTTCTCGGCGAGGACGTCGAGACCGTACAGGTCGGCCGCCCGTCTCGATGCGATCGCTCCAGTGGTCTCAAGCTTGTCATCCACGATGCGCTTAGCAGAACCCGCGGTGTCGTACTCGGCCCGAACCTTCACGTCGAGTGCCGAGAGGAACTCCTCGGACTGAGCGATCGCCTGCGGGTGACTGATGACCTCAGTGAGATCGTCCGTCGATGTCCCAGGCAGCGCGAGGAGGCAGTGGTCGACCCGCACGATGGTTTCGCCGACTAGGTGGAGCCCATGTTTCAGGAACAGGTCGTAGGTCTCGTTGATGCTGCCCGCCTGCGAGTTGTCGATCGGTACGAGCCCGACGTCAACCCGTCCCACTTCGACGGCCTCGAAGACCTTTCGGATCGAGTTGAGGGGCATCAGTTCGGCATCCGGGAACAACTGCGTGGCCCCCTGCTCTGAGTAGGCCCCTGCCTCTCCTTGATACGCGACCAGCTTCGGGTTCATCGACATGAGCCTAAGCCGACCTCCGAGCGCCACCGCGCGTCCGCATGATCCCCATCACAGAGGTCGAGACGAGTGCCTCGAACGAGGCGTCGATGATGTTGTCCGACACACAACCCGCATCCCACGTCTCGTTCCCGTCGGTCGCCTCGATCAACACCCGTACCTGAGCCGCCGTCGCATCGGACGAATCGACGATGCTTACCCTGTAATCGGAGAGCCTTACCTCCGAGAGCTCGGGGAACTCACCTTCGAGACAGGATCTGAGGGCCGCGTCGAGTGCGTGCACCGGACCCACCCCTGTCGCCGAGCGTCGAACGCACGTCGTCCCGAACCGGACCTCGACGATCGCCTGGTTGTGCGACGTCGTCTCGTGCATCCGCTCCGTAACCACCTTGTACCCACAAACTTGAAAATACCCGCCATTCGTCGAGACGAATGGCGTCTGTGTACGCGAGTGCATGGCTTGGTCGGGAGTCTTCGACGGGGTCATCGTGCGGTGCTCGCTTTCTCTAGTTCATCGAGCAGCATCTCGGCGGCTCGGATGGCGGCGGTGGGGTCGGCGGTTCCGGTGCCGGCGATGTCGGGGGCCGAGCCGTGGACCGGTTCGAACAACCCGATGCATCTGCTCGGGCGCGTCGTCGGATCGGGATGCAGATTGGCGCTCGCTGCCTTCCCCAGGCCCCCGCGGATACCGGCGGCGAGGTCAGACAGGATGTCGCCGAAAAGGTTGTCGGTCACAACCACGTCGAAACGGTCCGGGTCGGTCACAAGGTGGTAGGCGGCGGCGTCGACATGTTCGTATCCGGTCTCTACCTCGGGGAACTCTGCGGCGACCTCATCGAACACGGCGCGCCACAACCCGCCCGCGTAGGTCATCACATTGGTCTTGTGCACGAGATGGAGGCGCTGACCTCGCTCCGCTGCATACCCGAACGCGTAGCGAACGCACCGTTCGATCCCCCGACGCGTGTTGATCGAGGTCTCGGTCGCCAGGTTCCCGTCGCTTTCCCCGACACCCGAGTACGGACCCTCTGAGTTCTCGCGGACGAACGTGATCCCGAGTTCCGGGAACGGACGCAGGTTGATGTAGAGGTCGAGTTCCTTCCGCAACCGCAGGAGGATCCCCCGCTCGAGCACGCCGTCGGGAACGCGCGGATCACCGATCGCACCGAACAGCAGCGCATCCGAGTTCCGGATGGCATCCAGGTCGGCGTCGGTAACGAGCTCGCCAGTTGCGAGGTAACGCTCCGCACCGGCATCGATCCGCACGATCTCGGTGTCCGGAGGCAGCGTCGCGAGCGCGGGTTCGATGACCTCCGGCCCGATCCCATCCCCCGCCAGCACCGAGATCTTCATCTGTTCTGCCGATCCTCGAGATGATCGGCTCTCGACCTCGCAGGTTGACCAACGAGACGCGCTCATCCGGCTCTCTTCTGCCGTACCCATTCCACCAGGCCCCCGGCGTTCACGATGTCCATCACGAAGTCAGGGAGACGCTCGCCTTGGAACGTCTGGCCAGTCGTCACGTTCGTAACCGTTGCCGCCTTGACGTCGAGGGTCACCTCGTCGCCGTCCGAGATCGCCGCGACCGCCTCGGGGCATTCGACGATGGCAAGACCGGTGTTGATCGCGTTGCGGAAGAAGATCCTGGCGAAGCTGGATGCGACGACACCAGCCACTCCTGTGCCCTTGATCGCGTATCGGTGCGTGCTCGCGGCTCGAACCGCATCCGAAGTTCTTCCCGGCCACCACGACATCTCCGGCTGACACTCGCTCGACGAACGTGGCGTCGAGGTCCTCGAGCGCGTGCTTCGCCAACTCGGCCTCGTCAGTGGTCGTCAGGTACCGCGCCGGGATGATGACATCCGTATCAACGTTGTCCCCGTACTTGAAGACGCGGGCCATCAGGGCACCACGGTCTCAAGAGATGCGGCGACCACTTCGTTCTGCGGATCGTCGAGACGATCCGCTCTCGCTGTTGGTTGCAACACGGTCGGCGAGGGCGCGCTCGTGATCTCTTGGGGTGGACGATCTCGCCTGCCACTGCGGCGGCCATGGCGACGGCTGGGTTCGAGAGATACACCTGGGCGGTGGGGTCACCCATCCGGCCTACGTAGTTCCGGTTCGAGGTCGACACGCACACCTCGCCGGGGCCGACGACACCCATGTGGGCACCTAGACACGCACCACACGTGGGGGTTGAAACGGATGCCCCCGCGGCAGCGAAGCGGTCGAGCAAGCCCTCTTCGTTCGCCTGCTGCCACACCCTCTGGGTCGCCGGGATGACCATCAACCTGACGGTGGGAGCGATCCCGCGATCGCCGAGCACGTGGGCTGCCATCCGCAGGTCCTCGATCCGGGCGTTGGTGCACGAACCGATGAACACCTGGTCAACCTTGCGGCGCTCGACCTGTGAGACGGGGATCGACTTGGATGGCAGCGAGGGCTGGGCGATCTGGGGCTCAACGGTGTCCAGGTCCACATCGATCACGGATGCGAACTCGGCATCGGGGTCGGACGCGAACACCTCGAACTCTCGCGGCCGTCCCATGATCTCCTGACGACTTCGCACGTACTCGAGAGTCGTGTCGTCGGGCGGCACGATCCCGGACTTGGCCCCTGCCTCGATCGCCATGTTGGTCAGGGTGAGTCGAGAGTCCATGGAGAGATGCTTGATGCCGTCACCGGTGTGCTCCATCGCCATGTAACTGGCGCCGTCGTCACCGATCCGGCCGATCACCGAGAGGATCAGATCCTTGCCCATGACCCACTCACCCGGCGCGCCGGTGTAGACGATCTTCATCGTCTCGGGCACCTTGAGCCAGATCTCGCCGGTCGCGAACACTGCGCCCAGGTCCGTCGAGCCCACGCCGGTCGAGAAGCACCCGAGCGCACCGTAGGTGCACGAATGGCTGTCGGCACCGATCACCACATCGCCAGGAAGCGTGAGGGCCTCCTCCGGCAACAGGATGTGCTCGATCCCCCCACGTCCGACTTCGAAGAAGTGCTCGATGTCGTACTCGAGAGCGAACTGTCGCATCCGACTCATCAGCTTGGCGGTCGCGATGTCCTTCGCCGGAACGAAGTGGGAGGCGACCAGCGCGATCTTGTGCCTGTCCCAGACGTCCTCGACCCCCATGCGCCGGAACGCGTCGGCAGCGGACGGTGCAGTGACATCGTTCGCCATCGCGAGGTCGACCTTGCAGGTGACTATCTCGCCCGCGGTGACCTCGTCCCGACCTGCTGCCTTCGCGAGAACCTTCTCGGTGATGGTGCTCGGCATCAGGCCACGACTTCCGTAGAGCGCGCCTTCAAGCGCACGAGCCGATTGACCGCAGACAGATAAGCCCTGGCCGAAGCTTCGACAACATCCGTCGAAACGCCACGCCCCGTCGCTCTCCTGTCCGGTTCGCCATCCTCGCCCTCACTGAAGAGAACGACGGTGACGTCACCGAGGGCGTCGATCCCGCCGGTCACACTGGAGGAGTTGAACGATTCGAGCCTCGCAGTTACACCGGTGGCTCTTTGGATGGCACCGCAGGCGGCATCGATCATGCCGTCGCCGATAGCAGATTCGTCGATCTCTTCATCGCCATGTCGCAGCCGCACGGTCGCGGTTGGCGCCGAATGCGTTCCACCGGTTACGGCCAGTGACACCATCTCGAACTCGTCCGCGTCGCTCGCCAATTCGTCCACCACGATCGCCTCGAGGTCGATATCGGTGATGCGGATCTTGCGATCGGCAAGCTCCTTGAAGCGGGTGAACGCGTGCTGGACGTCCTCCTTGCTGAGGCTGAAGCCAAGGTCCTCGAGCGCCTTGCTGAACGCGTGGCGGCCCGAGTGTTTCCCCAACACGATCTTGGAACCCTCGAGACCTACATCGTGTGGGTCCATGATCTCGTAGGTGGTCCGCTCGACCATCACGCCGTGCTGGTGGATGCCAGCCTCGTGTGCGAATGCGTTCGCTCCCACGATCGCCTTGTTCGGCGGGACCTGATAGCCGGTGAGCATGGAAACCATGCGCGACGTGCGAGCGATCTCTCTCGAGTTGATGCTCGTATCCAGCGAACCGGAGGTGCGCGTCCGCATCGCCATCACGACCTCTTCGAGGCTGCAGTTGCCTGCCCGCTCGCCGATCCCGTTGACCGCGACCTCGATCTGACGTGCCCCTGCCGCGACCCCTGCCAGAGCATTCGCGACCGCGAGGCCCAGATCGTCGTGGGTGTGAACCGACCACACAACGTCCTCACCGACCTCGTCGATCAGGAAGCGGATCATCTCCCCGTACTCCTCGGGCAGCGCGTAGCCAACCGTGTCCGGGAAGTTCAGTGTCGTTGCGCCCGCACGGGCCGCCGCCTTGAACACCTTGGCAACGAACTGCAGGTCGGAACGGGTTCCGTCCTCAGCAGAGAACTCGACATCCGGTGTGTACCCGATAGCGCGCTCAACCGCTCCAACCGCAGCGGCCACGACCTCGTCCGGAGTCATCCGGAGCTTCGCCTTCATGTGGATCTCGCTGGTCGCGATGAACGTATGGATGCGCCGGCGCTCCGCTGCTGCGATCGCCTCGGCAGCGATGTCGATATCTGCTGCTTCGGCGCGTGCCAGTCCCGTGATGACCGGGCCTCGAACGCGCTTGGCGATGGCCTTGACCGCCTCGACCTCGCCCGGTCCGTTAACCGGGAAGCCCGCTTCGATCACATCGACGCCGAGCCGCGCCAGTTGCTCGGCGATCTCGACCTTCTCTTTCAGGTTCAGCGAGATACCCGGCGACTGCTCGCCATCCCGCAGGGTCGTATCGAAGATACGGACCCCGGCTACATCACCTACTTGTCCTCCTACTTGTCCTTGCCCATCCACGACATCATCTCCCTGAGTTGCTGCCCGACCTTTTCGATCGGCAGCTCGGCTTGACGGCGACGTTCAGCCGAGAGCACAGGCGTTCCCGCCTTGTTCTCGAGCACGAACTCTCTGGCGAAGGCACCGGAGCGGATGTCCTCGAGGATCTCCCGCATCGCTGCCTCCGTCTCAGCCCCCACGACTTTCTTGCCGCGGGTGAGGTCGCCGTACTCGGCCGTGTCGGAGATGGCATCTCGCATCTTGGTGAACCCGCCTTCGTAGAGCAGGTCGACGATCAGCTTCAACTCGTGCAGGCATTCGAAGTAGGCGATCTCAGGCTGGTAGCCGGCCTCGACGAGAGTCTCGAAGCCGGCCTGGATAAGTCGGCTCGTTCCTCCGCATAGGACCGCCTGCTCGCCGAAGAGATCCGTCTCGGTCTCTTCACGGAAGGTCGTCTCGATCACCCCGGCGCGCGTGCATCCGAGCGCTTGTGCGTATGCCAACGCGACGTCCCGAGCGCGTCCCGACGCATCCTGATCGACAGCCAGCAGCGCCGGCGTGCCACTGCCTTCCTCGTAGGTGCGACGCACCAAGGGGCCAGGAGCCTTCGGAGCGATCATGATGACGTCATTCTCGTCCGGAGCCTTGATCTGGCCGAAGTGGACGTTGAAGCCGTGAGCGAACAGCAACGCGGCCCCGGGCTTCAGGTTCTGCTCGATCGACTCGTGATAGACGTCGGCCGCGGTCTGGTCCGGAACCAGAAGCGCGATCAGGTCGGCATCGGCGCACGCCTCGCTCACCGTTCCAACCGCCAGTCCGTCTTCCTCGGCCTTGGCCCACGACTTCGAGTCCTTGCGGAGGCCAACCGTCACGTCCAGGCCGGAGTCCTTCATGTTGAGTGCGTGCGCACGGCCCTGCGCTCCATAGCCCACGACCGCGACCTTCTTGCCGTTCAGCGCGCCGTTGTCGGCGTCCTTCTCGTAGAACATCTTGGCTGGCATCTATCTCTCTCTTTCGATCAAGCCGACAGGTCTTCGACAGGTACGGGGCGGAGCTTCGGTGCTTTGAGTCCCTCGGCACCACGCCCGAGGGCGACGGTCCCGGTCCGGGCCATCTCGACGATGCCGTAGGGCCGCAGAAGTTCCTCGAGCGCCGCAACCTTGTCCGGGGTACCCGTGGCCTCGACGGTCAGGGCTTCCGCGTCGACATCCACGACCTTTGCCCGGAAGATCTCGACGATCTCGAGAACCTCGGCCCTGCGACCGGCATCAGCACCCACTTTGATGAGCGCCAGCTCACGCTCAACCGAAGCGTCATGAGGAAGTTCTGCGATGCGAAGCACGTTCACCAGTTTGTGGAGCTGCTTGGTGACTTGCTCGAGTGACTTCCCTTCGACCGACACCACGATCGTCATCCGGGAGACACCCGCGTCATCGGTCTTTCCGACCGCGAGCGAATCGATGTTGTACCCGCGGCGGGCGAACAAGCCCGAGATACGGGCCAGCGCGCCAGGACGGTTCTGGACGAGCACCGAGATGGTGTGGGTAGCACTCATGCTCCCAACCTCTCTGCGCCGGCTTCGCGAGCGTGCCTGACTGCGGTTTCGCCAGCAGGGCCCATGATGATGTCGTCGTTGGAAGCACCCGCCGGGACCATCGGGAAACACATCTCGTCTGCGTCGGTTCTGAAGTCGATGACGCACGGTCGATCGTCGACCGACAGGGCCTTGTCGAGGGTCGTCTCGACCTCAGACGGGTCAGTGGCCCGGAAGCCGACTCCACCGTAGGCCTCGGCCAGTTTCACGTAGTCGGGCACCTGAGGCAGATGGACCTCGGACAGCCTGTGGTCGTAGAACAGTTCCTGCCACTGCTTGACCATCCCGAGGTGACTGTTGTTCAGGATGCAAACCGTGAACGGGATCTTCTCGATCGTCGCGGTGGCGAGTTCTTGGGCCGTCATCTGGAAACACCCGTCGCCATCGATGGCCACGACCCTCTCGTCCGGCCGGCCGACCTTCGCTCCGAGCGCCGCGGGGACCGCGTAACCCATCGTCCCCAGGCCACCAGAGGTGACGAACGAGTACGGCTTGGTCACGGGCATGATCTGCGACGCCCACATCTGATGCTGGCCGACACCCGTAACGACGATCGCATCGCCGCCGGTCATCTTGCCCAGGGTGTCAACCACGTACTGCGGCTTGATCGGGCCATCCTCATCCTGGGTGTACGCGATCGGATACTCGCGACTCCAACCGGTCGTTTCTTCGACCCAGGCGGAGATGTCGGGGCGACCGTGCGACGAGACACTATTCAGCACGGCCTTCGTCAGTTCGACGATCGTGGCCTTGGCGTCCCCCACTATCGGGACATCGACGGCCCGGTTCTTGCCGATCTCTGCGGGATCGACGTCCGCATGGATCACCTTGGCTCCGGCAGCGAACGTTTCGAGTTTCCCGGTCACCCGGTCGTCGAAGCGAGCGCACATCGTGATCAGCAGGTCCGACTTCTGCAGCGCCGTCACGGCTGCGTAGTTCCCGTGCATCCCAGGCATCCCGAGACACAGAGGGTGATCGTCGGGGAACGCACCCCGGGCCATCAGTGTCGTGACGACCGGAGCCCCGATGGCTTCGGCCAGCGCCAACAGTTCTTCGGCAGCGCGAGCCTTGAGGACCCCACCACCTACGTAGAGCACTGGACGTTCGGCGTTCCTGATCAGTTCGGACGCTTCTCTGATCTGCTTCTTGTTCGGCTTCGACGTCGGTCGATAGCCAGGGAGGTTGATGCTCTCCGGCCACTCGAACGAGGTCTCGGCCTGCAAGACGTCCTTGGGGATATCGACCAGGACCGGACCGGGACGACCTGTCGACGCGATGTGGAACGCTTCGGCGATCGCCACCGGGATCTCTTCCGGGTCCATCACCTTCATGTTGTGCTTCGTCACGGGCATCGTGATGCCGGTGATGTCAGCTTCCTGGAACGCGTCGTTCCCGATGACCGGTCGGGGGACCTGCCCCGTGATCGCGACCATGGGAACTGAATCCATGAACGCGTCGGCGAGGGGGGTCACGAGGTTCGTCGCTCCCGGACCAGAGGTCGCCATGCACACCCCGGGCTTCCCGGTGACGTGCCCGTAGCCAGAGGCAGCGTGACCGGCCCCCTGCTCGTGCCGCATGAGCACGTGGCGGATCGAGCTCTCGAGCAGCGGATCGTACGCGGGGAGGATGGCTCCCCCAGGGATGCCGAAGATGACATCGACGCCGGCCGCCTCGAGCGATCTGATCAGTGACTTGGCGCCGTTCATCAGCGCCTCTTCCTCTTCTGGATCCGGACCTGTCTCATATCTCCCCCTAGGCGGACTTAGCCGCGCTTTCTTCTCGGCGGACCTTGTACGAGTACGCGGCCAGACGGAACGCCGCATGCTCGAATGCCCGAGCGGATTCATCCCTGCGATTCATCGCCATCGCGGCCGATTCGACCGGGCCAGCCATGAACGAGTCCTCGGCCGCGAAGTAGCGGCTGAACCAGTTCCTGTTGCCCTCATCTGCCATGTCCAGCTCGACCTTGCCCGGACCCTGCCACTCCGCGGTGCCTACGTACTCGCCGTTCGTGATGTGGAACTTCACTTTGCTACCTCCTGTTTGGTCTTGCTTTGCCTTGGGTTTCGGTTCTTGGCTCTGGTGCTTGGCTCTGGTGCTGGTGTGGGGCATCACTCCTAAGAAAGTTGGGAACTAAAAAACCCCCCGGTGTCCCGGAGGGTGAGGCGCACGCTCGCCGGCATCGATGCCGAGAGGGCGCGCCTAGGTAATAAGTACGAGGACGAAGAAGTCGCCCGTGTGGATCGTCGCCTTGATGATCTGGTTCGTCATGTCTCGCTCTTCCGGTTGGTCGGTTGCGGTGCGAACCTCGGCGACGTTGCAGAGGCGTAGTGGGTGACGAGTGTTGCAGACACTTCTGGTGCCGTCAAGACGTTATCGGCTAGGCAGTTCTACCGATTTAGGGGATTCCTCCCGGGTGCCGATAAAACCGGAGACAAGAACGGCTCGATCTGGAGGACAAATGGTACTTAGAGGACGAACGCTGGTGATCGGTGCGGTCGCGTTGACCGTGATGCTCACCATCGTCCCGGCTCAGAAGCTCGTCGGGTTCGATCCGTCCTTCCTCCCGGCCTTCTTCACGGCGATGTTCATCGCCGACCTGCTCACCGCCTACCTCCTGTGGCAGCAGTACCTGTCCACGGGAAGCATCCGGCTCCTCGGATTCTCGGGGACGTATCTGTTCTCAGCGATGCTCATGATCCCTCACGCCCTGTCCCTCCCCTATGTCATCCAGGGGGCCCCGCTCGGGAGGTCTCTCGGAGCGGCCAACTGGTTCTGGGTCACGTGGCACCTCTCGATCCCGATCGGCCTCTCGCTCTCTGTGATCGGCTGGCCCTCGAGGGTCGTCCATCACGTAGCCAACAATCGGGCGAAGGTCAGTCGTCGCACGGCCTCGCTTCTCGCGCTTCTCACGGGTGCGCTGACGATCCTGTTCACGCGCTTCGACTGGGCTCTCCCGATACTTGGCGGCAGGCTGAACTACGCCCGGATGTCCGAGACCATCGGACCCTTCATCATCGCCATTGGGATCGTCGGAGTCGTCGTTCTATGGAAACGCGCCAACCACACGGATCCGATCGAAAGGTGGGTCCCAGTTGCAGCCTTGGCCACCCTCGGGGACTCGCTTCTTACGATCGCCGGCGAAAGCCGCTTCACTCTCGGTTGGTACTCGGGCCGGGTCCTCGCGATCACAACCGCGGGCGTGATCCTCGGAGCGTTATCGAGCCAGGTGAGCCGCATCTACCGAGAGATGTCCGATTCCCACGCTGAACTCAAGGAACAGAACGAGAGGGACATGCTCACCGGGGTGTTCTCGCGCCGGGCGTTGCTCGAGAAAGCTGAGGGTCTTCTTCACTCTCCTGGGAACCTGGCCGTAGCGATGATCGACATCGATCACTTCAAGTCGATCAACGACACCTATGGGCACCTCGCGGGGGACCAGGTTCTGAAGGAGGCCGCATCCGTGATGACTTCCTGCTTGAGGGGCGGAGACATCCTCGGTCGCATCGGGGGCGAAGAGTTCGTCGTCCTGCTCGCCGGATCGGACTCGAAGGCCGCCCCGCTCGCAGGGGAACGGATCCGGGAGGCGTTGGCCTCTCATGAGTTCATTACCGACGAAGGGTCTCTGCGAGTGACGGCAAGCATCGGGGTGGCACACAGGTTGCCGTCGGACGAGATCGTCGAGTCGCTGCTCGGCCGCGCCGATCACGCGCTCTACGAGGCTAAAGCTGGGGGACGGAACCTCGTCCGAGCGGCCAACGTCGTCGCGCTCGGATCATCCGCGTAGGCTCTGTACCGTCCGAACTTCCCGCAGTATGGTCGCCGACATGACCGATCCCTACTCCATCCCCAGCGATCCCTCCAAGAAGCGCAGCGCCGCACTGACCGACGGGCCCGACCGGGCCCCCGGCCGCGCGATGCTCAAGGCCGTCGGTTTCGACGATGAGGACCTCCGCAAGCCGCTGATCGGTGTCGCCACGACATGGATCGAAACGATGCCGTGCAACCTGAACCAGCGGACGCTTGCCGCCAAGGTCAAAGATGGCATCCGCGCTGCCGGCGGAACCCCGGTCGAATTCAACACGATCTCGATCTCCGACGGCGTCTCTATGGGAACCGAAGGCATGCGTGCCTCGCTCGTCTCCCGGGAAGTCATCGCCGATTCGATCGAGCTCGTCGTTAGGGGACACCTCCTGGACGGCCTCGTTTGCCTCGTCGGCTGTGACAAGACGATCCCGGCTGCAGCGATGGCGCTATGCCGACTGGATGTGCCGGGCCTCGTTCTGTACAACGGCTCGATCGCCCCCGGGCGGTGGCGCGGTCGAGACGTGACTGTCCAGGACGTCTTCGAGGCGGTCGGCCAGCACGCCGCCGGGACCCTCAGCTCTGAAGAACTCCACGACCTCGAAGGGGTCGCATGTCCCGGTGCCGGCGCCTGCGGGGGTCAGTTCACCGCTAACACGATGGCCATGGCGATCGATTTCCTGGGCCTCAGTCCGTCCCGGCTTTCCGACATCCCCGCGACCGACCCTGCCAAGCTCGCCGCATCCGAGGACGCGGGGAGACTGGTGATGGACCTCGTCAAGAACGACCTCTCGCCATCCAAGATCGTGACCCGTGAGGCGATCGAGAATGCGATCGCCTCTGTGGCCGCGTCGGGAGGCTCCACCAACGGTGTCATGCATCTGATCGCGATCGCCAAGGAAGCCGGTGTCGAGATCACGATCGACGACTTCGACGCCATCGCAGACAAGACTCCGACGGTCGCCGACCTGAAACCCGGGGGCCGGTTCGTTGCGACCGATCTCCACCGGGCCGGAGGATCCCCACTGTTGATGCGCGAGCTGAAGCGAGGTGGGCATCTCCACGTGGGGGCGATGACCGTCGATGGCATCACGATCGGCGAACTCGCCGACGGTGCCATCGAAGCAGAGGGTCAAGAGGTCATCGTGTCCATCGAGAAGCCGCTCAAGCCGAACGGGGGCCTCGCGATCCTGCGTGGGAACCTGGCCCCCGAGGGATGCGTCGTCAAGCTCTCGGGTCACGAGCGCCGCTTCCACCGGGGGCCCGCACGGGTCTTCGATTCCGAAGAGGAGAGCTTCGCCGCGGTCCAGAAGCAACAGATCGCCGAGGACGACGTGGTCGTCATCCGCTACGAGGGTCCGGCCGGTGGCCCCGGGATGCGGGAGATGCTCGGTGTCACCGCCGCGATCGTCGGCCAGGGCATGGGGGATCAGGTCGCGTTGATAACCGACGGGCGCTTCTCGGGAGCGACCCATGGACTGATGGTCGGCCATATCGCCCCCGAAGCGGCCCGAGGGGGCCCGATCGCGATCTTGCAGGACGGCGACATCATCGAACTCGACGTGGACGGCCGTGAGCTGCGCGTTCTCCTCGACGATGACGAGATCGCCAAACGCCTCGCCGACTGGGTCGCGCCCGAACCTCGGTACACGACCGGTGTCTTCGCCAAGTACGCGGCATCAGTCTCGTCAGCCTCGGAAGGTGCGGTCACCTCCCCCACCGAGCGCTAGCTCCGCAGCGCACCCGGCAGCGATCGTCGCTCTGAACTTCAGGGGCCGTCCAGCGGGGGGCTGAGATCGGGGTGGACCCGTGCCAACCATTCTTGCTCGGCCGCTCCGAGTTCGGTGCGTGACTCCTCCCCGAACCAGAGCTCGCGCATGATGGCCTGCCAGTTCGCGGTCGCCTCGAGCCTGCCGATGATCGAGCCCACGCCGAACGACATCCGGTTGAACGTCACCATCACGGCCGGGATGCCGACCTTGCGCAGTGCCTTGAAGGCCTCGGAGCGCGGGTCGAAGCCGGCCCGTCCGATGTTTCCGACGAGCGGTGGGTCGACGGTGAACGGTTCGTCGACCAGGATCGGCGCGTTCAGTGCCTTCATGTGCTCCCACACAGCGTCGATGTCCGGAGTCTTGGGGGTCAAGATGCCGAGTCCCTCGAGCGCCTCTCGTCCACGCTCTTTGTCATCGGTGATGAGGGCTTGCGCCGTTTCTAGGAGCATCATGAGGGTGCCGGGGTCGATAGCCCTAACGAGGCCGTAGTCGAGGAAGGCGACCCGTCCGTCGTCCATCAGCAGATAGTTGCCGGGATGCGGATCGGCCGAGAAGAGCAGGAACCGATTGAGGCTCCCGTAGAAGAACCTGAACAACTTCTCTGCGAGCGCGTCCTTCTCGGGCTGCTCCCATCCCATCGAGTCCATGAATGGATGGCCCTCCACGAACTCTTGCGTGATGACCCTCGTGGTCGAGTACTCCGGGAACACCTTCGGGACGTAGACGAACGGGTGATCGTCGAACATCTCTGCGAAGCGAGCCTGGTTCGAAGCCTCGCGCCTGTAATCGAGTTCCTCGAGGACCCGCTCCTTCACCTCGTTGGCGATCTCCTTGGGATCGAGGTTCGGAGCGATAGCGACGGCAAGCTTGGTCATCGCCGAGACGTTCTTGATGTCTGCACGAACCGCATCGTCTACACCCGGGTACTGGACCTTGACCGCGACCGTTTCGCCGGAGTGGAGGACCGCCCGGTGAACCTGGCCGATCGAGGCGGCTGCTACCGGTTCATCCTCGAACTCGGCGAACACCTCAGAGGTGTCCTTTCCGAACTCGTCTTTGATCACCGACCGCGACGCTGCCGGATCCATCGGAGGCGCGGAGTTCTGGAGCATCGTTAGGGCATCTCTGTAAGTGGCTAGGTATTCACCCTCGGCCGCGAACTCGTAGAACGATGCGAGTTGGCCGAGCTTCATCGCGGCCCCCTTCATCTCGCCCAACATCTGGACGAGTTGCTGGGCCGTCTTCTGGTGAAAGCCGTCGAGGAACTCCTGAGCCCGCTCCGGTTGAGCGAACGACCGTGCTCTCGTCCCAACGAACCGAGCGGCGGAGCGCCCGGTCTGGCCCGCGAGCTTGGAACCGCGCTGCAACCACCCGGTCGGGATGACGTTCTTAGGGCGATCTTCGTCAGCCATGAGTCGACCCTACCCAAGAGGGTGCGATAGACCTACAGCTGCCGGGGGAAGAAACACCTGTTCTGCTAGGCTGAAACTCCCAGATGGCGATGCAACCACCGCCAACTACGAGGACGGGAAGGGATGGAAGACCACTTCACCGAGCCGTTCGAACCGTACGAGGGGACCGACGACGCCGCCGATACCTTCGACTACGGCTACGACCCCGAGCCTGAGACCGATAAGCCCGGGGGCCAGATCCTATGGGGCCGAGTAGCGGCCCTCGGGGCCGGGATCCTTATCGCTTTCCTCCTGGGGCGCATGACCGGGGGCGGCGACACCGGGATCTCGAAGGCCGACCTCGAAGCCGCCAACGCCAAGGCCGACGCCGCTCAGGTCCAGATCGACGACCTCCAGCAGCAGCTCGATGAGGCGATCGCTGCCAACGAGACCCCCGACAACTCCGGCGACAACAGCAATTCTGGGGATGGCTCCACCGAGGAGAAGGCACAGACGTACGTCGTTAAGTCTGGCGACACGCTTCGGCTCATCGCGCAGGACTTCTACGACGACCCCGAGCTCGCAGATCTGATCGCAGATGCGAACGGGATCACCGACCCGACCACTCTTCACGTCGGGCAGGAACTCAAGATCCCGCCCAAGCCCTAGAAGTTGATCAACTGGGACCGGTTGCGGGAACGGCTCGACGGGAGCCTCTGGTTCATCCCAGTCGTTTGCGCGGTCGGGGCGCTGATCCTCTCGAACGTGACCGCAACCGTCGGCGACCACATCTCGCCAAGGATCATGCACTCTCTGGTTCCTGGCGACATCGATACCGCTCGGGGCATCCTCACCACCATCTCCGCATCGATGATCTCAGTTACAGGGATCGTCTTCACGATCACCATCGTCGCCCTGCAACTCGCCAGCCAACAGTTCTCGCCGCGGATCCTCAGGACGTTCCTGCGTGACCGCGTCGCTCAGTGGGCGCTGGGGACATTCGTGGCGACGTTCGTCTATTCGCTATCGGTGTTGCGGTTCCTCAACGCACGTACGGGTGACGAGAAGGAGTTGTCGGTCGCCGTTGCCCTCACCCTCGTTGCTCTCAGCATCGGAGCATTCATCAACTATCTCGATCACATGGCGAAGGCGATACGCGTCTCGCACATGATCGCCGGGGTAGGCGACGAAACCAGGGCGACGATCGAGCGGTACCTGGTGAACGAACCGCACGAAGGGACCGGGACGTTGCCCTCTGGAGACGCGGCCGCGGTCGTCACTGCCGACCGACCGGGCATCGTCGTCGAGATCCATCACTCGAAACTCGCCCGCCTGTTGGACGAGCCCGACTCGAAGCTCGTCATCGTGCCGGCCCTGGGGGACTTCGTTCCACACGACGGTGTCCTCGCCCGCATCTACGGAACCTGGGATGGGAACGACCGCGACGTGCGGAGGTGGATAGACCTCGAGACCGAACGCACGATGGATCAGGACGTCGCCTTCGGCATCCGTCAACTCGTAGACATCGCAGAGAAGGGCCTCTCCCCTGCCGTCAACGACCCCACGACCGCCGTCCAAGTGATCGACCAGATCCACGACATCCTGCTCCGCCTCGCCCCGCTCCCCGATCAACCGATCCGCGCGACTGTGTGACGGCAAGGTGTTCGTGCCGTCGGTGACATGGGACAACTACGTGAGCCTCGCCGTCCACGAGATCCGCCACTACGGAACCGGCTCGATCCAGATCGCCCGCCGTCTTCGCTCGATGCTGGAGGACGTACTCGCCCACGTCCCGGAGGCCAAGAAGGAACCGGTTCGGCGGGAACTCGACCTGCTCGCCGACTCTGTGACGAGAGGGTTTCCCGACCCCGCAGATCAAGCTTTCGCTAGCCGCCCGGACCAGCAGGGCATCGGAAGCTAGTTTCCGGCCCGCCCCAGATGGGGATGCTCGCTCCGTTAACCAACCCATCAGGGAGGCTCACATGTACGCACTAGCAACGGTTCTTGCAGCCCGCGGCGACGTCGACTTCAACTTCTCGCTGGCCGGGATCCTGGCTCTCGCCGCCGGTATCGCGATCCTGGCGGTGCCCCGACTCCTCAACTACATAGTCGCTGGCTACCTGATCATCGTCGGCCTCTTCATCCTCTTCGACGTAAAAGGCTTCTAGCCAGATAGGGCCCGAGGGCTTCCGGCCCCTCGGAGCGCCGAAGCTGCTCAACCAGACGGTCTGGCTGAGTCGAGCGGGGGGCGCATCCCGCGTGTCCTGTACGAGAGGGGCCCATGACTGGGCCTCTTTCGTTTCTCTGGGGGTGGCGTCGGGTAACCACTAGTTAGCGGGTTGATAACACCTGCAAGCACGGAACCGACGATGCACAGGAGGGATCCACACCATGGACACCATGGAGAAGGTCAAGAGCCGCGCGGTCGAGATCGGGGTGTACCTGCCTCTCGGCGCGTACTCGAAGCTGAAGGACAAGGTCACCGACATCGACTCTCGGTCGCTGAAGAAGATGTACGGGAACTTCGTCGATCGCGGCGAGGAGCGCGTGAAGCCGGTAGAGAAGGCAGTGTCGGGGCGCATCAGGGAGATGCGCAAGGACACCAAGCGCACCGCCACGACCGCCAGCAAGAAGGTCAAGGGGCGCGCTGATGAGGTCGCTTCCAAGACCAAGGCCACCGCGACCAAGGTCAAGAAGCGGACGACCGCCGCGGGATCCCAGGTTGCTCCCAAGATGCCCAGGGTCGCCGCTCCCGCTACGGCCGAGAAGCTCGCGATCTCGGACTACGACGACCTGACGGTCGGTGAGGTCACCACTCGTCTCAACGGGCTGACCCAGACCGATCTGGCTCGGGTCTACAAGTACGAGCGGGCCAACCAGAACCGCTCGACGATCCTCGAGTCGATCGAGACGAAGCTGTTGGATCTTCCGATCCCGTCCTACGATGGACTCACCGTCGACGAGATCAACGGTCGCCTAGACGGGCTGACCGAGCAGGAGATCCGCGCGCTGCGGAAGTATGAGGCCGACACCAAAGCACGTCAGACCGTGCTCGAGCGTATGGACTCGAAGCTCTCCTAGATAGCGACTTACGAACGAAGGGGCCCCATCGATGGGGCCCCTTCGGCGCGTCAGTGTCTCTGACACCGTGGGCAGTAGGTCGTTCCCCGGCCCCCGAGCACGTACTTCCTCATGGGAGTACCGCACCGAGGACACGGTCGACCGACCTGACCGTAGGCAACCAGGAACGATGCGTTCCGGCCCGATTCGCCATTGATCATCTGGTAATCACGGAACGTCGTTCCTTCGCGGTCGATCGCATCGGACAGTACCGAGCGGATCGCGTCGTACAGCAACCCTGCTCTGGGTCGTCCTACGCGACGTGAGGATGGGTGGATCCGTGCGAGCCACAGTGCCTCGTCCGCGTAGATGTTCCCGACCCCGGCGACGGGCTTCTGAGATAGCAGGAAAGGCTTTATCGGAGATGACGTCCGGGCCACCGCTGCGGCGAACCGCTCGACCTCGAAGTCGTCCGAGAGCGGCTCGGGGCCCATCGTTGCGAGCGTCGGGATCGCCGAATAGTCGCCTGTTCTCACCACCGCCATGCGGCCGAACCGTCGAGGGTCGCGGAACGCTAGCGCCCTATCGTCGTCTAGCCACAGCGTTGCCCGAACATAGGGGTCCTCGTGATCGAACCTGAAGGAACCGGTCATCCCCAGGTGCAGGATCATCTCGAGATCACGGTCCAGGGGAACGATCAGGAACTTGCCTCGACGGTCCACCCGCAGGATCGTGCGCCCTTCCGCGCGACCGACGTCCACGAACTCACGCGGGACCGTAGGGATCGGATCCCACCACGCCTCTCTTATCGACCGACCGGAGAGCTCGGGATCCAGTTGGCGGCGAACTGATTCGACCTCGGGAAGCTCCGGCATCCTCCTAGCCTAGAAGCACCCGGTAACCTCTCCGGCCATGGCACAGCATGAGATCGACCCCGAGAAGCTGCCCTACTCCCCCGAGAAACACCCCCGCAAAGAGCCCGTGTCGGCGGCTCACTACTTCGAACTAGATCTCAGGACCGGCAGGATCGTCGGCGTCGAGGACTTCCCCGAAGCGCGCAAGCCCGCCTGGAAGATCACTGTCGACTTCGGCCCCTCGGTCGGGACCCTTCGTTCGAGTGCTCAGATAACGAATTACTCGAAGGATGAGTTGGTCGGGAAGATGGTCGTGGGAGCGATCAACCTAGGCACGAAGAAGATCGCCGGCTTCACGAGTGAATTCCTGATCCTGGGGGCGCTTGATCCCGACGGGACCGTGCGCCTTTTGGGGCTGGAGGAAGGCGTCGGCCCGGGGGCGCCTGTCGCTTAGACCGCCGACGCCACCGGAGGGTCGGGGATGCTCACCCGGTAGAACGCCGCCCGCGTCATCTGTCGGGTGGTGATCGCCCTCACAAGGAGAGCGCCCATCAGGGCGGCGGCACAAAGCAGCACGTTCGCCGCGAGAGCCAGGTTGAGGGCGCTGCGCAGCGCCTCGAGATCGACGGCGCGGCCGATCGAACCCGATGCGATCCGAGAAAGGACCAGGCCCCCGATAAGTGCAGCCCACCACAGCGGGACGAGCGGCGACAGTGACTTCTGCTTCCACTCCTCGCCGATCTCTGGGGACACCGAGGGGTCGGTCGCCTTCCACACCACCGCTGTCATGCGGATCGGAACCACTAGGTTCACCACCGGGATCAGCCACCCGGCGACGTTCCATCGCTCATCGAATGGCAGACCTCTCGCGTTCCAGTAGCGGATGTTCATCTCGGCACGACGGAACCACATGATGAAGAGCGCTGCGGTGACGATCAGCAGGACCAGTTGCAGCCGACCGACCTGTAGGCGCGCGTCGTCGGCCGTGATGATCGATCCAGGATCGGGGACGGCAGAGCCCAGGGCGCTGGTGATCTTGGACGATTCACGCAGCGTCATGAAGACGCCCAGCAACGCGGCAACGCCACTTGCTGCCAGCGCTACCACTGCCCACTTGCCCCTCTGCAGGAGCGCGGTGGCACCTTCTTCGGTCATCTCGTGGAAGCTCCTCGATCGTGGTCGCCAGCTGTGATGTTTGAGGCGTAGCTTAATCGGTGCCACAGTCGCGAGGTCCCGGGTTGGGGGCCCACTCAAGGGGGAAAGCCATGTTGGTCAAGCTCGTCTGGTGGGAGATGTCCGATTCGCGGACCCCCCTGGAAGGGATCAGGGAGTATCTGAGGGACGAGTCGGTTGACGCGTTCTCGACGGTTCCGGGTCTGCGGTTGAAGCTGTGGATCTCTCAGCCAGAGAAGAACCGGTTCGGAGCGGTGTATCTGTGGAACTCGCGGGAGGAATCGCAGGTGGACCTCCCAAGCCGCGCCGTCGAGCTGATCGGAAAAGGTCCCGACCTCGTCGAGGAGTTCGAACTCGAGGCCTCGATCGAGGCCGAAACCGGTCCTCTCTCGCGCCTCGGGCTCGCGTTCGGCAGCTGACCGAGCGATACGCTTCTCACATGGCCCTCCCGGTTCCAGACTTCGACTCCACGATCGCGATGGTCGACGCGTCCGGTCAGAGGCTCCTGGAACTCCTGGACCGCGCCGACCCAAGTCGGCACCGCGATCGGTTCGTGGAACACAACGGAGCTGGCGATCCACCTCGCGGAGCTCAGTGAGATGTATCCGGGACTCGTTCTCGGTGGAAGCTCGCCCGTCCCCGACCACCTCGACGTATCGAGTTACTGGGACACCACGATGGTCGATGAGACCTCGGATCTAGCAGCCGCTCGGAAGCGGATCGGCGCAGCACTCGAAGGTTTCATCGAGGTCGCGAGCAAGGAGAACTGGGAGGAACCCGTCACGTGGCACGGCGGGGTCCGTATCCCCGTGTACTCACTTGCCTCAATCCTGATCAACGAATACCTGGTCCACGGCCGAGACATCGCGACGGCAGCGAACGAGCACTGGGAGATCGGGAGGGCCGAGGCCGTGGCCATCTTCGAGGGACACCTGCCCATCCTTCCTCATTACGTTAACGAGGAGGCGGTCGCTAACCTCCGAGCCAGCTATCGGATCGACATCAGGGGAGGCCGGACCGTCTACATCACCGTCGATCGCGGATCGTTGAGCATCTCGACCGAGGCACCGATGAAGGTCGACTGCAGGATCTCGGCCGATCCCGTGAGCTACCTCCTGGTGGGATACGGCCGGGTGGGACAGTGGAAGCCCATCCTCACCGGCAAGATCGTCGCCTACGGGCGCAAACCGTGGCTGGGTCTCACTTTCGCGAAACTGTTCCACTCGGTGTAGATGCTGAGCCGGCGGCGCTTCCTCGGTGGCGGAGCTGCTGCGGCAAGCCTGCTCGGTGCTCGGTTCATCCCTCCCCGGCGGAAACGGCCAACGGTCGCAGTCGTTGGGGCCGGACTCGCCGGACTCACGTGTGCCTATGAACTGACGCGTTCGACAGACGCGCGGGTAACGGTCTACGAAGCGCAGGGGCGACTCGGTGGGCGCGTCCGCACGATCCGGCTTGCGGGTGAACAGTTCGCCGAAGGCGGAGGAACCTTCATCAGTTCTGGTGATCGGGCCGTGCGCCGGCTGGCGGATCGGTTGGGGCTTGACCTCGTCGACCTCTACCGAGCGTGGCCGTCGGGGCGGACCTTGTTCCATTTCGATGGGTCCTTCGCCGAGAGATCCGAGGTGATGGCGGATCGCAGAACGACGGCGCGCCGGGCTCAACGTCAATTCGAGAACATCACCTGGCCCCTTAGATCCTCGAGCGCCACCCACGCCACCGAGCGTTTCGACGACATGACGATCGCTGCGTGGATAGACCGTTACACGCCGGGAGGGGATGGATCGCTCTTCGCCAAATGGTTGCGCACCTACATGGAAACTGACTATGGGACCCCCGTCGATAGCGCGTCAGCTCTTCATGTGATCGCTGAGTTCGCATCATCTGGACGGAACTACGACGAGCGATTCACTGTGCGGGGTGGAAGTGACCGCCTCATCCGTGGCCTCGAGCGACGACTGGGACAAGGCGTGATCGTTCGCGATGCACCGTTGTTGATGCTCGCCGATCGACGACGTCCCATCATGCGGTTCGGCGGCGACGGACCCGAGGAGATCGGCGCGGACCACGTCGTCCTCGCCCTCCCCTTCACCGCGTTGCGGTCGGTGGACCTGACCGGAGCACAACTCTCTGCCCGGAAACTGCGGGCGATCGACGATCTCGGTATGGGGGTGGGGGCAAAGATGAGCTTGCAGTTCCGTCGCGACGCGTGGACCAAAGCGGAGTCTGGCGAGAGCTACTCGGATATGCGAACGGGTTCAACCTGGCCAGGCCACGCCGGGATGTCAGGCCCCCAGAAGATCCTGGTGTCACTCTCGGGCATCGCCCCGGCCGCGGCCGACCCCGTGCCCGCACATGGACCGGCACCGGAGGGCGTCGTCAGCGACTACCTGAAGGACATCGAGGCGATCTTCCCCGGTGCGAGCGAGCGATTCATCGAGGACCAGGCTTACCTCGACGACTGGGTCCGCGATCCATGGACGCAGGGCACCTACTCCTACTACCCATCCGGAGGGTTCACCGACTACGCAGGGATCGAACAGCGGGCCGAGGGCCGCATCCATTTCGCCGGTGAGCACACGGCTCGTTACGGGAACCGGGGGACCCTGAACGGAGCGGTTGCATCGGGGATCGTCGCCGCTCGGGAGATCGCCGCCGCCATCGGGTAGTGCCTAGCTAAGGGTGAATCGGTACCCGACCCGGATCACCGTTTCGATCGCCCCTGCCGGCAACCGTGCCCGGAGCCGGGCCACGTGGATATCGATCGTCCTCCCCTGTGAGCGTCCGTCCCACACGGCATCAGCGATCTGTTGACGAACCAGAAGGCGCCCCGGGTTGGCCGCGAACAATGCCAGGAGCCTGAACTCCTTATTGGTCAGCTGGAGCCTCTCGCCTCCGAGGACCGCGACGTGATCCTCCGGATACACCACTAGGCCTCCGGCCTCGATCACGGGTCCTCCCCTCATCTTTCCTCCTCCCACCTCAATCACAGAACCGAACGTAGCCAGGGGATGTTTCGGAACCGCTTCGGGATTGTTACGGGGGCGGAAACTCGGCGTAACGGGGAGACCCCGCATCCGAGCCTGCCGATTAGTCTGTTCCGATGACTACAGACACTGAAACGACAGCGCGCGCCGACGAAGTCACATGGAACCTGGAACCTCTCGTCTATGACAACGGCACAGACGGTGTCGATGAGCTGATCGCTGGGGCCGAGGCGGTCGCGGGCGAACTCGAGAAGAGCAGGGGCGATGTCCATTCCTTCACCACCGAGGACCTGAGGTCTTTCATGGAGAAGAGCGCGGAGCTAGCCGACAAGCTCGGCCGCGCGGGCTCCTACGCATCACTGAGGTTCGCTGCCGATATGAACGACCCGGCGAACGGTGCACTGATGCAGTCGGTCGAGGAACGTATGACCGCCATCTCGACGAGGCTCCTATTCTTCGAACTCGAGTGGGCAGCTCTAGAGGACGGGGTTGCAGAGGAACTTCTGAAGGGCCCGGGTCTAGAGTTCTGTGGTCATTACCTCCGCTCGGTGAGGCGCTACCGCGACTACCTATTGAGCGAGCCCGAAGAGAAGATCATGACCGAGAGATCCGTTACAGGGTCCTCGGCGTGGAACCGTCTCTTCAGTGAGCTGTCGTCGGCGATCGAGGTCGAGATCGACGGGGAGAAGCAACCTCTGGAGCAGGGTCTAAGCAGACTCTCGGACCCCGATCGCGAGGTTCGGAAGCAAGCCGCGCTGGCGGTCACCGAGGGTCTTGCCCCGGGGCTCAAGACGCGTGCTTTCGTGTTCAACACACTCCTGCACGACAAGGCGACGAACGATCGTCTGCGCGGTTACGAACACTGGCTGAAGAGCCGCAACCTGTCGAACGAGGCGTCGGACGAGTCGGTCGAGGCCCTGGTGAGCGCGGTCAAGAACCGGTACGACATCGCCCAGCGTTGGTACAGACTCAAAGCGAAGTTGATCGGCGTTGATGTACTCGCCGACTACGACAGGAACGCCTCCCTCGCCGAAGTGGACGAGACGGTCGAATGGCCGCGCGCGAAAGAGATCGTGCTCGATGGTTACCGATCATTCTCCGGAGAACTCGCTGACCTGTGCGAGGGGTTCTTCGACGGCGACTACATCGATGTCCCCGTCCGAGCTGGGAAGCGACCTGGCGCCTTCTGTGCGTACACCGTGCCGTCGCACCATCCGTACGTTTTCCTCAACTACACGTCACGTCGGCGCGATGTCCTCACGCTTGCCCACGAACTCGGACACGGGGTACACGCGGCGCTCGCTCGGAAACAGGGCCCCTACCACCAGGGCACTCCATTGACCCTGGCCGAAACGGCTTCCGTCTTCGGCGAGACCGTCACCTTCGGACGGCTGTTGGGCATGACGGAGGATCCTGAGGCGCGCCTTTCGTTGCTCGCCGAGAACGTCGAGGGAGCCATAGCGACGGTGTTCCGCCAGATCTCGATGAACCGTTTCGAACACCTCGTGCATACCGCACGACGGACCGAAGGAGAGTTGTCCGTCGAACGGTTCTGCGAACTCTGGGAGTCATCGCAGCGCGAGATGTTCGGAGATTCGATCGAGATCACCGAGGGCTACCGGTCGTGGTGGTCCTACGTACCGCACTTCATCGGGGTGCCCGGATATGTCTATGCATACGCGTACGGGCAACTCCTCGCGCTGAGTGTCTACAAGCAGTACGAAGAGCGGGGCGAGGACTTCGTGCCTTCGTACATCGAGATGCTCTCCGCCGGCGGGTCGATGGCCCCGGAGGAACTAGGGAAGATCGTCGACGTCGACCTCACGGACCCCGGGTTCTGGGACGGCGGACTGGCGATCATCGAGGCCGACCTGCAGCGGGCGGAAGACGCAGCTGCGAAGGCGCGTGGCATAAGCCTGGACGACTAGGTCCCTGGTGCGCCGTTCTTTCAGACCGCATCTGCCCACGGATGTCGGTCTGAGCCTCGAGCCCATGATGCTTGGTCGGAACGACCCGACGATGAAGATCGACGGCGACCTGGTGATACGGGCGACCAGAACGCCAGAGGGCCCGGGGACCGAGCGCATCTCCTGCACCGCAGGGGTGGTCGAGGTCGAAGCTTGGGGGCATGGGGCCGGGTGGCTGCTCGAGAACGCCCCCCGGTTGCTGGGATCGAACGATCCCGTCGAAGGCTTCGCCCCCTCGCACCCAGTGGTGCGCGGCTTCCACCGGGGGATGCCCGGACTACGACTGGGTCGGAGTGATGCGGTCTTCGAGGCCCTCGTCCCCACGATCCTGTCGCAGAAGGTCACCGGGCTGGAAGCAGCGCGGTCCTACCGCGCTCTCGTACTCAGGTTCTCCGAACCGGCACCGGGACCGGGGTCGCTCCGGTTGCCTCCAGACCCCTCGGTACTCAGAGATATTCCGTACCACTCCCTGCACCCATTGGGGATCGAGCGGAAGCGGGCAGAGGTGATCCGGAGGACCGCCGCCTACGCGGCGCGCATGGAGCAAGCCACTTCGATGGAAAGTTCCGACGCGCGCCATCGGATCACCGCCCTCCCTGGCATCGGGGCGTGGACGGCAGCGATCGTGATGCGGACCGCCCTTGGCGACGCAGATGCAGTCGAGACCGGCGACTTCCATCTGCCGAACACGATCGCATGGCATCTCGCGGGTGAAGCCCGAGCCGATGACGAACGGATGCTGGAGTTACTCGAGCCGTTCAGAGGGCAGCGCGGTCGAGTGATCAGGTTGGTCGAATCGGGCGGCGGAGCCGCACCTAAGCGTGGACCTCGCCTTGCGCCGATGGATCACTCTCGGAGATGACCGAGGTCAGCTAGTTGGATCTTTCTGCTCCGACTCCGTTCTGGCTCCCTGATAGGCGATCCGCGCACCCAAGACGATCACCAGTACCGCGAACCCCCGTTGCAGGTCGCCTTCCGCGATCCTGAGAGCGAGGCTCGCTCCGAGATACGAACCAACTATCCCACCGACCCCAAGTAGCGCCCCTGTCGAGACCGAAACGAATCCACCCTTGCTGTGCGCCATGACGCCGACGATCGCCGTTGGAACGATCACCAAGAGAGACGTTCCCTGAGCCGCGTGCTGGGTTAGGTCGAGGACGAGAACCATGAACGGAACCATGATCACTCCCCCGCCCACACCGAACATCGCCGAGAAGAATCCAACCGCCACGCCAGCCCCGATGACGACGAACGCTGTCGTCAGCTCCATAGGAGAGTTATCCCGATCGCGGTGGTGAGGAGCCCGAACATGACTTTGAGCGCGCCCTCGGAGGTCTTGGCCATCACCCGCGCCCCCATGGGCGCTCCCACGATGGCCCCGGCTGCAAGAAGTGCCGCTACGAGTACGTCGATCTCAGATGCGAGCCCGAACCTGATGGCACCAGCGATCGCGATGGGCACGATCGCGGCGAGAGAGGTCGCGTGGGCCTCATGCTGCGACATCCCTATAAGGAGCAAGAGGGGCACCATGATGATCCCGCCCCCGACCCCGAGCAATCCACCGAATACACCCGCGAGAACACCGATGGCGATCAACAGTGGGCGCGACATGCCCGCAAGGCTAAGTGAGGTTGAGGCTGCTCAGGTCCGTAGTCGATCAGGAACTTCGGAAGGATCGGCGAAGCCGTACTCGCCGCACACGGAACAGAGGAACCACACGGAGGTTCGTCTGTAGCCGTGGGTACTGATGCCCGGTCCAGCGAAGAAGAAGTCGGTCGTGTAGAGGTCGTGATCGGTGGGGTGCTCGCACTCCTCGCACCCTCTCGTGGTCGACCCGACGAAGCGGTACATGTCCTCGCGGCGGAACAGTCCGGCAGTCACCGGGTCACGCCTGTCGTGTCTATCGATGTCGAGGGTCATACCCCTTACATCGGCATCTCTAGGAGGTCTTCTTGAGCCTCGGCGTGGATCTCTCGGCACTGTCGAAGGTGCCGTAGCTGCTGCACGCGGCACACACGTACCAATTGGGGCGTCCTGGTTCACGGGGGCCGGCGACGACGCTTACCGGAAACGCGTCCTCGGGTGCTCCGTTCGGCATCGTCCCCGCGTACACATCAGCAAGGGCCTGACCGGTGCAACTGGAACACCACCGAAGGATGCAACCGACGTGGTCGTATGCCGAGTCTTCCGAGAAGAGTCCGATCCGCACGGGATCGTGCGGCGGATTGCGATCGAAACGGTGCCCAAGCTCATCAGCGGTCTTCATTGACCGAACCCCCAGTTCGTAACGTTCGCCATTGAACGTCTGCTGCATATGTATCGGATTCGTAGCCTCCTGCCTAGCTACGTATACCTACGTAGGAGCGCCTCGGGCCTGTACCCTCTCTCCGATGGACCCAATCGAGCGTCTCGGTCTGACCATCGGCCTCGAAGGAGGTCACCTCGACGATGCGATCGGACTGTGCCTCGAGGCGGAGCGCCTCGGTTACAGCGACGCGTGGTCTGCCGAGGTTGGCGGCACGGACGGGTTCTCCCCACTGGCGGCCCTATCTCAGAGATCCCAAGGGATGCGCCTGGGCACGGCGATCGTTCCGGTGTTCACGCGACCAGCAGCGTTGACCGCGATGCACGCGGCATCGATCGCTCAACTCTCGGGCGGACGGTTCGTCTTGGGACTCGGAACCTCGTCCTCGATCATCGTCGAGAACTGGATGGGCGGATCGTTCGAGAAGCCGCTGGACACGACTCGAGGAGTACGTCCAGGTGATCAGGGCCGCCCTGGCCGGCGAGAAGGTTACGATCGAGGGACGCACCGTCTCCCTCAAGGACTTCCGACTGCAGACAGCGCCGGGCGGCGACGTTCCTATCTACCTGGCCGCACTCGGCCCCCGCGCGTGCCGCCTGGCGGGGCGCGTCGCGGACGGCGTCATCTTCTTCCTGAAGTCACCCGAAGGGGTCGAGCAGGCTCTGGGCTGGGTCGCCGAAGGGGCCGCTTCAGCCGGGCGGGATCCGAGCGACCTTGACTGCGTTATCCGCGTCCCCGTCGCGGTCGACGAGGACCCCGATGCGTTGGAGAAGCACCTCCGCCGACTGCTGGTCACCTACGCGATGGTCGACGTCTACAACCGCTCCTTGGCAGACCAGGGGTTCGCGCACCGAGGCCGGTGCCATCGCCGGAGCGTGGCGGGCGGGCGATCGAGCAGGAGCGCTCGACGCGGTGTCCGCCGACATGATCGACAGGTTGTTCATCCGGGGAGATCGCCGATCGCTGCCGATCCACGCTCGCTAGGTTCCGGACGGCAGGCGTTCGCACTCCGGTCATATTGCCCATAACGGTGTCGATCTTCGCCCGGACCAGCGGTTCTCAACGTGGTGCAGGCGATGGCTCCGGGATAAAGGTCGGATCCGTCTAGGACGTTAGGGGAGCCGAGTTTCGGACCTTGGTTCTCGCATCCTTGGACCCTCGCCCGATGCTGCCCGACGTCCAGCTCTATAGCTTGTGTTCATCGGCGACAAGAGCCGACCGGTGAGACGGAGGGGACGGGACCGAAGGGCAACCTTCATGCTCCCACCTCCCCTGGACAGAAGCTGTAGTGCATTGCCTACGGTGACCCTCCCCCTCGTCTCTCCCGGACCTCAAGT
This sequence comes from uncultured Actinomycetes bacterium, assembly GCA_963756365.1. Classification (GTDB taxonomy): domain Bacteria; phylum Actinomycetota; class CADDZG01; order CADDZG01; family WHSQ01; genus WHTI01. Next base: position 2,000,720 of record CAVWNF010000003.1, read on the forward strand.
CCTAGGAGCGGACGATGCGGAAGAGAGATCGGACCACAGATCGTCGATGTTCTCGCACCCCACGCTCATCCTTATCAACGACTCGGGCGTCCTCTCTTCTCCCTCCCAGGTTCCACGCCTCTCGAGGGACGACTCGACTCCGCCGAGGCTGGTCGTGTGAGTGATCACACGGAGGGCCCGGCAGAGATCGTCCGCCGCCTCCACTGAAGCCATCTCGAACGACAGCACCGCGCCGAATGCAGCCATCTGGCGCGCCGCTAGCGCGTGACCGGGGTGATCCGGGAGACCCGGGTAGTGCACCTTCCTGATCGGAGGGTGAGTCGTGAGGCGTTCCGCAAGTTCAGCCGCGTTGGAGCAGGCCCGCTCGATCCTCAGATGCAAGGTGCGGAGTCCCCGAAGCGCTAGGAATGCCTCCATCGGGCCAACGATCCCGCCGGCGTGCACTCGCTCTTCATAGATCGCGGCCGCAAGTTCGTCGTCGCGCGTGACAGCGACTCCGATCAAGACGTCCGAATGGCCGGACAGGAACTTGGTTCCGCTGTGGACCACGATGTCCGCGCCCAACTCGAGAGGTCGCTGCAACAGCGGGGTCGCAAACGTGTTGTCGACGACGACCCTTGCTCCCGCAGAGTGGGCGACCTCGGCCAGCGCCGGGATGTCGGCGATCTTGAGGAGCGGGTTCGACGGAGACTCGATCCAGAGGAGGTCGCCGGCCTTGAGCACGGACGCCACCCTGGTGACGTCCGTGATGTCGACTTCCACCGACCCAGCCCGCCGGCGTTTCACCAGGTCGCCGGCCAAAGCCCGCGTTCCCGCATAACAATCGTCGGGAAGCACGATGGTCGAATCCGCCCCAACCTGTTGGAACACTGCGGCTATGGCCGCCATCCCCGACGCGAAGCAGAACGCGGTGCCATCCTCGAGGGCCCCGACCGCCTCCTCGAATGCCTCCCAGGTTGGGTTTCCGTGGCGGCCGTAGAAGAGGTCCGAACCCTTGACGAATGTCGAGCTGAAGAAGGGTGGCACGGACGTGGGTGCCCCAGGGGCCCGGTCACCGCGGCCCGCATGGATAACGGTTGTATCCGGATGCATCTCACTCACCGGTCTCTCCTCCCCATCCGCCCGGACCATCCGCCGATCCTAGGCCGTGGACGTCTGGTTAGATTCTGCCGATGCAGGATGATGACGCGCTCCGGCAACGGCAGATCGGATTCGAAACGACCCCGAAGTACCACGCCGAGGTAGAGCGCGCCGCCCTCCTGCTCGAGCCGGTACCGGAAGGGCCGTTGCTAGATGTCGGCTGTGGCCCTGGTCTGGGAACGGGCCTCCTGAGGAGGGCCACCTCGCGGACGGTCGTCGGGATCGACCCCTCGACGGCGTCGGGTGCCGGATGGGATGAGTTGGCGCATGCGTCTGTCTTCGGGCTCGCGGAGAGCATGCCGTTCCATGATGGAAGTTTCGCCGGGGCCGCCATGCTCCACAGCATCGGACATGTCGACTCCGTATCGCGCGCGTTGAGAGAGGTTTACCGGGTGTTGGCGCCCGAGGGACGCGTGGTGATCGTGACCCCCAACGCACTCTTCGTCCGGCAGATGAGGCTGCTCAACACGCTTCGCCTGCTTCGGCACGAACCGGATCCGACGGTTCTGAGGTACCTCGACGGTAACCACCTCCGGTCGGCCATGGAGGAAGCCGGGTTCACGGCTACCGTCGAGACCTGGGGTCAGCCCTCCATCCCGGCGAAACTGCTGACACGATTCCTTTCCGACAGATACAGAGAGCGCGTGGTGGGCGTCGGGCTCAAAGGGGCCTAAACCCGGACCCGCCCGCGGGTGCGCCGATAGGCTCGGATGCATCTATGGACGAATTAGCCATCGATGGGGGCGCTCCGGTTCGATCGGAGCCCCTTCCCATCTTTCGACTTGCACTGTCCGACGCCGAGAAGGCCGCTGTAGCGCGGGTTCTCGAAGGCGGGCATATCTCTCGTGGCCAGGCGCGCGATGACTTCGGGCGCGCATTCTGTTCGTACACGGGGGCCGAGCATGCGCTCGTGTGCTCCTCGGGTACGACGGCACTGCACCTAGCGGTCGCCGCTCTGGGTCTCGAGGCCGGCAGTGAGGTGATCGTTCCCTCGCTGTCTTTCGTTGCGACCGCATTCGCGGCCGAGTACAGCGACCTCGTTCCCGTGTTCGCGGAGGTCGATCCCGAGACGTTGTGCCTCGATACAGCCGATGTCGAAGCGCGGATCACCGAGCGAACGGCCGCCGTGATCACCGTGCACTTCGCCGGGCAGGTTGCCGACCTCTCGGGCCTCAGGGAAGTCTGCGCGCGCCACGACATCGCACTGATCGAGGACGCCGCCCACGCGGCGGGGGCCCGAGCGAGACACGGGGATGGTCGGCTCCGATCTAGCCGGCATCCGCCACGCCGCCTGTTTCAGTTTCTTCGCTACTAAGAACATGACCTCCGCCGAGGGCGGGCTCGTGACGACCTCCGACGCGGACCTACTCCGCGAGATGGAACGGCTGCGTGCGCATGGGATCGTCCCTCTCGCTGATGCACCGCGGGCGTCCGGCTACTACGACGTCACTTCGATCGGTTTCAACTTCCATCTCAGCGATGTCAACATCGTCCTAGGTATAGAACAGCTCAAACGACTCGATGAGATGAACGCCACTAGGAAGGCTCACGCGGCCCAGCTCTCTGACCTTCTCGCCGACGTCGAGGGATTGCGGTTGCCGGTTGCCCACCGCGACCACGTCTTCCATCTGTACAACGTGTTGATCGAGGAGGATCGTCTCTCATGCTCTAGGGACGACTTCGTGAGGGCGTTGTTGGCAGAAGGGATAGGGGTCGGCCTGTACTACCGTCCTATGCATCTGTTCACGCATTTCCGCTCGCGCTACGGCAGTGCTGAGGGGATGTTGCCGATAACCGAGGGGATCGGCGCCCGCATCGTTACCCTTCCGATGTACCCGGCTCTAACCGGACCGGATATCGAAGACATCGCTACCGCGCTGAGGAAGGTCGTGAACCACTACCGAGCGTAGGCGGCAGGCGACAGAACACGCTCTAGATTGGAGTCAGATGGACCCGATGGACGAAGCACTAGCAACCGCAGGCGGACACTTCAAGGGCAAGAAGGTTCTCGTTACCGGAGGACTTGGGTTCATCGCGTCACATCTGGTGGACCGTCTCGTTTCGTGGGGGGCAGACGTCACCCTCATGGACGCGAGGCCCACCTACGACGGGGAACTTACCTACATCCAAGGTGACGTTCGAGATTACGAAGCGATGAGCGCCGCCGTCGAGGGCAAGGACCTCGTGTTCCACTTCGCCAGCATCCTCGGTGTCGAGAAGATCCTGCAGATCCCCCTCGACGTGATGGAAGTGAACCTGGGGGGGACCATCAACGCGCTGAAAGCGTGCGTCGAACACAACGTCGAGCGCATGATCCTCACCTCTTCGTCAGAGATCTACGGGGAGCCCCGGGTCATCCCCACACCGGAAAGCACGCTTCCGTCGCCGGTCTCGATCTACGGGGTCAGCAAGTTGGCGGCGGAGGCCTACTGTCAGGCCTACGCGCAGCAGCATGGCCTCAAGTACACGGCCGTGCGCTTCTTCAACGTCTACGGCGAAGGCCAAGCGATGGAGTTCGTGGTCAGCAAGTTCCTTGGCCGCATCGCGGAGGACAAGCCGCCGGTCATCTTCGGCTCGGGCGAACAGGTCCGCACGTATACGTACGTGGGAGACGCGGTCGATTGCACCCTGCTGGCGGCAGCCAGTCCCCAAGGTGTCAACGAAGTCTTCAATATCGGCGGAGCGGAGACGATCAGTCTCATCGAGCTCGCTCGTCTCATCGGCGAGATCTCGGAGAAATCGCTCGAGCCGGAGTTCCGCGAGTTCGGCGACGAGGGGGTCAGGGAGAAGGACCGCGAGGTCTTTGCCCGCATCCCAAGCGTCACGAAGGCCCGAAAGATACTCGGCTACAGAAGTCGGGTGGGGCTCAGGGAGGGCCTGACCCGCACCTATAAGTGGTACCTGAAGGAACTCTAGATACCGTCCTTGTCCGGCCCCCGGGACTTGGTCTCCCGCCCAGCATCGACCGCGGGATCCCATCTGACCGGCCGGCTTTCGGGACGGGCGATCCGACCACCTCGCAGGTAATACGGGACGTTGACGGGTGGTGCCGCGGCCTCCCCGGGAAGTCGCCTACTCGGTGGGTCTAGGGGTGGAGGCGGCGTGTCGAACACGATCTTGGGACCCTCCCAGGTGAATGCGGTTGCCGCCGCGACGATGCTCATGTCACCGGTTATCGGCCTCCATTCGCCCTCGGGTCTCCACACGCGGAACCTCAAGAGCGTCTGGGCTGCGCGCACACCGTCGGTCCACCTAACCTTCTTGCCGTTCTTCCGTGAGCGGGGTCGGAAGATGACCGGGACCTCGACGATCCTGGCCTTGGCGCGCTTCGCCTTCGCCTGGATCTCGGAATCGAACTCGAACCGATCCGAGGAGATATCGAGAACCTCGAACAGGTCTTTGCGGATCGCTCGGGATCCGGTCGCGATGTCCTCGACGATCATGCCGTAGACGAGGTTCCCGAACTCGGTCAGCATCCGGTTCACTACCCACTGGCGTGGGGGGATCAGGTTTCGGTTCCCAGCGTGCATGCGGTTCCCGGACACGGTGTCCGCCGTCCCACGGATCACGGGGTCGGTCAGTGCAGGGATGTCGGCAGGGTCGATCTCGAGATCCGAATCGTGGAAGACGAGGATGTCACCTCGGGCACGAGCCGCCCCGGCCTTGACCGCGGCACCCTTCCCCGAGTTGGCAGGAAGGTCAACGAGTACGTCGATCAGATCGCGCACTCGTCCGAGTTCGTCTCCGGTTCCATCATCCGAACCATCGTTCACGACGATCAACTCATCGATCTCGGTCATGGCCCTGAGCCTTCTGATGCACTCACCGATCGACGGCGCCTCGTTATAGACGGGAACGATCACCGACACGACGGGTCTCCCACCCGGCGACAGAACCGCAGGAGGCGGGGGTGGGATGAAGCGCTTGAGCGGCAGGACCGGCTCGGGACCCCCGACGGAAGCGGAGGCTCGGAATCCGGAGGGTTCTCTATCGGATGAGATGGCGCCGAGGGATGGGCCGACGATGGAAGCGGCCCCAACTCGAAGTCGAAATCGAGCGTTGCAGGCAACGGATCGGGGGTCTCTTCGTCCTCGATCTCAGGCACCGGTGTGGCTGCCTCTAGCACCTCATCCAGTTTCGGCGCCTGAAGCAGCGGTCGCTCCGACTTCGGCGGCTCTGGCCGATAGTTCTCCTCCTGCAACCCCAGCAACTCTCCCACCGCATCTAGATCCGTCGGCTTTGCGATCGGGCGACCGAGGAATGCGGCGGCGACCGCGGCGAGAGAATCGTTGAGTGTCCACCTCACGCTGAAACCGAGTTCGTCCCGCGCCCGGCCGATATCCGGCACGTTCCGGTACCCCGCACGGCGGTAGTCGTCGATATCACTCGGAGGAAGGAACACGATCTGAGAACGCGACTCTGCTACCTCGATGGCTCGCTGCGCCAACTCGACGATGGAGATCTCCTCGTCGGAGCCGAACGTGAAGACCTTGCCCACGGTGCCACCGGCATCGAGCATGGCGGCAAGTCCATCGACGACATCATCGATGTAACAGAAGCTGCGGACCTGGGTGCCGTCCCCGAAGACCGTTACGTCCTCGCCCCTCAGGGCCTGGCGGACGAACCTCGGCAATACCTTCGCGTAGCCGATGGATTGCCGGGGGCCTACGACGTTTCGGAATCGGACCACGGTAACGGGGATGCCTCGTCTCGGCCGCCAGGCGAGCTGCCATGTCGTCGTCGGCAGCATCTCGGTCGGGGGTCGAGCGATTCGAAGTGGTAGCGATGACGGTTGGACGGTTGAACCGGGCGGCGGCATCCAGGATGTTCGCGGTCCCCTCGGCGTTGGCTCTGAGCCGTGGCTCGGAGGCACCCCCGGGAGACGCCGCCAGGTGGACCACCGAATCAGCCGCCTTCACCAGGTCGTCCACCAGCTTCGAGTCGGCCACGGAGCCGACTCGTGAATCGGAACCCCGCACGGCCATCGAGTACCCGGATCTTCTCCCGCGAACCGGTAGAGAGGTCATCGAGGATGACCACTTCATCTCCACGCCACAGGAGGGCCTCACTAAGGTGAGACCCGATGAAACCGGCACCGCCGGTGACCAGGATCCTCATACGGGGCAGTTCCCTCCTAGCGGTCCAAAGACCGGACGAACTTCTCTCTGATGCCTAAACCTTCGGCTCGCAGTGCCGATAACTTCAGTGTGATCTCCACCAACGACGACGGTCCCGTTAAGGGCGACCGGGAGGTAGCTATGGCTTCGGCCAACGAGGACATGGAAATGACAACCGCCGGAGTTGACGCTCCGATAGTCGCCTCCCCCGTAGGCGCCGCTGCCCGTACGGCTGCCGGCCTCCTTCGGAGGGCCGCCAAGATCGATACCTCGGCCGTGTACGTGCCCCACCCCGACGGTGGCTTCGTGATGTGGGCTGGAGACCGCAAGGATGGAAACGGGCAACCTGCAGAGATGCGGATGCACTGGGTCGAGCCCGAGATGGGCTGGCTGTGGGGAGGCGACGGTCACTATCTGATCGTTCCCCTCGGCTACCAAGGCAGAGCGGGTCTTGCCCGCCTCGGCCCCTGGCTCAGCCCTCGCCTCGGACCGGTTCGTACCAGGGCCATCCAACGCGCCGCCCAGGACGCCTCCGAAAGGCTGATCCAGGCCTCGGTCGAGGAACGTCGTACCAGCGAGCACGAACGACGCGCCGCCGAAGACGCTGCGTCCGACCTGATCGCCGGACCCATCGAGGATCTCAAGGAACTGCTTCTCAGCGCCATCAAGATCGAACTCGATGCCGACATCGTCAAGCTCGACGACCGCGGAGAGCTCGTGGTCATCTCGGCCCGTAGGAGCTCCCCGACGGCGGTCGCCATCCTCGAAGACGGCATCCGACAGTTGGACAACCCCGGCGACGACCGCCTGGTTCGCTACCGGACGCTTCAGACCCTCGCCGACGCCGTGGACGCCAGAGCCGCGCACACCTTCGGTCACTCGGTTCGTGTCATGAGGGTCGCCTCGTCGATCGCCCACCAGATGAACTGTGACCGACGCACCAGACGAACGATCGAGGTCGCCGCAAGGCTCCACGACGTCGCCTCTGGATTCTGTGGCTCTCAGGCACTCTCCAAGATCAAGCTGGATGACGTCGAACGCGACGCGATCCGTCGCCACCCCGAGTTGGGTGCGGCGATCATCGAAGGAGCAGGGCTTCCGGCCGAGGTCGCACATGCGGTCAGGGGTCACCACGAACGTTGGGACGGATCGGGTTACCCCGACAACCTCATGGGCGACAAGGTCCCTCTCGCGGCCCGCATCATCGCCGTCGCCGAGGTCTACGACGCCCTTGTGTCTCCCCGCCCGTGGCGTGAAGGGATGCCGCTCGCCGATGCCATGGCGACGCTGCTGCAGGGGGCCGGATCCCAGTTCGATCCCGATGTGGTCCAAGCGTTCTTCACGGCCCGCAAGCAGCCCGCCAACTAACCGATCGGTCACGCACCAACCTCTCTCACGCGCGGCTTGCGCGCCAGCGCGTCCGAATAGATCTGTAGGTAGCTCCCCGCCACCGCGCTAAGCGCTGTGTGAGCCACCTGGGTCCTAAGGAACGACGGATCCCATGGCCGCGCGACGGCGAGTTGGATCGCTTCGGCGAGCTTGACGTGATCTTCCGAGGGGACGACCAAGCCCTCCTCCCCGTTCCAGGAGCTGGGGAAGCCCGCCCACGTCGGTGGAGACCACTGGGATACCCGTCGCTAGCGCCTCAAGGGCAGATGCGGGCAAGCCCTCGCTGCGCGACGAGATCACGACCACGTGAGAGGACCTGTAGGCCTCCAGGACCTCGCGGTTGGGGATCCCGCCGACCATGTCCACGACGTCCGTGACGCCGAGATCTCGTACCAGTGAGGCGACCTCATCGAAGTTAGGTCCATCGCCGATCATCGTCAGCGTCAGGTTCCGGTTCCGTGCTTGGGCAACGGCGAAGGCCCGAACCATCACGTCCGGCCCCTTCTCTGGCGACATCCGCCCGACCCAGGTGATCCGTCCGCCCGTTGGAGGTGCGGTGATGACCGGGATGTCCTCGAAAGGGATCGCGTTGGGGATGTAGTAGGCCTCCCGGCCGGAGACCTCCTCGATCCGCGCCTTCGCCTTGGGATCCATGGAGATGTTGGCGGTGGCTGTCGTGACCACGCGCCGGAACTCTGACTTGAAATACGGAAGGCGCGAGTACTTATGAACGTCGGTCCCCAGGCACACAACCACGCTCGGGATGTTGAGCCTCGTTACGGCGCTACCGCCGGGAAAGGCCCAGTGCCCGTGGGCGAGATCGTGGGAGCTCTCGAGCGCCTTAGCGGTCTTCTTCAGCGCCCTATCGACCCTGTAGGCGGCGAGGATGTGGGACGGGCCCGAGAGCTGATGCAGGGCGGCAGCTGGTCGCTCGGGGTCCAACCCGCTTGACCGTGAAGCCCCCCAGCATCTCCTCGGCCGGGAGCACCCGCTTGAGCGGGCGTCACGACGGTTCCGGAGATGTGATGACCGAGTTCCTTGACGAGTTGGTAGACGCCGAGTCCTGCCGCCGCAGAAGCATCGCCGTCGAACCGGGCGAAGCTCGACGTGACGAACAGGAGCCTCACGCGACGCCCTCCTCGGAACGCAATCCCGCGCTGATCGTTTCGATCATGTCTGCGATCGCGTAGCACGTCCTCGGATGACCCCGGGAACGGGACGACCACGATCCTTGTGTTGGAGAGGGCGCTCGTCGGCGAAGTCCCGGTTCTGCTCGAAGCGCGGGAACAGTGGACGACCGAGCTTGCCCGGGTGAGTGAATCGGTAGGCGGCTTCCATCTCGACGAACCCATACTCGCCCGCGACGCATGCAGCCATCACCTCAGGTACCGATCCAGAGGTTGCGATCTGGACCCCCGGACTCGCAAGTACCACCAGCAGGTCGAGTCTCCCAGGGGTAGCTATCGGGGTCGTCGGGAAGATCGTGGCGAGGTCGGACTTCGTCCACCCCGCCTTCCAACCTGCCTGCGCAAGTTTGTCGAACCCTGCCGAGATGTTGCTCCTCGACCTGGTGGCGCGTGCTGCCCATCTGGCGAACCGGATCAACCCTGTGCGGGTCGCCGATCGTCTCCCCGGCCAGTTGCGCGGGTTCACATACGGGCGCTGGTCGTCACGCACATCCAATTGGGAGCTGATCGGAGAGACGACCCCATCGTGGTCAAGGGCCATCCAGTCGTCGGCGACATACCCATGGCCGCGCCTCATCAACTCGAAGATGATCCTCGACTTCCCTGTTGCGGTCCACGCAGAGATCGCCACGCGGTGATCGTTCACGGCAGCAGCGGCCCCCCGATACATGCCGATCTCCATCCGCCAGAGCGCAGCTCGAAGGACCGGATGCAGCACCCAGTTCGAGAAATACCGGGGGTCCATCTCCGCATCGACGACAACGGGTTCTGAGTCGAGATTGTGGAACGGGATCCATGCTGCACGATCGAGGTGATCGGCAACCCAGATGCCGTTCCTCGTCGGGCCAAGGTTGATCGGAGGCAATGAACGACCCTGGGGGCGGACTCCGGGCCGGAACTCGATCGCAAGCTCCGGAGCACCGTCCACGGGACCTTCCAGCCCATCGAGCGATGCGGCGCGCCCAGTCCCCTGCAGGGTGTTGGGTCCCCGTCAGGGAAACGTTCAATCGGCCAGCTATCGAATACCTGATCACTTCGTCGCCCCTCCTCGGAAAGGAGACCTCTAGCCTGCGCTGGTTCATGCTCTCCCTACTATCGTCATCGGCTCTTCCGACCCAGCGTCTTTAGACGCACCGGTCTTGTTCCGGATGATCAACGGCACCGCCGCCATGGCGAACGCCACGGCACCTGCGCCGAGACGCCCAACCACACCGCCCGGCACCGACACCACGACCACACCCATGAAGGCGGCGACCAAGGAGCCCTCAGCGATGCCCCTCATCTTGATCCGCAACGGCTTGAGTGCGCCGAGGAGGAAGAAGGTCAGGATCACCTCGGTGATCAGCGTCGAGTAGACCGCTCCGAGGATGCCCCAGATGGGGATCGCTACGAGGTTGAGCCCAAGGTTCGACACCGCTGCGATGACGACCGCCGCCGTTCTCTTGCTCTGGCGGTCGACCGCGGTGAGGACGTGCCCGATCAGATTGTTGACGAAGCGCATCGGTAGCACCAAGGCCAGGAGTAACAGAGCGCGTTCGCCCGCGAGGAAATCGGATCCATAGGTGAGTCCCATGATCGGTCCGGCGAGGATCATCAGGCCCACCATCATCGGGATCGAGACGACCAACAGCAGTCTCACGGACGCATCGAAGAGCCTCTCGACCTCTGGATCATCTGCACGTCCGACCCTGGAGAGGACCGGGTACAACGAACCGGAGAAAGAGGACGCAAGGATAGGAACGGTCAGGATGATCACAGACACCGCTCCGTAGAGACCGACCTCTTCGGGTGGGCGAAGGGCTGCTAGAAGAACGACGTCGAACCGCATGTAAACGGCGGTGAACGCGTAGGAGATCGCCATCGGGATCGAGGTCTTGAGGAGCGGTCGCCACTTCTCAGGTGCCCATCGAGGCCTTAGCGGCCCCCACAGCTTCCGGTAGAACGCCAGGCTGACGCCTAGAGCCGCGATGCGGCCGAGGGTCAGGCCCGCGATCGCTCCTGGTACGCCTGCCCCCATCGACAATGCCACCCCGACTCCGAGGATCGCGAAGACGCCCTCGACCCCGGTCGCGTAGGACTCGTACTCCATCCGCTCCCGAGCGTGGAAAGCAGCCCTCAGGATCAACACGGGGGCACTTATGGCGATGTAACCGGCCGCACCGGCCAGGGCCTTGGTGATATGTCCGTGTGGATCGATCGTGATCGTGAAGGCGAACAAGGCAAAGGCAACGACTCCGCCGAGGAGACAGGCGAGGGTGAACGCCTCCTCGAGATCAGCGCGCGATCCCTTGCGCGCCAACTCTCTGATGAGCAGGTAATCCAGACCGAACACCGCGAGGAAACTCAAGGTGCCTGCCAGTGTCCATGACAGCGAGAAGACGCCCATGCCATCGGGCCCCAGCGACCTCGCCACCATCACCGCCGCGATCGCCTTGGATCCGCCAGCGACGATCAGCGACAGCAGTTGCGCCGCTGAGTTCTTGGCGATCCGGCGAGAAGACGGCGAGAGCGAACTCACAGACGCTCGATCCTCGCAGTACCAGATTCGAAGGAAGCCAACACGTTGCGGGTATCGAACACGTTGTGTGCCCGGTCGATAACGTCGTTCCAGTCGTAGTCAGAGTGATCCGTGCAGATGACGACGCAGTGAGCTGCTCCCAGTTCGGTGGCAAGGTCTTCGACCGAGATCAGCACGCGGCCATCGACCTTCACCGAAGGACAGTAAGGATCGTGATACACGACCTCGGCTCCGAGTTGTGAGAGGGCGGACATCACGTCGAGAGACGCCGAGTTACGCGCATCCTCGATGTCGCGCTTGAACGCTGCTCCAAGGACCAGGATCCTCTTTCCCTCAAGTCCCGAGACCATCCGGGCTACGCGCTCGGCAACGTAACCGGGCATCGAGTCGTTCACCGCGCGAGCATCACGCAGCATCGACAAAGGCTTGCCGGCCACCTCCGCCCGCCATGCGAGATAGACGGGATCGACCGGGATGCAGTGACCTCCAACGCCTGGCCCTGGGTAGAACGGGGTGAATCCATACGGCTTGGTTGCGGCGAGGTCGATGGCTTCCCAGATGTTGACGCCCATCTCCCCGGCAACCTGTGCGAGTTCGTTGACTAAGGCGATGTTCACATCCCTGAAGGTGTTCTCGAGGAGCTTGGTGAACTCCGCGACCCTCGGCGAGGATGCCGGGACGACCGTCTTGACCACATTCGAGTAAAGGGCGATCGTGGCTGCCGTCGATCCGGGCCCCACACCAGAAACGAGTTTGGGAACGTCCACGACATCGAGACCCGAGGCCGGGTCAACGCGCTCCGGAGAGAATCCGACGAAGAAGTCCGTCTCGGCCTCGAGACCAGAGGCCTCGAGTATCGGGACGAGCATCTTCTCGGTGGTGTCTGGGATCACCGTGCTCTCGAGCACCACCAGTGACCCCTTCCGGATCTGAGGGATCAGCGCCTCGGTCGCCTCCATCACGAACCTCTGATCCGGTTCTCCACCTCGTAGAGGAGTCGGAACGCAGATCAGGAAGATATCGGGAGCACCTAGATCGGTTCCCGAAGATGTCACGGACAGCCTGCCGGCATCTACCAGGCGGGCGACACTCGAGTCGGAGATGCAATCCAACGGGCTGCGTCCCTCACGCAATGCATCGACCTTCGTAGCGTCGAGGTCGGCGCCGACTACCTGGAAGCCCGCATCACCAAGAGCGACCGCCAGCGGCAACCCAACGTAGCCGAGGCCGATGACGCCAACCGTGGCGGTCCGCGTCTCGATCTTCGCGATCGTCTCGGCTGCGTGTTCGTGCCCATGGAGGGGCTCCGTCGACGTGGAACCTGTCGACTTGGTCGCTGACCCAACTATCGGTTCGACGTACATCTCTACCTCCACACCGGCGCCACTGCCGGCTTCTCGGTCAGGCGCCACCTGAGGTCTCCTCCAGGAAGCGCTTCGCCATCGGCTGAGTAGACGGCGAGATGGTCGGTTGCCAACAGGACGAAACGGCCGTCGGGAGAGAACGATGGATAGCGATCAACCGAATCGCTACCGATGAGTCGCTCGACCTGCTCGGTCGCGACCTCGTAGGTGAACAGCTGCCACACCTCGTCCTGCCGTGTAGAGGCGAACACCAACTTCGTTCCGTCGGGCGAGTAACGGGGGAACATGTCCTCGAACTCTCCTGAGGTGATCATCCGCACATCTCTTGATGTGAGGTCGAGCGACGCCAGGTGATAGGACTCGCCCTCTACCTTCCGCGCGAACGTGACGGTTGGTCGCGTCCGGCGCGATCGTTGGATAGACATCGTCAGTCGGGCCCTCGGTCAATGCCCTCGGTTCACCGCCCTTAACGGGAACCATGTAGAGATGCCAGTGACCCCCTTCCCCGCGGGTCGAGGAGAACACGATGCTCTTCCCATCCGGAGTGAAGTTCGGATAGTCGTTTGCATTGAGCCCTTTGGTCAGCCTGTACGGATCGGACCCGTCGGCATCGGCGACCCAGATGTGCGACCAGTCGTTGTCGTCGGTCACCGCGTAGACGATCGAGTCGCCATCTGGCGACCATGACGGGGACGTCACGTACGCACCTGGCACGGGGATCTCGCTGTCGGTGTTGGTCGCGAGATCCTTCACCAACAGCGACGAGCGACCGACCCCGGTTTCCCTGACGAACGCTATCTGGCCCTCAAGGGCATCCTCGGGCGCGGGCTTCTCGCGGAGGCTCACCGGACGGCGTTCGTTGCTGCTGGCACACGCGCCACCGAAGAGACCTAGAACGAGGACAGACCAAGAAGCGAACGTCTCACAGCCGAACCTCGGTGGAGTGCAGCATCCGGGTCTCCTGGGCCATGCCGAGGCGCTCGAACCTCATCGCACAGATCTGCTCCGACACCAGTCCGAGGCCCATCAGGGACAGCGAACTGGTGAACAGAACCGATGCGATCGTCCACGCAGCACCCATTCCGAGCACGGACACGACCCCGGCTGCGATCGCGCCCAGCAGGGGCAACGATGCCAGCGGCAGGAAGATCTTGATCGGAGAGAACAGCGTGGTGATCTTGAACATGATGATGAAGAACTTGGCGCCGTCCCTGAACAGGCGGATCTTGGAGCTGCCCAGTCGCTTGCGCGCCTCGATCGGGACGTACCTGACCGCGTAGCCCGCTCTCATCGAACTCAGGGTGATGGTCGTCGGGTAGCTGAAGCCGTTCGGCAGCAGGGGCAGGAACTCTTCCGCGACGGTGCGCCTAACGACACGGAACCCAGACGTCAGGTCCTCGACCTTGCGGTCGGTCATCCACGATGCCAACCGGTTCCAGAACGAGTTCGCTACACGACGGAGGAACGACGCCTGCCCCCGGGCAGACCTGGCCCCCACGACCATGTCGTAGGTGCCTGCGTGCTCGAGCAGCTTGAGGAGGTCGTCCGCGGTGTGCTGGCCGTCCCCGTCCATGAAGCAGATGAACTCGCCCTGTGCATGGCGGATACCCGCCTTGATCGCCGCTCCGTTGCCGCCGTTGACGGGCAGAGGAACGACCCGGGCGCCGGCACGCTCTGCCTCGATACGGGTGAGGTCGGAAGAGCCGTCGTCTACCACGATGATCTCCGTGTCGGCAGCCATCGCCTCGCGAACGTTCGCAACCACGTCGCCGATCGCCTCCGCTTCGTTGAAAGCCGGGATGACCACGGTGTACGCGGGTGTCGTTGGGACGGACATCTCGCTGATGTCCGGCGCAGCTGTTAGGTAGTCGTACCGGGGAGTCATTACTCAGCACCTCCGAGAAGTGGGACGGCAGGACCGTCGTTGAATAGTTCGCCCCGATGCCACTCGTAGTCCTTGAACTGCGGTGAAGCGTCGGCCGCACGGATGTCCGGCGTCATACGGATCTCGTAGATCCTGATGTTGGCGTCGTCATAGAAGATCGTCATGTCGTCGTGGTAGCGCCGGTAGGTTTCGGCCCAGCGCGCGGTGATCGCCATGATCCGCCCGCGCTTTGCATCGTCCCGGTAGTACTCATCGGTCGCACTCGCCGCCGGGAGGGGGAAACCGGGGAACGGTTCCTTCTCCACAGAGATGAAGATGCGCTCGGTGGGGATCGGCAGCTGATACGCAGGATCGCGGGCGTCATGGAGCCTGATGTCGCGAGCGAAGACCCATAGGTCAACGAAGTAGGACGACCCCATGAGCCTCTGTCGTTGCTCCGGGATCCCGACCATCGTGTAGGTGAAACGCTCGGTCGAATCCTTGATCAGCTGAGTCTGGGTGACCATCGTGGAGTACTCGATGTAGGACACCCACTGCTTGGTCGGGGGGAACGCTCGCCCGAAGAGAGCGAGCCCGATGCACCCGACGAGAAGGGTGATGCCCATGGAGAATCGAGCCATCCGACGAGGGATGAATGCCGCTCCTCCAGCGATGAGGAGCCCAAGGAGCAGGGCCACCCACGGACTCGCCGAATACTCCAACCTCTTCGAATAGAACGTGTCGAGCGGCAGCCAGCTTGCGTCGTAGAAGAGAAGGATCACGACACCGAGGCACGCGAGAGCGATGATCTGCGCGCCGAACGCCCGGGCCTTCTTGACGAACACGAGCCATGCCCCGCCCACGAGGCCGAACAGCACACCCAGCATCGCCAGGCGGGTGATCCCGTTCTGTCCCTCATCAGGGTAGGCACCTGTGTCATCCGGGTCGTTGGCGAGTTCGTTCTCTTCCTCGGCCTTCTTCTCGGCCGCGGTCTGAACGGGGTTGAAGTTGGTCAGACCTCCGTAGAACTCGTTCCCGGAGATCAGCCCCAGCGGGATATAGAGCATCCCGACGAGCACCCCGGCGACGAGCGAGGCCGACACTCCGATCGCCCACTTACTGCGCCCTCCACCCATGACCAGGGCGGTGGCAACGGCAGCGACCCCGGCGAAAGCCAGGAACACGGGGATCGGAACGGGGTGCATGAGGGCAAGGGCCACTCCCACGCAGCCCAGGGTCAGCAGGTGGCCGTAGTCCTTCTGCGAGACCGCCCACACGGCGAACGGGATCGCCAGGAACGTTAGGGCGATCGCAAGCTCCTGAGGCAAGGGCCCCAGTTGGCGGTTGAACGGTTCGTGCCATTCGGGCCTGGTGCCGAAGAGCCCGAAGGCCCCCGCGGCCAGCACGGCGGCACCTGCGTTCCTGGTGAGACGGAGAGTTGCGTAGAAGATGCCGAAGACCATCAGCATCCCCACGATGGGTCCAAGGAATCTCGTGACCTGAGCGGTGTCGACGATGACCGAAAGCTTCCCGACGTACGAGATGACCGAGGGCATCCCCATCGGATAGATGCCGTCCGGCCACAGGTTGTTGACCGCCAGGCCCTTGGCCCAGGTCATGTGGACGTAGGCATCCGGGACGACCATCGCGTCGTTAGCTAGAACGATCTGGAGTCGGAGCCAGAAAGACTGCAACAGCACGAAGATCACCGGGACGGTGAAGAGGAGGACGAATGGCAGTGACGAGAGCTTTATCCGCTGACGCGGAGGCTTAGGTGGCTTGGGGGCCGGACGGAATCTGTCCGTCTCTCCCCCGCCAGCGGCGGGCTCCTCCCACATGATGGTTCCCGATCGCTTCCGGAATCGCTTCCGGGGCATGACCCCGATAGCTCCGAGTTCACGAGCATCGTCATCCCACCGAGCCGAGGCGTCCGGGGACCTGGTCGAGCGCTCGTCGTGAGTGCTAACCGCCTTCGCCGCGGCCAGGTGAACGACCGAGAACGTGTTCCCAAGGTTGAAACCCGCGCGGCGGAAACGTGTGAAGTAGAGCGCCACGAGAGCTATCCCAACGAGGGTCACGGTTTCGTAGAGCCGCATGGCGGCCAGTAGATGGGTCACGACCAGAACGACTGCCATCCACCTGATGAAGTTGATGACGATCTCGTCAAGGCGATTACGCGCCGACTTGGGTTTCGGGAGGATGAGCGCCGGAAGCACCACGAAGCCGAGGAGGAACGAAGCAAGCACCAGAGTGAACGCCAGTCCGTTATTGGTCATCGGACGGCGCTCGACTCAGACTTTGGTCCGCTCAGTACCCCTGGGCGAGCGGTAACCGTGACAGGTTCTCATGGTTGTGTTTCGGCCTCCAGATCGCTCTACTTCACGTCCTTTGAGGCTAGAGATGGGAGCTTCTCCCAACATCGGGCGTACGCCCTGAAGAAGGGGGCTCAACGTCCCAAAACCCATGTCCAGAAGGGTCTACAGGCGGGGCCCGAAGGTCCGACGTCAGTACGACCTTCGGCCTACTCCTCGTCGAAGAACTCGGCGGCGATCGAACCCCATCGATGGCGAGCCAGGATCCCGATCAGCTTGGGAGCCGTACTTTTCAGACGGGCGTAATGAACGAAGCCCTCCCACCCTTTGAGCGGCAAGCGCGGGTGATCCGGAACCAGCTCTCGCGGGTGGACGATAACCATGGGACGCTCGCCACGGGCAAGCATGCGAGAAAGGCCGAGAAGGATCGCCCGGCGGGGCATGAGCCGCAGGAACGCCCCGGACAAGAATGGGACCCTCACCCGACCCACCCGATAGATCGCGGTCACCGGCACCCTCAGGATAGATCCGAGGAAGTGGGGCTCCAGAGCCGCTCCGCTGGTGCCGTAGAGATTCGTCTTGATCGGGAACTCACTGGAGTCGTACCTGAAGCCGTGGTTCTCGAGAACCTCCGTGAACCACGGCGTGCGGGCATCGACCGACCAGCTCGGAGCCCTGAACCCGAGGGGTTGCGCACCGGTGATGTCGCCGAGGGCCCCAACCGACCGTCTCACCTGCTCCTCGAAGTCCGCCCTCGTCATCTGGTAGATCAGATCGTGGCTGTAGCTGTGGGACGCGATCTCGTGTCCTGCGTCGGCCAGTCTCCTCACGGCAGCCGGGTAACTCTCCGCAAACTCGCCAAGGACGAAGCATGTACTCGAGACCCCGGCATCGCCGGTCAGATCGATCCAGCGATCGATGGCAAGAGCCATGTCGTAGGTCGTCGCACGTCGTTGCGACATGACCTCGTCCTGGTGGGGGTCCAACTGGGCGAAGTTGGCGTGATGCCAGTCCTCGACATCGATCGTCAAGAGGCCCCTGGGAGCAGGTCTCGTGCTAGCCTCGCCGAGTGTCATCGCTCGCGGGTCACCCCGTCGTCATCACCGACGGTCTCTGGCGCAAGTCTCTGAGTGCGATCCGCTCGCTGGGGAAAGCGGGGGCTGATGTCCACGTTGTAGGACACTCGCTGTTCACCACGGGGTTCTATTCTCGCTTCACGAACACCAAGCTCAGGGCCCCCGACGCAACCGCCGATCCCGAACGTTTCGGAGCACGGCTCATCAAGCATCTAGCGACCCTAGACGACCCGGTCCTCTTTCCGATGGAAGAGGGAACGATCCGGTGGCTAGCCGATCACCGGGACGCCCTTCCCCACGGGACCAGATTCTTGATCCCCTCATCCGAGGCCCTATCGATCGCATTCGACAAAGGTAAGACCTCCGCCGCGGCCGCTCAAGCTTCTATCCCTACGCCCGTGACCCAAGCGCCCGAGGACCCCGCCGGGTTGGCGTCGCTCGTAGCGACGATGGAGCCGGGAAGCTTCGTGGTCAAGCCGCGTTCTGGGTCGGGTTCAAGTGGTGTGGTCTACGGCGAACAGCGCGATCGGGGTGCCTGGAGCAAGTACTGGGTGGAGCACGGGCCAGCGATCGTGCAGGAACGCGTCCCCACGGAAGGCAGAGCCGTTGGGGTCGCGCTCCTATATAGCTCCTCCGGTTCGCGGATCGCCAGCTTCACGCACCAACGGCTCAAGCAATACCCCGTGAGCGGGGGTCCGAGCACGGATCGCGAAAGCATCCACGAACCTCAACTCGAAGCATGGAGCGCGACCCTTCTGGAATCACTCAATTGGCGGGGCATCGCCATGGTCGAGTGGAAGCAGCACCCGATCTCGGGCGCATGGCAACTACTTGAGATAAACCCGCGCTTCTGGGGAAGCCTCGAGTTGGCCGTCAGAGCCGGCGTCGATTTCCCACGCCTCTATGCGCTCGCCGCTCTCGGAACGGAGACCGCAGCCCTCGGCGACTACCCAGATCAAGTCAGGTGCCGATGGATGATCCCTGGCGAGGTTCTGAGGTACCTCTCCTCACACGGACAACGCGAGTCGGTCAGGGCATTCTTGTCCGGACTGCCGGGGATCGCCGAAGAATGGGATAGCGAGGACAAGCGTGGCGCGCTGGCCACCCTTGTGTGTACCGACGCGCTGGCACTCGATCCGAGGTACTGGCGCTACGTAAAGCGTCGCTAGCCGGTTGCTACAGAGGACGGGGCGACTCCAACCATCGCTGGCTCCCACATGATCGGCTGAAGCGGCACTCGAGCGGTGTCTGGACCGGGGCCCTCGGAGCGAACCTCCCGGATCCCCGGATAGACGCTCAATGGTGGAGGAGCGACTGCCCCCTGAAGCTCCGTCGCTGGCTTCCACATCCGGTATCGGAACAGAGTCTTGCCTGCGACGAGTCCGTCGGTCCATCTGATCTTCTTACCCTCGAACTTGGTGCGCGGTCGAAAAACGATGGGGATCTCGAGGATCCGCGCGTTCGCCCGGGCCGACTTCGCGTGGATCTCGGCCTCGACCCCGAACCGGTCAGATTCGATCTCGAAGGTGTCCCACATCGCCTTCGAAAGAGCCCTCGCAGCGGTCGCCATGTCCGACTGCTTGGTCCGGTACAGCATCGACGCTAGACCGGTTACCGCCCGGTTAGCGAACCACTGCGCTGACGACACGACCTTACGGTTGCTCTCGTGGATCCTGCTGCCACAAACGATGTCCGCCTCGCCCTTGAGGAGAGGAGCGGCCAACCGTTCGATGTCGGCGGGGTCAAGTTCTAGATCGGAGTCTTGGAACACGATGTAAGAACCCGTGACGTAGCGGACACCCTCCTTGAGAGCGGCGCCCTTGCCGCGGTTCTTTGGCAGCGACACAAGGTGATCGATCAGGTCGCGCACCTTCCCCAGCTCTACATGCGTCCCATCTGTGGAGCCGTCGTCCACCACGATCAGCTCGGATACGCAGTCCTGAGCACGCACCCGTCTGATCGCCTCTGCGATCAGCTTCTCCTCGTTGTAGACAGGCATCACAACGGAGATCGTTGCGAGGGCGCGATACCGGCAGACACTTGGTCCTTGACCCGACGCCGGAACGGCGACGAAGCAAGCGTCTCCTCCACCGCCGGTATCGCGACGTCTCTGAGATCGATGAGGCTCGGTAGCTCTCGGCGCTCCGCATCCCCAAGAGGATGCGGGATAGGACGTCCGAGCTTGGCTGCGACCAGGGCGGCGATCCCATCCGAGATCGACCAGCGACTCTCAAATCCCAACTCCGAATACGCGTTCGTAACATCCGGGATGACCTTGTCGGTGTTCAGATCGTCCTTTGCCGACCCAAAGGTGATCGGGGCATCGCTCTCGCATGCCTCGATCACGAGGCACGCCAGCTCGAGAGTCGTCACTACCTCGCCCGAACCGAAGGTGAACACACTGCCGATCGAATCCGTATTGTCGATCGCGAGCAAGATGCCTGCGACCACGTCGTCCACGTACACGAACGACAATCGGTCGGTGCCGTCGCCGGGAACCTCGATCGCCCGTCCGTCCAGCGCTGCATCGACGAAATGAGAGAGAAGGGTCTTGTTGCCTTCAGCTTCTCGAGGACTGATGACGTTGTGGATGCGCGTGATCGTGAACGGGAGGCCCCACTTCTGGGCCACCCGGACGGCCAGCTTCTCCTCGGCCTTAGATCCTGTAGAGGACGTCCATTCTTGACTCGGCACCATCGCGGTCCTACGGCTATGCGCAGCCGCAGCTCCGAGGACGTTGACAGCACCTTGGATGTTGGTTTCCAGCCGAGCACGAGTATCGAGGGATGCCCCGGCTCCGGCGAGGTGAACGATCGAGTCAACGGAACCGACCAGACGCTCGACGAGCTTCTCGTCAAGGGACGAACCCTGGACGAAGCTCAGCCCCGTGAATCCCTCTACGTATCTCAGGCCCTCTTTGCTGCTGCCGGAGAGATCATCGAGAACGACGACTTCATCCCCACGCCACAGCAGGGTCTCCGTTAGGTGGGAACCTATCGATCCCGCCCCGCCCGTGATGAGTACTTTCACCCTTCGCTCCTTCTCACAGAGATCCCACCTAGCCCCACCTCTGTCTGGAGCCCCGGCCCTCGCCGGGGCTCCATCGAACGAACCTTCGATCGCATCATTACGGGAATGAGCCGATCAGCACTTCACAATTGACCTGTGTATCGATGCCAGCCGCTCCGGCGTCGCAGGTGTCCGTGTCCGCTCCACCGTCGAAGTTGTCGTTGTCTTCGCCACCTACGAGGTAGTCGTTCCCAGCGTCGCCGTAGATCTGGTTTGCACCGCGCCCGGCGAAGACGATGTCCGCACCACTGCCGGCGTGGATCTCGTCGGCTCCGAGTCCGGTGAACACGTAGTCCACCTCGCTACCAGAATCGATGTAGTTATTCCCGTTGCCGGTGAAGATCGAGTCGATACCCGGACCCGAGAAGATGACGTTGTCGCCGTGCTCACCATCGATCCGGTCGTCTCCGGCACCGGTGTCGATGAAGTCCTCTCTCGGACCACCGAGCACGTAGTCGTTACCCGAGCCTGTGAACACGGTGTTCACGCCGTGGCCGAGGTAGACAGAGTTGTTCCCGTCGCCGGCGTTGACGAAGTCGTCGCCCAGGTTCGTCTCGATCTTGTCGTCACCCGTTCCCGCGGTGACATTGTCAGGACCGAGGCCCGTGAGGACGTAGTTGTTGCCGTCGCCGACGTTGATCACGTTGCTGCCGTGCCCGGCGAACACCTCGTCGTTGCCGCTGCCGGTGGTGATGACGTCCGTGCCGAGCCCGGCATCCACGTAGTTATTGCCGTTGCCCAGGGTGACGGTGTTGTTCCCGTCGCCCGCGAGCACCTTGTTGTTGCCGTGGTCGGCATCGATCGTGTCGCTGCCGCCGCCGCCCCGAAGCTTGTTGTCCCCGGCGCCACCGTGGATCTCATCGGCGCCAAGTCCTCCATAAACGTCGTCGTTGCCAGCACGTGATCCGGGGTCGACGTCGTAATTGTCGTTGCCGTCACCACCGATCATGGTGTCGTCTCCGTCGCCCCCCTCGAGGGTGTCGTTGCCGTGACGGCCGACGATGAGATCGTCGTTGTCCCCGCCGTACATCTTCTCGTTGCCCTGGCCGCCCCACATGCGGTCGTTCCCGAGTCCGCCGTACATCTCGTCGCCACCCGGGCCGCCGAAGAAGTCGTCGTTCCCGTCGCCGCCGAACATCAGGTCGAAACCAGCGTCGCCGTACAAGGTGTCGTTACCGTCCTGACCGTGGAGCTCGTCGCCACCACCCCTGCCCTCGATCTTGTCGTTGCCGCCGAGTCCGCAGATCACATCGAAACCGGGCGTACCGACGAGATGGTCGTTGCCAGGGGTTCCGGTGATCGTGCAAGCGGCGACGGGGACGATGAAGTCCCACGGCGATGCCGCGGTCGTGTAGACCACGATGACGAGGTCGCCGTTGCCATCGACACCCTGACTTTCGACACAGGGGTCGGGGATCGCAGAGGTGCCGTTGCCAGCATCGCAATCGGGCACCGGCACGCCGCTCCGCCGAACGACCACACTGTTGGGGTCGGGTGGGTTTAGGAGCGAAACATCGAACTCGAACGTGATGACGATCGGGTTCGGGTTAGCAGACGGGTTAGCTGTGATGTTCACCTGCTGTCCGAAGAATGTGTAGTCACCTGGAAGAGGCTGATCGTGGGTTCCGGTCTCTACGATCGTGACCGGTCCACCAGCTGGGTTGGTCACCGAAGTGTCCTGGGTGTTCGACGCGTCGGGCTGCCCGTCACCGTCATCGGTCGTCACGGTTCCGCCTGGGCCCGGATCGACCGGATCACCCGGATTTAAGGGGTAGTACCCGCCTGTCTCGATGTTTCGGATCGTGCCGGGATCGAGGTCCTTCCACCTGGTCGGGGTCGCCGCGTCCTGGGCTTCCGAAAGTTCAGAGTAGAGAGCAGAGTAGTAATGGTTGGGCGCAGGCGCCCCGTTGCCGTCGTCGAACACGCCTTCGTAGGCATAGAGCACCTCGGACGATTGAACCGTCACTTCCGCGCCGTCGAGTGGGTTAGTGGAGTACGTGATCGGCGTGGGGTTCGCCTGATCGAACTCGTCGAAGCCCTCGAGGTAGATGTCAGCGTTCTTCCCTACGGCCTCCAGTGTGTTGGTGCCCTGGAAGACGATGTCGCTCGTGTTCGGTACGCCGGAGAATTCTCCCCTGGTGAACACGCCGACCCCACCCCACCCGTTGGTGGTTGCCGTGATGTTCTCATAGGTGATGTCTGTTCCGTCGGTTGACTGGAAACCGTTCCCAGTCACAGCTTCCTCCGACGAAGAGTCGTGGACGTACCAGTTGTCGGCGGTGTTGAAGTCAACCCCGGTGCGGTAGAAGTCCTTCACCTCGACCCCGTCGATCTCACCGTCGTCAGCACCCGGATCAACCTTGATGCCGAACACGCGGTCCGACGTTGCTGGTCCTTTGGCCGTCCATCGTGAAGTCCCTCAGGACGAGACCATCAGCTCCGCCGGGTGCTCCGCTGTCCGTATAGACCGGGGAAAACGCGACCGAGTCGCCGACGGCGTGGATCCCGTAACTGGTTGCCCCCGGGCGCTGGATGATCGAGACGCCGGCGCCTTCTCCTTGGATCGTCAGGTCGTCGACGACCACCCGGATCTGGGGCTCGACGTATGTCCCGGGGCAGACGAGTACCGTGTCCTCCGCGCTGGCCGCATTCACAGCAACGGCCACGCTGTTGTGCGTGACGGTGGGAGTGCCCGTGCAATCGCTCGGCGTCCCGATGGCGTTGCCGTCCACGACCCAGGTGGTGATGGCCGCGTTAGCTGGCGAGAAGAAGCCTGGAAGCAGGCTCGTGATCAACGCGATCACGAAGAGCCCTGCGAGTCGCTTGGTGCCGAGACTCCTGGTACCTCTAGCCGTGGTGCCCATGGAACTACCCCCAGGTAGTAGTGATACTTCTTCCGGTCAGTTCATGAGGGCCCGAAGGTCCTATCTGGAAAAGAATGGGACATCAGAGGTCCTAAGACAAGAGGCTTACGGAAGATTTCTTCCAATCTGGCCATAAAGAACTAGCCCTATTTTGGCGGGATGCCGCCTTCTGCACCTATTCGGGCGAGGCCGACCACCTGCCCCCGACAGGGGAATAAAAGGCAATTCTTGGGAGCAAACTCTCGCCATCCGGGCTAGGTCCGGCGGAAACTGAAGACCTGTGACCATCTCAGCCCCATGGGGGCGGGCATCATGTCGGCGCCCTGTAGCTCACCTTCGGGAGCGAACCCGGCCGTCAGGAACAGCTCGGACCATTTCGAGTAGCTACGTTGGGCTTCCTCCTTGGTATCCCGCTGGATAACGCTGCGGATCGCGTTCTTGAGGAACCAGGCAGGCGAGCGAGGATTCTCCTCGTTCACGATCACGATGGCTCCCGCAGGCAGCCACTCCCCGATCATCTTCAGATGGCTCGTGACGTCGGGAAGGTGATGCAAGCAGTACCCGTAGAACAATGAGTCTGGTTGGCCCCCCAACGCTGCATCGGCGCGGTCGATCCAGTCTCGAGCCTGAAGATCGCCTGTGAACAACGATGGCGCAACCCCGACGCGGTTGGCGAAGCGCTCCGCACGGGCGATCTCTTCCGGCGATAGATCGACGCCAGCCACCTGATAACCGGACAACGCGAATGCTGCCGTGAACAACCCGCCCCCGCAGCCCATATCCAGTAACGACGCACCGCTCCCCAAGCGAGCAACGGCTTCATCGAGGGTCAGGGTCAACCGTGCTCGGTTGAGCCGGGCCACTGGATGCTCGGTGAAGTAGCCGAATGTATGAGACATCCGGGATCGCCGGGTGACTCCTTCACGAAATCGCCTGCCTCTTCGAGGATCCGGTCAACGACGCTATGTATCTTCTGGTCGGTCATGAGTACCTCCCGGCCGGTAGATCGTCAGGACGAACACGGCTCGTACCGACGAGGCTGATGGGTGTGATCCCGATCACAATGGCCAACGCTGCGACACCAACGACGATGCTGGTAGCCAAGCGGACGGCAGTTGATCCCGGCGCGAGCATCGCTGCGACGACGACCGCTGCGGATATCGCGGAGCTTTCCGCAAGGGACCTAGTCGCATGCAACCTGACCGGGCGGATAGCCCACAGGAGCCAGCCGGTCAGGACCACCTCGGTCGTGAGGGTTCCAGCAACGGCTCCCCACCGCGCCCCAGATCGGGATGAGCGAGAGGCTCGCAACCAAGTTGAAGGTGAGGACCCCGGAAACGAGGGTGATCTTCTTCGAGCCGGAGCTTGCAAGCATGACTCCAAAAAGATGATTCACGAACCTGAACGGTAGGACCCATATCATCCAGGCGAGGATCGAACCCGCTTCTTCGAAGCCCGGACCGAAGAGCAAGATAGCGATGCTCCCCGACAACCGCGCAGAGCCCGGCTGCCATCGGGACGCTGACAACGATAAGGGCCCGCGCCGCAGACGAGAACACCTTGTCGAGCTCTTCGCCATGTGCCTTCGCTATCACCGGGTAGAGCGCCGAGTTGAACGCCACGGCGAGCAGCGGGGTGGTGAGGGTGATCATCGAGGCTGCGCCATAGAAGCCGAGTTCTTCAGACATCCCGAAGATCGCCAGAGCGGCGATATCGAAACGCAGGTACGACGCGGTCAACGAGTACGAGACCGCCAGCGGCCAGCTTTCGTTCAGGAGATGCCTCCATCTAGCCGATCGGATCTGGAACCTCAGCCGACCCCAGACGCGCCGGTAGAGCACCAGCGATAGAACGAGGTTGGCGGCCCGGCCCAAGGTGAGTCCCAACATCGCCCCCCAGACCCCGGTTCCGATCGCCATCGCGAGTCCAGCTCCGGCGAGTCCTACGACCCCCTCGAGTACCGCTGTTGCGGTCTCTACCTCCATCCGCTCTCGCGCATGGAACGCCGCTCTCAAGATCAACACGGGAGCGCTGATCGCTATGTAGCCCGCCGTTGCCGCGAGCGCATAGACGAACTCTGGCGGTGCACTGAACACGTACGGGACAAGGACCACAAGGCCGGCGATGGTGGTACCTACGGCGCACACGAGAGGGAGGCTACGTTCGATCTCCGAGACGTCACCGTGCCGGGCCAATTCACGGATGAGGCGGTTGTCGAGGCCGAGGATTGCGATGAAGGCGAGGGTTCCTGCTAGCGTCCACGACAGCGAAAACACACCCAGCCCATCTGGCCCCAGGGAACGGGCGACGATAACGCCGGCGACGGCCTTCGAGCCTCCCGCGAAACCGAACGACACGATCTGACTGAAGGAGTTCTTGACCACCCTCCCTTGCGAGAGCGTGACGCTATTCATCTCATCCACCATCGATAGCCCGGTAGCTAACTATGGGGCCCAACTCGGTGACAGAGCTGGCTTGTCCGTTAGCCTCCATCTCAGCTTCCCGTCCGAAAGGTCTTCCCCGTCCGACGCGTACACCGCGAGGTGGTCGGTCGATATCACGATGTGATCACCATCGGGGGAGTACGCGGGATCGCGGTCCACTGAGTCGCTGCCGATCAGGCGGACTACCTCCTTGGTGTCTAGATCGAGCGTGTATATCTGCCACACGTCGTCAAGGAGCGTCGACGAGAAGACCAAGCGATCTCCGCTTGGAGCCCAATCGGGGAAGAGGTCGCTCGCACCGTCATCGGTCAGTCTCTCCGTCGAGCCACTCGTTAGATCGTAGAGATAGAGGTTGTAATCGCCCCCGTCCTCCCTAGACGCGAACGCGATCCTGTCGCCAGTGGGCGACCACGCCGGATAGACCGCGTCATCGGATCCCGAGGTCAACCTCTTCAGCGAAGACCCATCAACCCCCATCCGATAGAGGCTCCAGACACCATCGTCTGAACGGGTCGACGCGAAGACGATCTCGCTCCCGTCTGGAGAGAACGACGGATAGTCATCGAGTCCATCACCGTCGGTTATCTGTTTGGCCCCGCTCCCGTCCACGTTCGCGATCCAGATATGAGACGGTCCCTCACCTGACGCGGATGCGAATGCCATTAGGTTCCCGTCGCTGGAAAGTTCCACCGACGACACATACGATCCAGGAACCGGGATCTCAGTAACGGACCCGCTCGAGAGATCTTTGACGTAAAGGCTGCTCTCGCCCACACGCCCTTCACGAACGAAGGCGACCTTGCCGGAGAGCTCGCCCGAAGGCGCCTCCACCTCGCGGAGGCTAACGGGGCGCCGCTCCTTGGTTGCCTGACATCCACCGGCGACGAACATCAGCGCCACCACTGCTACCAGGATGGGTACTTTCGTGTTCATCGGCCGAGGACCTCCTCGATCGTCGGCCCTGAGTTGAACAGCTCGCCTTGGTGGTACTCATAGTCCTTGAACTGGGGAGACTGATCTGCCAGGCGGAAGTCCGCGTTGCGCTGGATCTGGTAGATCCGGATGTTCTCGTCGTCATAGTAGATGGACATGTCGTCGTGGTACCTGCGGTACGTTTCGCACCACTCGAACGCGACTGCCATGATCCGCCCGCGCTTGACCTCGTTGCGGTAGTACTCATTCGTCGCGTTGGTGGGTTCCAAGAGCAACGCAGGGTTCGGGTGCTTCTCGATCGTTATGTAGACATCCTGGGTTGCGACCGGGAGTTCATAACCCGGGCGGGCTGCCTCCTGGATGCGAACATCTCGCGCGAACACCCAGAGCTCGACGAAGAACCCATCGCCGTAGATCCTCTGGCGCTGCTCCGGTATGCCGACGATCGTATAAGTGAAATGCTCGCTCTCACGTTGGATGTCCCTCGTCCGCCGGGCGACCGCCTCGTAGTCGGTCGGCGAGCGATCGCCGCCTACAGCCGGAACGGGAAACATGCTGGCGAATATCAAGATGGCAAGTGAGGCAACTATCATCGAGATTGCGACCCTCACCAGCCCTAAGCGCATCGGAACCACGGCCAGCACCCCTGCCAACCCGACTCCGTACCCGAGGGCAAGCATCGGACCGATGATCCACGCTAGGCGGATCGCGTAGAAAGGATCAAGGCCCAAGATGCTGGTGTCAAACAGGACGACGACCAGGACGGCGACGGCAGCGAGACCGATCGTCGCAGCCCCGGACGCCCGTCTCTTGGTCGCGAGCATGACGAAACCGCCGAAGAATCCAAAGACAGCTCCGATGAGTGAACCGATCGAGATCGCGTTCTGCCCCAGCCCCTCCTGAACCGCAGCAGCGCTGGGGGCA
This sequence comes from uncultured Actinomycetes bacterium, assembly GCA_963756365.1. Classification (GTDB taxonomy): domain Bacteria; phylum Actinomycetota; class CADDZG01; order CADDZG01; family WHSQ01; genus WHTI01. Next base: position 2,028,921 of record CAVWNF010000003.1, read on the forward strand.
TCGCTGGCGGTACCGGGGTTCCCGATGAACGGAAGCAGTTCGCGGATACCGGCGAAGATCGCCTTTCCAAACAGCAGTGCTAACGGGATGTAGATGTGGCCGATCAAGGCAGCGAGGATCACGACCCCGATCACCTTTCCTGCGGCTACCATCCCGTCCTTAGCGAGGATGCCCGCAGTAACTGCTGACCGCGATGGCCAGTGCCACGAAAACGAAAAGTGGAAGCGGATGGATCATCGCCATCGCCATCGTGCCGGCGCCCACGGTATAGAGATGTCCCTTCTCTCGCGTGGACACTGCCATGGCGACGAACGCCAGGGTCAGTAGAGCGAGGCCGAGGCTGAGCTCCTGTGGAAGCGGGGCGGACTGTCGCGAGAATGGGACGATGAACTCAGCGCGCGGACCGAACACACCGAAGATGGCGGTAGCGAAGACGGCTGCTCCCGCACTGCGGGTCAGCCTCAGGACCGTGTACATGGCGCCGAACGGGATCAGCATCGTCAAGAGAGGCCCGCCGAACCGGATCAGGTCGGCAACGTCGAGGCCGAGGCTGAACTTGTGCCACAGCGCCAGGATGGCGTGCGTCCCGTGCGGATATACACCCTCAGTGAAGATCTGATTCTGCTCGAACAGTTTCGTCCACGTGAGGATCGTGTAGTTGTCCGATGGACTCAGCGAAACATGTGGCACGCGGGGACCTTGACCCTCAAGTAGTAGGAGATGCCAAGGACGATGAGGAACGGGACGATCAAGAACAGCATGACAAGAACGGTCCCCACGCTTCTTTGCTTGGGCTCCTTATCCCCCTTGTACGACCGTGTGGTTTCGGTGCGCGCTTTCCGTAGACCAGCGCGTCGCCACCTTGGCTTCGCCTCTCTCGAAGCGATCGCCGAAGCTAGCAAGCCTCACTGACATGCGGTCACCGAGATCAGCGAACCATCCGCCGTCCTTTCCGGACGGCCTGAGCTTGAAGAAGTAGACCGCGATCAACGCCAGGATGATCAGCGTGCTTGTTTCGTAGAGCCGCACAGCTGCCAAGAGCTGCGAGACCACTATCACGATCAACGCCCAGCGAAGGAAGTTGATGACTACGACATCGAGCGCGTTCCTAGCCGTCTTTGGGGTCGGCAGGATCAGCCAGGGGAGGAGGACGAACGCGACCCCGAACCCGAAGAACGTTTTGAATATCTCGATCGAATTCATATCGTCACCTACACCGAGGAGTAGTAGTAGTAGTCGAGATTCGTCAGCACCCGCAAGGCAAGTACCAGGCTAACGACCGCGAACACGATCCCACCCAGAGCGAACCCGATGACCGCCCAGTAATAGACGACCAACCGACTCAAGATGAAGCCTACGAGGAAGTCGACGATAAGAGCCGGAATGACGGCCAGGATCGCCAACCTCGGTCGAGACAACCAGAAGAACAGGGACACGTTGAGGAGCGAGAACGCCGATAGCGAGTATCCGATCGATCCGAAGATGAACACGAACACACTGACGTCGTTCAGCAAGATGGCGATCTCGGGGATGTACTGCACCAGCCACTTGACGAAGAAGTAGGCGCCGACGGCTCCGATGATCGACATCACGAAATACAGCACCATGCTGCGTCGATAGAACGCGAAGAACCAAGAGCGGAAGTCCTTCGCCTCGCTCACCGTGTACTGCAGCTGCTGCGGCTTAACGAAGCCCGAGAACCTGTAGATGATGTACTCCAGGGCACCGAGCGCCGGCAGCAAGCCGAGGAGCGCCCAGTTGATCCCGACCTCGTAATCGGTCTGGAACCAGATGAACGTCTGACGGAAGTCGGTACGACCGGTCCAGGCGATGATCCGGTCTCCGAAGATGAGCACGAAGTACAGGAGGCCGAACAGGAAGTAGGGAGCGACCGACGACAGGAGCAACGTGAAACGCGGCAGCCTGGTCGAGATCGGCAGCCTCGGGTCCTTCGACCGGTTGTGCAGGAAGGCGAGGATGATCACCGACGCGATCAACGCGAATGCGGACGCTGAGAGGATCCCGATCTGGTGTGCGAGGACGATGTCCCAGCCGAACCACTCCCGGAAGATGTAGACGACGCCGATACCAACCGCGATGGCGATCGAGAACAGGATCTCCTTCTGGAGCATGTAGAGAGTTGACAGCGACAACCACAGGATCGACAACGTGAAGTAGTAAACGACTGCAAGGTCCTTCTCGATCCCGGACACGACTGGGAATGCCGAGAAGAAGAAGTACAAGATGATCCCGACCAGGGCCGTCATAAGCACACCGGCCGCCACGAAGAAGAAGGCAACCTTCATGCACAAGCAGGAACATGCCCTGCCGGAGGTACATCAAGCCTCGTCTACCGATCGCCTGGGTGAATCCACCGGCCAGTAGGTAGCTGAGCGCCGTGCCCACACCGATAGCCGTAGCTCGAGCGGTCGAGAAGTAGTAGTAGGCCCACAGCGAGTACAGCAGGAGCAAGATCGAGAAGATCATGATCGCCATCGGAAGTCCGAAAGCGACGCCTCGGAAGAAGAACCGCGGGATCGCGGACCATAGGCCCGGCGGTTCCCACTTGTCGAGTTCTTCCTTCTGACGCCGACGCTCCTCTTCCCACGCGGCTTCCTGAGCGACATCGACGCCGCGCTGGCGCTGAGCCACCAGGAGAGCGAGAGCGAACACGTCCGGTTGCCCGTAATGCTCCCGGGCGACATCGTCGTTGATCCCAAGGCTCTCTAGGTGAGCGGCAGCCTCGAACGGACTCTCGAGCCACCCTGCGTTCCGCGAGAGCTCGTCGGTGAGCTCCTCGAGACTAGGGTTCCTGATCGCCATCTAGGACTCCTCCCGTGCCAGGACCGTGGCCAGGGCGGCAGCTGCCGCACTCCGGACCGTGGGGTCAGGGTCAGAACTCAGAACCTGCGAGAGAAGGTGGATCGCCTCGGTTCGAGGAAGCGCCTCGGCCGTGACCGAAGGCGAGATCGCCCTCCGCCGAAGCTCCGCGTCCGGGTCATTGAGCAAGACTCGGACCGCACTCGAAAGCGTCGCTCCACCGACCCGGTATGCCTCCTCGAAGGCGGCCAACCTCTCCCTCGGGTCATCCGAGGCGAGCGACGGACCTACAGCCGGTTGCATCTCTCGGATCTCGAACTCCTGCGCCGGCTCGATCACCGGTGCATCGGGCTCGAGGATCCCTGCATCCGCGTCGGGTACATAGCCACCCGAGGGGGTGCCCGGGACGATCTCGATCTCCTGAGGAGGCATCATGCGCTGACGCTCGATCTCCTCGGCGATCTCCCCCGGTGGAGCGCTGAGCCCTTGGTCGACGATGATCACGTCCTGCTGTTCGTCGACCGTCGGCACCTGGGCGACGACCTCCGGTTCGTCCTGAACGACCGTCAGCTGCGGCTGAAGCACCGGCTGCGGTGAGGGGATCCGGCCTGCGGCACGCTCACGTCTGTACGCCTCGGCAAGGGTTTGGTACGTGCGTCGGTAACCCTGGAGGGCGGCGTCGATCGTGAACCTGTTTAGCGCACGGTCGCGACACGCCGTCTCGAGTTCCTGCCTGGCCCCCTCATCGAGGTTGAGCAGTCGAAGAACGGCATCCGCGAGTCCTTCGATGTCCTTCGGCCGAGCAAGGAGCCCAACACCTTCAAGTGCTTCGCTAACGCCACCGACATCGGTAGAGACCACCGGCTTGCCGCACATCAGCGCCTCGACGACCGAATACGGGAACGCCTCCGAGATGCTCGTTAGAAGGATCACATCACCCTGGTTGTAAGCCTCCGCTGGGTTGTCGGTCGTCCCCATGAACTTGACCGTGTTCGCCAGGTTCAGGCTTTTGTGTAGTTCCTTGACCTTCGCGTCGTACTCACGGTCCGCGACCGGGCCGTAGTGGAGGAACTGCACGTTCGGGATGCGCTGACGAACGACGTCGGCGACCCTCAGGAACGTCTCAAGATCCTTTAGGGGATCGATCCGGGCGATCGACACGACGGTCTGGGCCGATGGGCGGGACACCCGCCGAGGACTGAACGAAACCGGGTCGACCCCGTTGTAGATGACACGGATGCGCTCGCGCTCCGCACCGTTTCGGAGTTCCCATCTGGCGTTGAACTCGCACACGGGGCTGATCTGGTCCGCGTAGTAGAACGCGGTCCGAGAGATCGCAGCGATCATCTGAACCAGGAACTTCTTCAGGTAGTAGGGGAAGCCATACCGGGCCATCGCCAGGTACTGCTCGCGCATGTACACACCGTGCTCGGTTAGGAGGAACGGCGTGCCCTTCTCGATCTTCGCGAGGATCCCGGGGATAGAGCAGAAGCCTGCGGCCGATGAGTGCACGACATCGGCATCCGGGATCGGCACGTTCAGGGGCATCATTAAGCGATAGAGCCATCTCAACCCCTCGGTCGCGTCGTTCAACGACGGAAGGTGCTCACCGTTGCCGTTGTTCGGCGGCTGGACCTCGTCCGGGGTGCGCAGCTGACGGAACATCGCACGTGCCTCAGCACGGCTCGGCCCCCGCTCAGGGTTCGTGTCCTCGATGGTCTCCTCGCCTGAGGCATCGGCAGTGACCGCGTCGTCGGTCCCGTAGGTCCCCGTGTTCGCGTTGAGGAACACTTCCGTGACGGCATCCCACGTCGCGCGCGCGAACGGAACGTTGCGCGGTAATCGTTGTCACGGAAGTAGACGTGCATCTGGTACAGCAGTTGTCCGAAGTGTCCCGGATCGAAGTCGGGCGAACCGATCTCGACCAGGAGCTGCTTGAGCAGAGGAACGAAGCCCTCCTTGGCCTGGCCCTCGCGGGTGCGCCTCGAAAGGTAGATCACCTTTGCCGCTGGCACCTCCGAGGTGTACTCGACGGGCTCCTCGGTTCCCCACAGAGGGAGACCGATGAACCGCCGAACGTTCCGGGGCAACACGTACTGGGACGATATGAACGGGTTCATCATCAGAGCCCAGACAGTGAAGTCCGTCTCCGGCATCCCGCGCATCATCGCCTCGCACCAGGTGCTAACCCCGCCCCGGAAGTGGGGGTAGGTGCCCTCAGTAGTGAGTACGACGTGCAGGTCCGAAGGACCCGTGCGCTCACTCTCTACTGGCTGCTGCATCTGTACCTGTCCGATGTCCGCCATCGTCAGCTCCTAGCTTCCGTCGTGCCGCTCTTGGGGCGGCCCGGTCAGTTTCCGAAGCGACTTCTCCGTCGCTGCCACTACATCCATGTCTGGGTCTGCAACGAAGATCCGCTTGAGCGGCTCGACCGCCCGTACGTCACCCATGTCTCCGAGCACCTCGGCCGCCTTAACCCGGACGATCCCGTCGGGGTCTTCGAAGTCGAGCGATCAGAGCTTCGACCGCCTCGCTGGAGCGCATCGCCCCCAGGGCCTGGATAGCCATGCGACGGCGGTCCGCCGAACGATCGGTTAGTTCTGCGATCAGTACCGGGGCAGCGCCAGCCTGGGACAGCGTTTCCCCCACGATCCTCGAGAAGTCATCCGATGCCCCCACCAAGGAGGCGACTAGTACGTCGGTTGCGACCGGGCCCATCTTGACGAGCAGCTCCGATGCGGTTCTCCGGAGGTTCGGTGTGCCGAGCGCATCGATGAGCATGTGGGCCACGGACGCCGAACTACGAGCCAGGATCGCCTCGCGCGCTGCGTTCCGCACTGTCTCCACCGGATCGTGCGACGCATCCAGAAGATAGGGAAGGGTCCGATCGTCGTCGAGTGATGCCAGCGCAGACACGGACAGCGCACGCACGTCAGAGTGTGGGTCTCGAACCCGAGCTCCAACCGCGTCGACGTCCATCGCCTGAGCACGGCCGACCATTGCCTTGAGTGCCTCGGCGCGAACTTCCGTTGCGGGGTCGGACAGAGAGTCGACCAAGAGGTCATGACCGCCGCCGTTCCCGAGGCGAACGAGCATCGCTAGCCCGAGAGCTCGCTCCGCGGGATCGCCTGATTCGTAGGCCTGGCGGGCTAGCCGGCCGAGGACGTCCGGTCCGAACCCAAGCAATGCCTCGATTATGTTGGCTCGCACCTCGGAGGATGATGCCCGTAGTGCGTTCCACAGCGTCGCCAGAGCTTCCGGCCCGGGGGCTTGGCTGAGGATCGAGGCCGCCCGTCCAGAGATCTCAATGTCGGTGTCTTGGAGTGCCTTGACGAGCAGCGATGTCTCGCCGCCGGAAACACCCGAAAGTAGTTCCACGCCGGTGCGTCGGAGCTCGACGTCAGGATCCCTGAGGGCGAGCTCTGCCGCCTTGGTCCGCTGTTCGCTGCTGGAACCAAGGAAGGCTCGGGCCGCGGAGAGACGGACCCCAGCGGAGCTATCCGCAGAGATCGCGAACAGGAGAGCAGCGGACATGGCCTCGTCCATCGGCCCCTGAGCAGCAGCCTCGATCGAGGCGAGTCGCACCGTTGCGCTCGGGTCCTTAAGCCCAGAATCGATGGCCGAACCGCCCCTGATGAGTCCGGTGAGGCGGATCGCTGCGATCCGGCGCTCGGCGTCGGGTTCGTCCTGCCACTCGGACAGGAGTTCATCGATCCCAGGGAAGCCACGCAGTGCGGAGCTCAGTTGATCGCGGTCGCGACCGGGCCCCATCCCGAGAACGTGATCGACGAGGGCGGGGATGGCTTCGACGATCCCCAAGCGGAGTGCTACATCTGCGAGGTAGGCCGTCTCGCTGGGCTCCGAGGATGCGATCCGGGGCACCAACCACGAAGCGATACGGGTCGACTTGATCGCACGCAGGGCTGTCTCGGCGCGCTCTCTGACCGCCGGCTGCGGGTCCTTGAGGGCGTTCATCAGGACGGGGATCGTGACTTCTTCGAGTTCGAGGTCGTACCCGTTGCTCTCGTCAGCGTCGGACATGACCGGAGTCAGCTCGGGGACGGATTCGTCGACGATCTCGGGGCCCTGGACCTCGAGGGCCATGCTGCGGATCTCCGCAATAGGGTCGTTCGCGCGGGTCGAGAGAGCGGCTGTGGCTGCTGGCCCCGCGCCTTCGTGTGCAAGCACTGCCATGCCGAGCCGAAGTCTGTCGTCCTTGGAGGTGACTCCAGCAACGATCCACGACTCTGGCAGAGCGGCGGCCACCATCCCGATCTCGCGTCGGTACCGGGCCCTCACGTCGCCGGACAATCCGGCGATCGAGCGGGCCAGGCCCTCGGCCGTGTGCTCGGCAAGCCGCGAGGCCTCGATCGACTCGAGGAGGCGAGCTGCTCCACCGAGGGCGGCACCGATCACGGCGTCATCTTCCTCGCCGTCGATGCGGCCCACGAGGACGGCTAGAGCCGAAGCCCGGCCAGAACGGCCAAGCAGGGCAACGGAACGAGCTCGGATCCCAGGATCGGAATCGAGTGACGCCTGCTCGATGGCCTCTTGCGGGGCAGTAGTTGGATCGAGTTCCAGGACACGCAATGCGAGTGAGCGGATCTCGTGCTCTGGATCCTGCATGGCGCGTGCGACAGCTGCGATCGCTGACTTGTCGAGCTCCATGTTCGAAAGAGCCCGCAGCGCATCCCGTCTCCGGTCGACGGTCGGCGACTTGAGCTGGGCGATCGCCGTCACCAACGGACCTGAGGCAGCAGGTTGCTCGCTTGCCGTCAGAACCGGCTCGGGGACCTGGGGCACCTGAGGCGCCGGCGGATCTGGCTCCGGCGCGAGGTTGATCTCACGTACCTCCATCGGGACCTCGTGGTCCTCCATGGTTCCCACCGGAACCTCGGACTCGAGGTCGAGGAGGTCCTGGTGCGACTGCTCGACATCGGTGATCACATGAGCTGCTTCGGTGGCTCCCTCAGGCTTCACCCCGGCCACCATGCCGGGCGGGGTCACGGACGGCGGTGCGAGGGGCGGTGGGGAGGCCGTAGCACCGGAGCCGGTTCCCTCTGGGGAGACTCGAACCGACGTGTGCCGTCGGCCTGCGCGATATCGGACAGTTCCTGTCGGGCGCTCGATCGCGTACTTTCGTGTGTCTCCGCGTTTTCGATGGCCTCGGAGTCTTCCTCCTGGCCCAGCAGTGAACGGAGAAAACCGATCTCTCTCCGAGGTGTCATCTGCTTCCCCCTTCATCCTTACTGTGCGTTCCAGCGGAGCTAAGGGCTCCGATGATCACGTTGCGAACGTGCTCCGGTGGAGCTCCCTTCATCACTGCAACGCCTTTGGCGGCAGCGTGTTGATGAGGGAAATCCAGTAACCCGACGACCAGCGGGCCGACGGCAGGATCGATGAGCTCGTTGAGCGACTTGAGATCGAGTCCGTCGACCGCGGCATCGACGAGCAGGACATCAGCGTCCGCTCGACGAGCAACGGCAACGGCCTCGAAGCCATCACTCGCCTCACCGATCACGCTCCACCCCCACTGTTCCTCGACGACTTCTCTCAAAGCCGCTCGAGCGGAGGGACGAGCATCGACCAGAACGAAGGTCAAGTGCATCCACTGCCTTTCCTCTGTAATGGGTCACAAGAGCAAAGGTAGAGAACGGGGGCCTGCTAGGCATCGGGCGTTCGTAGTGAGTACCGGGGCTCACGGTCCGAACCGGAGCTCCCCGATAGTTGGTAGCGGAGGGACCGAAGGTCTTATTGGGCGGGCCTCCGGGGGCAACGACCGGGAGAGATTCCCCGGTCGTCATGGCTTAATCCTTGGAGCGAACGATGTGCTCGCGGATCGCCTTGGACGCGGCCTGCGTGCGGTTGGTGACCGACATCTTGCGGAAGATGCTGGAGAGGTGGGCCTTCACGGTCTTCTCGCTCACGAACAGAAGCGCAGCGATCTCCGCGTTGGTGGCGCCCTCACTCAGAAGCTGCAGGACCTCAAGTTCCCTTGCACTCAGTGTGTCCTCGGTCTTCTCTGACCTGCGCCCGCGTACGAACACCCGTTGGGCGACCGTAGGGTGAAGATACAGACCTCGACCCGACAGAGCGGTATCGACCGCTTCACGCAGCTGCTCTGTGCTCGACTCCTTCAAGACGTACCCGTTGGCGCCTGCCTCAAGGGCGGCATCGACGTAGTCCTCGGTGTCATAGGTCGACAGCACGAGGATCGGGAGTTCCTTGTTGGTCTGGCGGATCTGACGGATCGCCCAGATACCGTCGAACTCCGGCATGCGAGCGTCCATGAAGATGAGGTCGTAGGTTCCAGAGGTGGCTAGAGCGACGCCCTCCTGAGCAGAACCTGCCTCGTAGACGTCGAACTCGAAGAAGGTCTCGACCAGCAAGCGGATGCCCTTACGAACCACCTCGTGGTCGTCGACCAGCAGAACACGGATAGGACGCTGCATCTCTTGGTTCCTCTCTACCGCTTCAGCTGTGCTGCTCATCGCTCTTCCCCTTGTCGGGTAGTCCGGCTCGGGTCATCCCCGGTCCGGCTACGTGGTACCTCCCGCCTCCCGACCGTACCTGCTCCCCATGGTCCGAGGTCTTATCTGCAGGCCGTCAGATGGCGACTCTTTACGACTATCGGCAGGAAAGTTCTCGGACTGCAGTCGGATCAGGAAGAAATCTCGACCATGAGGTGGGTGCCGTCGTCAGGGGACGAGAAAGACGTCGATCTGTCCTCCCATCAACCACACCCTGGACCTGAGCAGGTCGAGTCCCTGATGTTGCCGGTAACCCTCATCCTTCTTGGCGTCGGGATCGAAGCCCTTGCCATCGTCGTGGACCTCCACCCGGACGACGCCGTCCTCGAAGGTGAGGGACACCGAGCCCTCGGAGGTTCCCGCGTGCTTCCGGAGATTGGTCAGTGCTTCCTGGACGAACGCGAATATCAGCGCCACGACATCAGGCTCGACCTTCCGCTCGTCACCCACCGCTTCGAACGTGACGTCGAGCCCCCACTGGGCGCAGAAATCATCGAGATAGCGGGCCAGGCCTTCGGCGAAGTCCTCGGGGCCTTGCCCCCGAGGAGCCAACTCGAATATGGCACCTCGTAGATCGTCGAGGGCATGGGTAACGGCACTGCGAGATTCCGTCACCATCGATCTGGCCTTCACCGGATCGTCGAGGTGACGCTCGAGGATCTGAAGCTGGATAGCGACATTGGTCACTACCTGGGTCAAGCCCTCGTGGATCACCGATGCGATCCGCGACCGCTCGCGCAGGAGTGCGTGCTGGCCAGCAGCGGCACTCCCCTCGGCCTGACCGAAGCCCCAACCCATCAGCGTTGCGGCAAGATCGAGACCCTCTTGGGACGGACGGCGACTGCCGGGGGCAACCCCAACCAGGAGTCGGCTTCCCACGGCCCACCCGACGGTCCACGAGCCGGTCATATTGACCCCATGCGCCTCCTTAAGGCCCAAGTCAAGAGCCGCCGAGGGGTCTTGAGCAAGGCGCTCCCAATTCATCTGGTCCAATCCGGCGGTTCGCGCTTGCCACTCATCCTCGCCCTTGACCGCCACGATCGCGGCGATGCCGGTGGGGGTAGGAGTAAGGGCAACCAGAGCTCGGGCATCGAGGGTCTGAGCTGTCCTTTCGACCACCGAGCGAGCGTCAACGGTTCCGGACGCGAGTGTCCCGAAGATAGGGAGCAATCCCCACAAACCCCGCATCTCGCCATCCCAGCGATCATCCGCCGGGAGCGCCGCGCTCTCACCCTCGATGAGGTTCGGCATATCGGACAACTCGGGCGGAGTCGACGAAGAGAAGACCTCGGCAACCCGCTGACGATCCGGATTCTCGAAGAGAGCGATGGCGGGTCGACCCCGAAGGGTTCCGCCGAGCACAGCCAGCAAACCGACCCCTGCAACCTGTAGACGGGGGCCGGCCCCCGAGATCTCGGATGACTCGACGAGCGACCATCCTGCGGGCTCCCCAATCGTCCCAGAGCACCGCTAGGTAGACGTGGTCACGGGGCACCGCGTGGGTCGCCTGGGTGTTCCATTCGCCGTCGTCGTACCGGCACAGCAACCATCGTTCGGCTCCGAGGCGCGAGCAGAGACTCGCCAGAGACCGCTCGAGCGGGGTTGCTTGGATGGTCGTAGGTTCGATGTTCAGGTGGCTCACCCGATCTATATCGGCTCGGATGCCCCTCGTACTGAGAGAATCGTTCCCGATGCCCGATACTCATGGTCCCACGCCCGGGTGGTGGAACGGCATACACGGCGTCCTTAAAAGTCGCTGGTCCCTGCGGACCATGTGGGTTCGAATCCCACCCCGGGCACGAGTTGGTCTCAGATGCGCAGGCTCAGACCAGCGGCCACGGCAACGGGCGATCGTTGCTGGGGGGCGGGAAGCTGTCTTCGACGAGCAGGTTCTCGACGCGCTCCAGGGTCGCGGCGGATTCCTCCGGCGAGAGGAGGTCTGCGAGTTCGGCCCCCAGGCCGCCGTCGTCGCTGAGGGCGGAGCCGAGGGACTCGAGACCGTCCCGAAGAGACCGCCCGAGAGACTCCTCGGCGAACTGCCAGATGACTGTGCGGAGCTTGTTCTCCGTGTGGAAGCTGAGTCCGTGGTCCACGCCCCACAGACGCTTCTCGCCGTCCTCGATCACGTGACCGGCCTTCCTATCTGCGTTGTTGATCACTACATCGAGGCATGCGAAGACCCGGAAATCCTCCAGACGTTCCTCCATGAGGATGAAGAAATGACGGTCGGGGTCGTGTTCGATGAACCGCTGGAGTGAACCGGCACCGAGCGGGCCTTCGCTGCGGTAGACCGTCTCGGGCACGATGTCCCATCCGGCTGCCTGCGCAACGAGGAACGAAGCCAGCTCCCTGGCCCCCAAGGTCCCGTCGGGGAAATCCCACAGAGGGCGCTCCCCGCGTTGCGGTTTGTAGACCGCGAGGACCTCGTCGTCTCCGGAGGTGACGCGCGCCAGGAAGGTGTAGTTGGACGAGTACGGGAGCAGACCCAGTACCTCGATCGATCCCGTGGACAGTGCCTCGAGGATCCGGGAGGAACTCACGGGCTACTTGTGGTGGCCGTTGGAAGCCGGGCAGTTGTGCCCGTCGGGGTCCATCGGCAGGCCACACAGCTGGCATGTCGGTCGGCCCTCCGAGATGACCGCTAGAGCATGGAGGACGAATGCCCGCGCCTGATCTCGTCGCAGTACGAACCTGGTAGCCACCGTGTCCTCGTCCGCGTCTTCGCTCTCGTCATCGTCATCTGTCTCTAGAGGTCCCGCTTCCTCGATCACGACCAGAACGTGATCGTTCTGCTCATCGAACGCTAGAGCCATGGCTCCCACGCGCCATTCCGGGGTTTCTGTCGCGGTGAGGGCGAGAGCGGGATCGCGGGCCGGTTCGGTCACCCGGATCGTGTCCTCGGGATCAAGAGCCAGCAGCAGCTCGCGCAGCTTCTCGGCGAGGACCTGGACCTGTTGCTTCTCGAGCATGTAGGTGTGAGCGCCCGACTGATCGGAAGCCTGGATGTAGAACACGCGCTCCCCCGGCCTCCCGAGGTAGTCGGCGGTGAACACAACCGGGGTGATCTGCGATTCGCTCATGTCGCGCTGCTCATGTCGCTCCGGGGAGGTTCACGCCACCGACCCTCGGACCCATGTCCGACACTCCGACGATCGAGATGGATGCCGGATCGATCATGATGCGCTGGAAGAGATCGATGTGGACGCCGAGGTAATGAGCCACGACGAGTTTGATGACATCCGCGTGGGTCACGCAGCAGACAGGTCCTTTCGGATGCTCGGCCCGGATGCGCTCGAGTTCGTCGAGAACGCGGGTCTGTGTCTCGCGTAGGTTCTCGCCCTCCGGGAACCTAGCCGCGGACGGGAATCCTTGCACCTGACGCCAGAGTTTGGTCTTGGTCAGAGTGCCGAACGTGCGCCCCGTCCACTTGCCGTAGTGGACCTCGCCGAGTTCCTTGCGGGCCGTCACCTTGAGTCCCTGGCGAGCGGCTATCGGTGCGGCGGTTTCTTTCGTGCGATCGATCGGAGACGCATAGACCGCTTTGAACGAGACCGACGCCAACCTGTCTGCGACGGACTCCGCTTGAGCGACTCCCTCTTCAGAGAGATGCACCCCGGGAGCCCAGCCAGTGAGCTTGTGTCCCGTGTGGGAGGTAAGCCCGTGTCGGACGAGATAGAAGGTGGTCATCGAAGAGACTCTTTGATCGCGTCGAGCCCGCTTGGATTCTCGAGGGACGACATGTCTCCAGGGTCCTCCCCGAGAGCGGTTGCTCGGATGGCGCGTCGAAGGATCTTCGCGGAGCGCGTCTTGGGTAGCTCGTCCACGAACAGGATGCGCGCTGGGGTGAATGCCTTGCCGAGCTCATCGGCGATCACCTTCTTTACGGCACTTTCGAGATCAGGGGACCTGTCATCGGCGTCGGTGATACAGAAGCACCAGACCGTCTCACCCTTCACCTCATCCGGTACGCCGATCGCAGCGCATTCGATGACCGCCGGATGCCCAACGGCAGCAGACTCGAACTCGGCAGGGCCGATGCGCTTGCCCGCGATGTTCAGGGTGTCGTCCGAGCGACCGTGCAGGAACCAGTAGCCGTCCTCGTCGATAGAGGCCCAGTCCCCGTGTACCCAGATGTCCTCCCACCGAGACCAGTACGACTGAAGGTATCTCTCCTCGTTGTTCCAGAAGCCTCGGGTCTGAGCGGGCCACGGTGCCGTACATACGAGTTCGCCGACCTCGCCACGCACCGGCGTTCCATCCGGACCATAGACATCCATCGCCATGCCGAGCGCGGGAGCGCCGAGAGAGGAGTTCTTGGTAGGGATCACGGGTGCCTGTCCGAGGAAGCATGCTCCGATCTCGGTGCCACCGGAGATATTGATGATGGGGCACCGGTTCCCACCGACGACCTCAGCGAACCAACGATATGGCTCCGGGTTCCACGGCTCCCCTGTCGATCCTAGGATCCGCAACTTCGAGAGATCGTGGGCCTCTACGGGCCCTTTACCCGCTGGCATCAAAGCTCGGACGAGCGTCGGCGAGATGCCGAGGATCGTTACCCCATGACGAGCGCACATCTCCCACAGACGGTCGGGGCCAGGATGATTCGGTGCTCCCTCGTACATGAAGACGCAGGCGCCGTTCGCATGGGCTCCCACCATCTCCCACGGACCCATGATCCAGCCCATGTCCGTGACCCAGTAGAGGAGGTCGTCTGGATGCACATCGGTCTGATAAGCGGCCTCCTCTGCAACCTTGACGAGGAAGCCACCGTGAACGTGGACGCTGCCTTTGGGGGTGCCGGTGGTGCCCGAGGTGTACCCGATCAGGAACGGTGTCTCGGGGTCAAGTGCAGGTGCCTCGTGACTCTCGGCCCTGCCCCCGAACGCGTCGTCCCAGGTGACATCGACGTCGGTGGTCGAGATCTCGTCATCGGGGAAGCGGCGGAACACGAAGACCTTCTCGATGCTCGTCGAGCCAGCTACAGCCTCGTCGGCGGTCCCCTTCATCGGTACCTTCGAGCCCCGGCGATAGAAACCATCGGCGACGAAAAGAGCCTTCGCTTTCGCATCGTCGAGTCGCGTTCTGATCGCGGGGGCACCGAACCCCGAGAAGATGGGGAGGTAGATCGCACCGATCCGGGCTACCGCATAGGCCGCGATCACGGCCTCTGGGACCATCGGCATGTAGACGCCAACCGTGTCACCTGCTCCGATGCCCATCTCGGTCAATCCGTTCGCTACTTTGCTGACCTCGCGGTAGAGATCGGAGTAGGTAAGACGCTCGACGTGACCGTCCTCTCCCTCCCACACGATCGCTGGAGCGTCAGAGCGTCCGTCAAGGTGCCGATCTACGCAGTTGTAGGTGAGGTTGACCTCGCCGCCGACGAACCAGCGGGGCCATTGCGGTCCCCGGCTATCGTCAAGCACGTCCTCGTAGGGGGTGGTGAAGACGAGGCCGAGGTCCTTCACGACCTCGTCCCAGAACCACTCGGGTTCACGCTGAGATCGTTCGAGCAGGGACTGGTAGTCAGCGATCCCGTGCTTGCGCATCAGACGCGTGACGTTTGCGTTCTCGATGTGATCCTTCGTCGGTTCCCAGGCGAATCGGCTCATTGCCTCAAACTAACCGAGTAGCTGCAGCACCAATCCGTCCAAGATGTCCTTCTCGGACGCCATCAACTCCGCCGCGTCGAAGGTCTCCATCACCAACTGGCAGATCTCCGCACCTGCCACGATCACATCAACCCGTCCCGGTTCAAGCCCCGCTATGCGCTTCCTCTTCTCGTACGGAAGCGTTCTCAACCGCCGCGCAAGCATCCGCACATCGCCATGCGACAAGATCGCGTGGTGAGTTACATCGGGGTCGTAAACCGGGATACCCGTCTTGAGCACCGCGAGCTGGGCGACGGTCCCGGCAACCCCGATCAGCGGCGTATTCGCAGGCACATCCAGCTGGATCGCAGCGTTCGTGAGCGCGGTGCCGACTTCCTCGCGCAGGGCGACTAATTCTTCCTCGGACGGGGGGTCGGACTTGAGATACTTCTCGAACATCCGGACGCAACCGACATCGAGCGACACGAGGCGCTCGGGTTCATCTATCCCGTAGACCAACTCGGTGGAACCGCCACCGATATCGATCACTACCCGCGCGCGGTCGCGCGGGAGGTCCGAGGTGGCTCCAAGGAAGGTGGCGCGCGCTTCCTGCTCACCGGACAACAGATCCGGCTCTTGGCCGGTCAACGACTTGACCCCATCGAAGAACTCGCTCCGGTTGCGCGCATCCCTGACCGCAGAGGTGCCCGTAACTCTGAGGCGCTGCACTCCATACTCGCCGCACGCGGCCGCATAATCGGCGATCGTGGTGAGGGTGCGACGGAGCGCCTGGCTGTCCAACGCCTTGGTCGCCTCCACACCTTGGCCCAGACGGGTGATGGTCATCCTTCGATCCACCGGCCTGAACGAATCTCCCTGGCCATCAGCCACGAGCAGGCGGGTGGAGTTCGTCCCGACATCGATTGCAGCAACCCTCAACGCGCCGACTCCACGCATCCAACGCGGCAATCGGGCCAGCCCGTCTCGGCCAGCCCAAGGGCACCGATCGGATTCGAACCACCCGCCAGCTCGTGGGCCACATGGGCGTGGAGGCACTTCACGCGCTCCGGTCCCCCGCCCGGAGGGGCCTCCTGACCGGTAAGGACATCATGCTCGTCGCGCCTAGCTATCAGTCGCTCGATCGCCTCGGTGAACCGTGACCGGAGTCCAGGATCGACACTCAGGCGTTCGCTCGTGTCCTTGAGCCATCCAGCCGACTCGAGTTTGCTCACGCGCTTCACCAGGACGGGGCAGGTCAGCCAGTACAGGGTCGGGAATGGAGCCCCGTCTTCGAGCCGAGGATGGCTCTCGATCACCATCGGGATCCCCAGATGGCATCGCGCCGCAACTCCCCACTGGCCCCTCAGGGGTCGCCCCATCTGCTCCTCGACCACGGCTTCATCGGCGGGGTCATGCATGAGTTCGGATACGTGTTCCACCCCAAGAACCTAGAGCACTGGCCGTCTCGGCGTGCCGACGGTCGCAGGGTGGCCGGATCCACGCCGAGAGGTGCGGTGCGCGGGGCTCAGAAGCCGATGAAGTCGAGGAACCTCTGGATCGGGCCTGGATCGGGGGCCGGGGTCGATGCGCTCTTCTCGGCTTCGGCCGCCGCCGCCGCCGCACGATCGTCGACCCGCTTCTGGGCCTTGCGGGATGGAGGCATGACCACGAACGGGGTCTCGCCGGGGAGGACAAGGCCGCCCTGCTCACGCGCTCGCTGTTCGATGAAGTCAGGGTCCTTCAAGCGATCGATCCGCGACTTGAGTTCGTGATTCTGAGACTCGATGAAACGGATGTCCGACGACATCGCTGTGATGCGGTTGCGTTGATCGATGAGTTGCCGCGTTGGCTCGATCGCCATGGCGCCGATCGCTCCAAGGATGAGCACGCCGATCGTGACGCGAGGGAGAACGCCGGAACCACGAGGTACGCGTGCGCTTCCGTCGTCGCGAAGCAGCCACCGCCATCAGCCGAACCTCGGGAACGCTCGTGCCCCCAGGTAGCGCGCTGAATCTTCGAGGTCCTCTTCGATCCGGAGCAATTGGTTGTACTTGGCGGTGCGCTCACCTCGCGCCGGAGCACCTGCCTTGATCTGCCCGGCGTTGGTTGCCACCGCGACATCCGCGATGGTTACGTCCTCGGTCTCGCCCGAACGATGAGAGATCATCGCGGTGTACCCGGCCCGATGGGCGACCCTGATGCACGACAACGTCTCGGAGAGACTGCCGATCTGATTGAGCTTGACCAGGATCGAGTTGGCGACGCCTTCATCTATGCCTCGCTGCAGGACCTCGGGGTTGGTAACGAAGAGGTCGTCTCCTACCAACTGGACCTTGTCACCTATCGCATCGGTCAGTTGTTTCCAACCAGCCCAGTCGTCTTCGTCCATCCCATCCTCGATCGACACGATCGGGTAACGCTCGACCCAGTCCGCCCAGAACGCGACCATCTCTTCACTCGATAGCCGTCGGTCCTCCGAGGCGAGGACGTAATGATCGCCGTCCCTGATCTCCGAAGTGGCCGGGTCGAGGGCGAGCGCGACATCGCGGCCGGGTTCGTAACCGGCGTTCGAGATCGCCTCGAGGAGCAACTCGACGGCTTCCTGATTCGAGCCAAGATCGGGAGCGAAACCTCCCTCGTCACCAACGCCGGTCGAGAGACCCTTGCTCGCGAGCAGCTTCTTCAATGCGTGGTAGCAACCGGCGCCGAACTCAAGGGCTTCGCGGAACGACGCTGCACCGACGGGCGCGTACATGAATTCTTGAAAGTCGACCGAGTTATCCGCGTGAGCGCCGCCGTTAAGGACGTTCATCATCGGGACCGGGAGGACGTGAGCATCTGGACCACCGAGATAGCGGTAGAGCGGGACCTCGAGTTCGCCCGCAGCCGCGTGAGCACAAGCGAGGCTCACTCCCAGGATCGCGTTCGCGCCGAGGTTCGACTTGTCGTCGGTCGAGTCCAGGTCGATCATCGTCTGGTCGATCGTGCGTTGATCGAGCGCATCGGTGCCGATGAGACGCGGTGCGATCACCTCGACGATGTTCTGCAGAGCGCCTTCGACGCCCTTGCCGCCATAGCGATCGCCCCCATCGCGAAGCTCCAGCGCTTCTCCGGCCCCCGTCGAGGCTCCGGAGGGCACCGCGGCGCGGCCCGAGGCCCCGGAATCGAGGGCAACCTCGACCTCGACCGTCGGGTTGCCGCGCGAATCCAGGATCTCGCGCGCCTGCACGAGGATGATCTCGCTCATCGGGTACGGCCCATGTTGATCAACAGTTCACTCCTTCAACATCAGTAACACGACAGAGTAGCAGCAGGAGGGGCGCTAATCGGGGTTCTCGGCCTCATATCTGCTCGTGAACCTGGCCGCAGCCCCCCTCAGGCCAGACTCGGGATCGACCCCCCGGGAGCGGGCGACCGCCACGAGCCAGAACAGGGCGTCTCCGATGGCATCCGCTTCGAGGGCTTCCGCAAGCTTCGCCCGAGCCTCGCCCTCGTCGGGCGAGAAACCCAGCGAGGCGGCCCGCTTCTGGATCTTGTAGGTCGCCAGCAGTGCCGGTAACGAGGGAGCTATCCCGGCGAAGGGAGACGGGCGATCGTCCCTCCTGATCCCTCTCTTGATCCCGCTCCTGTCGCTTGATCGCCTCCCAATTTCGCACCACATCATCCGCGTCGGCGACCGCTACGTCACCGAACACGTGGGGGTGGCGCCGTATCAATTTGGTCGCCACCGCTCGGGCCACCCCGGAGATGTCGAACCGTCCGTCCTGCTCCGCGATGCGCGCATGGAACGCCACCTGAAGGAGGACGTCTCCGAGTTCCTCTTCGAGTTCGACTCCGGTCGTGCCTGCCTCCACGGCCTCGATGACCTCGTGAGCCTCCTCGAGGAGGTGGATAAGGAGAGACCCGTGATCCTGCTCGATGTCCCAGGGGCATCCATCCTCACTCCGCAACCGGGCCATCACCGCAACCAGCGTTCCGAGGTCGCGCTCCGCGCGGCGAAGAACGGGCGCGGCGTAAGCGGCCGAAAGATCGTCGGGAGCGATGGCGGAAGAGATCATCACCCGTGCACCGGCGCGGGCCAACTCGAGGATCCGAGCGGACGATGGGTCCGCTACGAGCGCAACGTCTGAGGCCTCAGGATCCGGTTCATCATCGAACGGACCCGCCTCCACTCCCGCGCTTCGCAGGCGGGCCGCCAACGGATGATCGGGTCGTTCGAACAACACCATGCGCGCCTCGAGGAGCGCATCCCATTCACTCAGGGTCAACAGCCCGGTCTCGTCCGGCGAGAGCGGAACGACCAGCAGCGCCATCGTTAGCCCAGTGGGCTCGGGGCTGCGGTTGGATCGAGTGAGGGGGTGGGTTTCGGTGTCGCCGCGCCAGGGATCTGATCGGGGGTTGCATCAGCGACCGTCTGCGTTTCCAGGTCGAACTCTCCGAACCTCGGGTTCACCGTGACCTCGGCATCCTCGTATGCGGCGATCACCCAGGCCCGCCACGCGTCTTCCTGCGCTTGGCCCGCAACCTCCGAAACGATCTGGTCTTTCACTTCTTCGAAGGGACGGACCCGTCGGTCTGCCAGATAGATGATGTGGAAGCCGAACTCGGTACGTACCGGTGTGGACACCTCGCCGACCTCGAGACGTATCAGCGCGTTCGAGAACGGCTCTACGAATTCCCCGTAGTTCGAGAACCCGAGATCGCCACCCCTGGCGCCGCTCCCCTCGTCGATCGAGAATCGCCGCGCGAGTTTGGCGAACTCATCCGGTACCTGATCGGTGGGCGTAGCGGCGAGCTGATCTGAGATCTCGATAGCGGTCACGTTGTCCTCAACGAGGATGTGGCTCGAGCGCACCTCGGTGAAGGCCTCGATGTTGGCCTCATAGTGGGCCCGCAGTTCCGCATCGTCGGGTAGATCGTCCGCCGTGACCTCGGAACGAAGGCGCCCTTCGAGTTCGTCTTGGTAGATCCTCAACCGGAGTTCGGGGAGGGTCAGCCCTTGTCCCCCCAACGCCTCTTGGAAGGCCGCCTCATCGGGGAACTGGGATCGGATGTCGTTCTCTCGACCCTCGACGTCCTCGTCGCTGACGGTGATGCCGAGAGCCTCGGCATGAGGTTCGAAAACCGCGATCCGGATCAGCAGAGAGAGGTAGCTCTGCTCGTATGTCCTGAGGGCTTCGAGCTCGTCCTGGCCCTCGGTCGCGGTCGCGAAGCCATCCGAGTCCTGGAACTCCTCGGTCGCAGAATCGAGAGCTGAAAGGGCTATCTCATGATCCCCGACCGTCGCCGCCGAGGGGGCAAAGGTCGTCCCACAGGCGGTCGCAGACAGGGCTATCAGGATGAGCGAGGCGATGGATGCTCGAGTCATGGCGCCGAGGTTAACTGCTGCAGGAGGTCAACGAGCCACCCGATAGCGCCCTCTTTGGGCATCTTCCGTTCCGGGATCAGGAGCGTTTGGGTTGCGTGCCGGTAAGAGGCCTCGGGGAGGATCCTTTGGAGCCTGACCTCTTTCGAATCCTCGAGTTCGATCGGCTTGATCCGCAGGTTTCCGGCCACGGTCGATGCCTCGGTGATGCCGTGGGCCATGAGCAGACGTCTGAAGCCGGCTACCTCGAACAACGCTTCGACGCTCTGCGGGATAGGGCTGCCATAACGATCTTCCAACTCGGCGCGGACCTCTTTGAAGTCCTCTTCGTCGACGGCCGAAGCGATCCGCCGGTAGGCCTCGAGTCGCAGGTTCTCGTCTGCGACGTACTCCTTCGGGATGAAGGCATCGAGAGGGAGGTCGATCCGGACCTCCGAATCCTCGTTCCAGGCGGTCTCTTCACCCTTCAGTTCTCCGAACGCAGAAGCCATCAGTTTCACGTACAGGTCGAAACCGATCTCGGCGATCTGGCCGGACTGCTCGGCACCAAGGAGATTCCCAGCACCGCGGATCTCGAGGTCTCTCATGGCGATCCGGAAACCGGAACCAAGTCCCGTGTGCTCGGAGATCGTCTTCAATCGCTCGTGTGCATCCTCGGTGAGCGACCGATCGGGTGGATAGAAGAGGTAGGCATAGGCGCGTTCGTGCGCTCGACCGACACGCCCGCGCAGTTGATACATCTGCGAGAGCCCCAGCATGTCGGCTCGCTCGACGATGAGAGTGTTGACGGTCGGGATGTCCAGTCCGGATTCAACGATCGTTGTACACACGAGCACGTTCGTCTTCGCGTCTCCGAACTCGAGCATCGAGCGCTCGAGTTCGTGCTCGTGCATCTGACCGTGAGCGATGCCGACCCGTGCGTCGGGAACGAGCGCCTCGATCTTCCGGGCCGCCGCATGGATCGTGTCCACGCGGTTGTGGACGTAGAACACCTGCCCATCGCGCAGAAGCTCACGCCGGATCGCCGAGGAGACCGTCTCCTCGTCGAACTCCCCTACATAGGTCATCACTGGATGACGGTTCTCGGGCGGCGTATCCACGATCGATAGATTCCTGATCCCCGCCATCGCCATCTCTAGGGTGCGTGGGATCGGGGTGGCGGTGAGCGTCAGGACATCGACGCTTGTACGGAGTTGCTTCAGCCGCTCCTTGTGTTCGACACCGAAGCGTTGCTCCTCGTCCACGATCACCAGACCAAGATCGGAGAAGCGCATGTCTTTCGACAGCAACCTGTGTGTTCCGACGACGACATCAACCCGGCCAGCACCGAGATCCTCGACCACCTTCTTCGCCTGAGATGTCGAGAGGAAACGGCTGAGCATCTGGACGTTCACCGGGAATCCCCGGAAGCGCTCGACGAAGGTCGAGTGATGCTGTTGGGCGAGGATCGTCGTCGGAACCAGCACGACGACCTGCTTCCCGGCGGCAACCGCTTTGAATGCGGCACGTACCGCGATCTCGGTCTTCCCGTATCCGACGTCGCCGCATACGAGGCGGTCCATCGGCGAGTCGGATTCCATGTCGTCTTTGACCTCATCGATCGCCCGGAGCTGATCGGGGGTCTCTTCATAGGGGAACGCGTCCTCAAGCTCCCGCTGCCACGGAGTATCGGGACCGAAGGGGAATCCTTTCGCGTGCATCCGCTCCGCGTAGAGCTTCACGAGTTCTTGGGCGACCTCGCGGACCTTGCGCCGCACACGCGCCTTGGTCTTCGACCACTCGGCGGAACCCAGACGGGAGATCTTGGGGGCCTCTCCCCCGATGTACTTGGAGACGAGGTCAACCTGATCGCTTGGAACGTAGAGGCGATCGCCCTTGAGGTACTCGATGATGAGGTACTCGCGGTGGACCCCCAGGAGGTCGCGCTCGACCATCCCCTGATAGCGGCCGATCCCATGAACCTCGTGGACGACGAGTTCACCGATCGCGAGATCCAACGGGCCCGATGCTTCGCGCTTCCTCTGGGCCGCACGCCGCCTGTGAGCGCTGGACCGTCGACCCGTCAGGTCCGATTCGGCAACCAGAGCGAGCTTGGCCCACGGAAGAACGAACCCGCGCGAGAGATCGGCGACCACGACGGTGCCCCCGGGGGGAGAGTCTGGTCCCGGAGCAACGTCACTGGTGGAGAACGGGATGCCTGAGGTCCTGAGATTCTTCTGCAACGTTTCGGATGTCTCGGGCAGGGACGCGGCGACGATGGCGCGGTAGCCGCTGCGGATCAGATCGCCCAATCGAGCGACGAGGTCCTCCGGCTTGCCCGCCTGAGCCGTCCACGTTTCGACGGGCAGCACCTCAGAGGACTGTTCCTGGAACGACGAGAGCAACACAACGTTCTCTACCTCGGACAGAACGCCGTCGAGCGAGCGGAAGTGATCCTCGGAGCGTCCCGAGATGCCCTTCCACTCCTCGACCTGTTCGATGATCTCGCTGGCTCTGTCTTGGACGCGCTTGGGTTCGAGGACGACCACGGGTGACCCCGAGGGAAAGAAGTTCGTGATGGGCTCTAACCCTCCCGAAAGAGCGGGGAGGAGTCGCTCGGCACCCGGTTCGACGATCCCTTCGACGAGAGCTGCGACGGCGGGATCGTCGTCGGTCATCGCCAGCGCCTCTGCTTGCTCTCTCGTCGTTCGGTCCGCCCGCAGCTCGCGACATGGTGCGATCTCTACGTGCCCGATCTCGTCCAGTGATCGCTGAGAGGCGAGAGCGAACTGTCGTATCGAGGTGACCTCGTCACCCCAGAACTCGAGACGCACGGGACGTTCTTCGGACGGCGGGAAGACATCGACGATCCCTCCGCGTACCGCGCACTCGCCGCGGCGTTCGACGATGTAGTTGCGCTCGTAGCCCATCTCGATGAGCCGCGCGATCAGCTCGTCGAGATCCCAACTCGAGCCCTTCGAGAGATCGACGGTGGCGATGTCGCTGGGCCGCGCTACTAACTGAGTTGCCCCTTGAGCGGACGCAACCACCACCAAGGGTTGACCTTCGCCCAGCCTCGCGAGGACGTTGAGACGACGGCCCATGGTCTCTACGCTCGGGGAGAGAGGTTCGCCAGGGAGGACCTCCCACCCGGGGAAGACCTCTGCACCCTCCCTGCCTAGATAGGCCTGGACGTCGCGGGTGAGGTGCTCTGCTTCTTCACCACGAGCCACCACGGCCAGCACCGGGACCTCGAGATGCCGGACCAGCGACGCCAGGATGAAGGGGCGGACGGCGTCGGGGACAGTGATCGGGGCGCGCTCCGCCACGAGCGCACGCACTCGTTCGCCCGGTAGAAGATCCAGCAATGGAGCTAGTGGAGCCACTTCTCGAACCAAGACTCGGCTAACCCTACTCTCGGGTGTTGAAGGTATTCATCGCTCTCTCGAGACCGTCCGAGAGGATCGCTTCGACGGCATCCGCCGCCTTCGTAACTACGAACGCCAACTCTTTGCGCTCCGTTCCCGAGAACTCGCCCAAGACGTAATCCACGGGATCGCGACCACCCCGCGGTCGAGACACGCCGATCCGAACCCTCGGGAAGTCCTTGGTCCCGAGGTGTTGGGCCACGGACTTCACCCCATTGTGTCCGGCCGTGCCACCGCCATCCTTGATCCTGACCTGGCCGAACGGCACATCGAGTTCGTCGTGGACCACCAGGAGACGCTCCGGTGGCGTCTTGTAGAAGGCGGCGAGGGCCCGCAGTGGGCGCCCCGACTCGTTCATGTACGAGGTAGTGCGCGCCAGCACAACCTTTTCGCCCGCTATCTCGGCTTCGGCGATCACGGTTCCGCTCTTGTGCGTCTTGAGCGATCTACCAACCCGCTCGAGGAGTTCGTCGAGCACGAGCACTCCCGCGTTGTGGCGGGTGCGTTCGTACGCGCGCTCCGGGATTCCCGAGCCCGGCGACCACCCAGCGGTCGCCGGTTCCTGACCGCCCGAACAGAGACAAGGGTTAGAGGCGAAGAGAGGGGCTAGCCCTCGTCCCCGTCCCCTCCCTCTGCCGGGGCCTCGTCGCCTTCGGCAGATCCCTCGTCCGCGGCCTCGGCTTCGGCGATCGCCTCGTCGCTCTCCTCCTGGACCACACCGGCCTCTGCTTCCATCGCCTCGAGCTCCTCTTCGGAGATCGGCTGTGCGACGAGCGCAACGATGGTGTCTGGGTCATTGAGGATCTCGTAGTTGCGGCCAGCCGACAGGTCGGAAACACGGATCAATTCCCCGATCTGCAACGCTGACACATCCGCATCCACGTACTCGGGCACTTCCGACGGCAGACATTTGACGTGGACCGAGAACAGCGGCTGCTCGAGAGCGCCACCCTCCTTGGCCCCGGGAGCCTCGCCGGTGAGGTGCACCGGTACCTCGACCTCGATAGCGGTCTTGCGGTCGATCTTGACGAAGTCAGCGTGTAGGAGTGTTCCGCGCACGGGATCGCGCTGGAGTTCCCTGGTAAGGGCCAGCGTGGTTTCCCCATCGACCTCGATGTCCAGCAGGACGTTCATGCCGGCGTCGGTCTTCAATGCGGTGACGAATTCGCGCCGGTCCACAGCGATCGAGATGGGGTCCATCCCACCCCCATAGAGGATGCCTGGCACACGGCCGTCAGCACGGACCTTGCGGGCGTTGCCCTTGCCCGTGTCTTCTCGTTTCGTTGCGGCCAGTCTGACCTCAGCCATCGGAACCTCCGGATTTGTTAGATGTCGCCAGCGCCCGCGGAGAGCAAGGCGTGAGCCGTAGCGGGGATGCCCGACCAGGGCCGAGGCAAGCGACCATTATGCCCCCCCGGGCCATCCAACTCAAACGGCCCAAACCCGAAGGGGTCGGGGACTCGATGCCAGGTGAGGCACAGGTGGATCAAGAAGCGGATCGTCTCGACGATCGGAAACCCAAGTCGGGGACTCGATGCCAGGTGAGGCACAGGTGGATCAAGAAGCGGATCGTCTCGACGATCCGCAGAACATCTACGGCTGGTTCTTGTCGTGGAAGAGCTCGGAGACCGAGCCTTCCTCGAACACCGCCTTTATGGCCTCGGCGATGATCGGGGCGATCGATAGCACGAGGAGCTTGTCGCTCTGCTTATCGGAGGGGATGGGAAGCGTGTTGGTGACCACGACCTCTTTGAGAGCCGAGTTCTTGATCCTGTCCGTAGCGGGGTCCGAGAGCACCGCATGGGTAGCGGCGGCCCGGACCTCGGTCGCGCCCGCCGCCAACAGTGCATCGCAGCCGTGGGTCAAGGTTCCACCGGTATCGATGATGTCGTCAACGACGACGCACGCCTTGCCCTCGACATCACCAACCACCGCGAGCGTTTCGGTCTGATTGCGAACGTCGCGTCGGCGCCGCTTGTGGAGGAATGCGACGGGAGCGGTCAGCCCGTACATCTCGTTGAAGTACTGGCCCCACTTATCGGCGAGGCGAACGCCGCCAGCATCGGGTGACACGATCACGAAGTCGTCTTCGAGGTCCTTCGCGAAGTGATCCGCCAGCAGCGGCAGAGCGGTGAGATGGTCGAACGGTGCGTTGGCGAATCCCTGGATCTGTCCCGCATGGAGGTCGACCGAAAGGATCCTGTCTGCGCCAGATGCCTCGTAGAAGTCGGCCATCAACCGAGCCGTGATGGGCTCCCGCCCGCGCGCCTTACGGTCCTGCCGCGCATAGGGGTAGAAGGGAGCCACCGCGGTGATGCGTTTGGCCGACGCGCGCTTCAGTGCGTCGAGCATGATGAAGTGCTGCATCACGTTGTGATCCACCGGGTCGCAGATCGACTGGATAACGAAGGCATCACATCCGCGTACGGATTCCGAGAAACGCACATAGGTGCTGGTGTCTGCAAAGGACGAGACCTCGACATCACCGAGTTTCATCCCCAGCGAGTCGGCGACCTCTTCAGCCAGGCCGGGGTTCGCCGTCCCCGAGAAGATCATCAGGTGCTTGTGAGTGGGAAGCTGCATGGATCAACCTCTCCTAAGCTCGCTCGGACCTGGTGTCATCTGACGCGACCGCGGTGCCCCTGGATTCTCTCACGTGGGGTCATCCTCGGCGATGTTCTCTGGGGACTTGATCCGGTCCCCTTTGCCCTCGATCACCCGGGCCGGCACACCGACCGCAAGGGCGCCGTCCGGCACGTCGTCCCTAACCACGGAACCGGCCCCCGTTGCCGCTCCCTTGCCGATCCGAACCGGAGCCACAAGCATCGTGTCCGAAGAGATGTACGCGCCGTCTTCGATGATCGTCTCGTTCTTGTTCACGCCGTCCCAGTTGCAGGTGATCGTGCCGGCGCCGACATTCACGTTCGCACCGATCGTTGCGTCGCCGAGATAGGCAAGATGGTTCGCCTTCGAGTCTTTGCCGATGACGGTCTTCTTCGTCTCAACGAAGGTGCCTAGGTGTGCGCCCTCTTTCAACTCGGTGCCGGGACGCAGCGACGCATAGGGGCCGACCGAGGTGCGAGGCCCGAGCACGGCAGACCTGACCACCGAGTAAGTGACCACCGAATCTGGACCGATCACCGAGTCGATGATCCGCGTCCCCGGGCCAACCTCGGCGCCGGTAGCGATAACGGTCGACCCCTCGAGGAAGGTGTTGGGGAGGATGGTCACGTCCTGCTCCAGCACGACGGTGGAGTCGATGTAGGTCGTAGCCGGGTCAACGATCGTCACGCCTTCACGCATCCAGTGCGAGCAGGTGGCGGAGCGTAAGGCTCGTCCTACCTCGCTCAGCTGAGCACGGTCGTTCACGCCAGAGACCTCGGTCGCGTCGGTCTTGTGGGCGATGACCACAGAGCCCTCCTCGCGCATCAATCCGATGACATCCGTGACATAGAACTCGCCCTGGGAGTTGGTGTCGTCCAGTGCCGGAAGCAACCGCGTTAAGGCGACACCATCGAACACATAGACGCCGCTATTTATCTCGGTGATCGCGAGCTCGTCCTCAGTGGCGTCGCGGTGCTCGACGATCTTCGCTACCCGATCGCCGTCCCTCACCACTCGCCCGTATCCCGCAGGATCGTCAACCTCGGCGGTCAACATCGTGGCGGCCGCGCCGGATGATTCATGGAGCTCGACCATCGATGACAACGTCGCACTAGATAGCAACGGAGCATCGCCGGGGACCACGAGCACCGCGCCATCCAGTTGGATGGTGTCGAGAGCGATCCTCACCGCGTCCCCGGTTCCGCGGGGTGGATCCTGGACCACGTAATCCAGGTCCCCGAAGCCGGCGGCCTCGATGGCTCCCTTGATCTCGTCGAGTCTCTTGGAGGCCACGACCACCGTGCGATCGGCTCCGAGGGGGGCGAGGGCGGCGAGAACGTGGCCCACCAGAGGTCTTCCACCCACCCGATGGAGCACTTTGGGAAGCCCTGAACGGAGCCGCTTGCCCTCTCCCGCGGCAAGGACTATCGCCGTTCTAGTGTCGGTCACCCGTCCTCCCTCTCGCTGCAAGCTGCCCCGCCAGGATTCGAACCTGGACTTAGGGAACCAAAATCCCTCGGGCTGCCAATTACCCTACGGGGCAGAGAACTTCTGGATCATGAGTCTAGGCGTTCGATACAGGTCGGCCGGGAACTTACGACCACCGTCTCATCGAAGCTGCCACCTACCTCAGCGGCCATCTCCTCTGCATGCGCTTCATCTCGAGCCACGCCATAGATCGTCGGTCCACTCCCAGACAACGCTGCTCCTAGGGCGCCTGCCTCGATCATCGCAAGTTTCTTCTCCGCCAACTCCGGCATCAGGGTGAACGCGGGCGGCTCGAGGTCGTTGCGGATGAGGCGGGCGGCCTCCTCGGTGTCACCTTCTCCTAAAGCGAGAACGAGGGGAGCGCTGCCCATCCCTGGCCCGGAGAGTCCCTCCCTCCAGATTCCGTAGACAGCCGCGGTGGAGAGCGGCTTAGAGGTGATCCCTAGCACGAACCACATCGTCGCCGGGGCCGGTATGCGCGTCAGCTTCTCGCCCTTCCCAGACCCGAGAACGGTGCCTCCCCCGATGCAATAGGGGATGTCCGCACCGATGCCGCCCGCGAGCGCGAGGAGCCGGGGGGCATCGTGCCCGGCCCCCCAGAGTTCGTTGAGCAAGACCAGGACCCCGGCCGCATTGCCGCTCCCGCCACCAAGTCCCGCCGAGATCGGGATCCGTTTCTTGATCTCTATCGCGATCCCAGGATTGATCGCTCCGAGTTTCAGCAACGCATCCGCCGAGAGGCGAACGAGGTTGTCTTTGGGTTCTGGGATCTCACCTTCGATGCCGTCGAGCGCCATCGACACCTCCACCGACTTCGTTTCGGTCGGCGTGATCGTGATGTCGTCGCCGAGACCTATCCCGTGGAACACGGTCTCGATCTCGTGGAACCCGTCTTTCCTACGGCCCAAGACGCGGAGGAAGAGATTGATCTTGGCGTTTGTTCGGAACCTGATCACTGTTCGGTCCAACTCTGGGCCAGGGCGAGGAAACCCTCGAGGGGGATCGTCTCAGCGCGCGCCCCCGGGTCTAGCCCTGCCTCGGTGATCCAGCGGTGAGCTGTTTCGCCATCTGCCACAAGGCTGGAAAGCGTATTCCTCAACGTCTTCCTCCTCTGAGCGAAACCTGCCCGGACGATCTGCTGAAAGCGCGCGTACTCAGCTTCGGGTCGAGGATCCCGTCTCACTATCGAAACGAGCACCGAGTCCACGTTGGGCACCGGCCAGAAGACATTGCGTGAGATCCGGGCAGCGACGCGTGCATCCGCAAAATAGCTCACGATCACGCTGGCCGATCCGTATGCCTTGCTTCCCGGCCCCGCTGCCATCCGCTCACCCACCTCGCGCTGCGTCATCACAGTTAGGGAGTCGATCTGCGGAGCTTCCTCAAGGGCCCTGATCACCAGGGGGGCTGCGATGTTGTACGGAAGGTTGCCTACGAGGCTGTTCACGTGGAGAGAGGCAAGCTCGATGGTCATCGCATCTGCGGCCACAACCTTGACGTTGTCCATCTCCCCCACCACCTCGCGAAGGATCGGGATGACGCGCTCGTCGATCTCGACCGCGGTGACACTCCGGGCCACCGCCGCCAGCCCCGCGGTGAGTGACCCTGCGCCGGCTCCGAACTCGAGAACGTCGTCTTCCGGGCCGATCCCGGCGACAGCAACTATCTTCTTGATCGTGTTGGGGTCGATGACGAAGTTCTGGCCGAGGGACTTGGTGGGTCTCGCTCCGTGCTTGGCAAATAGTTCACCGAGTCGGCCCGCCCCCGGGATTGTCACGCATCCAGCCCGTAGAACCGCAGCGCTGTGGCGGTCGTGTGCGCGGCAAGCGCACTGGGATCCTCGCCCCGCACGGCCGCTATAGCGGCGCCAACGAAGCGGACGAACGAGGGCCGGTTGCGCTCTCCGCGTCTCGGCTCGGGGGTGAGGTAAGGCGAATCGGTCTCGACCATGAACCTGCCTTCGGGCACCTTGCGAACCGCCTTGTTCGACCAGGTGTCTCCTGCGAACGAGACGTGTGCCCCCATCTCGAGAGCGCGCTCGAGCTCGGGGATCTTGCCTTGCCAACAATGGAACACGGTGCGCTCCGGTGGCCCGAGTTCACTCAAGATGTCGAGGGCCTGAGTAGTGGATCTTCTCGTGTGGATCACCAATGCCTTGTCGAACTGCTTCGCCAGTTCGACGTGATCTCTGAACGCACCCTCCTGGATCTTCGGGTCGACCATGTCCCAGTAGTTGTCCAACCCGGTTTCCCCGACGGCCACAACGCGCTCCTCGGCAAGGAGAGCCTCGATCGCCGAGGACGCCTCAGGCCCCCATCCGTCGGCTGAGTTCGGATGCACCCCTGCGCTGCAATGGAGGTCATGGGTAGTTGCGATCTCGAGAGCGCGAGTGCTCGAAGGAACCTCGATGCCGATCGCCACCATCCGAACCCCGAAACTACGAGCGTCTGCGACGACCTCGTCGAGCGAGGCTTCCTCTTCGACCAGGTGAAGGTGACAGTGAGTGTCGAACCACACGAGATTCAGTCTTCGGCTTCGGTCCGCGCGTCCAGTCGCGGGAAGAGAGGTTCACCGATCCGAACGACGGCGCCCTCGGGGAGGAGACCCCATCTGCCCTCGTCGCCCAGCGTCTTGGTCGCGACCTTGCCTTCGAGTCCTAGCCGGGACCACAGTTCCTCTGCAGCGCGCGGGATTATCGGGTACAGCATCAAGGACATGAGCCGCAGGGCATCTGACAGTTGGTACAGCACGACCTCAAGGCGACGGCGCTGATCGGGGTCCTTGGCGAGGACCCACGGAGTCACTTCTTCCACGTACGCGTTCGCCCTGCGTACGAACGCCCACGCTTCCTTGAGCGCTTCATGCGGCGCGATCTCGTCCATCGCCCGCGCCATGCCTTCGAACGCCGCCTCTTGAACCTCGATCAGCGACTGTTCGGGGAACGTCATCTCGACCTCTTGAGGGATCGCTGGGATCCGGCCGTCGAGGTACCTGGTGACCATGTTCAGAACTCGGGATGCGAGATTGCCGAAGTCGTTCGCTAGGTCAGAGTTGTAGCGAGCGACCATCGCCTCCCACGAGAACTCGCCATCGAGTCCGAAGGAGATATCGCGCATGAAGTAGTAGCGATATCCGTCCGAGCCGAACGTCTCGATCAGATCGTGAGGGGAGATCCCGGTGAGCGTCGACTTCGACATCTTCTCGCCCCCGACCTGAAGGTAACCGTGAGCGAACACGGTCTTCGGAAGAGGCATGTCGAGGGCCATGAGCATCGCGGGCCAGATCACCGCGTGGAACCACAGGATGTCCTTGCCGATGAAGTGGATGTCCGCGGGCCATGTCCTGGCGAAGCGGTCCTCGTCCGAACCGAACCCAGCCGCGGTGATGTAGTTCTGCAGCGCATCGACCCAGACATAGATCACGTGCTTCGGGTCCCACGGGATCGGAACACCCCAGTCGAAGCTCACTCGCGAGATCGAGAGGTCGTCCAAACCACCCTTGACCTTCCCGATCACTTCGTTGCGACGCGACTCCGGCAGGACCGAGGTGGGTACGTCGTTCCACAACTGGAGAAGGCGCTCCGAATAGTTCGAGAGGCGGAAGAAGTAGTTCTCCTCCTTCACGACCTCAGGGACCCGATCGTGAAGGGGGCATCTCCCGTCTACCAGCTGATCCGGCTGCTTGAACTCCTCGCAACCGATGCAGTAAAGGCCCTCATACGCCCCGAGGTAGATCTCGCCCTTGTCGTAGAGGGCCTGGACGAACTCCTGCACGGGGCCCTCGTGTCGAGGTTCCGTGGTGCGGATGAAATCGTCGTTCGAGATATCGAGAGCGGCCCATACCTCGGTCCATCGAGGGACGATCTGGTCCGTCCACTCCTGAGGGGAAAGCCCCTTCGCCTGCGCCGTCTGGAGAACCTTTTGTCCGTGTTCGTCGGTTCCGGTGAGGAAGAACACCTCATGGCCCTGCGATCTGCGGTAGCGGGCGACGAAGTCGGTAGCGACGGTCGTGTAGGCGTGCCCCAGGTGGGGGACGTCGTTCACGTAGTAGATGGGTGTCGTGAGGTAGATGGAATTTTTTCTCAACTGCCAGTTATCTCCAGGTTTCTCGGGCATAATGGGGGATGAAGCACCGTCCACGGAACGATCCTTGGTCTGTGCCTGAACTTTGCGTGTGCGTACCGTATGTCCTGTTGGGGCGTCCCATGGTGGTCGGATGATTGACTGCCTTGCTTCCACGGGCTTACAGTCGCCCTACATTACGTGTGGCCAGGGGAGGCCTGTTCGATGAAGTCTACCGGCGTCGTCAGGAAGATCGACGAGCTCGGGCGGATAGTTCTACCGTCTGAGATCCGACGCGTCTTCGGCATCCATGAGGGAGACGAGCTCGACATCTCCGTGGATGGAGAGAGAGTGATCCTCGAGAAGCGCACGGACGTATGCCTATTCTGCGCCGCAGAGAACCCCACGATTGACTACCGGGGCCGCAAGGTCTGCGACACCTGTGCCGGGGAACTGGGGCGGCTCGGAAAGACCGAGATCCGTCTGCCCGAAGACAGCACCGTTCAGTCCTGAGCGATCAGTCCTGATCGGTAGCGATCAACGCGTCGAACACGGCCCGTTTAGGTACTTTCGCATCGCGCGCTACCTGCTGAAGAGCATCCTTCCGGTCAACGCCGTTATCCATCAATGCCCGCGCCCTCCGGGCTAGCTCCTCGGGCTCCACCTCTGGCCGATGGTCGTGGACCGCTCCGGATACGAGCAGAACGATCTCTCCTCGAGGTGGAACCTCGCGCACTCCGGCCAGCAGTTGAGCGAGGGTTCCTCGGCGCACCTCTTCGTGCAACTTCGTGAGCTCGCGCGCCAGCGCTGCCGGGCGCTCCCCCAACAGTTCCACTAGGTCTTCGAGGCAGGCCTCGATCCTGTGCGGTGACTCGTAGATGACGATCGTGCGGCGCTCGTCCGCCAACTCCTCGATCCTCCTCCGGCGATCCCCCTGCTTGCGGGGGAAGAATCCCTCGAACGAGAACCGCCCGGGCGGCAACCCAGAGATGGCGAGCGCAGCGACCGCGGCCGATGGACCGGGTACCACCTCGACCACTAAGCCTTCATCTGCACACTGCTTGACGAGCCTGTACCCCGGGTCGGAGAGACCGGGCATACCCGCGTCGGAAACCAACACGACCGTCGCTCCCTGCTGGATGCGCTCGAAGAGCCCCGCTGCTTGTCGGCGTTCGTTCCCCTCGTGATAGACGACGAGATCCTTTGCCTTGATCCCGAAGTGAGTGAGTAACTTGCGGGTCCGGCGGGTGTCCTCACACGCGATCACGGTCGCCTCCCGCAGCGTCCTCTCGGCACGCGGAGAGAGGTCCTCGAGGTTGCCGATGGGCGTCCCACACAGGATCAGCCGACCAGTCATCTGGGTCTCCAAGGCTCGAAGGTGTATCGCAGCGTAGTTGCAAGGAAACCTCGCCACGACAGATCGTCGTCGGTGACACTCTCGCCTGCGAAGAACCGACGCACCGCTCCAGTCGTCGCGGGGTCGTTCAGCGCCCCGACGTGATCGCTGAACGCCACCACGTTCGCGTGGCCCTCGTGGCGCCAATCGCCCGACAACCAGACCGAGTCCGCGATGGCCCACACCGACAGACGTGGATATCGCGGCTCCTCTGGGACGAAGACGTCCAGGTTGGTCGGTGACGCCCCTGCGTCCACATCGTAGGCAGGTAGTCCGCTCACATCGAGTAGCACCGAGAACGCTCTCGCCAGGTCTCCTCCAACACTCCCCGCAGCTGGATCTCCTGCCTTCGGAACCGCTACCGGAGGGCCGTAGGCCGGTGGGGGCGACACGACTGCGGCTGCCTCCGGAGTCGCAAGGTCCAAGAGGGCACCTAGGTCCAAGATCTGCGAAGCCTGCGAGTGCCCGAGCACTAGGCGCCTCGGCGGCGGCTCCGACTGGGCGATCTGACTGGAAACCAACCTTGCGATCCCCCTCAAGCTCCGCCTGGTGTCGTTCGCGTCATATGGCTGTCCCCGCCCGACATACGAGAGGAGTGATGTCTGCTCGACCGGGATCCCGACCGCGGTGGGATCGAAGCCGGATAGCGACCCGGTCTCCGAGGTGGAATCCGCTCCACCCAATAGGAACAGGCGCCCGCTGACCTCCGCCGCCGGTTCAGGTGAGCGAAGCGTTCGGTCCAAGGACGCGTCGATGAACAAGGCCCCGAACAGAAGAGCGGTTGCTGCTAGCACGAACCATCGACGTTCTCCGTGAGGAGTGAGTGCTCGCTGCCTCCAGCCCAAGATGGTGACGGCATGGATGGGACCCATCAGAACGATGAACGCGGCCGCAACCCACCTTGAGCGATCGTTGAGTATCGCCAGCACCGCACTCGAGCCCGCCACCAGGTATCCATACGCGAGAACCGAAGACAAGCCGGGCGTGCTCCGTGGGTGATCGGTGAACATCGATGTCATCCGCCCGGCCAGCCAGACGGTCGCAAGCACTCCGATCGCTGCCGCGACGTACCCGAACGGGGCGTACCGCGTTGCAACCGTGATGAAGAACAGGGCGGCAGAAGGAGCCATGACCAAGACTGCGGTCCCGACGAGCCGGAAGCCCTTGATGAGATAGCTACGGAACGGGAGTCTGTCGTCCTCGCTCAACCACACCGTTGCCGCGATGACAGCGCCGCGCCCCAAGATCGAAACGAGCATCAAGACCGCGAACCACATCCATCCGGGAGCGAACGCGACGGATTGTTTCAGGTCGAAGAAGACATCCATCGGGAAGGCCGCTCCTGCTGCTGCCCCGCTTCCTCCCCCGGGCATCATGCCCATGCCGTTGAGGATGGCGAATAGCGTCCCCTCGATCACCACCGGCACGAGGGCGGCAGGATGACGACGCATCGAATCGAGGCCGGCCGTGAGGGTCCGCACCGCGAGGAGACTAACTATGCTGCTGCGGGTGAACGGACAACAGAACGTGCCTCCCCCTCCAGCAGACCCTCGCCGTCTGAACCGGATCGATGTGCTGGTCGTATCGATCCTCACCATCTTCGGCGGCATATTCCGATTCGTTTGGTTGGGGACCCCGAACGCCCTCGTGTTCGATGAGACCTATTACGCCAAGGACGCCTGCTATTACGTGAAGGGTGCCGCAAAGATCTGCGGGGTCGAGGCGGAGCAGACGATGGTTCATCCTCCGCTTGGGAAATGGCTGCTCTCCATCGGGGTGAAGATCTTCGGCTACGACTCCTTCGGCTGGCGAGTCATGGCAGCGGTGGCGGGAACGGTGACGATCATCGTTCTCTACATGCTCGCGAAGCGGCTCCTGCGGTCAACCCTCGGAGCGGCGATGGCAGCGGGTCTTTTGACCTTCGACCTCTTGCATCTCGTGCAGTCCCGCATCTCGATGCTGGACATCTTCGTGCCGTTATTCGCGCTCACTGCTCTTCTACTGCTGGTGACAGCCAAGGATCGTGCCGCGGTAGAGCGATCCTTCATCCTTCCGTTGGCAGGAGCAGGAGTGGCGCTCGGAGCCGCGGTTGCCTCGAAATGGGCGGGTGTCTTCTTCATCCCCTTGGCCCTTGTCCTATGGCTCTCATGGGGGATCGGCGCGTCACGCAAAGGACGGGGCTCCGCTGGCGCGACCATCCTGCACGCGGTGCTGTATCTCGGCCTGCTCCCGATCGCCGTCTACGTCTTCACCTACGTCGGGCGCGTCGATGGGTCGCTGCTGGCGCTTCCATGGAACGAGGGCTCATTCCTCCGCTCCGTCTGGGATCAGCAGCTTTCGATGCTCGAGTTCCATGCCAACCTGACGGCGCTCCACGGGTATCAGAGCCCCGCGTGGTCGTGGCCCCTGGTGAAGCGACCGGTCTCGTATCACTTCGACTCTGGGGGTGGCACGTACCGGGAGATCATGGCGCTGGGGAGTCCCATCGTTTGGTGGACGTCGTTGATCGCGCTCGTTTACGTCGGCTACGCCTGGATCAGGCGACGCGGGGCGACGGAGGCGCTCATCGCGGGTGGCTTCGTGTTCGCCTACCTCCCGTGGCTGCTTCAGCAGACGGACCGCTCCGCGACATTCCTCTTCTATCTGCTCCCTGCCGTGCCATTCATGTGCTTGGCGCTCGGTTACGTCGCCGTCAGGTTGGGTTCATCGATCGAGTCGCGCATCGCGATAGGCATCTTCACCACGGCTGCCGTTGCTTCGTTCATGTTCTTCTCGCCGCTCGTCCTTGGACAGCCTCTGTCACAGCCAGACTGGCAGAAGAGGATCTTGTTCGAGGATTGCACGAAGGCTGAGGGCTACGAGGGCTCTCCTGCCGGGTGGTGCTGGATCTAGCCGCCGGCGGCCTGGATCGAGACCAATTCGATCTCGAAGGTTAGCGTCGCGTTCGGAGGGATGGGGCCCTGACCTTGAGGTCCGTACCCGAGATCCGGCGGGATCACCAAAGTGCGCTCGCCCCCGACCTTCATCCCAGGCACCCCTTCGTCCCAGCCCTGGATGACGAACCCCGTCCCGATCTCAAGTGGGATCGGTTCACCGTCTGTCGAGGTGTCGAAAACGGTGCCGTCCTCCAGCTTGCCCGTGTAATGAACGACCACGGTGTCGCCGGCCTTCGCCTCAGCGCCGTCCCCGCACTTGGTGTCGGTTATCTCGAGCCCGGAGTCGGTCGTGCGCGCTTCCCCTTCAACACAACCATCTACAGCAGTCTCTTCTCCACCCGTTCCGGAGGGAGGATCTGCGGCATCGTCACCACAGGCGACGAACAAGATGGACATGGACAGGACGATGGCGACCAGCGATCTCGTTCTCATGCGCGCCACCTTAACCGGGCGGAAACGGGGTGGAGGGCGTGGGCGTGGAAAGCCATTCGGTGGACCTGAGCGGATTCGAACCGCTGGCCTCACCCGTGCGAGGGGTGCGCTCTACCAACTGAGCTACAGGCCCGAAGGCACCACATTGTAGCCGTCCGAAGAGACCTAACCCCCGCCGAGCCGATCGCCGTGGTCGGTGAGGGCACGCTGGAGTGATGACTGGATCACCGAGGTCGTGTAATCACCGCGCGTCCGCTCTATGAGAGAGCGGGCTACGTCGGTCAGTCTCCTCAATCCGAACGTGATGCCGTCCGGATAGTCCATCGACACCAGTACGTAGTACATGTCATCCATGGAACCGAGCAACGCCTCGCAGCGCTCGAGCTCGCCATGCCTCATGAGATCGAGGATGTGTCGTCTGATCTCGCCTATCGACTCGGCCATCCCCTTCGCGAACGCAGCCGGTGGGAGGCCGAGGTCCTGATGACTGGGGAAAGTGCCATCGGTAACAAGAGCGAACGTGATGCGCGCTTCGGCGAGTTCTTTCTCGGCATCGTGGATGAAGCCGGTGTGGCGGATGTCCTCATGGCCTTCGAGAGCGGTGCGGGCGGCGTCGATGTGAGCCTGAGCTTCCTCGACGAGTGCCCGCGCCTCATCAACCTCGTGCCGGTGGAGTGCACGTATCGCATTGCCACAGGATCGGATCGCCGATCGACCCCGAGCCAGCGCGTCATCTCGTGCCGCAGTCTTAGCGTCGAACTCAGAACGAAGAGCGGCAGAAAGACCCGAAAGATCCACGACGAGATCTACTCCGAGATCGCAGGTTCGTAGAACTCGAACTCCGTCTGTTTCTTGACGCGTCGCAGGTCCATGGGTTTCACCTTCCTACTGCGCTCATCCCGTCTCCGTTTGGTCTCGATCAGAAAGGCCGCGAATCCGATCGTGGCCACGAGGAGAACGAGATGGGGCACCCAGCCACCCGGGCCCCCAAGGAGCGCTGAGACAAGGGTTACCACCGAGCCCCATAGGAGGAGGAGGAGGATACGCCGCCTGCGCTTGAGGATGCGCTGGAGTCGCAGCGCTCGTCGCTGAGAAGAGGGATGCGATCGAACGCTCCCCGGAACCACGACCCACCTACCTTCTTCTCCGAGTCGAGGCGAGATCAACTGCATGCTCTTGCGGAACCGGTCGGCCGTAGACAGCGGGGCGCTACCACGCGCCCGCCTCATCGAGGGTACGAGAACCGCTACCCAAGCCGCTCCGAGCACGCCGAGAAAGACGAGTGTCAGGACTCTTCCCCCAGCTCTAGAAACGAACTCTTGCGCGGTGAACGTAACCCCACAAGGGGCTCCGATCTTGGATTTTGGCTCGGCGCCTCCCTGATATAGATGAGCGCCACGGCAACGATCAGGAGTACGGATGCCCCCCCAGATAGTCACAACTCAGGATGAACCACTCGACATCGCGTGCGATGCGCTGCTGGTTAGCGCGACCGAGGGCACAGATGGAGCCGAGCTGTCGTCCACCGCGGCGAGCGCGGACGACCGCTTGGAGGGGATGCTGGCAGAGGCACTCCGCTCGTCCGGCTTCAAGGGTAAGGAGGGGACGACCGCTGTCGTCACGACCCTTGGGAAACTCCCCGCCGGAGCACTAGTGGTAGTCGGGCTGGGGCCGATGGGGAAGACATCGCCTGCTGGGGTCCGAAGAACGGCAGCCCTGGTCGCGAGAGGGGTCGCGGCTCGATCCGAAGTCGTTTCCGCCGTGCACATCGGGCTCGATGACGATCAGCAGCAAGCCTCCGTCGAAGGTTTCCTGCTTGGCTCGTACCGATTCGCCAGATACACCTCCGATGACACCCCCACCGATGTGCGCACCCAACGCATCGTCATCGCGCAGGGCGACGAGACCCTCGTCGCTCGAGGCGAAGCATTCGGCGAGGCTACGAATGCGTGTCGCGACCTGGTCAACGAAACTCCCGACCGCCTCACCCCGGCAGAGTTCGCCGACAGGGCGAAGCAGATGGCGGATCTCGCCGGCCTCGACTGCACCGTGTTGGATGGTGAGGCACTGGAACAGCGTGGCTTCGGTGGGCTGGTCGCCGTGGGCAAAGGCTCGGCTGAGCCGCCACGCCTGGTCGATCTCACCTATTCGCCGACGGGCGCGACGACCCGAGTAACCCTCGTCGGCAAGGGCATCACCTACGACTCCGGCGGCCTGAGCATCAAGCCCGCGGCCTCGATGACCATGATGAAGACCGACATGGCGGGGGGTGCCGCCGCGTTGGCTGCCATCTGCGCCCTCGCGAAGATGGGGACGAAGGTCGGGGTGCGCGTGATCATCCCTATGGCGGAGAACATGCCATCGGGCACTGCTTTCAGACCAGACGACGTCATCACCCACTACGGTGGTCGGACCACGGAGGTCACCAACACCGACGCGGAAGGCCGCCTGATCCTCGCCGACGCACTCGCACTCGCATCCGAAGACCCACCGGACGCGATCGTCGACGTAGCAACACTCACCGGACACATCGTGATCGGACTAGGAACTGACGTTGCCGGACTGTTCTCGAACGACGACTCACTGTCCGACGCCCTCCGATCCGCCGCCGTGATCGAGGGCGAGGAACTCTGGCCGATGCCCCTCTACAAGGGATACGTCAAGCAACTTCGTTCGGATGTCGCCGACGGAACCAACCGTGGAAAGAGGGAGGGAGGCGCAGTTTCCGCCGCACTCTTCCTCGAGCGATTCGTCGCAGCAGGCATCCCGTGGGCGCATCTCGATATCGCCGGTCCCGCCGACACAGACACGCCCCATGATCTCGGACCGCGCGGCGGGACGGGATTCGCAACGCGCACTTTGATCCGTTGGGTCGAGAGACTCGCGGACCAGTGAGCGTCGGGCCGGATGAATATAGGGAAGGGCTAAGCCACTTCACCAGTGGGGTGTCGGTCATCACGGTCGCGTCGGACACCGAGAAGCATGGGATGACGGCGACCGCGTTCTCGGCGGTTTCGCTCGACCCTCCCCTGATATCGGTTTCACTCGAGCGCAGCTCACGGACGCTTGAGTTTCTCAGGGAGGTTCGTCTCCTCGCCGTCAACCTCCTGACCACCGACCAACGGGACGTAGCGCGCACGTTCGCTACGAAGGGTGAGAAACCGTTCGATCTGATCCCTCATCGAGCCGGTGACAACAACGCTCCCCTCCTCGATGGTTGTCTCGCGTGGATCGAATGCGCGGTCACTGACTTCGCGTACGGCGGGGATCACGAAGTGGTCGTCGCTGAAGTGACACGCATCGAACTCGGCGACGGCGAGCCACTCGTGTACTACCGGCGGGATTACCGCACCCTCGAAGGTCTTTAAGTAAGGGTCAATCGGTCGCCCCGTGCCACGCTCTCGGCACCGCCCGCGACGAGTTCGATCGCGAACCTGGCGAACACGGGCCTAGTGATCCTTCCCGGCGCCAGCGCTCGGCTCACGTGCTTCACGATCCATGACGACGAGCAGAACACCACGTCGATCGGGTAGTTCATCCCTATGGTGTGAACCTGGAAGGCGCCGGGTATCACGAGTGCTTCGCCTTCAGCTAGTGGCGGGAGGGCGAGCAACCCGCGTCGTCGCTCACGGAACGACGATGCCCAGATGACCTTGTACGCCAAGACGACTCCAGACGAAGGGACCTCGATCCGCGTAGGCATGACGTGAACTAAGTTACCGACCTGGGATCGACACAAACATCAACGAGAGGACCAAGAGATGCAGAAGTGGGAATACGCAACTGTGCCCCTTATCTCGCACGCCCTACAGGAGATCCTCAATCAGTGGGGAGAAGAAGGTTGGGAGTTGGTTCAGGTGATCGAATCACAGTCCACCGGCACGACTGCCTACTTCAAACGACCCAAAGAGGGCAACGGCGCCTAGCCCCTGATCCATTCCCCAGACTTGCCGCCGGACTTCCTCTCTAGGCGGATATCGGTGATGTCTACCGATCGTTCGGTGCCTTTCACCATGTCGTAGATAGTCAGCGCCGCCGTCGCCACCGCGGTCAGCGCCTCCATCTCTACGCCGGTTCGCTCCGCGGTCTTCACGGTCGCGGTGACGGCGATCCCTCCTTCGACCCGATCGAGCGACATCTCGACCGACGAGATCCCGATCGGGTGGCACAGAGGGATCAACTCGGCAGTCTTCTTGGCCCCCATGATCCCCGCCACACGAGCGACCGCGAGTGCGTCCCCCTTGTCTAGAGATCGCTCCATGACGAGATCGGCGGTTGGATCCGACATCCTCACAAGACCGGTGGCAACCGCGATCCTCTCGGTGACGTTCTTGCTCGTCACATCGACCATGCGTGCTTCTGCCTCGGGATGGATCTCGCTCACATCGACTCCTCGCCCGGGAGTTCCCACACCTCGACCACGACCTGATCACCAGCCGCGAGATGCGTTTCGTCCACTTCGAATCGTGCCACGCCGTGACACCCAACGAGACTCGACTGGATGTGCGAACCCTGCGATCCGGTTGGTGTTGCGCTCCAGTCATCGCCATCCCGTTCGATCGTGACTCGCACGAAATGCATCCTCCCGGCTCGCTTCTCAAGAGGCTCCGTCAGACGTGCAGAGATCGTCGGGCGGAGTGTTCTCGTCATCCCCTGGAGCCGTAAGAGCGCTGGCCTAACGAACTGCTCGAAGCCGACATGTATCGACACCGGATTCCCTGGGAGCCCGATGAAGACCGTGCCGCCGATGTCGCCAAGCACCACCGGCTTCCCCGGTTGCATGGCCACCCTCCACATGTCGATGTGGCCAACGCGTTCGACCGCCTCTTTCACGTAGTCGTACCGCCCCATAGACACCCCACCGGACGAGATCACCAGGTCCGCTCCCTGGGCGGCATCCCGCAGCGCAGCGACCGTTTCCTCGAGGCCATCGGCGACGTTCCTGTGGACGCGCGCGCTGCCGCCTGCCTCGGTGACGAGTGCCCTCAGCGCAAGGGAGTTCGAATCTCGGATCTGGCCAGGAGCGGGGCTCTCCTCCGGCGCTACCAGTTCGTCCCCGGTCACCAAGATCGCGACCGTTGGGGTCGAGTGGACCTCAACCGGAGACAGCCCCAGCGAGGCCAACACGGCGATCTCTCCAGAACCGATCCGCGAACCAGCGCTTACGACAACGGCGCCGCTTCGAAGATCTCCACCGGCTAGCCGAACGTGATCCCCGGCTGCCGCAGGACGGGCTATCTGGACGAGCCCGTCGACCTCATCGGTAACTTCGACCGGCACGATCGCATCGGCTCCCTCGGGAACCGGAGCGCCCGTCATTATCCGCACGACGGTGCCGGCGACAACACTCGATCCGCCCGGAAAGCCAGCGCGCACTTCCCCGGCGAGCTTCAGGGTGACGGGACTAGCTTCGGTCGCCCCTTCGGTGTCGGCGGCCACTACCGCGTAGCCATCCATCGCGGAGTTGTCGAATCTGGGGAGATCATGAGGGGCGGTCAGGTCACGCGCGATAACCCGCCCGAGGGCATCTCCTATCAAGACGTTCACCGCGGGCAATGGTTGAACCGCAGCGAGAACCTTCGCGCGAGCTTCTGAGACCGAGAGCAAGCTAGTCCTGGTCTAGATGCTCGGTGAGGAACGCCCGGAATTCATCCTTGAGATCGTCGCGGCGGAGAGCGATCTGAACCGTCGCCTTGAGGAAATCAAGTTTTCGCCCCACGTCATAAACCGGACCGGAGTAAACGTGTGCGTAAACGGTTTCCTCCCGCGCCAGAAGATCGATCGCATCTGCAAGTTGGATCTCACCGCCGACACCGAAGGTGGTCCGGTCTAGAGCTTCGAAGATGCGAGGCGAGAACACATGTCGCCCGCGCGACGCGAGGTTCGAAGGAGCCTCCTCAGCGGTGGGCTTCTCGACCATCCGCTTCACGATCACTTTGCCGTCGGCGGTCTCCTCGGGCTCGATCGTTCCGTACGCGGAGATCTCATCGAGCGACACCTCCTGCACGAGGATCACGCTGGAGCCGGTGCTATCGAAGAGGGCCACCATCTCGCTGAGAACATCCTGGCCCCCGAGTTCGGGGCCGGGGATCAATTCATCCGGGTAGAGAACAACGAAGGGATCGTCTCCGGCGAAGGCGCGTCCGGTTGCGATCGCGTGGCCCAGCCCGAGGGCCTCCTTCTGACGGACGGAGTGGATCCGCGCCAGGGACGCGATCCTGCGGACCTCCTCGAGTTCTTCGACCTTCCCCTTCTTCTCAAGATGTTCTTCGAGCTCGACCGCCCGGTCGAAGTGATCCTCCATCGCACCCTTGCCCCACGACGTGACGATCAAGATCTCCTCGATACCGGCGCGAACTGCTTCCTCGATCACGTACTGGATCCCAGGGCGATCCACGACAGGGATCATCTCCTTGGGTACCGCCTTGGTCGCGGGAAGGAAACGAGTGCCGAATCCGGCGGCCGGGAT
Source organism: uncultured Actinomycetes bacterium (assembly GCA_963756365.1). GTDB lineage: Bacteria > Actinomycetota > CADDZG01 > CADDZG01 > WHSQ01 > WHTI01. The sequence goes on from CAVWNF010000003.1 coordinate 2,072,023, forward strand.
GATCGCTTTGCGCACTGTCATGTACCTGCTCCTACGTCATGTAGCCCTGTAATGCAACCCGTCGGGGCGAGACACGGTGGATAGCGATCAGGTCGCGAGTCGAAGACCGGATGGCCCATCGTCCGGTGTACAGGCACGATCCCTGCCTTCGTTCTTCGCTCGGTACAGGCCCCGGTCGGCCGCCTCGACGAGCGTACGGAAGGAATCCCCATGTTGAGGGAACGACGCGATCCCGATCGATACCGTCACCGCGATCTGATCCCCGTCCTCCTCGCCGAAGGGACGCGAGCGCACCGCTTCGAGGATCTTCGCAGCCGTCACGGTGGCACCGTCCCTGTCGGTTTCCGACAGCAGGCACACGAACTCCTCGCCGCCATAGCGAGCGAACGTGTCGACCTCTCGCAAGAGGCTCAAGATCCTGTCCGAGAATTCCATCAGGATCTCGTCTCCACGCCCGTGCCCATAGCGGTCGTTGATCGACTTGAAGCGGTCGAGGTCCATCATCAGGACGCTGAACGGTCGCTCGAAACGTGTTGCTTGAGCGATCACCTGACGGAACTGCATCTGGAAGAACCTCCGGTTGAACACACCCGTCAGACCGTCGGTAAGCGACAGACGACGCGCCTCCTCGTGCAGGAGCACGTTCTCGATCGCCACGTCTGCCTGTTCGGTCAGAAAGGACAACGTCTCGAGATCGGTGATCCCGAAGGGACGCGAACGTCGGTAGACAACTAGAACCGCCATGACGCGAGACTCGCTGTGGACCGGCAGTGCGATCGAGTACGGCGCGCTCGGCTCGTTGGCGGTCGGCGTTGGAGCGCCGGTAGCGGGATCAGGTGTTTTCTTCGCTGAGTCAGCAGCAGCGGCGGCACCCACAACGCCGTCACCTAACGGCACGACCCCCAGCGACGAGCCATCGACACCACGCGATCGCGCTGGATGAAGTTCCTGTCTCGCTTGAGCGTGGTTCCAGAGGACCCCGAAGTCTGCCTCGACCGCATCCACAGCTGAGTTCAGGATGCTATCGAGCATCTGCCCCATGTCGTGGGTGGACCGAAGTGTTTCGCCGACCCGTCTCGCCGATCGACGCAGAGCATCCCTCGACGACTGCAACTCGCCGATGGTGATCGCCAGACGATCGGTCATCTCGTTGAAAGCGACGGCCAGCCTTCCGACCTCGTCGCCCGAGCGGACCGGTATCCGCCGATCGAACCTGCCCTCACTGACCGCAGCGGCAGCTTCCGAAACCTCGTCGAGTGGTCGCGTGATGAGTCTGGCCAGCAGAACCGCCAACGCAGTCGTCCCTATCAGGGCCAGAAGGAGAAGCACGACGATCGAGGTAAGGACGCTCGAGGATGCTGCGTCGGCCCGGGCAGCAGGGATAGACGCAACCACCGACACCCCACCGGCCAACTCACGGGCCTGAGCGATGACCTCTTGGCCGATCTCTGCGTGGAAGGTACTTCCGAATGTGAGCGGGACGCGTTGAGGGCCTTCCATCGCGGTCGTAGACGCGATCATCTGGCCATCCGACACGATCGATAATCCGATCCCTCCCGCTCCATCTCCGACCAAGATCCCGCGATCGAGCCAGAAGCCACCCACTAATGTGCCGGCTCGACGGCCTCCAGCCCTGACCACGTCGATCCGGGCAGTTACGAAACTCGTTCCCATCCCATCGTTCGCGAGGATCTCCTCGGGCGTTGGGGTCTCGAGTCCCTCAAGGAGATCGGGCTGGTGCAGGGCGGCTCCACGGATCTCACCGGTCGGAGACAAGAACATCACGAAATCCAGGCCCTCGGTCATCGACAGCCTGTCACTCAGGTACTGCTGGAGGGAGGGGGCGTCTGCCAGTTTCGCGAGGCGCTCTCCATCGACCGCTGCCCTTAGTCGCTCGTCGATCACCGAGGAGCGTTCGTTGAATGCCACGACAACAGAATCGAGGGCTGCGGGCAGCGCCAGTTCAGCCCGCTTGTTGATCTCGGAAGTAACGATGCGGAGCACGATGATGCCCGCTGCCGCCAGCGGGAGGATGACGATGATCACGAAGAAGATGGTCAGTCTTCGCTGTAATGACAAGCGCACCCGCTCCTAACGATCCGCATCTTCGGTATCTGGGGGAGGGATAATGGCCTTCTGCCCGCTTCAGCCCTCTTTAGGTACTTCAGGTACTTCGGCATCGGCTGGCCTTCACCTTATTCCCCGTCCACTAGAATCCCGCCCATGCCTGTCTACGAGTATGCCTGTACCGCGTGCGGAGAACGCACCGAGGCCAAGCAGGGGTTCGACGACCCACCTCTGGTGGAATGTCCGCATTGCGGCGGCGAACTGCGCAAGCTGTTCTCACCGGTAGGGATCGTGTTCAAAGGCTCGGGCTTCTACGCCACCGACGCGAAGAAGTCGTCGGGGAAGACGTCGTCATCCTCGAAGGACGGCTCGGGTTCGTCATCGACGGATCCGTCAAGCACGTCCTCGAAGTCCGACAACAAGTCCGAGAGAGTCCGAGAGCAAGCCCGACAAGAAGCCGCCATCGGAGAAATCGGCATGACAGAAGCGCGCATCGGGGTTTTCGGCGGCTCCGGGTTCTACTCGTTCCTAGACGACATCGAAGAGGTGCCTGTCGAGACTCCGTACGGAGATCCTTCCAGTCCGCTTCTCATCGGCTCGATCGACGGGGCCAAGGTTGCTTTCCTGCCCCGTCATGGGACGAAACACCAGTTCCCTCCACACGAGATCAACTACCGCGCCAACCTCTGGGCCATGAAGGAGATCGGTGTCGAACGCATCTTCGGCCCTTGCGCCGCGGGATCGCTAAAGCCGGAAGTGAAGCCGGGGCACTTCGTGATCTCCGATCAGCTGGTGGATCGAACGACCGGCCGGAAGGACACCTTCTACGACGGGCCGGTAACGACCCACATATCGTACGCAGACCCCTACTGCCCGGAGCTCAGGTCGCTCGCGCTGGACAAGGCGAAGGAGCAGGGCATCGAGGTCCACGACGGTGGGACCGTGGTGACGATCCAAGGGCCCCGGTTCTCCACGAGGGCGGAGTCCAAGTGGTTCCAGCAGGCAGGGTGGGAGGTCATCAATATGACCCAGTACCCCGAGGCTTACCTCGCTCGCGAACTCGAGATCTGCTACGCCAACATCGCTCTGATCACCGATTACGACGTCGGCGTCGAGGGCGAGACCGAAGCGGTCAGTCACGAGGCGGTCCTCGAGGTCTTCAACGCCAACAACGACAAGCTCAAGGACCTTCTCTTCGCGCTCGTTCCGAGCATCCCCTCCGAGCGTACGTGCATCTGCAGCACCGCTTTGAAGGGGGCGAGTCTCGAGGCTTAAGCCGCGAGATCCGGTTTCCTAGATGTCGATATTCGAAGCGATTGTCCTCGGAGCCGTACAGGGGCTGGCAGAGTTCGTGCCCATCTCTTCGTCCGGACACCTGGTGATCGTCCCCGCCCTGCTCGGCTGGGACAAACCCGGGTTGGCGTTCGATGTCCTTCTCCACGCGGCGTCGCTGATCGCCCTTCTCGTCTATTTCTCCGGTGATCTGCTCGATCTCGTCCGAGGCGTCTTCGCCGGGGACGCAAAGTCACGGCGTCTAGCAGGTCTGCTCGTCGTGGCTTCGATCCCGGCCGGTGCTGCCGGTTTGCTCCTGGGGGGCTTCTTCGACGAGAGATTCAACGACGCCAAGTCTGCTTCGTTGCTCCTCTTGGTCACCGCCGTCATCCTCGTGGTTGCGGAGCGATTGATGCACAGGAACGAGGCGCGAGCGGCCCGGACCGGCTCCAGGATGCGAACGCAAGACGACCTGACGGTAGGCGGAGCGATGATCGTGGGGATGGCGCAGGCAGCCGCCATCCTTCCGGGTATCTCGCGCTCGGGTTCGACCATTGGAACGGGCCTTCTATTGGGACTAGATCGGGAGGCTGCGGCGAGATTCGCCTTCCTACTCGCCATCCCGGCCCTCTTCGGCGCCGCCCTGGTGAAGCTTCCGGACCTAGCGTCAGGGAACGTCGGGACGGGGGCTGCCATCGCCGGATTCATCTCGTCGCTCGTGTTCTCCTATGTAGCGGTAGCGGCGCTCCTCAGGTACCTCAGGACCAACACGCTCTACCCCTTCGCGGTTTATGTCGCCATCGCCGCGGTGGTTTTCTATATCGCCCTGTAGGGGTCCCGGACTATGCGCGCTTGTGAGAAACCGCACCCGGAGTTACGCTTGGCCTATTGGCCTGAGGCTTCCGGATGGATCCGATAGACCCGGAGATATCCGCGATGCGAAAGGAGTCGACCTGAGCACCGATGGGTCCGGCTACACCCCTGAACAGAGCGAGCGACTTCGTAAGATCCACTCCCGCCTCGTAGAGGCTCGGCGCGAACTCGACGCCCTTATCGGTGACGCTTATCTGCGCCCCCGCGCCTCTGTCGTGCCCGTCCACTTCCTCGATCTTGCCTCCGCTGCCGAGAAGCTTCGGTGGGCCGAGAAAGAATGGCGCGAACTCGATCAGGAACTCAGCGCGGATGCAGTAGCAGACTCGTCCGAGGAAGAAGATTCAGAGGACGAGGAGTCCCACGAGGTCCTAGAGACCTCTGGCGCCCGTTCGTAAGCCCTACCGCGGCGGCATCCTCAACGCACCGTCCAGTCTTATCGTTTCGCCATTGAGCATCGGATTCTCGATGATGTGTCTCACTAAGGCCCCGTACTCGACCGGATCGCCGAGCCGGTGCGGGTGAGGGATGCCCTCCGCGAGTTTCGCTCGGGCATCCTCCGGCAGGCCAGCGAGCATCGGTGTGTCGAAGGTCCCGGGCGCGATAGACACGCAACGGATCTGCTTCGACGAGAGGTCCCGGGCGATCGGCAGGGTCATCCCGACGATGCCGCCCTTCGAAGCGGAGTAGGCCGCCTGCCCGATCTGCCCATCGAACGCCGCTATCGATGCGGTATTCACGATCACACCGCGCTCTTCGCCATCCGGTTCTTGGGAGGCCATCTGAGCCGCTGCTAGACGGATCACGTTGAAGGTGCCGATCAGGTTGACCTTCACCACGAACTCGAACCGATCCAGATCGATCGCCGATCCGTCCCTCGTCAACACCCGACCCGGGAACCCGACGCCTGCACAGTTCACGACGATGTGGATGCCGCCGAACGCTTCCGTCGCCACTCGGACGGCGCCACTTACGTCCTCAGCCGAGGTCACATCGGTCGCTGCGAATCGCACGCCGTCGCCGAGTTCCTTCGCAACCGCCTCTCCATCGGACGAGGGCAGATCGACGATGACTACCGAGGCACCCACACCCAGCAGTTCCTTCGTGGCGGCGAGTCCTAGGCCGGAAGCCCCGCCCGTTATCAGGGCGGTCTTGCCCGAGATGTTCAAGATGACTCCTTGCTAGATCCGATCAGTTCTCTTTAACGACCTCGCCGGAAGCGAGGACGAGCCCATCTTCGCATCTCGTCTCGACCCGCCCGTCGGAGAACTGCTCGTGATAGAGAGCTGCATAAGCGCCTTCCTTGCGGAGGAGTTCGCTGTGCGTACCCCGTTCGATCACTCGGCCGCGATCCAGATAGATGATCTTGTCGGCCGCGAGGATGGTCGAGAGCCGGTGGGCGATGGCAACGGTCGTGCGCCCCTCCATGAGCGGAGTGAGCGCCTCCTGAACTAGACGTTCCGAGTGCGTATCGAGTGCGCTGGTTGCCTCATCGAGGATCAGAACCTTCGGGTCCTTGAGGATCACTCGGGCGATCGCGAGGCGCTGTTTCTCGCCGCCCGACATCTTGTAGCCCCGCTCGCCGACCAGCGTGTCGAAACCATCCGGCAACTCCGCGATCCTGTCGTAGATATGAGCGGCCCGTGCGGCAGCCTCCAACTGATCATCGTCTGCCTCGGGGTTCCCGTACTTCAGGTTGTTCCGGATCGACGTGTTGAAGAGGTACGTCTCCTGCGTGACGACTCCGATCGCCTCACCGATGGACTCGAGTTGGATGTCGCGCACGTCGATCCCATCCAGTTCGATCGCACCTCGATCGACGTCGTACAGCCGGGGGATCAGATACGTAAGAGTCGTCTTTCCGGCCCCTGACGGGCCGACGAGCGCTACCAGCTCACCGGGATTGGCTTCCAGGTCAACGCCCTGGAGGGTCCACAGTCGACGATCCTTGGAACCATCGTCGTTCTGGCGCTCGTATCGGAACCAAGCATCCTTGAAAGTAACTTGGCCACGAACGGAGGCGACGTCGAGCTCGATCGCTCCGTCCTTATCGACTATCTCTCGCTCGAGATCGAGATACTCGAAGATCCGATCGAACAACGCCAGCGCGCTTTGGATCTCGACCTGGACATTCAGCAACTGACCCATAGGGAAGAACAGCCGGCTCTGAAGGGTCGTGAACGCGACGATCGTTCCCACGATCTGGTTCGGGTTCTGGCCCAGCCCGCCGTTGAGGAACAACCACCCTCCGAGGAGATAAACGAAGGCAGGCGTGATCGAGAAGAAGATCTGCACCAACGAGAAGAACCCACGGCCAACCATCGTTCGTTTGATCTCGAGTTGGGACAGGCGGCGGTTCTCCTGACGGAACCGATCGATCTCATATGCCTGCCGCCCGAACGATTTCGACAACAGGATGCCCGAGACAGACAAGGTCTCTTGCATGATCGCGGTCAGATCGGCAAGGGATTCCTGGGTCTTTCCCGACACCTCGCGGCGGACCCGGCCTACCTTGCGCGACAGGATCAAGAAGAACGGCATGATCCCGAGCGAGAGCAGTGTCAACTGCCAGGAGAGAAGGAACATGGCGATCACGGTCGAGAGCACAGTCGTGACGTTCGCCACGATGCTCGATGCCGTGTCGGTAAGGACGCTCTGAACGCCGCCAACGTCGTTGGACAGCCGCGACTGGATCTCGCCGGTGCGGGTCGAGGTGAAGAATCTCAAGCTCATGTGCTGCAGATGCGAGTACAGCGAGTTCCGCAGATCCTGCATCACGTTCTGACCGACAACGTTGTTCGTGTACGTCTGCCACAGACCGAGACCGCCCGAGATGATCGGCGTGGTCACCATCACCGCGAACACGACGAACAGCACTCGCAGCCGTTCGTCCTCCGGGCCCCCTCCGAGGATCACGTCATCGAACACGACTTTGATCAACAACGGGTTGATCAAACCCAGCGCTGAGGTGATCAGGATCAAGAACGCGACCAGACTGACCTTCTTCTTGTACGGCTTGAAGGTCCGAACGATCCTCTTGAAAGTCCCCGCCCTAGCGGGTATGTCTGGCTGCTCCGGCGGCGTGATCCGATGTGGTCCTGGCATCAGCTAAGAGAACCGCCCCACCCGCCAGAAAATTTCATCTGTTCTGCGGCTCGCCGAGGCGACCCGCTCTCGCTGAAATGCCGCGGCTCAGCCTCTTGGGACGCGATCATCTGTTCTGCGGCTCGCCGAGGCGACCCGCTCTCGCTGACCTAATGGGCTCGGTCTCACGGGACGCGATCAATTGGTTCGGGTGGCGATGATTACGCCGTCGCGCAGCGGGATGATGGTCGATCGGTAGTTCGGGTCGTTCGAGATCGCTTCGTTGGTGGCGTTGATCGCCTCGGTCCAGCCCTCGCGGACGTCATCGGGTGCGTCAGCTACGCCGGCTACGCGCCCCGACCAGAGCATGTTGTCGCACATGTACAAGCCGCCGACGCGGACGCGCGACTTCGCCTTCTCCCACGCCTCGGGGTAGCCATCCTTGTCGATGTCGCAATAGACGATGTCGAACTCTCCCGGGGTGGCGTCGAACGCTTCGGTGGCGGACGCCACGTGATAGTTGATGGGTCCGTCGAGACCAGCTCTTCCTAGATAATCGAGGGCCAACTTCTCGTTCTCGGGGTCGAGGTCGGTCAGGTGGATCTCGCCGTCCGGTCCCGTCGCACGGGAGAACCAGTACGCCGAATACCCGTAGCCCGAGCCCATCTCGAAGATGCGACGTGCACCGATCGAGCGAGCCATCAACTCGAGCAACTGACCGCACAGCCTCCCGATTATCGGAAAGCCGTTCTCCTGGGCACGCTTCTCCATCTCGAGGAGGACGGCTTCATCGTCCACCGCAGCGAGTCCTTCGAGGTAAGTGGTTATGCGTGGGTCGAGGACGTCCATCGCGCTCTCCTATCTATCGATCAACCGGCATAGGTCTTCGTGGATACCAGGACCCGAGGCTATGACGCCGGTGGCTTCTCCGCTCGGGGGGCTCAGATCGGTGACGACGCACCCTGCCTCTCGCGCTATCAAGACGCCTGCGGCTCGGTCCCAGCGCTCTAGATAAGCCTCGAAGAATCCGTCGACCCGACCGCATGCAACTCCGCACAGATCCAGTGCGGCCGACCCGAGTCGTCTGATGTCGCGTACCTCCGGCAGCACACGGGCCACGACGTCGGCCTGGTGCGATCGGATCGAGCGATCGTACGAAAACCCGGTTGCCACCAATGCCGTGGATAGCTCGGTTCGGGTACTGGCCGCGATCGGCGAGCCGTTCAGGCGCGCGCCGCGTCCCTTGATCGCAGCGAACATCTCGCTGCGAGATGGCTCGTAGACGACTCCGACCACTGCACCGTCGTCATCTTCGACCGCCACGCTCACGCCCCATACGGGGATCCTGTACAGGTAGTTCACCGTGCCGTCGAGGGGGTCGATCACCCAGGTCAATCCGGAAGACGACGGTTTCCCGGCTCCCTCCTCGCCGAGGATCCCGTCATCGGGACGTGCCTGTTCGATGTGGTTGGTGAGGAACTCCTCGGACCTCCGGTCTGCATCAGAGACGGGATCGGTGGCGCTCGTTTTGGTCCCCACCCCGGTCGCGGTCCGCTCATAGTGATCGAGCAGGATCGACCCGGCGGCGATCGCTCCCTCCATCGCTATCTCTAGCAGTTCGTCTTCGAGCATGGCTATCTCCTCGAAGGCAGGGAGTCTTCGACCTTCTCCCACGCCTTCCGCGCCGCGATCAGAACCGGATCCCATACCGGAGAGAACGGCGGTGCATACGAGAGGTCGACCTGATGCAGGTCATCGACGGTCATCTCGTTCCAGAGCGCGGTCGCGAGCACGTCGATCCGTTTAGCAGCGCCCTCCCGCCCGATGATCTGCGCGCCGAGAAGCAGGCCGGAACGTTGCTCGACGAGTAGCTTGACCTTCATCTTCGTAGCGCCTGGGAAGTAGCCTGCGCGAGTGGTCGATTCGACTATCGACGTGATGAAGTCGAACCCTGCGGCAGTTGCTTCGCTCTCCTTTAGACCCGTCCGCGCTACCTCGTAGTCACAGATCTTCGAGACGGCGGTTCCGACGACTCCAGGGAAGGTGGCATAGCCACCGCCGAGATTGATACCGGCAACTCGGCCTTCCTTGTTGGCGTGGGTGCCCAGCGCGAACGCGACACCTGTCCGCGTGATGCGGTGATACTTCTCGGCGCAATCTCCCGCCGACCACACCCCCGTGACCGAAGCCCTCATCTGGCGATCCACGGCAACCGCTCCGGACCCGCCAAGCCGAAGACCGGCCTCCTGTGCCAACTCGACGTTGGGCCGAACACCGAGTCCGAGGATCACGATGTCGGTCGGTACCTCACCGTCGGCGGTGACGACCGCGGTTACAGAGCCGTGTGCAACCTCGAAGCCGGTCACGGTTTGGTTCGTTCGCACATCGATGCCCATCCCCCTCATCGCATCGGCCACGAGTGCACCCATATCCGGGTCAAGAGTTGTCATCGGCTGCGGATTGCGATCGATCAGAGTCACCCGGATACCCCGGTTCACCATCGCCTCGGCCATCTCTAGGCCGATGTAGCCCCCGCCGATGACGACCGCGTGCTTGGGTGCCGTGGCTTCGATCGCCGCCTTGATATCGAGACCGTGATCGAGGGTCTGGACGCCGAAGATCCCATCGGCGTCTGCACCAGGGATGTCTGGCCTCTTCGGGACGGCTCCCGTGGCGACCATCAGCTGGTCATACGGCTCGTTCCTCTCACCGTCCGGGCCCTTTACCGTGAGCCGTTGGGCATCGGTATCTATGGCGGTGACCTCGTGGCGGAGGTGAACCTCGATGTCCATCGCCTCGAACTCCTCGGGGGTCCTGGCTATCAGCTGGTCGAGTTCCGACACCGTCTCTCCGACGAAATACGGGATCCCACAGGCCGAGAACGACGTGAAATTGCCCCTCTCGAACGCCACGATCGCTAGGTCGTCTGGGCCCCGCCTCCGCCGCGCCTGAGAGGCAGCGCTCATCCCGGCTGCGTCTCCCCCTATGACCACGAGCCTCTCGGTCATCTCTCTCCCCATATCCGTGGTTAATGGTCCACCCTCGCGCAGGATCGGGGGATGGACCTCTAGCGGAGGTTCTCGGATGCCGATGGATAGGGGTAAGACGAACGCATCGAAGGGACCGCAAGACATGAGCAGTGAGCAGGGGGGCGCCGACGGGCTAGACCCCCGCGCCCGAGAATTGATCAACCGAGGACTTAGCCGGCGTCGCTTCCTGACGTACGGTACCGGCGCGGTCGGGGCTGGGCTGCTGTCTGCATGCGTCTCGAACCCGATCATCATGTCGGACAACGGCCAGGTGCGCGGCGATAGCAAGCTGATCAAGGATCGCGAAACCCGAAGCTTCAATCCGATCCCCGCCGAGAACCGGAAACCCGGAACCAAGGCGTGGGAACTAGAAGGCAATGTCGATGGCCGGATCCAGGGTTTCGCCGACAAGATCTCACTGAAGCAGGGTGAGAAGACCACCATCTATGTCGAGAGCCCGGTTGCCTGGAAGGCCGAGATCTATCGCATCGGCTGGTACGGCGGCCTCGGTGGACGACTCATCACGACCATCGGTGAGCAGAAGCCGAGAAACCAATCTGCGGCGAAGTTCACCAAGCACGAGATCGAGAACATGGTCGAGTGCCACTGGAAGCCGAGCGTGGACATCCAGACCGACAAGAAGTGGACGACCGGTTTCTACCTCGTGAAGCTCATCACGAATGACGGATCGATGAGCTACATCCCGATCGTAGTGAGGGACGACCGGCCGAGCACCTACGTCCAGCAGGCGAGCGTGACCACCTGGCTCGCCTACAACACCTATGGTCGCAGGAGCATCTACGCGTACCTCGATGCCAAGCACTCGACCGCCGCCTTCAAGGGCCGATCTCGACTGGTGTCTTTCGACCGCCCGTTCTCGATGGAAGAACGCGAACTCCTCAATGGTGCTGAACGCTTCCTCGAGTTCGAGATCCAGATGGTCAGGTTCATGGAGGCCCGCGGCTACGACGTCACCTACGCCACCAATCTCGACACACATACGAGTGCCGAAACCTTGGCGCAGCACGACACGTTCATATCGGTTGGACACGATGAGTACTGGACCAAGGAGATGCGCGACAACCTCGAGATCCTGCGCGACTCCGGCGTGAACCTTTGCTTCTTCGGGGCGAACGACGGATACCGGGCGGTGCGGCTCGAGGATTCCCCCTTGGGTCCTCTTCGTCGCATGCGCCACTACAAGGAGTACACGGAGGATCCGCTGCTGGGCAAGGACGACCCAAGGGTCGCGGCGCAATGGCGATTCGGCCCCACCAACCGGCCCGAGAACGAACTGCTCGGGATCATGTACGCAGCCGATCCGGTTGATTTCGCCTGGGTGGCTGGCGACACGGATCACTGGCTCTACAAGAAGTCCGGTTTCAAGCCCGGGGAAAAGGTCCCGCACATGGTCGGCCACGAGTACGACAAGGTCTGGACCGAGGGTCCGTTCGCTAACTACACCCCTGGGAACATCAACGTGCTGGCGACCTCGCCGGTCGTGACCTCCGAGGGCGATAAGGATGTCGCCCACACCACTTATTACACGGCACAGTCTGGCGCCGGTGTGTTCGCTGCAGGAACCATCAGATGGTCGTGGGGCCTCGATGACTACGGGACCGGGACGAACATCACCACCCACTTCCACAACCCCGGCGTGAAGTCCGAGAAGGTTCAACGATTCACGGAGAATCTCCTTGAGGTCTTCTCGAAGGGCGAAGCGGGCAACTATCTCGAGATCAAGGGCCTCGCCTAACAGGAAAGAATCGCAACGGCGGCGAATCCTCCACGAAACATCACAAATCGGAGGAATCAATGCCGTTTCGTCGACTACTCGCGCTCGCGCTGTCACTCGCCCTCCTGGGCACGTTCCAGACCCTCGACGCACCCCGGGCCGTCGCGGAGACCCCGGCCACGATCCGAGCGGGAGTAGGCGATCGCGGACGCGACCTGGAAGGTGGGAGCGGGGGCCGGTCAGTACTCCGACAAACGGACCGGGATCTTCGGCGAGGCCGGCGGCGGCGACACGGACCCGCATTCATTCGCCACGACCCAGACCCACAGCTACGGCGTCGAGTCGCGCCTGAGCTTTCGGGCGATCGTCGTCGAGGGCACGAACGGCGAACGCGTTGCCCTTATCAAGAGCGACAACTACCTGGCCCAGGACTACCTCTCTCGCCGGGCGGCACAGATCCTTGCCGCGCAAGGCAGCCAGATCGCCTACGACGACATCTTCCATATGGCGAGCCACAACCACTCCTCGCCGTACTACTTCAGCCCGTCGGGCGGAGTGTGGCTCTTCCAGGACGCCTTCGACATGCGTGCGTTCGAGTACGAGGCGCGCCAGATGGCGCTTGCCATCAAACGGGCGGAGGACTCGCTGGTGCCCGCCCGGATGGGCGGCACGACCGTCACCCACGAAGCCTTCAAAGGGATGATCCAGCGCGCCACGATCGCCGACGACGGCACCCCCGGTGGCTACCCGGCGGACTTCGGCGACTACGGATTGTCGGTCCTCCGCTTCGATGACATCTCGGGGCCCGAGCCGAAGCCTCTCGCGACTTTGATGAACTGGGGCCAGCACCCCGAGTCGCTCGACTCCTACGACCTCATCACCGCCGACTTCCTCGCCCCTCTCCAGCGCTACGTCGAGCGAGAGACCGGGTCGACCCTCGTGTTCGGACAGGGCGACGTGGGCAGTGCCGAGGCCGGTCCCGGACGACCCGACAAGGTCCCCGACGGCATCCACAAGGCGTGGTCGCATCAGGGTCACGCGCAGAAGGAGCGCGGCGCCCGCCTGCTGGCCGACAGCGTGATCGAGGCTTGGAACGCGATCGGCTCCGGGGACGCCGCTGTCCCGTTCTCGAGCGACTTCCCGGTCATGGCCGGCAATGCGTTCGTGCCGGGCCCGGTCTCGCACCCGTACCCCAGCGTGTCGAACTGCCGCAGCGAGAACACCGTCGAAGGGAACCCGGGCGCACCCGTACTCGGGCTCCCTGACTGTGCCCGAGCCGGAGGCAACGACCCGACCAACCAGACGTTCGAGAACATGAGGGCCGAGGGCATCCCGGTTCCCGACCACTACGACGCTCCGTCGTTCGGAGCCGTCGAGGAGAACGCACGCATCCATCTCCAGGCGTTCCGGCTCGGCGAGGTCCTGCTCGCGTCGTGTGCATGCGAGGCGCAGGTCGACCTGATCCTCAACCTCGAGTCGCGCACCGACAAGACGCAGGACAACCTCTGGGACGGCTACGACTGGACGGAGCGACTCGGTTGCACCCAGGCCTCCGCGGGTGGTGACTGGACGTGCAAGAACCCGAAGAACGAGTCGCAGACGATCACGTTCTCCGATGCCCGCTACCAGCGGATGCAGGCGCAGATCCACAACGACGCCAAGGGCTGGGATCTCCCGGAGAACTCGGTCGCGGCGAACAGCGAACCGTCCGACCCCGATGAGATCTGGGGCAACTTCACCAAAGAGGAGTTGCCGGAAAACCTCGGCTACGGCCTCCCGATCGGGTTCGGCCATACCGGCGACTACGTCGGCTACACGGTCAGCTACCGCGAGTACATGGCCTACGACTCGTACCGCAAGGCGCTCACCGCATACGGCCCCCACACCGCCGACTACATGGTCACGCGCCTCGTGCGTCTCGCCGGTGAGTTGAAGGGTGGCCCCGCGCTCGAGCCCGAACCTCTCGACGCGTTCGCCCAGATCGATGAGGCTCGCATGATCGCTGAGTCGACCGCACTAGGGGTGTTCTCCGCGCAGGTCTACGACGCGTGGCGCGCCGCTATCCCCAACGACGTCGTGCCGGTAGAGGCGCTCACTCAGCCGAAGGACATCACTAGATTCGACGCCGCGACGTTCTCGTGGCGCGGTGGATCGAACGCGGTCGACAACCCGGTGGTTCACGTCGAGTTCATGACCGACGACGGCTGGACCACCTACGCAGATCAGTCGGGAGAGATCCAGACGATGGTGGACTTCCCCGACGGCATCGGCGGGATCGCCAACACCTACGCCGGCAACCAGGAGTGGAAGTGGACCGCCAACTTCGAAGCCTTCGACGCGTTTCCCCGCGACACGCACGCCGGGGGCCAGGTTCCGAACGGCTCTCTATCGCTTCGTGGTGGACGGGGTCGTCCGCCAGGACGGAGCCGATCAGAGCTATCACCTCGCCAGCGACGCGTTCAGGGTGTCGGAGTGGACCGGCATCGAGGTCGGCGATCCAGAGGTTGGCCCGGACGGCTCGGTGACCTTCACCGTTGCGCCGGTCGTCTACCCGCGGTCATACGACTCGGTCTTCCCCTACATCCGCACGTCCGAGGGATTCTGCAAGGAATGCTCGTTCCGCCCATGGGCGTCCACTGGGAAGGTCGCGACAGCCATCGTCACGGTGATCCGCTCCGACTCCTCGATCGAGAAGATCGAGGCGACGCTCGTCGACGGAATGTGGACCGCCGCTGCGGAACTGGCCCCCGGCGACACGGCATTCATCGACGCAGGCGACGTAAGGGACACCTTCGGCGAGACGAACGGAGCGGCCACGGCCCCCGTCTCTGGCTAAGTGGCTGACGGGCTCATGACGCGGTAGCAGGCAGTGGATGTCATCGCGAATGCCCCTTGTGCCCGCTGATAACAAGCTGTTAAATCTTGCTAGCACCTAGGGATCGAGGGTGGATGAGAGATTCATCGCTCGGGGCACGCCGCACTTCTATCGTCCTTGTCCTAGCGGTCGCGCTCGTGGCCGCGTCGGTGCTCTTCGCGTCGAGTTCACAGGCGGTTTCGTTCGCTGGCAGGTTCAAGGACGAGGGCGCTTTCGAGTTGGCCCAACCGTGGGGTGTGGCCACAGACGAGTTGGGCAACGTTTACGTGGTCGACTCCCGCAATCACAGGGTCGTGAAGTTCGACCCCACTTCACGTGATCCGATATGGGCAACCCTTGGCGGATTCGGATCTGGATTAGGGCAGCTTTCCTACCCCGAGGGGATCGCGGTGAGCGGTGGTGTGGTTTACGTCGCAGACACCAGCAACCACCGCATCCAGCGCTTCACCGACAGCGGGCAACCTATGGCAGCTCTCGTGGGCGAGGGCGATTTTGCATTCTCGTACCCAACGGACGTAGACGTCTTCAACAACATCCTCTTCATCACCGAGGGTGGCGCCAGATGCAGGGTTCAGATGATCCCTCTCTCCGGTGGGACTCCATTCACCTTCGGGGGATGCGGCTCCGGTGCCAACCAACTCGCTTCCCCGGCTGGGATCGAGGCGACCCAGGATGCGATCTATGTGGCCGACAAGGTCCTTGGGGTCGTGAAGAAGTTCGACTACAACGGTCTGAACGTCCTGACGATCGGGTCGAAGGGCACCGGGCCTGGTCAGTTCCAGAACCCGGACGGCATCGCCGTCACTACGACAGAAGTGGATGGGACGACCATCTGGGTGGTGGACAGCGGTGAGAACAACCGCTTGTCGAGGTTCAGGGGCGACGGGCAGTTCGTTACCAGCGTCGGCGGCGTGGGCGCACAGTTCACTTTCCCGCATGGTGTCGCGCTGGACCCGTTAGCAAGGTCCCTATACGTGACGGACACAAGTGGCGAGGATCCAGGGGTCCTCGTGTACTTCGATTCCGAACCGAAGGTCCAAGTCTCCCCCGACGAGAACCTGAAGCGCCTCGTCAAGACTGAGGGCCTGTGGTACGGCCTCTTCTATAACCAGGAGACCAAGTCGTGCATGGTTCTCGTCAAGGCGACGGTGTCGGTGCCCGGCCACCCCGATTTCAAGGTGGAAGACGACTTCAAAGTCACGGGCTCAGACGACTTCAAGGTCGACGTCAGCAGCAAACAAGCTAAGTGGATGAAGCGGGCCGAGGAGAAGAACAAGAAGGTATCCATCGACGTCGTGGTCAAGGGCAATTGCGACGAGGGCCACAAGACCAGAACGAGCGAGTCCTACAAAGCCTCGTAGCCGCACGGTCAGCACGACACACCGAAGCGCCCTCGGCAGGATTCGAACCTGCGGCACCAGGTTTAGGAAACCTGTGCTCTATCCCCTGAGCTACGAGGGCGGGGGCTGCATAGAACGTGGCAGACAACCTCTCAAAAGCGCGCAGCACCTCAAGTCTAGTCAGGGAGGAGGCCACGCGAAATCTCGGCGATCAGCGCGCCCTGCGCGAAAGATGAGCAGCCTTCGGCCGGCCGGAGGGCAGTTGAGACTCAGGGTGCCGAGCGGGTCCCGATCAGGCACGGGCACAACAATGCCTCGCCCCAGCAAGAGAGCCGAGGCGAGGCCATTGTTCATCGTTGGTTACGGGTTGCAGTTGACCAAGGTGTCGCGGTCCTTGCCCGGGCCCTTACAGGTGTCCTTGCCTGACCCACCGTCGAGGCTGTCAACGAACGAATCGTTACGAGGTCCCGACAGCGTGTCTATGCCGGCATCACCCTTGATGATGTCGGTTCCAAGACCGCCTTTGAGAGCATCGCGACCAACTCCGCCGTTCATGGTGTCGTTGCCGGCACGTCCCATCATGCCGTCGTTCCCGGCTCCGCCGGTGATGGTGTCGTTCCCCTTGCCGCCGGTGAGATCGTCGTGGCCAGCACTGCCTGTGATCGTGTCGTTGCCTTTGCTACCGGTTATGACGTCGGGTCCAGCGCCCCCAGTGATGGTGTCGCGGCCATTGCCACCATTGATGGTGTCTCCATAAACCGATCCAGTGATCGTGTCGTTGCCCTGGAGACCGTTAATGGTCTTGCCGGGACTGGCACCACCACAATCGATAGTGTCGTTTCCAGTTGTTCCTGTAACGGTATCGGCGGTTTGGGTAACACCAGGCCCCACCACGCAATCGGTAGAGCCAGCGTGAGCAACTGGTGCGGCAAACACAGTCATCATGACCGCGCTTGCGAACAGCCCGATACGGGCTCGATGATGAAACATGAGGATCCTCCTCGTGGCAGAGCGCCAGCTTGGGAAGGTCCCAACCGAGAGCCCAACAGGGTTACCTCAATCTTGCCCCTCCGCAGAGCTAAGCAAACAGAGCAAACGGCTCTTTGAGTAGTTTCAAACGTCTCCTGAAGTTGAACGGTGCGGCCGCCTCCGCGTCCAGCCCTAAACGTCGTGGGGGTTCTCGGCCTGCCTCTCGATGGCGAGGGGCCAAGTCTGGGGAGAGCGGCAGGAGAAGCGGAGCGAGGGGCGAATGACTCCACTCGTCTGAAGATCGGTTTCAGCAAACGGAGTGGAGGACCTGATGAAGATGCTCAAAGGTGCACTGGGCGGAGCGCTCGTGGCGCTGCTGGCGTTCACGGGGACGGCATTCGCCGATTTCTCGCCGCAGTTCAGCCTAGAACTCTCGAACACGAAGACGAAGGGGAACCCATCACTCGACATCCACCTCGAGTTCGACGCGGACGACGAGGAGATCGGGAACTTCATGCTGGACCTCCCGGCTGGCTACAAGATCGCCGCCGACGCCGACGTGCCTGACGACGAGGTCATCGGTGGTGGCGCTATCACCATCGAAGCTGGCCCCGGTTGCCGACCAGGCCCTGAGGGTGAGAGCGGTGCGACCGCCCCCGCCTCGATCAACGCGACCCTCTACGAGAAGGCTAGGAACGACGACGAGGCTGATGCAGGCGCCCACGCCGTATGGCTCCTCGACATCGAGCCCCTGAACCGGGTGCGGTTGGTGGTCACCGGAAGCAAGAGGGCCGGGTGGCACATCGAGGGTGCACCAACGCCGAGCGACAACACCTGTAACCCGCTCATCGTGGACATCACGATCAACGACAAGTCCGAGTCCGGAGTTCCGCTCGTGAAGAACCCGAAGAAGGCTGGCAAGTACAAGATCGTCGCTCAGATCGTGAGCCAGGACTCACCGTCGGTGGCCACATTCAAGAAGAAGGTCAAGATAACCAAGTAGAAATGACGCATGTGCGTTGACTGTTCTCCGCAGCCCCCGTCCCGGCGCCGTTTCATAGCCGCTGGGACGGGGGCTGTTCTACTTCCGATGCTCGTCAAGGCGACCGCTTGGGCCGGTACGCGCACGGAGGAGGTCATCTGTCGGGACGCATGGCGGGCACAGCCACCGAACGGGCGCTTCCGGAAGCACAAGATCGATCGGATCACGATCCACCATTCGGGCGTGGTCCTATCGGAGAACCGAGACGCCCCTGATGCACTCCGGGGTGCACAGGCGTATCACCAGGGGGCCGGGTTCCCCGATATCGCCTATCACTTCATGATCGACCGTCATGGGCACATCTACAAAGGACGGCCTCGGTGGGCCAAAGGCGACACGTTCACCGACTACGCGCCACGAGGACACCTACTCCTGATGTGTGAAGGCAACTTCGACGAGCAGGACATCTCAAGAGCTCAGCGTGCATCCCTCTGCGACATCACCACGTGGGCGGTGAGCCAGTTCGATGTGCCGCTGTCCCGGATCAAGGGCCATCGCGATTACGCATCGACAGCATGCCCAGGTGAGGATCTTTATGGCCTGTTGATGGATGGCACGATCCGCAAGAAGGTGCGAGCGAGGTTAGATCGAGGTGGCATCGCGATCGAGTCCTTATGCGGCAAGAAAGGCGAGCGTCTGGTGCGCAAGATCGAGAACGGGACCGACTGACTCAGGCCGCTCCCAGCGTTTTGCACGTGGCCGACGTCTCGACCTCGTCCTTCTCCGGGAACGTTCCCAGCACGTGATCTCCCATCGGGTTCGTGACGCCGAACCAGTAGTTCTCGTTCTTGAAATGGTGCAACCGGTGCGACCGCCAGATGTAGCGGTAGACGCGCGACTTCGGTTGGTAGCGCGAATGGATCAAGTAGTGGGTCCACTCATAGGTGAGTAGAAGCGCGGCTGCTGTCACCGTCGCCGTCATCCCAGCCGCGAACGTCGGGAACGCGAGAAGGTAAACCGCGACCGATGCAGGGATCGCTTTCGCCAGCACGGGGAGGGGCACAAAGACCCACTCCGTTCGGCGCGGGTCCGCGTGATGCTCGCGATGTTTGCGTGCGACGAGCGGATCGATCTCTCGTCCGAATATCCGCTTTGGCTTCCAGTGAAGCACCACCACGTGGATGATCCACTCGACGAATGGCTCGGCAGCGATCAGCCCGACGACGATCACGAGATCCCACCACGACCAGGAACGAGCGGTGATCCGGACCCCCAGGGCAAGGACGAACAGCGGGGTCATGATCTTTGGTGTCGTCTGCGAGAAGAAGAATCTCGCTTCCTCGCGCAGGGTGGTCGTGGAGCTAGACATCTTTTCCCTCCTCGAGACTCGAGAGCAGCGTCACAACGACTGCAGCACCTTTCGCTAGGAGCACCCTCGCCGCGGCCTCAGCTGCGGGAGCGTCCTTCCTGGAAACCGCACCTACGAGGGCCGTATGGGCTGCGTGATCCGCTAGCTCTTCGGCCATCAGGGGAGCGACCTCGTCGATGAGCGGCTCGTACGTGGCCCGCAGTGAGTTGTAGGCGAGCCGGTAAGCGATGTTGTTAGCCGCGTCGACCAAGAGATCCCAGAAGCCGAGGTCAAGCCGAGCCAGCACGCCGGGGTCATGGTGCGCTCGCATCTCGGCGGTGCATCGCTCGAGCCGATCGCCGATGTCTTCGGGTGCGCGGAGGGCAGCGAGCCTCGCGACATCCGGTCCGATACAAGCTCTCATCTCGATCACCGACCGGGCGACCTCTGTGTCGATGGCACCGTCTCGGTCACTCAGGAGTTGCGGGAGGAGATCGAGTCCACCGGAGCGTGTGAAATCGAGCGCCCTGGTCGGCTCTCCTTGCCTGATCCGCACCAAGCCCACTTGAGCAAGGCGCTGGAGCGCCTCGCGCACGGCTTGGCGATTCACCTGCAGCGACTCGGTGAGCGCCCGCTCCGCGGGCAACGACTCTCCCGCACCGATAGAGCCGGAGACGAGCTCCGCGAACAGCTGATCGAACACCGCCTGCGACGCCGAGATCTTGGCAACGGGAGTCAGTTCCATGGGGGTCATGGTCCCCCATTTCCCTCAACTGGTCAACTGGTCTGACCACTCCTTGCCACTCTGGGCGTGATCCCGGCCCTCAGGTGGCCGTTTTCACGCCTAGAAACGAAGGTTCGCTCGGGATTCCGGCTAGTACTCCCACTTCCCAGACTTTTCCTTCATCATGATCTCGTGGTTCCCCTCGAGCACTCCCACCGCCAGGGAGTACTGAACGGGATTTGTAACTCCAAGCAGCTGGGAGCCGTCCATCTTCACCTCGAAAGTTCCCTTCCTCAGGTCTAGCTTCAACTCCTTGATGAGCCCGGTTGCGTTCTTGGGACGGCCGTAGTCGCACTTTGTCCCATTGCTCTTGCTGACGAATCCCGAACCGAGGATCGTCTCCGCATACACGGTGCCGTCAAGACGGAAGGTAACGTCGTCTCCGCACTTCCCGAGGGTGCCGGGGAAGAATCCGAAAGATCCGCTTGCGTTCGCCCTATCGTCATCCGCCTTCTTCTTGAAGTCGATCTTCGCTTTCGTGACGATCAGGATGAGGTCGCACGCGTCGCCGAGCCCATCCTGGTCGGTATCCGTCTGGGACGGGTTGGGGACATTGATGCAGTTGTCGGTGGTGTTCCCGACTCCGTCACCGTCATTGTCTCCGTGAGGCGTCGGGTCACATGCATCGCCTAGCCCATCGCCATCGGTGTCGGTCTGGGACGGGTTGGGGACGTTGATGCAGTTGTCGGTGGTGTTCCCGACTCCGTCACCGTCATTGTCTCCGTGAGGCGTCGGGTCACATGCATCGCCTAGCCCATCGCCATCGGTGTCGGTCTGGGACGGGTTGGGGACGTTGATGCAGTTGTCAGAGGCGTTGTCGATCTCGTCGCCGTCGTTATCCCCGTTGGGGGTTGCATCGCACGCATCCCCGAGGCCGTCACCGTCTGTGTCTAGCTGGGATGGGTTGTGGGTTGCAGGGCAGTTGTCTGCTGCGTTGTCGATGCCGTCGTTGTCTGTGTCCCCGTTGGGGGTGTCATCGCACGCATCGCCCGAGCCGTCAGAGTCGGTGTCTAGCTGATCGGCGTTGGGGTCATCTGGGCAGTTGTCAGAGGCGTTGTCGATCTCGTCGCCGTCGTTATCCCCGTTGGGGGTTGCATCGCACGCATCCCCGAGGCCGTCACCGTCTGTGTCTAGCTGGGATGGGTTGTGGGTTGCAGGGCAGTTGTCTGCTGCGTTGTCGATGCCGTCGTTGTCTGTGTCCCCGTTGGGGGTGTCATCGCACGCATCGCCCGAGCCGTCAGAGTCGGTGTCTAGCTGATCGGCGTTGGGGTCATCTGGGCAGTTGTCAGAGGCGTTGTCGATCTCGTCGCCGTCGTTATCCCCGTTGGGGGTTGCATCGCACGCATCCCCGAGGCCGTCACCGTCTGTGTCTAGCTGGGATGGGTTGTGGGTTGCAGGGCAGTTGTCTGCTGCGTTGTCGATGCCGTCGTTGTCTGTGTCCCCGTTGGGGGTGTCATCGCACGCATCGCCCGAGCCGTCAGAGTCGGTGTCTAGCTGATCGGCGTTGGGGTCATCTGGGCAGTTGTCAGAGGCGTTGTCGATCTCGTCGCCGTCGTTGTCCCCGTTGGGGGTTGCATCGCACGCATCCCCGAGGCCGTCACCGTCTGTGTCTAGCTGGGATGGGTTGTGGGTTGCAGGGCAGTTGTCTGCTGCGTTGTCGATGCCGTCGTTGTCTGTGTCCCCGTTGGGGGTGTCATCGCACGCATCGCCCGAGCCGTCTGAGTCGGTGTCTAGCTGATCGGCGTTGGGGTCATCTGGGCAGTTGTCAGAGGCGTTGTCGATCTCGTCGCCGTCGTTATCCCCGTTGGGGGTTGCATCGCACGCATCCCCGAGGCCGTCACCGTCTGTGTCTAGCTGGGATGGGTTGTGGGTTGCAGGGCAGTTGTCTGCTGCGTTGTCGATGCCGTCGTTGTCTGTGTCCCCGTTGGGGGTGTCATCGCACGCATCGCCCGAGCCGTCTGAGTCGGTGTCTAGCTGATCGGCGTTGGGGTCATCTGGGCAGTTGTCAGAGGCGTTGTCGATCTCGTCGCCGTCGTTGTCCCCGTTGGGGGTTGCATCGCACGCATCCCCGAGGCCGTCACCGTCTGTGTCTAGCTGGGATGGGTTGTGGGTTGCAGGGCAGTTGTCTGCTGCGTTGTCGATGCCGTCGTTGTCTGTGTCCCCGTTGGGGGTGTCATCGCACGCATCGCCCGAGCCGTCTGAGTCGGTGTCTAGCTGATCGGCGTTGGGGTCATCTGGGCAGTTGTCAGAGGCGTTGTCGATCTCGTCGCCGTCGTTGTCCCCGTTGGGGGTTGCATCGCACGCATCCCCGAGGCCGTCACCGTCTGTGTCTAGCTGGGATGGGTTGTGGGTTGCAGGGCAGTTGTCTGCTGCGTTGTCGATGCCGTCGTTGTCTGTGTCCCCGTTGGGGGTGTCATCGCACGCATCGCCCGAGCCGTCAGAGTCGGTGTCTAGCTGATCGGCGTTGGGGTCATCTGGGCAGTTGTCAGAGGCGTTGTCGATCTCGTCGCCGTCGTTATCCCCGTTGGGGGTTGCATCGCACGCATCCCCGAGGCCGTCACCGTCTGTGTCTAGCTGGGATGGGTTGTGGGTTGCAGGGCAGTTGTCTGCTGCGTTGTCGATGCCGTCGTTGTCTGTGTCCCCGTTGGGGGTGTCATCGCACGCATCGCCCGAGCCGTCAGAGTCGGTGTCTAGCTGATCGGCGTTGGGGTCATCTGGGCAGTTGTCAGAGGCGTTGTCGATCTCGTCGCCGTCGTTATCCCCGTTGGGGGTTGCATCGCACGCATCCCCGAGGCCGTCACCGTCTGTGTCTAGCTGGGATGGGTTGTGGGTTGCAGGGCAGTTGTCTGCTGCGTTGTCGATGCCGTCGTTGTCTGTGTCCCCGTTGGGGGTGTCATCGCACGCATCGCCCGAGCCGTCTGAGTCGGTGTCTAGCTGATCGGCGTTGGGGTCATCTGGGCAGTTGTCAGAGGCGTTGTCGATCTCGTCGCCGTCGTTATCCCCGTTGGGGGTTGCATCGCACGCATCCCCGAGGCCGTCACCGTCTGTGTCTAGCTGGGATGGGTTGTGGGTTGCAGGGCAGTTGTCTGCTGCGTTGTCGATGCCGTCGTTGTCTGTGTCCCCGTTGGGGGTGTCATCGCACGCATCGCCCGAGCCGTCAGAGTCGGTGTCTAGCTGATCGGCGTTGGGGTCATCTGGGCAGTTGTCAGAGGCGTTGTCGATCTCGTCGCCGTCGTTATCCCCGTTGGGGGTTGCATCGCACGCATCCCCGAGGCCGTCACCGTCTGTGTCTAGCTGGGATGGGTTGTGGGTTGCAGGGCAGTTGTCTGCTGCGTTGTCGATGCCGTCGTTGTCTGTGTCCCCGTTGGGGGTGTCATCGCACGCATCGCCCGAGCCGTCTGAGTCGGTGTCTAGCTGATCGGCGTTGGGGTCATCTGGGCAGTTGTCAGAGGCGTTGTCGATCTCGTCGCCGTCGTTATCCCCGTTGGGGGTTGCATCGCACGCATCCCCGAGGCCGTCACCGTCTGTGTCTAGCTGGGATGGGTTGTGGGTTGCAGGGCAGTTGTCTGCTGCGTTGTCGATGCCGTCGTTGTCTGTGTCCCCGTTGGGGGTGTCATCGCACGCATCGCCCGAGCCGTCAGAGTCGGTGTCTAGCTGATCGGCGTTGGGGTCATCTGGGCAGTTGTCAGAGGCGTTGTCGATCTCGTCGCCGTCGTTATCCCCGTTGGGGGTTGCATCGCACGCATCCCCGAGGCCGTCACCGTCTGTGTCTAGCTGGGATGGGTTGTGGGTTGCAGGGCAGTTGTCTGCTGCGTTGTCGATGCCGTCGTTGTCTGTGTCCCCGTTGGGGGTGTCATCGCACGCATCGCCCGAGCCGTCTGAGTCGGTGTCTAGCTGATCGGCGTTGGGGTCATCTGGGCAGTTGTCAGAGGCGTTGTCGATCTCGTCGCCGTCGTTATCCCCGTTGGGGGTTGCATCGCACGCATCCCCGAGGCCGTCACCGTCTGTGTCTAGCTGGGATGGGTTGTGGGTTGCAGGGCAGTTGTCTGCTGCGTTGTCGATGCCGTCGTTGTCTGTGTCCCCGTTGGGGGTGTCATCGCACGCATCGCCCGAGCCGTCTGAGTCGGTGTCTAGCTGATCGGCGTTGGGGTCATCTGGGCAGTTGTCAGAGGCGTTGTCGATCTCGTCGCCGTCGTTATCCCCGTTGGGGGTTGCATCGCACGCATCCCCGAGGCCGTCACCGTCTGTGTCTAGCTGGGATGGGTTGTGGGTTGCAGGGCAGTTGTCTGCTGCGTTGTCGATGCCGTCGTTGTCTGTGTCCCCGTTGGGGGTGTCATCGCACGCATCGCCCGAGCCGTCAGAGTCGGTGTCTAGCTGATCGGCGTTGGGGTCATCTGGGCAGTTGTCAGAGGCGTTGTCGATCTCGTCGCCGTCGTTATCCCCGTTGGGGGTTGCATCGCACGCATCCCCGAGGCCGTCACCGTCTGTGTCTAGCTGGGATGGGTTGTGGGTTGCAGGGCAGTTGTCTGCTGCGTTGTCGATGCCGTCGTTGTCTGTGTCCCCGTTGGGGGTGTCATCGCACGCATCGCCCGAGCCGTCTGAGTCGGTGTCTAGCTGATCGGCGTTGGGGTCATCTGGGCAGTTGTCAGAGGCGTTGTCGATCTCGTCGCCGTCGTTATCCCCGTTGGGGGTTGCATCGCACGCATCCCCGAGGCCGTCACCGTCTGTGTCTAGCTGGGATGGGTTGTGGGTTGCAGGGCAGTTGTCTGCTGCGTTGTCGATGCCGTCGTTGTCTGTGTCCCCGTTGGGGGTGTCATCGCACGCATCGCCCGAGCCGTCTGAGTCGGTGTCTAGCTGATCGGCGTTGGGGTCATCTGGGCAGTTGTCAGAGGCGTTGTCGATCTCGTCGCCGTCGTTATCCCCGTTGGGGGTTGCATCGCACGCATCCCCGAGGCCGTCACCGTCTGTGTCTAGCTGGGATGGGTTGTGGGTTGCAGGGCAGTTGTCTGCTGCGTTGTCGATGCCGTCGTTGTCTGTGTCCCCGTTGGGGGTGTCATCGCACGCATCGCCCGAGCCGTCAGAGTCGGTGTCTAGCTGATCGGCGTTGGGGTCATCTGGGCAGTTGTCAGAGGCGTTGTCGATCTCGTCGCCGTCGTTATCCCCGTTGGGGGTTGCATCGCACGCATCCCCGAGGCCGTCACCGTCTGTGTCTAGCTGGGATGGGTTGTGGGTTGCAGGGCAGTTGTCTGCTGCGTTGTCGATGCCGTCGTTGTCTGTGTCCCCGTTGGGGGTGTCATCGCACGCATCGCCCGAGCCGTCTGAGTCGGTGTCTAGCTGATCGGCGTTGGGGTCATCTGGGCAGTTGTCAGAGGCGTTGTCGATCTCGTCGCCGTCGTTATCCCCGTTGGGGGTTGCATCGCACGCATCCCCGAGGCCGTCACCGTCTGTGTCTAGCTGGGATGGGTTGTGGGTTGCAGGGCAGTTGTCTGCTGCGTTGTCGATGCCGTCGTTGTCTGTGTCCCCGTTGGGGGTGTCATCGCACGCATCGCCCGAGCCGTCTGAGTCGGTGTCTAGCTGATCGGCGTTGGGGTCATCTGGGCAGTTGTCAGAGGCGTTGTCGATCTCGTCGCCGTCGTTATCCCCGTTGGGGGTTGCATCGCACGCATCCCCGAGGCCGTCACCGTCTGTGTCTAGCTGGGATGGGTTGTGGGTTGCAGGGCAGTTGTCTGCTGCGTTGTCGATGCCGTCGTTGTCTGTGTCCCCGTTGGGGGTGTCATCGCACGCATCGCCCGAGCCGTCTGAGTCGGTGTCTAGCTGATCGGCGTTGGGGTCATCTGGGCAGTTGTCAGAGGCGTTGTCGATCTCGTCGCCGTCGTTATCCCCGTTGGGGGTTGCATCGCACGCATCCCCGAGGCCGTCACCGTCTGTGTCTAGCTGGGATGGGTTGTGGGTTGCAGGGCAGTTGTCTGCTGCGTTGTCGATGCCGTCGTTGTCTGTGTCCCCGTTGGGGGTGTCATCGCACGCATCGCCCGAGCCGTCTGAGTCGGTGTCTAGCTGATCGGCGTTGGGGTCATCTGGGCAGTTGTCAGAGGCGTTGTCGATCTCGTCGCCGTCGTTATCCCCGTTGGGGGTTGCATCGCACGCATCCCCGAGGCCGTACCGAATCGGTGTCGGTCTGAGATGGGTTGGCGACGCTCGGGCAGTTGTCGATCTCGCCGCTGACGCCATCGCCGTCAACATCGTTGTTGGGATCGTTGGGGAAGGGATCGCAGGCGTCGCCCGCACCATCACCGTCGGTGTCTGTTTGAGACGGGTTGGCGACGCTCGGGCAGTTGTCGGTCCCGTCAGCAACACCATCGACGTCCTGGTCACTCTGTCCCTGGGAGTTTGAGCCCCAGCAGGTGATGGTGGCATTGCTCTTGAGGCCGCAGCCGTGGAGAGCGCCAGCACTGACCCGGGTGAACTGCCCGCTCGGTGGAGTGCTCTCGCCGGAAGTGTTCGAACCCCAACAAGCAAGTGTCTGGTCGGTCTTGATAGCGCACGTGTTGGTGTTGCCTGCCGAGATCGCGGTGAAGGTCCCAGCGGGGGCATTGCTCTGCCCGCTGGTGTTGCGGCCCCAGCATGCGACCGTCTGGTCGGTCTTGACGCCGCAGGTGTGGAACCCGCCGGCACTTACCGAAAGGAAGGTGCCTGCCGGAGGGGTGCTGCGGTTGTCGGTGTTGTTACCCCAGCACGCGACCGTCTGGTCGGTCTTGACGCCGCAGGTGTGGGCACCTCCGGCACTTACCGAAAGGAAGGTTGCTGCGGGAGGGGTGCTGCGGTTGTCGGTATTGGAGCCCCAGCACGCGACCGTCTGGTCGGTCTTGACTCCACAGGAATGCGTTGTCCCGAGTTCGATCGAACTGAACACTCCCGCAGAAGGGGTGCTCTGACCACTCGAATTCAATCCCCAGCAGGAAACGGCCCCCGTGGTTGAGATCGCACAGCTGTGCGATCCACCGGCCGCGACATATGCAAAGGTTCCGGCCGGAGCATTGGCCTGACCGCTGGTGTTGAACCCCCAGCACGCGACCGTTCCGCTGCTCTTGAGAGCACAGGTGTGGAGGTTGCCAGCACTGACATCGGGACCTGCAGCTCCATTTGGGAACGGATCGCAGACGTTTCCCAGCCCGTCACCGTCGGTGTCTAGCTGATCGGCGTTGGGGTCATCTGGGCAGTTGTCAGAGGCGTTGTCGATGCCGTCGGAGTCGTTATCCCCGTTGGGGGTTGCATCGCACGCATCGCCCAAGCCGTCTGAATCGGTGTCGGTCTGAGATGGGTTGGCGACGCTCGGGCAGTTGTCGATCTCGCCGCTGACGCCATCGCCGTCAACATCGTTGTTGGGATCGTTGGGGAAGGGATCGCAGGCGTCGCCCGCACCATCACCGTCGGTGTCTGTTTGAGACGGGTTGGCGACGCTCGGGCAGTTGTCGGTCCCGTCAGCAACACCATCGACGTCCTGGTCACTCTGTCCCTGGGAGTTTGAGCCCCAGCAGGTGATGGTGGCATTGCTCTTGAGGCCGCAGCCGTGGAGAGCGCCAGCACTGACCCGGGTGAACTGCCCGCTCGGTGGAGTGCTCTCGCCGGAAGTGTTCGAACCCCAACAAGCAAGTGTCTGGTCGGTCTTGATAGCGCACGTGTTGGTGTTGCCTGCCGAGATCGCGGTGAAGGTCCCAGCGGGGGCATTGCTCTGCCCGCTGGTGTTGCGGCCCCAGCATGCGACCGTCTGGTCGGTCTTGACGCCGCAGGTGTGGAACCCGCCGGCACTTACCGAAAGGAAGGTGCCTGCCGGAGGGGTGCTGCGGTTGTCGGTGTTGTTACCCCAGCACGCGACCGTCTGGTCGGTCTTGACGCCGCAGGTGTGGGCACCTCCGGCACTTACCGAAAGGAAGGTTGCTGCGGGAGGGGTGCTGCGGTTGTCGGTATTGGAGCCCCAGCACGCGACCGTCTGGTCGGTCTTGACTCCACAGGAATGCGTTGTCCCGAGTTCGATCGAACTGAACACTCCCGCAGAAGGGGTGCTCTGACCACTCGAATTCAATCCCCAGCAGGAAACGGCCCCCGTGGTTGAGATCGCACAGCTGTGCGATCCACCGGCCGCGACATATGCAAAGGTTCCGGCCGGAGCATTGGCCTGACCGCTGGTGTTGAACCCCCAGCACGCGACCGTTCCGCTGCTCTTGAGAGCACAGGTGTGGAGGTTGCCAGCACTGACATCGGGACCTGCAGCTCCATTTGGGAACGGATCGCAGACGTTTCCCAGCCCGTCACCGTCGGTGTCTAGCTGATCGGCGTTGGGGTCATCTGGGCAGTTGTCAGAGGCGTTGTCGATGCCGTCGGAGTCGTTATCCCCGTTGGGGGTTGCATCGCACGCATCGCCCAAGCCGTCTGAATCGGTGTCGGTCTGAGATGGGTTGGCGACGCTCGGGCAGTTGTCGATCTCGCCGCTGACGCCATCGCCGTCAACATCGTTGTTGGGATCGTTGGGGAAGGGATCGCAGGCGTCGCCCGCACCATCACCGTCGGTGTCTGTTTGAGACGGGTTGGCGACGCTCGGGCAGTTGTCGATGGCGTTGTCGATGCCGTCGGAGTCGGTATCGCCGGTGGGGGTCGAGTCACAGGCATCTCCCGCACCATCACCGTCGGTGTCTGTTTGAGACGGGTTGGCGACGCTCGGGCAGTTGTCGATGGCGTTGTCGATGCCGTCGGAGTCGGTATCGCCGGTGGGGGTCGAGTCACAGGCATCGCCCGCACCATCACCGTCGGTGTCTGTTTGAGACGGGTTGGCGACGCTCGGGCAGTTGTCGGTCCCGTCAGCAACACCATCGACGTCCTGGTCACTCTGTCCCTGGGAGTTTGAGCCCCAGCAGGTGATGGTGGCATTGCTCTTGAGGCCGCAGCCGTGGAGAGCGCCAGCACTGACCCGGGTGAACTGCCCGCTCGGTGGAGTGCTCTCGCCGGAAGTGTTCGAACCCCAACAAGCAAGTGTCTGGTCGGTCTTGATAGCGCACGTGTTGGTGTTGCCTGCCGAGATCGCGGTGAAGGTCCCAGCGGGGGCATTGCTCTGCCCGCTGGTGTTGCGGCCCCAGCATGCGACCGTCTGGTCGGTCTTGACGCCGCAGGTGTGGAACCCGCCGGCACTTACCGAAAGGAAGGTGCCTGCCGGAGGGGTGCTGCGGTTGTCGGTGTTGTTACCCCAGCACGCGACCGTCTGGTCGGTCTTGACGCCGCAGGTGTGGGCACCTCCGGCACTTACCGAAAGGAAGGTTGCTGCGGGAGGGGTGCTGCGGTTGTCGGTATTGGAGCCCCAGCACGCGACCGTCTGGTCGGTCTTGACTCCACAGGAATGCGTTGTCCCGAGTTCGATCGAACTGAACACTCCCGCAGAAGGGGTGCTCTGACCACTCGAATTCAATCCCCAGCAGGAAACGGCCCCCGTGGTTGAGATCGCACAGCTGTGCGATCCACCGGCCGCGACATATGCAAAGGTTCCGGCCGGAGCATTGGCCTGACCGCTGGTGTTGAACCCCCAGCACGCGACCGTTCCGCTGCTCTTGAGAGCACAGGTGTGGAGGTTGCCAGCACTGACATCGGCGACAGGGATGGGGGTAGCTTGAGCAGCCGTCGGAAAGGCAGCATTTGATAGCGATGCTAGGAGCGAGAGAGCAACGGCGCCCCTATAGAGCCGGAGTTTCACGATAGCGTCCCCTCGCCCACCCCTTGCGGACCAACGGGGACGAAGAAAGTGCCCATTAGCCCTAGTCATCACAAATGTAGGGCCAAGTTGACTCCCAGTAAACCCCAACCCCGGGTAGTTTGTGCCCTAGTCCAGAGGGGCTACCGCCAGAGACGCTCGTCGGAACCACTTCGATCGTCGCCCGGAATAGGCACTGACTAGCTTAGGGGTAGGTCGATCAGACTAGGGGGTACGGCATTACGGCACAAAGCGGTCCTTACAGGGTGGCGTAGAGGGCCCAGATGACGATGCCGTTGTTGAGGGCGTGCAGGGCCATCGGGACAACGATGCTGTCGTACCGCTCGTAGACGAGGGCCAGGGCGCAGCCGAGGACGAACAGGGCGGGGATGAGCAACGGGATGAAGTGGAAGCCGGCGAAGATCACCCCGGACAACGGAACCGCCCACGCGACCCGCATACGGCTGCGGAGGTAGCCATAAACGATCCCTCTGAAGATGAGCTCCTCGACGATCGGTGCGAGGACGACTGTAAGAAGGAAGACGTAGGGGAGCTGGGAGTTGTCGAGGTTCGCGCCTTCGCCCAGCAACTGATCCTGCGCGGTTGGGGTAGGGCCGAACAGATCGGTGGTCAGTTGGGCCACCGTGCCCTCCACGATGAAGACCCCAAGGATGGCCGGGATCATCAGAAGGACCGCGCCGATGGTCGGAGCCGTAAGCCCGATGTCCCTGAAGGTGGCGCCGCGGCGCCGCAGGACGATGAGCCACGCCATCAGCAACTCACTCGCGTAGATCGTGCCGCCGGCCACGAGGAGCCATTGGGCGCTGCCTAGGTCCTCGATGTCAGGGGCTATAGCGAAGACGATGCCGAGCACGACAGCGCCACCTACGAACCCCAATACCAGGGCGAGCACGATGTCCCAGAAACGCCACTGGACGGGCACCCGGACCTGGCCCTCCTCGGGAGGCACGTCCGTATACGGGTCGGGCGGCGGCTGGGGCTCGGTCATGCCAGAAGACTAAGGGGCGATCGTTGTCGTCGAACTGACTTCACGACGCGCCGCCCGGGTGTCAAGATGGACACATGACTAGCGCACGGGTTGAAGGCATATTCATCGGCCACGAAGAGAAGGGTCCGATCAGCGAGATCTCCGAAGTTAGCGCGGTCGCTGGCCGAGGGCTCGAGGGGGATCGCTACTTCCGAACCGACGATGCCGATGGCGATCCAACCGAAGAGATCACTCTGTTCGAGGCCGAAGCGATCACCCAGACGAACGATGAGACCGACCTCGAGGTCGTCCCCACCGACATGCGCCGCAACATCATGACCTCGGGCCTCACACTCCTCGAACTGATCGGGAAGCGCGTGAGGATCGGCGAGGCGATCGTTGAACCGATGGAGGACAACCCTCCCTGCAAGTACCTCGAGGGCATCATCGGTAAGGAGATCCTCAAGCCGATGATCCGGAAGGGTGGCGTCCGGGGACGCATCATCCAGTCGGGGACGATCCGCAAGGGTGACGCTATCGAGGTACTTGAGGTCTCTCAGGCCGAGACCGGGTAACCCTCTTCCTCCATCGCACCCACGAGCTTCTCGCGCGGAGCAACAGCAGGGTCGTACTCGACATCAACCGACTTCTTCTCGATATCCACTACCGCAGAGGTGACTCCATCGATGGGTGTGAGAGCGCCCTCGACGGCGTGCTTACAGTGCTCGCACGAGATGTCCGGTGCGGTGAACGTCTCCCTCATGGCCCTCTCCTTATGAAATGGGACTACTTTTGTTCGAAGACACAACCCTAACGACTCGGAGGGCGTAGCGGTGAGGATCGGGATGGTCGGGCTGGGCAAGATGGGGGCCGGTCTCAGCCGGAGGCTGCTCAAGGCCGGGCACGAGGTCGTGGGATACGACGTCAGCGCCGAGGCCGTCGCGTCCCTTGTCGAGGATGCAGCAGTTGGCGCCGAGTCCCTCGCCGACCTTGCCTCGAAACTCGATGCCCCGCGTGCGGTGTGGATCATGGTCCCCGCAGGGGAGATCACCGAGAAGACGATCGCCGGTCTCGCAGAGGTGCTCGATAAGGGCGACGTCATCATCGATGGCGGCAACTCCAGATACACCGACACGCTCGCCCGCTACGAACGCCTCGCGGAGCAGGACATCTCGCTCGTCGATGCAGGGACCTCTGGCGGCATCTGGGGCCTAGATTCAGGTTTCTCTCTGATGATCGGCGCCGACGACGACGTCTTCGCCCGGCTCGAGCCGATCTTCAAGGACTTGGCCCCCGAGGGTGGCTACGGACACATGGGCCGGACCGGTTCCGGTCACTACGTGAAGATGGTCCACAACGGGATCGAGTACGGACTGATGCAAGCGTACGCGGAGGGTTTCGAGATCCTGGACCACTCGCGATTCGACATCGATCTCCACCAGGTCGCAGAAGTTTGGCGAAACGGAAGCGTTATCCGTTCGTGGCTTCTCGATCTCGCCGCGATAGCGCTCGAAGAAGATCCGGGGCTGGCCTCGGTGGCGCCGTGGGTAGAGGACTCGGGCGAAGGACGCTGGACCGTCGAAGAAGCTATCGAGTTGGCGGTTCCTGCGCCTGTGATCGCTGGCGCCCTCTTCGCCCGCTTCGCCTCGCGCGATGACGACAGCTTCTCGCTCAAACTCCTCGCCGCTCTTCGCCACCAGTTCGGGGGCCACGGGGTACGCGACGAACCCTGAGCATCGTTACCAGATGTCATGACAAATACCATTGAAGCTCATGTTCTTGTCGATGGAAGTGGTCACCAATGCGGATAGGAAGTTGGCGCCTCTCCTCGTAGGGTCGAGTGAGCGGCCTAGCTGAGTCCTCCCTAGGGGACACTTACCCCCGCGACTCAGTTAGATCATTGATCTGGTCGCTGGGAGGCAGTGATGGCTAGTGTCATCAAGACCCATTCGTCGAGAAGTCAGCGGACGATCTCTGGGCGCAGGTTGGGAACTTTGAGGCGATCCACGAGTGGCACCCGATGGTCGAGGCGACCCAACCTCTCGACGAAGGAGCACGACGGGAATGCACGCTCGGCGACGGTGCGAAGCTCTACGAGACGCTCGTCTCCAAGGACGACATGAGCTACACGTACAAGATCGACGAGAGCCCGCTCCCCCTCGCTAATTACCAAGCGACGATAAGCGTGCGTGCCGACGGGGCCGGATCGACGATGGAATGGTCGGCCAACTTCGAGGCCGATGGCGTGCCCGAGGCCGAGGCGCAACAGATGGTCGGGGGGATCTTCCAGGCTGGGTTCGACGCCCTCTAACGACTCATGTAGCGCGCTAGTTGCTCGTTCTGTGGCAATGCGAACCTGCCGGCCCCTTCGGGGGCCGGTTCACGTTGTGACCGAGCATCGCCACTGCCGCCGCGTAGCCACCGTCGTGCGTTATCGAGATGCTGACCGGCTCTCGTCGCGGCCCACCAACCGCTACCACTGGTCGGCCACCCGGTCTCGCGACGGACCTCAACACGACGGGCCCACGCGGCGAGGTTCCCGAGCGCCAGTGCCTTGATGACGGCTTCCTTCGCCGCGAGCGTCCCCGCCATGTGTCGAACCGGGTCGCTCCCGCGCGTGCAGTAGGCGCGCTCTTCGTCAGTGAAGAGCCGTCGGGGAAGGTTCGGAGATCTCTCCAGCGCCGCGCGGAACCTCTCGACATCGACCACATCGATCCCGATCATGCGAGCAAACCTGCCCCGCCATCGATGGCGATCGTCTGGCCGGTGACCATCGAGGCCGCATCCGACGTAAGGAAGTCGACTACCCCGGCAACATCCTCGGGCGTAACCAACCGGCCCCCGGGAGTCCTCGCCTCGGCTCCTGAGATCATCTCGTCCCGCATCGGGAAGTGCTTCAAGGCATCGGTATCGACGACACCCGGAGACACGGCGTTCACGCGGATGCGCGGCGCCAGTTCCACGCCCAGGTATCTGACGAGCGCTTCGATCGCCGCCTTTGATGTTCCGACGACCGAGTAGCCGGGCAGCACGCGCATCGCACCGCCCGAGGACATCGCTACCATCGTGCCTCCGTCATGCATCAGCTCGGACGCACGCTTGGCTCCGAGGAAAAGCGACCGGGCGTTCGCATCCATCGTCCAGCGCCACGCCTTCTCGTCCAGATCTCCGATCGGTTTGATGACCCCCGTGGCTGCGTTGGAGATGAAGATGTCGAGGCGACCGAACGTTTCCTCGATCTGATCGAACATCTCGTTCAACTTTGCCTCGTCGCCAACGTTGGCCTTGATCGCCATCGCTTTGACGCCCTCACCTTCGAGGAGCGACAAGGTCTCCTCGGCGGCGACCCTGTTCCGGAAGAACGCGATCACGACATTGCAGCCGCGTGCAGCCAGATTCAGGGACACGGCCTTGCCGATACCGCGCGAACCGCCCGTGACGAGCGCGACCTTGCCCTCGAGATCCCGGCCTCGAGATCCCTCATGTTGTTCTTCTGATCACTAAGCACGCGTTCTGGCCCCCGAAACCGAACGAGTTGGACATCGCCACGTCGACGCGCTCCGCGCGGGGCGCTCCGGGCACGTAGTCGAGATCGCAGTCAGGGTCTACTTCCTGGAGGTTCATCGTGCCCGGGATGACTCCCTTATCGATCGCCAAGGCACAGACGGCAGCCTCAACCCCGCCAGCCGCGCCGAGCAGGTGCCCGGTCTGAGACTTCGTGGACGACACCGCCAGCTTCTTGGCCTCGACACCGAACGCCTTGTGGATCGCCTGGGTCTCGACCCTGTCATTGAACGGTGTGCTGGTTCCGTGTGCGTTCAGATACTGCACGTCATCCACCGAGAGACCGGCGTCCTTCAGCGCGCCACGCATAGCCATGACCGCGCCTTTGCCCTCGGGATCCGGCTGGGTCACGTGATAGGCATCGGCACTCGCTCCATAACCCGCGACCGTCGCGATGATGCGAGCACCCCGATCCTCTGCGTGCTGACGAGATTCGAGAACCAGGATCCCGGCTCCCTCACCGAACAGGAAGCCGTCGCGGTCCTTGTCGAACGGACGGCTAGCACGGGTCGGGTCGTCGTTCCGCTTGGAGAGTGCCCCCATGCGGGCGAACGCGCTCGACCGCCAGTGGGGTGATCGCGGCTTCGGTGCCACCGGCGATCATCACGTCACAGACGCCCTCACGGACGTAGCGAAACGCCTCGCCCACCGAGTGGGCACCCGTTGCACACGCGGACGACGGTGCGAAGTTCGGGCCGTGATACCCGTAGCGCATAGCGATCGCTGCCGCCGCGGCGTTGGGCATGAGCTTGGGAACCATGAACGGACTAACCCTGCGCGGTCCCCCAGCGGTGAACGAATCGTGTTCGGACTCGATGGTCGACAGACCTCCGATGCCAGAACCGACGATGACACCTGCGGATGCTCCCAAGTTGACGTCATCCAGATCCGCATCCTCGATAGCCAGTGCTGCTGCTGCGACCCCCATGTGAGTGAACCGGTCGTTCCGCGGCACTTCGCGTGCGTCCATGAACGAGGTCGCATCGAAGTCGTTCACCTGGGATGCGATCTGAACCGGAAGCGCCGAGGCATCGAAAAGAGTCAGGGGGCCGGCCCCCGACGTCCCGTCCATCAGGCCCCTCCAGAACGCGTCCTTGCCGATCCCGATCGGCGTGACGACACCGATCCCCGTGATAACTACCTCGCTCACATCGCTCACGCTCCCCTGTGCCCGGTCGCTCACGCTCCCACAGCCACCTTCTGGGCTACGAGGTCGACAGCGCTCTGCACGGTGCTGAGCTGCTCGAGATCCTCGTCGGGGATCTCGATGTTGAACCTCTCCTCGAGGCCGAGCGTCAGCTCGGTCACATCGAGGCTGTCGAGCCCGACGTCGTTCGACAGGTCGGCCGTGGGTGTCACCGCGGCAGCATCGATCCCCCGTCCCGTCAGGTGCTCCTTGATCACGTCGAAGATCTCCTGCTTCTTGTCATCCATGTTGCTCTCCTTCTCTCTCTTCCGACTTACCTACTGCTATGCGGTCAGGCCCCCGTCGATAACGAAGACGGCCCCGGTCGTATACGACGACTCCCTGTTGCAAAGATGAGCGACGAGATGTGCGATCTCGTCGGTGGTTCCGGCTCGACCTGCCGGAACGCTGCCAACCAGTTGCTCGTAGCGAGCCTGGGGGAGCGAGGTCGTGAGTTCGGTCTCGACCACGCCTGGGGCTACGGCGTTGACAGTGATGCCTCGCCCGCCGACCTCGCGGGCAAGCGTCTTGGTGAGACCGATCACACCAGCCTTGGCGGCTGAGTAGTTGATCTGTCCCGGGCTTCCAGCGACTCCTGCGACCGATGACACGTTGACGATGCGGCCGTGACGGTTCTTCACCATCGAGCGCAGCGCTCGGCGACAGCAAGCGAACGTCCCGGAAAGGTTGGTCGCGATCACTTCGTCCCACGCCTCGTCCTTCATCGACATCGCTAGGCCGTCGCGCCGGATCCCTGCGTTGTTGACCAGAACTGAAACCGGACCGAGGGCTGCTTCAACCTCAGAAAACATCGCGTCGACATCACTCGACTTCGAGACATCTCCAGCAACACAGATACCGTCCCCGCCCGCGGACTCGACGAGCCTCAGCGTCTCTTTGGCTTCATCCGCGTTCGTGCGGTAGTTGATGGCGACGGACATCCCCTCGGCGGCCAGGGCAACACAGATGGCGCGACCGATCCCCCGCGACCCTCCGGTGACGAGAGCGACCTCAGACACTGGCATCAACCTCGACTTCGACTTCGGTTGAGCTTGATACCGGGACTCCCCACCGAACGACTCCGGCCCCCCACGCGAACCCCGCACCGAATGCGGCCATCATGATGACGTCGCCATCGGAGACCCGTCCCGCTCCCTGGGCCTCGGCGAGGGCTAGCGGTATCGAAGCCGCCGAGGTGTTGCCGACCGTGGCGATGTTGGTCACCACCCGCTCGGACTCGATCCCCAGCCGCTCGCCGACCGCCGACAGGATGCGAGCGTTCGCCTGGTGCGCGACCAGGAGATCCACATCGGTGATCGTTAGATCCGAACTCGCGAGCATCTGTCTCACCGAGGCGGACATCTCCTCGACAGCTCGGCGGTAGACCTCTCGCCCTTTCATGTTGATGAGACCGCCCGGCGGTATCCACAAGAGTTCTGGGTCCGACCCATCGGCCCCCAGAGTGAAGGGGCCAAGCCTCGATGGAGCATCGGTGTGCTCGACCACCACGGCGCCGGCACCATCACCGAACAGCACACAACTACGCGCATCGGTGTAATCGACATAGCGCGACACGATGTCGCTCCCGACGACAAGGACTCGACGTGCATGGCCCGCGGAGACGAGCGCGTCGGCCTGGGTCAGCGCGTACAGGAACCCAGCACAACCGGCATTCAGATCGAAGGCTGCGGCCCGCCCGGCCCCTAATGCAGACGCGACCAGCGGAGCGGCAGCCGGAAGCGTGTAGTCGGCCGTGAAGGTAGCAACGATCACGACGTCGATCTGGTCTGCCTCAAGGCGGGAAACTTCGAGAGCACCTGAAGCGGCTTTGGCCCCAAGCGACGAAACCGTCTCCTTTTCGGAGGCGATGTGACGCTGGTGGATGCCCGTGCGCTCGACGATCCACTCGGGGGTGACCCCGACCTGGAAGGCGAGGGTTTCGTTGTCCAACGTGCCCTCGGGCAAGCAGGTCCCCCACCCCGAGATGAACGACCCCATCAGCCGCCCCAGATCCAGAACAACGCCTCGCCTGAACGTACTGGCTGGCCGGGGACGGCAAGCATCCCCATGACCCATCCGCGATGTGGCGAGCACACTGGGATGATCGTTCCGTTCAGATCGACCTCGGCCAGAACTCCGCCCGCTTCGACCCATTCGCCTTCACTCGTGAACACCTCTGGTGGCAGCGGTCGGAACTTGCCCGGCGACGGCGACACGACGACCTTCTCCGCGATCGCCACGGTTTCACCGGTGCCGATCACTTCATCGAGATCCTGCACGCGCTGCCTCCCTACGTTCGATGGTCTTCGAGAACAAGCCCGCTACGACATGACCTGGACCGAGGTCTATGCATCCGGTAACCCCTTCTCCCGCGAGCCAGATCACCGACTCCCGGAACCGAACCCGACCTGTGAGCTGCTCTGTGAGGAGCTTCCGGATCTCACCTGGCGAGCGGTAGGGACGAGCACTGGTATTCGAGATGACGGGCGTCTCGGGCATCCGGATGTCCGCATGGTCGAGGGCGCTCTGAAGAGCGAACGCAGCGGGCTCCATCGAGGAGGTGTGGAACGAGCCCGCAACCTGCAACAGGATCGCTCGACCACCACGTACTCGGGCGAGCGCTGCGGCCTCGGTCAGGGAGTCTTCCGAACCAGAGATCACCACCTGGTTCGGGGCGTTGTCGTTAGCGACGACCGCACCCGCCTGGTGAGCGACGTTCTCTGCTTCGGCGAGCGAGAAACCCATCAGCGCGGCCATCCCACCACCCGCGCCCCGGGCCGCGATCTGCATCGCCTTGCCCCTGGCCTCGACTACCTCGACGCCGGTCGCGAAGGTCATCGCTCCCCCCGCAACTAATGCGGTGTACTCGCCGAGGCTGTGCCCCGCGAGGTAATCAACGGACGGAGCCTGCTCCGACCAGGCGATGATCCCTGCGGTGAAGATCGCCGTCTGCGCAACGCTGGTCGGTAGGGCAACGTTGCCCCTTCGAGCAGCGACCTCTACCTTGCGTCTGATGTCGTGGCCGACGATCTCATTGGCGGTCTTGAGCAGGTCATGCTTCTCCGGTAACGCAGCGATCACGTCCTTGGCAGCCACCCCTTGGCCAGGGAACAACCCAACGACCTTTGTCACAAGAGATCCTTTCCTTCGAGTGCGCTCTTGAGGCTCATGCGGGCGCGATGCAGTTGGATCCGGATCGAGCCGTTGGTGCGTCCGGTGATGTCGGCTATCTCGTCGATCGACATGTCTTCGAGGTATCGCAGCGAAACGAGTTCCCGCTGTGATCCGGGCAGGAGTGCAACCGTGTCCCACACGACACCTCTGGCCTCCTGCGTGATCGCCTGCGACATGGGAGACGGAGCGGGGTCCTCCTCATCCGGCACGTGGTCGACCGTGACGCTGCGGGCCTTCTTCGACCGGTAGCTGACGATCGCGTTGTGCGCGATCCGGAACAGCCACGATCGATACGCTCCGGTCGCTCGATAGGTGGAGGCTGAAGCCAGAGCCTTGAAGAAGACCTGCGCGGTGATGTCCTCGGCCGTTGCGTCGTCCTCCACCTGAGAACGCACGAAACCGAAGATGTTGCACTGGTATCTCCTGTAAAGCTCGGCGAAAGCATCGATGTCAGTGGTGGCGCTCTCGGCCAACACCAGATCGGATGCCGTCATCGGGTTCTGGTATCTCTGACGAACGACGATGTCACCGGTGGTTCCAGAATCCATAAGCGCGACTTGAATCACTCCCCCAGACGATTGCTACCTGTCCAGACTCGTCAGCGCTCGTCGCGTTACGCGATCCAGTGACATCCGCTAAGAAAACATCGATGTCCCCGAACGAGCGGTCAAGTTATGAGCCTGTTACCGGAACCGGTAGTCAAGTCAGGGGCCATTCCTCCGAACGCGCGGTCAAGTGGGAACATGGAGAGATGCAGCCCACGATCGCCCCGGAACGTACCGAAGACACTTTCGGAGACGAGGTCACCGAGCCGGATCGTCCCTGGCTCGTCATCGTGTGGAACGACCCGATAAATCTGATGACGTATGTCACCTTCGTCCTCCAGAAACTGTTCGGGTATTCGAAAGAGAAGGCGACTCGCTTGATGCTTCAGGTTCACAACGAGGGGAAGTCCGTCGTTTCGAGCGGGAGCCGCGAGAAATCCGAACTCGACTGTTACCGGCTCCATGCGTATGGCCTGTGGGCGACCATGACGAAGTCCGACTGATGCCAGGGATCAACGTCGAGAGCGACGGCACGATCGTCGTTTCGCTCCAGGATTACGAGGCTTCACTCCTCAGACGCCTGTGTGGAGAGATGCGCTTACTGCTCGAGGCCGATCTCCCTCGTGCCGATCCTGTTACGGCCCGCTTGTT
Source organism: uncultured Actinomycetes bacterium (assembly GCA_963756365.1). Lineage (GTDB taxonomy): Bacteria > Actinomycetota > CADDZG01 > CADDZG01 > WHSQ01 > WHTI01. The sequence continues at coordinate 2,112,219 of CAVWNF010000003.1, forward strand.
CCCACGGGCCTACGAGGACGAGGACGACCAGTCCAACTACGAGGAACTGCTCGGCGGAGAGTTACGCAACTACAAGCTGGCAGCTCTCCGCGAGGTCGAAGGCGCGCTCGGTGATGGCGCGGGGATGACGGCGGTCATCCTGCGAGGGGAACTGCGCGACCAGTGGTTGACCTTCCTCACCGACACCCGGCTCGCCCTCGGTACCAGGCTTGAGGTGACCGAAGAGATGTTGGAGGAGGAGCCCGATCCTGAGTCTCCCGAAGGCGTGAGCCTTGCGGTCATGCACTGGGTCGGTTGGGTGCAAGAACGGATACTCGAAGCGATGATGACGACCGAGGGAGAACCATGAAGAAGTTGAACCGAGGCGATACTGCCCCCGGCTTCAGGCTGGAGGACGGGACAGGCAAGACCTGGGATCTCGCGGAACTCGGGGGCCAGAAGGTGATCCTCTACTTCTATCCGACCGATGACACACCAGGGTGCACCAAGGAAGCGTGCGACTTCCGAGACAGCCAGCACGAACTGATCGAGGCCGGTTACCAGGTGCTCGGGGTCTCGCCCCAAGGTGCGGACAGCCACAAGGACTTCTCCGAGAAGTACTCCCTGAACTTCCCGCTCTTGATCGACGAGGACCACGCGGTCGCATCGGCTTATGGGGCGTGGGGCAAGCGCAACCTCTACGGGAACATCTTCGACGGCATCATCCGCTCGACCTTCGTGATCGGTGAGGACGGGAAGCTCACCAAGGCGATGTACAACGTCCGCGCCAAGGGCCACGTCGCCAAACTGAAAGAAGAACTCCTCGCCGATTGAACCTAGACGGGCGTAGGCCGCACTCACTGACCACCCCGTCCCCGACCCCCTCTCTAGCGAGGTTCGTTTGGCTAGTGGCCGTATGGGCCAGTGGGCAGACGAAGTTTGCCTGCGGACGCCCCTTGTGGGGACGTTTCGAGGCAAAGATGGGGCGGGATGGTTGGTTTGCTTCGGCAGGAGCCTGGGAACTGGTGCCTAACCTCTTCAGCCAGAGATACGTCGATAGTCAGTCGTCGCTTAGAGAGGTTGCTTAATGGCTCTTGCCAGATTCCGTCAGTGGATAGTCCTTGCTGCACTCGCGCTTGTCGTCCAGCTCATCGCAGCTCCGATCGCCTTCGGTAGCAGAAGTTCTAAGGCGGAATCTCCGAAGAATGCGACCGAGAGGGATGTCTCAGCGCCGAATGCGGCCCCCGTTCCGGCCGGATTCACGGCTAAGGGCGACAACCTCATCAGGCTCGCCGCCGGGGCATTCGATCCGCTGAAGAGCCTCGCTCCTTCGAGGATCCCCGCGCTGACCGCCGGGGAACTAGACGCCGAGGCGCCCTCCTACTGGCTGGTTCAGACAGAAACCGGAAAGGCATCGCAGGCCTACAGCGCGATCAGCGAAGCAGGCGGAACGGTCGACAGCTACATCCCCGACAGCACCTACCTCGTTCGAGCGAAGCCGGCACAGATAACGACCATCGCGACGTCGTCCGCCGTTCGGTGGACCGGATCGTTCCAGCCGGGGTGGAAGTTCCCGGCCGCATCGGGAAAGATCCCCGGGCTTCTCGATCTGAGCGGAACCCAGACCTACAAGGTGTACGTCTACAAGACCCAGCCCAACCCTGGCGCGATCAAGAGTGCGATCGCGGGCATCGAGGGAGTGACGGTGCTGCCCGACAGCAGCGATCGTGTGTTCCTCGTCAAAGGGACCGCCACGCAGATCCCAGCGATCGCCGCGTATCACCGGGGTCGAGTGGATCGGGATCCAGGGCGACGCGATCGCGCTCAACGCCAACGCTCGCTGGGTCACCGACACCGGCGTCCGTGACGTCTATGCGGCGACCGCTCCATCACGCCTCACCGGTGCTGGCCAGACGGCCGCAGTGGCGGATACCGGCATCAACTACGTCCCCGACCCGAACGGGAAGGCCCAGTCCTACTTCAGTGACTGCCAGTCCGGAAGCACGAACTGCAAGCTCGCCTCGTTCACCCAGACGACCCCGGGTACCGCGGTCGACCAGATGAACGGCGTCACGGCCAACGGCACCAACCACCGCAAGATGGTTGCGTACTTCGACCTCGGTGGAGCCGGAGCGGTTCCACCAGACGCGGGAGCCCACGGGACCCACGTCTCGGGTTCGGTCAACGGTGACCTCGGCGGCGACGGCCTGTGGCAGAAGGAAGACGGTATGGCGCCCGGCGTCGAAGCTCGTGTTCCAGAGCATCGCCTCGCCGGACGGCACCCTCGCCGGGCTACCAGCAGACTCGTACGACCTGTTCCGCCAGGCTTACCGGCCGAGCAACCCTGCGAGCGTCCCCGATGACTACGACGCTGCGCAGCTATCCATCTACAACCCCTTGCAGGACGCTCGCACGCACAACAACTCTTACGGTCTGGGCATCCCGGTCGCCGACCTCGGCGACGCTCTCCGCGCCGACCAGTTCGTGTGGGATCACGAAGACATGAACATCATCATCTCGGCCAGCAACGGCGGACCGGGAACCGCCACGATCACCGCGCCTGGGGTTGCGAAGAACATCCTCACTTCAGCCGCATCTGCGAACGGTCGCCAGCCGATGGCATCGATCGACTCGCTGGCGGTCTTCTCATCGCACGGCCCGACCGGGGACGGTCGTTTCGGCCCGACGGTAGCGACCCCTGGCCAGATCGTTCTTTCCGCCAAGGGCGGTGGTGAGGACGAGGCTCACACTCTGCAAGGCACCTCTATGTCCGCACCTGTCCTCACCGGTCTGGCGACCCTCGTCCGTGAGTACTTCTGGAACGGTTGGGGTCCTGCCGACGGCAAGGGCTTCGGTGTTGGTTCGCCGAACAATGCACGCCGCACCAACCCATCGGCTGCTCTCGTGAAGGCTGCCTTCGTGAACGGAGCCGAGCGGATGCGCGGTTACTACACGGGCACCGAAGGCGAGTCGCGCGAGATGGACGGACAGTGGCCGAGCGCCGGACAGGGCTTCGGCCTCGTCAACATGGACAACTCGCTGTTCTTCGCGGGAGACGACCTGAACAACTGGTACTACGACGTCTACCGGGCAGACGAAGAAGCGTTCCCGTTCCCCGGCGCACTTGAGACCCGCAGCTACACACTGAATGTTGAGGCTGGTCAGCCTCTCGACGTCACTATGTCTTACACCGACGCGCCGACCGGCCTCGATGCCGGGACCCCGGCAACGGTGAACGACCTGAACCTCCTCGTCACCGGACCCGATGGGACGCCTTACGCGGGGAACAACTTCAACACCGAGGCCGACCCAACCGCCGACGTCGGCGAATCGATCCCTGGCCCGGTGTTCGACAACAAGAACACGACCGAGCGGGTTCGGATCGTCGCTCCCGAAGCGGGTGAGTACACGGTCGAGGTCATCGCTGCGGCGCTATTCGACGGACCTCAGGGCTTCGCCCTAGCCGCCAGCGGAGCGCTGACCGGAGAGGGAGCGCCAACACGTGGATCCGGCCTACAGCCGGACCAAGCGGGCGGTCCGAGCATCTCCAACATCAGGGTCGAGCAGGTCACGGGAGACACCGCGTGGGTGCGCTGGAACACCAGCGAGCCAACGACCGGCACCGTGACTGTCGGCTCGGGCGCTGGCGCCGTCACGTACATCGACTCCTACAACGTCGGTCCTGACGGCTTCCACGGCCTCGATGCCGGGAACGTCGAGACGAGCGAGGAGTACGCCAACAAGCCCATGCTCACCACCAAACACGAGGCGTTGCTCACCGGTTTGACTCCGGGGGCCAAGTACACGCCGAAGATCGACGTCGTCGATCAGACAGACAAGAAGGCGAGCGCGACCGGTACTCAGTTCACCTCGTCACCGTCGTCGTTCGGCGCGGATGCCGATGACATCGCACAACTCGCCGAAACGAACGACTACGGCGGCTTCCAGAACGGAACCCAGATGTATGTGGGCAAGGGAGTCCCCGCTGCGGGGAACGAAGACCTCGGTGCATTCATGTTCCGTCTGCCGAAGACCTTCGATCCGAGCAAGATCACGGGTGCCGCTATCCAGCTCAAGAGTTGGCACGACATCACCAACACCTACAAGGACGACGCGCGCTACATCGTGGATCTTCTCCCCGGGAGTGTCGAAGCCGACTGGCAGAACAGCACCTTCCAGGAGATCCGAGAACCGGCCCCCGAGGCGCGCCTCGCGCCGATGATGGCCGACAGGATCGGGGCGGGACAGCCCTACACGTTCTCGTTCGATTGCTCCTCGCTGTCTACCCTGAAGGACACGCTGACGACCTTGACGGGCGAGGAACGCGACGCCGCGTTCCGGGCGATAACGCTGTCCGAAGAGGGCGAATCGCTGATGTCCTACGAGTTCGGTTTCAACCGCCGCTCGCAGGGACCGCAGAACCGACCGAAACTGATCCTCTTCACCCAGGACGCCGACGGCTTCCAGGTCGATCCTTTCCCGTGCGACGAGAACGCTCCAGCTCCCGTCATCTCGAACATCACCGTTGCGCCTGCGCAAGGTGACGTTGAGGGCATCGCTGGTGCCTCAGGCAGCTCGGTTGTCACATGGAAGACCACCACCGAGTCCGACAGCGCGGTCATGTTCCGCGAGGTGGGCGCCGAGGAGTGGGCGCAGGTCTCATCGCCGGTGAAGACCACCCATCACATGCTCCAGGTCAAGGGACTGAACCCGACGAAGAAGTACGAGTTCATCGTGCGCTCGACCAACTGCAACGGAAAATCTGCCACCGACACCAACAGTGGAGCCGGTTACGACTTCTTCGAGAAGGAGATGCAGGTCAGCGAGACCCAGCTGGCTCCCACTTTTACCTGGGAGAGCAGCGACGAAGGCTGGACCACCCAGAGCGACACAGCCACTCCTGGCCCCTTCAATGGCTCGTGGGAGCGTGCTGCGCCTGGGCATGACTCGACGATGGCGTTCCACCTGACTCCATACGGTGACAACCAAGATGAAAGCCTGATCTCTCCGTCGTTCACAACGTCTGGCGGACTCATCGAGGTCGACTTCTGGGCGCTCCTCGCGCAGGAGGAAGGCTTCGATCCCGTCAACGTCGAGTACTCCACCAACGGTGGCACGTCGTGGACGATCGCTGCCTCGTACCTCGGGAACACGAACGGCGAGTTCGAGCAGTTCGCCCCGTCGTTCGAGGTTCCGGCCGGCAACGTGAAGATCAGGTTCCGTTTGGTGTCCGACACGAACGTTTCGTTCCCGCCTTACGAGGGCGTGGCCGTCGACGATGTGACGATCACCGAGCTCACCGTCGTCGAACCGGGAACCGGTCGGCTCACCGAGGGCATGCCTCCGCTGTCTGCTGGCAACAGCGGGCTGCAGGCACCCGCAGCACACCTCGAGCCGACCACCACCGACATCGTGGCGGGCACCGCGTCGTGTGCTCCGATCAAGGGAGCAGCGCAGGATCTCAAGCCACCGAGGGTCAAACTCCACATCTCTGACCGCACACCGAAGCGCGGACAGCGCATCGCCCTCAAGGTGCGACTCGCCGCATGCAACACAGTCGAGGGCAAGGACGCTCTGGCCGGCACCGAGATCGCTCTGACCAAGCGCAAGAAGGGCGGCGGCTACAAGACCATCGCAACGAAGACACTGAACGACAACTGCAAGGCGAAGTTCAAGAAGAAAGCACGGTTCAAGAAGGCGACGTTCAGGGCTACCTGGGCGCAACAGAACGACCTCTATCGGGACGGAAAGTCGAAACCGAGGACGGTCAAGACTCACAAGCGCTGACGAAGAACCTCCATATCGTCTGAGATACCCGGCCACGGCGTCTCGCAGATCACTGCGGGCGCCGTGGCCGCTTTCACCATCGCAACCAGGACGTCCTCATCGAGGTTGCCTGTGGCGAAGTTCGAATGGCGGTCGGCGCCAGAGCCCGCCTTGTCGCGCGAATCGTTGCAATGGACCAGGTCGATCTTCCCGACCGCGGCGATGACGCGGGGAACCACATCGGAAAGGTCCTCGCCTGCAGCATGAGCGTGGCAGGTGTCGAAACAGAATCCTGGTTCCAGGTCCCCGATCTCGTCCCAGAGCTTGGCGAGGACATCGACGTACCTCCCCATCGCGTTGTCTCCACCAGCCGTGTTCTCGATCAGGATCGGGACCTGTGCGCCGGCGACCTCTTCGAGCGCCTTGCGCCACCTGACGAATCCATTCTCGATCCCGTCTTCCGCGTGTCCTGCATGCACGATCAATCCGGCGGCCCCGATCGCCTCTGCAGCTTCGAGGGTCTGAGTGAGGATCTTGCGCGACGGGATGCGGACCCGGTTGTTCGGGCTGGCAACGTTGATCAGATAGGGAGCGTGGACGTACACCGGCAGTTTCGAGGCCTTCAGTGCCGAGGCGTCCTCGCGCGGGGGCGGCTTCTTCCACGATTGGGGTGGGCCCACGAACAGTTGGATGCACTCGGCCCCCACCGAGGCTGCCTCTGCTAGGGGGTCTTCATCCGGGACGTGCGCTCCGATGATCATGCGGTTGACGCTAGCCGAAACGGCTCGCCTTGCGCTAAACGGACATGTCGAGGAATATCGAGGCTCATGAAACTGCTAAGAGACGTCGCCATCCGGCACCTGGTCACCTGTAACCCCGATGACGCCCTCCGGGCGTCTGCCAAGGTCATGTCGGAACGTGGGGTTGGCTGTGCCGTCGTCATCGAGAACGAGAAGGTCGCCGGGATCGTGACCGAGCGCGACATCCTCCACTCGATCGCGGGGGGCGGAGACGTCGACAGCGTCACCGTTGCCGAGGTCATGACGAAGGACGTCGTCAGCGGCTCACCGGGGTGGGACGTTCTCCAAGCCGTGGACGCCATGGCCAAGGGAGGGTTCCGTCACCTCCTGGTGATGGAGATGAACGATCCGGTCGGGATCCTCTCGCTGCGCGATCTCATGAACGTGATGGCGGAGATGGCTCAAGGAACAGACTCGGCCACCTGAGCCAACTGCTTCAAGGCCGTCCGTTGCATCTTCACCAGTCGTCGCTTCAGGAAGAACGTCAGCACTCGACCCATCGCGCCGCCGGGCATGTCCGAGGACAACCTGTGGGTCACGGTCGTTCCTCCGCCGTCCGATATCTCGAACCTGATCCGCATCCTCACCCCGACGATGACGTCCTCCTCGAGGCTCAACTCCCCCACTTCTACGATCGTGGAGCGGCCGTGAACGGCGAACCCAAGCATGCTCGCCTTCCCGACGACGGCGTCCCCGGGGGCCAGACTCTCTGAGCCCTCGGCGTGCTGGATCTCCGGCTGCCAGCGTGACCAGGTGGTCGCATCGCGCAACGTTCGCATCACTTGATCGGGCGAAGCAGAGGTCACCTGGCGGCCGACGGTTTCGAAGCGGGTCACGTGTTCCCCCTGTCTAGGTAAGGTCTGAGCATCATGTCTCCCCCTAGGCTCGCCATCGCAGCAGGCAATCGCTTGGGTGCAGACGCGGCCGAACGTATCGCACGAGACGGGGGAAACGCGGTCGATGCTTGTCTGGCGACCGGCGTCATGGCGTGGGTGGTCGAGCCGTTCTTCGCCTCCCTCGCCGGTTCCGGCTTCGTAACGGTCAGGTCCCCTGGCGGAGTCGTAGAGGTCATCGACGGCAATAACGCTATGCCGCTGACCCAGCCCGCCGAGCCCGGACAGGGACTCACCCGAACCTTCATCCCGAACTATTCCGACGGGATGTACACGGGGATCGGGGCCGGTTCGATCGCGGTACCCGGCATCCTCGCTGCGATACGCACCGCGTGGGAGAGGCACGGGGCGATCGAGTGGGCAGCACTGTTCCAACCCGCAATCGACGCCGCACGCAACGGGTTCCCGTTCCCGAAGACGTCTGCCTTCTACCTGTCGGTGACGTGGAACGAGATCTGGTCCGTTCACGAGTCATCCATCGACGTTTTCACCTCCGCCGACGGCAATCTCCTCGAGGAAGACGAGCCCCTGATCCAGGGTGCGCTTGCCGAGAGCCTCGAGGCGATCGCGGAGGAAGGTCCGGAGGTCTTCTACTCCGGAGCCCTCGGGACGAGCATCGTCGAAGAGATCACCGCTGGCGGGGGGTTCCTGACGATCGAGGACCTGTCTTCCTACACTTCGGACATCCGCCAACCGATCACGACCGAAGCCTTCGGGTGGAAAGTTGAATCCAATCCACCTCCTGCGGTCGGCGGGGCGGTCCTGACTCACATGCTGGCGTTGCTCGACGGCACCGACCTATCCGATCCCGTCGAGCGCTTAAGAGCGATCGTTGAAGCACAGCGCGCCGCTACCGGATACCGCCACGACAGATACGACGATCCGGGAGACATCGCAGGTGCGCTAGAAGAGGCGATGACGACATTGCGCAAGAACATGCGCTCGCCCTCTACGACCCACTCGTCGTCCGCGGATGCCGATGGCTATGCCTGCTCGCTCACCGAGTCCAACGGATACGGCGCGGGCCTCGTCATCGACGGGATCCTTATGAACAACACTCTCGGAGAGGAGGAGTTGAACCCTCTTGGGGTCCACTCCCTCCCGCCAGGGTCACGTACGCACTCGAACATGGCACCGACGATCGCGACGGGGAACGACACGGTCGTTGCGCTCGGGACCCCCGGTGCAGATCGGATCGTCAGCGCAGTTGCACAGACGTTCCTCGCGTTGGCGTTCGATGGGCTTCCACTCGCGGACGCGGTCGCTCACCCCCGCGCTCACCTCGACCCCCGTGAGGAAGGTCAGATCCTCTGCTACGAACCGGGATTGCCCGGCGACGAGATCGGTTACACACCTCGGCCCTACGACGCGCCGCACATGTTCTTTGGAGGGGTCCAGGCCGCTTCGGTCACCTATGACGGAGTGGTCGCTGCCGCGCACGACCCGAGGCGATCGGGAGACAGTCGCCTGATCTAGACGGCGAAACGGATGTTGAGGATGTCTCCCTCTTGCACGACGTAGTCCTTACCTTCCACCCGTAGTTTCCCCTCGGCCTTCGCCTTGTCCCATCCACCAGCAGATATGTAGTCGTCGTAGCCGCACACTTCTGCACGGATGAAGCCTCGCTCGAGATCGGTGTGGATGACCCCGGCCGCTTCGGGCGCCTTGGCTCCTCTGCGAACCTCCCACGCGCGCGTCTCGTCCTCGCCAGTAGTGAGGAAGGTGATCAGGTCGAGTGCTCGGTAACACTGGGCAACCACGCGATCGATGCCCGGTTCCTCGATCCCGAATCCCTCCAGGAGTTCCCTCGCATCATCTGGTTCCATGCCGGCGACCTCGGCCTCGAGAGCCGCGCTGATCGCGATGCCATCCACGCCGTCGGGAACGGCGCCGCCTTCCTCGACGTTCGCAACGACGATCCACGGCTTGAGTGTCAGTGGCCCGTAGCCGCGCAACAGCTTCCTGTGGTCGTCATCGAAGTCCGCGTCCCTTAACGGCTTCTCGGATTCGAGCAATGCGTGGCTCTTCTCGAGGACCTCGACCTCGGCCTTCGCCTCGGACTGGCTCCTGGCGCGCTTCCGTGCCTTTTCGAGTCCGCTTTCGATGTTGGCGAGATCCGCAAGGATGAGCTCGGCCTCGACGCCGCCTAGTTCACTGGAGGGGTTCGCATCGGACCCGAACGCACGCAGCACGATGCACAGGGCATCGGTCTGGCGGAACTCGGCGATGCCTTGCGCCGTCAGACCCCCGGGGACGTCCACGAATCGCACCTTCGCCGCAACCGTTTTCTTGGAGTTCTCGATCTCGGTGAGGATGCCCAGACGCTCGTCTGGAACGTCGACGACCGCCTGGTTCGAGCGCCCCCCCACGGAACCCGTCCGGGTGAGCGCGGTGAACAGGGTCGATTTCCCCGAGTAGGGCAGCCCAACTATGCCGATGTCCTTCATCGCGTGAGGTTAGCCTGCCTGATCATGGATACCGGACTCGATGGCAAAGGCGTTCTCGTCACCGGCGCAGGCGGTGGGATCGGCTCAGCGGTCGCCCGGGCCTTCGGAGCGGAGGGGGCGAAGGTCGCGGTCCATTACCGTTCGAGCAAGGAACGCGCCGAGGCCGTTGCCACGGAGATCTCCGGGGTCGCCCTCCAGGCCGACCTCACCATCGAAGCCCAGGCCGACGCACTGATCCCGGCAGCGGTCGCCTCGTTGGGCCGCCTGGACGTACTCGTCGCCAACGCGGGGTCATGGCCGACCGATGACGTCCCGCTATGGGAGATGGACTACGAACGTTGGCAGGGCACGATCGCTGCCAATCTCCACAGCGTGTTCCTTTCGTGCCGTGCATTCCTGCGGCACGTAGAGACGACAGGCACCGGCATCGATCGTGCTCGTCGGTTCGACGGCGGGCATGATCGGCGAGGCCGGGCACTCGGACTACGCCACCGCCAAGTCCGCATTCATCGTCGGACTGGCCAAGAGCCTCAAGAACGAGATCACCCGCATCGCGCCCGAGGGGCGGGTGAACGTCGTGTGCCCCGGGTGGACCGCGACCGAGATGGCCCGCGACGCCCTCGAGGTGCCCGGGTTCGTCGAGAAGATCACCCGCACCATGCCGATGCGCAAGGTCGGGAAGTCATCCGACATCGCCAACGTCATCGTTGCTCTCTCCTCGGATGTGATCTCCGGTCACGTGACCGGAGAGGTCATCACCGTCGCCGGCGGGATGGAAGGTCGCGTCCTGCACGACGAGGAGTACCGTCTACCCCGACCGGAGGCCACTAAAGGCCGCGGACGACCTCACTAGTCGTCCTCGCCCTCCATCACAGCGAGGCGGGTGTAATAGTCCGGTAGCTCGCGGAGATGGGCGAGCGCGATCTTGCCGGTGATGATCGGGTCGTCGCCTGAAACGTCGGTGTCCGGATCATGGGTACCGTGCTCTAGTTCGACGTCGAGACCCATGCGGAACTGCTCGAGGTCGAAGGGGCCGCCGACGAAGTCGATGCCGAGCTGATCGGCGATCGCCTTCGCCTCTTCGATCGTGAACCTCTCGCGAGCTGTCATCTGAGTCACACCTTTCTTGATGGTGGGCATCTCCAGTCCTCCCTCTCTAAGGGGCACGGGATCGCGCCGTCCCGTCGAGCTTCTGAAAGACCGGGGTCCGGATCATGGATACCGTGCTCTAGTTCGACGTCGAGACCCATGCGGAACGGCTCGAGGTCAACGGGCCCGACGAAGCCGATGCCGAGCTGATCGGCGAGCGGCCTCGCCTCTTGGAACGTGAACCTTCGCCAGGTCGACGTCGAGGCCCAAGCGGACTGGTCGAGGGCAAAGTTGCCGACGTCGAAGTGAGCCGGGCTGGCCCACGATAGACCTCGCCGAATCGATAGTGAACCGTGATCACGAGATGTCGATCTGAGTCGCAGCTTTCTCGATGGTGGGCATCTCCAGTCCTCCCCTCTCTAAGGGGCGCGGGATCGCGCCGTCCCGTCGAGCTTCTTAAAGACCGGGGATCCTCGGTAGGGCCATTGGCACCCCTCTGGGGGGCCGGGTTAGCCCCTGCGGCTCAACCCGGAGTAGCTCGCTCGATCGTGCTCGCTATGGCAGGATCCAGACGACCTCAGGAGCGCGCTGGCACCGCCTCGAGCTGATCTACCAGCCGCCTCGGTGGATCAGGTGGTCCGTGGGCCGGCGACGGCGACTGATGGCCGAACCGCGCAAGCGCTCGCTCTCACTGGGGTAGCCGAGGGCAACGGCCCCGATCGCACGGAAGCCTTCCGGGACACCCAGCCACTCGGCCAGTCGTTCTTCCCCCTGGAAGATGCCGAAGTACCAGCCGCCGAGTCCCGCGTCTGTCGCGGCGAGAAGCATCAGCATCACGCCCATCGCGGCATCGAGGTCCCAGTACGGGACCGGCCACCCCTCCTCGACCCCCATCCCGAAGCCGCGCTTGTCGGGTTGGGAGTACCGGTGGAGATAGTGCGGCTTTCCTGAGTAAGGGATCACGATCACCGGAGGATCGCCTCCCAAGCCCTTGTGCTTGCGGCTCTCCGGATCGACGAGGTTCCAGAAGTTGTCGAGGGCCTCGGGGTCGTCGAGCACGACCAATTCGAGACCTTGAGCGAACCCAGCCGACGGTCCCCGGAACGCCTTGTCCAAGACTCGCTCCAGAACCTCGGCGGGCACCGCATCCGCCGCGAACTCCCTGACCATGCGACGACGGCTTACGACCTTGTCGAAATCCACTCGACCCTCCCCGTAGACCCCTCTCAGGACTACAGGATAGTTGCGCCCATGGCAGATGCCACTAGTTCCACCGCGAGCGCACCCGTGATGTTGCGAACATCGAGGATCGGATTCACCTCAACGACCTCGATCGAGGTCATGACGTTGCGCTCGGCTACCAACTCCATGGCAAGGTGCGCCTCGCGATACGACAGTCCACCCATGACGGGTGTCCCGACGCCGGGAGCGATCTCCGGATCGCACGAATCGACATCGAACGACACATGGAAGAAGCCATCGCCTTCCACGATCTCGATGGCTTCACGCACGACGGCGGCTATGCCCCGCCTGTCGATGTCGGTCATCGTGAACGCGCTCACGCCCGAACTCCTGACGAGGGCCTTCTCCTGCTCGTCAAGATCCCGGATGCCGACGAGCGCGACCCTGGCAGGATCGACCCACGGTGCCGAGGGCATCCCCTGGAGATCGAACCCGCAGGTACCGAGAGCAGCTGCCAACGGCATGCCGTGGACGTTGCCAGAAGGTGAGGTATCGGGGCGATTCATGTCGGCGTGTGCGTCGACCCACATCACGCCACCGGTGCCGAACGCGGAATGCAACCCGGCAAGGGTGCCCATCGCGATCGAATGATCCCCACCGAGGACGATGGGTGTCCGCTCGTTCTCGATCTCCTTCTTCACTCGTTCTGCGATCTGAGAGCAAGCAAGAAGGATCGTGGGGAGGTAACGAGCACTGGTGTCCTGGACGTGGGCGATCTCGGGGATCTCGACCATCACGTCGCCCTCATCGAGGACATCGATCCCCAGACTCGTCAGGCGTTGCTCAAGACCGGAGTAGCGGATCGCGCTCGGCCCCATGTCCACCCCTCGCCTAGATTGACCAAGGTCGAGGGCGGCGCCGATTATCGAGGCGTTCTTTCGGTTATCCATTAGGCGATGCTCCCATGATTGGAGGTTCCATGACCCAGAAGACCGCAGTCATCACCGGTGCCTCATCCGGGATCGGCGAGGCAACGGCTGTTCGTCTGGCCGAGGAAGGCTATTCGGTCGTGCTGGGTGCTCGACGCGTCGAGCGGCTCAAGGCCGTGGCCGAGCGGACCGGCGGCGTGGCGCACGAACTCGACGTGACCAGCGCAACTTCGGTCGAGGCGTTCGCTGCTCAAGTTGGCAGGTGCGACGTCCTGGTCAACAACGCAGGGCTCGCCTCCGGGGTCGAGACGGTCGAGGCGCTCGATCTCGAGCGGGTCAGGACGATGTGGGAGACGAACGTCATGGGACTCATCAGGGTCACCCAGGCGCTCATGCCCAGACTTAAGGAAGTGAAGGGGCACGTGGTCAACCTCGGTTCGATAGCCGGGTTCGAGGTCTATCCAGGTGGTGGTGGATACACGGCCTCGAAGCACGCGGTTCGTGTCCTTACGAAAACGCTCCGCGTCGAGTTATTGGGGACCGGCGTCCGTGTCACCGAGATCGCTCCTGGTCTCGTCGAAACAGAGTTCTCGATCGTCAGGTTCGATGGAGACACCGAAAAGGCGAAGACGCCCTACGAGGGCATCCAACCGCTCGTCGGGGCGGACATCGCAGATTGCATCGCATGGGCCGTGACGCGCCCGCCCCACGTTGACATCGACGAGATCGTGATCAGACCCATCGCTCAAGCGAGCGCGAGGGACATCCACCGCGGCTAGCTGTCACGGAGGAACTGGGAAGTCTCCGGCCTCCGCGTGGGGGCTCCCCTCCTTGGGAGGGAACTTGAACGAGAGCACTGTCGTGGCCGTCAACACGACCAGGATCACGGTCAGAGATACCCAGATCGGGATCTCGAAGTGGATGGCTTCGAGCAACATCTTCGCCCCCACGAACCCGAGCACCACCGCAAGCCCATATTTCAAAAGGTGCAGCTTCTCGATAGAGCCTGCAAGAAGGAAATAGAGAGCGCGGAGCCCGAGGATCGCAAACACGTTCGAGGTCAGGACGATGAATGGATCTCGGGTAACGGCGAAGATCGCGGGGATGGAATCAACGGCGAAGATGATGTCGGTCACCTCGATGAACAGCAGGGTGATGAACAACGGCGTAGCGAGACGCTTGCCACTCTCGATCGTGAAGAGCTTCTGGCCGTCGTACTTCTGAGTGGTCCGCAATCGTTTCTGAGCGAACTTGAGAACCGGGTTGTCCTCGGGATGGACCTCCTCGCTACCGAACGCCAGGCGGATCGCCGTGTAGATCAGGAACGCCCCGAAGATGTAGATGACCCATTCGAACGAGTTGATCAGGGTCACGCCGACAGCGATGAATATGCCGCGGAAGATCAGCGCTCCTAGGATCCCGTAGAAGAGGACCTGGTGTTGATAGGCGAGCGGGACCTTGAAGTAGGAAAAGATCAGGACGAACACGAACATGTTGTCGACCGAGAGAGACTTCTCGATCAGCCACCCCGCGAAGTACTCGCCTGCGATCTTGCCGTCATAGAGAACCCAGAGCCCGATGCCGAAGGCGATAGCGAGTCCGATCCAGATGACGACCCACACCGCAGACTCCTTGAGGCGCGGTTTATGCGCGTCCGCATGGAACACCTTGAGGTCGACCAGAAGCATCGCGATGACGAAGCCCAGGAAGATCGCGTACGAGTACCACGAGACGTCGATCAATCTGGTGCGATCGTTTCCAGTAGGCCGTCGATCTCGGCAAGGGTGCCGTCGTCGAGCTCGACATCACCGGCCGCGGAGTTCTCCGCGACGTGCTTGGGCGACCGCGAACCGGCGATAGCAGCGGTTCCGCCTTCCTGGTGGAAGACCCACGCCAACGCCAGTTGAGCGAGTGTGCAGCCAACGCGCTCAGCCATCGGCTTCAGCGCATCCACGAACGCTAGGTTCTTCTCGAGCCTCTCTGGAGCGAACAGGATCTCGTAGGCGCTCATCCCGTGCCCCCCGCCACGCCAATCGTCGTCACCGAACTCCGTGTCCTTCGTGATCGCGCCAGTGAGTAGCCCATATCCGAGGGGGCCGTAGGCGATCGTTCCGGTGCCGTTGTCCTTGCAGAACGGCAGCAGCTCATCCCGGGGCTCGTTGCGCAACATCGAGAAAGGGGGCTGCAAGGAATCGACGTGCCGGATCTTCTCGCAGCGTTCGATCAGATCGATCCCGAAATTCGATACCCCGATGTGTTTGACGAGGCCGCTCTCCACAAGGCCGGCCATCGCCTCCCATGTCTCCTCGATCTCGATCTCGCGATCGGGCCAGTGCAGTTGGTAGAGGTCGATGACTTCCTTGCCGAGACGTTTCAGCGACGCTTCCGCACCCGCCCGAACCCCCTGGCTGTCGAATCCGCTCCCGTTCGGCTTCGGTGCGAGCTTGGTGAAGATCAGCACATCGTCGTGACCCACAACCGCCTGGCCGACGAGTTCCTCAGAGCGGCCGCCGCCGTAGACCTCGGCGGTGTCGATCCAGTTCACCCCGGTCTCGATGGCCGTATGCATCGCCTCGATCGTTTGGTCGTCGGGAGGGTTCGGCCCCCACGCCATGCCTCCGGCCTCCCACGCGCCGAAACCAACCACCGAAATCTCGGGGCCTTCCGAGCCCAATCTGCGCATCTTCACTGCAACCTCCGTTCCTAGAGCTTCCTGAAATCCCACGAGGCGACCCGGGACATCGGCAGGTACAGGGCTACCCGCTTGGCCGCCTGACGCTCCACCTCGATGTTCGGGCCCGCCTCGTAGGGCACGCCCGTTTGCACCTGCGTGTAGCGCTCGTAAAGCCTCCGTCCGACAGAAGTTATCGCCTCCACATCGGTGACGACCTCTAGCTCACCTCGCACCAGAACCCCGCGGAGCTCGCCGTAGATCTCCCCATCCTCGACCAAGAACGCGCTGCGAGGGTCTCGACTCGCGTTGAGAGCTTTCTGGGAACTCGCGTAGGTCCACATGAGGATGCGATCCGCCTCGGGGACGAACCACATCGCGCTCGAATGGGGCCATCCATCCGACTCGAGGGTCGTGAAGGTCCCCGTAACCGGACGATCGAGGAACGATGCCATCTCGTCGGGGGTCATCGACACATCCTTGCGGGGGCTCACCACAAGAGCCTATGTGGGTACTCTCGTGCCATGTTGCAACGCATGGTCATCGCATGAGCGCCTTCAGCGGCCTCCGCCAGATCGCCGACATCGTGCACCCCCGAACCTTCAAGGCTCTCAAGAACGCGGGGACCCTCTCGGCGATGAGCCCGGTGGCGATCTCGGGCGCCCTCCCATGGCTGATCGGCCGCGGACCCTCTCTCGGGCTGATGAGTCAGATGAACTCGGTCGCTCTTGGGAACAAGGTCGCGCTCCACGATCGGAAAGGGACGGTGACCTTCCGGGAACTGGACCGCACCGCCAACCGCGTCGTCGCCGCCCTCGTACGGGTTGGTGTGGAGCCCGGTCAACCGGTGGCGTTGCTGCTGCGGAACGGCCGTGAGATGGCGGCTGCCATCCTCGGTTGTCAGAAGGTCGGATACACCGCGTGCCCCATGAACACGTGGGCCCAAGCGAAGGAACTGGATGCCACCCTAAGGAACGCCGCCCCGTCGGTCCTGATCTATGACACGAGACATGCGGAACAGGTGAGAGCGGCGGCCCCCGAAGGGATCGTCCTGATCGCGGTCGGCGACGCCGAGGACGCCACGGATGGATCTCAGATGTGGGATGACTTCCTCGATGGGGCGACCCACCTCCCTCCCCTACCGTTCGCGCTGCATCGGGGCGCTCCCAAGATCATCATCCACACGTCGGGAACGACCGGGACGCCGAAGGGTGCGCAGCGGGATGCGTCGTCATCGGGATTGGGACGCATGGCAGAGGTACTGAGCGTCGTTCCCTTCCACCGCACGGACGTCATCTACTGCCCCGCTCCGATGTTCCATTCGTTCGGGCTCCTCGTATTCACGATGGCCACGGTTCTGGGTGCGACCTTGGTCATGGCCGAACGCTTCGATCCGCAGAGCTCACTTGACGACATCGAGTCGTCCGGGGCCACCGCGGCCGCATTCGTTCCAGTGATGATCAAGCGGATAACGCAGCTCGACGGCGGCTCCAGGGCTGGTTTCGACAACTCAAGGCTGCGCGCCGTCATGGCGAGCGGATCTGCGATGTCACCGGATCTCAGAAAGGCAGCATCCGAGGTGTTCGGCCCCGTGCTCTATGACCTCTACGGCTCGACCGAAGCCGGGTGGGTGGCCATCGCGACCCCCGATGACATGGCCGAGGAACCTAGATCGGTTGGCCGTCCTGTCCCTGGAACCGAGATCAAACTGTTCTCGGACGGAGAGCCGGTTCCCGTGGGGGAGATCGGCGAGATCCACGTGCGCTCGGAGATGGTGTTCGAAGGCTATACATCGGGCGACAACCGACCCTTCATCGATGGGCACATCTCGATCGGCGACCTCGGTCGCATCGACGAGCGCGGTTACCTGTTCATCGAGGGCAGGGCCGACGACATGGTCGTGGTGGGCGGAGAGAACGTCTATCCGATCGAGGTCGAGGAGGCCATCGAGGCCATCGAAGGTGTGAAGGAAGTCGCCGTCATGGGGGCGGAGGATCCAGAGTTCGGCCACGTCCTGGTTGCGTACGTGGCCGGTTCGGTGACCGAGAACGACGTGCTCGAGCACTGCCGCGCTTCGCTCGCCTCCTACAAGGTGCCCCGCCGAGTGACCCTAATGTCTGAATTGCCCAGAACCGCAACCGGAAAGATCCTAAAAAGAGACCTCCAGTAGCCCTTTTTCCGGCCCCCTAGCAGGAGAAGCACGCCTCGGAGCCGAACCCCTCCCCAACAAGAAAGACCATCCCGGACGGGGATAAGCACAAGGGGCTAGGAGGACTAGGGATGAAGCGCATCTTTGCAATGGTGGCAGTGGCGGCACTCGCCGTTCTCACAGCGATACCCGCATCAGCGAAACAAGAGAGCCGCTGGGCCGTTCAGGGCGAAGCGCGTGCTCTCGAACTTGCCATCGGTGGCCAGGGCCTGACCCTCGGCTTCTCGGCCACCTCGGCCAACTCGACCCCCAGCGTCACGGGCGTCGGTTCCGGGCAGTGCGACCTCGTTGGTGAAGTAACCAACACCGAAGACGTCCCATGCTCCGATGGCAACACCGAGCACTCCGAGTACCCCGGGAACGAGGGTGACTCCGAGCAGTCCTGCGCGGGAGCACTCCCGGCCCCATTCAACGAGATCATCCAGCTGAACCTGGTGTGCGGGAGCTCGCACTCCACATGGAAGAACGGCCCATCGTCGACCAACGTCGGCAAGGTCGGGGAACTCGGCACCAAGAACCCGCTCGACTCGAGTCTGCTCGCGGAACTGCTGCCGGCCGATCCGAACGATCCCGTGAACGAGGTCGTCGACCAGCTGATCGATGCTCTTACCCCGATCATCTCTGAGACCCCTGCCGAGATCCAGACCGCGCTCGAGAACATCCTTGCGATCGTCACCTCTGCGGACGACCTCCAGGCCGTCAAGGCAGAGATCGGCCCCTCGGGCTCCAACGTCACCAGCAAGGGCGACACCATCACGGTCAGCTCCACGGGTGCAGCAGCTCGCATCGGTCTCGTTGGACTCCCGACCGTCGATGCCGCGGGACTGAAGGTGGACGACGCGGACCCGCTCAAGAACGGACTCGTCATCATCGAGGTCGGTCCTTCAGCCGCCTCGGCGACACTCAGCAAGGGGAACGCGGCCGCCGACTCCGCCGCTTCCGCATCGATCGTGACCATCAAGATCAGAGACATCACCAAGACAGACCTCACCTACATCGAGGTTCCGGTTAGCCCAGGCGAGAGCGTGACGGTTCTTGAGGGAACCCCTCTCGAGTCCACCATCACGGCCGCCAAGGCCACGACCGATCAGGGCGACGGCACTGCGGTTGCTGCAGCCGACGCGGTTCGTCTCGACCTGCTCAAGGGCGTGTCGGGCGGAATCCAGCTCGGCCTTAGCCGCACCGCTGCTGCAGTGAGCGTCGAAGCAGTTGTCGATGACACCACGCAAGAGGACGACCCCGAGGTCCTTCCGGTCACGGGTGGCGCGATCCCCTTCACCGGCCTAGGCGTGATGCTGATGCTCGGCGGACTGGGAGCGTTCATCGCCCGTCGTCGGTTCGTCAGCTAGGTAGGAAGAGAGACCAGGACTAGAGGAAGGAGGCGAGACCGTGAGGATGCGCAAACCATCTCCGAAGGTGCTACGACGCATGCTCACGGTCTTCGCCGCCTTGCTCGCCATCACGGGACTGGCCTTCGCGGCGTACCCGTTCGCAACCGATCTGTGGTCGGGACGGATCCAGCAAGGTCTCGAGGGCGAGTTCGCTCAAGGGGCTCAGGACTACCGTCTCGGCAAGATCAAGATCGGCGATCCGCTCACCCGGATCGAGATCCCTGCGATCGGCGTCAACACGATCGTCGTCGAGGGAGCCACCCCCGCTGCCCTCCGAGCAGGGGCTGGCCACTACCCCGAGACTCCCCTTCCCGGTGAGGTCGGCAACGTGGCGATCGCCGGTCACCGCACCACCTATGGCAAACCGTTCAACCGCATGGACGAACTCGTTCCCGGAGACAAGATCATCCTGACCACCCCGATCGGTCGGCACGTCTATGAGGTGACCGAGCGTCCCCTCGTCGTAGATCCCACCGACTGGTCGCTGATCCGCGACTATCCAAAGAAGGCTCATCTCCTCACGCTCACTTCATGTCACCCGGAAGGATCGGCGAGCTACCGGATCGCGGTCCGCGCGAAGCTGATCAAGTCCACCGACGCGTTGGCTCTCGAAGCAAGTGAGGAGTCATCGTGATCAAACGTCTCGTTCTGTCGGTCGCCGCGATCCTCCTCGTCGCCCCGCTCCCAGCCGCCTTTGCTATCGGCCCCGAAGTCACGGCCGCCGTCCTCGGCGCATCCGACGGCGGAGTGGTGTCCGGCAGCGTCGCATTGACCGCTCAAGGGAAGTCGGACGGCGGAGTAACTGAGGTGGAACTGTTCATCGCCGGCGCCAGCGTCAGCAAGAACTCGACGAATGGCTTCCGAACCTCGCTCTCGACCGCTCACAACTGGGCGACATCCGGCCTGCGCAACGGCAGCTACTTCGTCAAGGCAACCGCTAAGGGAGCCGGAGGGAACGCCGCCCAGCAGATCTCGGTGATCGTCGACAATCCCGCCGACGCTCCCACCGGTGTCAGCGCTTCTCGATCTGGTGATGTCGTAACGGTGAACTGGAATGCCAACTCCGAACCCGACATCTCTGGCTACGAGGTGCAGCGCGATTCCGGCTCTGGCTTCTCCAAGGTTGGGAGCACCCAGTCGACGTCGCTGGAAGACAGGCCCGGTTCCGGCACTCACGTCTATCGGGTGGTCGCGGTCCGGGCGAGCATCGTCTCGGACGGAAAAGCCTCTGCCCCCTCGTCATCCACTCCTTCGATCACCGTCCCGGCTGCATCGGGTGGCGGCGGAGGAGGCGGCGGTAACGGCGACGGGAACTCCGGCGGGGGGACGAACGGTGGCGGCGGAGGCGGTAAGAACGGCGCCGGCGATCACAGGTTCTCGGTGAAGGGCACGAACTTCGCCACGCGGGGCCTCCCCACCTCGTTCTCGAGATTCAGCGTCCCCGCTCTCCTTGGACTGCCCAACCTTCCTAAGGAAGAGGCGTTCGAGTGGGGCTCGTACCAGGAAGCCCTCCCCTACAACCTCTCGAACCAGCCACGAGGTCTCCTCGCCAAGTTCGGCGTCGCCGCCCGATCGCCAGATCGGTTGATCCCTCCAGATGGGCTGCGATGGGTGGCGCTCGGGCTCTTGCTGGCGGTTGCCGCTCTGATGCTCCAGCTGATGTCACGGAGGGTCAAGGATCCAGATTCAGAGAGAGTGAGCGGCTACCTCGCCGAGATCAAGCAGTCGGTCATCGGCCGCGACGTCGAGACGATCTAGTCCCTCCCCTGCTTGAGTACGCTTGACCGATGCCTAGCTTCGGCTTCGACGGACACAAGATCGCTTACGAACAGCGAGGGCGGCGACGAGGTGCCGACGCGCGGCCTTTCATCCTGATCCACGGCTTGCTGTTCGCCCGCACCCATCACTACCCACTCGCCGACGCACTCGCAGAGCGAGGGAACAGAGTGATACTCATCGACCTCCTTGGCCACGGCGAGAGTGACAAGCCGCCCCACTCGCGGCACTACTCCATGGAGATCTACGGTCGTCAGGTTCTCGCCTTGATGGATCACTTGGACATCCCCGAAGCCGTCATCGGCGGAACTTCGCTCGGGGCGAACGTGACCCTCGAGGTGGCGAACGATTCTCCCGGGCGAACGAAGGCGATGTTCATCGAGATGCCGGTGCTTGAGAGAGCGGCTCCCGTGGCGGCGATGTTCTTCCTGCCACTAACGGTTGCCTACGCGCAAGGCGCGCCCCTTATCGGGGCGGCGGCGGCGCTCGTGCGGAAGATCCCGCGCGGTGCGGGTCTCTTCACCGACATCATGTTGGAGCTCCTGTCGCGCGACCCGGTCCCGTCGGCCGCGGTGCTCCACGGCTTGCTGACCGGTCGTCTCGCCCCGCATCCGGATGAGAGGCAGAAGCTCGACGTTCCTACGTTGGTCATGGGACACCCGAATGACCTCCTGCATCCCTTCAGCGATGCTCAAGCCCTGGAGCGCGAGTTGCCGAACTCGGAGTTGATGCGGTCGAACTCGTTCTTCGAGCTTCGCTTCCCGCCGAACCGTCTCTCGGATCGCATCGCCGACTTCCTCGACGACACGTGGGCGTAGCCGACGTACGAGTGCTCGACGACTTCGCCGCCGATGCCGCTCGGGCGATAGCGGGCGAGATAGGCGACCGCCCGATCATCGTGACCGGTGGGAGAACCGCCGCGCTCTTGTATGGACCACTCGCTTCGATGATCGAGGGGCGCGATCTCGACGTCCTCTTCTCGGACGAGCGAGCCGTCCCGCCGGACAGTCCAGACAGCAACTACCGCATGGTGAGCACCCGGTTGACGGTCCCTGCGCACTTCACGCGCGTCCACCGCATCGAAGGAGAGAAAGATCCGGAGGTCGCAGCGGCGGCCTACGAGACCGAGATCGCCGAACTGCTTGACGAGGTGGGTGTCCAGATCCTCGGCATGGGTGACGATTGCCACATCGCCGCGCTGTTCCCCGGTTCCCCAGCACTCCGGTCGTCGTCGCTGGTTGCCGCCGTTGAGAGACCGGACGGCCTCGGCGGGATAACCCTGACCCCCCGAGCACTGCGCAAGCCGCGCCTCACCTTCGTGGTCGTCACGGGTAGCGACAAGGCGGCCGCTGTGCACCGCGCGCGTCACTACGGACGAGGATCTAGAGAGCTGTCCGGTGCATCTGCTCGAAGATCCGATCTTCCTACTCGATCGATCTGCAGCGGGGCTCCTGAAGGGATTTACTACGAGGTAACTGGGGCGAAACAAGCTGGAAACAGAGCCCCACGACCCTGTCTCTATCTGCGGGTTCCACATGCGCTCTAGGAAGCGAGGCCGGATGAAGATAGTCGTTGCAGTGATCAAGCCGTTCAAGTTGGAGGACGTCAAGGAAGCTCTTGAGTCGATCGGGGTCCAGGGGATGACGGTCACAGACGTCCGCGGCTTCGGGAGACAGAAGGGGCACACGGAGGTCTATCGAGGGGCGGAGTATCAGGTCGATTTCGCTCCCAAGGTGCGCCTCGAGATCGCGTGCGACGACGATCAGGTCAACGAGATCGTGAAGGCGATCGAGACGGGCGCCAGCACGCAGTCGATCGGTGACGGCAAGATCTGGGTCGTTCCGGCAGAGCAGGTAATAAGGATCCGAACCGGTGAGCGGGGGCCAGACGCTCTCTGAGCTGAGGGCGGTGGGCAGCGTCACGCTCGCAGACGGAGCCTCTTCTGCACGGAGACGGGCGGCGGGCCTCGACAGCGTCCTCACGGAACTCATCGAGATATCGATCTCCGACGGCGTCGCGGTCGCGGCGGTCGGTGGCTACGGGCGGGCGGAACTATGGCCGCACTCCGACGTCGATCTTCTATTCGTATCGGGCCCACGCTCCGACGTCACCCCCGCGACGATCCGAGGGCTCCTGTACCCCCTCTGGGATGCGGGATGGCAGGTCGGCCATGCGGTCCGCACGACGAAGGGATCTCTGGAGCAAGCCTCAACGGACCTGCACGCGGCCACGGCTCTGCTGTCGGCGAGGTTCCTCGGAGGCGATCGGTCTCTCTATGACGAACTCCTCGACCGCAGGGAGCGGTGGCTCCGGCGCGACGCCCGCAAGCTGACGACCAAGATCCTGGCCGAGACGGAGGCTCGTCACGGGCGCTCGGAGCGGGCCGGGTGGTCCCTGGCGCCCGACCTCAAGGATGACATCGGCGGGTTCCGGGACCTCCACACGCTCGCGTGGCTCGACATGGTCGGGTCCCGGCCCGAGGATCCAGACCGTCTCGTGGGGGCCGCAGGGGTGCTCTCGGCGGTCCGCGAGGCGCTCCACGGAGAGGTCAGTCGCAAGACCGATCGCATGAGACTCGACCTTCAGGCGAAGGTCGCTGCCACTCTCGGCCTGGTTCCTCCGGACGGCACCGACCGGTTGATGAGCGAACTTCACTCGAGTGCGAGGCTCATCGAAGCCGTTGTCGGGCTAGAACTGCGTGAAGCCAGCGACACCGTTCTCGGAGGCCCGCGTCGTTCCGGTCGTCTGGAGCGGCTCGACCATGGCGTGCTCCTTGACGAGGGCGTCCTAGGGATCGAGCACGAAGGCTCGCTCGAAGCGGCCATGTGGTTGCTCGCCGAACACGCCCGCTCCGGAAAGGACATCTCGCGGTCTGCCCTGAACGCAGCGACCGCAACGCTAGCAACCGCGACAACGTCATCGTGGGGCGAGTGCACCGCTCCCTTCCTTGCGATCCTCCGAGGCCCGCACGCTGCCTCCGCGCTAGAACTACTCGACCGCTCTGGAGCCCTCGTCGGCCTGATCCCCGAATGGGCGCGGATCCGCGGGCGCGCGCAGCACGACCTCTACCACCGGTACACGGTGGATGGCCATTCGTTCATAGCCGTCGCCGAAGTCACGCGGATGGTGGGCCGCCATCAGTCCGCCGGGAGGGCGGCGGACGAAGCCGGTGATCTCGATGCTCTGTATCTCGCCGCGTTGTTCCATGACATCGGCAAGGGCTCCGGCGGTGACCACTCGACCGTGGGGGCCGGGTTGAGCCTCATCGCGCTTCGCCGCATGGACATCCCGGAGCGCACCGCGCATGAGGTAGCGACGCTCGTCGAGCACCATCTCCTGCTGTCCGAGACGGCTACCCGTAGGGATCTCGGGGATGGGTCTGTGATCCGAACGGTTGCCGACAAGTTGGGCTCTCCACGCCTCCTACGGCTCCTTTACGTGCTGTCCGCCGCCGATGGGCGTGCGACCGGCCCCGAAGCGTGGACGGCGTGGAAGGAAACCCTCGTTGGCGCTCTGTACGCGAAGGCGCTCGTCGCCCTCGAGACTGGGGAGGTACCTGAGCGCGGAGATGTGACCGAGAAAGCGGCGAAGGTTTCCGCTCTAGAACCCGAACTCTCCGACCGCGCCGCGATCATCCTCGGAACGCTGCCGCCCTCATATCTAGACTCGGCTCCGATCGAAACCCTGGCCGACGAACTCAAGCTGCTGGCACGCCCCCTGGAACCCGGCTCGATCAGAACGTCCGTATCGACCGAGGGCGATCATCCGAGCCTGACCGTTTGCCTTCCCGACCGCCCCGGCACCCTGGCCCGTACCGCGGGAGTCCTTGCCCTTCACCGGATCTCCGTCCTGTCGGCCCAGGCGTACTCGACCTCGACGGGAGTGGCTCTCGAACGGTTCCTGGTCATGGACGACGACCCGGACTGGGACAAAGTCGTGGCGACCCTCGAAGACGTCTACGGAGGGCGTCTGGCCCTCGATGCCCACCTCGAGAGGAAGGCGGCCGATTACCGCCCTGCGAACCCGATCCGACCGGTGGTCGAGGTGCTCCAGGCGGAGACCGCCCACTCGACGGTGATCGAAGTTCGGTCCCCCGACGCCCTCGGGCTGCTCTACGCACTGACCGCGGGCCTGAGCGACCTGGATCTCGATATCCACACGGCCAAGATCGACACGGTCGGCGACCGGGTCGTCGACGTCTTCTACGTTCGAACCGCACGGGGCACCAAACTCGACGAGCAGCAGGCCGCCGAGGTCGAGCGGTCGATCCTTCACCGCACAGAGCGCCTGTTCGGCTCCTGAGGGCCCCTAGGACAACGAGAACGGACCACTAGGACTTTCCGCCTATCTTGGGCAAAGCGAGTCAAGGAACGCCTCTAATCATCCGATATCGGACTCATGCTCAGAACCAGAACCCTCATCGCTGCCTTGTCAGCTTTCCTCGTAGTGGGAGCCGTCCCGAACCCAGGCGTAACCGCCTCGTGCTGGACGAACAAGACCTCCGAGAAGCGATTCAAGAGGATGATCAACCGCGAGCGGGTAACCAAAGACAAGCGAAAGATCCACCTCGATCCCGAGCTCTCAAGAGCCGCCCGTAAGCAGTCTCAAACGATGCTGGATCAGGATCGTCTCCATCACACGGTCGATCTGCACGACCGGATCACTAACTGGCAGTACCTCGGCGAGAACGTTGGCTACGGCTGGAGCGTCGAGTCTCTCCACGATGCCTTCATGGCCTCCGAGGGACACCGCCACAACGTGCTGTACCCGGACTACCGGAACGTCGGTGTCGGCGTGGCCAAGAAGAAGGACAAGATCTGGGTCACGGTCATCTTCGAGGGCAGATCAGACCCGGGTACCACGCTCCACATGCCTCGCTGCGGCGCCTAAGCGTCCACTCTTCCGAGTCCCGTCACTTGCCGCACTCTGATAGGAGTGCTAGAACACTCCTCATGTCCACCCCTTCCTCCGACCCGCAGGTCACGCTCAAGATCCCGCGTCCCCTCTACGAACGACTGAAGGCCGTGATCGAGGGCTCGGGCTTCCATTCGGTGACCGAGTTCGCCGTTTACGTCCTACGGGACCTGGTGTCACACCACGAGAGTGGACAGCCGCTCCCCGGCACGGGTCCGGCCCCCGAGGTCGAGCCACTGTCGCCCGTCGAGATCGAGGCGATCCGCAAGCGCCTCGAGAGCCTCGGCTACCTCTAGACCCCGTGCGGCGCCTGCTGGTTCCGATCGCGGCCCTGGGGCTTGCCCTGGCAGCGTGTGTGCCGCCGGTTCCGAGCAACGACCGTCTCATCGAGTTCGACCCGATAACCACCACGATGGGACGCATCCAGGAGGATGGCGTCCTGAGGGCCGGAGTGCCCGACGACGGTGGGCCGTTCTCGGGGACCGGTTTCGCGCGAGCGATCGCACAGGACGCGGCCGACGCGCTGGGCGTCGATCTCGAGGTCGTGAGCGGCTCCGACGAACAGTTGCAGGCCATGGTGGATGGCGGCGAGATAGACGTCGCCTATCCGCTCTTCCCGATCACGGAGAAGGCCGTTCGTAAGAACGCTTTCGCAGACCCGTACTGGGTTGGCCACCAACGGATCCTTGCCGTGGACCCGTCGATCACGGATATCGATGACCTCAGCGGGCGCTCCGTGTGTCAATCGATAGACGACATCACCGGAGTTCCGGTCGAAGAACTGGTGGGCGATGTCACTGAGATCGTGACCGCGCCCCAGCCGTCCAAGTGCCCGGAGGTCGATGCGATCGTGGCGCCCGACATCCGGTTGCTGGCTCTGCTCGGGGCGGATGGAGACCTCGTGGGCGAGCAGATGACTACCACTGGATACGGGGCGATGGTCGGCGAAGGGGACACCCCGTTCGCCGAATACCTCAGCACCCAACTCGCCGAAGCCAAGGTCGAAGGACGATGGAGGGCCTGGTACGAGGACTTCATCTCCCCGCTGATAGGTGGCGTAACACCTGACCCCCCCGGCCTCCATGTCGAGGAAGCAGCCGCCCTCTACCCCGTCGAAGGCTGAGTTTGGAACCGAAGCAAGCGGGGCACGAACCGGTCCTCATGTCTGGACAAAGCATCGACACTCCTAGAGGGTGGGGCCGATGACCGACAACAACACCGTGCTGATAGTCGACGATGACGAAGAGATCAGGCACGTCCTACGGGTGCTGTGCGAGACGGAGGGCATGTCCGTGGTGGGCGAAGCGGCCAATGGGGTCGAGGCCGTTCCTCTCGCGTTGAAGCACCAGCCGGCATTCGTGATCCTCGACTACATGCTCCCTCGCCTCGATGGTGAGGGCGCTGCCGAGATACTGAGGGCCATCACGCCAACCAGCAAGATCGTTGCCTTCTCGGCGATCCTCGATCGCCAGCCCGACTGGGCGGATGCGTATCTCAACAAGGAGCGCATCACCGAGCTGATGCCCCTGCTCCGTACGTTTATCCGGTAGTCGCTGCCGCTCCGTATCCGGTAGTCGCTCCCGCTCCGTATCCGGTAGTCGCTGCTCGCTTCCGCATCCGCTAGTCTCGGCTCATGGCTAAAGACTCTTCTTTCGATGTCGTCTCCGAATTGGACATGCAAGAGGTACGGAACGCGGTCGATCAAGCCTCGCGCGAGATCTCGCAGCGGTTCGACTTCAAAAACACTGGCTCGAACATCGACCTCACCAAGGACGGCGAGGCTGATGCGATCGTCATCAAGTCCAACACCGACCAGAAGGTCAAAGACTGCCTCAAGGTGCTGGAAGAGAAGCTCGTGAAACGCAAGATCGCACCGAAGGCACTCAGCCACGGCAACATCGAGGCGGCCGCCGGAGGCACCGCGCGCCAAACGTTGAAGCTCCAGCAAGGGATCCCAACTGAAAAGGCCCGCGAGATCGTCAAGCACATCAAGGACAACCACAAGAAGGCCCAGGCCGCGATCCAGGGTGAGCAGGTGCGCGTGTCTTCCAAGTCACGCGATGAACTCCAAGAGATCATCGTCGAGCTCAAAGGTCACGACTTCGGCCTTCCGCTCCAGTTCACCAACTACCGGTGACCCGGACGCCTTTCGAGGCGCTCGTCGTTGACTTCGGCGGTGTGCTGACGACTCCGCTACAAGAAGCGATGATCGCCTTCGCCGCCGACATCGGGATCGAGCTTCAGGATCTGATCCGGATAGCGCTCGGCGCGTACTCGGTAGGCAACGACCAGTTAGTAGTCGATTTCGAGACCGGCAAGATCTCCGAGGACGACTTCGCCGTGAAGTTCGCCGCACGGATCAAGAAGGTCTCGGGGGTCGAGGTTCCACCCGAAGGACTGGTTCGGCGGATCTTCAAGGGCCTGAACATCGAGGAGGACATGCTGTTCGGCCTCGAAGCAACCCGCTCCGGTGGATACAAGACAGCGATGCTGTCCAACTCATGGGGCATGAGCCTCTACCCGCGCGACCGCATCGATCACCTCTTCGACGTGATGGTGATCTCCGGCGAGGTTGGGATGCGGAAGCCCGATCGCGAGATATTCGACGCTACCGTGGAGAGACTCGGGGTCCCCGCCGAGAAGTGCATCTTCGTTGATGACCATCCTGGACACCTGACGACCGCCGAGGAGATGGGTATGACGACCGTCCTCCACCGCTCGCCCGCACAGACACTCGGTGAACTCGAAGGTCTGCTGGGTCTCGTTCTCGTCTCACCGTGACGACCCGAGCCCTTCTGGGCGACCGGGGCGTCGCCCCGTGTCGCCCTAGCCGCCCAGAAGCGAAAACCTAGGCGCCGGCGATCAGGGCGTGGGCACGGTCGGCTAGTGCCGGGACGCCCTGCTCCATGCGGGCGAAGAAGGCGTCGTCGGTGACTCCCGAGAGGTGGCGGGCGTACGAGCCCTCGAGGAGGATCGCGAGCTTCCAGGTCGCGAGGACCCGGTACCAATCGAGGGCCGAGACATCGAGGCCGGAACCCTCCGCGTAGAGCGCTATCAGATCGGATCTGCGCGCAAACCCGGGTTGTGAGGTCACGTTCGTGAGGTCCGCGAACACGTCTCCCCCTGGATCATCCGGCTCGCTCCAGAACGAGATCATCCACCCGAAGTCCGCAAGCGGGTCGCCGATAGTCGCCATCTCCCAATCGAGGATCGTTACCAATCTCGCGGGAGACTCCGAAGCAAACATGACGTTGTCCAGCTTGTAGTCCCCGTGGACGAGCGTCGAGCGCGGTGATCTCGGGAGGTTGAGCTTGAGCCACTCGCCGACCTTCTCCAGCTCCGGCAGCGGACGGGTGAACGGCAGGGTGAGGTCGAGCTGTCCCGACCACCTTCGCAACTGACGTTCGAGATATCCCTCGGGCTTGGCGAAGCCATCGAGACCGACGTCTCCGGGGTCGACGGCCTGGAGTTCGATGAGAGCATCGACCAACTCGGCCCCGATCCCGGAGCGGCCCTCTCCGTCGAGGAAGGTCGGGATCTCATCCCTGATCACGACTCCGTCGATCCGATCCATCAGATAGAAGGGCGCGCCGATCACGTCTTCATCGGTACACGACAGGACGGTGCGCGGGGTCCGCACCGGCGTCTCGTCGAGCGCCGCAAGCACCGTGTACTCGCGTCCGACATCGTGAGCCGACGGCAAGAACGCGCCGGCGGGAGGTCTACGAAGCACCATGCGTCGGTCACCGCGGGTAACGAAGAAGGTCTCGTTCGAGTGTCCTGCCTGGTGACGCTCGACCGAAAGTGGGACGGTGTCGCCGAGATGTTCGTCGAGATACGCGGCAAGGGCCGCTTCATCCATCAGCGAGACGTCCGTCACGCCAGGCCCCCGGTCGCGGGCTTGGTCGTGCCCCCTTCCATAGAGGCCTTGAGGACGTTCCGCGCGATGACCATCCGGTGGACCTCACTCGGGCCGTCGTAGATGCGAGCGGCACGGGCGTCGCGATAGAAACGTTCTAGTGGCAGGTCCGTCGAGTATCCGAGCGACCCATGGATCTGGATCGCACGGTCGACGACTCGTTCAAGAGCCTCGGAGATGAACACCTTGTTCATCGAGACCTCTTGTCTATAGTCGCCATCCTTCTCGATCAGGTACGCGGCGTGAAGGACCATGAGCCTGCTCGCGTAAAGATCGATCGCCGAATCCGCTAGCCAGTTCTGAACGGTCTGCCGTTGCGCCAGTAGCTTGCCGAAGGTCTCACGCGTCGAGGCACGCTGGGCGGCCAGGTCGAGAGCGCGTTGAGCCACACCGATCCATCTCATCGCGTGAGCTAGACGTGCGGGGCCAAGGCGTACCTGCGCGAGCTTGTAACCCTCACCCAGTCCGCCAAGGAGCGCATCGGGCCCGACTCGTACATCCTCGATCGTGATCTCGCAGTGCCCTCCTGGTCCATGCGTTCCCATGACCGGGATCTCGCGGATGACGTTCCACCCGGGCGTGTCGGTCTCGACCAAGAAGAGCGAGTAGGACGTGCGGCCCTCGGCCTCTGGGTCGCTCTTCGCCACCACGATGTTGAACGCTGCACCGTTGGCTCCGGTGATGAACCACTTCTCACCGTTGAGGATCCAGTCATCGCCATCGCGCACCGCGGTCGTCGCGATGCCGTTCGGATCCGATCCGGCTGCCTGTTCCGTCATCGCGAACGCCGAGCGCACCTTGCCCTCAGCGAGAGGTCGGAGGTACTTCTCTTTCTGCTCATCGGTAGCCGCATGCAACAGGAGGTGCATGTTGCCCTCATCGGGAGCCATGGCGTTGAGAGCCAGTGACGCCAACCCTGACACGCCGCACTCCTGAGAAACGATCGCCATCCCGAGGGCACCGAGACCCAGTCCTCCCCAATCGGGAGGCATGTGCGGGTTGTAGAGACCAGCCGCTCGAGCCTCATCACGAAGGCGAGCAACCACGCGATCGAACTCCTCCGGTGACGTGTGCTCGGTCGCCTCGGCCTCAGCCGGAAGCACGATGTCGGTCACGAAGGCCGCCACCCGAGCCTGGATCTCCTGTATGTCCTGAGGTAGTTCGAAGTCGATCATGGCGTCGAGAATCGCACATCGAGCGGTCACGTAAGATTAGGCAGACTGTTCGGCAGACTGAGCAGGCGAACCCTAGAGGCGAACCCCAGAAGCGACGCTATAAGGAGTGATTGCCAGGTGGCCGAGGTGCGGGCTTACATATTGATCCAAACGGCTGTCAATGCGGGCCATGTGGCGCGTGAGATCAGGGACCTTGAAGGTGTTGAGTCAGCGGACGATGTCTCAGGTCCTTACGACGTGATCGTCTCGGCGATCGCCCCCGACATGGACAAGCTGGGCCAGATGGTGGTTGCCAAGATCCAAGCGGTCGAGGGGATCACGCGAACGCTGACCTGCCCGATAGTCCTGCTCTAACGCTTGATCCTCAACAGCGAGGCAGGTAGCACCTCGTTCATAGATCCCGATCTGAAACCGGCGAGGTCCACGGACACGTAGCGGAATCCGAGTTCGATCAACCGCGATGCGATCTCGTCTGAAAGCTCGGCGACCCGGGTGATCTCGTTCTTCGGCACCTCGATCCGCGCGACGTCACCATGGTCACGAACCCTGAAAACCTGGAAACCCAGAGTTCTGAGGTAGTCCTCTGCCAGATCGATCCGGGCAAGCCTCTCGGGAGTCACTCGAACCCCGTAGGCCAGACGGGACGAGAGGCACGGAGATGCCGGTTTGTCGGCGGTGGACAGGCCCATAGCGCGCGCCAGCTCCCGCACATCCCCCTTGGTCAAACCTGCCTCGACGAGTGGGGTGAGGACGCTGCGTTCCCGGGCCGCTTCCTGGCCGGGACGGTGGTCTCCTAGATCGTCGAGATTGGTCCCAACGGCAACGCGGGCTTCGAGCGCGTCGGCAACCGGAGCGAGGACCTCGAACAGTTCGGTTTTGCACCAGTAGCAGCGGTCCGAGTCGTTCCGGAGATATTCATCACGATCGAGTTCGTTGGTCTCGACGAGCAGGTGTTTCCACCCCCTGTCCCGGGCGAGATCGGCGGCTGCGGTCCGTTCCGACCGAGCGAGCGAAGGCGAGACGGCGGTTGCCATCACGGCTCGCTCCCCTAGGACTTCGTGGGCAACCGCAGCGAGGAAACTGGAGTCCACGCCCCCTGAGTAGGCCACGACGAGGCGCTCGTGGCGGCGGATACCGTCCACGAGAGAATCGCGCCGGGACAAAAGTTCGGAGGTCATCTCGACATACTCGCAAAAGTTACGGGTACCGTGTGCTCGTGATGGGATCAGGACTCTTTTCACAGAACACGGGGGTGGCTAAGGAGTACCTTGCCGACCCCCTGCTCACCGTGGCCGCTTTCATGCTGATCGCGGTCTCGGTCCTCTGGATCCTCTTCTCGAGGCTCATCTCCTACAACCTGAAGAGCCATGCCCGGAAGATCAGGAAGTTCCAGGATCAGATCCGGTCTGGGATGACCATCGAAGAGATCAAGACAGCAGAGGCGCGCCGACGCCACATGGTCCGCCGCAAGAGATAGCTACTCGATGTAGCCGAGGTCTTTGAGGTGCTCCGCCACGGCTTGGGCCTCATCTTCCGAGTAGGTACCGGTTTCGTCCCTCGCTCCGGCGTCAGCGCCGACCGTCACGGGGTTCGTCTCGAGGAAGGAGCTGGTCACGATCTCGGTCGCAGCGCGCCCGTCCAGGCCCCCGGGGATCTGCTGTCCGAGGAGCATCAGCGATGTCGGGCACACGTCATACAACGACAGCTCCGGGCTCGATCCATGAGTGATGTTCGGTCCGGCCCCGACGAAGATCCCAACGGGCCGATGATCAGACGACCACGCTTCATCAACCCCCGAGAGAGCGGCCGGAGGGATCACCACCTCGTCGGTGTCGGTACGAGCCGGCGCCACCCGGTATCCGGCCCCCCATGAATCGAGGATGAGATCGGGTGCCATGTCCTTGTGCGGTCCCGAGTAGATCTCGTCTCGAAGATGCGCACCGGCGAAGACCGGAGCACCCGTTCGTGGATCCTCGATCGAGAGAAGCCCACCGCGCAACTCCTCGAGGAACGCTGGAGCGTCCTCGGGAGCGATCGTTCCATGCGGCTCGCGACCCTCGACGTTAGCCCACACGTCGGAATGGAAGCCTAGGAACGCGTCTGTCTTCGCCCAGTCGAAGGGACCGAGTTGTCCCGTGAGCGTGGTCGCCATCGCGGCGCGCGCTGCACCCGGAGCGATCCGCCGACCGAGTGTTCGGATCGAGGGCGGTAACTTCCACGCCAGCTCGACCAGTGGCGAACGCTTGGCCTTCCCATAGGTCGCGTGCCCATGTCTTCCGAGCCACGCACCCACGTTGACATCACCCTCGAGTTTCCCGGCACCGTGATCACTCACGACCAGCACATCGGCTTGCGGGAACGCATCGATGATCGCTCCAGTGGCCGCGTCCATCGCCTCGTAGACCTTCTCGACCGCATCCGCGAACGGATGATCAGTACCCCGGAAGCGCCAGAAGAAGTGCTGGGCACGATCTACATGGGGCCACACCGCGACGAGGCAGTCCGCATCGGTCTTGTCCACGACCCACGGAAGCGCTTCGGCCTGCGCCTTCAAGCCACGGAGGAGTTCGTCGAGGAACCGTTCGAGGCTTCCGTGAGGGGCGCGATCGAGCAATTCCTCAAGTGGCCACCGCTGCGCCAACTCATCCTGTAATCCCGGGGGATCGCAGAACCGGGCGCCGGGCGGAGCCCCGTACCCCGAGACCATCGCTCCCTCAACCTTCGAGGCCGGGAAGGCCATCGGGATGTTCCACACCGCGTGGCGGACGCCGTCGGTCATCTCCCAGAGCGCTGGTGCTTTCCGGTCCCTAGATGAGAAATAGCGACACGCGTACGCTCCCGGCGCCCGGTACCAGGAGCCGAAGATCCCGTGACCCCCTGGATTGCGCCCGGTGAACGCCGACGTCCATGCACAGTCGGTCATCGGCGGCCAAGTTGAACGGAGCCCGGCACGGAACCCTCGCTCCTGGAGAGCAGCCAGGACGGGCAATCTGCCCTGCTCGACCATCGGGTCGGTGACATCGAAGGTCGCCGAATCCCAACCGAGGACGATCAGACGAGGGGGCATCGCGGCATCCTAAAGGTCGCCGATGCCGAACATCTGCCCGGCGCGCGTCCCAACGTAGATCATGCCCTTCCACACCGCAGGGGTGGACTCGATGCACCCCGGCAGAGTGACCGACCACAGTTCTTCGGGCACGCCCGCCAGCGGGCGACGGACGTCATAGGCGTGAAGCACACCCGCGCAGTCACCCTGGATCAGGGTGTTGCCGATCACCACCGGGGAACTCCAGGTGGGTTCCGGCAACTCGAACTCCCACGCGATCTCGCCGGTCGCCCGATCAACGGCGAGGATGCGACCGGTGTTGGTAGGTACGAACAACGCCCCACGGTGGATGGCGGGCGTCGCCCATATCCCCCCGGAAACCTTCTGCTCGGGGCGTCCCGGAACCTGTATCGACCAGACCAGCGGATCGTTCGGGCGGGTCGGGTCGAGCTTCATCAGTTGGCCCACTTCGGCCGAGCGCGCGTTGTACCGCTCTTGCTCCGACGCGACGTACAGGAACCCCTCGTCGTCGATCACGATCGAAGCATCCGTGTCGTCGCCCGACCAGAACCGGAAGGTCCTCTCGATCTTCCGTTTCCCCTCGAGGATCTTGGAGATGTCCCATCCCTGGACGAGCCCGCCTCCATTGGTGAAATACGCGACCTCATCGAAGATCGCCACCGAGTTCTCGATCGACACCCCCGTGTCGCCAAGTTCCGCAAGCAACTGGTCGTCGAAACCGGGAACCAGAGCGCGGATCTCCGGGCTCACCTGGATCAGGCCATCCGCGTCGTAGTGCCGGTTGAGCTTGACCACGTAGAACCATGAGTTCTCGCCACCTTCGATCAGATAGTCGTCGATGACCAGAGCCGACCCGTCCCAGTCGTTGTTCCACAACGGTTCAGGAGCGGTATCGGAGTCCAGCGCGTACAACTCGACGGGGATCGAGCCACGATCAAGGGCGAGGACGCGGAACCGGTTATCTCTCGATCCCGAGTAGAGAAGCGGATAGCCGTCCGGGTCACTCGTAACGGTCCCCTTGATCAGATCTCCTGTCGGGAACGGCTCGAACAACTCCTCGCCGGTGCTCCCCTCGAGGATGTGGATCCCGCGGTCGTAAGCACCGAACCGAACCTCGACGTTGCCCTCGACCTCAACGACGTTCGGTTGGCCGGTCCATCCCGTGCCGCACCAGAGGCGCTCTCCGTATTGGTCAACGGAGGTGGAACACATCGAGCCAGACGTTGGGTAGCGCCACAGGATCTCTGGAGCCTTGGGGAGGGGACCTTTCCCGTAATAGGTACGGGTCGCATTCCCCCTGAACGTCGTGAGCCCGGCGACACCCGTGTTGATCGGGCGCGGCTTGGATGGCAAGGATGGGCTGGGGGTGGCGGTTGGATTCGGAGAAACGGGTCCGGGGGTCGTCGGCGACGCTGCGGGCGGCTGCACATCCTGGCCGCGATCCCCCGACAACGCCCACGTGCCTATCAGCGCCACCGGGACGATCGCTAGGGCGATAGCAACCCTGAGCAATGCTCGCCGCGTCGAGGAAGACCGATGCTCTGCCAGACCACCAGGGTACGCGAGCCCCCGTAGGGGGGCCCGGATGCGATTAGCCTGCGGGATGAGGGGAAGAAGTTGCGAAGGCGAACGATAAGGCGGGGATGAACATAGACAAGGCGCAAGGCCCCATGGAACTGCACAGCCTGACAGGGCGGATGATCACGCTCGGCCCACGCGACGGGGGCCGGATCTACCTCTTTTTCACCCCGGGATGTCGCTTCTGCAAGGCGATCCTCGAGGAGGCTTCAGTCATCACCTCAGCCTCGCGAGCGGACACGGTCGTGGTGATCGAAGACACCCACGGCGACCCTGATCCATACCCGGGGCCAGCTCCGATCGTTGTCGCACGAGCACTCTTCGAGGAGTTCGGCGTGGAGGAGACTCCCACGGCCGTGATCGTCGGGGCGGACGGTTCCGAGATCGGGCGTGGCGTGCTCACGGCGGGGGGCCAACTCGGAGCGATGGCGAACCGGCTTCCGAGCTAGGAGCCTTACTTGGGGGCCAGCGGCTCGACTATCAATGCTCCGGCATTGGGGGCGAGATCGAAGCAGACCTCGGAACAGTTCTTGCTCCCGTTCCATAGGGTCTGGGTGCGCCAGCCGTAGTGGTCGCGAGACGCACCGAAGGCCATCCACTCGAGACTGATCCGGAACGAAACCGAACGGCGATCCTTCCGCCACACCTTGAAGCTCTTGACCTTGTAGTCGTCCTTCTTGGAACGGTCGCGGAACAGCACACCCTTTAGCCTCTTGTGGGTGGGAGTTATCAACGCGTAGTAATCGGTTCGCTCACCACCGAGTGTGTCGAACTCTGCCATCAGGGTCCCGCTGCTCCAGATGTCGGACACGCTCCAGTCCGAGAACGTCACCATCCGGAACAGTGGATCGGAGCCAGACTTGCGGACCTCTTCGAGATCGAGGAGTCCCCGCGCGTCATCAGGGTCGGGAACCACTACGGGCGCCGCCATGGCGGGGGTAGGGACGGCAACCGCAAGCGAGCCGAGAACCAGCCCGGTTGCTAGCTTGACGAGATTCCCACGGATCACTGTCGACCACTCCTTCGGGGCATATCCATCGCAGCCCACGCTATCCACACGAGAAGCGCGAGTCCGCCGGCGATGAAAGCAACCGGAACTAGGTCTCCTACCTGTGGAGATGACCACCCTTCAATCACGGAGACATCTTCGCCGCTGATAACGATGACGGATGACAGCGATGCAAGCAGTGCATTCCTCAGAAGCAGAGTGCCAACGGATCGTTCCTTCGTGGAGCCGAAACAACCACACGGGAGGCGGTCTCTGTTCGATCCAGCACGAAAGATCGCGAAGGTGAACAAGGCAAGCAAGAGGAGCGCCGCAGCCGCCCCGAGTCGTGAGCGTCCGAACAGGATCAGGAGGGCCACTGATAGCTCGCCAAGCGGGGACAACAGCAAGGCTGCTCGACGTAGCCGAACCGGCAGCCCGTAGCCTGCCAGGGCAGTCGACCATTCGTTCGGTCGAATCGCTTTCACGGCGGCCGCCCACACGAACAGCATCATGAGGATGAGGGCCGCCAGCCGCGTCAGGATCATCACCGGATGTTATCGAGTGCGATGTTAAGGAGTTGTTAGGGAGCGGGTTATCTTTTTGCCCACTGTGGAAGGCTGGTGGGCGGCTTCGTACGTGATCCTATGGTTCGTGGTGATCGCGCTCGCCATATTGTCGGTCGCCCTGGCGCGACAGATCGGCGTTCTCCATCTTCGGATCGCCCCTATCGGGGCCCTCGAGGTTGACGACGAGGGGCCCCCTCTAGGAGAAGCCCCTGCGGTGTTCGAGGCAACCGATCGCGCGTGGACTGCCGATCACGATCGGCGGCCCCGCCAACCCCCAGTTCCTGCTGTTCGTATCAGAGGGGTGCAGGATCTGTCACGAGGTCATCCCCGGGCTGAAACCTGCCGCTCACGCGGCAAACCTCGTGCCACTGTTAGTCACGGACGGCCTAGGCGCGGGTGACGCCTCGGACGGTCGCGGGACCGCCGTGGTGGCGTCTACCGAGCTAGCTGCCTATTACAACGTGCCTGGTACCCCGTTCGTAGTGATCACGGATGACATGGGGATCGTGCGGGCGAAAGGAACGGTCAACAACATCGAGCAGATGGAGGGCCTCGTCGACACCGCGGGCCGCAGACTCGAAGAGGTTCAGGGGGGTCACTGATGCGCGGCGAGAGGAACACCAGAGAACTAGCCGAGCGGACCAGCAGGCGGTCGTTCGTCGGGAAACTCGGAACGGGGTTCGTCGCCCTTGTCGGGGGTCCCTTGATCGCTGGCGCACTCCGCCCCGAAAGGGCGGAGGCGTACCACATATGCGGGCACATCTACACGACGGGATCTTGTCCGCATCCGTACTACCCGCTGACACGGATCGACTCCTACGGATACCCCGTGCATCCGAAGAAGGGCCACCCGGTGGACAACGAGGGTGAGCCGTACCGGTCGCGCGATCAACAACGGGACAAGATCTGCAAGGACACCGTGAAGCGCAAGTACCCGGAGACGGGCAAGCCCAAGAATGGGGGCGGGTGGAGCCGATGCTGCGGCGGCTACGTCCGACGGGTCGTGGACTGCTGCTCGTACTCGACGACCCGCATCAATGGGGACACCAGCTTGGTTGGCTACTGCCATAACGGCCGACGGGTGTTCTGCATCCAGTACGTAGACACCGACGTCAAATGCCGATGAGCGACATGCTGATCGGCGTGCTCGTCATCGCGTCGGTCGTGGCTGGGATCTCGACCCTCTTCTCCCCCTGAGGCCTCTCGATGGTGGAAACCATCTCCCCCGTGGTCTACGGGGGTCGCCGACGTCGATATCTGCTCGCCATCTCCATTCACACCCTCGCTGCGGGTGCCTCTGCGGCAGCCGTCGGCGTCGTCCTCGGGGGGACCGGAGCGCTCCTGGGAGGCCCGTGGGATGAGGTCGGACCGTGGGCGATCGGGGCCGTCGCCGCTCTCTACGCACTCGGCGAACTCGTCCTTCTCCCCGTGCCCCTCCCCAACCGGAAGGCTCAGGTACCCGCGTGGTGGAGATCGTTCTTCCACCCTTACGTCGCGGCCGGTCTCTACGGGTTCGGACTAGGACCAGGATTCCTCACGTACCTCGGCTTCGGAACCTACGCTGCGGTTCTCACCGGAGCGCTGGTGTCGGGAGACCCGATCATCGGCGCCTTGATCACCTCGCCGTTCGGAGTTGCCCGCGGGCTCGCAGTGCTGACCGGGGGCAGGGCCTCTGACGAGGACGAACCGGCCGTCATCGTCGGTCGCCTCGTCCGCTTCGGCGCCCAGCGTTCGGTTGCGGTCGCCCACGGACTTCTCCTCGCTGGCATAGCAACGGTCGCCCTGCTCTGAACGCGACGAGGCCCCCGCCGATACAGCGGGGGCCTCGAACGGAGAAGTCTTTCAGGGTTAGCCCTCGGCGGGGTAGACCTTGAACTTCCGCAACATGCCCTTCATGAAGTGGGGCTCGGAGTGCTTGCTGTTCGACACGAAGCAGAGGGCGATGTGCGGGCCCTCCTTGAGGTTCGCGGTGAATGGCTTGCCGTCCTTGCCAGGCTTCGCCCAGGTCCCGCCCACGACCACCGCGTACTTCTCCGGGTGCTTGGCGGACAGGATGCCCTGCCACGTCTTCTTCACGCCATCCTTCTTGCGGGCCATGAAGACCTCGTGGACACGCTCCTCAGAAGCGTTGGTGAAGGTGAACTTGTGCTTGCCGACGGTGAGGCTCTTGGGGATACCGTCGAACTGGTAGTCGGTCGCAGTTATGTGGATCTCGACCGGTGCTGCAGATACTGCAGGTACGAATGCTGGCACCGCTAAAGATGCGGCGACAACACACATCGCGAGACGCTTGAGCATGGAGGAACCCCCTCTTTCGCCGACAGCTGACGAGGCATGATGACATCCGAGAGCCAGCCAAGGGAAGGGGTTTTCTCCACTTTTCCACCACCCAGATACCCTTTGGGCCCCCCGACTCCAGCGCTTGCGAACACCCGGCTACGACGCTATCTTTAGCACTCGCACCGATGGAGTGCTAATCAAGCGCTTACTGTCCGAAGATGCAGGGAGGACGCAACATGGCCAAGATGCTGAGCTTCGATGAGGAAGCCCGTAGGGCTCTCGAGCGGGGCATGAACCAGCTCGCCGATGCGGTCAAGGTGACGCTCGGGCCCAAGGGACGAAACGTGATCCTTGAGAAGAAGTGGGGCGCTCCGACGATCACCAACGACGGGGTCTCGATCGCCAAAGAGATCGACCTCGAGGATCCGTACGAGCGGATCGGTGCCGAACTCGTCAAAGAGGTCGCGAAGAAGACCGACGATGTGGCCGGCGACGGCACAACGACGGCGACCGTCCTCGCTCAAGCGATGGTGACGGAGGGTCTCCGGAACGTCACCGCAGGCGCCAACCCGATGTCGCTGAAGCGCGGCATCGAGGCGGCCGTGAAGGCCGTCGTGGAGCAGATCGGAAACTCCAGCCGCGAGGTCGAGGGCCGCGAACAGATCAGCCAGGTGGCTTCGATCTCAGCCAACAACGACCCCGAGATCGGCGAGACGATCGCCGAAGCGATGGACAAGGTCGGCAAGGACGGGGTCATCACCGTCGAGGAATCGAACACCTTCGGTCTCGAGCTCGAGCTCGTCGAGGGGATGCGGTTCGACAAGGGTTACATCAGCCCCTACTTCGTTACCGACTCAGAGCGCATGGAAGCAGTGCTGGACGAGCCCTACATCCTGATGGCCAACCAGAAGGTCTCCTCGGTGAAGGATCTCCTTCCGGTTCTCGAGAAGGTCATGCAGGGTGGCAAGTCGCTGCTGATCATCGCCGAGGACCTCGAAGGAGAGGCGCTCGCAACGATGGTCGTGAACAAGATCCGCGGCACCTTCAAGGCAGCCGCGGTCAAGGCTCCAGGGTTCGGTGACCGACGCAAAGCGATGCTCGGCGACATCGCGATCCTGACAGGGGGCCAGGTCATCTCCGAGGAGATCGGCTTGAAGCTCGAGGGCGTCGAACTCGACATGCTCGGATCCGCTCGGAAGGTAGTTGTCACCAAGGACGACACCACCATCATCGAGGGTGGAGGCGCGGCCGACGAGATCACCGGCCGGGTCAATCAGATCAAGTCGGAGATCGAGCGCAGCGACTCCGATTACGACAAGGAGAAGCTCCAGGAGCGGCTCGCGAAACTTGCAGGCGGCGTCGGCGTCATCAAGGTCGGGGCGGCCACCGAGGTCGAACTGAAAGAGAAGAAGCACCGCATCGAAGATGCGGTGCAGACCACAAAAGCGGCAGTCGAGGAAGGCATCGTCGCCGGTGGAGGGGTCACGCTCCTCCAGGCATCCGAGGCGATCGAGAAGCTCGACCTCGACGGCGACGAGGCGACCGGAGCGAGGATCATCCGTCGAGCCCTCGCAGAGCCCCTCACCATCATCGCCCGCAACGCTGGCCTGGAAGGTGGCGTAGTGGTCGAGAAGGTTCGGACCCTCGGCCCGGGTGAAGGTCTCAATGCTGCAACCGGCGAGTACGGGGACCTATTCAAGGCTGGCGTGATCGATGCGGCCAAGGTCACCCGCTCCGCGCTTCAGAACGCAGCATCGATAGCGGCCCTGTTCCTGACCACCGAGGCGATCGTCGCCGACGCTCCCGAGAAGAACTCGGGGATGCCGGGCGGCATGCCAGGCGGAGACATGGACTTTTAGTTCTGGCGATCGTCGAGACGATCGCCTTCTGAGCGACACCTGCGTCACCGGGAGTGCGAGTACACAGAAGAGGGCCCGGATCTCCGGGCCCTCTTGCTTGTCCCCCCTGGAACTAGCGGGTCTCTTTGTGCGCAGTGTGCGTGCTA
Source organism: uncultured Actinomycetes bacterium (assembly GCA_963756365.1). Lineage (GTDB taxonomy): Bacteria > Actinomycetota > CADDZG01 > CADDZG01 > WHSQ01 > WHTI01. The sequence continues at coordinate 2,153,843 of CAVWNF010000003.1, forward strand.
CACCAGCGGCAGTACTTCCGGAACTCCATGCGGTCCCGGTTGTTGTGCCTGTTCTTCTCGGTGATGTAGTTGCGTCGCTTGCACTCAGCGCACTCGAGCGTCACGTGGACGCGGCGGTCGCTCGCCACAGTGGTTCACCTCTTCTTTGGATACCTCGGAGAACCCGAGGTGTCGGATCAAGGTTCGTGAGTATACCCGGGCCCTAAGCGGGCTGCGGGCTGACGTCCTCCGGGCCTGGGCGACGACGGAACGGCCTGCGTACTGGTCGGTCCGGGCCCCAATCCATCCGCTGAGCGGGAGAGAACTGTGCGATCGGGTCGTGGGGAGAGATGGCCCCCTCCATGGCTCCTTCGAGCGGGCCCCAGACCCCTGTCTCGGATGTTTCGAGCGGAGGGGGAGGAGGCGGTGGTGGGACGCGCTTCCCCGGAGGAGGCGGAGGCGGGGGCGGAGGAGTAGATACGGCACGAGGCTCAGCCACGCGGACAGGTTCATCCGTCCAGATAGCCGTAGCGACCCCCGATCGAGCCTCTCTGAAGGCCTCCTCCACTTGGGATCTGATGTCGATAAACGGGTCGTTAGTCATCTCCCCCATCTATTCGGCATCTGCTGGAAAAAGTTGAGCGATAGATGGAGGGGGCCGGCACGGGCCGGCCCCTGGGTAGCGGCGGGTGGACTCGAACCACCGACACAGCGATTATGAGCCGCTTGCTCTGCCCCTGAGCTACGCCGCCCCGGGTCGATACGGGACCGGGCCTAGACCCGGGCACCATGTTCTCACCTTGGAGCCCCCTCACGGAATCGAACCGTGGACCTTCTCCTTACCATGGAGACGCTCTGCCGTCTGAGCTAAGGGGGCGGTGCGATGGCACAGGATACCGAACCTTGAGGGGCCGCGGACAATAGGGTGACCGGGTGGAGAGAGGTCGGTAGATGAGGACGAATCGAGAGTGGGAACCTGCCTTCGCGGGAGGCGGGGCGACCTTCCAGAAGGTTCCCCTGGTCCTCGATCCGGCCTCGCTAGAGGGGGCCGACGTGGCGATCATGGGTGCGCCCATGGACGAATTCGTCACCCACCGCCCGGGTACACGGTTCGGCCCCCGAGCGATCCGTCTCGCGAATGATGGTGGGGGCGATCCGTCGATGCCGCACATGGACGCCGGGATCGACCCCTTCGCCGAACTGAAGGTCGTCGACCACGGCGACGCGGAGATAGTGCCCGGAGACCCCACCGCCAGCCACGAGACGGATCGGCGAGATGGTCGGTCGCATCGTGGACGCTGGGCCGGTCCCGTTCATCCTCGGTGGTGACCATTCGATCGCTCATCCGAACATCAAGGCGGTCGCCGCTCGCTACCCCACGGGTGACGTCGCGGTCGTCCAGTTCGACACCCACGCGGACACCGCGACCCAGAACTGGGGCGTGAAGATGGCGCACGGCACTCCGTTCTTCCACCTCGTCGATGAGGGCGTGATCCCTGGTAACAGGCTCTTCCAGCTCGGACTTCGAGGCTATTGGCCGCACGCGAAGGAGTTCGAGTGGGCGCGTTCCGCGGGAGTCCGCTGGCACCGGATGGAGGAGATCGACGAACGCGGGATCACCTCCGTCATCGACGAACTCATCGAGACGATCGCCGACATCCCCCACCTCTACCTATCGGTCGATATCGATGTGCTCGATCCTGCGTACGCTCCGGGCACGGGCACCCCAGAACCCGGAGGGATGACGACCCGAGAACTACTCCCTTCGGTTCGACGGTTGGCGGCTGCACGCGGGTTGGTCGGTATGGACATGGTCGAGGTTTCGCCCCCCTACGACCACGCCGAGATAACCGCACTCGCGGCCAATCGAGTCATCATGGAGGCACTAACCGGACTGGCTCTACACCGTCGAGGTGGCGGGCCGGCCCCCCAGGATCACTAGCGACATAACCGTTCTAGAACCTCCAACAGCCGGTGGTAGAGGGCATCCGCGTCCTCGGTAGATCTGGCGATGCACACCGCCCCCAGCTTCCCGTGGTCCTGGAGCGCACCGAGGAGGTGAAGTGTTATCCCCGTCCCCGCCGCACGGTCGAACGCAAGACCCGCATCCTCGAAGCCCGCGGATCAACGCTGCAGGAGTCAAGGACTTGTAGGCGTCCGCCTTCAGGTTGTCCGTGGCCATGTACGCAACCCGCTCCCCGCTGGCCATGAGCTCGCCCGTCTGCTCGTCGTAGGTGCCACCGGTCAGATACTTGGCCATCAGGAACGGGTGGGTCGTGCCTCCCATCCGCAGATTGATCTCGCTCAAGAAGGCTCGCTCGCCGTCGTCTTGAGGAACGATGATGAAGTCGACGCCGAAGGAGCCGACCACGCCGTCACGGGCGAGCACGTGTCCGACCCTCTCGGCGAAGTGCTGGATGTCCGCCCGGTACAGCTCCGCCGCTGGGAACCGGCACCCGAGATAGACCTGACCGTCCGGGCCCCCAAGGATCTGATCGTGGGTGGAGAGAACCTCCACGGTCCCCGCAGGGGATACATAGAGCTGAACGGAAGGAGAAACCGGTTCGCCGACAGCTCTGATGTGTTCCTCGACGATCCCGCCTTCGGCTGCCAGCTTGGGTAGATAGGTCTCCCATGTCTCGCCGTCGGCGCAGAAGACCGCCGGGGTGTGATCGACCGGTGAGCCCAGGTCGTCGACCTCGATGATCACGTTCCCTTGTCCCGAGAACCCGTGGTTGAGCTTCGCTACCACCGACCTGACGCTCGGGCGGCGATCTATCAACGCCCGGATCTCCTTCTCGAGATGGTCCGCACTCGCGATGTCCTCCGCGCCATCCAGCGTCGGGACACTGGCCCGCAGAGCCACTTTGCGAGACCCAGACTTGGTTCCCAGCTCGACGAGCGGAACGGCGGGCCCAAGGAGGGGGATACCTGTGCGAAGACAGAACTCTGCCTCGGCCTCGGTCACGTTGAAGGGGACTACGACCGCCGCCCCTTCGCTGAGCGTTTCGATCTCCTCGATGATGTCGGGGCGTTCGAGGATCTTGGCTGTCAATCCTCGAGGTTCTGGATCGTCGAGCGTTACCAAGCTCAAGCGCTCTCTAGCATCGACATCGTCCAAGAAACCCAGGTAGTAGTCGATCACCGTGGGATCGATCGGGAGGGCGGTCGCGTAGACCATCTTGAGGCCCGGTTCGCGTAGAAGAAGGAGCAAGCACAGCAGCCTCTCCTCGTAGCGCGTGATCCCGGTGATCTTCACCAGTTCCGTTGTCGCGAAGCTGATCGATGGCAGCACGACGATGGTCCCGGCCGTCATGTCTCCTAGGCCGCCGCGCCCAAGGTGATCCTTGAGGCGATCCTGGAGCGCCTCGAAGCTAGATTCCATCGGCACAGCGTATGTGGGCAGCCATCGGCGGGAAGACGCCTGCTCCGCTACTCCGATTACGTATGTCCCGATCCGTACGCGTTCGCGTAGATAGACGATGTGTCCACCTCGAAGCGTCTCGTCGCCGCCCTCCTCCTCGGGGCACTGATCACCGGTGTTCTCGTCGCGGCGCGCAGGCCGAATCTCTCCGTCAGTTCCAACATCCGGTTCGCCACCGCATCAGACGGGCCGCTGATGCTGGACGTCTACCAGCCGACGGCCCCGGGCCCCCACCCGGTGATGGTCCTGATCCACGGGGGATCCTGGAAGGGGGGCGACAAAACAGACTGGGCGCGGCTGGCGCCGAGGATCGTCGATGCCGGCTACGTTGCGTTCTCGATCAACTATCGCCTCGTCGAACCCGGGGACGATCTCAGCTGGCGCGCTCCGCTCCGGGATATCGAGTCGGGATTGGATTGGGTCATCGAGCACGCGGCCCGCTTCGGAGGCGATCCCACCCGCGTGGCGGTGCTCGGATCGAGCGCTGGAGCACACCTGAGTCTCTTGATGGAGATACCGCCGGGAGCGATCGATGTCCTAGGGGTCCTGTCTCCGCCCGCCGACCTGGAGGCTCTGAGCGCCGGGCCTCTGGGGGGCGCAGTCACGGCCTACCTGGGTTGTTCGCCACGCCGGTGCCCCCAGCGATACTCGGCCGCATCGCCGGTCACGCAGGCGAGAACAACGTTGCCGCCCACGTTCCTCTCCTACTCGACCGACGAATTGATCCCCAGAGCGCAGGAGGACGCACTTGCGGGTGCCCTCTCGGAAGCCGGCGTCGAGGTCGAGACCAGAGTTTTCCCCGGCTCGAAGCACGCGCTACTGATCGGGCCTCAGGTACTTGAAGACGCCCTGGGATTCTTCGCCGCGCATCTCAGGTGATCAAGCCTTAGTTCGCTCTTGCTCCACGAGGACACGACGGAGGATCTTCCCCGACGCGGACTTCGGGATCTCGTCGACCTGCTCGATCTGCCGGATCTTCTTGTATGGAGCTACCCGCTCGGCAACGTAGGTGGTGATGTCGTCGAGGCTCACCTCCGAAGTCAGCACAACGAATGCCTTGGGAACCTCGCCAGCCTCCTCATCGGGCACCGGGATCACCGCGGCATCCGCCACGGCCGGGTGCGAGATCAGGATCGCTTCGAGTTCAGCCGGAGGTACCTGGTAGCCCTTGTACTTGATGAGCTCCTTCAATCGATCGACGAGGAAGAAATAGCCGTCGTCATCGACGTACCCGATGTCACCCGTATGGATCCAACCGTCCGTATCGATCGTCGCCGCGGTCGCTTCATCGTTGTTCAGATAGCCCTTCATGACCTGAGGACCCCTGATCCAAAGCTCACCGGTCTCATTGGCACCGAGGTCCTTTGCCGAGGTCACGTCTACGAGGCGACACTCGGTATTCGGCAGCGGCAACCCGATCGATCCTGGACGGTTCTTGCTCGGTTCATCGGGGTTGCAGTGGGTGACCGGCGACGTCTCGGTGAGCCCATAACCCTGAACCACCGTGCAGCCCACACGCTCTTCACATTCTCTGGTCAGCTCGGAACCCAGTGGAGCTGCGCCGGACATCATCACCTGGAGGCTCGAGAGATCGAAGTCGCCAACCATCGGATGCTTCGCAAGCGCCAGCGCTATGGGCGGCACGATGTACGCGCGAGTGACCTTGTGCTTTTGGATCAACGTAAGGAACTGCTCGAGGTCGAACCTTGGCATCGTCACGATCGTCGCGCCGTGGTGGACGGCGATGTTCATGATGACCGTCATCCCGTAGATGTGGAAGAAGGGAAGCACCCCGATGATGACGTCGTCCTCGCTCACGTCCTGAGGAACTTCCGCCTGTATAACGTTGGCGACGAGGTTGCGGTGCGTCAGCATCACGCCCTTCGGGAAACCGGTCGTCCCAGAGGAGTACGGGAGAACCACGAGGTCCTCTGCGGGAGAGATGGCAACCTCGGGTACGGCGGCATCGGGGGCCAGCAGCGAGGCGAACGGGGTTGCTCCATCGGCGTCACCGAAAACGAATATCTCCTCAACACCGGCCTTGTCCCCCGCCGCTCTGGCGACCTCGAGGAACATCGGCACGGTCACCATGAACCGAGCCTTCGAGTGCTCGAGCTGAAAGGCGAGTTCCTCCTCGGTGTAGAGCGGGTTCATCGTCGTCACGATGCCGCCAGCAGCGGCTATCCCATGGAAAGCAAGCGCATATTCGGGGATGTTCGGAGAGTGGATAGCGAAGACATCGCCTTTCGAGAACCCCCGCAGAGCGAGGCCGCTCGCAAGCGCCTTGGTTCCGGCAGCCATATCCGCGTAGGTGACAGTGCGGCCGCTGGGGCCGTCGATCAGGGCGGGTTTCGCACCCCGGGCGGCGGCACCCGCCAGGACGTACTCGGGCAGAGATACGTCCGGGATCTCGACGTCCGGGAACGGACTACTGAACACCATCCGGGCTCCTTCCACTACGGCTCAGCCATCGGCGTGCACCCTAAGCTGGCGTGCACCCTAAGCCTCCTACTCTTTCCACACGAAGCCCGGCGTCCCTGCCATAGTTGGGGGCTGTGATCGAAGAAGAGCAGGTAGACATCATCGACGAGGACGACAACGTGATCGGAACGACTTCCCGTTCCGACATGCGGGCGCGGAGGCTGCTGCATCGAGGTGTGGCCATCCTGTGCCGGAACTCGGCCGGTCACGTCTACATGCATCGGCGAACGGATACGAAGGACGTCTTCCCTGGCAAGTACGACTGCTTCGTGGGTGGCATGGTCGAAGCCGGCGAGGATTACGACTCAGCCGCCGCGCGAGAGATCGCCGAGGAGCTTGGGATCCACGAGCAAACACCCACTCGCCTCTTCAAGCATCACTACGAGGGTGAAGACAACCCACACATCCTTACGTTCTATGAGGTGACCTTCGACGGCCGGATCGAGCACCAACCGTCCGAGGTTGCGTGGGGCTCGTTCATCCCCGCCGAGGAACTCGACAAGATCATCGAGGACTGGGATTTCGTCCCTGACGGCCGCGAGCTCTGGAAGCGCTACCGCTCATGAAGAAGAGGGGCCCTAGGGCCCCTCTTCTTGTTCGGCTCGTGGCTCCCGCTACGGGGTCAGCAGGTTCTGGAAGACCTCGTATGCGGTGTACGTGAGCGCGTAGGAAGCTAGTCCGAAGCGGTGGTCGTTGGCCTCGTCGGGTTCGTAGATGGGATCGGGTAGCAGGATGCCGGCGATCCGAACCGTGCCCGCTCCGAATGACGCCTCACCCAGGTTCACAACACTCCCGTTCTGAGCCGTCGTGGCGCTAGTGCAGTTCGGGAGCCCGCAGATCTCGTTCCAGCCCGTCTTCGTGAACCCCCAGTACGGCATCAGGGGATCCGGGTCGTCGCCGGTATCGGGCGTGTAGCCGAGCGGTGTCGGTTCGACGGCCTGGCGACGTCCGAGCTGCTGCTCCGCGGCGCCCGGTTGCTCAACCCCACGTGTCAGCGGGTAGATATCCGGGTTCGTGTAAGTCACCAGACCGTTCTGGATCTGGAAGTTGTAGTTGCCGGCAAGACCCTGGCTCTTCCTCACGTAGTCGACCGAGATCAGGCCGATCTCGGGAGCGACCTGCAGGGCGGAATCCGTCAGGACCAGGTTCCCGCCACCCCGGGCGTAATCCCCGAGGGCTGCGAAGTAATCGTCGGCTTGCTGGGGGGAGAACCCAAGCGTGTCGGTCAAGAAGAAACGCGAGCCGACATCGTTGACCACCACGATGCTGTCATAGGCGTCGAGGGCGGCGGGATCCGACAGGATGTTCTCGATGGTCACGGCCTCGAGCTCCTCGCCGTTGGGCACGTACTCGTTCAGCTCGGTGAAGAAGTCCATCGACGAAGCATCGATCTCGGCCTGACCCGGCGATGCCTCGGCGGTGTCTCTCTGGAAGTCGACAGTCACCCGCAAGGGAAGCTGCGCGGCGTTGCCGAACACGACCCGCCACCGCCCCGGGGTGGGGTCGTTGGCGGTAACGATCATCCCGGCCTGGGCGTAGACGAGGCTCTGGTTGTAGTCGCTGGCGACGGTGTGCCATTGACCCTCGTCGAAGTGCTGAAGCTGCATCCCGAAGGCGTTCCCGTCGGAGACGCCCAGCGCGTTCGGCTTTGTCACTACGACCGAGACGCCGCCGTTGAACACGCCCTCAACGGGACCCTTGACGTCGAACTCGAAAGACGGTGATACGGAGGGAACGAAGGTTCCACCGTCGCACCCTCCGAGGCTGTCAGGGGCGCCATCGAGGCACGGAAGAACCGCCTCGATGTCATTCTGCGCGGGGAGCCTCGAACGAGCCGGACGGGCCTGGGCGTCAACCTGGAGACGGTGCGGGTTGAACACGTAGCCGATCTTGCCCGGGGGGTCGTACTGAACGTTCTCCTCGGTGAACAGCGACGCCAACTGCGAGTAGATCAGGCCCTTGTTGCCGTCGATGTGCGACTGCTCAAGGGCGGGCTCGAACACAGTGTTAGGTGCCAGGTGGGACGCGTACATCTCGTTATCGATCCCGACCGCGTCGAGCCCCATGTCGGAATCGATCCAGTCACCGAAACCACCGGTGACCTGATAGCCGAGCGTGTCGATCACCGTGCCCCACTCATCTGCGACACAGGTGGGAGCGTTCCCACCAACGGCAGGCACCGCTAGACATGTCTCGGAGCCGTTGGTGACCCCATCTGCGTTGGTATCCGCGATATAGGGGGACCACGCGAGTCGCTGGGTCTGATCTCGCCACGTCCGTACCGCGGTGTCGACAGTGAGTTCGTTCTTTCGGAAATCGCGTTGTCCTGCGCCGATCAGCGTGTACGAGAACGCGTCGGCGGTCAGCATGCCGTGCATATCGATGCCGCCGGCGAACCGTCCAGCACTCGTCTCTTCCTTGATCCCGGAGAGCACCTCGCCGAAGGCCTTCGTTTCGGGCTCGGAACCAGGCGAGTACGGCGTGAAGGTGTAGCCCCTCGTCGGCCAGTCCCGGTTCAGGTCGACGCCGTTGCCGTTATAGCGCTGGAAGAAGAAGCCCGGTTGATAGTTGACGTTGGGCGAACCGTCCTCGACCTCGACCGGGGCCACCTGGCCGCGCGCCCAGCCGTCCGGGTTGGGCAGGGTGAAGTAGATGACCGCGTTATCGAGCACGTCGCCAGCGGTCGGCGCAGGAGCCTCCGAAGGCGTCTCGACAACGCTCTTGGGGAACGGACCTTCGATCGCGCACGCAGGGGTCGAGGCGATGTACTTCTCGTTCTCACATGCGGCCCACGTCACGAGATCCTCCATCGCCCTGGTGCCGCCCTCGACGCCGGCGCGCTCGATCCCGTGGATCGACAGCGAATAGGCGAAGTGGAGACGATCCTTCTCTGGGACCTCGGAGGTGGCGTCGGTGACCTTGAACATGTAAAGGGGACGACGGTCCCGGCCAAGGATCTTGACCTTGCCATCATCCACGACCGCTCCTCGGGGGAGACCAGCCGAGCGGTAGTTGAGGTTGTCGTACGCCTCTTCGAGCTTGACCACCTTGAGGTACTCAGGGAAGCGTCTCTCTAGGAACTTGGCTCCCTCGATGACCTCTTGGTACTGAAGGTACTGGTCGGCACACACTCGGCCCTTAGCCCATGGCGACACACCTTGGGGCGTGTCCTTGATCCCATCTCCATCGGTATCCGGCACGCCGGTAGCCAGGCAGCCGTGGGGGTCCGGCCAGACGCGCCCGAAGGCCTGGTAGCTCGCCTCGTCGGTGGCCACGGGGTTCGGGACGGCGAATGCGTCGCGCCCCGTTAGTGGCGAGAATTGCGTGGCAGCGACCGCCGCGATGGCGGTGACTGCTATCGCTAGTCGGAAACGCGTGAACATCGGACCTCCCGGGATGGCTTAGCAAGCTCTCGATGTGGGGAACTTCTCCCGACCCGTCGCCGCACCTGCCCGATTTACACGGTTTTGTGCAGTTGCACTAGTGGAGGTGCATGAGCTTGCCGATGACCTTCGCTAACCGGGAGGGGCGCCCCGTGCGACGTTCGGTCCTGTCGGCAGCGCTCATCGCCCTCAGCGCAACGTTGGCCCCGATCCAGCGGAGCGGTTCCGGCTCCCACCGCTTCGAGCGGTGGCCCACCCACGGAAGGCTCGTGATCTCGGTATCTCGCTCGAGGATCAGGTCCGTGAGGGTGCGACCGGCGAGGTTGGTCGTCGAGACCCCGTCACCGACATAGCCCCCGGCCCATGCAACGCCGGTGGCGCGGTCGAATCCGACCGACGAATACCAATCCCTCGGTACTCCGATGGGTCCGCCCCACGAATGGGTGACCCACGCGTCCCCGATCTGCGGCAGGAGCCCCCTCAGGGTGCGCTCGATCTCGTCGAACACCTTGGGTTCGCGGTCGAAGGAGCGGCGCACGGAAGACCCGAAATGGTACGGAGCCCCCCGGCCCCCGATCGCGATGCGGTTATCCGCGGTCCGTTGCGCATAGATGATCAAGTGGCGGCCGTCGCTCAGGGTCTCCATCCCCGTCCACCCGATCCGGTCCCATACCTCTTGCGGCAGCGGCTCTGTTGCGATCATCAGCGAGTAGATCGGTACGAGAGCGCGGCGATGGCCCGCAAGGGTTGGCGTGTAGCCCTCCGTGGCCCGAACGACCACGTCGGCCTGGATCTTCCCCCCCGCGGTTCGCACGGATCGATCTCCGATCGAGGTGACCTCGGAGTGTTCGTAGATGCTGGTGCCCATCCGCTCGACCACATCGGCAAGGCCCCTGACTAGTTTGCCGGGATGGATGCGGGCGCAGTGAGGAGTGAAGGTGGCCCCGAGACTGCCCTCGATGGCGATCCTTCCGGCTGCATCTTCTCGTGACAGCCAGCGAAGGTCCTCGTCCCCGAAACCCCAGGCGCGCTCCGAGGCAACCTCTTCCTGGAGCCGAGCGGCGTGAGCAGGCTGGGTTGCGTAGATCAACGTGCCGCCCTTGCTGAAGTCACACTCGATCCCTTCGGCGGCGGCGGCCCGACCCACCTCGTCGACGGTCGCGAACATCGCTCTCTGCTGGGCGATCGCCGCATCCCGGCCGTGCAACTTGGCGGAGGTTTCGCGGCTGCCAGCGAACAGCGCGGAGCACCAGCCCCCGTTCCGACCAGACGCCCCGAATCCACAGATCTCCTTCTCGAGGATCGCCACTCGGAGGGACGGATCTGCCTTCTTGAGGTAGTACGCGGTCCACAACCCCGTGTAACCGCCGCCGATGATGGCGACGTCCACCTGCAGATCGGATGACAGCGACGCACGCACGCTTGCCCCGTCGGCGACCGAATCCCACCACAAGCTCAGGTCTCGGTATGCGTCCAAGGTGGTCTGCGACATCGAGCAGATAGTAGGAGGTCTCGGGTCTAGAACCCCACGACGGTGTGTATAAGTGGCGGGAAGAGGATTCGAACCTCTGTAGGCATAAGCCGGCGACTTTACAGGCCGCTCCCTTTGGCCGCTCGGGCATCCCGCCCCGTAGCGCGCCACAGGATAGCGGATGAGGGGAGCCTTACAGGCCCCCGGTGAAGGGGCTAGTCGCCGGCCTCGTCAGGAGAGACTCCGACGCCCTCGAGTCCAGACCCAGAGCTCGTCCCCGCTCCATCGGCGTCGACGGTGGCGGACGCCTCAGTGGCGATGGCCGCCTGGGATAGCGCAGCCTGCACGGCAGCCTCGGCGAGAGCGAACGCTCCGGAGGCCGGAGTGGTTCCCGACGCAAGCAGCGGGTCACCCGAGATGTCGAACTCAGCGAGACTGGGAACGAACGCGTCTCCGAATCGATGCGCAGCGGCGAAGACATCCTGCTTGCGTACCTTCTTGTGAGCGGCGGTCTGGGCCAAGCGGATCGCGTTCTTCTCGGCAGTGCGCAACCACCGATTCAGGTACTTGATCGGGTTGATCGCGTCGCCGTCTGTTCCATAGAGACCGAAGTGAACGTGGGCAGCGCCACCTTGAGCGTTACCAGAGTTCCCGCAGGAACCGATCACGTCGCCCGGCTCGACCCGGTCGCCGGTTGCGAACTCGGCGGTGTTCCATTCGGACAGGTGTGCGTAGTAGAAGTAGGAGCCGTCCTGGCGGTGGAGGCGAGCAACCTTCCCTCCGAGTCCGCCCTCAGCGAAGTCGATGACACCCTTTTCGGCTGCCAGGATCGGGTCGCCGTACTCACAGAAGACGTCTTGGCCCTCGTGCGTCCTGATGATGGGACCGGGGCCGAACCGAGGGAAGCCCCACGAATCGATCCAGTTCGCCTTGCCTCCGATGATGAAGGGGGCGAAGACCTTCCTGGTTACCTCTTCTTCGGACCACCCGAGGCTCCTCAGGCGAGCGCGAACCGCTAGGAGGATGTCGGTGTTGTAGGCACCCTCGATACGGGTGTAGTCGGGAAGGGGAACGATCTCCGGGACACCGCCCGTGTTGTCACCCTTGCCACCCTTGGGGCCGCCGTTGTCACCCTTGCCGCCACCGTTGTCACCGCCACCGCTGTCACCGTCTCCACCGCCGCCACCGCCGCCACCGGGGTCGCCCGGGAGGGTCGGAGTTGGCTCGGGGGTGGGCGTGGGATCGGGATCGATCGGTGGGATGGTCGGGGTCGGCAGAGGCAGCACCTGAGCGGCTGCGTCAGGGGTGAACACCCGCCCTATGGGGCGCGGGGCAACGAGCGCGAAGATCATCGTCACGACGACCACGGTGGCGAATCTCGCTGCGTGCTTCACTAACCCTCCGACTCTTTTGAGTGGACACGGAAACCGCATCCTGCCTTGCCTGATCACCTAGATCGGCGCCGCTAGGCGCCTTATACCCACTTTTCGACGCGTCACGGTGCACTCCTCCAAGGCGCAACCTCGCGGTTGAGACCCGGACGCACCTTTTGCACCCTACGAGGTGATTCCTCCGTCCGGAATAGCCCATTCGGGTGGTTCTAGAGGGGGGCCCACCCCTAGCCCGTGTATAGATGAGGCATGCCTGAGATCTTCGATGGAGTCCTCTTCGCTGCCGGTCGAGGGGAGCGCCTGCGGCCGCTCACCGATATCTGTCCCAAACCCGGCCTCCCGATCCTCGATATACCGCTCGCAGCGTGGGGCCTCGCTGCTCTTGCGGCCGCTAGCCAGAGACTCGTGGTGAACACCTCACATCTGAGCGATGTCGCCGCTCGCCTCCTAGGTCCGTTCAGCGATGCCGAGATCTTCGAGGAACCCGTTGAGCCCTTCGGGACCGCAGGCACGCTGAGGGAGCTGGGGCCCCGACTGGGCCCGGAGATCGCGATCTGGAATGGCGACCTCCTCGCCAACATCGACATGGCCGAAGTCCGCCGGAGGCACCGTGCTGCCGGTCGCCCCGCAACCCTGGTCGTGAAGATGGTGTCTTCGGGCGGAGATATGACCGTCGATGGCGACCGCGCCACGGGATTCATCGACCGGCGCGTCCATGGCGACGCTCCCGGAGCTCTGTTCGTGGGAGCCGGAGTGTTGAGGACGGATGCTCTCGACATCATCCCAAGCACGGGGCCCCAGGGCTTGGGAGGCGCGGTGATCGCCCCCTTGATCGAGTCGGGGGACGTCACGGTGGTGATCCACGAGGGCTACACGCTCGACGTCGGAACGCCGGCCCGCTACCTGGCCGGAAGCCTGGACGTCCTCGAAGGGGTCGCTCCGATGACGCCGACGCGGCCGCCCGGTCGAACTATCGAGGTCTCGGGAGGGCATGCGTACATCGGGCCGGGAGTCCACTACTCAGAGGTACAGATCGGGCCGGGTGCGATCCTCCTCGAGGGTGCCCGGCTTGGAGACGACGCGTACGTGGAGCGATCCGTCGTGTGGCCGGGCACACCCGTCCGCGGGATCGTGCGCGACTCGCTCTGGTTCGACCGCGACCTTGACCTCAGGGACGAACGATGACGTCGAACAGGTTCGCCGCGTACTCGTTGATCGCGGTCTGGGACAGGATCGCCCCTTCCGCCGACGGAACGAATGCCCCGATGCGTCCCCTGATGCGGCCGAGGTAACCGGCCGGATACGCGATCGGGGTCAACCCGCCTCGCCTGAATACCCTCATGGAACGAGGCATGTGGAACGCAGAGGTCACCAGAGCGAAAGGGCGATCCCCGACCTGGTCCCCGATCGCACGGGGGTGATACGCGGTCTCCTTCGAGGTCCATTCGGCGCTCGAATCGAGTTCGGGCCACAAGAGCTCCCGGGCCTGCTGGAAACCCCGGCCGATCGCCCCGGTAAACACGACCCTGCAGTCCGGTCCGATCCTGCGTGTGAGGTCGATCCCGGCGAGGAAGCGGGCGCGCGACCACTCGCTCATCGCATCGACGGCGGGCTCGGAAACTGTCCCATCAGGCCCCATCTCTCCCCCACCGCTCAGGATGACGACCCGCGTCACGCCGCTGGCCTTCAGTTCCTCTGCGGTCGGCCGCCGATAGCGACGCTCGAGGGGAGCCATGAGGATCGCCCCGAACGCCTGGGTTGAGATCACCCACAGGATGCCCAGGACGACCAGGGCGACCTTGCGGGACATGGATCCCGATCCGGTCGTCTGCCACATGAGGACGCCGAGTCCGAGCCACGAGAGGAACAGAACGTTCAAGACCAGGGACCGAACTGCATCGAAGAGCGCGCGGCGACTCACGGACTGTCTAGAACGGAGTGGAACGTTCGACCATGTCGGTCAGGACGTTGATCGCCGGGAGGAACACCACCAGGGCGACCGCCGCGACCCCCATCGCAACATAGAGCGGAGCCGTCACATCGAGCGACTCGTCCTCGGTCGGCGCCTCGAAGAACATCCGCTTCACGACCGCGAGGTAATACCAAGCAGCGATCACTGCGTTGACGCCCATGACGACCGCCAGCCAGTAAGTCTCGGCCTGGAGGGCAGCGAGGAATACGAAGAGCTTCGCCCACATCCCTGCCATCGGCGGCGCGCCGGCCAGAGATACAAGGAACCCAGCCAGCATGAGAGCAAGTGCGGGGCTCCTCTGGAACAGGCCCGCGTAATCGTCGATGAAGTAGCTCCCGCCCTTCCTCGCGAAGGCAACCGCTGCCGCGAACGCACCCAGATCCATGATCCCGTAGATCGCGAGGTAGATAAGGGCGGACTGGAACGCCTGCCTGCTCACGTCTACGTTTCCGGGATCGATCAGGGCGAAGGTGACCAAGACGTAGCCCGACTGGGCGATCCCTGAGTAAGCGAGCAGCCGGATGATGTTGCGTTGCCTCAATGCGATCAGGTTGCCAACAGTCATGGTCAGAACGGCCAAGATCGCGAATGCGGGCCGCCACGCGTCCGCCACTGCCGGGAAGGCCCCGTACATCAACACAAGGAGACCGACGAAGCCGCCGATCTTGGACGCAGTGGACAGGAAGGCAGCCACCGGGGACGGAGCACCCTCGTATGCGTCGGGCGCCCAGAAATGGAATGGCACCGCCGAGATCTTGAACGCGAAACCGACAACGATGAAGAAGACCGAGAGGATGACGATCGGTTCGTCGGCCTTCCCTGCGAGGGCGCCAGCGATCTGACTGAGGTTCGTCAGTCCTCCGGTGAAGCCGTAGATCAGCGACATGCCGTAGAGCATCACCGCGGAAGACAGGACGCCGAAGAGGAAGAACTTGAGCGCGCGCCTCGTTCGAGCGGATGTCGCGCTTGCGCAGTCCGACCATCACGAACGCCGGGATAGAGATGAGTTCGATCGAGATGAAGACCGAGATCAGATCGCGAGAACTCGAGATCGTGAACGCCCCCAGGAGCGAACACAGCATGAGGAAGTAGTACTCACCTTGGTAGTAACGCCCTGACTTGAAGTAGTCGAACGAGATCGCCAGCACGAATAGCCCGATGATGGCGAACAGACCCTTGAACAGCAACGAGAACGAGTCTGCCTCGAACGATCCAGCGAGGGTCACGCGGTGCTCGCCGATGAGCGACACGATCGCAGCAAGTGTTCCGATGAGCCCGGCTGCCGACAACGGGACGGCGAGCCACTTCCCGTCCTCGGGAAGGAACAGGTCGGCGATCAGGACGAGACAGGCCGTCGCCGCGAGCACTAGCTCGGGCGATATGGCATGCCAGTCGACTGCTGCGTTCACCTAGCCCCCTATGCCCCGAAGATCCCGACGAGATGTTGAACCGCTCCGTCGGTCACACTCAGAACGATCTTGGGGTACACGCCAGCTACTGCGATGAGGACCAGTAGAGGTGCCCAGGCCCACGCCTCGAGCGGGCGCACATCGAAGATGCCCTTACCGTCAGCGAACTTCTCGGGCACACGGCCGAGGTTCACCCGCTGCACCGTCCACAACAGATAACCAGCGGTTAGGACCGTTCCGATACCACCACCCACCATGAGCACCCGGAACAGAACCTCGGAGAGACCACCGCCGGGCTGATAGCTGCCGAGGAGCGCCAGCATCTCGCCCCAGAACCCGGCGAGCCCTGGGAGACCAAGGGATGCGATAGCGGCGTAGGTGAAGATCGAGCCGAACTTCGGGATCTGTTGAAGCATCCCGCCAAGGGCGGCGATCTCTCTCGTGTGATAGCGCTCGTGGATCGATCCGGCCAGGAAGAAGAGCATCCCGGTGATCAGACCGTGAGCGACCATCCCGAAGATGGCCCCGTTGATGCCGTTGTCGGTCAGCGTTGCGAGGCCGAGCATCACGAAGCCCATGTGGCCCACGGAAGAGAACGCGATCAGGCGTTTGAGGTCGGTCTGCGCGTAGCAACACAGCGCTCCGTAGATGATCGAGATGACAGCGAGCACACCGATCAGCGGGGCGAACGTCTGTGCGGCGTCGGGGAGGATCGGGAACGCGATCCGGATGAACCCGTAGGTCCCCATCTTCAGCATGATCGCCGCCAGCAGCACCGAGCCGACGGTCGGAGCCTCGGTATGGGCATCGGGGAGCCATGTATGGAACGGCCACATCGGCACCTTGATCGCGAATCCGAGGAACATGCCCAAGAACACCAGGTTCTTGAACAGATCCGAAGCGACCACGCCCTGCTCCTGCAACTGGATCATGTCGAAGGTCCCGTTGGCCGCGCCACCTGAATTGATCCAGAGCGCTAGGAACCCCAGCAGCATGAAGATCGAGCCGAAGAGCGTGTAGAGGAAGAACTTGACCGCTGCGTACTCGCGATTCGGTCCTCCCCAGACGCCGATCATGAAGTACATCGGGACGAGGACAACTTCCCAGAAGACGAAGAAGAGCACGAGGTCGAGAGCGATGAACGTTCCGGTCATCCCCGTCTCTAGCAGCAACACAAGCGCCATCAGCGCCTTGGGCTTGCCAGGCTCGGGCACGTGGAACCAGAGGTAGATCATGCACAGGAACGACACCAAGAGCGACAGGACGAACAGCGACAACGAAAGCCCGTCCACGCCGATGTGATAGTTCGCATTGATCTGCGGGATCCACTTCTTGAAGACCTCGAGCTGGATCTCTCCCGTGCGTCCGTAATCGAACCTGAACGCCACCAGCACTCCGAAGATCAACGCGATCCCAGCGGTAGCCGTAGCGAAGAGTTTGGTGAACCTCTCCTGCGACGACGGAAGGAACATAAGGACGATCGCACCCGCGACGGGGAGAAGCGTCGCGAGCGTCAATCCCCAGCCGTCTACCCACTCCACGATCTACTGCCCCCTTCTAGGTCAGCGCTAGCAGCGCTACGAATATCGCGACCGCAGCGAACAAGATCGCTGCGTATCGCTGGATGTTGCCGGACTGTATGTACTTGAGAAGACCGCCTGATGCTCCGGCCAAGCCTGCAGAGCCGTTGACCGCACCATCGATGACGACCTGATCGAGCTTCTCGTACGTGTGCTTCGCCGTTACGAGCGTGGCCGTGGCGGCGCCGTTCACAACTGCATCCAGGACGTGCTGGTTGGTCCAGTACATGAACCGAGCGATCGGATACTGGACCGGTTTGACCACTCCACCGATGTAGATGTCGTCGAGGTAGTACTTGTTCTCGACGAAGCGATAGAACCACGCGAAGGGACTGCCGAGGATGTCCACCTTGAGCCGGCCCTTGTAGAACATGAGGTAACCGACGTAGAACGCCAGCCCGGCGAGGGCGAGGGTAGCCAGCGGCAGGATGATGTTGTAGCCCAGCGAGAACGCGTGGTGCGCCTCACCCGGCAGGGTGATCCAGTCTTGGAACAATCCGATGACGGGGAGTCCGAGCAAACCGACGGTTGCGCTCCCGACCGCGAGGATCCAGAGCGGGGTGACCATCGACCCAGGGCTCTCATGAGGCTCTCCGTGACCCTTGTAGTCACCGAAGAACGTCTTGATGCACATCCGGGTGACGTACAGAGCGGTCAGGAATGCCGTGAGCATCCCGGTGATGAAGACGATCCAACCGACCCCAGAGCCCTCGAGTGCATGACGAAGCGATTCACCGAGGATCTCGTCCTTCGAGAAGAACCCCGCGAACGGGAAGATCCCGGCGAGGGCGAGAGAGCCGATGATGAACGTCTTATACGTGTGCGGCATGTACTTCCGCAGCCCGCCCATGTCGCTCATGTTGTTCGAATGCACCGCGTGGATCAGCGATCCGGCGCCCAGGAACAACAGGGCTTTGAACACCGCGTGAGTGAAGAGGTGGAATATCCCGGCCGTGTACGCACCTACCCCGAGCGCAGCCATCATGTATCCGAGCTGAGAGATCGTCGAGTAGGCCAGAACCTTCTTGATGTCGTCCTGAAGCATCGCAAGAGCCGCCGCGATGAGCATCGTGATCGAGGCGACGATCGCCACCACATCGAGCGCCGCACCGGCGTGCTCGAACACCGGCAGCGTCCTGGCGACGAGATAGATACCTGCGACCACCATCGTCGCGGCGTGGATCAGAGCAGAGACCGGGGTCGGGCCCGCCATCGCATCCGGCAACCAGACATGTAGAGGGAACTGGGCCGACTTCCCGACCGGGCCGAGGAACAGAAGCAGGCAGGCGATGGTGAGAGAAACGCCCCCGATCGTTCCTATCTCGGCGAGGTGGTTCAGTTCGGCGATGTTGAACGTTCCGCCGATGAAGAAGAGGGCGAAGATCCCGAACAAGAACCCGACGTCGCCGATCCTGGTCGTGATGAATGCCTTCATCGCGGCCGACGAGTTTGGCTTCTCCTCCCAGTAGTGGCCGATCAGGAAGTAGGAACAGACGCCCACGCCCTCCCACCCGACCAGCACCTGCATCAGGTTGTTAGCGATGACTAGGAAGAGCATCGAACCAGTGAACAGGGACAGCACTGTGTAGAACCACGTGTAGCGCTGGTCATCGTGCATGTAGCCGGTCGAGTAGATGTGAACCATCAATGAGATCCCAGTGACGACGATGAACATGATCCCGGCCAGGAAGTCGTAGTTCATCCCGAACTGGAGCACTAGGCCCCCGGCCTCACCGTGGCCTCCGGCCGCTTGTCCCAGGTTGAACCACGTCCACGCCTTCTCGACCGGGGCGGCCCCAGCGGCCAGGTCGATGAACCCGACGACCGAGATGATGAATCCAACCGCTATGGCGAATATCCCGATCGTCGAGCCATGGCTCTTCGTGTGTTTGCCGAAGAATCCGATGGCAAGGGTCGAAACGAATGGCAGCAACGGCACCAACCACATGATCCCGGTCATGAAACCTTCACGAGTGGGTTCCGAGTGCGCGGTCTCGGCGGCGAGATAAAGAACCTGGTCCATCATCAGATCACCACTTCATCAACGACATCTCGTCGACATCCACGTTCGAGCGGTTCCGGAAGATGAGGATGACGATCGCGAGCCCGACGCCGACCTCGGCAGCAGCCACCGCGATGATGAATAGGGCGAAGACCTGGCCCGCGACACCTGCAGCCCCGAACATCGCAGAGAACGCAACCAGATTGATGTTGGCCGCGTTGAGCATCAGTTCTATCGAAAGCAAGATGAGCACCGCATTCTTGCGGGCCAAAACGCCGTAGACCCCGATCGAGAACAGCAACGCGGACAGGACCAAGAGATAGGTGACCGGCATCAGTCACGCCTCGCTATCACGATGGCGCCAACCAGAGCGGCCAGCAGCAACAAGGAGATGACCTCGAAGGGCAGGACGTAGGTCGAGAAGATGACCTCACCGATAGAGCGGGTCCGGGTTCCTTCAGCGTCGGCCCCCAGGACGATCTCCTTGCCGTCGAACGCATCGACCATCACCCAGGTGGTCACCGCGAACAGACCCCCGGCGGTGACCGCAGCCAGAAGGCGCTGATCGTTATCGAAACTGGCTTTCCCGATGGGAGCACGCGTCAACATGAGCCCGAACAACATCAGGACGACGATCGCCCCTACGTAGACGAGCACCTGCACCCACGCGACGAACTCAGCGAGGAGCAGGATGTAGAGGGCCGCAGCCCCCAGAAGCGTCACGACGAGATAGAGAGCGGCATGCACGAGGTTGCTACTCGTCACGACCCTCAGTGCGGCGAACGCCATCATCACGAAGAGAGCCCAGAAAACGACGAGCTGCCAGGTCTCGGCCATCAGGCCTTCTCCCCCTCGTCGTCATCCGTCGCCGCCTGCTCTGCCTTGGTCGGTGCCGAGGGAACGGGCTTATCTACGGTGACCGGGGTCGGTCCGCGCCTGATGCCACGCTCCGCCTTCACCCGGGCGACCTTCGCGCGTGCCTCGGCAACCTGAGGAGACGAACCCTTCCCGAGCTGATCCTTCAGTACCTCCTGGTACACGGCCTCGGGATCCTCGATCTGCTCGAGGGCAACCGGATTGGCGATCTCACGCGGAGGCTTGATCTGAGGCACCCCCACCTCTGGGTCACTGTCTGCACCCTCGGTGGTGGCCGTATCGGTCGCCTCGGCCTCTGGCGCGGGGGTCTCTTGAGCCGTCGGCGCCTCAGCTTCCGGTGCCTCAGCTTTCGGTGCCTCAGCTTTCGGTGGCGGGGGCCTCTTCGGACGCCGGTGCCTCGGCCTTCGGTGCGGCGGCTTGGGCTTCGGGCTCCTTCGGTGCGGCTACCTCCTGTGCAGGTGGCGCCTCAACCGCCGACGAGGTTCCCGCAGCCGGGCTCGCAGTGCCTGCCGCGGCCGTTGTCTGCGCGGCTGCCGCAACCGGCTCGAGTCGCGATGGCTCGCCGGGGATGTCGGAGCCTTCCTCGAGTGGCGGCGGAGGAAGGACCGTTGCCATCCAGTCGGAGAGACGCTCCTTCTCGTGAGTGAGTTGCCGGATATCGAACTCGGCATACTCGAACTCTCGGCTCCAGAAGAGGGCGTCATACGGGCAGACCTCGACGCAGATCCCGCAGTACATGCACAACGCGTAGTCGATCGCGAACCGATCGAGAACGTTCCGCTTCCGTGCGCGCCCGCCCTCGCGCTTCGGAGGCAGTTCCTCCTTGTGGGAGTCGATGTAGATGCACCAGTCCGGGCACTCGCGCGCGCAGAGCATGCACACTGTGCAGTTCTCTTCCTTGAGGGCGATGACGCCTCGGGTGCGCGCGGGAAGGTCCTGCTTCTCGTCTGGGTACTGGATGACGGCCGTCCTCTTGAAGAGGTGCTTGAACGTCACCGCCATGCCCTTGAGAAGGCCGAGTCCGAAGCCCGGCTTCCGCGCCTGATCTAGCTTGTTCTCGTCTATCGCCACTGACTCATCCCTTGATCGCTTCCGGGGCGTACAGGACCCATGCACCGACGGCCAGGATAAGAGCGAGGCCGACCGGGATCAGGAACTTCCATGCGAACTTCTGTAGTTGGTCCTCGCGGACACGCGGGAATGTCGGGCGCATCCAGAGGAACAGGAACACCATGAAGACGAGCTTCCCACCGAACCACACGATGCCAGGGATGACCTCGAGTGGTTCCCACGGAACGATCGGCTTGTAACCGCCAAGGAACAGGGTCGCTGCGATCCCCGCGAAGGCGACCATGTGCCCCATCTCCGCGAACATGTGAGCAAAGATGTAACCGCATCCCGGTGTACTCGGTGAACGGACCGGTGATGATCTCGGATTCGGCGACCGGCATGTCGAACGGGATACGAGTCATCTCGGCGACCGACCCGGTGACGAACAACAGGAATGCAACCTGGCCGATCCCGATCGGCCAGAGTGCGAATGGCCAGTCCTGAGCCTCAACGATCCCGTTCAAGGACAGCGTGCCGGCGAGCATCGCAACCGCCGCAGCGGCCAGAACGATCGGCAGTTCGTAGGCGATCAACTGGGCGGCTGCTCTGAGCGCCCCGATCAACGCGTATTTGTTGGCGGACGACCACCCGGCCATGATCAGGCCGATGCTGGATACCGACCCGATCGCCAGCAGGTAGAAGAGACCGAGGTCGAGATCCTCGATCACGAGCGACCTGTCGATCGGGATAACCAGATAGATCATCACCACGGGAACGAAGATGGCGACGGGTGCGAACTTGAAGACCCGCTTGGATCGGCCGCTGCCGGCACGATGTCTTCCTTGTAGAGGAACTTGAGGCCGTCGGCGAGGGTCTGCGCCCAGCCATGGAACCCACCCGCGTACATCGGGCCAAGGCGGTGTTGCAGGTGCGCCATCACCTTGTGCTCGGCGTAGCCACCGACGAGGGCGGCCATCGGGACGACCCCGAGGATGATCGCTACCTTGACGATGAGGATCTGCCACTCGGTGAGGTTCAGTTCCATCAGCGGTCGATATCCCCGAGGACGAAGAAGAACGAACCGAGGATCGCGATCATGTCCGAGACGAACGTGTCCTTGAGGACGTGACTCAGCGCCGAAACGTTCGAGTAGGACGGCGTCCTGATCTTCAAGCCGATAGGGCGTCCTGTCTCCATCCGAGATCAGGTACATCCCGAGCTCGCCGAGCGGGTTCTCGGTGCGGACGTAGACCTCACCCTTGGGTGCCTGCACGACACGGGGAACCTTGCCCATGATCGGTCCCACAGGCATCCCCTCGATCGCCTGCTCGACGATCTTTGCCGACTCGACAACCTCGTGGACCAGCACCCAGAACCGATCGAAGCAATCCCCGTGGGGCGCCGAGTGAACGTCGAAATCGAAATCCTCGTAGGAGGAGTACGGCTCGTCCTTGCGGACGTCGAAGTCGATGTCGGAGCCTCTGGCGATGGGCCCGGACACTCCGTAGCTGTAGGCCACCTGCTTGTCGAGCACGCCTACGTTGATCGTCCGCTGCTTGAAGATCTCGTTCCCGATCAGCAGGTTCTCGTAATCAGGGAGCCGGTCGATCACTTGGCGTACGCCCTTCAGGGCCTGATCGAAGAACCCACGCGGAACGTCTTCCTTGAGGCCACCCGGCCGGAAGAAGCCGAAGTGCATCCGGCCCCCGGTCGTCATCTCGAGTGCCATCTGGATGTCTTCCCGTTCGCGGAAGGCATAGAAGGTCGGCGTGATCGCCCCCAATTCGGCACCGAACGAAGCCATGAACATCAGGTGGTTGAGGATGCGGTTCATCTCGGCCATGACCACGCGCAGGTACTGGGCACGTGGTGGAACCTCGATCTCCATCAGCTTCTCGAGGGCCAGGGCCAGCGGTAGTTCGTTGTTGATCCCGGACAGCCAGTCCATGCGGGAGACGAGGTTGGTGATCTGTCGGTAGTCACGTTGCTCGACGAGCTTCTCGTAGCCCCTGTGCATGTAGCCGATGATGGGCTCGGCATCGATCAGCTTCTCGCCGTCGATCGTTGCTAGGAGCCGAAACACCCCGTGGGTTGCCGGGTGCTGCGGTCCAACGTTGAGGATCATCTGTTCGGTGCCGAAGCGTGGTTCCGATTGGCCGAGGCTCTCGGCCGCGTCTACCTGCGCAGCGCTGGCGATCTCGCTGGCGTCCTTGATCACCATCACCTACCACCCGCCGCTTCCTCGGGGTCTTTGGCACCCGGCCACGGCTTGGTCATCCGTGTGGGGAGCTTGAAGGACTTGCGCAACGGCGTGCCCTCGAAGTCCTCGGGGAGATAGAGGTTCACGAGCTTCGGGTGGCCGGTGAACGCGATCCCGAACATCTCCCACGTTTCGCGCTCGTGCCAGATCGCCCCCGCATACACGTCACTTGAGCTGGGGCAGACCGGGTCGTCGAGAGGGATAGGAACGTGGATCGTCACCGAGATCACGTGATCCGGCGAGTAGACATGGATCAGGACCTCGAGCTCGCCGGTCGTCGCGTCGTCGCCTTCTCCGATGGTTAGCTCGGTGCGGTCGACCCCGGAGAGGAACGAGAAGAACCGACACTCGATCCCCTCGGAGTCCCTCAGCTTGATCAGGAGTTCGGTGAGGTTCGACCTGTCGCAGGTAACGTCGATCGCGCCGAGGTTGTCCTTCACCTCTGTTGCGAGACCGCCGATCGCATCGCCAACCCGCGCCAGGGCATCCTCCAAGGGGACCCGATCCGCCACCTAGATGCCTCCGGCGAGACCGGGTTCGGGGATGTGCGGGATCTCGATGCGGTGGCCCTTCCACTTCTCCGATGGGTTCTCACCCGTGATCTTCTCTTGGAGTCGGATGATGCCCTGAAGCAGCGCCTCGGGCCGAGGAGGACACCCGGGCACGTAGACATCGACCGGGATGATCTGGTCCACGCCCTTCGTCACCGAGTAGGAATCCCAATAGGGGCCCCCGCAGTTGGCGCACGAGCCCATCGAGATCACATACTTGGGCTCGGGCATCTGGTCGTAGACACGCTTGATCGGTGCCGCCATCTTGTCCGTCACCGTGCCGGCCACTACCAGCAGGTCAGCCTGCCGCGGTGAGGCCGGGAACGGGATGACTCCAAACCTGATGACGTCGAACTTGGTGGCGAGCGCCGCTCCCATCTCGATCCCGCAGCACGCGAGACCGAACTGCATCATCCAGAGCGAGTACTTGCGACTCCAGTTCAGAGCCCAGGACACGCCCTTGGGGAGCTTGACCTTCTCGATCACTGCCATTCGAGCACCTTCTTCTTGGCTGCATAGAGGAGGGCGATAGCGAGAATGCCGATGAAGATCACCATCTCGACGAATGCCTGGGTGCCCAGGCTTTCGAAGACGATCGCCCAGGGGAACAGGAACACCGCCTCGACGTCGAACACGACGAACAGTAGGGCGAAGATGTAATACCTGACGTTGGATTGGGCCCACCCCGACCCGATCGGGTCGATCCCGGACTCATAGGTCGTGTACTTCTCATCGTGGGGAACGTTGGGGGACACGAGCTTGGCCAGGGCGAGGGTCCCAAGGACGAGGACGACGCCCACGAGAGCGAAGACACCGATGGTGACGTACTGGCCGAAGTAGGTTCCGCCTTCAGGCACTTGTAGCTACCGCTCCCTGTCCTTGAACGACCCGACTTTTCCCTGTCCGCGTACCGGTCCACTTGCCGGCGATCTCTCCGCATCCCAGGCGGTTCTCGCGCCAGTCTCAGCCGCGGTCTGGCCCCCTGGATACGGGGAGGAAACTAACATGCAGGAGGCGTCGGCCTCCTAGTTCGTACCTTCGTGAACCTCAAGTTCGAGCCCCTACAAACCGACATCTAGGGCATGGACGCAAGAAGGCACCCGACCTCGCTTCCGGGCATGCTCGGAACGAGCCTCGATCCCGTCACGGGACTGGCAGATAACGCGTCGTTCGGAGGTGCCCTCGGGGCGACCGACGACACCGTCGCCTCGTCGCTCTTCCTCGTTGACCTCGACGGCTTCGGACTCGTGAATCGAGCCCACGGACACGATGTGGGCGATCGATACCTTCGCAAGGCGGCTGCCGTGCTCTCCAAGATCACCCGGGGGGACGACTTCATCGCCCGGATCGACAACGACCGCTTCGCCGTGATCAGTGCCAGGTGCACCGAGCAGGTTGCGCCCTCGATCGCACGCCGGATCAAGCGGATGCTGTTCGCAGAGGGCATCCGCGCCTGCGTGGGTCACGCGACGGCCATGCCGGGCACCCCACTAGCCGAGACCCTCACCGCCGCTGAGGCATCTCTTGGACAACGGAAGGCCGGGGTCCCTACGACCTAGTTCGGTCCGAGCGGAACAGTCGGATCAGCGTCCTACGAAGAGGGTTGCCTTCTCGGTCAGTTCGATCAGCGGGGTCCAGAACAGCCCGAGGAACAGGGTTGCCGCCGCAGAGATGCCGATGACCCCGGCTGCCAGCGGACCCATCGCTGCCTTAGGTTCGTCACCCACCTCGGCCTCGACCATGTACATGACGACGAGCACCCTCAGATAGAAGAACGCTGCGATCGCAGAGGCGACCGCTCCCACGACGACCACCCACGAGTACCCGCTCTCGACCGCGGCACCGAACACGACGAGTTTCGCAACGAACCCAGAGGTGATCGGCACTCCAGCCAAAGACAACATCAAGAGCGTCATGATCCCGGCAAGCACCGGATGTTGTCCGAAGAGCCCTCGGAAGTCGGTGACCCTCGTCTTGGTTTCGTCTTCGCCCCCGAGCACGGCGATGATCGCGAACGCCCCCAGGATCGTGAGTCCGTAGGTCGCCAGGTAGAACAACACACCCGCGACCCCGCGGTCGCTCGTGGCGATGATCCCAGTGAATACGAACCCGGCGTGAGCGATGGATGAGTAGGCGAGCATCCTTTTGATGTCGTCCTGGACCACGGCAAGCACAGAACCGGCGATCATCGTTATCACCGCGATCCCGATAACGATCGGACGCCAGTCCCACCGAAGCGGGAACAGGACCACGTCGAGCAACCTCACCAACGCTGCGAATCCGGCGAACTTTGACCCTGCGGCCATAAAGCCCGTTACGGGCGATGGAGCCCCTTGATAGGCATCGGGGGTCCACATATGGAACGGCACGGCCGCTACCTTGAAGCCGAGACCGACGATCAGCAGCCCGGTCCCGAGCACGAGTAGCGAAGCATCGGATGCGGGGGTCGAGCCAAGGAAGCCGACGATCCCGGCCCCATCCGCGTTGTAGAGGTTCGTCGAACCGGTGGCCCCGAAAACGAAGGCGATCCCCAGCAGGAAGAAGGTCGACGAGAACGCACCCAACAGGAAGTACTTCATGGCCGACTCTTGACCGTCGAGCCGGTTCCTCTGATAGCCCACTAGCACGTACAAGGCGATGGAGAAGGTCTCGAGCGCCAGGAACATGACGATCAGGTCCGCGGCTGATGCCATGAGCATCATCCCTGCAACCGAGAACAGGACGAGGGCATAGAACTCACTCTCATCCATGTCTCGACGCATGAGGTAGTCCCGCGCCAACATCACTGTCAACACGCCGAAGATCGCAACGGCTGTCTTCACGAAGATCGAGAAGCCGTCCACCGCGATCATCCCGGCAAGTTGCGTAGTGGCACCCTCGTCACCGAGGCCATTCCACGCGTCGGCACACAGGTAGAGAGCGATGCCAAGCCCAACAAGCGCCATGACCGAGAGGTACCAGCGGTTCTTACGTTCGCCGATGAATGCGTCAGCAAGCAGGATCACCAGCGCGGTTGCGGCGAGCGCCAGCTCTGGTCCGATCCCGGACAGGGCGATCTTCGGAGCTTCGAACTCCATCTAAGGAGCCTCCCCTGTCAGGTCATCGCTGGGCACGACCGACGAACTCGTCAACTGCTCGACCACTTTCTCCGCCGACGGATTGATCCGGTCGAGGAAGGGTTTCGGATACACGCCTATGAAGACGATCAGGGCCAGCAGCGGCGCAAGCATCAGCACCTCACGCGCGTTGATATCGGGCATGTCTCGATTGCGATCGTCGGTGAGCGGACCTTGGAACACACGCTGGTATGCCCACAGGAGATAGATCGCAGCGAGCACGATCCCGAACGTCGCGGGAACCACCCACCACGAGTACCTAGCGAAGGTTCCGAGGAGGATGAGGAACTCACCGATGAAGCCATTGAGGCCCGGGAAGACCGATGGAAGAGAGCGCAACGAACAGGAACAGGCCCCCGATCACCGGGACGCTCTTGGCCAAGCCCCCGAAATCGGCGATGAGTCGCGTATGGCGTCGCTCGTACAGCATCCCCACCAGCATGAACAGCGCCCCGGTCGAGAGCCCGTGGTTGACCATCTGAAGGATGCCGCCCGACATCCCCTGGAGCGAGCCCACGAAGATGCCTAGAACCACGAACCCCAGGTGGGCAACGGATGAGTAGGCGATCAGGCGCTTGAGATCCTTCTGCATCGCAGCCACCAGTGCGCCGTAGATGATCCCGACGATCGCCAACCCCATGATGAGGGGAACGAGTTCGCGCGCCGCGTCGGGAAAGAACGGGATGGCGAACCTGATCAGACCGTAAGCCCCCATCTTCAGCAGCACGCCTGCCAACATGACGGAGCCTGCGGTCGGCGCCTCGGTGTGCGCGTCGGGCAACCACGTGTGGAACGGCACCAGAGGTACCTTCACCGCGAACGATGCGAAGAACGCGAGGAACAACAATCGTTGCGTTCCGAGAGCAAGAGGCGTCCCCAACAACTCCGAATAAGCGAAGGTCGGGCCATCGGGCGCAGCGAAGTACATGAACAGGATCGCGACCAACATCAGAAGCGAACCCACGAGGGTGAAGATGAAGAACTTCATCGCCGCATACAAGCGGTTGCCGTAGCCCCACATCCCGATCAAGAAATACATCGGGACGAGCGTTGCCTCCCAGAAGAGATAGAAGAGGAACATGTCGAGCGCCGAGAAAACGCCGAGCATCCCGGTCTCGAGCGCTAGGAGGAAGATGAAGTACGGCTTGACCTTGGTCGAGATACTCCACGAGGCGAGCACACCCAAGGGCATCAGGAACGTCGTCAGCATGACGATGAACAAGCTCACCCCGTCGACGCCGGTCGTGTAGGTAACCCCCCAATCCTCGATCCACATCGCGCTGGTACCCAGCTGGAATCCGGCGTTACCGGTATCGAAGTTGACGAGGATGCCGACCGAGACCACGAACGCGACCAGGGTTACTGCCAGCGCCGCCCATCGGATCTCGCGCTCCCGGTCCTTGGGGATCACCCCGATCAGAAGAGCGCCTGCAAGCGGGATGAAGATCGTGACGTCTAGGAACGGGAAGTCACTCATGCCGAGATCCTGATGATGAGCACCGAGAACAGCACCACGACCCCGGCCAGGAACGCGGCAGCGTAGCTACGCACGTAACCGGTTTGGATGCGACGGAGCGATTCACCCAGCGCACCGATCAACCGGGCACTCCCCGTCACCGTGCCGTCGATCACCTTGGTATCGATCACGTCCGCGGAGAACAACGCCAGGTCACGTCCGGGGATAAGGATGAGGGTCTCGTAGGCGTGGTCGACGTAGAACTTCCCGCGCGCTGCTGCGACGAGAGGGCCGATGCGGTTCTCGATCCGGTCCCTCACCGGCAGGCCCCCAGGTCTCACGTATAGAGACCAAGCGATCCAGATGCCCAGTGCCGCTACGGACAATGCGACGGCAGCCAGCACCCACGCGGTGGTGCCGTGGACAGCCGCGGGCTCGCCTAGAGCAGGGGCCATGAAATGCTCGAAGGTGAGCACGCCAGGAAGATTGATGACCCCACCGAAGACCGAGAGCACCCCGAGCGGGATCAACGCAGCAGCCATCGTGGGCGGAGCATCGTGGGCGTGCAGCCCCTCTGGAACGTCACCCTCGAACACCCGCAGGTACATCCGTGACATGTAGAACGCAGTGAGCGCTGCTGTGAGGACACCCATCCCCCACAGTGCGTATTGCCCATCGGCCCAGGCAGAAGCCAGGATCGCGTCCTTCGAGAAGAAGCCGGAGAAAGGGATGATCCCCGAGATGGCGAGCCATCCGGCCATGAACGTCCACCCGGTGATCGGCATCACCTTCCGGAGCCCGCCCATCTTGCGCATGTCGGTCTCACCATCGAGTCCGTGCATGACGGAACCGGCCCCCAAGAACATCAGCGCCTTGAAGAACGCGTGGGTCACGAGGTGGAAGATCGCGATCGAGTAGGCGCGGGTTCCAAGCGCTAGGAACATGTAGCCCAGCTGTGAGATCGTCGAGTAAGCGAGCACTTTCTTGAGGTCGTACTCGGCGGAAGCGATGACCGCCGCGATCAGCGCCGTCGCAGCGCCCACCCACGCCACGAGAAGAAGGACATCGAACGCCGCGGCCTCGAACAGCGGCGACAGTCGAGCGACCATGTACACCCCGGCGGTGACCATCGTTGCGGCATGGATCAGAGCCGAAACAGGGGTTGGGCCGGCCATGGCGTCAGGTAGCCACACGTAGAGCGGGATCTGAGCGCTCTTTCCCGTCGCTCCGCCGAACAGCAGAAGTGCCGCGATGGTTGCGGTCGTGCCTCCGATCGCCCCCGTCGTCGCATTGATCTCGGCGAATGAGAGCGTCCCTGCGGTCACCGCTAGCAGGAAGATCCCAAGGAGGAACGAGAAGTCGCCGATCCGGTTGACGACGAACGCTTTCTTGGCTGCGGTCGCGTTCGCCCGATCCTCGAACCAGAAACCGATCAGCAGGTACGAACACAACCCCACGCCTTCCCAGCCGACGAACATAGCGAGCAGGTTGTCGCCCAGAACCAGTAGCAGCATCGCCGCTACGAACAGATTGAGATACGCGAAGAAGCGCGGATATCTCTCATCCCCATCCATGTATCCGATCGAGTAGATGTGGATCAGCGACCCAACTCCGGTGATCACCAACACGAGCGTGATGGACAGCTGGTCGACCAAGAGGTTCATCCCGACCGTGAAACCGCCGACATCGAGCCATGTGAAGAGATGCCTGGTCATCACCCGAGCGTTCTCCTCGTGGCCGGAAGAGATGCCGATCAGATCCAGGAACGTGAGAACCGCAAGCGCGAAAGAGACGACGATGGTGGCACTCCCCACCACCCCTGAGATCCTGCCGAGGCGCTTGCCGAAGAACAGTAGGAAGACCGCTCCGAGGAGGGGAACTCCGATGATCAACGGCGCCAAGGTCGCCTCATGCAGCACCAAGTCTTGGCTTGCGAACGTCATCGGATCACCACTTCAGAAGGTTGACGGCGTCGACGTCAGCACTTCGACGTCTACGGAAGATGGACACGATGATGGCAAGCCCGACGACGACCTCAGCCGCGGCCACCACTAGGACGAAGAACACAACGACCTGGCCCTTCACGGTTCCATGCATCCGCGAGAACGTCACGAAGGCGAGATTGACCGCGTTGAGCATCAGTTCGATGAACATGAAGATCACGATCGCGTTCTTGCGCACGAGCGCGCCGACCACGCCGATCGAGAACATCAGCCCGGCGAGGGCTAGGAAGTAGCCAGGAGCAACGCTCGTCACGCCGACACCTCTTGTCCATCTCCAGTGTGGTCGCCGTCGGAACCCTCGTTGGCGGCGGCCTCGCTCGCCTCGAAGCGCTCGCTCATGCCTCTCAGGAAGCCCTCGTCGCCGATCCGCCGCGCCAACACCATCACTCCAACGATGGCAACGACGAGCAGCACCGAGGTCACCTCGAACGGCAACAGGTACTGGCTGAACAGAACCTGTGCCAGCGATTTCACGTTGCCGGGATCCTGATTGATAGCGGACAGGGCTCCCTCGCCGGCCCCGGACACCACGAAGGTGGCGCCTTTAGCGGCGACGTAGAGGATCTCTGCCGCCAAGAGAGCCCCCAGTCCAACGGCCATGAAGCGCTGGCCGGAGAGTGGCTCGATCAGCGCCTCGCTCTTATCGACACCGAGCAGCATGATCACGAACAGGAACAGGACCATGATCGCTCCGGCATAAACGATGATCTGCACTGCAGCGATGAAGTAGGCGCCCTGCAACAGGAACGTTAGTGCCAGGGCAACCTGGGCAGCCACGAGGAACAGAGCGACGTGAACGGCGTTACGGGCGAACAGCATCGCGATCGACGCGCCGAGGGCAACCACGAAAGAGACCCCGAAGACGAGAACCTCGATGTTCACTTCGAGCCCTTCCCGGTGGGCCGGGTGTCGGGAAGGAAGTTTTCGGGGTAGCGAGCGTCTCGCACCATCCCGCCGCCCGCCACCTTCTTCTTCTCGCTGCGGTCCGGCGAGTACTCCACCTTCGTCGGCCAGTGCCTCACGATCGGCTCGTCAACGATCAGCTGATCCTTCGTGTAGATGAGCCCCTCCCGCGAATCACCAGAGAGCTCGAACTCCGTGGTCATGAGGAGCGCTTCGGTGGGACAGGCCTCGACGCACAGACCACAGAAGATGCACCGCAAGTAGTTGATCTGATAGATCTGCGCGTACCGCTCCCCGGGCGACACTCTGTTCTCCGGGGTGTTCTCCGCCCCCACGACGTAGATCGCGTCGGCGGGACAAGCCCCTGCACAGAGCTCACACCCGATGCACTTCTCGAGCCCATCCGGGTGGCGGTCGAGGATGTGACGACCCCGGAATCTCGGGTACGGCTGACGCCGCACCTCGGGGTACGAGATCGTCTCCTTCTTCTTGAAGACGTTCGTGATGACGACCTTGAGGCCGGTGAGGATCTCAGGGAGAGCCACTGGGGATCCTCCTCTTCTGAGGGGTCATCGCCTGGGTCAGGCGGGGGTCGCCCTTCCCGAGCCAGAACAGCACGATCAGGAACACAACCGCGAACACGACGAGGCGAGCATTACGGGTGACCTCGTCGGTGTTGACGACCGCGGTGACCATGATCCAGCCGAGTGCAGCGGGGATCAGGCGCTTCCACCCGAGCCACATGAGTCGGTCATAGCGAAGCCTCGGCATCGTGGCGCGCAGCCACACGAAGAGATAGACGAACAGCCCCGTCTTGAAGATGAACCAGAAGATCGGCCAGATCCACACGAGGAAGTCTGGCTTCGGCCCGCCCCATCCGCCGAAGAACAGAGTCACGGCCATCGCCGAGATGATCACAACGTGGACGTACTCGCCAAGGAAGAAGAGTGCGAAGCGGATGCCCGAGTACTCGGTATGGAACCCGGCGATGAGTTCCGTCTCGGCTTCGGGGAGATCGAAGGGGGCACGGTTGGTCTCGGCGATCCCGGCGATCAGGAAGATGAAGAAGGCTGGCCACTGCGACCAGATGTACCAGTTGGGAACGAACCGGAACAGCTGAGCGATCTGCTCGAGAACCGGGACGCCGTCGAAGAAGGCGACGTTCTGCACGTTCCCCTGCTGCGCGGCGACGATCTCCACTGTCGAGAGGGTTCCTGACGCGATCACGATCGGGATGAGCGAGAGGCCGAGGGCGATCTCGTACGAGATCATCTGCGCACTAGCCCGGATGCCACCGAGCAGCGGGTACTTGGATCCCGACGCCCACCCCGCAAGAACGATCCCGTAGACACCGATGGAGCCCATCGCGAGGAAGTAGAGGAGGCCGATGTTGAGATCGCTCAAGACGAGATCGATCCGTCGGTCACCGATGGTGATGTGATCACCCACTGGGATCACCGCGAACGCCAGGAGTGACGAAACCATCGCTATCACCGGGGCGAGGCCGAACGTCCACTTGTCCGCCGTACGCGGACGGAAGTCCTCTTTGAAGAACAACTTGATGCCGTCGGCGAGCGTTTGGAGGATCCCGTATGGACCCCACCTGTTCGGGCCGATACGACTCTGCATGTCGGCGATGACCTTGCGTTCGGCCCACACGACGATGAGCGTCGTGAGCAAGAGCGCGACGAACGCGATGAGGACCTTGATGATGGCGGTGACCACGATCTCGCCACCCAGAAGATCGACCAGCCAGGTCATGACTTAGACACCTGCACCCTGCCGCCGGCCCCCAACAACTCGTTGGCACGCAGGCCCTTCTGGTCGTAGGGAACGAAGACTGCGCCCTTGGAGATGTCTGACACGACAACCTTCGCGGTCACGGAGGCATCGCCTGCCGTAACCGTCACCTCATCTCCGTCGGAGACTCCGAGTTCCTTGGCGTCCTCGTCGTTCATCTCGACGAATGCGCCTTTCGCAAGGTTCCTCAGAACGGTCGAGCGGGAAACCATCGCGCCTTCGTCATAGATGTGGCGACCGGCATAGAGGACGAACCCATCGCCATCCGGGAGCCCGCCTCCAGAGACTTCTGCGGGCGCGGCCTCGGGCTTCTCGGGCTGCTCGGGGATCTGCCCTGGGCGCTGCTTCGCCTCGAATGAACGAAGCTCCCACGACAGCGGCCACGCATTACCCGTCTGGAACGGGGCCCCACTGCGGTGGCCCTTGGGGTACTGGCCCACCGGGACCTGCAACGACCGGCCCGGACACACCTCGGTCTTCCTCGAGCCCCGATTCGTACTGGAGCGTGGTCGGCGGCACCTCTTGGGCGAGGGCAGCGACATCGATGTCCTTGTGCGTCGGGACCTCGGAGCCGATCGTCTTCCACACATCGCCGAAGTCAGCCCAGCCCCAGTCATCGTCAAGGGCAGACGCCAGCCCTGCGAGAGCGCGCCATGGCTCACGCGCCGTTCCCGGCGCTTTCGTCAGGGGTTCGAGCTTCTGCAGTCGGCGTTCGAGGTTGGTGAAGGTTCCCTCGACCTCAGGCGATGCGGTGCTAGGCAAAACGACATCCGCCAGCAACGCGGTCGGGGTCGGGAACAACTCAACCACCATCGAGAACGGAACCTTCTCGAGAGCCGAGGTTGCCAGCGCACGGTCGGGAAAGTCGGAGATGACGTCGGCGCCAACGATGATGAGGGCATCGAGTTCACCAGCGGCGGCCGCTTCGAGGATCGCTCTGGTGTCCTTGCCGGGCTCATCGACGAGCTGATAGCCCGGCTTCAGACCCGGGTGGACCCCCATATCCAGCATGCCCTGAGAGCCTGCGTGGGGCGGACAGATCAGCCACGAACCGTCGTACTCGTCAGCGACGGAGAGCAAGGCTTCGAGGTCCGATCCGTCTTCGCGACCGGGGTTGCTCGGTGCCCAACATGTGACCAACGGAGCGACGAGGTCGCTCGTGATCTCGGTAGCCAGGTTCCCTAAGGCAGACGCCTCATCACCCGGCGCGCACCTGACGATGTGCGTCGCGAATCCATCGAGAGAGATGCGTCGAGGCGAAACGACCACGAGCTTGGCTCCGCCCTCGAGCACGGCCTTGCGAAGCCTCAGATACAGGACGGGCAGGACCTCTTTGGGGTCAGGCCCCACCCACACGATCGCAGACGCCGAGTCCAGATCGTTGATGGAGGCGGTTGAACCAACGACACCAGCGTGGGCAAGCGTCCGCTCGTAGCGCGCCCCCGCGTCCTGGACGCGCGGATCGAGGTGGCTGGTCTTTAGGGTCTTGCGCGCCAGCCTCTGGACCGCGAACGCATCCTCGGTAGTCAGGTGCCCACCGGCGATGACGCCGATCTTCTTGTCGCCAGTCAGCCTTTCGGCCGCGCTCGACAGAGCCTCGCCCCACGATGCGGATCGGAAGTCGTTGCCGTCGCGTACCAGAGGCGTCGTGAGCCGGTCCTCGGACTCCACGTAGTGGAACGCGAACCGTCCCTTGTCGCAGATCCAGAAGTCGTTGACGTTCTCGTTGGGAAGGGCTTGGACGCGCACGAGCTTCTCGGCACGCGCCTCATTGGTGGTCGGACACCCCACGGAGCAGAAGTTGCACACACTCGGGGCCGCCTTGAGGTCCCACGGTCGGGACACGAACCGATAGCTGCTCGCGGTCAGCGCGCCGACCGGGCAGATCTGGATCGTGTTGCCAGAGAAGTAGCTGTCGAACGGCTCATCGTTGAAGGTGAGGATCTGAGTTCCGGCTCCTCTATCGACGAGTTGGATGAAGCGATCCCCGGCCACCTCATCCGAGAACCGAACGCACCGCCAACACAGGACGCACCGCTCGCGATCGAGAACCACCAGTTCCGAGATATCCAGTGCCTTCTCGTAGGTGCGTTTGGGCTCAACGAACCGAGACGTTCCGGGGCCGTGCCGGAAGGTCTGATCCTGGAGGGGGCATTCCCCGCCCCGGTCACAGATCGGACAGTCCAACGGGTGATTGACGAGCAGGAACTCGAGCATCTGCTCCTGGGCGCCGGCGGGCTCCTCGGTGTTGGTTTCAACGACCATCCCGTCCGTCACCGGCGTTGCACACGACGGAGCCAGTTTCGGCATCCCCTCAACCTTGACGAGGCACATCCTGCACACGGCGACGGATTTCATGCCCGGGTGGTAGCAGAAGCGGGGGACGAAGATCCCCATCTCCTCGGCGACGTCGATGAGAAGACGGCCGCTCTCTGCGGTGACCTCGCGTCCGTCGATCGAGAGGGTGACCATCTCGGTCTGCTGCTGCGTCATGAGCCCTCCGGCATCCCGGAGCCGTCGTCTGGTGTGACTCCATCATCCATAGACGCTGTCGCCCTCGCCCCAACCAACATCCTGTGATCGCCGTCGAATGGGCAGCGACCGTTCAGGACGTGAGCCTCGAACTCCTCACGGAACAGCTTCACCGCGCTGCGCAGCGCCCACGATGCGGCATCGCCCAGTGGACAGAAGCTCCGTCCGTCCATCCCGTTGCAGATGTCGAGCAGTAGTTGCATGTCCTCGTGGCGGCCCTCGCCGTGCTCGATGCGATCGAGCACTTTCACGCTCCACGAAGTGCCCTCGCGACACGGGGTGCACTTCCCACATGACTCGTGGGCGAAGAACTCGGCGGTTACCAGCGCGTTCCTCACCATGCAGGTCGTCTCGTCCATGAACACGACGGCGCCGGAACCAAGCATGGTCCCCGCCTCCTTCAGCGCCTCGAAATCGAGGGCGTGACCGCCGTCGGTCAGGAGGGGGGCGCTCGCCCCGCCCGGGATGATCGCCTTGAGGGCCTTGCCGTCCTTCATCCCGCCCGCTAGTTCGAGTAGTTCATCGAGCGTTGTTCCATAGGGGATCTCGTAGTTGCCCGGGCGCTCGACATGGCCCGAGACCGAGAACACCTTGGTTCCCGGCGACTTCTCGGTGCCCAGCTCACGGAACCAGTCGACCCCGTTAGCAACGATGTGAGGAAGCGTCGAAACGGTCTCCGTGTTGTTGATCACGGTTGGTTGACCGTAGAGGCCCTTGATCGCGGGGAACGGAGGCTTCAGCCGCGGCTGGCCGCGGAACCCTTCGAGCGAATCCAGTAGCGCAGACTCCTCGCCGCAGATATACGCGCCCGCGCCCCGGTGCAGGATCACATCGATATCGGTTCCGCTGCCGAAGATGTCGGTGCCGAGGAAGCCCTTCGAGTACGCCTCTTTGATCGCCTGATCCATGCGTCGCGCCCCAAGAGCGAACTCACCGCGGCAGTAGATGAACGCCTTGGTCGCTCCGACCGCGTAACAGGCGATCGCGATGCCCTCGATCATCTGATGCGGATCCAGTTCGGCGATCTCGCGATCTTTGAAGGTGCCGGGCTCGCCCTCGTCGTGATTCACAACGACGTACTTGGGATAGACGTCCTTGGGGACGAACGACCATTTCATACCCGTCGGGAATCCCGCCCCGCCCTTGCCCCTGAGGCCAGCGCTCTTGACCAGCTCGATCAGGTCATCCGGTGCGATCCCGGTGACGGCCTTCTTCAGGTTGTCGTACGCGCCTGTCGCTAGGGCTCGCTCGAGGGTCCACGAATCGTCTGGGAACTCGCGCGCACGCTTGAGCACCATGTAGGTCTCTTCGATCACGACCCGATCCCCTCTTCCTTGGGGACCCGCAACCCGGTGACAGCGGTCTCGTACGCGATCTCCTTGGCGGTCTTGATCGTCTCGCCTCGCACGCTCGTGACCTCGTCGCCGGCGGCAAGCCGATCGATGATCGCGACCACATCGTCGGGGGTGACCTTGTAGAAGTCCTCGTAGTTGATCTGCATGGACGGTGCTCCGTCGCAAGTGGCGAGACACTCAGCCGCCTCGAGAGAGAACTTCCCGTCCGAGGTGGTTCCCCCGGCGGTGATACCCAGCTTCTGCTCCGCGGCCTCGATCACCTTGCGGGCTCCGAGATGGGTACAGGAGATGTTCCGACACACCGAAACCAGGTACTCACCCTGAGGCTTCTTCTTGAGCATCGTGTAGAAGGACCCCGTCGCAAGGACCTCGGCCGGAGTGATGCCGAGGATGTCGGCAACGTCCTTCATGCCCGCGTCGGTCACGTGGCCCTCGACCGACTGCACCAGGAACAACAAGGGGAGGGCAGCCGAGCGCTTGTTCGGATACTTCGCGACGATCTGTTCCGCCGCATCTCGGATCTCGCCCGTTAGAACCGTCATCTGTCGACGCCCCCCAGTACGGGATCGACCGACGCGATCGACGCGATCAGGTCTGCTACCAGACCACCTTGGACCATCACCGGAAGGGCTTGAAGGTTCACGAATGACGGGTCGCGGACGTGCAGTCGGTAAGGAGCGGACCCTCCGTCCGATACCGCGTACACACCCAACTCACCACGGGGAGACTCGACCGCGGCATATGCATCACCCGCGGGGACCGTGTAGCCCTGAGTCACCAGCTTGAAGTGGTGGATCACAGCCTCCATCGAGCGATTGAGCTCGCTCCTCGGGGGCGGTGTGAGCTTCGGGTCCATGTTCTTGAAGTCGCCGTCGGGCATGTTGTCCACGACCTGGCGAAGGATCCGGAGCGATTCCTTCATCTCGGCCATCCGCACCTTGTAGCGCGCGTAGACATCACCCTCGGTCTCGATTGGAACGTCGAACTCGAAGTCCGCATAGACCCCGTACGGCATATCCCGCCGTAGGTCCCAATCAACGCCCGCCGCCCGCGCTATCGGGCCCGTCGTCGCCAACGAGCGACATTCGTCTGCCGTGATCACACCGATGCCTTTGGTTCGTTCGAGGAAGACGGGATTCTCCGACAGGAGACTCTCGTACTCATCGATACGGCCAGGCATCATGGACAGGATGTTCTCAACCACCGGAAGCCAGCCATCGGGGAGGTCCTCCCACACGCCGCCGGGGATGATGTAGTTGTTGTTCATCCGGAGACCGGTGACCATCTCGTAGAAGTCGAGGATCACCTCGCGTTCGCGGAAGCCGTAGAACATCGCAGACATCGCGCCCATATCGAGGCCCTGGGTTCCGAACCAGACGAGGTGCGACGAGAGCCTGTTCAATTCCGCTATCAGAGCCCGGATGTACAAGCCGCGCTGCGGAACCTCGACACCTAGCAGTTCCTCAACAGCCATCGAGTAACCCAGTTCGTTCGAGAAGGGGGCCAGGTAGTCCATGCGGGTCACGATCGTTACGGCTCCGCGCCAGTTCTGGTCCTCGCACTCCTTCTCCATACCGGTGTGCAGATAGCCGATGACGGGACGACACGAGATGACGGTCTCGGCGTCCAACTCGAGGATCAGACGCAGAACCCCGTGGGTCGCGGGATGAACCGGACCCATGTTGATGACCATGCGCTCGTCGTTCTCGTCGAGCGACTCGACGTACGCACCGTGCCCCGCTGCCTCGAACGCCTCGGCAACCGCCGCCGGAGATCTCATGTACCGACCTCATCTTCGCTCGTGGCCTGACCGAGGTGATCGATCCCGCGCCCTGCCTCTTCTGAGTTGGCACGCTGCCCCGGTGAGTCGATCTGGAGGAACGGTTGAGGGATGAACTCCACCTCCACCTTGCCTACGCCATAGTCCTTGCGCAGGGGATGACCCTCCCAGTCGTCGGGCATCAGGATGCGCGTCAGGTTCGGGTGCCCATCGAATGAGATACCGACCAGATCGAAAGCCTCTCGCTCCATGTGGTCTGCCCCGGCCCACAGGTCGGTGATCGAGGGGACGGTGGGGGGATCACCTTCGGCTGCGACGTGGACGGTCACCCGGTCCTTGGTGGCGTGATCGATCAATTGCACCGCAACCTCGAACCGACCCCCCTTATCGGGGAGTCCCTTTCGGTCGACACCACAGAGGTCACTGAGGAGCCATCCCTCGCCCTGCAATCGGCGGGCGTTCTCAGACCACTCATCGGCGGTCAGCCACAGCGCATCCATCTACGCCGTAACCCGTCCTGCCGTGTAGTTGCCCTTGCTGATCTGGTCGTGGAGCAACATGATCCCGTCGATCAACATCTCGGGTCGAGGAGGACAACCCGGAACGTAGATATCCACCGGCACGATCTGATCGACGCCTTGCACCAGCGCGTAGTTGTTGAACACTCCGCCCGAGGATGCACATGCCCCCATCGAGATGACCCACTTCGGCTCGGGCATCTGGTCGTAGACCTGACGGAGTACGGGTGCCATCTTCTGCGCGACCCGACCCGAAACGATCAGCAGATCTGACTGGCGCGGGCTGCCCCTGAAGGCCTCCATACCGAACCGCGCGAGGTCATGGCGAGGCATCGTCGTGGCCATCATCTCGATCGCACAGCAAGCGAGCCCGAAGGTCATCGGAAAGAGCGATGACTTACGCGCCCAATTCACGAGCTTGTCGAGTTTGGTCGTTACGAAGTTCGCACCCACAACGTCGCTCACTCCGCCCATTCGAGTCCACCTCGCTTCCAGACATACGCGTACGCGGCCAGAAGGATCGCGATGAAGACCCCCATCTCGAAGAGACCGAAGAGTTTCAGATCCGAGTACGCGACCGCCCACGGGTACATGAACACCGTTTCGATGTCGAAGATGATGAACAGCATGGCGATCAGATAGAACTTGACAGGGAACCTTTCGCCCTCGTCGATCCCACCGTGCTCGGGAACGATCCCAGACTCGTACGGCTCGAGCTTCGCCGCAGTCATGTTCCGCGGGCTGAGTCGCGACGCCGCAAGGATCGAAGCCCCCGCGAAGATCGTCGAGAGAACGATCAGGAACAGGATCGGGAGATAGTCCGGAAGACTCACGGCTTCAGCTCCGCCATCTTCTTGAGCACCTTGAGTCCGGTCTGATCGAAGTTCTTAGTCTCGCTGTCCTCGAGGTTCGCCAGCAGAGTGAGAGCGAAGCTCATCACGCTCTTCGAGCGCATGCCCATCGAGACCAGACGCTCCATCAAAGCGGGGTAGCCGATCAGCTTCACGAAGCGGCGACCGAGTCGGTAATAAGGCCCGTAGACCTCCTTCAACTCGTCCGTGTAGGCATCGAGGATCGGCGAAGTTCCCGACCGCAAGGCTTCGTCAAGGTGACGACCCGCGATGCGACCGGTCTCGTAGCCGTAGGCGATCCCCTCTCCGTTGCAGGGGTTGATCATCCCCGCGGCGTCTCCGACCATCACGAAGCCGGGGCCATGGGGGGGCCACACGCTGCCGCCCATGAACAGCCGACCAGCACGTGGCTTGGAAACGACCGTCTCCTGGTTGACCTCCCACTCCTCGGGCAGCTGCGAGACGAACCGCTCCTGAAGATGCCGGAGGTTCACATCGCGCCACCCGCCGTACGTAGAAAGCAGCCCGACGCCGGCGTTGACAGTGCCATCCCCGACAGGGAACACCCATCCATAGCCGGGAACCTGATCGGGACCGGTGCGGATGTCTAGGTACGCCTCGAACCATCCGGAGTGTTCCATCGGAGATGTGAAGTACTGGCGGATCGCAAGTCCCATCGGGTACGACTCATCGCGAACCTTGCCGAGCGACCGCGCGAACTTGGTGGCCGCTCCCTCCGCGCAAACGACCCACTTGGCGTGAACCTCTTCGACGTCGTTCCCGCGCTTGGCCTTGAAGCCAGAGAGGACACCTCGATCGAAGATGGGCTCCTTCACCTGCGTCTCGTACAGAACCTTGGCCCCTGCGGCCTCGGCGTTGTCGAGGACGATCTGGTCGAGTTCCTTGCGCGGCTTGACGAGCCCGAAGTCGTCGAAGTCATTCAGTTTCGGGAACTCAAGCTCCAGGGTTCGACCCGCAGCGTGGACCCGTAGGCCGCCGACCTTCTCCCAGGTCCCGATCTCCTCGCGCAGCCCCATCTCGGCCAAGACCTTGACGGCCCTCGGGGTGAGGCCATCCCCGCAGGTCTTCTCACGAGGGAATGACTTCTTCTCACAGACGAGAACGGAATGGCCCCTGGACGCCAGATAGTGCGCGGTCGCGGCTCCCGATGGACCGCCGCCGACCACGGCGACATCGACATCGATCGCCACGCGCACCCTCCTCCTGAACCGTCCGAAACTACTTTGTGAAACTTTTCACGAGTGTATCCGGACTCTCGGTTGAGCGTTCCTCGACCACAAACATAGGCGAGGCCAACTGGCCCCCGCGCCGGACCCCTATTCGGCGGTGAGGACGCCCCTCATCGCGGGGTGGATACGGCACAGGAATGGGTAGTCCCCCGCCTTCAAGGCTGGGAACGAATAAGTCGTCGACTCCCCACCAAGGACATCTTCGCCCTGGAACAGGGCCTCATCGTCCACCGGACCGTCGGCAGCTGCGTCATCCGGGTAGATGTAGATGTTGTGCGGCGCCGAGTCCTTGTTGTCGAACGTGAAATCGGTCTCGCTATCGGCCGGGACCGCGATCTTGTCGGTGGAGAAGGCGAGGGCCTCCGCCGAGATCGAGTCGGTCGCTGCGTCACCTCCGCCCTCGCCCCCGTCCTCGGAGGTGGTTTCCCCTCCTCCATCGCCCGTGGCGCGGAGCGA
The DNA here is from genome assembly GCA_963756365.1 of uncultured Actinomycetes bacterium. Classification (GTDB taxonomy): domain Bacteria; phylum Actinomycetota; class CADDZG01; order CADDZG01; family WHSQ01; genus WHTI01. The sequence goes on from CAVWNF010000003.1 coordinate 2,195,692, forward strand.
GTCGTTGTTGACCAAGAAGAGGATCGCCAGAACCGGTACCAGGAGGAATACCAGCGTGACGAGGGGTGACGAGGCGCGACCGGTCTCGGCTGCGGTGACCGCCGGAACTCCGGTTTCGATCAGTTCGTCTATGAGCTTGCGGCGCTGCTCCATCGCCCGTTGCCCATCGAACTGCGCTTCGGAGGCGACGGCGTCCTCTGGGCGGAGACGGTTACCTGCCGGGGTTCCCGGTTTGACACCCATCTCGCCGGTGGAGCGAGGCAGGGGCCGGAGCCTCGGCGGGTGGAGCTGCGGCCGCGGGCTCGGCAGCGGGCTCGGCAGCTGGTGCGGGAGTGGGTTCGGGCGTCGGCTCTTCCGCGGCAGCAGGGGTCTCCTCGACAGCTGGGGTCTCGGCAGGGGCCTCTTCTGCAACGGGCTCCGGTGCTGCCTCCGGCTCCTCGGTTTCCTCTGGCTCGGCCGGGGCCGCGTCTCCACCCTCGAACTGGGGTTGAGAGCCGGGCCACCACTTCGCTTCCTTCGGATGCGGTGAGCCGTGCACCGCGCGTTGGCGCGCCGACTTGGCACGCCCTTCAGCTACGGGTGAGGAACTCCCCTTCTGCTGCTCCTCCTGGAGGACTTCCGTATAGATCTGTTCCGGATCCAACCTGATGAACTCCCGGTTCGCGCCGATGCGACCAGACGGGCCGCGGTCCCAAGTAAGCCGGTTGGAAGATTACACGCGGCGGCGAACGACCTGCTGACCGAGGTCGTCGAGCGCGCCGCGGGCGTCGTCGGGGATGTCGATCGAGGCCAGAACCGAGGCCGCCTCCGAGTAGCGGGCCTCGATCTCTCCCTCGGTCTCGACAAGCGCACCAGAACTGGCGATCAGGTCACGGAGTCGATGAACCTCCGTGGCATCGAGATCGTTCGCTCCCCAGCGTGACTCGAACCAAACCCGCTCCTCGGGCCTCATCAATCCTCGGGCCTTCGCATAGAGGAGATGACGCTTGCCTTCCCGGATGTCTGAGTCGATCGGCTTCCCCACACTGGCTCGGTCGCCGAATGTACCGAGGACGTCGTCCCGCATCTGGAAGGCCTCGCCGAGGGGGTCGCCGAACCGCGACAGGGACGCTGAGAACGCAGTTGGCGCAGCAGCGAGAGCGGCCCCGATCACGAGGGGCTTCTCGATCGAGTAGCGACCCGACTTCAGGACCGCGATCCGTCGCGCCTCTGCTTCGGATACGTCGGTACGCGTCGCGGCCACGACATCCATGTGCTGGCCGGCGATCACTTCCTCTCTCATGACCGAGTAATCGGTGAACGCATCGAGGGTCGTGGCTGGATCGAAGCCCGCGGTCAGGAACAATGCGTCGGCGAGGGCAAGAGCGAGATCGCCCACGAGGATCGCTACGGCCACGCCGTGCTTGATGTGCACGGTCGGCGACCCACGCCGTTCGTCCGAAGCATCCATGATGTCGTCATGCACGATGGCGAACGTGTGGAGCAGCTCGAGGCTCGCCGCCGCCCGCACGATCTCGGTCGAATGTGCACCTCCAGCCGCGCGGTGGCCCCAGTAGCAGAACGCCGGTCTGATCCTCTTGCCACCGGCGTCCAAGAGACTCTCGATCTCCTCGATCATCGGGGAGGCCTCGGGGAGGGCCCGAGAGCGCGCCCTTAGGAACTCCCGCAACTCGTCGTCAACGAGCGCTATGAGGGCGTCCTGGGCGGGGTCATAGTTGGACATCCGGCTACCCTACGCAGGATGAGAACGATCGTTGCGGTCCTAGTGGTTCTAGCGATGGCTGCCTGCGGCGGTGGGTCTGAGGACGCTCGGGTGCTCACAGGGATCGTTTCCGATGTGGAGGCGACCTCGCTGGTGGACGTCACGTCGTTCACACTTCGGGCCGAGGGTGAGATCTACGAGATCGCGATCGACCCGGAGATCACCTACTCGTTCCCGCCACAGCATCTGCGATCGCACGCGATCTCAAGTGAACCAGTCAAGGTGGAGATCGAGGACCGGGACGGCGTCCTCACGGCCCTAACCCTCGAAGACGCCTAGAGCTCGGACAGTTCCTGTCTCAGCTCATCGGCGCTGAGGGTGCCCTCGTACTTGCCGTCCAAGAGCCCCTTCGAATCGACGACGAACACCCACGGTTCGCTCGGCAATCCCCACTCCGAGGTCGATGGGACGGTGGTCAGACTCGAGGGGTCGGCCGGCAACTCGTACGGCTCGACGTGGATGAACTCGATGTTCGGGAAGTCCTCGGCAACCCCCTTAACGATGTCGAGGGTCGGGCCACAGACGGCTGATGAGCAGAACTTCGGAGTTGCGAACACGAGGACAAAGGGCTTCCCCGCCTTCACCGCATCGGCCACCGAGATGTCGTAGAGGCTCTTGTCGGGATGAGGGTCGGTGGAGATGTTCTTGAGCGGTTTGTCCCCAAGGGTCAGCGTGTCTGATGCCGGAACCTTCTGACCCAGGCCGGGGGTAGTCCCAGATTGGGCAACCTCGAACGAAGTACGGACGGTTTCGTCGATCCCTTCGCCCGTGATCGACACTTCCGCTCCCCACTTGCCCGGATGGGAGAACTCGGCTGCCCCCACGTATACGCCGGTGACATCCTCGATCGACCACTGGAAGGTCATGTCCATGGTCGCGACCTTCTCGGTGCCTGACTGCAGGTCGTAGAGATCCGCGGTCACCGCGATGTCTGGCGACCCGATGGGTGCATCTTCGGAATTGAGGATGCCAACGAGGATCCTGTTCTCGCCCACCACGATCTCGGAGTTGACGATCAACGGGTAAGCAGCGAGGCCCTCGAACGATTGGTTGAACGAACCGACGTCTTCCCCTGCTTCGTCGTCGGACGGCGCGCCGTCCGAGCCGCATGCGGTGGCCACGAGGATGGCGGTGAGTCCAAGGGCGAGGAGCTTCCAAAAGGTCCGGTTCATGGGCATAGGTTAGTGCCCTTCGCAAGTAATCGGACAACGGGGCGTCGGCTACTATCGCTGAGCGATGCTTTCATTCCGCAGACTTTCGATGATCTCGACTGTCGCGACCCTCTTGCTGGTGACGATCGGTGGACTGGTCCGCTCGACCAACTCGGGTCTCGGCTGCGGGGACGACTGGCCGATCTGTAACGGCAAGGTCGTCCCTCTCTTCGATGACTACACGGTCGCGATCGAGTACTCCCATCGGTTCGTAGCCGGGTTGGTCATCATCTCGATAGGCCTCTTGATCAGGCAGGCGTTCAAGGAGCACAGGGACCGGCCCCTCTTGATCAAGGCGACCATCGGTGCCATGGCTTTGGTCCTCTTCCAAGCGGTCCTCGGAGCGGTAGTGGTCAAGCTCGACCTCAAGGCAGAATCCGTCGTGATGCATCTAGTCACCGCGATGTTGCTCTTCGGAGTTCTGATCTACATGAACGTCGCTGCGTGGACCATCGACGACAAGCTCGCCCCGACCCCCGACGAACGGATCAGTCGGTTGGCTTGGATAGCGGCCGGTGCGGTCCTATTCCTCCTCGCCGTTGGCTCCTACGTAAGCGGGAAGCAAGCTGGCCTTGCGTTCACGGATTGGCCATTGATGGATGGGCGATTCATCCCCGACCTCGGCGTCGAGCTAAGGGCGATCCAGTTCTTCCACCGGGTCCTAGCCGCCGCGGTAGGGATAGTTGTGCTCTGGGCCGCCCTCCCAGTGATGCGCATGAAGTCCGAGATGCCGCTGGCCGCGCGATTGGCGCACACCGCGGTTGGGCTGTTCGCTCTCGAGATCGTTATCGGCGCTCTCAACGTGTGGACGAGACTCAACGCAGGGGTCGTGACGCTTCACCTCGCAGTTGGGGCGGGGATCCTGGCCTCGTTCGTGGCCATCGCCCTCGTGACGAAACCGGGACTCCTCCACGAGAACAGAACCCGTGCGCCGGGGCGCTCGGCGATGGAGCCGGGAGCATGAAGCGACTCTCGGTAACCGAGGCGACGGGTGCGCTCGCGATCGAAGAGATCACCGAGCGGCCCGAAGAGGTCGCCGTCGTCGATCTGGGCTTCAAGGATCGGCTCCTTGCGTACTTCGCGCTCACCAAACCGCGCATCATCGAACTGCTGCTGATCACCACGGTTCCGTCGATGATCGTCGCTCAGGGTGGGATGCCAGCCTTCTCGCTCATGTTCTGGACCGTCCTTGGCGGCGCGATCTCCGCCGGCGGGGCCAACGCGATCAACTGCTACATCGACCGGGACATCGACGAGCTGATGCCTCGGACCAAGAAGCGCCCACTCCCCATGCACAAGGTCAGGCCACGCAACGCCCTCTATCTTCGGTGCCACCCTCGGGGCGGTCGCCTTCGTGCTGATGTGGGCAACCGTCAATCTGCTGGCCGCATCCCTGTCACTTAGCGCCCTGCTCTTCTACGTGAGTCGTCTACACGATGATCTTGAAACGATCTACGCCTCAGAACATCGTGATCGGGGGAGCTGCCGGTGCCGTCCCTGCGCTGGTCGGCTGGGCTGCAGTGACCGGTCGGGTAGAGCTCCCGGCCCTAGCCCTGTTCGGGATCATCTTCTACTGGACCCCTCCGCACTTCTGGGCGCTCGCCCTTCGTTACGAGAAGGACTACGCGGCGGCCGGAGTTCCGATGATGCCCGTCGTGTACGGGCGGCAGGAAACCGTGAAGCACATCCTCCTGTACTCGTTCCTGCTGCTGGCCCTGTGCCTGGCGTTCTTCTCGGTCGCCAAAGCCGGGCTGATCTACCTAGGTGCGGCGGCGATCTTGAACGCGATCTTCATCTGGTACGCGGTCAGGCTCTATCGGAGACCCGAGCCGCGGATCGCGTGGGGGATGTTCAAGTACTCGATCTACTACCTGGCGCTGTTGTTCATCGCAGCCGCCGTCGATCAACTGATCGTGCTCTCGATCTAGGATCTAGAACCGTCCTACTTGACGGTTATGACGCCTCTCATCGAGGGGTGGATGCGACAGAGGAATGGGAACTCACCCTTGTCGAGCGCGGGGATCGCGTAGGTCGCCTGATCCCCGGGGGCGACATCGTCCCCAGTGAAGAGCGCCGCATCGTCCGCGAGCGCGTCGGCGTCTCCCTCGGTCGGGTAAACGAAGATGTTGTGGGGTGCTGAATCTGCGTTGTCGAGGGTGATCTCCGCCTCTTCGCCAGCGGTCAGCTCGATCGAGTCGGTTGAGAAAGCGAGGGCCTCAGCAGCAACAGAGCCACCGGCCGTCACCGCCCCTCCGCCCTGATTGTGCCCTTGTGGTGCATGTTCCTCGGTTGCCTCTCCGGTGCCGATGTTGAGCAGCGCGATCACGATCCCGATCACGATCGGATACAGGACGATCGCACCCATCTCGATCATCGTGGCACCACCAACGCGCTTCCGATGCGCCAGGATCGCGGCGGCAACCATGATGTTCACGGACACGGCAAGAGCGATCGGCGTTGCCGCCTCCGCCGGGATAGCTAAGAGGACCTTGGACATCCCGATGGTGACGCCAGCGATCACTGCAAGAACTGCGAACGGGATGAGGATCGGCAGACGGCACCTTGAATCGGACCTCACCGACCATCGGGTCACCCTGAGACGACTGTGTTGGCTCATTACTTGTCCATCCCTTCTCTCATGTCCTCGCTCGCTATCGGCATCTCGACTACTTCCGCAAGTCCCAGACCTCGAGCTCGCGCTCGAAGTCCGTCCATCCCGACAGGTTCGACGGCGCCCGATTCCTCTTTGGAGTACCAACGGAAGAACATCACCGCGATCACGGACCACAGTAGCAAACCGGCACCCAGCTTCATCAGCAGCCCAGAGATGCGCAGGTCGGTCAGATGCGTCGATCCCCCACAGCCGAGGAGCGTCCGCGTACTCGCTGTAGATCGGCTTCTCTGAGAACGTCAGGAACGATGCAGGAACCGTTGGGATGATCGACATCAGGAACAGGTACATCATCTTGACCGGCTCCGCGAGACGGTTGAGCTCGGGCACGGGCGAAACGACGTTCGACCACATCAGGATGCCCGCTCCGATCATCGCCCCATGGAACACAGCATGGAACAGGGTGCTCTCGTATCTGAAGGGTCACGATCGGGGGCCAGTGCATCGCTGCGATCAGCCCGTTGAACAGCAGGAACGCGATCAGTGGCTTCGAGAGGAACCTGAAGAGGTCGAACCTCAGGCCGCGACCGAGCACCGCTCTGAACATCCAGGCTGGCGTTCCCATGAGCAACAGGGGGGGTACTACGAACGCGAACAGGATGTGCTGGAGCATGTGGCCGGAGAAGAGGTACTGCTCGGCGATCTCATGAAGCGGCCAGTCCTCAGCGGCCCACAACGCGACAACCCCTAGGAGGAACAAGACCTTCTGGGAGGTGGAGGCAACAACCTCTCCGGGGCGGACCACCTTCGGCCCGACGTAGGTGACCGCCAGCACGTAAACGACGATCAAGGAACCAACGAGCAGCCAGGTCTCCGGATGCGCCTGCCACGCGAGCGAAGCCAACAGTCGACCTACTGGGTGACGAGCGGGACCGGCCCGCCGCGCCCGAACAGAACCGCGAGAGCGATGCCGAACACGATGAGCGCCAGGATGATCCCGGTAACGAATAGTCGCTTGAAGATCTTGCTGTCGAACCGCAGGTGCATGAACCACAGCGCAACGAGGACGAACTTGATCACGGCGGAGACGATCATGAGCGGCACCACCGCATCTCCGAGCGACTTCGCGTAAGAGAGGCCCACCTCGATCGCAGTGACGATCGCCAGGATCACCGCAACGGTGATGTACGTGCGGGGTTCGGGGTGGTGCTCTAGAGCCTCGTGTTCGGTCTCTTCAACGCTGTGACTCATCTCTCCCCAGCCTCGCTAGTTGGTCGGGATCAGGTAGACGACGGTGAAGATGATGATCCAGACGATGTCGACGAAGTGCCAGTAGAGGCCGATCAGCTCGACCTTCCGTGGGGCATCGTCATCGTCCAACTTGCCGAACATCGACATCGAGTAGAGGGACAGGAGCATGAATATCCCGACGGTCACGTGAGCACCGTGGAAGCCCGTCATCAGGAAGAAGCTGCTCCCGAACGTGCTGGTAGAGAGCTTGAGCCCCTCGTGGACGAACGCGGTGAACTCGAATATCTGGCCCCCGATGAAGACCATGCCCAGCGTCGCGGTCGCGAGGATCCAGATGCGGAACCCGGTCTTGTCCTTGCGCTGGATCGCGCTGAGCGCGAGGACCATCGTGAGAGAGGACATCAAAAGGACGAAGGAACTCACCGAGGTGTAGGGGATGTCGTAGATCTCGTGCGGCTTGGGGCCGTCGAGGACGTTGTTCCGGTACAGCATGTAGGTCGAGATCAACGACCCGAAGAACAGGCACTCCGAGCCAAGGAACGCCCACATCGCGAGCTTGGTGTTGTCGAGTCCGGTCGAAGTGTGGTGCTCCTCGTGCGCGGTCGCCATCAGTGCACCTCCTCCGAACCTGGCTCAAGGACCCAGCCGAACAACCCGAGGAGAGTGACAAGACCCCCGGCCACGATCATCCAATCGGCGTACATGACCCCCCAGCCCATCACCGGCATACCTGCCGCGGCCAGTACGGGGAAGTACGACGGGTCGGGCAGATGGATCCCATGACCGTCGTCATCGTCATGGTCATCGTTCTCCGCCGCTCCACCTGTGAACACCGGGGTAGTCGTCTTCTCGGGTGTCTCCGCGTACTTGCGGTACCAGAAGTCGTCGCGGGCAGTAACTACGGGGATCTCCTTGAAGTTGTACTCGGGAGGCGGAGACGGGATCGACCACTCGAGCGTACGTGCATCCCATGGATCCCCACCTGCCTCTTCGCCCTTCTTCCTGGTGCGAGCAACGTTCACCATGAACACAAGAACCGAGAGGGCGATCGTGAATGCCCCAACCGTCGACATCAGGTTGGCGGTGTCCCAACCCATCCCGCCCGGGTAGACGTAGATGCGTCGCGGCATCCCCTGTAGGCCCAGCACGTGCATCGGGCCGAAGGCGAGGTTGAAGCCGATGATCATCAACCAGAAGTGAGACTTCCCGAGTCTCTCGTTGAGCAGTTTCCCGAAGACCTTCGGCCACCAGTAGTAAAGGCCAGAGAAGATCCCGAACATCGCACCGCCGAAGAGCACGTAGTGGAAGTGGGCTACCACGTAATAGGTGTCGTGCTGCTGAGCGTCCGACGGAACGATCGAGTGCGTGACGCCGGAAAGTCCACCGATGACGAACATCGTCACGAAGCCCATGGCGAACAGGAACGGCGTAGTGATCTTGATGTCGCCCTTCCAGATCGTTCCCATCCAGTTGAAGATCTTGATCCCGGTCGGTACGGCGATGAACATCGTGGACAGCGCGAAGGCAGAGTTAGCAACGGGACCGAGTCCAGAGGTGAACATGTGGTGCGCCCACACACCCCAACCCATGAACCCGATCGCGATCCCAGCGAAGACGATCGCCGCGTACCCGAAGATCGGTTTGCGCGCGAACGTCGGCAGGACCTCTGACACGATCCCCATGGCAGGGAGGATCATCACGTAGACCTCAGGGTGGCCGAACAACCAGAAGAGGTGTTGCCACAAGATCGGGTCACCACCAGCCGCCGGGTTGAAGAACACCGCCCCGTACACCCGGTCGAACATCAGCTCGAACAATGCAACTGCGATCACGGGCAGGGCGAAGAGCAGCAGGAACGAAGTGACCAGCGACATCCAGATGAACACCGGCATGCGCATCATCGTCATCCCAGGAGCCCGCATGTTGATGATCGTGATGATGAAGTTGATCGCGCCGGCCAGTGACGCCACACCTGCGATCTGGAGACCGATCGAGTAGAAGGTCATGCCGTTCGCCGGGGAGAGTCTCGGACAGCGGCGCATATCCGAACCACCCGCCGTCAGGCGCTCCGCCGAGGAAGAAACTCGAGTACATGAAAACGCCGGCGAAGATGAAGATCCAGAACGAGAACGCGTTCAGTCTCGGGAACGCGACGTCCCGGGCCCCGATCATCAGTGGGATGAAGTAGTTCATCAGGGCGACGCCCATCGGCATCACGACGAAGAAGATCATCGTCAGGCCGTGCATCGTGAAGATCTGGTTGTACGCGTCGGCCGAGAGGACGGTTGCATCCGGCTTCGCCAACTGAGCCCTGATCAGTAGGGCTTCGAGCCCGCCGATGATGAAGAAACAGAAGGCGGCCACCCCGTACATGATCCCGACCCGCTTGTGGTCAACGGTCGTGACCCAACTCCACCAGCCGGTCTTTGCCTTGGGGCGGGCGAACAAGCCACCCGAAGCGGCTACCGAAGCCATACGTCTACTCCCTTGCTCGTCATCAGTCGAGACCCTGCAGGTAGGCGACGAGGGCGGTGATCTGATCCTCCGTCAGCTGAAGATTGGGCATCTTGGCCCCCTGCTTCACGCCCGCGGGGTCGCGCAGCCATCTCGCCAGATTGCTCTCATTGTTCTCGAAGATCGCACCGGCAAAGGTTGAGCGTCCTGCGAACCCACCAAGGTTCGGGCCCGCATTGGGCGCATCCTGAGTGGCGTCGGCGACGTGGCAGGCAGCGCATGCCGGCCCTCCCGCGAACTGACCTTCCCTGAAGAGCTGCTCGCCCTCCTCGGCAAGAGACCCGGAGGGTGTCGCGGGCTCTGAAAGACCGGCCGCCCAGGCATCGAAATCAGCTTGTTCATCGGCGTAGACGACCAGTCGCATGTTGGCGTGACTCAGCCCGCAGTACTCGGTGCATTGACCGAGGTAGCGACCAGGTTGGTCCGCCGAAAGCGTGATGAGGTTCAGCCTCCCTGGGACGACATCCTGCTTGCCCCCGAGACGCGGCACCCAGAACGAATGGATCACCTCTGCGGAGCCATCTACCGGATCAGTTGCTGCACCCTCGAGTCGGATACGCACGGGGACGTCTACGGGGATATGCATCTCGTTGGCCGTCACGATGCCTAGATCCGGGTAGCGGTACTCCCACCAGAACTGATGGGCGATGACCGTGACGTTCAGGACGTCGCCTTGCGGTTCCTCAGCGAGGTCAAAGATGGTCTGAACCGTGGGCACCGAGATGCCAGCCAGGATCAGTGCCGGGATGATCGTCAGCGCAACCTCGAGTTTGGTGTTCCCGTGGAACTGGGCCGCCGTGCGACCCGGCTTGGAACGGAACTTGATCACGGCGAACACGAGAAGGAACTCGACGATCACGAAGATGACTACGGCGATCGGGAACACGAGGTTCCAGAGATCATCTGCCTGCCGAGCGTTGTCGCCCGCTGGTCGGAGAGTGTCCTGCGGGGCGTTCTCCGCACACGCAGAGAGGAAGAGCGCCAGCATTAGGAACCCCGCGCCGATCAAGAGCCGACGCTTACGATTCGAAGAGATGCTCATTCCTTCTCCAGAGAAGCGGCCATGACGGCCGGAAGCATAATGGACGAGACGGCATTAGCCTTGCCTTCATGGTCCCCGGCGACGAGCTCGACGACTTTCACGAACACACGAAGCTCCGGCGAGTGGTGTGGGCGGTTATCGCCGGGATGGTCATCATCTCGCTCGGCATCGTAGTGCTGAGACCCGCGGATGAAAAGCGCGGGCCTGGAGGTGTCGCTCCGACATTCTCGCTCGCCTATCTGGGACAAGAGGGACGCCTCTCGGACTCGCAACTGAGAGGGAAGCCGGTGGTCCTTAACCTCTGGGCATCGTGGTGCGGGCCGTGCCGCGAAGAGGCCAAGGTGTTCGAGGCCGCCTACCAGAGATACAAGGACCAGGTTCATTTCGTGGGGGTCAACGTCACCGACACGCCCGAGTCGGCCCGCGCATTCGTGAAGGAGTTCGGGATCACGTACCCGATCGTCATCGACGAAGGTCAGACACTCGCCAAGGCGCTCGGCTACTACGGGCTCCCGGAGACCTACTTCATCGACGAGAACTGGCGCTTCACTCAGACCCCCCCGGAAGGTGGTGTCGAGACGGGCGGGGGCCAGGGCGGGCCTGTGGTTCTTGGCGGCCTCACCAAGGCCGAACTCGAGAAGAACATCGAGTCGCTCCTCGACGGATAGGGCCTGCTAGGTACGGCGAAACATCAATTATCGTTGCGACGCTATGACCGAGAACCTCACTCCCCCGGCTCAGAGGACCGCCCCCAAATTCCTGTGGGGGGGTGCCGTCATCTTCCTCGCGGTGGTCGCCCTCGTGTTCTGGGCGATGGGCCGGTCAGGTTCGACCGCCTACTTCCTCAAGACGACCGAGTTGGTGTCCGCGGGGCCCGTTACTTCAGAGCCGATCCGGGTGAACGGGAACGTCGTCGAAGGCTCGGTCGTCGAGGACGGGCTTGCCTCGACCTTCGAGATCACCGACGGCACCACACCGATCACGATCACGACGGATCGACCGCTTCCCGACTCGTTCGTCGACAACTCGAACACCGAGATCGTGGCGCTCGGGACGTTCGACGGCACCACATTCAGCGCGAGCGAAGTCCTGGCGAAGTGTCCCTCTAAGTTCAAGCCCAAGACGTCCTGAGAGACGACTGATGTCTCTAGGAGGGTTGGGACATCCGTCGCTGATCGCAGCGCTAGCGTTCGCGCTGGGCGGGCTGATCCTCAACGCTGTCGGCGCATCCCGTTCGCGGAAGGATCTAACCCAGGCTGGTGTCCGGGCGCTCGTGATGTGCGCCCTCTTCGTCGGGATGGCCGCCCTCAGCCTCGTCACTGCACTCTTCAGTCACGACTTCGCTCTCGACTACGTATCTCGCTATTCATCAAGATCCTTATCGGGTCCCTACACGGTCACCGCACTGTGGGGAGGGATGGAAGGCTCACTCCTCTTCTGGACGCTGCTGCTGACCACTTTCTCGGCGCTCGCTCTTACACGGGTCGACGCGCGCACATCCCGTTTGATCGGGTGGGCGGGCGCGGTACTCGGCGGGATCGCAGTGTTCTTCCTCGCTCTTCTCGTCATGCCAGCGGATCCGTTCACACGTCTCGCGGAAGTTCCTCAGGACGGCGCGGGACTCAACCCGCTATTGCAGTCGCCTGGGATGCTGATCCATCCACCGCTCCTCTACACCGGGTTCGTTGGGTTCTCGATCCCGTTCGCGTTCGCGATGGCGGCGTTGTTCTCGGGCCATCTCGATGACGGTTGGTTCACAGCAACCCGGCGTTGGACCTTGTTCGCGTGGAGCGCACTGTCGGTGGGGATCGTCCTCGGCGGAGCATGGGCGTACACGGAACTCGGTTGGGGCGGCTACTGGGCGTGGGACCCGGTCGAGAACGCATCCTTCATGCCATGGCTAACCGCGACCGCGTTCCTCCATTCGGTTGTGATCCAAGAGAAGCGCCGGATGTTCAAGGTATGGAACGTCGTCCTGATCCTTCTTACCTACGTCCTTGCCGTGTTCGGCACGTTCCTCACACGCTCCGGGATCCTGTCGAGCATCCACACCTTCACGGAGGGCAGCACCGGCAAGTGGTTCCTGCCGTTCCTCGGAGCCGTACTCCTAGGAGGGCTCGGGGTGGTTGCGCTCCGGTACGACAGACTCCGTAGCGAGAACCGATTCGATGCGCTTCTATCCAGAGAGTCGGCTTTCCTCCTGAACAACATCCTGTTCGTTGCAGCCGCCTTCACGGTGCTGTGGGGGACGATCTATCCGATAGTCGCGGAGGCTGTCTCTGGGGTCCGGCTCTCGGTGGGGCCACCGTTCTTCAACTCCGTATTCATCCCTGTAGGACTAGCCATCGTGGGCCTGACAGGGATCGGTCCGTTGATCTCGTGGCGACGCATGAGTCCGTCTTCCTTGAAGCGGATCGCCGCCGCCCCGATCGCCGCGGGAGCGCTGGTAGCGGTTCTGCTTGCGGCCCTCGGCATGCGGAGCACCGGCGCTTTGCTGGCGTTCGGCCTCTGCGCGTTCACCGCTACCGCCATCGGCGGCGAGTTCGTCCGCGGGAGCAGCATCTATCGAAGAGAACACCGATTGGGTCGAGCCCTCTCGCTCACGCTTCTCCGGAACCGCCGCCGGTACGGCGGATACGTCGTCCATCTAGGCGTGATCCTCATCGTCATCGGCCTCGCCGGGGCTGCATTCAGGACTGAGAGTCAGGAACTGCTGGGCTTGGGCGATTCCATGAAGGTCGGGAACTACACCCTCACCTATGAGGCGATCGAACGAGGAGAGACTCCAGAGAAGACGATCAACCGGGCCGAGATCTTGGTCGAGCGTGGGGGCAAGAAGATCACCACCCTGTTCCCAGAGAGGAACTTCCACCTCGCACAGCAGCAGCCGCAATCAGAGGTCGCGATCCGAACGACACCCGTTGAGGACCTATACGTCGTGATCACATCGTTCGATCAGGACGGCACCGCCGCTCTCAGAACGTTCGTGAATCCATTGACCTGGTGGATCTGGGCGGGTGCGATCGTGATGCTCGCGGGGATGGGGGTCCTGATATCTGGGAACCAGGTGGCGCGCGTCCCCGCTCCCACCCGTAAGCGGACCACCGAGGAAGTCCGGGTCGCCGGATGAAGCGTTGGGCGATCGTCATCGCCGCGGCCGTGAGCCTCCTATCGCTCTCTCCCTCCGCGTTCGCCGACGCACAAGACGTGGCTCGTCGAGTAGCCCAGGAGGTCATCTCGCCCTACTGCCCAGGGGTGACCCTCCACGACTGCCCTTCGTCCGAGGGAGATGCCATGCGTCGGGAGATCTTGGACATGGCCGAGAGCGGCATGAGCCACGACGAGATCATCGATGCCTTGGTCGCCGAGAGGGGCGAGGAGATCCTGGCCACACCGTCTAACCCGATCGCACGTCTACTCCCGCTGACATTGCTCGTGCTGGCAGCCGTCGGGGGCGCGACCCTCATCACTCGATGGGGCAGGCGAAGGACCCCGGGCATAGACACGGGACCGTCGATCAGTTCCGCGGATCATGCTCGTGTGGAGATGGAACTCGAGCGACTCCGCACATCGGATGACACAGCACCATGATGGGCGCTCTCGTGATCCTCGCTCTCGGTGTGGTCGCCCTCGTGTACGTCCTACGCCCTCTGAAGGACGGCCCCCGCGGCGACGTTCCTTTGAACTCGGTCGCCTTAGAGGACGCGCTGGAGCGCAAGCGAACCGCGTTCGGTGCCTTGATCGATATCGAAGAAGAGCGCTCGATAGGGAAGATGTCCAGTGACGACTATGCCTCGCTCCGGCGGGAGTACGAGGCAGAAGCTCTCGAAGCCCTGAACGCTCTAGATCAGATGGATGCGACCCAGGACGATCCCCTCGAAGCCGAGATCGCAGAGTTCAGGAACAAGATGGCGTGCCCCGCATGCGGTGCGCCGCGGAGATCAGGAGGGGTATGCGAGCGGTGCGGCGAACAGCCTTAGGCCTCCTGGCTATCGCAACTCTCGTGAGCGTCCCGGTGGCCGAGGCGGCCTCGCGCGGCGTCATCAAAGGGGTCGTTGTGAATCAATCAACCGGCCATGCTCAACCGGATGCCAAGGTGACTCTCGTGGGGGCACTCAGCGACGGCTCGGATCCGATGACGCGGTCGGTAGTTGCGGATCGCAAGGGCCGCTATCGGTTCGATGACCTGCCCACCGGCGAGGATCGCTTCTATGCGATCGACGTTGTCCACGACGGGGGGTTGTTCTCGGGAACCGCTCTCACGTTGCCGTCGGACACAGATGAGCAACCGGTGTTCGACACCCGGATCAAGGTGTGGGACACGACTACTGAACCCGATGTGATCCTGATCGCGCACAACGACATCTTCGTCACTCCAGGGGACGGCGCTCTCGATGTGATCGAGTCGGTCACCGTCAACAACCTCTCGGACAGCGCGTACATCGGGAGAGGGATGAAGAGTGGAGGCGACTCCGATACTCCCTCGCTGGGATTCGCTCTCCCCCGAGGTGCCGCGGACGGTGGGGTTCAGATCCTGGACGCGAGTCTCGAGTTACCGGCATTGGTTGAAACGGACTTCGGCTTCGGGGTAACGGCGGCGATCCCTCCGGGCGAATCCCGGGTTACCTATCGGTATCGGGTCCCCGGGTCCGTAGGGTCGTTCGACCTGTCGCGCACTGCGGTCTATCCGATCGTGCAGTTCTCGGTGCATGCGGGCGAAGGCTTCGACATCAGGTCCAACAGGCTGGCCCCGGATGGAAGCGTCACCGTAGGGGGCATCGACTACACGCGGTGGTCGACAAGCGAGGCGGTCGAGGGCGGCAACCAACTACAGATGATCGCTATCCAGGAGGCAACCGGCACCTCGGGCATCGCGACCGCCATCCTCGCGAGCGTGTTCGCCTCGGTCATCCTCCTCGGGGCAGGGATCTGGATCGGAGTGAGGAGAAGGCGGAGACACTTGCCTCCTCGGTCGAGAAAAACCCGCGACGAGTTGCTCCGCAGCATCGCCGAACTTGACCAACGCCATGACGCGGGCACGATCGAGACAGCCGCCTGGGAGCGCGCGCGACGTGACTTGAAGGAACGACTGGCTTCACTAGGACAGAGAGAAGTCGCGCCGTGATCGAGGTCAACGGGCTGACCGTCATCTACGGACGCACGATCGCCCTCGATCGTCTTGACCTCAAGTTCGACGATGGAGTCACCGGACTCTTCGGCCAGAACGGATCCGGCAAGTCGACGCTCCTTCGAGTGGTGGGCGGGTTGCTGCGTCCCAGTTCGGGCACGGTCACCTTCGACCGAGCGCCCATGGACATCCGGGACGAGAACCTCAGACGCCGCATCGGGTACGTGGGCCACGAGTCCGGTCTCTATCCACACCTCACGATCCTCGAGAATCTGACGCTGTTCGCAGACCTCTACGGCTGTTCTAAGGATCGGCCCCTTGATGTTCTGGAGTCGATCGGTTTGATCGATCGCCAGCACTCTCGAGTACGCGAACTGTCCGCTGGCCTGAAGCGTCGCGCCGCCGTAGCGCGCGCCTTGATCCACGATCCAGACCTGCTCTTGCTCGATGAGCCGTACGCCAACCTCGACGACGATGCGGCCGAAGCCGTGTCGAGTGCCGTCAAGCGATGGCGAGTGCCGGGCAAGGCCGCTGTGATAGCGACACATGGAGCGAAGAGACTGAAGGCGTACGCCGACGGTGGCGTGATCCTCAAGCGTGGGCGGATAGCGGTCGCCGGTCCCTACCGTGGGGCGACGGATGAGTGAACGCGGGTTCATCTCGAAGACGCTGATCCTGACGGGCAAGGACCTGCGGATCGAATCTCGGGCACGCGACACGCTCGTACCGATGTTGGCCTTCGCGATCGCGGTCACCTTGCTATTGGCCTTCACGCTCCCGACCACTGGAGACAACGACCGCGCTATCGCAGGCGCTTCCTCCACCACGGTGGCGGACGTTCTGGCTGGCTTCTTCTGGATCACCGTCCTCTTCGCTGGGCTGATCGGGTTCGCCAGAACATTCGAGACCGAGAGAGCAGAGGGAACCGTCGACTCGCTGTTGTTGGTTCCCCTCGACCGCTCTGGACTGTTCCTCGCCAAGGCACTCGCCAACTTCACGTTCATCGCTATCGTCGAGGTATTCCTGCTGCCGCTCTTCATCCTGCTGTTCTCGCTAGACGTTGGAGCGGGCCTAGCCCCACTACTCCTGGTGATCTTCCTCGTGGACGTCGGCTTCGTCGCGGTGGGGACCCTGTTCGCTTCGGTCGCGGCTCAGACATCGAGCAGAGAACTGATCCTTCCGGTCATCGCTCTCCCCACGCTCGTTCCCGTGTTCATCGCCGGAGCGGATCTCACCTCCGATCTGATCGACGGTGGCGGCTTGTCCACCATCGTTGAGACGGGATGGTTCGGAGTTCTCGTCGCCTTCGACGTGATCCTGGGCGTTGCGGCCGCCCTCGTGTTCGAGTTCGTCATCGAATAGAGGGACCCGGCAGGTAATCTCGGTGCGTCATGGCAACGCACCCCACCACACAGCCGGCTTCGAGACGTCGGCGCGCAGTCACCGTTCTCGGTATCGCGGCCTGGAGCCTCGTTGCTCTGTCTCTCGTGTTCATCTTCTTCGTCGCGCGCGAGGCCGACATATCGATGGGTGGCCAACTTCAGAGGATCTTCTACTTCCACGTCCCCGCCGCGTGGGTTGCCTACCTTGCATATGCGGTGGTGTTCATCTCCTCGATCGCGTTCCTTAGAACAGCCGAACGCAGATGGGACCTCCTGGCCCAGGGAGCTGCGGAGCTCGGTGTGATCTTCACCACGATCGTTCTCATCACCGGCCCGATCTGGGCGCGCCCGGTGTGGGGGACATGGTGGCAGTGGGACGCGCGGCTAACCTCAACCCTCGTTCTGTGGCTGACATACGTTGGTTATCTCTTCATCCGCGGGCTGGCTCAAGATCCGGAACGGACCGGACGGCTGGCCGCGGTTGTCGGCATCGTCGGGTTCCTCGACGTGCCGATAGTGCACTTCTCGGTCAGGTGGTGGAGGACCCTCCACCCAACCGGTCCGACCCCTGCGGATCCCACGCGTTCATCCGGTCTGGGAGGTGGCGAGTTGCTCGCATTCTTCACGGCACTGATCGCGTTCACGCTGTTGTTCTCGTGGCTCCTCGCGAAGCGACTCGAGATCGGAAGGATGACCGACGAGATCGAGAGACTCGAGCTCGACCGGCCCCCACTCACGGAAGCTCTCGGCACATGAACAACCTCGGCTGGATGATCGTGGCCTTCGGTGCCGTGGGCGCTGGCATCGGCTCATATGTGACATACCTGCTCATAAGGGAGCGCTCATTGCGCAAAAGGCTCGAAGAACTGAGGGCCAGGTAACAGGACGACCCCCCTCGCGCGTCGTACCTGAAAGACATGAAGCGCGTATCCGATGTCTCCAGGCTCGTGGGTGTGATCGTCGCGCTCGGTGTTCTCGCGACGGCCTGTGGTGGGGCACCGGAGGTCTACGAGACGCCCCCCGGAGGATCTGCAGCTACTAGCGAGTTGACGCTCCCGGCTCCGATCCCGGCGACCCCCGCATTCGCGGTCCACGCGAGGAAGCCACTCTCGGCGTCACAACTCAAGGCACTCGGGAAGACGACCGGCGTCGCAGCCCTTGCCGCGGTCGAACGCCGGACTATGAAAGTGTCCGGCCCCAAGCGTTCGCTGCGCCTCAAGGTCGCAGCCGTCCAGCCACTCGAATTCCGATCCGTCGCGCCGGCAGCAACGAGAGACGCCGAGTTCGTGTGGCTCTCACTCATGGACGGAAACGCGGTAACCACGTTCGCCGCAGCCAAGAAGTTGGGTATCTCGGGTGGCGGGAGCCTCGGGCTCTCCGGAGATCAGGAGATCCCGGTCGGAGGGTTCGCCGACAACGGCACTCCGAACATCGCTGATGTCCTGGTGCAAGCACCGGCCACAGTTGCTCGACCTACGTTGGTGGTCATCGGCGCTTCTTCCGGAACCACGATCGAATCGCTCGCTGCGGATCTGAAGCGGGCGGTCCCTGATGCCCGACTCCAGAAGCTGATCCCGTCGGGCAAGGTGACCGTCACGACCACGGCCCCACAGGGATTCGTCGCAGCACCAGGTGGGCTCCAGCCCCCGATGGCTCAAGCCGTCTCTCAACTCCTGGCCGCCGCCGAAGGCAAGGTGTGGGTGAACTCCGGCTACCGGTCGTACGCGCACCAAGCTGCTCTATGGCAAGGAGCGTTGGAGAAGTACGGCGACCCGGAGGTCGCAGACAACTGGGTGGCGCCTCCCGGTCACTCGATGCACGAGCTGGGGCTGGCGGTTGACCTCGGAGGCGATGTCGAGCTGGCCGCACGCCTGGTTGCCGAGTTGGGCATCCCCCTTTTCCGACCGATGCACTGGGAACCCTGGCACTTCGAACTGTCCGGCTCGAGAAGCTAGGTCCTCGCACGCCCGTCGAGCGCCGTGGATCCAGACGCGGATCGTCTCGACGATCCGCAAAACAGAACGGCTCGAGAAGCTAGGCCTCGCACGCCGGTCGAGCGCCGTCGCAGCGCTTGCGCGCATGTGACTTCACGCGGTCACAAGCAGATCCGCGAATCCGCAGGTCAGGCCTTGGATTCCGGAGAACACGGTCATTTGCTGTAGTGCCACCCCGCCCGTAATATGACGCCGCCTATGTCGATGAAAGAGCGCGTCTACGCCTACACCGATCGACCTATGACGTGGACCCGGGCGGTCTTGCTGGGACTCGGCATCTGGGTCCTCTTGATCATCCTGACGGGGCAGATCCCGTCCTACTTCATCTACTGGGTGGACGCGAATGTCGCGAGAGTCATCGACTGGACCACGAAGATCCCCGGAGTCAACAGCGAGGGGTTCAATCCCAAGCAGGTGCAGATCGCTCGCGACGTGATCGCCAACGGGATCCAGATGGGTGCATTCTCGGTGATGCTAGGTGCTGCGTACTTCTGGCAGAAGGCCAAGCAGAAGCGAACCGGCCAGAAGGGCCTGCAGGACACCGTCAAGGGCTACATGTCGGGCAAGTAGGGGAGACGTAGGAACACCAGATGCCGAAGGCACCCGAACCGAAGAAGATGGAGATCATCGAGAAACCCATCTTCCGGACCGATTACGAGATGGAGCTCGTCGACTCCGACTGGCTGAAGGGCGCCGTCAAGCCCAAGAACTTCATCGATTTCATCCCCGAGCAGTGCATCTTGTGCGAAGGCTGCGTGGACATCTGCCCGTGGTACTGCATCCACATGGTGTCCCCGGACGCCGTTGCAGATTCCGGCAACGTGGCGCTCGCCAACACGGTTGGTTCGAGCGACATCTTGTTCCTCATCGATGACAACGCTTGTACCCGGTGCAACCTCTGCGTCGAGCGCTGCCCGACGGGCGCCCTCGTACAGAGCCAGGTGACCGGCGGTAAAAAGAAGACGGCCGCAAGGGCGATGGGCTCCGTGCCCTCATCGCAGAAATCCGCGTAAGGAAAGAGGACGGGATAGTGGCGAAGTCTGCAGGGTGGAATCCAAAGGAGAAGTTGGCCGAACGCGTCGACCAACTTCACCAGAGCCAGCTATGGAGGTCGATCTTCCGCCCTGGCTCGATCTTCCGTCGCGGCTACGCCGACTCACCGCGGAACCGTGCGTATGTCGTTATGAACTCCCTGCTGTACCACCTGCACCCAGTGAAGGTGAAGCGCCACGGGATCAAGCTGTCCTACACGCTCTGTTTGGGTGGGCTGTCGTTCTTCCTCTTCATCCTGCTGACGATCACCGGCATCTACCTGATGTTCTTCTACCGACCCGATGTGGGCTCGGTGTACTCGGACATGCAGCGGCTGCAGACCCAGGTCAGCTTCGGGCTGCTCGTGAGGAACCTGCACCGATGGGGTGCCCACCTCATGGTCATCACGGTGTTCCTACACATGGCCCGGGTCTTCTACACGGGTGCATACAAGCCCCCGCGTGAATTCAACTGGGTCGTTGGCGTCATCCTGCTGCTTCTGACTCTGCTCCTCGCGTTCACCGGCTACCTGCTCCCCTGGGACCAGCTGGCGGTCTGGGCGGTCACGGTCGGTACCGAGATGATGAAGAACTCTCCAGTGATCGGCGACCAGGTCCAGTTCGCGCTCCTCGGCGGGCCCATCATCGGACCAGAGACATTGCTGAGGTGGTACACGCTCCATGTGCTGTTCTTGCCGTTCATCATCGTGATCTTCATATCGATCCACTTCTGGCGAGTGCGCAAGGACGGAGGCATCTCGGGCCCCATGTAGGGCAGGGAGAAGACTTATGCCGACACCAGACGAGGTCTACGAGCAGGTACTTGCCGAGGAGCAGGCGAAGGGTTCCAGCCCTGCAGTTGCAACCTCGCGCGCCAAAGCCGCTCGGGTGCGCTCCGAGCGGGGTTCCAAGGATCCGAACAAGCCCGATCCTTCGACGGCCTCCCCGCGCAAGCCGAAGGAAGAAGCAGCTGGCGGCGAGGCAGCCCCTGCACCGGCGGCAACCGCCACGGCGACCAAGCCATCCCCTGCGCCGAAGACAGGCGCGCCAGCGAAGAAAGCGTCAAGCAACGGGAACGGCGCGGTACCCGAGCGCGTGCAACGGCTCCTGGCGGTAGTCAAGCCGGAGGCGATCCAGAAGGTCGAGCGCCAGCCGATGGACCGGGTCAACGTGTGGCCGCATCTCATGGCGGCTGAGTTCGTTGCCCTCCTGGTCGTGTTGGTGCTCATCACCGTCTTCTCGAGCGTCGTCGACGCTCCGCTGCGTCAACTCGCCAACTTCAACCAGACGCCGAACCCATCAAAGGCGCCGTGGTACTTCCTGGGTCTCCAGGAACTGCTGCGTTACTTCCACGCTCAGGTCGCCGGTGTTTCTATCCCAACGGTCATCATCATCGGGCTGATGGCAACTCCGTTCATCGATCGGAACCCTTCGACCCGTCCTGACGACCGTAAGCTCGCGATCGTCATCTTCTCGTTCTTCATGCTCACGTTCGCGGTACTGACCATCATCGGAATGTTCTTCAGGGGGCCAGGCTTCAACTTCACGTTCCCCTGGAACGACGGCATCTTCTTCGAGCTATGAGACCAGCGTTGCCGAGAAAAGAGGAGCACAGTTGAGTCCAGGAACGATCGCTCTCATCGTCGTAGCGGCTTCGGTCGCGGCGTGGGGACTGTTCATGGCGAACATCACGATCCGCCGGGAACGCAAGGCGAAAGCCGAGGCCAAGGCGCTTGCCGTCGCGGCAGGAGACACCGGCGCGCAGAAGGTGACAGCCGCTGCACCCGAGCCCGAGCCCGAGGTGACGGTCACCAAGGTTCCCGAGAAGCAACGCAAGCCGCTCACTCCCGACCAGATGGCCGTGTCGCGCAGGCAGTTCCTCAACCGGACATGGTCGGCATCGTTCGGGATCTTCCTCGGCATCTTCGGGATGTCCACTCTCTCCTTCCTCTGGCCCAAGTTGACGGGTGGATTCGGAACCAAGATCAGCGCAGGCAACTACGAGGACCTCTTGAACGAGGTCGGACCCGGAAACGGCTTCAAGCCGATGTTCATCGCCGAAGGGCGTTTCTGGCTCACCTACTACGACGGGACGGGCGACTCCCCCGTTTACGACCTCATCGGGGCTGGGGACACCAAGCTTCAGGCTCTCTACCGCAAGTGCGTCCACCTCGGCTGTTCGGTCCCTCATTGCGACACTTCCATGCTGTTCGAGTGCCCCTGCCACGGCTCTAAGTACCGCCTCAACGGTGAATACTTCGGGGGCCCTGCACCACGGGGGCTTGACCGCTTCCCGGTGACCATCGAAGGCGGGAAGGTTGTCGTAGACACCGGATCGCTCCAAACGGGCCCGCCACGCGGGACGAACACGTGGCCGAAGTTCGCCGAGCCCGTCGGACCGCTCTGCGTACCGGGCTAGGCATGACGACTCTCAGGATCGAAAGGACAGGTATCGCTAAGGTGACCGAACAGCTGGTGATGGACAGGTGATGGACAGATGAGTACCGGCGACATCGCCACACTGGCGATAGTCATCCTTGCCCCCGCGGCCGCGCTGTGGTTCATCTTCATCGCGCGTACGCGTACCAAGTCGCCCGGTGCCCAACTGGGGATCCCGAAGGCGCTCCGTCCTGGGCAATCGGATGAGGTGCTCGAGGGCAAACGTCTCGAGCGCATCATGATCTACGGCGTCCTCACGACACTCGCCCTGGCGGCGTTCATCCCCGCTTACTGGCTCCCCGAGACCGAACGTCAAGAGGCCTTCCAGGAACGACAGACCGAGGGCTCGATCGAACGAGGGGAACTGGTCTTTCAGCAAGCACCCCCTCTCGAGGAGGCGGAATCGGGTGGACCTGAGACCTTCAAGGAGGTCGAGGCCGCGATCGCTCTCGGACAGAACTGCGCCTCATGTCACGGTCCCGATGCGGGTGGCGGTCTCGCTTCAACAGGGTTCATCGATCCCGTGACTGGGAACCAGGTCGACTACACGGCTCCCCCGCTCAACAACGTGTTCACACGTTGGGACGATGAGATCGTCGAGTTCACGATCAAGCGCGGCCGTCCCGGTACCCCGATGCCCGCATGGGGCGTCGAGTACGGGGGCTCGATGACAGATCAGATGGTCGACGACGTCATGGCATGGCTCAAGACTCTTCCGGAGAACAACGAAGCGCCACCAGGGATCACCGAGGATTGTCAGGATCCCGAGCCGTTCGATCTGAAATGCGGGGAAGAGATCTTCACGGCCAGGTGCGCCGTTTGTCACGGTGCCGAGGGCCAGGGCAAGGACGCCGAACCGTGGTTCCAGGGGATGGCTCTCTGGCAAGGGAAGGTCGAACACCTCAGCTCGGCCCAACACATCACCACGGTCGTGAACGGGCGCAGGTTCGCGTTCATGCCTCCCTTCAGCGACGCACCAGCACAGGGGATCCCATCGAACCCGTACCCCCTGACCACACGTCAGATCAAAGCAGTCGTTAACTACGAACGGAGCCTCTAGGGATGGATGCGATAGCACTCGAGGGCTACGGAGCGTTTATCTCCGGGCTCATCGTCTTCTGCGGCAGCGTATGGCTGCTGCTGGCGGTGGTGCTTGGCTCTCGCCTGGCGTACTTCATCACGGCGTCCGTGACCCTGGGATTCATCCTCATCATGTCGCTCGTCTGGTCGTTCACCCAACTTGGACCTCTCGGTGAATTGCCCTCATGGAACGGCACCGCAGCCGGAACCACGGCCGCTGAGGTCGAGTTCTCCGCAGCGTCCTCGTACCCGGACGGTGAATGGCGGGTTCCGGATCCAGAGGTCGAGGAAGACGTCGCCCAGAGCACCGAGGCCGAGGGTGCCGCCACCGAGTACCTCGCAACGTTGATCGATGACGGAGAGATCACCGCCTATGACGCACCCGCCGATGCATCCGTCTCGTCCGGATCGACGAGATTGATCGAGCAGAACGGTGACGTTTACGCAGCGACCTTGTTCCAGCCTCTCGATCCGAACAACGACGAGGCCGAGGCCCTCCAGGTCGGTGACCCCGACACCGTGTTGGTAGTGACGTCATTCGATCCAGGAAACCCCTACTCGCTGGCCCGTCAGATCATGGTGGGAACACTGCTTCTGTTCGTCTTGCACCTATTCGGACTCAGCAGATCGGAACGCAAGGCCCGTGAGATCACGGAGTCGGTCGCGTGAAGGACACGGGAAAGGATCGACCCATGAGGTTCACGAACAAGTTGCGATCGCTTCTCCTGACCGCGGTCGTTCTGGCCACACCCGCTTGTGGTGGTGGGATCGACGGGGGCGAGCAAGGCGGTCGTGCCTTCATCGCGCTCGCTGCATTCCTCGTGCTCGGCGCGATCATCCTCTACGTCGCACTAGGGCGCGAGGACTGACGCACCAGTCCCTTTGGGGGTGCGACACGAGGTTCTGATCTGCGTTGGTCAGGTGCCTCGAACGATGTTCTCGAGGATCTCGATCGCCCCAGGACCGACGGTAACGACGAAGAGGGCAGGGAAGATGAAGAGGATCAAGGGGAACAGGATCTTCACCGGGGCCTGAGCGGCCTTCTCCCGAGCCCTCTGGCGACGCTTGAGACGTACCTGGGCCGCTTGAACCCTGAGGACGTCAGCCACAGGAGAGCCCATCTGATCCGCTTGCACGAGAGCGATCACGAAGCCTGACAACTCCGAGACGTCCGTTCGCTCGCGCAGGTTGATCAGTGCATCCCGGCGCGATACACCCAGCTCGATCTCTCTCAGGACCCTGGTGAACTCGCCGCCCAGGGGACCCTTGAGGTTCTCGGTGACGATGTCCATAGCCTGTTCAAGCCCGAGGCCCGCTTCGACCGTGATCGACAAGAGGTCGAGCGCTTCCGGCAGATCGAGGGCGATCCTGTTCTGTCGGTCCCGCCCCCGTGAGTCGAGCCAGATGTCAGGCATGAAGGAGGCCAGGAGCCCCAGCACCGCTCCCCAGACCAACGGCGGAAAGCTCCCGACCGGGGTGGAGAAACCGAGCAGGAACCCCACGAGTGCGGCTACTGCCTTGTAGGTCATGACCTTCTCGACGGTGAGCTCCCCCTCGAGTCCGGCGTACTCGATCCGACTCCGGATCAGGTTCACCCTCCCGGTCGGAGAGACCCTCCGCATAAGTCCAGCAGCCCGCTCGAGCATCGGTTCGAGAACGCGGTAGATGGAGCCCGGCTCGGGACCCTTGTCCTCACCCGATACATCGATGGAGACCGGGGGGATCGTCGCCACCTGAGAGCGGATCTGGGCGAGGCCGTAGGCGAACGCGCCAACACCTCCGCCTACGAGGATCGCTCCGAGCAATACAACGATCACATCACACCTCGATCTTGATGATCCGGGACATCACATAGAAACCGATCAGCATCATGAACGTCGCCCCCGCCACCATCACGATGCCGGGCCCTGTCGTGAACAGCGGATCGAGATAGTCGGGGTTGGTGATCAGCAAGAAGGCTGCAACGACGAACGGCAGCGCCCCCAAGATGTACGCCGACAGTTTGCCTTCCGCCACGAGGGCTCTCAGCTCGCGCCTTACCTCTTCGCGTGCCCTCATGAACTCGGCAACCGTCCGAAGGATGTCGGCAAGGCGCCCACCCGTCCGCTGTTGGACGACGATCGCCTGAACCGTCCAGGTGAGATCTCGCGAGCCGAGCCGTTCGGACATCGCGTGCAGGGAGTCGACCAAGGGGGCACCGAGCCGAGCCGCAGAAAGAACCCTGGCAAACTCGGAAGCGGCCGGCTCATCAGCCTCGCTGACGACCACCTCCAACGACTGTTGGATCGACGACCCCGACTCGAGAGCGGCGGCCAAGAGGTCCAAGACGTCCGGAAGCTGCTCCTCGAACGCCGCCTTCCGCTTGTCCACGGAGCGGCTCATCAACAGATAGGGAACGATCAGGCCCGCGCCGCCGAGCAGAACGCCAAGCACGCTGGAGCCACCGGCGACACCCAACAGGAACCCAACTATCCCGGCCACCAGAGATGCCGACACGAACTCGCCCGACGACACACGCCAATCGCTGCGATCGATCTTGGAAGTGATCGAGGCGAACGCACCGCTGCTTCCGAGAGCCTTCTCGGCCAGGAGCCCGGCACGCGCCAGAAGCTTGGAGGTCTCAGCAGCTTTGTCCGGATCACTGTCCAGGTAGGCAACGTCGATCAGTTCCTTGAGGTTCCTAACCTTCCGTTGCCGGCGCGCGCCAACGGCGAAGAAGATGGCAAAGATACCCCCGCCAACGAACAGCGCACCCAAGAGGACCGAGATCATCGCTACCTCTTCCCCCCAGATTCTTCACCGCGGAAGATCTTGGCCTCCAGGGCCGCACCACGCTCGGCGAGCTTCTCTGCCACCTTCGGCCTCAGACCTGTCGCCTTCAAGGGTCCGTCACCCTGACGCTTGAAAACATCCTGCATCGTGATGACATCGCCCTCGCGACCCTGGATCTCGGCGATCGCGTCGATGGTGCGACGCCCATCGCTCTTCCTCTGGAGCTGGATGACCACATCTAGAGCGCCCGCGATCTGCTCGCGAACCGCCGGGAGCGGAAGATCGAGCCCACTGAAAAGCACCATGGTCTCGAGGCGAGCAAGGGCATCGCGCGCGGTATTCGCGTGGATCGTGGTGAGAGAACCCTCGTGGCCGGTGTTCATCGCCTGGAGCATGTCGAGAGCTTCGCCACCGCGCACCTCACCGACGACGATACGGTCGGGGCGCATGCGCAGCGCGTTGCGGACGAGGTCACGGATCGCTACCTGGCCGACGCCCTCGATGTTCGGAGGGCGAGACTCGAGGCGAACCACATGCGGCTGCTCGAGCTTCAGTTCGGCTGCATCCTCGACCGTGATCACGCGATCGTCCTCGGGGATGTAATTGGACAGTACGTTCAGCAGCGTCGTCTTTCCGGTGCCGGTACCGCCCGAGATAAGGATGTTGAGTTTCCCGCGCACCGCGGCTTCAAGGAACACAGCCGCATCTTGCGACAAGGATTCCATGCGGATCAGATCCACGACCGTGTACGGCATCTCCGGGAACCGTCGGATCGTCAACACAGCCTCGCCCACGACGAGAGGCGGGATGATCGCGTTGATGCGGCTCCCGTCCTTCAGTCGCCCGTCCGCCATGGGCGATGCCTCGTCGACGCGTCGGCCTGCTACCGCAAGCATGCGGTCGATGACCTGTCGGTAAGCGGCGGGCCCAGAGAACTTCACTGGCGTCTGCTCGACCTTCCCGCCGCGCTCGATCCAGATCTGGTCATGCGCGTTGCACATGATCTCGGTGACGGTGGGATCCTCCATGATCGCTTCCAGCGGGCCCCACCCCAGCATGTCGGCCAGCATCTCCTGGAAGAAGTTCGCCCGCTCACGTGGGCTAACCGTGACGCTGGAGTTCCGCATCTCTTCCGCGAGCTGACGTTCGAGCCGCACCCGCAGTTGACCTTCGTCGACCGCCCCACTCGCCAACTTGGGGCCGAGTTCCTTGATCACCGAGGTACGGACCCGCGCCTTCAGCAGTTCCAGTGCTTCGTTCTGGTGTTCGAGTGAGGCGAGCCTGCTCTTTGCTGCCGGCTGCGCGGGTGGTGGGATCGATCGCTTGGCCCGGGGCTTGGGAGGCTCGACCAACTCAGCATCCTCCGCTGGTTCGACGGGAGGCGTTTCTGCCTCGTCGTCTGGCGCTTGCTCGACAGCCGCTTCGGCCTCTTCCACTTCCTGAGGTTCCTTCGCCACGTCCTCGGTGCCCACTCCGGTACCGACCTGTTCCTCATCGGCGCCGACCTCTTTCGCCACCTTCGCGAGACGCTCGGATAGCTTCATCGGTCTCCCTCCTCCTTGGAGAACAACCGCGCGAAGAAACCGCCCCCTGACTCGCGCGGTGCCGCGGCGTCCACCGCCGCAGCTAGATCACCCGGCAACGTGTCTCGTACCGCTTGGACCACCTGCCGGGACACCTTGTGCGTCGGTTCTGAGTCGACCACGACCCGTCCGACGTTCATCGAGCGCATTACCGCGCGAGATTGCGCGATGGTCCCGACGAAACGGTTGTTGAAGGTGTCTTGAGCTTGCTTCACGTCGAGCCCCACATCGGAATCGACCTTGTTAAGGATCAGACGCAGGCGACTGTCGTCGATCTTCAGACGATGGATCGTGTCGAGGAAGACACTCAGGTTCTTGAGACTCGGGACGTCAAGTGTCGCCATCACCACTACCAGTGCGCTCCGGTCCAAAGCCGTCAGCACGATCTCGTTGAGCGACGGCGGGGTATCGACCACCACAACGTCATAACGATGCTTCACGGCATCGAACACACGGTCTGCGTCTCTGGCCCCCACGTAATCAGCGAGAGACGGGTCGCGGGGAGCGGTCAAAACATCGAAACCGTCGTGCTGGACGACCAGTTCCTCGAGATGCTCCGCGAATGCCTCGTTGGGCAAAGGGGTTCCCTTGGCTCCATAGAGGCCGTCGTACAACGAGTACTCGGGGCGCAACTGAAGCGCCGCTGCAACCTCCCCGAACTGCAGGTCGAGGTCGACGAGCAATACCTTCAGGTCGGTCCGACCCACCAAAGCTGCGAGGTTCGTCGCGAAGAAGGTCTTGCCACACCCACCGGTCGCGGACGCGACGGTGAGGATGACCGCCGAACGGGTCTTGTCCTCGATCCCCTCAGGCGTCGAGGCGGAAGACTGCTCGCTCAACTCAGCTCTTCCGGTTCGACTCAACAACATCATCGGGGGTCACACCGTCTGAGGTCGTGTGCTCCTCACCCTCATTGCTGAGGCCGAGGTAGAGATTGCCGAGGGTCGATGCGTTCACGAGGCGTTCGGCCTGTGCCGGTCCCACTTCGAGAACGGCGATCACTTCATTCTGGAGAGTCGTGGCCCCCGCCCCGTCCTCGGTCTGGGCCGCTGCCACCGACACCGCCAGGATCCGCACACCGGTGAGGAACAGCTTCGTTCTATTGGTCGCCTTCTGACCTTGGGCTGCGTCCGATCCGCCGGAGATCGTCTCGTAGGTGACGAAAACGTCGACGACGCTCCCCGGGGCCAGATACCTGGCGACACCGGGAGAGAGTCCGACCTGCACCGCTACCGCGATCTGACCGTCCTCAGGAGTGAGGCTCGAGATCGACTGGGGCGCAACGAACTGGGCCGCGGTCAACTGAGCGTCCATGGCCACCGGACCAGAAAGGACGAGACCCTCGATCGAACCTAGGTCCCTGAGTGCACCGCTCGCCACATATTCCCTGGGGATGTCCTTGAGCGTGGTGAGATCGGCCAGTTCGTCGGCCGTTGCACCCGCCTCGATGGCCCCGGTAGCAACGAGCACGGGCACCGTCTCTTTGCCTTCTGCGATCTTGTCCTGGACGTTGCTCCCATAAGCGAACACCAGGAGGGCGCCGATGATCGCGGCGACCAGTCCCAGGGCGATCGTGAAGTTCAGTCTGCGCATCTACTCTCCTTGGGAGAAGTTCCCGGCGGGTCCGCTGTCCCCCACGATGCCCCCGGTTGGTCTGTCAGATACAGGTAGATAGATGGTGCAGGCAAGTGGACGTTCGCGCAAGGTCGAAAGCGCCACCACTGTGAGTTCACTCCTTCACGCCCACTGCGGTTGCGTGGAGAGTCACCGTCGGTCTGTCGAAGAAGCTGCCGATCGGACCGAGGCTGATGGTTCGCTCCACCTCGACCCTCACTTCGTCCCCCGGCAGGGTTGACGAGTCGGACGGATCGGGCGATATCGAAACAGTCATGTCCCCGGACCCGCCGTCAGGAGTGCCGAAGTGCGCACATCGAGCTTCCGCTTCCACATCCGCCGTGCTGGGCGATCGCTTGAACAACTGCTCGCCGTCGCAGGCTCGTCGGCGCTGATCTGGTACCGAGGTCGCGAATGCGACCGCCGTGCCAGCCGTTCTTCCGAGCTTCACCTGCTCGACCATGGCGCTTATCAGGGGCCACACCACTGCCAACATCGCCATCAGAACGAGAGCAAATAGGGCCATCTCCAGGGCAGCCGCGCCGTCCTCACGCCGACTCCTCATTGTCGCCTCGCACTCGCCGTGCGAGTGATGTCGTCGAATCCAGAGAGGCCAACCACACTGAGGAACCTAGAAGCCACGCTCAGAACTGGGAGATCGGTAACCGTGACGGTGACCGTCACCCTGTCGCCTTCGTTGGGCACATCGGAGGCGGATGTCAGGGTCACTGTTGCGTCTGGGACGAATCCGGGGAGGACCTCCGCGTTCACCTCGTCCTCGATCCCGGTCTGGTCGGGATAAGGACTTGAGCTCGAGTTCCCTTGGCGAATCGAGGCGTAACGTGCCGCTTCGCTAGCGGCGTGGTCGATCGTGTTGGCGTAGAGCGCATAGAGCCCACCGAACAAGAGCAGCCCGATGAACAACATCAGAGCCGGCACCAGGAGTGCGAACTCGACCGCGGTCGCCCCCCCTTCGCCCAACCGAAGCCGCCTCATGTATTCGGAACCAAACTCGCTCGGAATCCACCCCTTGCGCCTGTTGCACACCCGATGTCCTCCGTAGTCACGAGGGCCTCGTCTCCGGAGATGCAGACGGGTACGAAATCGAAGAACGGGATGCCCAACCAACCGGCCTCGGCTAGCTGACCGAACGGGAGCGTCGTGGTTGGGTTGGCAGGGTCCTGGCCGAGGATGAACGCATAGATCATCTCGCCGCTGGCTCCAGCCTCCTGGATGATCTCCTGCTGAGTCGGAGGGTTACCTACACCTGGACTGTAGATGTCATCCAGATCCTCCAAGAAGCGCTTGATAGCAAGCTGACACTCGAGGTTGATCGGTGGCACTACCGAAGCTGTAACCGAAACCGTCACCGTCCCCCCGCCCGGCAGCGGAAGCACGATGTCACCGCTCGAAACCTCAGGGTGAGCCAGTTCCTCGAGCAGCAGGTCCATGTTGTCGCTGAGGGTGGAGACCAGATCCGAGACGTCGTCCCAGTTCTCCTCGAGAGCCGGGTTGAGGTCGATCGCCTGACCGTCGATAGACACCTCTGTCCCACTTCCCAGCGGGATGTCACCGACACCGGGGATGGGGATCGTCTGCTCCTCGACATCAATGACGAGTGGTGGGGTCTCCACGATCGGCACGACGATCGCGTTCTTGAAACGGCGTCGGGCCGTAGCGGTTGCGGACTCTCCACTCTCGACCTCGTCCCCGGCGATCAAGCCATCGAGCGGGGCCCCTTCGAACGTGCGGGTCAAGGTGACCTGGATCCCGGGCTTGAGAAGGGCGGGGAGAACAGAGCCGAGTTGCTGATACAGAAGGTTGGCGATCTGCTGCGCATCGATCTCGATGTGGATCGAATCGGGGACCTCTGGGAGGGTTGGCGACGGTGTCGGGAGCGGTGTGATCGTCGGGAGCGGCACCGGCGTCGTCGGCTCCGGATCGGGCTCGACCGGAGGCGGCGTGGGCAATGGCGGCGGAGTAGGTACGACCTGACCCTGGACACGACCAGCCACGCCTCCAGGCAGCTCCGGCAGCTCCGGGACACCCGGTAGCTCGATGTCGAACTCCTGCGGTGGGATCGTGCCCACCGGAAGAGCGAGCTGCTCCAGGCACGAGGCCAGATCACCAAGGACTCCCGAATCACCGGTGTAGGAGGCCTCGCAGATCGCCGCGGTCGGGTCCGCGTAGTCCTCGCCGAGGGTTGAATCCTCGATCAGAGCGGTGCGTGCCCTTGCGCACGCCTCGGCGAGTGGATCCACCCCACCGAAAGTCGGGATCAGCGAGCCCGGGGAAGCTGCGGCCGCGAGGTATGCGCGTACGAACTCAGGGTTCCCTAGGGGGATGAGGCGTGCGCCGGCAAGTGCGCCCGCGTCGGCGGAGCGCTGCAACTCGTCGCTGGTCCCGGTCCTGACGTATGACGACAGGCCGATGGCCGCGAGGGGAAGAAGCGCTCCCAATAGAAGGATCGTGAGCAGGACCGCAGTAGCCCCCTCTTCCGCCTTCTTGAAGAAATGCTTGAGACCCATCCAGACCCATCCCCGAGATCGACCGTCCGAAAGTTACCTGTCTAGCAAAGCGGCCCACGAAGCATCGCCTCGTGGGCCGCGTTACCGGTGATGAATCTGTCTAGAGGCCGTCGACGATCGACTGGAACGCGTCGGCGATCTTGCCACCGAGGGTCCCGACGAGGACGATGATGACCGCTGCGATGAGGGCCACGATCAGTCCGTACTCAACTGCGGTGGCACCCTTCTCGTCGCTCTTCATCTCGGCGAAACGGTTCTGCAGGTTGACCAGTAGCTGGATCACAGCCACTCCCTTCGAGTCCGGCCCGGAACCCCACGTCCCGAGCTCATCCACCCCACCTCCCCGACATACAGCCCCCGTCGGTTCGGCGATTCCCATTCGATCGCTGCTTCGGTCCGTAGAACTACCTAGAGGAACGCTCGTCCGCTGACTACCTCTTACTAGTTCTTCCGGGCCACATCGCTGCGACCTACATCGTCCGTCCTGATGGTGTTATCCATCTTGGCGATCCTCATGTCAAACCGCTTTCGTCCTTTATCTCCCGCGACGTCCGAAAACTCCATACAAAAAAATACGTAGACAGCGGACGCGGTTGGTGGCGAAACGGACGAATCGGGGACCTAGGCCCGCGTAGTCATGGGGTCGAGAAAACGGACGCCGCGGCGTGAGCAAGACCCGAGATCTGCTCGGTCGTATGAGCATCCGAGATGAACAGTGCTTCGAAGCGCGACGGTGGGAGGTAGTAGCCATGCGCAAGCATCCCGCGGAAGAACCGGGCGTAGACCTCGGGGTCGGTCGTCTGAGCTCCCGCGTAGTCGGTGATCTCGTCACCGGTGAAGAAGAACCCAGCAAGGCCCCCTATCGCAGCTGCGATCATCGGAACCTCGGCTTGGTCCGCCACGTTCACGAGTCCACGGACCAGGTCGCGCGCCCGCTCCTGAAGGCGGTCATACAGGCCCGGGTCCTCGCCGATCATCGTGAGAGTGGCGATGCCTGCGGCCATGGCGATCGGGTTCCCCGAGAGCGTCCCCGCCTGATAGATGGGACCCGTCGGTGCCAGTTGCTCGAGCAACTCGGCTCGTCCGGCGATGGCAGCGGCCGGAAGGCCGCCCCCGACGATCTTTCCAAGCATGACGAGATCTGCCTGGATCCCGAAGCGCTCTTGAGCGCCCCCAGGGCCAAGTCTGAAACCGGTGATCACCTCGTCGAAGACGAGCAGAGCGCCAGCCTCGGATGCTGCCTTGCGGACCCCTTCCAAGTACCCGTCATGCGGAAGGATCAGACCCATGTTGGCAGCCACCGGCTCGATCAGGATCGCTGCCAGGTCGTCCCCGGCAGCATCAACCGCGGCGCCTAGCGCAACGAGATCGTTGTACGGGACCACGATGGTGTCTGCTGTTGTCCCCTCGGTCACCCCTGGTGAGCCCGGGATCCCCAGGGTGGCGACCCCAGAGCCAGCTTCTACGAGCAGCGCATCGGAGTGGCCGTGGTAGCAGCCGGCGAACTTGATCAACTTGGTTCGGCCGGTGGCACCACGAGCGAGCCGAACGGCAGTCATCCCTGCCTCGGTCCCCGACGACACGAACCGGACCCGCTCGGCCCCCGGGATCATCCCGACCACCAGCCGCGCAAGTTCAACCTCGAGTTCGCTAGGTGTTCCGAACGACGTCCCTCGCGACGCAGCGGCTGCGACCGCCTCGACTATCCGAGGATGTGCGTGCCCGAACAACAAGGCGCCCCACGACTGGACGAAGTCGACATAGGAGTTGCCGTCAACGTCGGTGATCGTGCCTCCATCGGCGCTCCGCACGAAGAACGGGTCGGCGCCAACCGATGAGAACGACCTCACCGGAGAGTTCACGCCTCCGGGGATGAGCGAGGAAGCTTCCGCGAACAGGGCATCGCTCGCGGCGGTGGTGCGAGGGTCTAAACCAGCCACTCGGCCGCCCGTCCGGCGTGGTACGTGAGGATCAGGTCGGCGCCCGCCCGCTTGATCGAGGTAAGCACCTCGAGCGTCGCAGCACGCTCGTCGAGGTAACCCTTCTCGGCGGCGGCCAGCAGCATCGAATACTCACCCGACACGTTGTACGCCGCGACCGGGTATCCCGTTGCATCTTTCACCGCGCGCACGACATCCAGGTAGCCGATCGCTGGCTTGACCATCACGGCGTCCGCGCCTTCGGCGACATCAAGAAGCGCCTCGCGGACGGCCTCCTCTAGGTTCGCTGGATCTTGTTGGTAGGAGCGGCGGTCGCCGAAACTAGGAGCGCCCTCGGCAGCGTCGCGGAACGGCCCATAGAAGGAGCTGGCGAATTTGGCCGAGTAGGCCAAGATCGGCGTGTCGGGATGCCCGGTCTCGTCGAGAGCACCGCGGATGGCTGCAACCTGACCGTCCATCATCCCCGAGGGGGCGATGACGTCTGCTCCCGCTGCGGCCTGGGATGAAGCGATGCGGGCGTAAGCGTCGATGGTCCGGTCGTTATCGACCCTGGTGCCGTCGAGGATCCCGCAATGTCCGTGTGACGTGTACTCGCACAGACAGAGGTCCGCGATCACGAGAGCGTCGTCACCCACCTCGTCTTTGAGCGCCCTGAGCCCCCGCTGGAGCAGCCCGTCGTCGTTCCACGCTTCGGACCCCTCGGCGTCCTTGGTGGCCGGGATGCCGAACAGGATCACCCCTGCGACCCCCTTGGCCACGAGGCCACGAGCCTCCTTGATGAGTGATTCCAGGGTGTGCTGGTACTGGTGAGGCATGGAAGCGATCTCTTGAGGCTCGGAGATCCCCTCCTTGAGGAACAGCGGAGCGATCAGATCCCCCGGAGTGACCCGCGTCTCGGCGAACGCCCGGCGTAAGGCGCCCGACGACCGGAGTCGTCTCATCCTGTATCCCGGGAAGGTAGCCATCGACGTAATGGTGCCACGCCTGGCGTCGACGGCCCACCGCAACGTCTGCGGTCGCGCTGCCGGGTCAGGAACTAGGCGTAGGCACGCTTGAGAGCGTGAAGCAGGCCCTCGGCCGTGTGGTCGTCGGCCACGACGTCAACACCGAATCCCGCCCCACGCGCTACCTCCGCGGTGCTAGGCCCGATACAAGCCACCCTCGTCGTCCGCGGCCACACCTCGCTCCTCATCGATCCGCCGAGACAACGCGCCGCCGAACCGCTCAGGAAGGTCACGCAATCGAGGTGTCCATCTGTGAGGACCTCGAGAGCCTCGGAAGAGATGTCCACGCACACCGTCCGGTAGCAGTGAACCTCCTCGGTGTCCCGGCCCATGTCATCGAACGCCCGTTGTAGAGATCTCGGAGCGCCCTCTCCTCGCACCAACAACACCCTTCCGTCGCCTGCCCCGATGGCGGCTGCCGCTGCCGCCCCCGTGTACTCGTCGGGCACCAGGTCAACCGCTACTCCACGCTCTACCAGCCGAGCGGCGGTGATCTCGCCAACCGCGCACACGCGCTCATGGATAGGACCGGGACGTCTCGCCAAGAAAGCGTCGACGGCGGTGCTGCTGGGGAACAAGATCCACTCGAACGAGTCGATGTCGCGGGTGACCAGATCGAAACGATCCCAGGAGGACGGCTCGGCGAGGTCGATCGCCGGGATCGAGAGAACCTCAACTCCAGCAGACTCGAGCAGAGCGGTCAGCCTGCGCGCGGCATCGGTGGCCGCAGTTACGGCGATCCTCAGACCCGACAGGCTCACGGTGGATCAAGCCTCACCGGATCGGCGTCGCGTAGCTCTTCGAGGATGTCATCTCCCCCTCCGGAGAGGATCGCTTCGGCAAGCTCGGTCCCCATGGCACGGGCGTCGCCGATCCCCCCGGAGATCCGATCCCGGATCGAGTGTGTCCCTGAGGGATGACCCAGGAACCCGGTCACCAGCAGGCGGTCGCCGTTCACCTGAGCGAAGCACCCCAGCGGGATCGAGCACCCTCCTTCGAGGCGTTCTGAGAAGGCGCGCTCGCACTCGAGCGTCGCACGTGCAAGCGCGTCGTCGAGAGTCGCTACGAGCTCGCGCGCCTCTCCGGTTTCTCGCGTTTCGATCGCCAATGCCCCTTGACCCGGAGGAGGAACCCAGATCTGCGGATCGATAGGGGCCGGATCGGCCTCCTCCCACAGTCCGAGCCTCCGGATCCCCGCGGCGGCCAAGATCGCTCCGGAGACCTCTCCGTCCTTGACCTTTCGGAGTCTCGTATCGAGGTTCCCCCGGAACTCGACGACCTTTACCTCGGGGAACGACTCGGCTAGGAGGGCGCGGCGTCTCATCGAGGAGGTTCCGACAACGCCCTCGGGCCCGATCGATCCGAGACGCTCGCTCGCATCTCCAGAGCCACCGATCACAACGTCCTCGACCGACTCTCGTTCGGGCACGGCCGCGATCACGCAGCCATCCGCGAGCGCCGCCGTCAGGTCCTTCGCGGAGTGCACCGCGAGGTCGGCCTGCCCCTCTGCGACCGCCCGCTCTACCTCCGAAGTAAACAGACCCTTGCCGCCGATCTCTGCGA
Source organism: uncultured Actinomycetes bacterium (assembly GCA_963756365.1). Classification (GTDB taxonomy): domain Bacteria; phylum Actinomycetota; class CADDZG01; order CADDZG01; family WHSQ01; genus WHTI01. The sequence continues at coordinate 2,232,141 of CAVWNF010000003.1, forward strand.
ATGGCCGGCTATCGGTATCACCCGATGTCTTGACGATCTTTACCTCGATCACTACTTCGGGGTGTTTCGCCTCGAGGAGGCCGATGACGATCGTGGCTTGGCGGAGGGCGAGCTTCGAACCGCGGGTTGCGAGGACCAGTGGCCTCGGCATCACTCGGAAGGGCGATCGAGCCCGAAAAGTTCGCGCAACGCCTTGAGGTACGCGTCCCGTCGATCCTGGTCGCCCAGGGACTTCACGTTCTCGAGGGGCTCATGGATCAGTTTGGCAACGATCCTGCGACTCAACTGATCGACCGCCTCGCGCTCCTCATCGGTGAGAGCATCGAACCTGGTGGCCAGTCGGTCGATCTCGGAGCGACGGATCTCCTCGCCGCGTTCGACCAAAGCGGTAGCGACCGGAGCGCTCTCGGTGGAACGTTCCCAGTGGGCGAACGCCTCCATCTCCTCGGAGATGATCTTCTCTACCCCCGACACCTCACCCAGGCGGCTTCCGAGATTGCTATCGACAACACCGCGCAGGTCCTCGATATCCCGCAGTACCACCCCTGGGATATGTGCCACGTCGGGATCGACATCCCTCGGGACGGCGATGTCGACGATGAACAGAGGCTTGTCTTGGGCGCGATCGTCGAGTGCCGCTCGCACCAGCGACTGATCGATCAGGATGCCCGGGGCGGTCGTGGACGAGATAACGATGTCAGCAACTGCAAGATCCTCCGCGAGCGTTTCCAGCGGCCGGGACTCGACGTCGAACGCTTCGGCGAGGGCGACAGCGCGTTCCTCGGAACGGTTGATGACGATGAGCTCATCTGCACCCGCGGTCTTCAGTGCTTGAACCGCGAGTCGGCCCATCTTTCCAGCCCCGATCACGGCGACCTTCTTACCTGCGAGCGAGCCATCCGAACCGAACGCCCGGCGGGCCAGTTCGACCGCAGCGGAAGAGATCGACACGGGGTTGCGAGCGATCTCTGTCTCGGATCGCGCCCTCTTCCCCGAGCGAAGCGCTCGGCGGAACGCGCTCCCCAAGATGCGGGACGCGGCTCCTTCATCCACTGCCGCAGCGAAGGCCCTGCGCACCTGGCCCAGGATCTCGGATTCGCCGAGCACCATCGAATCGATCCCCGCGGTGACCCGGAACAGATGCCGAAGCGCGCCCTCGTCGTGATACGTGTACAGAAGATCGTTGAAGTCCTCGGGCGCAACGTGACAGAACTCCGCTAGGAAGTTGCGCATGTCCTGCGCACCGCCATGGAACTTCGTGACAGCGGCGTACACCTCGATCCGGTTACAGGTCGAGAGGATCGCGCCCTCGGAGATGTGCTCGTAGGTAACGAGTTGGTGGAGTGCCTTCGGAAGGCGGTCGGTCGATACCGCGAGCTGCTCGAGCAACGCAACCGGTGCCGTCTTGTGGTTGAGACCAACCACAACGAGTGAAGTAGGAGTCACGAGTTACCCGCCCAACCTGCGATTCGCCTCACGCGCAGAGCTGATCGCCTGAGTGCGTTGCAGGTGGAACGACAGGATCTGGAGTTCGATCGAGAGGTCGACCTTGCGGACGTTCACCTCGGGTGAAACGTTGACCACCGCGGGAGCGAAGTTCAAGACGCTCTTGACCCCTGCATCAACGAACCGCTCCGCTACCTCTTGAGCGCTCTGCGGGGGTGTCGCGATGATCCCGATCGAGATGCCGTCTTCGGTTACCGCTTCCTTCAACTCGTCGAGGTGGCGCACCGTTAGCCCACCAACCTCTTCACCGATGACCGAGTCATCCACATCGAAGAGCGCGGCGATCCGGAACCCACGCTCGGAGAATCCCTTGTACGACGCGAGTGCTCGTCCGAGGTTCCCGATACCAACGATCGCCGCATGCCAATCCTGCGTGAGACCGAGCTCGCGGGTGATCTGGTACAGCAGGTACTCGACGTCGTAACCGACACCGCGGGTACCGTACGAGCCCAGATAGGAAAGGTCCTTACGCACCTTGGCTGCATTGACTCCCGCCATCACCGCAAGGTCCTCGCTCGACACCGTCATCTCACCGGACTCGGCGAGTTCGAGGAGCGCTCTCAGATAGATAGGGAGCCTGGCTACGGTTGCGTCGGGGATCGCTCGGTTCGGCATAGGGGGTCATCATAAGGGGCTTGTGAACCAACTCACAAACGCCAAAGAGCCCCTCTACCTGCTCTTTCGCGTCCGGCCTTCGCCCACCACCCTTGACCTGGTGAATTTGTGCCCTGCTACACGACGGGGAGGAAATCGAGGTTCTTCTGCATCCAGATCGAGATCTGGAACATCTGGTCGGTGACGAACAGGATGCCGACGACCACGAGCAACGCGCCGCTGACGAGGTTGACGACACGGGTGTGCTTCCGTAGCCACTTGACGGCGCCGGTCAAGCGAGAGACTCCCAGACCGGCAGCGAGGAAGGGGATCCCGAGGCCGAGTGAGTAGGCGCCTAGCAGCAGGGCGCCCTCGCCCGCGCCGCCGGTCGAGCTGGAGCCCGCAGCCATCGCGAGCACTGCTCCAAGCGTCGCCCCGATGCACGGTGACCATCCGAATGCGAACGCCCCGCCCAACACCACGCTCCCCCATATCCCGGCCTTGGGGCTTGGGTGGAACCTCGCCTCTCGATAGAGGAACGGGATCTTCAGCGCCCCCATGAACACCAGGCCAAGGATGATGATCATGACTCCCGACACACGCGTTAGCAGGAGTTCGTTGTCCCGCAGGAACACTCCTAGCCGTGTCGCGGTCGCGCCGAGGGCAACGAACACCAAAGTGAATCCGAGAACGAAACCGAGCGCGACCGACCCCGTCTTCAGAGCCCTCTTCGTCGTGTTCTCCTCGGCGGCACCGATGCCCGACATGTACGAGAGATAACCGGGAACCAAGGGCAAGACGCAGGGAGAGAGGAACGAAACGACTCCTGCGCCAAACGCGATCGGGATGTTCGGATCGGCCATCAGACCGACACCTCTTCCAGTAGATCCATCAGGGAACCTTCGTTCGGGAATGCTCCGGGGATATGTTCGACGATCGTGCCGTCCGCTCCTATCAGGAAAGTCTCCGGTTGACCGGTCAGCCCGTAGGCCCGTTCGATCCGTCCGCCGAGATCTCTCACATTCGCATAGTCGATGCCGTACTTCTCAACGAATGCCATGGCATCGGAGCGCGCATCGTGGATGTCGATGCCGACGAAGTGGACCCGGTCTCCGAAGCGTTCGTGTGCGGCGCGGAGCCATGGCGCTTCGTCTTCACATGGCCCGCACCACGAGGCCCAGAAGTTGAGGAGCACGGGCTTGCCACGCAACTCGTCCAGCGCCAGGGTGCCCGAGCCGTCGAGCAGGGGAGCCTCGAATGCCGGAGCGGCGGCGCCGGGTACGGGAGCGTCCCCCTTGCCGAGTGCGTAAGCCATGAGCGCCACGAAGACCGTTGCTGGCAAGAGGATCAGGATGACCCTCAGCCACGGGCGCCTCGAAAGTGAGCTCATCGCCGCCATCTTCGCGCGGATGACCGCTTACCGTAGACGGACGTAAATCGGTGCAAACATAGGTTATAAGAGGTTACTTGACTCTAACGGGGCTAAATACTACGATTTGTCCATGACTGTGCTCGAAGCCTTCCACCCCGAGGTGCGCGCCAGACTCGAAGAGCGTGCGGTTGCCCGAGCTCTCGTCCCCGACGACGTTCTTTACCTCGCCGGCGAGCTTCCGGAACGCGTCCACGTGCTGAGCGCGGGTGTGTTGAAGCTGGTAGCGCGTGATCCAGAAGGCGAGGAGACGATCGTTGGCCTCGCGGTACCAGGCGAGACCGCCGGCGAGATCGCCGCGCTCGACCTCGATCCGCAGCCAACCGACTGCATCGCAGCTACGAAAGTCCGGGTCATGAGTATCGAGGCAGATGTTTTCCGGGCCGCGATGAACGAGGATCCGCGGGGGTGCGCAGCGATCGCGCGCATGCTGGCATCACGCGCCCGGTGGTCGTCGGAGATGACGATCGAGCGCGCTGCCGCGGAAGTCCCGGCCCGATTGGCCGGGCGTTGCTCGAACTAGCACGCCTCTTAGGACGCGAGCGAGAGAACACGATCGAACTCGAGTTACCACTCGCTCAGAGGGACCTCGGACGCCTGGCTGGCATGTGTCGTGAGAGCGCGTGTAAGACGATGCGTAGCTTCAGGAGTGATGGACTGCTCGACTACCGAGGACGGCGGGTCAAGATCCTGAAACCTGAGTTGCTCGAGGCGATCCGGACGGAAGGGAACTACGAAGTCAGGCGCGCAAGGCGCGCTTCAGCACCTTCCCGGTTGCTAGGTGAGGGAGCTCTGGAACGATCTCGATAGCCTCGGGACACTTGAAGCGCGCTAGATGTCCCTGGACCTCGGCCAGTAACTCCTCCGGGGTGGCGCTCGTCCCTTCCTCCAGAACTACGAAGGCCTTGACCGCCTCGCCGGTATAGACATGTGGAACACCGACCACCGCAGCCTCGGACACGCGATCGCTCTTCATCAGCGCCGCTTCGACCTCAGAAGGAAAGACGTTGAAGCCAGAGACGATGATCAGATCTCTCTTGCGATCGACCAGGTAGTAGTACCCGTCCTCGTCCTGCACCGCGATGTCCCCGGTGTAGAACCAGCCGTCCCTTAGCACGGCAGCCGAATCGTCGGGCCGTTTCCAGTACCCGGAGAAGACGTTGGCGCCCCTAACAACCACCTCGCCCGGGTCCCCGAGATCGACCTCGTCGCCATGCTCATCGAGCAGCTTTACCTCGATCCCCGGGAGTGGCATCCCAACCGATGATGGGCGCGGTTCCGGTGCCATCCGGCAGCTCATGAGGGTCGGAGATGTCTCGGTGAGGCCATACCCCTCGTAGATCTTCACGCCGGTGATGTCCTCGAACGACCTGAGGGCTTCGGCAGGGAGTGGTGCCGCTCCCGAGATGGCCAGACGGACGTGCGAAAGATCGTACTGATCGGCCCCCGGCGTGTTGACCAGCGCCCGGTACATCGTCGGCGCACCGAACAAGACGGTTGCTTGGTGATCCACGATCGCGCGTAACGCCGGAACGGGATCGAACCTATCCACCAAGACCCCCGTGGCTCCGTTCCTGATCAGGAGTCCAAGCGTGACGTTCATCCCGTAGATATGGAACAGAGGCAGTGCCATGAACAGCACATCACCCTCAAGGACGGTATCGGCGGGGATGGCCATCTGCTGGTCGAGATTGGCGCTCAGGTTCCCGTGAGTGAGCATCGCTCCCTTGGGCTCCCCGGTCGTTCCCGAGGTGTAAGCCAGGACAGCGAGGTCTTCGTCTGACCCACTGGCGATCTCGAACGAACCTCCCAGCTCACCCATCGCTTCGAGTCCTTCGGGGGCCACAAGTTCGATCCCGGCAACCTCCGCGGCAAGAGCCCCGAAGGGAGGAACCCCGATGATCGCTGCGACGCCCGCATCAGCGATGATGCCGGACATCTCGCTCTTCGACAGCATCACGTTCAGAGGGACCGCCACCGCCCCGATCGACAACGTTCCGAGGTAGGCGGCTGCGAACTCGGGCCGGTTGTTGATCGCGATCGCGACCCTGTCTCCAGGCTCTACCCCGCCGCCCTTGAGCCACCCGGCGACGCGCGCCGCTTCGTCACGGAGGCGACGGTACGTCCACGGCTCCCCTCCGTCCGAGGGGATCAGTACCAGCTTGTCCGGGAGGCGTTCCGCGGTGTCGGCGAGCGCGTGGGCTAGGTTCACGCCCCCATTCTTACCCACGAGAGCTCCTCTTGCAAACAATTGCAAGCACTCGCTAGCCAGAGTTACCGGCTAAAGGAGGTCTGGCCGGGAGCCGATTTGAAAGTAGATGGTCGGCCCCGGTGACCCACGGCCCCCTCGGGGGTCTGGAACGGAGCCTCCCAGCCCATAACTCGGGCCGACCCTCCTCGAACGCCCTCCTTCCGGGGGGCGTTCGGCCATTCTGGGGTTCCGCCCTAGGAGACGCGCCCCTTACGATTGCCCCCTATGCCGCTTCCCCGGAAGGTGCAGTGTTCGACGGGGCCCTTCTGGGCTTATGAACTCGAGGCCGCCATGGATGCTCTCGCCGAGGCTGGCTTCGAGGAGATCGAACTCATGGTTACCCGCGATCCTGCGACCCAGGATCCAGATCTCCCACTCAAACTGGCCGAAGAGCGGGGCCTGAAGATCGCTTCGATCCATGGGCCGTTCCTGGTGATCACCAAGACCGTATGGGGCATGGAGCCGATCGAGAAGATCAAGCGTGGGGTCGAGATGTGTCGCGCGGTCGGTGCGACCTCGTACGTCGTACACCCGCCCTATCTATGGGAGCGCGATTACGCCAGATGGATCGTCAACGAGTCCGAGGCGTTCTCGAAGGAGTCCGGGGTCACCGTGACGGTCGAAACGATGTATCCCAAGTGGGTTGCCGGACGCAAGGCTCGCGCCTACAGATGGCTGAAACCTCAGGCCCTCGTAGATGCAGCTCCATACGTGGCGCTGGATACCAGCCACCTGACCGTGTCGCGCGAGGACATCATCGACGCCTACGGGATCCTGGCCCCCAAGCTCACTCACATCCATCTCTCGAACAACAACGGCGACGGCAAAGACGGACATCTAGAGGTGGAACAGGGCATCCTTCCTCTTGACAGGTTCCTCGGTGAGTTGAGGAAGACCGGATACTCGGGGGTCGTTTCCCTCGAACTGTCGGTTCGCCGCTACATCGAACGTCCGACCGACCTGGTCGGGATGCTCAGGCGCAACAAGGAGTTCGTGGAACGCCACCTCACCGGCGACGAGAAGGTCGAGAAGGGGCTTCCACGCACGTGAACCGAACGGAGGAGGGGAGGAAGATGACCCAGCGCGTTCTCGTCGTCGATGACACCCCCCATGTGCGCGACATGTTGTCAGCCATGTTGGAACTTGATGGATTCGAAGTGGTTGGCTCTGGAGCGTCTGGCGCTGAAGCCGTAGACCTCGCTGCCAGCACCGATCCAGATGTTGTGGTGATCGACTACAAGATGCCCGAGATGAATGGGCTCGATGCGTCCAGGAAGATCAAGGAGACTCGCCCGAAGCAAGCGATCATCCTCTACACCGCGTACCTCGATGGAGATCTCGAATCAGAAGCGAAGGCTGCTGGAGTATCGCTCTGCATCGGGAAGGTCGAGGGCCTCGGCCAGCTCGAGCGTCACATCACGGAGCTATGCCGAGACCTCGCCTCCTAGCCCTCGCGCTCCTGGGGCTCACGCTCGTCCTGTCCTCAGGCTGCACATCCGATTCCGATTCCGGATCCGGATACGGAGACAACAGCGTGGGCGGGATCGAGTACATCGGGATGAAGGACAACTTCTTCTCGCGCGAGGTAACCCGAGTCCCACTCGGTGCCGAGATCGCGTTCGAGAACCAGGGAGTCAACCCTCACAATGCGATCGCCGCCGACGGCTCCTGGTCAACCGAAGAGGTGACCGGCGACTTGAGCATGGAGACCGGAGAGGAAGCGTCCCTAGATATCGACGAGCCCGGGGTCTACGTCTTCTTCTGCAGCTTCCACGGGACCGCGGGAGGACAAGGCATGGCGGCCACCCTCGTGGTCGGGGACGTCGCCTACGACCCATCGGGTGGCGAAGAGCCCCAGGAGGCGGTAGCCGAAGCCACGGGGACCACGATCGAGGTGCCTGCCGATGCCGCAACGATCCAGGAGGGTGTCGATCTGGCGGCTCCCGGCGATCTCGTCCTCATCTCCCCAGGGGTGTACGAGGAAGAGGTGTTGGTCACCACCCCCTCGCTAACGATCAGGGGCACCGATCGGAACGAAGTGATCCTCGACGGGAACTTCGAGTATCCGAACGGGTTCCAGGTAGTCGTCGATGGGGTGGCGATCGAGAACCTCACCGCCCGCAATTACCTTCTGAACGGGTTCTTCTGGACCGGGGTTGAGGGTTACCGCGCGTCCTACCTAACTGCGTACAACAACGCTGACTACGGCCTCTACGTCTTCGATTCGAAAGACGGGATCATGGAGCACTCGTACGCATCCGGGTCGCCCGATGCGGGCTTCTACATCGGGCAGTGCTACCCGTGCGACTCGGTCATCGTCGATGTGATCGCCGAGAACAACGCTCTCGGCTACAACGGGACCAATGCTGGTGGCGATCTCTACATCGTGAACTCGATCTTCCGAAACAATATGGGTGGAGTGGTTCCCAACACCCTGGATACGGAGTTGTACCCACCCCAACGCGAGACGACGATCGCCGGGAACCTCATCTCCGACAACAACAACCTGAACGTCCCATACAAGAAGCGTCTCTACGCGACCGCCTACGGCAACGGCATCGTCATCACGGGCGGGGTAGACAACCTGGTCGAGGACAACCGGATCGTCTCCCACGAGAACAATGGTGTGCTGGTCGTACCGAACCTCGACAAGCAGGTCTGGTTGTCCTCCGGGAACGAGGTGCGGAACAACGACATCTCGAACTCAGGGGTCGCCGACCTAACGTTGGCGGGTCCCTCCGGGACCGGGAACTGTTTCCACGGCAACGACATCGACCGAACGTCTCCCCCCGGTCTCCAACCGTTCGCAGGATGCGACGGACTTCGACTCCCGCTCGGTTCGGATGTGATCCCAACCCTGCGGATCGCAGGCTATGCGGCGGACGTTTCTGGTTCGGAGGTCGATCTCGTTGCCCTCACCGCCGCGGGCCCGATCCCGCCTCCTCAGGAACAGATGCCGGGAGGCGCAGCGGCACCGGTAGAACCGGCGGTCGACGTGTTCGCCGAGTACGACATGCCAGAGATAAGCATCCCCGATGACCCCGACCGGGTCGTCGCCATCCCTAAGGAGGTTCTAGTGGCCGGCATCCCGCTGGCGGCATCGAGTGGCTGGCAGTTGATCTTCTCGCTGTACGGCTACCTGTTGCCGTTCGTTCTCTATGCGGCGTGGGTGTCGCTCTCGTTCTGGGATATCGCCCGGCGCGATGACATGGCTCGCCGCGCCTCTCTCCTGTGGATCGCCGCGATCCTGCTCGTGCCTTTCCTGGGTGTTATCGCGTACCTCTTCCTCGGGCGATCACGGATCGAGACGTGGCTGCGAGTAGCGGTTGTAGCAGGAGGGATCGGCGCGTACGGGGTCATCCTCGTCCTAGGTGCGCTGCTCGGGGGCCTCGCGTAAGCACTTATCCTCTGGCGCATGAGACGGAACACCCTCTACGCGATCATCCTGCTCTTGATGGCCATCGCACTCGCCGGAACGATCAGCGTCCTGCGCATGTGGGGATCGTTCTGACCGTTAGCTGAAGGTTCCCTTGCGGAGCCCGAGATTGCGCAGCAGCATCTGTTGGATGGTGTCTCGTATCGAGTCGGTCAGATCGAAGATCAACATCGCGTCGTCGGCCGCGTCGGGACCGTAATCATCCATCGCTATCGGCTCGCCGAACTCGATGATCCACTTGCTAGGCAACGGGATCAGGCCCAAGGGGCCGAGTAGCGGGAAGGTGGGCGTGACCGGGAAATAGGGGAACCCAAGCGCCCGAGCAAGCGGTTTGAGGTCGGCGATCATCGGATACGTCTCCTCGGCGCCAACCACTGCTACGGGGATGATCGGCACCTGGCTGCGAAGGGCAACCTCGATGAACCCGCCCCGCCCGAACCTCTGAAGCTTGTAGCGATTCGCCCATCCCTTACCAACACCCTTGAACCCCTCGGGATAGACGCCTACGAGTTCACCGCGGCGAAGCAACTCGTAGGCATCCTCATCACGGGCAACGGCGTTCCCTGCCTTCCGCGCGAGAGCGGAGATGAACGGCGACTTCCATACGAGGTCGGCTCCGATGTTCCGGATCACCCGGTTCTCTGAGTGCTCGCTCGCGACCGCATGCTGAACCATCACCGCATCGAGGGGGATGGTGCCTGAGTGGTTCCCAACCAGGAGGGCGGGGCCCTCGGATGGGATCCGATCGATGCCGATGGTGCGCACCCGGAAGTACTTCTCGTAGAGCGGTTGCGCGATCTGCATCAAGACATCGCGATAGAGCTCTTCATCGAAGCCGAAGTCGTCGATGGCGTAGTCACCCGCCAAGCGGCGCTCAACGAACCTCCTGATCCTGTCGATCGGATCGTCGGGCACATCATCGAGGCGCGCGCTCGCGGTGCGACGGGCCTTCTCCGTTGCCTCCGCCCTGGTTTCCTCCCGGCCCCCGTGAGTTCTGCAGAAGCCCGAGAGACCTATCGATTGGTTACGGCACCGCTTGCCACTCTTGGTCGTGGCCCGACAGCGATTCGGATCGAGTTGAGTGCGTCCCTCTATCGGGATGACCTCTGCCTCAGGCATCGGTGGACTCCCTATCGCGTTCTGCCTTGACCCGCAGGTACTCGAACAACTCGCGCTCCCATGTCGGATGTGCGTCAGGCTCGGGCGCGATGTCGTGTTGGCGGGTGTCCCTGAAATCGACGATCGCTTCCTCGGTCGTGTAACGCGGTCTGAATCCGAGTTCGTGAGCGGCCCGACGAGTGTCGACAACCCTTCCGTAGATCAACAGCTTGAGCTGGTCCACCGGGAAATCGATCACATCGAATCTCTTCAACAGTGACGCCGCTGAGCTCGCCGCAGGGAGGAAGAGAGGAAGTTCGATGTGTCCCAGCATCCTGATCGCCTTCGAGAGATACACCACCCCGTCCGCCGCGACATTGAAGATCCCCTTCTTGTCGAGGATCATCGAGCGATAGAGGGCCTCTACGGCGTCTTCCTCGTGGAGGAGTTGGATGCGTGGATCGAAGCCGAGGGCGGTTGGAACCACGGGGAGGGACAGGTAGTCCGTGATCGACGTCCGCACCGTAGGTCCGATGACGTTCTGGGTACGGAGGATCGTGAGGGCCACATCGGGACGGCGCCGGCCGAAGTCACGCACATAAGTCTCGGCCTCGGCACAGTCTTTCCCGTACCCGGAGAGATCGGCTTGCCTATCAGCGTAGGACTCTGGGATAAGCGACGGCTCACCGGGGCGAGATCCGTAAACGGCGGCCGATGATTTCACCACGACCTTCTTCACCTTGAGAGCGCGCTGCGCCGCGGCGAGCAACTGCATCGTGCCGATGACGTTGCTCTCCTTCATCTGCGACCGGCCCCCGAGCCGTCCTGGGCTCGACCCGATATTCGTGTGAACGATGGTGTCGACCTTGGTGGCTTCCAGGACGCGGGCGACTAGTGGGTTGCGGATGTCCGCCCTGACGAACTCGAGGCCCTCGATCGGTATCGATGGCTCCTCGAGGTCTACGCCGATAACCTGCTCGATGGCGGGGTCGTTCTCGAGCCTCTTGGCGAGGCGAAGCCCCAGGAACCTCGAAACCCCGGTGATCAGGACCCGGCGTCCGCCTGAGGTTGATCGCTCGTCATCGGTCATGAGACCCACGCTACCCCGAAGGCGGGCCGACGATTGCTGTCGAACCTGCCCGGGCACGTAGTTGCGCAGCCGCGTCGCCCTTGTTCACCGACAGCGACAGATACCGATAGGAGTCCTCGACCAGGACGAACTCGCCTTGAGCAACCTCCGAGTAAGACCTACCGATATCGATGTTCAACCGGTGACCCTCCATGCGCACTTCAAGCCGGGTCGAATCCTGTAGTCCCACCTCGCCCAGTTGGAGCCGGCCGAGGTTCAGCTGAAGGTTGCCGAACCGATCGACCTGGAGCACCTCGGCGTGGAGATGGTCATCGTGGATCCACGCGATCGGGATCTCGAGTCCGACCAGTTCGTCGCCGGGGATCTCGCCCCCCAGTTCAGACGGGTCCACCCCTGCGGCGATATGCGCGCTGGCGGGGGCGAAGACATCCCGTCCCTGGAACGTACGAGAGATCGGCCGGAGGAGGAACGACTCATTGGTGATCTCATAAACCTTCTTGATCCCACCTGAAGACTGCGCCGCCGGGATCATCACCCCGTTGTCGGGGCCGACGAAGTGCTCGCCCCACCCGGTTTCGATACACACCGCCCGTCGGCCAGACCCCACGGTCGGATCCACGACAGCTAGGTGAACGGAGTCCGGCAAGAACGGTAGCGACTGCTGAAGGACGATCGCTCCGTGCATGATGTCCTGCCGCAGGATGTTGTGATCGACATCGATGATCTTCAGGTCGGGAGCGATCTTGAGCATGACGCCGTGGCATACGCCAACGAACTCATCTTCGAGGCCATAGTCAGATAGGAAAGTAACGATGCCTGGATTCTTCACAGCGGGCATCCTATCTAGAGACATCGGCACCTAGGGCGGCTCCTGGCCCAAAGCGACCATTGACGGGGGGTTCCAGCGGTCCCTATGCTCCTTACACCTCGTTCCGCTCGGGAGCGACGATGCTCGGAGAGTCGTGGAACAGCTCCTTCCGACCGATCAAGAGTGGCAGGACCACGCCGCATGCCGGCGGACGTCCGTCGAGGTCTTCTTCCCCCCCGCAGAGCAGGAGGCGACGGACGCCAAGGCCGTGTGCCTAGGGTGTTCGGTGCGCGACGTCTGCCTCGAGTTCGCGCTGGCAGCGGGAGAGAGGTTCGGCGTCTGGGGAGGACTAACACCCCAAGAACGCAGATCGCTGGTCGCTAGGCGACGCAGCAGGGCAGCAGCACTCGACTGAGCGACTACTTACCCTGCTGACGCCGCTGCCAGCGGGTCTTCTTCAGCATCTTGCGGTGCTTCTTCTTGCGCATCTTCTTGCGACGTTTCTTTACTAGTGAAGGCATGGCTCACCTCGCTTTCATCTGTAGTTGCGTGTCCCGTTGGCAACCGATCATTCGGTCCCGAACAGCTGTCGTAGATCAACCGGCCCCTTGGCGCGGCCGGAGATATCCATGCGGATAGAACCCAGCCGGAGGCCCCTGACACCCTCGCTCACCGGAGAGATCATGCGAAGCACATCCTCGCCCGAGTCGTACTCGAGTACTCCGATGCCGACGCAGTGACCGGCGCCATCCTCCATGCCAACCACTAGTTCGTCCAGTTGAGCAAGGTCGAACTCAGGCGGAAGCGTGGGCATGAACACGGTTGGTCGGACCCGCCAGCGCGACGAGCCATTCGCGAAGTACGCCGCGAACGACTCCTCCCGTGACTGCATCCGCTCGTCTACCGACCTCGCCCGTACCTCTGCAGCGACGTCGAGCTCGATCATCTCAGCGGTGCAGAACCTCTGTGCCAAGCCGACCAAAGGTTCGAGTTCACCCCCGTGCTCGAAAGCCACGACGTAGTCGGGTGAGATGAGGTCCAGCTTGAAGTACTTGAGCGTTTGTCCATAGATACCAGAAACCAGACTGGCCGAATCGATGACGATGAGTCTGCAGCCCGCGGCTCGAGCCTGGTTGACCAGTTTCAAGGTGCTGGTGATGAGGGGCAGAAGGTGACCCTTGGGGGCGAGTGAACCAACGAATCCAAGCCCGTCCGCCACCCTGAGACCCAGCTCGCTGAAATCTGTGGACGCGTCGCAGAGCTTCAGACCCGTGGTCGTCGGTGGCCCGATCGTCGACTGCACCACGTCACCGTCGACGATCGCGGTCTTGATCCCAGCCTTCACCGCTCTGCGAGCCAGTTCGATGCCGAAAGTCGTCTTGCCGGAATCGAGGCCACCCATGAGGAACACCGTTCCGGGATGCTCGATCAACCGGTCGAAGGTTCTCTCGTACTCGCTCTTCATGGACTCACTTCCTGGTCATGCAAAGAAAAGACCGCTCCCGAAGGAACGGTCCGCCTCTGGTGGTGTCGTTCGGACCTCGTAGAACCGGGATCTAGCCTGCGTCCATGTACCTCTGGTCGAGATACCTGCGAACGTCCTCTTCCCTGATGCGATAACCGCGGCCCACGCGCACGGCGCCAAGCTGTCCCGCCTTGATGAATCGATACACGGTCATGTTGCTCACCCGTAGCTGGTGGGCGACCTCGGAGACGGTTAGGAACGTTGGAGTCGTGTGGGCTGAAGCCATCGGGGCAGTATAGCAAGCCTCGTTTGCGCAGGTCAGAGAGGGTTTCTGGGACCCCCGGCGGGCCTAGATCCGACCGGCGAGAACGTCCTCGAAGATCGACCACGCGGGCTTGTATGACCCAGGCGCTCGGTTGTCGTCAAGCGGCACAGCCCACATCTTCTTGTCGCCCCTGGCCCATGCGACCGCAAGGGCGGGATCGTTGATGTCGATGATGGCGACCGTCGGGATAGCTCTCTCGATAGCGGCCCCGGCCCACCCGTGATCTCCGAGAACTACGTCTGGCAACGGCGAGCCCTCGAGCAGAGCCTCCATCGCGGCAGCGGAATGCGTGTGGAGCAACGCTCCCCAATCGGCGAGGCAGGCCACCCCACCGACATATCGAACCTCGAGCTTGCGGCCCTTCCTTTCGACCACAACTCGATCCTCGGCCAGCCGGATCACCCTGCCGCCAGCGGCTCGGTACGCATCCGCCACCCGGATGTCGTGTTCGAGCATCCCGGTCGGATGCCCCGTTGCGAGGAAGAGGGAGGCGCCATCGGCAGCGAAGCCTTTCAACGCCCTCGCTGCCTCGATGAGACCCTCGATGGTCAGATCGGGGTCGATCTCGTCGTATCCATCCTCCTGAGTGAATGGGGCGGAACAACCTGTCAGCTTGGACACGAACGAGAGGATCTCCTCGGGCGAATACCGGGAGAGCCCTGAGATCCCGAAGGTGTCGTCGGTGTCGCCCTCGATGATCTGGCGGATCTTGCCGAGCACGTTGCGCCGCGAGTGCGACTGATGCGGGCCGGTGATGCCAGCCTCGATGAGTTCATCCCGGTACCCTCTGAGCACATCGCTGATCATGCGCTGCATCCTATGAGCCATACGATGTGAGCCACCCACAGGGGAGGAAACATGAGCACGGAACTGTTCTCTCTAGAAGGCAAGGTCGCCCTCGTTACCGGGGCATCGCGCGGAATCGGACGAGCTATCGCCCTTGGATTCGCTGACGCCGGCGCCGATGTGGCGGTCGCCGCCCGGACCGCTGGGGATCTCGAGGTCCTCGTAAAGGAGATCGAAGGCAAGGGACGACGTGGTCTTGCGATCCCGACCGATGTCACTGATCGCAGCCAGATCGAAACGATGGTGGCGCGGACGGTCGAGGAACTCGGCGGCCTCAACATCCTGGTCAACAACGCAGGGGGAACGAAGTTCGTGGCTCCCGTTATCGCCCTGCGCCCCGAGGGATGGGACAAGGCGATCGACCTGAACCTCAACTCGGTCTTCCACGCGACCCAGGTGGCAGCGCAGCACATGGTCGACGCGGGAGGAGGTTCCATCGTCCAGATCTCTTCGGTCGCGGGGATCATGGGGGCCCAGGGTCTCTCGTTCTACTCTGCGGCCAAGGGCGGCGTCCGGCTGATGTCCCAAGCGATAGCCAAGGAACTGGCCGCCTCCGGGGTTCGGGTCAACTCGATCTCTCCGGGGTGGATCGCAACCGACCTCAACTCGGACATGCGTATCGATGAGGACACCAGCAGGTTCGTCACCGACACGATCCCGATGGATCGGTGGGGCAAGGCCGAAGAGATCGTAGGAGCGGCTATCTACCTCGCCTCCGATGCATCCTCGTTCGTTACCGGTTCAACGCTCGTCGTGGATGGGGGCCAGACAGCCTGATGCCGAACCCGATCGATCGCATCCCCAAGTTCCATCCTGCCGTCGGGGCATTGCTCCTGGCCGCGTTCCTATTCGGATTCCTGATCTTCTTCGATCTTGTCGTTCTGGAAGAGAGTTTCGAGGACGTGTGGGAGGGCGCCCTTACCTCCGCGATCGTGATCAGCGCGTTCCACGGGCTCTTCACGTATCGGATGAGGAAGAAGCGCGACGACGAGGCTTAGTGGGTGCAGCGACCGGTCGAGGTCGCCTCGGTGCGAGTGGTTCCCTCCTCGATCTCGTCGAGAACCTCGCTGCCGGTAAGCGCATAACCCACTCGCTTGTCGGTCGTCGACGCGGCGAACACCACCCCAGCGACCTTTCCGTTCGGGAGAGCGAATGGTCCCCCAGAGTCGCCCTGGCGGACCGGGGAACGCAGTTCGTAGACCCGTCGAGTGACCTCGGAACGACCATAGATGTCGCGGCCCCGGGCGTCGTAGGTCTCCTGGACGGCCGCCCGATGAACGGCGAGGGTTCCACCCTTCGCCCCCGGATACCCGAGTGTCGCTCCCGGCTCGCCCCGGTCGTACTCGGTCGTGTCGAGAGCAACTGCGGGGGCATCCAAGCCGGGGGCGTAGAGGATAGCTATGTCGGTCCGAGGATCGAAGAAGACGACGGTTCCGGCCACCTCGCTTCCCGACTGTGCCTGGATGGTCGCACTCTCGCCCCCGGCTACGACATGGGCGTTCGTTACCACGTAGTCGGTCACCGGAACCCACCCTGAGCCGAGTTGCGTACCTCCGCATGCAGGTATCACGACCCTGACGGTTGACGGCTTGACCGCATCGATCGCCGCGCGCGCTTCCGCGTTGCTCGGGAGCTCGACCGGGGCACTAACCGGGGGCATGCCCGTGAAGACCTGCGGGAAGCCGGACGTGTCCAGGTACTGGCGGATGTAAGCAAGGACGTTCGGAGGGTCGGGAAACACGCCGTTGAGCGCCTTGAGAACCGCGGACCCTCGGAACTCCTTTGCGATCGGGCGAGAGGGGCCACCGACCAGGATCGACCCAACCAGCCAGAACGAGATGAGCAGGACAACCACACCGAACCCGGCGCCGAGCCATCGGTCGGCCGGGCCCAACCGGACCTCGTTCACCTTGCGACTGAAACGGTGGCCGACCATGAAACCGACCGTCTGGCCGATGGAGAGGAACGCGAACACGACGAACAGCGACACGAGAGCGGCGTCAAGTCCAGCCCCGTCTATGAAGAGCGCCGCGACCCGGGGACCGAGTGCCACACCGATGATCAGGCCGATGAATCCCCCGCCTAACTCGAAGACCTGAGCCAAGAGTCCACGGTTCCGTCCTCGGAATGCAGCAGCTACTCCGAGCAGGACGACGATCAGATCAACGAGGTTCACGTCCGTCGCCCCTGAGCCATCAGTCGATGCCAAGTCCAGTCTGCAACGCTCGGAACGTCAGACCGAAACAGACGAACGCAACGATCCCAAAGAGCGCCCAGGGGATCTCTTTGAAGCGCTCGCTCCGCGCGTATCGATGGCCGAGGACCAGCAACGCTAGGGGGAACAGGCCCCCGTAGACGTAGTGCAGCCAGGTCGGTCCGTTCGAATCCGGTTGGCGCCCCATCAGCGAAGAGGATCCCGCCGGCCACAACCTGTACCGCCAGCACCACCTGCAGCAGCGCGAGGAGGTTCCAGAACCAGTCGTTGGGATTCTTGTTCCGTACGAAAGACAGCAACGCCCACAGCGCGAGCAGGAGGAACATCGCCGGCACCGAGTAAGCGAGATAGCGGTGGAAGGTCGTCATGGAAGGCAGCCTACGTCGTAGAGAGCTCGGTCAACCGCGGCAGGCAGACATCGAGGACCTCTCGAACCGAGGCCTCCACTTCCCTCCGGAACGAGCGAGATACCTCGTCGTCAGGTAGGTCCACCAACCACGCCTCGGGGATGGACCTCCGGACGACTCGATCATCTCGGCCCAGTAGATCGTCCACACCTTCGGCACGACGGTGTCTGCCTGATAGCCGCCGCCTCCCGTAGCGACCCAGCGGCCCGAGCAATGGTCATGAGCGGTTCGGTGGATCAGCGACGCCATCCGCGGATAGGCACTCATGGTCAAGCCGAGATTGGCGAGAGGATCACCGTGATGGGTGTCCGCTCCCAGTTGCGTGACTATCAGATCGGGCTTGAAGGCCTCGGCTAGGACGGGAAGCGTGTTCTCTAGCGCCCACAGGTAGTCGGCGTTACCGGTTAACGGCAGAAGAGGGACGTTCGCAGAGGTCCCAGCCCCCTCTCCGTCGCCGGTTTCGTCCTCGAACCCGGTACCCGGATACAGGTAGCGACCGGATTGGTGGAGCGACAACGTGAGCACCCGCGGGTCGTCGTAGAAGATCCACTGCACCCCGTCACCGTGATGAACGTCGACATCGAGGTACATGACCCGCCAGTCGGGATGGTCGCCCAGCACCTTGGCGATCGCAACGGCAGGGTCGTTGTAGATGCAGAATCCCGACGCCTCCGCCTTGCCGCGCGTGGTGAAGTCCGCCTGCAGGGTTGAACGAGTGCTGGAACCGTCCCGACGCCACCGCCTCGGCCGCGGTCAAAGAGGCGCCTGATACCGCGCACGCGGCATCGTGCATGTTCGAGAAGATCGGATTGTCGGGGGTCCCGAGCCCATAGACGAGCCCTTGAGGCTCGGGCATCGTCCCCCAGTCCAAGCGCCTTGACGGCGTCGACGAACCCCTTCGAATGCGCCGCCAAGACCTCGTCATCTGTGGCGACCCGGGCGCTGATCTCGCTCACGTGGGGGTGCGCCAGAAGGTCGAGGGCACGGATGTTCTCGTAGGTGAGCAGCACGCGCTCGGGCCTCAGCGGATGCTGAGGCCCGAAGTCGTAACTCTTGGCGATGTCGTCGACGACGACCAGGGCGACGGAGTCGCTCATCTCCCGCTAGTCCTCGATCTGAGCCTTCTGGAGGCGACCCGAGAAGTCGACGGCGATCGTCTTCCACTCGGTGAAGAAATCGAGTGCAACGGGTCCGGCTTCGCGGTGACCGTTGCCCGTGTTCTTCATCCCACCGAACGGCACCTGGATCTCGGCACCGATCGTGGGCGCATTGAAGTAGATCAGCCCGAACTCGACCTCTTGGATCCCGCGGAAGACGTTGCCGATGTCCCTCGTGTAGATCGAGCACGACAAGCCGTACTCGACACTATTAGCGACCTCGATGGCTTCATCGATCGAATCGATCCGCACGATCCCAGTGACCGGCCCGAAGATCTCCTCGGTCGCGATCCGCATGTCCGGGGTCATGTCATCGAACACCGTCGGCTCGATGAAGTATCCGCCGTCGTACTCCGGCCCGGTTAACTCGTTGCCACCGGTGAGGAGCTTGGCTCCCTCTTGCTGACCCAACTGGATGTACTCGAGGATCCGGTTCTTCTGCTTCTCGTTGATGACCGGTGCGAGTTCCACCTCGGGGTCGAGCCCGTTGCCGACCTTCATCGTGCCCACCCGCTCGAGCAGCTTCTCGGTGAACTCGTCGTGAACCTCGTTGTGGACCGCTAGCCGCGACGTCGCAGTGCAACGCTGACCCGAAGTGGCGAACGCTCCCCAGGCCGCGCCCTCTACTGCGATCCCGAGGTCGGCATCCGGCATAACGATCTGGATGTTCTTGCTGCCGAGTTCCAATGAGCAGCGCTTCATCTGGCGCCCACACCGCTCGTTGATCAAGCGGCCGACTTCGAGCGAACCCGTGAACGAGATCCCGGCGACGTCCGGATGGTCGACGAGGGCAGCCCCGGCATCCTCGCCGTAGCCGTTGACGACATTGAACACGCCTGCCGGGATCCCAACTTCGTCAAAGATGTCGGTGAGGATCGCTGCGCACAGCGGGACGTCTTCGCCCGGCTTGAACACGACCGTGCAACCAGCGACCAATGCAGGGAACGACTTCCACGTCGGGATGGCGATCGGGAAGTTCCACGGAGTGATCAGGCCGACGACGCCGATCGGGTGACGGACCGTCATGTAGAACTTGTCGCGCAACTCCGACGGCATGGTTTCCCCGAACAGGCGGCGGCCTTCACCAGCTACGTAGAAGGCGAAATCGATGCCTTCCTGGATGTCGCCCCGAGCCTCTTTGAGGGTCTTGCCCATCTCACGTGTCATGACGTGAGCGATCTCTTCCTTGCGTGCCTCGAGCAACAAACCTGCGCGCAGGATGTAATCGGCTCGCTCGGGGGCCGGGGTCAACATCCAATCCTTGAAAGCAGCCTTGGCAGCCTGAACCGCGGCGTCTACGTCGTTCGCCGACGACTTCGCAAAGGTACCGATCACCTCGGAGTTGTCAGCGGGGTTCCTGCTTTCGAAGGTCTCTCCAGAAGCGGACGGGACCCACTCGCCATTGATGAAGTTCCCGTAATCGGTGCGCATAAGACTCAATCTCCCTGCTGCTGCGTTATGGACGATGGATACCGGCGCATCCTAGTAGGGGTTCAGTCGCCGAGGATGAGGCCCATCACGACCGAGTCCCAGATCTCACCCGATCGGCGTCTCCACTGGTGCTTCAGATAGCCCTCACGCTCGAACCCGAACCTCTCGTACAGGGCGATCGCCCCGGTGTTGTGCGGCCACACTTGAAGAGACATCTTGTAATGG
This sequence comes from uncultured Actinomycetes bacterium, assembly GCA_963756365.1. Taxonomy (GTDB): domain Bacteria; phylum Actinomycetota; class CADDZG01; order CADDZG01; family WHSQ01; genus WHTI01. Next base: position 2,252,424 of record CAVWNF010000003.1, read on the forward strand.
CCGTACGACCTCGCCCAGTCGATACATGCCTGAAGTAGCGCCGACCCGATGCCCGATCCGCGCCGCTCGAGTGCGACGAACATCCCAAGTTCCGCGGCACCCCGCGCCTTCAGGTCCGCCATCCCGACGATGGTCCCGTTGTCCTCCGCCACGAACATCACCGAGCCCTTGGTGGTGAAGTAACTACCCCACGACGTGATGCGCTGGGTGCGGTCGAGAGGAGACTCTGCGCCGATCCATCGGCCTTCGGAGGCGACCTGCTCGTAGAGATCGAACACCTCTTCGAGATCGTCGGTCGTGGCCAGGCGAACGAGCATCCGTAGATGTTACGCGGCGATCAGCCTTGGGGATCGCCTTGTGCGAGTTCCTGGGACCTTTCCATCGCTGCTTGGATCGCATTGAGGAAGGCAGCGCGGACGCCTGACTGCTCCAGCACACGGATCGCACGGATGGTGGTTCCTCCCGGGGAGGTGACCATCTCTCGCAGTTCGACGGGGTGCATGTGCTCGTCTCGAAGCATCTTGGCGGAGCCGAGCATCGTTTGGACTACGAGGTCGGTGGAGATCTCTCGGGACAAGCCGAGAAGGATGCCTGCCTCGATCATCGCCTCGGCCAGCAGGGCGAAGTAGGCAGGCCCCGAGCCCGAGATCGCGGTCACCGCATCGAGATAGCTCTCGGGCACGGTGACGACCCGACCGACATGACTAAGCACCTCTCTGCAGATCTCGAGATGAGACTCGGCCGCGTGCTTACCCGCCGCGATACCCGCCATCCCCTCGTGCACCACCGACGGGGTGTTCGGCATCGCCCGGACCACGGGAACCTCGCTACCGAGATGCTGCTCGATGAACGCGGTTGGGATCGCGGCGCACACCGAGAGAACCGTTTGACTCGCCCCGAGGTGCGGTGACACCTCTGCGAGAAGCGGCTCGATGTCCTGAGGTTTCACAGCCAAGACGACGATGTTGGCGCCCTCAACTGCGACCGCGTTGTCGCTGGTTACGTCTACACCGTGCCGCTCCGCGAGCTCTTTCAACCGGTCCTCGCTTCGAGCGGTACAGGTGATCTCACTCGGTTGGCGCCACCCCGACGCGAGCAGCCCTCCGACCAGGGCCTCGCCCATCTTTCCGGTTCCCAGCACGGCTATCTTCGTCATCGTGCGCCTATCATGGCAGGTCACAACGACGTGAGCGGAGAGAGAGGGAACTCAACTTGGTGCTGGGACGTGCACTTCTGTGGGCTGCCGAGAAGCCCCGTGTCCAGAAGATGGTCACCGAGGGGAAGCTCTCCCGAGGGGTCGTGAGGCGCTTCGTCGCCGGCGACACTCTTGAGGACGCGGTAACCGCGATCAAGGAACTCAACGCCAATGGGATCGGCGGGATCCTCGACCTCTTGGGTGAAGGTGTGGAGGATCCGGTGGGCGCGCGCCAGGCTTTCGATGAATACCTCGCATCGATCAAGCGCATCGAAGAAACGAAGATCGACACGACGGTCTCGATCAAGCTCACTCAGCTGGGCCTCGCCTTCGACAAGGGCGCGTGCATCGATTACGTACGTCGTCTCGCGGCAGAGGCTCAGGCGATCGGAACCCATATCGAGATCGACATGGAACAGTCCGAGTATGTGGCCGACACGCTCGATATCTACAGGGCGCTGAAAGCGGATTTCGAGGGGCTTCGTTTGGCGCTTCAGGTTTACCTTCGCCGGACCCCCGGTGACCTCGAGGAGATGGTTGACCTCGCTCCCAAGATCCGACTCGTCAAGGGTGCTTACAAAGAACCCGAAGAGATCGCACTTCAGAAGAAGAAAGAGATCGACGCCCAGTACCGGTTCCTAACGACGTGGTTGTTCGACAAGGGAGCGGATCCGGGTATCGCTACACACGACTCCGAGTTGATCGCTCACGCCCAACGAGCGGCGATCAATTCCGGCACGGGAAGCGACGGATTCGAGATCCAGATGCTTTATGGGATCCGGCGCGATTACCAGGAACGTCTCGCGCTCGAGGGTTATCGGGTTCGCACTTACGTACCGTTCGGATCGGCGTGGTACCCGTATCTGATGCGACGCATGGCCGAGCGGCCAGCGAACCTCAGGTTCTTCATGCGCTCGTTGGTCGGAAAGTAAAAGGCCCCAGAAACCTCCGTCGGTTCGGGACTCGTGCACTTCCCCACGCACGAGACCCGGCCCGGCATCAGCTTCTGGGGCCAACCGTTCCGATCAACCGAAGTTCACCGGAACGTGCGAGAACATAGCGACGCGCGCACGGAGTCGTCAACAACGCGAACATGCTGCTAGACCAACATACGAGCAGGTCACAGCCTCGGAACGTTTTTTCGCGACCGCGAGAACTTCTTCAGCAGGTGCAGGTCTCGACGAGGCCCTCACTCATAAGGCAGTCGTAGAGCTCGTGGAAATGTTTCGCGGTCGAGGTCCAGGAGAAGTGGCTAGCGCGCTCCAATGCGGCGCTCGAGAACCTTTGCCTTAGATGAGGGTCGGACAGGATCGTCTTAAGACGGCCAGCGAAGTCGCTTGGATCGCGCGACTCCATCAAGAATCCTGACGATCCATCGGCAACGATGTGCGACAGTCCCCCGACCGGAGTCCCGACCACCGGGATGCCACATGCATGAGCCTCTAGGGCCGCCAGTCCGAACGATTCCGAATGCGAACACAAGAGCCCGACATCCGCAGCGCGGTAATAGGTGGGCAGCAGCCGATGGGGCTGGGGTCCCTCGAACTTCACGTGCTGATAGATCCCACGGTCGGCAGCGAGGGATCGCAACCGCTCGATCTCAGCTTCTCCATCGGGACCGCTTGCGCCTCCCACGAGGACCAGGCGCACGTCCCGGTCGAGGGCGGGGACCAGTTGCTCGAGGGCTTCGATAGCTAGATCTAGCCCCTTCAGACGCTGGATCCGTCCGACGTAAAGCATGATCGCCTCATCGCCGAATCCGAGCTGGGCACGAGCCTCGGCCCGATCCCCCGGACTGAAGAGATCGCGATCCACGCCCGGATGGATGGTTTTGATCCTGTCGTGGTCGGCCTGGTAGAGGCACGCTAGTTGTCGCCACTCATCGTCGGTCGATGCGATCAGAACATCTGCCTGCCTGATGACCGAATCCTCGCCATCGAGTCGGCTCTGAGGTTCGGGGGTGTCACCGGGGGCCAGGAAGCTGTTCTTAACGCGGCCCAAGGTGTGGTGCGAGTGAACGTGAGGGACGGCCCATGCCGCCGCGAGTTCGGCGGCGGCGATCCCGGACTGCCAGTAGTGAGAATGGACGAGGTCGTACTCAACGTGATGTGCCATCGCGAATGCACGGACGCCAGCGATGAACTCTGGGATGTGGTGACGCTGGTCCTCCTTGGCGATCGGCGTCAACGGACCCGCCTCGATCGGGATCACGCGCACTCCCGGACGGAATTCGACAACCCCAGGAATCTCGGAGGCGGCACGCGTAAAGATGTCTGTTTGAACTCCCGCATCCGCGAGTGCTGCGGCAACCGATCGCACATACACGGTCATCCCGCCGGCATCTCCCGATCCAGGTTCGTGGAGCGGAGAGGAGTGATAGACGATCACGGCGACACGCCCGACTCCGGTCAACGTCCCTCCCTCATCACCTGAACGTTGTTGAGTGGGATGGCCTCCGCGCCAAGTTGGTACTTGTACCGCTCCGGCCCCCTCATGAAGTCGAAGACCTTGAGGTCGCGGTCGATAGCGTCCTCGATCAGTTCGGCCACGAGGATCTGCCCAGGAGAGAGGCGCTTGAACTCGGGCTCGAGGGCTGAGTTATAGAGATAGAGGGTCTCGTTCAGCTCGAACCCGAACGTCGACGCGATCGCTGAGTTGCCGATCTCGAGGAAGTCGAGTCGCAGCCAACCAAGCTCGAAGAAAGATCGGGCAAGTCGCTCGAAGAACGTTGCGATCTCTGGCTTCATGAAATGGCCCTTGAGACCATCGGCCCCGCGATGCATCTCGAAGAAGATCTTCAGATCCTGCTCCAAAGTATCCGGGGTAGTCGAACGGACCCGGGCGTCGGGATGCTCGCGGGCGATCCGGCGCCGCTTACGTTTCAGCTCGTGCCGCTCCTTGGAATCGAGCGAATCGAGGTACTCCTCCCATGTAGCAGGGAGTCGAAGGACAGCAGCCGTCTCCTCCTGTTGAAGTCGAAACCCGAACCCTGCCCGATCCGCCTGCTCGACGAGGAACTCAGCGAACCCGAACGGAACCGGCATGTTGTGTGCGTCGAACTCGTCCCACTCGACATCGGTGGTGCGCAACCAATCGACGAGGGCTCCAGCGACCGCATCGCGGTCTTCGGGATCGCAGATCGGGCCCAGGTAGTCAGTGAGGTCGATGCCCCCCACCCACCGGAGGATCTTGCGAGAATCCTCGACCTTCCGATACAGGGGACAGATCGCCACGACGTCGTCTCCATCGGTCATCGTCAGGATCCGAAGATCCTTCCCATCGCCGAACTCCTCCCACCACAACCGGTTCCACTCTGGGGTGGCGAACACGTGGCGACGTCGGTCGCGCGCGACTAACTCCGACCATGCCGGAAGTTCGAAACAACCTGCGTCGCAATCGACGTGGACCTCGAGGGTCCGCGTTTCCATCATCTGGATAGGTGCAACCTCCGTTCGACCTGGTTCCTTCCCCTGAACGCAGGCTAGGAATCCGGACAAGAGAAAGACCCGCCGGAAAGGCGGGTCCTTCTAAGTGCTCGGTGCTGGAACTAGGAAGCCTTTGCGGCCTTGGAAGCGGCCGACTTGGTCGCCTTCGTGTTGGCACGCACGGCCTTGGTCACGCTGGTAGCAGCGGCCTTGACCTGGGTCTTAGCGGTCTTCGTCTGCGCGATCGCTGTCTTCGTCGGTCCAGAGTTCTTGACCTTGGTCGAGAGCGACTTCCCACGCTTCACGAAGTCCTTGTAGTACTTCTGCGTCACGGTCTTGTCGGCCAACTTGCTGGCGCCCTTCACTTTCTCGAGCGCGAACTCGCTGGCTCCGACTGTGGCGTAGAAGATCTCTTGAGCCTTCGCCATCGATGTCACCTCCTTCACAGAAACTCGGGCCTCGGGGTCGGCGCCGAGTCGCTGCTCGGACGGCCCCTTCGGGTCGTTTTCACTGATGACGGGAAGCCGGAGGCTCGCCGGGAGCCGTCGACGCATGCGCCGCCGGTCCCCAACGCCGGGTGGGGGGTGAAGAGGGTCGCTCCGCACTTCCCGTCACGTCTGGTCACTTCTTGGTCCCGCTTACCGACTTAACGGCTGCAGCCTTCTTGTGAGGCTGCTCCTCCGCGTCTTCCTTGAAGGAGCGGTAGATATCGATCAGCACTTGCTTCTGTCGCTCGCTGATCGTTGGGTCCTTGAGGATCTCGCCGATGAGGTCGTGTTCGCGGTCCTCATCGAGGATCCCTGCCCTCACGTAGAGGGTCTCGGCCGAGATCCTGAGGGCCTTGGCTATCGCCTGGAGGATCTCCGCTGATGGCTTCCGCAGCCCACGTTCGATCTGCGACAGATACGGGTTAGAGATGCCGGCGATCTCGGACAGCTTCCGGAGCGACAAACTGGCTCCACGACGCTGATCCCGGATGAACTCACCGAGTTCACCCAACTTCATCCTGCCTTGTGGCATCGGTCGTCCCTCCTCCCAGATCACGGGGGTCTCTCTGCCCCTTCTGCTAGCAGTTATAGCACGGTTGCATAACAGTTGCAAGCACGCCCTCCAGGGCCCTTATAGGGACAAAAGGGCTCAAGTTGGTCCCGATCCGATGCCGAATCCATAGGTGGAAGGGGCACTCGACCGGTTTGGTCGAGCTTCCACATAGAACGGAAGGGACACTCACATGACGGAGGAACGAACCTCTCGGCCACGCGGTGCCACCGTGGCAGCTGGAATCACACTTGCCGCACTCGTCACAGCTTGCGCGATCGCGTTCGCAGCATTCGCAGTGCACGGCGGGCTCGGATGGACCCCGGGCGCCGGGATCGCCGCCGTCGGGCCGGATGGATCTGGCAGACGGATAGTGCTCGAAGCAGCGCCTCGAACCCCCGCCCCCGCCCCCACTTCCGAAGCCACTCAGGAACCCACGACCACTCGGTCACCGGTCGTTCTGGCCGCCGCTCCTCAGGAGAAGGTGACTCGCTCGACCACCACTCGCGCTACCGGCCGCTCCTCGACCAAGAAGACGACCGCTCAGCCGGCGAACGAAGGATCGAAAGAGCAGAAGAAACTCGCCCGGACTACGGCCAAGGTCGTAGATGACACCTCGGACCGCGACGACGACAGCGACGACGACAGCGAGTCGAAAAAAGACAAAGACAAGAACAAGAAAGACAAGAACAAGAAAGACAAGAACAAGAGAACAAGAAAGACAAAGACAAGAAAAACAAAGACCACGGCAACTCAGATGATGACGACGACCGGGATGACGACTGAGAGGATTTGCTCAGGACGGTCTAGCTGAGGGCGCCGCTCGGGTCGGCCTCGCCCGACACGTAACGCCTCACGATCTCGGCCTGGATGGCATCGATCGCCTCGTGGATCCTCTTCCGTTTCGCCGACAACTTCGACTCGTGGTCTGCGAGCTGTTTCACGATCCCCTTGATCTCGTCGACCGAGAGCTTGGGAAGCCGCGCGAGGGTCTGCTCGCCAGCGATCTCTTCGATCCTGCGACGGGGCACGTCGGCATTGCGGGGCACGCTGAAGTCCGGGGCACGATCTGGAAGCGCCTCGGTACCAGAGCCGCCGGATAGCTCGGCCGCCAGGATCTCCGGAAGCCTGCTCACGATGTCAGAGGGCTCGTCCTTGCCCGAAGCCCTACGCTCGAGTTCTGCGGTGAGGATGTCGATCCTCGCCTGAGCCAGGCGGCGCTCGAAAGAGATATCGCCCTCACCATCTCGGGCCTCGCCGCGCATCTCCTTGAGTTCCTCGATCGACTTCTGACCCAGGGAATCAAAGAAGGAGGGATCGGCTAGCCGGTCAACGAGACGTCGTTTCTGGTCGGTCATGTCCCAACGATACCGCGGGGTACCTGAGAGGCGAAGGTGGTTAGAAGCACGCCTCGGCCGCGATCGGATAGGGATTCACCGGTCCGCCTCCCCCGGGGTGGTACTCGAAGTGGACATGCGGCGTGCCGGTGGCGTTCCCGGTGTCACCGACCTCGGCGATCTGCTCGCCGATCTCGACGTGGCCACTGGTCTTCAGGTTCTGTTGGTTGTGCATGTACCAGTAGACGTTGCCATCATCTCCGCTCAACGAGATCCAGTTACCCGCGGTGTCGCCGTACCCCGCGTAGGTGATCGTCCCGCTCACGATGGCCACGACGGGTTGTCCGAAGTTCGCCATGATGTCAACGCCTTCATGGGATCGGCCGCCAGAACGTGGGGCGCCCCAACTGTCGACGAACGAGACCGGACCAGAAACCGGACACGCAAGGTCTCCATGGAAGGTCGGCTGCGAGGGGGTCGCCGTTGAGGTCGAGGTCGGTGCGGCGATCGCTTCAGCGGCGGCCAGCTTCTTCTTGAGAGATTCGTACTCACCAGCAACGGCATCGAACTTGGACTGGAGAACGGCCGCCTCGGACTCCACCAAGGTGCGGGTCTCGGCGAGAGCCTTGCGGTCAACGGAGAGGTCATCATTGATGGCGGTCAGCTCCTGCTGCAGGCGAGCGAACCGGATGAAGCTGGCGTTGTCCTCTTCCGAGACCTTGGTAAGCAACTCGATACCGTTCGATAACTCGGCGAAGCTCTCCGCACCGAACAGGGCCTCGAACATCGCGGTATTCCCGTTCTTGTAGAGGATCGTGGCCGCCTCGATCACGTCGTCCATCATCAGAGATTTCCGCTTCTGGAGGATCTTCTGACGCTGCTCGAGGCGAGTGACCCTGAGTTCGATCTCTTCCTCTTCGGTGTGCAGATCCTCGAGCTTCTGAGTGGACGCGTTCAACTCAGCCTGGACTTGATCCATCCTGGCCTTGAGGTCGGACAGCTTCTCGTCACCAGCGGCCACGCCGGAAAGGGCAGGCACGAGGCTTACGACGAGAAGTCCGAGGGCGGCCGCCATGCGGCTCGCCTGGGATAAGAAACTTCTAGGTTTCAACGCCCGTAGACGCTAGCACAACCGCACAAGCCTGCTCTGGCGGATCGTCGAGACGATCCGCTTCTGGATCCTCAGGCGCCTAGCCTGGCATCGAGTCCCCGACCCACCGGACGATCCGCTTCTGGAACCTCAGGCGCCTAGCCTGGCATCGAGTCCCCGACCCACGTGCGGCCTAGACTGGGGGGATGCGGGGGGTTGAGGACTACCTAGAGGAGATCAAGCGTCTCGAAGAGGACGGTGAGCGGATCACAGCCACCATCCTGGCCGGGATCCTCGACGTCTCCCTGCCCTCGGCCTCCGAGATGCTGAAGCGCCTAGCCGGTGAGGGCTACCTGACCAGGGAGAAGGGTGGGTCGATCCTCCTGACCCCGGAGGGCCGCCGCCTGGCCCACACGATGTTGCGACGCCACCGTCTGATCGAATGCATGCTCGTGCAGATGTTGGGCATGGCCTGGCATGAGGTTCACGGCGAGGCGCACAAGCTCGAGCACGCTCTTTCGGCCCGCGTCGAAGAAGCGATGGCCAAGGCGCTCGGCTACCCCGACTACTGCCCCCACGGGCACCCGATCTGCCCGGTGGACCTCCGGAAGCTCACGAGGCTGTCGGAGCTAGGAGTGGGTGAAGGAGGGGTCATCTCGCAGATCTCCGAGCTGAACGAAGACGTCCTTCCTTACTTCGACAAGATCGGCCTGCGGCCGGGAGTGAAGGTCACGGTCGACGAGCTGGCTCCGCTAGAAGGCCCCATGACGGTCCGGACCGATTCCGGCCCTGTATCGATCGGTCACGAGCTCACCGAGATGGTGAGGGTCGAACAGGATGAGGCCGGCGGGGCGGATCTGTAGGCGAACTGCCTCAAGGCGAACTGCTTCGAGATGCCCCTAGAGACCTAGGGTCCGCCCGATGATCTCCTTCATTATCTCGGAGGTTCCGCCTCCGATCGGTCCTAAACGGGAATCCCTCAGTGCACGCTCTGCCGGAAACTCCGTCACGTAGCCGTACCCGCCATGGATCTGTACGCACTCATCGGCAACGTGGAACGCGACCTCGCTCGTATAGAGCTTCGCCATCGAGACCTCCCGCAGCGCGTCCTCCCCGGCGACGATCTTCCTCAACGCCGCGTAGGTCATCGCGCGTCCAGCCTCGATGCGGGTCGCCACGTCCGCGAATCTGTGACGCCATACCTGGAACTTGCCTATAGGACGTCCGAACGCGGACCTTTCGAGCGCGTAGTTCTTCGCCACCTCATAGGTATGTTGGGCACCGGCAGATTGGCCGAGAGCCATCGATATCCGCTCCCATGCGAAGTTCTGCATGATCGCGTAGAAGCCGCCGCCGATATCGCCCAGGCGGTGCGCGTCGGGCACCCTGACACCTCTCAGGGTCAGCTCGCCGGTTTGACTGGGACGCCACCCGAGCATCCTGATCCGTTCTTGGTCGAAACCGCTGGTGCCTTTCTCGACCACGAACAGCGTGATCCCTTCGTGGCCGGCATCCGGATCGGTCTTAGCCGCGACCACCACCACGTCGGCCCACGCGCCATTGGTGATGAACGTTTTCGCTCCGTCGAGGATCCAATCGTCGCCATCCCTCGATGCCTTTGTCGTTATCGAGGCGACATCCGATCCGGCATCGGGTTCGGTCACCGCGAACGCTCCGATAGTGGCGCCGGCGATCATCGGACCCAACCACCGGTTCTTCTGTTCGGGGGTTCCGAAGTTGGCCAGGTAGAGGCACGCGAGATCCTTGTGGGCGCCAAGCGCTGCGGCAACACCACCCGAGCCACACCGTGCGAACTCCTCGGTCACCACTGCATCTGCGATCGGGTCAGGGCCGGAGCCACCAACATCCTCGGAGAACTTCATACCGAAGAATCCGAGTTCGCCGACCCTTGCGAAGACCTCTCGCGGGAACGCCTCGGCCTTGTCCCATTCGTGAGCGTGGGGCAGTAGCTCCTTCTCGACGAAGGCACGCACTGACCTGCGTAGCGCCTCGTGATCTTCTGAGAACAACGCATCGCGCGCGTCGGTTGCGACGGTTGCAGCGAACCGTTCGTGGCTCACAGGCCCTCCATCCGACCGATCACGTCCCGCATCACCTCGTCGGTGCCCCCACCTATCCGCAGAAGCCGCGAATCGCGCCACGCCCGCTGCACCGGGAACTCCATCGTGTACCCGTACCCGCCGAAGACCTGCATGGCGCGATCTGACACTTTCCATGCGACCTCTCCGGTCAACAGCTTCGCCATGGAGATCTCGCGCACGGGGTACTCACCGCGGTTGACCTTCCAGGCCGCCAGGTAGACGAGCTGCTGAGCCGCTTCGATCTCGGTCGCCATGTCGGCCAGCATGTGACGAACAGCCTGGTGCTTCCCGATCGGCTTGCCGAAGGTCTTGCGCTCCTTCGCATACTCAACCGCTGCTTCAAGTGTTCGGCGAGCGCCGACGATGGTCCCGGCCGCACCGATCAGCCGCTCACCTTGGAGTTCCCAGGAGATGTTGTAGAACCCTTCGCCCTCCTTACCGAGTAGCGCGTCATCGGGTAGCAGCATGTCGGTGAACGAGATCTCGGCCGTGTCGGACGTGAGCATCCCGAGTTTGTCTAGCGTCCGACGAACGTGGAACCCTGGGTTATCGGTATCCACGATGAACAGCGAGATGCCCTGGTGACCTGCATCGCGATCGGTTTTGGCGACGAGAGTCATGCAGTGAGCGCGTCGACCGTTGGTGATCCAGAGCTTGGATCCGTTGACGAGCCATCCGCCATCGACCTTCTTAGCGGTGGTCTTGATGCCGGCCACGTCCGAGCCTGCATCGGGCTCCGAGATCCCGAGGCAGAAGATCTTCTCCCCGGCGATCGCCCCACGCAGATAGGTCTGTTTCTGCTTCTCAGTGCCAAACTTGTGGATGGGCGGGACGGCCATGTCGGTCTGGACGGCAAGGGCCATGGCCAGGCCCCCGGAGTTGCAGCGACTCATCTCCTCGGCCAGGACCACGTTGCACAGGTAGTCCCCACCTCCGCCGCCGTACTCCTCGGGGTAGGAGAGACCCAGATAGCCGAGTTCCCCCATCCGTTCGAACACGTGGTTGGGGAAATCCCCCTGCGCCTCCCAGGCATCGGCGTTCGGAGCTAGTTCGCTCTCAACGAACGCGCGGATCGATGAACGGAGTTCGTCGTGGTGCTCTTCGAACGGCCAGCCCATCGTGCGCGAAGCGTATACGGCTCCCCCCGGGCCGACACTCGACAGCTGTCACCAGTTAAAGATCTCGGTCTGCGAGGATTGAACGGATGAAGGCAGCTCGCACGATCCTCGTACTCATGGTCATCGCCGTCGTGGCCGGCGCCTGCGCGAGCAAAGAAGGCTCTTCTCCGCTCCAGGTGAACGAGGACGACAGGGTTCTCCCGAGTCAGACACCCGCATCCACCCCGCACATCGATCAACCATCGGATGGGGACACGGGTCAGGACTTCTCCATCGAGACTTTCGACGGGTCTACCTTCACGATGTCCGACCATCGAGGTTCTCCGGTCGTACTCAACTTCTGGGAGTCGTGGTGACCTCAGTGCCGGGGCGAACAGCCCGAGCTCAACCAGTTGGCTGAGCGGTACAAAGGAAAAGTCACCTTCGTTGGAGTCTCCAACAACGACACCGTCGAGGACGGCATGGCGTACCAGGAAGAGTTCGACGTCCCCTACCCCCTGGCTCACTCACCCGAGGTATGGGAACAGTTCAAGGTCCCCTATCAGCCGGTGACCGCCGTGTTCGACGGGTCCGGCGAAGTGGTGGGTGCGATCGAGGGCCCGATCACCGAAGAGAGCCTGGTCGAACTGATCGAGAAGGCCCTGCGGAGCTAAGCTCGGGCCATGTCTCCAACCGAAGGGCCGCTCGCCTTCCTGCTCGGAACCTGGCGAGGCAAGGGCACCGGGCACTACCCGACGATCGATGACTTCTCGTACGAAGAAGAGGTCACCTTCTCGTCGAACGGAAAGCCATTCCTCATCTACACCCAGAAGACATGGGCTCCCGATGGTTCCCCTCTTCACGGCGAATCCGGCTATCTCCGCCCGGCCCCCAGCGGGATCGAGTTCGTCCTCGCTCACCCATTCGGAGCCGTTGAGATCTGTGAGGGCACGCTGCTCGACCATCGGTTCGATCTGGCAAGCACCTCGGTCACGAGCACCTCGACCGCGGCACCGGTCTCGTCCACGCGTCGAGTGATCGAGGTTTCCGGTGACTCACTCCACTACGACTTCTACATGGCCACCCCGGAAGTCCCACTCGAGCACCACCTCGAGGCCTCCCTGACGCGCGGCTAGGTCAGTCCTCGAGTGCCTCGGCTAGATGGAGGCCCAGAAGGGCGGCGCCACCTTCCATCAGGAGGAACGCCCAACGCTTGAAGCGAGGCATGTGCTTGAAGGCGATCAGGGTTCCGAGGCAATCCGCTCCATCCGACAGCGCCTGTGCTTCGAGCCAACGGCTGACCGAGCGGCCCTTGTCTAGGGCTACGAGGGTGCCCAACCCGAGGGCGATATCTCTCGCCCCCATGCTGCGCGCCGCATGTTTCATGCCGGGGCTGACATCCTCTTCCCCCATCCATGCGGTCATGATCCGGCCCGGGGCGACGATCATGGCTAGCCCGATCATCAACCGAGCCGACGACAGCATCCGCGCGAGATCGGCGTCGTCGAGGTCGTAGTCCTTCTTGACGCGCTCCAGAAGCTCACTCATCCGGTGGCACTCCCCTCATCCTTCAGAACTTCCCTTACCAATTCTCGGTCGTGGTCCCATGCGAAATCGATGGCGTCCAATCGATCCATCGTTACCCACTCGAAGGACTCGACATCATCCGCGGCAACCGGATCCCCGGCGGCGATCCGGGCGCGGAACCCGATCGCCAGCGTCCATTCCCCATCTGCACCGTAACGGTGTGGTGAGGCCGAAACGTAATCCGCGTTCGTCACGTCCACCTCGATGCCCAGTTCCTCCCGCAACTCTCGCTTCACGGCATCGATGGGAGACTCGCCCACCTCGATGAAGCCTCCGGGGATGTCGTATCGACCCTTCTCTGGCTCGGCGCCCCGCTTGGTGATCAATGCCTTGCCGTTCTGGACGATCACGCACCCTGCGGTGGGCGCCGGGTTCTGGTACCAGATCCGACCGCACGACCGGCACTCGGGGGCTAGCTCCTCTGGTCCCTCAGGTAACTCGGATGCACAGGCAGGACAGAACGCGAACCTCACGGCGGTCATCGCTCACGAGAGGGGTCGGCCGAAACACCCCGTTCGGCCTCCTCGAAACGGGCTAGGGCGAACAGGAGATCGGATACCCGGTTGAGGTATCTGAGGATCTCGGGATCACCGATAAGACCTTCCCGATCCATCGTCACCGCCTGACGTTCGGCCCTCCGGATGGTCGAACGTGCCAGATCGAGGCCCGCGGACGCCATGGTCGCTCCGGGAAGGATGAACTCTTGAGGAAGGGGGTGAGCCTCTATGAGGGAATCGATGTCAGATTCTGCCTGGACGGTCATCTCGGGCGTTACCCGCGAAACGCCGGGGGTCAGCTTCTCCTGGTTCTCCTCAGCCGTCGCCAATTGGGCGCCCACGACGAACATCTCGCGCTGTATCCGCACCACGATGGTCTCCCCGCGCTCCGACATCCCCCCGGCCCTGGCCACTCCCAGGGCCGAAACCGTCTCATCGAGGGTTCCGTAGACCTGGGTGCGCGCGTCGTCCTTGGGGACACGGCCCCCGTACAGAAGTCCGGTTGTGCCGTCATCGCCCTTTTTCGTGTAGATCCTCATGTCCGCGAAGAACTCTACATCCGAGGTCCTATAGCCCTAGTTTCGAGCGCTCCGGTTTCATATGCTGGCTCGGTCCGTATGACTGGGGTAGGGACCGGCACCGGCCAGCAGGCCGAGGCGGGGAACTAGGGGAACAAAAGGGAAAGGGAGGAACCAGATCTTGCGTAAGAGATCTCATATTCTGATCGCCGCCTTCATGGCGTTGGCGCTCTTTGGAGCTGCTTGTGCCGACGAAGAGCCAACCGGCACAGGCGGTGACGACGGCGGCGTGGAGGAAGTCGACTTCACCGCATGCCAGGTCACTGACACAGGTGGCGTCGATGACAAGTCGTTCAACCAGACGGCGTTCGAAGGCATGCAGAGGGCCGAAGAAGAACTCGGCATCAAGACCAAGGTTCTCGAGTCGCAGAGCGATGCCGACTTCGAGCCGAACATCAACACGTTCCTCAACGAAGGTTGCGACCTGATCGTGACCGTTGGGTTCCTGCTTGGCGACGCCACGCTGGCAGCCGCTGAGGCGAACCCAGACCAGAAGTTCGCGATCGTCGACGTCGACTTCTTCGACTTCGAGGCAGGCGAGGACATCACGCTCGACAACGCTCGCGAGCTGACGTTCTCGACCGACCAGGCTGCGTTCCTCGCAGGCGTTCTGGCTTCCGGGATGTCGGAGTCTGGCGTTCTTGGAACCTTCGGTGGGATCAACATCCCGCCGGTCACGATCTTCGAGAACGGTTTCGAGGCAGGGATGAACTGGTGGAACTCTGAGGCCGGCGCTGCCGTCGAGCTGAAGGGCTGGAGCTCGGCCAAGCAGGACGGTCTCTTCACCGGTGACTTCGAAGACCTCGACAAGGGCAAGCAGGTCACCCAGCAGCTCCTCGACGAGGGCGCCGATGTCATCATGCCGGTCGCCGGTCCCGTGGGTCTCGGTGCTGCCGAGGCCGCTCGCGACGCCGGAGCGACGATGATCTGGGTCGACACCGACGGTTGCGTCTCAGCCGCCGACTTCTGCGACCTCTTCCTGACGAGCGTCCAGAAGAAGATGGACAACGCGGTCTTCGACACGATCAAGGCTGCATTGGAGGACACCTTTGAGGGTGGCCTCTACGTCGGCACGCTCGAGAACGACGGTGTGGGCATCGCGCCGTACCACGAGTTCGACAGCGTTATCCCGGACGCGTTGAAGCAGACGGTTGAAGAAGTGAAGGCTGGGATCATCGACGGATCTATCTCCGTCACCGGCTGATCGATGACGGCAACCCGCCTGGGAGGCGACGCGGGACGCGGGGCTCGATGAAAGTCGAGCTCCGCGGAGTCACCAAGCGCTTCCCAGGCGTGGTCGCCAACAACAACGTCAACCTCACCGTCTCAGGCGGTGAGGTTGTCGCGTTGCTGGGTGAGAACGGGGCTGGCAAATCGACCCTGATGAACATCCTCTTCGGGCTTTACCAGCCCACTGAGGGCGACATCCTCATCGACGACGAGAGGATCGAATGCGAAACCCCCGCACAGGCGATCGCGTTGGGGATCGGCATGGTGCACCAGCACTTCATGCTCGTGCCCGTGTTCAGCGTGATCGAGAACGTGATGCTCGGGGTCGAAGACACGAAGCGCTTCGGGATCATCGAAAAGGACAAGGCGAAGAAGAAGCTCGTTGAGTTGTCCGCTCAGTACGGTTTGCATGTCGATCCGGAAGCGATCGTGGAGGATCTGCCGGTCGGGGTTCAGCAGCGGGTCGAGATCTTGAAGGCGCTGTACCGGAACGCCGACATCCTTATCCTCGACGAACCGACCGCGGTTCTGACCCCAGATGAGATCGACGAACTGATGTCGATCATCAAGTCCCTGAAAGAGACCGGCCGAGGGATCATCTTCATCTCGCACAAGCTCAAAGAGGTTCTCGAAGTGGCCGACCGGATCGTCGTCCTCCGAAAAGGTGAGGTCGTCGGGATCACTACTCCAGCGGAGACGAGCGAGCAGGAACTCGCAGAGATGATGGTCGGCCGGGAGGTTCAGCTCGAGGTCACCAAGACCCCAGCTACACCCGGGCCCCCGGTCTTGACCGTCGAGAACCTGGTCGTCAGGGACGATCGCGACCAACTGGCAGCCGACGATGTCAGCTTCGACGTTCGCTCGGGAGAGATCTTGGCACTAGCGGGGATCCAGGGGAACGGCCAGACCGAACTGATCGAAGCACTCACCGGTCTGAGGAAGGTGACCGCGGGCCGAGTGACCCTCGACGGGGACGACGTCACTGGAGCCTCTGCCGCGAAACTCTTCAACAAGAACGTGGCCCACATCCCTGAGGACCGGCAAGCCGATGGTCTCGTTGGGGCATTCTCGATCGCCGACAACCTTGTGTTGAACACCTTCCGTAATCGCCCGTTCTCGAGGGGCATCGTGGTTGATCGTGACGCGGTTCAGCGATCTGCCACGAAGCTCATCGATGACTTCGATATCCGCACCCCATCTCCCGAGACCCCTGCCTCCAGCCTGTCCGGAGGGAACCAGCAGAAGGTGATCGTGGCTCGGGAGTTCACCCACGCGGAGCGGTTGCTGATCGCATCCCAACCCACCCGCGGCCTGGATGTCGGCTCGATCCAGTACATCCACGCCCGGATCGTCGCCCAGAGGGACGAGGGTGCGGGGGTGCTGTTGATCTCTACCGAACTCGACGAGATCCTGGGGCTCGCTGACCGGATCGCAGTGATGTTCCGAGGCAAGATCGTCGGAGTTCTGGACCGTGCGGATGCAACCCGTGAGCGCATCGGCAGGCTGATGGCTGGCTCCCCCGACGCAGTATCCGGGGAGGGCAACGATGGATAGGTTTACCTCCATCCGCAAGGCGCTCTTCATCCCCGTCCTCGCATTCGCCGCGGCCCTGGTTGTCGGTGCCCTGGTCATCATCTTTACGAGTCCCGAGACGCTGCGAGCGTGGGCATCGGTAACCAAGAACCCTGGTCGGGCTTTCACGCTCTCCTGGCAGACGGCGTCCGACGCCTACATCGCTCTTTTCAAGGGCTCGTTCGGAAGTAGCTATGCGATCAGCGAGACCCTCGTCAATACGACCCCCTTGCTCCTGGCAGGGCTATCCGTGGGCCTTGCGTTCCGCGCCGGCCTTTTCAACATCGGAGGCGAAGGGCAGATCCTCGCCGGATTCATCGGCTCTGTAGTGGTGGGATTCTCATTCCACGACCTCCCTGCCGTCGTCCATATCCCCCTGGCCCTGGGAGCCGGAGCGGCCGCCGGAGCGGCATGGGGATTCATCCCGGGATTCCTGAAGGCGAAGACCGGCGCGCACGAGGTGATAACGACGATCATGTTGAACTTCGTGATGGTCAACCTCCTTCAATGGATGCTGAAAACAGAGTTCTTCCTCCGGCCCGGGCGAACGGATCCCATCTCGAAGCCAATCGCGGATTCAGCTGAACTTCCGACCCTGTCCGGCACGCTCCGGGTGCACATCGGGATCCTCATCGCCCTGGCGGTGGCTTACTTCGTCTGGTGGATCCTCTTCCGGACGACCATCGGATTCCAGTTCCGCTCGGTCGGAACGAACCCACACGCGGCCGCCTACGCGGGCATGAGCGTGGCCGGCACATATATAGGGGCGATGATGTTCGCCGGCGCCCTGACCGGCCTAGCCGGGGCAACCCAGATGCTCGGGATCAAGAAGTTCCTGAGTCCCGGATTCTCGGGGTTCGGCTTCGATGCCATCGCTCTCGCGCTCTTAGGTCGCGCGCATCCCGGGGGGATCGTGTTGGCCAGCATCTTGTTCGGTGCGCTGAGGGCGGGGGCTCTCTCGATGCAAGCGGCGACCACCACTCCCATCGACATCATCGTGGTCATCCAGGCGCTGATCATCGCCTTCATCGCCGCACCGGCTCTGGTCAGGGCCATCTTCCGCGTCAAATCGAAAACCGATAATGAGGACCAAACGGCGCTCGCTCAAAGTTGGACGCAGTGAGTACGGCAGCAGCGACCGCGGGGGCACCGGTACGAGATCGGCGCTCGGTCGCCTTCGGCATTTTCTTCCTGTTCCTCGCGCTGGTGATGATCTTCGTCTTCGGACGCGGGAGTCAGGGGGCAGGAGATGCCAGCTTCGGCTTGAACGGAGCCGATCAGTTCGCCGACCTACCGCAGGTCAATCTCCCCGCCGCAGGCACCACCTATTTCCTAGCGATCGTCACCGCGTTCATCGGGGGCCTTCAGCTAGCGCGTGGGTTCGGCAAGCGCCTTTACCTGGTGCTGGGACTTGTCGTGTTCCTGTTCGTCTTCGCCTTCTTGGTGTGGGCCACAGCGGACAACTCGCTGAACCTCTTCGGGATGCTCCAGAGCACTCTGTTGCGGTCGGTGCCCCTGACCCTCGGCGCGCTCTCGGGGGTCCTCTGCGAGCGGGCAGCGGTCATCAACATCGCGATCGAGGGGATGATGCTCACCGCTGCGTTCATGGGCGTTCTGATCGGAAGCGCATCGAGCAACCTCTGGATCGGGCTGATAAGCGGCGCGCTAGCGGGCGCTCTCCTCGGGGCCATCCTGGCGGTGCTATCTATCCGTTACCGGGTGGACCAGATCATCGCCGGGACGGTGCTCAACATCTTCGCTCTCGGGATCACCAGCTATCTAACCGCGCGCGTCCTGGTGGAGTACCAGAACCTCAACAACCCGGGGACGTTCAAGCCGGTCTCTATCCCACTGCTGTCGAAGATCCCGATGATCGGACCGCTCCTCTTCCGGAACAACATGTTCGTTTTCATCATGTTCGCTCTGATCGCAGCCGTATGGGTGGGACTCTTCAAGACGAAGTGGGGGCTGCGCGTCCGTGCGGTTGGCGAGCATCCGAAGGCAGCCGACACCGTCGGCATCAATGTCCTACGGGTGCGCTATCAGAACGTGATCTTGGGCGGGCTGGTCGCAGGGATAGCGGGCACGTATCTCACGCTGGGCTCAGTTGGACGCTTTGACGAGGGCATGAGTGCGGGTAAGGGCTTCATCGCTCTCGCCGCGGTGATCTTTGGACGCTACAACCCCGTCGGGGCGTTCGGGGCCGCCTTGATCTTCGGATTCGCCGACTCCCTGCAGAACAAACTGGCGATCCTGAACTCTGGCATCCCGTCCGAGTTCCTCGCGATGGCGCCGTACCTGGCTACCTTGTTGGTGGTCGCAGGGGTCGTGGGGAGGGCTCGCGTCCCTGCTGCCGATGGCCAGCACTACATCAAGGAATAAGCTCCTCACCGAGCAAGGATCAGGCGCTGTCGCAGGAGGACTGAACGATGACCGAAGGCATCGATTGGGAAGAGTTGCGGAGCGAGGCCGCAGAGGCATCAACGCGCGCCTACGCGCCCTACTCGCGGTTAAGGGTCGGCGCAGCAGCCCTCCTGGACGACGGCGAGATCATCACCGGGTGCAACGTCGAGAGCGCCTCTTATGGGTTAACGCTCTGCGCTGAATGTGGGCTCGTATCGAACCTCCACGACTCGGGTGGGGGCCGGATGATCGCGGTGAGCGTGGTCGCTGGCGACGGTGATCCCCTGATGCCGTGCGGCAGGTGCCGGCAGATCCTCCTCGAGGCCGGCGGGGCCGATCTCTTGATCGATTCCGACGATGGACCTCGCCGATTGGACTCCCTGCTCCCTGGCGCCTTCTCGACCGGAGATCTGCGCGAGAGGAAAGACGGCTGAACCTGTGGATGTGATCGATGTCATCCGCACCAAGCGCGACGGCGGGCAGCTGAGCGACGACCAGATCGATTGGTTCATCGGGGCCTACACCAGGGGTGACGTCGGCGACGAGCAGGCCTCAGCCCTGCTCATGGCGATCGTCTGGCGCGGGATGAACCCGGACGAGCTGGCGACCTGGACCGACGCGATGTTGAACTCGGGCATCCGCGTAGACCTGTCCGCTATAAAGATCCCCACCGTTGACAAGCACTCGACCGGTGGCGTCGGAGACAAGGTATCTCTGCCACTCGCTCCGATCGTCGCTGCATGCGGCGCTGCAGATCCGATGATGTCCGGCCGCGGCCTCGGGCACACAGGAGGCACCCTCGACAAGCTCGAGTCGATCCCCGGATTCCGCGTCGATCTCTCACAGGATGAGGTCGTCGCGATCCTCCAGGATGTCGGCTGCGTCATCTATTCCTCGTCTCCAGACATAGCTCCCGCGGATCGCAAGCTCTACGCGCTGCGCGATGTCACTGGGACCGTCGAGTCCATCCCCCTGATCGCGTCTTCCATCATGTCCAAGAAGATCGCGGAAGGCGGCGAGTCCCTCGTGCTCGACGTGAAAGTTGGCTCGGGGGCGTTCCTCCCCGACCTGGAAACGGCTCGTCGCCTCGCTGAAACGATGGTCACGATCGGGAACGCTCACGGGGTCAAGACCTCGGCGCTATTAACGGATATGAGCACTCCACTCGGACGCACGGCCGGGAACGCACTCGAGGTTCAAGAATCTGTCGAGATGCTCCAGGGGAAAGGGCCTTCCGACCTCGACGAGATCACGTTCGCTCTCGCCGACGAGATGTTCTCCCTCGCGGGCATCAAAGCAGATCCTCGAGCCGCCGTCGCCGACGGTTCCGCGCTTGAGAAGTGGCGGGCCATGGTCTCCGCGCAGGGTGGCGACCCCGACGCCCCGCTCCCAGAGGCATCGGAGCGCAAGACGCTCACCGCCCCCAGGACTGGTTTCGTGACCCGACTCGATGCCCGCTCGGTTGGGGTTTCAGCATGGAGGCTAGGGGCTGGGCGAGCACGTAAGGAGGACCCTGTCGATCATGCTGCCGGGATCGTGTGCCTCGCCAAGCAAGGCGACGCGGTCGAGGAAGGACAGCCGATCCTTGAACTTCATGCGTCGGACGCAAGCCGTTTCGAGGGGGCAGAAGAGGCGCTGATCGGCGCGATCGATATCGGCGATGAAGCCCCCGAACACCAACCGATCGTGATCGAGAAGATCACGGGATGACCTCACCTCAGGCCCCCGTTCCGTCGGTCATCGAGAACGCCACGGGACGATCTGATTGGCGCGCGGTAGTCGTCTTGGGCTCAGGACTCTCGCGAAGTAGCGGGCTCCATCATCCCGACCGAACCGATCCCGTTCTCCGAGATCGAAGGCATGCCGGTTTCGGGGGTCGTCGGGCATCAAGGTTCCCTCTACGCAGGCGACGTCGCGGGGACCCCAACGCTGATCTTCGCCGGGCGGGTTCATCTCTACGAGGGACGAGACACGGCCGAGGTCACGTACCCGGTGCGGGCGGCCATCGGCGCAGGATGTGATGTCGTCGTTCTCACCAATGCCGCGGGAGGAACCGACCCCACCCTGGTCGTTGGATCACCCTGTCTGATCACCGATCACATCAACCTGACCGGACTCACGCCTCTGTTCGGCCCGAACGATGATTCGGTGGGACCCCGGTTCCTCGATCTGAGTGAGGTGTACGACGCCGGACTCCGGAGGATCGCTCTCGAAGTGGATCCGGACCTTAGACAAGGGATATATGCGGGGCTGTTGGGACCCACGTACGAGACCCCCGCCGAGGTCAGGATGCTCCGCACGCTCGGCGCCGACCTGGTCGGGATGTCGACTGTCAACGAAGCGATCGCCGCTCGTTACCTGGGGGCCAGGGTGATGGGCGTCTCGGTCGTTAGCAACCTTGCCGCCGGGATCTCACCTACCCCCCTCTCTCACGACGAGGTTTCGGCTGCTGGAAAGCGTGCAGCAGCCCGCCTCGAGGCGCTCTTACGCGGGGTTCTGGCCCGGCTCTAGCGGCCCTTCGGGTGCCACACGGTCTTCATGTCCATGAACGCGGTGACCTCGTGGGGCCCGCGCACGTCCGATGCCTTGATGACACGTTTCACGTTCTCGGCCGCGGCGGTCTCCACCTCGGTGCGGTCGCCGTCAACGCCCGTAACGTCGATCGCGTCAACGTCCAGGTGCGAGGCAAGCACGGGTGTCAGTTCGTCTTTCATGCCGGTCAACAGGTTGACCACCCCACCCGGAACATCCGCGGTCGCGAGGCACTCAGCCAGGGCGATCGCCGGGAGCGGGTACTTCTCGGACGCGAGGATGACAGAGGCGTTGCCTCCGCACATCGCGGGAGCAAGGCGCTCACATAGTCCGGCCAGAGAAGGTGCCTCAGGTGCCACTATCCCAACCACCCCGGTTGGCTCGGGGGCTGTGATGTTGAAGTACGGACCAGCGACCGGGTTCAGTCCCCCGGCGACCTGGGTGAGCTTGTCGGTCCAGCCCGCGTAATAGACGAACGCATCGATAGCCGCATCGACCTGCGCCGCGGCCTCGCCTTCGGCCCGTTCGACCTCGGCCTCAAGATCGCTACGCCGCGCCTCCATCATCTCGGCGACCCGGTAGAGGATCTGACCCCGGTTGTATGCGGTCGCTGCCGCCCATCCGCCCCATGCCTTGCGAGCGGCCTGGACAGCATCACGGATGTCTTTGCGCGTCGCGCGGGCGGCGTTGGTGAGGAACTCTCCATCCGCTCCTGTCACCTCGTAGGAGCGGCCGGATTCGGATCTGGGGAACGCTCCTCCGATGTAGAGCTTGTAGGTCTTCAGGACCCCGACCCGAGGCTCCGAGCTCATGGGGCCACCAGCTTCACGTACGCCTCGAGGCCATGGCGGCCTCCCTCACGGCCGAAACCTGACTCCTTGAAGCCGCCGAACGGGCTGGTCGGATCGAAACGGTTGAAGGTGTTGGCCCACACGACCCCGGCGCGCATCTTGTCGGCCAGCCACAGGATGCGCGAACCCTTCTCGGTCCAGATGCCGGCCGAAAGGCCATAGGGCGTGTTGTTGGCTTTCTCGACAGCCTCGTCCTCGGTCCTGAACGTCATCACCGACAGAACGGGTCCGAAGATCTCCTCCTGCGCGATGCGATGACTCTGAGAGACGCCGGTGAACACGGTCGGAGGGAACCAGAAGCCGCGCTCGGGGATGTCGCACTTTGGTTGGAAGAGCTCGGCGCCCTCCTCGACCCCGACCCCGACGAGACGCTTGATCTTGTCGAGCTGGTCACGCGAATTGATCGCGCCGATGTCTGTGTTCTTGTCGAGCGGATCTCCCAACCGGAGGGTTGAGAGTCTGCGCTTGAGCTTGTCGATGACCTTCTCTGCGATGGACTCTTGAACGAGCAGTCTCGATCCTGCGCAGCAAACGTGGCCCTGGTTGAAGAAGATCCCGTTGACGATGCCCTCGACCGCTTGGTCGAGCGGCGCATCATCGAAGATGATGTTCGCTGCCTTGCCCCCGAGCTCGAGGGTGAGCTTCTTGTCCGTTCCCGCGAGCTGGCGCTGGATCATCTTGCCTACCTCGGTCGAGCCGGTGAACGCCACCTTGTTCACGTCGGGGTGGTTCACCATCGCGGCACCTGTCGGTCCTGCGCCGGTGATGATGTTCACGACCCCGGGCGGCAGTTCTGCCTGTTCACAGATCTCGGCGAACATCAGAGCGGTCAACGGCGTCGTCTCCGCAGGTTTCAGCACGACTGTGTTGCCCGTCGCGATGGCCGGGGCGATCTTCCACGCGAGCATCAACATCGGGAAGTTCCACGGGATGATCTGCGCGGCGACTCCGAGAGGCTCAGCCTTCCGACCGGGGAACGCGTACTCGAGCTTGTCCGCCCACCCCGCGTAGTAGAAGAAATGCGCCGCGGCTAGAGGGATATCGACGTCGCGGCTCTCCTTGATCGGTTTGCCGCCGTTCATCGACTCAAGGATCGCCATCTCGCGGGCCCGTTCCTGAATGACGCGCGCTATACGGAACACGAACTTCGCTCGATCGCTCGGGGCGAGCGATGACCACGTCCCAAATGCCTTCCGCGCGGCGCCCACGGCCCGATCGACATCAGCCTCGTCCGCCACTGGGATCGCCGACAGCACTTCCTCGGTGGCGGGGTTGATGGTCTTGAGGTACTCGCCGGACGCGGGCTCGACGAACTCGCCGCCGATGAAGTGGCCGTAGGTGTCCTTCACCGACACGATCTCGGTGGATTCGGGTGCTGGTGCGTACTCCCACTTGTTCACGTCAGTGCCCATCTCTCAGTCAAGTGTGTAGCGATCGGGATCCGAATAGAAGCCTGTGCGCTGCTTGTCGATCTGCATCAAGAGGTCGTTGACGAGCGATGAAGCCCCGATGCGGAACCGATCGGGAGTGAGCCACTCCTCACCGAGCGTCTCGTGCACGATCACAAGGTACCTAATGGCGTCTTTCGCTGACCGGATCCCGCCCGCGACCTTGAGTCCAACGACCTGGCCCGTTGCATCGACGAAGTCACGGATCGCCTCTGACATCACCAAGGCGGTTGGAAGTGTCGAGGCGGGTGAGATCTTGCCGGTAGAGGTCTTGATCGTGTGTGTTCCAGCAGCCATCGCGATCATCGACGCACGCCTGATCCGGTCGTACGAGCCGAGTTCGCCCGTTTCGAGGATCGTCTTGACGTGAGCCTCCCCCGCCGCTTCGACCGAGCGCGCTACCTCTTCGTAGACCGCTTCGTCGTCCCCCGCGAGGAACGCACCCCGGCTGATCACGATGTCGACCTCGTCCGCTCCGTCGGCTACTGCTCGCTCGATCTCCTCGAGTCGCATGTCGAGGGGCGCTTGGCCCGATGGGAACGCGGTCGCAACCGAGGCCACCTTCACCCCGGAGCCCTTGAGTGCCTCAACCGCCGGAGGTACGAGACGTGGGTAAACGCACAGCGCGGCAACCGACGGGACGTCGGGGTTGCCCGGTGCGGGCCGGATCGCCTTGGCGGCCAGTTGCCTCACCTTCCCTGGTGAGTCCTGTCCTTCGAGCGTGGTGAGGTCGCAACACCGGATCGCCAACTCGAGCGCCCACATCTTCGAATCCTTCTTGATCGAGCGGGTGCCGAGCGCTGCAGTGCGCGCCTCAGCGCCGACCGCGTCAACCGAGCCGCCGAGGCGGTCCACCAGGTCGAGAGAGTGCTGTGTGGTCGGCGTCGCCATCGACGCCCCTTTCTGCTAGTGCCCGCCGAGTAGGGGCAGGCTGATGCGTTTGGCCGAACGAGGCTTGGGCGGAAGGATGTTCGACAGTTCCTTCGCGGCCCCGTCCAGGGCCTGAGCGACCTCGGAATCCGGACTCTGCAACACGATCGGCGCTCCGATATCTGCGAAATGCGTGAGCCGCGGATCCATCGGGATCTCTCCAAGTAGAGGAACGTTGAGGGTTGTCGCTAGATTCCGGCCCCCGCCCTCGCCGAAGAGCTTGTAGACCTTGTCGTCGTCCCCGCGGAAGAAGCTCATGTTCTCGACGACTCCCGCGACCTTCAGGCCTGTCTTCTCGGCCATGAATCCGGCGCGCTGGGCAACCTTCTCGGCAACCTGCTGAGGGGTCGTAACAACGACCATCGCCGCACCGGGGAGGAACTGTGCGATCGAGATCGACACATCGCCCGTCCCGGGAGGAAGGTCGACCAGCAGGTAATCGGGCTCGTCCCAGTGAACGTCGTCGAGGAACTGCTGGAGTGCCTTGTGAAGCATCGGTCCGCGCCACACGACCGGGTTGTCCTCTGTAGTGAACAACCCGATCGACACGATCTTCACCCCGAACATCTCGGGCGGGATGATCATGTCCTCGACCACGGTGGGCTTCTCGTGGATGCCGAGCATGCGAGGGATCGAGAATCCCCACACATCTGCATCGAGAAGTCCGACCGAGTAGCCCTGCTTGGCCAGTGATGCAGCGATGTTTACGGTCGTTGTGGATTTCCCAACGCCCCCTTTGCCGGAACCGATCGCGATCACCTGGGTGTGGGTGTCGGAACGACCTAACAATCCCGGGGAGTCCTTCTTGAGTCCTCCCACCAGGGTGGTCCGCTCTGACTCGCTCAGTTGTGCGAGCGTGACGTTGACGCCATCGAGATCGGGGAAGTGCTCCTTCAACTTGGCCGGGACGACTTCGTTGAAATACTTAGCGATGTGCTCACCCGGGCCGGTCACTGCGATGGTGACAGAGACGGAGGAGCCCTCGACGTCGATCGCTCGGACCAGATTGAGTTCGTTCAGACCGCGCCGGAGCTCCGGTTCGGTGATGGCTCCCAGGACCTGGGACACCTCTTCCTTGGTGGGGATGCTCATGTAGGTCAACTCCTTGAAGGGTTAGACCCCGAAGGGTTAGGCCCCAAGGGTAACGTCAGACGAGCAGGTCGAGGGCGGCTGGGACCAGGGAAACCTCGATCCTCTTCATCTCACCTAGGTAATCCCCATCGACCTGGACCGGGAGCGCCTCATCCGCTTCGAGGATCCCGCCTGAGGTGTCGTGGAGGTACGAAACGTACTTCTTGGTGATGTGCTGATGCGACCTCAGGATGCCGTACACGAGAGCCGGGATCCGCCGCCTAGACAGGCGATCGATCGAGAAAAGATCGAGTCCCTTATCGAGGCGCGCCTGTGGACAAACGTCGACCGGTGTCTCCCTCAGATAGGTGAACGGGCGTCCGTTGCAGCACACCGCGGATACGGCTCTGATCGGCTCGCCCCCGAATGGGGTGAGCGTCAGCTGCGGCTTACGGCGGGTGTAGTCGAAGGCGGCTGCCCGTATCAGCTTGCGCACGAACAGCCACTCACCGCGTCTCGCCTTGCCCTCGGGATCCGCCTCGACACGTTTAACGACCTCCGCATCCAGCCCCATCCCGGTCGAGAACAGGAAGTACCGCTCGTTCATCTTGCCGACGTTGATCCGCCTCGTCGTCCCAGACTTGAGGCGGTGAGCGATGTAGCTGGTCGCATCGATGGGGTCCGTCGGCACACCGATCGAGCGGGCGAGCACGTTCGCGGTTCCTCCGGGAAGGACCCCAAGAGCGGTCTCGGTTCCGATCACCCCTTGGGCTGCCTCATTGATCGTGCCATCACCACCGAATGCCAGCACCGCATCGAAACCACGATCGGCAGCATCGCTAGCCAACTCGGTCGCGTGATCACGACGCTCCGTTTCGACCACCTCGAGCTTGAAATCGGCCCTGAGGGCGCTGACGATCACCTCTCGGTGGCGCGTAGATACCGAACCGGCCATCGGATTCGAGATGAGCATGACCTGATGCATGGCGAGCAATCGTACTGGCACCCTCGGAACGACACCCATTAGTTCGGGATCAAGGGTAGGAAGGGAACCTTCGAGCGAAGGGCTTCACATGAACGTTCTGATCAGTGGTTCTCACGGCTTGATCGGTGAGGCACTCGTGGCCGCACTCTCCGAGCGCGGCGACACCGTCGTGCGATTGGTGCGGGCCGAGCCAGGAGCGGGCGAGGTCAGGTGGGATCCGACTGCCGGGAACATCGATCGAGAAGCCCTCGCTGCTGCAGCTATCGACGCAGTCGTTCACCTCGCCGGAGAAGGCATCGGCGACAAGCGGTGGACCTCTGGGCACAAGGCGCGCGTACTCGATAGCCGGGTGCGCGGGACCAGACTGCTCGCGACCGCGGTGGCCGATCTCGAGGACCCTCCGAAGGTCATGATCAGCGGGTCGGCTATCGGCTACTACGGACTCCGCGGCGACGAGATCCTTACCGAGGAGAGCTCGAACGGCGACGACTTCCTGGCCCATGTGGTCCGACAGTGGGAGGAGAGTGCGGCTCCCGCAGCCGACGCTGGCATCCGTGTGGTGCACATCAGAACGGGGCTGGTCCTATCCGGTAAGGGCGGGATCCTCTCTCGCATGATGATCCCGATGAGGTTCTTCGTCGGCGGCCGTCTTGGCTCCGGCCGCCAGCACATGAGTTGGATCGCGCTCTCGGATGAGATCGGTGCGATCCAACATCTCATCGACTCCGACGTCTCCGGGCCTGTGAACCTGACCGCTCCGAATCCGGTCACCAACGCCGAGCTAACGAAGGCCCTTGCAACTCGGATGAAGCGCCCGAGTCTGTTCCCTGTCCCGGCCTTCGCTCTGAGGATCGTGCTCGGAAGAGAGATGGCCGACGAGACCGTCCTCGCGAGCCAGCGGGTCATGCCGGAGAAGCTCATCGCGTCCGGCTACTCGTTCTCTCGCCCGGTCTTGGAGGATGCCCTCGCTCACGAGGTCTGATCCGGAGAACCGACAATCGGCTGACCGACGCCTCTAGAGTTGCAACGTGATCGACCCGGGTGCCTTCAGTTGCTGAGCCTCGCCATCTTGCTGGTGCTGAGCCTTGTCTTTGCGCTGCTACGGGGAGGCTCCCTCGAAAGCCTTGCCGAGACTCGGTTCCGGGCCCCCTGGCTGCTCTTCCTGGGGTTGGGTGTTCAGCTTGCGGTGGACTTCAGCGCCCCGAGTTGGCTCGAGGGGAACGGGGGCCTTGCAGTGATCCTGGCTACCAACGCAGCGGTCGCGACCTTCCTGTTCCTGAACCGCTCTTACGCCGGAACCGGCCTGGCCGCACTGGGTCTCTTGCTGAACGTGCTCGTGATCTCGGTGAATGGAGCGATGCCTGTCAATCCATCGGCGGTAAGGGACGCTGGGATAGAGACCTCACTCGAGAACGTCGGGCTCAAGCACGAAGTGATGGACGATGACACGGTGCTCCCCTGGCTCGGCGACACGATCGGGCTCCCGAAGCTTCGGGAGCTACTTAGCGTTGGAGATGTCGTACTCGCCCTCGGTATCGCGTGGCTCGTTCATGCCGCGCATGATGGCCGAGAAGTCAGGGGGAAGACACAGCATCCGCGCCGGGTGACTAGTGGAGCTTGCGGTTAACCGCATGAAGCATCGCGTGAACCGCAGCGGTCACTACATCGTCATGGATGATCGCCGAGCCAAGCAGGGTGGTAGGTCTCCCCGCCTCGGTCACGATCACTTTCGCGATCACGGAATCCGTCATGCCGACCTGTTGGATCATCACGTGATCGACCTCGATGGTCGCATCCGGAGCCAGGGCCGGCTCGAGCGCCTGTTGCACCGCTGCTGCCGCGCCGCGCGCACGCGTCTCGCGGGACGCACCCGCCGCCGCCGCTCCTTCGGTCGTCGAGCCGTCCGGCCACTGAAGGGCGACCTTGACCCATCCTTCGTTCCCTTTGTTAGCGAACACGACCCGGTCGAGTACGGGGCGGCGACGCCCCTCGGAGGCCGTCTCCTCCTCGTGACCCTCGTCCATCTGCACCACGGACACGATCCGGTGGTCGAGCGTCAATCCGAAATGGGCCGCTGCCAGCGACTGCACATCCCTGACCACTTGCTTTGGGGGACGGTTGCTCTCGGCCACGACGTGGATCTCGACGGGACTGTCGTCACCGATCACGCTGACGCTGCGGATGCCAGAGATCTTGGCCAGTTCCGACTGGAGCTGCCCCAACGACACGTGGGCACTAGGGGTTACCTTCCGAAGTTGAGGCCCTACCGATTCGCCCATCACGTCACCGAACCTGTCAGGTACGCCGGGTCCAAGTCAAGCATCTAGCAACCCCTAACCTCGGATGGAACGTCTTGGGCAAGTGTCATCCCCGGAGCGGCTCCACACCAACCCCCTAGACGGGGGGCCTTACTACCCTCAAAGTGTAGGAATCGGATGGTCATTTCTGGTTATCCGAGGTAACCACCCTTTCGGGGGGTTGTCACGATAGTTAACAAGTCCTACATTGAGTCACAGAAACACTCTCTAAGAACACGGAGATAGCGGAGACACCAGATCTACCGGCCGGGTGGGCACACCCAGCCTGACAACCTAGCGGAGCGGCGGTCTTTCGAGACCGGTCTGACAAAGACACCTCACTACTTTTCTCAAAGGAGGTCCGCATGAAAATCCGTCTCATGACCATGGCCAGTGCACTTGTCGCACTTTTCGCCGTGGCCGGCGCCCACTGGCGCTACTAGATGCTCGAAAGGGGAGAGGGGCTGCGGCCCCTCTCTTCGCGTGCGAATACCCCACTGGAGAGGCCGGGGGAACCTACGATACCCACGTGAAACCTCGGATCTACGCGTGGCTCCTAACCTTGGGCGCCGTCGCGCTCGTTCTCACCCTCGCCTTCACCGAGGGCCGACCCGAGTTCACAGCGGTGCTTTTCTGGGTCGTTCTCCTCGCTGCCGTCGAGCTTCTCCCGGTGTCCCTCGGGTTCGGTTCCGAAGTCACGATGGGCTTCCCCATCCACCTCGCGGTCGCGATCATCTTCCGAAACATGCCTTGGGTTCCGATCGTTATCGCGGGGATCGGTGCTCTCGACATGCGCGAACTCAGGCGAGAGATCCCCTTCTGGAGAGCATCCTTCAACCGATCTCAAACGATGCTGGCCGTTGGGGGCGCGTCACTGGTATTCCATCTCTTCAGCGAGTCCGCCTTCAACCCGATCGTCGTTGGCGCTGCTGCTCTATTGCACTTGATCATCAACCTCACTCTCGTTGCGGTGATGGTCAACCTGGATCAAGGCGTTCCCATAAAGGAAGCCTTCGGGGTCCTCATCCCGAAGCCGGTCTCCGGGTTCGGAGTCAGCTACGTGCTGCTAACGAGTCTGGGTGTTGTCACGGCCGTCGCAGACAGGGAGATCGGGTCGTGGGCGGTGGCCGCGATCTTGATCCCATTGCTGTTCGCTCGGCTCAGCATCCTGGGAGCTCGGGCGCAGCAGGAACTGTCGGAGAAGATCCGGCAGCAACAGAAAGCTCTGCTCGAAGCCACCGAGAGGGTGTTCCAGGAGCGGGAGGAAGAACGCAATCGGATCGCGGAAGAGATCCACGACGGCAGCTTGCAGATGCTCGCGGCCGCCGCGTACGGTTGCGGGAACGCGGGCGAGTTCATCGATGCCGGACGTACCGATCTCGCGAAGGAAGCCACGGTTACTGCACGCGACGCGATCAATGGCGCCATGAAGGCGCTGCGCGACTCGCTCGTTGATCTAAGAAAGTCATCCGTGGAAGAGGGCGGACTCATAAAGACGATCGAGAAGTTCGCGGAGCATCTCGCCGTCCTGTGGGGTACGGAGATCCGGATCGAGGCCGGTCTCTCGGCCGAGCCGCCGCGCCCCGTGGCACTCGCCGCCTTCCAGATCCTTCAGGAGGGCCTCACCAATGCCTTGAAGCACGCCCAGGGCAGTTGGGTCACCATCTCGATCACGGACCCCGACGGCATGGTCCACATCGTGGTCGAAGACCAGGGTGCTGGCTTCGATCCCTCGGAGAAGGTCGGCGCCGACCACGTCGGGATGAAGTTGATGAACGAGCGCGCCGAGCGGGTCGGTGGCCGCATCGAGTTGAACAGCGAGCCCGGACGTGGCACCAAACTCGAAGCGATCCTTCCTGGGGCGGTCACCCAATAGTGCCCCGCCGCCGAGGGGCGAGACCCGAAACACGCCTCGTGGGGCCACCGCCTGTCACAATCAGCCCGTAGGACTCGTCGACGAAGTCTCAGGGGTGTGCAGTGAGCCTGAAGGTTCTGATCACAGAAGACCACAAACTCGTATCCGAGGGCCTCACGGCCATGCTGAACATGACCGACGAGGTCGAGTTGGTCGGCGTCGTGAACTCGGGCGAGAAAGCCGTGGAGCGTGTCGGGGCTGGTGGTGTTGACGTCGTCCTGATGGACGTGAACCTCGGGCCGGCGATGAACGGGATCGAAGCAACCCGTTTGATCAAGCAGGACTATCCGGATACGAGTGTGCTCGTCCTCACGATGTTCACCGACCCGGGAACGGTGGCCGAAGCGGTCAAAGCCGGCGCTGATGGCTACCTCTCCAAAGGCGCAACCAAGGAGAGCGTCGTCCAGGCGATCAAGGATGTCTCTCAGGGCCGGGCGGTCCTCGACCCCAACGTCACCGAAGGGATCTTCGGTCGGATCTCGGGCAAGGACGCGCAAGCACTATCCGACCGCGAACTCTCCGTCCTCCAGGAACTCAGCAACGGGCGCTCGACCCGCGAGGTAGCTCAACACATCCACGTCTCTGAAGAGACGGTCAAGACGTACCTCAAGCAGATCTTCCGGAAGCTTGGGGTCCACGACCGCACCGAGGCGGTCGCCGAGGCATTCCGCCGGGGACTCGTCCACTAGGACCCCCCGCTCCTTCCGCTATCCTCGTGCCCCGTGGACTTCGAGATCGAGCATTCCGTAACCGGTGCCCCCGAACATGTCGCGGAGGTCCTCCTCGATCCTGAGTACCAGGCATCCCTCGGCGATCACCTCGGTCCCCTCTCCCATCGTGAGGTCCTCGAACAGAACGAGATGGACGACGGTCGGGTCGTGCGCCATATCAGGTGCGTGCTCGATATCGACATCGACGGGCCCGCCAGGAAGTTCATCGGTAACGCTGATCCCGCGTGGGTCGAGGAGGCCGTCTGGTACCCGGACAAGCACATCTGGGAGTGGAAGATCCTCCCCGAGGTGGCCAAGGAACTGTTGGCCGCCAACGGCACTATCGAACTCAGGGCAGACGGAGCAACGACGACCCGGCTCGTTACGGGCACCGTGAAGGTTCGGGTACCCCTCTACGGCGGGAAAGTAGAGGGCTGGATCGTGGATGGCCTCGAGGAGGCATATGCGGACGAGGCCGGTCACCTCGAAGCGTGGCTCGCCGCCGGGCATTAGGGCGTAACGCGCTCGTAACATCGGTGAAACGGAGGGGAAACCGCCCCCATCTAAAGTTCTCCCAGAACCTAGACACACGTACCGAGGCGCGTGAACCTAGACAGTCGCGCGCCTGAGGCCGCAGAGAAGGAGAGGAACGAATGGCAACCCCATCCGATGCCCTGAAACTCGGGGAACAGCACGGAGCGCAGTTCGTGGATATCCGGTTCTCCGACCTACCGGGGTTGATGCAGCACTTCTCGGTACCGTTCGACGAGTTCGGAGAGGACGCGTTCGAGGAGGGTCTGGGTTTCGACGGGTCATCGATCCGCGGATTCCAGGAGATCCAGGAATCAGACATGCTCCTCGTCCCCGATCCCGATACCGCGGTCATGGATCCGTTCCGCACTCACCCGACGATGATCATCAACGCGTACGTAAAGGATCCCCTCACCGGTGAGAGCTACACCCGCGACCCCCGCTACATCACGAAGAAAGCTGTCGAGTACCTCAAGGGAACCGGGATCGCCGATACCGCCTATTTCGGCCCCGAAGCAGAGTTCTACATCTTCGATGGCATCCGTTTCGACCAGAACCAGCACTCGAGCTACCACTACATCGATGCTGTCGAAGGCGTCTGGAACTCGGGACGAGAAGAGGAAGGCGGCAACAAGGGTTACAAGCCGCGTTACAAGGAGGGCTACTTCCCCGTTCCGCCGATGGACCACTTCCAGGATCTGCGCAGCGAGATGGTCCTTACGCTTCGAGAGCTCGGCATCCCATGCGAGGTTCACCACCACGAGGTCGGCACCGCGGGCCAAGGCGAGATCGACATGGGGTTCTCCGACCTGCTAACGATGGCCGACAGATTGATGCTCTACAAGTACGTGATCAAGAACGTCGGACTCAAGTTCGGTAAGACGGTCACGTTCATGCCGAAGCCGATCTTCCAGGACAACGGTTCCGGGATGCACGTTCACCAGAGTCTGTGGAAGGACGGCGAGCCGCTGTTCTGGGACGAGTTGGGCTACGCGCAGTTGTCCGACATGGCCCGCTACTACATCGGCGGACTCCTCACCCACGCTCCGGCATTACTTGCTCTGTGCGCACCGACGACCAACTCTTACAAGCGACTGGTCCCCGGTTACGAAGCACCGGTCAACCTGGTGTACTCGCAGAGGAACCGATCCGCCGCGGTTCGCATCCCGCTCTATTCGAAGTCGCCGAAGTCGAAGCGGATCGAGTTCCGTTGTCCCGGATGCCTCCTGCAACCCGTACCTCGCGTTCCCGGCGTTGCTCATGGCCGGGCTCGATGGGATCAAGAACAAGATCGAGCCACCCGAGCCGGTCGACAAGGACCTTTACGACCTTCCCGCAGAGGCTTTGGCGCAGGTTCCCCAGGTCCCCGCGTCGCTCGAGAGTGCGCTGGACGCGCTCGAAGCCGACCATGACTTCCTACTCGAAGGTGGAGTGTTCACCGAGGACGTCATCCACCAGTGGCTCGACTACAAGCGGAAGCATGAGGTGGACGAGATGAGGCTCCGTCCTCACCCGTACGAGTTCTACCTCTACTACGACATCTAGAGTCAGAGCGATACGAACAGAGCCCCCCGGCGAACCGGGGGCTCTTCGCTTGTCTAGAGACCTGCGCGGCGCCGGAGCTGTTCCGGTTCCTTCAGCGTGATGGTGCGGCCGCTGAGTTCTAGATAACCCCGTCGATCGAAGTTCTTGAGGATCTGGTTGACGCTCTGGCGGGTTCCCCCGACCATGCGGGCAAGGTCCGATTGCGTGACGTTCAGATCGAGAACGATGCCGTCCGAAGTTGTTTCGCCTCGGTCATCGGCGAGACCCACCAGCAACTTGGCGACCCGACCGTAAAGGTCGAGGAAAACCAGGTCCGAGGCCTGCTCCGTTAGACGGCGGACGAGTGCGCCGAGGTTGACGAGCAGGCTGTCTGTGACCTCGGGATGCTGGTGAAGAGTGTCGAGAAGCACCGCCCGAGTGATCACCAGCACCTCGGTCGGCTCGAGGACCTCGGCCGAGGCCGAACGAGCCCCCCCGTCGATCAGCGAGAGCTCTCCGAACACTTCCGGCGGCACCAGGGTAGTGAGCACCATCTCGTCACCCTCGGCAGATGTGACGAAGACCTTTGCGAGCCCGCTCCTGATGACGAACAGGGAATCGCCCGGCTCGCCCTCATGGAAGATGAATTCGCCCTTCTGGAACGTCCTTGGAACGGCGCGCGCGCCAAGGCCATCGAGGACCGCTGCATCTAGGTCGCCGAACAGGCTGGTGGCACCGAGCAACTCGCTGGTACTCAAAGACCCCTCCCTCCGGCGGACACCCTAATCGCACCGCACTAGGATGCACATCGTGAAGACAATCTCTCCGTTGATCATCGTTGGGGCCCTGTTGCTCCTGCTGATCCCCATGGCAGGTTCCTTCCGTGAGGGAGCCAAGAATGCAGGAGGGATCCTCCTGGTCCTCGCTCTGATCCTGGGAATGAGTCTCGTCTTCGCCCTCATCGCATCGCTCCGTTAGGAACCGAAGATCAACGGTTCCGTCACCTTGCGTGCCCGCCTCGTGAACTTCAGGTACGCGTCCTCGATCTCTTGACGAGGTTGCTCGCGATATCCCATCGCGATCCCCAGGGCCTCGAGTTCCTCGGGCTTCGCCGGCAAGGCATCCACCGGGCGGCCAACCATGAGGAACAAGCGGTTCCTGAGCCTCGTGAGGAACTCGTATGCGCTGGTAAGCCGGTCGGCTTGTTCGGGAGAGAGGAACTCGAGTTCACGCGCGATCGCCAACGTAGGAACGGTCCCCGTCTGCCGTAGCGAGGTCTCTGCCGCACCATGCTGCAGCTGAAGGATCTGAACGGCGAACTCGATATCGGAGGTGCCTCCCGGTCCAAGTTTGAAATGGAGTCGAGGATCGACGCCTCGAGGGATGCGTTCGCGCTCCATCCTCGCCTTCAGGTGCCTGATCTCGGCGAGGTGAATCGTCCGGGAACGGATCTTGGAACGCGACAGGGCGGGTCGCTTCGATGAATCGCTCGCCCAGTTCCGCATCTCCCGCCGCGAAGCCGAGCCTTCACCAATGCCTGACGTTCCCACGGGCGCGCCCACCGTGCGTAGTACTCGAGGTACGAATCGAACGACCTCACGAGAGGACCAGCCTTGCCCTCCGGTCGGAGGTCGGCATCGATCTGGAACGTAACGCCTTCGGGGGTCACTGACCCGATCGCCGCCACGAGGTCCGCCGCGGCACGCTCGGCCGCCGGGTGGTCACCATCGTGAACCAACATCACGTCGATGTCGGATGCGTAGTTGAGCTCCCGGCCTCCGAGCTTCCCCATCCCGATCACTGCGAAGGGCACGTCTACTTCCTCGAGGGCTGCCTCCAAACACGCATCGGCCAGGTCGGCAAGTCCGGCACCGACCAACACCGTGTCCGAGACGCCAGCGAGATCACTGAGCGCGAGTCCGAGCAGTTCCCGGCGTTTGAACCTGCGCAACCCGTCGAGACGGTCATCCTCATCACGCCATCGCAGAGACGCCGATGCCTCTCGCACCAGACGCTCGCGCTCCTTCGGGAGCCCGGGGCCGTCCCTGTTAGCGATGGTTCCAAGTTCTTCGGGCACCTGGATCAGCAGATCTCCCAGCAGGCGGCCGCTTCCCAATACCTTGGCGAGGAAGGCCAAGGCTGGGGGGTTGTCACGCAACGCGCCGGCGGCATCGAGGCGTTCCCCTAGCGACTCGCTGATCCTCAGGAACGAGAAGAGACCTTCATCTGGTAGCGGCGCATCCTGAAGGAACCGGAGCATCGCGGGCGTGAGCACCTTGAAGAGCCGGGCTCGCCGGGACGTGCCACCCACGAGTTCCGCAAGGATCCTGGCCGCACGATCAACGTCTCTGAAGCCGAGGATCCTCAGACGATCCTCGAGCGCTTCTTGCGAGAGTCTCTGCCCGCCCGCTCCGGCGAGCGACTCGATCATCGGTCGGTAGAAGAGCTTCTCGAAGCGCTGGCGAACGTCAACGAGGATCGCCCTGTGTGCCTCCTCGAAGCGCTCAAGAGCTGAGGACGAAGGTGCATCGCTGAACCCCATGACCCGGGCGACACGAGCGCGTCCCTCGTCGTCCGCTGGAAGGGTGTGCACCTGACGCTCCTGCCAGAGCTGCAACCTGTGCTCCACGGTGCGCAGCCACCGATAGGCCGTTGCAAGGCCCGCCGAGTCTTCCTCGGCGACGTAGCCTCCAACCGCCAACGCGCTGAGTGCGGGAAGGGTCCCGCTCGCGCGGACCGCTGGGTCAGAGCCGCCATGCACCAGTTGGAACAGCTGGACCGCGAACTCGATGTCCCTGATGCCACCGGGACCGAGCTTTACGTCGTCCTCGCTGGAACCTCCTCGGGCTCGCCGAACGGCGTTCGTCTCTACCTTCTGCTTCATCGCCCGTATCGCGGCAACACGCTCGGACGAGACTTCCTGGGAGTAGACGAACCGGCGCGATCGTTCGATCAGAGCGTCACCGATCTCGGCCGCCCCGGCCGAGTGGCGGGCCTTGATGAGTGCCTGGAACTCCCATTCCTTCGCCCACCGTTCGTAGTACTCGATATAGGAGTCCACAGTCCTAACCAGTGCGCCAGCGCGGCCCTCGGGTCGGAGATCCACATCCACTCGGTACGCCTGGCCCTCGGGCGCGAACTCAGTAAGCGTGGCCACAACAGACGATGCTGCACGCGCGTACTCGGGACCATCGCCTCCGGACACGAACATCACGTCGATGTCGGAGCTGTAGTTGAGCTCTAGCGCGCCGAGCTTGCCCATCGCCACGATCGCTAGATCGGAGGGAGCATCGGCCTCCCTTAGTGCGACCTCGAGACACGCATCGGCGAGGTAGGAGAGGTTGGCAACGACCTCGTGGAGTTCGATCTCGCCGGAGAGATCTGCCCCCGCTATCTGCAGGAGACGGCGGCGACGCTCCCGACGGAGGCCCCCCGGCCCATCGTTCGCGTACGCATCTCCTACTAGAGAGAGGTAGTCCTCCCGGCTCCCGGGGGGCCCATCATCGTCCAGGACAGCCCCGGAACCAGGGTCCGAAACCAGAAGATCCGCCAGCGACGAACTGGCGCGTTTGATCAGCCCTTCGCGTTCGCGTCGTCCCAGGTCGGCCCCCGTCACAACGTGCAGGATAGAGGTCCGGTGGCGGGCCCGCTGAGCTACCCGATGTGTCGTATTTGCCCGGGTGCGTTGTGGATGAGCCACAACATTCGAAGCTGGTTCTTCTCCCCCTGGTAGGTGGAAGCGATCCGCTTGTGTCTGTAACGTGCGTCGCTGGCGTCGAAGAAGCGCCTCATATCGGAAGCCGGAGATCTGCCCGACCATCACTGGTTGCGAGTGCGGACGACCGGACGGACGAGTTCCCCGCCGCGGAAGAACAGCGCGGTTCACACAAGCGGATCATCTTTTGCTTGCGTGCGCGCGGGGGCTCACGGCTAGGAGGTGGGAATGACGGGTAGCCATACCGAGCATTCGATCCGTTTCACGGTCGCAGCGTTCCTCGTTGCGATCCTCGCACTACCGTTGCTGGCCACTAGCGCCTCGGCAACGAGCAAGAGCACCGTCCTGGAACGTCGCGACAAGATCGAGAAGCGTGCCAAGTCGCAGCGAGGCACCAGCTACCGCTCCGGCGGCTCCAGCACGAGCGGCTTCGACTGCTCCGGTTTCACTCGCTGGGTATTCCAGAAGTTCGGCGTAAGCCTCCCCCACCAGTCCGGCTCCCAGTTCGACCTGGGGAAGCGATCCAGCAACAAGAGGATCTGGAAGCGCGGGAAGCTGAAGCCCGGCGATCTCGTCTTCCAGAAGACGACCTCCGCCCGGGTCGGCCACGTCGGTATCTACGTCGGCAAGGGAAAGATGATCTCGTCGACCTCATCGAGCGGCGTGCGCGTCGACTCCCTCTACGACTCGTACTGGGGCCCGCGTTGGGTCGGCGGTACGAGGCTCGCGGTACACGATCGCTGGGAGTTAGCTCCTACAGGATCGGCAGATACCGCTCGACCTCATACGGGGACACGTACGACTTGTACTGATCCCATTCCGCGCGCTTGTTGCGCAACAGATACTCGAAGGTCTGTTCGCCCAGAGCGTCGGCCACGAGATCGGATGACTCCATCTCCTTGATCGAGTCATACAGATCGTCAGGAAGGCGAGTGATGCTCCGCGCTCGTCTTTCCTGCTCGGTCATCTCATAGATGTTGTCCGTGGCTTCCGGCGGTAGCTCGTAGCCCTCGTCGATCCCCTTTAGGCCGGCGGCCAGGATCACCGCGAAGGCGAGGTACGGGTTGCACGCAGGGTCGGGGGCGCGGAACTCGATCCTCGTGGAGTGCTCCTTGCGGGGCTTGTACATCGGAACCCTGATGAGCGCTGAGCGATTATGGCGGCCCCAACACACGAAGGTCGGGGCTTCTTGCACCGGGTATCCGCCCTGCGAGGTGAGACGCTTGTACGAGTTCACCCATTGATTCGTGATGAGTGTGATCTCGCGAGCGTGGTGGATCAGACCCGCGATGAACGAGCGAGCGACCTTCGACAGGTGGTACTCGTCAGACGGATCGTGGAACGCGTTCTGGTCTCCCTCGAAGAGCGACATGTGGGTGTGCATCCCGTTCCCGGGAAGATGCGTCTTCGGCTTGGGCATGAATGTCGCATACATGCCGCGCTTCGAGGCCATCTCTTTCACGAGTAGCCGGAACGTCATCACTGAATCCGCCATCGTCAGCGCATCCTGATGACGGAGATCGATCTCATGCTGCGACGGCGCCACTTCGTGATGCGAGAACTCGACCGGGATGCCCATCTTCTCGAGCACGCTGATCGTGTCGCGCCGAAGTTCCTGGGTGATATCGGTAGGCGTGAGATCGAAGTACCCGCCCGAGTCGATCTCCGTCGGGTCGTGTGCGTCCTTGAACAGGAAGAATTCCATCTCGGGGTGGACGTAGAAGGTGAACCCGCGCTCGGCCGCCTTCTCGAGGTTCCGTTGCAGGACATAGCGGGGGTCACCCCAGAATGGCTGGCCATCTGGCGTGTAGATGTCGCAGAACATCCGCGCCACTCCGCCGTCGGGGTGGTCCTGGTCGGACGGCATGATCTGGAAGGTTCCCGCGTCGGGCCGAGCGAGCATGTCGGACTCCTGGACCCGGGCGAACCCTTCGATCGCGGAGCCGTCGAATCCGATCCCTTCCTCGAAGGCTTGCTCGAGCTCCTCCGACGTCACCGCGAACGACTTGAGGAAGCCGAGGACATCGGTGAACCACAGCCACACGAGGCGGATACCCCGCTCTTCGACCGTCCTGAGAACGTAATCCTGTTGTCTCTCCATGTCGGAAATCCTAGCCCGCAGGTGTTTCATGGAGGTTTCATGCAGGTGCCTGCCTCGGTGGTTCCACTACTCTCTATATATGGTGCGAGTAGCTCTGGCCCAGATGGATCCAGTGGTCGGGGACATCGACGGGAACGTCGGTTCGATCCTTGACTCGATCAGGCGCGCCACAGAGCTGGGTGCGCAGGTTGCAGTCTTCCCCGAGCTAGCGGTCACCGGCTATCCGCCCGAGGACCTGCTGTTGAAGCGATCTTTCATCGACGCCAACTTGGCCGCTCTCGACAAGATCTCGAGATCCTCCGGAGACATGCTCGTCGTCGTTGGGTTCGTAGATGCTGCCGACGGAAACCTATTCAACGCGGCCGGGATCTGTTTCGGGGGCGAGGTCATCAGCCGCTATCACAAGCAACTCCTCCCAAACTATGGGGTGTTCGACGAGAAGCGCTACTTCACGCCCGGTGAGCGCCACACGTTGATCGAGACTCCAGCCGGGGTCATCGGCGTGTGCGTGTGTGAGGACGCTTGGTACGACCCCGGACCGGTCATCGCGCAGGGTGACGCTGGTGCCCAGATCGTTCTCAACATCAACGCGTCGCCGTTCCACCGAGACAAACTAGAGGAGCGCACCACGATGCTCGGGGAGCGCGCTCGGCGGGCGAGAACGTCCATCGTCTACGTGAACTGTGTTGGGGGCCAGGACGAACTCGTCTTCGACGGAGGTTCGCTAGTGGTCGACCCGACCGGGGCCACGATCGCGCGTTTCCCGCAGTTCGAGCGGAGCCTCGAGGTCGTCGAAGTTCCTCTCGGGGAGCAACGCGCTGGTCACTCCGAACTCATCGATGTCGTCAAGGTCAAGCTGCCCGCGGCATCTTCAGGTCCTTCTTTCACAAAGGTGTCCCCGGTCCTTTCCGATGCACAGGAGGTCTACGGCGCATTGGTGTTGGGGGTCAGGGACTACGTCCACAAGAACGGTTTCACCAAGGTCACGCTTGGGTTGTCCGGCGGAGTTGATTCAGCTCTCACCGCCGTGATCGCCGCAGACGCAGTGGGGCCTGAGAACGTCATCGCCGTCTCGATGCCATCGGGATTCTCCTCGGAGCACTCGAAGACCGACGCGGAAGAGCTGGCAACCGGCCTCGGGGTCGAGTACCGGATCATCCCGATCGGACGCGCCTACGAAACGTACGTAGAGATGCTTGCCGATGAATACGGATCGGTACCTATGGGCGTGGCCGAGGAGAACCTCCAGGCACGGGTGCGCGGGAACATCCTCATGGCGATCTCGAACCGCTACGGGCCGCTCGTGTTGACCACCGGGAACAAGTCCGAGATGGCCGTTGGGTACGCGACCTTGTACGGAGACATGGCGGGTGGACTCGCCGTTCTCAAGGATGTCTTCAAAACCGAGGTCTATGACCTGTGCCGCTGGCGCAACGAGGTCGCTCCGGTGATCCCGGAGAACATCCTCACGAAGCCGCCCTCTGCCGAGTTGCGGCCCGACCAGAAAGACGAGGACTCCCTACCGCCCTACGAGGTCCTCGATCGGATCCTCGAGGCCTACATCGAAGAAGACCGGAGCATCGCGGATATCGTGACGGCTGGAAACGAACCAAGCATCGTGGAGCACGTGATTCGTCTGGTCGACCGGGCCGAATACAAGAGGCGACAGGCTCCCCCCGGGATCAAAGTCACCACTAAAGCCTTCGGCCGAGATAGGCGGTTACCCATCACGAATAGATGGCGCGAGGACGCACGCCGCGATGGAACCTCGATGGATGGACGCGAGGGGCACCGATGAGAGGGATGTCGATATCCGTTCTGCTGTTGTCCGACACGGCTTCGGATGTACGCGACGCGCTCCCTGACTTCCCGGTAGCCCCGTACGTGGTCAAGACCGCCCCCCTCAAGACCACAACCTCAGAAGATCTGATCCCTCTTCATCCCGATCTTCTCCTGATCGACGCGACCACAGACGTTGCCGCGGCGGAAGATTCAACCCGACGTCTTTC
This sequence comes from uncultured Actinomycetes bacterium, assembly GCA_963756365.1. Taxonomy (GTDB): domain Bacteria; phylum Actinomycetota; class CADDZG01; order CADDZG01; family WHSQ01; genus WHTI01. Next base: position 2,294,194 of record CAVWNF010000003.1, read on the forward strand.
CCTGGCGTGGGAGGTTGGGCTCCCGCCGATCATCGTGCTCGTGGACAGAGACTCGATCGGTTCGTTCAGATTCGAACTTGGCGCCGACGACTTCCTCCTCACCGATGCATCGACCGACGAGATATCAGCCCGACTGAACCTCGTGGCTCGCCGCACCGGCCATGGTGATGAGGCGACGGTCCTCAAGGTGGGCGACCTCACCGTGAATCCGGAGAACTATCAGGTGTACGTGAAGGGCCGACCACTCGACCTCACCTACAAAGAGTTCGAGTTGCTCAAGTTCCTATCTCAGCGTCCCGGTCGCGTCTGTGACCGTGACCTCCTGCTGCGTGAGGTGTGGGGCTACGACTACTACGGGGGAACCCGGACGGTCGACGTCCACATCAGACGGCTACGCGCGAAGCTCGGAGCCGAGCACGAGGCACTCATCGAGACGATCCGGAACGTCGGCTACCGACTCGTACCTCGCGCGCGGGACCGATGAGTCTCGTCGTTGGTGGGATCCTGGCGTTCCTGTTCCTCGAATCACCGTGGCGCTATCTGGCGCTCATACCGCTTGCGGCGTGGGAGTTCTTCGAGATCATGATCTTCCTGCGCTGGAGGGGTGTCCGTTCGATCACCGGCCGCGAGGCGATCGCTGGATCCACGGGCAGAGCGACTCGAGAATGCGCCCCCGAGGGCCAGGTACGGGTCAACGGACAGCTCTGGAGCGCGCGGGCATCGGTTCCGATCAGGAGCGGGGAGAGTGTGGTCGTCACGGGGACCGACGGGATAACGCTGATCGTGGAACCGGGCTAGGGACACTCCTCAGGTCCGACGCACGAACTCGCCGCTCGGAGATCCAGCGACATCTGGGTGACATCCGGATCGTTGAGCGGATCTCGATCACCGAGCAGATTCAATAGCTGGTACGGGTCTGTATCCAGCGCGTAGTACTCCCGGAAGGTTGGAAGCCCGCCGATCACCTCGTAGTACTCGACGTACTCAAGGTCGGGTGAGTAGAACCCAGACCACGGCGGGACCGAGTACGACTCGTTGTTGTTCCGGGTCCAAGCCTCGATGAGGACGCGCTCTCGTGTCCACGACTCATCGAGGAGTGACCGACCATCCCTGATCACCGGAGATGGCACCCTCGGCCGCATCGAGGATCGTCGGAGCGATGTCGATGTTCGCCACGAGACGATCCGAGACTCCCTGCTCGAAGTGCCTCGGCCACATCGCGAAGAACGGCACCCTTATCGATTCCACGTACGGGACCATCTTGCCGCCGATCCCGTGCTGGCCCCACTGAAGTCCATTGTCTGAGATGAACATCACCAGTGTGTTCTCGAGTGCGCCGATCTCGATCAGTGACTTTCGTATCTCTACGAGTTGTTCGTCCACAGACAGGAGCGACCGCGCCTGTTGTCTACGCAGATCTCTCCCCCACGCGAAATCGCGTGTCGAAGACTGGACCCATGAGGGCTTGTCGGATCTCCCACCGAGGTCCACGGCCGGGTTGTCCTCGAAGACGCCCGGGTCTCCGTACCACGTGGGAACCGGAGCGCTGCGGTACGCGGTTCCGGAGTGAAAGGGTTGTGAGGCGCTGGGAACGAGAGGTGGATGAACCAAGGCTCCGTGGCCGGAGCCTCTGCTTGATTCCTCAGGAACTTCCTCATCTGGGCCGCTATGAACGTCGTGCCGTACGTCGAGATCCTCTCGAGGCTCCCGCCCACGTTCCAGGTTCCGTTCTTGTACGCAGCCTGTGAACTCTCGACGATCGCGTATGAGTCGAAGAATGGCGGCGGGGTCTCGATCGGCCACTTATTGAGGAACTTCCCGAACACCGCGGTGGTGTAACCGGCTTGCTGCAGCGCGTATTCGACAGTGGTCGTGTGGTCCAGAGCAGACGTCTTCGTGTTGTCCTCGACACCGTGGTTGTGCGCGTAGCGTCCGGTCAGGATCGTGGATCGGGACGGGCAGCATTGAGGGGTCGTGATCACGGTCTCCCGAAAGCGGGTCCCGCTCTTGAGCCACCTGGTTGACTCCGGCAGGGCGAACCCCAGGTTCAGCGGTTGATCGTCCGTCACGATCAGAAGGATGTTGGGTCGGGCTGAGACCGCCCGCTTCGCCGCCGCCTGATGATCAGCGGGCGTACTGGACAGGACGAGGGCGAGCGCTGCGAACAGCACCACCGTTCCTTGCCCGAACCGACGCCGCGCGCTACTCAACCTGCCTCCGCTGCTCTTGTTGGACATGGGTGCTACACAAGATCGCCGCGCCAGACCCTCCCGCTGAACCACGGTAGCGGGCCCGGTCACCCGCGTCGAGGCTACGCCTCTCACCGTTAGTCTGTGGCCGGGCCGCTAGCTCATCAGGTAGAGCACCGGACTTTTAATCCGGCGGGCTGGGTTCGAGTCCCAGGCGGCCCACCAGCGTCGCTCTCGGCGTGTATCCGGCCACGTGGCGGCGTTCAGCACGCCGAGAGTTCGCCTGTGTGTTGATTCTCGGGCTCGGTTCTGTTTGAGTAGGCACGTCCCTACGGGACGATTCGCGCACTCGATCCTCAGGAGGCGATGAATGATGATGACCGAAGTTGCAGGCCGAGCGGTCTAGCTCTGCCGTACCGGTCCCTTCCGAGGGCCCGCCGTCACATCGCCTAGATCGCTCTAACCGGAACCCAAGTCGGCGCGTCCACGCGCGCCGCTAGAGCGAGAGGAAACGCGTTGAGCGCATCTACGGATCTCGTCGCGATCGGCTGGAACCAGGCCCTCGACGAGTCGTTCGAAGAACATCGGCACCGGGATCATGAGCCCGCCCGGGTCGCCGCGCAGCATCGGGGCTCTTACAACGTCATGACGAGTTCGGGAGAGGTCGCCGCCACGATCACCGGCGCCATGCTTCACCGCGCCAAAGGCACCGGGGAACTTCCCGCGGTCGGCGATTGGGTAGCCCTCGCGCGCACCGACGAGACCTCGGGCGTCATCCACTCGGTTCTCCCGCGCACATCATCGTTCTCGCGGAAGGTAGCTGGTGACGAAACCCAAGAGCAGGTCGTCGCCGCGAACGTGGATGTCGTGTTCCTGGTGACATCACTCAACGAGGAGTTCAATCCCAGGCGCCTAGAGCGGTACCTCACGACCGCATACGCGAGCGGAGCGAAACCAGTGGTCATCCTCACCAAGGCTGATCTGGCACAGGACGTGCAGGAATGCATCGAGGAGGCCCAGCAGGTCGCGATCGGGGTTGATGTTCACGCGGTGAGTGGCGTGACGGGCGAGGGCATCGATGCCCTTCGGGCTTACTTCGAAGGTGGAGCCAGCGGAGTGATGCTCGGCTCTTCTGGAGTGGGGAAGTCGACGCTAGTGAACAGTTTGCTCGGGGACGAGCGTCAGGCCGTAAAGGCCATCCGGGACGATGGCAGAGGGCGTCACACGACAACCCACAGGGAACTGATCGTTCTGCCAACAGGCGGAGTGATCATCGACACACCCGGCATGCGCGAGCTCCAGCTTTGGGATGTCGATGAGGGCCTCGACCGGACATTCGAAGATGTCGCCAGCCTGGCCAGCGGGTGCCGGTTCTCGGACTGCACCCACACCAAGGAGCCCGATTGCGCGGTTCGCAGCGCGATCGAGGACGGCACGCTTCCCGCCGAACGTTTCGAAAGCTACGAGAAGCTCCAACGAGAGGTCGCTTGGTTGGAACGGAAACAGGACAAGCGTCTCGCTGCCGAGGCGTCGAAGAAGTGGCGGGCAGTCCATCGATCCAGGAGGGCAGGATCACAACACAAACCCTGATCTGGGCCGGCCCAGTGCCTGCCTTCCTAAGTTGCGTACGTTCTTTTCGTCCCGATTTCGTTAGCCTGCGGACTGCAACTGCAGGCGATGTGAAGGGTGGCACCACCAACCATGCGGAACGACACCGAGCGCGACTACAAGAAGACGGCGCTGGTCGCTGCAACCGCGATGCTCCTAGCGTTCCCGATGATGGGAGCCCTGGGGCTCTCCGGCACATCGAAGGGCAAGAAAGCGCAGCGGCACGAGGACCGCCGGAACGAGGACAGAGGCGAGCGATCAGGCAAGAGCGGTTCGCCAGATCTAAGCCCCTACGAGGGTCTCGGCGCGTGGATCGACATGTTCAACGGCCGCCCCTGGCGCTATCCGAACGGCACCATCTCGGAGATGGCGAGCCACGGTGTTAGCACCCTGTACCTCCAGACCTCCAACTACTCACAACGCTTCAGCATCTACGAGCCTGACGCGACGAGCCAACTGATCGAGGCCGCCCATGCCCACGACATGAAAGTCGTTGCTTGGTACGTCCCCGCATTCAAGAACATCTACAAGGACATGAAGCGGATCAAGGCGGCCATCCGCTTCGAGACTGCCAGCGGTCAGCGCTTCGATTCGTTCGCTCTCGATATCGAAGCCACCCGGGTCTCCAACATCGTTAAGCGGAACGTCAAGACCATCGAGTTGTCGGAACGGATCCGCGACTTTGCCGGCGAGGGCTACTCATTGGGGGCGATCATCCCCGACCCTGCAGGGCAGAGATACTGGCCCTTCTTCCCGTACGCCGCGCTCGACGAGAGCTTCGACGTCTTCATGCCGATGGGCTACTACACGTACCGCACCTCCGGCTACAAAGGGGTCTTCACCTACACCAAGAGGAACATCCAGATCATCCGCGAGGCGATCGGAGACCCTGATGTCTTGGTCCACCCGATCGGGGGGATCGCCGGTCGCGCTCCGAAGAACGAGGTCAAGGCCTACGTGAACTCCTCGATCGTCTACGGAGCGATAGGCGGCAGTCTCTACGACTACCCGATAATGAAGAGGTGGGAATGGAAAAAGCTGCAGCCGCTGAAGAAACTCGCGCTCCCAGGAAAGTAAGGCGCGCTCTAGCGGCTGGCGTCGTTGTCCTCGGAAGTTTCACCACTCCCGTTGTCGCGTCGCGTATCCCAGCGGCACCGAACTGTCCGATCTTCCCTGCGGACAATCACTGGAACCTCGAGATCGATGACCTACCGCTGGTAGACAACTCCCGGGCGATGGTCCGCGGAGTCGGCCTATCGACCGGTCTCCATCCCGACTTCGGTTCGGGCCGGTATCAGGGGGCACGGATCGGCATTCCGTTCGTGGTCGTCGGCGGTTCGCAGAAGAAGGTCCCCGTTAGGTTCGACTATGCAGACGAATCCGACCCCGGCCCCTATCCCATCCCCAAGGACGCTCCGATCGAGGGCGGGCGCACCTCAGATGGTGATCGCCACGTGATCGTCATCGATAAGGCGAGGTGCAAGCTCTACGAGCTGTACGCGGCGTATCGGAAAGATGGCGGAGCGAGGTGGAAAGCGGGCTCTGGCGCGATATGGAAGCTCACGTCCAATGACCTGCGGCCCAAGTCATGGACGTCGGCGGATGCGGCCGGTCTCCCCATCCTTCCGGGACTCGTTAGGTACTCGGAGGTCAAGGAAGGGCGCATCGACCACGCTCTCCGGTTCACGGTTTCTCGCACCCGCAGGAAGTTCATCTATCCGGCCCGCCACTACGCCTCGTCACTGACCAACCGCGACCTACCGGCCATGGGGCAGCGCTTCCGACTGAAGGATTCGTTCGACATCTCCGGGTTTCCCCGGCAGGCTCGTGTGATCTTGAGGGCGCTGAAGCGCTACGGCATGATCGTGGCTGACAACGGTTCGGACTGGTTCATCACCGGCGCACCCAGCAAACACTGGAACAACGATGCCCTGCGCACCCTCTCGGAAGTAGAAGGTCGCCACTTCGAGGTTGTGGATTCCACGGAGCTGCCAAGGCCTTAGGGCTAGGAAACGTCGCGGGTTCTGAACATCACGAACGCGATCAGGGCGACCGCTGCCGCGTATCCAAGCACGATCAGGCCCGCGGATTCCGGTGAGTGGGTCATGAGCGGAAATCCGAGGCTGTCGTCGGTGATGAATGCACCGAGGTTGTCCCCGACGAGCCACGGTTGCCAGGCTGGCTTGAGCGCCCGAACGAGGTTCTCGATCACGATCATGTAACCGAAGCCAACGCCGAGAGCGGCGGCGGTGTTGCGCCCGATCGCCGCGAGCGACATGCCGACCGACGCCGCTATCAGTCCGATCGCTCCGCCGCGGAACAGCACCTCGACGGTGCCTCGCCACCACTCGGCGTTGACCCCCTCAGTCGTGCCGTGCATCAGGATCGAGGGCAAGAGGACGAGCGTGAGCAGGCCCTGAAGGAGAACGTAGAGGATGGCCGCTCCGATCAGCGAGGCCGCCAGTTTCGCGGCGAACACGACTCCTCGACGAGGTTCCCACGTGAGCGTCGTGGTCATCGTTCCCTTCAGCCACTCGGCCCCCATCCCAGACGCGCCGAGGAAGAACGCCAGCAGCGCGATCGGGACGCTCGTCCCGATGAAGATGTCTTGCATATCGGTTGCGAAGAACCTGCTGTCCTGGAACCCGAACTCGCCCGTTGCACTCAGGCAGAAGTCCTCGACCTGAGGGTCTCCTGACTGGAACTGGCCAAAGCCGTCGGTCGCGACACAATCCTCGTACGCCGGTGAGAGGGTTACGACCGCTCCATCAGGCTGGGACGTGGCGTCATCGGTGTTGATGAACGACAGGAACCCGGTCAACAGGAGTCCCAGGATCGCGAACAACGTCATCCAGCGCACGAGGCGGCGGGACCAGAACCGGAGCAGCTCGGCTGCGATCATTCGTCGCGATCCTGAGTCAACTCTAGGAACACGGTCTCGAGATCCGCTTCTTCAGCTCGTAGTTCGGAGACGTAGAGGTCATTATCCGCGAGCGCCTTCGTCACCCGGGCCCCCTCCGTCGGCGGGACGGACACTCTGAGTGCATCCCCGTCTGATCTTCGCTTCGATGCCAGCGCTCGATAACGCGGCGAGCCCAGCGGGGAGATCATCGACGCGCGCCTGCATGCCCCCGGTCCCGCGGGCGCTGAGCACCTCGTCCACGGGTCCGCTGGCGACACATCGGCCGCGCGCCAGGATGGCGACGTGATCGCAGGTCTGACGAACCTCAGACAGGATGTGGCTCGAGACGAACACCGTCTTGCCCTCGGCCCCGAGACGACGAAGCAGATCGCGGACCTCCTTGATCCCCGACGGATCGAGGCCGTTCGCTGGCTCGTCGAGGATCAGTAGATCGGGATCCTTGAGCAAAGCTGCGCCGATACCAAGCCGTTGGCGCATGCCGAGCGAATAGTTCTTCACGCGGTCTTTGGAGCGGTCGGCGAGTCCAACCGTGACGAGGACCTCATCGATGCGTGACTTGGGGATGTCCTCGATCCGGGCCAGGATCTCGAGATTCCGGCGACCGGTGAATCCAGGGAACAGGAGTGGAGTCTCCACGATCGATCCGATCCGGCCGATCACAGAACGCAGGTCGGTCCGGGGGTCAGCACCGAGAAGGCGCATCTCGCCGGCTGACGGCCGGACGAGCCCCAGGAGACACCGGACCGTCGTGGTCTTCCCCGACCCATTGGGCCCGAGGAACCCGAACACCCCGCCCGGTGAAACCTCTAGGTCAAGTCCTGATAGCGCGACGGTCTTCCCACCACGTAACTTCCTGTACTCCTTGGTGAGTCCGCGCACCTCGATGACCGACACGTGGCGCAGCCTACTGTCAGAAGGGGCAGGGCACCCGAAGCCACCCAAGCGCCGCATCCCGATCACCCTGGATCTCAAGGTCCTCCGGAGCGAACCTCCCTGCGAACGTCCGAGCGAGATCGGTGCCAGCCCCTGCGATCGTCGCCACAGGTGACGGGTGCGTGACGAACGTGCCCCCAAGGGGCTCGGTTAGCTCGAACGTGACACGAGCCCCGGTGATCTTGGTCCACTGCTTGATGCAATCACCGAAGACCCGGTAGTCGTGGGGGCCGGGTACTAGCGTGCGCCCGGTTGCTCCCGCAACGTCGATCCGATGCATGAGCACATCGCGCGTGAAGATCAGGTCTGCCACGAACCCAAGGTGCTTGAGCCCGAACTGGGTGCTGTAGATCGGGATCGCCCTGCCCGGGCAAGCTCAGTCTGGACCGAAGTTTCACGAGGGCCGGGAGCGCGATCTTCAGGCGCTCGATGAGTTCGGACGGGCGCCAAGCTCGGCTCGATCCTTGACCTGGATGGCATTCTGGGCGTGCACCGTGGCTCCGTGTTCCTTCCACCCGGTGATCGAGGCGGTGAACTGATGGCCGGCCTCGCGCCACGACGTCGCGATCTCGCCCCAGCCGAGGACGTGGGAAACCACGTCCTTCACCGTCCAGGGGTCACAGTCGGTCACGGCCGACCACTCCTCGTCAGAGAGCTCCTCTAACTCGGCGATGAACGCCGCGTTCTCAGCGGCGGCAAGCTCCATCGCCTCTCGTCGCCCGATCTTCTCCAGCGTCCAGACGGCAGTCATACAGGGACGATATCCGGCTTGGACGGATGCGCTGGGAGATTGTGTAGCCTTGGTTGCCCCGGCCCCATCGTCTAGCCTGGCCTAGGACGCCGCCCTTTCAAGGCGGTAACACGGGTTCAAATCCCGTTGGGGCTACAAGCGCTTCGCTGCTGGATCCGTCACGTGCGCGGAGTGACGGTCTTCACCTGTGTCGGCCGACCGGGCGTGCCGCCTGGTGCCGACGTGTACTCCGGCACCCCGACGCACGTGAAAAGAAGGCCGTCCAGCGGCTCGCCGAGTAGTTCGGCGATCTCGCTGTCGAGGAATGTCATCCCCGAGGCACTCGCTCCGAGGCTGTAGGCGAGCAGGTGGAGGCGGCCCTCCACCAGTCCTGCGGCCAGTTGAGCATCCCGGTAGCCACGATCGTCGAGACCTCCGACGTTGGTAGCGGAGATGACCACGAACGCCGCATCCCGCGCTAGTCCCTGCTCCAGGGAGATCCGGTACAGGTCCTCCCTCATGGATCCGGATCTGATCGGGTGCCCGAGGTCCGGCCATCGGTAGAGGCCGGGCTCGATGTCCGAAACGTCGTGGACGACCACCCAGTGAGGGACGTCGATCCCTCGCATGGCGATGGTCATCGCCGTGTCCAACAGCGCTGCCGAGAGGCCACTGCTTGGATCCATCCGTCGTTGCGATCCGCGCGTGAGGATGACTTCCTCGACCGCCTTGGTTCCCTCGAGCTCGACGCGCGCGGGGGGCCCGGGTGACCACGGAGCGCCGAGGCTGTCTCCGTCGCCAGCGCGCTGAGCCTCGGTCACAAGCGGGAACTCGAGCGGGTCCGCATCGATCTCTCCCGCCTCGGCAGCCCGAGAACCTTCCACTGCCGGATCGCCAGCCCTCAGCGTGACCAGGGCGACCGGCCACTCGTGGACACCATCGGCTCCCACCATGCGTTCCACGCTCCGGTCCGGGAACGTCGTGTACAGCGCCCCTCCGAGACCCGCCGAATCGGCCAGCGCGAGCGTCTGCGACAACATCGTGCCCGCGTCCCAATAGATGTGACGGAAGCCTCGCTCTCGATATCGCCATCCGGTGCGCCACGGAACTCCGGTCACCACCAGCGTCGGGCTCCCGGAGACCGGCGGGGGTGCGATCGTGACGAGGGCGTGATCGAGCGGGTGGTACCAGTGCACCCCGGGAGGCAGCGATCCGCCCTCGGGGACCGCGACGTACACCTCGAGAGGGAACCGGCCGCCCGCGGAGCCCGACGCCCGGAACAGGAACTCGCCGAACGGGCGCTCCGTCTTTCGAACAACCCCGGCGGACAGGAAGAGGAGACGAGCGAGGTGGGCGAGATCTGGTTCTGAGTGATCGGGCTGCAGGGCGCCGGCCAGCACCCGGACCGCGTCGCCCTCTGTTGAGGGCAACTCGGAGGGAAGTTCGATCCTCGGAAGGTTCTCGTCGTAGCGCTTGTAGAACCACGGGAGACGGGCGAGGTCGTTGGTGACGAGGTCCTGGACGATGCGCTGGTCGTCGAGCGGCTCATCCCACTCACGGCCCGGTTCGTAAGAAGTGAGGCGGTGCAAGGTCTGGCTCGGCGTGTCCACGGGCAATCAGCCTCGCACGAACGGGCTGGCTCCCTGTGTCGGGACCCCGACACCCGGGAACCTCCCCTGGTGAGTCAATGGAACGTATGACTCCACCAGAGATCCCTGCTGGCGTTCCGGCGCTCGAGGTCCACGATCTGACCAAGCGCTTTCGCAAGCACGAGCGAAAGCGCCGGTTCGGGCCGCGGCTGATGAGCACCGCGCTCGATCGCGTCTCGTTCACGGTCGCGCGAGGCGAGTGCATCGCGATCCTCGGTCAGAACGGTTCAGGGAAGTCGACTTTGATCCGGTTGCTATCGACGTTGCTCTTGCATGACGGAGGCAGCGCCAGGATCTTCGGGCACGACGTGTTCGAGGATCCACGCAGCATCCGGCGGATGGTCAACCGAGTATCGGTCGAAGCATCCTTCTTCAAGAAGATGTCGGCGCGCGAGAACCTGAGCTATGCAGCTCGCTTCTATGGGATCACCGCACAGAGATCGCGCACGATGATTCCGGAGATACTCGGTCGTGTTGGCTTTCCGGCCGATCGGGCCAATGAATCGATGGAACACCTGAGCCGCGGGATGCAGCAGAAGGTCGCCCTCGCCCGCGCTCTTTTGACAAGCCCGATACTCCTGCTCCTGGACGAGCCAACGACAGGGCTCGATCCTCGCTCCAAGGTTGAGGTTCAGGAGTTCATCTCTGAAGTCAGGCGCGAGCACGACGCAACTATCGTGCTGTGCACCCACGACATGACCGAGGCCGACCGCCTCGCCGATCGGGTCGGGATCCTCGACAACGGGCGTCTACTCATGCTCGAACCTCCGGACCAACTCAAGGCGCGGTTCGGCGTCTCGACCCTCGAGGATGCATTCTTCGCTGCCACTGGTAAGGATTTCGCCGCGGAAGAGACGGTCGAGGTCGGCTGATGGAAGCGGCCTCTACGATGCGAGCACAGCTCATCGGCCTATCTGGTGTCGTCGAGCGGAACATCTACTTGACCAGGCGCTACGCGCTCTGGGAGGTCGCCTTCTTCCTGTGGACGGTGGCCAACACACTCACGATCGTGTTCATCGCCAAAGGGATCGAAGCGTCCGGGGGCACGATCGACGTGAACCGCCAGGCCACCATCTTGCTGATCGGTGGCGTGATCTGGTCGTACCTCGGGATCATCTTCGAGATCCTCACCGAAACGGTCGCCTGGGAACGATGGGAGGGGACCATCGAATACACGTTCATGGCTCCCCTATCGCGGGTCGTCCATCTCGGCGGGATGGGAGTGTTCGCAGTCATCTACGGAGTGATCCGCTCGGCCGCCTTGTTCGTGGTGGTCGCGTTGTTCTTCAGCCTGACGATGCCAGAGGCGAACTTCGTTGCCGCGATGGTCGTCCTTGCCGTCTCGTCGATCTCGTTCATGGGGCTCGGCATGATGACTGCCGTGCTCCCATTGATCTCTCCCGAGAAGGGCGCCCAGTTGGGCTTCATCGCCCAAGGACTGCTGCTCGTCGTCTCCGGCATCTATTACCCGGTCAGCGTGCTGCCCGGTCCCATGCAGTTCCTCGCGAACTTCTCCCCCGCGACCTACGCGCTCGATGGGATCCGAGAGGCGATCCTCGAGGGCACCGGGGTCGGGGGTCTGTGGGACGAACTCATCCCGTTGTTCCTTATCGGCGTGATCTCGATCCCCGTCGGGATGTGGGTCTTCTCGGTCGGCGAGCGTTACGCGAAGCAACACGGAAAGCTCAAGCGCTCCGGCTGACGCAGCAGAACAAGCCGGAGAACTGACATCATGGCGACCATGACGCCTCCCGCACCCGAGGAACTCCTCGCCGAACTCGCCGACGGCACGAAGGTGGCCTTCCGGGTCCTGCGACCCGGGGACAGAGAAACGATCAAGCGGGGGTTCGGCGAGCTGTCCGACGAGTCGCGTTACCGCAGGTTCTTCCAACGGATCGACCGGCTGAGCGAGAAGCAGCTCTCCTACCTCACCGAGATCGACTACGAGGATCACTTCGCCTGGATCGCTCACCTGCCGGATGAGGGTGGTCGGGGCGTCGGGGTCGCCCGGTGGGTGCGAGCGAAGGACGAACCTACGGTCGCCGAAGCCGCCGTCACGGTCATCGATCCGTTCCACAACAAGGGGATCGGGAGCACGCTGCTTAGGTTGGCGACCGTATCGGCGGTCGAACGGGGGATCCGTTTCTTCCGTGCATGGACCCTGGGAGGGAATCAGCCGATGATCGAGATCCTGATGAACCTCGGAGCGCAGCCGGGTCGCTGGGAGCAAGGCGTCCAAGAGATCATGGTCCCGCTCCCCGAAACGGTCTCCGGTGTCGGCGAGAGCCCCGCGCCGCTCATCCTCAAGGCGGTCGCAGACGGGAGGCTCCACGGCGAAGCGTCACCGGGCGAGATCGCTCGGATGCGATTCATCCCTCACCCTTCGCCCGAGTAGCCAGCCCTCATCTCGTCGAGCTTCTTCCAATGTTTGTCGAGCGCGGTGCGCCCCGCCCTCGTCAATGACGCTGAGGTGTTCGGCTTCTTCCCGACGAACTTCTTGTCGATAGTGATCAACCCGGCCTCCTCGAGCTTCGACATGTGACTGGAGAGGTTCCCCTTCGTGAGTCCTGTCACCCGGCCGAGGAAGGTGAAGTCCGCCGACTTCACCGATCCCAGCACGGTCATGATCGAGAGGCGCGCCGGCTCGTGGATCAGCCGATCGAGTTCGGGTAGTTCCTCACTCGCCATCGGGCGTCCTCAGCTCCTTCAGTCGACCGACGAGATGCGCGTGGTCGAGAACCCCGGTGATCACGTACCCGGCCCCGATCGTGATGAGCATCCACATGAGGATGTCGTCGCCGGGCTCGGTCCACCCGAGCGCCGGGCTCACGGCCACCACGGTCGTCGCTGCGGCGACGATCCAGTGATACGGACGGACCCCGACCGCGTACCTCCAGTAGGCGAGCGACAGCAGCACGAAAACGAAACCGAAGAGACTCACCTCGAGTTCGAGCGAGAGGTCCAGGACGGTCGCAGCCAGAAGGAGAACGACAAAGACCGAGTTCACAACCAGGTCCTTACGATTCCGGTCCTCGGACATCGTCACCTTGCCGAAGCGGCTCTCGTAGTAGCGACTGATCGCGACCCCAGCGACACTAAGAAGGACGGCAAGGACCGCCGCGACGATGAACACGACCGGGTTCGCTCCGGAACCGGCCGGCGACCAGCGCGGCGCGGTCACCACCCCGATCCCCGCGATCCACAGGCCGACCGGAACCAGCTTCAACCCCTGTAGGTAGGGGTAGCGCTGCGACAACTCCCTCACGTGCTCGACGGCTCCCATGCTCTCCTCCACTCTCAACTAGTTTGCAGCGCAAACCTACGCCTTGCGCAGGCGGCTGTCAACTAGTTTGTGCGACAGACCAGCGCGGTCGATCTACGAGCAGGAGCGGTTGGTCCCGGTTGCGGGAGGATCGATCTTGCGCTGCTGCTCGCAGGCCAGGAAGGCTGCTTGAGCTCAGAAGCGGATCGTCTCGACGATCCGCAGAACAGGATGCGTGAGCGCCCCAGACCGGATTTGAACCGGCGACCTTCTCCTTGACAGGGAGATGAGCACTCCTAGCTGCTCCACTGGGGCACGGACTGGAAAAGGTAACACCATGCCCGGCTATTGCTATCCTGTCGCAACTCGTACCCTAAGGGTCCTCGGCGAGGTAGCTCAGTAGGTAGAGCACACGACTGAAAATCGTGGTGTCGGCAGTTCGATTCTGCCCCTCGCCACAAACAAGAACGGACGCCCAGAGGGCGTCCGTTCTATCGCCTAGCACGACCGGAGTCGTGATCCCCACTCTTGTCCTCGGATCCGAAGATCTCGAGGGTCCCCAGGGTTTGGTTACGCGTCTTGCTGTTCTGCGCCTTCGAGGAAACGCTGGACCTCGTCCGCGCGGTAACGGCGGTGGCCGCCGAGCGTACGGATCGACGACAGCTTGCCTGCCTTCGCCCAACGAGTCACGGTCTTCGGATCGACCCGGAAGAGAGCCGCTACCTCGGCCGGCGTAAGAAGCGCATCGTCCTTCTGCGACTTCATCCTTGCCTCCATTTCCCAACTGTCGGAACTGCTTCACGAAAGACGTCCGCCGTGACCGGTGGGCCGAAACGGACTTTTCTTCCCCAAAGGCATCATCGGATGAAGCGGGCAGAAGCGATATGGCCCCAGAGGACCATTTCGACCGATTGAGGACTACCGCTCGCATAGCCCGGACGTACTAGTCCAAATGCCTATGTAGGGGGCGAAACCGCCCAAGTGGAACAGCAAAGCAGGCAAAGGGTGCCCGGAGCGCGTCTAGTTGACGACCTCTCGAGCGCGCATCCCGGTCCACTTGTCCGAGAGAACGCTGAACATCTTCGAGGCGCGTTCCAGATCGCCCGCGGCCAGCGAGTCGAGGCACGTCCAGACCTCCGCGACTGACTGATCGTCGGCCAGCTCGGTTGCATCGAACATCTGCGCCACCGAGCCATAGTCGAGTTCGAGAAGTCCGTCTTCGGGGAAATCGTGGAGCCACTCCAGCAGTTCTTTCACGGCCGAGGTGATCCCGTCATCTATCCAGGCACCTTCGAGGATGGTGAGCGCCCGACCCAGCCGCGCAGTGCCGTTAGCCAATGAGGTCTCATAGCGCACCCGCAAACCGCTGGAGTCTTCGGTTAGCAGCCTCTCGGAGGGGTCGAAGGCTGAGAACCACCGGAGCGGTACATGCCAGTTGGCGTGAAGGATGTGAGAGCGAACCTCTGGCTCCTCTTCACCCATGCGCTCTAGCTCATCGGCAGCCCGGCGGGCCTCGCTCTCGGGTACGAACGCATCGGCGACCTCATCGGGAAGGCTTCCCCGGAACGCGAGCATCCCGGCGAGCATCCGCAGGCGGGTGCGCCACGGGCACACGAGCGTGACGCCATCCACCTCTCGGACGAGCGCCCCTTCGGTCACCTGGCCAACCCCGGCCAGAGATGATGCGAGAAGCCAGCCACGACCGGCGGCGGGATCAGGATCCTGATCCGAAGGAGCGTTCATGAGCCTCTCCCGGTCCCCCGTGGGGAACGAGGAGATCGGCTGGTAGACCCTCAGGTACGCGGTACTCGTCACATCCCCATAGTAGTGGCGGCCTCCCCCAAGTTCTGGACATGAGGCCAGGTGCGCCGACGCGTTACCATCGTGGCCCGGGTTCAACGACTATCTCAACGAGGGGAAGCGAACCAACCACATGGGAGTTTTCGACCACGTCAAAGGCGACGGGTACGAGCAGATCGTCTACTGCACCGACGACCCCTCGGGCCTACGAGCCATCATCGCGATCCATTCCACCGCCCTCGGTCCTGCCCTGGGTGGGACCCGTTTCTACGCCTACGAGAACGAGGAAGAGGCGCTCGTTGATGTCCTCCGCCTCGCCCGAGGGATGACCTACAAGGCTGCGGCGGCGGGCCTCGACCTCGGCGGCGGTAAAGCCGTGATCATCGGCGACCCGCGCCGGGTCAAGTCCGAGGAACTCCTTCGCGCCTACGGGCGATTCGTAGACAGCCTCGGGGGCCGCTACATAACTGCAGAAGACGTCGGCACGGAACTCGCAGACATGGACATCGTCAAGCGCGAGACGCGCTGGGTAACTGGCTGTTCCAAGACCTACGGCGGTTCCGGTGATCCGTCCCCGGTGACCGCATGGGGAGTCGTACAAGGGATGAAGGCATGTGTCCTCGAGGAGTTCGGCGACGCGTCTCTGAAGGATCGGACCGTCGCCCTCCAGGGCGTCGGCAAGGTCGGACACGCTCTGTGCGGCTATCTCGTCGAAGAGGGCGCCAAGGTCACGATCGCCGACATCGACGTGGACAACCTCGGTCGAGCAGTGGGTGATTTCGGCGTTGAGACGATGGCGCTCGCCGATATCCACAAAGCAGAAGCCGACATCTTCGCCCCCTGCGCCCTCGGAGGGATCATCAACGACGACACGATCTCCGAGTTGAACTGCAAGATCATCGCCGGCTCGGCCAACAACCAGCTTGCAACCGAAGCACACGGCGAGAAGCTCAGGGGCCTCGGGATCCTTTACGCGCCGGACTTCGTGATCAATGCAGGCGGCCTGATCAATGTCGAGGACGAACTGCGCGGTTACGACCGCGAGCGGGCGATGCAGAAGGTCGAAGGCATCTTCCGTGGCCTCCAGATGATCTTCGCGATGGCGCGAGAGCAAAACATCTCGACCGCGAAGGCAGCCATCGAACACGCACAGGATCGCATCCGCAAGATCAGTCGGATCAGGTTGGTTAGGACCACCGCGTACGGACCGGACAACTATTGATGACGACTACCTGATGAGCGAACTCCTGCGCATCATCGGTGACGGAAAGAAGGTCGCCGATCAACCCGTACCCGATGGGCTTGGGGATAAGGAGCTCGTCGAGCTGTACCGATGGCTCGTCCGTCTGCGCGCGTTCGATGAGCGCGCGGTTGCGATGCAGCGACAGGGACGGATCGGCACCTACGCTCTCTACTGGGGCGAGGAGGCAACGCAGGCGGGTCCTCTCTATGCACTCGAGGAGACCGACTGGATCTTCCCGTCGTACCGACAGAACTCGATCGGAATCCTGCGTGGGATACCCGGCCTCCGTGATCCTTGCGTGGTGGCGTGGATACGGTGGTGATGTCGGCTTCTACGACACCCGCGCATACAGGACGGGACCGATCTGCGTTCCGATCGGCACCCATCTCCCCCACGCGGTCGGTACCTCTTGGGCCGCGAAGATACGCGGCGAGCGCTCGGCTTCCCTCGCCTGGTTCGGCGACGGGGCCACCTCCGAGGGCGACTTCCACGAGGCACTCAATTTCGCCTCCGTGTTCAAGACGGCAACGATCTTCTTCTGCACGAACAATCAGTGGGCGATCTCGACCCCAGTCACTGCTCAGATGGCCACCGAGACGGTCGCCGAGAAGGCGCTCGCCTACAACATGCCCGCCGTACGGGTGGATGGCTTCGACCCGTTGGCGTGCTGGAAGGCCACCAAGGACGCGGCTGACCGGGGCAGGGAGGGCGGTGGGCCGACCCTCATCGAGGCGTTCTGCTACCGGATCGGGGCGCACGGCACCGCCGATGACCCTCGCCTCTACAGAGATGAGTCAGAGACAGAGAAGTGGCGAGCGCTCGAACCCGTTTCCCGCATGGCATCCTTCCTTGGGCGTCTAGGCATCCTCGGTACCGACGCAGCGCAGGAGATCCAGGAGGAAGCGAAGGCTTCGATCCAGGACGCAGTGAAGGAGATGGAAGCGATCGAACCCCCAGGGCTAGAGGTCATCTTCCAGAATGTCTACGCGAAGAACCCACCCGAGTCGTTCGAAGAGGGGCTCGAAGAACTAAAGGCCGTCGGACAGCGCGAGATCGTGAAACCACTCAACGCCGGTGGTGCAGATACTAAGAAAGAGAGTGAGTGATGGCCGGTTCAACGATGGTCGAGGCGCTCAACCTCGCGCTACACCAGGCGATGGAAGCGGACGATCGCGTCGTCATCCTGGGTGAAGACGTTGCCAAGACGGGCGGAGTCTTCCGCGTTACCCAAGGTCTCCTCGATAAGTTCGGCGAGGACCGCATCATCGACACCCCGCTGGCCGAGGCAGGCATCGTCGGCAGCGCGATCGGGATGGCGATCTACGGCCTTCTACCGGTCGTCGAGATCCAGTTCGATGCGTTCGTCTATCCGGGCTTCGAGCAGATCGTCGTCCACGCGGCTCGCTACGCGTGGCGCACCCAGGGCCAAGTCCCCGCGTCGATCGTCATCCGGATCCCCTACGGCGGCGGTGTTCGGGCTCCGGAACTCCACTCTGACAGCCCCGAGGCCCTGTTCTGCCATGTGCCCGGGCTGAAGGTCGTCTGCCCCACGACACCTGTTGATGCCCGCGACATGTTGCTCGCCGCGATCGAGGATCCAGACCCGGTCATCTTCATGGAACCGAAACGCATCTACCGCGCTGGTCGTCAGGAAGTCCCCGAAGAACTCCCCTTCGATCTGATGAACTCGAACGGAGAGGCCAGCGCCTTGCTGTCTACCGCACGGACGGCGCGCGAGGGCAGTGATCTTGCGATCATCACCTACGGCGCTACCGTTCCGATCTCGATCGAGGCCGCCGACAGACTGGCGGCCGAGCGCGGGATCGAAACCAAGGTCGTCGACCTTCGGTCACTATTCCCGATCGACGTTGATGCGATCGTCGCCGCAGCTCAGGAGTGCGGGCGGGTCCTCGTCGTCCACGAAGCCCCCCGCTCGGGTGGACTCGGAGCTGAAGTGTCGGCCCTCATCCACGAGCGAGCGATCCTCGATCTCGAGGCACCGGTCATGCGCGTGACCGGTTTCGATGTCCCGTTCCCGCAGTTCGCCAACGAAGACGACTATCTCCCGAACGTCGATCGCATCCTGCAGGGTGCGGACAAGGTGCTGGACTTCTGATGCCTGATTTCAAGCTGCCCGACCTCGGAGAAGGAGTCACCGAAGCCGAGATCGACCGTTGGTTGGTCAAAGAGGGAGACATCGTCAAGGAGGACGACTCGCTGGTCGAGTTGATCACCGACAAGGCGACGGCCGAGATCCCCTCGCCGTACGCAGGCGAGGTCACAAAGATCCATCACCAGGCGGGCGAGGTCATCCCCGTCGGCAGTGTGCTGATCACGATCGGCGAGGGCTCAGCCGTTCCTGCGCCGCCCACACAGGACATCGCGACCCCGAAATCAGACCCAGCAGAAGGCGTGACTGCCACCGGCACGGCGCTTCCAGCCGTGGCCGTTCCTGACGTGTCCGAACCGGTGCGCGCGAGCAATGGTGCCGCCGTCAAGGCGATGCCCCCGGTGCGCAAGTTGGCGCGCGACCTCGGCGTGGACATCGGACGTGTGCGCGGATCCGGGCCGGGTGGGCGCGTGTTGCGCGCCGACATCGAAGCTGCTGCAACTGGCGGCACGACGGCACGAGGACCAGCCACTCCCAGCACCGGCGAACGCCGCGAGCCCGTCAAGGGCGTCAGGCGCATGATCGCCGAGCACATGCTGAAGGCGCACAACTCGATCCCCCCGGTCACTCACGTCGAGGAGTGTGACGTCACCGAGCTCGACGCTCTGCGCAAGTTGATGAACAAGCGCAACGACAACGGCATCAAGCTCGCCTACCTACCGTTCATCATCAAGGCTGTGGCCGCCGGGCTGAAGAAGTACCCGGCCCTCAACGCCTCGCTAGACGACGACGCTCAGGAGATCGTCTATTACTCCCGCTACGACATCGGGATCGCGACCGAGACGCCCCAGGGGTTGATGGTCCCCGTCGTTAGAGGGGTCGATGCGAAGTCGATCTACGAGATCGCGGCCGACATCAAGCGCCTCGCCAAGGAAGCGACGTCCGGGAAGATCAAGAGCGAGGACCTCAAAGGCGCGACCTTCACGATCACGAGCCCCGGCAAGTTCGCCGGCCTGATGGCGACCCCGATCATCTCGTACCCGCAGTCAGCGATCCTCGGTGTTCATCGCGCCGTTGATCGACCCTGGGTCGTTGACGACCAGATCGTGATCCGCAAGATCATGAACATCGGCGTGACCTTCGACCACCGGGTCATGGACGGACTGACCGCGGCCAGCTTCAACCAGGAGATCGTGACGCTCCTACAACACCCCGGCCTCCTGGGCCTAGAGGCCTAGTCGGCCGAGCTCGGATGGCTAGGGACCAGGGCCGGCGCGGGTGGGTGGGGGTGTGAAGGTCCGATTGCCATAGGGGCCCGTCAGGATCCAGCCTTTGAAGGTCTTGAGGTAGTTGTGATCGGGGCAGAGCCAGTCGAGGTTGGCGAGTTCTGACTTCTGTTCGTACTTGAACTCCTTGGTGTGATCGATGACGAGGTGACGGGTTCGCCCGCATCCCGGGACTCCGCAGACACGGCCCCTCGCCTCGAGCGCGCGCCTGACCCGGGCCGGGATCGTGCGGGTCAACCCGGTGACGTTCTTGATGTCGCAGCCGTCGGTGATCAGAGCCGAGACCCACGAGTCGCGCAGGATCGCGAGCCGCGGACTTGGCGGGGATCGGACCCACGCCGGAGATCTCGCACGTCTCGCCGTCTTCCACCTCGCCACGGAGCAGAGCCTGGTGATCGACCACCACATGCACGACCGCATCGGGGCCTCTCTTGGTCGGGGCGTCGTTGCAGTCCCTGGTGTGGCGGCAGCACTCGACGAGAGCGTCGGCCAGATCGGCGTCGTCTCCGTTCGCTCCCTTGGACTCGAAGCGGATGCGGGATGCGACCGGCTTGAGCGCGGCCATGATCTCAGCGCCGGCATCCGGGGTGAACAGCCCGTCGAGATGGAACGCGCCCTCGCCATCGAGCCACGACCGCAGGCGTCGCTTCTTGCGGATCGCCTCGTAGCGGGCGTCTTCATCGGGCAGCGCGGCCGCCCGTACCCGGGCGCACTCGTCCCGAAGCGACTTGAGGTCGCCGGTCTGCGCGGACCTAAGTAGCTCTTTCTCTTTCTTGGGGGCCGCCGAAGCTGCCGATGCGACTTCCTTGGCCTGCACCTCGCTGAGCTTGCCGGTCCTGAATGCCTGATCCACCCCGGGAAGGGAGCCCATCGCTTCCGCGGTCTTGAGCACGTCGAGGGCCTGAGAAGCCGAAGTCCCGGTCGCCTTGGCCATCCACTGAGCGGCGGACTTCTCGCCCGAACGGCGCCACGCGCCAGAATCCGCGAACCGGCGAGCGGCAAGCGCCTTGCCCACGGCGCAGATGCGCTCGCCGGAGGTGAACACCTCAACGAGCTCCTGAGCGAACGAGCTATCGAGGACCTCGGGTTCGAGGTCGGCCACGACCCGCTCCAGCTCTTTGATGGCTACCTGAACATCTGAGATATCGAACATACGTTCGACTATACACCCCTGTTTACACCGTTTCAACCCCATTTCCATATGTTTCAGTAGAGTTCGCTCCTCCGTCGCGTTGCCTCACGTTCTGGGCAGGTCCACCATGGATATATGCGTCCCCTCTGGGATCCTCGAGACCCGATCACGACCCTCGGACGTTTGCGTCAGAAGTACGCTCTGCTGCTGGTCGCCGTTCTGTTGGGATCAATCGCCGCTACCACCTCTATAGCGACCCTCAGCGCGCGGGAAGACTCCTGCATGGGCGGACCCAGTGTCACCATCCTTCTCCGCCCATCCATCGATGGGCCGAGAGTCACCTTTGATGAGGCGATCGCCGGAGCCCGCTTTCCACTCCTATCGCCACCCGGGAACCTCCATGTCTCGGACGCATGGCTCTCGACGGACGGCACCGTCGTCCTCCTCCAGCTCGATGTCCCGATCGACGGTGACATCGACGGTCACCAGAACGCCACCGGCACGATCTACGTGAAGGAAATGGCGCGGCCGAAGAGCGAACGAGCCCCGTACCTTGACCGGTTACTCAAGAACTCCCGCGAGGCCCAAGAAGAAGAGATCGCCGGAACCCGAGCCATACTCCAACCGACGTGCTCGGAACTCGAGCCACCTAGGAGGATTGGGCCGCGACTTAGAACGGGCACCCTCGACTTCAGCGGCGGCTCCAGCTTGACCACGCTGAAGGAACTCGCTGCCGCCATGCTCGACCGCCCCGCCTCGGAACACGCTCGCTCGCGACTCCGCGCGTTCCGCTACCACCGCTAGCAAAGACGGCTCCCTACTCGGGGTCTTTCCCTCCGGTTCGCGAGCGCCCCGACCATTGGATCCCTTCGGGGCGAGCGACCCGGGTTAGTACGCCGAAGGCGGTGGCGACGCACAGGGCGCCGACCCCGGCGACTAGGACTCCGCCGTCGCCTCCATAGACGCCTGCGAAGAGCACGATGACGCCGCCCGCTAGTGCGATGGGAACGCTGTGGAGGAGGTCGCGCAAGCGCGCAACGACCGCGAGGCGCTCGATGGAACGTTCCCTGCTCGCCGAGATCGAGATGTCGAAGGTCTCGATCAACAACACCAGCGCTATCCCGAACAGGGGAGCCGTGATCTCGATCGTCCCGCGTTCGAGGATGAGGACGGTCGCGTAGCCGACGACGATCATGACCAGGCCCGGGACCATCGCCCACCACGACGACAAGAGCACCGCTACGACGATCGCGGCAAGGCCCGCAGCGCCGATGATGAGAACGCTCTCGTGGCCCGGGTAGAGGATCGTTGGGTAGAGCGCGAGTACCCCGGCGACGAGCACCGTAAGGAAACGCGCTGCAAGCCTCATGCAACCCCCGCCCGGTTCGTTAGATGGGCGACCTGAGCGAGGGACGCCTCTAGCCCACCCTCGCGTGCCCATCGCAGGACCGGGATGCCGGACCGTTGTAACTCGAACCTCATCGCCGCCCTCGTGGCCAGCCACAGCCGGTGAGCCACCAGATCCTCCGAGGCCGGCCGGGCTTCGATCGTGTCCTCATCGAGGGTCTCGACGACGATCACCTTGAAGCCCCGCTGCCGGAGGTCGAACAATGCAGTGAGAGAGCGATCGTCCGTGAGGGGAGAGAACGCGATCACCAGCGAACCCGGGGGAACGAGCTTGCGCGGAAGGATGTCGACCTCGCGCCACACGTAGCTGAACCCCGCCTCGAGGTCGAGCAGGAAATCGATGATCCGATAGGTCTGGGTTCTGCCCATCCCGCCCGACAGCCAGCGCAGCGTTCCGCCGAAGCTCACTATGCCGACGCGGTCTCGGTGCTTCAAGTAGTGACCCGCCAACGAGGCCGCACCGCGGACGGTCAGATCGAGGCTCGTCCGCTCTTCGGTCCCGACCTCGGAGAACGTATCGAGGAACAGGACGACATCAGAGTTCTTCTCGGGGTGATGAAGGTTGACGTGGAGTTCGCCACGACGCGACGACACGCGCCAGTTGATGTGGCGAGGACTGTCACCGTGAGCGAAGGCCCTTACGGATGCGAACTCGATCCCGTCCCCCGATGAGCGCGCGACATCGCTGCCCGTGAATGCCTGTCGCGCGGGAGGACGAACCCGGGCTTTCAGGTTCTCCGGATGTGGATAGACCTTGACGAGGGTCGTGAGGTCGAGGATGCGCTCCGAGTAGCTCAAGGCATCGGCGCCCTTCACCCGGTATCCGACCCTCCCCAATCCGTAGGCGCCCCAGCGATCGGCGCGCAGGGTGATCCTGTGCTCGCTCGGACTGTCCGCTTCTAGCCAGAGGCTCGCGCGCCTCACCCCGTTGACCGGTACGAATCCGTACGGAAGGGCGAGGCCGATCTCGACCTCTCGGGCCGAAGGGCTCTCGACGCTGACGATCACGTCGAACTCATCGCCCTCGAACACCCGATCTTCGGTGACATCGAAGGTGACCGAGATCTCGTCCTCATTGCCTCTAGCCACTGCTCGGGCAACGATCAAGAGGACGGGAGTTGCCATCGCCAGAAGCTCGGGAGTACCGGTCACGAAACCGCCGACTATCGCCAGGACCCCGATCGTTAAGTACGCGACCAGTTTCGGAGTCGTGCGGCCCATCAGGGCCGCCACTCGTCGTCGGCGGTCGCACCCCCCGCACCGCTGCGAGTCAAACCGGCCCCCGGTGTGGGGATCGAATCGAGAACGGTCGCGACGACGTCCTCACCCCTGACTCGCCGTACCCAGAGCTCGGGGCGGAGGGTGATGCGATGAGAGAGTGCAACGGGTGCAACCGCCTTCACATCCTCCGGGGTCACGTAATCGCGACCCGAGAGCAGTGCCTTACCGCGCGCCAGCTTCATGATCGCAAGCGCACCGCGAGGGCTCGCACCAACCTCGACATCGCCATGGCGCCGTGTAGCGGCAACGACATCAACGATGTAGTAGCCGATGGCCTCGCTCACGAACACGTCCTCGAGCGAAGCCTGCATCTCGAGTAAGCGCGCGCCATCGATGACCGTGGCGACCTCCGCCTCGTCGTTGCGGCGATCGAGTCTCCTCTTCAGCACTTCCCATTCGTCGCGTCGCTCCGGGTACCCAACCGAGGTGCGGAGGATGAAGCGGTCGAGCTGCGCCTCGGGCAAGGGATAGGTGCCCTCGAACTCGATCGGGTTCTCGGTAGCGATCACAACGAACGGTTGCTCGAGTACGTAGCTCTGATCGTCGAAGCTGACCTGTCCCTCCTGCATCGCTTCGAGGAGCGCTGCTTGGGTCTTAGGTGGGGCCCGGTTGATCTCGTCGCCTAGCACGAAGTTCGTGAACAGCGGCCCTCTCTTGAACTCGAACTCACGTCTGCCCTGGTCATAGATCGAGGAGCCCGTGATGTCTTGCGGGAGTAGGTCCGGCGTGAACTGGATCCGGTTGAACTTGAGGCCTAGTGCCTGCGCGAACGATCGCGCCATGAGCGTCTTGGCCAGGCCGGGGTAATCCTCCAAGAGGATGTGTCCTCTGGAAAGAACGCCCAACAGGATCGTTTCGAGTACCGACCGCTTACCGACGATCACGCGCTCGACCTCGTCGAGCACCTCCATCGCGGTTCCCCTGGTCATCTCCAGCGTTGTCATGCTTCTTCGATCCTCTCTATAAAGGTCAGGATGTCGGACGAGCGCACCACACCGGTGATCGGTGGAGACTCCCCGTTCAAGATCCACGCGAGGGAAGGGCCAAGTGCGTCGATCGCACGGGCCGGATCCGCGTCGGCGTCGATGTGGTGGTGATCGAGCAAGCGGTGGCGAACGATCCTGCCCAGCACCGGTCGCAAACGTGAATCGAAATCATCGATCTGATACGCACTCCAGCCTGCGGATCGCTCCAGTCTCACGAGATCCAGAGGTCGATCG
Organism: uncultured Actinomycetes bacterium; assembly: GCA_963756365.1. Classification (GTDB taxonomy): domain Bacteria; phylum Actinomycetota; class CADDZG01; order CADDZG01; family WHSQ01; genus WHTI01. The sequence continues at coordinate 2,318,967 of CAVWNF010000003.1, forward strand.
GGCGACAGCTTCGCCTGAAGCAGCATCCTTTCGAACGGCGACGACCTCGCTCGCGAGGACGCGATCTCTACGGTGAAGCTCACCAGAGCGACGGCCAGCAAGACGAACAACGCGCCGGCCACGACCGCAGCTCTCCGCCCCGGGACCAGGTGTCCGACGATGTAGGCGGCGAAGATCACCGAGCCAGTCACGCCTATCGCCCCTTTGATGTTCATGCGCTCACCGTCAGGGACGACCTGATGTCTTCTAGCAACGCCAACGCCTCGGATCTGGTCTCTTCATCGACGTCGTGCTGGCTGAAGCGCGCCCGCTCGAACAAGGCGGTCAATCGCTCCGCCTTCGATCGGTCGACCCGCACCGCCCGGAAGAGTCGGACGAGGGACTCGGACGGGGTGTCTGAGTCACGGCGCTCGAATCCGGCAGCCTCCGCGAAGGCGAGCATCCCGCCATAGCAGGCGATAACCGCTGCCCGCGCATCACCGGCCGACTTCAGATCCTCGATACCAGACTCGATGGCGTGAGCGAGGGCCTCTCCGCGATCGACAGCCTCCGGCGATCGGTCACCTGTAAGGAGGATGCGGAGCACCACCGCGGTGGACCCCAGCAGCACGATGAGCACCGCCGTGAGACCGAGCCCGAGGATGCGAGAGTCCTCCCTTTCGGCTTCGACAGCCGTCGGGTCTTGCGCGACGTCACGCGCGTCCTCGGTCCTATCGGAGCGGTCAAGCAGGTTCCGAACCGCATCCTGGAACCCCGGGGAACTGGCCCAGAACGCGAACACGATCGCGAGGCCCACGAGGATCGGCCATGCAGGCTTCTTGTGATCCTCCATGCGGCTCTTTCTCTCGGAGGCGTAGCTGACCTGGAGGACGAGATAGACGGCCACGCTGAGGCCCAGCAAGCCGATCAGTAGGTAGCGCGCGACGACTGGCGTGTCCGGGACCATGATCTTCTCGCTGCGGTTCTCTCTGAAGAGAGAGAGTCCGTCGGGGATCGTCACCGCGGCTATAGCTAGGAGGATGCAGGTCGAGGAGACCAGGACGAGCGTCCTGCGGGAGATGGCTCCCGATTCATCAAGCACGACCGGCTACACCTCGTCCCGTCCCCAGACAGGTTCCCGGACATCACTCTAGCCGGGGCGGCTACCTATCGTGTTGCGCAGTACCCCGATCTTCTCGATCTCGAGTTCTACGACATCGCCCGGTTTGAGATCGCGCCCCTGATCGAGACCGCAGCAACCCCCCGGGGTGCCGGACCCGTAAACGTCGCCTGGATAGACGGTCTCGGATGCAGAAACGTGTTCGAGCATGTCTGCCCAACTCCAATGCGTCTCACTTGACCGTGCCCGTCCCCACTCTTCGCCGTTGACCCGACAGATCATCTCGAGATCGGGTTCGCTTCCAACCTCATCGGCCGTAACGATGCAGGGACCGAAAGCGTTGGCGAAATCCTTGCCCTTGGCAGGGCCAAGCCACGCGCTTACCTCGCGCATCTGGACGTCCCTAGCCGAGAAGTCGTTGAAGACGGTGAAGCCGAAAACGTGCGCTCCGGCGCTCTCGGAGGAAAGATCGCTCCCTGCGCGGCCCACGACCATGGCCAACTCGAGTTCGAAGTCCATCTTGTTCGTGTAGCGCGGCCACGGGCACGTGTCGTTCGGCCCGAGCAACTGACGGTGATTCCCCTTGTAGTAAACGGGTGCCTCGTACCAGTAGTCCGGAACCGACCCGCTCCTGCGCTCCGCCCCCTTGAGCACGTGAGACTCGAACGCGAGGAAGTCGCGGAGCGACGACATCTTGTCGAGCGGATTGAGATAGCGGAACCCCCGGGCGGACTCATCGACCAGTGCTTCGTCAGGGGCCTCAACCACGACCTCCTCGACCTGCTTCCACAAGGGAGCGCCAGCTTCGATCAGGTGCAGCGTCGAAGAGAGATAGGGCCCTAATGCACCCTCAAGACCACCCGTTGCAGCGGTCCACGCTTCGACGAGATCGACAGGCGCGCGATCACCACACGCGATCGCGAGGCGCGGTTGTAGTCCGGGCTTCTGGGAGCGGTACCGATATATCCGCAAGTGCTAGTCGTCGAGCAGGCCCATGCCTCGGGCCCACGACGTTGTGTACTCGGAGATGACCACGGCATCGGCCTCCGGCGAGAGGGTCAGCGGATGATGGGTCTCGACCATCACCGCGATCTCCTCGGTGCGCGTAAGTGTCTTCGACTTCTCGATCGCGGCCGGTTGGGGGCCGTGATGAACGCCCTGAGGGTGGATCGTGAGGAAGCCGACATCGATGCCCGCACGCGAGAAGTAGTTACCCGAGTGATAGAAGAGCACCTCGTCCGCGTCGATATTCGCGTGATAGAAGGGCACCTTCAGTACCTGAGGGTCCTCCTCCAACGGGCGCGGCACGAACGAGCAGATCACGAACCCGTCGTTCTCGAAGGTGCAGTGCACCGACGGGGGCATGTGGTAACTCGGCGAGTACACGGGTCGGTGGTCGAGAACGTTCAGCTTGACCGGGCACAGGTCTCCCTGCCATCCGACGACATCGAGCGGATGCCACGCGAAGAACAACGAGGTGAACACCTGGTCGCGCTTGACCCTCACCTCGAACTCACCGGCTTCATCGTGAGGATCGGGCTCGGGCGTGACCAACATCCCGGGATCGAACATCGCGTGCTTGCCCATCAGGCCGCGGTCAGGGATACGGAACTCTCCCGAACCCTCGATTATGTAGAAGAAGTTGTCGTCCGAAGATGGCACCACGCGATGGGTTGTCCCCTTGGGGATGATGACGTAGTCACCGACCGCGTAATCGAGGGGGCCGTAATCGGTCTCGATCTTTCCCTCCCCGCGATGCACGAAGTAGCAGGTGTCGCCGTCCGCGTTCCGTAGGAAGTACGGCATCTCAGCCGACCGACGGCTGACGAACAGGCGCACGTCGTCGTTCGATGCCACGAGCTGCCACGTCGCGTTCGCCTCGACCTGGTCCTCGGGCTTCATCTCGTTCAGGTCAAGAGCACGGGGCTGAAGCGGTCCCTCGATCCGGGTCCAGGCGGTTGGTGGATGGGTCCGGTAGAGGTGGCTGGCGCGGCCGAAGAATGTCTCGCGTCCGTGCTCCTCCTCGAATGTGCCATCGGGTACCGCTACGTGAGCTTGCTTGGTGACCTTGCCCTTCGAGAACACGAAATCCATCAGAGGTTCCCTCTCTCGGCCTGCTCGCGCTCGATCGCCTCGAAGAGCGCCTTGAAGTTTCCGTCGCCGAACCCTTGGGCGCCGTGTCGTTCGATCAGTTCGAAGAACACGGTGGGCCGGTCCTGCACCGTCTTGGTGAAGATCTGGAGGAGGAATCCGTCCTCGTCCTTGTCGGCCAGGATGCCGTTGCGTTGCAGCGAATCGATCTTGTCGGCGATCTGAGGAACCCTGGTCTTGACCTCTTCGTAGTACGAGCCCGGGACGTTGATGAACTGGATCCCCTGAGCGCGCATCTTCTCGACAGACCCAACGATGTCGTCCGTCGAGAGAGCGATGTGCTGCGCCCCTGGGGTCTTGTAGTAGTCGAGGTACTCCTCGATCTGTGACTTCTTCTTGCCCTCAGCCGGCTCGTTGATCGGGAACTTGACCTTGCCGATCCCGTCCCACACGACCTTCGACATCAGAGCCGAGTACTCGGTCGAGATGTCGTCGTCGGTGAAATGCCTCATCTCGGTGAACCCCATGATCTGGGCATAGAAGTTCACCCACTCGTTCATCTTTCCGAGCTCGACGTTGCCGACGACATGGTCGATGTTCAGAACCCCGAAACCTGAGGTGTCCTCCGAGCCGGGAACCTCTTGGAACCCGGGGAAGAACGCTCCTGAGTAGTCCTGGCGTGAGATAAGCGAGTGGATCGTCTCTCCGTAGGTCGCGATGGCAGCCTTGACGACCTTGCCCTTCTCGTCCTCGAAGACCTCGGGCTCGGCTACTCCCGTGGCGCCACGCTCGAGCGCGACCCGATAGGACTCTTCGGCATCGGGAACCGTGAGGGCGATGTCGTGCACCCCGTCCCCGTGGACCCTGACGTGCTCCGCGATCTCGCTGTTGCCGTCGAGAGCCCCCGTGAATACCAAGCGGACGTCTCCCTGCTGCACCATGTGCGACACGCGATCGCGCGACCCGGTCTCGAGGCCCATGAACGCTCTCGGCGTGAACCCGAAAGACTTGTAATAGTGCGCAGCTTGTTTCGCGTTGCCCACGAAGAACTGGACGTAATCGATCCCCAGGATCGGGAAGGAATCCTCGGTGCCGCTCACCGGCCTCACCCCTTTGTTCGACCGCGATGTTTTCTCTGTCGATGTCCCAGGTTAATCCCTGGACGCGACCTACGAACGAGCCACCCTCAGGCGCACCCCGGCCCAGTCGGGTTCCGGCGTCGGAAGGTCGATCCGGTAGTGCCCTCCTCGGGACTCGGTCCTCAACAGGGCGACCCTCGCCATCAGTCGCACGAGGATCGCACCCGCTCGCAACTCGCCGACCGCTCGCTCCGATGACAACGGCAGGATCGCGATGTCCTCGAGCTCGGACGCGACCGCCCCCATCGTTGCGGGGTCGCGCTCGATCCCTAGAGCAGCGGTGCAGACGGCCCTCAGATGGGCCCAACCGGCATCGACATCAACTTCTACTTCGGCGAGTTTCGGAGCCGGGGCAAGTTCCTTCGTAGGCCCCGAGCGTTGGCCGGCGATCGCCTTCGCTGCCCGCCGACCGAATACCAAGGCCTCGGCGAGGGAGTTGCCGGCCAGCCGATTGGCGCCGTGGACCCCGGTGTTGGAGCACTCGCCGATCGCATAAAGGCGAGGGATCGATGAGCGACCGTCTAGGTCGGTCTCGATGCCACCCATGAAGTAGTGCGCCGCCGGTTGGACCGGCGCGAGGTCGGTGCTCAGATCGAGCCCGTGCGCGGCCGCGCCTTGCAGAACGGTGGGGAACTCTTCTTCGAGAAGCTTCCGATCTAGATGACGGCAGTCGAGCCACGAGTGCCGAGACGAGATCGCTCGTGCAACCACGTCGCGCGGCGCGAGTTCTCCATCGGAATGTGCCTCGAAGAGGAACCTGCGGCCCTCGCTATCGACGACGTGAGCGCCCGCCCCGCGCAGCGCCTCGGTCAATAAGAGTCTCTGCTGCGCCCCGCCGAGAGCCAAGCGCGGTGGGGTGGAACTGGACGAACTCGATATCGGCGAGACCGGCCCCCGCCTCCCAGCCAAGCACCAGACCGTCACCGGTGGCCCCCGCGGGATTGGTGGTCGATGAGAACAGAGCGCCGACACCGCCGGTGGCCAGGACGGTCGAGGTTGCCTGGATCTCCACGATCCCGTCATCGGTGAGCGCCCAGCCTCCGGTGCATCGACCGCCGACCACGCTGAGCTTGATGCAGGTCCCCTCGACCCGAGTGACTCGATCGCGCGCCTGATCGCGGAGCGTCTGCATGATCGCCGCTCCGGTGGCATCCTCGGCGTGGGCAGAGCGGGCGACGCTTTGACCTCCCTCGCGGGCGAGGTGAAGGCTCCCGTCTTCGTTCCTGGCGAACCCGCACCCGAGTTCCGCTAGCTCCATGACGCATTCGGGTGCCTCGGCACACAGGACCATCACGGCCGAAGGATCGGCATGCCCCGCTGCCACTCGGATCGTGTCGTCGGCATGCACCTCGGGCGAATCATCCGGCCCGAGTGCTGCCGCGATGCCTCCCTGCGCCCACGGAGACGAACCGCCTTGTCCCATCCGTCCCTTGTCAACGACCGTGACCCTCAGGTCGCTCGGAAGGTGAAGGGCCGCGAACAGTCCCGCTGCGCCGGCGCCAACTATGAGGACATCGGTGTCGATCTTGGCCACCCCTATCTCCCTTCGAAGGCAGCGGGCCGCTTCGCAAAGAAAGCGGCGACGCCCTCCTGGTGATCGGAGGTGGCTCCAGCCTGGGTCTGTGCGTCGATCTCGGCCTCGAGTTGCTCGTCGAGCGTGAGGCGCGCGGCAGCATCTCCCAGCGACTTGATCAGCGCGTATGCCTTCGTGGGCCCGTGGGCCAGTCCGGTAGCGAAAGAACGCCAACGCTCCTCGAACTCAGCGGCCGGAACGACTTCGGTGACCAATCCCAGTTCCTCGGCCCGCGCGGCGGTCACCGGGTCACCCGTCGCGGCCAGTTCGAAAGCTCTGGCCGAACCGATCATCTTGGTCAGGAACCACATCGAGCCGGCGTCTGGAACCAAGCCAACCTTCACGAAAGCCAGGACGAACTTCGCGTGCTCGGATGCGATCCGGAAGTCACACGCAAGCGCGACGCTCACCCCGGCGCCAGCCGCGACACCACCGACCGCCGCCACCACAGGCTTGGGGGCCGAGCGGATCGCCCGGATCAAGGGGTTGTAGCGATCGCGGAGGGTGTCGCCGAGGGGAGGGGCCTCACCGCGCTCGTAGCCCGCGCTCAGAGCACCCAGGTCCTCGCCCGCCGAGAACGCGCGCCCTTCGGCAGCGATCACGACGCATCGCACGCTCTCATCATCCGAGGCTCGGCGAACGTGCTCTAGCGCCGCCGCCCCCATCTCGTCGTTGAAGGCGTTCAAGACCTCGGGACGAGCGAGCGTGATAACCGCGACGCCGTCATCCACTTCGTAATTGATGGTCATGCCCCGAGCCTAACGGGGGTGGGCCTACCTGGTCCTCTGGGGGATCCTGACCCGGAAGGTGGAGCCGACCCCCTCTTCGCTCTCTACCTCGACCTCCCCCTGGTGCAGGGCGACGAGGTTCTTCACGATGTACAGGCCGAGTCCGAACCCACCCACCGAACGGGTCAGGGTCGATTCCGCCTGGCGGAACCGATCGAAGATCGTGCTCAGCTGTTCGGGGCAGATGCCCTTCCCTCTGTCGGTGACTTCCAGGATCGCCTCGACCTCGGAGACGGACAGCTTCACGGTGACGGGGGTTCCTGGATCGGAGTACTTGAGGGCGTTCTCGATCAGGTTCGACATGATCTGCTCGATCGACGCCCGATCAGCCCACGCCGAGGTGGGCACACCGTGATCGATGATCTCGACGCTTCGTCCAGCCCCCAACTTGGAGAGACCGATGTCGGACGCGATCATCCCGGCCACAGAGGCCAGGTCGACGAGTTCCCGGGTGATCCTCGTCTGCCCTGACTCGATACGCGAGGCAGCGAGCACATCCTCGACAAGCCTAAGGAGCCTGGCCCCTTGTCGCTCGATCATCTCCATGAACACGAGCTCCTGCTCACGATCCATCTGCTCGCCGCGACGCGTCACCGTCTTGGCGGCTCCGATGATCGCGGTGAGAGGGGTCTTGAGCTCGTGTGAAACGGTTGCAACGAAATCGCTCTTCATGTGATCGAGTTCCTCGAGGCGTTCCACGGTGTCACGTTCATTCTCGAAGGACCGGGCGTTCCCGATCGCGATCGCAGCTTGTTCGGCGAACACCTCGAGGGTTGCAAGGTCCTCGCCGTCGAAGGTGGCGCCGTTCATCTGATTGACGTTGAGGACCCCGATAACTTCCTCACGACGGATGAGCGGAACGCACATCCCCGACGAGATCCCACGGGTCGTATCGACATCAACCCCATCGACCTCGGAGTTGTTGGCGATCAAAACGGGTTCCATCGTGGCAGCGACACGTCCAGCGACTCCCTCACCGATCTTCGTCCGCGAGTTCATGACGAGGTGTCCGCGGGCTCCGTGATAGCTGACGACATCGAGGTGCCGTCCAGATTCATCCGTCAACATCACCGATCCCTCGGTTGCGTCGAGTAGACCCAGGGCCGAGGACAGGATCATCCGCAGGACGTCCTCTAGGTGAAGGGTTGAGTTGACCGCCTTCCCGACCTCGAGCAGCGTCGCGGTATCGGACAAGCGAGCGCTGAGTGCTGCCGAACGAACACGCTCCTCGACCAGCGCGGCGGTCAATCGTCTGAGCGCGACTTCCTTCTCGATGACATAGATAAGGAACGCAGCGGCGAGCCCGGCCGTCAGAACGACGACGATCCAGGACGAGAGGTCGTGTAGAGAGTACGCAGACGCCAAGAGGTCTCGATCGAAGGCCATGACGCCGATCGCCATGGTTACGACGGTGATGACCATGAGGGAGATCGACCACAGTTGGGTGCGTCTCCGGTGGACGTCTTTGAGGGTTAGAGCCTCTCGTCCGCCCAAGCCAACCGCGTCGGCGAGGGGTCGAGAGGTGAGGGTCAGTCCTGTCCCTGTCTCCGTTCGAGCGCGCCGGGTTCGAACACGTGCTTGCCCCTCAGCTCGTGCTCGGGTACCTCGACGGGATATTCGGACGAGAAACATGCTGTACAGAACTCATCGGCGGGTATGCCGGTCGCATTGAGCATGCCCTCCAAAGATAGATATGCGAGGGAATCTGCCCCGATATGGCCCTGTATCTCCTCGACGCTCATCTGAGCCCCGATCAGGTCATCCTGGTCCGGCATGTCGATGCCGTAGAAGCAGGGCCACTTGATCGGCGGCGAGGAGATCCGCATGTGGACCTCCCTGGCGCCCGAGTCGCGGAGCATGGCAACGATCTGGCGGGTGGTATTGCCTCGCACGATCGAGTCGTCGACGACCAGGACCTTGCGGCCTTCGATCACCTCTCGGAGCGGATTGAGTTTCATCCTGATCCCTTGCTGCCTCATGGCTTGGGTCGGCTGGATGAAGGTCCGTCCCACGTAGCGGTTCTTCACGAAGCCCTCTCCGTAAGGGATACCCGACTGGAGCGCGAAACCCTGAGCCGCCGGGACCCCTGAGTCCGGAACCGGCATGACGAGTTCTGCGCCTGATGGAGACTCTTCGGCGAGGCGCTGGCCCATCCGGTATCGGGTCGCGTAGACGTTCTGACCCATCAGGGTCGAGTCGGGGCGGGCGAAATAGACGTGCTCGAACACGCACCTGGCGTTCTTCGCCTCTGCGAAGCGTTGCGACGACAACCCACTCTCGTCGATCGTGACGAACTCGCCCGGTTCGACGTCGCGGACGAAGGTCGCCCCGATCAGATCGAGGGCACAGGTTTCCGACGCGAGCACCCATCCGCGATCACCGAGCCGCCCGATAGCCAAAGGACGGAACCCTTGCGGATCGCGCGCTCCGAACACCTTCTGCCCGTCGGTCATCGTGAACGAGTAAGCACCCGACAGTTTGGGAAGCACGCGGAGGATGGCCGCGCTCATATCTGCTTCGGCAACCCGCGCGATACTCGCCGCAACGAGGTCGGTGTCGGAGGTCGAACGATGCTGGCTCCGCGGCGAAGGGTCGCCGCCCGCTTCATCGAGCATCCGCTTCAGGTCGACGGAGTTGACGAGGTTCCCGTTGTGGGCGAGAGCTATCTCACCAGAAGGTCCGGTCTTGTAGGTCGGCTGCGCGTTCTCCCACGAACTCGAACCGGTGGTCGAATACCTCACGTGGCCGATCGCTAGAGATCCCCGGAGGCTCTTGAGCACCGTCTCATCGAACACCTGAGAGACGAGTCCGAGATCTTTGTAAACGACGAGCGCTTCGCCATCCGAGATCGCGATACCGGCGGACTCTTGCCCCCGGTGCTGGAGCGCGTACAGCGCGTAGTAGGTGAGCCGCGAAACATCCTCGCCCGGGGCATATATCCCGACGACGCCGCATGCGTCCCGTGCCTCGCCGCCCATCAGGGCATCGTAGCCGACATATGACGAGCGAACCCGCCTTCGTGAACGGACCGAGCCTCCTCGAGAGAGAGCTTCACCGAACCGAACTCGATCTCGGTCGCCACCCGTCGTTCCGATCACCACTGCTTCGATCCCACGAGCGCGCGCTCCCTCGATCAGGCGGTCGCTATCGACTGGGGAACAGGACACCACGGCCCGAGACGGCGACTCGGAGAAGAGCAAGCGATGCGCTTCGAGGGCAGGGTCGAGATCCACGGAGGCCCCGATATCGCCAGCGAGCGCCGATTCGAGCAGCGCGACCGCTAGTCCACCATCCGCGGGATCGTGCGCGGATGACAGAAGAGCCGCCGAAGAAAGGAGCGTCTCGATGAGGGCCGCCTCGCGCTCGATATCGAGCCGAGGAGGCTTCCCGCCTACGACCGAGTGGACGACCTTCGAATACTCGCTGCCGCCGAAGTCCCCCGGATCGGTTGCGCCCAGCAAGACGATGTCATCGCCCGCCCACGCGAATCCTTTGGGGATAGCCCTCGATGCATCGTCGAGGATCCCCAACATCCCGATCACGGGCGTGGGATAGATGGCCCGCCCGTTGGTCTCGTTGTAGAACGACACGTTCCCACCGGTCACCGGCGTGCCGAGGGATCTACATGCATCTCCGATCCCGCGCACCGCTTCGACGAACTGCCACATCACATCTGGCTTCTCCGGATTGCCGAAGTTCAGGCAGTTCGTGACCGCAGCGGGACGGGCCCCCGTACAGGCGACGTTGCGAGCTGCCTCAGCGACCGCCAGGCGCGCTCCCTCGTAGGGATCGAGATAGCAGTAACGGGAGTTCCCGTCGGTCGTGATCGCCACCGCTTCATCTCGATCAGGGAGGCGGATCACCGCGGCGTCGGAGCCGGGGCCTTGGACCGTGCCGAGGAAGATCATGTGGTCGTACTGCGACCACGCCCACCGTTTGGACGCGGTGCCCGGTGAACCCAACACGGCCACGACCGCCTCACGAAGATCGGCGTGGCGCGCCGGCCCCGTCATCAGAACTCTGGAGTTCGTCGAGCCATCCAGGGCGCTCGTGGTGCCGGTCGTACGCGGGTCCTTCCTCGGCAAGTGCATCGGCAGGAACATCGGCGACGACCTCACCCGCCGAGCTGATGGTGACGTTGCCGGTGTTGGTGATGGTGCCGATCACCCTCGCTTCGAGTTCCCACTTGGAACAGACCGCGAGGACAGCCTCGACGCGATGAGGTTCGACCACCGCGAGCATCCGTTCTTGCGACTCGGAGATCATCACCTCGAAGGGCTCCATGCCAGGTTCGCGGAGGTGCACCTGACCCAGATCGACATCGATCCCCGTCGTTGCCTTGGAGGTCATCTCGCATGTCGGACACGAGATCCCACCCGCGCCGAGGTCCTGGAACCCAACGACCAGGCCCTCGCGGATCAGCTCGAGCGATGCCTCGATCAGGAGCTTCTCGGTGAACGGGTCGCCAACCTGAACGGACGGGCGTTTATCGAGCGAGTCCTCATCGAACTCTGCGGAGGCGAGCACGCTCGCGCCACCGATCCCATCGCGACCCGTCGCCGAGCCGAACAGGACCGCCGCGTTCCCGGGTCCCTCTCCTCGTCCGTGCATGAGGTGGTCCTCGACGATCCCGAGGCAGGCCACGTTCACGAGTGGGTTCTCTGCGTAGCAGTCCTCGAACACGATCTCTCCGCCGACCGTTGGCACCCCGATCGAGTTGCCGTACGACGAGATCCCGTGGACGACCCCGTCGATCAACCAGCGGGTGTGTGGATCGTCGGGGGGGCCGAACCTCAGAGAATCTAGGAGTGCGATCGGTCGAGCCCCCATCGAGAGGATGTCCCTCACGATCCCGCCGATGCCCGTGGCCGCGCCGTTGAACGGCTCCACGAAAGACGGGTGGTTGTGCGACTCGATCTTCCACGCGACCGCCACCCCGGGAGCGACTTCGATGATCCCGGCCCCCTCGCCGGGACCAACGAGGATGCGTTCACCCTCAGTCGGGAGGTTCTTCAGATGGTTCCGGCTCGACTTGTACGAGCAATGCTCGCTCCACATGACCGAGAACATCGCGAGTTCCGTGTACGAGGGTTCGCGCCCGAGACGCTCGACTATCTGATCGAACTCCTCGTCGGTGAGACCGAGGTCGCGGTGAAGTGAACTCACGCCGAAACCCGGGTCCCTTCAGCGATGTGATCGAGGATGCTGCCGAGGATCACTGCACCATCGGCCGACCCCAACAACGTTTCACACGCGCGCTCCGGGTGTGGCATCAGACCGAAGACGTTGCCTGCCTCGTTGCAGATACCGGCCGCGTCTTCGAGCGAGCCGTTCGGGTTGGCGGCATAGCGGAGAACGATCTGATCGCGCTCGATCATCCTCTCTCTGGTCGAATCATCCACGTACCAGTTGCCCTCGAAGTGATTGATCGGGATCCGAAGGATCTGGCCCTTCTGAGCACGCCGGGTGAACGGTGAATCATTCACGTCCACCCGAAGCTCGGTCCAGTCGCAGATGAACTTCAAGCCAGCGTTCTTGCGCAGCGCGCCAGGAAGCAGTCCCGCTTCGCAGAGGATCTGGAATCCGTTGCAGATCCCTAGAACGAGTCCGCCGGTTGCCGCATGCTCTTCAACCGCCGGCATGACCGGCGAGAACCTGGCGATAGCACCCGTTCTCAGGTAGTCGCCGTGAGCGAACCCTCCGGGAAGGACAACAAGATCGACGGCCGGGAGGTCCTTATCGGCGTGCCAGATCATCTGCACTTCGGCACCTAGATCCCTGAACGCTCGAACGCAATCCCGTTCGCAATTCGAACCAGGAAACAGGACGACACCAACGCGGGCGCTCATGTCACCGTTACCTCGAATGCTTCGATAACCGTGTTGGCAAGCAGACGGTCGCACATGTCTTCGACGCGCTTCCGAGCGTCGTCTAGATCATCCGCATCGAGCTCCAGCGTGATGCGCTTGCCGACCCGCACCTCTCCGACACCTTCGTAACCAAGAGCCGGAAGTGCCCGCTCGATGGTCTGGCCCTGAGGATCGGAGATGCCGTCCTTCAACATCACCGAGATCTCGGCGGTGTACCTCATGACAGTGTCTCCGACAGTGCGAGCGCACCCGCGATGAACGCCGCCACCAGCGCGGCCAGGCAGAGACCTCCGACAGCCACCCCGACGGTCGAGCGGCCGACCCGAACATCTGCAGCCACTTCGGTTCCTTTCACGAACAGATAGAGGGACCAGAACACGAGTGCTAGGGCGATCGCTATCGAGAAGGCCGCCCACGCGGTCGACAGTGAATCTCCGAGGCTATCGGTGGTGAACGAGCCCGGCCCCACGATCAGAAGATCGAGGGGCAACAGGATGAAGCCTCCCAGCACTTGCGGGAACCATGCCGCCCCCCACACGATCCGGAGATCCCTGCGGGACGCTCGAGCGTGCATCGCGCCATAGGTGATGGGTCCTACTCGGCCCCAGAGGAATAACGCGATCAGGGCGAGGATCGAGCCAAGGGCGAGAGCGAGTCCCAGATTCAGCCACGAGAAATCCTCTGCGGGCACCTGGCGTCGATCAAGCATGCCGCCAACCTTCAGCCACGTCGCCATCAGCGATGCGCCCCCAAGAGCGGTCAGTACGGTCGGCGCATACCCCTCATCGGGGGTCGCGTCATCACGGGCTCGCTCGTTGGCGATCTCGATCGCACCGGCGAAACCATCCTCGGGACGGAGAAGGATCGATCTCAGGGTCGAGCCGAGCCGGGTTGGATCCGCGCTCGCCGTGCGCGCTGTCATCCCGAAACAACCTCTCGCCAGTTGTCGAAGTTGCTCTCGGTGATGCGCTCGTACGCCTCGATGTAACGGATGCTGGTCGCGGAAACGACCTCAGCAGGAAGTTCGGGAGGGGGCGGTGAGTGATCCCAGCCCGTCGAATCAAGCCAGTCCCTGACGAACTGCTTGTCGAAAGATGGTTGCGGGCCACCCGGCTCGTACTCGGCTGCGGGCCAGAAACGGCTCGAGTCTGGAGTGAGCGCCTCGTCGATCAGGACCACCTCATCGTCGGCGAGCCCGAACTCGAACTTCGTGTCTGCGATCACTACACCTCGATCGCGGGCTTGGTTGGAAGCGAAGCGGTACAACCCAAGCGCGTAGGAGCGTGCTGTTTCGTAGTGCTCGCCAACGATCTCGGCGGCCTCGGCCTCGGTGATGTTCTCGTCGTGACCCGAGGTGGCCTTCGTCGCAGGGGTAACGATCGGTTCGGGCAGCGGAGCGGACTCCTCGAGTCCGTCTGGCAGCACGTGACCGCAGATCGCTCCCGACGATCTGTAGTCGCGCCAGCCCGACCCGGACAGGTAGCCGCGCACGACGAACTCAACCGCGAACGGCTCGGCGCGACGGCACAGCATCGAGCGCCCCGCGAGGTCATCCATCCCAACGTCGGGGATGTCAGAACTCCGCACCGACAACATGTGGTTGGGGCAGACGTGAGTCGTCGCGGTGAACCAGTGATGTGAGAGTCCGGTGAGTACCTTCCCCTTGTCGGGGATCGGTTGTCCGAGGATGCAGTCGTACGCACTGATGCGGTCGGTAGCCACCAGAACCAGGTCATCTCCAGAGGAGAAGATCTCGCGCACCTTGCCCGAAGCAAGGTGACGGGTGTTCCCCACTACAGCTCCTCCAGACGCCGGAAGACGGTATCCAGGTTCCCAAGATAGCGGTCAGGGCGGAAGCAGGCGTCGATCTCAGCTCCATCTAGGTGCTCAAGCACGTCCTTGTCCGCCTTAAGAAGGTCACTCAGTTGAGCTTGGGTGTCCCAGGCCGTCATCGCGTTGCGCTGGACGAGGGCATATGCCTCCTCGCGCTGAAGTGTTCCCTTGGACAGCAATGCGGTGAGAACACTCTGGGAATGGACGAGTCCCATCGAAGCGTCGAGGTTGGCTTGCATGCGATCCGCATCTACCACCAGACCCTCGATCACCCACCGCATCTTCTCGAGCATGTAATCGAGAAGAGCGCAGGCGTCGGCAAACGTCACCCGTTCGACCGACGAATGTGAGATGTCGCGCTCGTGCCACAACGCAACGTTCTCGTATCCGGTGGTTGCATACGCGCGCAGCAATCGAGCTAGTCCGCAGATGCGCTCGCATACGACCGGATTCTTCTTGTGCGGCATCGCCGACGAGCCCTTCTGCCCCTCGGCGAAGGGTTCCTGTACCTCACGGACCTCGGTTCGTTGAAGGTGACGTATCTCTTGTGCGAAGCGTTCGAGCGAGGCACCGACGAGTGCGATAACTCCGAGGAACTCGGCATGCCTGTCGCGGGGGATCACTTGGGTTGCTGACGGTTCGACCCCGAGACCGAGACGTTCGCAAACGAACGATTCGACTTCGGGATGCAGTTGGGAGTAGGTACCAACCGCGCCCGACAACTTCCCGAACGCAACCTGATCGCGCGCTCGACGCATCCTGTCGCGATCGCGGTCCAGCTCGAACGTCCACCCGGCGAGTTTGAGGCCGAACGTCGTGGGCTCCGCGTGGACGCCGTGCGTGCGCCCCGCCATCAGCGTTTCCTTGTGTTCCAACGCCTTCTTGCGGACGGTCTCGGTTAGGCGTCCGATCCCTTCGACCAGCAGATCGCCAGCGTCTCGGAGCGCCACGGCGTTCGCGGTATCGACCACATCGGAGGAGGTCATCCCGTAATGGATGTGGCGTCCCGCTGCACCTACGTTCTCGCGGACGTTCTCGACGAACGCGACGACATCGTGATGGCGAACGGCCTCGATCTCATCGATCCGGGCGACGTCGAACGCGGCCCTCTCCTTGATCTCGGAAAGGTCCTCGACGGGCACCTCCTCGAGGCGGACACGGGCCTCGACGGCAAGGATCTCAACCTCAAGCCATCGAGAGAACTTCGCCCGCTCCGAGAAGATCGCCGCCATCTCTTCACGGCTATACCTGGGGATCACGCCCGCATCGTACTTTGTAGACATGAGTGGTTCCGTGTCCTTCGATCGAGCAGCTGCCTATTACGACAAGACCAGAGCACTGGGCGAGGACGCCCAGCGAGCACTGACCGCTCTGCTCTCTAGAGAGCTCGATGGCAGGACCAGGACCCTGGAGATCGGGATCGGGACGGGCCGGATCGGGGTCCCCTTACATGCCGCCGGGATCCCTGTGACCGGCATCGACCTCTCCCGTCCGATGCTCGACGTCCTCGCGGACAAAGACCCATCTCTGCCCCTCGCTATCGGTGATGCGACCCTGCTCCCGTGGAGCGACGGCGCGTTCGATTCCGGGATCGCTTGTCACGTCTTTCATCTGATCCCGAACTGGCTGGACGCGGTCGCCGAACTCGTCCGCGTGATGCGCCCCGGGGCCAGGATCGTTGCCGAGGTCGGCAACTGGGGCCACTCCGGCTGGAACGCCTTGCAGGAACGCCTCGCCTCGGAAGCTGGCATATCGAGCCGCTTCCCAGGAGCGAATTCTGCTGAAGAGGTCGATGGGGCGTTCGCCTCGCACGGGGCCACCGTCAGGGTTCTCGAGGTCATCACCGACCGACGCACACTCAACTACTCGGAGTTGCTTGAGAGCTTCGCTTCGGGTCAATGGTCGTGGACCTGGGCTGCCGACGAGGACACCTTGCGAGCAGCAACCGAGCGAACACGGGCGTGGGCTGAAGGGGAGTACGGGGACCTGGACGCGGACGTCGAGCACACCCTCGATACCTCGTGGCGGACCTACGATCTCGTCTGAACGAACCAGCTCGTCCGAACGAACTAGCTCGCCTGAACGATCTTCTCGATCATGTCCATCCGCTCCTTGAGCTCCTCGGGAGATCCTGCCGTGACGTTCACGTGCCCGAGCTTCCTGTTAGGCCGCGGCGACTTCCCGTACAGGTGAACGTGTCCTCCGGCCGCCAGTAGCTCATCGGTGGGGGGAACCTCTCCGATCAGGTTGACCATGGCGGCGTATCCCCGCACCGACGGATCGCCGAGAGGTAGTCCGAGGATGCCGCGCAGATGATTCTCGAACTGGGACGTCTCGGCACCATCGATGGTCCAGTGACCCGAGTTGTGCACGCGTGGCGCGATCTCGTTCCCGTACAGGATCCCGTCCTTCTCGAAGAGTTCGATCGCCAGAACCCCCTGATAGTCGAAGCCTTCGAGGATCCGACGGACGTGGCTCTCGGCTTGGTCTACGAGGTCTTGAGTGAGCGACGGAGCTGGGGCGATCGAGGTTCGGAGGATGCCGTCGGCATGCCGGTTCTCGGTGGGTGGGTAGTAGGCGATCTCGCCACTCGAAGTGCGCGCCGCGATCATGGACAGCTCTCGATCGAAGTCGATCCGTTCCTCAAGGATGCAATCGACCCTTCCTAGGTCGTCCCACGCGTCCGCACGAGGGGTCGCGACGACTACCTGACCCTTGCCGTCGTATCCCCCACCTCGCGTTTTGAGGATGGCGGGTGTTCCTACGATCCTCACGGCGTCCTCGAGCGTGTGCTCAGCATCGACCCGAACGAACCTCGGGGTGGGGATCTCGAGCCCACCGAACATCTCTTTCTCTGCGAGACGGTCTTGAGCGATCTCGAGGATGTCGGGTGATGGATGGACCGGCACCGTGGAGGCGACCCGGCGGGCAGAACTCGCCGGTACCTGTTCGAACTCGTAGGTGACAACGTCGCACCCGGTCGAGAACCGGTCGAGGGCCTCGTTGTCATCGAATGGCGCGGTGATGACCTCGGCCAGCGGCGCGGTCGGCGGGTCGTCCGAGGGATCGAGTGCCTTCACCGACAGTCCGAGTGGATATCCGGCCAGAGCAAGCATCCGTCCAAGTTGCCCGGCTCCCAGCACACCGACGGTGGTCACAGCCTGATCCCTCTATCCCCTGGGATCTGGGTTATCGAGCACGCTTTGGGTCTGGGTCTCGATGTGTTCGTTCACTCGGTCGCGGTACTCGGGATGAGAGCGGGCGACGATGCGGGCTGCTAGGTGCCCCGCGTTCACCGCTCCGGCGACACCGATCGCGAGGGTTCCAACGGGCACCCCTCCGGGCATCTGGGCGATCGAAAGGAGCGAATCGACGCCCTTCAGCGCCTTGGACTCGATCGGTACGCCCAAGACGGGCAACGAGGTCTTCGCGGCGGTCATCCCCGGCAGATGGGCGGCACCCCCGGCCCCCGCGACGATCACCTCGAGACCCTTCGCTTCGGCCTGCTCCGCGTACTCGAACAGAAGATCGGGCGTGCGATGCGCAGAGACGATCTGGACCTCATAGGGGATCCCGAGCGCATCGAGGACCTTCGCTGTGTTCTCCATCGTGGGCCAGTCGGACTTGGACCCCATGATGATCCCGACCAACGCGCTCATGCGCCCGCCTCGGGCGACTCGGCACGTTCGGCACGTTCGGCGATGTCCGAACGGATGTGCTTGCCGTCGAAGTGGATGTCGCCCATCGCCGCGTACGGCGCGCTCTCGTGCCACACCGAATGTTGCACCCGTTGCGCTAACGGCCAGGACACGACCCCCCGCGGTGACCACGACCCCGTCGTTCAGGGCGGTGCCCGCGTGGAAAACGTTGACCCGGGGATGTCGCGCTGCTCTGTCCAAACCCTCGATCGGCAAGCCGGTGCGATACGAGCCTGGATACCCACCCGATGACGCAACGACGGACACGCACACCTCATCGGACCATCTGAGCTTCGTCCCGCCGAGGTCACCCGTAGCACACGCCATACAGATCTCGGCTAGGTCTGACTCGAGACGAGGGATGAGCGCCTGGGTCTCGGGATCGCCGAACCGCGCGTTGAACTCGATGACGCGCGGTCCCCTCGAAGTTAGTGCCAGACCTGCATAGATCGCACCGACGAACGGCTCCCCTCGCGCCGCCATGCTCCTTAACCATCGGTTCGATCACGTCGTGGCCGATCTTGTGGGCGAGGTCCTCCGAACACTCTGGCACCGGGCTGTAGGACCCCATCCCCCCCGTATTGGGACCGAGGTCGGAGTCATAGGCGCGCTTGTAATCCTGTGCTGGCTCGCACGCGACGACATCGCGGCCGTCGGTGAACGCGATCAGGGAGAGTTCCGGACCGTCGAGGAACTCCTCGATAAGTACCGTCGCTCCGGCATCGCCGAACGTCCTATCCACCAAACTTTCCTTCAGGGCGAGCACTGCGTGCTCGCGGTCGTCCGTCACCACGACGCCTTTCCCAGCGGCGAGCCCGTCGGCCTTGATCACGTACGGGGCATCATGCGAGTCGATGTACGCGACCGCCGTATCGAGATCGTCGAACGACTCCGCGGCTCCAGTCGGGATCCCCGCAGCGCGCATCAGGTGCTTGGCATGCGTCTTCGAGCCCTCGATGCGGGCGGCAGCGCGCGACGGACCGAACACCGCTCGCCCTTGATCCCGCAACGCGTCCCCGACCCCAGCCACCAGGGGCCCCTCGGGGCCGATCACGACGAGGTCGGCATCGACCTCTTTCGCCCGACGAGCGACCTGATCCGGATCCTCAGGGTCCCCATCGAGAACGGTGGCGATACCGGTCAGCCCAGCATTACCGGGCATCACGAAAAGTTCCTTGACGCTGGCAGAGCGCGACAGTCCCCAACCAAGGGCGTTCTCGCGGCCCCCGCTCCCTAGAAGGAGGACCTTCACGTCCCGATCGCCATCTAGTCGGTGTCCCTGACCCTGACGGTCTGATCGCGCTCCGGGCCGACCGAAGCCCACGACACTGGGGTGGAGACCATGGTCTCTATCGCCTCGAGCAACCCGCGCGCCTCCTTGGGCAGGTCGTCGAGGGTGCGGGCGCCTGTGATGTCCTCGGACCATCCCGGAAACTCCTCGTAAACCGGGCGGCACTTGTTGAAGATCGTCTGGTTCGGAGGGAAGTCCTCGTATCTCTCGCCCTCGAACTCGTAAGCGACGCAGACCTTGATCGTCTCGAACGCGGACAGAACGTCGAGCTTGGTGATAACCAACTCCGTAAGGGTGTTGAGACGCGCCGCGTACCGCGCGGCCACCGCATCGAACCATCCACACCGACGCTTACGTCCGGTTGTCGTTCCGTACTCGCCGCCGACCTCCACGAGGACCTCGGCATCGACAGGGTCCGCTTCGGACGGGAACGGACCCGAACCGACCCTGGTGCAGTAGGCCTTCGAGATCCCGATGATGCGCTGGATGTCGCGTGGCCCAACTCCGGCCCCCGCGCACGCGCCGCCCGCGATCGGATTGGACGAGGTCACGAACGGATAGGTGCCATGGTCCAGGTCGAGCATCGTGGCCTGAGCGCCCTCGAAGAGGACCTCCCCGCCCTCATCCAACTTCCCCTGGATCAGACTCGTGGTGTCGACGATGTGTGGACCGAGACGCTCTCCGTACGCGAGGTACTGCTCGACGATCTCCTTGTGATCGAGTGGAAGTCGCCCGTAGACCCTCGTCAGCAGCAGGTTCTTCTCCTTGAGGGCCACCTCGAGCTTCTTCGAGAAGATCTTGGGGTCGAGGAGGTCTTGAGAACGCAGTCCGATCCGCGCGGCCTTGTCCGCGTACGCGGGTCCGATGCCACGCTTCGTGGTGCCCAGCCGGTTCTTGCCCAGCCTTCGTTCCGTGACCATGTCCAGTTCGAGGTGGTACGGCATGATCAGATGCGAGTTACCGGAGAGTCGGAGCCGGTCGGTCGAGATCCCTCGCTCTGACAGCGCGTCCATCTCTTCGATGAGAACGCTGGGGTTGACCACCACGCCGGGCCCGATGACCGGGGTGCAGTGCTCGTAGAGGATCCCGGTCGGCAGCAGATGCAACGCGTAACGCTCGTCACCAACCACGACCGTGTGTCCCGCGTTGTTGCCGCCTTGATAACGAACGACGACATCGACCTTCTCGCATAGACGGTCGGTGATCTTTCCCTTGCCTTCATCCCCCCACTGGATGCCGACGAGCGCTATCCCGGACATGAGCTCTAGCGCTCGATCCGGAACTTGATCCGAACGTGGGTGAGGTATTCGCTGATCTCCCCATCGGAGACATTGCACGAGGTGTCGAGGATCTCCATGCCGGTGATGCCGCGGATCGTCTTGGATGCCTCTTTCAGAGCCTGTCCAGCAGCGTCCCTCCAGGACTCTGTAGACACACCGACGAGATCGATCGTCTTGATCACGGCCACAGGGGCCACCGTCCTTCCACATCGAGTAGTCGGGTCCGGGGCTCCACACCCCGAGGAGATTGTATCGAGCGCTCCAGACCCTGGACGGAGTTGAAAGAAACCTGGAAGCGAGCGAGGGGATTGCATACAGTTCAAGCACAGGTCTTCGTTAGCCCTCGTCGCTCAGGCGATGAGGCGGGGACCCCAGGAGGTGGGAAGTTGGACAAGCTGTCCAAGGGCGAGCAGATGGCAGGGGGTGCCTCTGTGCTCCTGCTGATCATGTCGTTCTTCAGCCTGTGGGCGAAGGTCGAGGTGAAAGGCTTCGCAACGATCCGATTCAACGCCTGGGACTCAGGGATGTCGGCGCTTCTGAAACTGGCACTGATCCTGGCCATCGTTGTTGTCGTACTCGTGGGACTCAAGGCAAGCGGGACGAGCGTGAATATGCCTGTGACCTGGGGCCGTGCTTACACGGGCCTCGGGGCGGCGATCACGCTGTTCCTGCTGCTGGCTGTCCTTGTCGGCATCGATGACGGCGGGGTCGGGTCTCTCGGCGTTGAAGTCAGCCGAGGGCTCTTCATGCTGCTCTCGCCGATCGTCGGAGCCGTGATCGCGTACGGCGGCTACATGCACATGCAGGGCGAAACGGCGGGTGGCCCGGCCACCGCACCGCCTGCTGTCTAGGTTCTTCCAACCGCCGCCCTAGGATGGGCGGCGGTTGCGCGCCCGAGGGTTTCTCGGGGGAAGATGTGGCAGGACAACAACCGCACCGCCTAGGGGGATAGATGCCAACCATCGATACCGAAACGTTCCAATTCGTCGCTCTGGTACTTCTCGGGGTCATCACCCTGGTGGGCCTCATCACCCTGCTCAGTCTCAGCGGGATCAAGAAAGCGCTCAAGCAACGACCTGTGGCTTCCCTCGAGGTCACCGCTCGGACTCCCGATGACCTTCTCTCTGCGACCGATGCTGAGCGCGCCCAGGCCGAAGCAGATCTGCGCCGCGAGGCCGAAGAGCGCGCCGCGCAGGAACGAGCCAGGCTTGCCCAGCAGCAAGAAGAGTCACGACGCGCGCAGGCAGAGGCTCAAGCTCAAGCAACTCCGGCGGCCGCCGCCGCGCCGCAGGAACAGCCGTACGAACGCGACGGCCGGTGGTGGTTCCGCCGCGGCGACGAGCTACTGGTCTACGAAGAGAGGAGCGGGCAGTGGGTTGCCGCTCCAGCCGCGGGAGAGACTCAGCCGCAAGCAGCCGTAGGAGCTGAGCCTGCGATCGCGACGGCCGTTACCGAGCAGACCGCGGACGATCCAGGTTTCTGGAAGTGCCCGGCGTGTGGGGCCGTCAACGGTTCAACTATGTCCTCGTGCCGGATGTGCTTCACGCAGCGTCCTGCTTAGGACTATCCGCCCGGCGACTCCTGCGCCACCCGGTCAAGGAAACCCGCAACGACCGGGAGCTTCGGGTCGCGCCCGATCGAGGTCGCGACCATGAGCCCCAACCACACCACCCCTCCGAGGGAAAAGACCACGCGCGCTCCCGCACCCGACAGGTAGGCCACGAGGATCGAGGAGGCCGGCCAGACGAACCCGTAAACGATCGCCTGGAGGCCATGGAAACGTACCCGTGCCGTCGCCCCCTTGAGGTAGGCAACGAGCCCGGTGATCGGAAGCAGCAGGTACGCCATCCACGCCATGGCGGGCAGGTTATCCCGGGCCTGTTATCCATGAAGGATGGTCAACCGCCTCGCGGACGAAGCGAGTCCCTACCTTCTCCAACACAAGGACAACCCCGTCGAGTGGTATCCGTGGGGCGATGAGGCGTTCGAGGCCGCTCGAGCAACGGACAAACCCATCCTTCTCTCGGTCGGCTACGCCGCATGCCATTGGTGTCATGTCATGGAGCACGAATCCTTCGAGGACGTCGAAACCGCCGCTCTGATGAACGAGCGCTTCATCTCGATCAAGGTAGATCGCGAGGAAAGGCCGGACATCGATGCCATCTACATGGATGCCGTCCAGGCTTTGACCGGGCGGGGTGGGTGGCCGATGACGATGTTCCTCACCCCCGACGGGGAACCATTCTTCGGCGGTACCTACTATCCGAACGAAGAGCGCCACGGGATGCCCTCCTTCAAGAGAGTCCTAACGGCGATCTCTGACGCATGGACAGACCGCAGGGACGAACTGGCGGGACAGGGTCGAGCCCTGACCGAACACATCCAGGAACAGACGATCTCGGCGCGCAGCGATGAGTTCGATCCGGGCGTCTTCGAGGCAGCACTCTCGTCGCTGGAGAACAGCTTCGATCGCGACTATGGGGGCTTCGGAAGCGCGCCGAAGTTCCCTCAAGCGATGGTGGTCGACTACCTACTTCGCATGGCGCAGGAAGATCACGACAACGCTGGCGCTGATGGCCCGAAAGACGCTCGATGCGATGGCAGCCGGTGGCATGTTCGATCAGCTTGCCGGTGGTTTCGCTCGATACTCGGTCGACGGGTTCTGGCTCGTTCCTCATTTCGAGAAGATGCTCTACGACAACGCTCAGCTGCTGCGCACCTACGCGCGCTCATGGCAGGAGACGCGCGTCCGAACGGCACGCCGAGGTCGCTCGGATGACTGCCGGATGGCTACTGTCCGAGATGCGCGATCCGGCCGGTGGTTTCTGGTCGTCGCTCGATGCAGACTCCGAGGGAGAAGAGGGGAAGTTCTACGTCTTTACCCTCGACGAGGTGCGCGCTGCGACCGGGGACGACTTCGATGCCGCGGTCGCGGCGTACGGGTTCTCTGAGAGTGGGAACTTCGAGGGGAAGAACATCCCGATCCACGCGGGTGAGATCGAAGCCGTTCAGCGGGATCGGGTCCGCGACCGACTCCTTGAGTTCCGCGCCACGAGGACGCGACCGGGCACCGACGACAAGGTACTTACCGGATGGAACGGGCTAGCCGCATCGGCCCTCGCTGAAGCTGGCGCCGCCCTAGGGGAACCCGAGTGGATCGTCGCCGCAGGAGAAGCGATGGATTTCGTGCTTCAGAACCTGCGCGTCGATGGCCGGCTCATGCGCGCGTACCGCCGTGGGGTGGTCAAGCACCTGGGCTACGCAGAGGATTACGCCTACACACTCGAGGCGTGCCTGACGCTCTTCGACACGACAGGGGATGGCAGGTGGTTCGACGAGGCCCAGTGGGCCGCAGACGAATCGCTGCGGCTGTTCTCTGCCGATGACGGGGCCTTCTTCACCACCGGACAAGACGCCGAGACCTTGATCACGAGGCCCCGGGAGTTCGTAGACAACGCGATCCCGGCCGCCAACTCGGTGCTGGCGATGGCGCTTCAGAAGATGACCCTCCTCACCGGTGAGAAGAGTTACGAGGAGGCCGCGCTTGGTGCGGTTGCGTTCCTCGCCGATGCCGCGGGACGCTCCCCCACTGGGTTCGGCGCAGTACTCGGGGCCCTGGATCTCTGGTCCTCGAACGCGGATGAGGTCGTCCTCGTCGGACCCGATCGTGACACCCTTCTCGATGTGGTGAGAGCGCGCTACCGTCCCAACATGGTCCTGGTATCGGTTGCCGACGGCACCGAGATGCAGGACCGTATCCCCCTGCTCCGCGAGCGTTCCGCGACCGGCAGGGCCACCGCGTTCGTCTGTCACAGGGGTGTCTGCGATCTGCCTACCAACGACCCCGAGCGACTCGCAGAGCAGCTCCAGCCATGAAAGGCGGGCTCAAGGTCGACCGATCGCTCGTGATCCCCGCCGACGAACTAACCATGAAGTTCTCGACCTCCGGGGGTCCGGGGGGCCAGCACGCCAACAAGACGGCCACCCGCGTCGATCTCAGCTGGAACGTCGAACGGTCACGTGTCCTCTCGGAAGGACAGAGAGCCCGCCTGCTCACGAAACTCGCAAGTCGGATCGACACAGCAGGAGAGCTGACCATGTCGAGCGATCGCTACCGCTCACAGATGCGGAACCGCCAGGATGTCAACGAGCGACTAGCGCGCACCGTCGCACGCGCCCTCAAGGAACCACGCTCGCGTCGGCCCACGAAACCGAGCCGCTCCGCGACCGAACGACGGATCTCGAACAAGAAGCACCACAGTGAGAAGAAGAAGCAGCGGAAGGTGCAACCCGACGATCTCTAGAGTGAGACGGGCAGCTCGGTGAACGGTTCCTTACGACCGAACTCGAGATGAGCGCCCTTCAGCGAGGACAGCGACTGCACGTGGCGCCACCTCCCCGATCTCAACCCATATAGCTCGAGCGCGAGGTCCGCTACCTCTGTGTTCGCGCAGAAGTGGGGGACGCCGTCGGGATCGTCGTAGCGGGCCTGGATGAACCTGTCGACAGAAGCGCGCGCTGCTCCGACAACCTTCCACTTCGCATTGCGCGCGCTGAATGCCCACGACGGCAGCTCGTAGGTGCTCCGCGCCCGCAGCGCCCATCTCAGATCGCCGAACGAGATGTCCTCGCCCCCGTACGAGAGATAGATGAAGGAGACCGAGGGGATCGGCAGCGGCCCGATAGAGGAACTGGCCGCGACCGCTTCGAACACCGCGCGCTCTCCTTGTTCGAAGTTGGAGCAATGCGCCCACGTCCATGCCGGTGCCTGCCCCCGTCCCCAGCGGTGGGTTTGACATCCGTCCTCTCCGGTGAAGGTGAGCCGCTCGTCATCGACCGTGACCTCTCCTCGGAACGGCACCGAGAGGTTCGGAGAGCACAGCGTTGAGTAACGCCTCTCCGCCCGACGAGAAACGAGCGGCCGGGAGATGTCTGAAGGTTCGCTCCGCGGGCTCTATGTCTAAGGACCACGCGATCCGGTGATGTTCGTCCGTGACTTCGCCGTCGAGATGCGTCTCCGACATCCACGCATCTCCGATCCGGACGATCGCGCCGTCGTCGCGACCCGTCGCTGCCAGCCGGTCGATCGCGAACCGGTTCCGTACTCCGAGCGTGTTCTTCCCGTGGGGATCGAACCGGGTCGCCCACAGCTCGCAGTAGGGCTCGCCCGAGGTTGGTGATGTGATCGTGTACCGGATCCATATCCCGGCCCCCGTCTCCGCGTGGTTGACGGTCGCGAACCACACCTCGATCGCTCCCTTGGATGAGCGATCCCAGCGCATCTGGTTCTCGGTTCCCTCCGTACTGAATGGCACCCAGAGACTCTAGCCTTGGGCTGCGGCAAGGAGCGAGTCGGCCACATGGAACCACGACCATCTCTCGTGGGCGAGGGCCACGGCAGCCGCCTCGGCCGCCGACTTCTCCCCGGGGGACAGGCCTAGGACCCTGTCGATCGCCCGCGCTAGATCGACGATCGGATCGCCGGGATCGAAGGTGACGAGGCCCGGCCGGCCGATCGTGGCCTCGATCGCCGCTCCTACCTCGCCGATGCCCGAGTGGCCCGGGACGATTGGAAGCACGCCCGACGCGGCCCCCTCCGCGGCAACCATGCCGAAGGCTTCCGGCAGCACCGAAGGGACGACGAGAACATCGAACGTGGGAAGGAGCTTCGACAGCGGACCGTGTTCGAGCCGACCTGTGAACTCGAGGTCGATCTCCTGCGCTCCCGCGATGTCATCGTCGGAGGCGGCTTCGAGGAACGTCACCAAGTGATCGAGCGGCTCACCATCCCCGGCAACCGCGATGGCGAGCGCTCGCTCCCTATCCCCCAAGGCGAGGGCACTCCATAGATCCCTCAACTCGGTCTCGAATCCGCCGTATCCGACCACTACGACCTTGAGCTCTTGAGTGCGAGTGCACGTCAGTGCCGCAAGCAGGTTGTGCACGCCCTTGGATGCGATGAGCTTTCCCACGAAACCGATCACCAGCGGACCGGGTGGCCGCTCGATCGGCATGAACAGCTCCACATCGCAACCGGGGTTAACGACGACCGCCCGCTCACGCCAACCGGGGATCACCCTGGAAGCCTCGGTCACCATGTACTCGCTCCCACCCACGACCCGATGCGCGCCGCCGAGCCCCCAACTGGCGTGCTCGAGGTATCGATCCTGCTTCTTGACCGCGTACTCGAGCGCGCTCCCATGGAGCTTGGCGATGAATCTCGATCCGGTCATCTCGCATGCTCGGCGAGCGATGCTCGGACCCATGACCTCGTGGCCGGTGATGATGACATCGGGTGCGAATCCCTTGATCGCCGTGACGAGCGCGTCCACGTTCCTCTGGGTGTAGTTCTCGAGTTCGAGATCGGAGAGATCGGTGAACAGCTTGGCGGTGAATCCCGCGTACTCGTCGAAGACATAGACCGGGAGAACGGCGCCGATATCCGGAGCACACACCCGCACGCGCCCCGTCGCCGGGGGCACCCCTGTCGGCTGCATGTCCATCGAGGCGTTGTCTGAAGAGAAACTCCCCGCCTCGTCGATGAATCGGAGGCCATCGGTCGCACGCTCCTGGCACAGGACCAGGACGTCGTGGCCTTGCGATCGCCACGCTGCGGCGGTGTTCGCTGCGTACACGTTGGAGCCTGAGCCCCGCAGGAGATAGCCGTGCCATAAGAGGACTCTCACGACGCGACACCATAAGTCAGGGTCCCCGCCTTAGACTCCCGCGATGTTCGATCGTGGCCTTAGGTTCACCTTCCGCAACCTCGCGACCCTCTTCCTGATGGTTGCCGCGATCGTCGTGCCCCTCAACCTCGTGAACACGTACGCGTTCAAGGACGTCGCTCGGGTGCGAGAGACCGGTGCTCAGATCGAGCAACTGGATAAGGCGATCCTGGGGGTCGATCAAGACCGCTTCGAAACGGCCGAGAGGTTCGATCTGGTCGTTATCGTCGTCGAACTCGCCCTGCTTCCGCTGCTCCTGGGGGCGGCGCTGAAGGTTGCTCAGGACGAGGCCGCCTCGAGGCTCCCGAAGGTATCCGCCGGGCTCGCCTACGGGCTCCGACACCCTCGGGTGGGGGCGTTGCTGGCTGATCCCGGCCTCACTATCTCGGCCGTCGTCGGGGCGGGGGCGCTGTGGTTCCTCGCCTCCCGGATCGGCGGGATCCTCGCAGAGCCCCTCTACGATCGAGCCGCCTGGGCAGGACTGGGCCTGTTACGGGGCCTTGCATTCTCGGTCGCAGCCCCGTTCCTGCTGGGGCCTCTCGCCTATCGAGCGGTTGCGGTTAAAGGTAGCCCCCCCGGCGAGCCGACCTCTTAGATAGGGGTCGAGGCATTCCTGACCCCCTTCGTTATCCGATGCAGGGCTAGGGAGCAGGCTTGAAGAGGACCGAACCGACCGCCGTAGCGGAGGTCGCGCCCAAGACCGATACGTTCCGTGCCGTCGCGGAGAACCACCGCGCGGGCGTGAGCAAGATCCGGGAGAAGAACCGACTCCGGCGCCTTCGCTGGGTGGGGCTCCTGATCGCGCCGATCGCCGGCTACTTCATCAAGCGGGCGATCGAGGGCCGTGCACTCGGGTTCGGACTCCCCGATCTTGGCCCCGACGCGATGATCTATCTGCTCCCCCTGATGCTCATCGTCGTGATCGTCCTGATGATGCTGATGCCACTCGCGCAGGGGAAATCACCGCACGTTCGCTACAGCCCCGATCAGTTGGCGGTTCGATTCGATGATGTTCGCGGGGTCGATGTCGTCCTCGAGGAAGTCACCCGGACCCTGCAGATCTTCCTGACCTACAAGGAGTTCCGCGACGACCTGGGAGGCAACCCCCGACGCGGGATCCTCTTCGAGGGCAAGCCCGGCACCGGCAAGACCCACCTCGCGAAGGCGATGTCTTCTGAGGCCGGGGTTCCTTTCTTCTTCGTCTCAGCTCCAGCGTTCCAGTCGATGTTCTTCGGTATGACCGCGTTCAAGATCCGATCGTTCTTCAAGGAACTCAAGAAGGCGGCCCGGAAGGAAGGCGGGGCGATCGGCTTCATCGAAGAGATCGACGCCGTTGGCGGCACGCGTGGGGGGATGCAACAGGCAGCGCCCTATGAACAGTCTCGGATGACGAGCTGGCGGATGGGAACTTCCGATGCCGGGAGCATGGTCAACGAGCTCCTTATCCAGCTGCAGTCGTTCGACACTCCGGCGTTCGCCGGCCGCATGAAGAACCGGATGATCGACGTCGTCAACCTCTTCCTCCCCCAGAAGCGACAGGTGAAGAAGAAGCCGGCCCCGTACTCGAACATCCTCATCATCGGAGCGACCAACCGAGCGGACTCCCTCGACCCGGCCTTGATGAGGCCCGGGCGCTTCGATCGCACCCTCTACTTCGATCTCCCTGGCCTACAAGGCCGGCGAGAGCTGATCGGTTACTTCCTCGACAAGCGCCAGCACGCTCCCGAGATGGACGGTCCTGAGCTGCGCGACGAACTCGCCTCGATGACGCTCGGCTACAGCCCTGCGATGCTCGAGCACATCCTCGACGAAGCCCTCGTTTGGGCGATCCGCGACGGACGCAAGAAACTCGGATGGCGCGACATACAACGTGCGCGGCTGTCTGAGGAGATCGGCCTCGCCAACCCCGTTACCTACAGCGAGCGTGAAAGACGCTTGATCGCCACGCACGAAGCCGGACACGCGGTCGCCGCGTACCTCTCGGAAAGCAAGCGAAAGCTCGAGGTCCTCTCGATCATCAAGCGGCGGGAAGCCCTTGGCCTGCTGGCTCACTCCGATGTGGAAGAGCGCTTCACCCGGACGAAGACTGATCTCGAATCGACGATCAAGATCGCTTTCGGGGGCATGTGTGCGGAGCAGATCTTCTTCGGCGAGTCTGGAACGGGCCCCTCTTCGGACCTCGCTGCCGCAACGAGTATCGCCGCCCAGATGGTCGGATCGTTCGGCATGGGATCGTCTCTCGTCAGCTACGAAGCCGTACAGAACGGTGCCCACTCGTCACCGAACATCGTGGCCAAGGTTCTGAGCAACGACGACACGAAGCGTGAGGTCGACGAGATGCTCCGCCGACACAAAGATCAGGTCACCTACATGTTGGAGCAGAACCGAGACCTGGTCGAAGCACTCCGCGATGCGCTCCTGGAACACGAAGAGCTGCTGGGTGACGAGATCATGGCTGCCGTTGAAGTCGCTCTCGAGCGACGCAAAGAACTTTAGAGACCAGCGAAGAGATCGTCTTCGGGCGAGTCTGAATCCACCCGGGACTTGATCAGCGTGTAGTCCTCCCACGGATAGACCTTCTTGTGCATGTCATCCGGCACCGCGAACCAGAAGCTATCGGGATCGATCTGAGTCGCGTGGGCCAAGAGCGCCTTGGTCCGTAGCTCGATGTAGTCACCGACATCGACCCGGGTCGTGACCTCGGGCTCGTCGAATCCGAATGTGTCCCAGTTCTCGAGCCAGCCCGCGTATGGAGGCTCCTGTCCTTCCGCAACCGCGGCGTCATTGAGCAACTGGAAACGGTTCTTGGTGAAGGTTGCGAAGAAGTAGAGCTTCTGGGGAGTCCACGGCTCGCCCGCGTCCGGGTACTTGTCGGGGTCGCCGGCCTCCTCGAACGCCCGCAGGCCGTACTCCCACACCTTGATGTGGTCGGGATGCTCGTAGCCACGCGATTCGTCGTACGACAGGATGACTTCGGGCTGCTCTTTGCGGATGATCCCGATCAGTCTCTCCATGACCTCGTCAGGGTCTGCCTTCCAGAACGCATCCGGGTTCTTGTTCGCATCCGAGTCGGGCATCCCGGAATCCGGGTAACCCAAGTAATAGACCTCCGACACCCCGAGGATGTCGCACGCGGTCTCGAGCTCTGCCTTGCGAAGCTCGACCATCCGTTCCTTGATCCCAGGCTTGTCCATCCGTGGGTTCAGGATGTCTCCGGCACCGCCATCGGTCGCGCACACGAGGACCACTCGGGCGCCTTCCGCCGCGTACTTGGCCATCGTGCCGGCCCCCTTCGACGACTCGTCGTCGGGGTGAGCGTGGAACGCCAGCAAGGTTCTCTGTTTGGTCATGACCGCTAGGCTACCGGCATGACCACCGCTTCTGGAAGGGACTATTTCGACCGCGCCCGCATCGTGGCGGTCGGGCTGGCTGCGGTCGCCGGAGTGGCCACCGTCGCTGGCTCATTCATGACGTGGGCCTCGGCCGGGCGCCCACCCGATGAGGTCGCCGGTGAGTTCGCACTTGGTGCTTTCAGCCCGCCCGTTTCAGGCTTCGACGCAGGTGACGGGAAGATCGTGATCGGAGCCGCCAGCTTCATGCTCGTCGGAGCTCTGCTCCTCGGGGTCACTAGGCGGAGCCGCTACGGACTGCTGGTGATGGTCGCCTCGATCGTTTCTGGGGCCGTGGCCATCGCCGCATATCGAGCGCTCGACGACCCGGCCTCCGACTTCTACCGCCGCCTCGATCTCACCGGCATCATCGATCCGGGTCCCGGATTGATCCTCGTCACGGCGGCAGGGCTCGTGGGCGTAGTTGCCGGCGGCCTGGGCATGATCGCGAGCCCGTCCGACCGCTAGACGATCGCGATCATGCGTTCGATCGCGAGGCGGGCCTTATCGGCGATGTCCTTCGGGACCGTGACCTCGTCTTGTCCGGTCTGCAGGCAGCGCAGCAGCTTCTCGGGCGTGATCATCTTCATGTAGCCGCAGACCGCACGTTCGTTCGCAGGGATCAGATCGGGCTTCGGGTTCTCCTTGCGGAGGCGGTGGAGCATCCCGGTCTCGGTCGCCACGATCACCTGCGGCGCGGTGGTCTCCTGCATCCGCCTGACCATGCCTCCTGTGCCGAGCACGAACGTTCGGTCCGCAGGTAGATCGCCGGTTGACAGCAGGTACATGCACTGCGAGCTGCACCCGCACTCGGGATGGATGTGCAGCTCCGCCTCGGGATAGGTCGCCATCGTGTCCTGGATGTGGGACGGCTCGATGCCAGCGTGAACGTGACACTCGCCCATCCAGATATGCATCTTGCGCCCGGTCTGTCGTTCAACGTGCGCGCCCAGGAACATGTCCGGTCCGAACAGGATCTCCTTGTCCGCAGGGATCGATTCGACGATCTGGACCGCGTTGGCCGAGGTGCAGCAGTAGTCGGTCTCGGCCTTCACCTCGGCGGTGGTGTTGACGTACATCACGACGACCGCGCCGGGGTGCTCGGCCTTCCACTCGCGCAGTTGATCCGCGGTGATCGACGACGCCAGGCTGCAGCCAGCGTCCTTGTCGGGGATCAGGACCCGCTTGTCGGGGGCCAGGATCTTGGCCGACTCGGCCATGAAGTGAACCCCACAGAAAACGATCGTTGAGGCGTCTGCTTCGGCGGCGATCCGCGACAACTCGAGAGAGTCACCCACATGATCGGCGACGTCTTGGACGGCAGGGACCTGGTAGTTGTGGGCGAGGATGACCGCGTCCTGCTCGCGGGCGAGACGCTTGACCTCCTCGGCCCACCGCTCGTCTACGCCGCTGGCGAGCGCCTCTGCGGTGAGAACCATCTCACTCCACCTCCAGTGCGAGATCTACCGAGCGCGCAGAATGGGTCAGTGCACCGCTCGAGATGAGGTCCACACCGGTCTCGGCATAGGACCGTAGGTTGTCGATCGTGACTCCGCCGGAGGCCTCGAGGATCACTTTGCCCCCGGCCCTCGTCACTGCTTCCCGCACCATCCCGGGCGACATGTTGTCGAGCAGGACGGCGTCGGCCCCGGCCGCTATCGCCTCATCGAGTCCGTCGAGATCCGTCACCTCGACCTCGACCTTTAGTCCGTGGGGGGCGACCTCGAGGGCTCGATGAACGGCCTCGGTCACGGATCCGGCCGCAACGATGTGGTTGTCCTTGATGAGGATCCCGTCATCGAGTCCGTGCCGGTGGTTCGTTCCGCCACCGACCGTCACGGCGTACTTCTCTAGGATCCTGAGCCCAGGCGTCGTCTTGCGGGTGTCGACCACCTTGGCGGTCGTCCCGTCGATCCGAGCGACATAGGCGGCTGTGGTGGTGGCGACCCCGGAGAGACGAGCGAGAAGGTTGAGAGCGGTCCTCTCTCCGGTGAGGATCGTTCGCAGAGGGCCGGTCATCTTCACGATGACGTCTCCGGCGGCGACCCGATCTCCGTCGGCCACAACTGGAGCCCAGTCAAGGCCGCCCCCAGCGTGCTCGAAGCACTGCTCCGCAGCGTCGAGCCCCGCGACCACGAACGCTTCGCGCGCCTCGATCCGAGCGGTTCCGCGCGCGTCCTCATCCACGACTGCTTGGGTCGTTAGATCGCCCCTGCCGACGTCCTCGGCGACGAAGTTCCTGATCGTGTCATCGAGCTCACGCATGGTCATCTCTCAAACTCTAAGGGGACCGTCCAGGTCCCCGCCCTACAGGACGGAACCCTCTTGGCTTCCGCCTACAGGGTTCAACCACCGGGGACCTGTATGCCTTCCGGTCTAGAACCTTTCGAGTCCGTAGCCGGCGGCCCCGAGGGCCCGCACTAGTTCCTCGATGTGATCGGGCCCCTTCGTCTCGAGGGCAAGGGTCAGATCAACGTCGCCCACATGGACCCGGGCCCCCTCGCGATGGTGCTCGACACCGACGATGTTCGCTCCGAGTTCGGCCACCAAGCCGATCAACCTGTGAAGTTCCCCGGGGCGATCCGGGATGCGCGTGTGGAAGGCGAAGTAGCGGCCCGATGCCGAGAGCCCGTAGCGGATGACCGTAAGGAGCAGCAAGGGGTCGATGTTTCCCCCCGAGAGCACCACGACCGTGGGTGGTTTCATCAGTTTGGGATGTTCGAGGACCGCGGCCACCCCAGCCGCGCCGGCGGGCTCGAGGACGAGTTTCATGCGCTCGGCGCTGAGCACGAGGGCCTCGGCGATCGTGTCGTCGGAAACGGTTACGACCTCATCGACCAGGGCCGAGATGTGGGCGAAGGTCACCTCGCCCGGCTTAACCGCGGCGATCCCATCCGCGATGGTCGACAGATGATCGAGCGCCACCGGGTGCCCCTGAGCCAGCGAGGGTGGGAAGGCCGCCGCGCCGGCCGCCTGGACCCCGATCATCCGGACGTTCGGCTTGAGAGCCTTGACCGCGGCGGCGATGCCGGACATCAGCCCGCCGCCACCTACCGGAACCACGACGGTCGCCGCATCCGGAACCTGCTCGATGATCTCGAGACCTATCGTGCCCTGCCCGGCCACGATGTGAGGGTGGTCGTAGGGATGGACGAACACCCGATCCCGCTCGGTCGCGAACGCCTGCGCGGCGGTCAGCGCCTCACCGACATTCGAACCCTCGAGAACGACCTCGGCTCCATACCGCTTGGTGGCTTCTATCTTCGGGAGAGGCGCTGCTTCGGGCATGAATACCGTGCACGCGCAGTCGCTGAGGCTCGCCGCTAGGGCCGCCCCCTGAGCGTGGTTACCGGCCGATGCGGCCACGACCCCGGCCGCCTTCTCGGACTCCGAGAGGCGCGAGATGCGGTTGTACGCCCCACGGATCTTGAATGATCCGGTCCGCTGGAGGTTCTCGGCCTTGATGAAGACCTCGCCCTCGCAGAGCCCCGACAGAGCCCTTGATCGGTCGAGCGGAGTGGCCACCGCCACCCCCTCGAGACGGGCGCGAGCGTCGTAGATCTCATCGAGGCCGACAAGCTTCGTGCTGGTCATGCGTGGAATCGTCCCACGGACACCCCCCGGCACGCGACGATTACGGGTATGACCCGATGGAGTCCCGCGTCATGGAGGGATGTTCCCGCCGCCCAGCAGCCGGAGTGGCCGGATCAGCGCGTCCTCGCCGAGTCGCTCGAGGAGCTCGCCCTGCTTCCTCCGCTCGTGTTCGCCGGAGAGGCGCGGAGCCTGACCTCGGCACTCGCCAAGGTTGCCGACGGGGAGGCTTTCCTCCTCCAGGCGGGCGACTGTGCCGAATCGTTCGGTGACTTCTCGGCCGACGCGATCCGGGACAAGCTCAAGATCATCCTGCAGATGGCGATCGTCCTGACCTACGCGGCCGGGATGCCGGTCCTCAAGGTCGGACGGATCGCCGGGCAGTTCGCCAAGCCTCGCTCGAAGGGTGAGGAGACGATCGATGGCGTGTCCTTGCCCTCGTTCCGCGGCCATTCGGTCAACGACGACCACTTCGATGCCGTTGGCCGCATCCCCGACCCCCGCCGACTCGTTAAGAGCTACCACCAGAGTGCCGCGACCCTGAACCTGATCCGCGCGTTCACCAAGGGTGGGTTCGCCGACATCAACAAGCTGCATACCTGGAACCAGGAGTTCGTCGCCGAGAGCAAGCAGGGTCAACGTTACGAACAGGTTGCTCGCGAGATCGACCGTGCGCTTCGCTTCATGGCGGCCACTGGGATCGATCTATCCGAGGAGTCTGAACTCCACGAGGTCGACTTCTACACGAGCCACGAAGCGTTGCTTCTGGGATACGAGGAAGCGCTGACCCGAGAAGACAGCCTGACCGGTGACTACTACGACTGTTCGGCGCACCTTCTGTGGGTCGGGGAGCGCACCCGGCAGATCGACGGAGCTCACGTTCGGTTCCTCTCCGGAGTGAAGAATCCGGTCGCGGTGAAACTCGGTCCCAACGCTAGCGCGGACGACGCGGTCGCCATCGCCGATGCTCTCGATCCCGACGGCCTGCCGGGTCGTCTGACGTTCATCACGAGGATGGGGGCCGACTCGGTCACCGAGAAGCTCCCGCCGCTCATCCGCGCGATCGATGGCACCGGGCGCAAGGTCGTCTGGGTATGCGATCCGATGCACGGCAACACGATCTCATCGGGCAAGGGCTACAAGACGCGCAGGTTCGCGGACATCCTTGCGGAGCTCAAAGGCTTCTTCTCGGTGCACCAGCAGGAGGGCACCGTCCCCGGCGGCGTGCACCTCGAGTTGACCCATGAGAACGTCACCGAATGCCTCGGCGGGGCCGAAGAGGTTCTCGACGGTCAATTGCAGGACCGCTACCAGGCGCTCTGCGACCCGCGCCTCAACGCGCGCCAATCACTGGATCTAGCCTTCGAACTGGCGGAGATGATCCAGCGCTAGTAGTTGGCGCACGCTCCCTCGAGCGCGCTCCTCACCGGATAACTCGAACTTGGTCCGGGAAGAGCGGTGGTTCCAGCCTTGTAATAGCCGCTGCCCCACTCGCCCCAGATCTGCTGGCGGCAATAAGAATCAACGGTCATCCACTCGCGTTCGCCAGATGGACGAGCGAGCGTTCCCTGCGTGCCAAGCATCGGCTCGACGATCCGCCCGATCTCGGCGCCGAGGTCCCCCAGCAGTCCGAAGTACGAGCCGTGACCCTGGGCCGCGAACGTCACCTCGGGCGACAGGACCGGGGTTGACGGAAGACCTCCGATCAATCCTGTCGGGTAGATCCCCTTGCCGGTCGGAAGCGTCCCGTGGAGGAAGCGCATCCGAAGCTCATCCGCGGTCAATGTCCCATCACCCAATTCGCAGTCAGGGCGCGCGGTACCGCAAGCCACCGGGGTCCCCGTGGCTATCACGCCGCCGTCCTGGATCCGCGACGGGCCAACGAGCGCCCTACGAGCCTCGTACAACGCGCTGCCGTAGAGCCCTGCAGACACCGGCGTCGCGTTCGAAGTACCTCCGAACATCCCTTCTCCAGTGACACTCGCGGTGCCCCCGTAGGCGCTCGGATAGTCGCCACCAGGTGCAGCGATATCCACTGGACGTCCACCGGAGTACTCGCCCCCGCTCTTATCTACGGCACCGACGGTGATGTGCCAGTCCGGTCCTTCCTGCGAGGAGAAGTAGGTGGTGTTGCTCAGCGTGAACGTGTTCGCCTGACCGTTGCCCGCGGAGAAGAACGTTTGCTGTCCGCGATCGGCGGCGGAGAGCTGCTGGGCCTGGTTCCGTCCGTCGTAGATGCGATCCCTGTACGCGGTCGAGAACCCGTACGAGTTGCTCACGACGTCGATCCACGGCTGACTGAGGGCCCAGTTGAGCGCGTTCTCCGCCTGGGGGCAGTTCGCGCTGGGAAGGCACGAGTCATATGTGATGAACACCAGCACACACTCGGGGCACGATCCGTGGAAGTTCCCCACCGCCACCGAGCTGGTCCCCGTTCCATGTGCGGTTTGGTTCCCGTGGATCTTGTTCCCGGAGAAGTCGACAGCCCCCACCACCTTGGTTCCGGGAAGCCAGTAGTAGTTCACGCTGGATGGTGACGACTTCGCCACCTTGTTCCACTTGGCGGTGTCACCCGAATCCATCGAGGTGGTCGAGCGGTTGGGGTTCGTCTCCTCAAGGGTGATATCGACGCTCTCGAACCTGTTGAACGAGGACGCCCCCGGGAATCCCGGGAGCCACTGGTCGGGAGAGGTGGTTAGCGGAAGATCGTTCGATGGGTCCGCATCCTGGGCTTGGGGCATCTTCGAGGCCAGGTAGTCCCAGTGGTACGGGTTGAACCCGCCGTCGATGACCGCCACCACGACGACATCGTCACGACCGTCGGAGGTGGTCTGGCCAGAGGCCGCGTTGAGTGGAGCCAGGGCGCTCGCGATCAGGACTGCGACTACGGCGAGCATCAGGCGGGACCTCAGCATCTCGATTCCTTCCGGTGAGTGGTTTCGGGATGGCTTCAACACCTCCTGAGCCGCCCCTCTGTGCACCTGCACAAAGGAACCCGGGGGCATGAGGGGCAAGTGCTAGGGCATGAGACGAGTTATCGCCGTATTCGGTGCCCTTGCCCTCCTGGCCGGGCTGTCCATCCTTCAGCCGCTCACTGCGGCAGCAGACCCCGTCTACAACGGGGCCACATGGACGGAGACGTACTTCCCATCCAAGGACGGAACGATGCTGCACGCTGACGTTTTCCTTCCCGCGGGCAGACGCGTCAACGATCAGCATCCTGTGATCCTCTCGATCGGTCCCTACTTCGGTACCGGTGCCAACGGGGGGCCCGCGGAGGCCGGTCCCATCGATCGCTTCGGGGACATGGTCAACGGCGGGCAGATCTTCGAGCGCGGTTACGCCTACGTACAGGTCGACTCACGCGGTTACGGCGGCAGCGATGGTTGCTACAACTACGGTGGCAACGGCGAGCAGATGGACGCAACGGCTGCGGTCGAGTGGGCATCGCACCAGTCGTGGTCGAACGGCAACGTCGGTATGTGGGGTAAGAGCTACGACGGATGGACCCAGGTCATGGCTCTGGCCAACAAGCCCGAAGGCCTGAAGGCCGCGGTCGTCCAGGCTCCGATCGACGACGGCTACAAGATCGCGTTCATGAACGGCATCCACTACGCGCTCGGGTGGTACATCACACCGGGTCTATACGCTCAGTACGACGTCACACCGCAGAGCGCCAACAACTCCTCACCCGACGAGTTCATCTACCCGACCAAGGGGACGCTGACGAATCCCACGTGCCCCGCGGAGAACATCGTTATCACCGACACGATGTACGACCGAAGCTTCTCCTACTGGCAGGAGCGAGAGATCTCGGGCAGGGCTCGCCACGCAGAGGTGCCCATCCTGTGGTCCCACGGCTTCAACGACGCGAACACGAAACCCGACAACTTCCTCGACACGTGGGAGGGCTACCGCGGCGAACAGCGCGGGTGGTTCGGACAGTGGGATCACGTCAGAGGTAACGAATCGAACCTGGTCGGGCGCGACGGATTCCTCGACGAAGCGATGGCGTTCTTCGACGAGCACCTCAAGGGGCTTCCTCCCGTGGACTACCCCAACGTTGAGATCCAGGACGGCGAGGGACAGTGGCGCACCGAGGACCAGTGGCCACCTGCCGACGCCGACTACGACCTCGGGTCGATCCCGATCAAGCCAGGCTCGTACACCGACGACGGGAGCAACTCGGCCGGGGGCTCCGGCGGAGGGAAGGGAACGTGGACGTTCACCGAACCCGCTCCCTACGACCTCAGGTGGGCAGGGACCTCGGTTCTCGACCTCAACGTCTCAACCGCGGTGCCGAACGCCAACCTCGTCGCATTGATCTACGACGTCGATGAGGGGGGCCAGGCGTCCCTGATCACCCGCGGCGCCTATCTCCTCGAAGAGGGCGGCCGGGTGACGTTCGAGACCTACCCGCAGGATTGGGTGCTCCGGCAGGGGCACCGGATCGGGATCCTTCTGTCGAGCAATGACAGCTCGTGGTTCAACCCGATCCCGACCCGCTCGAGCGTGACGGTCAACTCCGGTGTGCTCGAGCTCCCGTTCCTGCGATACCTGAGGACCTCGAACCTAGAGGGTGGGCCGGCCAGGGCTCAGGGCGGCAATCCACGCTTGATCCTCACCACCCCGACCATCACGGGCAACGAGGTCGACGCCAGCTTCCCGCCGGTGATGATCCCTCGACCGTAGCGAGCGAACTCCGACCGCTAGAACTTGGACCGAAGCAACGCCAGAACCTCGTCGTTCTCGGCGTGGCGGCCGGTGGCTTTCTTGGAATAGATCAACTCGTCTCCGAGGCTTACCTCGAAGACGCCACCCGATGACGGGATGAGAGCAACCTCGCTCAGGTCCTTCTCGAATTCCGCCAATATCTCGTCCGTCAGACCGACGGCTCTAGGGGCGTAGCCTCAAACGGAGCAGTACTCGATCGTTAGTCGCATGAGCGGAGCATACGAGAAGCCCTTGCGGGGGCGTCCCCGGTGCCTGATGCTAGGGACCCACGCATCTAATCTAGGAGGAACCACAGTGGTCTGGATCATCGTCGGAGTCGTAGTGCTCCTCTTGGTCCTGGTCGTCGGGATCTACAACCGCCTCGTGCGGCTGCGGAACCGCATCCAGGCAGGTTGGGCTCAGATCGACGTCCAGCTGAAGCGGCGCTACGACCTCATCCCCAACCTCGTCGAGACCGTCAAGGGCTATGCACAGCACGAACGTGAGACCTTCGAGAAGGTCGTCCAGGCTCGGCAGCAGGCAGTCGCCGCCGGTTCGGTCGAGGACCAGGCGAAGGCCGAGAACATCCTCACCGGAGCGCTCCGCCAGTTGTTCGCGGTCGCTGAGGCCTACCCAGATCTGAAAGCGAACCAGAACTTCCTCGCTCTCCAGGAAGAGCTGACCGGAACCGAGGGTCGGATCGCGTTCTCTCGCCAGTTCTACAACGAGCAGGTTCTCGCCTACGACAACGCTCGCCAGGTCTTTCCGACCTCGGTCGTCGCCGGGATGTTCAACTTCGAGCCGAAGCCGTACTTCGAGACCGAGACCGCATCACGCGAGGCGGTGGCCGTGGACTTCGGAACGAGCGGTACCCCAGCGGCACAAGCCCCCCCGGCTCAGGCCCCCCCGGCTCAGGCAGCGCCACCTCCCGCGACCCCGTCTGAGGGTGGCACCGAGGGAACCAACGGGCCGGCCAGCTGACAAGGCACCCGTACAGGAGAACCTAGATGTACGAGCGGATCGCATCCAACGTCCGCAAGACGTGGATGCTCATCTCCGTCTTCATCGTGCTGGTCGCTGCGGTCGGGGCCGCGTTCGGCTATTGGCTCGGGATCGGGCCATGGGGGCTGATCGGCGCGGTGGTGCTCGCGATCGTGATGACGTGGGGCTCGTACTACAACTCCGACAAGATCGCGCTGTCCATGAGCCGGGCGAAACCTGCAGATGAGTCCGAGTACGTGCAGCTTCACAACCTCGTCGACGGTCTGTGTATCGCCGCGGGGATGCCCAAGCCGCGGCTCTTCGTCGTTCAGGACGAAGCACCGAACGCATTCGCAACCGGGCGTGATCCCGAACACGCAGCCGTCGCCGTCACGACCGGGCTCCTCGAGAAGCTGACCCGCGACGAACTCGAAGGTGTCCTCGCTCACGAACTAGCGCACGTGAAGAACCGCGACACGCTGGTGATGACCATCGCGGTAACCCTCGTCGGTGTCATCGTGCTGCTCGCCGACTGGATGATCCGCGCGATGTGGTGGGGAGGCGGACGCCGCGATAACGACTCGGGTGGCGGAGCGGGAGCGATCCTGGCGGTCGTGGGGATCGTGCTCTTGATCGTTGCGCCATTGATCGCGCAGCTCCTGCAGTTCGCCGTGTCCAGGCAACGTGAGTTCCTCGCCGATGCCGACGGGGTTTTCCTCACCCGCTATCCGGACGGGCTGATCTCCGCTCTCGAGAAACTGAAGGCGGACCAGACCGTCGTCCACTCCGGCAGCCGGGCGACCGCGCACCTGTGGATCGAATCCCCGATCGCGACCGAGCCATTGAAGAAGCAAGGCATGAAGAACGCAACCAAGTCAGGGGCCAAGCTCAACCGGCTGTTCGAGACCCACCCGCCGCTCGAGATGAGGATCGAGGCATTGCGCAAGTCGGCACTGAGTGGAGCCTTCCCGGTCGACGACGCGCGCCGGCCACCTCCGCCCGCGCCGACCTAAACCGGTTCTGGCGCCGATTCCTTGGGAGCATCGAGGGCCTCGCTCACGTCCGACGCCGTGACCTTGTTGGTCCCCGGCGGAAGGTGCTTCTCGAGTGACACTGCGAAGTACGCCGCTGCCAGGCAGGCGACGATCAGTCCGCCGAAGAAGTAGTTCCCCAGCTCGGCACCGATCGCAGCTCCCGCGATCGCAGGACCGATGATGTGACCCACCGACCACGAGGTCGAGTACAACGCGTTGTAGCGACCGCGCAGCTCGTCGGGCGCCAGATCGTTCACGATCGCAGGCATCGTTGGTGACAGCATCGTTTCTCCGAGGGCGAAGATCGCAAGGGCCACTATGGTCGCCGCGATCGCGAGCCCTCTGAACGACGTGTTCCCCACGATGAGAGTCACCGACCAAGCGGCCGCCCACAACAACATCATCGTGGCGAGGGCGCGCGTCCGCCGCTTGCCTGCGAGCTTCTTCAGCACCACTAACTGAGCGACGACGATCACGGCCGTGTTCGCGGCGAACGCCATCCCGAGGACGGTCGTGCTCATCTCGCCTCGTCCGGTGACGAAAGCTGGGAATCCGGACTCGAGCTGCGAGTAACCGATGACCACCAGGAACGAACCGAACACGAGCAGGCGGAGGAACACCTTGTCCTTGAAGACCTCCCGATAGCCAACCTTGGCCGGAGGGGATTCGGGATCGTGTACCGCCTTTCCTCCGATCATGCTCATGCGCAGCAAGAGGGCGGCGAACACCAGGAAGGTCGCTGCATCGATGATGTAGAGCACCTGGAACGAACCGGGGCGAGCGACGTCGGCGACCAGGCCCCCGACGATCCCGCCGACCCCGATACCAGCGTTCAAGGTCGCGTAGTGGACGGAGAAAACGGCAGATCGCTGGTGCTCACCGACGACCGAGATGAGCAGCGAGTGGATCGAGGGCCACTGGAACATCAGCCCGAACCCGAGGATGGCAGCGACCGCGAACCCTTGCCACACCTCGGTCACGAACGCGAGCAGCACCGACCCGAACGCAGAGAGCACGAGACTGAAGAGAAGAGCGCGCCGGGGTCCGATGCGATCGACGGTCCATCCGGCGAGCGGTCCACCCGCGAGACCGACCGCTGCGAGCGTGGACAGCACCAGGCCCGATACGGGGAGAGGGAAGCCCCGAACCCGGTGTAGGTAGACGATCAGGAACGGAAGAACCATCCCTCCACCTAGGGCCGAGAAGGCGTCCCCGACGAGAACGATCCAGGCGCGCCGAGGAAGGGTTGGCACGAAACTGCGAACGCTAGCCACGCCTCACCTGCCCGATCGATCGTCGACG
Organism: uncultured Actinomycetes bacterium; assembly: GCA_963756365.1. Classification (GTDB taxonomy): domain Bacteria; phylum Actinomycetota; class CADDZG01; order CADDZG01; family WHSQ01; genus WHTI01. The sequence goes on from CAVWNF010000003.1 coordinate 2,361,364, forward strand.
GCCCCCATAGTTTCAGGCCGACGGCGGAACCGGTGTCAAACGAGCGACAGGCTCACGTCTTCTCGTAGTAGCCAGCGTCGGGCGCGTAGTCCCAGTTCCGGCCCCCGTATCGGCCCGGATAGTTCGCGGATGCCGACCAGCGGAATCTCTCGAAACACCGGTCAGGAGATCCCGCGGGAGGGTGCAGGTCACCGACCGTGCGTTCCGACGCTCGACCTCGACGAACTCGAGAGCGTGGCCGTTCGCGCGGTGGAGGCGACACCGGAGGTCCTTCGTGTACTCGACAGAGAGATAGCGGTTGAAGTCCCCCTCGTCGGTGGTGTTCAGGTACATCAGCACGCCACCGCGGCCCGGACGGACGGCCACATCACCCCACGGTTCGTACGCGATCACGGTGACGGACACTTCGTCGGCGGTTACCTTCGCCCTGACCGTGCGGATGTCGATCGGGTGGTCGGGGTCTTCAGGGTCTTGACGTCCGTTCTCGATGACCGGCTGGGCGGGGAGGCCGCCTTGATCCTCGGTCGGAACACCGCACGCGCCAGCCAGGAGCGATATGCAGAGCACGGCTGTGAGGTGGTGGCGTCCCATCTTGCCAAAGATTCTGCACCCGCCACCCAGTTCCTACCAGGGCCTATCTAGAGTCCGGCGACGAACTCCGCTGCGGCTCCGATCACTTCGTCCAGTGCCTCGCTAGTGGAACGCCCCGAGGACTTCCTAACCTTGAACGAGTGGTCCCCATCCTCGATCACATGGACCTTGGTCGGCGCAGACATCTTGTCGGTGACGCCCGCCAGGGTCTCGAGCGGACAGAACGGGTCGCGCGTCCCCTCGATGAACAAAGTGGGACAGCCCAACTCGTACAGGTGGGCGTCGCGGATGCGTTCGGGACGACCAGGCGGGTGGAGCGGATAACCGAAGAACACGAGGGCGTCCGCCGCGGTCCCTCCCGCAACGATCATCGAGGCGATGCGCCCTCCCATCGATTTGCCCCCGAGCACCAACTTGCCCGCCGCGAGGCTGCGGATGTGGTCCGCCACCGTTCGATAGGTCTCCTCGAGCACAGGCTGTCGATCGGGGGCCTTCTTACCTGATTCGGTGTAGCGGAAGTTGAAGCGGGCGACCTGGAGCCCTCGTTCCGCGAGTCCGGCCGCGACCGTTGCCATGAACTCGTGTTGCATCCCCGCCCCCGCCCCATGCGCGATGACTATCGTCGCGGGAGCATCCTTCGGGCCCTCAAGGAGGTACGAGATCTCACCGTTCGGGGTCTCGAGCGTGCTCATCCCGATATCGGGGGTGACGGGAACGTCCGGCGGCGACCCGCCTGCTCCAGCTCATCGGTCTTCAAAGCCCGCCTGACCCGGCGCTCGTTGCGCCACAGGACGAGCGCCGCGGGGTTGCCGAGGAGATCGGTCATCTGCTCGGTCAAGGACTCCACGGCAGCCTGTGAGCGCTCTGACTTCGCGCGCAGACGGGTCAGCTCGTCCTCGAGCTCGAGGACCTTCATGACGCCGGCGAGGTTGAGGCCCTCAGTGGTCAGCTCCTGGATACGTTGCAGGAGAGCGATGTCGCGCTGCGAATAGCGACGGGTGTTGCCCTGGGTGCGCTGCGGTTGGAGGAGGCCCTTGCGTTCGTACACGCGCAGGGTCTGAGGGTGAACGCCTGCCAACTCAGCCGCCACAGAGATTATGTAGATCGCCTTGTCCTGGTCGAGCCCTGGACTTCGCTTCATCCCTTCTCCTTCATCACGAGACCTGCTCGTTCCGTTTGACGAACCGCGCGAAGTGGGACCGGGGATCCTCGTCGTGCAACTGAGCGAACTGCTCGAGGAGGTCGCGCTCCTTCTTCGAGAGTTTGGAAGGCACCTGCACTTCCACCATCGCCAAGAGGTCGCCGGGCTTTCCCTTGTGCAGGCCGCCGCGACCCTTCACTCGCAGGATCTTGCCCGAGCGGGTGCCTGGTGGGACCTTCAGCGTGACGGCACCATCCATCGTCGGCACCTGAACGTTGGCCCCAAGCGCCGCCTCGGTGAACGTCACCGGCAAGGTCACCACCAGATCGCCTCGCTCTCCCTGCTTGAAGATCGGGTGCTGGTGGACGTGGATCTGAACGAAGAGATCGCCGGCAGGTGCACCTTGAGGTCCGGGTCCACCCTTCCCGGCGACTCGGATGCGCGAGTCGTCCTTCACACCCGCGGGGACCTTGACCTTGGTGCCGTCGGCCAACTCGACCGTCGAACCCTGGACCGCATCCTCGAACGTGAGGTACGCCTCTGTCTCGACGTCCTGGCCGCGGCGGTGTCCTCCGCGGAACCCGAACAGATCCCCGAACAGATCCCCGCCGCCCGCTCCGCCGATCAGGTCCTCCACGTTCACCTGAACCCGTTCGCGGCCGTTACCAGCGCCAGGCCGGAACCCGAAGGGACCGCCACCCGACGACGCGTAGCGTCGGATCTCGTCGTATTCCTTGCGCTTGTCCGCATTCGACAGAACCGCATGCGCCTCGGACACTTCCTTGAAGCGCTTCTCGGCCTCGGGGTCGTTCTTGTTTGTATCGGGATGGAACTTCTGTGCGAGCTTCCGGTAGGCGCGCTTGATCTCGTCCTTCGTCGCCTTCTCGGCGACGCCGAGGACCTTGTAGAAGTCCTTCTCGACCCAATCGCGCGCTGCCATGCTTAGCCCTCAGCTTCTTGCTGATCCTCGAGGGGATTCGCGACCCCGACCATCGCGGGCCGCAGCACCTTCTCGCCATGCATGTAACCGCGTCTGTGGACCGAGCTGACGGTAGGCACAGTGACCGCTTCGTCCTCATGGGTCTCGACCGCGTCGTGGAACCGGGGATCGAACGCGGCACCGAGCGCCTGAATCTCGGTCAACCCTTCGGCCGCGAGGGCGCTCATGAACTCGCGATGCACGATGTGCAGGCTCGAGCCCTCGGACTCGTGCTCGAGGGCGCGCTCGAAGTTATCCAGAACCGGGAGGATCCGCTCGAGCACCCGCGCCTCTCCACGTCTCGCGATCTCGGCCTGCTCGCGCATCATCCGTTTGCGGTAGTTGTCGAAGTCCGCTTGAAGATACGCGAGCCGGTTGATCAGGTCCGACTCGAGGTCTGGGTTCCGGTCGGCGGCGAGGTCCTCCTCATCGACGATGCGGCCTTCAGGGATCTTGTTCTCGTCTTCGGCTCCGGACTCGTCGGGCGGAGGACCCGCCCGACGCTTGTCCGTCACCTTGAACTTGCGTTCGTCAGTCATCAGGCGCTCTGCTCCTCGTCGTTCTCCTCGACCACTTCAGCGTCGACGACGTCGTCCGAGGACTCCTCGCCCGAAGTGCCGCCGCTCGCCTGAGCCTCCTTGTAGATGACCTCCGCGATCTTCTGCGAGGACGTCATGAGCGACTCCGAGGTCTGCTTTATGGCGTCGATATCGGTCCCCTTAAGGGCCTCCTTCGTCGCCTCGAGCGCCTCCTCGATCGACTTACGGTCGGACTCATCGAGCTTGTCACCATGCTCCTTCAGCGACTTCTCGGTCTGGTACACGACCGAGTCGGCCTGGTTCCGAGCCTCGGCGGCAGCACGACGGGCCTTGTCTTCCTCCGCGTGCGCCTCGGCGTCCTTCATCATCTTGTCGATCTCCTCATCGGACAGCTTGGTGCCGCCGGTGATCGTCATCGACTGCTCCTTGCCGGTGCCGAGGTCCTTGGCGTGCACGTTGACGATGCCGTTCGCATCGATGTCGAACGTGACCTCGACCTGAGGCATGCCGCGCGGTGCCGGCGGGATGTCGGTGAGCTGGAAACGACCGAGCGACTTGTTGTGGTCGGCCATCTCGGCCTCGCCTTGGAGAACGTCGATCTCGACAGACGGTTGGTTGTCGGCCGCGGTCGTGAAGATCTCGGACCGCTTGGTCGGGATCGTGGTGTTGCGCTCGATCAACTTGGTTGCGACGTCGCCCAGCGTCCTGACGCCGAGGCTGAGAGGCGTCACATCGAGGAGCAGAACGTCCTTGACGTCACCCTTCAGCACGCCAGCCTGGATCGCGGCACCGACCGCAACAACCTCGTCCGGGTTCACGCCCTGGTGAGGCTCCTTGCCGCCCGCCATCGTCTTGACGAGCTCACGTACCTGCGGCATACGCGTCGAACCGCCGACGAGGATCACGTGATCCAGGTCTGAGATCTTGACGCCAGAGTCCTTGATCGCGGCCTCGAAGGGTGCCTTGACCCGGTCGAGCAGATCGCTGGTCATGCGCTCGAACTCACTGCGCTTCAGGGTGAGTTCGAGGTGCTGAGGGCCCTGGTCGGTCGCGGTGATGAACGGCAGGTTGATCGAGGTCTCCTGCGCGGTGCTGAGCTCGATCTTCGCCTTCTCGGCCGCTTCCTTGAGTCGCTGCAGCGCCATCTTGTCCTTGGCGAGGTCGACCCCTGTCTGCGCCTTGAAGGTCGTTACGAGGTGATCGATGACCCGCTGGTCCCAGTCGTCTCCACCCAGTTGCGTGTCTCCGTTGGTCGACTTCACGTCGAACACGCCGTCGCCCAACTCGAGCACCGACACATCGAACGTTCCGCCACCGAGGTCGAAAACGAGGATCGTCTGCTCGCCTTCGTCTGCCTTATCGAGCCCGTATGCGAGCGCCGCTGCGGTCGGCTCGTTCACGATCCGCAGCACCTCGAGGCCGGCAACCTGCCCGGCTTCCTTCGTTGCCTGGCGCTGCGCGTCGTCGAAGTAGGCCGGCACGGTGATGACCGCCTCGGTGACCGTGTCACCCAAGTAGGTCTCCGCATCCGCCTTGAGCTTCTGGAGGATGCGTGCCGAGATCTCCTGCGGCGAGAAGTTCTTGCCGTCGATCTCGATCTTGTGGTCGGTGCCCATCTCGCGCTTGATCGACCGGATCGTCCGATCGGGGTTGGTGATGGCCTGCCGCTTGGCGACCTCACCGACCAGCACCTCGCCGCCCTTGCTGAACGCGACGACCGATGGGGTCGTGCGGGCACCTTCTGCGTTCGGGATAACGGTGGGCTGGCCACCTTCCATCGCGGAGACGACCGAGTTGGTCGTTCCGAGGTCGATACCTACTGCCTTAGCCATGTCTCTGCTCCTTCGCTGGTCTATCTGAGTGAAAATCTAAGTGCCTCCGATGATGCAACCTTGAGTGCCTCTTTGTCAACTTTGGCACGCCCAGATCTATTCCCATGCACGCTCTCGGCGTGTATCCGGCCACGGGGCGACCGCCCTCACGCCGAGAGGGGCCCTAGGGGGCCTCCGGCCTCCTATACTGCCGACCTAGCGAGACCCCGACCCGGTAGTCAAGACCTGATGATGGAGGCGCTGGTGCTCGAGAAGCTGGTGATGGCGGTCCTTCTGCTCGTGACGCTCGGCCTGTTCGGGCGGCGGATGATGCAGCTGGTCGGATTCCTCAAACTCGGGGCGGACGACGATCGCTTCCCGAAGAACAAGATCGCCAAGGCCAAGGAACAGCTAGTGGTCGTCCTCGGTCAGCGCAAGCTCCTCCAGTGGACGGTCCCGGGCATCATGCACTTCTTCATCTTCTGGGGCTTCGTGATCCTCTTCACGACCATCGTCGAGGCGTTCGGGGCAGTCTTCCAAACCGGGTTCCACATCCCGATCATCGGCCAGTGGGGACCTCTCGGAGCGCTCCAGGACTTCTTCGTCGCAGCCGTCCTGCTCGGGATCGCCGCTGCCTTCTACATCCGGCGCGTGCAGCGCCCGGGCCGGTTCCGGGGATCGCACAACAAGGACGCCGAGAACATCCTGTGGGCCATCTCCGGGATCATGATCACGATCCTGTTGACGAGGGGCGCGGAGATCGCGATCGGTCACTTCCCCTACGACAGCGCGTGGACCCCGTTGTCGCTCGGAACCTCGAAATTGTTCGAGGGTCTGTCACACAGCGCGCAGGAAGCTTTCGACACGGTGTTCCTGTGGTGGCACTCGCTGATCATCCTCGGCTTCCTCGTGTACATCACTTACTCGAAGCACCTCCACATCATCACGGCGGGCGCCAACGTCCTGTTCACTTCCGAGCGGCCCAAGGGCGCGCTCGCGCCGATGAACATCGACATCGAGAACATGACCGAGGACGACACTTTCGGGGCCGGGGTCATCACCGATCTCACGTGGAAGCAGATGCTCGACGGGATGACGTGCACCGAGTGCGGCAGGTGTCAGTCGCAGTGCCCCGCGTGGAACACCGGCAAGCCGCTCAATCCCAAGTTGTTGATCATGGATCTGCGCGACCAGATGTTCGAGAAGGGCCCGGCGCTGCTCGAGGCTAAGAAGACCAGCGAGGAAGCGTTCCAGGAGATCGTCGCCGGACTACCCTCGCTCAACCCCGAGGTCGTCGAGGACGAGGCCATCTGGGATTGCACGACCTGTGGCGCGTGCGTCCAGGCATGCCCGGTCAACATCGAGCACATCGACTCGATCATCGCGATGCGACGCAACCTTGTGATGACCGAGTCACGCTTCCCGAAGGAGATGCAGGGAGCGCTCCAGAACATGGAGACGACCGGCAACCCGTGGGGCTCCGCACCGCAGACGCGCATGGACTGGGAGAAGGGCACCTCGAAGCAGGAAGCCCTCGAGATCCCTCACATCAAGGACAACCCCGATGCCGACGTTCTCTTGTGGGTCGGCTGCGCAGGTGCGTTCGACGACCGCAACAAGAAGGTGATGTACGACCTCGCCAAGCTGCTCCAGATCGCGGGCGTCAACTTCGCCACCCTCAAGGACGAGGAATCCTGCAACGGCGATCCGGCCCGACGTATGGGTGCCGAGTACATCTATCAGATGCTCGCCGAGCAGAACATCGAGACGATGAACAACTACAAGGTCAAGAAGATCCTCACCGCGTGTCCCCACTGCTTCAACACGATGTTCAACGAGTACCCGCAGTTCGGCGGCATGTTCGAAGTCATCCACCACACCGAGTACCTCGCCGAACTTGTAAAGGACGGGAGACTCAAGCCCGAGGGCGAGATGGCCAAGACCGTCACGTACCACGACCCCTGCTACAACGCGCGGCACAACGACGTCTGGGAAGGAGCCCGCAGCGTCATCGAGGCGATCCCCGGCACCGAGTACAAGGACATGCACCGTTGCGGCCACGGAACGTTCTGCTGCGGCGCCGGCGGGGGCCGGATGTGGATGGAAGAGCGGATGGGCAAGAAGATGAACATGGAGCGCACCGACGAAGCGCTCGCATCCGCGTCCGACACACTCGCGGTCGGCTGTCCGTTCTGCAACATCATGCTGAGCGACGGCGTCACCGAACGACAGAAGGACGATCAGATGGTCGTCAAGGACGTCGCCCAGCTGCTCCTGTCCTCGATCGAGTTCCACCCGGAATCGAGCGTGGCGAGCAACGGGAACGGATCGAACGGCGACTACCCAGCCACGGACGACGAGTCTGCAACCGCGGGCACGGCCGTCGGCCCGGACGACCCGGAAACGACCTAGAACTCTGCGCTCAGGCCCCCAGGCCGTCGATGCAGGGCGTTGAGGAGGTTCGTCGATCATGTTCTCGGGCCAGCCGTACGATCCGGCGTCGTGATCATCAGTGCGGTGAGCCCGTGCACCGCGGACCACAGGATCAGTGAGCGTTCCAGCGGGTCGCTTGGGTGCGAACGCTCCCGCATCGATGCAGGCTGTCGTTACCTGATAGACGAGATGCATGAACGCCATGTCCCCTTCGGACTCGGCTGCTCCCGGGATCGGACGTGTACCGCGTATCGTCTGCGTGTGGCGGTCATCATCAGGACGTCGGTAGGGCTCCGGGTTCTCGAGACCGAAGTCGGATGTACGCGCTCGCCCATCGCCTTCAGCGCCGCGACCGGATCGTCGATCCCTGCGAGCGCCTCGTCCATGATCGCGTTGAGCTCTGCGCGAAACGTCGATCGCAGATCGCCTGGATCATCGAGTCCTTGTCCTCGAAGTGCATGTAGATAGCGGGTGGCGTGACGCCGACCGCCTTAGCAACGGCCCGCATCGACACGGCCGCCTTCGTCACCGGTTTCGAGAGCAGCCGTTCAACCGCGTCGACGATCTCTTCTCTTAGCTTGTCGCCGTCACCGCGGCGCGCCCTACGTCCGCCGTGCCGTGGTTCCGGTCTTCAGTTTCTGAATTCAGTGCTCTACCTTTCCACCGTCACCGGGACGGGAACCGGGTCATGCCCGCTCTCGCTGATCCCGAACCTCTCGTACACCCTACGCATCCACTTCGGCGCCCACCAGTTCGCTTCACCGGCCAGCTTCATGAACGCTGGGACGAGGGTCGCACGCACCAGAGTCGCGTCCATGATGACCGCCAGGGTGAGACCGACGCCCATCATCTTGATGAACGTGACGCCGGAGGTGCGAACGCCACGAACACGACCGAGAGCAGCACGGCGGCCGCGGTGACGATCCGCCCGGTGTGCTCGAGCCCGATGGCCACCGATGCGGTGTTGTCGCCGGTGCGGTCGTGCTCCTCCTTGATGCGCGAGAGCAGGAACACCTCGTAGTCCATCGACAGACCGAACGCCATGCAGAACATCAGGATCGGTATCGTCAGTTCGATGGTCCCGGTCGGCGTGAAGTTGAGGAACCCCGACAGGTTGCCGTCCTGGAAGATCCACACCATCGCCCCGAAGGTCGCCGTGAGGCTGAGCAGGTTCAGGATGATCGCCTTGATCGGTACCAGGAGGCCCTCCGAACATCAGGAACAGGAGGACGAAGGTCAGTGATGCCGATCGATCCGACCGCCATCGGAAGCTTCGAGAACAAGGAGTCGAGTCTGATCCACGATCCGTGCGGACGGACCGGTGACCTGGCACCTCGAAGGGGGCCTCCGCAGTACGGATGTCCTCGACGAGTCGCTCGCCCTCGGGCGAGAACGCCTCTACGCGCAGGGATCACCGAGAGCCATGCGCCCTGGTCCGATGAGATAGATCGCATTCGCTTCGGTCGGGGTCGCGATCTGTTCGCCCGCCGGAGTAGGTCCCGGTCGCGCGCCGATCCCCGCGGCACCTCGATCCTGGGACGACAGGGCCGTCGCGTAGGACGCGATCTCGGCTGCAGAAGCCGGTCGCTCGTCGATCACGACGGAGAGCGCATTGGCGTCGTTGGAACAGAAGTTGTCCCGGATCTCCTGGCAGACGACGTGGCTCGACTCGGTCCGAAGGCAGAGCCCGTCGTCGGCTGCACCCCACTTCGACCCCGAAGAACGGGGTTCCGAGGACTACGAGCAGTGCGATCACAACCGTAGCGATCGGGATCGGACGCTTCATGACCCCGACTGCGATGCCGTGCCAGCATGCCCTCGCCGACGTCCTTGGGCTGGCGCTTCCACAGACGCAAGCTTGTCGACCTTGCGACCTAGGACCGCCAGCAGCGCGGGTAGGAACACAACCGCACCCAGAGCGGCGATCTAGTACGACCGAGATGCCCGCGTAGGCGAACGAACGGAGGAACGCGAGAGGGAAGACGAGCAAAGCCCCGATCGAAAGCGCAACCGTCAGGCCGCTGAAGGCAACGGTCCGGCCTGCGGTCACGACGGTGCTTGCGCACCGCGTCGTGCGGCTCGAGCCCGTTGCGGAGTTCCTCGCGGTAGCTCGACACGACGAACAGGCTGTAGTCGATCGCGAGGCCGAGCCCAAGCATCGTGGTTAGGTTGAGGGCGAAGATCGATACCTCGGTCATCGGCGATGACACGCAGGAGGAACATCGCACCGACGATCGCCAGGCCCCCGATCGCGAGCGGCAAACCTGCTGCGACGAGACTTCCGAACACCAGGATCAGGAGAACGAGGGTGATCGGGAACGCGATCGACTCGGCCTTGACCAGGTCGCTCTCGATGTTCTCCTGCATCTGGCGGTAGATCTCGGCGAATCCGCCGACCTGACGGTGATGTCGTCGTTCGAGAACCGTGAAGTCGGGGCAGATCTCCTCGATGCGGTGCTGCACGATGTTCTGATCACCGGCGATCCCGCCCAGGACGAGAGCCTGGCTCCCGTCGTCGCTCTTCAGCGACGGCGATGCCGGTGGTCCAGTACGAATAGACCTGCCCGACGTGCTCGGTGGCGGCGAGTTCCTCGGTGAGAGCCACCCCGGCGGCCCGGATCGCTGGTCGTCGACCTTTCCGCCTGCGGCGTCTACCAGCAGGATGATGTTCGGATCCTCGACCCCGAAGCGTTCCTTCAGATCGTCGGCCGCGATCGTCGCCTCCGAGTTCGGGATCATCGAACCCTCCCGAACGAAGCTGGTCGGCGACCCCGGAGCCGAACGCCCCGGCGAGCACGAACATCAGCGCGGTCGACACCAGGATCGATCTTGCGGCGTCGGACGACCGATCCCTGCGAGCTTCTCGAACACCTTCTCAACCTCCCGTGCGCTGATTAACGCCGGTAAGTTAGCACAGTTAAGTTAACACTGTAAAGCCCCACCTTTGCGCTTCTGGGCGTGTATCCGGCCTTCAGGTGTCCGATTTCACGCCCAGAAGTGCCGGGGGGTTAGCGGTTGAAGTTCTCGAAGTAGCGCGAGGGGGTGGGGCCGCGCTGGCCCTGGTACTTGGAGCCGACCTCGGACGAGCCGTACGGATTGTCGGCGGGCGAGGTGAGCTGGAAGAAGCTGATCTGCCCGATCTTCATGCCCGGGTAGATCGTGATCGGGAGGTTGGCGACGTTGCTGAGCTCGAGGGTCAGATGGCCCTCGAAGCCGGGGTCGACGTAGCCGGCGGTCGAGTGGATCAACAGCCCGAGGCGCCCGAGCGATGACTTCCCTTCGAGGCGCGCAACCAGATCGTCGGGGAGCTTCACGTACTCGGACGTCGAGCCGAGGACGAACTCGCCAGGATGAAGGATGAAGGCCTCGTCTCATGCGACCTCGATCAGCTCGGTGAGGTTCTCCATCGGAAGCTTCACATCGATGAACGGATGCCGGTGGTTGTGGAACGTCCGGAACGTACGGTCCACGTGGAGGTCGACCGACGACGGCTGAACGTCGTCCTCGGAGAACGGATCGATGCCGATATGGCCGTCGCCGATGGCCTTCCTGATGTCTCTGTCGGACAGGATCATGGAGGGCATCCTATCCAGCACGTCGCCGGGCACACGCGATTACTCAGGGATTCTCGAGCGGTCTCCGGGCTCGCATGCGGACCGCCATCAAACCGAGGATGGCGACGAGGGCGACTGCACCGATCGTGGCTGCGAGGGGGAACTCCACACCCTGATCGTCGCCCGAGAGCGGCCCACCGGTGGGAACCTCGCGTGCCGAAGCCGGGCGTAGGTCCGCGAACCGATCCTTGTAGGGCTGGGTGGCGGTGCAGATGTTGTCGTGGAACCGGCCACCCTTCATCCCCTCGTAGAGGACGAAGAGGTACGTCGTGTTGTTCCGGTAGGAGCGATCGACGGACGTCACCATGCCGGGGCCCTCGGCACCTCCCAGCACCTCGACGGTCCCTTCGGGCACATCGCCCTTCCAGATCTCGGTGACCTGAACCCTCGCAAGACGCCCGTCGTTGTCGACCGCCACCACATCGCCCACGAACACCACTGGGCTGGCAGCGACCGATTCATCGAGGGGCGGGAGCGCCATGCAGTCCGCTGAGGCAGGGCCTGCGATGAGGACCGACAGGAGAAGCCCGAAACACGAGACCACCAGTGTCTTCTTCATGCCTGTGAGACTCCCACGGAGCCCCCCAGGTTCCCGTTGCGTCTAGAATTCTGCCCTCCGCGGGTGTAGCTCAATGGCAGAGCTCTAGCTTCCCAAGCTAGTGACGGGGGTTCGATTCCCCTCACCCGCTCCATGGCAACTCCTCCGCTACTCACTCAGCGGCAACTGAACCGGGCACTCCTCGACCGTCAGATGCTGCTGACGCGCAAGCGCAAGCCGGTCCTGGAAGCGATCGAAGCGCTCGGAGGTCTCCAAGCTCAATCTCATCAGGCCCCGTATGTCGGGTTGTGGTCCCGGATCGAGAGGTTCGACCCCGAGGTGCTCTCGACCGCTATCGCCGAGAAGAACGCCGTGCGCCTCGCCACGATGCGCTCGACGATCCACCTCCACACCTCCTCGGATGCGCTAGCCATCCGTCCTCTGGTCCAGTCGGTCATCGAGAGGGGCCTTACCGGCGGCTACGGGAAGCAGCTGGCCGGGATCGATCGCCGGAAGCTGATCCGAGTGGCGCGACGCCTGATCGACGCCGAGCCGATGACCCTGTCGCAACTCGAGGGGCTGCTTGCCCCCGAGTGGCCAGAACGCGATCCGCACGCTCTTGGGATGGCGGTCCGGGCGTGGCTGCCGCTGGTCCAGGTTCCGCCGCGCGGGTTGTGGCGCCGGAGTGGAGGTGCCGTCCACACTTCTCTCACGGCGTGGCTGGGTGATCGAGAGGTCCCCGTCATGCGCGTCCAAGACCTGATCGCGCGCTACCTCGCCGCGTTCGGCCCGGCGAGTGTCCGCGACATACAGGTGTGGTCAGGACTCACCCGGCTGTCCGAGGTCACCGAACACATGAAACTCAGGAGGTTCCGCGCTGAGAACGGGACCGAACTTCTCGACATCCCGCGACGGATACTCCCCGATCCCGAAACTCCCGCTCCCGCCAGATACCTACCGGAATACGACAACACACTCCTGTCTCATGCCGACCGGACGAGGGTGATCTCCGATGACCATCGCGCCCGGATCTTCACGCAGGGGGCCGTCCTTTGGGATGGATTCGTGATCGGTTCGTGGAGGAAGCTCCGGAACCCTTCGGCGATCGAGGTCACCCATTTCGAACGTCTGACGCGCCCAGCGCGTACAGAACTCGAAGTTGAAGGCCGTGCGCTCAGCCTGTTCCTCAACGACGAAGGCGACGTGCGATTCGTGTTTGCTCCGTAGGGCGTTTTGCATGAACGCACCAGGTTCGCGAGGGTGGGGGGAATCCATCTCAATCAGCAAGGAGCTGATCGCATGTTGACCGTCACCCCGCAAGCCGCCGATGCCGTCAAGAAGTTGGTCGAGGGCTCAGACGTTCCGGATGGAGCCGGGCTGCGGATCTACTCGACCCCGGTGGACGAGGCCCAGGCGGCGTTGAACCTGACGCTCGTCGCCGCTCCCGAGGAGACCGACCAGGTCATAGAGGCCGACGGCACCAGGGTGTTCCTCGACGCTAGCTCCGCCAGTTTCCTCGATGACAAAGTGCTGAACGCATCGTTCGAAGACACCTCGATCCAGTTCGCGATCGAGACCCTTCCAGAGATCTAGCGCGCCACCCCGTCGGCGAGCAGTCGAGGGCCGGCATCGCAGAGGTCGAACAGCACGCACTCCGTGCAACGCGGCGTGCGCGCGACGCAGACCTCTCGGCCGTGCGTGATCATCGCCATGTGCAGTTCGTAACGGAGCTCCGGCGGGATGTTCGGGGTCAATTCCCGGTGCATCTTGTCGGCGGACGTCCCTTCCGGAACCCAGCCAAGCCGAAGCGCTATCCGGTGGACGTGGGTGTCGATCGGGAACGCCGCCCGGCCCATCGAGAACACCAGCACGCACGCCGCGGTCTTGGGGCCGACCCCGGGGAGTGACACCAGGTAGCGCTCGACGTCCGCATCTTCAAGTTCGTGGAGCCGGGCCAGGTCGGGGGCGCCCTCGCGGGATGTGACCTCCCGCAGGATCGCCTGGATCCTCGGGGCCTTCTGGTTGGCGAGTCCGCCGCTCTTGATCGCGTCGACCACCGCGGCCACCGGAGCCGTCATTACATCGGGCCAGGACAGGAACGCGGCCTTGAGTCCGGCGAACGCTCGCTCGGTGTTCAGGTCCGACGTGTGTTGCGAGAGCACCGTCATGATCAGCTCATCGAGCGGATCCAGCTTCGGCTTGGGCGTGAACCGTCCCTGTTGCTTGACCAGCCGCCGGTGGATCGCGCGAACCCGCCGCGGCGAAACGGTCACTCTGCTAGTGCGAGCGGGCGATCGACGCGAACTTCGTGTACTGGTTCATGAACGCGAGTCGGACGCTACCGGTCGGACCGTTCCTGTGCTTGGCGATGATGAGCTCGGCCTCGCCCTTCGCATCCGTGTCGGGGTTATAGACCTCGTCCCGATAGATGAACATGACCATGTCGGAATCCTGCTCGATCGACCCAGATTCGCGAAGGTCACCGAGCATCGGGCGTTTGTCGGAGCGGAACTCGACCCCTCTGTTCAGCTGCGATGCACATAGAACCGGCACCTCGAGCTCGCGCGCCATGATCTTGAGCGCACGAGAGATCTCGGAGACCTCCTGCTGGCGGTTCTCAGTCTTGCGCGGGCCTTGCATGAGCTGCAGGTAGTCCACGATCACCATCCCGAGCCCGTGCTTCGCCTTGAGCCGTCTGCACTTCGCGCGCATCTCCATCAGGGTGATGTTCGGGGAGTCGTCGATGAAGATCGGAGCTTCGGCCAAACGACCGACCGCCGACGAAAGACGTTGCCAGTCTTGCTCTTGGAGCGCGCCCCGCCGGATCTTCTGAGAGTCGATCTTGGCCTCGGACGCGAGGAACCTCTGCGTCAGTTCCTGACGACCCATCTCGAGCGAGAACAGCACGACTGGCGCGTTGCGCTTGAGCGCGGCGTGCAACGCGAAGTCATTTAGGAGACTCGATTTTCCCATCGCCGGACGGGCGGCGATGATCACCAGGGTCGAAGGCTGGAAACCGAGCGTCATGTGGTCGAGGTCGCCGAAACCCGACGCGAGACCGGTGACGTCCTCGCCCGCCTCGGCGAGGGTCTCGAGATCTTCCATGGTCTTGGTGAGTAGTGGTCGGATCGGCTGCATGTCATCGCGCAAGCGACGGTCGGCGACCTGATAGATGACGGATTCAGCCTCGTCAACGGCTTCGTCGACGTCCTCGGGCATGTCGAAACCGATCTCCTGAACACGGTTCCCGGCCTCGATCAATCTGCGCAATAAAGAGAGTTCCTCGACGATGCGCGCGTACCGTGCTGCTGACGAGGCGGTCGGGTAGGCCTCGAGGAGCCCAAGGATGTAGGGCTTGCCACCGATCTGCTCGAGGACCTGCTTGCGGGCGAGTTCGTCGGCGACCGTGACCGGGTCGGCAGGCTCGCCGCGACCGAACAGTGCGATGATCGTTTCGAAGATCTGGCCGTGGGCGGGCTTGTAGAAGTCACGGGTGTCTACGATCTCGACGACGTTAGAGATCGCTTCACGCGATTCGAGCATCGCCCCGAGGACCGATTGCTCGGCGTCGATGTTGTGAGGCGGTATCCGGTTCGGCCTCACGGCCTCGAGCGGTGCCCGCTGCGCCACTACTCCCCCTCTTTCACGCCGCTCCACGACGAATCTGACTAGAACACATGTTCCCATCCTAGGGATGGCTTACGACGGATCTACGCCGGGGGAAGCGGCGTTCAAGCAAACGGCCCGGCGAACCGGGCCGCTGCTGACGTTATGTGGTGGTGCCTGTGGACTACAAGGCTGTGAGCCTGTGAACTCAGCTGTGGATTCTGTGGGAATCCTTGCTGGCCCTTACTCCTCCTCGTGAGCGATGACCTCGACCGTGATCAAGGCATTCACCTGCTCGTGGAGTTTGACCTCGATCTCGTGGCTACCGAGGGTCCGGATCGCCTCGTCGAGGAGGATCTTCTGGCGATCGATGACCTCGCCGAGCTGGTCCTCGATGCCTCGGGCCACATCTGCCTTGGTGACGGAGCCGAACAGCTTGCCCTCTTCACCGGCGCGCGCCGAGATGTAGACGGGTGACGCCGCGAGGGTGGCAACCTTGGCGGCCGCCTCGCCCTTCTCCTTCTCCATACGCTCGCCGCGAGCCTTCTGCATCAGCTCTGCTTGTTTGAGAGCACCGCGGGTCGCGCCCATGGCGAGCCCCTTGGGGATCAGGAAGTTACGCGCGTAGCCGTCGGCGACGACGACTACGTCGCCCTTGTGACCAAGGGTTTCTACGTCATCGGAAAGGATGATCTTCATGTCGCCTCCCTACCGTGCCGTCGTCGAGTAAGGGAGCAACGCCATCTCGCGCGCGTTCTTGACCGCCGAAGCGACCCGGCGCTGGTGCTGCGAGCAGTTGCCCGTAACCCGGCGCGCCCGGATCTTGCCGCGGTCGCTCACGAACTTGCGGAGCATCGCGATGTCCTTGTAATCGATCAGCGCGTTCTTGTTGGCGCAGAATGCGCAGTACTTCTTCTTGCCCTTCTTGAAGGGTTTGTTCGCACCACCCTTGCGGTCCTTCTTGTCTCTGTCTCTATCTCTATCTCTGTCTCTGCTACCCATCTAGAAACCTCCCTCATCGGCAGGTGGAGGAGTGCCCCCGCCAGCCGGAGCCGATCCGCCCCAGTCGCCGCCACCGCCGCCACCGCCACCGCCGGACGAACCGCCGGAGGAGCGCGACGACTTCTGGACGGTTGCCGTTGCCCACCGGAGCGACGGTCCGACCTCATCTACCTGGATCTCGAACGATGAACGCTTATTACCGTCCTGGTCCTCCCACTGACGCTGCTGGAGGCGACCTACGACCATCACCCGAGAGCCCTTCTGAAGGGACTCTGCGACGTTCTCGGCCATATCGCGCCAGCAGTTGCAACGGAAGAAACCGTCGAGCTTGTCTTCCCACTGGCCGTCCTTGTTGATCCTGCGGTTAACCGCAACCGTGAAGTTGGCGACCGCCGCGCCCGAGGGCGTGAACCTGAGTTCTGGATCGTCGGTGATGTTGCCGACCAGGGTGATCGTGTTATCGGATGACATCTGTTCTCTCCTTTACGAGTCTCTACTTGGCCGCGGCAGGCAACGTGACCTTGCCGCGGATGAACTCGTCGGAGATATGGAACAACCGGTCGAGCTGCTGGGGGGTCTCGATCGGGGCCGAGAACTCGGCCACGAAGTAGTAACCCTCTTTCTTGTGGTTGATCTCGTACGCGAAACGGCGCACGCCCCACCGGTCTAACTTCGTGAGCTTGCCCCCGGCGTCTGAGATGACGCCCGAGAACTTATCGACGGCCTTCTGGATCTCGCCTTCTTCCAACTCGGCGTCGACGATCACCATCGCTTCGTATTCCCTCACTGGCTACCTCCTCCTCCGGACTCGAGCCGTATCTCGGCCACGAGGCTCGTCCGCGTTGAGGTTCCGCAGACGAGCAGGGGACTGTCCACGCAGTGGTCCTGCGGGGAACGAGATGCTAACACCTCCCTTCCTCCGGGTCGTGTCCCAGGGTCGTGTCCTCAGCCGACGGCTGCCTTCTCTCCGACGGGAGACACACTAGGGAGGGGGTGCGACGTGAGATCTGCGCCTGGATCGTCCGGGGACCTTGGAGCCCTCAGGAACGCTATGAAGAGGCCCAGCAGCAGGGCGGCGCGCAGCCACACTCCCCCCCGCATCGCGTCGTACGCGCTCTCTGACGCCGGGGCGCTCGAAGTAGTCGTAGTAGAAGCGGAACACCCCCACGTAGACCAGGAGATCGGCCGCCGCATAGGCGATCCACCACAGCACGTTGACCCTGACCAACACGAAGAACGGGAGCAGCCAGAGCGTGTACTGGGGCGAGTGGACCTTGGTGACCAACAGGAAACCGGCGAGTAGGGCGGCCGAGACTTCCACGACGGGATAGGAGCCCTCCCGCTGGGCTCGGGACCATCCAAGAACGAGCGCGATCCCGAACGCGACGAGCGTGAGCACGCCGGTTACGAGGTTCAGATCCTCGGGGGACATCTTCGGGAGGCCGAGGTTCCAGATGTCATCGAAGTTCGGGCCCCTGAGTTGGTGGAACCTGTACGTCGCCCACCACCCGTCCGGGTTGGCAACGTAGAAGGGCAGGTTGACCGCGACGAACGCCCCGGCCCCCATGGCCGCCTCCTTCACCCCGCGCCTGACATCTCTACGGAACAGCGACGCGGCGACGAGCGGGCCGAGGAAGAACGCCGGATACATCTTGAAGGCCGCCCCTAGGCCGAACAGGGCGGCTGCTACGAACGTTCGTTCGCGCCGGTAGGCGTAGAACCCTCCGACCGCACAGGCGACCGCCAAGAGATCCCAGTTATGGAACGAATAGAGGACGAGCGCCGGGGCGGCCGCCCACATCAGAGCGCGCCTGGGCTCGAGGAGGGCGAGTAGGAACGCCACCAGCAGACCGAAGGGAGCGAGCAAGACAGCGCTCTGTTTCAGATAGCCGTTGCCGTCCTCGACCCCCGCTCCACTCACGTACATGAAGAGTCCGGTCAGCACCGGATACTCGATCGCACCATCGACGAGCTCGCCGGTCAACGGATCGAGGTTCCCGTGGACGTACGGGAACGTGCGGTCCTGAACGCCTCGAACCTGATACAGAGCCTGGATGTCGTTGTAGCAGAGAGACCCGTACTGGTGCGAGGCATCCCAGGGCTGCAGGCATTGCGCCTTCAAGGCCCATCCCCCGACCAGCGTTCCCGCACAGATCAGAGTTGCCAACAGGACCGGACCGAACCTAGGCCGAGCCACGTCCTACAGGTAGTACCGGTAGGACGACATCCTCCCGGACCGGTACCCAGGCGTAGCCCGTGCTTGCCCCGCGGGGATCGTGCGCCGTTGGGGTGGGGGTCGGCTCGGGGGTCGGTGTGGGCTCGGGCGTCGGGGTCGGTTCTGGGGTCGGGGTTGGCTCCGGCTCCTCTGTCGGTTTCGGCTTCGGCGTCTGGGTCGGGCTCGGTGCTGCGGTCGGCGTCGGGTTGATCAACGTGTCGGGGAAGTCCGTCGGGTCCGGGAAGGTCTTGACCGGCATCCCCTCGACGGCTTTCGCCATGTATAGGTTCCAGATCTGGGCGGGGAACGACCCTCCCGTCACCTGGATGCCCTTCACGGGACGACAGAGGAACGTGTCCGAGCAATAGGTCATCCGCGGTTGGACCTCTTGGCCGTTGGGCCCCTTCTCGATCGGATAGCCCATCCACACCGAGGTCGCGAGTTGCGGGATGTAACCCGAGAACCACGCCGCGACCCCGAACTGGGCGGTACCTGTCTTGCCGGCGACCTCACGGCCCGGCAATGCAGCCGCCGTGGCGGTCCCCGCGTTGACAACGTTCTGCAAGGCAGTGTCCAGGACGTAGACGTTGTTCGGATCGACCACCTGCTCCCCCTGGACTCCGACCTTCTCTTCGCACTCGAAGTCTTGCGGAACCCACGACACGAGACAGTTCCCTTCGTCATCGGTCACGTACGCGACCGGGATGACGTTGGGGACCCGTCCTCCAGCCGCGAATCCCGCGTACGCTCGGGTCATCTCGACCGGCGTAGCAGAGAACGAGCCCAGCGACAGCGAGCAGTTCGGTGGGATCTCGTCGTCACCGAACTTGGGCGCGAACCCGAACTGCTCGAGGAGCCGGGCAACCTTCTCGGGCCCGATCTCGGCGATCAGCTGGGCGTAGACGACGTTGACCGAGTTGGTGGTCGCCTGGACGAGGTCGACCGTCCCGAACGACGAGCCGCCGTAGTTCTCCGGCTCCCAGTCCCCGTCAGGTCCGGCACACGCGGGGTCCGAGATGTGGGTCGGGCTGGTGCCAGAGAAGCGCGATTGGAGCGAGATCCCTTGCTGGATCGCGGTCAGCAGCGTGAACGGCTTGAGGGCGGACCCCGACTGGTGGCCTGGATAGTCAGCGGCGTAGTTGAAACCACGGGCCTTCTTGATGCTCGTGAAGGCCCGGCCCCCGACGAACGCCCGCACCTCGCCGCGGGGAGTCATCGAGACGAGCGAAGCTTCCGGCTCAGTCTTCTCGGTGAGGATCGTGGACACGGCATCCTCGGCCGCCTGCTGCATCTCGAGATCGAGGGTCGTATAGATCCTCAGGCCGCCCGTATAGAGCTGATCCTCGAAGTACGGCTCGAGGAAGTCCTTGCGGATCCACTCCATGAACGGTGCGGCGCGGGAATCCTTGAGCGACTCATCCTGGTTCGCCGCCAACTTGACCTTCTTGCCGAAGAACTTGTCTGCCTTCGCTTGTTCGATGTAGCCCTGTTCGACCATCAGGTTCAGGGTTCGATCCCGTCGTGCCTGCGCGCCCTCCTGATTGTCGTCGGGCTGGTAGCTCTCTGGCGACGGGATGATCCCGGCGAGGAACGCGGCCTGGCCCACGTTCAACTGGACCGCATTCTTGTCGAAGTAGGTCTGCGCCGCGGCCTCGATCCCGTAGGCGCCCCTGCCCATGTAGATCGTGTTGAGGTAGAAGCCGAGGATCTCGTCCTTCGAGAACTTGCGCTCCATCTTGATCGCGAGAACGGCTTCCTTGAGCTTCCTGGTGATCGTGCGCTCGGTGTCCTGGAGGACGGCCTGCTTCACGTACTGCTGCGTGATCGTCGAGCCACCTTGTTGAACCTCGCCACCCGTTAGGTTCGCCCACCCCGCTCGGATGATGCCCCTCAGCGAGACTCCCCCGTGGTTGTAGTAATCCTTGTCCTCGGACGCGATCACCGCCTTGCTGATGAAACTCTTCTTGCCCGAGATCAATGGCTTGGCATCGATGATGAACCTGCGCTCTTCGCCGGAGAAGATCCCGATCTGTTCGCCATTCCGGTCGTAGACCTTGGCTGCCGACGCCAGCTTGATGTCCTGCGGAAGAGGGATCGAGGCGAACGCGTAGGTAAGTAGCAGGATGCCTATACCGGTGAGGATCGCCCCGAGGGCAAGCAACCACCCCCACCTGAGGAAGAACCTCTGGAGCCTGGAGCGCCCGTCTTTCTCTTTCTTGTTGTTCCCGCGGCGCGACCACCATCCGGGCGCGTCGGTTGTGTCACTCATCGCGCGAGTCTAGGGGCGGCGGCGAACTTATCCTCAACAATCACTCCCCCAGCGTCCCCACTTCCCGGCGTCTCAACCGAAGCGATCACAACGCTGCCGAGATGAGGACCGCGGCCACCCCCAGCAGGACCGCCATCCCCCCAAGCGCTGACCACCTGAAGGTCCCACCGGTGCCCGACAGGACGACCCCCAGGGCTCCAGCTCCCACCGCGATCGCCCCGGTGGCCAGAGCGATCGGAACCGCGTCATTCCAGACGATCGAATCCGTCCCCCAACCGGCCACCTGCGGCCCGTAGAACGCGGTGGCGAGGAGAAGTGCCCCGGCGGCGAGGGCGATCGCCCATGCCGCCCCATCGATCCGGTCGTGAGGTCTACCGAGGATGAGCGCCAGGGCACATGCGCCCGTCACCAGCGCAACCCAGGCGCCGGTCGCCGCACGCTCCGGACCTACCAGCACGGTCGGACCGAGCACCGCCTGAAGTCCCCGCAGGTCAACGAGTGAGGTCGTCTGCCACCGCAGGAGCCCGAGCGAGGCAGAGGCGACCACAACGAGACCCGCTGCGATCCGGCTCGCCGCGTCGCTGGCGGGGCGGGCCAAGGATCGGGAAACGGCGATAACCACGATGCCGAGGGCCGCCACGACGGGAAGATCGGCCGCTCCCGCCAGGATCGCCAGCGTCTGGATAGCGCCGATCACGGCGATGAGGGCGGGGGCCCTACGGATCAGCCTCGTTGTCTACGCTCCCGGGCGGACTTGGGCTTACCGAAACGGGTACCAGCCTGGTACGCGCGCACGAGGTGATTCCAGGAGCAATCGAGGCAGACCTCGACCTCGTAGCAAGTGAACTCCTCGTGATTCTCTGCCAGCTCGACGAGCCACTCGCTCGGGTACACGACCCGACCTGAGTTCCGCTTGAGCTCGGAGCCGTAGACGTAACGCACGGCCTTCAAGGTCTCGTGCGAACAGATCGGACACGGGATCTCGATCTCCTCGCCGATGTTCTTCGCAGCCCTGAGCAACTCGGGGTGGGCATCACAGACGTCGTTGGTATCGAGCATCCCGCGCCGCACCGACGCGATCGCCGATCGCCGCGCGAGGCTGTAGTCCACCACCTGTCCGTTAGGGCGCGGTGGGGAGCCGGTCGGATCGAACGATCTTCCAGAGAGTCCCACGGGCCGATGGTAATGGCTTTCGCCGACAATCCCCCGCGGGCTCCTCAGGAGTCGAGATACAGGACGATGAAACGAACCTCGTCGGGAGCGGGCTCGGGTTGCTCCGCGGAGCGAACGAAACCGCACTTCTCGAGCACCCGGATCGAACCAGCGTTGTGTTCGGCAACCCACCCCACCAGGGGCCTGGTGGTCTCGATCTTGAGGTATCGAGCGACGGCCCGGGACGCGATCCCCCGACCCCAGTGCTTGCTGTCGATCCAGTAGCCGATCTCGCGGTGGCCGTCCTGACCCCAGCTCTGGACGCTTCCGACGACCTCTCCTTCGAACGTGACGGTTCGAGCAGAACAGGAATCGTCGGCCAGGATCTTGTGCCAGTGGGCCAGGTGAGCGTCTCGGTCCTTGGAGGCGTATTCGGCCAGAGCGGCCCCTTCAGGCTGAGCTTGGATCTCGTAGAAGACGAGCAGGTCCCCCTCCTCGACGTCCCTGAGCGCCACCTCCTTCGACCCCATCCGGGAACCCTACCGAGCGCCTACGACGGTCGGGTTGGTAGCGTCTGATATATCGGTGTGATATATCAAGTGGATAGGAACTACCGATATATCGAGCACCGACCAAGACAACACCGAGAAGGGTAGCGAATGAAGCAGCCAGGCACTCTCGAGCTTCCCGTACTGGGGCTGCTCAAGGAGAGGGAGATGCACGGATACGAGTTGCGCAAGCAGCTCGGTGCCATGCTGGGCCCCTTCTGGCAGGTCTCGTGGGGATCGCTCTACCCGACGCTGCGGCGCATGGCCAAGGCCGGGGCCGTTGAGAAGGTCGCCGAGGAAGCCCCTCGCAAGAGGGCCTCGACCAAGGCGGCTGCCAAGAACTCTCCGGGGCGCAGGAAGACCGTCTACCGCATCACCGAGCAAGGCGAGACATTGTTCGCCGACATGCTCGAGGAAGCGGGAGCCGTCGACGCCGAGCACTTCACTCTGAAGCTCGCGTTCTTCCGTTACATGCATCCGGAAACCAGGCTCGCTCTACTCGAGCGCAGGCGCGCCTATCTGCAGGACAAGCTCGCGCAACTTAAGGACAACCTGAGGGAGTACCGGGAACGCATCGACTCGTACGCCCTCTCGCTGCAGAACCACGACCTGCTCTCGACCGAGAGCGATATCGCATGGATCGATGAACTGATCACCAAGGAGCGGGCCGGAAACATCGCCCGCCCCACGACCGCAACACCGTTGGAAGGAAGGGGAGTCTAGAGATGTCCAAGGTCCGAGTCGCCATCATCGGCGTCGGCAACTGCGCTTCATCGCTGGTCCAGGGGATCGAGTACTACGCCAAGGCCCGCACCGACGAGACCGTCCCTGGTCTCATGCACGTTGACCTCGGTGGCTACCACGTCTCCGATGTCGAGTTCACCGCGGCGTTCGACGTTGACGCGAACAAGGTCGGACTCGACCTCGCCGAAGCGATCTGGATCGAGCCGAACAACACCGTTAAGTTCTCGGACGTCCCCGAGACCGGCATCAAGGTCATGCGCGGGCACACCTACGACGGACTCGGCAAGTACTACCGCGAGATCGTCACCGAATCCGAGATGCCCCCCGTTGACATCGCGAAGGTGCTCCGGGAGACGAAGACGGACGTCGTCATCAACTACCTTCCGGTCGGTTCCGAGCAGGCAGCTCGCTTCTATGCAGAGCAGGCCCTCGAAGCCGGGGTCGCATTCATCAACTGCATGCCGGTGTTCATCGCCACCAACGAGGACTGGGCCGCTCGATTCACCAAGCATGGCGTCCCGATCATCGGTGATGACATCAAGAGCCAGCTCGGCGCGACGATCAGCCACCGTGTCCTCAGCAAGTTGTTCGAGGCCCGCGGCGTGGTGATCGATCACACCTACCAGCTGAACTTCGGCGGCAACATGGACTTCAAGAACATGCTCGAGCGCGAGCGTCTCGAGTCCAAGAAGATCAGCAAGACCCAGTCGGTTACTTCGCAGATCACGGGCGGGATCGACCCAGAAGACATCCACATCGGCCCCTCGGACCACGTTCCGTGGCTGAAGGATCGCAAGTGGGCGTACATCCGGATCGAAGGCCGTGAGTTCGGTGACATCCCGATCTCGATGGAACTCAAGCTCGAGGTCTGGGACTCTCCCAACTCGGCCGGCGTCGTGATCGACGCGGTTCGCTGCGCCAAGGTCGCACTCGACCGTGGCATCGGTGGTCCGCTGTTGGCCCCGTCCGCCTACTTCATGAAGTCGCCTCCGGTTCAGTACACCGACCCGGAAGCCCACGATCTGGTTGAGGCGTTCATCGCCGGCGAGATCGACGGGATGGCCAAGCGCGTCGAGGCGCACCTGAATGGTCACTCGACCAACGGGCACCTCAACGGCAACGGACATGTCGATCTGACCAAGGAAGGCGTCCTCGGTCACTAAGTCTCACCGCTTCATGTTCAATGAGCCCCGGCACCTGTTGCCGGGGCTCTTTACTTTGAGGAGGGGAGATCGCCCGCAGATTCGCGTTCGAGCGTGACTTCAAGCTGCTGCTGGTGGCGCAGTTCGTCGCGCAGGGGGCCGATGGGATGGCTCAGGCCGCGTTCGCCGATGTCCTGATCCTCGAGCCCACCGGGCAGGGAACGCCCGGCAAGATCCTCGCCCTGTTCGCGATCACCCTCATCCCGTATTCAGTCATCGCTCCCTTCCTCGGTGTGTTCGTCGATAGATGGGAACGGCGACGACTGTTGAGTTGGACGAACGCTCTCCGCGCCCTCCTTCTCCTGACCATCCTGTTGTGGTCGAAGGTCATCCCTGCGGGCGACACGCCGTTGTTCATCAGCGTGCTGGTGCTCCAGGGTCTCGGGCGCTTGTTCCTCGCCACGAAGGGCGCGGTGCTTCCGGTGGTTCTCCACGAGCACAACCTCATCCGAGGGAACTCGTTATCGGGAGCGGGGGGCACGTTGTCTGCGGTCCTCGGCGGGGGCATCGGTCTGGCCCTCTCGGGTGCGCTCGGCGCGTACGGAACGCTCACGATCGCTGGTGGCATGTACCTGGTTCCGGTCGTTGCGGCTCGATTGATAGGGACGCCGATGGCGCACCCGCGCGCCCGCGCCGCCACCTTGTGGGCCGCCATGAAGGACATCGCCGGTGATCTGTGGGTGGGGTTGAAGGAGATCGGCGGTCGTCCTCGCGCCCGGCTTCCGCTGATCGCGATCTTTGTTCTCAGGAGCGTCGGCATCTTCATCGCCGTGTTGATCATCCTTCTGATCAAGCGCGACTTCACCACGCAGGACGATCACTTCGGCACGATCGGTCTGTCGGGCCTCGCGCTTGGGTTCGCCGGCCTCGGAGCATTGGGGGCAGCGCTGACCGCGAGTCGCGTGGGAAGGAAAGTTGGAACCGGGGGCCTGATGATCGCCGGGTACATGTGCGTCTCGGCGAGCCTCCTCATCTTCGGTCGTCCCGATCACGTCTATGAGTTGCTCGGCTTGGCATTCATCAGCGGAGCGGGAGGATTCTTCTGCAAGGTCGGCGTCGACGCCCAGGTCCAGCGTGCTCTCCCGGATGAATACCGGGGGCGTGCCTTTTCCCTCTACGACATCCTCTACAACCTCGCCAGTGTCGTGGGCGGCGCGGTCGTTGTGATCTGGGCAGGCTCGAGCATCTTCACAACCCTCACCGTCGGGGGCCTTGTCACCCTTGCCCTCACCGCGGTGCTGGTCCTCGAGACCCGCCGCATCGGAATCCTCGGCCCCACCCCCAGACCGATCACCTAACCCTCCGCCGAGGAGGCGTCTCGGCGTGTGAACGGTCCGCACGTGGCCGGATTCACGCCGAGAGTTGCAAGGGGTTAGGGGTGGCGGGCTACCAGCATGAACTCGGCGTGCTCGGTGTCAGGGACTCGGCGGGCGAAATCGCCGGGGTCGACCGACCAGATCGCCTCGGGGATGAGTCCCACGCCGAGAGACAGGAGGCGCAGTTCCCGGGGGGTGTAGACGCCGGTCCAGAGATCCGCCGCGCGTTCCTCGCCGGCTTCGTTCTTGAGCACGGTGTTCTCGTGCACCACGCCCTTATCGGCATCGAACGAGGCCTCACGGGGGTGGGTCAACTCGAAGTACGAACTGAACGCGGTCACGATCACCCGGCCCCCGGGCTTAACGGCCTCTGCCATCCGCTTGAGGACGAGAGCATCGTCCTCGCCCATCAGCCCGAAGCCTCCCTGACACATCGAGATGACCGCATCGAACTCGTCATCGAAGGGCATCTGGCGCGCGTCGACGAGGAAGAATGCGGCCGAAACCTTTGCCTCCCGGGCTCGTTCGGCGGCAACATCGAGGAATCTCTGGGAAACGTCCACACCCGTCACCGAGAACCCCGCCTGCGCCAGAGGAACGGAGTGACGGCCGGGCCCGCAGCCAACATCGAGCACCCTGGCCCCGGGGCTCAGGTCGAGCAGTTCGGTTAGGAACGCGATCTCCTGGTCGGTGCCCTTGGTGAACGAGTACCGGAGGTAGGCGGCCCCGAGGTGGTCGCCCAGTTCCGAGAAGTAAGGACTCCCCGGATGTGCGGGTCCGGTCACTCCGGGTCCTCGTCGGTCTTCTTCCTCGGCTTGGGTGCGACTCTCTCACCGGGAGGAGAGATGTCCCTCTCCCGCGCCCACTCGTCGAGACGTGCGTACGCCGCGTCCTCTCCGATCGAGCCTTCCTCGAGCCTGATCTCCATGAGGAACTCGAGCGCGTCCCCGATCAATCGGCCTTCGCCGGCCCCGAGGTACGCCATCACCTGGCGGCCGTCGAGATCCGGGCGCATGTTCTCGAGTTCCTCGCGCTCCTTCAGGTTCTCGATGCGCTCCTCGAACTCGTCCATCGCACCTTGGAGCCGTCGTGCCTTCGCCGGATTGCGCGTCGTGCAATCAGCGCGCACGAGGAGGTTCAGGTTCTTGAGGTGAGTCCCCGCGTCACGAACGTACCGGCGCACGGCCGAGTCGGTCCATGTCTCGTCGTAGCCGTGGAACCTGTGATGGAGATAGATGAGTTCGGTGACCTCGTCAACGATCTCATTCGAGAACCTCAGTTCCTTGAGTCGCTGCTTCGCCATCCGTGCCCCGACCACCTCATGGTGATGGAACGTGACGCCGTCCTCGCTGATAGCGCGCGTCGCGGGCTTCCCGATGTCATGGAGCAGCGCCGCCAAGCGGAGGGGCAGGATCGGATCCGTTCGTTCGACGACCGCCAGAGTGTGGCGGAAGACGTCCTTGTGTCTCTGGATCGGATCCTGCTCGAGTTTCAGTGCCCCAAGCTCCGGCAGGAAGATGTCGGTGATCCCAGTCTCGTCCGCGATCGTCAGCGCGCGCTCCACGGCTGGTCCGAGCACTAGCTTCGAGAGCTCGTCGCGGATCCGCTCCGCCGAGACCGTCTCGAGCGCGTCCTTCATAGCCCGGATCGCGGCCACGGCATCGTCGTCGATCCGGAAGCCGAGTTGCGCCACGAACCGGAATGCCCGGAGCATCCGCAAGGGATCGTCCGTGAAGGAACGCTCTGGCTCGATCGGGGTTCTCAGCATCTTGCGCCCGAGGTCTTCGAGACCACCGAACGGATCGACCGAGGTTCTCTCCGGAAGCCTGATCGCCATCGCGTTCACGGTGAAGTCACGACGCGACAGGTCGGTATCGATCGAGGCCTCGAACTCGACCTCGGGATGCCTCGACTCAGGCTCGTACCTCTCCGACCGAAAGGTCGTGATCTCCATGTGGATCCCGGCGATCATCGCTCCGATGGTGCCGAACTCGGCTCCTTGAAGCCAGACGTCCCCTGCCACCGGCTTGATGATCGCCTGCGTTTCATCTGGAGGGGCATCGGTGGCGAGATCGAGGTCTACGTGGGCCCGCCTGAGGGCCATGTCTCTCACCGGCCCCCCCACCAGGTACAGCTCGCGCCCGTGGTTCCTGAAGAGGCGCGCCAGTTCCATCACGGGAGACCCCTCGGAGAGGAGTTCAGCGATAGCGCCAGCGGCAGATGGAGTGGTCTTGGGAGTCATCCCCCACAGACTATGAGACTGCTTGCAGTCCTTCTTGCTCCAGGGCCAGCTGGAAGTCGTGTTGATTCGTCGCCGTCGCCATGGCGTCCTCGAGGCTGACAAGGCCGGAGCGGAACAGGGAGAGCAACGACTGATCGAATGTCTGCATCCCGTAGAAGGAGGACTCTGCGATCAGATCGTG
This sequence comes from uncultured Actinomycetes bacterium, assembly GCA_963756365.1. Taxonomy (GTDB): domain Bacteria; phylum Actinomycetota; class CADDZG01; order CADDZG01; family WHSQ01; genus WHTI01. The sequence goes on from CAVWNF010000003.1 coordinate 2,389,487, forward strand.
GATCAGGTGGGTCTTGCGCTCATCAACGATCAGGTCTCTGATGCGGCCGTTCATGACCAGCACCTCGGTCGCGGGGACCTGGCCCCGGTTGTCCTTCCTCGAGACGAGCCGCTGCGAGACGATCCCTCTGAGCGAACCGGCTAGAGAACCGCGGATCCGATTCTGGTCATGGGGTGGGAAGAAGTCGATGACGCGCGACACGGTCTCGGCCACATCGGTCGTGTGAAGGGTAGAGATCACGAGGTGTCCCGTCTCGGCCGCCTGGAGAGCAGCGGTCACGGTCTCCGCGTCCCTGATCTCGCCGATGAATATGACGTCTGGGTCCTCACGCATCGCCGCGCGCAAGCCGGTCGCGAAATCGGCTGTGTCGGACCCGATCTCTCGCTGGTTCACGATCGCCGTCTTGTCGCCGTGAAGGATCTCGATCGGGTCCTCGATGGTCAGGATGTGACACGCACGCGTCATGTTGATGTTGTCGATCATCGCCCCGGTGGTCGTGGTCTTCCCCGAGGATGTTGGCCCTGTCACGAGTATCAACCCGCGCTTCTCTTCCGACATCAGCTTGACCGCCGGAGGAAGGCCGAGAACCTCGATCGGCGGGCATGAGGGCAACACACGCCGCGCCGCTAGGGAAACCTGGCCCTTCTGCAGGTAGACGTGCATCCTGAACCGTCCTGCCGAGGGATCCGTGTATGCGAAATCGATCTCGCCTGTGGCTTCGAAGGTCACCGTCTGAGCTGGGGTCATGGCTTCGTGACACATCGCCCTGGAGGCGTCGGCGTCAACCGATGGAAGCTCCGCTCGCTGAAGAACCCCGTTGACACGCACGGAAGGTGGAGCCCCCGGGCGGACGTGGAGGTCTGAGGCCTTCCGCTCTGTCGCGTAGGCGAGCAGGTCAGTGAGGGTGATGGTCATCATCCCTGTAGTCATCGGCAGGGGGCGACGTCCTATTTAGGAGTGACTTCCCCCCGTTAGGGGGGGCCCAGATATGCCCCTCTTGCTCGTTTTCGTCCGGATCGAGGGTAAAGAGAGACAAGCACCAAGAAAGTGTGTGTGACAGGTACCGGGCCGCGGGAATGGCCCACGAGGAGGTTGTTCGCAATGACCGACACCGCGCGGAAGATGACCAGGGCAGAAGCGGGTCGAAAGGGTGGCCAGACCACCAAGCAGCGTTATGGAGACGAGCACTTCGGGCGCATCGGGCGCATCGGAGGCAAGAAGGGTGGCGAGACCACCAAGCAGCGCTACGGCTCGGAGTTCTACCAGAAGATCGGTCGCCTGGGCGGCTCGAAGTAACCCCACCACATAACTCGCACCGGGGCCCCTCCTGATGGAGGGGCCCCTTCTTGTCTTTATGCTGTGGCCGGATGACAGCAATCTCGGATGCCACCCGCCGCGGTCTGTGCCTCCTCGTACTGCTCGTCGGGGGTCTGGCACTGGTTCCGCTGCCTGCCGTACGGGCTCAGGACGAGGCCCGCTTCAGGATCGAGATCGTGTCCCAACCCACGTGGCGCGGAGCCGGAGACGATTTCAACCTCCGGGTTCGGATCACGAACCTGACCGACGAAGCCGTCGAGGGCTACCGGTTGGTCGTGGGCGTCTTCTTCCGCGTTCAGACGCGTTCCGACCTCCACGATCGCTTCGACCTCTCCACCCTTGAAGCGCCGAGTTCGTTCCCGCTCGAGTTCCCCGACACGATCCTCCCCGGTGACTCGCTGATCAAGAAGATCGAAGGGCCTCTCAGTGATTCGCCGGTGCTCTCTACCGCGATCGATAACGGTGTCTACCCGCTCAAGGTTTCGTTGATCGACGATCTCGGTGTGGTCCTCGATCAGGCATCTACCCAGCTCCTCTACTACCCGGCCCTGCCAGATCCGCCTGACCTTGCGATGAACGCTGCGTTGGTCCTGCCGATCAACGATCTCCCCGCGCGCTCCCCGGGCGGTGTGTTCGTCCCCGATCCCGAGGGGAGTTATCCCTTGGAGGAGGCTCTGGCAGAGGGCGGCTGGCTCCTTGGGATGATCGATGCGATCGAGGCCGAAGTGGCGCGGACGCGTCCGAGACAACCTGCTCGAGGCAAGAAACCTCCAGTGATCTCGCCCCACCTTCGTCTTGGGATCTCGCCGAGCGCACGGATGATCGAGGAACTCGCCGACATGGCCGATGGATACATGAAGGAGATAGACGGTGAGGTCGAGCGCGTAGCCAGCGATTCCGAGCCCGCACGCGCCGCTAAGAGCGCGATCGCTCGCCTCGGCAAACTTCTTACCTCGAGTGCTGTGCAGATGATCCCGGCCCCCTACTCGTTCTCCGACCTCCCTTCGATCGCTCGGATCCCCGCTGCCATCCCGAAACAACTCGCCGAAGCATCGGCGGTCTACCGCGACGTCCTAGCGGCTCGCTTCTCCAACGAATGGGTTTTCGCTCCAGGAGGGCGGGTCGACCAGGCGACCCTCGACCAACTGCGTCTGGCTGGGATAGGGGGCAACACTTTCTTCGATGAGTCGTCGTTAGTGACGAGCCCGGATCTCGTCGGGTGTCCCACTGCGATCCTGTCCCCTACTTGCCCCATCGAGATCAGTGCCGGGACCGAGACAGTGGTCGGGTACGCCATCGACCCCGACATCCAGACCCGGGTGATCGACGCGACCAGACCGGGAGCCGGACGCTCGGACCTCCAGCGATTGTTCGCAGAGATCGCTCAGATCCGTGAAGAGGAGCCGTCGCGGGGCAATCGGATCGTTCACCTGACCGTGCCGGCAACGTGGCACCCATCTCCCCGTCTGTTCAACACGTTCCTCAAGGGTTTGAGTCGAGCACCGTGGCTCGAGTTGATGACCCCCGAAGAGGGGCTTGGCGCCGCCGACGATCTCAGCCAGCGTGGCGTTGTGGGAACCCTCGAGGCACACCCACGACAGCCCGACGACGCCTACTTCGCGGCGCTGGTCGGAGCCGGCGAGACCGTCGAATCGTTCAGCACGATCGAGCCCCCCACTGCTCTGGTAACCCGTCTCCGCCGGAACGTACTCATGGGGTTCGGGCGGGTGTGGTGGGGAGACAGGACCTCGGACGGGGCACGCTACGGAACCCAGTCAGTGGGAGAGGTCAGCTCGGAGCTAGGGAAGATCGGGCTTATCGGCTCCGACACGACCCTGTCTTCTCGGAAGGGACGCATCCAGATCGTTGTCTTCAACGACACCGGCTACCCGGTGAAGGTCGGGGTCGAGTTGATCTCGAGCAACCTCACTGTGAACGACGGAGACCTGACGCTCGACATCCCAACGGAACAACAAACCGTGGCCATCGATGTCACGGCGCAGACAAGCGGGACGTTCCCGATCGACGTTCGACTGCAGACTCCGGATGGGGGCCTGACGATCGAGGAACCGACCACGATCAGGATCCGTTCGACTGAGTTCAACCGCGTCGCGCTGGGTGTCACGTTTGGAGCGCTCGCTTTCCTTATCCTCTTCTACCTAGTGAGAGGGATCAGGAAGAGACGCCCCACCGATAAGGCTTCCGGAGAGACGAGTACCGCGTGAGCCTCGCACGCGCCACGGCGGTGATGACCGTCGGGACCGTTCTCTCGCGCGTCACTGGGTTATTGAGGATCGCCGCGATCGTCGCCGCGCTTGGCGTGGCAGAGGATCGACTGTCCGACACCTACAACCTCGGCAACACCGTCCCGAACATCGTTTACGAATTGATCCTCGGCGGCATCCTCACGTCGGTGTTCGTACCCGTCTTCGTCGAACTACTCGAGAAGGAGGGCCGCGAGCACGCGTGGACGATCGCGTCCTCGATCATCAATATCTCGCTGGTCCTTCTGACTGCGATGACGATCATCGGGATATTCGCCGCTCCCCTGATCGCGCGCATCTACACCTCTGGCGTACCCGAGGCTCAGGCAGTGGCTCAGCGAGACGTGCTGACCTTCCTCATCCGATTATTCATCCCGCAGATCATCTTCTACGGGTTAACGGCCCTGGCCGCCGGGTTGTTGAACGCCCACAAGAAGTTCGGGCCCCCGATGTACACGCCGATCCTGAACAACCTCGCGGTGATCGCCATATTCATCGCGTTCCACCAGGCGTACCCGAGCATCGGTGGCATAGAGGAGGTCAGCCGCACCCAACTGTGGATCATCGGAGGCGGGACCACACTGGGGGTCGTTCTCATGGCGATCGCCCAGTTGCCGTTCCTACGGGGGCTCGGCCGGTACCGCTTCACGCTCACGGGCATCAAGCATCCCGCGGTCAAGAACCTTGCCGCGGCTCTCGGCGTTCGTCATCGGCTACGTGATCGTCAATCAGATCGGCTACCTCATCGTCCAGGTGCTTGCCGCATCTAACCAAGGAGACTTCGCCGCATACATCACCGCATTCACCTTCTTCATGCTCCCCCACGGCCTGTTCGCCGTCTCGATCATCACCGCACTGCTGCCGGGGATGAGTGAGCTTGCGGTCAACGGACGCTGGGACGAATTCCGGTTGCGGCTGTCCACAGGGATCAGAACTACCGCTCTGTTGATCTTCCCGGCCGCCATCGGATACCTGGTTCTCGGCGAGCCGATCGTTCGCTTCATGCTCGAGCGCGGGGTTATGACCGCCGAGTCCACGGAACTGGTCTCCGGCGTCCTCCGGCTCTTCGTCATCGGGTTGCTCCCGTTCTCGACCTTCCAGTTGTTCCTGCGCGCGTTCTACTCGATGCAGGACACGAAGACACCGTTCTTCATCAACTGCTGGGCGGTGGCACTGAACACCGCGGTCAACCTCGCTGTGTATGGCCGTTTCGGGGTGCGCGGGCTCGCGGCCGGGCATGCGATCGCTTACACCTTCGGGGTCGTCCTCCAGGGCCGCTCCCTCTCCAAACGCATCGGGGGCCTCGATGGCAAGGTCATCGTCGCTGCGGTGACCAAGATCGCCCTCGCGTCGTTAGCGATGGGCGTGCTGGTGTGGTTGAGTTCGAGGGCGCTTCAGGACATCCTGGAGCCGACCTTCGTGGGTCAAACGATCGGCCTGGCGGTACCTGTCGCCGTGGGCGTCATCAGTTACCTGGGGTTCGCCCGCCTCTTGCGGGTCGAGGAACTCGACTACGCGAAGGGCCTGCTCGCTAGGAGACTGACCAAGGAAAGGTGAGATGTTGGCGAACGAACGAGGATTGATCACAGGATTCATCATCCGGATGATCCTGGGGCTGATCGTCATGGGGATCCTCCTGTTCGACGCCGGTGCGATCGTGGTGAACGTCTTCTCGGTAGATAGCGTCGCCTCCGAGATCGCTGCCGAACTGTCGGTCGCCATCGGAACCGACAAGATCGACGGGGCAAACCCGAAAGCAGTCCGCCAGGAGGCCCGGCGCCTGGCGAAGCAGAACGACGCGAAGCTGGTGTCGGTTGAGGCCACCGCGTCGGGAGCCGTGCAGCTCAAGGTGAGGAAGGAGGCCCCCACGCTCATCGTCAGCAGGGTTGCGGCGATCGAGGATTGGGGTATCGCTAGCGCAGACGGCCGTTCGTCTGGCCCTTAGCATCTATCCCTTATGTCATCTGAACCTACGACGCTCGCCGAGCGATACGTCCTCGAGAGCCCCATCGCCCGCGGAGGGATGGGGACGGTCTGGCGTGCCCGCGATGAGGTCCTCGCGAGAGTCGTCGCCGTAAAGATCCTCAATCACGACCTGGCACACGACGACGCCTTCGTTGCCCGGTTCCGTCGGGAGGCCCTCTCAGCTGCCAGCCTCGCCCACCCGCACATCGTCGCCATCTACGACACCGGGTCCGAGGAGAGCGGGGACGAGACCCGCCACTTCATCGTCATGGAGCACTGCGGTGGAGGGACCCTCACCGATCTGGCCAAGGACCAGGGGCCGCTCGATCCCGACAGGGTCATCGACATCGGGATCGACATCTGCACCGCTCTCGGTCATGCACACCGCCACAACCTGATCCATCGCGACGTCAAGCCTGCGAACATCTTGTTCACTCCGGATGGAACACTGAAGGTCGGAGACTTCGGGATCGCAAAGGCAGCCTTCGGAGCGAGCGAGCTCACCACCACCGGCATGATCCTCGGATCGGTCGCCTATCTCTCTCCCGAACAAGCCAACGGTGATGAGCCCGACGCGCGCTCCGACCTCTACTCGTTGGGCGTCGTGCTTTACGAACTGCTGACGGGGAGGCCCCCGTTCGCGGCAGAGAGCCAGATCGCTACCGCTATGAAGCACATGCGAGAGGAGCCGCCGCCGCCTCGGTCGATCCGGGCAGGGGTCCCACGCGCCCTAGAAGCCGTCGTCTTGCGCACCCTGGCCAAGGATCCAGCCGACGCGTTATGCAGATGCGGACGAGCTCTCACATGCCCTAACCGCCGCACACCGCGGGAGCGCCGGAGACACCGCCGTTATCCGACGGCCTGCGGCCGCGCCCTCTGGTCCCGTCACCCCGTCGCCGGCGCAGAAAGAGCCGCGTCAGCGCGCACCTCGGCCGCGCTCCGATTACCGCTGGATCATCCCCGTACTTCTGGTTCTCGCCGCGGCGATAGCTCTGGCCCTCATCCTGCCGCGAGTGCTAGGTGACAGCGACACCGAAGATCCAAGCCCACGCGGGGACGGAGGAAAGGCAACGACGGAACTGAAGGTGGGCGACGTTTCCGACATCGATCCCTACGGAGACGGTAGCGAACACCCCGAAACCGCCGGCGACGCCGCCGACGGCGATCCGACAACGGCGTGGCAGTCCGAGAACTACCGGTCATCGATCGTCGCTACCAAAGGCGACGAGAACGCCGGTATCGGTCTCGTCTTCGACCTCGGGTCTGAGGCGGAGGTTGGCAGGATCGAGATCGAAGGCAGCCTCGGAACAGTCGAGATCAGGGCCGGGGGCGAGAACGGCACTACCGAAGAGGCGTTCGACGTCGTGACGAAAGCGAGCGACGTCCTCGGATCGACCGAGATCACCGTTGATGGCACCGCGGCCCGGTACTGGCTCATCTGGATCACCGACCTCCCCGGGGCGGGCACGGGGTCGGCCCAGATCGCAGAGGTCAGGTTCTTTGGCCCCTGAGAGGGGCGACGAGGAACTGCTTGCGGCCTATCTAGCCGGCGACGACAGACGCGTTCGCGACGCTGATGTCACGACACGAGGGCCGGATCTTCACGATGGCTCTCAAGATGGTCGGCGATCGCGCAGACGCTCTCGATGCAACACAGGACACCTTCGTGCGCGCGTTCCGGAACGCCTCGAAGTTCCGCGGTGACAGCGCGTTCGGAACGTGGCTCTACCGGATCGGCCTCAATTGCTGTCACGACCTCCTCCGCAAGAGGAAGCGCGATCCGATCCCCGACGACGACCTCGAGGTCCACGAAGAGCATGCACCGGGGGTCGACTCGCAGGTGCTGCTCTCGATGGAGTTGACGGATGCGCTTGTTCAGCTCCAGGAGGACTACCGCATCGCCGTCGTGATGCACGACCTCGGAGGCGTCCCATATGAGGAGATCGCCCAGGTCACCGAGGTGAGCGTGGGAACCGTGAAGAGCCGGATCTCCCGTGGGCGGCGGCGGCTGGCAGAACTGTTGGAACCGACAGCACCCCCCGATACGTCGAAGGGAACGAGATGACCCACCACCCCTTCAGCGAGTTACTCGGCCCCTACACCTCGGGCGTTCTGTCTGAGGTGGATTCCCGCGCGCTCGAAGAGCATCTCGAGTCCTGCCCCGAGTGCCGGGCCGAGCTCGCCGCGCTCAGGGCGCTCGGTACCTCGGTCGTCGAGCTCACCGACCTGGAGCGCGCTCGCCTCCATGCAGGTGTGCGGAGCGCGTTGGGAGAGGCACCCGTTTCACAGCGCGCCGCGCGCGCGTACCGGGCACTGTCTGCCGTTGCCGCGGTGGCGATCGTCGCGGTGGCAGGCATCTGGGTGACGAACAACCTCGGCGGCTCGAGCGACGACTCGGCCGACTCGGCCGCTGGAGCCGGAGGAGATTCCGGCGCGACGTTCGAGGACAGCTCCGCCCCTGCGGGGGGCCCCATCTATCTCGGCTCAGATCTCGACGAGGCAACTGCGATGGAGAGCGCCGCCGATGGCGGGGCCGCCGAACAGCTGCGCTCCGAGGCTCCCATCACGCGGAGAAACCTGCGGCGCTACGCGACCGAGGACCCACTGTTCCGCTCCTTCACCGCCTCGTACGGGGCACCTCTCGACGACGCGCTCACGGCCGACAACCTCGAGGCACTCGCGGCTCAGGCCCCCGCAGACATCGGAGACCAGATCCGAGAGTGCGCGGCTCCGCTCCTTGCGACCGGCCGCTCCCTGCCGGCGATGGCGGTGACCGGTACCTATGAAGGGAGGCGCGTCCTGGTGGTCGGGATCGTCACCGCCACCGCGTCTACCGGACCGCTCGATTCGTACACCTTCACCGTGTGGCCGAAAGGCGATTGTTCGACCGCTCTCGATTCCATCTCGGGTTCCCTCTAGAGCACCGTTCGGAATGTTCCTCGGGAGGGGTCCGTTCAGTAAGGTATGAGCGACATGGAGATCGAGACGCGCATCGAGGCACGCAAGGTTGTCATCATCGGATCTGGGCCTGCCGGACTCACTGCGGCGGTCTACGCCGCGCGCGCCGATCTCAGCCCATTGATGATCGAGGGGATCGAGGCTGGGGGCCAGTTGATGCTGACCACCGAGGTTGAGAACTACCCCGGCTTCGTGGACGGGATCATGGGTCCCGAACTCATGGGCACGATGCGCAAGCAGGCGGAGCGATTCGGGACCGAGTTCGTAACCGACAACGTCACCGAGGTCGACTTCTCGGCGCGACCGTTCACGATCAAGGTGTCTGACCGAACCATCACTGCAGAAGCGGTGATCATCTCGACCGGTGCGACCGCGCGGATGCTCGAGGTGCCTGGCGAACGTGAGCTTCTCGGCCATGGCGTCTCGACCTGCGCAACGTGCGACGGCTTCTTCTTCCGGGGGAAGGAACTGATCGTCGTCGGTGGTGGCGACTCGGCCATCGAGGAGGCGACGTTCCTCACCAAGTTCGCAACCAAGGTCACCGTCGTCCACCGAAGGGATGCCCTGCGCGCCTCGAAGATCATGCAGGATCGTGCATTCGCTAACGAGAAGATCGAGTGGAAGTGGAACTCAGTCGTCTCCGAGGTGTACGGCGAAGGAACGGTTGGCGGGGTAAAGCTGACTGACACCATCAGCGGCGAGGTCTCCGACTTCCGCACCGACGGCGTGTTCGTTGCCATCGGTCACGATCCGACCACTGGCCTGTTCGAAGGACAGCTCGAACTGACCGAGGGCTACATCGTGACTCCTGGGGAGACCACCGAGACATCCGTCGAAGGGGTGTTCGCCGCTGGCGACGTCGTGGACTTCCGCTACCGCCAGGCCATCACGGCCGCTGGTATGGGCTGTCAGGCGGCGATCGACGCGGAGCGCTGGCTCGAGGCGAACCACAGCTAGAACCGCTGGGCCCCCTACCCGACGGGGCCCGTCTCGACTTACCCTGGACTATGACCCGGATCGGAACCCTTGCTCTGTTGCTTGTCGTCGTGCTGATCGCGCCGCACGCCACAGGTTCCGAGGGAGAGAGCCTTGGGTATCGTCCGTCGGTGATATCCGATGGAAAGACCTTTCCGATAGCCCGCTCGAGGTGGTTCTCGGTCATCGGCTTCGGCGACGACTGGCATGCCCCACGCCTCCGGAAGGTCGGCGACCGGTGGGTTCCAGCAGGGGTCCACGAAGGCACCGACATCTTCGCCGAGCCCGGCACCCCGATACGCTCGATAACGGCTGGGGTCGTCGAGGCCAAGGGCTGGCTCCTCTACTCCGGCTGGAGGGTGGGCGTCCGTTCCTTGGACGATAGCTACTACTTCTATGCCCATATGTCCCGGTTCGCCGCCGGATCTGGCGGTCGGCGACCGGCTCGAACCCGGGGACGTGATCGGCTACGTGGGGAACACCGGTTACGGGCCCGTCGGGCACCAGGACGAGTTCACCTACCATCTGCACGTGGGTATCCAGGAACCGGATGGCGGATGGATCAACCCGCACCCACTTCTTGAAGATCTCTACCAGAGAGCCGTGGAGCAGCAGCGATGACGTTACTGGTGAGACCCGGAGATCGGTCCGAACAGGTGGCCGACGTTCAAGCGCGCCTCCGAGCTCTGGGCTACGCGATCGACGATGCTGCCGGGTCCTTCGACGCATCGACGAAACAAGCGGTCAGGGCGTTCCAACAGCAGCGCCAGATCTTGGTCGACGGACTCGTCGGACCCAACACATGGAGCGAACTCGTCGAGGCCTCGTGGCGGCTCGGAGATCGCGCCCTCTACCTCACCTCACCTCACATGCGCGGGGATGACGTCTTGAAACTGCAGAATCTCCTGAACGCGATCGGCTACGACGCCGGACGCGAGGACGGCATCTTCGGTATCGATTCCGAACGAGCGACCCGTCACTTCCAACGCGAGTACGGGTTGACCGAGGACGGGATCTTTGGCACCTCCACGCTCACCGCGCTCATGGGTCTGCGTGTGGATCGACCGGGGACCGCAGCGAGTCTGCGCGAGGAACTGATGCTGTCGCGCCGCTCGGATCTGAGCTCGTCTCTCATCGTCATCGACCCCGGCCATGGAGGAACCGACCTCGGGGCCCGGGGGCCGAACGGGTCCGCCGAAGGCGAACGATGCTGGGATATCGCAGTCAAGGTTGCCGAGATCCTCTCGCACACGGGAGCCAAAGTGCGATTCACGCGGACCGAGATCGAGGAGCCGGTCACCAGCGAGCGCGCTGCCAAAGCGAACGACTTCGACGCCGACATCTTCGTCTCGATCCATCTGAACTCGCACGACGAGATGAGAGCCGGAGGGGCCAGCACATTCTTCTTCGGAAGTTCGCGACTAGGAGAGCGGCTTGCGGATTCGATCCAGGCCGAACTGACGCGTACCGGTCTCGTCGACTGTCGCTCTCATGCGCGCTCTTACGCACTGCTGAAGGAAACGCGGATGCCGGCGGTGCTGGTGGAGCCTTGCTTCATCACCAACCCCGACGAAGAGAAGCTGCTCGACGATCCGCTGCAACGGAACTTACTCGCCGACGCGATCGCAACCGGTGTGCGCCGGTACTTCGAGCTATCTGGTTGACAGTCGCGAGCTGAGCCGCTCGAGGTCTTCGAGGTCGGTGAACTCGAGCGTGATCTTGCCCTTGCCCGACTTGCCGATCGACACCTTCACCGTGGTCGAAAGTGCTTCGGTCAGCGTCCTCTCCGTCTCGAGCGCTTGCGGGGGCCGGTTCCTTGTGGAGGTCGATCCGCCCGAGCCCTCGGACATCTCCTGGTAGCGCCGCACGAGGTCCTCGGTCTCTCTCACCGATAGCCCTTCCTGCGCCGCGCGCGTGCCAAGCCTTTCCTGGAACGGGTTCCCTGCCAAGCCCAGTAGGGCCTTCCCGTGTCCGGCCGAGAGCCGTCCTTCGGTGATCATCCGTTGGAGTGTCGTCGGAAGGTCGAGCAACCTCACCATGTTGGTGATCGTCGTACGGCTCTTCCCGATGCGTTCGCCGAGAGCCTCTTGGGTCAAGCCGATGTCGACCATCAGCTGCTGATACGCAGCGGCTTCCTCGATCGGGTTCAGGTTCTCGCGGTGGATGTTCTCGACGAGAGCCCGCTCCAATGAACCCTCGTCGTCCGTTACCGCTACGACTACGGGAACATCGGCGAGGCCCGCCTTGCGCGCCGCGCGCAGTCGGCGCTCACCCGCGATCAATTCGTAGGTGTCGCCTTTCGCCAGCGCGCACCAACAACGGTTGCAACACACCCAGCTGAGAGATCGACTGCGCCAGTTCATCGAGGCTTGCATCGTCGAAGCTACGGCGCGGCTGGTTCGGGTTAGGAACGATGAGGTCGAGAGCGACCCGTTTCGGACCACCGTCTTGGTCATCACGTCCGGATGGTAGTAACGAATCGAGTCCGCGCCCGAGTCCAGAACGGCGCGTCATGTTCTAACCGTCCATGGATCGCGAGGTGGCCACGAATCATCCAAACCGAAGGGCTCTCGGGCAACCGTTCCGTAGCCACGTCCGCCGGGCCCCGGTTCCGCCCGGAGATGGTGGCGAGGTTCGGACCCGACGCCCGAGCTGACTGTTGCCCCGCCCGGTGGAGGTGGTCTGTGGGTCGTCAACCGGTAACGAGTCTCGAACTCTGCGGCCAAGAGCCGGTAGGAGATCGCTCCGCGCGATGACGGATCGAGCGTCAACACCGGTTCGCCGAACGACGGTGATTCCGAGATGCGAACACTGCGCGGGATGACCGTGTCGAACACAAGCTCACCGAAGTGACCTCGAACATCGTCGGCAACCTGGCTCGCTAGATTCGTCCGCGCGTCGTACATCGTGAGTAGGAACCCGGAGATCCGCATGTCTGGATTGAGTGAGCGGCGTATCCGTTCGGCCGTCCCGAGCAACTGGCCCAGTCCCTCAAGCGCGTAGTACTCACACTGCACGGGGATTATCAGGTCGGCGGAGGCAGCCAAAGCATTGATGGTCAGGAGTCCAAGGGAAGGTGGACAGTCAACCAACATGACCTCGTAGCGACTCTCGACTCCCTCGAGGGCCTCCGCGAGTTTCTTCTCCCGCGCGATCGCGCCCACGAGCTCGATCTCCGCCCCTGCCAGATCGAGCCCGGCAGGAACGACGTCGAGCCCCGCTATCTGTGTCTCCCGTACCGCCTGGTCGAAGGTGCACCCGCCAGTGATGAGGTCGTAGGTCGAGTACTCAACGCTGCGGTGGTCGATCCCCAGGCCCGTCGTTGCGTTCGACTGCGGATCGATATCGATCACGAGGACCTTGTGGCCCCTCAGGGCCAGGCCGGCAGCGAGGTTGACCGCGGTCGTCGTCTTGGCGACCCCGCCCTTCTGGTTGGCGATGCTGATCAGCCGCCCCCGCCCGGGCGAGATCGGACGAGTTTCCAGTAGTTTCCAGTTCCGAGGTGAAGAGGGATCGGTCACGGGCTGATGATAGCAAGCCCCGGCGCGGCCACTTCAGCCCCCTCCGGCAGCGGGGTGTCCGCCCTCACGAAAAGGATGCCTCGGCCCCCCGGGGCCAGCAAGGGTCGGATCAAACGGCTAGCTACTTCCGGGGCGGCAAGGGCCCGGGCCGTCGCTACTGCGTGGCTCGCTCCGAACGTTCGGTCGGCCGCCTGCTCGGCGGTCATCGCGAGGATCTCGACGTTCAGGTCTAGCTCCCTGACCACCTCCTCAAGGAACGCGACCCTCTTGGCGCGGGGCTCGATGAGGCGCCATGTACGCCCCGGTCGGGAGATCGCCAGGGGGATGCCGGGAAGGCCCGCCCCCGAACCGACATCCACCGCGGGGCCGTCAGGGGCGGCATCTACGAGCGGCAGGGCGGTCAACGAATCGGCGATATGCCGCTCCTCAAGCCGCTCCAGATCGCCCATCGCCACGAGATTGAGCCGGGGGGCGTAGCGCCTCAACAGGTCCGCATAGGCCCCCAACTGATCCACATGTTCCACGTGGAACATCATCTCACCAGGCGTCGGGGACTCCATGCCAGGGCAGGTCCGCACGGATCAAGAAGCCGGTCGTCTCGACGAGCGGCAGAACCACGACCCACCCGCCAAGTCGAAGACTCATGGGGGTGCAGATCCGCACGAGATCCAGAAGCCGGTCGTCTCGACGAGCGGCAGAACATCACGTCCCTCTGACGATGACCTTTCGGTAGGGCTCTTCGCCCTCGCTGAAGGATTCGGCGCCCTCGACCTCGGAGACGGCGTCGTGGACGATCTTGCGCTCGTAGGCATTCATGGGCTCGAACTCGATCTCGGTCCCTCGCTCCTGGGCCCGCTCGGCCATCGAGCGGGCGTGCTCCGCGAGCGCCTCGCGGCGGCGGGCACGGTAGCCCTCGACGTCGACGATGAGTCGCACGCGGTGTCGCAGACGCCGCTGAACGGCGGTGCGGGTGAGTTCCTGGAGCGACTCGAGGGTCTGTCCACGACGGCCGATCAGTGTCCCAAGGTCCTCGCCGGTGACGTCTACGAGAACCGACTCGTTCTCGATGACGGTCTCGATCGTTGCGCTCTGGCCGATCGACTCCAGGAGTCCCTCGAGGAACTCTCGGGCGGTCGAGGCCACCTCCTCGGGTGTTGGTGGCTCGACCTCTTCGGTCGGAACCTCGTCACGAACCTCTTCGGTTGGGGTGATCTCTTCGGGAACGGGAGTCTCTTCAGTCATCGTCTCTTCTTCTTCTTGCTCGAGGGATGGGGCTTCTTCGGGGTGGGGGCAGGCGTCTCCTCAGGCGATGCTTCCTCCGAGGTCTCGGGCAGTGCCCTATTGGCTTTCGTCGGTGGACCGCCCTTCTTCGGCGCTGGCTTCGAGCCCTTGGGGTCCTTGCCCGTTGCCCCAGCTCTCTTGCTCTTAGCGGTGACTGGGCCCGGCGTGTTGTGAGGGACCGCCGACAGGATGATCTTCTGCTGAGCGATGGTCCAGACGTTCGTGGTGAGCCAGTACAGGAGCACACCCATCGGGAAGCTGTACGAGATCACCATGAGGAAGAACGGCATGATCTTGGCGAACGTCTGCATCTGCTTGGCGGTCTGGTCCTGGACCGCACTCCCGCGCGATGCCTGCATCTGCTTCTGCTGGTAGTAGGTCGTGAACCCCATCAAGAGGACGAGCGCCAGGTAGGGGATCGCCGCGAGGATCTGGTTATCGCCCCCGCAGGCGGACCCCTCGATCAAACTCGAGTTCTGGCCACTCAGCACCTGTGATGGGGAGCAGTCGAGACGCAATCCGATGAACTTGTTGGTGGCTAGACCCGCTTCTCGCAGCGCGTGCGCGAGGGAAGAGTCCTGGATCGTTGCCATGATCCCAGAGACCCCGTCGCTGGAGATGTACTGATCGAGCGGCGGGAACGTGTTGCCTTCAGGTGTCGTGTAGCCCATGTACTTGAGCGGAGCCCGCACCACGTAGAACAGACCGAACAGCGCCGGGAACTGGAGCAGCAGCGGCAGGCAGCCGCCGAACGGGTTGACGCCATGCTCCTTGTAGAGCGCCATCAACTCTTCGTTCATCTTCTGGCGGTTGCCCTTGTACTTCGCCTGCAGACGCTTGATCTCGGGTTGGATCCGCTGCATCTCGCGCATCGAGCGCGTCTGCTTGATCGACAGCGGCAGGAGCAAGACCCGAACTGCAAGCGTCAGCAAGATGATCGCGAGTCCATAACTCGGGATCAGCGCATAGAAACCAGCGAGCGCGCTGGAGAATAGTTCGAAGAAACCCATCTAACCCTTCTCTCTCATCGGTACGTGATCGACACCGCCGGCCGACCACGGATGGCACTTGCCGATCCGTTTGACTGCCATGAACCCGCCTTTAAGCGCCCCGTGACTCGAAACCGCCTCGAGGGCGTACGCGGAGCAGGTCGGGTGGAAGCGGCAGTGACTCCCGAACATGGGGGACACGAACCGCCGATACCCTCGGATAAAGAGGGCCATAAGCCACGCAACGGGACTCATCGGGCGATCCCGGCAGTCACTCTATCTACTAGATCCTGGAAGTTGATGGTGGCCGCTCGGGCGTCCGCCTGGACCACGAACTCGCCCGCTGGGACCTCGATCTGATCGAGGGCCGCCCGGATCCGTCGCTTGATCAGGTTGCGGGTTACCGCCCCTGGCCCCCGACGTACCGCGATCCCAACCCGTGGAGCATCTGAGGGAAGCGAGATCACGCTCACAGGCCCCTTCACGCCGCGGACACCGCGCGCGTAAACACGACGAAAGTCATCGCTCGAGTTCAACGAGTGCCAGCGCCGCATCCGGATGTTCGGACCCTACGCGGACAGCTTGCTGCGGCCCTTGTTGCGGCGGGCCTTGAGGATCGCCCGGCCGGCACGGGTCTTCATCCGAGAACGGAAGCCGTGCTTGCGCTTACGCCGACGGGTATTGGGCTGGTACGTGCGCTTCGTCATCGCTCATCCACCTTCGCTGGTCGTGCCGTGGAGTTCCTCGACACAGATCTTTCAGATACTCGTCCCACCAGCCTCCGCGTCCCTCTAGGGTCGCGAAATCATCGGGGCCTTTCGGAGTGCCGGCGCAGTATAGACGACCAACGTTTTTCCACGTCAAGGGGCATCTTTCCCCACATGCTGGAGAACGCGATTTCCCATTCTTGACGGACGCCCGTAATGCGCCTATCACTGACATCGGTTCGGAGGTCTCAGAGAAGAGGCGACGGGACCGCGGTACTTCCCCCCAAAGAAGTAGAGGCTGACCGTACCGGTAGAGCGCGCCTTGATGCAGGAGCTTGTCAACACTTGTGGACAAACCTGTTGAGGAACGCAACTTCCCTGGTCAGGCACGCAGTCCCTCTGCGGGATGTGCCCTTGTTCGGACGAGGGCACGGCCCCATCGCCCCTTCCTGTGATCTCCGGACCTGTGGAGAACTTCGGTCGCATGCGGCGGCCGCCGGGGAGCTAGGTCCAAGGGGGAGCAGCGCACATGTCCATAGAGCTTGATTCTGTAGAAACGACGGTTCCGCTATCACCGGATGCGATCTGGTCCGAAGCAGCGACAGACCTTCGCTCTCGCATCACCGATTCCAATTTCTCTAGCTGGTTCTCACAGGTCCGCGCAGTTGACGTCCACGGAGGCTCCCTCATCCTCGAGGTCCCCCACCCGTTCGCCAAGGACTGGATCGAATCTCACTACGCGGACGTGCTGGGCGAGACAGTCGAGCGCGCCGCGCACAGACCTCTCACCGTCACGCTCCTTCCACGCGATCCCGGTGACGAACTCCCCACTCCCGAGTCTCCGGTCAACGAGCCTCTCCCCGAGCCGGTCGCCGTCGAGGCCGCTCCCCTGACCTCCTCGGCTCCTTCCGAACTCTCGTTCCACCCCAAGTACAACTTCGAGTCGTTCGTGATCGGGTCGTCCAACCGCTTCGCTCACGCCGCCGCCCTCGCTGTTGCCGAAACCCCGGCGCAGGCTTACAACCCGCTCTTCATCTACGGAGGTGCTGGCCTGGGCAAGACCCACCTCCTCCAAGCGATCGGTATGTACGTCAAGCAGTGCCATCCGAAGATGCAGATCCGCTACGTCTCCACCGAGCAATTCATGAACGACTTCATCCTCG
This sequence comes from uncultured Actinomycetes bacterium, assembly GCA_963756365.1. GTDB lineage: Bacteria > Actinomycetota > CADDZG01 > CADDZG01 > WHSQ01 > WHTI01. Next base: position 2,406,627 of record CAVWNF010000003.1, read on the forward strand.
CTCTCCGGTCGAACTCGATCCCCAAGTTCCACTCTCGCTACCGCGCGGTGGACCTCCTTCTCATCGACGACATCCAGTTCCTCGAAGGTAAGGAGCGCACCCAGGAAGAGTTCTTCCACACCTTCAATTCGCTCCACCCCCGGAGCCAGATCGTCATGACTTCGGACCGGCCCCCCAAGAAGATCTCGACCCTCGAGGAGAGGCTCCGCACCCGGTTCGAGTGGGGCCTCCTCACCGACATCCAGCCGCCGGATCTTGAGACCCGTCTCGCGATCCTGCAGCGCAAGGCGGCGGTCGAGAACCTCCCGGTTCCATCCGACGTCATGGAGTTCATCGCTAGCCGGATCCAGACCAACATCCGTGAGCTCGAGGGGGCCCTTATCCGGGTTGCTGCGTACGCGTCGCTCACGCGTTCCGCCGTCACCCTCGAGTTGGCCCAAGACGTGCTGCGCTCCCTGCTCCCGAACGCGGCAGAAGCTCGTGTAACCGCCGACCAGATCATCCGGGTGGCGGCCGAGTACTTCGACCTCACCCCCGACGACATCCGCTCTCCGAACCGCTCACGGCCCCTAGTGACCGCTCGCCAGATCGCTATGTACCTCTGCCGCGAGCTCACTGACGACTCCCTTCCGCGCATCGGAAAGCACTTCGGTGGAAGGGATCATTCGACGGTTATCCACGCGATCAACAAGATCCTCAAGCAACTTCCGGAGCGTTCTGCCTGCTACGAGCAGGTCCAGGAGCTGACCGCGCGTGTTCGTCAACAGGCTTCCCGTGGATAGCAGCCGGTGCCTTGGGGATGGCCCCACCCGGTGCACGGATAACTCTTCGCGCACCGTCGATCTTTACCGGACGCCACCGGTTCGCGCCGGAGTTGCCCACGCCACAAACTTGCCCTCTACCAGCCCTTACGGTGCTTATCACCAGCATCAACAGGCCCTACTACTACCTACTAGAGAAACATCTTTACTTCTTAGAAGACCCTTAAGGCAAAACTTCATAACCGCCTTTGTGTCGCATTCACTAGGTACGTTTGAAGATCAAAGACTGGAGGTCGCACGATGAAGTTCCGCTGTGAGCGAGACAACCTGGTCGAGGCGGTGCAGTTCGCATCACGCGCTATCTCGAACCGAGCGACCCTTCCGGTGCTGTCCGGGCTGAGACTCGAGGCCACCGAATCAGGACGGGTCCGGATCGCAGCCACAGATCTCGAGCTCACGATGGAAACGTCCTTCGAGGCCGGCGTGGATGACCCAGGCCGTTTCATCGTGCCGGGCAGACTCTTCGCAGAGATGACCAAGTCGCTGGCTCCCGGTCAGGTAACGCTCGCGGGTTCCACCGGCGAGGTCGAGATCGGCTCCGGGCCGCGGGCAGTTCCGGGTCAAGACACTCGCTGCGGATGACTACCCTGCGCTCCCGATCGATGACGACACCTCTGAGGGTTTCGACGTGGTCATCGAAGCCTCCGCCCTCGCCAACGCCCTCTCGCAGGTGATCCGCAGCGCGTCGACCGACGAGAGCCGCCAGGTGCTGACCGGGGTTCTGTGGGAGATCGAATCCGGCACGCTGACCCTGGCATCCACCGATAGCTATCGGCTCGGCGTCAAGACGCTCGAGGTGAAGGGTGGCCCGGCCGAACCGCGCAAGGTCGTTCTCCCCGGGCGCGCACTCGGCGAGCTGGGCCGCGCGCTACAGAACGCCGGCGGCGAAGTAACCGCAACCTTCAAGGAGCACCTCGTGTCGTTCTCCGTGGGAGGTGCGGACAAGTCGGCCCCCGACTCGGTCATCGGGTCACGGTTCATCGAGGGAGAGTTCCCGAACTACCGCCAACTGCTGCCGGAGGGCTACCCCAACACGCTCACTGTCGATCGAGACGCGCTGCTCGAGGTCACGCGCCGGGTGGGTCTGCTCGCACAGGGGACGCTACCGGTGAAGCTTCGCCTCGATGCCGAACTCGAGATCTCGGCTCACACGCCCGACGTCGGGGAGGGCCAGGAGATCCTCGACGCCGAGTACGTCGGCGAGTCGATGGTGATCGCGTTCAACCCGACGTTCCTCAACGACGGCGTGTCTGCGTTCCAGAGTGACAAGGTCGTCCTCACCGCCGGAGACGGGCTCAAGCCGGCGGTCCTCCATGGAGAGGAGGACGAGGGCTTCACCTACCTGCTCATGCCGGTGCGGCTCTCGTAGGAGGCGTGCGTGTCGATCGACTGGTCCTCGAGGACTTCAGGAACTACGAGCACGAGGAGATCGACCTCGCCGGTGGCCTGAACCTGGTCATCGGACGGAACGCTCAGGGCAAGACGAATCTCCTTGAGGCGATCTATTGCATCGGCGGGTTCGGGTCGCCACGGGGGCCGGATGCGACGCTGGTCCGGAGCGGAGCGGATGCCGCGCTCCTGCACGCAGACGTGACCCGGGGAACGCGCACGGTGCGTGTCGACATCGAGTACCGGCCCGGCCGAGGGATCAGGGCATTGATCAACGGGACGGCTGTGCCCGGTGTGCGTGCCCTCCGGGAACTGACTGCGGCGGTGTTCTTCGGTCCCGACGAGCTCTCCTTGATCAAGGGCTCCCCAGACGGGCGCCGCCGGTTCCTCGACGAGTTGGTCGTGAAGCTGCGGCCAGCTCGAGACACGATCAAGAAAGAGTGGGACCGGGTTCTCAAGCAGCGGAACGCTCTCTTGAAGTCAGCACCGCGGAGCGGTGGTGCGAATCGGTCCGCACGCGAGACGTTGGTGGTGTGGGACGAGGCGTTCTGTCGCGCGGGTGCGGAGCTTGCCGCCGCCCGACTAGAGGTTCTTGCGGCTTTGACGCCGTACGCCGCGAAGCGCTACGAGGAGATCGCCGGCGGGGGCCGCCTTGAACTCCTCTACCAAGCATCGTGGTTGGGGGACGAACCGATCGCTCCCGAGGTCGTTGACGCGGCCGAGTTGCGCGGCTCCCTCGCGGCGGCTCTCGACGAGGTCCGCACCCGCGAGATCGAACGCGGGATGTCGCTCGTCGGCCCTCAACGCGATGACGTGACCGTGAACCTCTCGTCGGCTGGGTACGAGCAGGGGCTGCTGGATGCCCGTGCGTACGCGTCGCAAGGCGACCAGCGGACGTGCGCGCTCGCCCTGAAACTCGGCGAGCACGATCTGCTCACGGATGCTCTGGAAGACCACCCGATCCTCCTCCTCGACGACGTTTTCTCCGAGCTCGATCCATCTCGGCGCGGCGTGGCTCGCGGACGCGGTGCGGGGGATCGGGCAGACGCTCGTGTCCTCGGCTGAACCGGGAGCCGTCGAGGCATCCGATGCGGCTCGCGTGATCAAGGTAGATGCGGGAACGACCTCGAGCGCACCCGATGCGTGACGACCCGAAACGCCTCGGCGACATCATGGATCCCGTCACCGCGCGCCTCGGGGTGGGGAGCGCTCGGCAGATGGGCCGCGTGTGGAGCCGGTGGGACGAGATCGTCGGTCCCGAGATCGCAGCACATGCCGAACCGACCTCACTCCGTGATGGCGTCCTTCGCGTCAGGGTCGATTCGCCCGCGTGGTCGACCGAGCTCTCGTACCTAGCGGGTGAAGTCAGAACGATGATCAACAGGGCGGTTGGCAGCGAGTTGGTGACCGAGATCAAGGTGTGGACGGGGCCTGGAACGAGGTCGGCAAAGACCTCGACCGCCGCTCCTGTCCCGACCTCTCGGGAACCGTCTTCTTCGAGTCCTCTCGAAGCCTTTCAGAGGGCTCGGAAGGCGTGGCTGGAACGTCGTTCGAAGGGCTCGCGCGACGGCCTCTGAGGCGCCGGTTCTCCACAGGGAAAGTGCTGGTAGATGCTATGATTTGGGCCATGAATCCAGAGTCCTCTCCGTGCTGCTGCGCGCCCGCGATAGAGGGAACAGCAGGCCTCCAGAAGGGCTCGATGAACCCAACTAGGACCACCACATGACACCACCCAAAAGGTCTTTACCCGCAACCAAGACGCGGGGCAATACGAGCGCCTATACGGCCAAGGACATCACCGTTCTCGAAGGGCTCGAACCGGTCCGGCTTCGCCCGGGCATGTACATCGGTTCGACCGGGATCCGGGGACTCCACCATCTCGTTTACGAGGTCGTCGACAACGCGGTGGACGAGGCGATGGCCGGCCATTGCGACCGGATCATCGTTGAGTTGCTCGCCGACGGGGGCTGCAAGGTCACCGACAACGGTCGAGGCATCCCGGTCGATTCGGTGCAGACGAAGGGCAAGTCCAAGGGCAAGTCCGCGGTCGAGGTCGTACTAACGACGCTGCACGCCGGCGGGAAGTTCGAGGGCAAGGGCTACCAGGTCTCCGGTGGTCTGCACGGCGTTGGTGTTTCGGTGGTGAATGCGCTGTCCACCAAGCTCGACATCGAGGTCGCCCGCGATGGAGCGCTCTACACCCAGTCCTACGCGAAGGGCGCCCCCCAGGGTCCCCTCAAGAAGGGCAAACCCATCAAGCGCACGGGCACGACGGTGACGTTCTGGCCAGACCCAGAGATCTTCACCGAGGACGTTGAGTTCAAGTTCGACACCCTCGCTCAGCGCTTGCGCGAGATGGCGTTCCTCAACAAGGGCCTCGAGATCCGACTCATCGATCACCGCGGCGAGGAAGAGATGCGCGAGGACTTCCGCTACACGGGCGGGATCATCGACTTCGTAAAGCATCTGAACTCGTCGCGCGACCCGATCGCCAAGAGGGTCGTCTACTTCGAGTCGAAGGCCGAGAATCACGAGATCGAGGTCGCGATGCAGTGGACGACGACCTACAACGAGTCGGTGTTCACCTTCGCCAACAACATCAACACGCACGAAGGCGGGATGCACGAGGAAGGGTTCCGTCGCTCGCTCACCCGCGTCATCTCCAATTACGCGAGGGCCAAGAACATCCTCAAAGAGAAGGACGACAGCCTCGCCGGTGAGGACACACGCGAGGGTCTAACGGCGATCATCTCCGTCAAGCTCAAGAATCCGCAGTTCGAGGGCCAGACCAAGACCAAGCTCGGCAACACCGAGATCCGCTCCTTCGTCGAGAAGGAGACGAACGAGAAGTTCGCCGAGTTCCTCGAGGAGCACCCGTCGGAGGCCAGAGCGATCTGCAACAAGGTGCTCTCCGCCCAGCGGGCACGACTCGAAGCCCGTAAGGCCCGCGACCTCGTGCGGCGCAAGTCGCTGCTCGAGTCTGGTTCGCTCCCGGGCAAGCTGGCCGACTGTCAGACCCGCGATCCGCACAAGGCCGAACTACTCATCGTCGAGGGTGACTCGGCGGGCGGTACGGCGAAGAACGCGCGCCAGCGTGAGTTCCAGGCCGTTCTTCCCCTCCGCGGCAAGATCCTCAATGTCGAGCGGGCCCGTCTCGCCAAGATCCTCGAGAACAAAGAGATCCAGGCGATCATCACCGCGGTCGGCACGGGGATCGGCGAGGACTTCGATATCGGGAAGGCTCGCTACCACAAGATCATCTCGATGGCAGATGCCGACGTGGACGGCAGCCACATCAAGACGCTGCTGCTGACCTTCTTCTTCAGGTACATGCCCGAAGTGATCGAGCACGGCTACCTGTACGTCGCGCAGCCGCCCCTCTACCGGGTCACCTTCAAGGGCAAGGTGCACTACTTCAAGAACGACGAGCAACTGCGCACGTTCCAGACCGAGAACCCAGGAGCGCGTATCGAGCCCCAACGCTTCAAGGGTCTTGGTGAGATGGACACGGATCAGTTGTGGGACACGACGCTCGACCCTGCTCGCCGCACCCTCCTCAGGGTCACGATGGAAGACGCGGCGCTCGCGGAAGAGATCTTCTCGACGCTCATGGGCGATGACGTCGAGTCACGCAAGACATTCATCCAGCGGAACGCGAAGGACATCCGCTTCCTCGACATCTAGGTAAGGGAATGGCAAAAGGACCTAAGCAGGAGCAGTTGCCCCCGGACGACGGTGGGCATGGCATCGAAGACATCGACCTCGGTGAAGAGGTTCAGACTTCGTTCCTCGAGTACGCGATGTCGGTCATCGTCTCGCGCGCGCTCCCAGATGTACGGGACGGGCTGAAGCCGATCCACCGCCGGATCCTCTACGCGGCGCTGGAATCCGGTCTCCGTCCCGACCAGCGCTTCCGTAAGTGCGCGGCCCTGGTCGGCGAGGTCATGAAGACCTATCACCCACACGGTGACCAGTCGATCTACGACGCACTTGCCCGACTCGCTCAGGACTTCTCGACGCGCAACCTGCTTATCAACGGGCAGGGAAACTTCGGCTCGGTCGACGGCGACGCTCCAGCCGCCATGAGGTATTGCTTGCCTTCCTTTAGACGCGTCTTAGGACCCCCGGACGGTTCGGTTCGCATCGGCGATTTCGCACTCTTTCGCCAGACTCCGAGGTCGATATCGACCTCAAGGTGCATGGGCAAGGACGGCGCCCCGGTTCACGCGACGAAGCTGTTCCACTCGGGAACACACCCGACCCTCAAGCTCGACCACCGAGAAGGGCTACGAACTCACCGGAACGCAGCAACCACCCGGTGCTCTGCCTCGACATCGTTGCCGGTGTACCGATGCTGATGTGGACGCCTGCTGGAGGAGATCACCCCAGGCGACCCATGTGGTGCTCGATCGCCACACCGGCTAGACGAACAGGGCTTGCTGTCCGAGCCCGAATGGAAGCTTGCCGTGCTCGCGGGGGCGTGGGTCGCCGGAAGGATTCGCGTACGGAGACTCGCGGCGGGCTTCAACAACCTCGACAAGGAGTACTTCGACGCGGTGCTGCGATGCTTTCGACGAGGTAGTTGGCGGCCGTCGCTACGTGTACGAGCGCACGATCGCGCTCCGGGCAGCCTGCTGCACGAACTCGACATCCAGAAGATGGAAGCCTTCGATTCGAGCCCACTGGGGGAACTCGTCGGCCTCCGGAGTGATGCCAAGAGATGGTCCCCTCCTTCGTATGGTCGGCCGGACCGGCTTTCAAGCAGGCGTTCCTTCAAGCTCTGTTCGAAGGCGACGGCTCGTGCTCACTACTACCTCGGAACTCGGTCCAGATCTGCTACTCGACCCGAAGCCGGAAGCTGGCTCGTGACGTTCAGGATCTCCTGCTCGAGTTCGGCGTCGTGAGTCGCATCTCCGTCCTCGGTGCCCGCGGCGAGTTCAAGGTGGTGATCTCGAACCGCCGGGATGCCGCGGTTGTTCGTCGACGCGCATCGGCTTCTTCGGCCGCAAGCGCGGATCTGCTGGCAACGATCATCGCAACCCTGCCGCAGACCAGCACGGCGCTGTCGTCCGATCACGTTCCGTTCGTTGCCGAGTACATCCGGGCCGATTCGGGTGCGACCGGCAAGGATCGCGAGTGGCTTACCAAGCACAACATCGACCGGATCGAACGGTGGGAACGCGACGGCGACGAGATCCTGGCCCGCATCCCGAACGAAGAAGTTCGGAAGGTGATCGAACCGCTGGTTACCGGGGACTACTACTACGCGAAGGTCGCCGCGGTCGAAGACGCGGGCGAGCAGCCTGTTTTCTCTCTCCGTGTGGACACTGACGACCACGCGTTCATCACGAACGGATTCGTCAGCCACAACACCGAATGCCGGTTGTCGAAGTTGTCGATGGAACTGCTTAGGGACATCGATGAGGAGACCGTCGACTTCGGTCCGAACTACGACGGCGACACCACCGAACCGCTGGTGCTGCCCGCGCGTTTCCCGAACCTCCTCGTCAATGGCTCGACCGGTATCGCTGTCGGTATGGCCACCAACATCCCACCGCACAACCTTCGTGAGGTTGCGAACGCGGTGATCGAGGTGCTCGAGAACCCAGAGATCCAGGAAGACAAAGAGAAGATGCTGGCCGCGGTCCAGAAGCACATCAAGGGCCCGGACTTCCCCACCGGCGCGCTGATCGTCGGGACGCAAGGGATCAAGGACGCGTTTGCCACCGGTCGCGGGTCGGTCAAGATGCGCGCCGTGTGCGAGGTCGAAGAGGGCCCGAAGGGGAACCCCCGCATCGTCGTCACCGAACTTCCCTACCAGGTGAACAAGGCGCGTCTCGCCGGCAAGATCGCCGAGATGGTCAACAAGAAGGAGATCGAGGGCATCGCTGACCTCCGGGACGAGTCCTCCCGGGACGGGATGCGCCTGGTGATCGACCTGAAGAAGACGGCGGTCCCGCAGGTCGTTCTCAACACTCTCTACAAGCGCACGCAGCTACAGGACAACTTCAGCGTCAACACTCTGGCGTTGGTCGATGGCGTACCTCGCACGCTCAACCTCGCCGAGGTCATCGACGCCTACATCGTTCACCAGATCGAGGTCATCGTCCGCCGAACCCAGTACCGGTTGCGGAAGGCCGAGGAGCGCGCTCACATCCTTGAGGGCCTGATCATCGCCCTCGACCACATCGACGAGATCATCCAACTGATCCGCAACGCAGCCGACACCGCCGAGGCGCGCGATGGCCTCATGGTTCGGTTCGGTCTGAGCGAGATCCAGGCGAACCACATCCTCGACATGCCCCTCAAGCGCCTCACGGCGCTCGAGCAGGACAAGATCCGCGAGGAGTACGACGAGTTGCAGGCGACGATCAAGGACCTCACCGCGATCCTCAAGGACCCGAAGCGCCAGCGAGCGATCGTGGCCGAGGAACTCATCGCTATCCGCGACAAGTTCGGGGACGACCGCCGCTCGCGGATCGTGCCGGACGAGGGCGAGTTCGATATCGAGGACCTCATCGCCGACGAGGATCTGGTCATCTCGGTGTCACGTGACGGTTACGTCAAGAGCGTTCCACTCGACACCTACAAGCGTCAGGGCCGAGGTGGGCGCGGGGTCCAGGGAGCGAAGCTGAAGGAAGGCGACATCGTCGATCACCTCCTGACGACCACTGCGCACAGCTATCTGTTGCTGTTCTCGAACACGGGGCGCGTCTACCGGATCAAGGCTCACGAGATCCCCAAACGCGATCGCACCGCGCGCGGCACGGCGGTCGTCAACGTCGTCCCGATGCGGCCCGAGGACAAGGTTGCGGCGGTTATCGACACCCGCGACTACGAGACCTATAGGTATCTGCTCATCGCAACGCGGAAGGGCATGGTCAAGAAGACGCTGTTCCGCGAGTACGACTCGTCGCGCAAGGAGGGGATCATCGCCCTCAACCTCAAGGAGGGCGACGAGGTCGTGAAGGTCCAGCCGACCGCAGGCAAGGAAGACGTCCTCCTACTGTCCAGCCTCGGCAAGGCGATCCGGTTCAGCGAGGACGCGGTCAGGCCGATGGGCCGGACGGCGACGGGTGTGATCGGCATCCGACTAGCCGAGAAGGATCTGGTGGTCTCCTGCAACGTCGTTCACGACGAGGCGCGCGACCTGCTCCTGGTGACCCAGTTCGGCTACGGAAAGCGAACGAAGCTCAAGGAGTTTCCCCGTAAGGGTCGTGGCGGCAAGGGAGTGATCTCGGCCAAGCTGACCAAACCGAGAGGCCCGGTGGTCGGTGCCATCATCGTCGGCCACGGCGACGAGTTCTTCCTCATCTCAAGCAAAGGTGTCGTCATCCGCACCCAGGCCGAGGCGGTATCTCGTCAAGGCCGACCCGCCACCGGAGTCCGGGTGATGAGCGTCGCCGAGGGCGAGAGTGTCTCCTCGGTCGCCCTCGTGATGGGCGACGACGACGACACCGGGCAAGGCAAGCTGGCCTAGCCGCGACCGAGCGTGTGGGCTATGTTGCACGCTCGATAGGAGAAGCACCTTGCACGGCGTACCTGCGATGAACTACTAGCGACCTAGGGGTAACGACGTGGCATCGAGAGGAGAGCGCGGGGATCACGAGAAGGAGCCGACCGAACGGTCGGACGCCTCGTCCGCGCCGGATAGCGGCTCAGGCCCCCTATTCGATCCCCTATTCGCCCCTCTACCTTCAGAGATCGCAGGGGAACCTGGCCTGAAGGGCCCTGGAGCCCGACCTCGGAAGAGCACTCCGCGGCCCGATGCCGAAGCACGACCCCGGCCCCGCCCCCGACCCCGGGCGACTCAAGAGGTCCAGGACGAGATCGTCGGCAACCCCTGGGACGATACGGAACTGCTCCCGCCTCGCCGCAAGGTTGAACGCCGGCCGCAGAGACAGAACACACCGAGGCCAGCCCCGAGAGGCTCGAAGGGGCCGATGCGCAAGTTCCGCCGAACGATCACGCACATCGATCCAGTCACCGTGCTGAAACTCTCGCTGTTCTATTACGCGATCTTCTTCGTCGTGTGGCTGATCTTCATGGCGATCCTGTACAACCTGGTGGCGGCAACGGGCGTCTTCGACGCTATCCAGACGATCACCGACGTCTTCGGCTCCGACGGAAGCAAAGTCGAGATCACCTTCGGTTTCGTGATGCGGTGGACCGCACTACTTGGAATCATCGCCGTGGTCCTCGGGTCCATCGTGAACTGGGCTCTTGCCGTGCTCTACAACGTCGGAAGCGATGTTGTCGGCGGCGTTTCGGTCAGCGTTACGGAGCGTGAGGAGTAGACCTTCCGTGGCTGGGGACCCTTCTAGGATGCCCCTACCTGATTCGAGCGATGTGGAGAAGCCATGCCGGACGTGATGATCGCCCTGAACGAGGTCTCCAAGAGCTACGGCACCGACTCCGGCGCCGCCGTTAAGGCTCTGACGTTGGAGGTCGAGCGTGGCGACACCGTGGTGCTCGTCGGCCCTTCGGGCTGTGGCAAGACGACGACGATGAAGATGATCAACCGACTGATCGAACCCACCGCGGGGACGATCACCGTCGATGGCACGGATGTTCTTCAGCAGGACCCCGTGTCCCTCAGGCGCAGCATCGGGTACGTGATCCAAAGCATCGGTTTGATGCCCCACCGCACCATCGCCGAGAACATCGCGACGGTTCCCAAGCTGATCGGATGGGATGACGGCAAGATCAAGGCCCGGACCGCGGAACTGGTCGAGATCTTCGAACTCGACCCCGCCATGTTGAGCCGTTACCCGAGTGAACTTTCCGGGGGCCAACGTCAGCGCGTCGGTGTCGCGCGAGCGCTCGCTGCCGATCCGCCCGTGATGCTGATGGACGAGCCCTTCGGCGCGGTTGATCCGATCGTGCGTGAGCGATTGCAGGATCAGTTCCTCGACATCCAACAGCGCTTGAAGAAGACGATCGTGTTCGTTACGCATGACATCGATGAGGCGATCAAGATGGCCGACAAGATCGCGATCCTCAATACGGGCGGCGTCGTCGAACAGTTCGCGACCCCCGAGGAGATCCTCCGCGATCCGGCGAACGATTTCGTCAAGCAGTTCGTCGGAACAGAGCGCGGCTTGAAGCGGCTGGCTCTTCTGAAGGTCGGTGATATCCAGATCGAAGAGGGTCCCGTCGTCTCATCGGACGCGTCCGCGGCTCAGGCCCGCGACCAGATGGATGCATTCAACTTCGACTGGGTGAGCGTGGTTGATGACGGCGAGCTGAAGGGATGGATCGATAGAGCCGGTCTCGATGGGATCGGAACCGTGGCCGACGCCGAGGCGAGGCCGTTCATCGCATATGTAACTGCGAAGAGCTCTCTTCGCCAGGCTCTAGATGCGATCGTGACCTCCCGGACCCAAGTGGCGGTGGTGGCCAAACAGGGCCAGACCTATCAGGGCATCCTGACGCTCGAGCGCATCTCTAAGGAGATCATCCAGTGATCTTGGGAGCCGCTCCGTTCTTCCAGCCGGGGTGGCTGTTCGACAATCTGACCCTCGTCAGCGAGCAGACCAAGGAGCACATCTGGCTGACCGCGATCGCGATAGGCATCGGCCTGGCGATCTCTCTTCCTCTCGGGGTCTACGCCCATAGACATCGCTGGGCATACGGTCCCATCGCGGCGGTGACCGGGGTCATGTACACGATCCCATCGCTTGCGCTGTTCGCGTTCCTGGTCTCGTACACGGGCTTGAGCACGACGACCTCCGAGATCGGGCTCGTCTCGTACACACTCCTCATCCTGATCCGCAACATCGTCGCCGGACTACGTGGTGTGCCAGACGACACCAAGGAAGCAGCGCGAGGGATGGGCTACAGCGATCGACAACTGCTCTTCCGCGTCGAGCTCCCGATGGCCCTTCCGGTGATCATGGCCGGCATCAGGATCGCAACGGTGACGACGATCGGACTCGTCACCGTGACCGCGCTGATCGGTAAGGGCGGACTTGGCCTGATCATCCTTCAGGGCCTCAGGGGCTTCAACACGAACCTGTCCCTGTGGGGAGCGATCCTCTCGATCACTCTGGCCGTGGTTGCCGACGTGCTTCTCCTCCTGCTCGAGCGCCGGCTGACCCCGTGGGCGAAGAGCAGAGCGGTCGTGGCGACATGAACGCACTGAGTCTCGCGTTCGACTGGCTCACGGAACCGGCCAACTGGAGTGGGCCAACCGGGATACTCATTCGTTTGTGGGAGCACACCTACATGTCGGTGATCGCGATCGTCATCGCCGCCGCCATCGCTCTCCCGGTCGGCATGTATATCGGGCACCGCCGCCGGTTCGAGATCGCAGCGGTGCAGATCGCCAACATCGGCCGCGCGCTGCCCTCGTTCGGCGTGCTCGCAATCGTGTTCCCACTGACGCTGAGATATCTGCCCGGCATCGGGTTCTACGCGACCTTGATCACCCTGGTGCTCCTAGCGATCCCCCCGGTGCTCACCAACGCTTACGTGGGGATCAAGAACGTCGATGCCGACACGATCGAATCGGCGCGTGGCATGGGTATGTCCGAGCGAGAGGTTCTGTTCGACCTGGAGGTACCACTTGCCATGCCCCTCATCATCGCCGGGCTGCGAACCGCATCGGTGGCCGTCGTCGCGACCGCGACCCTCGGCGCCCTGGTCGGTTGGGGGGGCCTGGGCCGTTTCATCATCGACGGCCTCGCGATCCGGAGCCTCGAGGTCGGCGAAGCCATGCTCGTGGGCGGAGCCATCCTCGTCGCCCTCATGGCCGTCATCACCGACCTCTCCTTCGGCCTCCTCGAACGCCTCTCCACCCCCAAGGGCCTCCGCCCCCCCCGCACCACCTCCTCGGCGAGAGATCCGACCACGTGCCGACCGATTTCACGCCGAGTCCAGTCAGAACCCTGACCCCCTGTGCCTTCTCGGCGTGAATCCGGCCACGTGCCGACCGTTAACGCGCCGAGAGTTGCTGTTGAGGGCAGATCGGACGCTCGAGAACAGGCGCTCGCACTTGAGCGGATCGCGCAGGATCGCATCGGTGACGCGGAAGATCCTCCATCCGAGGCCGAGCAGGATCGCGTCCGATTCACGATCCTGATCGAAGGCGACCTTGCGATGGTGGATTCGGTAACCGTCGATCTCGAACCCGATCCTTAGCTCCGGGTAGGCGAAGTCGAGATCCTTCACGAAGCCGCCAGGACCTGCGACCCGGAACTCAGCGACTGGTTCGAGGAGACCCTCCTTGCGTAGCTCGCGGAGGAATCGAGAGGCCAGAGCGACTGCCCGGCCCCTCGCCGTCAACCACATGCTCGAGTACGAGGGATCGAAACAGGCGGATGCCGGTGCGTCCCGGCCTTGCTTCGGCGGCCAGAACCCGGCGAAGGTCGGCGACTTCGACGAGGTTCTTCCGCAGAGCGAACTGTCGAGGGCGTCCTGGCTTTCCCAGGGCTTCGCTACCGCGCACACGTCCAAGATGGTGCGTGCGGGGGTCGTCAGGGTGAGTCCTCGGTGGTCCGTGAGTTGCCACCCTGGGAGTCTCACCGGCCTGTGAACGACAAGGGGAGAGCAATCGCTGAAACGAGAACGCTTCACGGAGACCTCGATGGGCCGAGCTGCGGATCCCTTCCATGCCCCACCATTCGGCCGCGGCTCGGTGGGAGAGTGCCCCATCCGGCTTGCTCCAGATCGCTGCCGCATGTGCCCATTGCGGCCATCCCGGCTCGACCCCACCGACGGCAAGGACCCCCGGCAGGAGCCTGACGAGGACACCCCTTTCCACCCGCCGACGTATCGACCGATCGGAGATCCCGAGTTCTCGAGCTTGCCGCTCGCATATGACTCCGTTCGGATGAGCTAGCCGGGTGATCACAAGGTCGATATCCATACCGGCATCCAGCCATGTGAGCGGCCCGAGCGCTGTTACCTCGACCACACCACACTCTCGGCGTGCAAGAGGTCGCCCCGTGGCCGGATTCACGCCGAGACGCGACATGGGTCCTGGGCCCGTCGGTCTCGGCGTGCAAGAGGTCGCCACGTGGCCGGAATCACGCCGAGACGTGCCGTGGGGGGTGGGAATCGGGGGGGCAACTACAGGGTTAGTAACCTCGTTATGGTTGCGCTGTAGTTCCTGGTGGGTGGCGGACGGCTGCCCCACAACGAGGGGAGGAACCGACCCATGCGGAAGCACCGCACGGTTGTCCTTGGGGCGGCTCTCACTGCGCTGTTGTTGCTGTTCAGCGCGTGCGGGTCGGGTGAGGACGACAACAACGCCACGGGCGGCGGAGATAAGCCCGAGATCACGGTCGGAGCTGTCGACTTCGCCGAGAACAAGATCGTGGCCGAGATGTATGCCCAGGTCTTGGAGAACGCCGGTTACCCGGTCGAGCGACAGCTGACCTTGGGGTCCCGGGAAGTTTTGCAGCCGGCGCTCCAGTCAGGCGAGATCGATGTGGCACCCGAGTACCTGGGCTCGCTACTTCTCTTCCTTGACGCCGAAGCGGCGGCGAGCGGAGATGCGGCGAACAACGCTGGACTGCTCGGTGATCTACTCGAGAACCAAACGTTGCTCGAGCCCTCGGATGCCAGCGACACGAATGCGTTCGTGGTGACCGCGGAGACCGCGGACGAGTACGGGCTCGTTACGACCAGTGACCTTGCCGACGTCGCGGGTGACCTGACCCTCGGCGGACCGCCCGAGTGTCCGCAGCGACCGTTCTGCATCCCCGGCCTCCAGGAAACCTATGGGGTCGAGTTCGGGAACTTCGTGCCACTCGATGTCGGTGGGCCACTCACCGTCGCTGCTCTCGATGAGGGCAAGATCGACGTGGGCCTGTTGTTCTCGACCTCCAGCGTCATCGGGGACAAGGGTTGGGTCGTGCTCGAAGATGACAAGGGGCTCCAGACCGCGGAGCACATCACTCCGGTCGTCAACAACGACGTCTTGAGCGACGAGGTAACCGAACTGCTCAACGCGGTCTCGGCGACACTCACCCAGGACAACATCACGGAACTGAACGGACGGGTCGAGATCGATCAAGAGGACCCCGCCGCCGTGGCGAAGGACTTCCTGACCGAGCAGGGCCTGCTCTAGCACCACCTGCTCTAGCACCAGCGATGCGTATCGAGAACGGGGGCTCCGGCCCCCGTTCTTCGCGTCACCCTGGGACTGGGTAACGCTCACCTGCCCGGACCTCGACCTCGAGCCTGTTGTTCGGGGGAGCCAACGGGCATGACCACTTGGGGTCGTACGAGCACGACGGGTTGTATGCGAAGTTGAAGTCGAGGACCATCTCGGGCCCCTCACCTCCGAGGTCAGCCCCTTTGATCGTGTCGAACAGATACCTGCACGCCCCGTACGTCTCGCTGCCCGAGGTCCCATCCCGGAACGAGAGGAACAGTCCCCCTCCATAACCGTCGAGCCATAGGAGATCAAGTTTCTGAGCCGTTCCCGCGAACTCGAAGTGCACTTCCGCGTAGCGAGTGAAGCCATAGGTACCGTCGGTAGAGGTCGTCACATCGA
The DNA here is from genome assembly GCA_963756365.1 of uncultured Actinomycetes bacterium. GTDB lineage: Bacteria > Actinomycetota > CADDZG01 > CADDZG01 > WHSQ01 > WHTI01. The sequence goes on from CAVWNF010000003.1 coordinate 2,422,341, forward strand.
AGTGGACATGATCTGCAGGGACAATTTCTCCGATCACGCGCGCCTCGGGGTCATAGTCGAAGTAGGGGAGAGCCGTAAACGACATCCCATCGGGGATCGGGCTCTGGGGGTGGCGGGCGAACAGGTCGTCGCGCACCGATCGCCACTCGAGCCACGCCGCGTGGGGGTCGGGATTCGCACGTACCCGCTCGTAGAGGGCGAACACCGTCCGCTTCCAATCGAGCAGTTCAGCGAGAGCGGGAGCCCGCAGTTCCGTCACCACATGCCTCCTTCATTCAGATGCCTGGAGGATACGGCGCGCTTCCTCTAAGACCTTGACGAGGTCCCTCCCCGATGGTCACCTAAGTCGAGGACTGCGGCGGGCGGTCAAGATATGTGGGGGTTAATGATGTCCAGCTTCTCCGGCGCCACGAAGCGTCGTTCGACGCACGGTCTTCGATCCATAGCGGTGATCGCAGCCCTGGCCCTAATGGCAGGGGTGTTGTTCACCCCGAGCGCGCAGGCAGCCCCCGCCGCGCCGAGGACCTTCGAACTCAGGCAGCCCGACGGCTCGAGATTCGAAGCGAGGCTCTACGGCGACGAGTGGAACCACGGGTACGAGACAGCGCGCGGGTTCACGATCCTGAAGGACCGCTCAGGCGTGTGGCGGTACGCGACATCTACCGCCGACGGAACCCTGGCCCCCGGCCCCCGCTCTGCAACCGAGTCGCCCGCGGGAGCACCCAAGCACCTTCGCCCCGAGCAGCGTGAACGAAGTCCCCAAGCAGAAGGCGCCGATCAGGCTTCCATGGTCGAGTCCCGTCCGCAGTCCGAACGCGACCTCACTCGGGACCGAGCCGGCGCTGGTGATCCTGGCGCAGTTCACCAACCAGATCTTCGCTCGGCACGACTGCGGCCCAGTGGAACGACAAGTTCTTCGGCCCGAGTAACAGCGTTGCCGAGTACTACGACGAGACCTCGTACGGCCAGTACGACGTCGTCCCGGCGCGGAGTCGAGCGGCACCGCCAACGACGGGATCGTGGGCTGGGTGACTCTCGGCATGGCGCACCCGAACAGCGATGAGATCGACCGGTGAACCAGGCGGTCACCGCTGCGGCCATCCAGGCAGCCGACCCGTTCGTCGATTACCTCTCGTACGACTCCAACTTCGACGGTGTGATCACCCCCGACGAGCTCCACATCACGGTCATCGCCGCGGGCCAGGAGTCCTCCTACGGGCAGCCCTTCACGGCCAAGAGGCTGTGGGGCCACCGCTGGGCGCGTCGAGAACGCGCACCGGTCGTCGACGGCGTCGAGGTCGGCGGCTGGGGCTACACGCAGTTCGGCGAGATGCACGGCGACCACATGGCGACGATCGGGATCATGGTCCACGAGTTCGGCCACGACCTCGAACTCCCAGACCTCTACGACCCCGACTACACCTCGAACGGAGTCGGGATCTGGAGCGTCATGTCCGCTGGGAGCTGGGCGTCCACGGCCTCGCGATACCGAAGCCGGCATGACCCCGCCGCATTTCGATGCGTGGTCGAAGTGGTTCCTCGGGTGGATCACCCCGAAGCGGATCGTCGGGACCTCGACCGAGAGCATCAACGCGGCCGCCTCGGCGACGAACACAGACGTCGCCGTGCACCTGCGGGACAACCCAGATGGAGCTGCTGATTGGTTCTGGAACGGCTCCGGTAGGGGCGAGTACTTCCTCATCGAGAACCGCCAGGCCCTCGCCGGTACGTACGACGAATCTCTTCCGGGCTCCGGTCTTCTCGTCCTGCACGTCGACGAGCGTCATGGGGGGCAACTTCCTCGACAATGCGAGGCTCGTGGACGTCGAGGAGGCGGACGGTTACGACGACCTCGACTTCCAAGGCCCCAACACTGGTGATCCCGGAGACGTCTACCCGGGCAGCGGTAACAACCGCACCTTCGATGGGTTCTCGTACCCTTCGAACTTCCTCAACAGTGGCGGTCAGAGCGGCTCGACGATCACCGGGATCAGCAACTCCGGCCCAGACGATGTCGGCCACCTTCACCGGTCCCGCTGGAACCACGACGGATCACGAGAGGAAGGTCACGCTCAAGCTCAGGAAGCACATCAGGGCGAGCGGCAACGTGACGGTCACGGACGGCTTCGTTGCGTGCGCTGCCAACGTCCCCGTGCAGATCTGGTTCTACGGGAAGAGCAGCGACAGGCTCGTGAAGGAGACGACGACCAAGGCCAACGGCAAGTACTCGGTCAAGATCAAGGACAAGAAGGGCAGGTACTACGCGTACGCGCCAGTGGCCGACGTCGATCCTTCGAACGCATGTCTCCCGGCGTTCACCAAGAGGTTGATCAAGCACAAGCACTAGACCCAGAAAGGACGAGGCCGGTACCTGGATCGCTCCGGTACCGGCCTTTTCCGTTGGTGGGCCCAGATGGATTTGAACCATCGACCTCACCCTTATCAGGGGTGCGCTCTAACCGAGCTGAGCTATGGGCCCTCGGGGCACCGCATATTAGCGGACGTTCGGTCGGCCTCCGAGGAAGTCGTCCACCGGCGAGGCTCGGCCTACGGACGTCGCCCTCGTAACCGGAGGTAGGAGCGGGGAGCAGTGTCGGCGTGAACGAGAGCGGCATGGCCGACGGGCGGGCGAGGCCGAACCCCTGACCGCATCGGATCCCGGAGCGGACGATCGCCCTGGAGCTCGGGTCGACGACCTCGATCCCTTCGGCGACGACGATCGCGCCGATCTGCTCGGCGAACCCGGCGACCGAGACGGCCAGAGCAGCCCGGGCGCCGTCCACGTTGATCCCGCTGACGATCGAGCGGTCGAGCTTGATGAAGTCGGGGCTCAGCTCGACGATGTGATTGAAGCTGGCGAATCCGGCCCCGGCGTCGTCGATCGCGATCCGGACCCCGTAGCCTCCTCAGCACTTCTATCTGGTGCCTCAGCTTTGGATAAAGGTCCGCGTGGACCGACGAGTGCTCGGTGAGTTCGAGGACGAGCCGGTGAGCAGCGATGCCCGGCGAGGGGGGCGGTGTCGGCAGAGAGTTCGAGGAAGGTTTCCGGGGACACATTCGCCGACAGCCACATGTGCCGGGGAAGTTTGTCTAGGAACTCGAGTGCTCGCCCCAAGGCGAAGACCTCCAACTGCCGTGCATAGTCCGAGCTCCCTGGCGACCGCGAACCACACGTCGGGCGCCCGGTACGGGGATCGGTGTCGAACCGGGCGAGGGCCTCTGCTCCGATAGCGAGTCCGGTGTCGAGATCGAAGATCGGCTGGAGGACGATCTCGAAGGGAAGCTCGCCCGAGAGGACCTCCTCGATCTCGCGACGACGCTCCTCCCGTTCGTGCATCGACAGGTGGTAGGCAGACCGATCCCGGGCGGTTCCTTGCCATCCGAGCAGCTCGCCCCCGGCGTTGAGGAGAGGAACCGCATCGGACGCGCACATAGCGGATCGATCCGTCCGCCCGCTTCAGCTCGAGTTCCCACGACGTCCACCCGACTCGCTCTTGAGCGAACACATCGAGCGCCTTACGAACCTCCACCTGATCCGCATCGGGCGTCATCACTGCTGACCGAGTCGCGGCCGATCAGATCCTCGACCGCGTAGCCGAGGAAGTTCATGACGCTGGCGTTCGAGGATACGAAGTGAGCGTCCCGATCGATCGTCCAGATCCAGTCGCCGGACAGCGACATCCCCTGAAGGCTGGCCTTCTCGAGTAGCGAGACCTCGGCCTTGAGATCGCGGCGCGACCTGTCAAGAGCTCGCAATGTGAAGAACATGAGGGGGAAGAGCCCGAAGAGCAGGACTGCCGAGGCGGAGCGACGTTGATCGCCCCACCGTGGCGCCATAGTCCGATGAGCCCGAGACCGCCTTGCAGGACCATCAAACCGATCAGGACACCCTGGACCATTGACTTATGTTTCCGAGATGGCGCGCGAAATCGACGTCGAAGATGGATCTACCGCGGTGCTGCTTGCGATCCGAGATCGCGCTCACCTTCCAGGTCGGGGGTCGGTAAGGCATCTGCTGGATTCTCTCTACAGGAGTATCGGAATCAGCACCAAGTCCCCTGAAGGGTGAACCCGCGTAGCCTCCCTGAGGGTGATGGGCCCCCCGGAAATGACTAGGCGGTGGCGTTGAGACCGAGCCCGCTCACGATGTCGTCCTTGGGCCGTGCCCCGACGACCTGAGCTTGCAGATCGCCGTCGGAGAACAAGGCGATCGTGGGGATGCTCATGATCCCGTACTTGGCAGCGAGGGCAGGCGACTCGTCGATGTTCAGCTTGACGACCTTGACCTTGCCGGCGTACTCGGCCGAGATCTTCTCGAGTTCTGGAGTGACGAGCCGGCACGGTCCGCACCACTCGGCCCAGAAATCCACGATGACCGGGGTGTCGGATGCGAGCACGGTCTCGTTGAAGTCCGCCTCGCCAACCGCCTGGAATTCAGCCACTTTCGGTGCCTCCTCGGCTTTGTCTGCTTGTCTCCGCAAGAACATCGGAGCGGAGCCTATATTCCCCCGTCGACCCCCCTTGGAACCCTGCCGGGACGTGGGTAGCGGGGATGGCACTATTCGGATTCGAGGCGTCCGATCAGGTTCCGGATCTTGAGCTCGAGTGCGTTCTCTAGCCAGTCGGGATCTGGATCTTCGGGCTTCTCCAGCACCCAGGTCTCCCCTTCGATGTCCGCCGGGAGCGAGCCGATCCCGATGACGAGCACGGCGTCGTCGATCTGGTCCTCGTTGAAGTCCCCCGGCGCACCGCCAGCTCCGCTGTGCCTCTGGGCCATCCGGTCGAAGAGCTCACCGGAGCGCGCTCCGATCCTCCCGTCCGGGGAAACGAACAGGATGGGCGGCAGCATCTCCCGGGCGGTATCTGGGGCACTGAGCCTGATCCGGTTCTGGTCTTGCGCTTGCTTTCTGAACATCCTCCGAATCTACGGCACCCACGCACTACTGTTGATCGGATGCGTGTCCTTTTCGATCTCACGAGCGCAGATCGTCGCGACGGCGTAAGTCGCTGGTCTCTGGGGGTTGTTTCCGCGTTCGCCGAGAACGCTCCGGACTGGGAGCTGTCGGCTGCGTGCTCAACCCGGCTATCTCTTCCGAGCTCCGTCGAGGTTCATCAGATCCCGCACCCCCGGCGCGCCCGCTACCTAGCGATGCTCGGGTGGGACCGACGAATGCGAACGCTCGGCGACGACTTCGATGTGATGGTGGGACCAGCCTTCGTGTCGTGGAGAGGCGCACCCGAGATCCCGGTCATCCATGACCTCGCGTTCCTCCGCTTCCCGGGAACGCTGTCGCGCCGCAACCTGATCTATCTGCGCACGATGGTGCCACGCGCGCTGAGAAGAGCATCTGCTGTCGTTACCGTTTCCGAGCAGGTCGCGGGCGAGATCGTCGAACGGTACGGGCTCGATCCGTCCATGGTTCACGTGGTTCCCGGGGCGGCCGACCTCCCACCTGGGGACAGGTCCGCGCTCCCACCCGGCCTCCCGGAGCGATTCTTCCTGATGGTCGGAACGCTCGAGCCCCGTAAGAACATCGCCGCCGCCCTTCGAGCGCATGACCGTCTCAGAGCTGAGGACCGGGACACTCCGCCGATCGTGCTCGTCGGGGGCCGGGGCTGGCGTGCGGGCGAAACCGAAGCGATGCTCGAGCAGCGGATCGATGCGGGCTCGGTGATCGACAGCGACGGACGTCGACGACGCCGCACTAGCGGCTCTTTACGGCACCGCCGCCGCGCTCCTGTTCCCTTCTCTCTACGAGGGCTTCGGGCTTCCGGTCCTCGAGGCGATGCGGCTCGGGTGCCCGGTGGTGTGTAACGACATCCCGGTCCTGAGGGAGATCGGCGGCGACGCTCTGTGGTTCGCTGATGCCTCCAACGAGAGCGCCTTCGCCGCTGCCATGCAGGCCGCCCTATCAGCGACCCGGACCGATGAGCGAGTCTCCCGCGCTGGGGATCTGGCAAAGCGGTACTCATGGCGAGACTCGGCAGAGAGGATGAAGGTCGCGATCGAGGCCGCAGCACGTCGGTGACCATCGGTCCCGCAGTCCTTCGAGAGTCCTTATGCTGTCGGGCAACGAGGGGCGGTAGCTCAATCGGTAGAGCACCTGCTTTGCAAGCAGGAGGTCGTCGGTTCGATCCCGATCCGCTCCACAAGTTGGCGTCCAGATTCCATGGCGAGCCGAGTTTCGATGTTCCTAGACGAGGCGAGCCGCGCCGAACGCGATCGCTGCGACCGTCAAGTTCGAAGCTGACACGGCCGCGATCAACCACGTGACGAAGGTCTTGGTCTGCTGATTCATCTCAGCGCGAGTGGTCGCAAGGATCCTGTGCTCCGTGACTTCGATGTCCTGTTTGGTGGCGACCCGGAGGGCATCGAACTCCTGCTTGGTGGCAACCCGCAGCGCGTCCATGTCCTGCTTGGTGGCGACCCGGAGAGCATCGAACTCCTGCTTGGTGGCAACCCGAAGCTCGTCTAGATCGTGTTTGGTGGCGACCCGGAGGGCATTGACGTCGCGTTTCGTGGCGACATCGGCCCAACCGGTGGGTGGGAGATGTTCCATGAGGACGGCTGCACTCTCCTCGCCTAAGACTTCCTGGAGCCGGGTGAACATCGTGTGACGGCTTCCTTCATCTATGACCATTGTCTACTCCTGACCTGTCCGGGACAACTCACCAGGAACCTATGAACAGGGTGCGACACGAGGTGGCTTCTTTTCTTACTGCTGTTCTCCGAGGTGAGGAGTACTCTGAGCGGGCCTATAGATAGGTGAATCTGCCCACTTAGCGTGAGCGACCGCTGGCCGAGCCGATCCGGGCCAAGACTCCTTCAGCCTTCGTCCGAGAAGAGAGATGCCAGCGTGTCTATGAGTGAGCTATCCCCCAGGCTGCGATCCGTTCCTCGTCTGCACGTTGCGGTCCTCGCCGCCGCGCTAGCGACGGCTCTTGTCGTCGTCTTCCTTCCGCTCCGTCTGCCCACTGGCTCGAGTCCACAGCCGCGTCTGGTCGAAGGCTATGGCGACTCTTCCGATCTCGTTCGAGCCCAATGTGGGCCAAGCACCGGGCCGCTTCGACTTCGTCGCCCGCGGTCGCGGCTACGGGATGGCGATCAACGCGACTGGAGCGAGTCTGGCTCTCGGTTCGAAGTCTCAGGACCACGTCCGGATGCAGCTCGTCGGAGCGATCCCTTCGGCAACTCCCAGCGCCCACGCGTCCCTTCCGGGCACGGTTAATTACTTCATCGGTGACAGCGCATCCAAGTGGCGGAGCGACGTACCCACCTACGGACGCGTCATGTACCAGGGCATCCTGCCGGGGATCGATATCACCTATCACGGGAGTGACGCGGGAACGCTTGAATACGACTTCACGATCGCGCCGGGTACGAACACGGACGATATCCGAGTGAGATTCGCGGGCGCTGATGACGTCGCTCTCAAAGGTGGTCGCTTGGTCATCACGACTGCGCATGGCGCGGTCACCCAGGACGCGCCGGTCCTTTTCCAAACGATAGGTGGCGAGCGCGTTCGCATCGAGGGCGGCTTCACGCGCGCTGGCAACGAGGTCGGGTTCGAGGTCGGCGAGTACGACCACACTCGCCCGTTGGTGATCGACCCCACCCTGGTCTATTCGACCTACCTCGGCGGTGCGAGCGCCGACACGGGCTTTGGGATCACGGTCGACCGCACCGGCGCGGCATACGTGACGGGCCAGACCGGCTCGGTGAACTTCCCCACGAAAGCCCCGATCCAGGGATCGTCTGCCGGGTCGTTCGATGCGTTCGTGACGAAGCTCGACCCGACAGGCTCAACGCTCATCTTTTCGACCTACCTCGGGGGCTCGGGCAGCGACATCGCTCGAGGGATCGCGGTGGACGGCGCGGGCGCGGTCTATGTAACCGGGTCCACGATCTCCACAGACTTCCCCACCCAGGCCCCCTTCCAGGGATCCAATGCTGGCGCCAATGACGCGTTCGTCACCAAGCTCAATGACAAGGGCTCCGCGCTCCTTTACTCCACGTATCTGGGCGGCCCGAGTAGCGGCGCCGCTCAGGGCAACGATGTCGGCCTCGGCATCGCGGTCGACGGTACCGGCGCCGCGTATGTAGCCGGTTACACGTTCTCGACGGCCTTCCCCACGCAAGTTCCGTTCCAGGGATCGAGCGCCGGAGGTGCGGATGCGTTCGTGACCAAGCTGAACCCAGCGGGTTCGGCGCTCCCTTACTCGACCTACCTCGGTGGATCGGGAGACGACACCGCTCAAGGCATCGCGGTCGACGGCACTGGCGCCGCTTACATCACCGGCGACACGTGGCCCGGGGCCGTCGCGTTCCCGACGCAGAACCCGTTCCAGGCAAGCAACGGTGGGGGCCCGGACGCGTACGTCACCAAGCTCGCACCCTCGGGTTCGACCCTTACGTACTCGACCTATCTCGGGGGCTCGGGAGGTGACACGGGCTACGGGATCGCGCTCGACTCATCGGACGCGGCATACGTGGTGGGCAACACGGATTCGACCAACTTCCCGACCATGAACCCCCTTCAGGCAACTAACGCTGGGAGCGGGGATGCGTTCGTGACGAAACTCAACGCCCCCGGCTCGGCCCTCACCTACTCGACCTACCTCGGCGGCTCGGGGGGCGAGATCGGCTACGGGATCGCTACCGACCCGGCAGGCTCGGCATACGTGACCGGCTCTACCGCGTCGACGAACTTTCCCACCCAGACACCGCTCCAGGGAACGAACGCAGGAAGTGGTGACGCGTTCATCTCCGCCCTCGACTCAGCGGGAGCGTTCCTCACCTTCTCGACCTTCTTCGGCGGTTCGGGTGGCGATAGCGCGCGCGGGATCGCGGTCGATCCCAATGGAGCGGCATACGTGACCGGCTCGACCACTTCGACGAACTTCCCGACGCAGATGCCCCTACAGGCATCGAACGGGGGAGCGGGTGATGCGTTCATCACGAAGCTGACGAACGTTCCAGCACCGTCCCCGAGCCCATCCCCATCACCGTCCCCCGTGCCGACATTGTGCGACGGACGCGCGGTGACGATCCAAGTGCCAGCCGCGAACCAGACGACGACCGGTACGAGCGGAGCCGACGTGATCAACGGCACCGCAGGGAACGACACGATCAAGGGCCTCGGTGGCAACGACGTCATCTGCGGCCTCGGCGGCAAAGACATCGTCCGGGGCAACGATGGCAACGACGTCATCAACGGGAACGGGGATAGAGACTTCCTTTACGGCGACAAGGGCGACGACGTGATCTACGGAGGCGCCGGGAATGACGTTCTTTACGCCGGCCTTGGTATCGGCGGCCAGACTCCCCCCGACACGCTCTACGGCGGTGCCGGCCATGACGCCCTGATCGGTGGAGCCTTCGGCGACAGGCTCGAGGGTGATGCCGGCAACGACCGACTCTTCGGGAACGGAGCGTGGGACAAGATGTTCGGCGGCTCCGGCCGAGACGTCCTCCACGGCAACGACGGCAAAGACACCTTGAGCGGCCAGCAAGGCAAAGACAAGCTCTACGGTGACGCCGAAGCCGACAGTTTGAACGGGGGAGCCGGCTCCGACACCTGCAACGGTGGCGGCGGGGTCGATACAGGAGTTCTCTGCGAGGTCAGCAGCAGCATCCCCTAACTGACGGTTCGGGCTCCAGCGTTGGATGAAGTGACCGACGGTGGTGAAAGTCCTTGTTCCCGAACCGCACCTACGTTTGAGGTCAGCCCATTACGATGAGCCGGTCCCGCGAAGCCCAATGGAGGTTCTTCTGCCGCTCTCGCTCGCCATCGGTGCCCTTCTCGTCGCCTTCGTTGCCGCGTGGGCGATCACCCCGTTGACCAGCAAGGTCGCTCATCGCCTTGGGATCCTGGATAGACCCGACGCGGACAGGAAGATCCACGACGCTCCTACCCCGTACCTCGGAGGCGTGGCGATCTTCTCGGCCCTGCTCATCGGCACGGTGGTCCTGGTGTTCATCCCCGGGGGCTTGGCAAGGTGGGTGTATCGAGACCTCGCACTCGGCGTTGGACTTGCCGTCGTGTTAGCGGTCGTCGGGTTGTTCGACGACGTTCGCCCACTCCCCCCATCGGTTCGCTTCGCAGCTCAGATCGCAGCGGCGGCCGCCGCGTGGTCGGCCGGATTCCAGGTCCAAGCGACCCCGTACCAATGGGCGAACTTCCTACTCACGATCATCTGGTTCGTCGGGATGACGAACGCCTTCAACCTGCTCGACAACATGGACGGCCTCTCGGCCGGGCTCGCTGGCGTCGGAGCCCTCAGTTTCGCCGCGATGGGTGTGCTGGAGGAACTCGTGGTCCTCAGCGTCGTGGCGGCAGCGTTAGCCGGAGCCTCGTTCGGCTTCCTCGCGCACAACCGCCATCCGGCGAAGGCATTCATGGGCGACGCGGGGTCGATGTTCCTCGGGTTCGCGCTTGCGCTGATCGGTCTTGAGCTCCGGTTCGACAACCTGATCAAGGTCACGTTCCTGGTGCCCGTTGTGGTGTTAGGGGTTCCGATCTTCGACACGACCCTCGTCGTTCTATCGCGGCTCCGCAACCGTCGCCCGATCCATCAGGGGGGCCGGGACCACATCTCTCACCGACTCGTGAAAGCGGGCCTGTCCGTGCGCACGAGCGTCGCACTCCTTTATTGGTCGGGCCTGTGTCTCGGATGGTTGGGGCTCGTCATCTCGAGATCGAACGTGCAGGTTGGCTGGATGCTCCTGGGTTTCGTCCTCGCACTGGGAGGTTTCTTCGGTCGTCTCATGTGGCGGGTCTCTGTCTACGACGAACCTGTTGGCATCCCTTCGCCCGAAGAACTAGTGAAGGGGCCGCCTCCAGGATCCGAACCGCCTCATGTGGGTGAGCCTGGATAGATGACTCAGACGTCCTCGATAGCGGTCGCGACGAGCGTGCCGTCTCTGTCCTCGAGCTCGACCTTCACCGGGAGGGCATCGGTGTGGTGCTCGTACAGGTGGCCGAGATCGAAGCCGTAGTCGCGGTCGGGGTCGATCTCGATCTCGTACGTCTCGTCGCCTTCTTCGAGGACGAACGACTCAACCGTCTCCCCACCGAGAGACTCCGGGGTCATCGTCACGATCAGTCCGGTGACTTCATCCGGCGCGGGGGGTGCTTCACTCGAACATCCCGAGAGGGACAATGCGATCGCGCCGACAAGGAACAGCATTAGGAGTTTCATGCGAAGCAGGTTAGCCTCGATAGACAGACGTAGGGCGTCGGGAACCCGACCGATGCAAGCAACTTCTTATAGGCCCCCGGCGTTTACGTTCTTAAGGTGGATCAGGTTAAGAACGCGTGCCGGGGGGACGAAAGTAGTCCAAATGGACTATTCCACCCTGAGCGTTGGTTGTTGAGTATGACCAATGCCGTGATTGACAAGGTCCTGGGGAGGACGATTACTCGGTGGTAGCCCAACGGGCAGAAGATTTCATCCAGTTCGCTCCGTGGGAGCTCGATCTTGGCGCGGCCGATGAGCGCGAGCTCACTATCGCGTTCAAATCGGGTCACGACGATGCCTACCGGGCGATCTACGATCGCTACGTGCGCCGGGTCGAGTCGATCTGCCGCCGCATGCTCAGCAATCCTCACGATGCCCAGGAGGCAACCCAGGAAGCTTTCCTGCGTGTCTACCAGGGCCTTCCGGTCTTCAACGGTCGCTACCAGTTGGGGGCCTGGGTCGCCAGGATCACAACCAACGTCTGTCTCGATGCGCTGCGTGCTCGCAGTCGCCGGCCGAGCGATCCGACCCCACTAGAGGAACTCGATCTCGACATCCCCGAGCATTGCGTCGACTCCGACCCGGAGATCTTCGTGATCCGCCGTGCCGAGTCCCGTCGGGTCCAGAAGGTCCTTGAGGGCCTCCCTCCGATGCACCGCGCCGCGATCGTGCTGCGTGACTTCGAGGGGCTCTCGTACGACGAGGTCGCCCAGCTCCTCGACATCTCCTGCGTGCAGACGAAGGCACTGATCCACCGTGCCCGCCAGAACTTCAAGCGGTCGTGGACCTCTTCACTCGCCTCGATCTTCCTCCCGACCACGTGGGCCAGCCGGATCAAGCACACGGATCCGGCGGTGAAGGACCCCTCGCCCATCGTTCAGAACATGAGCCAGGCGCTCGTCACGTGCAACAACACGCTGCAGTCCTGTGGCCAGTTCGTCGCCGACCGCGTCGGCGGAGTGGTCGCTGCCGCAGCCGTTGTCGGTGTCGTGACGACGGCAAGCGTCCTGCCGTCCGCCGGCAGTCCCGCACAGGTAGAGGTTCCGTCGGCAGCGACCCAATCCTCGCCCCTGGGACTGAGCGATGCGGATGCCACGCGCTCGGCGAGCAAGAGCAAGCACAAGAAGGATGGTGGCGAAAGCTCATCGACCGACACCTCGGGGACGGTTCCCGTCGTGACCCCGACGACCCCACCAACCACGGACAACGGCGACACCGACGGCAACGTCACTCCCGATCCCGAACCGACCGTGACCCCGACCCCAGACCCGACCCCGACCGAGCCTCCGGCCCCCCCGCCTGAGCCCCAGGGCTTCACAGGTACCGCCGTTTATTCCGGGGCGGCTCCCGAGGTCGTTTGTTCCGACTGCATCAAGTCCGACGCGATCCTCGCGGAATCCGGTCGTCCCAACGAAGACGGCTCGATCAGCTATTCGCAGAGGATCCAGGGAGACATCGTGGCCGGGGGCCGTTCGGTCTACGGGTTCGATCTCCGACACAGTTCATCCGACGGTCCATCGCAGGCCCTGTCGTTCACGATCTGGACCGTTGACGGCTCGTTCCCTTACACGGCCCAGGGTTCGATGATCACCAAGAAGCAGAACCAGTGGGGCGGGTGGGTCTACCGCTTCGAGGGCGTCTACGAGCGGCACGGCGGCCCGGGCGGTCCACCGCCGACGGCGAACTCCGGCTCGTACTCGATCGACATGGTGTTCTCGACCACTCAGCAGCGCATCACTTCGGTCGTCTTCTCGCTTAACTGACGCCGCGGTAGCGTCTCCCCATGAGATACCTGGTCACTGGAGGTGCTGGCTTCATCGGCTCCCACCTCGTCGATCGCCTGGTCGAGCGCGGGGATGACGTCATCGTCCTCGACAACCTCGCCACCGGAAGCGCCACGAACCTCGACTCGGTCGCCGATCGCATCGAGTTCGTTCACGGGAGCGTCCTCGATGCGATGCTCGTCGATGAACTGGTTCAGCGCTCGGACGTCGTCGTCCACTTGGCCGCGGCCGTCGGGGTGAAGCTGGTGGTCGAGAAGCCACTACGCAGCCTGATCACCAACATCCGCGGGTCCGAGACCATCCTCGAGGCCGCTCACCGATACCGGGCCAAGGTCTTGCTCGCCTCAACCTCCGAGATTTACGGGAAGGGCACCAAGGTGCCGTTCGCCGAAGAGGACGATCGTTTGCTCGGCAGCACCCAGGTTGCGCGGTGGGCTTATTCGACGGCCAAGGCGGTCGACGAGATCCTCGCGTTCGCGTACCACCGCGAGCGAGGGCTTCCGACGATCGTCGTGCGCCTCTTCAACATCTCGGGCCCCCGGCAGACGCCCACCTACGGGATGGTCATCCCCAGGTTCGTCGAGCAGGCGCTGGCGGGTGAACCACTGACCGTTTTCGGAGACGGCACGCAGTCGCGTTGTTTCTGCCACGTGGATGATGCGGTCGAGGGTCTTCTTCAACTTCTGGATCGTGACGACGCGGTCGGCGAGGTTTTCAACCTCGGTTCAGCCGAAGAAGTGTCGGTAGCCGATCTTGCTGCGCTGGTGATCGAACTGTGCGGATCCAAGTCCGAGGTGCAGTTGATCGCTTACGAGGACGTCTACATGGCCGGGTTCGAAGACATGGCCCGCCGGGTCCCTGACCTGTCAAAGATCGAGAAACGTCTGGGCTGGGTCCCAACCCGCTCCCTCAAGGACACGGTCGCAGGCGTCATCGCCGAGATGTCCTAAGCAGCAACCCACCGATCGGGATCATCGAGCTTGACGATCGTGATCCCGCTCGGAAGGTCTTCGCTGCTCTCGGTGGCGAGCGCTCCGGCGACCTCTTCGGTCCCGAATGTCCTCCAGTGGACGCCGCTTCCGGCCCCCACTTGGCCCGGCGGGACGGCGATACCAGGGAGCGGGAACCGGAGGCCGTCTCCCGAGAGCTTGGCCCTTGCCTCCTTGATCGCCCACAGCCGGGCGGCCTCGAGTGCGCGGCGCTCCGCAGGCAAGCCGTTCACCCACCGGGCTTCTTCATCGGTCAGGGCCCTGCGTGGGACGACTCGGATCGGGATCTGAACGTCGATCCCAACCGGTCTCCCGCCGGCTGCGGCAACGATCCACGGTCCCGAGTGAGCGATCGATAGGTGCATCCCGGAGAGGGTGGACCTGAGCGCACCGGATGGTGCGGCGTCGATGTCGATCTGCTCGAGTCGTTCGCCGGTGATCCTCGCGACCAGAGACCTTGCGAGGACGCGCCCGAGCGGCGTACTGCGTGGCGCGTGGCGCAGGAAGCTGGCTGTGGCGCTCGGTCTCGCCATTCTGAAGGAGCGCCACGAAGCGCGCATGGTCTCCCGTACGGGCGTCGAGGAGGAGCGCGGAGGTACTAGCGGGGGCGGCCATGGTTCGCGGGATTCTAGTTAGTGGGATGCTCTCGTGATGGCACCAGAGCGATCCACGGGAACGATCGAAGAGGTCGTTACGACGTTCCTGGTCGAGCACGGATTCATTCCCTCCGACGACGATCCTCTTCTAGCGGGCGATCTGTCGGATTCGCTCGATTCGATCGCGCTGATGTCGCTCGTCGGATTCCTCGAGGACACCTACGACTTCCAGGTGCCGGATGAGGACATCACTCCGGAGCACCTGCTGTCCCTAGCGGGGATCGCTGCCTACGTTCGGACCCGAGTAACCGAACGATGACCACACTGTTCGGTCTCCTCGAAGCCGCCGCGGAGAGAGACGAGGGCCACCTTGCGATCGTGATGGGCGAGGCGAGCATCACCTATGGCGAGTTGCTCGACACAGCAGAGCGCATCGCGAGCCGGTTGGCGGAAGCATCTGTGGGACCGGGGGACATCGTTGCGGTCGTGGCTCCTAAATCGATCGAGACGATCGCCGCGCTGTACGGGATCATGGGGCCGGGGCCGCGTACGTTGCGATCGATCCCGATGCTCCGGTCGCTCGATGGAAGACGGTGTTCGACGATTGCAGTCCTCGCTCCGTCGTCCACGATGGAGCCGAAGGTCTTCGACGCGATCCCTGCGGGCACGGCGACCCTAGACGTTGCGGACATCCGAGCACTCCCAGGTCCGTCGGGGAGCCGCCCGCGGGTCGGAGCCGACGACCTCGCGTACGTGATCTACACCTCGGGATCCACCGGAACCCCCAAGGGGGTCAAGCGAACCCACCGCAACTCGATGGTGCTTGTGGAGTGGGCCGCGGCGCGATTCGGTATCGGACCCGACGATCGCGTCGCCGGTCACACGCCACTTCACTTCGGCCCCCACCGCTTCGATCTCTACGTCACCGCGTTGGCCGGAGCCACTCTCTATCCCCTGAGTCCGAAGGACACGCGCCTCGCGGCGCAGATGGTGAACCACGTGTCCCGGCATCGCCTGACCGTGTGGTGGTCTGCCGCATCGGCGGTGCAGTCGTGGGTGCGTCAGGGAGGCTTCGCTCCAGAGGACCTGGCTACGCTCCGGTGCGTGATGTTCGGTACCGAGCGACTTCCCGAGGAGTCGTGGACGAAGATCCCCGAACTCCTGTCACGCGCCGAGGTCTACGGCTTCTACGGCTCGAGCGAAACCGGAACGGTCGCCCACCATCGTCTGGGCGAACTAGGTCTACCCAGCGAGGGGGCTCTACCCACTGGGGTATCCGATCGACGTCATCGAGTGCCTCGTGCTCGCCGCGGACGGTGACCGAGGCCGCTCCGGCGCGAGGCCGGTGAACTGCTGGTCTCGGGTGAGGGTGTCTCGCCGGGTTACCTAGGCGACGACCTTCCGGCGAGCGTTCGTGGACGACCCCGTAGGCAGGAGCGGCCGCTACTTCAGAACGGGTGACGAGGTGAGTCTCTCCACCGACGGAGCCCTGCGACTCGTCGGTCGTTTGGACGAGCAGATGAAGATCCGCGGACACCGCGTCTATCCCGGGCGACATCGAGGTCGTTCTGAGGAGCCATCCTTCGGTCCACGAAGCGGTGGTCGTGCCGGTTCGCCACCGAGGAGTCACGGGGATCGAAGCGTTCATCGAAGCCGATCCGGATGTGGATCATGCGGTGCTGCGGGGACACGTCGGTGCCCGGCTCCCTCGCTACATGATCCCGACGGGCATCACGGCCGTGGCTCGGCTGCCTCGCACCTCTACCGGGAAGACTCGATCGCGCGGCGTTGAAGGCGGAGGCTCAGTCCTCCGCGGCGCGAGCGCGACGCACGCCTCGGACGGGAACGACAGGTAGACCTCCGTTCCCGGAGCTTCTGTGTATGAGGCGTTTCCCTTGGTCCGGATCTCGAGACCTTCAACGAGGACGGTGTGCGCCATGGCGTCGCCCAGGAAGCCCCGTACCGACGACGGTTCCTCTCAAGACGTTGCCTGCCGGCGGGGCAGCCGAATGCATCTCGATGTTCTCGGCTCGCACCGCAACAACGAGGTTGTCGCCAGCTCGAGCGTCGGCGCGGTGCTTGGGCACCCTGATCGTTGTCGTCCCGCTCTTCAGAACGAGTTCATCCCCATGACTCGCTTCCGACCGTGCCGTCGATGAAGTTCATGTTGCCGACGAACGCAGCGACGAAGCGCGTCGCGGGGTTGCCATAGATCTCGCGCGGCCTGCCGACCTGAACGATCTGGCCCTCGTTCATCACCGCGATCACCTTCGACATGGCAAGCGCTTCAACCTGATCGTGGGTGACGTAGAGGGCGGTGATGCCGACCTCCCTCTGAAGGTTCTTGATCTCGAGTCGCATCTCCTCGCGCAGCTTGGCGTCGAGCGCGGACAGCGGTTCGTCGAACAAGAGGAGCGGAGGCCTGGCGATCAACGCGCTCGCGAGAGCGAGGCGCTGCTGCTGGCCCCCGGAGAGTGCGGTGGCGGGGCGTTCTGCGAACCCGTCGAGTCTCACCAGCGCAAGAGACTCGAGGGCTCGCTCTTTGATCGTCCGTCTTCGAGATCCGCTCGTCCGCAACGACGCAGCGGGAACGCCGCGTTCTGAAGCACCGACATGTGCGGCCAGATCGAACCGGACTGGAACACCATTCCGAACCCACGCTGATTGGGTGGCACGAACGACGTCGGGCGAGGTAACGGTCCGGCCCCCGACGACGATCTCGCCGACTGTCGGCGCGCTCCAGACCGGCGACGCACCGGAGCGTGGTGGTCTTCCCGCACCCGGAGGGCCCGAGCAGCGTGAACAGGTGCCCGCCGGTCACCTCGAAGCTGACGTCGTCGACCGCGGTCACCGTCGTGCCCTTGTCCTCGAACGTCTTCCGCAGATCCGCGGACCTCGACGTGTGCCGTCATCGCCCTTGGAATATCCCGCTACGAGACGCGACCCGTCGTGGCGACGGCTCCGAGGGCGAGGAGGATCGCCACCATCACGACTCCCAGCGCCGCGAGCTCGGAGACCTGGCCGTTCTCCCACTGCTCCCAGATCACCACCGAAAGAACCTCATTGCCCGGAGAGTAGAGCAGCAACGAACTCGAGAGCTCACGCAACGAGATGACCGTGATGTAGATCCACCCGACGAACAGACCGGGGAGCAGCAGGGGAACGTGGATGTGCCGGAACACCTGGAACCACGATCCGCCCGCGACGAGCGCGGACTCCTCCAACTCGTCGGAGATCTGATGCATCGACACGCTCGCGTACCTCATCCCGTACGGCATGTAGCGGGTCACGTACGCGATCAGAAGGATCCACAGGGTCCCGTAGATCGGAAGTGGCACGCGTAGATAGACGTAGAGAAGCGCGACTCCGAGGACCAGGCCCGGGATGACGATCGGAAGCGACGCCAGCGCGTCGATCAACCATCGCCCTCGTCGCTTCCCTCGGACGACGACCCACGCCGCCGCCGCGGTCACCGCCATCACGATCGTTGCTGCGCTCACCCCGAGGAGCGCCGAGTTCTTCAGAGCGTGCAGTGCCTGACTGGATCGGAAGATGTACCGGTAGTTGTCGAGGGTCGCGGTCGAGAGGCTCTCGATCGACGGCGGCGCGAAGAACGGATGTACGGACAGGTGGATCAAGGTCGCCACGGGGGCCAGGATCGCGATGCAGAAATACAGCAGCACCGCTCCTCCGATGGCCCACTTCCACTTGCCCAGGTCGATCCGGTGCGGGTGACGGGCTTTCCCGGTGACGGTCTGGAAGGACCGGCCTCTGTTCGACAAGCGCGAGTACATGAAGATGCCGGCGACGGTGAGGATCAAGAGTGGGAGGGCGAACACGCTCGCTTCGGAGAGATCGGACGGCACCTCCTTCAAGGCGCGCCATATGCGTGAGGTGAACACCGTTACCCCACCCGGTAGCCCGATCAGAACGGGAACCTCGAACGCCTCTAGGGCCGGACCCCGATGATCAGACCGGAGGCCGCCAGTGCGGGCGTGAGCATAGGCATGGTGATCATCCGTAAGACCGAAGCCCTGCTGGCTCCGGCTACGAGCGCGCTCTCTTCCAGCGAAGGGTCCATCGAGCGGAACGCCCCCACCATCAAAAGGAAGACGAGCGGCGTGAGGTGCAGTCCCTCGACCAGCACCATGCCCGGGATGCTGTAGATGTTTGGCGCGGCCGAGCCCAACAGCGGTTCCAGCGCCGTCGTGATGATCCCGATCCGGGGACTCGCGAGGAAGATCCACGAGATCGTGTACAGAACCCCCGGGATCGCGAGGGGCATCAGCGATGCCACGAACAACAGGCCCCGGAACGGGACGTTGGTCCGCGTGTAGAGGTAGGCGAGCGAGGTGCCGAGTGGGACCGAGAGCGCTGCGGTGCCGAGTGGCGAACAGCGCCGATGACCACACCATCCCGCCGAGCCGCGGCGATCCGATCGCGTCGCTCAGCGGGTCGGAGCGAGCGCCCGGCATCCGTCCGGAAAGCGGACCACACGAGGAAGACCAGCGGAACCAGGACGATGACGCCGAGCGTGGTGCCGAGCACGATCAGCCCGCGGGATAGGCGAACCGCGCGGTTCGCCGGGAGCTTCACGTCGGAGGTGAGGTTCGGCCATGCGGATCATTCGATGATGCCGCCCGACGACGACACGATCTCGTCCCAGAGGTCCTCCCACTTTTCCCGATCGTTGAAGAGCAGCTCGAGATCGGCTTCGAGGACATCGAACTTGGTGGGTACGCCGCCGCCCTCGATCGCCTGACTGGCGGGGGTCCTGTCGAAGTCGATGAGCATCTCCTGGACCTCGGTCAGCATGAACTCGGTGAACAGCAGAGCTTGGGCGGGGTGCTCGCTTCCGGTGACGATGCCGATCCCGTTCGGTCGGACGATCAGAGGCTCGACGGCCGGCTCGAACGCGATCGGAGCGCCCTCGCGGGACAGTTGAGCCACCCGATGCCGATAGGTCGATGCGGCGACGTCGAAGTCCCCGGCCGCTAGCAACTCGGCCATCAGGGTGTGGCCGTCGACGACCGAGCGTCGGCCGCGGCATCGCGGAAGACCTGGATCGCGTCTTCCTCAGACATGCCCTTGTCTTCCATGAAGTACTGGGTGACCAGCGTGGCGAACCAGTCGAAGTCCCCAGCCTCGAGGGCGAGCCGGCCGGGATAGTTCGAGAGGAGTTCCTCCCACGATCTCGGAGCGTCTCCCTCGGAGACCAGGTCGGTGTTCCACGCGGCGGTGAATAGGTTGAGGTAGACGGCAGCCCAGGTGTCGAACACGGCAACCTCCGAGATGTCCTCGGTGGCAGGACTCTCGAGAGGAGCCAGCAGGTCCCGCCCGTCGAGCACGGTCATCTCGGGACCGTTGATGTAGACGACATCTGCTCCTGGGAATGACGCATCCGATTCCTGGAGGACACGCTGGAGAACGTCTCCTGCGGAGGCGCGATAGAGGTTCACCTCGATACCGGTGGCATCTTCGAACGCCGCGATTATCGGGTCGGCCTCGTCGAGGTTGGTCGAGCCGTAGAGGGTCGCGGTGCCCGCCTCGTCCTGCTCGGCGAGTGCGAGTTCGATCAGCTTCGGTCGCGACGGTCCGTCGCCGGAGAGGCCCTCGACCTCGTCGTACACGGCGTCGAGCCCGGAGTTGTCGGCGACGTTCATCGGACCCGCCTTCGTCTCCCGAGCAGGCGGTCGCGAGAAGTACCGCCGCAGCGAGCACGGCGATCGATGCGGATCAGTGCGCGCGAGCGGTCGCGAAGTACCCGGACATCTCTTCAGTCTCCCCAGTCTCCGTCCCTTACGATGGCCGCACGATACTGCCCCAAACTCGCCGAGTAGGAAGGTGCGATGGGCCGCGTCTTTGTCGAGGGATCGAGTCCGAGCGCGTACTCGCTCGAGGAGACCCGCCGTGCCCGCCTGGCGGCCGCCGGGTTCGCTCCGATGATGTGATCGTCGACGACGGCAGCGTCGGTCACTCCGAGCGTTCGACGACCGCATCGAGCCTGTGGCGCACTCGGCCCAGGGGACGAGGACTTCCTCACTCAGACGATCCAGGTCCACGACGTGCAGGCTGGAGCCCGGGGGCGAGAACAAAGGCCATGGGCATCAGAACGAAGCCGCGTTCTATGTCGTGTCGGGTCACGGTTACGAGATCCACGACTGGCAGCGGTACGACTGGTCCGCAGGGTGATCTCGTGATGGTCCACGTGGACTCGGTGCACCAGCACTACAACTCGTCCGACACCGAACCCGCTCACATGCTCGTGATGAAGACGAAGTCCCTGTGGATGTTCATGGGTCTGATGCAGCAAGGGCAAGCGGATGGTTTCTCTGGCGAGGGGCTTCGGCGACCGTCGCGAGTGGGCGCACTGTGGAGCCCGGATGCAGCGAAGTCGCCGCAAGGTCGTTCGCGGGTGCGAACCTCGACTGGGACCGAGACCGACGACGGCACCGTGAAGGTTCTATGCGGGCCTGACGACGACGTGCGAGCGTTCGGCATCGACGTCTACGAGCAGAGGATCGAGGCCGGTGAGGCAGCGCCGCAGCACTGGCACATGGCGGACGAGGTTCTCTACGTTCTGTCGGGGTAGCGGACACAGCCTCCACTGGGAGGTCGCGGCAGACATCGAGGATCGTTACTACGCGGCGGATCGCGGACGAGCCGACGAGGCACGCGTTCGGACCTGGAGACATCGTCTACGTCCCGCCCGAACCACGTTCACCAGCACGTTGCGTGCGATCGGACGAACCGCTGCGTGCTGCTGTCGGCGCGTAACCGGATGTTCAGGCATCTCGGATACGACAACGTCGTTCACCTCGACTCCTAGAGGATGTCGGGTGAGCACGAGGTCGCCACCGTCGGCGAGGAGATCCGTGATCCGGTCGGTCAGCAAGAGTTTCAGTCACGCTGGCGGCGATCTCCGTCGACGCGGTGGCGGATGTCGATCTCACGGTCGAAGCTCGGTCGTTTCGTAGCGCTCGTCGGTCCCTCGGGGTGCGGGAAGACCACCTTGTTGAAGATGATCGCCGGTCTCACGCCGTTACCCAAGGCGAGATCGAGGTTGGCGGAACCTTGGTAACGAAGCCGCTCCGACACTTCGGGATGGCCTTCCAGAGTCCCGTGCTCCTCCCCTGGAGGTCGGCGCTGGCGAACGTGTTGCTCCCGATCGAGATGCTCAGGCGTGATCCCGCCGACTATGCCGAGCGCGCGCTGCGAACTGATGGACAAGGTCGGTCTCGGCGGCTCGGAGCGACTGAGGCCGCGGGAGATGTCCGGCGGGATGCGTATGCGGGTCTCACTGTGCCGAGCGCTCATCCACGACCCTCCCGTCCTCTTGCTGGACGAGCCCTTCACCGGGGTTGACGAGATCACCCGCGAGGCGCTGCTCGATCACCTCCTGACACTGTGGGGCGCGTCCGGCAAAACGGTTGTGTTCGGTGACCCACGACGTGGACGAAGCGGTCTATCTCTCGGACAAGGTTGTCGGTGATGTCGAGACGACCGGGTCACATCACGCACGAGGTTGAGGTGCCCCTTCCCCGACCTCGGGCGCAGGAGATGCGCTATTCCCCTGAGTTCCTGGAGATAGCGCGCTCGACCAGAGAGGCGCTCCGGTCGTGAGGGTCCAGGATCAGCGGGGGCCGATCAGCGATCGTGCGCGCGGAGCGTTCTTCTTGCTCTCCCTGCTCATCGTTCGGGCGTGTGGCAGGTGGCCGTCATGGCAGGAGCGTCGCGCTTCGTCCTTCCCGCCCCCGCCGACGTATTCAGAGCGTTCCAGGAGTTCCACAGCGCGATCCTGAGCGCGACTTGGACGACCCTCGTCGAGGTGCTGCTCGGTTTCGGCGCTGCGGTGATCGTCGGCATCCTCCTCGCGACCGGGATCAGCGTACTCGAGGACGATCGCTGCGCTCCTCTATCCGCCCCTCCTCGCGATCAACGCGTTGCCCAAGATCGCGATCGCTCCTTTGCTACTCATCTGGATCGGGTTCGGCATCGCGATGAAGGTCGTCGTGGCGTTCCTGATCGCGATCTTTCCCGATCGTCATCGCGACGACGGTGGGCCTCAGGTCGGTTGACCCCGACCTGCACGATCTCGCCCGCTCGCTGCAGTTCGCCGCGCTTATTCACCTTCTGGAAGGTGGACCTTCCCTCGGCTCTGCCCTCGATCTTCGCGGGCCTGAAGGTGGGGATCACGCTCGCGGTCACGGGCGCGTTGGTCGGCGAGTTCATCTCCGCCACCGAGGGCCTTGGGTTCCTGATCCGGAGCGCTGTCAGTCCGTACCAGACCCCGCTTGCGTTCGCGGTGGTCATCGCAGTAGCGGCGATGAGCATGGCGTTATTCGGAGCGGTTGCCGCGATCGAGCATTTCCTCGTGCCGTGGGCGCGAGGTGCCCAGCGCGAGCGACTTACGCCTGGTAGCTCTCCTTTAGGAGATGGCGGTGGATCTTGTGGCTCGCGGTCCGAGGTAATGAACCGGGGTCGGACATGACGACCTCCCGGGGCGTGACCCCGAACGATGCGAAGAGCTCGCGCTGGAGCCGCTCCCGCGCGTCGCTTCGGTCCGGCCCGTTCAGGGAGGTCTCGACGTACAGCACGACGTCCTCACCTTTGGCGCTCGGTACGCCGATCGCCGCGCAGACGGCCGCTGCGATCGCCCAGGACTCCGATCGCCGCCGACTCGATGTCCTCCGCGACGATGGTTGCGGCCGCGGACGATGATCACGTTCTTGATGCGGCCACTTATGAAGAGGTGCCCATCGGCCATGTAGCCGAGGTCGCCGGTGAGGAACCAGTCACCGTCCACGCACGTGCGGCGGTGGCCTCGGGTCGCCCCAGGTATCCGTCCATGGCTCCCGGCTCCGCACCTTGATCTCGCCCGCCCGCCGGTCGGGGAGATCGGCCCCCGTGTCATCGACGATCTTATCTCAACGTCCGGGCTGGGGGATGCCGACCGTGAGGAGGTCACGAGGTCTCCGCTCCCGTCGTGCGAGTGCGCGGCACCTTCGGTGAGAGTCCGCTCGGGCCACGCGATCCGTGCGCGGGCCCTCACCCGAGGGGCACCGCCGAGATCGCGCCGATCTCACACATCCCGTAGGCGGGTTTGAACGCGGCTCGGATCGAATCCGAATCGTCCGGCGGCATCCGCGAACGCATCGATGGTCGCCGCGGCTCGGAACGCTCGTTGGTCATCCCCGCGACGCTCCAGCGTGAGAGGTCGAGGTTCTCGTCGGTATCGCGGAGTTGTTTCGTGACCAGCCCGTACGCGGACGAGGCAACCAGCGAGTAGGTGGCCTCCCGGTCGCTGATGGTCCGGATCCAGAGCATCGGGTCGGCCGAGAAAGCGGCGGGAGCGAGGAGGATGCTATCGACGCCCAGCCATCATCGGATACAGAACGTCTCCGAAGATCGCCCAGTGACCGAGCGGAGCCCATCCGACGCGGACGATCTCCCGGGTCTAGTCCGCCCCGGGTAGCGCTGTGTGCGAGCCAATCCCAGTACTGCGCGCGATGAGATTTCACTATCGCCTTAGGCGCACCGGTCGTCCCTGAGGTGAAGTTGATCGCGCAGGTTGTCGCTGGCTCGAGCGTCGGCAGCTCGACCGTGCCGGGATCGCCCATCTCACCGAGGAGTAGTGCCGGAACGTGGGCGATCTCGGCCTCATCACGGTCCGACAAGAACGTCGCTCCGGTGAACGAGATCTGTCCGCGTGCCGTTTCTTCCCACGCTGCCTTTCCGGTGCTCACCTTCG
Organism: uncultured Actinomycetes bacterium; assembly: GCA_963756365.1. Classification (GTDB taxonomy): domain Bacteria; phylum Actinomycetota; class CADDZG01; order CADDZG01; family WHSQ01; genus WHTI01. The sequence goes on from CAVWNF010000003.1 coordinate 2,446,702, forward strand.
GGGGCAGGATCGGAAGAAGCGTCGCCCGCGTACCAGGCACCGAGCGCGGTCGTGATGAACCCTGCCGAGGAGGTCGCGACCGCAGCGACCGTCACCCCGGGACCGATCCCTGCGTCGATGAGGTTCCCGGCGATGGCCCCGGCGCGTTCGTCCAGTTCATCGAATGTGTACGCCTCGCTCCGGCCCCGGCGCCCGACGATCGTCAACTCGCCCCCTCGGTGCTCTCTGCCCGCGAAGTGCGTCGGGAAGCGTGCGGGGCCGCGTCCGTCACCGATCTCCTCCTGAGCCTCTCGTCCGCTGGACTATTGTCTGCACGGTCAGACTTACCTAATCCAAGGGGATCCCGTGACATCCAGACGCTATCTTCTCGCCGCGCTAGTGGTCGTGGCGGTGCTCGCGGGAGCGGGCTGCGGTGGCGACGAGCCGTCGTCCTCGTCTCCAGCGAAGTTGACGCCCGTTCAACTGATGCTCGGGTTCGCGGTTCAAGGGCAGGACTCGACTATCGCGGTAGGGATCGAGGAAGGCTTCTTCGCCGAAGAGGGCATCGAGTTGACCATCCTCGGGGGCGAGAGCAGCGCCGCCACGACCGCCACCGTCGCATCCGGTGGAGCGGAGTTCGGTATCACTGACCTCGCCACCGTCGCCCTCGCTCACGCGGAGGACGAGACGGTGCCGGTGAAAGCGATCTCATCGCTCCATGCCGTGGCCCCCTACGTCATCTATTCGATGAAGGACGGGGCGAACATCGCCGAGCCTTCTGATCTCGATGGAGCGACGCTCTACATCAGTTCACAGAGCACGATCCGCCAACTGGTGGACACGTGGGCCGCGAAGAACGGGTTCGGGGGCTACGAGTTCGGCGAGTCGGATTCGGCCACCGCTTCGCAACTGCTCCTTACCGGCGACATCTCTTCCCAGGTCACGTACGTAACCAACCGGGTCGAGTTCGAGGCTGAGGCTGCCAAGGAGGGCAAGGAGGTGGTGAGCCTGTGGCTTGGCGAGCACGGGATGGAGGACTTCTACGGGAACGTCTTCGTGACCAACACCGACTTCGCCGCCGAGCACCCAGAGATCGTCGAAGGGTTCGTGCACGCGTCGATCCGTTCGATCCAGTACACGTTCGACCATCCCGACGAGGCCGCTGCCGCTCTTCAGAAGGACTTCCCAACGATCACTTCCGCGTCGACACGCTTTCGGCTCGAGAGCTACGAGCAGTTGCTGACGGCTGGCGGCGCCCCGATCGGCGACCTGACCGCCGCCAAGGTTGCATCCACGATCGGGTACGTGATCGAAGGTCTGAAGATCGACGATTCCGTAAGTCCGGAGGACGTGGTGTTGGAGGGATACCTGAAGTGACGCCTGTGGATGTGACCTCGGTCGCTTCACGACTGGGCGAACACCAGAGCAGAACGGATGCGGGCTTTACCGAGAGCACCGGCACCCTGCGGATCGGGAGCGACGAGCTTCTCTATGTGATGACGGCCCCCGAAGGGCCTTTCCGATCGACGGGGATCGTGATGAGCCCGTCGTACTTCGAGCTGTCGATGCTGCAGTCGGCCGAGATCGAGTTCGCGCGCCGCAGCGCGGCGTCCGGGTTCGCGTGCATCTACGTCCAGCCGCCGGGGGCCGGCGACAGTACCGGTGACCCCCTGACAACGACCTTCTCGGATCGGATCGCCGCCGCCCTCGCCGGCGCCGCCGAACTCCGACCGCGAAGCGGCTCGACCGACCGCGTGCGCTTCTTCGGCCCTCGTGCCGGCGGCCTCGTCGCACTGCTCGCGGCTCAGGAACTAGAGGGGGCTGGCGCGGTCGTGTGGGATCCGGCTCTCGACGGAGACGTCTACTGGAACCAGGTCCGGCGGTTGGCGCGCGTCGCCGCGGTGGTGGGTCGCCAGGACCAGTTCGAGGAGCCCCAGATGGAGGTGTCTCGATCGGGCCGTTCCTCGGTCATGGGGATCGATATCACCCCTGCACAACTCGATGACCTTCGAGCAGCACCTTCGGGACTGCGAAACGGAGCGATCTCGGGCCCGGTCCTTCTCCTGGGGTTGAACGACTCCCAGGTATCGGAAGCCGGTGAGCGCCTTGCCCCCGTCGTCACCGGCGAGATCCATCGTCACAGTCTCGGACGTCGTGACATCTGGCACCTCGGTCTGCGACGGGGCGCCGAGGTGATCGGCCCCACCGTCGAATGGATGACGGAGCACCTGGACTGATGCAGGTTCCCTTCTTCGTCCCGACCTCTGCCGGCACGATCGACGCGATCGCCCACCTCCCCGATGGCGGTGCCCTCAAAGGTCCTGCCGTCGTGTTCCTGCCCGGGGGAGACAATCCGCGGACGCGCAACCGGGTTGGTCTCGAACTGGCCAGGGACCTTGCGACCAACGGCCAGCCCGTGATGCGGCTCGATCTCCCCGGCTGTGGGCTCTCACCGATCCCCGAGGTCATCAAAGACAGGGACGTTCTCGGCCACGCTCTCGTTGAGGCGGTGGCGTGGTTCCGCGAGATGACGGGAGCCGAGACCTCTGCCATCGCCGGGACCTGCGGAGGTGCCGCAACCTCGTTGGCGGTTGCCGCCCGCGATCCGTTAACAACGAAGGCGATCGCGATCGATCTTCCGACGATCAAGCGCAAGAAGCGGAAGGCTCTTCGGCGGGTCAGGGCCGGGATCGCGGCGGTCGATCCGGTGGGCGAGCGCTTCACCGCGGCTCTCGTCGGCGGTGGATCGAAGGGCGAGATGGAAGGCTGGTTCCCGAGCGTCATCGACAGCCTCGAGCGCGCAGCAGGTGGTACGCAGGTGACGTTCGTCTATGGCGGCGCGGATCATTTCTACGAGGATTTCCAAGAGCTCATGAACTCCGACGTGCTAGGCGAGGAGATCAGGTCGGCGTGGGACGTCAAGGTCCTGCCCGACGCCCAGCTCTACGGGTTCACGAAGGTCGAGGACATGGCGTGGTTGCGGGACGCACTCGTCGAGATCCTTGCGCAGCCGGAAGGAGCGGGATGACCGAGCAAGAGTCGTTCCCTCGCTTCCGCGACATGGTCATCGCCGCGGCCGAGGTGTCCGAAGGAGACGTCGCTGGGGCCCGAGCGGTCGAGACCCGACTCGTTCCTCCCCGACTTCCTCGACTCGATCGGGCTGGCGACGCTCTTGGGCATGATCGAGGACTCGTTCGAGATCGCCTTCGAGGACGATGAACTGGAACCGGAACTGTTCGAATCGATCACGTCCTTAACGGCTGCGGTCGCCGTGAAGCTGGCAGCGTCGTGAGCGGCATCTCTCTCGTTATCGAGACCGAGAATGTCAAGGACGCGGGCCGAGAGCGCGCGCTCGAGATGCTTCGGGTGTTGCGACAGGAACTCGAGAGTCACCGCGACGTCCAGGTGGTGCTCGTCTTCGATGAAGAGGCCGCGTCGAGGACCGACGTCGAGCAACTCTTGCAAGAGGGCGGGCTGACCGATCTCGGGATCGAGATCGAGTTCGTTGCCACCCGCGACACCGCCTACTACGACTCAAAGAACCTCGGCTCGTTGTCGGCAACCAAGGAGATCCTCGTCCTCCTCGACAGCGATGTGATCCCCGAGCCGGGGTGGCTCGATGCGATGCTCGCCGGCATCGACAACCCCGATATCGACGTGATCGGTGGGGCCGTGTACATGGGCCCGATCCGAACCCTGGTCGACAAGGCCTTCGCTGCGTTCTGGTTCTTCCCGCTACGGCGCGAGGCCGTCGGCATGAGGGCGGTCGAGCACCTCTTCGCGAACAACATGGCGATGCGTCGGCAGTTCTTCTTGGACAACCCATTCCCCGACGATCCCGAGATGACGCGGGGCCACTGCACGATCTGGGCGAGCGAACTCAAGAGCAATGGCCGCTCACTGTGGCAGGACACTTCCGCTCGCGTCGCGCACCCCTCGCCCCAAGGATTCGTCTTCAAGCGCGGGTTGATGCGCGGTCACGATCGGTACCTCAGAGGTAAACGAGCCGGAACTCTCCGGGGAGGAGCACTGCTGACTTCGATCCGGATGTTGGTCTTCGAGATCGGGAGGTCCAGCAGGCGCATCTTCAGACGCCGCAAGCAGGCGCAACTCTCGTGGTTCGAAGTTCCAGGGGCGTTCGGTATCGCGATCTACTACTGGACCGCCGAGTGGCTCGGCTTCGTCCTCGAGTGGCTACGTCCCGGGTGGGTTACTCGCCGCTTCTCCGCCTGACGGACCCCATCACCGCCGCGTATGCGGTGACGAGCTTGTCGGCGGTGTGCTGGATCGTCAGACGAGAGCGGATCAGTCTCGGCACCCGGCGGCCCCCATCGAACGTCGAAGCTCTCTGTCCTTGACGAGACGCGTGAGTCCCTGAGCCCACGCAGTCGGCGTCGCCGGGCATTGCGATGGTCAGCGGCTGCGGCCCTTCGACCCGTAGCTCTTCGTTGTCGAGTACGGGGGTCACTACGGCGGGCAGTCCCGTCGCCATCGCTTCGAGGAGCGAGTTAGAGAGCCCTTCGGATGCGCTCGGCAGCACGAAGATGTCGGAGGCGCGGAGGTACTTCTCGACCTCGTCCGTGAACCCGACGAAGTCGATGCGGTCGGCGACGCCGAGTTGGCGGGCCAGGCCCTCTAGGCGCTGGCTTCTGCTCGCCGTCACCGAGGACGATGAGTCGCGCGCCGTGGATCTGTTTCATCGCGTGAACCAGTGTGTCGACGCCCTTCACCCGCACCAAGCGTCCCGTGAAGGTGATGATGGCCTCGTCCCCGAACCCGAGTTCGGATCGCAAGCGCACTCGCTCGTCGGGGAGTGGAGGTCGGTGTTGTTCGGTGTCCACGCCATTTGGAGCAGAGAAGATCCTCGACGGCTCGACGCCGAGATCCGCAAGCTCGTCGCGAACGTTCGAGCTCTGAGCGATGAACCACGCCTTCGAGAGGATCGATCGAGCGTCGTCGTCGACCGAACGGCGCGTCCATGAGCAGCTTGAGGTCCTGCCACTCTCCGGCGCGTGAGATCTTGACCAGAGCGGGGATGCCGTATCGGTCGGCACCTCGCACTGCGGCAGCGGCATGACGACCCCCCATGGTGTGCAGGATGTCGATCTCGCCCTGATGTCTCGTGATGTGCGCCGCAGCGGTGGCAGCGAATCCGACCGATGCAACCCCACTGGCCCCCGGGATAGCCGATCGGCGCACGGGTGCGCCCGCCAGGGTCTCGCGTGCGGGGCAGACCTCGCCCCCCTCCCGCCACGACTTCCACGTCGGCACCCCGTTCTCGCAGCAAGGGGATCAGCTTGAGGGCTTGCATCTGGATGCCGGTCCCACCGACGCGGAGATCACGGATGGTCATCAGTACGCGGATGGGTGGGACCTCCTTGCGGGTAGTGCCCGTCGGTCTGATTAGATACGGCAGCGTAAACCGCTACCTGAGGAGCGATGCCGTGAGCGACCAGCTCACCAGAGTGTTCACCCCCAAGAGCAGGCCCAACCGGTTCGAGTGGACCGGGTTCTCGCCGCGCTCCTACGTGGACCTCTTGAGGGCGCTCGTGAGCGCGCAGGTAAAGGTCAGGTATCGCAACAGCGCGCTCGGGTTCGGCTGGGCGGTCCTGAACCCGCTGATCCAGATGCTCGTCTACTCGTTCGTGTTCGGCTCGATCTTCGGGAGCGGGGATCGAGCGAACTTCAGGCTGTATCTCCTGGCCGGGCTGCTCCCGTGGCAGGCGTTCTCGAGTGGGTTGACCACTTCGGTGAAGAGCCTCGTCGTCGGTCGCGACCTCCTGAAGAAGGCACCCTTCCCGAGCGAAACGCTTCCCCTGGCGTCGGCTCTCACCGCTCTCGTCAACTCTCTGATCATCATGGTGGTGCTGTTCGTGTTCCTGATCGTGGGCGACTTCCCGGTGCTAGCGAACCTTCACTGGGTCTTTATCGCACTGGCGATCGAGGTCGTGTTCCTGTGCGGACTCTCGCTACTCCTGGCCCCCTTGAACGTCTACTTCAGAGACGTCGAACACTTCGTTCTCTTCCTCGTCTGGATCTGGTTCTTCCTGACGCCGGTCGTTTACCCGCTGTCGAAGCTCGAGGCGTTCCAGGCGAAGGTGATCCTGGCGCTCAACCCGATGGCGGTGGTCGTGACGACGATCCAGAACGCGCTCCTGCGGGGACAGCCTCCGGGGTGGGAGCCGCTCGCTACCGCTGGGGGACTGTCACTTGGCGTCCTGGCACTCGGCTGGTGGGTCTTCAAGAAACTCCAATACGAACTGCCGAAGGCCCTCTGATGGACGCGATCAAGATCGACGACCTGTGGGTCTCCTACCGGGTCCGCGGGAAGCGCGCTTCGACCCTCAAGAACGTGGTCGGCACGCTCGGACGTTCCATCTCCGCTCGCTCGTGGGCGCTACAAGGGGTGAGCCTCTCGATCGAGCGCGGATCGATGTACGGGCTGATCGGGGTCAACGGTTCCGGTAAGAGCACTCTGCTCCGATGCATGGCTGGGATCTTCCGCCCCACCAAGGGATCGGTTGCCGTCACCGGCCGGGCGGGAAGCCTCATCGATCTGACCGCCGGCTTCGACATGGAACTGACCGCGAAGGACAACGTGTTCCTGTCGGGCGCGATCTACGGCGTGCCACGGGCCGAGATCGAGGCCAAGCTCGGCGAGATCTTCGCTTTCGCTGGCCTCGAAGAGCACGTCGATCGACCGATGCGCTCGTTCTCGACGGGGATGGGCATGCGCCTCGGTTTCTCGCTCGTCGTCGCGATCGAGCCCGAGGTCATCCTCGTGGACGAGGTCCTCGCTGTCGGCGACGAATCCTTCAAGCAGAAGTGTCTCAACAAGATGAGGGAACTCCTCGAAGGGGGAACCACGGTCGTGTTCGCGTCGCACGAACTGGCCCTGATCGAGGCTCTCTGCGACAAGGTGGCGGTCCTCGAGGCCGGCGAGCTCGTCGACGAGTCGGGCGGAGAGGATGCGGTCTCCTTCTATTGCGATCGTCTCGGGATCAGCCGCGACGAGGCACTGACCCGGACACCGCTCGAAGCCCTCAAGACGGATCGACCCTGGACGCGCCACCGGCGCTGAGACGATGCGTGTTCTGTTCGACCTCACCAGCGCTGACCGACGTGACGGCGTGAGCCGTTGGTCGAGGGGTGTCCTCTCGGCTCTCCCCACGGTGGCTCCCGATTGGGATATCGCCGCCGCCTTCGCCGGGGAGCCCCACTCGGTTCCGGACGGGATCGAAAGCCACGTCGCGACGAACCCACGGCGCGGCCGCTATCTGTCGATGTTCGGATGGGATCGCAGGGTCCGAGCGCTCGGGGCGGGTCGGTTCGATGCGGTCGTTGGTCCGGCCTTCGTCGCATGGAAGACGGACGGAGCCGAGATCCCCGTGGTCCACGACCTCGCCTTCTTGAGGTTCCCCGAGACGGTGTCCCGTCGCAATCTCGCCTACCTGAAGCGCATGGTTCCGCGTTCGGTGGCGAGGGCGGGGGCGGTAGTAACGGTGTCCGATGCTGTCGCCGCCGAACTCGCGACGAGTATCGGCTAGCCCCCGAGGTCGTCCACGTCGTCCCGGGTGCAGCGGATATCCAAGCCTCCGCCAACGGCGCCCTTCCGGAGGACACCCCCGACCGCTTCTTCCTCACGGTAGGTACGCTCGAGCCGCGCAAGAACATCGGCGCTGCGCTTGCGGCTCACGATCACCTGACAGGTCGCCGTGATGACGTGCCACCCCTCGTTGTCGTTGCCGGAGATGGCTGGCGGACGGGCGCGCTTGCCGACGACATGCGTACCCGCCACTCTCAGGGCCGCCTGGTGTGGTTGCAGGAAGTGACCGACGAGCAACTGGCGCTCCTCTATGGGCGCGCCGAGGCGCTCCTGTTCCCCTCCCTCTACGAGGGGTTCGGTCTGCCGGTCCTCGAAGCCATGCACCTGGGGTGTCCCGTCGTCGCCAACGACATCGCATCGGTGCGTGAGGTGGGCGACGACACGGTTCTCTACGCGGATGCAGCGGACCCGGTCGCGTTCGCTTCACAGATCGGAAGGGCGCTGGATGCCGGCCGGTCCGACCCCCTCGTGGCGAAGGCCCGAGCGAGGGCGACGACGTTCTCGTGGAGCAGGTCAGCCGAGAGCCTCAAGGTCGCGATCGAGGCTGCGGTCAAGGGGATGTCTGCCCGGTAGGAACGGATGACCGCCAACTCCCCTTGCTGATAGCGCGTGCGTGCTACGGAGCGCTGGAACTTCCCACTGGTGGTCTTGGGCAAGGAGCCTGGTTCCACGAACACGACCTCGTTGACCAAGATGCCGAGTTCGCCTCGGACCGTCCTTACGATCGTCTCCCGTATCGCCTCCATCTCCGCGGGCTCGGCGGGGCGTGCTTCCGCCACGATCACAAGTTGCTCGCGCGAGTGCTCTCCTTCCGGTGACACGGCGAACGCGATGCACGGACTGGACCCTTGATATGTGCCGACAGAGCGCTCGATGTCCTCCGCATGGAAGTTCCGTCCGGCCGAGATGATCAGGTCCTTGATCCGTCCGGTGACGTAAAGACCCCCATCGGCGAGGTAGCCACGATCGCCGGTCTTGAGCCATCCATCGCCATCGACGATCGTTGGAGCGTCAACTCCGACGTACCCCTCCATGACATACGGGCTGCGCACCACGATCTCGCCCAGGGTCCGCTCGGGGAGGGCCCGGCCGGCGTCATCGATGATCCGTACCTCGTTCCCGTCGATGACTTCCCCCACCCGGGTGACGACGGTTGTGGGTTCATCCCCGGTGGCCGGTTCGGCACGGCCGGAGTTCAGCGCCGAACGAGCGACGCTATCGGTGACGAACGATCCCATAGCGATCGCGCAGGTCGCCTCCGCCAGCCCATAGCCGGGCATGAAGGCGTCCATCCGGAACCCGTGTGGTGCAGCGGCGCGTCCGAACCGTTCGAGCACTCGATGATCGATCGCCTCGCCCCCGCAACCAGCGACGCGCCACTGCGACAGATCGAACCGTCTACCGGTCCACTCCTCGAGGCGCCGCGCTACTAGTCCGTACGAGAAGGTCGGGCCCGCTGTGTAGTTGGCCCCCGAAGCCTCCATCTCTTCGATCCATCGCAGAGGTTCTCGGAGGAAGTGCGCTGGTTGCATCAGCGTGGCGTTGTCGCCCTTGTGCAGCGGGAACAGCAGGTACTGGATGAACCCCAGGTCGTGATTCAGAGGTAGCCACGTCAGTGACCTCGTTTCGTGCGTAAGAACCTTCCTGATCGCGTGACCGTATGCATCGATCGCCCGGTGGCTCAGGACGACCCCCTTCGCCGAGGACGTCGTTCCGGACGAGTGCTGGATGATCGCCGGTGACCCGCTCGCCGGAGCAGGTCCCGAGTACGGGGAGCCCTTCATCAGGTCGTCCAACACGAGGGCGTCGCGATCGTTCGGCCCTCTTACGTCGCTCTCGACTATCGAGTGATCGAGCAGCACCTGGGGGCCAGCCGTTCCTGATACGGCGCGAGTCGCCCGCGACGGTGGAGGAAGGGTCACTACGACGTTCCCCGATGCCCACACCCCGAGGCACGCGCGGATGAATCCGAACGAGGTAGTGGCGTAGAGACCGATCTTGGCCCCTGGCCCGATCCCTCGTGAGTCGAGAGCTCCTGCGATCCGGATGCCATCGTCCAGCAGGTCTGCGAGCGAGATCGTCTCGCGTTCTCCGTGGGCGACGAGAGTCACGGTCGCCGCGGGGTCGAGACACCAGGGGAGTGCTGCAGACTCGGCCATCAACCGATCCGGTCTCTCCATGCGTCGTGTTCGGTCTTCTGTCGTGCGGTTGGCTCGACGGTCCCGGTGAGGTCGTTGCTCTCGTTCGGGTCGGCGTCGAGATCGAACAGCGAGGTGCCATCGAAGGGATCGTCGACGAGCTTGAGCGCACCGTCGAAGAACGCGGCCCCCGGTCCACTGGGAAGGCGCTTCGCTCGGCGGGGCGGACGCGACACCGCTGCGGGATGCTCGATCTCCATCCGGGCGAACCCCCACGCGCTCGGATCCAGAAGGGACCCCTCCGCGGGCCCGTCGATCAGCAGGTGTTCGAGGGTCGCCGGGAAGGATGCGAGCCCGACCGGTTCGGCGACAGAGCGCGCTTCGATCCCCCCACCCCACATCCCCAGCGGCACGTGGCCCGCGCCCTGGGACAGCGACAGGCCGTGACCGACGACACCGTCCTCACCGAAGCTCTCGCCGTGGTCACTGGTGACGATCACGGTGGTGTTCTCGAGGAGGCCGGCCGCGTCGAGTCGCTCCGTGAGGCGTAGGAGCCACTCGTCGACATACGCGATCTCGGCGCGGAACGAGTTCCTCCATCGGCCAAGAACCCTTGGAGACATCTTCTTGGTCCCGTAGGTGTGGGCACGCATCTTCAGCTGTCGCACGAGCGGCGGATCGAACACGACTCCTCTATATGTGTTGAATCGATCGAGGAGACCCTGCGAGCGCTCCACTCCCTTGGGCGGGTAGTGGGGTTGGTGGGTCTCGATCAGATTGGCGAACGCGAAGAACGGAGCGTCATCGGCGGTTGCGAAGTCGAGGATGCCGTCCACGATCCGCTCCGCCCCCTTCTCTGCTCCTTCACGGATCCAGGTCGCGTACTGCCCCATCGAGCGGAACGCTTCGGCGATCTGCCGCACGCGCTTCGAGACTCCGAAGCGTCGGTGCGACAACGGCTTGGACCTAAGGAAGTAGAAGAAGTCGGTCTCCTCGAACCCGGCGGCCAGCCCGGAGCCATGCCACAACCACGGTGAGCACGTCGCAGAGAACGTCCGGACTCCTGCCGCCTTGAGGCGCGGGGCAACCAGTCGGCCCTCGGCATCGAGGCGTCGCGCCCGGACGAGTGCCTGTTTGAAGTTCTCCTGGGTGCCGCCGGCCTTCCCGAGGGCGACGATCCCGTGCTCTGTCGGACTCAGTCCGGAGAAGATCGAAGCGTGCGAGGGCAGCGTCCAACCCGCGGGGGCGATCGCTCTGGTGAAGTTCATCCCGCCCGAAGCGAGGCGCCCGAAGTTGGGCGCATGGGTGCGGAAGTCGTCGGCCCGGCCCGAATCCAGGATCAACAGGATGACGTTGCGTCCGGTGAGACTCATTCGGGCCGGTCGTTCTCGCCGGTGTGACGCTGCTTGTGACGTTCCGGCGCGCGTCCGAACCTGACCCTCAAGGCCTGTCGCAGCCGGCCGACCCCGGCGAAGACACGGCCGCCCAGGATCGTTCCGACGAACGATGAGGTCAGATCGCGCATCGTGTGCATGGCATTGAGACGGGCGAACGCGGCACGCGGCGCAGCCCGGACGGCCGCCACCTGAGCGCGGAACGCATCCCTCGGACGCCTTTCCAGGTACGCACGTCGCGCCAGCCCGCGCTGCTCCCACGCGTGGAAGCACGCGTCACCGAGCGCGCGCTGCTGATCGGGAAGAGCGGAAACGAATCGCTCCCGATAGCTCCTGCGACTCTCGTGATACAGCGCTCCCCTTTTCGTGTGCCACTGCTCTGCGTGCATCCGACGTTCGATGATGACGTGCGACCGCACGACGACCGGCCCCCGAAGAGACGTTCGCAAGAAGAGATCGACGTCTTCCCCGGTCACGATCGAGGCGTCCCACCCACCGGCGCTCTCGACCACATCCCGCCGGAACAGCATCTGCCCTCCGCACAACGGCCAGCCGGCGAGGACCGAGGGCCAGAGGGTGCCCGTGTAGGGAAGCGTCGGTCTGCGGCTGTTCCGGCCGTGGCCACTCTCGTCGAACCCGAAGTACCGGCCAACGCCAGCCACGACACGAGGACGCGCAGCGAGGTCGGCGGCGAGCTTCTTGAGCCCGGGGGCGATGCGATCGTCGTCGTCGAGGAACAGCACGAAGTCACCATCGGCCGCAGCGAGTCCAGCATTTCGAGACGCAGAGCGTTCGAGGTTCTGCTCGTTCGAGACAACTTCTATCCACGGCTCAGAGAGCCCGCTCAGCCATTCGGGTGTGTCGTCCTCAGAGGCGTCGTCAACGACGACCAGTTGCCAATCCGGGTCTCGGTGGCGGCGTACGCTGGCAACCGCATCCTTCAACAGAGGGAGCCGGTTGTGGGTCGTGATGATCACCGAGAGCGTCGTCATTGTGTGTCCTGTCTTCCGATGCGAGGAACCTAACCTTTGATCCGAGCCTTCATAGACATGCGGGTACACGCCGGAGGCGTTGGCCGCTATGCATCCGATCTCGTCGCGACGTTCGCCCAGCGGAGCGACGTCGAGGTCGTTGGTTCGGGGCGCGGGTCAGCGTTCACTCCCTGGGGCCGGTGGCTGACGGCGCGCTCCGCAGTGAAGAGCGGGCCGGACGTCGTGCACTGCACCCACCTCGAGACGCTACCCGTCGATATCCCACAAGTGGTCACCGTCCACGACCTCATCCCGATCCAGCATCCGGCATCTATGCCCAGCGCGGCGCGGCGAAAGGCCTTCGAACGGATACTGCGTACGTCCCTCACGCGTGCCGCAGCGGTGATCGCACCCAGCCAACTAACCGCGAGCAGCTTGCGCGACTGGGGGATCGATCGCGTCGAGGTCATCCCGCACGGCGTTGCTGCTCGGTTCCGACCCGCGACCGACGACGAGAGGTCTGCTGCCCGGGAGCGCTTCGCACACGGGAAGCACTACGTCGCGGCGATCTCTGCCGCCAAGGCCCACAAGAACGTCGCGGTGCTCCCCGACGTTGCGCGCTCCCTCGGGCCGGAGGTAGCGCTCGTCACCGCAGGGGATCATCTCCACCCGGGGCTCGACTCGGTCGGGCTGCTATCGGACGATGACCTCGCCGCGTTCATGTCGGGGGCCGACGCGTTCGTCCTCCCGTCTCTCATCGAGGGCTTCGGCCTTCCGGCGCTCGAGGCGATGGCGTGCGGGGTCCCCGTGGTGTGCGGGGCGCAGGTTGGTGCGCTCGAGGTGGTCGGCGACGGAGCGACGGTGGTAGACGTGCACGATGCAGATGAGATCGCGCGGGCGCTCGAACGAGTGATGACTGCCGGAGATGGCCCGCGCTCGAAGGCTCACGAGGCCACTCGGACCTTGACCCTCGATCGGATGGCTGAGGCAACCCTCGCCGTTTACCGACGGGTGATCGAGTGAGCGCACCGCGCGTCCTGCAGATCTATCGCGACTACTTCACCGAGGTCCCCGGGGGTATCGAGCGACATGTGCGCGAGCTCGCGTGGGGGATCCCTCCCGAGTGTGATGTCGAAGTCCTCGCGTCGGCCCGAGCGATGAAGCCGTCGAGGTTCCAAGACGGTCCGGCGACGGTTCACCTCGTCGCCGAACTGGCGCGGCCCGGGGGCATCCCGTTCTGGCGCGGTGCGGGCCGCGTGTTCAAGGAGGGCAACTACGACCTCGTCCATCTCCACGTCCCCAATCCGACGGGCGAGTATCTGCACTCGATGTTCGGCAAGTCGGTTCCATCGGTCGTCACCTATCACGCCGATGTCCATCGCAACCCGCGCTTCGCAAGCATCTATATGCGCCACCTCAACAAGACACTCGCGCGGTCGAGGCGGATCATCGTGTCCTCCAACGAGTTGGTGGCATCGTCGCCGGTTCTTTCCGAGGTCGCGGCGGCCACCCCGGACAGGATCCAGGTCGTGCCGTTCGGCGTCGACACGGCGAGGTTCGCACCAGGCGAGACCGACGGGTCGCGCGCGTTCCGTGCGGCGTGGAGCGAACGCCCAACGGTGCTCTTCCTCGGTCGGCTTCGCCACTACAAGGGTCTCGACTATCTCGTGCGTGCGGTCGAGAAACTCGACGATGTGGGCCTCGTGGTCGCCGGTGATGGCCCCGGACGCGACAGACTGGTTGCTGGCGCCACCGAGCGCTTGGGAGAGCGCTTCCGTCACATCCCGGAGGTCACAGAGGATGACCTGCCGCACCTCTACCGGGCAGCGGACGTGTTCTGTCTCCCCTCCACCAAGCCCGCCGAGACGTTCGGAATCTCGGTGCTCGAAGCGATGTCGTCGGGCTTGCCGGTGATCACAACTGAGCTTGGCACCGCTACCTCGACGATCAACATCTCGGGCACCACGGGACTCGTCGTTCCACCGAGCGATCACGACGCGCTGGCAGATGCGATCGCATCGCTAACTTCAGATCGTCAGCGTCGCGACGAGATGGGAGCCGCGGCCCGAGCGCGGGTACTCGACCGGTTCGATCGCGAGGGGATGTTCGACGCTATCCGTGCGATCTACCGGGAGTCGATCGGCTAGGAGCCGCTTATCCCTTGCAGGACCTCGAGCGCCTGGTTGACCGCGTGCGTGCGGGGACCGGCCTTGGCCTCCAGCGGTTCCAGCAACGCCACTGCCTCATCGGTCCGTCCGAGCTCGAGAAGGATCGTCGCCTGTGTCGGCCACGAGCGTCGGGTTGAGAGGGTCGAGTTCGCGGCGCGATCGAGCCAGTCGAGGGCTTCGTCCTCGCGTCCGATCTTGGCGAGAGCCTTCGCGTACGTGCTCATCCCGCGGATGTGCGGGACGTCGTCGAGATACGCGAACGCGGCGTCGAGTTCGTTCTCGATCTCCTCGGACGGGGCGACCTCGGCGAGGTGACCCAGCAGCGTGCCTTGGAGGAACCGCACCTCGTATAGCCCGAGGAGGTCAACCGAGCGAGCGAGTTCGGTGCGGGCCTCATCGAAGTTGCCTGCGCTGGATGCCGTCGCTCCCCGGCTCAGAGCGAGGTCGCCTTGCATGAACCTGAACCCAAAGACGAGTCCCGCGATCGTCGGCACTGCTGCGGCCACGATAGCGAGGGTCGCCGCCCCGGCAGGGATCGCTGCGCCCCGTCGACGCGCTCGCTTGTTGCGCTTCGGTGGTTTGACTACCCGTTCGCTCGGCTGAAAGTCAGTCCCGATCGCGAGCCCGGCGAGGGCAACCCACAGTCCGCTCCTCAAACCGAGTTCGTCGATGCTCACGAGGGCCTGAGATGAGTACGCGACCGCCGCCGCGAAGAACGCGATAGCGATCGGATCGCCCTTCCCCCTATAGACGGCCATCCCGGTTCGGACGATCCACGCGAGGAGAAGGA
The DNA here is from genome assembly GCA_963756365.1 of uncultured Actinomycetes bacterium. GTDB lineage: Bacteria > Actinomycetota > CADDZG01 > CADDZG01 > WHSQ01 > WHTI01. Next base: position 2,461,748 of record CAVWNF010000003.1, read on the forward strand.
CGAACCCCGCGCCGCCCAAGAGTCCGGCACTCGTCAGGTACCAGATGAGCACCGAGTGGGGATCGTCGGCGAAGTCGTCGCCGCGTCGGAGAGCGTCCGACTCCGGGCGATGCTGGATGCCCTCGATCGCGAACGCACCAGGCCCCCGTCCGACGAGCGGAGCGTCGACCGCCATGTTGAGGCCGGCCTGCCACCACTCGCCGCGGATCTCGACCGCCTGTTCGTCGGGGATCGGTACCCCGACGTCCACGATGGTTGCGACCACCATGCCGACCGACCCGAGGATCATCAGGCCCGCGAGGACGAGCCCGGCGACCTTCTCTTTCCCCGAGCGGCCGTAGCGCCACGCGAGAACGACCGCCGCGCCACCCGCGGCCGCGACCCACCCGCCGACCGTCCCGACGACGACGATCCCGCCGACAGTGATCAGGGTGGTCGCGATCCACACCCCTCGGTTCTCTTCCTGCGTGGTGAGGAGATACAGAGAGGGGGCGAGCGTCATAGCGAGATAGCCACCCACGAAGTTCGGATTCCCGAGGGTCGAGCCGGAGGCGTACTTGGCCCAGTCGATCGGATCGATTCCCATCTTCTGCATCAGCGCGTAGATAGCGACCCCGGTCCCGACGTAGACGAACATGCGCGCCAATCTCCACGGATCACCCCGGAACGTCTCGAGGATCAGCACCCCGGCGACGATGAACAACAGATACGAGAACAGGCCCTGGTGCCGTCCGAGTTCCCCGATGAACGTGAGCCCCTTGTAGGGCGAGGCCAGCCAACCGATCGTCAGCGGCAGTGCGACCGCCCCTGCCGGGATAGCGAGCCGACGCATCAGCCCCAGGTCCCGGGCCCCCAGGACGTACTCGGCGGCGCGCACCCCCGCCGCGGCCGAGACCGCGATCACGAGCAGGACGAACTTGGGAGAGGAGAACGCCTCGTAGGTCGAGGTCAGGAACAGCAGCGGCACGCCGGCGATGACCCCGTAGAGGAGCCAGCGGCGTGCGGTCACGAGATAGGGCGGTGGCGCGGTGGGCATCGGAGGTCCTATGTCGACGGGTGGGGGCGCAAGAACGATAAACCGCCCTCGGTCCGTGGGTAGGCCCTTGTTACTAGCGTGGCGCTGCGAGTAGTTTGCGGCGATGCAGCGGGCGTCAGTTTCTCTGTTAGCGGTTCTCGTCGTGGCCTTCGGTCTCGTCGGCCCAAGCGCGTCAGCGGAGGAGGGCCTGACCGTGAGTCTGACGGCTACGGGACCCACCACCTTCGCCCAAGGTGAGTACCTCGAGTTCGAGGCCGTTCTCACGAACACCACCTCGGACGCCATTCTTCGGACGGTTATGTACTCGGTGGGGCCAACCGATGGCTCGGCCCCCGTCACATTCGCTCGGCATTACCGCAACATCCCCCCGAACGCATCCATAACGATCCCGATGCGGGTGGCCCCGTCGAAGTGGTTAGAGGCGATCGGCCCCTTTGAGGTAACTCTCCCGAACCAACCGGAGACCCCTCCCCTGGTCTTCGAGCTGCTGGCGCCGCACCACGTCCTTCCCTCCTTCGAGGAAGTGAGTGTCGCATCGGGGATGGAGCCGACAGAGCGCGTGCAGCGACCTCATGCGGTCGGTGGTCGCGCGGGGCCGCATGGGGAGACGTGGACAAGGACGGGGACCTCGATCTCTTGGTCCCGATGGTCGAGGCTCTCACACAGTTGTGGATCAACCACGGCGGGACCTTCGTCAACGAGGCCGCAGCCAGGGGCATGCCTTCTACGATCGTCGCCGGTCTCGGGGCAACCTTCGCCGATCACGATAATGACGGTGACCCCGACGCCTACATCGTTGTCGACGGCGAGCAACATCCTGCTCGAGAACGACGGGACGGGGCATTTCGAGGACGTGACAGCCGCCGCCGGGCTAGCCGCCCCGGGGGCATCGCAGGGCGCGTCGTGGGGTGACTACGACAACGACGGTCGCCTCGACCTTTACGTCGCCAACCACGCGAACTGCAGCAGTGTCTCGACGACTGACTATCTCTTCCACAATGAGGGTGATGGCTCGTTCAGCGACCAGACCGCGCTCCTTTCCAAGGAGTCGAAGCTGGACGGCGCAGGGTTCGCTGCCGGCTGGTTCGATTACAACGAAGACGGTCGCATCGATCTCTACCTCGCCAATGATTTCTATGGTCGCAACCCTGCACCCAACGTCATGTGGGAGAACCGGGGGCCGGGCAAGCAGGGCCACAGGTTCAAGGATGTCTCGCAGGCGACCGGGACCGGGATCAGCATCAACTCTATGGGCATCGGGATATCGGATTACGACCACGACATGGACTTCGATTTCGCGCTGTCGAACATCTACGAGCCCGTGCTGATGAAGAACGACGGTGCCGGTCGGTTCGACGACGCGGCCCCGGAGGCGCGCGTCGACACCCGGCTACAGAACGCGACCATCAGGGCCATCACCTGGGGCGTGTTCTTCGCCGACCTCAACAACGACGCGTGGGATGACCTCTACTTCCCGGCAGGCCGCATCGGCGGAGACACCTATCAGCCCAACCAACTGTTCGTTAACAATCACGACGGCACGTTCCTCGAGGGCAGCGCACCGAGCGGCGCAGACATCGACTGGACCAGCAAGGGAGCAGCGATCGCCGACTACGACCAGGACGGCAGCGTGGACATGTTCCTCGCCAACGCGGACGGACCGAACTCGCTGTTCCGCAACTCGACGGACAACGCCGGACATTGGCTCAAGGTGGACACGATCGGCCGCACCAGCAACCGCGACGGTTGCGGGACGCGGCTGATCATCAAGGCCGGGGCGACGAAGCAACTGAAGCAGGTGGACTGCGGCGGCATCAGCCTCGCGTCGTGGAGCGATCCGACAGTGCACTTCGGCCTCGGCAAGTCCAAGAGGGTGAAGAAACTCGTGCTGCTGTGGCCATCGGGCAAGCGGCAGGTTCTCAGGGACTTCAAGGCGGACAGGTTGATCAAGGTGAGGGAGAAGAAGTAACCATGCGTGGTTCCAGAGCGGTCGCCGCGATCGCACTTTCATTGTCGGTTGCGTTAGCAGGTCTCAATCCGGTCACCGGGGCGGCCGGGCAACCCTCGGCTCCCTCAGGTGCGGCCGCTGCGGATGCCCCGGCGTCGTGGACGCCGTGGGTGATGACCTCGGCCGATCAGTTCCGCCTCGGACCCCCGCCCAAGCGCTCTTCCCGTTCGACGAAGCGCGACCTGAAGCAACTCCGCCGCCTCCAGAAGAAGAGAACCCCGAAGATCGAGCGCCGGGTCGAGAACTGGAACTCGGGAGCGGTGGTTCTCCGCTGGACGGATACCGCGCTGGAACTCATCACGAAGTACAAGCAGCGGCCTCCCTTCGCCGCGCGACAGTTGGTCTTGCTCCACACCGCCCTCCACGACGCCGTGATCGCGGCGTCCGATTCGAGGGCCGCCCATCAGAGGAAGGCTCCGTGGAAGGTTGACCGCCGCATCGACCCCCTCTTCAAGCCGAGCGGAACCTCGTATCCCCCGCTGGAGGCGGCGATGGCTGGCGCGGCGGAGACCATGCTCACCTACCTGTTCCCACTGGAGGACCCGAAGACGTTCGACCGCCTCGCCGACAAGGCGCTCAAGACCAGGCTCTGGGCAGGGGTCAACTACAAGAGCGATCTGACTCGGGACGCGCGCTGGGCCGAGAGGTCGCGGCGTTGTTCATCGCACGTGGTGAGAGCGACGGTCACACGAACACGGTGGTCTCGAACCCGCGCCCCGCTGGCGAGGAGTATTGGGAGATGACGCCTCCCGGGAACGAAGAGAACACCGGTGGACCGGTAGGCACGTGGCTCCCATGGGTGCTCGCAGATCCGTCGGAGGCACGCATCGGGTCGGCGATCGCCCCTCCGCCTATGTACGGTTCCGACTTCTTCATGGACGAGGTTTTCGAGGTCATCGACGGCCAGGCGAACCTCACCGAGGAGGAGCAGCAGATCGCCCAGTTCTGGGACGATGGGCCCGGCACCTTCACGCCTCCCGGTCATTGGGTGTCGATCGGCACGGAGCTCATCCGGGACTACGGGGTAGCCAACGAGGATGCCGTTCAGATCCTGGCTCTTCTGACCGCGACCCTCAACGACGCTGCCATAGCGTCGTTCGAGGCGAAGTACGAGTGGTGGAGCATCCGGCCGATCACCGTGATCAGGCGCCTGTGCGAAGACGCGACCAGGCTCTGTACGAAAGCCGAACTCGAGGCGGATCCGTCGCTCGCCACCTATCCGGACTGGTTCTCATATCTCTTGACCCCGCCGTTCCCCTCGTATCCGGGCGGACACTCCACCTTCAGCGGGGCTCGGCGGGCCGCTTGCTCTCCCTGTACTTCCCCGACTCCGCCGACCTCCTCGACCTCGAGGCGGATCAGGCCGCCGTGTCACGTTTCTACGGGGGCATCCATTTCGTCAGCGACAACGACGCCGGGCTTGTCCTCGGCCGGTGGATCGCCGACAAGGCAGCAACCTTCCCCCAGGCGATCCCCTGGCCCTGGGGCCCATAAAGTGCGAAAACGGTCGAAAGGGATGCTTGACACCCTATCCTGGGATAGTTCCATCATCATCGTGAGACTCCGTCGGTCGAGGCACGTCCGCGGCCGGCTCGCCGCACGGTAGATCGAGATTCGACGATCGAGAGGTAGGGCAGCGAGATCGACCGCACGGCAGGGTCGCGAGGATTTCTCTTCCGCGGGAGGCAACTTTCCTGCGGACCGCCGTTGGTTGGTACGTAGGCGCTTTTTCGCCTATGCTTCGCTCGTTTGTAGGGCTGCCGGTAAGAGGGAGGGGACACAAAGGGCACCTGTTCGAAGGTCCATCTAGATGTTTGTTCGCAGTACGGCACGCTGGGAGCCGAAATCTCAGGGAACGGAATGGGAGTGTTTCATCTATTGGGAGGTGACTAGTTGCATAAGAAGCTACTGAGTATCGTATTCAGTCTTAGCTTGATCGTTGGACTGATGGCGGTAGGCGCCACGACGGCCTCGGCAACACACGAGAGCCGTCGAGAGCGTCGCCAGCCTGATGCCCAACGACAACTTTACCGACAAGGATCAGTTGTCGGATCAGAACGACGGTCAGGATTCGACCGCACATCTGACGGCGATCGCTGACCCCGCCGCGGACCGGATGCTCTGGTACGTGTGTGAGGGTGGAGCGGTACCCGAGACCGTCGGCGGCGACTGTGCCTCGATCGGCTCCGACACCACCGGTGTCCAGCCAGACGTCGCTGACGATGGTGACCCAGACACGCTCGAGCAGCCTGCAGAGGCTTACGAGTTCAACTGGGACATCCCGTCCGCGTTCGACTCGGACATCACCGGTGACGAGTACGAGATCTGGGCGATCGCTTGCATCGGCGCCCCGAACGACACGACCCCGGACATCAACGACTCGACGAACTGTCTGTCGGCCGTTGAGTCGAGCGTCGCACTCGACGACGCAGCGACCTCGTCGCGCGTCGGTGCGTTCGCTAACCACACCGAGTTCTCTACCGGTGAGATCGCCCTGTTCTGCTCGGGCGGCGACGGCGGCGGGAGCCCGGAAGAGTGTGACGAGCTGGAAGAGGGCATCGTCCTTCGACCACGGCTCCGCGCTTCCGAACAACGATGTAACGATCGCGTTCACCACGAGCGACGACGTCACGCTGGCGTCTGCCTGCATCGATGACCTCGACAACGACGACGAGCTCGAGGAGCGCGACGACTCGGCGCTCGAGCCCGAGGGTTGTGACGACTACGCCAACCGCAACGGTCCTGCTGGACGAGGACAACGACCTCGACCCGGACCCGGGCAAGGCGTGGATCGCGTTCTTCGATGACGGTTCCGTGCCCGACGGCGGTGACTTCGAGGTCGCCATCTTCGGTAACGGCCGCGACAACTACGGCGACTGCGACACCACGCGGCCGCTGGCTTCGTCGGCACCACGCACCGGCGCGATCGTCGACGAGGGCGGCGCTCCGCTGCCCGGCATCAGCGGCGTCCGGCGTCGATGAGGCCGCAGGTGTCTGTGTGTTCGACGAGCACTACTCCGCCAACGACGAGATCGTCGAGGGTGGACTGACCGCTTCGTTCGACGACGGACGTCGACTGACGCCGCTGACGACCCCGGTTGTGAAGAGGGCGAAGAGGTCGTCGACGAGAACACCAACTTCGTTGACGCGGACGGCGACGCTGACTACGACGAGTCTCGAGGCTTGCCTCGTCGACCAGTTCGGCGAGCCGCTCGACACGGCACCATGAACTGGTTCCTCGAAGGTCCCGGCGACTTCGATGACGACGGGGACTGCACTCCCGAGGACCTCGACGGTGACGACAACGACACCGACGAGGTCTGCATCGGCTGATTGGACGACGGACGTACTCCAGTGTCGACGATCGGCCCCGAGTACGACGACAACGATGAGGTCGTTCCCGGCACCGTGACCATCACGGTCTGTGCCGACGACACCACCGACCCGGACGACCCGGACTTCGGCTGTGACGCCGATGACCCGACGGCCACGCTCACCAAGCACTTCGTCGGTGGACCGGTCGACGTCGAGGTCGTGTTCCAGACTCCTGGAGCGACCAACGCGGATTCGTGTGCCACTGGTGCAACGTTCAAGCTGAACGCCACTGGTGACCGCGACACGCTGGTCGTCTGCACCTACGACTTCTACGGCAACCTCGTTTCGCACCGACATCGACGAGGTCATCGACGTCGAGACCGAGATCGACTTCTTCAACGGATGGCACCGAGGTCGGACCGACGTCGACTCCGCCGACCGAGACCGGTCCCGACGGAACCGCGACGGTCGAGATCGCTGCGCTTGAGGCAGGCTCGGCAACCCCGGCTTCGACCTCGGCAACGCCGACGCGGGTTGCTGCACCGACTCCGACGAGGTCACCAAGACCGTCGAGCAGGGCGTCGACCCGCAGCCTCAGTGCAACGACGGGGCCGACAACGACGGTGACGGGCTCATCGACTACCCGGCAGACCCGGGTTGCACCTCGATCGATGACAACACCGAGGCCGACGCCTCCGGTGAAACCCGCAAGCACGCTCGTAACGCGAAGCTGACGAAGTTCAAGCACGTTCAGCTGAGCAAGAACAAGACGTCGCTGAAGGTCAAGGGCAAGGTCACCACGCCCGACGGCTTCGACGCTTGCAAGCAGTTCGCACCGGTCAAGGTGCAGATCAAGGTCAACGGCAACTGGATCACCCGCAAGTCGCGCTTCACGAACAACAACGGCAAGTTCAGCGTCCTGATCAGGGATGTCGCCGAAGAGGTACCGTGTCGTGGCTCCTAAGTTCGAGATCGCACAGGGCGATGGTTCGGTGGATGTCTGCCAGAAGGCCAGCAGCCCGGCCAAGAAGCACACCCACTAGCACTACCTCGCTGATCTAAGCGAGCGAGCAGTACAGGACCGGCCCCTTCGGGGGCCGGTCCTTTTTCTTGTGCCCTCCGAGCAACCTTGGGTCTCTTCAGGCGTTTACGGAAGTAGGGTGCATTCCGGGCACTCGGTCCAGCCTGAGGGGGCAGACGCATGTCTAGGAGATGGTTCTCGGTCCTTGGTGCTCTTCGGGCTGCTCACCGCCGGGATCTGGGTTACCCCCAACGCTTCGGCAACGATGGACATGGCTGCGGTCGGCGATCTTGAGGCCTCGTTCATCTCCGACATCCCCCACTCGATCGCAGAGAGCCCCGGCTGCGAGGTGGGCGAAGAGGAGATCGGCGAGTGGTGGAACTTCGTCGATGAGACCGGACGGGCCGACTCAGACGTCATCGAAGCGTGCGTCACCGACGAGACCGGGGCGCCCTTCGATACCCAGTTCGTCAACTGGTTCATCGAGGAAGGCCCCGCGAGCTTCGTACCCGGCTGGGACTGCGAGCCTCAGGATCTTGACGGCGACGCTAACGGGACCGCAGAGGCCTGCATCGGGACGACCACCGGCGACGTTCGCGAGGCCGAGGTCGGTCCCGAGTACGACGCTGCCGGGATCGTCATACCGGGTATCGCCACCGTCACGGTCTGCGTCGACGAGACCGACGACCCAAACGACCCAAGGTTCGGCTGCCATGATGCGACCCATGTCGAGCGGCTCGGCAAGCACTTCTCCGGGGGTCCGGTTGACGTCGAAGTGGTGTTCTCGACCGCGGGGATGACGAGGGTGGAGGCGTGTAGGTCGGGCACAACCTTCAGACTGAACGAAACCGGGGACCGCGACTTCTTGTACGCCTGCACGTTCGACTTCTACGGGAACCTCGTTTCCACCGAGGTGGACCAAGTCATCGGTTCCGACTCCGAGATCCACTACGTAGGCGACGACAAGATCGGCCCGGTGGAAGCCGTCCCGACTGAGACCGGCGCTGACGGAACGGCGACTCTCCTCTTCGCGGCCCTTGAGGTTGGAACGGCTTACCCGGGGTTCGACCTCGAGTCGGCCGATGGAAGCGCGTTCTAGCGATTCCGATTCCGTAACCAAGACCATCGAAGACGTTCCACGGGGGTCACCCCCAGTGCAACGACGGGATCGACAACGACCACGACGGGTTCACCGATTACCCGGCCGACTCGGCCTGTACCTCGGCTTGACGACAACTTCGGAGTCCAGACTCCCCTTCGGATTACAAGATCGAGCGCTCGGCGCAGCACAACGACTTTCGGTTTCAAGCACGTCGAACGGCGACAGGTGCGAGAGCCGCTCAGTGAAGGTCAAAGGGCAGGGTCACAACCGGCAGCACCCCGGGGTCGACGACTGTGCCGAGAACACCCCGGTGAGGTTGCAGATGAAGGCGTCGTCAATCACTGGGTAACTATGAAGTCGACATACACGGACGACCGCGGCCGGTTCAGCTTCACGGTCAAGGATGTCGCTGCGAAGTTACGTGTGGTTGCGCCTCGATTCGAGAACACCCAGCTGGTAACGACGACATCTACGTACTGCCAAAGCTAAAGGACACGCACTAGCACTACCTCGCTGATCAAGCGAAGAGTACGGACCGGCCATTGGGAGCCGATCTGTCTGTCGGAGCGAAGCAACCTTCCCGGATCCACGGCGTTCTAGGAGGTGGGGACGGACTCCGGCCCTGATCGGCGGAATGCCTGGAATGCCTATAGACGGCGCTAGGTCATTCTGCTTAGGTTCTACGTGAATCTTTTCATCCAACCTCGGCGGGTCCCGGGGAAAAGTAGGGGGAAATCTTGAACAAAAGAACGCTTTCTGTACTGATGTCGCTCGCCCTTGTGACGAGCGTCTTTATCGATTCTACAGGCCGTTCCGGCAGCCGCTGCGACCCCTTCCGGGGTGGCCAGCATGCTTGCCGAACGATTCTCACGTCGAGACGTCGCAGATGAGCGACGCCGAGGACGGCGTCACGACCCTGCCCGGAGCGATGTTCACGGCGCTTGCGCGGATCGGACGCTACCCAGGTGTCGTGGTACTCGTGCGCCAACGGCTCCGCGTCCGAGACGAACGCACCGACCGGGTGCACCTCGCTCGGTACGGACGACACCGGTCTCCAGACCGAAGGGTGATGGCGACGAGGGCTACTCGATCCTCAAGGACTTCACGTCGGCTCAGCAGGGCACGTGGGACGTCGTGGTTCAGGCCTGTGCCGGCTCGCCCGGCGCCGATGGTGCCGATGCAGGCACGCTTGCCGACAACTGCGTCCAGGACGTCGAGAGCGGGATCCGCTTCGACGACGCCGTCACGGGCGGCCGTGAGTTCGTCACCGGCGAGGCCGTTGCGACGTGCGAGCAGGGTTCTTGCATCTCTCCACCGTCCTACGTGGCTCCGTTCCCCAACGGTGAGGTGACCTACAACGCCACCGGTGGTGTCGCCGCATACACGAGCCTCGACGGTCAGAAGATCGGCTCGTGCTTCGATGTCGGCTTCGACTCGTCATCCGACACGCTTACTTGTGACGTCTACGAGACCGGCGCGCTGTTCCCGTTCGAGACGACCGAGACCTACAAGCGCGGTGCGACGTTCGTGGACTTCCCGGACAACCAGACGTGGGCGCTGATCTTCTACGCGACTTCGGACACCTTCGGGTGTGACGGCGGCACGCTGGCGACCGATGATCCGAAGTTCGACGCTACCGAGGCATGCGTGTTCGCGGTGCGGTACGGACGTTCGACCATGCCGATCCTGCAGTTGCTCTCGGCGTCGTTCCTCGTCGGCGACCGCACCTGCAAGGACACCGGCGAACTGAACGAGCGCGTCGGCTCCGACCAGGACGAGTACGAGGTGCTCGAGTCTGGTGACACTCGCGACATGGTCGGCTGCATCGAGAAGCCCGCTCTCGACGAGTACCGCGGCGACCGTCAGGCAACCTGGGAGTCGTCCGGTCCCGGTGAGATCACCGACTGCGCCGGAACGCTGTCCGATACTGACTCGGACGGCGACAACGACCGTTGTGTACTCGCCGCTGGCGCCGAGGATCTGACCTACGGTGCCTCGATCGCCAATGACACGACCGATAGCGGCGAGCAGGTCTTGACATTCTGCGATGACCCGACGGGCAACGGCTGTGCCGACGCCACCGTGTTCGATCGCATCACAGCCGTGTGGCTCGGCGACGATGTGCCGGTTACGCAGTGCAACGACGGCATCGACAACGATGGCGACGGAAATGTTGACCTTGCCGACGCTGGTTGCACCGACCTCTTGGACGACTCCGAGGACTCGGATGGTGGCGGTGACGCCGCCTCGAGCATCACGGCCAAGTACAAGAGGGGTGCCTTCAAGGGCAAGGTCTCATCCGATGCCCCGGAGTGCGTTGGCGACCGTAAGGTCATCGTGAAGAAGGGCAAGAAGAAGATGGGGTCCACCACGACTAATGACAACGGTGCGTGGAAGATCAAGAAGAAGGCCACCAATGGCAAGTACAAGGCGATCGTGAAGTCGGCGACGGTCGGAGCTACGTCCTGCCTCGGTGCTAAGAAGGGTTTCAAGAAGTAGTGCTTCGTAAGGAACCAAAGCGAGGAGCCGCTCCCTTGGGGGGGCGGCTCCTTTCGCTTGTTGGGCTCGTGCTTGCCTCGGTCGTGACCTTCGCGGGGCTCCCTGCCGCCGCCCAGACCTCCACCGAGTCTGTCCACGACACCGAGCATTTCTCGGTGTTCTACGACACGGACCCGGCGAGTGACGACGCTCCCGATCTGACCGATGCCGACGGCGACGGCGTCCCAGACGCGATCGAACGCCTCGGCGCCGCCCTCGAGTACGCGTGGGCTGCCGAGATCGACGAGATGGACTACCGGCCGCCGCCCGTCGAGGGTCGCTACGAGGTGCACATCTCAGCGGGCGTGAACTCGGCCCATGTGCGCCCGGCTCCCGGCGGCATCGGCCGCTCGCGCGCCTCCTATATCGGTCTGTCGCCGGATGCCATTCGCCCCGAGCGACCCGACATCGAGATCTCTGAGCTCGCAGCTCATGAGTTCTTCCATGGCGTCCAGTACGGCTACGACTACCTCTCGGATCGGTGGTTCCAGGAGGCGAGCGCGACGTGGATCGAGGTGCATCTCTTCGGGGACAGTCTGCTGGAGGACCTGACGATCCCGGCGTTCCTCCTCACTCCGGAAGCCGGACTGACCCGAACCGGGAACCTTCGGGAGTACGGCGCGTTCCTGTTCCTTGAGTACCTCACCGAGACTCACGGCGGATCCGATCCCGCCGGCTTGATCCGTGAGGTGTGGCAACTGATGGCCGAGCCACTCGCGTTCCCCTCGTCTCCCCACCTGGGATCACTCGACGCGATCGATCAGGTGCTAACCGCACGTGGCTCGAGCCTTGAGGACGCGTGGGCAGAGTTCATCGTGTGGCAGCGGCGGCTCGGTCTCTTCGATGACGGAGCGTCGTACCGAGCCGCCGTGGCAGGAACGGGGTGGCCGACCTTCGCGCGCCGCGACGTCGCGTCGTCCGACACCTGTCGTCTCGACCTCGGGAAGCTCCCGGAGGTCGCGTCGACCTACGGGCGGGTTCGCCTCAAGGGTCCGGCGATGAAGACGGGCCGATTGGCGATAACCGGTCCCAACGATTCCGTTGGGTTCTACACCCTCAAGCGAAAGGGCAGGTCCGCGACCGTCCCGGTGGAGTTCTCGGGCGGGACTGCCGCTGTAGACCTCTCGGGCGCTCCGTTCAAGCCTCGGAGCGTTGTCGTGGGCGTTGGCTCGACCCGCACCCCCGACGAGCGTTTCGGGCTCTCTGTGCGCGACCCGGCGGCACCTTCGAACCTACTTGTGGCGGCCCCGAGTGGTCCCTCGGATGTCACCTACGGGATCTCGGGCTCGTTCTCGGGTTCACTCCTGTGTGCCGGTGTCCCGGCTCCCTTCGCCCGCTTGCGCCTGGTCGCGACTGAGTCCTACAGCGGTGAAGTGAGCACGGTGGACCTCATCACCGACGAGAAGGGGCGGTGGCAGCTCAGGACGTCGCCGGATGCGTCCTCGCGCCTGACGATCGAGGTGGTCGACGGATTGCTCCCCGAGGGGGTGTCCGAGCCTCACTTAGTATCGGTGCATGTCTTCGTATCCATGGAACCTACCGACGCAACGATCGATGAGGGCGACCCCGTGGTCGTCACCGGCGACATCACTCCCGCCACGGAAGGCTCGAGCCTCGTGCTCGAGTACCGACGCCCGTCTCGTCGGCGCTGGAACGCGGGGCCCGTCGTGACCACCGACGCCGCCGGGCACTACGAGGCCGCGTACGTCCTCCCCGCCCCCGGGTTGTGGGAGGTGCGGACCCGACAGATCGAGGATCTCGATCCCCATCGGGCCCCCGGGGTGAGCATCTCGTCGCTGATCGAGGTCAACGACCGATGAAGCGGTTCGCCACTTGTTCTCGCCGTGGTGCTCCTGCTGACCGGATGCGGTTCGGGCGACCCCGACCCGGTCGCTTCACCGACCGCCGCTCACCCTGCGGTCGGGTCGTACGTGACGACGATCCCGATCGAGGAGATCGAGAAGTTCAAGGAACTCGATGAGTCGTTCTCGGGTGAATGGGAACTCCGGATCGAAGACGAGCAGTACGTCCTTGATCACGGCGAGAACTTCCACGTCTTCGAGTCGGTCTCGTTCTCTGGGGACGAGATGGCGATCGATGCGACCCCTGCGCCGGTCGGCACGTTCAATTGCTGCAAAAGGCGGCGACCGGATGACCGACGATGGCGAGGCGGCGGGGGCCTACGAACTCACCCTGGCCGACGGGAGCCTCACGCTCGCCTCGGTCGACGAGCCGTGTCCTTTCCGTCTCCTGTTCCTTGAACGCACCTGGGAGCCTGCGGGGTGAAGCCGGGTGTCCTCGAGACCTTCCTAGCGAAGGTCGACTCCAAGGACCTCAAGGTCGGGATCGTGGGGATCGGCTACGTGGGCCTCCCGGTCGCCGCCTCGTTCGCGGAGGCCGGGTTCGAGGTAACCGCTGTAGATCTGAGGGAAGAGAAGGTTGCGACCGTCAATGCCGGGCGCTCGCACCTTCGCGACATCGGCGACGAACGGATCCGCTCCCTGGTCGACGCGGGTCTGTCTTCGCGCCACCACGTCGTTCGAACCCCTCGCCGATGCCGACGCGGTGATCGTGTGCGTTCCAACCCCCGTGTCTGAGGGCGAGCCTGATCTGTCGCGCATGGTGTTTGCAGGCGAGGAGATCGCGAAGGTGCTCACCGCAGGCACGCTGTTCGTCCTCGAGAGCACGACATACCCAGGCACGACCGAGGAGTTGCTGCTCCCGTTGTTGGAGGTCGGGGGTCTGAAGGCGGGCGAGGACCTGATGCTCGCCTACTCACCCGAGCGCATCGATCCGGGGAACCCCGACTTCGATTTCACCGATATCCCGAAGGTGGTCGGGGGCCTGGACGAGGAGTCGGCCCGGGCCGCCGCTGCACTTTACGGAACGGTCGTGCCGAAGGTCGTGGTGGTCTCTGGCACCCGCGAGGCCGAGATGGCGAAACTGATCGAGAACACCTTCCGGCACGTGAACATCGCACTGATCAACGAGCTCGCCCAGTACTCGCACGACATGGGTGTCGATATCTGGGAGGCGATCTCCGCGGCGGCGACCAAACCGTTCGGGTTCCTCCCCTTCTGGCCGAGCCCCGGCTGGGGCGGCCACTGCATCCCCTTGGATCCGACCTATCTGTCGTGGCGCGTGAAGCAGGTGCGGGACCACGAGATCCGTTTCGTCGAGTTGGCCAACACGATCAACGACGAGATGCCTCGTTTCGTGATCGATCGCGCCCGTGGTCTGTTGGATGCCCGAGGGAAGAGCATCGATGACTCGCGCATCTTGGGGATCGGAGTGGCATACAAGGGCGGCACCGAGGACACTCGCGAGTCTCCCGGGCTACGGATCCTCGACCGGTTCGTCGAACTTGGCGCCGCAGTCTCGTATCACGACCCTCTCGTCCCGCAGGCGGTTCTGGGTGGAGACGAGGCCGAATCGGTGGACCTCTCGGAGGCAACGCTTGGGGGCCACGACCTCGTCGTCGTGTTCGTTCGCCAGGATGGTGTCGATTGGGACCTCGTAGCGGCTGGATCTGTTGAGGTTCTCGACTGCGCCAACGCCCTTGGGCGGACGGGCGGCTCGATCCACCGCCTGTGAGGTGGGTCAGGTCCCGCGAGATGGGTAATGACGGACCCTGTAGGTTCGTATCTCCCCCACGAGAATGAGGTGTTTGGTTTGTTGACGTCCACTGTAAAGAGATCGGCTCGACCGCTCGCGGTCCTTGCCGCAGCGACCCTGCTGCTCGGGGCCTGTAGCTCCTCGGAACCGGAGAACGCAGCTCCCTCTCCCGGGGCCTCCGAGTCCTCCGAGTCACCCGATGCGACCCCGTCCCCGACCGAGACCGGATTCGAGGCACAGGTTCGTGTGACCGTCGAGAAGGAGGTGGACGGCTCCCAGAACGTCTTCGCATTCTTCGTTGATGAGTCGTTGGCGGAAGGCCCCGGGCCACTGACCGCGTGCGTCGAGCACTATCTCGATGCCTACGACTCGGTCTCGTGCTTCGGGTACTCGAGCGAGGAGTCATTCACCGCCGCCCAGATCGACGAGGAGCAGGGCACCGCCGAGTACTCGTGCTGGGTCGCCTCGATGTCGATCAACAAGGACGGCGAGGCCCGCCGACAGATGGAGAACGCCGACTACGACGACGAGAACTGCCCGGCCGCGCCGTAGCGCGCCGGGGTCGCCAGGTGGCCTGCTGCTAGCCTGATCCACGATGCCAACCGCGCGGACAGAGGTCACCGAGATCGTCACGGGACTTGCCACCCTCGGGTACCCGAGTCTCCAGGATGCGCTCGCCGCGCGCCCTCGATGAGTTGCAGAACGTCGGCACCGATCAGTGGGACCAACTCGACGAGGTCTTCCGGGATGGCTCGATGGATGACGAGTTCCAGCGCGCATGGTCGAACGGTCTCGCCTTCCTTGGATCAGCCGCCGGCCTCCGCGGGAGACGCCCAGTCCTCATCGAATGGAAGGGGTTCCACCGAACCCCCGGATACGACCTCGTGCCGGCCGATCTACGGATCGATCACGTCTATCTGATCTCGTGCAAGTACCTGTCTCGGATCCTCATGAACGTCGCCCCCGCTTACCTGTTCGATCGGAACCTCGTCGATCGGCGGGGGCCGGTACCCGATTGGTACCGGGAGGTCGCTCCCGTGTCCTATCAGCGGCTATACGCCGACGTCAGAGCCGCTCTAGCGCCCATCGACCTCCCCACGGACCTCGCCGACCTGGAGCGTCCGCACAGGCTGACCCTGAAGGAGCGGCTGTCGGGTAGGTGGCCAGAGGAGGTCTATGAGACCTATATCCGGTTCTGCACCGAGGTCGCCGAGGCCTCCGCCGTGCGGTGGCGGGCGGGCCTGACTGAACCCCAGGCGAAAGAGGAGATGCTGTGGCGCCTTCTCCGCTTCTCGGGAGCCCCCTATTTCGTGCTCGGCACCTCACCGGCCGGCGTGCTGCGCCTGCGCATCTACACCCCGTGGGACTGGCGCCAGGACTATTCGCTCAAGGACTTCCACGTCTGGGGCGACGGCTCCGCTGGGCAGCCAGTCGTCCGGTGGGCGGCGTCGGTCCACCGCCGAGCGGATGGGACCGATCTGACCGTCGAGGGCCACGTCGAGATCCGCTGGAGCCACGGCCGCTTCAAGGGGAAACCCGAGGCCAAGGTCTACCTCGACACCCCTCACCACGAGGTCCCCGGCTACGCGGCCCTGGAACCTGAGCCCGCCGATCCCGCCATGCGCCAACTCGACCTCGCGCTCTAGCGGTTACGGTTCTACACGCGCTCTACAGGCCACCCAAGGGAGTTGTACGGACGATGAAGCTAGGTGTCGTTGGAGCGGGCCATGTCGGCTTGCCCACGGCGGTATCGCTGGCCGCGATCGGTCATGAGGTCTGGGTCCACGACCTCGACCGTGGCCTGATCGCGTCGCTCGCCGACGGGCATGGCGCCGTTCTACGAGCCGGGTCTCGATGACCTCATGGCCGAGCAGAGCGCTGCGGGACGCCTGCGGTTCGAGGCCGACCTCGGTGGTGCCCTCGGGGACACTGCGGCTGTGTTCGTCTGCGTCGGGACGCCGTTGTCGGACGCCGGGACGATCGACGTCGGTGCTCTCGAGGATGTGGTGTCGGCGATCTGCGCGACCGCTACATCGGACGTTCTGGTGGTCGAGAAATCGACGGTTCCACCCGGCACCGGGGCGAACCTCGAGAAGATCGTTGCCGCTGCGAGCCCGGCCGCGAAGGTCGAGATCGTGGCCAACCCCGAGTTCCTGAGGGAGGGCAGGGCGATCGAGGATTCGATGGCACCATCCCGGATCCTCGTCGGAGCCGAGTCCGACTCAGCTCACCGGATAATGGCGACGATCTACGAGCCGCTGGTTACCCGGGGCATCCCTTACATCGAGTCCGATGTCGCGACCGCGGAACTGGCGAAGCTCGCCTGCAACGCGTTCCTCGCCCTCAAGATCTCGTTCATCAACGGAATGGCGCGCGTGAGCGAGGCGGCCGGCGCCGATGTCGTTCGGATCTCCGAGACGATGGGGCTTGACCCTCGGATCGGCGCCTCGTTCCTCAACGCGGGCCTGGGTTATGGCGGGTTCTGTTTCTCCAAGGACATCTTGGCGTTCTCGGCGGCCTCGTCCGGGTTCGGCTACGACTTCGCCCTGCTCGATCAGATCACCGACCTCAACGATCAGGCCCTCGCTGCGACCCTTGCTCGCGTCGAGAGTGCTCTGTCCGAATCTGGCGGCGACCGCGTGGCGATCCTCGGGCTCGCGTTCAAGCCGGGGACCGACGACGTCCGCAACTCGCCCGCCCTTCGTCTCGCGACCGAGCTCGCGAGCGCCGGCAGGAGCGTCTCCGGCTACGACCCGATGGCGAACGAGCGTCGTGAGGACACTCGGGATGGAGGTCGAGGTCGCTGACGATCCCTACGACTGCGTTCGAGATGCCCACTGCGTCGTTCTCGCCACCGAGTGGGACGACTTCAAGAGTCTCGATCTCGATCGCATGCGCGATGCGATGGCGTCTCCGGTCGTTGTCGACGCGCGGAACCTCTTCGACCCGCAAACGATGGCCGAGAAGGGATTCGTGTACCTGCCGACGGGGCGCCCGGCGAGGCGCCCGGAGTAGTCCCTAGGTTTTTAGTGAACCCCGTTGCCCCGGCTCTGTCGGCCGCATAATCTCAGGCGTGTTGAGGGGGGCTCGATCGAAGCTCGTTTCGTGACCCCACGCTCGAGACGAGGGAGTTGCCATGTTCAGCGATGCGATGGTTCGTGCGCGGGGGTTTAGAACACCGTTCTTGCTGGTGCCGCTGGTCGTTTGCCTCTTGCTGGCCGTCCCGACCCGGGCCTTTGCAGCCCCAGGAGACCTCGACCCAACGTTCGGTACCGACGGGAAGGTCACAACTGCGATCGGCTTGGGTGCGGACTCCGCGTCCTCCGTGGCGCTCCAGCCGGACGGAAAGATCGTGGCAGCAGGGAATAGCCTCAACGGCTCGGACTATGACTTCGCCCTCGCCCGCTACAACGCAGATGGCACCCTCGACAGCACCTTCGGCACCGGCGGAAAGGTCACCACCGCGATCGGCG